>NZ_CP054923.1:2401737-4803474 GCF_013364215.1 Verrucosispora sp. NA02020 | reverse complement strand
TTCACGCTGAACGGCGCCACCTGCACCGTCGCCTGACCATGCGGGGGCGGAGCCCGCCGGGCTCCGCCCCCGCTGCTTGGTGGCGGCCCGCCTCAACGTGGCGGAGCGGCGGTGCCCGCCTCAACGTGGCGGTGTAGCTGTCGGCGCGTCGGCGTGTCGCACAGCCACACTGCCACGATCAGGGATGGGCTTAGGCTGCTGCGCGTGCCGTTGACCTTTCCCGCGCATCTCGCGCCGGTGCTGGCGCTCAAGGTCTGGCGGCCCCGATGGTGTGACGGCGTGGCACTGAGCACCGGTGCGGTTGCCCCGGACGTCGCGTACCTGGCCGCCGGGGCGGACGGTCGCACCTTCGCCGACACCCACTCCTGGCCCGCCCTGTTCTGGTGGTGCCTGCCGGTGGCGTTGGCGTACGCGGCGGTGGTCCGGTTCGCCGGTCCCGACGTCGCGGTCCACCTGCCCGGGAACCGGTGGTTCGGCTGGCGGGGGTACGCGCTGCGTGGTGCGGTGCTGCCGTACCGCCTGTGGATCACGGTCGGCTCGGCGGTGCTCGGCGCGGCGAGCCACCTCGGTTGGGACTGGCTCACGCACACCGACGACTGGCTGCGGGTGCTGTTCGGGGTCGACTGGTCCCGGGTCAGCGGCGTGGCCTGGTGGACCGTGTCGGACCTGACGAGCACGGTCGTCGGCAGCGCGCTGGCGGTCGTACTCGCGGCTCGGATCGGTCGGCGCGGCGGGCGGGAGGCGGACGGAGGTGCCGTCCCGGCCCGCCGGCCGACCCTGTTCTGGGGTGTCGCCGGGGTGGTCGCCGTGGCCGGTGCGGTGTGCGTGGCGGCGCTGCCCGGTGCCGACCTGCTCGCGCCGACCGGCGTCCGGCTGTTGCACCTCGCCGCGCTGGCGCTGCTGGCCGGTGGCCTGGCTGTCCGGGTCAGCTCGCGGCGCGGCGTCTGGCGGCGTACGGCAGGGCGAACAGGTACAGGCCGGTGACGAGCAGCAGGAAGAGCGGCGGCAGGGGCAGGAAGAACACCCACTCGGCCGGTTCCTGCTGCCCCATCACGACGACGGTGACGATGACGACTGCCACCGTGAAGACGATCGACGTCCACCGGTGCACCTGACGGACCCACGCGTTGCCCTTCACCGGGGCCTCCCTCCGGACCGAGCCGCCGCACCGGCACTCTGCCGGTGGTGTGCTCGACCGGAAGTCAGGCTATGGTCGGGGCGCTGACCTGCGCTTCTCGATTCCTGACCGGTCCGTGCACCGGTTCACACCGGGCCATCCCGAAGGCCCGCCCGATCACCCCGGGTGGGCGAGGGTCAGGGCTTGCGGCCCACCGCACCGTACGCGTCGATCGCCACCGCGTCCGGGTCCGCCGGACGCCACAGCGGGATCGGCACCAGGCCCGGCTCCACCAGCGTCAGTCCCTCGAAGCAGGTGCCGAGCTGTTCGGGGCTGCGCAGGATGTAGGGCACGCCGCCGCTCTGAGCCAGCCGTTCGGCACCGGAGACGACCTCGGGGCTGGTGTCGGTGCCGTCCCAGAGCACGAGGTGGCTGCCGGAGGCGGTGGCCGCCATGGTCCGGCCGACGATGGCGCGTACCACGTCCAGGTTCGGCTCGTAGCCCATCACGCCCATGTACATCACCGCGACGGGCTTGTCGAAGTCGAGCGTCTGCGCGGCCTCGGCGAGGATCTTCTCCGGGTCGTGGTAGTCGGCGGGCACGTACGTGGTGACGCCCTCGGAGGTGGTGCTGGACAGCAGCGCGCGGGCGTGGACCAGCACCATCGGGTCGTTGTCGACGTAGACGATGCGCGAGTCGGGCGCGATGGCCTGGGCGACCTCGTGGGTGTTCTGCATGGTGGGCAGACCGGTGCCGATGTCGAGGAACTGCCGGACGCCCGCCTCGGCGGCCAGGTAGCGCACCGCCTGGATGAGGAACTTGCGCGACTGCTGGGCCATCACCACGATCTCGGGGTAGACCTCCGCCACGGCGTCACCGGCGGCCCGGTCGGACTGGAAGTTGTCCTTCCCGCCCATCCAGTAGTTCCAGATCCGCGCGGCATGCGGCACCTCGGGCTGGAGCTTCGCGGCGAGTTCGGGATCCGGGCTGGCCATTCCTAGCTCCTGTCGACGGGGTCGGCTGACGGACCTGCGGATGATCACATCATCGTACGCAGGGTCCGTCCACTGTCGAAGGTGAAGGTACCGCGTTGAGCGGGATTCCCATGCCCTCCGCCGTGCCCACAGATGGCAGGCTTCGGGCGTGGAGAGCCTGATGGCGCAACTGCCTGCCCTGCTCGGTGTCCTGATCGGCACCGTCGGCACGATCGTCGCGACCTCGCTGGCCGACCGGTCGCGCTGGCGGCGGACCCAGACGGTGCGCTGGGACGAACGGCGGCTCGACGCGTACGCGGAGTTCGCCCGCGCGCTCAAGGAGGTGCACGCCACCTCCGGCCGGCTGTTGCCCGGATGGCGAGGGGTGCCGGTGGACCGGGATCGGGAGCTGGCCAACCTCGTCGAGGCCGACTTCCGCCACACCCTCGCCTGGGAGAACGTACTGCTGCTCGGCGACGGCCCGACGGTGACCGCGGCCCGGGCGTGGCGCGACGCGGTCTGGGCGATCGAGCGAGTCGCCCAGGGCAGGCCCACCGACGACCTGGCGGCTCTGCTGCACCGGGCCAACGAGGCGCGCGACCACTTCTACGACGCGGCCCGGGACGGCCTGGGCGTCGGCGGTGGCTCGGTCGCCCAGGCCACCCTCTTGCAGGGCCGCCTGGGCGACCGGGACCTTCCGTCCACCGCGCCCCGACCCCCCGTCGACCGCCCGGCCGGGTCGCGGTGACGCGGCCGGGTCAGCCTCCGTGGTCGTGGTGGAGCACGCCCGGTGCCTGGCCGGGCTCGACGACCACGAACTGCCCCATCATCCCCTGGTCCTCGTGCCACAACAGGTGACAGTGGTACATGTAGGGCACGGCCGGATCGGTGTACTCGGTGAACCGCATGATCAGCCGGAACCGCACCTCCGGCGGGAGATAGATCGTGTCCTTCCATCCGGCGAGTTCCGGCGCGGGATCCCGGCCGTCCACGCTGAGCACCTGGAACTGCACGTCGTGCACGTGGAAGTTGTGCGGCTGGTGGTGACCGTTCCAGACCTCCCAGATCTCGGTGGTGTCCACCGTGACCACGGTGTCGATCCGGTTCATGTCCATCGCCTGCCGGTTGATCAGGTTGTTGCGCAGCTCGAACTGCCTCGTCGCGGCAGCCGAGGACGGATCCAGCGCGTCGATGCGCGCCAACCGCGTCGGCAGCGCCGCCGCCGGCGTCAGCCGGGTCGCCGCCCGCAGCAGCAGGACGTCCAACGTGTCGGCCGCGCCGACGCTGCGCTCCCGGCCCGCCGCCAGACCGAGCTGCTGCGGGTACGACCGCAGCGTCGTCGTCTCACCAGCCGCCATCGTGACGACGATCTCCACCCGTTCACCCGGAGTGAGCAGGACGCGCGTCATCTCGACGGGCGCGCGGAGCAACCCGCCGTCGCTGGCGATCACGGCGAAGCCGCGACCGTCGGCGAACCCGAGCGCGTAGCTGCGCGCGGTCGAGGCGTTGAGCAGCCGCAGCCGGGTGCGCTCGGCGGTGACGTCGAGCACCGGCCCGACCGTACCGTTGACCAGGATCGTGTCGCCGACCATGCCGTTGTCGCGCCGGGACGTCTCCAGGAGGCGACCCTTCGCGTCGAACGTCTTGTCCTGCACGATGACCGGGACGTCGTCGACGCCGTACTCCCGGGGCAGGTCGAGCGCGGATTCCTCGTCGTCGTCCACGATGAACAGCCCGCCCATGCCCCGATAGACGTGCCGTTCGGTCTTCCCGTGCGGATGCGGGTGGTACCAGAGCGTCGCGGCCGGCTGGTCGACCCGCCACGACGGTGACCAGCCACCACCGGGCGGCACCATCTGGTGCGGCCCACCGTCGGCGGCGGCGGGCAGGTGCATGCCGTGCCAGTGCAGCGTGGTCGCCTCGTCGAGCCGGTTGGTGAAGTCGATCCGCACCGTCTCGCCGCGCCGGGCCCGCAGCGTCGGACCGAGCAGCGGCCCGTTGATCCCCCAGGTCTCCGCGTCGCCGCCGGGCATCAGGGCGGTACGACCGGCCTGGGCGGTGAGGTCGAAGACGGCGACCCCGTCCCGGCGGGTCGGTCGGGCCAGCTCGGGAATGCGCAGCGGGTTGCGGAAGTCGACCGTGCCGGAGGTGTCGATCGGCCCCCGTGGCTCGAAGATGTCGCAGCCGGTGACCGAGGCGATCGCGCCCGCACCGACCCCGAGCGCGCCGAGCCGCAACAGCGCGCGCCGGCTCACGCCGGGGGAGGGGCGGCTCACGACAGCGCCTTTCGCTCTGCCCTGACGCCTGTGGCGCGCGAGGATCGGGGCAGGGTGATGCCGCAGAGCAGCAGCGAACCGAGGAGGATGCCGACACCGAGCGGCACATGGATCACGAGGATGTCGGCGTACCCCATGCCGAGCTGGAAGGTCTCGGCGGCGAAGAGCAGCAGCGCCAGCACGGGTGCCCAGAGGGTGCCGCCGCCCGGACGCCACCACAGCACACCCAGCGGGATCAACGCCATCGACAACGAGATGATGACGCCGCCGTTCGCGCCGTGCAGGAGCAGCGCCGTGCCGTCCCCGTCCAGGCTCCAACCGGCCAGGAAGGGTTGCAGGCAGGCCAGGGCGGCGTGCCCGACGACCCCGATGACGAGCAGCACCCGCACGATCCGGTTGAACACGGTCATGCGGGTCGAGGGCTCAGGCACGCGTCGCCCCCGGACCGTACGGGAACTCCGGCCGCTGCGGGACGCGATAGGCGTACTGCTCGCGGGCGGCTTTGGCGCCCATCCGGAGGAAGAAGCCCAGGGTGAGGTCTCGGAAGAGGTTGCCGGCGGCGGAGCTGGCCTTGCGGTCGCCGATCTGGCGGCCGAACCGCACGATCTTCTCGGCGCGGGTCTTGCGCTCGGCCACGAAGCCGGCGAAGGCGGTCTCCGGTCGATGCCCCTCGCCCAGGTGGCGGGCCAGCACCACCGCGTCCTCGATGGCCAGGCTCGCCCCCTGGCCCGTGGACGGGCTGACCGCGTGCGCGGCGTCACCGACGAGGCAGACGGTGCTCGTATGCCAGGTGGGCAGGTCGGGCAGGTCGTAGAGCGGCCAGGCGCCGAGCGAGCGGTTCGCCGCGCCGAGCACGGCCCGGACGGGCGCGGGGTCCTCGGCGTGCAGCTCCCGGATCCTGGTCATCCAGTCCTGGTGGTCGAGGTTGTCGAACTCGGTGCGCTCCGGCTCGTCGCGCCGGGGCACGTTGGTGAACCAGTAGGCGAGCGAGTCCCGCACCACGTAGCCGAAGAACGCCCGGTGGCCGAAGTACATCTGCTGGCGGCTGGTGTCGGGCAGGTCCACCGTCGTCCAGCCGCCGCAGTCGACGATGCCGGTGTATCTCGGTCGGGGCGCGTCGGGCCAGGTGAGCCGCCGTACCGTGGACCAGATCCCGTCGGCGCCGATCACCGCGTCGACCTCGACGGTCTCGTCGTCGGCGAAGACGGCGGTGACCCCGGCCGCGTGGTGGCGCAGGTCGACCAGGCGCGCGCCGAAACGGTAGCGGGCGCCGGCCGCCTGGGCGCGCCGGGTGAGTTCGGCGTGCAGCCGGGCCCGCCGGAGCACGACCCCACGCGCACCGTACCGGTCGAGGTCGTGCTCCCCGGCCAGCTCCGCGATGCGCCGGCCCCGGGCGTTGTGCATGTCCAGCCCCGACACCTCGAACCCGTCGGCGGCGCTGGGCACGTCGCCGAGCCCGATCGCCCGCAGCGCGTTCACCCCGTTGGGCGCCAGCGTCAGGAACGCGCCGCCCAGCGCGTCCCGGCTGTGGCGGGCCTCCGCCACCAGTGGGTCCAGCCCGGCGTGCCGCAGCGCGACGGCAAGTGTCGAACCGGCGATCCCCCCGCCGACGACGAGAATCCTCATGATCAAGCCCCCGTTAAAATGTTTCGTTCGACCGAACGAACGATTGGAAGTTAGCATGGTGCGATGAGCGGGTCAACGCAGGAAGAGCCGGCCCGAGCCGAGGCGCTGGGCGCGTTGGCCGACTCTGGCCGCCTGCTCAGCACGGCGATGGTGCTGTTCCACACGAACCTGTCCCGGCGGGTCGGCCTCGGCCCGACCGAGGAGAAGGTCCTCGAACTCGTCCAGCGGCACGGTCACCCGTCGGTGAGCGAGCTGGCCGAGCAGACCGGCCTCGCCAAGAACTCGATCAGCGACGTCCTCGACCGGCTGGAGAGCAAGGGCTTCGTCACCCGCGAACCCCACCCCCGCGACGGCCGCAAGGTCGCCATCGTCGCCACCGAAGAGGGCATCGCCCGGATCGGCCGCCTGTTCATCGGCATGATGACCCGACTCGGCCAACTGAACGCCGAGTACCGCACCGAGGAGTTGGCGCTGATCGCCGAGTACCAACGCCGCGCCGCCGAGATCCAGGCCGCCGAGGCCCGAAACCTGGCCGACGGCACCGCCTGACCGGCGCTGGTCACCCGGTCTCTGGGGTGAGACCGGTCAGGGCGGATGGCCCGGTCGGGGAACCGGTTAGGCCAGGTGGGCCGGTTACGTCGGGTGGGCCGGTCGGATGGGACCGATCAGGCCGGGTGGGACGATCAGGCCGGGTGGACTGGTCAGGCGGGATGGGCGGGTTGGTCGAGGATGGCGCTGAAGCGCTCCTCGGCCAGGTCGAGCTGATCGAGGATGTGCCGCCGCACGGCAGGGGAGAGCGGAGTGTCCGGGCGGGTGACGAGATCCCGATAGACCGGCACCAGCGGCCGGTACTTCCGCGCCAACGACTCGACCTTCGGCCCGACCGAGTGGATCACGCCGACCCCGTTGTCCGTGAAGTCGGAGATCTTGACGACCCGTGCCCACGGCTCCCGCTCCAGGCTGGCGGCGACGTGCTCGTGGTACTGCTCGTCACGCCCCCGCCCCGGATCCCACGGCGGATTCGTCACCGCCGCCACCAGCCGCGACACCCGAGGCCCGAACCGCTCCGCTAGCACCTCCAGCGCCGCCCCGGTCCGGTCGGACACACTCAGTTCGTCGGCCCCGTTCGCTTCTTCGCATCCGGCCAGCTCGGCCGGGTGGTCCTCGACCGCGTCGTGGAGCAGCCCGGCGACGATCACGTCGACGTCGCGTACCTCGTAGTAGTGCATCATCCGGATGGCGACCCGGAGCAGGTGGTTGACGTACGGCTCGCGGGATCGCCGGTCGTCCCGGTGCAGCCTTGAGGCCAGTGTCAACGCCTGGTCGAGGCGCTGCTGATGATCCTCGTCGAAGACCTCGATCTCCAGCCGGAACCGCTCCCGCAGACCGGCCTCGCCGTGCATCTCGGTGATCGCGTGCATCGGCATGGTGGCCAGATACGGTGGCAGTTCCATGCGTCTCTTATAACCGATCGCCCCGGCCTACGGGGGACCACCAGTCCGCCGACCCGCCCCGGCGCGCCGAAGCGGCCTTCTGATCGTGGCAGCGTGGCTGTTCCCGCAGCGGCGTGTCGAACAGCCACACTGCCACGCTAAGACGAGGCACCTTCCCGGCCGCCATAGCAGATGGAGGGCAGGGGTGGGGGTTGTCCACAGCGGGCCGCCCATCCACAGGTACGGCCGCTCGGGGCTGTGGAACCTGCGGGCCGGGTGGCACGGTCGGGGGCGTGGACGTGGTGTTGGCGGAACTGGTGGAACGCGGGCACGGGCTGGTGAACCGGTCCGTCGTCGAGCAGGTCGTGCCGGCGTGGATCCTGCAACGGGCGTGCACCACCGGCGAGTTGGTGCGGGTACTGCCCGAGGTGTTCGCGGCAGCACACCTGCTCGACGAAGAGGGCAGGCGGGCGTACACCTCGCCGCTCGGCCGGATCGGTCCGGACCTCGGCCGCCGTGCGGTCGGTGCCTGGATACGCGAGCGCGGCGCGCTCAGCCACCTCACCGCCCTCGACGTCTGGGGGTTGCGTGCACAACTGCCCGGGGACCTGCTGCACGTGAGCGCCCCGGCCGGCAGCGGCCTACGAAGCTGGCCCGGTGTCCGGGTCCACCGACGACGCCACTTCAGCCTCACCTCACCGTCGGTGCTGGTACGACAGGGACTGCCGGTGACCACCGTCGAGCGTGCCCTCGTCGACTCCTGGCCGATGCTCTCCCCGGCGGAACGGCGGACGCCGATGATCAGGGCGGTGAACGACCGGCTGACCACCCCCGAGCGGTTGCGGGCCGCACTCGATGGCACGACGCGGGTGCCGGGCCGGGCAGGGCTCAGCACACTGCTGACCAGGCTCGCCGAGGGCTGCCGAAGTCCGCTGGAGATCTGGGGACACGAGCGGGTCTTCACCGGCCCGGGAATGCCGTCGTTCCAGCGGCAGGTGCGCGTCCGGCTCGGTCGGCGCACCGTCCACCTCGACCTCTACGCCGAACCGGAACGCGTCAACATCGAACTCGACGGTGCCACGACCCACGGCGACCCGCGACAGCGCGAGATCGACCTGCGCCGCGACGCACAACTGGCCGCACTCGGCATCCTGGTGGTCCGTTTCGCCCATCGTCGGCTCGTGCGTGAGCCGGAGACCGTACGCCGGGAGACCCTCGCCATCCTGGCCAGCCGTCGACCTCGTTGATCCGCGGCACCGCACGAGCTCAACTGTCAACCGTCCACCACCGCCCTGGTGCGACGTGCGGAAGGGCGAACGAGCCGCGCCGACTGCGGCGGAGTGCTGGCGGCGGGGCGGAGACCGGCGATTTGGACGTAGATCTCGCGTTTGGCGGTGGCGGTGCCGTGCCGGTCGATGACGTACCCGGTCAGCCAGATCCAACCGTCGTACGCCTGTCGGTCGCTGGTCGAGACGACGCGCAGAGTCAGTGCCCGGCCCCCGGCGAACTGCACCGAGGCGCGGCCGTCGATCCGGAGCAGGTCACCGGGGGCCGGGCGCGCGATCACCAGCGGGCCTGGTTCGGCGGTCGGCAGTGCCGCGCGTGCATCGACTGCCAGTCGCGCAGCGCCCGCTTGAGCCGCTCGTTCTCGTGGGCGAGCTGATGGACCTGCTGGTGCAGGTCAGCAAGATCGTCGGCGACCGTGGTCTGGAATTCGCGTACCTGATCGGGGTCGACCCCACGGCGACGCGGGGCGAACGTGTGGTTGCGTACCTCGTGCGGGGTCAGTCGGGTCGGGCGACCGGTCCCGTAGGGCTGGCCACCTCGATACACCTGGGCCACGACGGTCCTTTCCTCAAGCGCTGTCTGGAGCGTGGAGGGTCGGTGCGGTGGTGCTTGTGGAAGGGCGGACCGTGCGTGGCCGGCGTCCGCACGGCCCGCCCGCTCGGCCGCCGCAGCCCAGTTCGGCGGTACGACGACAGAGCAGCTCACAGGGTCGGGACGGGCACGCGCACCCGCCCCGACCAGGGGGATGAGCCGAACTCGTTGCCACGCGAGGAACGACTCTCGATCAACCATATATGCCTAAGTGGGGATTGGCAACGCTCGGTTGTCTGGCCAGCGCATGGCGTGATCAAATAGGCGTGCCACGCGAGGAGTGCCATGCCACAAACACCGGACTACATCCGGATCTCGGACGAGATCGTCAGCGACGTGCGAAGCGGAAGGATCAAGCCGAACGAGAAGCTACCGTCCATCGCAGATATGGCTGACCGCTTCGAGGTCAGCTCGTCCACGATCCAGATGGTCTATGTCCGGCTGGAAGCCCTGCGGGTGATCCGGCGGCATCAGGGCAAGGGTGTCTTCGTGACCGATCCGAAGACCTGGATGCGGGAGCCGTAGGTAGCGGCTCGGCGACGGAAACAGCCCTTACGGGCACCTGCTGCCGTTGCCGGTCGCGTGGCTGCGCGAGATCGTTGCCTGCGTACGCCGCTGGCACGACGAGTTAGATGCAGAGTCGGGTTCGTCGCCGGCCGCGGTCCATGCCGATCTTCTCGCCGACACGACCGGTTGCGGTCACCCCACCGGCGAGGCGCTGACATCGTGACGTCCCCGATGCCATTCGGGGCCGGAAGGCGAAGCAGCGAGTACGTCGTTGACCGCCTGATCCCGTACTCAGGGGTTGGTTGACGGGAATCTGACCTTGCGCGGTCCGATGTGGAGAAACCGATAGGGTTGCTCACGGCAAGCAGGCGAACTCGTGCCGTGACCGTGTGACCGATCGCCTCCGGGGGTGTGCGATGGCGCCGAGCAAGCGACAGGCCGTCCTGATCGGAGTCAACCAGTGCGGCTACGACGTGCAACTGCCCGCGCTGCGGTATGCCGAGAGTGACGCACAGGATCTCCGGGCCGTGCTGCTCGACCAGGACTACGGCACCTTCCACGACGGTGACGTCAAGATGTTCCTCGGTGCGGACGCCACGTGGCGTGACATCAAGGCGTATCTGCGCGGGATCGCGTTCGAGTCGGGCCCCTCGGATGTGCTGCTGGTCTACTTCGCCGGGCATGCGCTGGTGCCGGAGTGGAACGAGCAGCTCGACGCGTACCTGGTCACTGCTGATCTGGATCCGGACGCGCTGCCTCGGGAGCCGGACAACGGCCTGCGGATGTCGTTCCTCAAACGGGATGTGTTCGAGGCGTTCGCGGGCACCTCGTTCCTGGTGCTGGACTGCTGCCAGGCGGGCATCTATGCGGACGCCGACCGGCGGCATGCGGCGGCGATAGAGACCTACCGCACCCAGGTCGACCGGCACAGTGCGTTGCTGGCATGCCCGAAGGGCGGGGTGGCCCGGGAGAGCACCGACTACGGGCACGGTGTGTTGACCCACCACGTCCTGCGGGCACTGCGTGGCGAGGCGGCGGACGAGGCTCGCCGGGTGTCGTTCGCCCGGATGGCAGCGTTCGTGGCTGAGCAGGGCATCGACCCGCCGCCGGCCCAGTGGGTGAAGACCTACGGGCCGGCGATACCGCTGACCCAGCCGCCCGTGTCGCGGCACGATCGACAGACGTTCAACACACCGGCCAATCCCGGCGTCATCCGGCCCTGCAAGAACCCGTTGGAGGACCACGCGAACTCAATCATGCAGTTGCTCGGCCGGATGTTCCGCGGCGCGAACCGGCCGAACCACCACGCCCAGCAGGTCGAACTCATCCGGTACGCGGTGGACGCCGACTCGGTGGCGGTGGTGCAGTTCGCCGGTGACGGCATCAGCGTGGTGGACAAGACCTCACGCTTCGACTACGAGTTGCTCCGGCCGATGCTGGAACTCGCCGCCGACGAGGCCGTGCAGTACCGCACCTCGATGCCGGGTCATGAGGTCTCCGTCGGTGCCCGTCGGCGCATACTCTGCGTACCCGTCAAGGCGGTGGACGACAGACTGGTCGCCTACGCCGTGGTCGACCCGGCCCCCGCGCAACTGGAGATGGGCGAGCCGCTCGCGGTGATCCTGCGAGCAGTCTGGGACTCCGACCCGATCAACAAGCCGGTCGAGTCCGAGATGATCGTCATGACGGCGCTGCGGGCGGCGTTCGGCCGGATGCCGACACCGGTGTACGAGTACGCCTTCACCAGCTACCAGAAGCTGGTCGACTCGCTGACCATGGTCTTCCAGCCGGTGGTGGAACTGAGCCGACATCCCACCGGGGTGGGGGTGCACAGCTTCGAGGCACTGGCCCGCCGCAAGGAGGGCGACACCGGAGCACCGATGCCGGTCCTGCAGATGGCGCACCAGTGGGGCGACCGGTTCATCATCGAGCGCGACGCACTGCTCGTCTCGAAGGCCATCCGCTCGTACGCCAAGGCCGCCGTCGCCGCCAACTGGCAGGGCATCAAACCGCTGTCGGTGAACGTGGCGGTTCGCTCGCTGTTGCGCGACTCGTACCTGCATCAGGTGAGCCGGGCACTCGTCGAGGCGGACGTCAACCCACAGACCCTCACCCTGGAGATCTCCGAACAGGACCCGATCTCACCGGGGCCGGGCGAGAACTGGCCGCAGAAGCCGCTGAAGTACTTCCATCATCGCCTCACCACGCTGGCCCGGGACCTGCACATCAACTTCGCCGTCGACGACTTCGGTGTGGGCCACGCGTCGCTGGCGCGGATGGCCGAGCTGCGGCTCACCCAGATCAAGGTCGACCGGGAGATCCTGCACCATCCACTGGCCGTCGAGGAGTTGGAGCTGGTGGCGAAGGTCGCCCGCTACGCCCGAGACCAGGGCGACGCTCCCCATCCACGAGCTGTCGTGGTCGAGGGGTACGACGAGAAGGCACCGATCACCTTGAAGCAGATCTGGGATGTCGGCATCCACCACGTCCAGGGCTACTTCTGCGGGGCGGTGGCGTCGACGAGCCTGCAACCGCTCGACCGGCAGATTCAGGAAGAGATCGCAGCCCAGGTCAAAGGAGAACGATGAGCGTCGTCAAGCTTGAGTTGCCGGCGGACGTGCTGAACGAGATAGATCTGCCGTACGAGGGAATTCGTGGGCTGGACGCCCTCACGCTCGCCGTCGAAGGGGTCGCGGTGATGGCCAACCTCGCCACCCTCGCCGCTGTGCAGCCACAACTGGGCGCGTTGGTCGTCGCGATTCGCAACTGGCGGCTGCGCGACGATCGGCAGACCGTCGTGTTGACGGTCAAGGGCCGCGGTATCGACATGCGGATAGACCTGCCGCGCAATGTCGATACCGCGATGCTGCTGAAGCACCTGCAACCGATCTTCGAGGAAGGACGGTGACCTGTCTCCTGCGGATCCGGGACTTCATCCACCGGCACGAGCGAGTTGCCATTCCTGACCCCGGCTGTGACGCCACGACAGGTGCTACCGCGCCTTCACCATCCGGGCGGTGAGGTCGAGGGCGGCGCGGATCGGGTCGTCGGACCAGCGGCTGGCAAACACGTCGTACAGGCACCACCCCGCGCGGGCCAGGCTGCGGTGCCGCTCCACGTGGGCGTCCACCCCGTCCGGGTGCACGCCGCAGATCACCGCGACCGCGTCCGCGTCGGCGCCGACGCAGAGGTCGATCCGCCAGCGGCCGACCGGGTAGCCGGGGCGTACCGGCACGCCGATCCGGTCGAGTTCGTCGGCGAGGGCGCGGGCCCACGGCTCGGACGCGGGTGCGTCGGGAGCGCTGGACACCGGCGGCTGTGCGGCGTACCGGAGGTAGTCGGCGACGATGCCGTCGGGGGAGCGCAGCGAGGTGACCACCGTGAGCTGCTTCCGGGCCCGGGTGACCATGACGTTGAACAGGTTCGGGTCGGCCAGGAAGCGGTGTCGGCCCGGCGGGTCGTCGTCGACCAGGCCCAGCGAGACGATCACCACGTCCGCCTCGCTGCCCTGGAACGCGTGCACCGTGCCGGAGCGTAGGCCGAGCCGTTCGATCTCGTCGACGTCGTACGCCGAGAGCAACGCCGCCTCCACCGCGTCGGCCTGCGCGCGGAACGGGCTGATCACCGCGATGCCGCCGCCGGGCGGCTGGGTGGCGAGCTTCCCGACCAGGTCGAGTACGGCGTCCACCTCGGCCTGGTTGACGCCGTCCACCACGGCGGCGTCGGTGGTGGTCAGCACGTCGATGGCGTCGACACGTTCGGTGCGGGGGTGCCGGGTGACCAGCTTGAGCCGGTCGCCGTAGAACCGCCGTGCGGAGAATCCGATCAGGTGCGGCGTGGACCGGTAGTGCTCGCCGAGCCAGGTGACCGGTGCGGCACCGGCCGCCAGGTCGAAGGCGCTGGACCGGCGTACGTCGAGCCGGTCGGCGAAGCGGTCCAGCCCGTGCCGGTGCAGGGTGGCGGTCACGTCCTCGTCGGAGACGAAGGAGACGAACCGTAGTTGGCGCGGGTCACCGGCGACCAGGGCGTGCCGGGCCCGGGCCAGCACCGGGGCGGCCCGCAACTGGTCGACGTGCGCCGCCTCGTCCAGCACGACCAGGTCGAACATTCCGGAGACCGGCGGCAGCAGGTCCTCCACGTCGGCCACCGTGCCCACCCAGAGCGGCAACGCCCGCACCAGTGCCTCGGCGTCCAGCCCGGCGAGCATCTCGCGGCGACGGTTGCGACCGGCCCGCAGGGAGGTGCCCAGGGCCCCGGCGGCACGTCGGCCCTCGCCGGTCCACCGTCGCGCACTGGTGACCTGGTGCCGCAGCGCGGTGCCGACCGTCTCGGCGAGTGCGGCGTCCGCCTCGGCCAGCGCCGACCAGGCGGCCGACAGGTCGGTGCCGCCCTCCGCCGGCAGTCGCGCCGCCGCGCGTACCGCCTCGGCGGCCTCCACCGCGGCCCGGAGCCGTTCGGCGGGTAGCTGGGGACCGGCACCGGTCAGGCGCCGGAGCCGTCGGGCGGCTCGGGCCCGGCGCAGCCGGGGCCACCAGCCGGTACCCGCCCGACGCGTGTCGACCAGGGCCTGCCGGATCGCGGCGAGGTCGGCGTCGGGTGCGAAGACCGCCGGGGCGTCGTGGCCCAACGCCGGCAGCAGGGGCTGCCAGCCGGGCAGGGTGGCGGCGAGTCGTTCCTGCTCCAGCGCCGCGCTGATGCCGGACCGGACGGCGGCCACCCGGTCCCGGGCGGCGGCCACGGCGGCGGCGTCGTCGCGCAACTGGGCGTCGTCCACTCCGGCCGCGATCCCACCGGCGAGGTCGGCGGCGACGGTCTCCCGTCGCTCGGCGTCGCCGAAGAGGACCGGAGGCGGGCCGGGATGCCGACGCAGCAGTTCGCCCAGCACCTCCGCGGCGTGCGCGGACTGCGTCGCCACCAGCACCGACCCGCCCCGGCCCACGGTGTCCAGGGCGGCGGCGACCAGGGCGTGACTCTTGCCGTTGCCGGGCGCGCCGGAGACCACCACCACCGCCTCGGTCCGGGTCCGCCGGACCACGTCCCGCTGCGCCTCGTTCAGCGCCAGCGGCGACAGTACGTCGTCCCGGTCCGCCCCGCCGCCGATGCCCTCGTCGGCGCTGTTGCCGCCGGTGCTGCTGTCGGTGCCGGTGCCGGTGCCGTCCGGCGTACCGGCCGGGCCGAGGTAGATCCGGGCCAGGGCGGTCCCGGTCAGTCCGGGGCGGCCCGCCCAGTTCAGCAGGGTGTCCCGCAGCCGACCGGCGAACACGTCCCGGGTGACGAACAACGCCGCCGAGGCCACACCGGTCAGGGTCGTCTCGTCGACGCGGCGCGGTGGCCTCGGCACGACCCGGTCGACCGTCAGGCCGGCGGCCTGGGCCGCCGTGGTCACCCAGGCGGCCGTGCCGGGCGCGGTCAGCCAGCCGGGGCCGGCGAGCCCCGGCGCGGCCTCCAACCGGGCGGCGAGGTCCCGATCCTCGATCAGCGAGGTCAACTCGAGGTCACCGGCGGGAACCACCCGGTAGGCGCGCCGCCCGCGTTCCAGGCGTACCGGTTGGGCCAGCAGCGGCAGCCGCACCCGACGTCGGGCTCCCGCCACGTCGACGCCGCCGACCAGGAACGCCAGGCCCAGCCGGAGGATCCGCTCGTCGCGGTGCAGTGCGTCCAGCGCCGCCAGCCGGTCCAGTCGGGCGGTACGCGGACCCCGGTGCGGCTCCGGCAACCAGATCAGCGGACGCCCGGTCCCGGACACGTCGAACACCCGCTCCGCGCCGGCCGGAGCCAGGTCGGCGAGAGCGGTGAGGATCGTCGCCGCGCGCATCGCCCGCCGATTCTGCCGTACGCCGTCCCGCCCGGCCGCCCGCGTGCCCCGATCCGCTGGGCGTGGCTGGTCGACCTGGCCTGGTCCGCTGGGCGTGGGCGGTCGACCTGGCCTGGTCCGCCGGGCGCGGCGGGTCGGCCTGGATGTTCCACCCGGCCCCCTTTGCTCTGCTTCACCCCACGCACTGGTTCCACCCGGAAACCGTTGCGTCGGTTGAAGCAGAGCAAAGGGGCCGGCGAGGGGAGTGGTGGCGGCGATTACCGGCAGCACACCAGCACACCAGCGCGGCAGCGCGGCAGCCGTGTGGCGGCACCGGGTGGGGACGGCGGTGGGCGGGAGCCGTCGACGGCTCCCGCCCACGTGGCGGTCGGTTGTCAGGCGTACGTCTCGAACTCGGCGACCCTCGGCGTACCGCTGGAGCTGGTGATCTCGAAGGTGACCTTGCTGAGCGAGGTCGAGGCGAAGCTGATCACACCGGCGGTGGTGCCGGAGGCGAGTACGGCCCCGTTGCCGTGGTTGATGACCCGCCAGCCACGGATGTTGCCCACGGAGCCGGACGCCTCACGGATGTTGATCCGGGAGATCGTCTTGGCGGAATCCCACTTGATCGAGATGGAGCCCGTGGCGCCCGACGGCGACCAGGCGGTGCTCATGTTGCCGTCCCGGACGTCGCCGTAGCTGGTGCCGCTGGCCTTGCTGGAACCGTCGGAGCCGGCGCCGATGCTCAGGTTGGTGCCGCCCGGGTTGGTCGGTCCCGGCGTGGGGGTGTTGGTCGGTCCGGGCGTCGGGCTGGTCGGCCCGGGGGTGGGGCTGGTCGTCGGGTTCGTCGGCGTGCAGTTGCCGTTCGAGGTCCGGATGCCCTTGTTGGCGCCGGCCGTGTCCCGCACGATGGTCGGCACGCAGCTCGCCGCGTCCATCCGGTACGAGTAGGGGATGCTGACGCTGGTGTTGGACGTCGGGTTGGGACCGGCCGGGTTGTTGTCGCCGCTCCGGCTGGACCAGGTCACGTTGTCGAAGGTGTTGCCGCTGACCTGCCAGTAGCCGGCCTCGCTCGTGTAGAACGTGCCGAGCACGTCCTTGGCGTTCTGGAAGTAGTTGTTCTCCACCTTGGCCTGCCCGCCGGCCCGCGAGTTGATGCCGGACTCGTTGATCCGCAGGTAGTGGTTGTTGTAGATGTGGGCCACCCCGCCGCGCAGCAGGGGCACCCGCGAGTCGAGGTTCTCGTACAGGTTGTTGTGGAACGTGACGAAGCCGTTCGAGCGGTCGCTCTCGCTGGAGCCGATCAGGCCGCCACGACCCGAGTTGCGCAGGATGCTGTACGACAGCGTCACGTACTGCGTGTCGTTCTTCATGTCGAAGAGGCCGTCGAAGCCCTCCGACTCGCCGCCCGACGCCTCCAGGGTGACGTGGTCGACCCAGACGTTGCGGACGCCGCTCTCCATGCCGATCGCGTCGCCGCCGTTGGAGGTGGGCGAGCCGGACTTCTTGACGTTCCGCACCGTCACGTTCTGGATGATGATGTTGCGGGCCTCGCGGATGTGGATGCCGAGCTGGTCGAAGACGGCGCCGTTGCCCACCCCGAGGATGGTGACGTTGCTGATCTGCTTGAGCTCGATCACGTCGGCGGCGGTGTTGCAGCTCGACCCGGACACCTTGGTGGTGTTGCCGTGGTTGATGGTCCCCTCCACCTGGATGGTGATCGGGGTGCTGCTGCTGGCCCGGTTGCAGAGGGCCGCGTGGATCTGGGTGCCGGTGGTGGCGCGTACCGTCTGGCCGCCCGCGCCGCCGGTGGTGCCGCCGTTGCGGGTCGCGAAGCCGGTGGCGCTGCCGACGGCGGCGGACGCCTGGGGGGTCACCAGGGTCACGCAGACCGCGGCGCCCACGGCTGTCGCGGACAGCCCCGCGAGGAGTCGCAGTGCGACTGTTCGTCTCATCCTTGCCTACCTTCCTATCGGTGGTGGTACTGCTACAACCGGGTGTGGTCGCCGGGTCGCCTGAGGGACGGTCAGAGCGGCAGGCGGTCGGCTCCGGCGAGCGGGCCGACGACGAGGGGCACCAGTGGTGCCGGGAGGACCGGTCCGTGCCGCAGCGTCGGCGTCCAGCCGGCGTCGGGCGACAGGTCGGGGTCGTGTGCGACGTTGTACGCGGCCACCAGGTCCACCGGGCGGGGTAGCTTGCCGGCGGCCTGCACCCAGTTGCCCCGGGTGGTGATCGCGGTGCCGCTCCAGTCGTAGAGCAGGTCGGCGGCGGTGATGCCGGCGCCGAGCGTGAAGTGGTTGTTCTCGGCGTACACGGCGGACTGCACGCCGACGCCGATGGCGTACTCGAAACCGTCGCCGGTCAGGCGGTACTGGTTGTTGTAGAGGTCGACCTGCCCGAAGCGGACCCGGGGCAGCCGCTGGAGTGCCTCGTCGAACAGGTTGTGGTGCAGGGTGACGTTGAGTCGGCCGACGTCCGGGCCGACGGTGTTGGAGGAGCCGATCAGCATCAGCTTGTCCCGCCCGTCGAACCGGTTCCAGGAGGCGGTGACCAGGCTCGCCGTGTGCGTGATGTCCAGCGCGCCGTCGTGCACCTGGTACGGGCGCCCGAAGTGGATCGGTTGGCCGCTGTCGGGGTTGTCTCCGTCGGTGAACGTGTTGTGGTCGATCCAGACGTTCTCGCTGCGGCGGACCGAGACCAGGTCGTACTGGGAGTTCCAGTTGCCCGTCTCGCCGTCGGTGGGGGACCAGGCGGGGAAGCAGTCCCGGGCGTCGTCGAAGGTGATGTTGCGGACGATGACGTTGGGCGCCCGGTCGATCATCAGGGTGAGGCCGGTCAGCCGTGCCCCGCGCAGCCCGACGATGGTGGTGTTCGGGCCGACGTTGATCTGGGTCTGCCGGGTCTGGTTCGTCACCGACCGGACCCGGGCCTCCTCCACCGGTCCGCTCGGTGCGACCCGGCCCCACGTCGCCGGGTCGTACGCGGCCAGGTAGGCGTCCAGTGAGTACCCGGGGTCGGCCAGGTCGGTGCAGTCGAGCAGTCGCCCGTCGGCGTCCTCGAACCCGTCGATCTCGCCCTTGACGAAGATGATCTTCGGGGTGGTGTTGGTCGCGTTGGTGGCGTTGTTCCCGCCGAGCGCGGCGACCAGGTCCTGGCGACTGTCGACCACGTGGACCTGGTCGGCGGTGGCGGCGGAGCCGCCGGTGGTGCCCGGTCCGGCCGCCGCCCAGCCGTCGTTCGTCGGCAGCGCCTGTCGGCCGATCTGGCGGGCCAGCACGGACAGGGTGTCCGGGCCGTCCGTCGGGCCGGGGTGCGCCGCCGCCGGGGCGGGTGCGGCGCTCAGGGTGAGAATGATCAATGCCGCACCGGCGGCAATTCTGTGCATCAGCTCGTCCCGTTCCCTCGTCGTTGTTTCTCTATGTGACGAAGGTTACGGTTGTGTTTTTATTGTGGTCAATATTAATGATGTGCAGTTTTGTTGCAGAAAATGCTTTCGGCCGGCATCGCCCCGACCTGTCCCGGTCGGGAAACCGCTGGTCATCGCGGAGTCCTCAGTCCTGATCGGACCGGCGATGTTGCAGTGGCGTTGCGGTGTCCTCCTATTTTCGTCCGGCCGGATCGGTCCGCCACGGAGCGACCGACCACGGCACGCCCAGCTCGGTCGGCAGTACGCCGCTCTCGGCGGCCCGGCGCAGCACGTCGTTGACGCCCGGTATCCGTAGCGCCCGCTGCGGCCCGTCGCCGACCGCCTCGACGAGATCGTCGCCGAGCAGCGTCGGCTCGGGTGCCGCCTGCAACGCGGTCAGCACCGCGGTGAACGGGGCGGTCCGGGCCAGCGGCGCGATCAACGGCACCCGGGGATCGGCCCGGTGGTCGAGCAGGTTCTCCAACAGCCCCCGCCGGCCGGGCACCTCGCGCGCCCGATCCTGGCCGGGCAGCAGCAGCCGGTCCGTCGGGTACTCCAGCACGGCCCGTCCGGCGTCACCGGTGACGATCACCTCGCCGGGCACGAAATCCTCCCCGGCCAGCGTCACCGCGGCCACGATCGGCGGGCCGTGCCGCAGGCGTACCCGCAGCACGGCGGTGTCGTCGACCTCGATCGGCCGGACCCGGTAGCGCTCCACCTCGACGGCCACGATCTCCGCCGGCTCACCGGTGACCGCCTCGGCCACCGCCAGGCACTGCATCACCGCGTGCGCCAGCGGGTTGGCCAGCGCGCCGTCGAGCACCGGTCGCCCGTCCAGGCTCCGGCGACCGGCCCATGGCGAGCGGGCGTAGTACGCGTCCGGACGCTGCCAGGCGGCGACCGTGGCGATGCCGGTGACCGTACCCAGTCGGCCGGCACTCACCGCGTCGGTCAGCGCGGTGAGCGCGGCCGACCCGAGCGCCTGGAAACCGACCTGCGCCACCCGGCCGGTGCTGACCAGTGCCCCGGCCAGTTCCTCGTGCTCGGCGGTGCAGAGCACCGGCGGCTTCTCCAGCAGCAGGTCGGCACCGGCGGCCAGCGCGTCCCGGGCGATCGGCAGGTGGGTGTGGGGCGGGGTGCAGATCACCACCACGTCCGGCCCGACGGCCGAGAGCATGGCGCGGTGGTCGGTGAAGACCCGGGCGTCGGGGGGTACCGGTGCGGCGGGCTCGTCGTCCAGCGGTCGCGTGTCCACCAGCGCGACCAGTCGCAGCCGGCCGGCGTCGTGCAGTGGACCGAGCACCCGACGGTGCCAGCGCCCGTGCCCGTTCGCCCCGACCAGCGCGACCCGTGGCACGGCTGTCGCGGGCGTTGCGGCCGTCGGGGTGTTAGCAGGGGACCCCTGCTCTACCTGAGGCGTTAGGAAGGTGCCCTTCCTTTCACTCATCCGGCACCGGCCAGGGTCGCGGGGACGCCGTGGCGGTGCAGGTCGGTCAGCCAGGCGGTGACGTCGGCGCGGACCTGGGCGTCGGCGGCCACCTCGGGCGGAACGACCTCGTCGAGAGCGAGGACCGCGTCGACGGCCCCGGCCGGGGTCTGCGGTGCGGCGGCCAGGGCGGTGCGGATCCGCTCCGCCAGCGGGTCGTCCAGCGGCAACGCCCGACCGTCGTCGGCGGTGCCCTGGGCGAACCGGATCCAGGCGGCCACGACCAACGCCGCCCATCGGGCGGAGCGGCCGGACGCGCGCAGGTCGGCGATGGTGTGCAGGATCCGCTGCGGCAGCTTCTGCGAGCCGTCCATCGCCACCTGGAGGGTGCGGTGCCGGATGGCCGGGTTGCCGAAGCGGGCCAGCACCTGCTCGCCGTACTCGACCACGTCGACGCCGTCGGGCGGGGTGAAGCTGGCCGCCACGTCCTCGGCGATCAGCCGCCGCAGCACCGCCGCCAGGTGCGGCAGGACGAGGGCGTCGGCGATCGTCTCGCATCCGGCGAGCGCACCGAGGTACGCGGCGGCCGAGTGCACCCCGTTGAGCCCGCGCAGCTTCAGCCGCTCCCACGGGCCGGCGTCGGCGCAGAGCACCGCACCGGCGCGGTCCCAGGCGGGCCGCCCGCCGGGGAAGTCGTCCTCGATCACCCACTGGGTGTACGGCTCGGCCGCCACCGCCGCCAGGTCCTCGACACCGAGCGCCCGGCGGGCCTCGGCGAGGGTCTGCGCGGTGCTGGCCGGCACGATCCGGTCGACCATGGTGCCGGGGAAGCCGACCTGGTCCTGGACCCAGTCCAGCGCGGCCTGTCCGGCGCCCGCGTACACCAGGGCCTGGGTGACCAGGCCGCGCAGCCGGCGGCCGTTGGCGGGCAGGTTGTCGCAGCTGACCAGCGCGATCGGGCCGGCGTCGGCGGCGGCCCGGGCCAGCAGACCGCGCACCAGCAGCCCGGGCACGGTGGCCGGTGGCCGGTCGCTGGTCAGGTCGGCGACCAGCTCCGGATCGGGGCGCAGCGTCCCGGCCGCCGGGTCCAACTGGTACGCCTTCTCGGTCACCGTCAGCGTGACCACCCGGATCGCCGGGTCGGCCAGCAACGCCACGATCGCGCCCGGGTCGGCGGCGGCCAGCCGGACGTCGGCCAGTGCCCCGATCACCCGGGTCTGCTGGTCGTCTGCGGAGAGCGTGCTCACGCTGAACAGGTTGTCCTGCGCGGTCAGTGTCCGCACCAGATCCGCGTTGCGCGGCGCGACACCGACGATGCCCCAGTCACCCCCGGCCGACGCGAGCGCCTGCTCGGTGTAGACGGCCTGGTGGGCGCGGTGGAACGCGCCGAGCCCGAGGTGCACCACGCCGGCCGGCACGGTGCCCGGACGGATCAGGGGACGGGACTGCACCGGTAGTCGGCGCAGGGCGCCCAGATCGAGTCGGGACGCGCCCACGGTCACCGCCACGTCGGGCCGTCCGGGAAGCGGAAGGTGGCGATCGACTCGGGACGCATGGTGGCGCTGTAGCCCGGCTCGGTCGGCAGCAGGTACCGCCCGTCGCGGGTGCGTACCGGGTCGACGAAGTGTTCGTGCAGGTGGTCGACGTACTCCACCATCCGGCCGTCCAGGCTGGTGCCCACCCGCAGGTAGTCGAAGATCGCCAGGTGCTGGACGTACTCGCAGAGCCCGACGCCGCCCGCGTGCGGGCAGATCGGTACGCCGAACTTCGCGGCGAGCAGGATCTCGGCGAGCACCTCGTTGACCCCGGCCACCCGGCAGGCGTCGATCTGCATCACGCCGATCGCCTCGGCCTGCAACAACTGCTTGAAGATGACCTTGTTGGCGGCCACCTCGCCGGTGGCGACCCGGCATCGGCCGCCGGTCAGCTCGGTCATCGCGCGGGCGATGCGGGCGTGCCCCAGGACGTCGTCGGCGTGCGTCGGCTCCTCGATCCAGTACGGGTCGACCTCGGCCAGCGCCGTCATGTTGGTGATCGCCTCGTCGACGTCCCACACCTGGTTGGCGTCCATCATCAGCAGCGCGTCCGGGCCGATCTCGGCCCGGATGATCCGGGCCCGCCGCAGGTCGTCGGAGGGCGGGCCGCCGACCTTCATCTTCATCGCCCGCCACCCCTGCGCGTACGCGTCCCGGGTCAGCGCCCGGACCTTGTCGTCGGGGTAACCCAGCCAGCCCACCGACGTGGTGTACGAGGGGAAGCCGTCCCGCTCCAGCAGGGCCAGCCGGTCGGCGAGCCCGTCGCGTCCCTTGTCCAGGATGGCGGCGGCGTCGTCCGGGGTGAGCGCGTCGGTGATGTGCCGGAAGTCGACGTTGGCCACCAGTTCCTCGGTGGACAGCTCGGCCAGGTAGCGCCACATCGGCTTGCCGGCGAGCTTGGCGCGTAGGTCCCACACGGCGTTGACCAGCGCGCCGGTGGCCATGTGGATGACCCCCTTCTCCGGGCCGAGCCAGCGCAACTGCACGTCGGCGACGAGCGAGCGCCAGAACGCCACCGGCTCGGCGGTGATCTCCTCCACCGTGCGTCCCCGCACGTGGTGGGCGAGGGCCCGCACGGCGGCGCAGGTGATCTCGTTGCCGCGACCGTTGGTGAAGGTGAACCCGGCGCCGGTCGGACCGTCGTCGGTGTGCAGCTCCACGTAGGTGGCCGAGTAGTCACCCCGGTTGATCGCGTCGGAGCCGTCGCCGCTGGCGGCGGTCGGGAACCGCACGTCGTGCACGGTCACGTCGGTGATGGTCGTCATGCTTGCTTCTCTCCGAACTTGAAGACCTGCTTCGGCAGCCGGTACGCCAGGTCGACGATGGTCTCGGCGGCCTCGTCCATGGGCAGCCGGTGCTCGGCGACCAGCCGGGCCAGGAAACCGGCGTCGATGCGGCGGGCCACGTCGTGGCGTACCGGAATGGAACAGAACGCGCGGGTGTCGTCGACGAACCCGGCGGTGTTGTAGAAGCCGGCCGTCTCGGTGACCGTCTCGCGGAACCGGCGCAGCACCTCGGGGGAGTCCAGGAACCACCAGGGCGCGCCGAGCACCAGGGCGGCGTACCCGCCGGCCAGCGGTGCCAGTTCCCGGGTGAAGGTGTCCTCGTCGAGCGTGTAGAGCACCACCCGCAGCCGGGGGTCGTTGCCGTACGCGTCCAGCAGCGGAGCCAGCGCGTGCACGAACTCGGTGACCTGCGGGACGTCACCGCCCACGTCGCGCCCGTGCCGGGCGTGCAGCCACCGGTTGTGGTTGCGCACCGCCCCCGGGTGCAACTGCATGACCAGCCCGTCGTCCAGCGACATCCGGGCGAACTCCAGCAGCATGTGCGCCTGGAACGCCTCGGTGTCGCCCGGTTCGGCCCGGCCCCGGCGGGCCCGGTCGAACAGCGCCGCCGCGTCCGCGCCGAGGTCCAGGGTGCGGGCGGTGAGGTGCCCGTGGTCCGACGAGGTGGCACCGGCGGCGATGAACACCTCCCGGCGGGCGCGCAGCGCGGCCAGATAGCCCTGGTACGTGCCGGTGTCCTCGCCGGTGATCTCGCCGAGCCGGTCGACGTTTGCCGACCAGTCCTCGAACTCCAGGTCCACCACGTTGTCCGGCCGGAAGGTGGTGACCACCCGACCGCCCGGACCTCCCCACCCGTCGGCGGCGAGCTTGGCGTGCCGACCAAGGTCGTCCAGGGGCGACTCGGTGGTGGCCAGCACCTCGATGTTGAACCGCTCGAACAGTGCCCGGGGCCGGAAGTCCGGCTCGGCGAGGCGGGCGGCGAGGGCGTCGTACACGTCGTCGGCGGTCTGCGGCGACAGCCGGGTGTCCAGACCGAAGACCTCGGTGAGGGTCTGCTCCAGCCAGAGCCGGGACGGGGTGCCCCGGAACAGGTGCCAGTGCTCGGCGAAGCGCCGCCAGATCCGCCGCCCGTCGGTCTCCACCGGGCTGCCGTCGCGGGTGGGCACGCCCAGCTCGGCCGGGAGCACCCCCTGGCTGAACAGCATCCGGGTCAGGTAGTGGTCGGGCACGATGAGCAGCCGGGACGGGTCGGGGAACGGCTGGTCGTCGGCGAGCAGCCCCGGGTCGACGTGCCCGTGCGGCGAGA
This sequence comes from Verrucosispora sp. NA02020, assembly GCF_013364215.1. Lineage (NCBI taxonomy): Bacteria > Bacillati > Actinomycetota > Actinomycetes > Micromonosporales > Micromonosporaceae > Micromonospora > Verrucosispora sp. NA02020. The sequence continues at coordinate 4,778,910 of NZ_CP054923.1, read as the reverse complement.
TGATGGGCAGCCGCGCCACCAGCGCGTACAGCTCGCGGGCCAGGGCACGTTGGCCGGGCTCGGCGGGTAACAGCAGGTCGGGACGGGTCGAGGTGGGCACGGGGTTCGGCTCCTGGGGTCGAGGTCAGTCGAGGGTGAGCAGGTCGGCGACCCGCACGGGGGCGCCGGTGTCGAAGGACCGGTTGGCGGCCAGACCGGTGAGCAGGGCCAGCGCGCCGTCGCGGGCGCTGGCCGCGCGATCCAGCGGATCGGGTACGCCGCCGAAGATCACCTGGGTCATCCGGGCGTCCGCACCGCCGTGGCCGTGCCGGGTGTACCCGTCGACCTCGATGCGTCGGGGCGGGGACCAGAAGGGGCGCAGGGTCAGCGTGGCCTGACCGCCCTCGGCGGCGGCCTCGGTGCCGTGCAGGGCGGCACCCTTGAGCGCACCGGCGGCGGCCGGGCTGACGAACTCGCTCTCGGTGACCTCCAGTTCCAGCCGGCCCCGGCTGCCGTTGACCATCACCCGGTAGCCCTCCCACGGTGCGTACGCGGTGAGGTGGTAGGTCATCGTCGCGCCGCTGGAGTAGGTGGCGAGCACCGCCATGTCGTCCTCGATGGTCACGCCGGGGGCGAAGACGTTGCGGTCGCGGTGGTAGCCGTCGGCGGCCTCGGCGTCGAGGTACAGCTCGCGCAGCCGGGGGTGCTCGGCCAGGCGCAGCGCGAACGGGTCGTCGGCGGCGGCGGGGGCGGCGTGCGCCCGGTCGTAGTCGCGGGCGTAGCCGTGCCGGCGGCCGTCGTCGCCGTAGAAGAACAGTCGGCCGGCGGCGTACACCTGCACCGGGGTGGCGTCGAGCCACCAGTTGACCAGGTCGAAGTGGTGGCTGGCCTTGTGCACCATCAGCCCGCCGGAGCTGGCCTTGTCGCGGTGCCAGCGTCGGAAGTAGTCGGCGCCGTGGCGCACGTCGAGCAGCCACTCGAAGTGCACCGAGCCGATCTCGCCGACCGCGCCCTCGGCGAGCAGCCGTCGCATCTGTTCGTGCAAGGGGTTGTAGCGGTAGTTGAACGCCACCGTCACCCGTCGCCCGGTGCGGCGTACCGCGTCGAGGATGCGGTGGCAGCGGGCCGCGTCGGTGGTCATCGGTTTCTCGGTGACCACGTCACAGCCGGCGTCCAGCGCGGCCACCACGTACGTGTCGTGGGTGACGTCGACCGAGGTCACCAGCACCACGTCGACACGTTCCTCGGCCAGCATGGTGGTGAAGTCGTCGGCGTGGTACGTCGGCAGCCGAGCGTGGCCCAGCTCGCCGAGCCACCGGTTGTGGGCGTCCATCCGGGCCTGGTTGACGTCGGCGAACGCGACCAGTTCGGCGGTGTCCGCGTGGTCGCGGACCAGGGCCCGGACGAACATCTCGGCGCGGGCGCCGGTGCCGACGACGGCGTACCGGGCGCGCTTGCCGGGTTGCGGTGACACAGACCGATCCTCCTCGATCTTTATGCAAACCTTTGCAGTGAAGTAACCACGATCGATTGGTCAGAGTCAACGAGCGGCCGAGAATCGGCGTCTTTTGACCCTATTCATGGGGTTTGGAGTGCATGGCGAGAGCCCGGCCGAAACAGAGCTGTAATCAAGTGCCGTTGACAGTGGAGCAACCGTTTGCATTAATTGGCGACACCCGTGACCGCCGACACACATCGATGAAGGGGGCCTGAGTGCCAGTCACCATCCGGGACGTCGCACGGGCCTCCGGCGTGCACATCTCCACCGTCTCCCGCACCTTCTCCGCACCACATCTGGTCAACCCGGAGACCCGGGTGCGGGTGCTGGCCTGCGCCGAGGACCTGGGCTACCGGCCCAACCGCGCCGCCCGGGCCCTCATCACCGGCCGGACGCACAACATCGGCCTGATCATCGCCGACATCGCCAACCCGTTCTTCCCGCCGCTGATCAAGGCGGCGGAGAGCCAGGCCCGCCACCGCGACTACCACGTCTTCGTCGCCGACACGAACGAGGACGCGGCCGCGGAGGAGGAACTGGTGCACGCCCTGGCCAAGCAGGTCGACGGGGTGCTGCTGTGCAGCCCCCGGATGAGCAACAGCCTGATCGAGCAGCTCAGCCGCGAGGTGCCGCTGGTGGTGGTCAACCGCCAACTGGCGGGTCTGCCCTGCGTCCTGATGGACGTCGGGCAGGGCGCACGGACCGCCATCGAGCACCTCGTGGGCCTCGGCCACCGGCAGATCGCCCTGCTCGGTGGACCGCGCGGCTCATGGACCAGCCGGGAGATCCGGCGCGCCGCCAGCGCGGCGGCCCGGACCGCCGGTGCGGACCTGACCGTGCTCGGCCCCAACCCGCCCACCGAACACGGCGGCCTCGCCCAGGCGGAGCCGGTCCGCAGGGCCGGCGTCACCGCCGTGCTCGCCTACAACGACCTGATCGCGATCGGGCTCCTGGAGGGGCTCGACGCACTCGGGGTCGGGGTGCCGCAGGAGATCAGTGTCGTCGGGGTCGACGACATCAGCCTGAGCCGGCTCACCCGCCCCAAACTGACGACGGTGGCCACGCCGACCGCGGCCGCCGGCCGGACGGCAGTCGACATGTTGCTGCAACAGGACACCGATCTCCCGCGTACCAGCCGGGGCAGCGGTGCCGGGGCGACAGTCGGCGTCCGTCGTACCACCGCACAGGTAATGCTCCAGACCGAGTTGGTCATCCGCGACTCCACCGGGCCGGGACCACACGCCGGCCGGGAACGTCCTGGCGCCACTGCCGTAGGCCCGGGCCCGCATCGCCGTGCGGACCCGGGCAGCCCGATCGTGGCCGCCGGTGACGTCGTCGCCTCCTAACGCCAAGGAGTGAGCGCACATGCACCCCGCAACGCACCCCACCGCGAACGCGTCCGACGGGCGCACCTACCGTACCCCTCTGCTCCGCCGACGGTTGCTGCGCGGCATGCTCGCCGCGGTCGTGGCCCTGCCGCTGGTCGGCGCGGCCGCCGCCTGCGGCGGTGACGACGCCGGCTCCGACGGCAAGGTCAAGCTCTCCATCTTCTGGTGGGGCGGTGACGCCCGGGCCCAGCTCACCGAGCAGGCCCTCGACCTCTACACCACGAAGAACCCGGACGTCACGTTCGAGAAGGTCTGGCAGGCCAACCAGGGCTACTTCGACAAGCTGGCCACGCTCACCGCCGGTGGCAACCCGCCGGACATCTTCCAGATCGACGACAACTTCCTCGCCGAGTACGCCGCCCGCAACGCCACCCTGGACCTGAAGAAGTACGCGGACTCCGGCGACCTGGACACCAGCAAGTTCCCGCCCAGCCTGCTCCAGTACGGCGAGGTCGACGGCAAGCTCGCCGGCCTGGCCGCCGGGGAGAACACCCAGGGACTGGTCTACAACAAGACGCTGCTGACCAAGAACGGGCTGCCCGAGCCGACCACCGGGATGAGCTGGGAGGAGCACATCGCCTGGGCCGAGCAGGTCAGCAAGAAGGCCGGTGTCCCCGGGACCCAGGACCCGAGCGCCGACTACAAGGCGTTCTGGGTCTGGCTGCGTCAGCAGGGCAAGGATCTCTACGCCGGCACCGACCTGGGCTTCACCACCGAGGACGTGACCAGGTGGTTCGAGCTGTGGAAGGGCGCGCGGGACCGGGGCGCCACCCCGACCCCGGACATCATCCACGAGGGCAACGCCACCGACATCACCAAGCAGCTCGTGGTGACCGGCAAGTCGGGCACCTCCTGGGTCTGGGTCAACCAGATGCCGGAGCTGAAGAAGAACACCGCCGACGAGCTGGGCGTCGTCGCGTACCCGGGTGACCCGAGCGCCCAGTGGGCCCGCGCCTCGATGTACTGGTCGGTCTTCCGGGGCAGCAAGAACGCGGACGTCGCGGTGGACGTGATCAACTTCCTGGCCAACGACCCGGAGGCGGTCAAGCTGCTCGGCACCGACCGGGGTCTGCCCTCCAACATGGACCTGCGCCGCGTGGTCAGCGACGACACCACCGACCCGGCGATGAAGCAGTCCATCGAGGTCGAGAACACGCTGGCCGAGACGTTCGGCGAGGCGCCGCAGGTGCCGATCAAGGGCCACAGCAAGGTCCGCGCCGAACTGATCAAGGCCGCCGAGAACGCCCAGTACGGGCGGGCCACCCCCGCCGAGGCCGCGGCGCAGTTCGTCGAGGCCAGCAAGGCAGCGATCGCCTCCTGACGCCGCCGCGAAACCCGGAGAGGAGCAGTTCGTGGCCCTGACCACGGCGCCCGACCCGACCCGCCGCGGCACCGGATCCGTCCGGCCCGACGCCACCCGGCGCGGGACCGGACGGATCCGGCACGGGGAAGGTCTGGCCGGTTACGTCTTCCTGTCGCCCTGGCTCATCGGTCTGATGGCCATCACCGCGATGCCCATGCTGTTGTCGCTCTACCTCAGCTTCACCAACTACGACATCCTCACCCCCTGGTCCGAGGTGGAGTGGGTCGGGCTGGCCAACTACGAACGGATGTTCACCAGCGATCCGTCGTGGTGGCACTCGGTCCGGGTCACGCTCAGCTTCGCGCTCATCGCCGTACCGCTGAAACTGGCCGCCGCCCTCGGCGTGGCGCTGCTGCTCAACCGGGCCTGGCGCGGGGTCGGGCTGTTCCGGGGTCTGTTCTATCTGCCGTCGCTGCTCGGCGGCAGCGTGGCGCTGGCCATCGTCTGGGTGAACATGTTCAACCGGGAGGGCGCGTTCAACTCCTTCCTGGCGCTGTTCGGCATCGAGGGCAAGCCCTGGGTCAACGACCCGGACTGGGCCCTGGAGACCCTGATGGTGCTGGCCATCTGGCAGTTCGGCGCACCGATGGTGATCTTCCTGGCCGGGCTCAAGCAGGTGCCGACCGAGCTGTACGAGGCCGCGTCGGTGGACGGTGCCGGCGCGTTCCGGAAGTTCGTCAACGTGACGCTGCCGATGCTCTCCCCGGTGATCTTCTTCAACCTGGTGCTGGAGACCATCAACGGGTTCCAGGGCTTCACCGCCGCGTTCGTGCTCAGCAACGGCACCGGCGGCCCGGTCGACTCGACCCTGATGTACACGCTGAACCTCTACATCACCGGCTTCACCGACCTGGAGATGGGCTATGCCTCCGCGATGGCCTGGGTGTTCCTGATCGCCATCGCCCTCATCACGGTCGTCTTCTTCAGCACCGGCCGGTTCTGGGTGCACTACTCCGACGGGGAGGACCGCTGATGGTGGCGAGCACCGTGGCGCCACCCGTGGCGACCCGCCCGCAACGCCCGCGCAGCCGCTCCTGGCTGCGGCTGATCGTGCTGCTGGCCATCGTCGCGGTGGTGCTCTACCCGCTGATCTGGATGATCGGCACGTCGTTCAAGTCGCAGCAGGAGATCGTCAACAACATCGGGCTGCTGCCGGAGACGTTCACCCCCGGCAACTACACCAACGGGTGGACCAACTTCGACGTCGGCTTCGGCCGGTTCTTCTTCAACAGCGCCATGGTCAGCCTGCTGACCGTGGTCGGCAACGGGGTGAGCTGCCTGCTGGCCGCGTACGCCTTCGCCCGGCTCAAGTTCCGGCTGCGCGGGATGTGGTTCGCCGTCATGATCGGCACCCTGCTGCTGCCGGGGCACGTGCTGATCGTGCCGCAGTACATCCTGTTCCGCAGCCTCGGCCTGGTCGGCGGCGACTGGCCGTACCTGCCGCTGCTGATCCCGCAGTTCCTGGCCACCGAGGCGTTCTTCGTCTTCCTGATGGTGCAGTTCATGCGGAGCATCCCGCGCGAACTGGACGAGGCCGCCCGGATCGACGGCGCCAACGCGTTCGGCATCTTCCGGCACGTCATCCTGCCGCTGAGCCGGCCCGCGCTGGTCACCACCGCGATCTTCTCGTTCATCTGGACCTGGAACGACTTCTTCCGGCAACTGGTCTTCCTGTCCAGCCTGAGCGACTACACGGTGCCGGTGGCGCTGACCCTGTTCATCGACTCGACCAGCCAGAGCGCGGTGGGGCCGATGTTCGCCATGTCGGTGCTGTCCCTGCTGCCGGTCTTCGTGTTCTTCGTGGCCTTCCAACGGATGCTCGTCGAGGGGATCAACACCAGTGGACTCAAGGGCTGACGACGACCACCACCGGCGCCCGCCGCGCCGCGACTGGCGGGACACCGTCCGCGACGCCGCCGACCTGGCGCTGGTCGGCATCCTGACGGTGCTCGCCGCGCTGCCGGTGCTGACCGCCGGCACCTCGGTCGGCACCGCCAGCGCCGCCGTGCACGACTGGCTCGCCACCGGCAGTTGGCCGACGGCCCGGCAGACGCTGTCCCGGTTCGGCCGGGGTCTGCTGCCGGGCCTGCCGGTGGCGCTCCTCGGGCTCGTCGCCGTGGGCCTGCTCGCCGCCGACCTGGTGGCGCTGGGCACCGGCCGGGTGCCCGGCGGGGCGCTGGCGTTGAGCGTCACCACCGTCGTCGCGGCGGGCCTGCTCGGGTACGCCGCCGCGGTCGTGGTCGAGGTGGGCCGCACCGGCGGCACCGGCTGGCGGTCGGCCGCCAGCCGGGCCGCCCGGATCTGCCTCGACCACCCCGCGCACGGGGCCGCGCTGGCCGGCACCAGCGTGGTCGCCGCGCTGCTCGGCGTGCTGGTCACCCCGGTCGCGGTGCCGATTCTCGCCGGGTACGCGCTGGCCGCCGTGCACGCCGTGGCCCGCCGCCGGTCGGTCGTCGAGGCGGAGCTGTCGTGACCACCGAACCGCTCACCGGTACGCGTTGTGCCGACGACAATCCGCACCTGGTCGTCGCCGGCACGCCGGTCGCCCGGTACGTGCTCGCGCCCGACCTCGACGCCACGCACGGGCCCCGGCCCTACCTGCACCCGGTACGCACCCTGGCCGGCGTGCCGGTGACCGACGCGCTCCCGGCCGACCACGTCTGGCACCTCGGCGCCTCGCTGGCCGTGCAGGACGTCGACGGCACCAACCTCTGGGGTGGACGCACCTACGTCCGCGACGTCGGCTACACCTGGCGGGGCGACCACGGCCGGATCGTGCACGCCGGCTGGGAACACCGGGCGGCCGACCGCCTCGACCATCGGCTGCACTGGTGTGACCCGTCCGGTGCGGTGCTGCTCACCGAGCGGCGTACCCTCACCTCCTCGGCGCTGCCCGCCCCGGCGGACGGGATGTCCGACGCGGACCCCGAGGGTGCCTGGCGGCTGGAGGTGACCAGCACCCTCACCGCCCCCGCCGACCGGGACGTGACACTGGGCAGCCCGGCGACCAACGGCCGCCCCGGCGGGGCCGGCTACGGCGGCTTCTTCTGGCGTGCCGTGGCGGAGGGGGAGCCCGAGGTCTTCAGCGACTCGTCGACCGGCGAGGAACAGGTCAACGGCGGCGACGAACCGTGGGTGGCGATGCGGGCTCGGGCGCCGGGCGGGGCGGCGTACACCCTGGTCTTCAGCGGCCTCAGGCCCGGCGACCGGTGGTTCGTGCGGACCTCGATGTACCCGGGGGTCTGCGTGGCGTTCGCGTTCGAGGAGACCGTGACGATCCCGGCCGGCTCCAGCCGGCACGGCCGCTATCGGGTCGCCGTCGCCGACGGTGCGCTGGATCGCGCCACCGCTGCCGCGCTGGTCGGCGGCGCGTCCTAGGGACGCCCGGTCATCCGGCGCCCAGGCAGACGAACGCGGCTGCGGTGGCGCGGGCGGTGCTGTCGCCGGTGGCGACGAACGCCTGCTGGGCGTCGGCGAGAGCCGAGGCCGGGCGGGCGCCCGCCCACATCCGTCGGTGCAGGTCCACCATCAGCGCGGTGGTGGGTTCGGCGGGCACCGGCAGGACGGTGGCGATCAGGCATCGGGTGCCCAGCGCCAGCAGCACCGCGGCGAAACCCATGATCTCGTCGCCGGGGCGTACGTCGGTCAGCCCCGACTCGCAGGCGGAGAGCACCACGCAGCCGGGTGGCCGGGCGACGCGCTCCCACTCGTAGGCGAACAGCGGCCCGTCGGCCAGCTCCAGCGTGGAGAACTGGGGATTGTCGGCGCGGAAGGTGCCGTGCGCCGCGATGTGCACCATGCCGGCACCGTCCAGCGCGGCGGTCAGCGCACCGGCGGTGGCGTCCGGCCCGACGAGCGACCGGGCTCCCGGCAGCACCTCGGCGAGCCGTCGCACCTCGGCCCGCCCGGCGGCCAGGCGCGGACCGCTGGCCAGCACGGGCGGACCCGCCCAGGTGGTACGCCGGTCCGCCTCGAGCCAGACCGTCGCCGAGGGGGCGACCGTGACGGCCCGGCCGGCGCAGGTGGGCAACCCGGCCCATCCCACCGAGTGCAGGACCCCGACCGGGACGATCACCAGGGGCCGGTCGGCGAGGTGTCGCCGCAACGGGTCGAAGAGTTGGCTGTCGAGTGCCGCCGCCGCGTGTGCGGCGCCGGCCCGTGCGGCGGAGGGATCGCCGCCGACGATCAGTCGCCGCAGCCCGAACCGGTGCCATCGGGCCAGTCTCGCCGCCTCGGCGAGCGAGCCGAGGTCGTGCAGGCTCGCCCGGCCGTCGCGGACCAGCACCGCCCCGAGCCGGTCGCCGTGCGCCACGAGTTCGACGAGTACCCGGGTGCCGAGCCGGTCGGCCAGCCGACGGACACCGGGCGGGGCGGTCACCCCGACTCCGCCGGGTACCCGCCGGGCGAGGTCCCGGATCCGCTGTTCGAGTCGGGTCTGCCGGCCGCGCAGGGCGCGTACCGGACGTCCGGCCAGGACCGCGTCCTCCAGGAGGCCGCTGACGAGCCGGAGTTCGGCGAGCGCCGCGACCAGGTCGGGATCGTCGGGTGGCAGCGCCGGCCGCATCCGCAGCGCGTTGGCCCGCCACCGTTCGGCCCAGGCGAGGACCTGCGCCGGCGCCCCGGCCCGGATCGCGATGTCCAGACCCTCGGCCGCCAGTTCCTGCCCGTACGCCCCGCTGCTGGCCCGCAGTTCGGTGGCGCCGAGCGACGTCCGGTGCCGGTCGAGCACACCCAGCCCGCGACGGAGCGCGCGGGCCGCACCCGCCTCGTCACCGCCCAGTCGGCGGGACAGGGCGAGGGCGTACCAGCCCTGGGCACGTCGCGGGGCGGTGCCCCGGGCCCGCGCGCGGGCGGCGACGGTGAACAGGGCCCGGGCGCGGTCGGGGCGACCCGTCGCGGTGGCCAGCAGGCCGGCGTCGATGCGGGTACTCAGCGCGGGATCGGACCAGCCCGTGCCGTCGAGCTGGTCGGCGGTCCGCGTCATCGCCGTGAGCAGGGCCGTGGTCCGGGTCCCCCGGCGGGCCTCGGCACGCAGTTCGACGTGCCGGGCGAACGCGGCCCAGGTGCGGCGGCCCTGCCGTCGGAACCGGGTCCGGGCGGCGGCGGCGGCCTCGGTGGCGGTGGCCAGGTCACCGGCGAGCAGGGCGGCCCGCGCCTGCGCCAGCAGCGCCTCGGCCAGGTCGGAGGCCATGCCACGGCGGCGCAACTCCCGGATCGCGACGGCGGCGATCTCCACCGCCTCGTCCACCAGGGGCACCGACAGCAGCAACTCGAAGCGGTCCAGCAACAGCGCGGGCCGGGGGACGCCGAGACGCCGGTACTCCTCGCCGACGGCGGCGAAACAGCGCAGCGCCGCCGCGATGTCGCCCCGTCGACCGGCCGCGATCCCGCTGTTCCACCGGGCGTCGGCCGCCGCGAGGTCCAGGCCGAGCCCCTCGAAGGCGGCTGCCGCCCGGGACAGGTCGTCGGCGCCGCCGGTGGTGCCCCGGTGGGCGTTGAGCAGGCCCCGGTTGTTGCGGGCCCGGGCCTCCAGCAGGAGGTCGCCCTCGCGCTGGGCGATGTCGATGGCGAGGCCGTAGTCCCGCACCGCCTCGTCGTACCGGCCGCGGTAGTGCAGCACCACGCCCCGCTGCATCCGGCCCCGACCGGCGTCGGCCCCGGTCAGTTCCGGCAGCGCGGCGGTCACCGCCCGCAGCGCCGCCGCGGTGTGCCCCGAACTGGCCAGGACGTACCCGAGGCTCATCCGGGCCAGCGCCCGGGTCCGGGCCGTGCCGGCGGTCCGCACGGCCCGACGGAGGTGGCGCCGGGCGCCGGAGAGGTCGTTGAGTTCGCGCAGTGCCAGACCGATGGCGCGGTCGGCGGTCGAGCGCTCGTCGGCGTCGGACCGGGCGGCGAGCACCCGCTCGGCGATGGTGATCGCCTGGCTGGGGGAGCGCTGGACGGTGTCGAGTGCCGCCTGGGCGGTCCCGGCGCCGTCAGCGGTGCGGTCCGGCACGGGCAGAGAGGTCACCACCCGCTGAGTATCGTCGATATCTCCCCGAGTGGTCGACGTGTGACGGTGAGTATGTCTTTGGCATTGACATGCGCCGATCGCTTGGAAGAATTGACCGGAGACCGGGAACCCGCCGCACCGGACCACCAGTGACGTGCCGCCTCCCGAGTCGCCTGGGAGGACCCGTGCTGCCCGACCGTCCCACCGTGCCACCCGTCACCACCCGGCTCTCCCGACGGCGCCTCCTGGCGGTGTCCGCACTGGCCACGGTGGCGGTGCCACTGGCGTCCACCGTACGGCCGGCGCCGGCCCTCGGCGACGACACCGTCGCCGACGACAAGGCCTACCAGCTCGCGTTCACCGCGATGCTCGACGCCGACCGCACCGTGCGGCGCCACGCCGCACCCGGCCGGGAGGTGCTGTACCGACCCCGGCAGGTGCTCACCGCCCCGGCCGACGCCCAGCGCGTCGCCGCCTGGCTCAGAGCCAGCGGCAACCCGGTGACGTTCGGCGTCGGCTTCGGCGGTGTCGCCCGGCTGGTCTTCGCCGCGGAGGCCGACATCCCCGCGCTCGTGACGAAGCTGCGCGACCCCCGACAGTGGCCCGGAGCGCCGGTGCCGCTGGTCCAACCGCACCACGTGCTGCTCGGCCTCGGCAACATCATGGGTAATCCGGGCGGGCCGCCCCGCGCTCTCGCCGCACTGCCACCGCCGGATCCGGGCCGGCAGTCCGAGGGGGCGGGGGTGACGGTCGGCATCTGCGACACCGGCATCTGCCGGCAGGCCGGCAACCGGCACCCGCAGTGGCTGGGCGGCACGTACCTCCCGGAGGTCGACGACGAGGACCCGCTCTACGTGCACACCGACGTGCTCGCCCCGCAGGGCGGGCACGGCACGTTCGTCGCCGGGGTGGTGCGGCAGGCCGCACCGGGCGTACGCCTCGATCCCGAGGCGGCGCTGGCGCCCACCGGAGTCGGGGACGAGTCGATGCTGGTGGCCGCCCTGAGTCGGCTCTCGGGCGAGGTGTCGGTGGTGAACCTCTCGCTGGGCGGCTTCACCCTCGACGACCAACCCTCGCTGCCACTGGCCAACGCGGTGGCCGCGATGCCCCCGACGACGGCGGTGGTGGCGGCGGCCGGCAACGCCGGTGTCGCCCGTCCGGTGTGGCCGGCCGCGCTGGACCGGGTCCTGGCGGTCGGGGCCGTCGAGACGGACACCGCGGGTGTGGTCGTCCCGGCGGACTACAGCGGCCGGGGGGCGTGGGTCGACGCCTGCGCCCTCGGCCGGCGGGACAGCACGTACGTCGAGGGGCGGCTGCCGCTGCCCGGACGACCGACCCGGCTGTTCCACAGGTACGCCACCTGGGCCGGTACGTCGTTCGCCACGGCACATGTCTCGGGTCGACTCGCCGCCCTGATGACCGGGGCGGGACTGAGTGCCGACGCGGCCCGGCTGGCCCTGCTCGCGGCACCGCGCTGGCACCCCGACTACGGCGTGCTCGTCGGATGAGCGGCAGGGCGGCGTGGTGACCGATCCGAGCGTGCGGGCCCTGGTGTCCGCCGCGGCAGACGGGGACGAGTCGGCCTGGACCGAGCTGGTGCGCCGGTACACCCCGCTGGTGTACTCGGTGATCCGGTCGCACGACCTGAGCGGCGCCGACGCGGCCGATGTCAACCAGACCGTGTGGCTGCGCCTGGTGGAGCACCTGGAGCAGGTACGCGAGCCGCAGGCGCTGGCGGCCTGGTTGGCCGTCACGACCCGACGGGAGTGCTACCGGATGTCGCGTCTCGTCCGGCGGACCCAACCCGTCGACCCCTCCGACGGTTCGCTCGACGCCTACCACGGGACGTGGGCCGACGTCGCGCCGCCGGAGGAGGACCTGTTACGGGCGGAACGGCGGCAGGCGCTGCGGGAGGGTTTCGCCCAACTGCCCTCCCGGTGCCAGGAACTGCTCTCGCTGCTGATGGCCGAGCCGCCGCCGAGCTACCGGCAGGTCTCCGAGCGGTTGGGCGTACCGGTCGGCAGCATCGGACCGACCCAGGCCCGCTGCCTGCGGCGACTGCGCGACTGCGCGGTGCTGGCCCCGTACCTGGGACTGCGGCCGGACACCGGACGGCAGGGGGGTGACCGCGATGGAGCCGTGGCCGCCGGTCGATGACGGCAGGTTGGCGGCGGAACTGGTCGCCGCGCTCTGGGACTCCGAGGGAGTGCCCGAGGAGCATCTGACGGCGGCGCGGGCGGCGTTCGCCCGGCGGCGGACGGACGCCGAGGTGACCCTGGCCGAGCTGACCTTCGACTCGGTGCTCGAACCGGAGTCGGCCGGGCTCACCCGCTCCTCCGGTTCGGCGCGGAGCCTCTGCTTCCGGGGTGACGGGATGGTGCTGGAGATCGAGGTCAGCGACGCCGGCATCGTCGGTCAGGTCTCGCCGGCCGGTCGTGGTCGGGTCAGCGCCCGGACCGTGGGCGGAGTCTACGACGAGGCGACGGTCGACGCGGTGGGTCTCTTCTCGCTCGGGGTGCCGCCGACCGGGCCGGTGCAGCTGCGTGCGTACACCGGCGAACACGTGGTGGCGACCGACTGGGTCTGCCTGCGCTGACGCCACGAGGGTCGTGAGCCCCCTCCGACCCACGACCCTCGCTGCGGTGCGAGCTACCGCTTGACAGTGCTGATCAGATACTGCACACCACCGAGGTCGGTCGACCGGGCGCCGCTGCTGTCCGGGCCGAACTGGGTGACGGTGAAGGAGATCTCCCGCTGGCTGTCGGCCGTGGCCGAGAAGAGCAGCGAGAACTCCGCGCGCTCACCGGGGTTCAGCGCCAGGTTGCCCAGGCTGGCCCTGGTGGGCTCGACGATCTCCACCTGCGTCCGGCCGACGGCGCGGACACCCGTGCCGACCGCGCCCCCGGCCCGCCAGCGCTCGAAGAGTTCCGGGCCGAGATCGACGACGACCCGACCGCCGATCGCCTGGAGCGGCTCGGCCGCCGCGAAGACGACCTCGTTCCTGGACGGTACGGTCAGCGAGTTGCCGATGGCGAACGGCCGGACGGCCGGCGATCCGCCCACGGCGAGCTGGACCGAGTCGACGTTGCGCCACGCGATGTTGTTGTTGTGCCGGGTGTTCGTGCTGATGTCCGGGCCCTCGAAGGTCATCGGGTCGGTCGCGGACACCCAGCGGGCGAGCAGGCAGAAGTGCCCCGGCCCGGGGACTCCGGTCCAGGGGATGGTGACCGTGGTGACCCCGGCGAAGGAGACCACGTTGGCCGCGCCGATCTGGGTCCAGTGGGTCGGCCAGACCGCGCCGCCGCCCGGCGTGGTCCGATAGACGCGAAGCACGCCGTTGCTGGTGCCCGAGCCGTACGGGCCGGGGTTGCGCAGCTTGATGAAGAGGTAGTTGGTGACGCCGACGATCGGGTTCTGGCTGACGGCGCACTCGATCGCGGTGGGGCAGACCTTGATGTCGGGGCTGGCCCAGAGCGGGTTCAGCGCGTGCGGCTCGCCTCCGACGTCGGCGGTGGTGTCCTTGATGTAGACGTCGGTCCGGGCGGCTGCGGCGGCGGCCGGGACCGCCTCGACCGGCACCGCGGCGGCGGCGGTGACGGCCAGCAGACCGGTCAGCATCGCGGCGGTGAGCCCGACCACCGTGGCGCGGCGGACCCGTCTTCCTGCACTGCTCATGACAGGTTCTCCTATCGAAGGAGCGTGCGCCGGTCACGGTGGGTGTCCGTACCGTTTCGGCGCGATGACGTTCTTCAGGAGCCGGTAACCGAGCCGGTGATACCTGTCGTCAGATGGTGCGAGGACGGGCGAATGCCCCGCCGGGCGGCGTCAGGCGGGGAACGGGCGGCAGGAGGCGCGGACCACGAGTTCGGTGGGGAGTCGGATGTGGGAGTCGCGCTCCACACCGGCGATCAGGTCGACGAGCAGCCGCAGCGCCTCGGCGCCCATCCGCTGGATCGGTTGCATGATGGTGGTCAGGGGCGGGTTGGTCAGCGCCGACTCCGGGACGTTGTCGAAGCCGATCACGGAGACGTCGTCGGGTACCGACAGGCCCATGCTCTGCGCCACGTCGATGGTCGAGATGGCGGAGAGGTCGTTGCCGGCGAAGACCGCGGTCGGCCGGTCGGGGAGGGCGAGCAGTTCGGCGGCGGTGCCGGCGGCGCTCTCGATCCGGAACCCACCGACGCGGACGAGCCGTTCGTCCACGGTCACGCCCGCGTCGGCCATGGCCTGCCGGAAGCCCGCCTCGCGCAGGCGGGACGACTCCAGGTCGGCGCGGCCGGAGATGTGCCCGATGCGGCGGTGGCCGAGCGAGAGCAGGTAGTTGGTGGCGAGCACGGCACCGGCGAAGTTGTCGGAGTCGACGGTGGGCAGGCCGGACGGCCCGGTGTGCGGGTCGACGGCCACCACGTGGAAGCCCTGCTTGGTCTCCACCACCGTGGGGGTGACGATCACGGCGCCGTCGATGAGCGTCCCGGAGAGCCGGGCCAGGGAGCGTCGTTCCCAGCCGACGGCGGCACCGGCCACGTCACCGCTGGAGTACGCCAGCAACTGGTAACCGGTGCCGGTGACCTCCGACGAGGCGCCCTTGAGCAACTCGGTGGAGAACGGTTCGAACTCGGCCACCAGAATCCCCAGCACGTTCGTACGGTGGCTGCGCAGGCTCTGCGCGCCGAGGCTGGCCTCGTAGCCGAGTTGGTGGATGACCTGCTGAACCCGCTCCACGGTCGCCTGCGCCACGCCGTACCGGCCATTCACCACCTTGGATACAGTCGCGACCGAGACGCCGGCCGCTCGGGCCACGTCCGACATGTTGACACGCTGCGGGAACGCCACGCCGACGATGATAGAGGGCTCGACGAGCGCTGCCGACGGCGAGTCGAAAACGTTATCGACACCGATTGACACTGAGTTACACGGCTGTAAAACTCGCCGGCAGGCCGAGCACCGCGACTGATACGTCGAGGAGATACCGATGGCTTTGAAGCGCCGCGTAACCACCGCCATAGCGCTGTCCATCACCACCGCACTGCTTGCCGCCGGATGTGGCGGCGGGGGTGAGTCCGAAGCTCCGGAGAGTGAGCTGTTCAAGAACCCGGTGACCCTGACCTGGTGGCACAACGCCTCCCAGGACGGGCCCGGCAAGACCTACTGGGAGAAGGTCGCCGCCGACTTCACCGCGCTCCACCCCACGGTCACGATCGAGATCGAGGGGATCGAGACCAACCAGCTCCAACGCACCCGGCTGCCCGCCGCGCTGCTGAGCAACGACCCGCCGGACATCTTCCAGGCGTGGGGCGGCGGCGAGATCCGCGAGCAGGTCGAGGCCGACTACCTCAAGGACATCACCGAGCAGGCGAAGTCCGAGGTCGACAACATCGGTAGCGCCGCCGAGATCTGGCAGGTGGACGGCAAGCAGTACGGTCTGCCGTACCGGATGGGCATCGAGGGCGTCTGGTACAACAAGGACATGTTCGAGCGGGCCGGCATCGCCGCCCCGCCGACCACGTTCGAGGAGCTCAACGACGCGGTCACCAAGCTCAAGGCGATCAACGTGATCCCGATCGCGCTGGGCGCCGGTGACAAGTGGCCCGCCGCGCACTGGTGGTACAACTTCGCCCTGCGCGCCTGCTCGGTGGACACGCTGAAGAAGGCCAGCGCCGAGACGGTCTTCGACGACCCGTGCTTCGTGAAGGCCGGCCAGGACCTCAAGGCCTTCATCGACACCAAGCCGTTCCAGGACAACTTCATCGCCACCCCGGGTCAGAACGACCCGACCAGCGCCAACGGTCTGCTCGCCAACGGCAAGGCCGCCATGGAGCTGATGGGCGACTGGAACAAGGGCTCGCTGGAGACGGTGACCAACGACAAGGAGGCGCTCGACAAGTTCATCGGTTGGTTCCCGGTGCCGGCGATCTCCGGCTCCGCCGGTGACCCGAAGGCGGCGCTCGGCGGTGGCGACGGTTTCGCCTGCGCCAAGAACGCCCCGGGCGAGTGCGTCGAGTTCCTCAAGTACATCGTCAGCCCCGAGGTGCAGAAGGGCTACGCGCAGACCGGCACCGGCCTGCCCGTCGCCAAGGGTGCCGAGGACGGCGTCCAGGACCCGGCCCTGCGCTCCATCCTGGAGGCGACCACCGGTGCGACCTACGTGCAGCTCTGGCTGGACACCGCGTTCGGCAGCACCGTCGGTAACGCGATGAACGACGCGATCGTCGCCATCTTCGCCGGCAACGGGACTCCCGAGCAGGTCGTCGAGGCGATGAAGGCGGCCGCGCGCAAGTGACCGCCACCAACCCCACCACACTGGACCCTGCCGGCGGTGCCTCCGCGCCGCCGGCGGGGCTCCGGCCCGTCCGGCGCCCCTCGAAGGACCGGGCCGCCGAGACCCGACGCAAGTGGTACGAGATCATCGGTCTCACCACCCCGGCGATCGTCGTCTACGTGACGTTCGTCCTCGTACCGATGGGCTTCGCGCTCTACTACAGCCTCTTCCGCTGGCGTGGAGTCGGACCGCCCACCGAGTACATCGGGTTCGACAACTACGTCATGGCGTTCCAGGACCCGATCTTCCTCGACGCGTTGCGCAACAACGCCATCATCGTCTTCGGCTCGCTGCTGTTGCAGGGCCCGGTCGCCCTCGGCGTGGCCCTGCTGCTCAACCGGCACTTCCGGGGCCGCACCCTGTTCCGCCTGCTGGCCTTCGTGCCGTACGTGCTGGCCGAGGTCACGGTCGGCATCATGTGGAAGCTGATCCTGACCCCGAACGGCAGCCTGGACGCGCTGCTCCAGTCGATCGGGCTGGGCGGCCTGGTGCAGGCCTGGCTGGCCGACCTGGACATCGTCATCTGGACGCTGCTGTTCGTGCTCACCTGGAAGTACGTCGGCTTCGCCATCATCCTGCTGCTCGCCGGCCTGTCCAACGTGCCGCAGGAGCTGAACGAGGCCGCCGCCATCGACGGCGCGAGCTGGTGGCAGATCCAACGGCACGTCACCCTGCCGCTGCTCGGCCCCACCATCCGGATCTGGATGTTCCTGTCGATGATCGGCTCGTTGCAGGTCTTCGACGTGATCTGGGTGACCTCGGTGCCCGCCGTCCGCTCGCTCGGGGCCTCCGCCACCATGGCCACCTACATGGTGGACAACGGGTTCTTCGCCCGGCTGTGGGGGTACGGCAACGCGGTGGCGGTGATCCTCTTCGTCATCTCGTTCGTCGCGGCACTGCTGTTCCAGCGGTTCCTGCTGCGCCGTGACATCCAGGGTGCCACGACCGGAAGGGCGAACTGACGTGACCGCCAACGCCACCCTGTCCCCGTCCCGCCGGCGTCGCCCGGTGTCGTGGGGCAATCCCCTCACCTACGGGCTGGCCCTCGCGGTCGCGGCGGTGTCGATCGTCCCGGTGCTGTACGTCATCATCGGAGGCTTCCGCACCACCCCGCAGATCGTCGCGAACCCGGCCGGTCTGCCCGACCCGTGGGTCTTCGACAACTACGCCCGGGTGCTGACCCAGAGCGGCTTCTGGACGCAGGCGTTCAACAGCGCCGTGATCGCGCTGGGCACCACGCTCGGCGTCGTCCTGCTCGGGGTCTGCGCCGCGTTCGTGCTGGCCCGCTACACCTTCCGTGGCCGTGAGGTGCTCTACACCTTCTTCACGCTCGGCCTGCTCTTCCCGGCCGGCGCGGCGATCCTGCCGCTCTACCTCATGCTGCGGGACATGAACCTGATCAACTCCTACTTCGCGGTGATGCTGCCGCAGATCGCCTTCGCGCTACCGTTGACGATCGTGATCCTGCGGCCGTTCCTCTCCGCGATCCCGCGCGAACTGGAGGACGCCGCCGCGATCGACGGCACCGGCCGGCTCGGGTTCCTCTGGCGCATCATGCTCCCGCTGTCGCGGCCCGCCCTCGTCACCGTCGGGATCCTCGCGTTCGTGGCGAGCTGGAACGCCTTCCTCCTGCCGCTGCTCGTCCTCGGTGACGCCAGCCTGCACACCCTGCCGTTGGGCGTGCAGAACTTCTCCAGTCAGTACACCTCGGACACGGCCGGAATCCTCGCCTTCACCTCGCTGGCAATGCTGCCGGCACTACTTTTCTTCACGTTCGCCGAAAAGCAGATCGTCGGTGGCCTGCAGGGCGCGGTCAAGGGCTGAGCGGCGCGGCCGGACGAGAGCCGACGCGACGCCAGCACAACACAAAGGGGAAAGCACAGCATGACTGAGGTCCACGGCGTGGTCGGCGCACCGGTCCCGGCACAACCGGGTCCGGGCCACGACCGGCACGACCGGTCCGACCGGCCGGACGGCGAGGCACGGGTCCGTGAGCTGCTCGGGCGGATGACCATCGAGGAGAAGGTCGCCCAGCTCGTCGGCTTCTGGGAGAAGGAGGACGGCGAGACGGTCGCGCCCTTGCAGGGCGAGTTCGCCGACGTCGGCAAGCTGGAGACCTTCTCCCGGCACGGGCTCGGGCACCTCACCCGGGCGTACGGCACCCGGCCGGTCGACGCCGAGGCCCGCGCGTCCTGGTTGTGGAAGTTCCAGTCCGACCTGGTGACCGGCACCCGGCTCGGCATCCCGGCGATCGTCCACGAGGAGTGCCTCACCGGGCTCTCCGCGTGGAAGGCGGCGACCTACCCCACCCCGCTGGCGTGGGGCGCCGCCTGCGATCCGGAACTCGTCACCGAGATGGCCGAGGCGATCGGGGCGTCCATGCGGGCGCTCGGCATCCACCAGGGGCTCTCCCCGGTGCTCGACGTGATCCGTGACCCCCGCTGGGGGCGGGTCGACGAGTGCATCGCCGAGGACCCCTACCTCGTCGGCACGCTCGGCACGTCGTACGTGCGGGGACTCCAGGCACAGGGGGTGCTGGCCACGCTCAAGCACTTCGCCGGCTACTCGGCCTCCCGCGCCGGGCGCAACTTCGCCCCGGTGCACGCCGGTCCCCGGGAACTCGCCGACGTGCTGCTGCCGCCGTTCGAGATGGCGATCCTGGACGGCGACGCGCGGTCGGTCATGCACTCGTACGCGGAGATCGACGGCGTACCGGTGGCGGCCGACCCGACCATGCTGACCGGGATCCTGCGGGACCGGTGGGGCTTCGACGGGACGGTGGTCGCCGACTACTTCGGCGTGGCCTTCCTGAACCTGCTGCACCACGTCGCGGCCGACAACGCCGACGCGGCGGTGCAGGCGCTGACCGCCGGCGTCGACATCGAACTGCCGACCGGCGACGCCTACCTGACGGTGGCCGAGTCGGTGCGGTCGGGCCGGCTCGACGAGGCGGTCGTGGACCGGGCGGTGCTGCGGGTCCTGCGCCAGAAGGAGGCGCTCGGGCTGCTCGACGCCACCTTCGACGACGAGCCGCAGCCGGTCGACCTCGACTCGCCGGAGCACCGGTCCATCGCCCGCCGGCTCGCCGAGAAGTCCGTCGTCCTCGTCGCCAACCAGGGCGTACTCCCGCTGCCGGCCGGGCGGCGGGTGGCGGTGGTCGGGCCGAACGCGGACCGGGAGGGTGCGCTGTTCGGCTGCTATTCCTTCCTCAACCACGTGCTGGTCCAGCACCCCGACGTGGAGACCGGCATCGAGGTGCCGACTGTCCTCGCGGCGGCCCGGGCCGAGTTCGGCACCGACCTGGTGAGCTGGGCGCGGGGCTGCGACGTGGACTCCGAGGACCGGTCCGGCTTCGACGAGGCGGTGGCCACCGCCGCCGCGGCGGACGTGGCGGTCCTGGTGGTCGGCGACCACGCGGGACTGTTCGGGCGCGGCACCGTCGGCGAGGGGTGCGACCGGGAGGACCTGGAGCTGCCGGGTGTCCAGCGGGAGCTGGCCGAGGCGGTGCTGGCGACCGGTACGCCGGTGGTGCTGGTGCTGCTCACCGGTCGGCCGTACGTGCTCGGCTGGGCGATGGACCGCTGCGCGGCCGTGGTGCAGGCGTTCTTCCCCGGTGAGGAGGGGGCGGGCGCGATCGTCGGGGTGCTCTCCGGCCGGGTCAACCCGTCGGGGCGGCTGCCGGTCAGCTTGCCCGGATCGGCCGGGGCGCAGCCGTTCTCGTACCTGCACCCCACCCTCGGCGAGGGCAGCGAGGTGACCAACCTGCCGGCGACCCCGGTGGCCTCGTTCGGTCACGGCCTGTCCTACACCACCTTCGAGTACGCCGACCTGACCGTCCCCGCCACCGTGCCGACCGACGGGGCGCTGCCGGTGACCGTCCGGCTCACCAACACCGGTGCGGTGGCCGGCGACGAGGTGGTCCAGCTCTACGGTCGTGACCTGGTCGGCTCGGTGACGCGGCCGGTGGCCCAGTTGCTCGGCTACCGCCGGGTGCACCTGGAGCCGGGCCAGTCGGTCACGGTCGAGTTGACGGTGCCCACCACCCGCCTGGCCTTCTCCGACCGCAGCCTCACCCGCGTGGTGGAGCCCGGCGACGTCGACCTCTGGGTGGGCAGCAGTGTGCGGCGGGACGCCGAGGGGCGTACCACGCTCGTCGGTGACACCGCCGTGGTGACCAACGCGTCGCCGCGCTGGACCACCACCGACGTGCGCTGACGTCTGTCACCGGTGATCCCGGTACGCCGCCCGGCAAGGGGGCGTACCGGGATCTCGGCGTCTATCGGCCGCGTGTCGCGCCCCGGCGGGCGGCGGTGGTCGGCTTCGCGCCCGGCCGGGGTGCGAGCGACCGGGCCGGGGGTGTGGCGCGGGCCGGGGTGGCCGTGGCTCCCGCCTTCGGCGTGCCGCTGGTCGGCGGCGGGTACTTCCGGAGGACCCAGGTCTGCTGGGCGAGGGAGAACAGGTTCGTGGTCACCCAGTAGATGATCACGCCGATCGGGAAGATCAGACCCGAGACGAGCAGCGAGAACGGGATGCCGTAGAGCATCAGCCGCTGCACCGTCCGCTGCTGCGGGTCCTCGGCCCAGCCGGTCCGCAGGATCATCTGCCGGCTGCTCAGATAGGTCGTGGCGATCATCGTGACGATCAGGATCGCGGCGACGATCCGGACGGTCGTGCCGTCCGCGCCGAGCAGCGACAGCTCCTGCGCACCGGACCGGAGGCTGGCCGCGATCGGCGCGCCGAACAACGTCGCCGACGAGGCGCTGTCGAACTGGGTGACCGTCCAGCCGTACAGCGTCTTCATGTGCTCCGGCATGGTCGGCTTGAGATGACGCAGCACGTGGAACAGGCCCAGGAAGACCGGGATCTGCACCAGCATCGGGAGGAAGGCCGTCAGCGGGTTGGCCTTCTCCGTGCGATAGAGCTCCAGCAGCTCCTTCTGCATGGTCTCGCGGTCGTCCTTGTGCCTCTCCTGGATCTCCTTGACGCGTGGCTGGAGCGCCTGCATCGCGCGCTGCGACTTGATCTGCCGGACGTAGACCGGGAACAGCACACCCCGGACGGTCAGCACCAGGAAGACGATGCCCAGCACCCAGGCCCAGTCGGTGCCGAGCGCGGCGGCGTCGCCGAAGAGCATCTGCCAGGCGCCGTGCCAGAAGAGCAGGATGCCCGAGATGGCACCGTAGACGACGGCCATCATCGGGCTGAACAGGGCGCTCACCGGAGGGCTCCGGCAGCGTACGGTGAACGGGAAACGGATGAATCGGACATGCGGGTACCCCTCGGAACACGACGACGACTGGTGACGGGCGGAACGAGTCAGCAGCGGTCGCCGAGGAGCGGCAGGTGGAGCGAGCGACGGTGAGCGCTCAGGCGACCGCGAGGGTCGCGGTCGATGCCCGGGGGCGGGCCCGGCCGGCGGCGTCCGGATCGCGGTGCCGGGGCACGCCCGTGCGCCCGGCCCGTTCCCGGAGCAACCGTCGGGTGATCCGCAGGTCGGGGACGGTGACCACCCGATGGACCAGGTTCGCGGCGGCGAGCACGGCGGCGAGCAGCACACCGGTCGCCGCGGCCGTGCCGGACAGCATGCTGGAAGCACCCACGTCGGCGAGTACGCCGACGAGGTACCAGATCATGCCGAGCCCGATCACGGCACCACCCTATCCGCCCCGCGCACCCAGGTCTGCGTCATCAGAATCGGCCGCCCCCGTGAAACCGGCACCTAGCGGTCGGGATCGGGCTCGGCGCGCAGGGCGGCGGTGGCCCGCAGCGCCTTCACGATCGCCGGGATCGCGCCGATCAGCAGCACCAGCGCCCAGACGATCCCGATGATCGCGAAGAGCAGCGCGCCCAGATCGTCCAGGATGCTCACCAGGATCACCGGCACCAGATTGTGCAGGAACTCCAGCAGCACCGTGCAGAGCAGGCTGGTCAGGATCAGCAGCACCAGGCCCTTGTTCTGGAGGAACTTCGGCTGGGCCAGCACCAGCAGACCGGCCCAGGCGAGCTTGAGCAGCAGCACCAGGCCGAGCAGCACGGCCGCGTCGCCGACCGGGAAGAATCCCCACAACGCCAGGTACGCCAGCGTGCCGAACGGCGGAGCCAGGAACAACGACACCATGACCATCAGCTCGACGAAGGCGACGATCAGCGCCACGAACGCCACGATGACCAGGACGATCGAGAAGATCAGGGTGGCGACGCCCTGCACCCGACCGTGGATCCGTTCGGGCAGCACCAACCCCAGACAGAACAGCCCGGTGGTCCAGAGCGCCGCCGCGTCGACGAGCACCAGATAGCCGGTGCCCCGGCCGGACGGCTCGCCGACCCCGCTCACGTCACCGACCTCGACCCCGAGGTCACCGGCGCTGTCGGTCAGCGCCGCACCGGCGTCGCCGCCGCCCAGCAGCAGCCCGGCACCCAGCTCGACGCCCACCGCCAGCACCAGCGCCAGCATCGCCAACAGCAGGAACGGCTTGCGCAGCGCGCCCATCCCGGCCTCCCGCCTCAGTCCCGCGCGATCGTGACCGGACAGCCGCCGGAGCAGCTCACCCGTACCGTGGTGGCCCGGTCCACGGCGATCCGGGCCACCGCGCCGGTGCCGTCGTCGGCCGGCGTGACGTCGTCCTCGACGGTGAACTCGGCGTCCCCCGGGGCCGGCGCCTCGACGGTGAACGCCTCCGGGCTGCGCAGGATCAGCGTGCGCAACCCACCCGGGTCGGCCACCCGCAGCGCACAGTCGCCGGTGACGGCCAGCACCCCGGGCGCCTCGGCACAGTCCGCGTCGACGGTGGCCGGGTCCACCGCCGACGTCCCGCCGGCCCGCCCCAGCAGGTCGACCAACCCACTGCGCGCCGACGGATCCCCCCGCCCCCCGCTGCCCACTCCCACCGCCACCACGAACAACACCACCAGCAGCACCCCGAGCGCCCCCAACAACACCTTCTGCCGCCCACTCACCACTGCACCTCGCTCTCGTCGCACGTCGTCTCGTCGCGTTGATCAAGAGGTTTGCGTCGGGAAGAGGTGCTGAGCCGACGCAAACCTCTTGATCAACCAGGTTCAGGGGGGTCGGGGGGGTCAGGGGGTTGGGGGGAGTTCGGTGAAGCGGATCGCGTCCACCCCGGCGAAGTAGCGGTCGGTGCTCTGCGTCTTGCCGATCGCCACCAGGGTGATCTGGTGCGGGCCCGCCGCCAGCGGCACCCGGGCCACGTCGATCCAGTCGGTGACCCGCACCGTGGGGGAGAAGCCGATGAAGGGATCACCGACCTGCCGCCCGTCGATCAGGAACACCGTGTTGGCGTAGTCGGGAGCCGTGGTCCGCACGGTGGAGAACTGCCAGACGGCCTGGGCCGGCACCTCCACCGTCACGGTCACCCGGTCGTTGATCGCCCGGCCCAGGAAGAACAGCTGGTTCTCCTGCGACCAGGTCACCTCGCAACAGTTCGGCTGCACCGCCACGGCCGCCGCCGAGCCGGTCGGCGACTCGACCCGGGCACCGGTCACCAACGTCTCCGCCTCGACGGTCACCACCCGGGCCTGCGGCGGCGGATCGTCCTCGCGCGCCACCAGGAACACCACCACCGCCGAGACCACCAGCACCAGCGCCGCCGCGGCGGCGATCCACGGCCAGGGCGTACGCTTCGGCGGCGCCACGGCCCGCACCTCGTATGTGACCCGGCCACTGGAGCGGGAACTCTCCTCCGGCGCGGTGTTCGCCGAGTACGCGAAGCCGGTCATGTCGTAGCGACGCGGCGGCGTCCCCGCCGGCACGGCCAGCCGGACCAGGAACGACACCGAGCCCTGCCCGGGCACCACCCGCTGCGGTTCGGTGACGGTGAACCAGGAACGCTGCGTACCCTCGCCGGGCGCCACGTCGAACACCACCGTGTCCGGCGCGAGCCCCGGGTTGGAGACGGTGAAGGTCAGCTCCCCGGCGTTCCGGACGTCCAGGGTGAACTGCTCGGCTGCGGCGACGACGGTCCATTCGGTGGTCATGACGGCTCCTCCGGAGCGGGATCGGGCGGGGTGGGAACGGGGGAGGGCGACGGCACACTGGCCCGGCCGACCGCCGGTGCGCCCGCCACGACGGTGATCTCGGCGGTCACGGCGGCCGGCTTCTCCGCCGCGACGATCCGGCTGACCAGGTCGAGCTGGTCGGCGGCGGTCGGCGGCACCCGGACGACCAGGTGGAACGGCCGGTCGGCCGGCTCGTCGAGGACGAAACCGGTGACCCCGGTGGCCAGTTCCAGGGCGGTCCGCAGCCCGTCCGGGGTGCCCCGCCAGGTCGCCAGCGCCGCCCCGTGCGCGACCAGGTCACGCAGCCGGCTCAGCGGCAACGGCAGCGGCGCGTCCCGCCGGGGCGCGGCGACCACGTGGTCCATCGCCACCCACCCGGCCAGGTACGCCACCATCCCGCCCGGTGCCCGGTACGGCGCGAACAGCCCGTCGACGTCGGCCAGCACCGCCTCGTCCGGCGCGTGCAGCGCCTCCATCACGTCCAGCAGCGCCCACAGCACGCTGCCCGGCACGCAGGCGCGCTGGTAGGCGGCGGGCAGCAGCCGCTCAATGGCCGGTCGACGCATCCTGCCGCACCACCTCGATGTCGTGCTCGCCGGAGCAGAGCAGCCAGGTGTCCGGGACGGTGACCACGTCGGCGGTGGCCTGGTTGGCGCTGGCCGACCAGTCGACCGCGTCGCCGCTGCGGTGCACGCCGCGTTCCCCACCGGCCAGCACCAGCCGGTCCGTCCCGGCGGTGGCGGCGATCGCGTCCACCGGCACGAACCGGGTGCGGTCGCGCAGCGGCAGCCCGCAGTTGACCGACACCGACGACCACTGCGGCTGTGCCGCGACCGTGTCCAGCCGCAACACCCCGCCGCTCTGCGTGGCGGCCAGCGCCTGGGTGCCGCTGAAGGTCAGGTCCCGGCAGGTGCCGCCGATCCAGCCGGACTGCATCGCCTGCCACTTCACGTCGGACTCGAACAGCCGGGCCCGGAAGCACCCCTGCCCGGGCCGCTTCGGGTCCGGCTCGCCGGCACCGCTCCACAGCAGCGTGGCCGGGCCGTCGTACTGCACGGCGAGCAGCCGGTTGTCCACGTTGGCCAACCCGACGTGGGAGAAGCTGCCGGGTCGGCCCGCGTTACCGGAGAGGTAGACCCCGAATCCGGCCTGCGCGGCCACCGCCACCCCGGGTACGCCGCGCTCGGAGACGAACGCCCGCACCGCGTAGAAGCCCCGGTCGGCGTCGGCCGGGTCGACCAGGATCTGCAACGGCACCGCACCGGGTAGCAGCGACACCTCGTACAGGCCGGTGTCGGTGGCGACCAGCAACGCGCCCGCGCCGTCCCGGTCGATCCAGGCCAGGTCACTGATCCGCGAGTCCAGGTCGGCCAGCAGCGACCAGGTCTCGCCCAGGTCGGCGCTCAGGTGCACCCGGGAGCCGCCGCCGGACCGGACCGCGGCCACCGCCACCGACCCGGGCCGGGGCACGATGCCGGGCCGCACCGGGGCGGGTGCGGGCGCCACCCGCTGCACGGTCTCCCCGTCGAACCGGCCCGCCGGCTCCCATCCGGCACCGGCGTTGGTGGAACGGAACAGCACCGGGCCGCTGCCCGCGTACCAGGTGCGGGGTTGGTACTGGTCCGCGGCGAGCGTGCGGACCTGCTGGTCGGGGGCCTCGTCGACGACGAACCGCACCGACTCGACGTAGCGCACCCCGGGCTCGGCGTGCTCCAGCAACCGGTACACGTTGGACGCGCGCAGCGGCTCACCGAACGCCCAACCGGCCGGGTTCAGCGGGGTGGGCAGCGGACTCAGCGTCTGGTGCAGCCGGTCGTGGATGCGCCGCCGGACCGCCTCCGCGTCCTCCTCCCGGCGCACCACCACCCGGGCCCGGATCGACACCGCCTTGTACCGCGCCCAGCTCGCCCGGCAGGTGGTGCCGAGCGACCGGCGACGTTCCAGGTCCGCCTCGACCCGCAGCCGCGCCTCCTCCACCTCGTGCCCGCGCAGCACCTCCACCGGCAGCCGGCCGCCGGGCCGGGCGTCGTCCGGCACGTACGGCACCAGCACCACCTCCACCTCGCCGGGTCGGGCGAAGCTGTAGACGGCGGCCCGGGTGAAGGCGCGGGCCCGGCTCACCCCGCCGGAACCGGTGGCCAGCACCTCGAAGTCGCGGGCGGTCACCGCGCGCTGCTGGGCGAAGAAGGCGTACGGGCCGCGCAGCAGCACCGACTCCATCGCCTCCATCTCCCGGCCGCCGGCCGCCGGTGCCGGGTTGACCACCTTCACCCCGGGCAGCGGGTCCCGCAGGCTGGTCAACGTCCCGGCCGCCACGTTGCCGGCGGTGCCGCCACCGGCGCGGTACCAGAGCCGCACCTGCCGTCCGGCCGGCGGTACGGCCGCGACCGGGGCGTCGTCACCGGCGGAGTCCGACCCGCGCAGGTCCAGCGCCGGGGCGAAGGTCACCGTGCCCGAGCAGCGGTCCACCAGGTACGCCTTGTCCTGCGCTCCGAGGCCGGCGAAACTGTCCACCGCCCGCCAGATCTCGAAGGTCCGCCCCTCGTGCTCGCGGGCCGCCGCGCCCAACTCCACCGAGCCGGTCGGCACCTCGACGCCGAGCAGCAGGTCCAACGGTTCGGCGGTCCGGGCCAGCGGGGCCCGCCCGGCCCGCAGCACCTGCCCCGGCGCGCCGGTGCCGACGCCGAGCAGTTCCGCCTCGACCGGCTCGCAGTGGTGCATCCGGACGGTCACCTCACGCTGGCCGGCGGCGAGCAGCGCCGGCTCGCAGGTGACGAAGACGACCGGTCGCGGGTCCGCGCCACGCGCCGCCGCGACCCGGGTACCGGCCGGGATCCGCAGCGCCTCGTCGTCGGCGCCGGTCCGGGTGAACCGCACCTCCGCCCAGGCCGCCGAGGGGGCGTGCCGGGTCACACCGAGCAGGTTGAGGAAGGAGACGTACGCCTTCTCCGGCAACTGGTTCAGCCGATAGATCATCACCTCGGTGAGGTGCGCGAACGCCTCCAACAGGGCGATGCCCGGATCGTGCGCGGACAGGTCGGTCCAGCCGGGGCAGGACTGCCGGATCCGCTCCCGGGCCTCGGTCACCAGGTCGAGGAAGGTCCGGTCGTCCAGGTGCGGCACGGGCAGGGTCATCGCCCCTCCTCAGCGTCGGGGTCGAGGGTCGGCCCCGACGGGTCGTCGTCGGTGGGCAGCAGGTCCACGGAGAAGACCAGTTGCCCGGGGGTGAGGCTGGCCCGGATCCGGTAGTCCAGCCGGATCACCAGCCGCCACGGGTCGTCCGGGTCCGGACCGGCGTCCACGTCGAGCACGTCGATGCGGGGCTCCCAGCGGGTGACCGCCGCGCGGACGTAGTGGATGGCCAGCCCGGCGGTGGTGTCGTCGTTCGGGGCGAAGACCAACCGGTGCAGCCGGGAGCCGTACCCGGGGCGCATCAGCCGCTCGCCCGGCGTGGTGGACAGCAGCAGGAACAGCGCCTGGCGTACAGTCTCGTCGCCGTCGGTCATGGCCAGCCCGCCGGCCGCGGTCAGTCCGAGCCCCCCACCGCGCCCGGCGTCGAAACCCGCGCCGAGGAACCGGATCGCCCTCACCGGTCGGCCCCCAGGAACGCCTGCCGGGGATCGCGTACCCGGTACCGGAACTGGCCCGGCGGGCTGCCGTCGGTGAAGCCCTCCAGGTGCGACAGCACCACCCGGTGACCGTCCACGCGGACGAAGTCGCTGTAACCGACGCGCACCGGCTCGGTCTTCGTACACGGCTTGACCGTCGCGCCGTAGTTCGGGCAGGCGACGATCTTCCGGCCCTTCGGGTCGTCGGCCACCAGCACCGGTACACCGACCACCCGCACCCACCCCTGCGACTCCTCGTTGCGGATCCGGCCGTCGTGGTCACACCTGATCACCGAGTCGCGATGGATCCAGCGCATCAGCCACCTCCTCCGTGATGGGTGCGGGCCAGGCTGCGGGCCCGCTCGGCGGCGGTGCCCGGGTCCTCGCTCGCCTCGGCGTGCAGGAAGTCGACGCTGCGGGCGCGCACCACCATCGCCCGGCCCGGGGCGGAGAGCACCAGGTCGGCGGCGGCGTGCAGGGTGACCAGGTCCGGGGTCAGCTCCAGCCAGCTACCCGTGTCGGTGCTCAGCCGCAGGCTGCGGGCCACGTCGTCGACCACCACCTGCTGCCCGCCCGAGGTCCGCAGCGACCAGCGCCGGGCCCGCCCGTCGTCCACCCCGGTGTCGTACGGCGTGACGGCGCCGAACAGCGCACCGAGCACCACACCCGAGGCGGGTTCCCCACCGGGCAGCGCCACCAGCACGGTGTCCTGCGGATCGGGCAGCGCCACCAGTCCCTTGCCCCGGCCGGCACCCGGGCAGAGCACCGCCAGCCAACCCGCGTCCGCCCCGCCGTACGCGGGCAGTTCCACCCGCACCCGCCCCAGCCCGTCCGGGTCCGCCACGTCGGTGACGGTGCCCAGGGTGACCACCGCCGGAGCGGGTGACCCGGCCGGCGGCGCCGGAGGCGGCACGGTGGAGAAACGACTCAGGTACCCGTCGGCGTCGACGGTGTGCACCACCTCGGTCAGCACGTACGTGCCGGCCATCGACTCGGCGACCCCGGTCAACCGGATCCGCCGACCGGGACGCAACGCGGGATCGCCCTCGGCGGTGCCCTCGGCGGTGACCAGCGCCGCAGCGCGTACGTCCAGCCGGGCCTGAGCCAGCGCGGCGATCTCGTCGTCGCTGCGGCCCGGCTGGTCCAGCGCGGTCCGGGTGCCGTCCGCGCCCACGTCGGCGGGATCCGGGTCCACCGGGGTGTCCCGCCCGCACCGGGGCACGGCGGCCTGCGAGGTCAACGCTTCGGCCCGCTGCGGGTGCCAGCCGAGCGCGGCGCTCTCGCCCACGGCGGCGTCCGCGTTGACCGCCAGCCGCAGGCCGTGCACGTCGCGGCCGAGCGCGAGCGGGATCGGCGCGCCGTACCCGTCGAGCGTCAGCAGACGCAGCACGTCGTCGTCGACACTCAGGTGCAGCCCGGCCCGGCCGGTCACCTCCACCAGCAGGTCGAGGTCGCTCGGGCGGTGGTGCGGCAGCCGGTCCAGCCGTGGCCCGTCGACCTCGGCGTCGACCCGCAGTCCCAGGTCGGCGCAGAGGTCGGCGGCCAGCTCGGCGGCGGTCACCGACTCGAACACCCGCAACCGCTGCCGCTTGCGCAACCGGTGCAGCGCGTCGTACGCCCGGATCCGCAGGATCGCCGCGCCGTCGGCGGCGTACTCGACCTCGACGGCGGTGACCTCGCCGCCGAAGAGCGCCGCCGGGTACCCGTCGAGGCGGACCTCCAGGCGCGCGCCGACCCGCGCCGTGGCGACCGGCGGCGCGTCGCCCGGCCCGGTGGTCAACGCCACCTCGCACTGCGTCGGTCGGTTCAGCCGGGCGGCCACCCGCACCGAGAGCACCCGTCCGGTGCCCCGGCTGGCCAACGGGCCGCCGTCGAGCAGCACCGTCAGCGCCCGGGGCGCGCCGCCGCTCATGTCCCGTCACCCGTCGCGGCGACGGTGCCCGGCAGCGGCGGTACGGCCAGCGCGGTGCCGGCGGGCACGGCGAGCGGGTCGGTGATCCGGTTGTGTTCGGCCAGCAGCCGCCAGCGCAGCGGCGAGCCGAGCGCGTCGTGGGCGAGCAGGTCGAAACGTACGCCGGTGGAATCGGCCGTGGCGGTGCCGTCCCCGGCGGCGACCAGGGCCGTGCCCGGCGCGACGGCCGGCGTCTGTGCCTCGGCCAGTTCCTCGGCGAAACCCTCCTCGGCCCGGGTGGTGTCCTCGGCGACCCGCACCAGCTTGAGTCGCAGCCAGGACCGGCGCGGCGACCCCGTGGCGGTGAACGCGTCGAACCGTTCCGCCACCGCCACGATCACCCCCGGCACGTTCCAGGTCTTGCCCCAGACCAGCCGCACCAGCGGCGGCCGGACCCAGCCGTGCTCGACCGCGGAGTTCTCCGCCAGCATCCAGAGCGGACGGGTCAGCGCACGCACGTCAGTCGGTCGGACCTGCCCCTCCGCGAAGTCGGTGTCGAAGAGCAGGTCGAGAACGAGTTCGGTACGCCCACCACCGGTGAAGACCAGCGGGTCGTCGGCGAGCCCGGCGCCGGTGAGCTGACTGCCGGTGCTGCCCCGTCGGCGTACTCCGGCCAGCCGACTGACTTGCACGGTCTCCGGGTTGAGCAGACAGTCCACCCGCTCGCCGGTGGCGTCGACGAGGAACGCGACCCGTTCCATCAGCCGCCCGCCTGTTCCCGGTCGAGTCGGCGCAGGTGGGCCGCGGCGGCGTCCTCCGGCTCGGGGACCGCCCAGAGTGCCCGGTCGTCGGGCAGGGCGGGCCACGGGTCGGACGCGTCCCGCCCGCCACCCGTCCGGACGTCGGTGGTCCCGTCCGGGCCCAGTTCCGGCCAGGGCCCGCGCGCCGGTGCCGGCCGCTGACCGGTGCCGGCCGGCAGCCCCGCACCGGGCCACAGCCCGTCCCCGTACGCACCGTCCGCGCGCCGCCACCCGACCTCGCCGCCCCTCCCGGACGGACCGTCCCCACCCGCCGCTCCCCACCGCTCCGGGTACCGCGTCCCGTCGGGCCCGTCCCCACCCGACCACGCCGGATGCCGATCCCCGTCGCGTCCGCTGCCGGGTGATCGCGCCGGACGCCGCTCCCCGTCGGACTCCCGCCCCGATACCTGTGACGGCGAGATGTCCGGGTCGGAGCTGACCAGGCGTAGCACCGCCCGATTCCGGCCCGGCACCGATCGCGGTGCTTCGGGCGGATCCGTCACCGACCGTGAGTGCCCCGCCGTCGACCCGGAGCCGGACGACGATCCGGCGGACGCCACCGGAACGTCGGTCTGTCGGTCGGCACCCGAGCCCCGCCGTGGTCGGCCCGACACGTCCGCCACACCGGTGCCGGTCACGCCGGTCGCCGGGTCCGTCCCCTCGCGGGGCGGATCCGCGCGACGCCCGCGTCCGCCCGCCCACGGCATCGTCGCGTCGCCCACCGCCGGACCCACACCCTCCCCACCGGACGCCACCCCGCTCACGCCCTCACCTGCCTTCGGTGTGTTCGGTCCGCTGATCTTCGGTGTGTTGGGTCCGCCGACGCCCGCCGCTGCTCCCGGTGCGCGTGCCCCGCTGACGCCTGGGGCTGCTTCCGCCGTGCCCACACCACTCACCGAGGGCGTGCCGCCCGTGGACGGCCGCGGCGCACCCTCCATCCCGGCTCCTGTATCGGCTCCGCTTCCCGTACGTCCGCCTCCCGGTACGCCGTGGTCACTCGACGTCGGGCTGCCCCCGCGTACCGCCGCCGGACCGGTCGCCGGTCCCGTCGTCGCGCCGGTCGTCGCGCCGGTCGCCGGTCCGGTCGTCGCGCCGGTCGTGGGGCCGGACGTAGGGCTGGTCGTGGGGCCGGCACCTGTCCCTGCTCTGCCCCTTTGCTCTGCTTCACTCCACGCAACGGCCGTCGTGCGGTATCCCGGGCGTCGCGTCGGTTGAAGCAGAGCAAAGGGGCCGGGGGAGGACCTGTCCCTCCCCGGTGACGCGACGTGAGCCGACGAGACCCCGTCGCCCCAGCCGCCGCCGGGCGGCCGTCGCCCGGCCCACGGATCGGTCACGTCCACCGGTCCCTCCGCCGCACCAGGCGGCAGATCACCAGGCGGCAGAGCACCAGGCGGCAGCTCGGCCGCGAGGTCGCGGAGCAGCCCCGGGGCATGGGCGGCGATCAGCCGCAGCCAGTGCTCCGGGGGGCGGTCCGGATGCCGGTACGCGACCGCCTCCCACACGTCCGACGGCGCTGCGGCGTCAGTCCCGTGGTCCGCGTCGCCGACCGCGTCGCCACGCGGGCCCCCGGTCGCGCTGGCGCGGATGCCACCACGCAGGTCGTCGTCCCTCTCGTCGTCGGTGGTGTCGACCAGACCGGCGAACCGGTCCACGGCACGCGCGGCGGACCGGAGCCGACCGGCGACCCAGCTACGCGGGCGTGGGCGCGGCACCGCCGGTCTCCAGTTCCAGGCTCTCGTAGCGCAGCGTCAGCGCCGCGATGGCGATCTCCTGGCCGAGCGTGTTGAGGTGTGCGCCGCGCCATCGGGTGGGCCAGGCGTTGAGCAGGTTCCAGCGCAGCACCTCGGCCGTGCCGACGGAGTCGAGCAGCACCACCGAGACGTTGCGGCGGTCGCTGGTGCCCCGGGCGATCGTGTGCACCCAGTCCCACAGCTCCCGGGACGCGGTCAGGCCGAAGTGCAGCGTGACCGGGCCGTACTCGACCTGTCCGGGGATCATCCGGATCCGGTCGTTGCCCTGCTCCCGGTACGGCTGGGCGGGGATGTTCACGTCCAGGCCGCTGACCTCGGTGAAGTGGCCGTTGGTGACCCCGTTGACCAGCAGCTTGAAGTTGTACGCCCGGTACGGGTCGACCGGGGCGCCCGGCTGCGGAGTGGCCGTGGTCGGCATGTCAGCCTCCAATCGTCTCGGTCTCGGTGCCGCCGGCCCACTGGCTCAGCTTGAACACCACGAACTCGGCGGGCTTGACCACCGCGATGCCGATGTGCGCGACCACCATCCCGGCGTCCCGGACGTCGGCCGGGTTGGTCTCCTCGTCACACTTGACGAAGAACGCCTCCTCGGGCGTACGCCCCAGCAGCGCGCCGTCGCGCCACACCCGGGTCAGGAAGGCGCCGATGTCCCGGCGGATGGAGCGCCACAGCGTGTAGTCGTTCGGCTCGAACACCATCCACCGGGTGCCGTTGGCGATGGCCTGCTCGATGGCGATGGAGAGCCGCCGGACGTTGAGGTACCGCCACTCGCTGGCCTCGGCGGCGAGTGTCCGCGCGCCCCAGACGCGGATGCCCTCGCCGGGGAAGTACCGGATCACGTTGACGCCCTTGGGGTTGAGCACGTCGTGCTCGGATCGGGTGACCAGATGACCCAGGTCGACGGCACCGCGTACCGGCTCGTTGGCGGGAGCCTTGTGCACGCCGCGCAGGGCATCCGTGCGGGCCCAGATGCCGGCCAGGTGCCCGCTCGGCGGGGTGAGCACCAGGTCGCCGCTGAGCGGGTCGCGGACCCGGAGCCAGGGGAAGTACAGCGCGCCGAAGTCGGACTGCCGGGGCCGGTGCGCCTGCGGGCCGCCGCTCGACCCGGTCGTACCCCCGCCCGCGCCGCCGGAGCCACCCGAGCTGGCGGGGCTGTCGCCGCCCTCGGTGGGCTTCGCCGCCCGACCGGAGCCGGCCGTGGCCACCCGGGTCAAGGTCGAGATGTCGTCGATGTCGGGAGCGGGATCGCAGATGGCGACCATCGTGCGGGTGCGCTCGGCCAGGCTCAGCAGCGCCTCGTGCGCGACCGCGTCGTGGAAGCCGGGCGCGGCCACGATGGAGATCTCGTCGATAGCCTCCAGCAGGTCCAGTCCGCCGCGCTGGCGTCCGCTGCCGGTGAGCGCGCCGCCCTCGCCGACGTTGACCACCCAGCAGCGGGTGCCCCCGTTGTCGAGGAAACCGAAGACCGCGCGGGCCAACGGGGTGCTCTCGAACTCGTCACCGTCGGCGTAGAGGCGGAGGAACTCGGTCCAGTTGTTCACGGCGAGGGCCTCGCCGAGACGGGCCGTGCGGTCCGGAGCCACGCCGACGAAGGCTGCCGTGCTGGTGCCGACCGGTCCGATCGGCCGGGCACCGGCAGGCACCTCCTCGACATAGATCCCGGGTGAGAAGTAGCTGGGCATCGGTCCTCCCGTACGGGTCGGGTCAGCGGGTCGGTGGCGCGCAGACGATGACGATGTCGGTGTCGGTCGGGTCCACCTCGGCAGTGAGCACCTGACCCCGACCGGTGAGCCGGAGCCGTACCGTTCCGGGCTGCTGCGGGTCGTGCGGCACGCCGACGACCCGGAACCGTCCCGCCGGATCGGTCTGGGTCGCGTACGGCTGACCGACGACCTCCACCCGCATCGCGGCGAGCGGCTGGTCGGCGGGACCGACGACGCGGCCGTCGAAGGTGAGCATCTCCAGTTGCCGCAGCCGCAGCGGACGCAGCACCGGCGGTGCCGGCTCGTGCGGGTGGGTGACCTGCACCGGTACGTCGATCAGCAGGGCCGGCCGGGGCGGGACGCCGAGGGCCACCCACAGCGCCGGGTCACCGGCCTCCAGCACGAGCGTGTGTCCGCTTCCTCCGGTCGCCGCGACGAGCACCCGGTCCAACGTCGCCAGCGCCTCCGGCCCGTCTGCGGCGAGCAGGTAGCGGGCGACGAGCCGGTACGGCTCGGGGCCGCCGCTGCCCCGG
The DNA here is from genome assembly GCF_013364215.1 of Verrucosispora sp. NA02020. Classification (NCBI taxonomy): domain Bacteria; kingdom Bacillati; phylum Actinomycetota; class Actinomycetes; order Micromonosporales; family Micromonosporaceae; genus Micromonospora; species Verrucosispora sp. NA02020. The sequence goes on along the minus strand of NZ_CP054923.1, from coordinate 4,744,069 downwards.
GTCTGCCGGGCCGGGCGCAACTCCAGCGGCCACAGTGTCAGCCCGCCCGCCGCCGGACCGGACCCGGGCGGACCGACCGGGACGGCGTCTCCCGCCGCCCCGGCCAGCCACTCCGCCAGCTCGGCGGTGGCCGTCTCTATCGGGCCGCCTCCGGTCATCGCGGCGGCGTCCCCTGGATGCGGTACGCGATCGCCTCGTTCCACACGTGCGGGTAGACGCCGATCTCGAAGTACCGGGTGAAGCGGTTGATCGGGGCGCCGGTGTGGTCGTGGTAGAGCAGCCACACCGGCGCGATGGTGAACAGCACGTAGTTGGCCAGGACCAGCGGGATGTAGAGCGGTCCGAGCAGTCGGGCCTGGAAGATGTGCACGTCCTCGTGGCGCTGGATGCCCGGCCCGGAGCCGGCGCAGACCGTGCCCAGCGTGGTGGCGTAGCGCGGCGAGACGCCCTCCACCACGTTGACCCGGCAGCTGTGCTGCGAGGTGGCCCGGTCCAGCGAGTGGCCGAAGACCAGGTGCACCGCGAGGTAGGTCGCGCCCACCACCGTGTTCAGCAGGCTCCACGTGTGGTCGACGACGAACAGGAAGATCCCTCGGGCGTCGGCCCCGTAGACCCGGGCCGAGGTGATCGACCATCCGAAGACGATGCCGACGACCAGACCGACGCCCGCCCCGACGTGCAGCCCGACGGGTCCGCCCAGCAGCCCGCCGAGGACCGTGCCCGCCGCGACGTGGACGGCGGCGCTGATGACTCCGAAGACGGCCATGACGGTTCCCCTCTAGGCCCAGGAGCGGATGAAGCGGGGCTCGTTGCCCTGCGCCAGCCGGGTCGGAGTCGCCTGCCGGTTGCCGGGAGGCAGTTGGTTGACGCCGAGGGCGGCGGAGAAGATGACCAGGCCGTTGAAGAAGGCGATGATCCACTTCTCGGCGCCCGCGTCGGTGGCGAAGGCCGCGGTGAGGTACGACAGCAGCAGGGCGATACCCAGCGCGATCCATTTGCGTGCCGTGTCGGCACTCGGGCCGATCAGCCCGCCGATGACGTTCGTGGCCAGCAGCGTCGCGGCGCTCGCGCCGGTCAGACTGCCCAGCGCCGCCCAGGTGAAGAGATCGTTCATCGCCGATCTCCCTTCGGTTTCGCGTGGTGCGAGGTGGGATGTGGTGCCGCCCGCCGGGCGGGCGACGGTGCCGGCTGACCTGCGTCAGCCGGAGCCCGGCACGCCGCCGGTCGTGGTGTGCGGTGCCGGACCGATGGTGCCCGGACCACCGGAGGTGCCCGGTCCGCCGGGCGTCGGTGCGCCGCCGTCCGCCGGGCCCGTGCCGGGCCGACGCAGCAGCAGTACGACGAGCGCCGCGACCAGCAGCAGGATCACCGCACCGGCACCGACCAGCAGCCACGGGAAACTCCCGCCGCTCTCCTCGTCGTCCGCCGGGGCGGACGGTCGGGGTGGTGCCTCGGCGACGGCCCGCAGCTCCGGTGGCTTCGGCTGGTTGCGGGCGACCCGCCAGGTGACCGTCCGGTCGTTGACCTGACCGCCCGCGCCGACGTCCAGCACGCGTCCGGGAAACGTCACCGAGATCTCGAACGACATCAGCGTCATGAAGTGCGCCTGATTGGCCGGATTCTGTTCGGCCACTTTTCCGCCGTACTTCTTCGGATCGAGCGGAAGAGTGAACACGTACCGGTCGTCGCCCTGTCGGACGATGCTCAGACTTTCGCTGTCGAATTGATCGAGCGGGACATTCCGGTAGTTGATCTGAGAGCCGTAGTGGGTGGCGTCCTCGTACCGGCTCTCGGTGCCTTCGGGCAGGGCCGGGATGTTCTGCCGAAGCTCGGCGAAGCCGGCCTCGACCGTCTTGTTGTTGGTGGTCAGCACGGTGCGTTCGGCGGTCAGCAGGAGTTGTCCGCTGACCGTGTCGTCGGCGTTGACGGTCAGCCCGGCGTTCAGTTGCATACAGCCGGAAAGAACCGCCAGAAGGACGAGACACGCCGCGCCGCGGAGTATCCTGGTGCGCCCGGGCCCCGATTTCATGGGCTCAGTCTGTGCGTTCGCCGCCCGAGCCATCAGTCAGCGATCAGTCAGATGGCAGTCGCCGATCTTACCGATTTCCGGTCACATTCGGCCGAGTCCCCGTACCGCTGAATTGGATATCCTGAAAGATTGTGGTCAGGCGCTGTCGCGGCGCACCAGTGCGGACGGGAAGCGGGTGCGCATCGGGGCGTGCCGGTGCTCCAGCACCATGGTGGCGGCGGCGCTGGCGATCTGGCGTACCGGGTGACTGGCGGTGGTCAGGGCCGGAGCCGTCACGGCGGCCAGCGGGATGTCGTCGAAGCCGGTCACCGCGACGTCGCCGGGCACCTGTACGCCGTCGGCGCGGAGCCGACCGATCACGCCCAGCGCGGTCGCGTCGCTGATCCCGACGATCGCGTCCGTGTCCGGCCAGCGGCGCAGCACCTCGCGGGCGGCGGAGCGGCCCCGCTCCACGGAGAAGTCGCCGACCACCTCGCGCGTCGGCAGGCCCGCGTCGCGCAGCAACCCCCGGTACGCGTCCACCGAGCGGTTCGCGCAGGTCAACCACGGGGGGCCGGTGACCATCGCGATCCGACGGCGACCGCCGGAGTAGAGGTGACGGACGATGGCCTCGGTGGCGCCGCCGTTGTCGATGTCCACCGACGGCACGGTGGCCGAACCGACCCCGATCGACACCGCTCGCCCCCGCAGCCGGCGCGGCACCAGTTCCAGCAGAGCCGGGGTCGTGTTGACCAGGATCAACCCGGTCACGCCCCGGTCGTCGGTCAGCCGGACCAGCCGCTCCGGGGCGTGCAACGGCACCCAGTCGACGGTGACGCCCAGGCCGTGTGGTGCGCAGACCCGCGCGGTGGCGCCGAGCACCTGGTCGACGTAGCTGTCGTCGAGCACGGCCGGGTCGGTGCCGGCAACCGCCACCAGCAGCCGTACGCCGGTGCCGTGCACCAGCGCCCGGGCGGCCGGGTTGGGTACGTAGCCGAGCTCGTCCACCGCGGTGCGTACCCGCTCCCGCGCGGTCGGTGACGCGAACCCGTTGCCCGCGATGACCCGTGACGCCGTGGAGCGGGAGACTCCGGCGGCTCGGGCGACGTCGTCCAGGGTTGCCGGCCGGCGTGCCGTGGTCATTGGTGTCTCCCTGTTGCCCTCGGCCCGCCTGGTACGCGGGCTCCCACCCGCATCATGCCTCGCCGGACGCCCGGGGGTAAGGACCGGAGATGGATTGTGGTGGTAGCGCTCCCAGGTGTGTGATCGTTGCCTGCGCTCCCACCGCCGTCGAGAGGACCGGGAAGTTCCATGGATCCCGTCATCAGCACGCCCGCGACACCACCGGTCACCTCGGGTCCGCCCCGGGCGGTGCTGGCCGCCCGCAACGGCGTGGCGGTGGTGTTCGCGCTCAACGGGTTGGCCGTCGCGACCTGGTTCTCCCGGGTGCCGGCGGTCCGCGACGGGCTGGAACTCAGCCCCGGTCGTCTCGGCCTGCTCCTGCTCGCCATGTCCATCGGCGCGATCGTCGCGATGCCCACCGCCGGTCTGCTCACCCAGCGTCTCGGCGCGGCCCGCGCGGTGGTGTTCTCCACCACCGTGGTCGCCCTCGGCCTCACCGTGGCCGGGGTGTCGGCGGTGGCCGGCTCGTTGCCCGGGGTGGCGGTGGGCCTGTTCGCGCTCGGGTACGGCTCCGGCAGTTGCGACGTGGCGATGAACATCGAGGGCGCGATCGTCGAACGCCGCCTGGGCTGGACGGTGATGCCCCGGTTCCACGCGGCGTGGAGTCTCGGTTCGGTGGCCGGTGCCGGTCTGGGCGCCGGGGCCGCCCGGCTCGGCCTGCCGGTCGCCGTCCACCTCGGGGTCCTTGCGGCGGTGGTGCTCGTCGGCACGCTGCTGGGCGCCCGCGCGTTCCTGCCCGCCGCACCCGGTGCGGAGAGCGAGGGCGCCGGTGGCGGTCGAAAGTCCCTGCTCGCCGCCTGGCGGGAGCCGCGCACCCTGCTCATCGGTCTGGTGGTCCTGGCGGCGGCGTTCGCCGAGGGCAGCGCCAACGACTGGATCGCGGTCGCCTTCATCGACGGGTACGGCTTCAGCGAGGCAGCCGGCGCGGCGGTCTTCGCCGTCTTCGTGACCGGCATGACCGTGGGCCGGACGCTCGGCACGGTGGCCCTGGACCGGTGGGGGCGGGTGCCGGTGCTGACCGTGACCATCCTGCTCGCCATCGTCGGCGCCGGTGTGGCGATCCTGGCCGGCTCCGGCCCGGTCGCGGTGGTCGGCGTGGTGCTGTGGGGGATCGGCGCCTCGCTCGGTTTCCCGGTCGGGATGAGCGCCGCCGCCGACGAGGAGGAGCACGCCCACGTCCGGGTCAGCGTGGTCGCGGTGATCGGGTACACCGCGTTCCTGGCCGGACCGCCGTTGCTGGGGCTGCTCGGTGACCGGATCGGCACGCTGCACGCGTTGCTGGTGGTGCCGTTGCTGCTGCTGCCGACCCTGCTGCTGGTGCGGGTCACCCGTCCGCCCGTCTCCGGCGCCACGGGGGAGCCGGAGCGGGCGGGCGCCCCGGAGCCGGAGCGGACGGGTTCTCCCCGTCCGGAGGCGTAGCGACCAGGGCCCGTACATCGGCCGTCCAGGGAACTGCCAGGTCCGGGTGCTGCACTGGGAGGCGCGCCGAGGAGAGGAGCCGGGCAATGGGCTGGTTCAGCCGGCGGCCCCGGGCCGCAGAGGGCACCCCGACGAAACTGGACCGCGAGGCGACCCCGGAGGACCTCGCCTCCCTGGAGGAGTTCGCGACCAGCCGGCAGGGGGTGGAGTTCTATCTCGAACCGGAGACCACCGCCACCGACACCACCGTGGTCGCCATCGCGCACGACGGTGAGTGGATCCGGCGGCGTACCGGGACGCCCCGGGCCGCCGGGAAGATGGCCCGCAAGCACGCCATCCCGCTGTACGAGGCGACCAAGGTCGGGTACCCGGAACGGATGCGGGCCTGGAACCGGGCGCACCCGGAACGCCGGGCCCGCTGACGGGTCCGTCCGGTGGCCGCCGCGCGGGCGGTCACCGGACGGCGACGACCGCCGCGTCCGCGCCGCCGCGCCAGAGCGTGCCGACTTCGGTGAAGCCGGCCTCGGAGAGCGCGCCGAGATGCCAGGAGACCGGTGGGCTCCACTCCTGGCTGTGTCCCGTCGGATAGATGGCGTGCCGCCGTTCGACGAGTGGGCGCAGCTCCGGGTCCTGCGCGGCGTGCTCCCACCACTGCGCCCAGTTGGGCACCGCGCCCGCCGCGTAGCGCGCCGCCCGGCGCGCCTCGGCCCGGGCGAGCAGGCGTGTGGTCAGCTCGGGCAGGGTGTCGTCGGGCATGTGGTCGGCGTTGACCAGCAGGCCGCCGGGGCGCAGCACCTCGCGGACCTCGGCGTAGAGCCCGGTCAGCCGGTCGGCGGGCAGCCAGTGCAGCGCGGTGGCGGTGAGCACCGCGTCGTAGTCACGGTGCGGCAGGGCGTCCACCCAGTCCGGCCGGTTGAGGTCGGCGGTGACGATGGTGGCCCGGTCGCCGAGCGAGGCGGTGGCGAGGGCGAGCAGGGCCGGATCGAGGTCGACCAGGGTCACCTCGGCGTCGGGGAAGCGGCGCAGCGCGCGCAGCGAGATGGTGCCGGTGCCGCCGGCCAGGTCCAGCAGTCGTGGCGCAGCGGTGGTGTCGCGGACCGCGTCGACCGCGTCGAGCATGGTGGTGAAGCGGTGCTCCCGGTCCGGCAGGTACGCCTCCTGTTGCCGGTCCCAGCTCTCCTGCCACGCGGCGGCATCGGTCATGTAAGGACTCATGGCGAGCAGGCTAGTTACATCGGCGGGTCGGTGTCCAGTCTTGTTGCCAACAATGTGCAACTGCGAGACAATGGCGGGGCGATGATCAGTGCCGGGCCGGATCGGGGACACCGATCCGGCCCGGTCGTCGTCACGGGACCCGCCGCGCCGGGCGCACCGGGCGGCGGTGGCATGATGGCGGTCCCCGGGGCGCAGGGCCCCGCCGACCACGCCGGGAGCCAGGTGGACCCGCGCACCGCCGCGCACGAGATGTTCGAGGCCGACGTCGCGTCGAACCGACTCGGCATCGAGTTGGTCAGCGCCGCGGGCGGCGCCGCAGTGGCCCGGATGCGGGTCACCGACAGCATGGTCAACGGCCACCGCATCGCCCACGGCGGCTTCGTCTTCCTGCTCGCCGACACCGCCTTCGCGCTGGCGTGCAACAGTCACGGCCCGGCCACCGTCGCGGCCGGCGGCGAGATCACCTTCGTCCGCCCGGCCCGCGAGGGGGACGTGCTGTCCGCCCGGGCCACGGAACGGACCCGGTACGGCCGCAGCGGAATCTACGACGTCACGGTGAGCCGCGCGGACGGACAGGTAATCGCCGAGTTCCGGGGTCACAGCCGGGTCCTCCGGCCGGACGCCGGTGCCGGGGACGGCGTAGCGGCTCCGGCGCGGCCGGACGGCGCACCGGAGTCGGCGTCACCGGACGGCGGACGGGCCGGGGTCGACCGAGACTGACCGCGCCACCCGCGCGCGGCGGTCCGACGGTGTCGGTGCCGTCCGGCACGATGAGCGGATGGCACATGTCGCACTCTTCCACTCTGTGTACGGGCTGCGGCCCGCGGTGCGGGACGCGGCCGACCGGCTGCGCGCCGCCGGACACCAGGTGCACGCGCCCGACCTGTACGAGGTGCCTGCCGTGGACACCGTCGAGGAGGGGTTCGCCCTGCTGAGCCGGATCGGGCAGGAGACGGTGCTGGACCGCGCCCGGGCCTCGCTCGACGGGCTGCCGCCCGACACCGTGCTCGCCGGGTTCTCGATGGGCGCCGGGGTGGCCGGCGCGATGCTGGCCGAACGGCCCGACAGCGGCGGCCTGCTGCTGTGGCACGGCACCGGTGGCGCCCCCGCCGACGTCCGAGCCGGGTTGGCCGTCGAGTTGCACCTGGCCGATCCGGACCCCTACGACCCGCCGGGCGAGGTCGACCAGTGGCGGCAGGAGATGACCGCCGTCGGCGCCGACGTCACCGTCTATGGCTACCCGGGGGCGGGCCACCTGTTCACCGATCCGGCCGTGTCCGACCACGACCCGGCCGCCGCCGCGCTCGCCTGGGAGCGCGCGCTGGCCTTCCTGGCCGATCGCTGACCCCGACCACGCCGATCCCGACCACCCCGATCCCGGCGCCGCCGTGCCTGCCGCCGGTCGCGCCGCCGATGCCGGCCGCGTCGAGCCTTCCGCCGGTGCCGGCTCGGCGTCGGCGTCGGAGGTCGGGACACCGGCCCGGCGGGTGAAGGTGGCCAGCGTCGCCCGGGGGAGCCGGGCGACGGCGACCTCCCGTAGCGCCGGATCGACGAAAGCGTGCCCGCCGGTGGGCAGCCGGACGAGCAGGCCCGCCCCGGTCAGGGCACGCAGGGCCGCCTCCACCTGCGCCGCCGCCCAGCCGAGCGCCCGGGCCAGGTTGGCGACCGGGCAGCCGGGCGGCAGGGCGGCGACCGCCATCAGGGCCGCTCGCCGGGTGCCGTCGAGCCGGTCCAGCCGGGCTTCGGCGGCCCGCCGGATGCTCTCCGGCACCGGCAGCCGCGCCGGGTCGGCCCCGGCGAGCGACCGCACGTACGCCACCGCGCGTCCGGGGTTGCCGCCGACCAGCGGGATCAGCCGACCCACCAGACCGCCCGGCTGACCGGCCCGGCGCAGCAGCCGGCGTAGCAGCCGGCCGACGGTCACCGCGTCGAGTGGACGCAGCCGGACCCGGGCCGTCGGCCGGGCGGAGTCGACACCCGCCCCGGTGCCGACCAGCACCAGCGGCAGGCCGTCCGCGGTGGCCAGGTCGACCAGCGCGTCCAGGTGACGGCGCAGTGCCGGGGCGGCCCGGTCCAGGTCGTCCACGGCCACCACCACCGGCTGACGACGAGCCAGCCCGAGCAGGACGTCCCGCCAGCGCACCGCCGCCCGGGCCCCGGCGGCGCCACCGACGCCGGCCACCAGATCGTCCACTGTGTCCAACGCCGCCGCCAGGTGGTCGCCCGACACCGACCCGCCGAGTGCGGCGGCCAGCCGGTCGCGGAGCACACCGGCGCCTGCGGCGGGGGTACGGCTGCCGGCCAGCGTCCGCACCAGACCCACGACGGGCGCCAGCGGCCCGTCCGGGTACGGCGGGCAGGCGGTCAGGCACCACCGCACCGGCATCCCGTCCACCGTCGGCGTGCTGCGGGCCAGCTCGCGCAGCAACCGGCTCCGCCCGCTGCCCGACGGACCGGTCAGCACCAGCCGCCGGACGCCGCGTCCGCGTACCGCCTCGGCGAGCTGTTCCCGGACGGCGGCCAGCTCCCGGTGCCGGCCGACCAGCGGCGTGTCGTGACGTGGAGGCCGGGGCGGCAGCGTGCCCACGGCGTGCCAGACGCCGACCGGCAGCGTCTTGCCGCTGACCGTCACCGCCGGCACCGGGCGCAGCGCGATCAGGCCGGCGACGGCCCGGTGCGTGGTCTCGCAGACCGCGACACCGCCGTGCGGCGCGTGTTCCTGCAGGCGGGCGGCGAGCGTGATCACCGCGCCGCTGGCCATGCCGTGCCCGCCGTCGCGCCCGGCGGCCAGGTCCACCACGGCCTCGCCGGTGGCCACCCCGACACGGACCCGCAGCCCGGGCGCGGTCTCTAGTGGCCGGCGGTCCAGGGCCCGCTGGACCTCCAGCCCGGCCCGCACCGCCCGGTACGCCTCGAAGCCGTCCCCGGCCCGCGCGCCGAACAACGCCATCACCGCGTCGCCGACGTACTTCTCCACCACGCCGTCCCAGCGCCGCAGCACCCGGGCGACCGTGCGGAAGTAGACCCGTTGCAGTGTGCGGACGTCCTCCGGGTCGAGCCGGTCGACCAGACGTGTCGACCCGACGATGTCGACGAAGAGGACAGTCAACGTCCGTCGTTCCTCAGCTACCGGCCAGCGCCCCCGCTGAGCCGGCTGACCTGCGACAACCGACATGGGCATCGAGATCGCACCCGCCTCTCCCCCCGTGCGTGCCAACGATGTCCCGGAGACTGTCATCCCCGGTCCGACGGCGGATCTGCCGAACGACGTATGTCGGCCGAGCGCAACCTTCGGTCGCAATGTCGACGCGAGTGGGGGAGGGGCGGCGCGGCGGCGGTAGAACGGGGGCGGCGGCTGTGACTAGGCTGCGAGCCATGGCCAGCGACGTGGACACCACACCGCTCGTCGGTCGGGCCGACCTGGTGGCGACGGTACGCGCCGCGTTGCTCGACGACGTGGCGCCGGGAAACACGGCCGGGGTCTTCCTCACCGGCGAGAGCGGCGTGGGCAAGACCCGGCTGCTGCACGAGGTGGGCGGGCAGTTGAGCGCGGGCGGTGCGCTGGTGCTCACCGGTTCCTGTCTGGACATCGGCGACGCCTCCCCGCTGCACCCGTTGCGGCAGGCGTTGCGGCGTCTCGACGCGGACCTCCCGCCGGCCGCCACCGCGTCGGTGCGCGCGTTGCTCGGGGTGTTCGCCGAGGACGCCACCGGGCCGGACGGCGCGGGGGCGCTGCTGGAGCGGGTGTCCCGGGGACTGGGCGTCATCGCCGGTGGCCGTCCGCTGGTGCTGGTGCTGGACGACCTCCAGTGGGTCGACCGGACCACCCGACAGTTGCTGCTCTATCTGCTCGCCGGTCTGGGCGACCTGCAACTGTCGGTGCTGGCGGCGGTGCGGTCCGAGTCGTTGCAGGGCGCGCACCCGCTGCGTCGCGTGTTGACCGAGTTGCGCCGGCTGCGGTCGGTGCGGGTGCTGGACCTGGCGCCGCTGGACCGCGCCGCCACGGAGGAACTCGCCGCCGCGATCGTCCGGGCCCCGGTCGCGCCCGAGGCGGCCGACCGGCTGTGGCAACGCAGCGGGGGCAACCCGTTCGTGGTGGAGGAGTTGTCCCGGGACCTGCGCGACGGCCGCGACGACCTGTCCGACACGTTGCGCGAGGTGTTCCTGGCCCGGGTGGACGCGTTGCCGCAGCCGGCGCACCAGGCCGTGCACGCGGTCGCCGCCGGGGTGGAACCGGTCGAGCACCGGCTGCTCACCGAGGTGGTCGGGCTGCCCGAGCAGGACCTGCTCACCGCCGTCAAGGCCGCCGTCGCGCACCGGCTGCTGGTCGGCTCCGAGGACGGTTACCGGCTGCGGCACCGGCTCGTCGCCGAGGTGCTGGAGGACGAGCTGCTGCCCGCCGAACGCGCCCTGCTGCACCGGCGTTACGCCGAGGCGCTGACCTCGGCGCCGGGTGAGCTGCACCAGGCCCGGCTGGCGCACCACTGGCGGTTGGCCGGTGAGCCGGATCGGGCGTTGCCGGCGGCGGTGGCCGCCGCCGAGGAGGCCGAGCGGCTGTACGGCTACGCCGAGGCACACCGCCACTGGTCGGTGGCGGTGGATCTGAGCCAGGGCCGGGCCGGGGTCGACCGGGCGGTGCTGCTGGGCCAGGCCGCCGAGGCCGCACACAAGAGCGGCGAGTACGCGCGGGCGCTGACGCTGCTGGAGGAGTTGGCCGCCACCGACACCGGCCCGCCCGCCTGCGAGCTGCACATCCGGCGGGCACGATATCTGGCCGCCGCCGGACGGTCGGCGTTGGCCGAGGTGGAGTACCAGCAGGCGCTGGACGCCGCCGACTGCACGCCCCGGCAGCGGGCCGCCGCCGCCGCACACCTGGCGGAGCTGCTGGTGCACCTCGGCCGGTACGCCGACGCGGGCCGGCGGGCGCGGGAGGCGCTGGCCCTCGCGGAGCAGGTCGAGGGCGCCACCACCGAGGTGGTGCTGGCCAGCGCGGCGTTGGGCTTCTCCGAGGCGTACCTGGAGGATCCGGATGCCGGGCTGGCGGTGCTGCGGCGGGCGCTGGACACCGCCGAGCGGGCCGGCCGTCCGGAGGACGTGGCGCGGGCCTACCTGCACCTGGCGGAGCTGCTCACCGGGCCGCTGAACATCCTCGAAGAGGGGGTGGTGGTGGCCCGACGGGGTGCCGAGCGGGTGGCCGAGCTGGGATTGGGTCGTGCCTACGCGACCCGGCTGCTGGCCGTCGCCACCAACGGGCTGTTCCGGGTGGGGCAGTGGGCCGAGGCGGAGAAGGTCGTCGCGGCGGCGCTGCGGCACCGCCCGTCCGGCGCGGACGCGGTGGAGATGCTGCTGGCCCGCTGCCGGCTTTCGGTCGGGTACGGCGACGTCGAGGCCGCCGACCGGGACCTGGATGCGGCGGCCACCATGCTGGCCGGTGGCGGTGCCCGGCACGTCATCCCGCTGCTCACCCTGCGCGCCGGCCTGGCGATGTGGCAGGGGCGGCACGACGTGGCCCGGCACGCGGTGCAGCGCGGCCTGACCGAGAGCCGCTCCGACGATCTGGTGATCCTCGCCGTGCTGGTCTGGCACGGGCTGCGCGCGGAGGCCGAGGCGCACGCCAGCCGCACCGTCGCGGTGGACCAGAACGCGGTACGCCGGTTGCGCGAGATCGCCGACCGGGTGGCCGGGCGCAGCGTGCCTGCGGCCCGGCCGGTACGCGACGTGGTCGACGGATATCTGGCGCTCTGTGCCGCCGAGGTGAGCCGCCTCGACGACAGCGACCCGGACCTGTGGGGCCGCGCGGCGGCCGAGTGGGACCGCCGCAACCACCCCTACCCGGCGGCCTACGCGCGGCTGCGTCAGGCCGAGGCGCTGCTGGCCCGCCGTCGCCGTACGGCGACCGCCGGTCGGCTGCTCCGGGAGGCGTACCAGATGGCGCAGGGACTCGGTGCGGTGCCGTTCACCGAGGAGATCCGTACCCTCGCCGGTCGGGCGCGGGTGGAGTTGGAGGAACGCCCCTCCGGGCGGGTCGAGCCGCCACCGGGTGCCGGTGACGAGCTGGCCGCGCTGACCGCGCGCGAGCGCGAGGTGCTCGCCGCGGTGGCCGAGGGGCTGACCAACAAGGAGATCGGCCAGCGCCTGTTCATCAGCGAGCGGACCATCGGCGTGCACGTCTCGCACATCTTCGACAAGCTCCACGTCCGCACCCGGGTCCAGGCGAGCGCCATCTTCCTGCGTAGTCGGGTGTCGGTGTCGGATACGTAGTTCTACTGATGTCGGCGGTGTCCCCGCCTGAAAGGCTGTGCCCGGCGTCGGGGAGACCGGGGCCGGGAGCAGCGAGGGGGCAGCGTGAGTGAACCGGTCTGGGGGCCAGTGCACCGGGACATCGTGGACCTGCTCGCCGATCACCCGGCCGACGTGCCCGCCGTCGTCGACCACCTGACCAAGCTCCAGGACATGCTGGTCCGGCTGCCACCGCTGCTGGACAGCTGCCCGCTGGCCGACTTCAACAAGCTCTACCTCACCATCACCACGAGCGTGTTGGACGGCCTCTACGCCGACCGGTTCGTCGACCCGGTCTTCCTGTCCCGGCTGGACGTCGAGTTCGCCGCCCGTTACTTCGACGCGCTGCGGATGTGGAGCGACTCCAGCCCCAACACGCCCAAGGCGTGGGCCTGCCTCTTCGACCGGATGCGCGGCCCGGACGCCCGGCCGTTGCCGTCGGCGGCTGCCGGCGTCAATGCGCACATCAACTTCGACCTGCCGTTCGCGCTGGTCACCACGTTCGACTACCTGGAGTCGGAGCCGGTCGAGGGCAGCGACCAGCACCGCGACTACCTGGAGATCAACAAGATCTTCGCCGACAAGATCCCCGGTCTGCGTCGGGGTTACCTGGAGCAGTGGCAACTGCTCATCGACATGGTCAACGGCGACATCGACGACTGGTACCAGGGTGAGCTGGTCGAGTACACCCGGGATGTCGCCTGGCGCAACGCACAACGAATCTGGCGATGCCGGCACGACCCGCATCGACACGAGCGCGAGCGCGCGCGGCTGGACCAGACGGCCGCCGCGCTCGGTCGGTTGCTGCTGTCGCCTCTCGGGGCATTCCTGCAGTAGCCGGGACGGGGGGTCCCCGCGCCTCGCCCGACGGCGAGGCACGGGGGCATCCGACCCGCCCGGGCGCCGTCGCCCGGTGGTGAGCACGGGGGGAAACAGGAGGCCGGCCGGCCTGGGGGGTGTCGGCCGGCCTTCGCGGGGTACGCGGCGCCCATGACCGCTGCCTTCCGGCGTCCCGCCGCACGGCCCCGCCCGCGTCCCGCCGCACCGCCTCGTCCGAGTCGGCCGGGGGACCGGGTCGGCCGACGGGTCCGGGGATGACCACGCACCTCTTCCCGTTCCGGTTCGACCCGGTGCTGCGCCCGCTCCTGGCCCTGCTCGGGGTACGGCCCTCCACCGCCTGGGTACGGGTCGACGGCGACGCACTGACGGTGCGGTTCGGCCCCTGGCGGCTGCGCACCGAACGGGCGAACGTCGTGGACACCGAGACCACCGGCCCGTACCGCTGGTGGCGGGTGGTCGGCCCGCGCCTGTCCGCCGCCGACCTCGGAGTCACCTTCGGCAGCTCCACCGCCACCGGGCTCTGCGTCCGCTTCGCGCGACCGGTGCCGGCGCTGCTGCCGGGCGGCCGTCCGCGCCATCCCGGGCTGACGGTGACCGTCGACGACCCCGCCGCCCTGGCCCGCGCACTGGCCGTACCGCCCGGCGGCTGACCGCGATGGGGGACGGGACCAGAGCGCGACGGGGCCGGGACCGGCGCCGCCCGGCGTCCGGGACACCGGAGCCGTCGCTGCGGGCAGCGCGGGACCCGACCCGCCCCGGCGAACGGGCCGGCCGACGGGTCACCGTGCCCGACCGGGTCGCGGTACCGGCCGGACCGGCCCGGCCGGAGAGCCGGCTGCGCCGGTGGCTCTTCGTGCACCAGGTGCAGCCGGTCGGCCCGGAGACGGCCGAGGGGCAGACGAAAGCACACGCCTGGTGGCGGGTAATGTGCCTGACCGGTGTCGACTACTTCTCCACCCTGTCGTACCTGCCGGGCATCGCCGCGCTGGCCGCCGGGGCGCTCTCGCCGCTGGCGACTCTGCTGATCGTGGCGCTGACCCTGTTCGGCATGCTGCCGATGTACCGCCGGGTGGCCGGGGAGAGCCCGCACGGCCAGGGGTCGGTGGCGATGCTGGAACGGTTGCTGCCGTTCTGGCGGGGCAAGGTCTTCGTACTGGTGCTGCTGGGATTCGTCGCCACCTCGTGGATCGTGACGATCACGCTCTCCTCCGCCGACGCCACGGTGCACATGTTGCAGAACCCGTACCTGCCGGACGCGTTCGGCGGGACCGCGGTGGCGGTCACGGTCACCGTGGTGCTGCTGCTGATCCTCGGCGGGGTGTTCCTGCTCGGCTTCCGGGAGGCGGTGGCGGTGGCGGTGCCGCTGGTCGCCGTCTTCCTGGTGTTGAACGCGGTGATCGTGGTGGTGTCGCTGACCGACCTGGCCGCGGATCCGGCCCCGCTGGCGGACTGGACGGCGGCACTGACCACGGACGGTGGCGGCCCGGGTGGCGTGGCGCTGACCGCGGCGCTGGCGTTCCCGCTGCTGGTGCTGGGGCTCTCCGGCTTCGAGACCGGGGTGAGCATGATGCCGCTGGTCGCCGGGGAGGGCCGGGACGCCGAGGCCCGGCTCGCCGCGCGCATCCGCAACACCCGGCGACTGCTCACCGCCGCCGCGTTGATCATGTCGGTCTACCTGCTCTCCACCACGTTCGTCACCACGCTGCTCATCCCGCCCGAGCAGTTCGCGCCGGGCGGTGCGGCCAACGGTCGGGCGCTGGCCTACCTCGCGCACGAGCACGTCGGTGAGGCGTTCGGCACCGTCTACGACCTGAGCAGCGTGCTCATCCTCTGGTTCGCCGGTGCCTCGGCGATGGCCGGGTTGATCAACATCGTGCCGCGCTACCTGCCGTCGTACGGCATGGCGCCGGAGTGGGCCCGTGCGGTGCGACCCGTGGTGATCGTCTACACGTTGGTCTGCATCGTGCTGACCGTCGTCTTCCGCGCCGACGTCGACGCGCAGGCCGGCGCGTACGCGACCGGGATCCTGGCGATGATGGTCTCGGCGTCGGTGGCGGTGACCATCGCCGCAGTCGCCCGGCGCCAGCGCGCTGCCTCCGTCGGCTTCACCGTGCTCACCCTGGTGCTGGTGTACGCCCTGGTGGAGAACGTGATCGAGAAGCCGGACGGGATCGCCATCTCCGGCCTGTTCATCCTCGGCATCATCGCCGTGTCGCTGGTCTCCCGGGTCAGCCGGACCACCGAGCTGCGGGCGGAGCGGGTCGAGTTCGACGAGGTGGCGCGGCGGTTCGTGGCCGATTCGGTGGCGCACGACGGCCGGTTGCACGTGATCGCCCACAAGCGGCGCAGTGGCGCGGTCAAGGAGTACACCATCAAGGAGCGCGCTCAGCGGGGGCTGAATCCGGTGCCGGGCGCCACCGACGTGCTGTTCCTGGAGATCGACGTGGTGGACCCGTCCGGGTTCCGCCACGTGCTGCGGGTCTGCGGCGTCGAGGTAGGCGGGTACCGGGTGCTGCGGGCCAGCAGCCCGGCCGCGCCCAACGCCATCGCGGCGATCCTGCTGGCGCTGCGCGACGCCACCGGCGTACGCCCGCACGCGCACTTCGAGTGGTCCGAGGGCAACCCGATCGCGCACCTGCTGCGGTACCTGATCCTGGGGCGGGGCGACACGCCGCCGGTGGTCCGGGAGATCCTGCGCAAGTCCGAGCCGGACCCGGCCCGGCGGCCGGGCATCCACGTCGGCTGACGAGCCGAGTCCCCTCTGATGCAATATGAACGCGAGTGGCTTACTTATTCACGTATGCCGGATTTGGGTTCTTGATCCTCGTACGGTGACCTCTGGTGGCGGAGGCGACGTCCGCCACCCCGCGCCCGCTTCGGCGCGGCCGTGTCTTCGCATGCACGAGAGGCAGGAACCTTGATGTCCACCTACCGAGGCAGCCCTGGGTCGGGTCGACCCGGACGGCGGTCCCGTTGGCTGTTGGCCGGCGGCCTGATGGCGGGAACTCTGGTGGTCGGGGCGGCGGGCGTGACCGCCGTCGCCTCGGCCACCGAGAGCCGGACACCGGCCCCGAGCCCGGGTCGGGCCGCCGCGATGTACTCCGACGTTCCCGGTGTCCCGGACGCCAGTCCCGGTGCGAACCGGCAGCGGCCGGATCAGCAGGGCCCGGACCGCCAGCGCCCGGAGTGGCGGCACGACGGCGGCGACGCGTCCGCCGACCGGCTGCCGACCCGCAACGGTCGCCCGCCGCAGGGCGAGGCGATCCGGGTGCCGTGCGACTCCGCCCGACTCGTCGCGGCGCTGGTCCGCGCCAACGCCGAGGGCGGCGCGACACTGCACCTGGCCGAGAAGTGCACCTACACGCTGACCCACGCCTTCGTGCAGGTCGACGAGTACGACGGCGGCATCCGCGACGCGCGGGATGCCGCGGACGCCGCCGAGACCCCGGGCGACGCCGAGGCGCCGCCGCGCAACCCGGCGGACGACACGGCCGGACTGCCGGTCATCTATCACGGGATCACCATCGAGGGCTCCGGCGCCTCCATCGTGCGCGCCGCCGACGCCGAGGAGTTCCGGTTCTTCACCGTGCGGGACGGCGGTGAGCTGACCCTGCGGGACGTGACCCTTCGCAACGGCCGGTCGAAGGTGGAGGGCGGCAGCCTCTTCGTCGTGCACGGCGCTACCGCGGTGGTCGAGGGCGTGACCGTGGTGAACAGCACCTCGCTGTCCGCCGAGGGTGGCGGCGGGGGCATCTTCAACGACGGCAACCTCCAGATCAGCGACAGCCGACTGATCGGCAACCGTGCCGCCGGTGCCCAGGGCAAGGGCGGGGGCCTGCTCAACGGTGGTGTGATGACCATGCACCGCACCGAGTTCCGGCACAACAGCGCGGTCAGCTACGGCGGTGGCCTGGCCAACTTCCGGGCCGCCGGTGACGTGTACTCCTCCACCTTCGTGCAGAACAACGCCGGGCAGGGCGGTGGAATGGCCAGCTTCTCCGCGCGTACCAAGGTGTTCGACAGCGCGGTGATCGGCAACAGCGCCCAGACCGGCGGCGGCCTGGCCAACTCGGACGCGGTGCTGATCCTGCGCCAGATGACGATCCGGGACAACCTGGCCGCCGTGGCCGGTGGCGGCATCTCCACCGTCCAGGGCCTGCTGCCGCTGGACGACAGCGTGATCCAGGACAACACCACCCGGGGCAACGGTGGTGGCATCTACGCCGAGAAGTCCAACCTGCTGGTGCGCGGCAGCGACGTGCAGGACAACGCGGCGGTCGGACCACGGTCCCGGGGTGCCGGGCTGTTCGTCACCGCCGGCACCGCCTCGCTCTACCGCAGCCAGGTGACCGGCAACCGGGCGACCGTGAAGGCCGGTGGCGCACAGGTCGAGCGGGCTCAGCTCAAGATCGACGACGACACCGTCGTGATCGAGAACAGCCCCACCAACTGCGAGGGGAGCCGTCCGCCGGTGGCGCACTGCTTCCGCTGATCCACCCGTACGTCCGGCCCTCCGCCACCCGGTCCTCGAGACCACGGCGGAGGGCCGGATCCGTCCTGGACCGTCCTGGGCGCGCCGGGCACCTCCCGTCGCCCAAACCCCAAAGATCACGCTCGATCCGGGATCGAGTGGCCTCGTGGCACGACGGAAGCCACTCGATCCCGGATCGAGTGGCTTCCGCATGTCACCCGGGAAGCGTCACTGCGAGGGCTGCGGCAGTTCGCACTCGACCTGCGGGTTGGCGCCGACGTAGTTCAGCGGCCCGGCGACGACGGTCACCAGTATGGTGCCCAACTCGGCGCAGTTGGTCTCCTCGTTGTCGTAGTAGCCGCGCTGGCCGGCGGCAACCGCGCCGATGATGAGCCAGATCACGACCAGGACTCCGAATATCGACGTGCCACGCATGGCTTCCTCCACGGTCCGGTGGGTTGCACGGTGCCGGGCCTTGTACCCAGACGGACCGAACGGCCAAACGGAGGTCGGCGTGGCCCCGGCGACGAGCAGAGCGGCGGCGACTCCGACCCGCAGCAGGGCCACGGGGCGTAGCCGCCATGACGACAACGAGACGGGCCGCCGACCCGGGACGGTCCGAAGACCCGTCCGCGTCGGCGGCCCGTGGGGGCGATCGGTCAGTCGGTGCCGCCGGCCGCCAGCACCTTCGCCTGCTGCGGCCAGGTGACCAGGCTCGCGGTGGCGCGCAGTCCGGCACCCTTGATGACCTCCCGCAGCGCGGCCTCGTCCAGCTCGGCCAACTGCCGGTACGTGACGATGCCCGCACCCTGCAGCGCGGCGGCCATCTTCGGCCCGACCCCCTGGATGCGCCGGAAGTCGTCGGCAGCCCCGGCGGCAGCGGGTGCGGCCACTACGGACGCGGCGGTCACCGGCTCGACAGGGGCCGGCTCGGTGGCGGGCGCGGTGGCGTCGGGCGACGCGGTGGCCTCGGTGGTGACCGGTGCGGTGGTGGCCGCCGTGGGGTCGGCGGCCGGGGTGGGCCGTACCGGCGGGGTGGCGACGGTGGGCCGTTCGGCGGAGTCGGTCTCGGCAGGTCCGTCGAGGGCGGACACCGGCTCCGGCGCAGTGCTGTCGGCGGGCGCGACGACCGGGTCCGGGGTGACCGGCTCGGTGGTGATCGGTTCGGTGGTCACCGGAGCGTCGACTGCCGGCTGTGCGGCGACCGGCTCGGAGTCCACCGCGGGCGCGGTCTCGACCAGCGCCGGGGTCGGCTCGGCCTGGACGGCGGCGGAGGGCTCGCCAACGGTGTTGGTATCCGCAGCGGCGGTGGGTTCGGTAGCGGCGGTGGTCTCGGCGGCGGGCGCGGTCTCGACCAGCGCCGGGGTCGGCTCGGTCTCGACGGCGGAGGTCTCGGCGGCGGAGGTGTCGGCGGCGGAGGTGTCGGCGGCGGTCGGGACCGTCTCGGTCTCGACGGCGGTCGGGGCCGGTTCCGCGATGGTGGCGGCGGGGGGCGGTGCGGTCTCGACGGCGGCGGGGGTCGGCTCGGTCTCGACGGCGGCCGGGATCGGCTCGCTGACGGTGGCGGCCGGGGTCGGCTCGCTGGTGGTGGCGCTCGCGGTGGTCGACGCGGGAGGTTCGCCCCGTCGGCCGCGCAGCAGCACCCAGCCCACCGCCAGACCCGCCAGCAGCGCCACGAGCAGTATCAGCCAGCTCCCGAAGGAGTCGCCCACGGTAAACCTCCCTGAAGTCCTACGTCCGAATCGTCGCGAAAAAAGCTCGCCGCAGCTTCGCACACGTGGGGCCGGGGCAACAGGCAGGCCATGTAACAGTCCGTACTCGCGGGACGGGGTTCACCGCAGGTGTCCGGCGCGGAACGGACGGTGTGGACACGGTGGGTGCACCGCGACCCCGGCACGGGGTCGGCCGTGCCGGGGTCGGGTCGGGACGGATCAGTCCTCCTCGCCGCGATAGGTGTAGAAGTCGTCGACGAACTTGCGCCGCAGCGGCGGTACCCGGCTGGTGACCCGGAAATACCCGCGCGCGCCGAGCAGTGCGAGTCGGCCGAACACCGGCTTGTACATCCGGTCGTCCCCGCTGGTGCCGCTGCGGTTCAACGAGTCGGCCACCCGGGCGAAGCCGTACGGCAGCATCGTCGCCTCGTAGTCGGCCACCGCCTGGACCAGCGTCTTCTCGCCGGCCACGGCGCTGACCAGGTGTCGCCGCAGCAGGTTGGCGTCGCGCAACGCGGTGTTGGCGCCGACGCCCCGGCCCGGCGTCATGGTGTGGATCGCGTCACCGAGTAGCGTCACCGTGCTGCTCTTCCAGGGCGGCACCGGCTCCGACGTGGACACCCGGATCGGCAGCGCGCTCTCCGGGTCGGCGCGACTGAGCAGTTCCCGCAGCGTCGGATGCCAGTTGGCGGTCAACTCCAGCGCCACCTGGATCAGTTCCCCGCCCCGGCGGCGCAGGACGTCCGCCGGGAAGCGCCGCGCAGTGCTCCACACCACCAGGTTGATGTTGTCGCGGGTCGGGTCGTGCCGCAGCCCCGGCCAGTCGGCCAGCAGGGCCGCGTCGGCGGGTGGGACGTCCGGCTTGAGTCGCCCGTCGCCGTCCCACTTGAACTCCATCACGTGCAGGACGCCCATCACCCCACCGGTCCCGAAGATCAGCGAGATGCCGCGCCGGACGGTCTCCGGCAGCAGTCCCCGGGTGTGTGCGGTGAGCGGGATCCGGGTGGCGATGTTCACGGTGCCGGCGTCCCGGACGGTGGCGTGCGGCAGGTACTGCCGGCGGACCGCGGAGTGCGTGCCGTCCGCCGCCACCAGCAGGTCGCCGACGGCGCTGGTGCCGTCGGCGAAGTACGCGGTGACCGTGCCGTCGTCGTGCTGGTCGTAGTGGGTGAAGGTGCGGTCGAAGTGCACCACGTCCTCCATCCCGGTCAACAGCACCTGACGCAGTGTCATCCGGGCCACCGAGCGTTCGGTGTCCACCGGGTCGGTGTCCGGCCGCAACGGGAACGACGCGGTGTGCCGCATCCGCTGGGTGAGCACGTTGAAGTAGCGGGGTGAGCGGGCACAGGTGGCCAGGTAGATCCGGAACAGCTCCGGCGGCAGGCAGTCGCGCAACGCCCGGCTGCCGGTGGGCCCGATGCCCACCCGGTAGCCGAGCAGCCCGTCGGCCCGGGTCCGGTGCCGCTCGTACACGGCGACGCTGATCCCGGCCCGGCGCAGCCCGTGCGCCAGACAGAGACCGCCGGTGCCCGCGCCGATGACCAGGACGTGCGGTGTGCGGGTGGACATCAGCCGACCGCCGGTCAGCCGGCCACGCGGGGTGCCGGGACGTCGGCGGCGTCCCAGCGGTAGAAGCAGCTGGCGATCGCGTCACGGGGGGAGCGCCAGGTCGGCAGGTACGGCGAGGTGTGCGCGGAGAGCCGCTCGTTGACCTCGCGGTACAGCGGGTGGTTGCGGGCCGCCGCGAGGGCGTCCGTGCCGACGTCGTCGGTCTCCATCAGGTGTACGCACAGGTCGTGCAGGCAGTACAGGGACCGGTGGCGTACCCCGGTCAGGCTGGGCAGTTCGGTCGCGTCGGACTCGGCGAATATCTGCGCCACCCGTCCCTCCGCGCCCGGGATGATCCTGTTCACGATCACTAGACGGCTCATCGGACCCCTCTCACCGGTGTTCCCGCCCGGACGTCTCGCGCCGGGCCACGGACGGCTGTCCGATGTCACCCTCTCCGGTGGACTGTCACCTGCCCGTCAACGCGACCGGTCGGGCCGGTGACGCGACCCGCGCGGTCCGGCGGATCAGCGGGTCCGGAACCGGGCACGGCCGCCTGGGTGGCTGGTTTCGGCGGGTACCCGGGTGGCCCGGCGGATCGGTTCCAGTGTCTCGTCGAGCAGCGCGCTCATCGCCGGGGACGGTTCCAGGCGCAGCTCCCGCAGCAGCAGGTCGCGGTAGACGTAGAAGGCGTGTACCGCCTCGAAGGCGTTGCCCTCGGCGAGGTGGATGCGGACCACCAGCCGGTGCGGCGTCTCGCGTAGCGGTTCGGCGGCCATCGCCTCCAGCGCCGCCTCCAGCGCCTCGCCGTGCCGCCCGGCGGCCAGGTGCTGGGCGGCGACCTGTTCCAGCATGTGCAGCCGGAGCTGGCGCAGCCGTTCCCGGTCGGTCAGCACCCAGTCCTCGTACCAGCCGGGCAGCAGGTCGTGCCGCCCGGCGGCGAGCGCCTCGGCGGCGTCCTCGGGTGCCTGGCCGTCGCGTACCCGGGCGGCGGTCTCGACCAGCCGGTCGACGTCCACGGTGACCGTCGGGTCGAGGCGGATGGTGTCGGCGGTGGTGGTCAACGGGCAGTACGGGTCCTGCCGCAGTCGCCACAGCGCGGTGCGCAGTGAGGAGAGCGCGCGGTCCTCGCCGGCCTCCGGCCAGAGCAGACCGGCCAGGTGGGCGCGGGTCGCGTCGGGTCGCAGCCCGATCAGCGCGATGATCCGTTGCAGTCCCCGGGGCACCACCACCGGAGCGGTGTCGTGGGTGAGCCGGAAACCGCCCAGCAGGTGCAGGCGTACCTCGGCGGTCCGGTGTTCGCCGGTGGTCGGCGCGGGTGGTTCGGCGGCCACGGCGGTACCCCCTGCGGGACGGGTCGGTTCCGTCGTGAAGATTATCAATAGCGGTTACTCTGAGTCAACGCTGATGTCGGCTTAGTAACTTAAGCCTCTTCATGAACCTGGCTCTGAACTGCGAACATGTGATGATCATGGCGTTCGCCGGCACACAGGTGGGGCACAGCATGCGTCAACGGAACGTCACCAACCGTCCTCGGAGGCGAGGGTTCCGGTGACGCTCGGGTGACGCGTGGCGGCGCATCGTGGCCGCAGTCGTCCGGGCAGCCGGTGGTGTCACCACCGGCCCATGGGGGGAGGTCCAGCATGGACCGCACGCTGATCGTCGCGAAGGTGGACCCGACCGCCGAGGCCACCGTCGCCGAGATCTTCGCCGAGTCCGACACCACCGAGCTGCCCCGGCTGGTCGGTGTCCGGCACCGGTCGCTGTACCGGCTCGGTGACCTGTACGTGCACCTGCTGGAGACCGAGTCGCCCGGCGACGAGGCGGTCGCCGCCGTCCGGGACCACCCCGAGTTCCAGCGGGTCAGCGCCCGGCTGAGCCCGTACGTCTCGCCGTACCTGCCGACCTGGCGGTCCCCGCGCGACGCGATGGCCCGCTGCTTCTACCACTTCGACGGGCCACGGTCGTGACCGCCACCGCGCCGGCCGACGGCACGCTCTGGTCGCGCTGCGGCGGCTGCGCCACCCTGCTCTACCGCAAGCGGCTGCGGCGCAACCTCGACGTCTGCCCCGAGTGCGGTCGGCACGCACGGCTCGCCGCGCCCGAGCGGGTAGGCCAACTGGTCGACCCGGCGTCCTTCCAGCCGCTGTCGGACCGCGCGGCCGAGGTGGACCCGATCGGGTTCGTCGACGTGCTGCCGTACCCGCACCGGCTAACCGCCGCCCGCGCCGACACCGGGCTTCCCGAGGCCGTGCTCTGCGGCACCGCCACCGTCGGCCGGTACCGCTGCGCGCTCGCCGTGATGGACTTCCGCTTCCTCGGCGGCAGCCTCGGCTGCGCGGTCGGCGAACTGATCACCCGGACCGCCGAGGAGGCGTTGGCGGCCGGCGTCCCGCTGGTCCTGGTCACCGCCTCCGGAGGCGCCCGGATGCAGGAGGGCGCCCTGTCCCTGATGCAGATGGCCACCGTCAGCCAGGCGATCGCCGCGCTGCGGGAGGCCGGGCTGCTCACCGTCAGCGTGCTCACCGACCCGACGTACGGGGGAGTGGCCGCCTCGTTCGCCACCTGCACGGACCTGGTGATCGCCGAGAGCGGCGCCCGGATGGGCTTCGCCGGCCCCCGGGTGATCCGGCAGGTCACCGGACGGGACCTGCCGGAGGGCTTCCAGACCGCCGAGTTCCTGCTGCGGCACGGCCAGGTCGACATGGTGGTGCCCCGGCACGCGCTGCGCGCCCGGCTGACGACGCTGCTCGCCGCCGCGGCCGGCGGTCGTCGACCGGGCGTGGCGTCCCCGTCGTCGCGCCCCGCCGATCCGGGGCCGGACCCGGAGCCGGTGACCCGGGACGCCTGGGCGACGGTCCGGCTGGCCCGGCACCCCGCCCGCCCGACCACGCTCGACTACCTGGAGAGCGCCTTCGACGGCTTCACCGAACTGCACGGCGACCGGCTCGGCGGCGACTGCCCGGCGGTGGTCGGCGGACTGGCCCGGCTCGACGGCCGGCACCTGATGGTGATCGGGCACCAGAAGGGACACACCAGCGCCGAGCTGGTGGCCCGCAACTTCGGCATGGCCAGCCCGGCCGGGCACCGCAAGGCGCTGCGGCTGATGCGGCTCGCCGCGCGGCTCGGTCTGCCGGTGGTGACCCTGGTGGACACCCCGGGCGCCGATCCCGGTGTCGCCGCCGAGGAGCACGGCCAGGCCGCCGCCATCGCGGAGAACATCCTGACGATGAGCGTGCTGCCCACCCCGGTCGTCACGGTGGTCACCGGCGAGGGCGGCAGCGGTGGCGCGCTCGCCCTCGCGGTCGCCGACCGGGTGCTGATGCTCCAGCACGCGGTCTACTCGGTGATCAGTCCGGAGGGCTGCGCGGCGATCCTCTGGCCGGGCCGGACCGCCGCGCCGCAGGCGGCCCGGGCGCTGAAGCTGACCGCCCCGGACCTGGTCCGGCTCGGCATCGTCGACGAGGTGGTGCCGGAACCACCCGGCTCGGCCGCCGACGACCCGGAGGCGACGGCCCACGCGGTCCGCGAGGCGGTGCTGGCGAGCCTGCTGCCGCTGCTGGAGGTGCCGGTCGCCACGCTGGTGCAGCGCCGCCGACGCCGGTTCCGCCGGTTCGGCGCCGCCCGGAGCAGCCTGCGGGCGGGTGCCCGGTGAGCGCCACGGGCGGCACCGCGCCCACCGTCGCCGGTGCCCCGACCGTACGGCCGCCGGTGCCGGGTGTGCCGTCGCCCGGTGTCGCGACACCGACCGGGCCACCGCCGGCGCCCGCCCCGCCGGACCGTGTCCCGGCGCCCACCTGCCCACCACCCGCGACGCACGCGTCCGGCGCGACGGACCCGGACCGGCCGGACGGGGGTGCGACGGTCCCGGATGGACCGGAGACGCGGGACGGGGCGGTCACCGAGGCGGCGCTCACCGACCTGCGGCGTCACGTCGTCGGGCTCGTCGCCGAGCTGCCCGGTCCGCTACGCCGGCTGCGGGTGTGCGCCGGCGGGGCCGAGTTGGAGGTGGAGTGGCGGCACGAGGCCGGATCCAATCCGCTCGCCCCGGTGCCCGCCCCGCGAACCGCATCCGCCGCTCCGGCCGCACCCCTCGCGTCGTCCGCACCCACCGGGCCGCCCGAGCCGGTCGGAGCCGCTGCGCCGGTCTCTCGGAGCGCGGTGCGCTCGCCGATGGTCGGCACCTTCTATCGCGCGCCGGAGCCCGGCACCGCGCCCTTCGTGGCCGTCGGTGACCTGGTCCGGCCCGGTCAGGTGGTCGGCATCGTCGAGGCGATGAAGCTGATGAACGAGATCACCGCCGACCGGGCCGGCCGGGTGACCGAGGTGCTGGTCGCCGACGGCCAGCCGGTGGAGTACGACCAGCCGCTGGTCGCCCTGGACCCGGCCTGAGGTGGTGGACCGTGTTCGAGAAGGTGCTCATCGCCAACCGGGGCGAGATCGCGCTGCGCATCCTGCGGGCCTGCCGTGAACTGGGCATCCGTACCGCCGTGGTCTATTCCACGGCGGACGCCGACTCGGCGGCGGTGCGGCTGGCCGACGAGGCCGTCCGGATCGGGCCGTCGGCCAGCCGCCGCAGCTATCTCAACGCCGCCGCCGTGGTGGAGGCGGCCCGCAAGGTCGGTGCGCAGGCGGTGCATCCCGGCTACGGCTTCCTCTCCGAGGACGCCGACTTCGCCGAGATCTGCGCGGACAACGGGCTCACCTTCGTCGGCCCGTCACCGCAGGTGATGGCCGCGCTGGCGGACAAGTCCTCGGCCCGGGCGCTGATGCGCCGCGCCGGGCTGCCGCTGCCGCCGGGCGCCGTGCAACCGGTGCCGACCGTGGGCGAGGCGGCGGCGGTCGCCGCCGAGGTGGGCTATCCGGTGATCGTCAAGGCGGCGGCCGGTGGGGGTGGGCGGGGGATGACGGTGGTCCGCGCCCCGGCCGACCTGCCCCGCGCGTACGCCCGCACCCGGGCCGCCGCGCAGGTCGCCTTCGGCGACGACCGGGTGTACGTCGAGCGGTACCTGACCGACGCCCGGCACGTCGAGGTGCAGGTGCTCTGCGACTCCCACGGCAACGGAGTGCACCTGGGCACCCGGGACTGCTCGGTGCAGCGCCGACACCAGAAGCTGGTCGAGGAGGCACCCGCACCGGCGCTGGCCCCGACGATCCTGGACGCCCTGGCACGCACCGCCCTGCGCGGCGCGCTCGAGGTCGGCTTCACCGGGGCCGGGACGGTGGAGTTCCTGGTGGACGGAGAGGGCCGGTTCCACTTCCTGGAGATCAACTGCCGGATCCAGGTGGAGCACCCGGTGACCGAGATGATCACCGGAATCGACCTGGTGCACGAGCAGTTCCACGTCGCGGCCGGGACGCCGCTGCGGTGGCGGCAGGAGGACGTGCGGTTCACCGGGGTGGCCGTCGAGTGCCGGGTCAACGTGGAGGACCCGGATCGCGGGTTCGTCCCGACCCCCGGCCGGCTGGAGCGTTTCGTGCCGCCCGGCGGTCCGTTCACCCGGGTCGACACCCACGGGCACACCGGTTACCTGGTCGGCCCGCACTACGACTCGTTACTGGCCAAAGTGGCCGTCTGGGCCCCCGATCGCGACCTGGCCCTGAGCCGGCTGGACCGGGCCCTGCGCGAGTTCGAGATCACCGGTCCCGGTGTGCGGACCACCATCCCCTTCGTCCTGCGCGTCCTCGACGACGCCGACTTCCGCAAGGGGAGCTACTCCACCGGCCTGGTCGACCGGATGACCGCCGGACCCACCCCCGCCCATCCGAGGAGGAACCGATGACCGTCACCGATGGCCGCTCGCTGACCGCGGAGATCACCCACATCCTGGTGACCAACTGCGGGCTCGATCCCGACGCGGCCGCCCGTGCCCCGGCGGCCTCCCTGGAGGAACTGGGGATGGACTCGCTCGCGCTGCTCGAACTCTCCGCCGTGGTCGCCGACCGGTGGCGGGTGAGCATTCCGGAGCAGGCCGCCCAGCTCACCATCCCGGCCGTCGCCGAGTTGGTCGCCCAGCAGACCGACCCACCGGCCCCGGCCGCCGACCCGCCCGGGCACACCGAGAACAGCATCGTCATCGCCGCGCCGCTGGACCTGGTCTGGTCGGTCACCAACGACGTCGCCGGCTGGCCCGAGCTGTTCACCGAGTACGCCAGAGCCGAGATCCTCGGCCTGGACGGCGACACCGTACGGTTCCGGCTCACCATGCACCCCGACGAGAACGGGGTGGCCTGGAGTTGGATCAGCGAACGCACGCCCGACCCGGCGACCCGGCAGGTGCGGGCGCGGCGGGTGGAGACCGGACCCTTCGAGTACATGCGGATCCACTGGACCTACACCGAGGAGCCCGAGGGCGTCCGGATGACCTGGGTGCAGGACTTCGCGATGAAGCCGACCGCCCCGGTGGACAACGCCGGGATGACCGAGCGGATCAACACCAACAGCGTGGTGCAGCTCGCCGTGATCAAGGACCGGATCGAGCGGCTGGCACGGGAGCGGGCCGCCACGGTGGCGACCGCGTCGACGACCGGAGGCGACGATGAGTGATCTGGCACTGGTGGCCGCCCGGGACGTACCCGCCGACCGCCGTCGCGGCGGTGAGCTGCGCGTCCTGCTCGGCCCACGGACCGTCGGCAGCACCTCGGGGTTCATGGGCGTGGCCACCATGGGCCCGGGGGAGCGGATCGCCGAGCACTACCACCCGTACAGCGAGGAGTTCCTCTACGTCGCCCGCGGCACGATCACCGTCGACCTGGACGACGAGCCGGTGCTGCTGACCGCCGGTGAGGCGCTCTTCGTGGCCCGCAACGTCCGGCACCGGCTGCGCAACACCGGCGACGAGCCCGCCGAGGTGGTGTTCCACCTCGGTCCGCTGGCCCCCCGCCCGGAACTCGGCCACGTCGACACCGAGGTGGCCGACGAGCGGAACGGGTCGTGACCGGGCGGCGCACGGTGGTGACCGGGGTCGGCGTGGTCGCTCCCGGTGGCGTGACCCGGGACCGGTTCTGGAAGGGCATCACCGAGGGACGGACCGCGACCCGGCGGATCAGCTTCTTCGACCCGTCGCCGTTCCGCTCGCAGATCGCCGCCGAGTGCGACTTCGACCCGGACGCCGCCGGGCTGACCCCGGCGCAACGGCAGCGCGCCGACCGGTACGTGCAGTTCGCGCTCGCCTGCGCCGCCGAGGCGGTCGTCGACAGCGGGCTGGAGTTCACCGACGCCGAGCGGGACCGGACCGGCGTGGTGCTCGGCACCGCCGTCGGCGGCACCATGGCCCTGGAACAGGAGTACGTCACGGTCAGCGACAGCGGACGGCGGTGGCTGGTCGACGCGGCGCTCGGTGGCCCGTACCTCTATCCGGCCCTGGTGCCCAGCAGCCTGGCCGCCGACGTGGCCTGCCACCACGGCCTGCACGGCCCGGCGCAGGTCGTCTCCACCGGCTGCACCTCCGGCATCGACGCCATCGGGTACGCCCACCAGCTCATCGCCGACGGCGAGGCGGACATCGTGCTGGCCGGCGCCGCCGACTCGCCGATCTCCCCGGTCACCGTGGCCTCCTTCGACGCCATCAAGGCCACCAGCCCGGACAACGACGACCCGGCACACGCCTCGCGCCCCTTCGACGCCGACCGGCACGGCTTCGTGCTCGCCGAGGGGGCGGCGGTGCTGGTGCTGGAGGAGGCCACGCACGCCCAGCGGCGCGGCGCGCACGTCTACTGCGAGGTGGCCGGCTACGCCAGCCGCAGCAACGGCTACCACATGACCGGGCTGCGTCCGGACGGTGTGGAGATGGGCCTGGCCATCACCGACGCGCTGCGGCAGGCGCGGCTCGCGCCGGAGGACGTCTCCTACATCAGCGCGCACGGCTCGGGCACGCGGCAGAACGACCGGCACGAGACCGCCGCGTTCAAGCGGGCGCTCGGACCGGCCGCGTACCGGGTGCCGATCAGCTCGATCAAGTCGATGGTCGGGCACTCGCTGGGCGCGATCGGCTCGATCGAGATGGCGGCGTGCGCGCTGGCCATCGAGTTCGGAGTGGTGCCGCCGACCGCCAACTGGACCACCCGCGACCCGGAGTGCGACCTGGACTACGTGCCCAACGAGGCACGGGAGGTGCCGGTGGACGTGGCGCTCTCGGTGGGCAGCGGCTTCGGCGGGTTCCAGTCGGCCATGCTGTTCCGTCGGCTCGGTCGGGAGGTGGCCCGGTGACCGCCCCCGCGTACGGCGGCACGACGACCGGCCGACCGTACGGCGACGGCACGGTGGCCCGCGCGGTGGTGACCGGCATCGGTGTGGTCGCGCCCAGCGGGGTGGGTGCCGACGCGCACTGGCGGACCGTGCTCGCCGGTCGGCGCCGCACCGGGCCGATCACCCTCTTCGACGCCGCCGGCTACCCGACCCGCCTCGGTGGCGAGGTGGCCGACTTCGACCCGTCCCGGTACGCCGACAACCGCGCCCTGGTGCAGACCGACCGGTGGACCCACCTCGGGTTCGCCGCCACCGGACTGGCGCTGGCCGACGCCGGGCTGCCCGAGCAGGCCCCCGACCCGTACGCGTGGGCGGTCACGTTGGCCAGTTCCTCCGGCGGCAACCTGTTCGGCCAGCGGGAGCTGCAACGGCTCTGGTCGTCGCCGAGCCGCACCGTCGGGGCGTACCAGTCGATCGCCTGGTTCTATGCGGCCAGCGTCGGGCAGCTCTCCATCCGGCACCAGGCCAAGGGTCCGTGCGGCGTGCTGGTGGCCGAGTCGGCCGGTGGCCTGGACAGCCTCGCCCACGCGGTCCGCACCGTACGACGGGGTGCCTCCGTGGTGCTCGCCGGGGCGACCGAGTGCCCGCTGAGCCCGTACGCGCTGGCCTGTCAGCTCCGGTCCGGCCTGCTCAGCGGCGAGACCGACCCGGAGCGGGCCTACCGGCCGTTCGACGCCGGAGCCAGCGGCTATCTGCCGGCCGAGGGCGGGGCGGTCTTCGTGGTGGAGGAGTGGGGTCACGCGGTGGCCCGGGGTGCCCGGATCTACGGCGAGGTGACCGGGTGGGGCGCGACCCACGACGCCGCGCACACCACCGCCGAGTCCGCCGGGGACCCGGGGCAGTACGCCCGTGCCATGCGGCTGGCCCTGGGGCGGGCCGGGGTGGAACCGGCCGAGGTGGACGTGGTGATCCCCGACGCGCTCGGGGTGCCCCGCTACGACCGGGCCGAGGCCGAGGCGCTGCGGTCGGTCTTCGGCGGACTCGCCCCGCCGGTGACCACCCACAAGTCGCTGACGGGGCGGGCACACCAGGGCGGTTCGGCGCTGGACGTGGCCACCGCGCTGCTCGCCTTCGCGCACGACACGCTGCCCGCGTCGGCCGGCCCGGACACCGTGGCTCCCGGCTGTGACCTGGGCTTCCTGCGGGCGGCCCGGCGTCCGCGCAGCCGGTTGGCGCTGGTCTGCGCCCGAGGGTTCGACGGATTCAACAGCGCGCTGGTGCTGCGCGGCGCGCCACCGAGCGGAACGGAGTAGTGATGACGTCAGGAGAGCGCGGGGACGGGACGGGCCCGCCGCGAGGCCGGGTGGTGTTCCTGGTCCGGGTCCCCGCCGACCGCACCGAGGACTTCCTGCGGGCGTACGAGGCGGTGCGCCATCTGGTCGCCGACGGGGTGCCGGGGCATCTGGTCGACCAGGTGTGCCGCTCGGCGACCGATCCGGAGCAGTGGCTGATCACCAGCGAGTGGGTCAGTCTGGCCGACTTCGAGGCGTGGGAGCGCAGCCCCGAGCACCGTGACCTGGTCCGGCCGATGCGGGAGTGCTTCACCGACGCCCGCTCGTTGCGGTTCCAGGTGTACGCACAGACCCCGGTCCCGGCCTGAGCGGACACCCCGGATCGCACGTTCGGTCACCTGGTGTGTACCGGGAGTGGGCACACGGACCTGATCCTGCCCGCTGAAGGGGGCGTCGACAATCCCGCCAGTCGCCCTTTCTCCTTAAGCCATTTGCATCTGGCAATGCGCGTTGCGGCTGCCGTACGGTTCCCGCAGCACTGGCGAGACACGTTGTTCCCGCGTCGACACAGGACGGTGGCGATTCACATGACGGGCCCGCTGTACCTCCCGACCGAGTCGAGTCGGCCCGTACCCGCCGACCCGTTCGGACGTCCGGTCGGCGAGTGGCGACCGGAGCGGGTTCGCGGTGGCCGTGCCGAGGGCGCGGGCGGGGAGTCGACCCCGCGGCACGTCGGTCCGACGGTGGGAGCGGTCCCGGCCGACGAGTGAGGCCCGCCCGGCCGGAGGTCCCGTCGACGATTACCTCACACCGACGACCGTCCACATCGGCCCGTCGACGTTCGCGTGCCGCCGCCGTGGGAGCGCTTCACCGGCTCCCGCCGTGGTGACGTAACGGTCCACGGCGTACCCGGCCGGGTCGACGAGGGTGGTTCCTCCGATGCCGACGATCCGGGACTCGTTCGGTCTCCGCACACTTCACAATGCCCGAAACCGGGGTCGGTCGTTTGGTCCGCCGACGCTGCCCGAAAGGGCAGAACCCAAGCTCTCCGGCCGTGACGAATCCGCCTGAGGGTTGTGGGCGGCCGGGTATGCCGGGATATTGCTGTGATCAATCCCCCTGATGCCTCACACCGGCCTGCGTGGCCTTGTCGGTGATTGGAGACCGCGTGTCCACACAGGTTCCCGACCGATGCGCCCTGCCGGCGTGCGACCACAGACCGGCGCGGGCGCCGAGGAGTCTGTGGTGACAGGCGGCAGCATCCGCAGTCGGCTCGCCGCCATCATCGCCCTGCCGGTGGCGGCCGTGCTGCTCCTGCTCGGCTACGTGACGGTCGTCGAGGTGTCGTCGTACCAGGCCGTCCGCAAGGCCAGCGAGTCGGTCTCGCTCGCCCTGCAGGTGCAGGACCTGACCCAGGAGTTGCAGGTCGAGCGTGGCATCAGCGCCGCGCTGCTCGGTGGCAACGAGGGCTTCCGCAACGAGGTCGCCCCGGCCCGCGAGCGGGTGGACGAGCGTCGCCGGGCGGTCGAGGAGGCGATCTCCGACGGACCGGTGGCCGACCGGGTCGGCGCGGCACTGCGGGAACTCGACGGACTGGACGTGGTGCGGTCCGCCACCGACAGCGGCAGCGCCGGTCGGGCCGCGACCTTCGACTTCTTCACCGAGCGCATCGCCGCCCTGAACCGCCTCGACTACGACCTGGACCAGGCCGAGGACCCGCAACTGCAACGGCACGTGGCGACCCTGACCGCGTTGAGCCGGATCAAGGAGAGCACCGCCCAGCAGCGCGCGTTCCTCAACGGGGTCTTCTCCGCCGGTGGCTTCGCCGACGGCGAGTTCCTCCAGTTCGCCGAGATGCGCGCGACCCGCGACACGGCGCTGGCCGACTTCGAGGAGCGGGCCACCCCGAGCCAGCGGGCCGCCAACGACTGGGTGCTGGACACCGGCGCCGCCCGGGTGGCCGGCTTCTTCGAGCAGGTCGCGCTCGACTCCGCCGACGGCCGTCGGGTGCAGGTCAACCCGCAGGCGTGGTGGTCGGCCCTGACCACCGTGCTGGACGGCATGCGCCACATGCAGGAGTACGTCGGCGCGGAGATCGAGGCACGGGCCGCGGAACGGCAGGGCGAGTCGACCCAGCGTCTCTTCGTGCTCGGCGCGTTGGTGACGTTCTTCCTCGCCGGTGCGGTGGGTCTGCTGGTGCTCGCCTCCCGGTCGATCACCCGCCCATTGGCGAAGCTGGCCGCCGAGGCGCGTGACCTCGCGGCCAACCGGCTGCCCGCCGCCGTGCGGCAGCTCCAGGACGGCACCGAGGAGAGCGAACCCCGGGCACCGGACCCGGTCCAGGTGCCGGCCCGATCCAGCACCGAGGTCCGCTCGGTGGCCGGTGCCCTCGACCAGGTCCAGGCGGTGGCCTTCCGCCTCGCCACCGAGCAGGCGGTGCTGCGTCGCAGCACCACCGAGTCGCTGGCCAACCTGGGCCGACGCAACCAGAACCTGCTCCGCCGTCAGCTCAGCTTCATCACCAAGCTCGAACGGGAGGAGACCGACCCGGCCGGGCTGGCCAACCTCTTCGAACTGGACCACCTCGCCACCCGCATGCGCCGGAACGCGGAGAGCCTGCTGGTCCTGGTGGGGGCCGGCGGTCCCCGCCAGTGGACCCGCCCACTCGCGATCGCCGACGTGATCCGGGCCGCCATCTCCGAGGTCGAGGAGTACCGGCGGGTGCAGATCCGCCGCATCGACGACGCCTGGGTGGTCGGCGCCAACGTCAGCGCGGTCGCCCACATGCTCGCCGAGCTGGTCGAGAACGGGCTGACCTTCTCGCCGCCGGACTCCGACGTGGAGATCCAGGGCCGGCGCAGCGGGCAGGGCTACCTCGTGGCCATCACCGACCAGGGCATCGGCATGTCGCCGGAGGACATGGCCGAGGCCAACGCCCGCCTGCGTGGCGAGGTCGACTACGTCTCGGCCCCGACCCGCTACCTCGGCCACCACGTGGTCGGTCAACTCGCCCGCGACCTGGGCATCGACGTCCAGCTCGCGCCCTCCCCGGTGACCGGGGTGACCGCCCGGGTGATGCTGCCGGCCACCGTGTTGACCAACCGGAACGCGATCGCCCCGGACGACGGGGCGGACGGGGTCGGCACCACGCAGGCGGCCATCACGGTCACCTCCAGCACCTCCCGGTCCGCCGCCGAACCGGCCGCGCCGCCGGTCCTGCCGTCGGTGCCCGTCGCGCGTCCGACGCCGGCCGTCGGTATCGCCGGGGTCAACCCGCGGACCGCCATCGACGCGCCGCCGTCCACCTCCCACGTCGCCCCCGCCGTGCCGCGCGGGCACGACCGGCCCGTCGCCGGTCGGCCGCCCACCATCGCCGGTGAGGTGTCCGCCGTCGGCCCGGTGGAGGAGCGCACCACCAACGGGCTGCGCAAACGCTTGCCCCGTGAGCGGCGCGTCACGGCGCCCGCACCGGCCGCCGACCCGGTCGCGTCCGCACCGCGTCCGGCCGCCATGGACGACTCGCCGATGGAGATCCGGAACCGGTTGACCGCGCTGCGGGCCGGGACGCTCCGCAGCCAGGGCGACCGGCCGACACCACCGACCCGGTCCAGCGACGACACCACGACCGAGCCTTGGGGGGCCCGTGAAGGTTGACATCCAGAGCGATCCACACCAGTTGAACTGGCTGCTGGCGAACTTCGTCCGGCAGACGGACGGGGTGCGCGACGCGGTCGCCGTCTCGTCCGACGGGTTGCTCATCGCCGTCTCCACCGGACTCAACCGGGGTGCCGGCGACCAGCTCGCCGCGATCGTGTCCAGCATGGCCAGCCTGGCCCGGACCGCCTCCCGCAAGTACGACTTCGACGGCCTCAAACTCATCATGATCGAGATGAGGCGCGGCTTCCTGCTGGTGTCGGCGATCAGCGACGGCAGCTGCCTGGGGGTGCTCGCCGACGGCGACTGCGACCTGGGCCTGGTCGGCTACGAGATCTCGCTGCTGGCCGACCGGTTCGGCACCATGCTGACACCGGCGTTGATCTCCGAGTCGAGACGAGTGCTGCCCCGGTGAGCGGTGCCGGACCGCGGCTGCCCGACCCGCGGATGATCCCGTACTGGAGCGCGGCACCGGCACCGGTCGGCCCGGCTCCCGAGCCGCCGCCGCCCGCACCGGAGTCGTCCGACGCGGAGGCGGTACGCCCGTTCCTGCTCACCGGTGGACGTACCCGCCCGGTCCAGGACGGGCTGCGGGTGGAGACGCTGCTCTCCGCCCAACCGGCGGCACTCTCCGCGCCGCTGCGTTTCGAGGCCCGCCGGATCGTCGAGTTGTGCCAGCGGCCGATCACCGTGGCCGACCTGGCGGTGGCG
This sequence comes from Verrucosispora sp. NA02020, assembly GCF_013364215.1. NCBI lineage: Bacteria > Bacillati > Actinomycetota > Actinomycetes > Micromonosporales > Micromonosporaceae > Micromonospora > Verrucosispora sp. NA02020. The sequence goes on along the minus strand of NZ_CP054923.1, from coordinate 4,709,550 downwards.
CTGCGGGTGCCGCTCGGCGTCACCCGGGTGCTGGTGGCAGACCTGCTCAGCGAGGGCTACCTGCGCCGTGAGGAACAGGGCGAGCTCTCCGTCGCCATGATCGAGAGGATCAGGGACCGTGTCCGCGCTCTCTAGCCAGCCGCCCACACCCACCGCGGTCAAGATCGTGGTGAGCGGGGGGTTCGGCGTCGGCAAGACCACCTTCGTCGGTGCGGTGTCGGAGATCGAGCCGCTCGTCACCGAGGCCGACCTGACCGAGGTCTCGGTGGGGGTCGACGACACCTCGGTGGTGGCCGGCAAGACCACCACCACCGTGGCCCTGGACTTCGGCCGGATCAGTCTCGACGAGTCCCTGCTGATGTACCTGTTCGGCACGCCCGGACAGGACCGGTTCGCCTTCCTCTGGGACGACCTGGTGGACGGCGCGCTGGGCGCGGTCGTGCTGATCGACACCCGGCGGATCGAGGACTGCTTCCCGGCCATCGACTACTTCGAGGACCACCACATTCCGTTCCTGCTGGCCGTCAACACGTTCGAGGCGACCCGCCGCTTCGCGCTGGCCGAGGTGCGGGAGGCGCTCGGCGTCGCGGACGACGTGGTGCTGGTGGAGTGCGACGCGCGTCAGCGGGAGTCGGTCAAGCAGGTGCTCGTCGCGCTCACCGAGGTGGTGCTGGCGCAACGCCTCGCGCGGGCCGGCGTCGGTCGCTGACCAGCGGACGGCAGCACCCCTGCGGCACGGCACCCCGGCGGCACCGCAGCCCCTCCGGCACCTCGGCCGGGCGCAACGACGAAGAGGAGAAGAGGCAGCGATGCAGAGATCAGGGTGGACCAGGGCGGTGGCCCTCGCCTGCGTGGCCGCACTGGCACTGACCGGCTGCGCGGCCGACATCCAGCCCCGGATCGCGCCGCCGGGGCCGCCGGAGCGGACCGAGTGCGGCACGCTGACGCTGGCCAACCTGCCGTGGATCGGGTACGAGGCGAACCTCGCGGTGATCGGCTACCTGGCCAAGAACCGGCTCAACTGCACGGTGGTGGTCAAGGACCTCACGGCGGAGGAGGCCTGGGAGGAGGTCGCCGCCGGCAGCACCGACGTCATCCTGGAGAACTGGGGCCGCGAGGGCCTGAAGAAGAAGTACATCGACGAGGAACGCAAGGCCGTCGAGCACGGCATGACCGGCAACCAGGGCGTCGTCGGCTGGTACGTGACGCCGTGGCTGGTCGAGCAGCACCCGAACATCACCAACTGGCGGAACCTCAACGACTACGCCTACCTGTTCCGGACGCCCACCTCCGGCGGTCGGGGTGTCCTGCTCAACGGCGACCCGTCGTACGAGACCAACGACCGGGCGTTGATCCGCAACCTGAAGCTTAACTACACGGTCACCACCGTGGGCAGCGAGGACAAGCTCATCGAGGCGTTCCGGGAGGCGGAGCGCGACCGTCGGCCGGCGATCGGCTACTTCTACGCGCCGCAGTGGTTCCTCGCCGAGGTCGACCTGGTGCACGTCAAGCTGCCGCCCTACACGCCGGGCTGTGACGTGGACCCGGAGAAGGTGGCCTGCGACTACCAGCCCTACGACCTCGACAAGATCGCCAACCGGGAGTTCGCCGAGTCCGGCAACCCGGCCGCCGACCTGGTCAAGAACTTCCAGTGGACCAACGCCCACCAGAACGAGGTGGCCCGCTACCTCACGGTCGACGAGTTGTCCCACGACGAGGCGGCCAAGAAGTGGCTCGACGCCAACCCGGACGTCTGGCAGGACTGGCTGCCCGCCGACTGAGTCGGCCCACCCGGCGGAACGCGTCCCGCTCCGCCGCCGGACACCGGTCGACGGCGTGACCCGGTACCCCGGGCCACGCCGTCGACCGGTCAGCGCGGCGGGTCCCGGGCGGCTAGAGTCCGACCTCGTGCATCCTCCCGAGGTGAGCGTCGCGAGCCCGGCGGACCGGACGCCGGTGGTCGACGCCCTGGTGGCCGCGTTCCGCACGGATCCCGTGGTGCGCTTCTTCTTCCCCGACGACGAGACCTACCCTCGGTCGGCCGCCGTCCTCTTCGGACACCTCTTCGACAAGCAGGTCGTCAAGGGCACCGTCTGGACGGTCGAGCAGGGTGCCGCGACCGCCATCTGGGAGCCGCCGGTGGCCGGCACGGCCGTCCTCGACGACGGCCGCCGCCCGGCCCTGCCCGACGACGTGCTGCGCCGGGTGCACGCCTACGACCAGGCGCTGCGTGCCGTCCTGCCCCACCATCCGCACTGGTACCTGGGCATCCTCGGCACCCACCCGGCCCATGCGGGCCGCCGGTTGGGGCGTGCCGCGATGAGTGCCGGGCTGCGGCGGGCCGCCGAGGCGGGGCTCCCCGCCGTGCTGGAGACCGGCAACCCGGTCAACGTGGAGATCTACCGGCGTGCCGGCTGGGAGTTGGTCGACACGCTGACCGACCCGATCCCGGTCTGGGTGATGCGACGGTAACCCGGGCCCACCCGCTTCACCCGGGCCCACCCGCTTCACCCGGGCCCATCCGGGCCCTCAGCAGGCCCATGCTCCCGCCTCCACCGCAAGATCACGCTCGATCCGGGATCGAGTGGTCATCGTCGCGTTCGGATACCACTCGATCCCGGATCGAGCGTGATCTTCGGTAGGCGGGCGCTTCTCCGGCTGCCGTTGGGAGATCTGTGCCGGTGACCAGCTCGGTGTCATCCGAGCTGTCAGACCTTGGGTGGCGTTGTGTCGAAGGTGCTGCCTGGACGGTGATCGAAGTGCCGCCGTAAGCCCCTGCCGGACGAGTCGGATGGAGGGCGCTGTGCCGATTCATGTGACGGTAGCGTGCCTTCTCCACCTACTATCCGATATGGAGGACGGATTGGTTTCCAGACTGGTCCGGATGGCACTCGTCGTCACCTTGGCACTGGCCGGGGGTGCCGTGGCCGTGGTGTCACCCGCGCAGGCTGCCCCAACGAAGTTCAAGAACTGCACCGCCCTGAACAAGAAGTACCGGCATGGCGTCGGCAAGAAAGGCGCGCGGGACAAGGTTCGCGGCAGGACGAAGCCGGTCACGAACTTCAAGGTTTCGACGGCGATCTACAAGGCGAACACGAAACTCGACCGTGACAAGGACGGCGTCGCCTGCGAGAAGCGATAGCGCCAGGCCGCCGACCGGCACACTCCAGACTCACCACCGGTGATGCCGGTCTGCGACCTCGCCGATCATGGAGTTAGGGCCTTGACTTAAGCCGCTAATCGTGGCATTTCGCCTACCACAACTCCATGATCGGCGGGGACGGGCGGGGCCAGCGGGGACGGGCGGGGGCCGGCGGGGACGGGCGGGGCCAGCGGGGACGGGCGGGGGCCGGCGGGGACGGAGTCAGGCGTCGGGTGGTGCCGTCGTGGCGCGGTGGGCGGCGGCGAGGCGCTTCGGCGCGCGGGCGAACCACGCCTCCGTGATGATCTCGGTCAGTTCGGCCCCGTCGATCCGGTCCAGCCGCACCAGCACCGCCGGGTAGCCGTCGAGGTGCGGCGTCGTCAGGTAGACGGCCGGGTCGTCCGCGAGCAGTGCCTCCTTGACGCCGAGGTCGGCGACCCGTACGCCGAGGATCGGGCCGGTCGGCGCGGACGGTCCGAGCGCGTCGAGGTCGGCTCGGCGCAGCGGGCGCTCCCACACGAACGACTTGTCCCGTACGGTCCAGGCGGGCAGACCGTCGTAGGAGGGGCGCTCACCGGTCTCCGGCAGGCTCAACGCGATCCGACGCACGTCATCCCAACTCGCCACCGCCCGACCATACGCCCCGGCCGGGATCGACGGTGGGCACGCGCCGGTCGCGCCCGGCGTGTCGGAGGCCATTGCCCGGGTTCTTCTCGGCAGCGACACACCGCGTTCGTCGGAAAGCGAACGGTGACCTTCGCCGTATCGTGCTCCTGCGTGGACGGTCATAATGGGCGGCATGGTTGCCTGGGAGTACGCCCTGCTGGTCCGCCGTTACCAGGGACAGGGCCGCAATTTCCATGTGTCGTTCGTCTGGTACGGCCCGGACGGATCGCGTAAGGACGTCACCGCGTACGGCGACACCGCCGTGGCGCACCTCAACCGGTACGGCCGGGAAGGCTGGGAACTGGTCACCGCCGCCGAGGACGTCAACAACGTCCAGGGCAGCACCGAGGTGCACCGATACCACCTCAAGCGTCCACTGAACTGAGCCCACTCCACCGTCGGTCGACCACCGCCCGGGAACGCGTTGACGGCGCGTCCCGGGCGTCGTCACGCTTGTCGACAGATGTCGATGCATGCGCGTCGGCCGGTCTGTTGCAGGGGGTAACCATGCGCAAACGCAGGATCCTGGCGCCGCTGGCGGCGCTCGCCACGGTGGGCGCGGCTCTGGTGGTCGGTGCGGCACCGGCTCAGGCTGATCCGCCCGGCGGCACGCTGCGCGGGGTGTACTACAGCTACGACTTCTGCCGCTCGTACGGCTTCACCGGCGCCGCCGAGGGACGATGGGACTGGTGGTACTGCGAGCAGAGCTACGCCCCGCAGAGCGCCCAGTGGTTCCTCTGGACGTTCGACTACTCCTGATCGTCCCGGTGCGCGTCGGGCCGGTGCACCGGCCCGACGCGCCTGCGTCGTCAGCCCAGGTCGACGTTCGGGTACAGCGGGAATCCGGCCAGCAACTCGCCGGCCTGCCGGCTGACCTTGTCCGCCAGCGCCGGGTCCAGCACGTACTTGGCCTTGGAGGCGGTGCCGTCCGGGTTCGCCCCGGCGCTGGTCTGGCTGAGCACCGTGTGGATCAGCTCGGCGGTGCCGTCCATCTCGGCCGTGCCCAGCCCGCGCGTGGTCAACGCGGGCGTGCCGATCCGGATGCCGGAGGTGTACCAGGCGCCGTTGGCGTCCTGCGGCACCGCGTTGCGGTTGGTCACGATGCCCGAGTCGAGCAGCGCCTGCTCGGCCTGCCGGCCGGTCAGCCCGTAGCCGGTGACGTCGATGAGCACCAGGTGGTTGTCGGTGCCGCCGGTGACCAGCGTGGCACCCCGACGCAGCAGCCCGTCGGCCAGCGCCTGGGCGTTGTCGACGATCCGCTGGGCGTAGTCGGCGAAGTCGGGGCGGCGCGCCTCGGCCAGCGCGACCGCCTTGGCCGCCATCACGTGCGGCAGCGGCCCGCCGAGCACCATCGGGCAGCCCCGGTCCACCTGGTCGGCCAGCTCCGGGCCGCAGAGCACCATGCCGCCGCGCGGGCCGCGCAGTGACTTGTGCGTGGTGGTGGTGACGATGTGCGCGTGCGGCACCGGGTCGAAGTCGCCGGTGAAGACCTTGCCGGCGACCAGACCGGCGAAGTGGGCCATGTCCACCATGAAGGTGGCGCCGACCGAGTCGGCGATCTCCCGCATGATCCGGAAGTTCACCTTGCGCGGGTACGCCGAGTAGCCGGCGACCAGCACCAGCGGCCGGAACTCGCGGGCCGCCTCGGCGACCCTGTCGTAGTCGACCAGCCCGGTGGCCGGGTCGGTGCCGTAGCTGCGCTGGTCGAACATCTTGCCGGAGATGTTCGGCCGGAAGCCGTGGGTGAGGTGGCCGCCGGCGTCCAGCGACATGCCGAGCATCCGCTGGTCGCCCAGCTCCCGGCGGAGCGCGAACCAGTCCTGCTCGGTGAGGTCGTTGACGTGCCGGGCCTGCGCCCGCTTGAGCGCAGGGGACTCCACCCGGTCGGCCAGGATCGCCCAGAACGCCACCAGGTTGGCGTCGATGCCCGAGTGCGGCTGCACGTACGCGTGCGACGCGCCGAACAGCTCCCGGGCGTGCTCGGCGGCGAGCGCCTCGACCGTGTCGACGTTCTGGCAGCCGGCGTAGAACCGGCGCCCCACCGTGCCCTCGGCGTACTTGTCGCTGAACCAGTTGCCCATCGCCAGCAGGGTGGCCGGCGAGGCGTAGTTCTCGCTGGCGATCAGCTTGAGCGACTCGCGCTGGTCGACCAGTTCCGCCCCGATGGCGTCGGCCACCCGGGGCTCGACGGCGCGGATGACCTCCAGCGCGCTGCGGAAAGCGGCGGATTCGGCGTTCGGCGGCATGCGACCTCCTGGTGACGTGCGGAAGGCCCAGGCGCTCGGCGTGCGTCCTCATGACGGGGCCGCTTCCCGATGGTGCTCCATCTCGACGCGCCAGTCACGGCCCCCGCCGATCCTAGCGGGTGGGCTCTCCGGCCCCGCGCACACCGGGTCGGACCCGTCCCGACCGGCCCCGCGAGGTCGCCACCGCGCCGGCCGTACGCGTCGTACGCTCGGCAGATGGCGACCTCGGCCGAGGAGATCCAGGTGGGGCGGCGGACGGTGCGCGTCTCCAGCCCGGACAAGCCGTACTTCCCGGAGCGCGGGCTGACCAAGCTCGACGTGGTGCGCTACTTCCTCGCCGTCGGCGACGGCATCCTGCGCGCGCTCAAGGACCGGCCGACCATGCTCGAACGCTGGCCGCGCGGCGTGTTCGAGGGGGCGACGATCGCCACCCGGCAGGACAACCGGGGCGACGCCTTCTATCAGAAGCGCGTGCCGGCGGGCGCGCCCGACTGGGTGGGCACCGCCCACATCACGTTCCCCAGCGGGCGCAGCGCCGACGAGGTCGCGCCGGGGGAACTGGCGGTGGTGATCTGGGCGGTCAACCTGGGCACACTGCGGTTCCACCCGTGGCCGGTGAACCGGGCCGACGTCGAGCGGCCGGACCAGCTCCGGATCGACCTGGACCCGCTGCCCGGGGTGGGGTTCGACCAGGTCGTCCCGGTGGCGCACGAGGTGCGTGGCTTCCTCGACGAGCTGGGCCTGACCGGGTTTCCGAAGACCACCGGCGGGCGCGGCCTGCACGTGTACGTCCCGATCGAGCCCCGGTGGAGCTTCGGCGACTGCCGTCGGGCGGTGCTGGCGCTCGGCGGCGAGATGCGGCGGCGCCGGCCGGACCTGGTCACCACCACCTGGTGGCGTGACCAGCGGGACCGACCGGTCTTCGTCGACTACAACCAGATGGCCCGGGACCACACGATGACCTCGGCGTACTCGATCCGGCCGACGCCTGCGGCGCTGGTCTCCGCCCCGCTGGACTGGGCCGAGCTGGACGACGTACGGCCGGGGGACTTCGACGTGACCACCATGCCCGCCCGGTTCGCGGAGCGGGGCGACCCGCACGCCGGTCTGGACGGGCCACGGTTCTCGCTGGACCCGCTGCTGGAGCTGGCCGACCGGGAGGGGCTGGCCGCGCCGCCGGAACGCTGAGCGGCGGTCAGGCCCACGGGCTGCGGACGCCGTCGTACTCCTCGAAGACCAGCCAGCTCCGGGTGGACAGCACCCCGGAGATGCGCTGGACCCGGTCCAGCACCACGTCCCGCAGGGTGGCGTTGTCCGGTGCCCGGACCAGGGCGAGTACGTCGTGTTCGCCGCTGAGCAGCGCCACGTGCTCGACGTAGCGCACCCGGGCCAGCTCCGCCGACACCTCCCGCCAGGTGTTCTGCTGGATGGTCAGGGCGATGTACGCCGAGGTGCCCAACCCGGCCGGCTCCGGCGCGACCCGGGCGGCGAACCCGGTGACCACCCCGTCGCGCAGCAGTCGCTCCATGCGCGCGTACGCGTTGGTGCGGGACACGTGCACCCGCTCGGCGAGCGTCCGGACGGAGATCCGCCCGTCCCGGGTCAGTTCGTCCAGGATCCGCCGGTCCACCTCGTCCAACCCTGGTGCCGTTCGTCCCGTGCCACCCCGCAGGGGCACTGTGTCAGCGGTCTCCTGGCTCACCCGAGCCTCCCATCAGTGCCATACATCCCGCCTTCACCGGCCATCTTGAGTCAATCATCCGACCAAAGGAGCATAGGTCCACCACACGTCCAGGAGGTTCCGCCGTGACGACCACCCCTCAGGCGGCCCGCAGGGCAACCCCGCGGAAGCGCCGGTCGGCCACCCCGACCGCGCCCGACCCGGCCGCTGCCCTGCTTCCCCAGGCCGATCCGGTCCGGCTGCTCAATCCGGACGGCACCCTGCTGCCGTCCCGGGCCGACTATCCCGAGCCACCCGTGGCGACACTGCGCGAGATGTACCGCCGGATGGTCGTCGGCCGCCGGTTCGACGCGCAGGCCACCGCACTGACCAAGCAGGGCCGCCTCGCGGTCTACCCGTCCTCGCGAGGGCAGGAGGCGTGCCAGGTCGGCGGGGTCCTCGCGCTGCGCGAGGACGACTGGGTCTTCCCGACCTACCGCGAGTCGATGGCGCTGACCGCGCGGGGCATCGACCCGGTCGAGGTCCTCACCCTGCTGCGCGGCGACTGGCACTGCGGGTACGACCCGGCCGTGCGCCGCACCGCGCCGCAGTGCACCCCGCTCGCCACCCAGTGCGTGCACGCCGCCGGCCTGGCCTACGGCGAGACCTACCAGGGGCGGGACACGGTGGCACTGGTCTACGTCGGTGACGGCGCGACCAGCGAGGGCGACTTCCACGAGGGGGTCAACTTCGCCGCCGTGTTCAAGGCCCCGGTGGTCTACTTCGTGCAGAACAACCGGTACGCGATCAGCGTGCCGCTGTCCCGCCAGACCGCGGCCCCGTCACTGGCCTACAAGGGCGTCGGGTACGGCGTGCCGAGCGAGCAGGTCGACGGCAACGACCCGGTGGCCGTGCTCGCCGTGCTGGAGAAGGCGGTGGCGCACGCCCGCGCCGGCAAGGGGCCGTTCCTGGTCGAGGCGCACACCTACCGGATGGAGCCGCACACCAACGCCGACGACGCGACGCGCTACCGCGACGCCGACGAGGTGGAGGCGTGGCGGGACCGCGACCCGGTGGCCCGGCTGGAGGCGTACCTGCGCTCCCGTGAGGCCCTCGACGACGACGCCGTCGCCGCCGTCGCGCAGGAGGCCGAGGAGTACGCGGCGGGGCTGCGCGAGCGGATGAACGCCGAACCCACCGTCGACCCGCTCACCCTCTTCGACCACGTCTACGCGCAGCCCACCCCGCAGCTCGTCGAACAGCGCGACCAGGTCCGCGCCGAGCTCGCCGCGCAGGAGGAGGACGCCTGATGGCCACCATGACCATGGCGAAGGCGCTCAACGCGGCGCTCGCCGACGCGCTGCTGGAGGACGATCGGGTCGTCGTCTTCGGCGAGGACGTCGGGCAACTCGGTGGCGTCTTCCGGATCACCGACGGACTACAGGCCCGCTTCGGCGACAAGCGCTGCTTCGACACCCCGCTGGCCGAGGCCGGCATCGTCGGCTTCGCGGTCGGACTGGCGATGTCCGGGCTGCGTCCGGTGGTGGAGATGCAGTTCGACGCGTTCGCGTACCCGGCGTTCGAGCAGATCGCCTCGCACGTGGCGAAGCTGCGCAACCGCACCCGGGGCGCGCTGAGCGTGCCGATGGTGATCCGTGTGCCGTACGCGGGTGGCATCGGCGGCGTGGAGCACCACTGCGACTCGTCCGAGGCGTACTACGCGCACACCCCGGGCCTGAAGGTGGTCACCCCGGCGACCGTCGACGACGCGTACTCGCTGCTGCGGGAGGCGATCGACGACCCCGACCCGGTGGTGTTCATGGAGCCGAAGAAGCTCTACTTCACCAGCGCCGAGGCGGACCTGCCGACGCGGACCGCTCCGTTCGGCCGGGCGGTGGTCCGTCGGCCTGGCCGGGACGCCACCCTGGTCGCGTACGGGCCGGCGGTGCCGGTCGCGCTGGAGGCCGCCGAGGCCGCCCGCGAGGAGGGCTGGGACCTGGAGGTCGTCGACGTACGCACCATCGTGCCGTTCGACGACGCCACGATCGCCGACTCGGTCCGGCGTACCGGCCGCTGCGTGGTGGTGCAGGAGGCACAGGGTTTCGCCGGAGTCGGCGCGGAGATCGCCGCCCGGGTGCAGGAACGCTGCTTCCACGCGCTGCACGCGCCGGTGCTGCGGGTCTCCGGGCTGGACATCCCGTACCCGGCGCCGATGCTGGAGCACACCCACCTGCCCTCGGTCGACCGGGTGCTGGACGCGGTGGCCCGCCTCCAGTGGGACGACCAGCCGGACTCCCGCTGGCTCGCCGAGGTGCCGGCATGAGCGAGCGGAGCGAGCGAGTCATCGGGTGCGGTGCGGTGGAGTCTCATGGCGGCACGCAGCGGAGCGGAGTGCCGGCATGAGCGAGCAAGTCTTCTTCCTTCCTGACCTCGGTGAGGGGCTCGCCGAGGCGGAGATCGTGCAGTGGCGGGTCGCGGTGGGTGACGTGGTCACCGTGGACCAGACCGTGGTCGAGGTGGAGACCGCCAAGGCGGTCGTGGACGTGCCCTGCCCGTACGCCGGCCGGGTGGTGGCCCTGCACGGCGCGGAGGGCGAGGTGCGTCCGGTCGGCCAGCCGTTGATCACGGTGGCCGCGCCGGTCACCGACGGTGCCGCCGGCGCGACCGAGCCCGCCGGGCACGCGGTCTACCGCGAGGAGGAGCGGGCCGGCTCGGGCAACGTGCTGATCGGGTACGGCACCGGGCACGGTGCCACCCGCCGCCGTCGGCGTCCCCGCCTCGCCCCGACCGCGCCGGTCACCGCCCCGAGCCTTGCTCCGGCCGCGCCGACCCCGTCGGCGGTCGGCGCGGATCCGTCCGCGACGCCGGCACTGGTCATCTCGCCGATCGTGCGGCGGCTGGCCCGTGCGCACGGCGTCGACCTGGCCACCCTGCGGGGCACCGGACCCGGCGGAGTGGTCCGCCGCGCCGACGTGGAGGCGGCGGCCGACGCGTACGCGACGGACCGTTCGGTCACGGGTACGCCCGCGCCGGGCCTTACGACGCGGGGCCTTCCGCCCGCGACCGGCCCCGCGACGCCGGACCTGCCGGCCGGGACCCCGGCGCATGTCGGACTCGCTCCGGCCGACCAACGGGACCAGGTGATCCCGTTGACCGGCATCCGCCGGGTGATCGCCGACAAGCTCTCCCGCAGCCGGCGGGAGATCCCGGAGGTGACCATCTGGGTCGACGTGGACGCCACCGGGCTGCTGGGTACCCGGGCCGCGATCAACGCCGCCCGACCGGACCAGCCGGTGAGCATCCTGGCGCTGCTGGCCCGGATCTGCCTGTCCGGGCTACGCCGGTACCCGCAGCTCAACGCCCGGGTGGACACCGAGGGGCAGCGGATCGTCCAGTCCGCCGCCGTGCATCTGGGCATCGCCGCCCAGACCGATCGTGGCCTGCTGGTGCCGGTGCTGCGCGACGCCGACCGGCTCACCACCGCCGAGCTGGCCGCCGAGCTGGCCGCGACCACCACCGCGGCGCGGGCGGGTGAGCTGCCACCGGCCCGGCTCACCGGGGGCACGTTCACGCTCAACAACTACGGGGTGTTCGGTGTCGACGGTTCCACCCCGATCATCAACCACCCGGAGGCGGCGCTGCTCGGAGTGGGCCGCATCGTGGACAAGCCCTGGGTGGTGGAGGGAGAGCTGGCGGTGCGCAAGGTGACGCAGCTCAGCCTCACCTTCGACCACCGGGTCTGCGACGGGGGAGTCGCCGGTGGCTTCCTGCGGCACGTCGCCGACTGCGTCGAGCAGCCCGCCCTGCTGATCGCCGCCGTCTGAGCCCCGTCCGCCCCCGCCCCGCCCGGCCTGCGCCCCCGGCCCGCGCCGCCCGCCCCCCAGGCGTCGATCATGGAGTTGTGTACAGTGCATAACGGCATATAGAGGTCGAATATCCGGCCACAACTCCATGATCGGCGCAGGCGGCATGATCGGCGCGGACGGGAACCAGACGTCCATGATCGGCGTGGGCGTGGACAACTTCACCTCCTGCTGGCCGTAAGGTCGCCATGCGGTCGATGCCTGTCCTGTCCGACCCGTCCAGGTGTCTCGCAGCTTGCAGTTCTCTGGCCGACCACCGACCACACGCACGAAGAGTCGCGCCCGACCACGCGCGGCGCCCCCAAGGCCGCTTCCCAAGATCGCCCCTTTGATCAAGGAGTTTTGGTCTGGGTGGGCGGCGGATTCGGACCAAAACTCCTTGATCAACCATGTTCCGGCGTGGGCGTGGGCGTGGGCGTGGGCGTGGGTAGGTCGGGGCGGGGGCTCGGCGGCTGAAGGGACGCCGGGTCCACGGGTGGCCGTACGCCCGAGACCGGGCGAAGCGTCGTGGACCGGCGGGTGCGCGGACAATGGACGCAGGTCGCCGACTAACGGTCGGGATATCACGGTCGGGCATTTCCCGGCCTGGTCCGGCGCAATAGCGCAAAAATGTCCACCCGGTATTGGCGCGCGGTTTCGCAGAATTGCTGAGTCGCTGGTGGGTAGACGGCGAGAATGTGGCGGAGGGCGAGAAATAAACGGGGGGACGCATCATGAACCTGAGGGGGCGATTGGCGCTGTTGACGGTGGCCGTCGCAGCGGCGCCGCTGGCGCTGGGCGCGTGCACGGGTGATCGGAGGACCGCCGGACCCGGTGAGGGTCGGCAGGCGGCTCCGGAACTCGCCGTGACGCCCGCCGAGGGCGCGCGGGACGTGCCGATCAGCGGGGAGATCGGCACCGCGGTCAAGCACGGGCGGGTCACCGATGTGCGGATCACCGACGACAAGGGCGGAAAGGTCGAGGCCGAGCCGCGCGAGGACGGCACCGGGTGGGTGCCGGCCGAGGTGTTGCAGCCCAAGCGGACCTACACCGCCGAGGTCACGGTGACCGGCGAGAAGGGGCAGACGGTCACTCGGAAGACGACCTTCACGACGCAACCGAAATCGTCCAAACCGGCGATCACCAGTACGCTCTATTTCGCCGGTAATCGGACGTACGGCACGGCCATGCCGGTAACCGTCGCGTTCGACCCGCCCATTCCGAAAGAAGCCAGGGCGGATGTGCAACGTCGTTTGTTCGTGAAGACCGATCCGCCGCAGCCGGGCACCTGGTCCTGGGTGTCCGACGGGAGTCAGGTCTATTATCGGGCGCCCGATTTCTGGCGACCCGGCACGTCCATCAACGTTCGTGCCGCGCTGGAGGGTCTGCCGATCGGCAAGGAGAACGTCGGCGACGCCGACCGGCGGGCCACGTCGAAGATCGGCCGGCAGACGGCGTTGGAGATCGACAACGCGACCAAGCAGATGTCGGTGATCCGGGACGGGAAGCTGCTGCGCAAGCTCCCGGTCAGCCTCGGCAAGCCGAGCACCCCGACCTCCAGCGGCAAAATGGTGATCATGGAGAAGCACGACTTCACCACGTTCGACACCACGGGCTCGGCCGACCCGTACGTCGTCGACGTCGAGGACGCGCAGCGGTTGACCTGGGGCGGCGAGTTCATCCACGGTGCGCCCTGGTCGGAGGGGGATCAGGGGTACACCAACGTGTCGCACGGGTGCACCAACCTCTCCGCGGCCAACGCCGACTGGCTGATGGGCGTCACCCAGGTCGGTGACCTGGTCACCGTCAAGGGCACCGAGGTCGAACTCGGCGAGGGCAACGGCTGGACGGCGTGGAACGTCGACTGGGACCGGTTCGCCGAGGGCAGTGCGCTGCCCGTACCCGCCGGGCTGAAGCCGGCACCGACCGCGTCGGCGGACCCGGGCGCGGTGGCCGGCGGTGGCTCGCCGGAGCCGCAGCCCTCGGCGAGCGGCGGGTGACACACCGACGTCGGGCGCCGGGTCGTCACCGGCCCGGTGTTCCCGTCGTGGGCGGGCGGAGGGTGGTGCCCGGGATCGTCCCTAGGGTGGATGCACCGGGCCTGCGGGTCATGCCCTGGGCTTACCCGGAACCGCCTTTACGCAGGGTGTGAGTGTCGGTGGTGGGGGATAGGTTCTTCTCATGCCAGAGCGCGAGGAGCGGTTCCACGTGGAGACGACGGTCTTCGACGACGCGGTGTGCGTCCGCGTGGTCGGTGCCGTCGACATCGCCACCGTCGCGGCGTTCCGCGCGGCCCTCTGGGCTGCACCGGCCCGGCCGGAGCTGCGGGTGGATCTCTCCGAGGTGCGGGTGCTCTCCGCCGCCGGGGTGCGCACGCTGATCGCGGCCCGGCTCTGGGTGCGCGCCCAGGGCGGCCAACTGGTGCTGACGGACCCGCCGCCGGTGGTGGAGCGGGTGCTGCGTGCCACCGGCCTGCGCCGGGTCATCCCGGTCGTCGGCTCGTGCTCCGAGCGGGTGCTGGCCGGCGTGTGACGCCGCGACGGCGGGTTCGCCCGCCGGGGCGTGCGGTGGTCGGCGTGCGACGCCGACCGCGCGTCCGGCGCCGGGTACGGGGGCCGGCGCCGGACGCGGCGCTCAGCGGACGCCGAGCAGGTCGACCACGAAGACCAGGGTCTCGTTGGGCTTGATGACGCCACCGGCGCCCTGGCTGCCGTAGCCCAGGTGCGGCGGGATGGTCAGCTTGCGCCGCCCACCGACCCGCATCCCGACCACGCCCTGGTCCCAGCCGGCGATGACCCGGCCACCGCCGAGCGGGAACTCGAAGGCGTCCCCCCGGTTCCAGGAGGCGTCGAACTCGGCGCCGGTGGAGTGCGAGACCCCGACGTAGTGGACGCGGGCACGCTGGCCGGGCTGGGCCTCGGGGCCGTCGCCCACGGTGATGTCCTCGATCACGAGGTCGGCGGGCGGGGCACCCTCGATCGGACCGATCTCGGGCTTGCTCGCTGCCTGGTTCATGCGGATTCTCCTGTGACGTCGGTTCTGGTCAGCACAATCCTGCCGGATGCTACGCCAGCGGTGCCCGTCGCACGCGCCACGACGGCCCGGGAGCACCCGGGCCGTCGTGGCGGCGGGCGGCACCCGCAGGGGTGACGCCCGCCGTGTGGGGAGGGAGGTGACAGGTCAGCGGAGCCAGGCGAAGCGCTGGACGATCGGCAGCCGGGCCCAGGTGCGGCCGAGGCCCCAGGTGTCACCGGCGTTGGTCACCGCGAGCAGCGCCAGCACCCCGGCGTAGACCAGGTGGTCGTCCATGAAGGGGTTGTTCGCGGGCAGCAGGGCCGCAGTCCACATCATCACCAGTAGCAGGCCACCGGCGACGGCGGCGACGCGCACCCCGATGCCGAGGATCAGGGCGGTGCCGATCGCGGCCAGACCGATCATGAACAGCCAGTCGGCCCAGACCGCCCCGGCCATGCTCTGGTAGAAGCCCTCGAACGGACCGGTGACGCCGAAGCTGAGGAAGCCCTTGGTGGGGCTGCCGCCGTTGATCCAGGCGTTCTCGCCCTCGGTGGCGAACCCCAGGCCGAACAGCTTGTCCACGAACGCCCAGAGGAAGATCCAGCCGAGTGCCAGCCGCAGCCCGGCGAGCAGGTGGCGGGTGACCCGCCTCCGGTCGACCTGCTCCCGAACGGTCTCGGCGCCCGGGGTCCTGGCGGCGGTGTTCCGCTCGGTCATCGCGGTCATGATGTCCACGTCCCTTCTCTGCTTCGCACCGCTGTCCCGGTGACACCTCCATTGGACGCCGGTGGGACCGGGTGCGGTCAGGGCCGACCGGGCCCGGACCGGACGGGACCTTCGACCCCTTCCGGTCCGGGCCGTCGGACCGGGTCCGCCAGTTGAGCGGCCAGCACCGACGGGGCCTCGGCCAGCGACGGGCCGTACCAGGTCAGGTGCCGACCGGAGAGCAGAGCACACGGTACGCCCGGAAATGCCTCCGGCCCGTCGTCGGCGGTGAACCGGTACGGCTCGTCCGGCAGCACCACCAGGTCGGGTCCGGTGGCGCGCAGTTCGTCCAGGGACGGTCGCGGATACCGTTCCGGGTGCCCGGCGTAGAGGTTGGTCACGCCCAGCCGGCGGAGCACGTCACCGGCGAAGGTGTCGGCGCCGAGCACCACCCAGGGGCGCCGCCAGACCGGCACCACCGCACGGTGCCGCACCGACGGAGTCGGAAGGTCGGCCCAGGCCCGTCGCGCCGCCGTCAACCACTCGGGTTCCCCCGACGCGCCCAGGTCACGCAGCAGGTCGGCGAGCTCGGTCAGGGCGGCGTCCACGGTGCGTGGGTAGGTGACCCGGACCGGCACCCCGGCGGCGGACAGCGCCTCGGCGTCCTCGCGCCGGTTCTCCTCGACGTTGAGCAGCACCAGGTCCGGCCGCAACGCGCGCACCCGGTCCAGGTCGGGGTACTTGCTGCCGCCCACCCGGGGCACGTCCAGATCGGCCGGAGCGGTGCACCAGTCGGTGGCTCCGACCAGCAGACCCGGCAGGGTCACCGCCACCGCCTCGGTCAGCGAGGGCACCAGGGACACCACCCGCATCCGTCCACCTCCTCGGCTCGGGCGCGGTCGGTCACCGTCGTGGCGGTCATCGCGGGCCCACCGGGGGAGCCGCCCGGCATGATCGTCATCCTAGACTCGGTCGGTCGGCGGCAGGATTGGGTGGATACGACGATGACCGGTGGCGACGCGTGGCTGTCGACGGTTCCGGCCGGTGGGCGTACGCCTGTGCTGGCCCGCGCGGGACAACGGGTGCACGCCGCCCCGCGTCTGGGTGACGTGATCCGGCGCCGGCCGCCGGGGCTCACCGGCAGCCAGTGGAACACCGCCGCGCGGGTGGTGCTCGACCACGTGGTCTGCGCGGACGACACCGGCCTGCCGCAGTTCGCCGTCGAGTTCCGGGAGCCCGCGCCGGACGCCGCCGCCCGGCGGGTGGACCGGATCGTCGAGGCGGTCACCGCCAGCGTCGGCCTGCCGCTGCTGCGGATCGGCTCGGTCACCCTGCGCGCCGTCGACCACGGTCCGGGCATCGTCGGCTACGTGATCGACGCCCGCCGGTACGCCGACGGCGCCGCCGGGTCGGACGTACCCGCCGTCGGGTTCCGCGACATCGTCGGCCGGCTGCCGGACGGGCGCACCGGCGCGGTCAACGACCTCGGCGCGCTCGCCCGGGCCGAGGCGGTCGAGGCGTACGTGTCGCGGCGACTGGCGGATCCGATCCTGCGCGGGTTGCACGTGCGCTGGGCCGACGGCCCGGTCGAGGGGTGGAGTTGGGTCGAGGTGCGGCCCGGCGCGTTCCTGGTGGAGCGAGTCATTCTGCGGACGCACCGATTCTCCTGTGGTGTCGATCCCGCACGACTGGCCGAGGATCTGTCCGCGCTCGCTGTCGGTGAGCGTCTGCGCACCCTGGAGAACGAAAGTCCCGCCGTGGTGGATCGCACCGATCTGCTCGACGACATCCGGCGACTCGGGCAGCGCCGCGACGAACTCGTGGACGGTTTCGCCTACGACCATCTGCACCAGGTCTGACCTGCCCAGGAGCCGTACGGCCCGGGTCGTCGAAAAAAAGTCCACCTTCTTTTGAACTCCCGCCACGGCGGGGCCGTACCTCACCGGGAATGGACAGGATCTCCCAACCCGCGCCGGGGGCGCGGGAGGCGGTGCGGAAAGGGCATCGTCGTCTGTCGACGTACCACCGGTGCGTTCGAACGGCCTCCGTCGAACGCGCCACCACGATTCCGTTCGGTCCGTCGAGTCACGCGTCAGGTACCGGATCGAGAAGGAGAGCAATTCGATGCGCAGGTCCACCCGGTCACGCAGACCCTCAGGTAACACGCGGACCAAACGACTTCTGGCCGTTGGTGCCACGCTCGCCGTCTTCGGTGGCGTCGTTGCCGTTACCCAGATCTCGTCGGCCGGTGACCGACGGCCGAACAAGCAGCAGACCCGCCCGATCTCGGCCGAGTGTGTCGAGCCCAGCCCGGGTGCGACCGCGCCGACCGCCCGTGGCGCCACCACCACCCGTACCTTCCAGAACGGCCGGTGGGTGACCAACCACTGGGGTGACGGGCAGCAGTCCGTGGAGGAGTGCCAGGAGACCCGCAGCGGCAACGGTGGCGCGACCCCCGCCGGTTCCTTCGCCGTGGCCTGTCCCGACGTGGTGAGCCGCCTGCCGCAGGTGCCCGACCGGGCCCGCGCCGAGGTGGACCGCAACCTGGCCCTGCTCCAGACCCAGATCACCGAGGCCGACCAGCGCCTGGCCGCCGAGGGCAACAAGGGCCAGGCGTTCATCCGCAACGCGATCCTCGACCCGCTGGCCAGCAAGCGGCGGGCCACGCTCGACCGAATCACCATCTCCATCGACCGCTTCGGCCCCCGGCCGCGTGGCCTCGCCGGTCTGGCCGCCTGCCAGGTGCAGCCGGTGAACAACAACAACGGTGGGAACAACGGCGGCAACAACCCCAACAACGGTGGGAACAACGGCGGGGGCAACAACAACGGCGGCAACAACGGCGGAGGCAACAACGGCCTCGACGTGCTGGCCAACAACTGCAACAACAGCCAGCTCCAGCCGCACGACGGCTTCCAGAACGGCAACCGCTGCATCAGCACCGCCTTCGGTGAGGTCGGCTCCGCCGCGAACAACCCGTCGCTGCTGATCACCGAGTTCCCGCAGCAGATCAACCGCAACGAGGGCTTCGCCCTGCGGGTCAGCACCCGCAACCTGGTCCGGGACCGCTTCCTCCCGGCCGGTCAGGGTGGCTACTACCTGGAGAGCTCGCTGCTCAACGGTGAGGGCCTGACCCGTGGCCACTTCCACACCGCCTGCCGGATGCTGAACAACACGAACGAGGCGCCGGCGGCGGATCCGGTACCGGCCTTCTTCGTGGCCACCGAGGACGGCGGCGGCGGTAGCCAGCCGGACAGCGTGGTCATCCAGATCCCGGGCCTGCCCGAGTCCGGCACCGCACAGTGCGCGGTCTGGGCCGGCGACGGCTCGCACCGTATCCCGATGTCGGAGCGGGCCAACCAGACCCCCGCCTTCGACGCGGTGCGGATCCAGGTCAACTGACCCGGAACAACACGCGGGCCGTCCGGAACCAGGTTCCGGACGGCCCGCGTCGTTGTGGGGCGACGCCGCTGTTCAGCGGTTCTTGTACGCCTCGACGACCTCGACCGGGATACGACCCCGCTCGGAAATCTTGTAGCCGTTGCCGACTGCCCATTCCCGGATCGCGCGGTTCTGCTCGCGGTTCATTCCGGGTGCCGCCGCGGTGACGCGACGCGGTCCGCGACCGGTGTCGGCGCTGCCGCGTCCGAGCCGTCGGCCCGCATTGATAAACGGATCCAGCGCCTTACGCAGGACTCCCGCGTTCTCGTCGGAGACGTCGATGGTGTAGCTCACGCCATCCAGGCTGAACTCGACCGTGCGATCGGCCTTTCCGCCGTCGAGGTCGTCAGTCAGCACCGTGATTACTTTTCTCGCCATCGTCGATTACTCCCTGTGTCTGGCGGGGTGTGGTCAAAGTTTGACTCATCGCCCCGCAATTGCGCAACAAAAGCCCCTGTCCGCCGCGTCTCGCGTTTTGCGCCGCGCGTAAATCCCGATTACCCGGTGTTCGTCGGTACGGATGTGTCGGTGCCGCACCCGATCGAGGCCGGTTCGTGTGCTGGGTCACACCGTGGAACAACGCCGACCCGCGTCGACTTGAGTCAGACACGCTCAACTCAATGCGATAGCAGGTGTTCGATGGCAACTCTTCCGGTACTTCCACTGACCGACGCGGTACTGCTGCCCGGCATGGTCATCCCGGTGACCCTCGACCCGACCACCCAGGCCGCGGTCGACGCGGCCCGCGCCACCGGCGACCGCAGGCTGCTCGCCGTGCCCCGCCTCGACGGCGAGTACGGCTCCGTCGGCGCGATCGCCACCATCGAGAAGGTGGGTCGGCTGCCCAGCGGTGAGCCTGCCGCCGTCGTCCGCGGCCTCGCCCGCGCCCGCATCGGCTCCGGGGTGCCCGGACCCGGCGCGGCGCTCTGGGTCGAGGCGACCGAGATCGACGAACCCACCCCCGCCGGCAAGGCACGGGAACTGGCGCGCGAGTACCGCGCCCTGGTGACCTCCGTGCTCCAGCAGCGCGGCGCATGGCAGGTCATCGACGCGATGGAGCGGATGACCGACCTCTCCGAACTGGCCGACTCGGCCGGCTACGCGCCCTGGCTCACCCTGGCGCAGAAGACCGAACTGCTCGCCGCGCCGGACGTCACCGCCCGGCTGGAACTGCTCGTCGGCTGGGTCAAGGAACACCTCGCCGAGCAGGAGGTCACCGAGCAGATCAACTCCGACGTCCGCGAGGGGCTGGAGAAGTCGCAGCGGGAGTTCCTGCTGCGCCAGCAGCTCGCCGCGATCCGCAAGGAACTCGGCGAGGACGCCCCGGACGGCTCCGCCGACTACCGGTCCCGTGTCGAGGCCGCCGACCTGCCCGAGAAGGTACGCGAGGCGGCACTGCGCGAGGTCGGCAAGCTGGAGCGGGCCAGTGACGCCTCCCCGGAGGCGGGCTGGATCCGTACCTGGCTCGACACGGTGCTGGAGATGCCGTGGAGCACGCGTACCGAGGACAACACCGACCTGGCCGCGGCGCGGGCCGTGCTCGACGCCGACCACGCCGGCCTGGCCGACGTCAAGGACCGCATCCTGGAGTACCTGGCGGTGCGCAACCGCCGGGCCGACCGCAACCTCGGTGTGGTCGGCGGGCGCGGCTCCGGCGCGGTGCTCGCCCTGACGGGCCCGCCCGGCGTCGGCAAGACCAGCCTCGGCGAGTCCGTCGCCCGGGCGCTCGGGCGCAGATTCGTCCGGGTCTCCCTCGGCGGCGTACGCGACGAGGCCGAGATCCGGGGCCACCGGCGCACCTACGTCGGCGCGCTGCCCGGCCGGATCGTGCGGGCCCTGCGCGAGGCCGGCTCGATGAACCCGGTGGTGCTGCTCGACGAGGTCGACAAACTCTCCGTCGGGTACGCCGGTGACCCGGCCGCCGCCCTGCTGGAGGTGCTCGACCCGGCCCAGAACCACACCTTCCGGGACCACTACCTGGAAGTCGACCTCGACCTGTCCGACGTGCTCTTCCTCGCCACGGCCAACGTGGTGGAGGCCATCCCCGGCCCGCTGCTGGACCGGATGGAACTGGTCACCCTGGACGGCTACACCGAGGACGAGAAGGTGGCCATCGCCCGGGACCACCTGCTGCCCCGGCAGCGGGAACGGGCCGGGCTGACCGCCGACGAGGTCGACCTCGACGCCCCGGCACTGGCCCGCATCGCGGGGGAGTACACCCGGGAGGCCGGCGTACGGCAACTGGAGCGGGCCCTGGCGAAGGTCATGCGGAAGGTCGCGGTGGCCCTCACCGACGACCCGACGCCGGTCCGCGTCGGCGCCGACGACCTGACCCGCTACCTCGGCCGGCCCAAGCACACGCCGGAGTCGGCGGAGCGGACGGCGGTGCCCGGCGTGGCCACCGGCCTGGCGGTCACCGGTGCCGGCGGCGACGTGCTGTTCATCGAGGCCACCAGCATGGAGGGTGAGCCGGGCCTGACCCTGACCGGCCAACTCGGCGACGTGATGAAGGAGTCGGCGCACATCGCCCTTTCCTACCTGCGCGCCAACGGCCGCCGGCTCGGCCTGGACCCGAACGCCCTCGCCGGACGGCGGATCCACCTGCACGTCCCGGCGGGTGCGGTGCCCAAGGACGGCCCCAGCGCCGGCATCACCATGGTCACCGCGCTGGCGTCGCTGGCCAGCGGCCGGCCGGTACGCCCCGAGTTCGGGATGACCGGCGAGGTGACACTCTCCGGCCGGGTGCTGCCCATCGGCGGGGTGAAGCAGAAGCTGCTGGCCGCGCACCGGGCCGGTCTGACCGAGGTGATCATTCCGGCCCGGAACGAGCCGGACCTCGACGACCTGCCCACCGAGGTCCGCGAGGCGCTGACCGTACACCCGCTCGCCGATGTCGCCGACGTGCTCGCCCTGGCGCTGCGCCCGGCCGAGATCGACCCGGCCTCGCTGGGCGGCCAGAGCCTCACCGCCGCCTGACGGATGCAAGGAAGGGCACCTTATTAACGCCTGAGGTAGAGCAGGGGTCCCCTGTTAACCCGAGGCACCATCGACTGGCGTCATCCCGTGCGGGGTGGCGCCAGTCGCTGCATGTCGGGGCGTGCCGTGGTGAGAAGGGCTCCCTGCTATACCGCAGGCGTTAACAGGGGGCCCTTCCTTACACGTCAGCGGCTGTCGTCGCGGTCTCGGCGTACGGTGGCCTTACGGCCCTTGATGGTGCTGCCGCGCAGCCCGGCGATCACCTCGTCGGCCACCCCGTTGGGCACCTCGACAAGCGAGAACCGGTCGGCGATCTCGATCGAGCCGATGTCCCGGCCACGGATGCCGGTCTCTCCGGTGATCGCGCCGACCAGGTCCTGCGGCCGGACTCCGGCGCGCCGGCCCAGCCCGATGAAGACCTGGGTGGTGCCGCCGGTGCGGGGCCGTGCCGGTCGGCGGTCGCCCCGGTTGTCCTGGCCGGGCCGGGCGTCCCGGGTGGGACGGACCGCCACCTGCGGGATCTCCTCCTCGGCCTCGTCGGAGCCGGGCAGCGTCGCCTCGTGGGACAGCTTCACCGCGGCGAGCGCCACCTCCATCAGGTCGAACTCGTCGCTGAGCGTCTCCACGATGACCCGGAACGGCTCCAGGTCGTCCTCCAGCAGGCTCTCCCGCAGCGCCGCCTGGGTCAGCTCCAGCCGGCGGGTACGCAGGTCGGCGACGGTCGGGATCTTGTCGATCGTGATCCGTTGGCCGGTGACCCGCTCGATGGTCTTGAGCATCCGGTGTTCCCGGGGCTCGGCCAGGGTGATCGCCACGCCCTCCCGGCCGGCGCGACCGACCCGGCCGATGCGGTGCACGTACGACTCGGGAGCCGACGGCACGTCGTAGTTGACCACGTGGCTGAGCTGTTCGACGTCGAGTCCCCGCGCGGCGACGTCGGTGGCGACCAGCAGGTCGGCGGTGCCGGAGCGCAGCCGACCCATCACCCGGTCCCGCTGCTCCTGGCTCATCCCGCCGTGCAGGGCCTCGGCCCGGTAGCCGCGTCCGTTCATCGTCTCGGTGAGCCGGTCGACCTCCTCCCGGCTGCGGCAGAAGACGATCGCCGCGGTGGGCGACTCGACGTCCAGCACCCGGCCCAGCGCCGCCGGCTTGTGCGCCCGCGCCACCAGGTACGCGCTCTGGCGTACCCGGGGTGCCGCGCCGGCCACCGGCTGCTCGCGGGCGATGAGGATGCGGACCGGGTCGGTGAGGTGCGCCTGGGCCATGCCCTCGATGCGCGACGGCATGGTCGCCGAGAAGAGGACCGTCTGGCGTTGCGCGGGCGCGTGCTCCAGGATCGCCTCGATGTCCTCGGCGAAGCCCATGTCCAGCATCTCGTCGGCCTCGTCGAGGACGACGGTGATCAGGTTGCCGAGCCGTAGCGTGCCCCGGGCGATGTGGTCCAGCGCCCGTCCGGGGGTGGCCACGACCACGTCCACGCCGAGGTCCAGCGCCCGCAGTTGGCGGCCGATCGGCTGCCCGCCGTAGATCGGCAGCACTCGGGCCCCGAGGTCCTTGCCGTACCGGTGGAACGCCTCGGACACCTGCACCGCGAGTTCCCGGGTGGGCACCAGCACCAACGCCAGGGGATCACCGCCGGGCCGGTCGTCCGGCATTCGTTGCAACAGTGGCAGCGCGAACGCGGCCGTCTTGCCCGTACCCGTGGCTGCCTGCCCGAGCAGGTCACGGCCGGTCAGCAGGGTGGGGATCGCCTCCCGCTGGATCGGCGTCGGCTCCTCGTAGCCGAGCGCGGCGAGCGCGGCGAGCAGTTCGGGTCGCAGGCCGAGATCGGTGAAGGCGGGCGGATCCATGGTCGCGTCGGGCGGTACGGGCGTGGAACTCATGGGTCAAGTTTTTCATCACGCCCTCCCGGCCGCTGCGGCGACCACCGGTAACACGCGGCCACGGCCCGCCGCCGGGTGGCGGCGGGCCGTGGCGCAGCCGGTCGGTCAGGTGGTGACCAGCGCCAGGACGATGGTGATCCCGAGGACCGCGTCGATCACGCCGCACCACTGGGCGTAGGCGCGGGGCACCACCTTGCCGGTGCGGTGATGGATCACGTCCCAGCCCGCGTGGGCCAACCATCCGAACGCCACCAGCCACTGCCCGGCCGCGCCACCGAGGAGAAGGGCGAGCAGGGCCAGGCCCGACCAGCCGGCCAGGCCGGCGAGCTGGAGGCGGAGGGCACCCGGTACGCCCCACTGCCGGCGCACGGTGCCGATGATCAGGTATCCGGCCGGCAGGACCAGCAGCGTGTACGCGGCCAGCGGTACGGGTGAGCTCCAGTTGTCGGCGGTCATCAGCAGCGCCAGCCCGGCCGGCCAGCGCTGCGCCACCGCCCGTGCCCACGGGTGTCGCGGCGCGGCGCGGTTCGGGTGGTGCACGGCGTACTCGGCCCGACGCCGCAGCACCGCCGCCACCATCGCCGGCACCATCAGCACGTGCGTGCCCATCATCAGGGAGTCGCCGTCGAGCAACCCGGCCCGGTACGGCACCAGCAGCACCAGCACGGGCACGTACATGGCCAGGACCATCTCGCCGACGGCCGGGCCGGAATGCCCTCGGTACCACATCCAGACCGCCATGCCGATGCTCATGTCGGTGGCCATCAGCAGCGACGCGACGCCGGGCGTGGCCGGAGCCAGCCCGAGCAGCCCGCCCAGGGCGGCGCGGGCGGCACCGAGCGCCAGCATGCCGGCCACCATGGCCAGCGCCATCTCCATCAGATGCCGGGCCAGCGGCGACAGGCGCGAGTGGCGAACCGGCGCGGCCGTTGGCCCGTGGATCGTCGGGGTGGACGGGGTCGGTCCGCCGGGTGCGGCGAGGGCGTCGGTCATGACGTCGATCGTCGTGGCGAACGACGTCGGCGACAATCCGCGTTCCGTCCCCGGTCGGCCGGGCACGATGCCCGGTCGGACCGGGCGGAACGGGGGCTCCGCCGGTGGGGTGGCGGGTTCTACCCTGACCGGCGTGGGGACGGACGGGACGGTGCCGGGCGGCGGGCGGACCCTACGCCGTGCCCGGACGGCGACGATGGTCTCCCTCGCCGCCGGCATGGCCGCCACCTTGTTCCTGCCGGCGGTCGGCCTCGCACGGGAGCCGGACCCGTGGCGGGTGGCCTCCGGCGTCCTCGCCATCGGCGCGTTCGCGCTGGTCCTGGCGGGCGCGGTGGGCGCGGCACTGACCACCGGGTGGTCCGCCGCGCGGCGCCGACGGCTGCGGATCGGGTACGCCGCCGTCGCGGTGCTCGGTGTGCCGCTGGCCGCACCGGTCGCCGTCGGCGACTGGCCCACCTGGGCCTGGCTCGGCGCGGCGACGGTCGGCGGGGTGCCGTTGCTGGCCCCGCTGCGGGCGACCCTTCCGGCCACCGTGGCGGCGATGGTGGTCGCCGGAGCGGTGGCGCAGGTGACCGGCGCGTCGATCGGGCCGGCGCTGCTGGTCGTCGGCACCGCCGGTCCCGGCGTCGCGGTGGTGAACGGCTTCCAGGTGTGGTTCTGGCGGCTGCTGGTGCAGGCGGAGCGGGGGCGGGCGGCCCAGGCCCGGCTGGCCGCCGCCCAGGAGCGGTTGCGTTTCGCGGCGGACGTGCACGACCTGCTCGGGCACCACCTGACCGTGATCACGCTGAAAGCCGAGCTGGCCGCCCGGCTGGCCGCCGCCGACCCGTCGCGGGCGGCCCGGGAGGCGGGCGAGGCGCAGCGGCTCGCGGCCACCGCGCTGACCGAACTACGCCGGACGGTGCACGGCTACCGCCGGGTCGACCTCGGCGAGCAGGTGACGGCGGTCGCGCAGGTGCTGCGCTCGTCCGGCGTACGGTGCACCGTCGTGCCGCCCGACGGTGAGCTGCCGCCGGAGACGGCCACCCAGCTCGCGGCGGTGCTCCGCGAGGCCGGCACCAACGTGCTGCGACACAGCCGGGCCGCCTGGTGCCGGATCGAGATCACCCAGCGGGAGGACGAGGTGCGGATGACCGTGACGAACGACGGGGCGACCGAGACGGGGACGGCGGACCGGCACAGTCACGGCCTGCGCGGACTGGCCGACCGGCTCGCCGCTGCCGGTGGACGGCTCCGCGTCGACCGGGCCGACGACGTGTTCACCGTCGAGGCGACCGTACCGGCCGTCGCATGATCCGGGTCCTGCTCGCCGACGACGAGGAACTGATCCGTACCGCCCTGGCCGCCCTGCTGGAGCTGGAGGCGGACCTGACGGTCGTCGCGCAGGCGGCCGACGGGCCGGCGGCGGTCACCGCCGCCCTGGCCCACCGACCCGACGTGGCCGTGGTCGACCTGGCCATGCCCGGACAGGACGGCTTCGCAGTCGCGGCCGAGCTGGCCCGGGTGCTGCCGGAGTGCGCGGTGGTCATCCTCACCGGGCAGGGACGCCCGCCACACCTGGCCCGCGCGCTTTCCGCGGGAGCGCGCGGCTTCCTGCCCAAGGGCGCGCCGGGCGGGGCCCTCGCCGACGTGATCCGCCGGGTGCACGCCGGTGGCCGGTACGTCGACCCGGCGCTGGCGGCCGACGCG
This sequence comes from Verrucosispora sp. NA02020, assembly GCF_013364215.1. NCBI lineage: Bacteria > Bacillati > Actinomycetota > Actinomycetes > Micromonosporales > Micromonosporaceae > Micromonospora > Verrucosispora sp. NA02020. Next base: position 4,683,295 of record NZ_CP054923.1, on the reverse strand, counting down.
CTGAGCATCCCGCCGTGCCCGCTGACCCCGCGCGAACTGGAGACGCTGCGGCTGGCCGAGGACGGATCATCGGTCGCGGCGATCGCCCGCCGCGCCCGTCTCTCCAGCGGCACCGTCCGCAACTATCTCGCGCTCGCGGTGCAGAAGCTGGGTGTGGACAACCGGGCCGAGGCCGTTCGCGTCGCTCGTGATTGCGGTTGGTGGTGAGCGCCGTCACCGTCGACGAAATCCACACGTACTATGTGATCGCCGGCAACACACCGGTACTCGTACACTACTGCGGAACAGCGAGGGTTTCACCGGGATCCAGGCAAGGGGCACGCCTATCTTGAGGTGAATTTAGGTGGCGAAAACATCACAATGCACGCTGTGTCAATGGAGGCCCCGGATCCATTTGGAGGTTCGTCGAACCTCAACACTCCACCGATTGGCGATGACCCGAGACCGAATTCATTCACTCGCGAGTTGGAACTCTCAAATCCGCAGAAAGCATTGAATTGATCGATGCGCAAGTGGACACGGCAGGTAACTGGCATCTCCGCGACTGCGACTCGTTGTCGATTGCTGCATCACTTATTGTGCCGACGTTCTTCGGGCGGGCGGCCGAACTGAATTCGAGTCAGGCAAGGCGGGGCCGATCTCCTAACGACAATGATTCCGCCAGAGCTCTACCCGAGAAGGTGGCCATGGAGTCTCCCGGTCCATACGGTCTGTTCGTTGAGGTGCTGTTGCACCACGGTACGCGCGGCCGTCTTGCGGCAATGGTGGGCGAGATGATTGCGGTGCATGCAGAGGTAAATCATTTGCTTGGACGTGCAAAGGACGCGATCGGTCGATCTGATTGGGTTCGGTGCAGCGGTGACTATGCGCGCTCCTATGGGCTTTTCGAGTCCACGTGGAAACGTTACGCTGCGCTGGTCGAACGTGGGCTCGAAATTGATAGAACTGCAGGGCGTGAATTGGGTGAGGCGTTTGACAAAGCGCTAAACGGGGCAAGGGCTTCGTTGACTGCAATTCGAGAGCGAGCTTCGGAAATCGGAATCACTAGTTGGGAGTGATTTATGGACCCAGCTTTTAGCCTCGATTCCGGCTTGACTGGTCAGGTGTCGGAGTGAGTTCGATTTGTCGCAGCCGATGTGGCGGTTGCGGGGCTGGCCGTTGCGGTGGAGTTGCAGACGACGACGAGCCACCCCTTCCGGGGGAAGGCGACCGGCGCCTGGGGCAACGCCTCCGAGTTGACCGTCGGCCACGAATTCCGTACGGCCGACGGCAACAAGGTTGTTCTCACTGAGGTCGACAACCACGTTGGCGCCAAGGAGATGTGAGACTCTGCGGGCGCTGACAACCATACGTACCATGTTCTGGCTGGCGAGACTCCATTAATTGTAAACAATTGCGGCGGCCAACTCGCCGGATACCCTGAAGGTCGGTCGATGCGGAAAGGTTCCTGCTTCGAGGTTGGTGACGTCAGCCGGCCAGATTTCCCGGATCTCGATGAGCCGAACCAGCCGTGGAGAGATATGATCGGGCGCGGTGTTGATGCCGTCGAGGAAGAGTGCCGAGTTATTTGCTGAAATGTATCCAAAGGTTGGAGTCCCGCAGGTTGCGGATGTGGCCGTAGGTGGCGGCGTCAGTGGCGTTGGGGTCGTTCTGTATGCGTTCGGAATGGGAATTCAACGCGTCCTGCGTGATGGCTGTAAGGGGAAGTATCGTCAATGATACAGAATGATGGTCCTAGTACTCTCATGGCGCAGTTTCTGCTGGCTACGATTCTGGGAGATCGATCCTCGCAGGAACGACTGAAGGAAAAGCTCGCAACTGCACGCTGGGTAGACGCCTCGGGTGTAGTTGATGGTGCCCTCGCCGTCATCTTGGCGGATCGGTTTGGTGACTCTCCGCGCCTGTCTGAGATAAGAAAGTGTGCGCGCCGGATGGTGGGACGCTTCAGGGGTTCTCGCCTCGACGTCGACGAGGTGGAGTCGGTGATGCGCGATGCGCTGGGTGAGCACGTGTCAGTGGCCGGAATTCCTGGGTATAGGCATGAGGGGCTAAAGATGCTGCTCTTTGCTTCGATCGCAGCTGATCTCGAACTTTCTCCCGGAGAAGTGGGCGGCCTCTTGGTGCGGGCCGAGGCTTGGGCGGTTGGCCGCGGATTTCGACCGACACTAGCGGACACCCGGGACGTTGAATTGAGCTGATTATAGTCCTGTCGGCAGCCGTGTCGTTGGTTCTGGAGTCGGTGGTCGTAATTTCGGCGGGGCCGGCGGGTGTCGACGCGGCCGGGAGGGTTGGGGATTTCGTTCCGGCCAATACCGTTCTGTTGGACCACCCGAAGCGGTGTAGGTGGAGTGACCGAAGCGCGGGGCGACGACTTTCACCGCGCTAGGCGTGGGCGGGGTGCCGACGATCGGGGTGCGCGTTCTTCTCGACATCGCGGCTGTCAACCCCACGGGGATCACCTACCTGACGGTCTTTCCGAACGGTGCGACCCGGCCGATCGTGGCCTCGCTCACCGTGTCCAAGGATGAGGTGTTGACCAATTTCGGTACCCGTAGCGGCCTCGGCGCCACCACCGGCCCGATCGGTGCCAGCGGTGGTACCCGTACCGTCACCTTGACCGGTGGTGTCGTTCCCGCCGGAGCCTTGGCGCGATCATCGACGTGGTGGTGACGGCGCGACCACGGGGAGTTTCGTCACTATCGGCACCGGCGAGCCAGGTCAGCGCCGCGAACGCCCTGTACTGCCAGGTAGGTGCGACGTCGATGGGCTCACGCAGAGGCTGGCCGGGACCGTTGTCGCCGAGATGACCGTGCGTGAAGGTCTGTTCTGACCCCTTAAGGAGGAATACGGAAGGATTGTTCGGGGTCCTTCCGGTCTGCGTGGTTACGGTGCCGCAGAGGGTGACATACGCCGTGATGTCGCGACTGAGGGAGGCCCGGCCATGCGTGTGCCCAACCGTAGCCCCAGACGGCAGCAACCGCGTCCTCCTGTCCCGTACGCGGCACCGGCCGGGCGTCGTATGTCGGTGCGGGGGCTCGCGAACTCTTCCCCGGACGGGCCGGACCTGGACGCGTATCGGGAGGCCGTGGGGGAGCTGCTGGTCGAGGTGGGCGCGCTCGCGGCGGCGAGCAGCACGAAGGCCCGCCAGGTGCTGATCGACCAGCGGCTGCGGGAGCCGGCCATCGCCGCGGTGCTCGACGACACCCCGCAGGGGTTGATCGGCGCGCGGGAGACCCTGCTGCTGGAGATGGCCCGGTACCAGCCCAACGCGCGCAGCTCCGCCGGGGACCTGGCCGCGCTGGTCCGGATCTATCTGCTGTCGCGCATCGACGTGATGTGGTGGCGCGACGCGTCCACCTTCGTCACCGACGAGGAGGTGCACCACAGCACCCACCTGGTCGACCTGGAGTGGCTGCGCCGCCGGGGACTGCTGCGGTTCCGCTACACCGAACAGCCCCGCACGGTGCTCGGCCGGGGCGTGCGCGCGGTGCGTCGCCGGGTGCTGCCGGACGCCACTCCGCGTACCGCCGGATTGCTGTTCCGCCGGGCCCGGCGGGAGGTGGTCGCGCTCCTCAACGACATCGGCCGGGAGTTCACCGCGGCCACCACGGTCGGCACTCCGCCGCTCTGGGTGACCAGCCTGGTCCGCAGCGCCGAGCACCAGTACCGGCTGCGCCGACTCGGGTACGCCGCGATGGTGCCGAGCGGGCACTGCCTGGGGTGGGCGGTGGACGTGGAGATGTCCTGGTACGAGCGCTTCGGGGCGCGGGACACGCTGGCCGGGATCCTGCTGGACCGGCAGCGTGCCGGCGAACTCAACGTGATCGACGAGGGGCAGGCCTGGCACATCTGCCTCGCACCCTCCGCGACGCGGCGGCTGCGTCGCGCGTACGAGGCGGAGATGGGGATCTGACGATGTGCGGCATCGTGCTGAGCGTCGGTCCGGAGGCCGACCCGGCGATCTTCCGACGGATGCTCGCCACGCTGGTCCCGCGCGGCGAGGTCACCGAGACGCGGTACGAGAGCGGGCTGCTCGCCGGCACCCGGCGGCTGCGCGTGGTGGACCGGGACCGTGCGGTCCAGCCCTGGCTCTCCGCCGACGAGCGGTGGCTGCTCTGCTACAACGGCGAGGTCTTCAACCACCACGAGTTGCGCGCCGAGCTGACCGCCCTCGGGCACCGGTTCACCAGCGCCAGCGACACCGAGGTGGTGCTCGCCGCCTTCGAACGGTGGGGCGAGGAGATGGTGACCCGACTGCGCGGAGAGTACGCCCTCGCCATCGCGGAACGGCCCACCGGCCGGGTGTACCTGGCGCGGGACCCGCTCGGTGTGAAGCCGCTGTACTGGTCCCGCGCACCGGGGTGTCTGCACGTGGCCAGCGAGGTCAAGGCGCTGGTCCCGGCACGGGCGCCGGTGACCGAGGTGCCGCCGGGGCACCACGGCTGGGTCGACGAGGACCACCGCGTCCACCTCCGCCCGTACGTGGACCTGCTCGCCCTCGGCGCGGACCAGCCGCCGGTGACGGACCCGGACGAGGCCGCCCTGCTCGTCCGGGACACCCTCACCGACAGCATCCGGGTACGCCTGGACACCGACCTCACGGTGGGCGTGGTGCTCTCCGGCGGGCTGGACAGCTCGCTGGCGCTGCTGCACACGGCACAGTCGCACCCGGACTGCGTCGCGGTCACCGTCGGCGCGCCGGGCAGCCCCGACCTGGCGTACGCCCGGCGGCTGGCCCAGGAGCTGGGGGTGCCGCACGAGGTGGTCGAGTTGCGTCCGCGCGACATCCGCCTCGCCGACGTCCGCGAGGCCATCCGCATCTCCGAGCTGACCGAGTACGGCGACATCATCAACGCGGTGGTCTCGGTGCCGATCTTCCGTCGGCTGCGCGAGTTGGGCGTGAAGGTGGTGCTCACCGGGGACGGCTCCGACGAACTGTTCGGCGGTTACCCGATGTACCACGAGGTCGGCCCGGCGGCGTCCCGCCGACTGTTCCTGCACAAGATCCGCAACCTGTGTCGTACCGAGTTGCAGCGGGTCGATCGGACCAGCATGGGCTTCGGCGTCGAGGCCCGGGTGCCCTTCCTGGACCTGGCCCTCGTCGAGCTGGCCATGCGGTTGCCGCTCGACCTCAAGATGCGCGACGGCCAGGAGAAGTGGATCGTCCGCCGGGCCTTCGCCGACCTGCTGCCGGACTACATCCGACGCCGGCCGAAGAACCCGATGTCGTACTCCTCGGGCCTGCACGAGCGGGCCCGGCTGTACAAGCCGCTCTTCGCCCGCCTGCACCGCTCCTTCGGCTACGACCTGCTGGAACCGGTCCGGCGCGACTTCGACAGCGTGCTGACGCGCTGCGGCAACGACCTGGACGCGGCGATGGCCGCAGGCCGGGCCCGACCGGACTACACGATGCTGGAGCACGCCCGCGACCTGGTGGGCGCGGCCCGCTGGAACGCCGCCCCGATGGTGCGCCGCCTGGTCACCCCGCGACGCACCCGGGGCGACGGCGCACCCCTACCCGGCTGAGCCGCCCACCAGGCGAGCTGGTCAGGTGGTGAGCAGGAGGGCGCTGACGGCGGCGAGGGTGCCGAGGGTCGCGACGGCGGCGCTGGTGGCGAGGAAACGGGCCAGCGGCACGCGTACCCGGGCGGCCCGGCAGCGCTCCAGCCAGAGCAGGGTGGCCAGGGACGCCCACGGCAGCGCCAGCGGGCCGATGTTGGTGCCGATCAGCAGGGCCAGCAGGCGTTGCCGGTCACCGGCCGGCAGCACCGCCTCGCCGGCCAGGTAGGCGGGCAGGTTGTTGACGAGGTTGGACAGCAGCGCACCGGTGCCGCCCGCGCGCAGCAGTCCGGGCACGCCGCCCTCGTCACCGGCGAGCCGGGCGACGAGGTCGTTCAGGCCGAACGCGCCGATGGTCTGGATCACCAGGAACAGGCCGGTGACGAAGAGCAGCAGCCGCCAGGGCAACAGGGCGGGGCGCAGCGTACCGGGGGAGCGGAACGCGAAGACGAGCAGCAGCAGGCCGGCGGCGACCGCCGAGGCCAGGCCGACGGGGGCGCCGGCCACGATCGCGCCGACGAAGAGCAGGCAGGCGACGAGTGCGGTGCGGTAGAGCACCGGGTCGGTCGGCCGGTGCACCGACGGCGGCGCGAACCGGCCGTCGACGGGGCGGTCGCGCCGCCACCAGAAGTGCCAGAGCAGGATCGTGGTGACCGCGAGCGCCGCCAGTTGGGGCAGCCACATGACGCTCGCGTACGCCAGCGGGTCGAGGCCGATCCGGTCGGCGGCCAGCAGGTTGGTCAGGTTGGAGACCGGCAGCAGGAGGCTGGCCGTGTTCGCCAGCCAGACCGTGGTGACCGCCAGCGGGGCCACCGCCGTGCGCAGGGTGACCGCCAGCGCGAGCATCACCGGCGTGAGCAGCACCGCCGTGGTGTCCAGGTTGAGCACGACGGTGGTGAGCGCGGCGAAGCCGACGCAGAGCGCGAAGAGGACCGGCCAGCGACCCCGGGCGGCGACCGCCAGCCGGGTGGCGAGGACGTCGAAGACACCGGCGGCGGCGGTCAGTTCGGCGAGGACCACCACGGTGCCGAGGAAGACCAGCAGCGGCAGGACCCGGGTGAGCGTGTCGGCGGCGTCGGCGCGGGGCAGCAGGCCCGTCGCCACGCACACCGCACCCAGGACGGCCAGCCCGACCGCGATCACGTCCAGCGGGTGCGGCCGGCGTCGACCGGGTGCGGCCGGAACGGCGTCTGGGGAGGTCACGGCGCATCTTCGCACGGCCGGGCGGCCTGATCCGCTCGGGTGCCGGGCGAGGTGACGACCGGTACCGCCGGGGGGATGCCGGTCAGCCGGCGGGCGGGTACGGGTCGTCCTGGTAGGTGTACTCGGTCTCGATCTGGCCGTCCGCGGTGTGCACCACGAGCTGGCTCGGTTCGTTGCCGTGCGCCACCTTCCGCCCCGCGTCGACCGCGTCCTGCTTCGTGTCGTACGTGCCGACGACGGTCCCGCCCCCCTCGACCTTCCAGCCGTCGCCGTCCGGCACCACGTGGTACTCGTTTCGCGCCATTGCCGCGCCTCTTTTCCTGCGTGACGGAATGTGCCGGACGAGGTACCCGGGACCGGCGGGGCAAAACACGACGTGGCGTACACGTGATGCGGGCCCGGTCCCCCGGAGAGGGGGACCGGGCCCGCAGGCGCGGGTGGTGCTACCAGCTCAGGTAGCTGGGCTGGGTCTGGACGTTGAACTCGCGGTAGTGGACCAGCTTGGCCGACCACGTCCGCCAGTCGTCGAGTTCGAGCACGTCCAGCCCCTTCTGGATGTCTGAGGAGTAGATGTGCCCGTTGTAGTAGTAGGCCGACCAGGAGCCGCCGACGACGAGCTGGGTGTCCGAGAGCGGGCCCCGCTCCCAGAAGCCGATCTCCTTGGGCTTGCGGGAGTCGGTGAAGTCCCACACCGAGATGCCGCCCTGATACCACGCCTGGACCATGATGTCCTTGCCGAGCACCGGGATCAGCGAGCCGTTGTGCGCCACGCAGTTCTCGGTGTCGCCGTTGGTGCGCGGGATCTTGTAGTAGCTGCGGAACTCCAGCTTCCGGTTGTCGCCCCGGCCGGTGAGGTCGTAGATCGCGTTGGCGCCCCGGTTCGGGCCGATCTCCTCGTTGCAGGTGGCCCCGCCACCGCCGCCGAGCTCGTCGGTGAAGACGACCTTCGTGCCGCGGTTGTTGAAGGTGGCCGAGTGCCAGAACGCGAAGTTGACGGTGTCGCGCACGGTGTGCAGCACGCGCGGCGCCTCCCGCTTGCTGATGTCCAGCAGCACCCCGTCACCCATGCACGCCCCGGCGGCGAGGTCCTTCTCCGGGTAGGCGGTGATGTCGTGGCAGCCGGTGGTCGCCGACCCGCCCGTCCGCCCCTCGTAGCCGCCGTCCGGGAAGAGGTTCGGCGTGGCGACCACGGCCGCGTCGGTCGGCTTCTTCAGCGGGACCTTGACGATGCTGATCGAGTCGTGCGGCGGCTGGCAGTCGGGGAAGGTGGCCTGCGGGCTGTACGAGGAGACGTACAGGTAGACCGACTTCTTGTCCTTCGCCGGCACCAGCGTGTGGGTGTGCGAGCCGCAGGCGGTCTCGACGGCCTTGAGGTAGCGCGGCTTCTTCTTGTCCTTGACGTCGAAGATCTTGATGCCCTCCCACGACTCCTTGATCGTGGCGGGCTGGGAGACGCTGCTGCACGAGTCGTCGCTGCGGGACGAGTCGGTCGACAGGAAGAGCAGGTCACCGTAGATGGAGATGTCGTTCTGCGCGCCCGGGCAGAGCACCTGCGACACGAGCTTCGGCTTGCTCGGCTTCGCGACGTCGTAGATGACGAAGCCGTCGTAGTTGCCGACGAAGGCGTACTTGCCCTGGAAGGCGATGTCGGTGCCGAGCGCCGACGTGGTGTCGAACGGGGCCTGCTTGGGCAGGTTGGCGATCTGCGTGAGGTTGGGGCTGTGGGAGATCTCGTCGACACCGAGTGGTGCCTCGACGGCGGCGGACTCGGTGGCCGTCCGCGTGACCGTCTGCGCGTTGCCGGGTGAGGCGACGGCGATGCTGGCGAGGAGGAGCCCGGTGGCGGCCACGCTGACGACGCGTAGCTGCCGCCCCCGCGGCGGGGTCGATCCGACCATCGGCGATGCCCTTCGAGAGGCGAGTGGCGATGGGCCGTACCATAACTCCGCGACGACACTCATCGATGTGACCTGGCTCACATCAAGTGAATATCGTAAATGGATACGATCGCTGCGACCTCGACCCTGAGGGGGTGTCGCATGACTGCCCGACGTGGACGCCTGCTGACTGTCGTCACATCGGTCGTGGTGGCGCTGGCGGTGTCGGCCTTCGCGTTGCGCGACGGCGACCGGCCCGTGCCCCCCGCGCCGGCACCGGCCGCCGCCACCGCCGATCCGTCGCCCCCGGTCGATCCGTCGCCGGCGGATCCCGACGCGCCGCTGGTGATCGTGCCCGGCCGTCCCGGCGAACCGGCCGTCGAACGCCCCGGCGCCGAGGTGCGCGACGACTCGCCGCCGCGGTTCAACACCCTCGACGCCTGGTTCGCGCGGATGATGATCCCGCACCACGAGCAGGCGCTGGAGATGGCGGCGCTCGCTCCGGACCGGGCCGCCGACCCCCGGGTACGCGCCCTGGCCGACCGGATCCGGGCCGGCCAGCGACCGGAGATCGGCGTGCTGCGGGCCTGGCTCGCCGAGCGCCACCTCTCCGGCGAGGTGTCCGGGCACGACCACGCCACGATGAAGGGCATGCAGTCGCCCGAGGCGATGGGTCGGCTCGCCGCCGCCCGGGGCGTCGACTTCGACCGCCTCTTCCTGCGGATGATGACCGAACACCACGAGGGTGCCGTGGTGATGGCGACCGACCTGCTCAAGGTCGGCCTCGACCAACGGATGTCGGAGTTCGCCACCTCGGTCGCCACCGAGCAGGGCGTGGAGATCGTCCGGATGCGCGACCTCGCTCCCTGACCGACCGCCGGGCCCGGAGGCACCCGTACGCTGGGTGACGATGAGAGCGACGGTCCTCGGCCGCCCGCTGCGCGGGGTCGCCTTCGACGTGGCGGTCTCCGGTGCCGTGGCGCTGCTCGCGTTGGCGTCCACCGCCGGTAGCGACGCCGGTTGGCCCGGCACCATGCTCGGGCTGGGCATGGCGGTGGCGCTGCTGTGGCGGCGGGTGCGACCGGTCGGCGTCACGGTGGTCGTGGCGGTGCTGGCGTACGTCCAGGTCGCCCTCGACTGGGCGTCCCTGCCGTACGACGTGGCGGTGCTGATCGCCCTCTACAGCCTGGTCAAGTACGCCGACCGGCTGCGCGACGGCGTGCTGGCCGGGGTAGTCGCCGCGCTCGGGGTGGTGTTCGCCGCGGCGCGGACGCCGTCCCAGGTCGCCTGGGCGTTCACCGCCGTCTTCTACGGTCTGGTCGTCGGCGCGGTCTGGCTGGCCGCGCTGAACGTGCGGACCCGCCGGTTGTACGTCCTCAGCCTGGAGGAACGGGCAGCCACCCTGGAACGGGAGCGCGAGGCGCAGTCGCGGGCGGCGGTGGCCGAGGAACGCACCCGGATCGCGCGTGAACTGCACGACGTGGTGGCGCACGGCATGGCGGTCATGATCGTGCAGGCGGACGGCGCCCGGTACGTCATCGACAAGGACCCGCAGGCGGCCCGCGAGGCGGTCCGGATCGTCGCGGACACCGGCCGACAGGCGTTGGCCGACATGCGGCGGCTGGTGGATGTCCTGCGGGAACCGAGCCGACCGGACCCGGCGACCGGACCCGAACCGGCACCGGGATCATCGGCCGGACCCGACGCGGCACCGGACCCCTCGGCCGGACCCGACCGGGTGCCGGAGCCCGCCGAGCCGACCCACCGGCGTCCCTCCGTCGCCGAACTGCCCGCCCTGCTGGAGCGGTTCCGCGCCGCCGGACTCCAGGTGCGCCACACCGTCACCGGCGACTCCGCGCCACTGCCGCCGGCTCTGGACCTGACCGTCTACCGGCTGGTGCAGGAGGCGTTGACCAACACGCTCAAGCACGCCGGGGTCGGCGCCACCGCCGAGGTCAGCCTGGCGCACCGCGCCGACGCCGTCGTGCTCGAGGTCCTCGACGACGGACGGGGCCGCGTCCCGGCCACCCCCGCGCCGCCCGGCGGTCACGGACTCGTCGGCATGCGCGAGCGGGTCTCGGTGTACGACGGCAGCCTCACCGCCGGCCCCCGCCCGACCGGGGGATGGCTGCTGCGGGCGCGGCTGCCGTTACCCTCGTCCTCCGGGACGGAGGTGGTCACGGCATGACGGTCCGGGTGGTGATCGTGGACGACCAGGCCCTGGTCCGGGCCGGTTTCCGGATGGTGCTCGACTCGCAGCCCGACCTGGAGGTGGTCGGTGAGGCGATCGACGGTGCCGACGCCCTGCGGCTGCTCGCCCGCGTCGAGGCCGACGTGGTGGTGATGGACGTCCGGATGCCCACCATGGACGGGGTCGAGGCCACCCGACGGCTCTGCGCCGACCAGCCCTCCGGTGGTCCCCGGGTGCTGGTGCTGACCACGTTCGACACCGAGGCCGACGCCTTCGCCGCGTTGCGGGCGGGTGCCAGCGGATTCCTGCTCAAGAACGTGCCGCCCGAGGAGTTGCTCGCCGCGATCCGGGTGGTCGCCCAGGGCGACTCGGTGGTGGCCCCGTCGATCACCCGACGTCTGCTCGACCGGTTCGCCGGACAACTCGGCGCCGGCCCCAGCGAGGACCCCCGGCTGGCCCGGCTGACCGAGCGGGAACGGGAGATCCTGCTGCTGGTCGCGGAGGGCCTGGCCAACGCCGAGATCGCCACCCGGGTGCACGTCGCCGAGGCGACCGTGAAGACCCACGTGGGGCGGATCCTGGCCAAGCTCGACGTGCGCGACCGGGTGCAGGCCGTGGTGGTGGCGTACGAGAGTGGGCTGGTCACCCCGGGCGTGGAGAACCGGCGTACGACCTGAGGCGTACGGGTCCGCCCGGTCCGGGACGACCTGCGGCGTACCGAGGTCGAGCGCACGGGTTGATCTCGACGGGGCGGTGGACTCCCTAGCGTCGGAGGAGTCCTGGTCCGTCCTCCGCACGGGGAGTCGTACGTGTCCCTCGCCCCACCCGTCCACGCCGTCGCCGGTGTCGCCGTCACCGCCCGTGGCCTGTCCAAGCGGTACGGCACCGGTCCGGCCGCCGTCGTCGCGCTCGACCGGGTCGACCTCGACGTCGCCGCCGGCCGGTTCACCGCCGTCATGGGACCCTCCGGTTCCGGCAAGTCGACGCTTCTGCACTGCCTGGCCGGTCTGGACCGGCCCACCGCGGGCACGGTGCACGTCGGCGACGCCGAACTGGGCGGCCTGGACGACCGGCGGCTCACCCTGCTGCGCCGGGACCGGGTCGGCTTCGTGTTCCAGAAGTTCAACCTGCTGCCCTCGCTCAGCGCGGCGGAGAACATCACGCTGCCTCTGGACATCGCCGGTCGTCGGGCCGACCCGGCCTGGCTGCGTCAGGTGGTCGCCGCCGTCGGGCTGACCGACCGGGTCCGGCACCGTCCGGCCGAACTCTCCGGCGGCCAGCAGCAGCGCGTCGCGGTGGCCCGGGCACTGATCACCAAACCCTGGGTGATCTTCGCCGACGAACCGACCGGCAACCTGGACTCCCGGGCCGGGGCCGAGGTGCTGCGGCTGCTGCGGGAGGCGGTCGACAGCCTCGGCCAGACGGTGGTGATGGTGACCCACGACCCGGTGGCCGCCGGGTACGCCGACCGGGTGGTGTTCCTCGCCGACGGGCGTCCGGTCCGGGAGTTGACCGAGCCCACCGCCGAGCTGGTCCTCGACGTGCTCGCCCACCTGGACCCGTCCGCCGCCGCGTCGACGCGGGGGCGGTGACCATGCTGCGGCTGACATGGCGTTCGCTGCGTGCCGAGGCGGCCCGGATGGTGATGTCCACCCTCGCCGTGGTGCTCGGCGTGGCCTTCATCGCCGGCACGCTGATCTTCGTCGACGGGATGCGGGCCGGCGCGTACGACCGGGCCGGCACCTTCGACCGGCACACCGACGCCGGGATCTACGCCGACCGGGAGCCGATCGACCCGGCGCTGGTCGACCGGGTCCGCGCGGTCGACGGGGTCCGCGCCGCCGAGGGCGAACTGACCGACACCGCCGGAGTGGTCGGCGCGGACGGGCGACCGGTGCTCGGCTTCGGTGTCCTCGCCGCCGTGCCGACCGATCCGGCGCTCCACTCCTACGACGTGGTGACCGGACGACTGCCCGCCCGTGCCGGCGAGGTGGTGCTCGACCGGCGGACCGTCGACGACCAGTCGTTCCGCCTCGGCGGCACGGTACGCGTCGGCGGTGCCGCCGGGGCGGCCCAGCCGTACACCCTGGTCGGTGTGGTCGACGTGGCCGACACCCCGCGCGACATCGGCGGGCCGTTCGTCGGGATGGTCGGTGCCGACGCGCTCGCCGTGACCGGCCTGTCCGGGTACGGACGGATCATGGTCGCGGCCGAGCCCGGGATCACCGGGACCGAGCTGGCCGCCCGGCTCGCCGACGTCGCCGGAGCGGGCACCACCGTGCGGACCCGCGCGGAGATCCTGGAGGCCGCCGTCGCCGACGCGGTCCGCGACGTGGACCAGTTCCACCTGGTGCTGCTCACCTTCGCCGGGGTGGCGGTGATGGTCGCGGCCTTCGTCATCGCCAACACCTTCACCATCGTGCTGGCCCAGCGCACCCGTCGGACCGCGCTGCTGCGCCTGGTCGGGGCCACCCGGGGACAGGTGTTCCGGGCCGCCGTGCTGGAGTCGGCGGTGGTGGGCCTGGCCGCCTCGGCGCTCGGCGTACTGGCCGGGGCCGGACTCGCCGCCGCGCTGACCGCCCTGGTGTCACGGCTGGACATGCCGCTGAGCGGTGAGCTGACCGTCACCGCCGGCACCGTGCTGGGCAGCCTGGCCGTCGGCACCGCCCTCACCGTCGCCGCCGCGTGCGTACCGGCCTGGCAGGGCACCCGGGTCGCGCCGGTGACCGCCCTCACCGACGCCGCCGTGCAGGTCACCCGCCGCGCCGGCCGATTCCGGCTGGCCGGCGGCGCAGTGGTCCTCGCCGCCGGGGTCGCCGCGCTGGCCGGCGCGGCCTCCGCCGGGCAGATCATGCTCGTCGCCCTGGGCGGGGTGCTGAGCTTCCTCGGCATCGTGCTCTTCGGTCCGGTGCTGGTGCCGGCGCTGGTCCGCCTCTTCGGGGCACCGGTCCGGCGGATCCTCGGCGTCACCGGCACGCTCGCCGTGGCCAACGCGGTGCGCAACCCCCGGCGGGTGGCCGCGACCGCCACCGCGCTGGTGATCGGCATCGGTCTGGTCTCCTCGTTCCTGGTCGGCGCGCAGAGCACCAAGGTGGCCATCGAACGCACCGTCGACGCCGAGGTGGGGGTGGACTTCCTGGTCACCGGCATCGGCGTGGACCTGCCCGTCGGGCTGACCGGTGCGCTGGCCGCCCGGCCCGAGCTGGGCGTGGTGCACGAGGCACGGACCCGCAGCGTCGACGACGTCGAGTACCGCGCGGTCCATCCGGCGCTGGTCGCCGACCGGATCGCGCCGGTGACCACCGGGCAGCTCGACCGGCTCGGACCCGGGCGGGTCCTGGTGGACCGCGAGCTGGCCCAGCGACGCGGCTGGTCGGCGGGGGACCGGATCACCCTGCGGTCGCAGCCGTTCGAGGTGGCGGCGGTGGTCGACGGGCTCGCCTCCGGCGGCACCGGGTCGGCGGTGCCGCCCGGGCACGCGGTGGGCCTGGTCGACGTCGACCACGCCCGGCTCTTCCCCGACGAGCGCGGCGTCCAGACCGAGATCGACCCGGCTCCGGGCGTGCCGGTGGAGGTGGCGCGTGCCGCCATCGAGGAGGTACTCGTCGACTACCCGACGGTCAACCTGCTGGACCAGGCGGCGTACAAGCGGATGCTCACCTCCACGGTGGACATGCTGCTCGCGTTCGTGGTCGCGTTGCTCGGGCTGGCCGTGGTGATCGCCCTGGTCGGGGTGGCCAACACGCTCAGCCTGTCGGTGGTGGAACGGACCCGGGAGAACGCGGTGCTGCGTGCCGTCGGGCTGACCGGCGGCCGGATGCGCGCCATGCTGGCCGTCGAGGCGGTCCTCACCGCGCTGGTCGGTGCCGTGCTCGGCGTCGCGCTCGGCACCGGCGTCACCGCCGGGGCGATGGCGTTGCTGGCCCGGCTCGCCGGGGAGTTCACCCTGGTCGTGCCCTGGGCCCGGCTCGCCGGGGTATTCGCCGTCGCGATTCTGGCCGCGCTGCTGGCATCGGTGCTGCCGGCGCGGCGCGCACTGTCCCGGCCGGTCGTCGAGGCGCTCGCCGACCGCTGATCGTGGCAGCGTGGCTGCTCGACACGCCGACGCGGGAACAGCTACACCGCCACGATGATGTCCGGCGGGAGGTCAGAGGCGTTCGACGGTGGGGCCGGTGCAGCGGTCGCGGGTGTCGAAGACGTACCGGGACTCCCGGGCCACCAGGTCGTAGTCGAACGCGTCGTGGTCGGTCACCACCACCACGCCGTCGGCCTCGCGCAGCTCGCGTTCGGTCAGGTCCACGATCAGCACCCCGTCCGGCAGGTGGTGCGCCTCGGCGTACGGCTCCACCGCGCGGACCTCGGCACCGAGGTCCCGCAGCCGCCGGGCCACGTCCACCGCCGGGGAGTCGCGCATGTCGCCGGTGTTGCGCTTGTACGCCAGCCCGAGCAGCAGCAACCGCGCGCCGCTGACCGCGCGGCCGGAGCGGTTCAGCCCGGCCATCACCCGCTGTGCCACGTGCTCGGGCATCTCGTGGTTGATGTCGTTGGCCAGCTCGATGAACCGGAACTGCCGGCCCAGGCGTCGCTTGACCTGCCAGGACAGATAGCACGGGTCGATCGGCAGGCAGTGCCCGCCGACGCCGGGGCCGGGCCGGAACGGCATGAAGCCGAACGGCTTGGTCTCGGCCGCGTCGATGGCCTGCCAGACGTCGATGTCGAGCTGGTGCGACAGCATCGTCAGCTCGTTGACCAGGGCGATGTTGACCTGGCGGAAGGTGTTCTCGATCAGCTTCGTCAACTCGGCCACCCGGGTCGAGTCGACCGGGACCGTACGCTCCACCAGCCGCCGGTAGAACTCGTCCACCCGGGCCAGGGAGACCTCGTCGACTCCGGAGACCACCTTCGGGGTGTTCTCCAGCCGCCAGCTCGGGTTGCCCGGGTCGATCCGCTCCGGGCTGTACCCGAGGTGGTAGTCGCCGGGGCTGCGCAGACCGCTGGCCGACTCCAGGAGCGGACGCAGCAGCTCCTCGGTGGTGCCCGGGTAGGTGGTGGATTCGAGGATCACCGTGCAGCCGGGCCGCAGGTACGGTGCGATGCCGCTGCCGGCCTGCTCCACGTAGCTCAGGTCCGGCGTGCCGTCCCGCAGGGGGGTGGGCACCGTGATGACGCAGATGTCGAAGTCGCGCGCGTCGGCGTACTCGCTGCTGGGCCGGTACCGGCCGGTGGACAGGGCCCGGCCGAGCCGGTCGGCGGGGATGTCCGCCACGAACGACTCACCCGAGGCGAGCCGCTTGACCCGGTCGGTGTCGACGTCGAGGCCGACCACGTCCAGGCCGGCTTCGACGGCGCGCATGGCCAGCGGCAGACCGACGTACCCCTGCCCGATGACGACCAACTTCTCCTGGCTCACCCGAGCTCCTGACCGGTAGAAAATACCTGCTGGTCAGGAGCTTAGAGCGGAGTGTGACCCCGTACGTCCGTTTCGGTGATATAGGGGCGGGTGGGACTCAGCTCGCCTCGCCGTTGTCCGGCGGGTCGACCGGCGGCGGGGCCGTGGTGGTGGTCGGCGTGGTGCCGGGCGTCTGCGACGGCGTGGAGCTGGGCGTGGTCGGCTCGGGGCTGGTCGCGCTGGGCGTCGGCGACGCGGACCCGCTCGGCTCGCTCGGCGTCGGGCTGCTCGGCTGCGCCGACGGCGACCCGGTCGGGCTGCCCGTGGAGCCGGCCGGACGCAGCGGCGGCACCCGGGAGGGGCTGCTCTCCTCGGTGCTCGCCGACGTCTCGGCGGGCCCGGTGGCGTCGGGGCTCGGCGAACTGGTCGGCAGCTTCACCGCCGGGGTGTTGGCATCGCTGGTCGCGCCGAGCGCGGCACCGAGGGCCACGAAGCCGACCAGTACGGCGGTGAGCGCGCCGACGAGCGCGCCGCGCCGCCGCCGAGCGGGCGGGGCGACCCCGCCCGCCGGGACGTCCGTGCGGGTGTCCGGGCCGGCCTCGCGTACCGCTCCGGCGACAGGGACCATCGCGGTCGGCAGCGACCCGTCGGAGACCGCGGCCCGCGCCGCCTCGGCCATCGTCGCGCCGCTGCTGAACCGGTCGGCCGGATCCTTGGCGAGCGCGCGGGCGACCAGCACCCGGACCGCCTCCGGGATGTCGGGCGGCAGGTCCGGCGGCGGGTCGTCGAGGTGCCGGACGGCGACCTGGAGCGGGTTGTCCCCGGTGAAGGGCGGGCTGCCGGTCAGGCAGCAGAAGGCGACGGCACCGAGCGCGTACAGGTCGGTCGCGCCGGAGACCGGGCGCCCGGCGGCCTGTTCGGGCGCCATGTAGAGCGCGGTGCCGGGCACCGCGTTGGTGCTGGTGATGCTCGTCACGTTGGCGGACCGGGCCACCCCGAAGTCGACCAGGACGACCGTGCCGTCCTCCTGCACCAGCAGGTTGCTCGGCTTCACGTCGCGGTGCACGATGCCGCCGAGGTGCGCGGCGTGCAGCGCCTGTGCCGCCTGCGCCACCACCGACATCGCCAGCCCCACGTCCAGGCGACCCTCGGCCTCGATCCGCTTGGACAGTGGCTGGCCGGTGACGTACTCCATGACCAGGTAGTCGGCCCGGCCGCCGTCGGGCAGGTCGTCCTCGCCGCAGTCGTAGACCTGGACGATGCCCGGGTGGCGCAGCGCCGCCATGATCCGGGCCTCGGCGCGGAAGCGGGCGATGAAGTCGGGGTCGGAGACCAGCGAGGGCAGCAGCACCTTCACCGCGACCTGCCGGCCGAGGATCAGGTCGGACGCGCGCCAGACGTCACCCATGCCGCCGGTGGCGACACGTTCGTCCAGGCGGTACCGACCGCTGAGTACGACCTCCGAAGACAACACGGCACCACCGT
Organism: Verrucosispora sp. NA02020; assembly: GCF_013364215.1. Lineage (NCBI taxonomy): Bacteria > Bacillati > Actinomycetota > Actinomycetes > Micromonosporales > Micromonosporaceae > Micromonospora > Verrucosispora sp. NA02020. The sequence goes on along the minus strand of NZ_CP054923.1, from coordinate 4,665,591 downwards.
ACCCACAAGGGGGCCGAAGGGCGCGCCGGCATGGCGACGCATCTTACCGTCGACCGTGCCCGACACGGGGCGTGTCGTGAGGTGGCGTGTACTGTGAGTCACGACACGAGGGTGGCCCACGGACCGTTCGAGGTCAGACGGCCGGGCCTGTCGGAGGTAGCGTCGGCGGACCGTGGTTCGTTACGGCGAAACACCGTGCGACCCGGTGGAGAATTGTCACTGTGCCCGCCGGCCGCCGGCAGCTTGTCCGACCTCGGCGGACGCTCTAACGTCAGGCCGATCCGGCGGGCTCGCGAACGTGCCGCTGGTGGTTGTGGATCGCGACGCTGTCGGGAAAAATCCGCTTCCGGGCCACGGCGGTCCGTCAGCGAAGAGGTCACGGGGGCGGGGTGCGGGAAGAGGTCCGGGTCGTGGACCTGGCCGGCACCGGATCGCCCGCCGGACCCACGCCCCCCGAGAGAACCGGTGGACGGAAGCGGCAGGGCCATGACCGGTGAACTGAGCCAGGCGGTCGAGGCGGCCAAGAACGGGGACGAGGACGGCTTCCGCTTCCTCTATCGCAGCCTCCAGCCGGGGCTGTTGCGGTACCTGACCGCGTTGGTCGGCGCGGACGCCGAGGACGTGGCCTCGGAGACGTGGTTGCAGGTCGCCCGCGACCTGCCCAATTTCACTGGTGGAGAGTTCCGTGCCTGGGTCGTCACCATCGCCCGCAACCGGGCCATGGACCACCTGCGGCGGCAGCGCCGTCGCCCGGCACTCCCGGTGCCGGTGCAGGAACTCAGCGAACTGGCCGGCGACGCCGACACCGCCGAACGCGCCGGGGAGACCATCGGCACGGAGGCCGCCCTCGCCATGATCGCCAGCCTGCCACCCCGTGAGGCCGAGGCGGTCCTGTTGCGCGCGGTCGTGGGACTCGACGCCGCGACCGCCGGACGGGTGCTCGGCCGCCGCGCTGGAGCGGTCCGGACCGCCGCGCACCGGGGGCTGCGCCGGCTGGCGCTGATGCTGGACCGGCAGGCCGCGCAGGGCGGCGTCCCGCGTCCGCGCACCGGTCCCGCACAGACGCCGCACGCCGAGCCGGTGGACGGCTGACATGCGGGCACACTGGATGAGGTGGCGTCGGTCGGGCACGACCGTCTCCCGGGCCGCGTACGACCGGCTGCTCGACGCCACCGCCACCCCGTCGGCACCCGGGTCGGAGGCCCCGCTCGCCGGGCTGTTGCGGGCCGCCGCCGCCCCGCCGCGTGACGACGAACTCGCCGGGGAACAGGCCGCTCTCGCCGCGTTCCGCGCGGCCCGGCAGGGGGAGGCACCGGCCGCCTCGCCGTCGGTCGGGCCGCGTCGCCGCCGCCTCACCGTCGGTGCGCTGGCCTGGATCGCCGGTGTCGCGGCCACCGCCACCGCCGGGGCCGCCCTCGCCGCGGTCAACCTCGACCGTCCGTCGCCGCCACCGGTGCCGCCGGCCACCTCCGCCCCCGTCGAGACCTCCGCGCCCACCAGCCCGACCCCGTCCGAGAGTCGGCCGCCCACCACCGCCGACCCGACCGGGAGCACGTCCCCCACCGCGTCGCCCTCGCCGACCGCGTCGCCGACCGGCTCGCCGAGCCCGTCGGAGACGGGCACACCGCAGGCGTCGGCGTACGTCGGGCCGGTGGACTCCGGCAACGCCGGCCACTGCCGGTCGTACCTGTCGAAGTCCGAGCGGCAGCGGGAGAAGGCGATGGAGAGTCCCGGCTTCGCCGACCTGCGGGACGCGGCCGGTGGTGCCGACAACGTCGCGGCCTACTGCCGGGCTCTGCTGGCCGAGGTCGACCCGGACTGGCTGGCCAAGCACGGTGCCGACCCGGACGACACGTCCGCCACCGGCTAGCGGCTGCGGGACCCGTGGCACGGGTCGGCCGCCGGCCCACCGATTGCGACGGGAACGTGAATTCGGTTCGACGGAACCGTCGACATCGTGAAAGTGTCACCGCGACGCGTTACGGTGACGCTTGCCGAGCCGGTATCGGACAAGGGAGCCATCGCGTGGTTACCTCACCGGAAATCGATCACATACCCGTGCTGCGGGACCGCGCCGCAGCCGCCCGACATCTTGCCCGGATCTGCTTCAAGACCGGCCCACCGACCTACACCGGTGTCGAGCTCGAATGGACGGTCCACGAGGCCGTCGACCCCACGCGTCCCGTCGACGCCGCCCGGCTGAGAGCGGCACTGGGGCCCTACAGCCCCACCACACTTGATCGGACCAGCCCCGCCCGCCGACTGCTGCGGGGCGGCACGGTGACCGTCGAGCCCGGCGGGCAGGTGGAGATCTCCACCCCGCCGCAAGCCTCCGTCGCCGACCTGATCGACGCCACCCAGTCCGACATCGACCAGGTCACCCGTCTGCTCGACGCCGCCGGCCTGCGCCTCGGACGCGCCGGCATCGACGCGCACCGGCACCCGCAGCCGGTGATCGACACACCCCGCTACCGGGCCATGCGCCGGGTCTTCGACCGGCACGGCCCGGACGGCCGGACGATGATGTACAGCACCGCCGGCCTCCAGGTCTGCCTCGACGCGGGTCGGCCCGAGCAGGTCGCCGCCCGGTGGGCGCTGGCGCACGCGGCCGGGCCACCGCTGCTGGCCGCCTTCGCCACCGCCGACCGGCACGCCGGCCGGAACACCGGGTGGGCGTCGGCCCGGATGGGCGCCTGGGCGCGGATCGACCCGGCCCGCACCGCGCCGGTCTGGACACCCGAGGTGGCCGGTGTCGACCCGGTCGCCGCCTGGACCCGGTACGCACTGGCCGCTCCGCTGCTCTGCGTACGGGACGACAGCGGCGACTGGACCCCGCCGCCGGACGTGACGTTCACCGACTGGATCGACGGTGCGTTACCCCGCCCGCCGACCGTCGACGACCTGGAATACCACGTCAGCACGCTGTTCCCGCCGGTGCGGCCCCGTGGCTACCTGGAACTGCGCTACTTCGACACCCAACCCGGGCGCGGGTGGACGCTGCCGCCGGCGGTGCTCGCCGCCCTGCTCGGCACCACCGACACCACCGAGTCCGCGCTGGCACTGGCCGCCCCGGTGGCCGACCGCTGGCTCGTCGCGGCCCGGCACGGCCTGCACGACCCGTGCCTGGCCACCGTCGCCGTGGGCCTGCTCGACCTGGCCCTGACGGCGTTGCCCCGGCTCGACCTGCCGGCGGCGCTGCACGACGAGATCGACCAGGGAGTACGACGACGGCGTGACGCCGCCCAGAGGAGGCAGCGATGACCGACACCACCACCGGCCTCGGCGCGGAGGACCTGCGCGCCCGGATCGCCTCGGAGTTGGACCGCACCCGGGCCCGCACCGTCGGGCTGACCGAGGCGGTCGACGACGGCGACCTGGCCCGCCAGCACTCGCCACTGATGTCCCCGCTGGTCTGGGACTTCGCCCACATCGGCAACCAGGAGGAACTCTGGCTGGTCCGGGACGTCGGCGGACGCGAACCGGTCCGGTGCGACATCGACGAGCTCTACGACGCCTTCAAGCAGCCGCGCAAGGACCGGCCGTCGCTGCCGTTGCTGCCGCCGACCGAGGCGCGGGCGTACGTGTCGACGGTCCGCGACAAGGTGTACGACCTGCTCGACAGCGTCTCCTTCGAGGATCGCCGACTGGTCACCGACGGTTTCGCGTTCGGGATGATCGTGCAGCACGAGCAGCAGCACGACGAGACGATGCTCGCCACCCACCAACTGCGCTCCGGCCCCGCGGTGCTGCACGCGCCGCCGCCGCCCGAGCCGACCGCCCGGGTGGCCGGGGAGGTGCTGGTGCCGGCCGGCCCGTTCACCATGGGCACCGACACGGACCCGTGGGCGCTGGACAACGAACGCCCGGCCCACCGGGTCGAGCTGCCCGCGTACGTGATCGACGCCGCCCCGGTGACCAACGGGGCGTACCGGGAGTTCATCGCCGACGGCGGGTACGACGACCCGCGGTGGTGGAGCGCGGCGGGCTGGCGGCACCGGCAGGAGGCCGGCCTGGGCGCGCCGATGCACTGGCGGCGCGACGGCGACGGCTGGGCCTACCAGCGGTTCGGCCGGTGGGACCGGGTCCGCGACGACGAACCGGTGGTGCACGTCTGTTTCCACGAGGCACACGCGTACGCCACCTGGGCCGGCAAGCGGCTGCCCACCGAGGCGGAGTGGGAGAAGGCGGCCCGCTGGGACCCGTCCACCGGCCGGTCCCGCCGTTACCCGTGGGGCGACGGCGACCCCACCTCGGTGCACGCCAACCTGGGTCAGCGGCACCTGTGGCCGGCGCCGGTCGGCGCGTACCCGGCCGGGGCGTCGCCGCTCGGCGTGCACCAGCTCGTGGGCGACGTGTGGGAGTGGGTGTCGACGCCGCTGCGGGGCTATCCCGGCTTCGCCGCCTTCCCCTACCGGGAGTACTCCGAGGTCTTCTTCGGCGACGACTACCGGGTGCTGCGCGGCGGGTCGTTCGGCACCGACCGGGCGGCCTGCCGGGGCACCTTCCGCAACTGGGACTACCCGATCCGCCGGCAGATCTTCAGCGGTTTCCGCTGTGCCCGCGACGCCCGGCCCGAGGAGGCCGACCGGTGACGGTCGTGTCCGGGGCGGCCTGATGTGCCGCCACCTGGCCTACCTCGGGCCGCCACGGACGCTGCGCGAGTTGCTGTTCGACCCGCCGCACGCGCTGGTCCGCCAGTCCTGGGCGCCCCGCGACATGCGGGGCGGCGGGACGATCAACGCGGACGGGTTCGGGGTCGGCTGGTACCCGCCGACCGGCGGTGACCCGGTGCGGTACCGGCGGGCGCAGCCGATCTGGAGCGACCCGACCATCGCCGACCTGGCGGCGGTCACCTCGTCCGGTGCGGTGCTGGCCGCGGTCCGTTCGGCCACGGTCGGCATGGCGGTGGTGGACGCCGCCGCCGCGCCCTTCGCCGAGGGCCGGTGGCTGTTCAGCCACAACGGCGTGGTGCGCGGCTGGCCGGACGCGGTGGTGCCGCTGGCCACCGCCCTGCCCGTACGCGACCTGCTCACGCTGGACGCCGCCACCGACTCGGCGCTGCTGTGGGCGCTGGTCCGGCATCGGCTGCGCGCCGGCCTGCCGCCCGGGCAGGCGGTCGCCGAGACGGTCACCTCGGTCGCCGCAGCGGCCCCGGGGTCGCGGCTCAACCTGCTGCTCACCGACGGCCGGACGGTGGTCGCCAGCGTGGCCGGGCACGCCCTGTCCGTCCGCACCACGCCGGACTCCGTGCTGCTGGCCTCGGAACCGCACGACGACGACCCGGCCTGGCGGGAGCTGCCGGACGGTCACCTCGTCACCGCCACCGCCACCGGGATGCACCTGCGCCCGCTGCCCCGGCCCGACCACCATCGACCGCCCGACGGAAGGCAAGACGGATGAGCACCGAGCCATTGGAGATCCACCTCGACGACCGGGACATCGGCCGCAGCCTCCGGCACGACGTCCGGGTCGGGCTGACCGCCGACCCGAAGTGGCTCCCGCCGAAGTGGTTCTACGACGCGCGGGGCAGCGAACTCTTCGAGGAGATCACCCGGTTGCCCGAGTACTACCCGACCCGGGCCGAACGCGCGGTGCTGGCCGCCCACGCGACCGAGATCGCGGAGCTGACCGGCGCGAAGACGCTCATCGAGCTCGGCTCCGGTTCGTCGGAGAAGACCCGGCTGCTGCTGGACGCCTTCACCCGGCGGCGCGGGCTGGGCACGTTCGTACCCCTGGACGTGTCGGCCAGCGCGCTCGCCGCGTCCACCGCCGCGCTCGCCGCCGACTACCCGGGGCTGCGGGTCCGCGGCATCGTCGGTGACTTCACCCGGCACCTGGACCGGCTGCCCGCCGGTGGGCGGCGGCTGGTGATCTTCCTCGGCGGCACCGTCGGCAACCTGCTGCCGGCCGAGCGGGCCGACTTCCTCGCCCGGATGCGGGCCGCGTTGGAGGTGGGGGACTGGCTGCTGGTCGGTACCGACCTGGTGAAGGACCCGGCGGTGATCGTGCCCGCGTACGACGACGCGGCGGGGGTGACCGCGGAGTTCAACCGCAACGTGCTGCGGGTGCTCAACCGCGAACTGGACGCCGACTTCGACCCGGCCGCCTTCGCCCACGTCGCGCTCTGGGACCCGGAGCAGGAGTGGATCGAGATGCGGCTGCGGGCGCAGCGGCCGGTCCGGGTACGCGTGCTCGACCTGGACGTCGCCTTCGCCGAGGGGGAGGAACTGCGGACCGAGGTGTCGGCGAAGTTCCGCCCGGAGGGGATCGCGGCGGAGCTTGCCTCGGCAGGGTTCCAGGCCGAGCGCTTCTGGACCGACCCCGACGACCTGTTCGGCGTGACCCTGGCCCGCGCGGACTGAACCGGCGGACGCACGACTCCGGAGGTGTGTCGGGTCACCCGGCGGCCCGACCGGTCGGCGATCGGCTAGGCTGTGCGGCAGCGAAGGGGAGTAGCCCGCAACGCCGTGGTCGACATACTGGTGCGTTCCGCATCCGGCCACGCGGCCTCGTTCATCACGGGGCGGGCGAGACCTTCGACCCAGGCTCAACAGCCGGGTCGAGGGCGCCCCAGATCCTCCTCCCGGCCTGATCCGGAAGGACGTCATGGAGGGGTTCCTCGTCGCGCTGGCAGTCAGCTTCGGCGTGATCTTCGTTGCCGAGCTGGGAGACAAGTCCCAGCTCATGGCTCTGGCATTCGCCACCAGATACCGCACCGTGCCGATCCTGATCGGCATCACCGTCGCCACCGCCGTGGTGCACCTGGCCTCGGTGGCGATCGGTGTCGGGCTGGGTGCCGCGCTGCCCACCGGCTGGATCTCGCTCCTGGCGGGTCTGGCCTTCATCGGCTTCGGCCTCTGGACACTGCGCGGGGACACGCTCACCGAGGAGGAGAAGCGCAAGGCGGCCAAGGGCGGCAAGTCGGCGATCTTCGCCGTCGGTGTCGCGTTCTTCCTCGCCGAACTGGGTGACAAGACCATGCTCGCCACGATCACCCTGGCCACCCAGTACGGCTGGTTCGGCACCTGGGTCGGCTCGACCATCGGCATGGTGGCCGCCGACGCGCTCGCCATCGTCGTCGGCCGGCTGCTCGGTCGCCGGCTGCCGGAGCGGACCATCAAGTACGGTGCCGCCGCGCTGTTCGCGATCAGCGGCATCTGGCTGATCGTGGAGGCGGTCGCGGAACTGACCTGACCCGGCGGGAGCCGACTACCCGGGGCCCCGCCGGGTAGTCGCCCGCGTGAACGTCGACGTACTCCTGGAACGGGGTCACCACTGGCTGGTGATCGCGGTGGAGCTGGTCGGCGCGGCGGTGATCGTCGTCGGGGCGGCCTGGGCCGCGCTGCGGTTCGTGGTGGACGGGGTCCGCTACCGCGACGCGACCGTGTTCACCCGGATCCGGTTGACGCTCGGCCGCTTCCTGGTGCTCGGACTGGAGTTCCAGTTGGCGGCGGACATCCTGCGGACCGCGCTGTCGCCGACCTTCACCCAGATCGGTCAGCTCGCCGCGATCGCCGCCATCCGGACCGTGCTGAACCACGTCCTGGGCCGGGAGATCGAGCACGAGCAGGAGCAGGTCGGTCGGCCGGGGCGGGCGTCGTGATCCAGGCGCTGGCCACGGTCGTCGCGGCGCTCGGCGTACTCGGCGCCGGGATCGCGCTGGTCACCACCGGATCCCGGTCGACGGCGCTGCGGATCCTGCTGGACATGCTCGTCGCCGCCGGTCTGCTGCGGCTGACCGGGGAGCAGACCTGGCGGGAACTGGCCGCCACCGTCGTGATCGTGCTGCTGCGGCGGATGCTCAGCAGCGCGTTGACGGAGAACTTCCGCTGGTCCGCCGGACCGGGAGGCCCGGCCGGTCGGATCGGCCGGGCCTCCGGCCGCTGATTCGGCCGAGTGCCCCGAGGGCTGAGCACGGCCCGGCGGGGAAATCGCATTTTTCCCGGTGGCGAGGCGATTCCGACGGACGGTCGGTCCGGTTGGGCATTGCGGGCGCGGTCCTCTGCCGAGGAAAACCCCTAACTCCGGACATAACGCTTATGAGCGGCTTTAATGGTTCACGAGATTTAAGTAGACCTTGGGGGTTTTCGTGAGTTTCTTTGGCGTTACCGGCCCGGTACGGAGGCGCGCCTGATGGACCTGTACCGCCAACTGCGTCTCGTGCGCCAGCGCTGGTGGATCGTCCTGGTCACCCTCGTGGTGGCCCTCGGGCTGACCGCCCTGGTCACCGTTCGGGCGCAGCCTCGCTACGTCGCCTCGGTCACCTTCTTCGTCACCACCCCGAGCCAGGGCGTCACCGACGCCTACCAGGGTGGTCTCTTCCTGCAACAGCGCGTCAAGTCCTACGCCGAACTGCTCACCAGCGACCGGCTGGCGCAGGCCGCCGTCGCGGACAACCAACTCGGGCTCACCGCCGAGGAGGTCCAGCAGCGGGTCAGCACCTCGACCGAGACCGGCACCGTGTTGCTGCGGGCGTCGGTGACCGACACCGACCAGACCCGCGCGCTGCGGGTGACCGAGGCGCTCTCGGCGAAGTTCGTCGAACTCGTGCAGAAGGTCGAGGCCCGGCCGGACGGCACCGCCGGACCCATCAAGATCGAGGTGGTCAGCGGCCCCCGGGTCACCCCCACCCCGGTCTCGCCGCAGCCGTTGCGCAACACCGCGATCGGCACCCTGATCGGCCTGCTCGCGGGCGTGGCCCTGGCGATCCTGCGCGGCATGGCCGACGTCCGCCTGCGCGACGCCGCCGGTCTGCAACGGGTGACCGGCAGCCCGCTGCTCGGCGAGATCCCGATCGACCCCAGCGCCCGCACCGCCCCGCTGATCGTCGGCGACGCCGCCACCTCGGCGCGCGCCGAGGCGGTCCGCAAGCTCCGCACCAACCTGCGCTTCGTCGACGTGCACGAACCCGCCCGGGTCATCGCCGTCACCAGCGCGTTGCAGGGCGAGGGCAAGACCACCATGTCGTGCAACCTGGCCATCGCGCTGGCCGAGGCGGGCTGGCGGGTCCTGCTGGTCGACGCCGACCTGCGCCGGCCGAAGGTCGGCGACTACCTGGGCATCGACTCCGGCGTCGGGCTGACCGACGTGCTCGTCGGTGACGTGCAGGTCGGCGACGTGGTCCAGCGCTGGGGTGACAAGTCGCTGCTGGTGCTGCCGAGCGGCTCGGCCCCGCCGAACCCGAGCGAACTGCTCGGCTCCAAGGCCATGTCCGACCTGCTGACCGCCCTGCGCGAGTCCGCCGACATCGTCATCATCGACACCGCGCCGCTGCTCGCGGTCACCGACGGTGTGGTGGTCGCGGTGCAGGCCGACGGCGCGTTGCTGGTCACCCAGCAGGGGCGTACCTCACGGGCACAGGTGGCCGCGGCGGCCCGGGCACTGCACTCGGTCTCGGTGCGGCTGCTCGGCTGCGTGCTGAACATGGCCCGGGTGCCCAAGGCGGAGGCCTACCAGTACGAGGCGTACCGGGTGGTCGCCGAGACACCGGCGCCGACGACGGCGACGGGCGAACGGGCCGGAGCCGGTCGGCACGCCGAACGCAAGCCGGTGGCCGACCTGCCCGATCACACCCAGGAACTCACCCGGCTGCCCCGATGAGCGCCGCCAGCGGGCGCAGCGACCGCTCGATCTCCTCCGCGCAGGCGCGAAAGTCGGCGGGCGTACCGGCGACCGGGTCGCGCAGGTCGTCGGCGTCCGCCGGGGCGGGTTGCAGCCGCCCCCGGGCCAGGGCGGCGGCGGCCACCGCGGCCGCGAGCGAGTCGTCCGGCTCGTCCGTGGCGGGTTCCGCCGCTGCGGCGAGCCGGCCGAACTGGCGCACCGTGAACGTCCGGTGCAGCGCCGCCGGCGCCAGCGAGGTGCAGAGCGACCGTTGGCGCCGGGTGGCGGTCAGCACCAGCACCGCCTCGGTGAGGTGGGCGGGGACCAGCCGTCGACTCCGGAACTCCGTCGGTTCCGCACCGGTCTCGGCGGCGATCTCGGCAGCGTACGGGTGCATCTCCAGGCCCTCGACGGCGTCGGTGCCGGCGCTCGCGACGGTCAGCGGACGCCCGGCGAGCAGGCGACGTGCGGTGTACTCGGCCATCGGCGACCGGCACAGGTTGGCGTGGCAGACGAACAGCACCCCGGTGAGCATGGGTGACCCCTTCGACGACGTGGCCGCCGGCGGCAGCGCCGCGACGGGGGACGACCGCCGGTGGCGGGCGCCCGGTGAGGGGTTGCCGCGATGGTACGCAGCCGGGCCGCCGCTGTCCCCGGCCGCCGCGCCGGACCGGCACCCGGCAGGGGAGGTGGCGGGATGCGGATCGGCCTGCTGACGTACCACTTCCCGCCGGAACCGGCCTTCATCCCCGGCAGCCTCGCCGAGGAGTTGACCGCCCGGGGCCACGAGGTGCGGGTGCTGACCGGCTTTCCGGACTACCCGGGCGGGCACGTGTACCCGGGGTGGCGCCAGCGCTGGCGGCACGAGACGCGCAGTCGGGGACTGACCGTGCGGCGGGTGCCCCGGTACAGCACCGGCGACCTCACGCCGCGCGGCCGGATGGCCTCCTGGCTCTCCTTCGCCGGCAGCGCGGCGCTGGTCGGCCGCCGGTTCCTCGCCGGCGTCGACGTGCTCTACGTGCACCAGCCGCCGGCCACCGCGTTCGCCACGGCGGCCCTGCTGCGCCTGCTCGGTCCGGTGCCGCTGGTGCTGCACGTGCCGGACGTGTGGGCCGAGGACCTGCCGGACGGCGGCGACGGGCGGTGGGCGGCCCGGGTGCGTGCGGCGATGACCCGGACCTACCAGGCGGCCACGGTGGTGGCGGTGACCGCGCCGTCGTTGCGGGACGCGGTCGTCGGGGTCGGGGTCGACGCGGCCAAGGTCCGGGTGGTGCTGAACTGGACCGACGAGCGGATCTTCCTGCCCGCCACGGCCGGCCCGGCCGCGCGCCGTCTGGTGCGCCGCGACGACCGGTGCGTGGTGATGCACGCCGGCACCATCGGGGCGCGGCAGGGACTGGAGACGGCGGTACGGGCGGCGGTGGCGCTGGACCGGACCGTGGACCTGGTCCTGGTGGGCTCGGGCGCGGACGAGCGGCGGGTGCGGGGGCTCGCCGACGAACTGCGCGCGGACAACGTCCGGTTCGTCGACCGGCGCTCGCCGTTGGACATGCCGGAGATGTACGCCGCCGCCGACTACCAGCTGGTCATGTCCCGGAACCTGCCGGCGCTGCGCAGTGCCGTGCCGGACAAGCTCCAGGCGGCGCTCGCCTGCGGCGCGCCGGTGGTCGCGTCGACCGGTGGGGACACGGCCGCCCTGGTCGAGCGGACCCGTGCCGGGCTCTCCTGCCCGCCGGAGGACTGGGCCACGTTGGCGGACCGGTTCTGGCTGGCCGCGCACATCCCGCCACCGGCCCGCGCCGAGATGGGGCGACGCGGCCGGGAGGCGTACCTGCGGGAGATGTCGTTGCGGGCCGGGGTGGACCGCATCGAGGCGCTGCTGCGGACGGCGGCCGGCACCCCGCCCCGGAACACGAGCCGCGACCGAAACTCACATATGACCCAAGAGCGTCATTAATTCACCAACACAGTCGTTACCTGTTAGGAACAATGGTGGCTTCTGTCCGAATTTCGGAGTGGAGAGTGGTGTGACGGAGAGCGAGAGCCCGCGCCGTACCCGTGGCCGGTCGCGCCGGCGGCGGCGGACCCGACTGCGCCGTGCCCTGCTCGTCACGCTGGTGGTCGGCTCGCTGGTGGCGGGCGTGACCGGATGGGTGGGGTTCCGGGGCTGGCAGGCCCGGGCGCACCTGGTCAACGCCGCCGGGTTGGCCGGTGAACTGAGCGCGCACCTGGTCGGCGGCGACACCGACCGGGCGCAGCGGACCCTCGCCGCGTTGCAGGTGCAGTCCGGCGCCGCCCGTCAGGCCACCGCCGACCCCGGCTGGTGGACGGCCCAGCACACGCCGTACGCGGGCGCCAACCTCGCCGCCGTCCGGCAGATCTCCATCGCGGTCGACGACCTGGCCCGCCAGGCGTTCCCGGCGCTGCTGCGGGTCGACCTCGGCGGTCTGGTGCCGCGCGAGGGTCGGCTGGACCTGACCGGGCTGCACGGGGTCGGTGACGAACTGGTCGAGGTGGACGCGACCGTCCAGCGGATCCGCGCCGAGCTGTCCACCGTGCCCGCCGACCGGCTGGTCGGGCAGGTACGCGAGGCGCTCCAGGAACTGCGCGGCGAGATCGACCGGCTGGCCACCATGACCTCGGCGGCCGGCAAGGCCACCCGACTGCTGCCGCCGCTGCTCGGGGTGGACGGCGCGCGACAGTACCTGCTCGTGTCGCAGAACTCGGCGGAGTTGCGCGCCACCGGCGGCATGTTCGGCGCGTACGCGGTGATCCGGGCGAACAAGGGCCGCATCGAGATGGGCGACCAGGGCGCCAGCAGCGGCCTGGGAATGTTCGCCAAGCCGTTGAAGATCCCGGCCGAGCAGCGGGCCCTCTGGGGCGAACTGCCCGGCATGTACCCGGCCGACGTCAACCTCAGCCCGCACTTCCCGACCGCCGCCGCGCTCTACCGGGAGATGTACCGGCGGCACAGCGGCGACACCGTGGACGGGGTGCTCGCCGTCGACCCGGTGGTGTTGTCGTACCTGTTGCAGGCCGCCGGGCCGGTCCGGGTGCCGGGCGGCGTGTCGCTCAGCGCGGAGAACGCGGTGCGGACCCTGCTCAGCGACACCTACCAGCGGATGGCCCCGGAGGAGCAGGACACCTTCTTCGCCTCCGCCGCCGCGACCGTGTTCGACACCCTTTTCGCCCGCAACACACACCCGAACGGGCTATTGTCCGCTTTTAGCCGCTCTATACAAGAACGTCGGATACTGTTCTGGAGTGCCCGTCCGGAGGAACAGCGGGTGTTCGGCGAGAGCCGGATGGCCGGGACGCTTCCGGAACAGGACACCGTGCCCACTGTCGGCGTGTTCCTCAACGACGGCAGTGGCGCGAAGCTCGGCTACTACCTCCGGCAGACCGCCGACCTCACCGTCGGCGACTGCCACGCCGACGGCCGTCGCGAACTGCACCTCCGGGTGACGTTGCGATCCACCGCGCCCGCCTCGGGGCTCACCGAGTCGGTGCTCGGGTTGGCCCAGGCAGGAGACCCGTACACGGTTCGGACCCTGGTCTCGGTCTACAGCCCGGCCGGCGGGGCGGTGCTCGACACCCACCTCGACGGTGCCGAGACGTCGGTGGGCAACGGCACCGAGCGACGCCGCCAGGTGGCCACGGTGAACGTCGAGACAGGACCCGGTGACACCCGGACGCTGCAGGTCTCGTTGCTGACCGGCAAGACGGGCAGCGGCACGGCCGAGCTGTGGCTCACGCCCACCGCCACCCCATGGACCACCCATGTTGTTACCGCACCAAGCTGTACTCAGTAGGAGGGAACCAACAATGCGGCTATCCCGCATCATCATGGCGCTCACGGTCGGTTTGGCCGTGGTAGCCGTGCCGACCGCGGCGGGGGCGGCGCAGCCGCAGCCGACGCCATCCGTGAGTGGAACACCCCAGCCACCGCCCTACCCGCCGGTGCTGGCCTCGCTCACGGTGAACCGACCCACCATCTTCCTCGGTGAGACGGTCATCCTGACCGGCCGCAACTTCGGGCCGAACGAGACGGTCGACATCACCGTCACCACCCGGCCGCTGGCGGCACCCGCCGCCGGCACCGCCCGCCGCAGCGACGGCAGCACCGTCGCGATGGCCCCGGTCGCCTTCCAGGCCAGCGCGCCGCTGACCTTCACGGCCCGGACCAACGGGCGGGGCGAGTTCAGCCGCCGGTACACCCCGTCGGTGACCGGTCTGCTCACCTTCACCGCCGTCGGCCGGGAGTCCGGCCGGACCGCGTCGACCGAACTCCGGGTGCTGCACAAGAAGAAGCCGCACCTGCCGGTCACCGGCAGCAGCACGAGCACGCCGATGAAGGTCGGTGGCGGTCTCGTCGCCGCGGGCGCGGTCATGCTGCTCGGCACGGTGCTCTGGCGCCGCCGCCGCTTCGGCAGCGTGAACTGATCCGACACCGCGGGTCCGTCCCGCAGTGAGCACCGGTGCCGGTGCCCGCCGATCCCTCCGGCGGGCACCGGCACCGTTTCGCACCACCCCGTGCCTCGCCGCCGCCGGTGCTACGCCGGGAAAGGGCGGGTGCGGCGGGCGTCGGCCAGCACGTCGGCCCACCACCGCAGCTCGTCGAGACAACCGGCCAGGCCACGGCAGAGGCCGTCGTCCGGCGCGTACCGCTGCTGGTCGTTCAGGCAGTCCCACGGCGCGGGGAGGCCGACGACCCGCCGGGTGGTCACCATGCCGAGTTCGGCCAGCACACCGCGGAGCTGCTCGATCGCGGCGTATCCGCCGTGGACGCCGTACGCCACGATCGTCGCGGGTTTCAGGCGCCACTCCCGGTAGTGCCAGTCGATCAGGCGCTTGAGTGAGGCCGGGTAGCTGTGGTTGTACTCCGGCATCACGAAGACGAAGGCGTCGGCCGCGTCGATCCGGTCGGCCACGGCGCTCTTCGGACCACCGCCCGGATAGAGGAGACTGTCGTCGGGCAGGGGCGTGTCGGCCAGGTCGATCAGATCGACGTCGGCGGAACCCCCCAGCGCGGCGACGACCCAGTCGGCGATCGTCGGCCCCATCCGGTCCTTGCGGACGCTCGCCGAGATCACGGCCACGCGTACGCCTGCGGGTGGGGTGCCGTCGTGCTGTTCGTGCGAAGCGGTCATGGCAGCGAGGTTCCATGTTGAACATTGGTTGAAGTCAAGTCGGGGCGTGACTACGGTGCGGATATGAGTGTGAAGCCGGCCTCCCTGATGACGCTCACCGTCGGCGACGTCGCCGTGCGCAGTCGCGTCGCGCCGTCCGCCGTGCGGTTCTACGAGAGCCATGGCGTGATCACCGCGGTCCGCACCACGGGCAACCAGCGCCGTTTCGAGGAGTCGGCCGTGTGCCGCATCGAGATCGCCCGGGTCGCCCAGCGGGTCGGCATGACCGTGCGCGAGATCGCCGTCCTCTTCGGCGGCCTGTCGGCGAACCCGACGCCCGAGGAGTGGGGTCAGGTCGCGCACCGGCTGGTCAGCGAGGCCGAGGAACGACTGGCCGACCTCAGGACGCACCTCGCTGCCCTGGAATCCGGCACCCGGCTCTGCGACATCGGGCGTGCCGAACCGGTCCGGTCAGCACCCGCACGGCCTTGACTTCACCATATGTTGAACCGTGATCGTGCGTCGTATGAGCGGACGCACGTACGACCTTCAGCGGGCTGGGCACCGCATCTCATCCCTCGTCGACCACGCCACGATCGTCGGTCTGGGCACCTCCACCCGTGAGGCGCACGAACTCTTCGGCCTCGTCGAGCAGACCACCCACGCGTTGGTCGAATCCGGATTCCGCGTCGTCGCGGTGCTGGACAACCCGCGCATCGGTGAGCGGTACGACCAGTTCGTCCAGGGGCAGCAGATCGATCTCGACGCGGCGCTCGGTCAGGCGTGGGGGCCGTGGCGAACGACCGAGATGCGCGAGGCGCTCGGCCGGCTGCGCCGGCACAACGAGCGGCACCCGGCCGATCCGGTGCGGATCGTCGCGATCGGCGGTTCGCGCGTGCTGCCCGCCGACTACGACCGGGCCGTGGGGCTGATCGCGCGGCGCGACGCGACGACGGCGACACGCGTCACGCAGCTCTTCGACGTCATCCGCACCGCCCACGACGACGGCGAGCACGTCCGACGTGCGCGCGGCACCCACCCCGGCACGCCCTTCGTCGACCTCGCCCGCACCGCCCACGACCTGGTCGCCGGGCTCGACCCGGGCCCGGAGCGTGACGAAGCGCTGCCGCTGCTCGACGCGATCGTGGCGCATCACGCCAACGCCATCGGCGTGGGACACGACCTGGCGCGGGAGGAACGGGCCGCCGCCGACCGCCTCCTCGCACACCAGCGGCGCACCGGTGACCGCATCGTCCTCTGGGAGGGCAGCGCGCGCGTCGCCACACACGAGGTCATGACCGGCGGCCATCTCCGGGCGGCTCTCGGCGACCGGTACGCCGCCGTCCATCTCGCCTTCGGCCACGGCCGGATTCCCGAGCGGGACCTTCCCCGGCCGAGCCCGGACTCGCTGGAGGCGGTGCTGCTGACCGGCGCCGACGACGACGTACGGGTGGTGGACCTGCGCGCGCCGCACCCGACCGAGATCACCCCGATTCTCGATCGGCCCGCGCGGACCCGGGTGATCTCCGGGATGTACGACCCCGAGCGCGACGAGGAGCACTACCACGAGCTGCCCTCGCCCCGGCACAGTTTCGACGTCGTCGCGGTCCTCCCCACGATCACGCCGATCCACCCGAGATAGCCGACAGCCGCACCGGAGCGGCTGCGGGTACCCACCGCCCGGTTGATCAAGAGGTTTTGGTGCTCTCGGGCGCGCGTCGAGCACCAAAACCTCTTGATCAACCGGGCGGGGTGGGGCCGGGCGGGGCCGGGTGGGGTGGTGGGGTGGGGCCGGGCGGGGTGGCGGGGTGGGGCCGGGGTGGGGTGGGGTGGGTTAGATCAGGCCCTGGGCGAGCATGGCTTCGGCTACTCGGCGGAAGCCGTTGATGTTGGCGCCGGCCACGTAGTCGCCGGGGAGGCCGTACTCCTCGGCGGTGGCCCAGCAGCGGGCGTGGATGTCGCGCATGGTCTCGCGGAGCCGCTGCTCCGACTCGGCGAACGTCCACGACTCCCGGCTGGCGTTCTGCTGCATCTCCAGGGCGCTGACCGCCACCCCACCGGCGTTGGCCGCCTTGCCGGGTGCGAACCGGACCCCGGCCCGGCCCAGGATGCGGACCGCCTCCGGGGTGGTCGGCATGTTCGCCCCCTCCACCACCGCGACGCAGCCGCCGGCGACGAGCTGCGCGGCCTCGGCGCCGCCGATCTCGTTCTGCGTCGCGCACGGTAGGGCCAGGTCACAAGGCACCTCCCAGGGAGTACGCCCGGCGACGGCGACCGCATGCGGCACCTCGCGTACGTAGTCGGCGAGCCGGCCCCGGCGGCGTTCCTTCAGGTCCCGCAGCACGTCGAGGTCGATGCCCTTCTCGTCCAGGACATACCCGGACGAGTCGGAGCAGGCGACCACCCTGCCGCCGAGCTGGTGCACCTTCTGGATCGCGTAGATCGCCACGTTACCGGCGCCGGAGACCACCACCCGTTTGCCGTCCATGCTGTCGCCGCCCTGGGTGAGCATCTCCTCGGCGAAGAACGCCGCGCCGTACCCGGTGGCCTCGGTACGCGCCTGCGCGCCGCCGTACGACAGGCCCTTACCGGTGAGCACGCCCGACTCGTACCGGTTGGTGATCCGCTTGTACTGGCCGAACAGGTAGCCGATCTCCCGGCCGCCCACCCCGATGTCACCCGCGGGCACGTCGGTCTGCGCGCCGATGTGGCGGTACAGCTCGGTCATGTAGCTCTGGCAGAACCGCATCACCTCGCGGTCCGAGCATCCCTTGGGGTCGAAGTCGGCACCGCCCTTGCCGGCCCCGATCGGCAGCCCGGTCAGCGCGTTCTTGAAGATCTGCTCGAAGCCGAGGAACTTGACGATGCCCAGGTAGACCGAGGGGTGGAAGCGCAGGCCGCCCTTGAACGGGCCGAGGGCGCTGTTGAACTCCACCCGGAATCCCCGGTTCACCCGGACCCGACCCCGGTCGTCCTCCCACGGCACCCGGAAGATGATCTGCCGCTCCGGCTCGCAGATCCGTTCGATGATCCGGGCGTCGGCGTACTCCGGGTGACGCGCGAGCGCCGGGCCGATGCTCTCCAACACCTCCCGTACGGCCTGGTGGAACTCGGGCTCACCCGGGTTGCGGTTGACCACACTGGCGAACACCGACTCGACCGTCTCCGGCATCACCGACACGTCCTTCCGGTCCGGGCACGGCGTGGTGCCGTGCCTTGTCGCCCCGTCACGCGGTGCCCCCGGATACGGATGGTGACCACTGTCCGGTTCACTGGCAGCGTGGACGAGACGATCTGGACGACTGTACGCACTGCGCGTGACTGGCTGGACGTGACAAACGGCACCGGTGAGGCGGAGCTGACCTGCCGGATGCTCAAGCTCACCGAGGAGGCGGGTGAGGTGGCGGGCGCCTGGATCGGGTTCCTCGGCCAGAACCCGCGCAAGGGGGTCACGCACACCCGGGCGGACGTGGCGGCGGAGCTGGCCGACGTGGCGTTCACCGCGCTGGTCGCCATCGAGAGCCTGGGTCTGGACGCCCGCGAGGTCCTCGGCGGGTGCGCCGACAAGGTCGCCGGTCGGCTGGGCGCACCGGTCGAGGGGGAGGTTCGTCCCCGAGTTGACTGATCCGACCCGCTCCCTGGCGCGTACCTGCTGGTAGGGGACCGTGGAAGGGGACGTGGCATGGCCGAGTCGGAGCACGAGGCGTACCGCCTGACACCCTCGGGTCGGGGGTCGGAGGACGCGGTGCCGGCACCACCGGCAACTGTCGGTGACGAATCGCGAGACGCGGACGACGTGACCGTGGGTGACGACGCGACCGTGGGTGAGGACGAGCCCGAGATCCGGGACGAGCCCGGGGACGGACGACCGACATGGTCGGCCGGGGCGCGGCTGCTCGCCGCCGCCGCGGTGCTGATGCTGGGGCTGGGCGCGACCGCCGTGGTGGTGATCCTCTCCGACCCGCACCGGCTCGGTCGGGTCTTCTCCGGCGACCTGCCGGAGGTCACCGCCGCCCCCGAGGGCACCAGCGGACTGGGTGGCGCGGCGCAGGCGGCGGCGCAGCGCCCCGAGCAGGTCGAGACCGCGCCGCTGGACGGCCGTCGGCGGGCCACCTTCGAACTGGTCGACGACGTGACCCGGTTCGACCTGCGGGTGACGGACCTGGGGGAGGAGCTGTACCGGATCATCACCCCGGCCGAGTCGGTCACCCGGCTCCTCCCGGAACTGGTCGGCGACCGGGTGCGGCTGCGGCTGACCCGCGACGGTGCGGGTCCGGGCGAGGTCGAGGTGCTGCTCAACGCCCGGGTGAGCTGGCAGGTGGCGCTCACCGGTGGGAGCACCGAACGGCGGCTGGACCTCGCCGCCGCCCGCCTGGGCGGCCTGGAACTGGCCGGTGGCGCGACCCGGACCACGCTGCGGCTGCCCGCCGTGGAGGGGCTGGTCGTGGTGCGGGTCACCGGCGGGGTCAACCGGTTCGACGTCACCGTGGTCGGCGGCGTTCCGGTCCGCGTCCGGTCGGTCGCCGGAGCCGGAGCGATCGCCGTGTACGACGAGCGCCTCGACGGGGTCGCCCCGCAGACGGTGCTCGGGTCGCCGGGCTGGGACCGGGCCGCCGACCGGATCTTCCTCGACCTTGTCGCGGGCGCGAACCGGGTGACCGTACGCGGAGGCTGAGCGGGTCCGGCGCGCGGGCGTACAGTCGGATGGTGGAACGTGCCGAGTCGATGCCCGCGCAGACCCGACCGCCCGGTGTGGCCACCGTCGACCCCGGCAGCGTCCTGTTGCCCGGCCACGACGTGCCGCTGGGGCGCTACACGACGGTGCGTCGGCTGCTTCCGCAACGCACCCGCCGGATGGTCGGCGCCTGGTGCTTCGTGGACCACTTCGGTCCGGACGACGTGGCGCAGCGCCCGGGCATGGAGGTGCCGCCGCATCCACACACCGGGCTGCAGACCGTGACCTGGCTGCTCGACGGCGAGATCCTGCACCGCGACAGCCTCGGCAACGCGCAGCCGATCCGACCCGGGCAGCTCAACGTGATGACCTCCGGGCACGGCATCGCGCACTCCGAGCGGTCCCCGGCCGCCCATCCGCCGCTGATGCACGGCGTGCAGCTCTGGGTGGCGCTGCCGGACCCGGCCCGCGCCGGCGCGGCCGACTTCGCCCACCACGCCGAGTTGCCCCGGTGGCGCGACGGCGACCTGGACGTCACCCTGCTCGTCGGTGACCTCGGCGGCGAGGTCTCGCCGGCCCGGGTGCACACCCCGCTGCTCGGCGCGCAGCTCGACCTGAGCGGTGCGGGTCCGGCCGCACTGCCGTTGCGTCGCGACTTCGAGTACGCGCTGCTGGCGCTCGACGGCGCCGCCGAGGTGGACGACGTGGCGCTGGAGCCGGGGGCACTGCTCTGGCTCGGCGCCGGGCGGGACACCCTGACCGTGCGCGGTGGGCCGGGTGCCCGGCTGATGCTGCTCGGCGGGACGCCGTTCGAGGAGCCGCTGGTGATGTGGTGGAACTTCGTCGGCCGCAGCCACGAGGAGATCGCCGACGCCCGGGAGGACTGGATGGCCGGTCGGCGCTTCGGTACGGTCGCCGACGACCCCGACCCGCCGCTGCCCGCCCCGGCGCTGCCCACGGTCCGGCTCAAGGCCCGCGACCGCTCCGGCGGCTTCAGGAACTGACCGGCGGCTCCCGAACAAACCGGATGAAATACCTTCGTCCGGCACCCCCTGTCCGTTCGGCTGATGGCGTGCGGTAAGGTAGTCGCAGTAACAGCCGCCCGGTTCGGGTGGTTGTCGCCGTCTGGTCATGGCGACCCGGTTCGGGTTCGCCGTGCTAACAGGGCAGGCGATTACGTAGCGGCGCCCCCGGTCGCGGTTCGCGGCCGGGGCGCCCGCCTGTCGGAGTCCTGTCGGGTGCCGTGACCCCGACCCGCCGACAGGCGGTCCGGGCGATCGCCCGTCGACCGACCGATCAGATGCTGCGCAGGTGCTGCGACACCCGCTGGTGACGCTTGTCCCGTCCGGCCGCGCCGCGCTGGGCGTCGTCGGCCTCCTCGCTCGCGTCGATGTGGGCGGAACGCGCCACCTCGGTGCTGTTCGCGTAGTCCACCGGCGGCAGCGCGCGCAGGGCCTGCACCACGTCCGGCGGTGCCCCCTCGCGTTCGGCCTCGCGTACCACCTCGTCCTTGTCGGCGGGGTAGTCCAGGCGGGACAGGTACTGCAGGACGTCGGCGTAACTCGCCATGGATTCGGCTCCTCCCGGCTTCGATCCGGCCACGACCGGCCGCGGTTACCCACCCCGGCTGCCGTCACGCCCCGCCACGGGCCGCCGTTTCCGACCCGCTCCGCCGGGTAACCGCCGCCCGAGGGGGTACGCGATGGACTACGACACGTTCGTCGACCAGGTCGCCCGGCGGGCCGGTACGACGCCGGAGCGGGCGGTGGACCTGACCCGGGCGACGCTGGCCACGCTGGCCGAGCGGCTGACCGGCGGGGAGGCCCTGGACCTGTCTCTGCAACTGCCGGTGCCGCTGCGCCAGTCGATGCGGACGACCCCCGACGGTGAGGCGGCCCAGCGTTTCGACGCCGACGAGTTCGCCGCCCGGGTGGCGTTCCGCCTCGGGGTGCAGACGTCGGCGGCCCGAGGCGGGGTCCGCGCGGTCTTCACCGCACTGCGCGAGGCGCTGGCCGGTGAGTTCGAGACGCTGATGGTCCAGCTTCCCCGCGACTATCGCGACATGGTCGAGCCCGCGCTGGCACCCGGCGCGACCCTGCGACGCCGCTGACTCAGCCCACCGCCCCGTCGGCCCGCAGGGCGGCCACCCGTTCCGGTCCGTAGCCGATCTCGGCGAGGACCTCGTCGGTGTGCTCGCCCGGCCAGGGCGGCGGTCGGCGTACCGAGGTGGGGGTGCCGGAGAAACGGGGGGCCGGTGCCGGTTGCACCACGCCGTCCCGCACCACGAACGTGTCCCGCGCCACCAGGTGCGGGTGCTCCGGCGCCTCGGCCCAGTCCAGCACCGGCGCGACGCAGGCGTCGGAGGCGGTGAGCAGGGCCGCCCACTCGTCCCTGGTACGGGTCCGGAACAGCCGCGCCCAGGCGGCGCGCAACGCCGGCCAGTGCGCCGGGTCGGTCCGGTCCGGTGCCTCGTCGCCCGGCAGTGGGAACCCGGTGCGGCGGACCAGTTCCTCGTAGAAGCGCGGCTCCAGGGCGCCGACCGCCACGTGGCGCCCGTCGGCGCACTCGTAGGTGTCGTAGAACGGCGCGCCGCCGTCGAGCAGGTTGACGCCGCGCGGGTCCTGCCAGCGGCCGAGCCTCCGCAACGCGTGGATCTGCGTGCCGAGCACCGCCACGCCGTCCACGATGGCCGCGTCGATCACCTGGCCGGTGGCGCCGCCGCGTACCGCGTAGAGGGCGGAGACCACGCCCAGGGCCAGCATCATCCCGCCGCCGCCGAAGTCGCCCAGCAGGTTGAGTGGGGGCACCGGCCGCTCGTCCGCCCGCCCGATGCCGTGCAGCGCGCCGGTCAACGCGAGGTAGTCGATGTCGTGTCCGGCGTACGGGGCGCTCGGGCCGTCCTGCCCCCAGCCGGTCATCCGGCCGTACACCAGCTTCGGGTTGAGCGCGTGGCAGTCGGCCGGCCCGAGACCGAGGCGCTCGGTCACCCCGGGTCGGAACCCCTCGACCAGCGCGTCCGCGCTCTGCGCCAGGGCGAGCACCGTCTCACGTCCGCCGGCGGACTTGAGGTCCACGCCGACCGAGCGTCGACCTCGGTTGAGCAGGTCCGGGTGGGCGGTGCCGAAGGCCGAGGGGTCCACGTCGGTGAGCCGGTCCACCCGGATCACGTCCGCTCCGAGATCGGCCAGCATCATCGCGGCGAAGGGGCCGGGGCCGATCCCGGCCAGCTCGACCACGCGTACTCCGGCCAGCGGGCCGGCCGCCTGCTCTGCGGTCACCGCCATCACGATAGGCGCTCGGGTCCGGGTCCGGTACCGGCATCGTCACTCCGGGTTCCGGCCTGGTCGGACGCGGTACACGCCGACAGGAGCCCCCGTCTGGCGGGTCGGATCGGGCTGTCCTAACCTTGGCGGTACGAGGGGAGTACTTCCCACGAACCATACCGGTCAGTACGGCGCACCCCGGGTGTGCCTCGGGTGGTTGCCCACGAAACGTGGGTGAAGGAGACCTCGAACATGACACGGTGTTCGAGGAGGCCCAATGTCCGAATTGTCCTACGCTGCTGCCGGTTTGCAGTCGGTGGGTACGCCCACTCTCTGGGCGGTGACGATCGCGGGCGTGCTGGCCCTGCTGGTGCTCGACTTCGTGGTGACCCGCAAGCCCCACGAGGTGTCCCTGCGGGAGGCACTGGGTTGGTCGACCTTCTACATCGCGCTGCCGCTGGCCTTCGGTGCCTGGGTGTGGTCCGAGTTCGGCTCGGAACGGGGCTTCGAGTACCTGACCGGTTACCTGGTCGAGAAGTCGCTGTCGGTGGACAACCTGTTCGTCTTCATGCTGCTGCTGGCGGCGTTCGCGGTGCCGACCGAGCTGGCGCAGCGGGTGCTGCTCTTCGGCATCACCGGCGCGCTGGTGCTGCGGAGCATTTTCATCGCGTTGGGCGCGGCGGCGTTGCAGACGCTGGACTTCGCATTTCTGATCTTCGCGTTGATCCTGTTGTTCACCGCCGCGAAGCTGCTGCGCGACGCGTTCACCGGGCACGAGCAGACGGTGGACATCGGCAACATGCGGTCGGTGCGGCTGCTGCGTCGGTTCATGCCGGTGGTCCAGGAGTACCACGGCACCAAGATGGTCGTGCGGGTCGACGGTCGGCGTGCGCTCACGCCGCTGGCGCTGGTGGTGGTGGCGGTCTTCGCCGCCGATGCGGTCTTCGCGGTGGACTCGGTCCCGGCGGTCTACGGCATCACCGAGGACCCGTACCTCGTCTTCGCCACCAACGCCTTCGCGCTGCTGGGTCTGCGGGCGCTCTACTTCGTGCTGCACGCCGCGCTGAGCCGCCTGGTCCACCTCAGCTACGGCCTCGCCGTGATCCTGGCGTTCATCGGCGTCAAACTCGGTCTGCACTGGGCGCACGGCGTCTGGGAAGGCGTGCCGGAGATCCCGACCGTGGCGTCGTTGCTGGTCATCATCGGTGTGCTGACGGTCGTGACGATCACCAGCCTGCGTGCCACCCGCAACGTGGTGCCGGGCTCCAAGGAGGTCGTCACCGAACGGCCGTTCACCCAACTCCGGCGGCGACTACGGCCTCCTGCCCTACCGCCCCGGACTACTCACCCTGCAACGCTGATCACCCTGCAACGCTGAACCACCACCACACATCCGGCGGGCCCACCACGGGCCCGCCGGATGCGGTCGGAGGACGGCTGCCGGCGGGGTCAGGTCAGAACGTCAGGACGACGTGGGCGACGGCGAAGTAGATGATCAGCCCGGTGGCGTCGACGAGCGTGGTCACCATCGGTGCGGAGACGACCGCCGGGTCGATCCGGAGCCGCTTCGCCAGCAGCGGCATGGTGGCACCGACGGTGGCGGCCCAGGCGCAGATGATCACCAGCGAGATGCCGACGACCAACGCGATCTCACCGCCGACCACGACGATGCCGACGACCAGGCCGACCGCTGCCAGCAACGCGCCGAGCAGCAGACCGACCCGGGACTCCCGCCAGATCACCGCTGGCAGGTCCGAGCCGCGCAACTCACCGAGCGCGAGAGCGCGTACGGCCGATGTGGTGGCCTGGGCACCCGCGTTCCCGCCGGTGCCCACGAGCAGCGGGATGAACAGGGCCAGCGCGGTGACCTGCGACAGCGTCGCCTCGAACGCCTGGAGCACGTTGACGGTGAGCACCGAGGCGACGATGAGCAGCAGCAACCAGGGTGCCCGGGAACGCGCCAACCGCCAGACGCTGACCGCCATGTAGTGACCGGGCCAGGGTGCCGTGCCGGCCTGACGGGCCACGTCCTCGGTGTCGGCCGCCTCGATGATCTCCATCGCGTCGTCGATGGTGAGCAGGCCGACGAGACGGTCCTCGCTGTCCACGACCGGCAGGGCGAGGGTGTTGGTCTCCCGCATCAGGCGGGCCGCCTCCTCGGCCGGGTCGGTGGCGCGGGCCCGGAAGACGTGGGTGTCCACCAGGTCGGCCACGGGTACGTCAGCGTCACTCAGCACCAGGTCCCGCAGCTCCACGACGCCGACCAGGCGGCGGCCCGGGTCGACCACCGGCAACACGTACACGGTCTCGGCCTCGGCGCCCTTGCGCCGCACCACGTCGAGCGCCTCGGCGGCGGTGACCTGCCGGGGCAGCGCGACCGCCTCCGGCGTCATGATCTGCCCGACCGAGCCGGGCGGGTAACCGAGCAGTTCGGCGGTCATCTGCCGCTCGCGCGGCGACAGCCCGGCCAGGACGCGGCGGGCCACCTTGGCCGGCGCCTCGGTGAGCATGCGGGCCCGGTCGTCCGGGTCCATCTCCTCGACCAGCTCGTGGAACGCCTGGTCGCGCAGCCCCACCAGGATGCGCTGCTGGTCCACGGGGTCCAGTTCCTCGAAGACGGCGAGTGCCGGGTCCTTGTCGAGAAGCCGGAACGGCACCCCGGCGGCGACCGCGTCGAGTCGGGCGAGTTCGTCGGCGATCTCGTAGGGCGGTCTGCTGTCCAGCCACCCACGGATCATCTCGAGGTCGTTGCGGGCGACGAGCTGCTGCAACGTCCCGGTCATCCGATCACCTCCGTGGGTGGTGCTGGTTCGGTGCAAAGTTTCGTAGCTACCCGGCGGACGGGCCGAGTACGCCGACAAGGCCGCCTGGCGTGGTCCAGGCCATACCGGTCGCCACCGCACGCCCCCGGCGGTGGGCGTGCCGGCGCTCCTGTCCGCCCTGTCCAGGCGAATCGCTGTCGGTGACGTGGGACGACGTCCTCGGTGATCTCCGCCACGGTCGTGCCCCGGGCGGTGCCGCCCACCTCGCACGGAGTGGGTGGGACCCCGCCGCACCGGCGCGCCGCGCGCCGACGCCTGGCGGCCCGGGGCGGCCTGTCCTAACCTTGGCCGTACGAGGGGAGTACTTCCCACGAACCATACCGGTCAGTACGGCGCACCCCGGGTGTGCCTCGGGTGGTTGCCCACGAAACGTGGGTGAAGGAGACCTCGAACATGCACGGTGTTCGAGGAAGGCCCATGCCCGAATTGTCTTACTCCGCCGGTGAACTCCACTCCGTAGGCACGCCGCTGCTCTGGACGGCGACGATCGTCGGGGTGCTGGCCCTGCTGGTGCTCGACTTCGCGGTCACCCACCGCCCGCACCGCGTGTCACTGAAGGAAGCGCTGGGCTGGTCGGCCTTCTACATCGCTCTGCCGTTGACCTTCGGCGCCTGGGTGTGGTCCGAGTTCGGCTCCGAGCCGGGCGTCCACTACCTGACCGGCTATCTGGTCGAGAAGTCGCTGTCGGTGGACAACCTGTTCGTCTTCATGCTGTTGTTGGCGGCGTTCGCGGTGCCGACCGAGCTGGCGCAGCGGGTGCTGCTCTTCGGCATCACCGGCGCGCTGGTGCTGCGGAGCATTTTCATCGCGTTGGGCGCGGCGGCGTTGCAGACGCTGGACTTCGCATTTCTGATCTTCGCGTTGATCCTGTTGTTCACCGCCGCGAAGCTGCTGCGCGACGCGTTCACCGGGCACGAGCAGACGGTGGACATCGGCAACATGCGGTCGGTGCGGCTGCTGCGTCGGTTCATGCCGGTGGTCCAGGAGTACCACGGCACCAAGATGGTCGTGCGGGTCGACGGTCGGCGTGCGCTCACGCCGCTGGCGCTGGTGGTGGTGGCGGTCTTCGCCGCCGATGCGGTCTTCGCGGTGGACTCGGTCCCGGCGGTCTACGGCATCACCGAGGACCCGTACCTCGTCTTCGCCACCAACGCCTTCGCGCTGCTGGGTCTGCGGGCGCTCTACTTCGTGCTGCACGCCGCGCTGAGCCGCCTGGTCCACCTCAGCTACGGCCTCGCCGTGATCCTGGCGTTCATCGGCGTCAAACTCGGTCTGCACTGGGCGCACGGCGTCTGGGAAGGCGTGCCGGAGATCCCGACCGTGGCGTCGTTGCTGGTCATCATCGGTGTGCTGACGGTCGTGACGATCACCAGCCTGCGTGCCACCCGCAACGTGGTGCCGGGCTCCAAGGAGGTCGTCACCGAACGGATGCTGTTGTTGGCGGCGTTCGCGGTGCCGACCGAGCTGGCGCAGCGGGTGCTGCTCTTCGGCATCACCGGCGCGCTGGTGCTGCGGAGCATTTTCATCGCGTTGGGCGCGGCGGCGTTGCAGACGCTGGACTTCGCATTTCTGATCTTCGCGTTGATCCTGTTGTTCACCGCCGCGAAGCTGCTGCGCGACGCGTTCACCGGGCACGAGCAGACGGTGGACATCGGCAACATGCGGTCGGTGCGGCTGCTGCGTCGGTTCATGCCGGTGGTCCAGGAGTACCACGGCACCAAGATGGTCGTGCGGGTCGACGGTCGGCGTGCGCTCACGCCGCTGGCGCTGGTGGTGGTGGCGGTCTTCGCCGCCGATGCGGTCTTCGCGGTGGACTCGGTCCCGGCGGTCTACGGCATCACCGAGGACCCGTACCTCGTCTTCGCCACCAACGCCTTCGCGCTGCTGGGTCTGCGGGCGCTCTACTTCGTGCTGCACGCCGCGCTGAGCCGCCTGGTCCACCTCAGCTACGGCCTCGCCGTGATCCTGGCGTTCATCGGCGTCAAACTCGGTCTGCACTGGGCGCACGGCGTCTGGGAAGGCGTGCCGGAGATCCCGACCGTGGCGTCGTTGCTGGTCATCATCGGTGTGCTGACGGTCGTGACGATCACCAGCCTGCGTGCCACCCGCAACGTGGTGCCGGGCTCCAAGGAGGTCGTCACCGAACGGAAGTGACCCGCCCCCATGGCGGAGCCGGGCGTGGTACGACTGTGCGGTGGGTATCGTCACGCCCGGCTTCCAGGGCCGGCCACGCTCCGAAGCGCCGGACCTGCCACCCGGTCAGTACCTGACACCCGACTTCCCCGTGCTCTCCGCCGGCCCCACACCGAAGGTGCCGCGCGAGAGCTGGGAATTCGTGATCACCACCGAGACCGGCGCGGAGTACCGCTGGTCCTGGGCCGAGATGATGGCGTTGCCGCAGGAGACCCCGACGGTCGACATCCACTGCGTCACCCGCTGGTCGAAGCTCGGCACCAGCTGGCAGGGCGTCTCGCTGGACACCCTGCTCGACGGGGTGGACACCGCCGCCGACTACGCCCTCGCCCACTCCTACGGCGGCTACAGCACCAACCTGCCGCTGGAGGACCTGATGGACGGTCGGGCCTGGCTGGTGCACACGTACGACGACGCCGAACTGCCCGCCGAGCACGGCGGTCCGGCCCGACTGCTGGTGCCGCACCTGTACTTCTGGAAGTCCGCCAAGTGGGTGCGCGGCATCCGGCTGGGCCTGGAGGACACCCCCGGCTTCTGGGAGACCGCCGGCTATCACGACTACGGGGATCCGTGGCGTGAGCAGCGGTACCAGGGCGATTGAGCGGGCGGATGCGGTGGCAGCCGGCCCGGTTGGTGCACCGCCGGGTCGAGACGCCCAGCGCGCACACCCTGGTGCTCCAGGTGCCGGGCTGGACCGCCCACGTACCCGGACAGCACGTCGACCTGCGGCTGACCGCACCCGACGGATACCAGGCCGCCCGGTCGTACTCGCTGGCCGCGCCGGCCGACGGCGACCGGATCGAGGTCACCGTGCAGCGGGTGCCCGACGGCGAGGTGTCGCCGTTCCTGGTGGACGGCTACCGCGAGGGTGACCCGATCGAGGTCCGGGGCCCGGTCGGCGGCTGGTTCGTCTGGCGGCCCACGCAGACCGACCCGGTGCTGCTGGTCGCCGGTGGTTCGGGTGTGGTGCCGCTGATGGCGATGATCCGCGCCCGACGGGCCGCCGGCAGCCGCACCCCGTTCCGGCTGATCTACTCCGTCCGCACGCCCACCGACGTGTTCTACGCCGACGAACTGCGGCGACGGGTCCGCGACGACGCGGGCCTGGACGTCGCCTACGTCTACACCCGCGAGGCTCCGGACGGCTGGTCGGGCGAGCCGCACCGCCTCGGCCTCGCCGACGTCAACACGCACGGGTGGCCGCCGGAGCTGACGCCGCTGGTCTACGTCTGCGGACCGACCGGCTTCGTGGAGACCGTCTCCGACCTGCTCGTCGGCCTGGGTCACCCGGCCCGACAGGTACGCACCGAACGTTTCGGCCCGACCGGCTGAGAGGAGCCGCGGATGACCGCCCTGCCGTACGTGGACGGGAACATGCTCGACGGTCCGCTGGGGGAGGTGTTCGCGGTGGACCTGAGCACGGCCACCGGCCGCTGCGCCCACTGCGGCACCGCCGGCCCGATGGCCGGACTGCGGGTCTACTCGCACGCGCCGGGGCTGGTGGCCCGCTGTCCGGCCTGCGCGGACGTGATGCTGCGGCTGGTCCGCGCGCCGGACCGGGCCTGGCTGGACCTGCGGGGCGCTACGTTCCTCCAGTTCCCGATGCCGCCGGACCGGACGTTGCGCCGATAGGTCGGCGGGGCGACGTTTGTCGGCCTGCGGGGTGGGAACGGGCCCGGAATGACGAAGCCTCGTGTGGTGATCGTGGGGGCCGGTTTCGCCGGGTACCACGCGGCGAAGACGCTGAGCCGGCTGGCCCGCGACCGGGCCGAGATCGTCCTGCTGAACTCGACCGACTACTTCCTCTATCTGCCGCTGCTGCCCGAGGTGGCCGCCGGCGTGGTGGAGCCGGGTCGGATCGCGGTGCCGCTGACCGGCACGCTGAACGGGGTCCGGGTGGTCATCGGCGAGGCGGACCACGTCGACCTGCAGAACCGGTGGGTCGGCTTCACCCAGCCCGAGGGCGAGCGCAACCGGCTGGCGTACGACCGGCTGATCCTCGCCGTCGGCAGCGTGAACAAGCTGCTGCCCATTCCCGGGGTGACCGAGTACGCGCACGGGTTCCGGGGCCTGCCCGAGGCGCTCTACCTGCACGACCACGTGGTCCGTCAGATCGAGTTGGCCGAGCAGGCCGAGGACCCGGCCGAGCAGCGGGCGCGGGCCACGTTCGTGGTGGTCGGCGCCGGTTACACCGGGACCGAGGTGGCCGCACACGGGCAGCTCTTCACCGACGAGTTGACCGCCCAGCGTCCCCGGTTGCCGATCCGCCCGAAGTGGATGCTGCTGGACGTCGCGCCCCGGGTGCTGCCCGAGTTGGACCGGCGGATGTCCCGTACCGCCGACCGGGTGCTGCGCCGACGTGGCGTGGACGTGCGGATGGGCACCTCGGTGGCGGTCGCCACCTCCGACGGGGTCACCCTCACCGACGGGGAGTACGTGCCGACCTGCTCGCTGATCTGGTGCGTCGGCGTCCGTCCCGACCCCTTCGTGGCGCAACTGGGCCTGCGGACCGAGAAGGGGCGGCTGGTCGTCGACGAGTACCTCAACGTGCCCGGCTTCCCCGAGGTGTTCGCCTGTGGTGACGCCGCCGCCGTGCCCGACCTGACCCGGCCCGGCGAGATCTGCACGATGACCGCCCAGCACGCCCAGCGGCAGGGCAAACTCGCCGCGCACAACATCGCCGCCTCCTACGGGAAGGGGCGGCGTCGGCCGTACAAGCACCATGACCTCGGGTGGGTGGTCGACCTCGGCGGCAAGCAGGCGGCGGCGAACCCGCTCAAGGTGCCGTTGTCGGGTCTGCCGGCGAAGGCCGTGACGCGTGGCTACCACCTGTTGGCCATGCCGGGCAACCGGGCCCGGGTCAGCGCGGACTGGCTGCTCGACGCCGCGTTGCCCCGCTCGGCGGCGCAGCTGGGTCTGATCCCCGCCGACGCGGTGCCGCTGGAGAGCGAGTCGCCGGAGCTGCCGAGCCACGCCCGCTGACCGGCCGCCGGGCCGGGGAACTCGTCCACCCGGCCCGGCGGCGGGGATCAGCCGTCGGCCATTCCGGCGCCCGCCTCGTCGATCGCGTCGTCGACGGCGTGGGCCAGGTCGACGTCCAGCGCGGTCACCGCTCCGGCGTTGCGGCTGCTGACGGTCAGCACCGCCGTGGTGGGGCCGGCGCGGCCGATGCGCGGCCGTCGTCCGGTCTCGTCCCGGAGCAGGTCGAGCCGGTCGAGCACCCGGTCGAGGTTCTCCGCAGGCAGCTCCAGCGTCCGGGACAGCGCGTCGCTGTTACCGGACCAGTAGGGCAGCCCGCTCAGCGCGTCGCGTAGCTCCGTGTCGGTGAGCGGCGGGGTGCCGCCGTTCGTGCCGACCACACCGCCGCCGGCTGCCGGCGGGTCGAGCAGGTCGCGCAACCCGTCCGGTACGTGCAGCGACTCGACCAGGTCGCGGTCCTGCTCGGCGAGCGCCGCCAGGGTGGCCTCGGCCTGGTAGCGGGCCTGCTCCGGGGTGCGTCCGCTGATCCGGCCCACCTCGGACAGGAACCCGGACAGGTCCCGGTGGCGTCGGATGCCGTCGACGGGCACGACGTCGTGCAGCGAGTCCGGTACCGCCCGCAGCAGGCGCTGGCGTTCGCCGGCCTCCAGGGCCGTGGCCAGCACGAGCACCGTCGACTCGACCCCGACCTTGGCGGTACGGAAGTCGACGCCGGACCGCCGGACGACGTCCTCGACGAGTTCGCGGTAGCCCATGCTGGTGACTCCCGGGGCGTTCGTGCCCGGATCGGGTCGG
Source organism: Verrucosispora sp. NA02020 (assembly GCF_013364215.1). Taxonomy (NCBI): domain Bacteria; kingdom Bacillati; phylum Actinomycetota; class Actinomycetes; order Micromonosporales; family Micromonosporaceae; genus Micromonospora; species Verrucosispora sp. NA02020. Next base: position 4,634,135 of record NZ_CP054923.1, on the reverse strand, counting down.
GGCCGAGGGTTCGCGGCGACCCCGGCCGGCGGGGGCGCGGGCCCACCGCGCGTCGTGTCCGGTTTGCGGTTCTTCCCGGCCGGCGGCGGTCCGGCGCGCTTGCTCTGCTCCAGGTGCGTGAGCTGCTTGGAGGCGCTCAGGCTCGCGCCGGTGTCGGCGGCCTGCATGCCGCGTTCGCGGGCCTGCCGGGCCAGAGCGCGGCGGCGCTGGTTGTCGCCCTCCATCTGCTTGCGCACGGTGACACCTCGCTTCCGTCGGTTCTCGTGCGGGCCTCCGGCGACGCGTTCCCGTTGCCACCGAGCACGAAACGATCGCCCGATGCCGCGAGCCGGGTGTCCGGGCCGGGTGTTCGGGCTTCATCCGGCGCGGGTGAGGGGCGCTCACCCGCGCCGGCCGGACGATCGGGGTGGCCGGACAACCCGGTGTGAGGCACGAACTTCCGAGGCACGCGGAAGGGAAGGTCCGATGAAGCAGATTGTCGAGATCGTCCCCGCCCGACCGGGCTGGTACGCGCGATGGCGGCTGACCGCCGAGGACACCCGGTGCTACCCGGTGACGCTGTGGGCGCTGCTGGAGGAGCCGGACGGCACCGGCCGTGAGGTGATCGGGGTCGACTGCGCCGGCCAGTGGCCCGGGGCGGAGGACGACGGCACGGACGGGGAGTTCGTCCGGTATCTGTTCCAGCCGCCGGAGGCCGGACCTCCCGAGGACGCGGAGACCGCCGTCGCACCGCACCGCGCCGTCGGCCGTACGGTCCCGACGCCCTGATCCCTGTTCCGGCCCCCGGCCCCTGGTCCCAGGGTCGGGGGCCACCCCTGTCGGGCGGCGTCCGGCGCGGTCAGCCGACCGCGGTGATGCCGTCGCCGTCCACGGCCGGCGGCAGTTGCAGCAGCTCGGCCAGGCCGGTGCGGTCCAGCAGCTGACGTAGCGGCGGGTTGACGTTGACCAGCCGGATCGGCTCGGAGCCGCTGCGGTGGGCCATCACGAAGGCGCTCAGCCCGGAGGAGTCGCAGAGGCCGACCCCGGCGAGGTCGATGACGAGCTGCCGGTAGCCGGAGCGGTGCAGCTCCGTGACGGCGGCGATCAGGTCGGGTGCGCTGTCGAAGTCCAGATCACCGGTGAGCCGTAGCTCGGCGCGCTCGGCGTCGAGACGGCTGACCGTGATGGCCAACAGCGGTGAGGACATGCCCCCATGCTCCCAGTCCCTGCGTCTGACGCAAGTCGCGGGGTCGGCGTTTCTCCCGGAGACCGGCATTTTCGCAGTGATGGCCTTTTACGCGGTGACGGTTGGCTGGCCCTCGGACCCGGTCGCCGGTCCACCGCCGCCGACCGGACGGGCGAGCAGCCCGGTGACGCCGGTCATGTCGAGGATCGTCTCCAGGAATCGCGGCACCGCGCGCAGCTCGACCGTGCTGCCGTGCTGCTGCCCCTCACGCCAGGCGTGCACGATCACGCTGAGCCCGGTGCTGTCGATGAACTGGAGGTCGGCGAAGTCCAGCACGAGCGTGACGGGCCCGGTGCCCAGCAGCCGGTCGATCTCCACCCGGAGCGGGGCCGCCGTGGTGTAGGCCAGGTCTCCACCGACCCGGATGACGGGTGCTCGGGGATCGGCCCGGTCGACGGACATGCTCAGGGGCGTCGACTCGGGTCTCCGACCGTGTGACAGCAACGATCAGCCTTCCGCGGGGGTGGGCGGGCAGGGGCGTCCCGGATCGTAACAATCCCTGAGCTGCACCGCCTCCCGGGCGCGACCGGCACGCTCGCGTCCGCCGACGCGTCCCGCGCGGGCCGCTCGGCCGTGATCGCTGCCGGGTGGCGGTAGCGCGGGAGCAGCGTAGGGTGGGTGGGGAAACGCCGTGCACCCCGCGCAACGCGGGTGCGGAAATCGACAGGAGTAGGGCCGAGCTGGTGACGGGTACCGACGTCAGGGATCTCGAGCCCGGCGACGGACGGTCTACCCCGCCGCGTGTCGCCCGGGTCTCGGCATGGCGCCCGGATGCGTCCTCAACCGCTGGCCTCTCCGCCCTGGAGCGCTCCCACGCCGCAGCCGACTGGCCCGAGGTGGTCGAGCACCTCCGTGAGGGACTCGTGGTGTGCGGTCCCGACGACACCGTGTGGCACGTCAGCCCCGTCGCCGAGCGACTCCTGCCGGAGATCGCCGTCGGGGGCACGCTCGGCACGATCGACGGACTGCGTGCCGATCCGACCGAGTTCGTCCACCACGGCCGGCGACTCCGGGCCCGCCGGGTGCCGCTGTCGGCCGGTCGAAGCTGCTGGTACGTGGAGGACGTCAGCGAGAGTGTCGTCCGCGCCGACGCGCTGGCGGCCGAGCGGTCCAGGTCCGCCTTCCTGGCCGTGGTCGGCGAGAAGCTGGGCAACCCGCTGCACCCGGACCGGGCCGCCGCAGCGGTGGTCCGGCTCGCCGTACCCACCCTGGCGGAGGTGGCGGTGCTGGTGCTGGCGCCGCGTTCCGGCCGGGCCCGCTGGTGGCGGGCCAGCCGCGCCGACGACGACGCGCCGGTGGTGGAGCGGGGCGTGCTCTCCGTCACCGAGCTGCCGCAGGCGGTCGCCGACAGCCTCCGGGGAGTCCAGCCGCACACCGTCGACTGGCTCGTCGAACAGGCCGTCGAGGCGGGCTGGTTGCCCGGGTCGGCCGCCGCCGACGTCTGCGCCCGCCTGGTGCAGCTTCCCGGCCGGGACGCGCCCGCCGGAGTGCTGCTGGTGGCCCGCGCGGCCACCGACTGGTACGCCGAGGAGGACGTCGACCTGATCGGGGCGTTCGCCGCCCGCGCCGGTGCGGCCCTGACCACCGCGCTGCTCTATCGCGAACAGGCGGAGGTCGCCGACACCCTGCAGTCCAGCCTGCTGCCGGTGGAGCCGGTGGAGGCACCGGGCGTGCAGTGGGGCACGGCGTACCGCCCCGCCCAGGCGGGGCTGCGCATCGGCGGCGACTTCTACGGCTCCCACCGGCTGCCCGACGGCGGCTCGGTGTTCTTCCTCGGCGACGTCTCCGGCAAGGGTGTGGAGGCGGCCGTCTTCACCGGCCAGCTACGGCAGTGCCTGCACGCGCTGCACCGGGTCGAGCAGCAGCCGGCCCGCCTGTTGCAGCTGCTCAACGACGCGCTGCTGGAGACCACCCTGGCGCACGGACAGGGCCGGTTCGCCACGCTGGTGCTGGGCGTGGTCCGGCCGCACCGCGACGGCGGCCTGTCGCTGACGCTGGCCGGTGGCGGGCACCTGCCGCCGCTGGTGCTGCGGGCCTCCGGCGAGGTGGAGCAGTTGCCGCTGCGCGGAATGCTCATCGGCGTGGTGCCGGACCCGCGGGTCGGTCAGGTCACCGTCCGGCTCGCCCCCGGTGAGACGTGTCTGCTCTACAGCGACGGGGTGACCGAGGCACGCGGCGGACGGCGCGGCGACGAGCAGCTCGGCACCGACCGGCTGGTGCAGGCGGTGACCGACTGCCAGCGGATGCCCGCGCCCGCCCTGGCCGAGCGGATCGAGCAGGTCACCTGCGACTGGCTGGCCCACCGCGACCACGACGACATCGCGGTGCTCGCGCTGCGCGCCACCGGCGCCGGCCCGCGCTCGCACCGGCACCTGCACGCGGTGCCCACCCCACCTGGGGACGGGGCAGGGACGACCGGGTCGTGACCACCGCGACCAGAGGTGTCCTCTCCGCCGCCGCGTACGAGGACTACCTGCACTGTCTCGCCGAGGCCGACGAGCCGGCCGCCATCGAGGTGGCCCGGGGCCTGCTCGACGGTGGGGTGCCGGCCGAACGGCTGCTGCTCGAACTGGTCGCCCCGGCCCAGGCTGAGGTGGGGGAGCGGTGGGCCCGCAACGAGTGGAGCGTGGCCCAGGAACATGCCGCCACCCACATCAGCGAGCGGGTGGTGGGGGCGATCGCGGCGTATCGCGAGGTGCGGCCGACCCGAGGTCGGATCGTGGTGGCCTGCATGGACGGCGAGTGGCACGCGCTGCCGGCGCGACTGGTCGCCGAGATGCTGCGGCTGCGTGGCTGGCAGGTGACCTTCCTCGGGGCCAGCGTGCCCGCCGCGCACCTGGTGTCGTACCTGCACCGCCACGACGCGGACGCGGTCGCGCTGGCGTGCGCGCTGCCGATGCGGCTGCCGCACGCCCACCGCATGGTGGAGGCATGCCAGCGCGCGGACGTGCCGGTGGTGGTCGGCGGGCGGGGCTTCGGCACGGACGGCCGCTGGGCGCGGCGCCTGGGCGTGCTGTGGGCGCCCGACGGACCCACCGCGGCACGCCTGCTCGGCGACGAGCGGGCGCTGCGGGCGGGGCCGCCACCGGCCAGCCTGGCGCACCTCGCCGACGACGAGTACGCCGCCCTGGTCGCCCGGCGCGGTGAGCTGATCGACAGCGCGCTGGCCGATCTGGCGCACCGACATCCGGCCGCCCGGGACTACACCCCGGCCCAGACCGACTCGACGGTCAGCGACCTCGGCCACGTCCTGGACTTCCTGGCCGCCGCGCTCTACGTCGACGACGACACGCTGTTCACCGAGTTCGTCGAGTGGATGGCGGCCGTGCTGGACAGCCGCGGGGTGCCGGAGTCCGCCGTGGACACCGTCCTGGGCCACTACGCCCGCGTCCTGCAGGACTTCCCCCGCGCCGCCGGATACCTGCGGTCGGGCCGCGCGGTGGTGGCGGCGCGCTGCGCCCGTCCGGCACCCGCCGAGGCGTAGGATCCGGCCGGCTGTCAGGCTGGCTCTATACTTGCGCCACTGCAAGCATCCGTCTCTGGACGGCGGGAGGGATCACCGTGACGTTCACCGTCACGTACGCCGAGCGTCTCGGTGGCGGGCCGACCCGCCTCCGGCTCGCCGGCGAACTCGACATGAGCAGCGCCGGGCAACTCACCGCCGTCATCGAACGGCTGGCCGACGCCGGTGAGCGCCGGCTGCTGGTCGACCTGACAGACCTCACGTTCTGCGACTCGACCGGCATCTCGGTCTTCGTCCGGGGAGACAACCGGGCGGCGGCCGAGGGCGGCTGGTTGCGCGTCACCGGCGCCACCGGCCGGGTGCAGCGGGTGCTGACGGTGACGGGTCTCGCCGAGGTGCTGGGGTACGGTGCTGACGCCGTCGACCCGGCGGCCACCGACCGCCCGGGGATGGGCTAGATTTCCCGCCAGCGCGGGGCCGAGAGGTCCCGCCCTCGCCGACCTGAGGGCAGGTAACGATGGGCGCACGCACCCTTGACCCGGTACACATCCTCGTCGTCGACGACGATCCGGGTGACGTGCTCATGATCGAGGAGGCACTGGCCACCTCGACCGTCGACAAGGTCATCGACGTGGTCAGCGACGGCCAGGAGGCGATGGAGTTCCTGCGTCGCGAGGGGCGGCACACCGGGGCGCACCGGCCGGACGTCATCCTGCTCGACCTGAACATGCCCCGGATGGACGGGCGTCAGGTGCTGGGCGAGGTCAAGAACGACGAGGACCTGCGGACCATCCCGATCGTCGTGCTGACCACCTCGAACGCCGACACCGACATCATCAGCAGCTACACGCTGCAGGCCAACGCGTACGTCACCAAGCCGATCGACCTGGACGACTTCAACGACGTCGTGCACCGCATCGACGAGTTCTTCGGCCGGGTCGTCGTGCTGCCCAAGCGCGTCTGACACGTCACGTCGCGGTCGGGTCCGTCTCCGCCGGTCCGGCCGACGTCCCCGCCGGACACGAGGGACGGGCCGGACCGGCGACGGCGCGTCAGGTCAGCGCCGCCACGATCGTCTCGGCCCGCTGCTCGTGCTGCGCGTACGCGTACGGGTAGGCGGAGATCTGCACCGCCTGGGCGGCCAGCGTCATGCTCATCTGCTGCCAGCCCGGCACCTTCACCAGCGCCTCGTAGAAGGCACGTGAGGCGTAGGCGGGCCGCATCAGGTCGCGTACGGTGCCCCAGCCGCTGCTGGGCCGCTGCTGGAACAGTCCGACCGAGTCGTGGTCCCAGCCGATCGCCTGGTGCGGGTAGTTCTGCGACTCGGGCAGCACGCCGCTGGCGTAGTTGAGCAGCGTGCTCTCCTGCATGGCGGTGGCGACGGCGACGACGAGGCCCTGCCGCGGGATCTTGAGGTCCACGCCGACGTCCACGATCACCTTGGCGTTGTCCATCTGCGCCTGGGTCAGTCCGGCGACCGGCCTGGGTCGCGCCGGCGGGGCGGGCGTCGTCCTCTTGGGCTTCGGGGAGGTCGTCTTCTTCGGCGTCGGCGAGGCGCTCGGCGACGCGCTGGGGCTCGGGCTGGGCGGCGTGGGAGAGGGGCTGCGGTCGAAGGAACGGGAGGCGGGGTCGTCCTCGGCGGCCAGGGCGCGCTCGGCCACCGCATCGGCGACCCGGGCCCGGGGTGGCTCGTCGTCGTTCCGGGTCGCCGTCGCCACCGCCGCCGCGCCGAGGCAGCAGGTCACGCCGGTGGCGAGGGCCACCCGGACCGGGGTGGAGGCCAGCCGGGCACGGACACCACGACGTGGGTTCACCACGCGGCGGTGTCGTCCGGTCGTCCTTTCGGAGGATGCTCCGTCGGCCGTACGGCTCGCCGGTCGCTCGGGGTTCAGCTTCTGGTCGATGGGGTCGTCGGGATGCACCCGCCGAGGCTAGAAAGCCTTCGGCCCGTTGCCATCAGCCCGCTTGGTGGCGTGCGTCACAATTCGTCGCTGTTCACCGGTCGATACCGCCCGGTTGACCGGATAGCGGATGCACCTCGTCTATCCGTCGTGCCCGTAATGCCGGATTTTACGGTGTGAATAGGACGAAAAAGGGATCTCGCCGCCGTCGATGGAGACCCGACCGCGCCTCCCCCGAACGGTGGAGGGCTGCCTGGGCCCATCGCGTCCGCACCGGTCAGGCGGTCGGCCCCCCTCGTCCCCACCCGCCCCGCCCGCCCCACCGCCCCCGCCCGCCCCACTGTCCTAGGCGCCGAGTACCCAGGCGCCCCCAGCGTCCGGGGTGCCCGTCGATCATGGACTTGTGGCGACGACATAAAGCCCGACAAGCGGACGAACCGGGTGCCATGACGCCATGATCGGCGGCCGAGTGTGCGTCAACGCGTGATCGGCGGGCCGGGTGCCATGACGCCATGATCGGCGCAGAGGGCGGGGCCGCGACGCGGGCCGCTGGGCCTGGCGGGGTCAGTGCCGGCCGTTCTCCGCCGGGGTGACCGTGAGGCGGTGCCGGCTGCCGTCGGCGCTGGAGAACGGCCAGAGCAGGTCGGCCTGCTCCACCAGCTCGGTGAGCTGCTGGCGGGTCAGGCCCACCGACGAGATCGAGGCGTGCACGTCGGCCCGGTACCGGCCGTCGTCGTCGCGTCCGAGGCTGGCCTCCGCCCGTACCTGTACGGTGTGCGCCTCGTCGGTGATCCCCCCGGCCGCCTCGACCGCCGCGTGGTGCAGGCAGGAGGCGAAGGCGGCGGCGAGCAGCTGCGACGGGGTGAGCCCGCTGCAGTGTGCCGCCAACGGAGAGGCGAGGCCGGTGGAGAGCGCCTCGTCGTCGGTGTGGATGTGGCCGCCCTCGGCGGTGGCCGTGGCAACCTCGTTCAGCCAGGAACTCATCACGTTCCTCCCGTCGCTCCCCGCCCGGCTACCCGACCCCGATCGGGTGAAACTCACCGGGGATGCCGGCTCCACTGCACGCGCGGTGCGGCCTCGGTGGCCTCGGACGCCGCCCGCTCGGTCCACGGACTCACCGGTGGGCGCTGACGGGGCAGCAGGGGCTGGTGCATCGGCACGTACACCCGGGCGTCCACCGCCTCGGCCAGCAGCAGGGCGGTGACCAGGCTGGTCGGCCGCCGGGCGGGATCGTCGGCGAGGCAGCGCCGGCACAGGTCGGCCACCTCGGCGGGCAGGCCCGGGACCTCGGGCAGGGGGCGCGGTGGCTGCCGTCCGTGCGGCCCGAGCAACTGGGTGACGCTGTCCGCCGAGTACGGCAACCGCCCGGCCAGGCAGCAGTAGAGCAGCACGCCGAGGGCGTACATGTCGGCCGCCGTGGTGACCGGCGCCTGACGCAGTTGCTCGGGGGCGAGGTAAGCGGGCGTACCCACCACCACGCCGTCGGGGGCGTAGTCGGTGGTGCCGTTCGGGGTGGCGATGCCGAAGTCGAGCACCTTCACCCCGGACGGGGTGAGCATCACGTTCGCCGGTTTGACGTCGCGGTGCACGATGCCGTGGGCGTGTGCGGCGGCCAGCGCGGCGCTGACCTCGGCGCAGACCCGGACGGCGATCTGCCAGTCCAGCGGCCCGGCGCGCAGGTGCGCGGCGAGCGTCAACCCCTCGGCCAGCTCCATCACGATGTACGGCTGCTCGCGTCCGGGCAGGCCGGCGCAGGTGCCGAAGTCGTGCACGCTGGCGACGTTGGGATGCACCAGGCGGGCCGCCGACCGGGCCTCGGCGCGGATCCGCTCGACCGAGGCGTCCCCGTCCGGCTGACCCGGCGACACCAGTTTCACCGCGACCGGCCGGTCGAGCACCGAGTCGTGGGCCCGCCAGACCTCGGACATCCCGCCGACGCCGATGCGCTGTTCGAGCCGGTATCGCCCGTCCAGCGTCCGCATGGACCGCTCCTCGTCCTCGTGCTGCTGTGCCGCGCCTCACCTGACGTGGCGGCGTCCGGCACGGTACCCCGTCGTTGATCAGGGCAAACCGGCCTCCGGCGGCGGCCGGTGCGTTAGCGTGCGAGCCGGGACGGCGACGAACCGGACGAACGGAAGGCGGAGCACACGATGAGTGAGGTGACCGTACGTTTCGTCGGTGGCCCGGCCGACGATCTGGTCCGGGCGTTGCCGGCCGGCCCGGACGGGGCGCCGCCCCGGCTGTGGGTGCTGCGCCGGCCGGAATCGGCGCCGGATCCCGCCGCCGACCATCTCTACGCGCGGCAGCGGCCCGACGGCACGGGCGACTGGACGATGCGTTTCGTCCGGACCGACCCGGTCGGCGTGACCGAGTGATGGACCCCGCGCGCGGGGAGTCCACACAGCCGGCACACAGGAACCGCACAAGCGGAGCCCAGTCGGTGCGCTCACGATGGGGACCATGATGAGCGAGGGAGCGGTCGGGCCGGGCCGCGTCGAGCTGCGCCGGCCCGACGGCGAACCGGTCCGGGTGCTGGTCGTCGACGACGAACCGACCCTGGCCGACCTGCTGTCGATGGCCCTGCGCTACGAGGGCTGGCAGGTCCGCACCGCCGGGGACGGAACGGCGGCGGTCCATGCCGCCCGGCAGTTCCGGCCCGACGCGGTGGTGCTCGACGTGATGCTTCCCGACCTGGACGGCTTCCAGGTGCTGCGCCGGCTGCGCGAGGAGGCCGCCACCCTGCCGGTGCTGTTCCTGACCGCCCGGGACGCGGTCGAGGAACGCATCGCCGGGCTGACCGTGGGCGGCGACGACTACGTGACCAAGCCGTTCAGCCTGGAGGAGGTGATCGCCCGGCTGCGGGCGCTGCTGCGCCGCTCCGGCTTCGCGGTCGCCGCCCGCCCCGACGCGGTGCTCACCGTCGGCGGTCTCACCCTGGACGAGGAGAGCCACGAGGTACGCCGGGACGGGCAACTGGTCACGCTCACCGCGACCGAGTTCGAGCTGCTGCGCTACCTGATGCGCAACCCGCGTCGGGTGCTCAGCAAGGCACAGATCCTCGACCGGGTGTGGAACTACGACTTCGGCGGCCAGGCCAACGTGGTCGAGCTGTACATCTCCTACCTGCGGAAGAAGATCGACGCCGGTCGCCCGCCGATGATCCACACGTTGCGCGGGGCCGGGTACCTGCTCAAGCCGGCGGAGTGAGCGTGCTGCGGCGCTGGCTGGCCGGCTGGTCGCTGCGTACCCGCCTGGTGGTCACGCTCCTCGCCCTGCTCGCCGTGGTCAGCCTGGCCATCGGCGGCCTGACCACGGTGGCGCTACGGCAGTTCCTGATCTCCCGGGTGGACCAGCAGTTGCAGTCGATGCCCGGCGGCCGGCCCGGCGTGCCGTGGGAGCCCGTGCCGGGCGGTGGGCCGTGGAACGGCGACGTGCGGGTCCCACGCGGCTTCCCGTCCGGCACGATCAGCGCGCGGGTCGTCGACGGTCGGGTCACCGAGGCGTGGACCCTCCTCGACCGCCAGGAGCAGGAGGTGCCGGTCGCGGAGCTGTCGGCGCTGTCCGGGGCGCCCACCGACGGCCGTCCGCGCAGCGTCGACCTGGGCGAGCGGGGCGGCTACCGGATGGTGGCCCGCCCGTCGGCCACCGGCGTCCGGGTGCTCGCGGTGCCGCTGTCCGGCGTCCGGGAGACCGTCTGGTGGATGGTGGCCGCGCAGACCGGCGTCACCGCGGCCGGGCTGCTGGTCGCCGGCACCGCCGGGGCGTTGATCGTGCGGGCCACACTGCGTCCGCTGCGTCGGGTCGCCGCCACCGCCGCCCACGTCAGCGAGCTGCCGCTGGACCGGGGCGAGGTGGCCCTCTCCGAACGGGTGCCGGTCGCCGACACCGATCCGCGCACCGAGGTCGGGCAGGTCGGGTCCGCGCTCAACCGGATGCTCGGGCACGTCGCCGCCGCGCTCGCCGCCCGACAGGCCAGCGAGACCCGGGTACGCCAGTTCGTCGCCGACGCCAGCCACGAGCTGCGCACCCCGTTGGCCGCGATCCGGGGGTACGCGGAGGTGGCCCGTCGGGGTCGCGACCAGGTCCCGCCCGACGTGGCCCACGCGCTGCGCCGCGTCGAGTCGGAGAGCACCCGGATGACCCGACTCGTGGACGACCTGCTGCTGCTGGCCCGGCTCGACTCCGGCCGACCGCTGGCCCTCGAACCGGTCGACCTCACCGCGCTGGTCGTGGACGCGGTCAGCGACGCGCACGTGGCCGGCCCGGAGCACCACTGGCAGCTCGACCTGCCCGACACCGTCGTCCGGGTGCCCGGTGACCCGGCCCGGCTGCACCAGGTGCTGGCGAACCTGCTGGCCAACGCGCGGGTGCACACGCCACCCGGCAGCACCGTCACCACCGGCCTGCGGCTGGCCGACGGCGTCGTCGAACTCCGCGTCGCCGACGACGGGCCGGGCGTGCCGCCGGAGCTGCGGCCGGAGGTGTTCGAACGGTTCGCCCGGGGCGACAGCTCCCGCTCCCGCGCCTACGGCAGCACCGGACTCGGCCTGTCCATCGTCGCCGCCGTGGTGGAGGCCCACCACGGCAGCGTCACCCTGGACACCCGCCCCGGCCGCACCGTCTTCACCGTCCACCTTCCCCGGATGTAAGGAGGGGACCCCTGCTAACGCCTCGTGCATAGCAGGGGTCCCCTCCTTACATCCGACTCGAACGCGGGGAAGTGGGCGTTGTGCCCGACAGGAAGCGGCAATCCGCGTACGGTGGCAGGAGTCCGGCAAAACGTGCGAAACGTGAAACGTATGCCGTAGACGACGACGTAGACGGCGAGGGGAAGGAGCGGTCGGTGGACCACCTGGCCTACCTGGACGCGGGATCCGGCAGCCTGATCGTGCAGGCGGTGGTCGGCGGTGTCGCCGGCGTCGCGGTGGCGGCCAAACTGTACTGGCGCAGACTCGTCGACCGGTTCCGCCGCCAGCCCACCGACCAGAACTGACCCGCCGGGCATGACGATCCCCGACCTCGGCCGGGCCGACCGGCAGACCTCGTCCGGCGTCGAGCTGCGGGCCGAACCCGGGTCCTTCCGCGACCCGGCCAACCGGGTCTTCCACGCCGGTGACGACGTGCTGCGGGCGCTGGACGAGACCGCCACGCAGCACTGGCGGGCGCTCGCTGGCAGCACGTTCTTCCCGCCCCTGCTCGCCGCCGGCAAGGTCTGCGGCACCGAGGAACTCCCGGCCGGCGCGCAGGTGCCGCCCTCCGCCGCACCGGCCGGCTCCGGAGACCCGACCGGCACGGGAGACCCCGCATGGGCGGCGGTGCTGCGGCACGAGCGCATCCCGTTCGTCTCCCACCCGTACGAGTGGTCCTTCGCCATGCTGCGCGACGCGGCCCTGCTGCACCTGGAGATCCTCCGGGCGGCCCTGCCGGCGGGCTTCACCACGAAGGACGGTTCGGCGTACAACCTCCAGTGGCGCGGCGTCGAACCGGTCTTCATCGACGTCGGCTCGTTCACCCCGCTGCGCGACGGCGAACCGTGGGCCGGCTACCGGCAGTTCTGCCAGACGTTGCTCTATCCGCTGATGCTCGGCGCCCACCTGGGGATGGATTTCCGGCCCTGGCTGCGGGCCCGGATCGACGGCATCGAACCGGAGCAGATGGTCCCGCTGTTCCGGGGCGTGCGGCGGCTGCTGCCGGGCGTACCGACCCACGTCCACCTGCATGGCAGCGTGCAGCGGCGCAGCGCCGCCACCAGCACCTCGGACGTCCGCGCCCAGTTGCGCGCCGCCGGCTACACCCGGGAACTGGCCCTGGCCACCGTCCGGGGCATCGAGAAGCTGGTCCGCCGTCTCGACCACCGGCCCACCGCCACGCACTGGGTGGACTACCAGCGCACCTGCGGCTACTCCGGCGACGACCGCGCCGGCAAGGAACGGTTCGTCACCGCCGCGCTGACCTGCGCCGCCCGGCCGCGCCTGGTGCTCGACCTGGGCGCCAACGACGGCCGGTACGCCCGCCTCGCCGCCCGGCACGCCGACTACGTGGTCGCCGTCGAGCAGGATCCGGCGGTGCTCGACCGGCTCTACCGCACGCTGCGCGACGAGCGGGAACCGCGGATCCTGCCGCTGGTCATGGATCTCGCCGACCCGTCGCCCGGCGGCGGTTGGCGTGGCGTGGAGCGGGCCTCGTTCGCCGACCGCGCGCAGGCGGACACCGTGCTCGCCCTGGCCCTGGTGCACCACCTGGCCATCGGGCGCAACGTGCCGCTGCCCGAGGTGGTCGCCTGCCTGGCCGGGTACGCCGTCCGGGGCGGCCGGCTGGTGGTGGAGTTCGTGCACCCCGACGACCCGATGGCCGCCCGGCTGCTGGCGAACAAGCCCGACGGTCTCTTCCCCGACTACCGGCGCGACGCCTTCGAGGCACTGCTCGGCGCGCACGGCACCGTCGAGGACCGGCTGGAGCTGCCCTCGGGCACCCGCACCCTCTACCGGGTGGCCCTGGGTGCGTGACCGACCCGCCGACGGGTCCGGCTCCACCGCGACCGGCGCTGACAGTGCCGGCGCCGAAGCGGGGACCGGGGCTGCCGGGATCGACGGCGCCGGGGCCGACGCTGCCGGGGGCGCGAGGGCGGGTCGCCGGTGGGGCGGTCGGTCGTGGGGCGGGTGGCGGGCCGAGGGCGGTCGGGTGCGGGAAGTGACGGCACTGGTCGGGCTGGCGGTCACCCAGCCGCTGCTGGACGTCCTCGGCCGCAGTCCGGACTTCTTCCTGTTCCACCGGGCCGACCGGGGCGAGATCCTGCTGCTGGTCGCCCTCGTCGCGATCGTGCCCACCGTCGCGCTCGGGCTCCTCGGCCTGCTGTCCGGGCTGGCCGGTCGGCTCACCCGGGCGGCCACGCACACGCTCCTGGTCGGCCTGCTGGTCGGCGCGTTGGCGGTGCAGGCCGGCCGGCACGTCACGCCGCTGCGGGGCGTACCGCTGCTGCTGGTGGCGGCGGTGGCCGGGGCCGTGGCGGCGCTCGCGCACCGGCGGTGGCGGGCTCCGGGACGGGTGCTGCGGGTGGCCGCCGTGGGTCCGCTGATCTTCGTCGGTCTGTTCCTGTTCGCCTCGCCGACCGGGCCGGTGGTGCTGCCCCGGGGCGACGGCGGCGCGGCCGGTACGGCGATCGGTGACCTGCACCCGCCGGTGGTCATGCTGGTGCTGGACGAGTTGCCCCTGGTCTCGCTGCTCGACGCGGACGGCGGCATCGACGCGGCCCGGTACCCGCACTTCGCCGAACTGGCCGCCGGCTCCACCTGGTACCGCAACTCGACCGGGGTCAGCGGCTGGACGCCGTACGCGCTGCCGGCCATGTTGACCGGCCGCTACCCGGCCCAGCCGTACGCGCCGCACTACTCGCACTACCCGGACAACCTCTTCACCGCCTTCGGTGGGCTGTACGACATCCGGGCCGAGGAAAGCATCACCCGGCTCTGCCCGCCCAGCCGCTGCGAGCAGCCGGTCACCCCGGAACAGGGGATCGGGGTGCTGGTCCGGGAGACCGGGAGGCTGGCGCGGCAGATCACCGCGCCGCACGAGAGCCGGATCGACCCGGAGGACTCGTACCGGGAGCGCACCGCCGAGGAGGCGGGCATCGACGCCGCCGAGCCGGTGCCGAGCGACCCGAAGTTCCGCTGGGACAGCCTCAACGTCAACCAGCCGGCCCGCTTCACCAGCTTCCTGAACGGCCTGACCCCGTCGAACCGGCCCACGCTGCACTTCCTGCACCTGCTGATGCCGCACAGCCCGTGGGCGTACCTGCCCTCGGGTGCCCGGTACGAGGCGCCCGAGGACTTTCCGTACGAGGGACGGGGCTGGGTGGACCTGGCCCGGCAGCGGCACCTGGCACAGCTCGGCTACACCGACCGACTGATCGGCGAGACCATCCGCACGCTGCGCGCCAGCGGACTGTGGGACCGGGCGCTGGTGGTGGTCACCGCCGACCACGGCGTCAGCTTCACCGAGGGGGTGCAGGGCCGGGGCGAGGACGCCATCCGGGCCGCCCCCGAACAGGTGGCCTGGGTGCCCACCTTCGTCCGGACGCCGGGGCAGCGCACCGGGCGGGTGGACGACCGCAACTGGGAACACGTCGACCTGCTGCCGACCATCGCCGACGAGGCGGCCATCCGGCTGCCGTGGCGGGTCGAGGGCCGCTCGGCCCGGCAGGCGCCGCGTACCGATCCGGGCAAGGTCTTCTACGACCGGCCGTCGCAGCCCATGCCGATCCGGGGCGGTGTACCCGCCGCGATGCCGTCGCCGCCACCGCACCCGCTGGTCGGCACCACCGTGGGTGACGCGCCGCCCGGCGGCACCGCCGTCGTCGGCGGGCAGGACGCCTTCCGCGCCGTCGACCCGGATGACGGGCGGCTGCCGGGGATGATCTGGGGCACGGTGCCCGACCGGGTCGCCGACGGTACCTCGCTGGCGGTGGCGGTCAACGGTGTCGTCGGGGCCGTGGTGCCGGTGGTCTCCCCGGATCCGGGTGGTCGCCGCTTCGCCGCGCTGCTCGCCGACGACCGGCTGTTCCACCCCGGCGCCAACCGGCTCGACCTGTACCTCGTCGACGCCGCCGGTGACCTGCGCCGGCTCGCCGTCACCTGACGTCGGCACGTCCGCGCGCGGCCCGCCGTCGCCCCACGAGGGGCACGTGACTGAGCGCTCGGACAGTTACGTACCCGTCGCGTACCGACACTCTTCGTGGTTTCTTTGTGCCTGTATGCCCCTGCTCGTCGGGGTTTCCCAGCGCCCTGGTCGGGAATCGGGTGACGCATACCTCACCGCCGAACCACGGCAGGCGGTGTCGCCGCAACCGCAATTACGGTAGAAGCGAAGGCAATTCAACGTAGATCTGCCGGCGAAGCGAGGAACCACATGACGGAAGTCAAGCTCGATCACCCCGGCGGGCAGCTGTCGATGCCGGTGCATTCCGCGGTCGAGGGCCCCGGCGGGGTCGGCGTGGGCAAGCTGCTGAAGGAAACCGGGATGACGACCTACGATCCCGGTTTCGTCAATACCGCCGCCTGTTCGTCCGCGATCACCTATATCGACGGCGATGCAGGCATCCTGCGCTACCGTGGCTACCCCATCGAGCAGTTGGCCGAGAAGAGCTCCTTCCTGGAGGTCTCCTACCTCCTGATCTACGGTGAGCTGCCCTCCACCGAGCAGCTCACCGAGTTCACCGAACGGATCCGGCGGCACTCGCTGCTGCACGAGGAGATGCGTCGGTTCTTCGACGGGTTCCCCCGGGACGCGCACCCGATGGCCGTGCTCTCCTCGGCCGTCAGCGCCATCTCCACCTTCTACCAGGACAGTCTGGACCCGTTCGACGCCGAGCACGTGGAGATGTCCACGGTCCGGCTGATGGCGAAGGTGCCCACCATCGCCTCGTACGCCTACAAGAAGTCGATCGGGCAGCCGCTGCTGTACCCGGACAACTCGCTGGGCTACGTGGAGAACTTCCTGCGGATGACGTTCGGCGTGCCGGCGGAGCCGTACGAGGTCGACCCGGTGATGGCCCGCGTGCTGGACATGCTGTTCATCCTGCACGCCGACCACGAGCAGAACTGCTCCACGTCGACCGTGCGGCTGGTCGGCTCCAGCAACGCCAACCTCTTCGCCTCGGTCTCGGCCGGCGTGAACGCGCTGTTCGGCCCGCTGCACGGCGGTGCGAACCAGGCGGTGCTGGAGATGCTGGAGCGGATCCAGGCCGAGGGCGGTGACGTGCAGTCCTTCGTCCGCAAGGTCAAGGACAAGCAGGACGGCGTCAAGCTGATGGGCTTCGGCCACCGGGTCTACAAGAACTACGACCCGCGTGCCGCGATCGTCAAGAACGCGGCGCAGGACGTGCTCGGCCGGATGGCCAAGCCGGACCCGCTGCTGGACATCGCCATGCAGTTGGAGGAGATCGCGCTCGCCGACGACTTCTTCGTCGACCGCCGGCTCTACCCGAACGTGGACTTCTACACCGGGCTCATCTACAAGGCGATGGGCTTCCCGACCAAGATGTTCACGGTGCTGTTCGCCCTGGGTCGGCTGCCGGGCTGGATCGCGCAGTGGCGCGAGATGATCAACGACCCGGAGACCAAGATCGGCCGTCCTCGGCAGGTCTACACCGGTTCCGCCGAGCGGGACTACCTCCCCTTCGAGAAGCGCTGACCCCGCAAGGAAGGGTCCCTTACTCACGCCTCGTGTAGAGCAAGGGTCCCTTCCTCACAGCGACACGACGGCCGCCGTCCCCGGTTCACGGGGGTCGGCGGCCGTCGTGCGTCCGCGAGGAGGGGGTTGGCCCCACGGACGGTCAGTGCGCCGGGTGGCCGTCGTCGTCCTCGCCGGCCGTGGTCGGCAGCGAGCCGAGGACCCGGTTGATGACATGGATCCGGGTGCCGGCGGCCTGGTAGTCGGCACAGACGGTCTGTGCCTCGTCGCCGAACCGGGCGGCCTCGCCCTCTCCGGTGACGGTGAGTTCGGTGTCGGCGAGGGTGCGTACGCTGCCGGCGGTGACCAGTTCGGAGACCGACATCGGCCCGGTCACCACGTGCTCGCGCAGCAGTGTGCGCAGGTCGTCGACATCGTGCAGCAGCAACTCGTCGAGGTTGGTGCGGGAGAACTTCGCCGAGAAGGCGTCGTCGGTGGGGGCCAGCACGGTCACGCCGGCCAGTTCGCCGCCCAGACCGGTGGCCCGGACCGCCGCCTCGAAGGTGGTCAGCACGGGAATCCACTGGAGGGCCTGGTCGGCGGGCTGGCCGACCAGCGAGCCCGGGTTACCCGGTTCGGTGCCCGCCGGCAGTTGCTCGCAGAGCGGGCCGGTCACCGCGACGGCGACCGGCGTACCGGTGTCCGCCGCGTCGGTGGCGCGATCCTCGCCGCCGGTGCAGCCCGCGACCGCGAGCAGCGTGGCCAGGGCCGCACCGGCGACCGGGACCGCGCGCCGTCGGGCCCGTCGCGGGTCCGTCGTCGAGGGCCTGAGGGTGTCGGTCACGGTGGTCTCCCCTTGTGTCGGACGGGTGGTGGGTACCGGCAGGCCGGGCGCGGATCCGGCCTGCCGGTACGTCGGTCGGTCGAGGTTCAGCAGGTCACAGGCGTGCGCACTGGCTGGACTTCGGACCGCTCACCGAGTTGACGACCTCCAGGTTGACCGGCGCGGCGGTGTTGCCGGAGCAGGACAGCGGGCCGTTGACGGTGTTGCCGGCGACCAGCGGAGCGTCACCGGTGTTGTTGACCACGTTGACCGGGCCGTTGGTGCGGTTGCCGACCAGGACCACCGGGCCCCGGACGCCGGTGGCGTTCACCGGACCGTGCACGGTGCTGGCGGTCAGCACGAAACCGGCCGCACCACTGGCGTCCACCGGCCCGTTGATCGAGCTGCCGTTGACGATCAGCGCGGCGCCCGGCTGGACCTTGATCGGACCACGGATGGTGGCGTCGGCGAGGCATGTCACCCCGGAGACGGTCAGCGGGCCGTTGCGGGTACCGGTCACCGTGGCGGCGATCCGCTCGCCCACGACCAGGCCCTCCACGGCCTGCTCGTCGAGGAGCAGCGGCACCAGACCCCGCTCCGGCTGGGACAGCGGCACGACGTACCCGTCGGCGACCTTGATCACCTTCCAGCCGTGTGCGGCGAGCCGCTGGGCCACGGTGGTCTGTCGACCGGCGGGACCGTCGGTGCGGGCACCGTTGTACTGCGCCTCGGTGAGCTTGTACGCGCACGGCGCCTGCTCCAGGATCCGCGCCGGCGTGGGGGCGTCGACCGGCGGCGGGGTGTCACCCGGGTGCGGGGCGGGGTGCGCCTCGATCGGACGGGAGCCGCGGAAGACGATCCGGCCGGTGTTCGCCGACTGGAACCTGATCGCCTCGGCCCGGGCGCTGCTGAGGTTGGCGGCGCTGGCCTGGTGGTAGGCGAGGAACTGGGTGAACGTCCACAGCGCCGAGTAGGTCTTGCGGCGCCGGTTGTTGGCCGTGTTGGTCTCGTCCGGCCGGGTCGGGCCGCCGGAGCTGCGCAGCTCCAGCAGGGAGTTGACCACGTTCTTCAGACCCAGGGTGTTCCGCAGGATGGTCTCCTCACCCAGGCCGACGTTGGCCCCGGTGCACCCGTACGGGCAGGCCCACCAGCCGTCCTTGGCGCCCTGGGTGTACATGTGACCCTCGATCATGTTCTGCGACTCGTCGAAGATCCCCTGCGCCACGTTGGCGTGCCGCGGCGGCAGCATCGGCAGGTCACCGGTGTTGGCGTTGCCGTACTCGTGGCCGTCGTAGCTGGCGATCGGGCGATAGTCGCGGATCATCTCCACGAAGGTCTGCGTCTCCGGCTGGCGGATCAGCGAGTAGTCCCGGTTCAGGTCCTGGCCGGTGGAGTTGCCCCGGCTGTTGGCGGCCCGACCGTCGCCGTTGATCGTCGGCAGGATCAGCATGGTGGTCTTCGACAGCCGGTCGAGGGTGGCCGGGTCGTCGGTGAAGGCCAGCTGGCGGGCCATGATGAAGCACGCCTCACGGTCGCCCGGCTCGTTGCCGTGCACGTTGCAGTTGAGCAGCAGCGGGTTCGTCGCGGCCACGGCCTCCGGGGTCGCCGGCGGGGTGGGGTAGCCGATGACGAACATGTTGATCGGCCGGTTGTTGATGGTGCGGCCGAGCTCCACGACGCGGACCCGCTCGCTCAGCTCGTCGACGGCCGCCGTGTAGGCGTACTCGTTGACGTCGCTGGTGTACTGCGCGCCGAGGGTGTTCTCCCACTGCGTACGCAGGTTCTGGCCGGGGACGTTCGGGTCGCCCCAGTGCGCCGTGGTGGTGCCGCTGACAGCCGCCGAGTACGGCTGCGCCTCGGTGCCGAGGCGGGCGCGTACCCGCCACTGGAACCGGTTGCCCGGCACGAAGCCGGCGTCGGCGAAGGTGGGCTCGGAGTTGTTGATCTGACGGTTCGGTCGCCAGACACCGACGATCACACCGTTCCCGGAGGGGGTCCCGTCCTCCGCGAGGGCGGTGCGCTCGATCTGGTAGTCGGTGGCGCCGTCGACGTGGGTCCAGGCCAGCGTGGCGTACCCGTCGCCCTGGACGACCGTCAGGCCCTGGACCTGGTTCGGTTCCGCCTGCGCCAGCGCGGTGGGCAGCTGGCCGAGGGCCGGGGCGGGCTGGGCGGTCGCCGCGAGCACGGCGACGAGAAGCGTGGAGAAGACACCGGCCGTTGTCCGTCTGTATCTCAAGGGGGGTTCTCCAAACAGGAGGGAGGGCTGGATACCGACAGCACACCCCCAGCGGGCCGACTGCGGGGCCGCGAGCAGGGATTCTTGAGGATGCCTTGAGGTTCGGCCGGCCTCGGCCCTGAGTCGATGCTCAGCCGGACCGGAGGCGATAACCGACCCCGCGTACGGTTTCGACCAACCCGGCGTCATCGAGCTTGGCGCGCAGCGCGGCCACGTGGACGTCGAGGTTGTGCCGGGTCGCCCAGGTGGTCTGCCAGACCTCCAACTGCAAGCGGTCCCGGGGCACCACGGTGCCCGGCTGCCGGGCCAGCGCCAGCAGCAGGTCGAACTCCTTGCGGGAGAGGCCGACCTCCCGGTCGGAGACCCAGACCCGTCGGGCGTCCACGTCGATCCGCAGCGTGTCGACCTGCACCAGGGTCGCCGGCCGGGCGGTACGCGTCGTCCGCCGCATCACCGCCTCGATCCGGGCCTGCAACTCGACCATCGAGAAGGGCTTCACCACGTAGTCGTCCGCCCCGGCCCGCAGCCCGGCCACCCGGTCGTGCTCCTCGACGCGCGCCGTCACGGCGATGATGGCGACCTCCTCGTTGTGCTGGCGGATCCGCCGGCACACCTCCAGGCCGTCGCGGTCCGGCAGGTTCATGTCGAGCAGGATGAGGTCCACCGGCTCCGCCTCGACCGCCTCGGCGGCCGTCAGCGCCTGCACGACCTCGTGCCCCCGGCGCCGCAGCGCTGCGGAGAGGCCCGCCGACACGCGGAGGTCGTCTTCCACCAGGAGCACCCGCACGCACACCCTCCTCGACCTCGCGGAGGCCGCAGCCTTCCCGAATTCTTGCGAGTCTGTCGGATGTGAAGTAGTGGTGACCAGTGCAGATACAAGATCGTAACGACAGAATCATCTGGCCGAACGGGTCTGGCCGCCTCGGATCCGACCTCGGCGGACCCGCCCGACGGCAGGGCCACGGACGCCGCCCCGGCACGACCCGCCCCGGGACCTGCCGCACCGGGGCGTCACTGTCGGTAGCCCACCCCGGTGTCCGCCGTTTCCCCTGCGGACCCTTTGCTCTGCTTCAACCCACGCATCGGTAACCCTCCGCAGTGGACGCGCCGTCGCCGTGATGGCACCGTCGTCGGATCGGTGCAGCTCAGGCGCTATTGCGTGGGTTGAAGCAGAGCAAAGGCGGGGAGGTGGACCACTGGTGGCGGCCGGGCACCGTCACGCTCGGCGACGCTTACGCAACGCCACCACGCTGGTGGTACGCGACCGTCCCGGCACCGTTCGTCCCGGCACGCGAACGAGCCAGTGCCGACCGGGTGGGTCGACACTGGCTCGTCGAGGCGCCACGCCGTGTGGCGCGAGCGCTGTGGGGTGTGAGGTGTGGGGTGTGGGTCAGCGCAGGCCGGCGGCGGCCAGCAGGTTGCCCTCCGGGACCACCGGGCGCGACCGGCCGTGCGCCATGAGCTGCGCGGCGCGCTCGGCGGCCACGTTCGGGGCCTGGGCGATGGCCGCCGCGTACGCCGAGCCGGTGCGGCTGGCGATGGCGGCCCAGCCGTACTGCTCGTGCACCATGGCGCGGGCGCGACGGGCCAGCGCCCGGGCGCGTTCCCGGTCGGAGAGCACCGCGTGCACGGCGTCGGTCAGCGCGTCCGGGTCGTGCGGCCGGAACGTCATGCCGGTGACGCCCGGTTCGACGATCTCGGCGAGTCCACCGGTCTCGGCGACCGCGAGCGGGGCACCGGCGGCGGCGCCCTCCAACGCCACCATGCCGAACGGCTCGTAGATGCTGGGCACCGCGAAGCAGTCCGAGGCGGCCATCACGGCCGGCAGGTCGGTGCCGCCGAGGAAGCCGGGCAGGCTGACCATGCCGCCCAGACCGAGCCGGTGCACGTCGGCCTCCAACTCGCCACGGTACGGCCCGTCGCCGACGATCACCGCGCGCAGCCCGGGGTGCCGCTCGCGCAGCTTGGGCAGCCCGGCGAGCAGGTGCTGCACGCCCTTCTCGTAGACCAGCCGCCCGGCGAAGGTGACCAGCGGGCCGTCCCCGGCGAACCGGGCCCGGGCCTGCGCCACCGCGCTGGCCGACACCCGCCAGCGATGCGGCTCCACGCCGTTCGGCACCACGTCGACGCGATCGGTCGGCACCCCGAACAGGGCGCTGACCTCCTCGCGCATGTATCCGGAGCAGACCACCACCCGGGTCGACTCGGTGCTGAGCCAGTGCTCGACGCCGTGGATGGTGCGGTTCATCTCCTCGGGCAGCCAGCCCTGGTGCCGACCCGCCTCGGTGGCGTGGATCGTGCTGACCAGCGGCAGGTCCAGGTGGTCGCGCAGGGTCATCGCGGCGTGCGCGACCAGCCAGTCGTGCGCGTGGATGACGTCGTAGCCGCCGGAGGAGGCGGCGCGCAGCGCGGCCCGGGTCAGCGTGTGGTTGAACGCCATCGTCCAGGCGAGCAGGCTCTCGGTGGCCAGCGGGAAGGCCACCGGGTCCTCGGCGGCGCGGACGACCCGGACGCCGTCGACGTACTCCTCCAGCGGAGCGCCCTCGCAGTGACGGGTGACGACGGTGACCTCGTGGCCGGCGGCGACCAGGGCCACCGAGAGCGCGTGCACGTGCCGGCCCAGACCGCCCACGAGCACCGGCGGGAACTCCCACGACAGCATCAGGATGCGGTGGGTGCGCGGCGAGGTGGCCGGACCGGGCTGGGCCGGGATCTGGGGTCGCGAGGTGAGGGTGGGCCGGTGGATTCGGTCCGTGGCGGTGGCGGTACGCCCGCCGATCCGCAGGGTCGTCACAAGAGTCTCCGTCCGTGCAGCAGAGAACGTGCCGGCGTCGGTGGCGGCGGGGGAACAGCGTCGGGGGTTCGGGCACGCGAGAACTTGCCCGGTAACAAGGAAACGGCATGATGGCCGATAACGCACCTTGAGAACGGTCACAGTGACGGACGGCACCGCAAGGGTTCATCTCGCATCAGTCGGCTGGATACCGGGCATTCACCCGATCGGATGGATTGGTGGCGGACCGTGCGGGGCATTACCGCCGCGCGCACCGGCCCGGCTCCCCCGGACGGGTGCGCTTCCGGGCGCGGGCGCGCGCTCGTGACACGTGGCCGAAGGAGCGACATGCAGGTCTGGCCGGGCGAGCGGTATCCCCTCGGGGCCACGTACGACGGGATGGGCACCAACTTCGCGATCTTCTCCGAGGTGGCGGACAAGATCGAACTGTGCCTCTTCGACGAGTGGGACGTCGGACACGAGCGTCGGGTGGAACTGCGCGAGGTGGACGCGTACGTCTGGCACGCGTACATCCCGGGGGTCGGACCCGGCCAGCGGTACGGCTACCGCGTGCACGGCCCGTACGAGCCCGCGAACGGGCTGCGGTGCAACCCGCACAAGCTGCTCATCGACCCGTACGCCAAGGCGATCGACGGGGACGTGCAGTGGGACCCGGCGGTCTACGACTACGAGCACGGCGACCCGGACCGGATGAACGTCACCGACTCGGCGCCGTTCATGCCCAAGTCCGTGGTGGTGAACCCGTACTTCGACTGGGGCAACGACGCCCCGCCCCGCATCCCGTACCACCACTCGGTGATCTACGAGGCGCACGTGCGCGGGCTGACCATGCGGCTGCCCGGCATCCCCGAGGAGTTGCGCGGCACGTACGCGGGCATCGCCTCGCCGCCGATGATCGAACACCTGACCCGGCTCGGCATCACCGCCATCGAGCTGATGCCGGTGCACCAGTTCGTCAACGACCACCGCCTGGCCGACCTGGGGTTGCGCAACTACTGGGGCTACAACACCATCGGCTTCTTCGCCCCGCACCACGCCTACTCGGCGCTGGGACACCTGGGTCAGCAGGTGCAGGAGTTCCGGGGCATGGTCAAGGCGCTGCACGCGGCCGGCATCGAGGTCATCCTCGACGTGGTCTACAACCACACCGCCGAGGGCAACCACCTCGGCCCGACGCTCAGCTTCAAGGGCGTCGACAATCCCAGCTACTACCGCCTGTCGGAGGAGAACCGGCAGTACTACGTCGACTACACCGGCACCGGCAACAGCCTCAACGTCCGCAGCCCGCACTCGCTGCAACTGATCATGGATTCGCTGCGGTACTGGGTCACCGAGATGCACGTGGACGGTTTCCGGTTCGACCTGGCCGCCACCCTGGCCCGCGAGTTCTACGAGGTCGACCGGCTCTCCACCTTCTTCGAGGTGGTGCAGCAGGACCCGGTGGTGAGCCGGGTCAAGCTGATCGCCGAGCCGTGGGACGTCGGCCCCGGCGGCTACCAGGTCGGCAACTTCCCGCCGCAGTGGACCGAGTGGAACGGCAAGTACCGCGACACCGTCCGCGACTTCTGGCGCGGCGAGCCGGCCACCCTCGCCGAGTTCGCCTCCCGGATCTCCGGCTCCGCCGACCTCTACCAGGACGACGGACGCCGCCCCTTCCACAGCATCAACTTCGTCACCTGCCACGACGGCTTCACCCTGGCCGACCTGGTCTCTTACAACGACAAGCACAACGAGGCCAACGGCGAGGAGAACCGCGACGGCGAGAGCCACAACCGCTCCTGGAACTGCGGCGTCGAGGGCGACACCGACGACCCGGGCGTACGCGCCCTGCGCGCCAAGCAGCAGCGCAACTTCATCGCCACCCTGCTGCTGTCCCAGGGCGTACCGATGATCGGCCACGGCGACGAGATGGGTCGCACCCAACGGGGCAACAACAACGCCTACTGCCAGGACAGCGAGATCGCCTGGATCGACTGGGACGCGATCGATACCGGCCTGCTCGACTTCACCCGCCGGCTGGTCGAGTTCCGGCGCCAGCACCAGGTGTTCCAGCGCCGCCGCTTCTTCACCGGCCTGCCGGTGCACGGCCGCGGGGTCGACGAGCCCCTGCCCGACCTGGCCTGGTACACCCCGGACGGGCGGGAGATGACCGGCGAGGACTGGGGCAACGACTTCGGCCGCTCGGTGGCGCTGTTCGTCAACGGCGAGGGCATCCGGGAACGCGGCCAGTACGGCCAGCGCCACCACGATGCCTCGTTCTGGCTCTGCTTCAACGCCCACGACGCGCCACTGGACTTCACCCCGCCGCCGGCCGAGTTCGGCCAGCGCTGGAAGCTCGTGATCAGCACCGCCGAACCCGACCAGGACAAGGGCACCACCGTGGAGACCGGCGATTCGGTCTGCGTACCGGACCGCTCGCTGGTGGTGCTGGAGAGGGTGGACTGACCATGACCGTGACCCCCGTCGGGGCGACCTACCGGGTGCAGGTGAGCCCGGGCTTCGACCTGGACGCCACCGCCGGCCTCGCCGACTATCTCGCCGACCTCGGCGTCACCCACCTCTACAGCGCGCCGCTGCTGGCCGCCGCGCCGGGCAGCGCGCACGGTTACGACGTCGTCGACCACCGCAGGGTCAACCCGGAACTCGGCGGCGAGCCCGCCCGGCAGCGCCTGCTGCGGGCCCTGCGCGCGGCCGGTCTCGGCCTGGTCGTGGACATCGTGCCCAACCACGCCGGAGTCGCCGTACCGGCCGCCAACCCGGCCTGGTGGGACGTGCTGCGCCGGGGACGCGACTCGGCGTACGCCCACTGGTTCGACATCGACTGGACGCGCGACCGGCTGCTGCTGCCGGTGCTCGCCGACGACCCCGAGGCGCCGGCCGACCTGAAGATCGCCGACGGCGAGCTGCGCTACCACGAGCACCGCTTCCCGATCGCCGACGGCACCGGCGACGGCAGCCCCCGCGAGGTGCACGACCGGCAGCACTACGAGCTGGTCTCCTGGCGACGCGGGGACGCCGAGCTGACGTACCGCCGGTTCTTCTCGATCGCCTCCCTGGCCGGGCTGCGGGTGGAGGACCCGGAGGTGTTCGCCGCCACCCACGAGCTCATCCTGGCCTGGGTGGCGGCCGGTGAGGTCGACGGCATCCGGGTCGACCACCCCGACGGGCTGCGCGACCCCGGCGGCTACCTGGCCCGGCTGCGCGAGGCCGCCCCCGACGCGTGGCTGGTGGTGGAGAAGATCCTGGAGTACGGCGAGGAACTGCCCTCCTGGCCGGTGGAGGGCACCACCGGCTACGACGCTCTCCACGCCGTCGGTGGACTCTTCGTCGACAGCGACGCCGAGGCCGACTTCACCGCCCTGGACACCCGGCTGGTCGGGCGGGCCACCTCCTGGGCCGACCTGACCCACGACACGAAGCTCGGTGCCGCCACCCGACTGCTCGCCACCGAGCTGGCGCGACTCGCCGCACTCGCCCCCGACGTGGAGCCGGACGCGGCCCGCGCCGCCCTGGCCGAACTGGCCGCCGCGTTCCCGGTCTACCGGGGCTACCCGCCCGACGGGGCACGGCACCTCGCCAACGCCCGCGCCGAGGCCGGCCGCCGTCGCAGCGACCTGACCGGCGCGCTGGACGCGGTCACCCGGCGGCTGCGTGACCCCGACGACGAGCTGGCCCGCCGCTTCCCCCAGTTCACCGGCGCGGTGATGGCCAAGGGCGTCGAGGACACCGCCTACTACCGGTGGACCCGGTTCGTCGCGCTCAACGAGGTCGGCGGCAGCCCCGCCCACTTCGGCACCCTGCCCGGCCGGTTCCACCGCTTCGCCGCCGCCCGGCACGACCGCTGGCCGGCGAGCATGACCACGCTCTCGACCCACGACACCAAACGCGGCGAGGACGTCCGCGCCCGCCTGGCCGTCCTCGCCGAACTGCCGCGCCGCTGGGCCGAGCAGGTCACCGCCTGGACCTCCGCCGTGCCGCTCCCCGACGCCGCCCTGGCCCACCTGCTCTGGCAGACCGTCGTCGGCGCCTGGCCGATCGCGCGCGAGCGGATGCACGCGTACGCCGAGAAGGCCGCCCGGGAGGCCGCCGCCTCGACCGGTTGGACCGACCCCGACCCGGCCTTCGAGCAGGCGATGCACGCCCTGGTCGACGCCATGTACGACGACCCCGCGGTGCACGCCTCGATCGCCGCGTTCGCCGCCGAGATCACCCCGCCCGGCTGGTCCAACTCGCTCGGGCAGAAGCTGGTGCAGCTCGCCATGCCCGGCGTGCCCGACACCTACCAGGGCACCGAGCTGTGGGACGACTCCCTCGTCGACCCCGACAACCGCCGCCCGGTCGACTTCGCCGTACGCCGGGACCTGCTGGCCCGGCTCGATGCCGGCTGGCAGCCGGCGGTGGACGAGACCGGCGCGGCCAAGCTGCTCGTGGTGTCCCGGACCCTGCGGCTGCGTCGCGACCGTCCGGAGCTGTTCGGCGACTACCAGCCGGTCGTCGTGCACGGCCCGGCCGCCCGGCACGCGGTCGCCTTCGACCGGGGCGGCGCGCTCGCCGTCGCCACCCGGCTGCCGTTGCGCCTGGCGGCGGGCGGCGGCTGGCGCGACACCACCCTGTCATTACCCGTTAAAGAGATGTCGTGCCAGTTCACCGGGCAGGTCTACAGTGACGGTCAGGCCCGTCTGGCCGACCTGCTCGCCACCTATCCCGTCGCGCTGCTCGCCCCCCTCGATGGCTCCGGGAAGGCGTCATGACCGAGTTCACCGTCTGGGCACCGGAGGCGTCCCGGGTCCGGTTGCGCCTGACCGGCGCCGCCGACCACGAGATGCGCGCCTCCCGGGGCGGCTGGTGGCGCGTCGAGGTGCCCGACGCCGGCGACGACTACCAGTTCCTGCTCGACGACGACGACCAGGCGCTGCCCGACCCCCGCTCGCGGTGGCAGCCCGACGGCGTGCACGGCCCGAGCCGCCGCTACGACCACGCGGCGTTCGACTGGACCGACACCGCCTGGACCGGGCGGCAACTGCCCGGCAGCGTCCTCTACGAACTGCACGTCGGCACGTTCACCCCGGAAGGCACCTTCGACGCCGCGATCGGCAAGCTCGACCACCTCGTCGACCTCGGCGTCGACATGATCGAAGTGCTGCCGGTCAACGCCTTCAACGGCGAACACAACTGGGGGTACGACGGCGCCTGCTGGTTCGCCCCGCACGAACCGTACGGCGGCCCGGACGGCCTGAAACGCCTCGTCGACGCCGCCCACGCCAAGGGTCTGGGGGTGATCCTCGACGTCGTCTACAACCATTTCGGGCCCTCCGGGGCCTACGCGCCGATGTTCGCGCCGTACCTCAGCGAGCGGGACACCCCCTGGGGCCAGGCGGTCAACCTGGACGGCCCGCACTCCGACGGCGTACGCCGCTTCATCACCGACAGCATCCTGATGTGGCTGCGCGACTACCACGTCGACGGCCTGCGCCTGGACGCCGTGCACGCGATGCCCGACTCCCGCGCGGTGCACCTGCTGGAGGAGATCGCCGTCGAGGTCGAGTCGCTCTCGGTGCACCTGGGCCGCCCGCTCTCCCTGATCGCCGAGTCCGACCTCAACGACCCCCGACTGATCAGCCCCCGCGAGGCCGGCGGCTACGGCCTGCACGCCCAGTGGAACGACGACGCCCACCACGCCCTGCACACCCTGCTCACCGGCGAACGGCAGGGCTACTACGGCGACTTCGGCACCATGGAGTGCCTCGCCGAGGTGCTCACCGGCGCCTTCTTCCACACCGGCACCTGGTCCACCTTCCGCCACCGCCAGCACGGCCGCCCGGTCGACCCGCGTACCCCCGGCCACCGCTTCGTCGCGTACCTCCAGAACCACGACCAGATCGGCAACCGCGCGCTTGGCGACCGCCTCTCGGCGACGCTCTCCCCGGCACTGCTGCGCGTCGGCGCGACGCTGCTGATGACCGCACCCTTCACGCCGATGCTGTTCATGGGGGAGGAGTGGGCGGCGTCGACGCCCTGGCAGTACTTCACGTCGCACCCGGAGCCCGAACTGGCCACCGCCGTGGTGACCGGCCGCCGCAGCGAGTTCGCCGCCCACGGCTGGCCGCCCGGCGACGTGCCCGACCCGCAGGACCGGCAGACCTTCGTCCGCTCCCGGCTGGACTGGGCCGAGCTGGACAAACCCGAACACCGCCAGATGTGCGAGTTCCACCGCCGACTGATCGCGCTGCGCAAGTCCCGCCCCGAACTGTCCGACCCGCACCTGTTCGCCATCGACGTCCGTCACGGCGACCGGTTCCTGGTGATGCGGCGTGGCGGCTGCCTGGTGGCCGCGAACCTCGCGGACAAGCCGCAGCGCGTGACGCTGCCCGGGGTGGCCCGCCGGGTA
Source organism: Verrucosispora sp. NA02020 (assembly GCF_013364215.1). Lineage (NCBI taxonomy): Bacteria > Bacillati > Actinomycetota > Actinomycetes > Micromonosporales > Micromonosporaceae > Micromonospora > Verrucosispora sp. NA02020. The sequence goes on along the minus strand of NZ_CP054923.1, from coordinate 4,605,138 downwards.
CTGCTGGCCACCGGGGAGGGCGTCACCGTGCAACGCGACCGCATCGAGCTACCGGCGGAGACGGCAGCGATCGTGGCACTCTGACCGGCCGGTCGTCGCCGCCCACGGGGGTCTGTCGCCGACTACCAGAAGCGCCACCGGGCGGGATCCTCGTGGCCCTCCACCAGCCGGATCGAGGCCGCCAGCTTCAGCGCGTCGTCCCGGTCCCCCATCACGGCAGACGCGTACGGCTCGATCCACACCTCCGCCACGCAGTCGGCGCATCGACCGGGCAGTTGCGCCACCCGGTAGATACCCATGGTGCCCGCCTTTCTCCGACTCTCAGACACCGTGGCGGACCGGCCTGCCACGGTGACTCGGTCGAGGTGCCTGGCGCGGGCCAGCTTCTCCGTGCTGACCCCGACCCGAACCACAGGCCGCGAATTCGGCCGATCCTCCTCGACCCGCCCCACAAGGTAGTCGGCGGAGTACGAGATGTGTCCGTCCGCCTTCCAGTACAGCCACGTCTTTTCGAGCACGGCGCCGTCGGGCAGGCCCTTCACCCGGATCGGCAGGACCCGTGGCGTGGCTTCCAGGCGAACGCCTTCGGCCACCCGACGCGCGATCTCATCCCGGCGGTCCTCCGCGCTCTTCGCGTACAGCATCATGTGCATCCACGCGTCCGGTGCGTACTCCCAGGTCAGCACCCGGCTGAAGTCGAAGGTGGCCTGGAAGGCGGGACGGCCGTGCACCTGGAGGCGTTCGCCACGAACGGGCACTTCGCCCGAGTCCTCGTCGTACGGAACGACACTGCGGATATCGACACCCCGCGCTGCCATCCGGAGCTCGATTGACCAGTCGGGGTCGAATGAGGAAGCGTCTTCCTCCTCGGTGCTCGGCGCGTCGTCGAATGATCCGTGGATGTCGAGGCGATGAAACTCTGGCCCGGTGGTGTATTCGGCTGTTTCCACGGGGCCGGGCAGATAGCCGAGGCGCATGATCTGCTGACCCGGGTCGAATCGCACGGGTGCCGACGTGACGATGTCGTCCGTGTTCAACGCCCGTCCGGTGACCCACGCGCTCAGACTCGCCACCACCGCCACCCCGACCGTCACGGTCACCAGGATCAGGACCCGACCTTTGGTGCTCGCCATGGAACATCCTCCCCGATGCGGCGCGGTGCGGCGGCGCGGTGTTGGAGTTTCCGACTACCAGGTGCGCCACTTCGCGGGATCCTCGTGGCCCTCCACCAGCCGGATCGAGGCCGCCAGCAGCAGTGCGGCCTTCTTGTCCCGCACCGCCGTGGCGCCGGCGCTTCGCTTGGGTATGTCCAGCTCCGCGACGCACTGGGCACACCCACCGGGGAGTTGACCCACCCGGTAGGTCCCTGCGCTGCTCTTCCTGCTGAAGACGTCTGCGGTGGCGGCCCGGCCCGACACGGTCACGGCTTCGGTGCCGCTGTCCAGGCTCTCGGTGGTGAGACCCACCGTGAAGTCGGGATCGATGAAGCCTCCGTAGTCCTTCTGCTCCAGCAGGTACCCGGCGGAGGACCGAACAGGTCCGTCTTCGGACCATTCCAGGACCGCACTGCCGAGTACGGCGCCTTCGGGCAACCCCGCCGTCTCGAACGGCAGGGCGAGCGGTCTCGTCTCCCAACGAATGCCCTCGGCGACCTGACGAGCGAGCGCGAGCTCAGCGCTCCGGTCGACACCGTGCACCGTTATCCGGATCCATGAATACCGCACGTACTCCCAGGACAGCACCTGACCCTCGTTGGTGAAGGCGGGACGCCCGCGCACCGGCGCGATCTCATCGCCCGGTAACGTCCATCCGGCCTCTTCGTCGTACTCCCGGTCCCAACGGTGCGCGTCGACGTCCTGTGCCGCCATCCTGACCTCGACCCGCCAGCTCCGATCGACGGGCTTTGGGGGGTCTCCCGACTGCCAGTTCCAGTCGCTGGGCGGCTGCCCGCTCACCATGATGCTCTGCATACCGGGCTCGGTCTCGTATCTCGCCCAGCGGACGGTGCCAGGCAGAAAAGTGAGGTGGATCAGTTGCTGGCCGGGGTCGAATCTGAAGGGCACCGATGTGGGTAGGCCGTGAGAGACGTCGTCCGTCTGCGGAGCCCGTCGGGTGGCCCAGACGGTCAGGCCCGCCACCACCGCGACCAGGGTCGTCACGGTCACCAGGATCAGGGCCCGGCGGCTGGTGCCGCGCCTGTCGACAGGGGGCATCTCGGCGGCGGAGGCAGGAGGCAGCTTCCCCGGTTCGTGCGCGTCACTCGCCACGGACGTCCTCCCGAGTCGGTGCGCCGTGCGGCGGCGCGACCCGGGGAGTCTATGACCTGTCCCGTCCCGGCTGCTGTCCCTTAGCTCGACCAGGGTCCCTGTTGATGCCGCACTCACCGATGCCGCACCGGCGTCCACCATCATCGTGGCAGTGCAGCTGTTTCCAGCCCGGCGTGTCGAACAGCTACGCTGCCACGATCACAGCCGCAAATGGGGACAGGTGATCAGGTAAGGGTGAATCGTGGTCGGGCGCCCATTCGACCACTGTGGACCGGGTGTGGATCTCCGACCCGGACAACCACCTGAAGGTGTATGCCAACCTGTTCGTCAGCCACTGGGCGATGGTGTGGGACCTAGGCCGTGTTTCATAGCTGCGGTTGGCCAGTCAGCCCCGGCCAGGGAGATCTCGGCGTGTCGGTGATCGATACGTAGTGAGGTCTCCGGTAGATGGTTCATCGACCAAGACAGACCATCAGCACGGAGACCTCGTGGCCACCATACCGGTGACGAGGCGGTTCGACCTGACTGACGTGCAGTGGGCGGCGTTGGAACCGCTGCTGCCGAGGGGTAAGAAGCCAGGGCGACCGCTGAAGTGGAGTAAACGGCAGCTCATCGATGGGATCCGGTGGAGGGTCCGGGTGGGCTCGCCCTGGCGGGATGTTCCGGAGTGTTACGGGCCCTGGCAGACGGTCTACGGGCTGTTCCGCCGTTGGCAGCGTGCCGGGGTGTGGCAGCGGTTCGTCACCGGGTTGCAGACCCGCGCCGACGCCGCCGGTCTGATCACCTGGGACGTCAGCGTTGACTCGACGATCGCTCGGGCGCATCAGCACGCCGCCGGCGCCCGCACCCGACCCGAGCTGCAGAAGGAACCACCCGGCGGGGTCGAGGACGAGCCGGCTGATCACGCTCTGGGTCGGTCACGAGGTGGCTGGACCACCAAACTGCACCTGGCCTGCGAGCAGGGCCGCAAGCCGCTGTCGATGTTGCTGACCGGCGGGCAGCGCGGTGACAGTCCGCAGTTCACCCGGGTCCTGGCCCGCATCCGGGTCCCCCGGCCCGACGGCGGCCGACCCCGCACTCGACCCGACCGGGTCCTCGCGGACAAGGCATACAGCTCCCGCGCCAACCGGGAGCACCTACGCCGACGTGGCATCCCGGCCACGATCCCGATCAAGATCGATCAGGCCGCAAGCCGGCGCAGAAAGGGGTCCAAGGGCGGCCGACCGCCGACCTTCGACGCCCACATCTACCAGCAACGTCACGCCGTGGAGTGCGGCATCAACCAGCTCAAACGCCATCGAGCCATGGCCACCAGGTTCGACAAGCTCGCCGTGCGCTACCAGGCCACGGTCCACGTCGCCGCGATCAACGAGTGGCTCCGACCCGAGCTATGAAACACGGCCTACTAGGCCGTGTTTCATAGCTGCGGTTGGCCAGTCAGCCCCGGCCAGGGAGATCTCGGCGTGTCGGTGATCGATACGTAGTGAGGTCTCCGGTAGATGGTTCATCGACCAAGACAGACCATCAGCACGGAGACCTCGTGGCCACCATACCGGTGACGAGGCGGTTCGACCTGACTGACGTGCAGTGGGCGGCGTTGGAACCGCTGCTGCCGAGGGGTAAGAAGCCAGGGCGACCGCTGAAGTGGAGTAAACGGCAGCTCATCGATGGGATCCGGTGGAGGGTCCGGGTGGGCTCGCCCTGGCGGGATGTTCCGGAGTGTTACGGGCCCTGGCAGACGGTCTACGGGCTGTTCCGCCGTTGGCAGCGTGCCGGGGTGTGGCAGCGGTTCGTCACCGGGTTGCAGACCCGCGCCGACGCCGCCGGTCTGATCACCTGGGACGTCAGCGTTGACTCGACGATCGCTCGGGCGCATCAGCACGCCGCCGGCGCCCGCACCCGACCCGAGCTGCAGAAGGAACCACCCGGCGGGGTCGAGGACGAGCCGGCTGATCACGCTCTGGGTCGGTCACGAGGTGGCTGGACCACCAAACTGCACCTGGCCTGCGAGCAGGGCCGCAAGCCGCTGTCGATGTTGCTGACCGGCGGGCAGCGCGGTGACAGTCCGCAGTTCACCCGGGTCCTGGCCCGCATCCGGGTCCCCCGGCCCGACGGCGGCCGACCCCGCACTCGACCCGACCGGGTCCTCGCGGACAAGGCATACAGCTCCCGCGCCAACCGGGAGCACCTACGCCGACGTGGCATCCCGGCCACGATCCCGATCAAGATCGATCAGGCCGCAAGCCGGCGCAGAAAGGGGTCCAAGGGCGGCCGACCGCCGACCTTCGACGCCCACATCTACCAGCAACGTCACGCCGTGGAGTGCGGCATCAACCAGCTCAAACGCCATCGAGCCATGGCCACCAGGTTCGACAAGCTCGCCGTGCGCTACCAGGCCACGGTCCACGTCGCCGCGATCAACGAGTGGCTCCGACCCGAGCTATGAAACACGGCCTAGCCGAGACGCGGGAGGACACGCTGCACGTCGTGGCGAGTCGGCTGTTCGAGTCGGCGGTGGCGCGCGAGTGGTGGAAGGTCAATGGACAGTCCTACTGCAGCTCCCGTCGACGGAAGAAGTTCGTCGCCATCCTCTCCGATGAATGTGATCTCGCAGCTCTGGCGGCCCGGCCGTCTTCGCTGCCGACATCACCGGATCCGCTGCCGATTCCGCCGCAGCCTACGTCTTCGAGCGGCAGTCGTAGTCGCACCCTCGTGATCGGTGTCGCTGCCGGCATCGGTATCGGGATCCTGCTGCACTCCGCGACGCGTAGACGCTGGGTGATGTGCCTGGTCGGCTCTCGTTCGAGAACTGGCCGCAGGTCACGCCGTCACACGGTTGACCGCTGCAAAGGTGGGGTCGCTGGAAGGTAGATCGGCCTGCGCTGGGAGCGGGCGTGGAGGGCGGCGCTGACTCGGTGGGCCACGGTGGTGGGGAGGAGCTTCTCGGCTTCGTCGGGCGGGAAGAAGGCGGCCTCGGTAAGTTCGTCCGCTGGCAGATCGAGACGCTCGGTGCCGGTGAGCGTGCCGCAGTCGAAGGTGAAGTGGACCAGGGAGCGCAGGCGCGGGCCCTCGGGCGGTGCCCAGTCCAGCACGAGCAGGTCGCCGACGGGCAGCGTGAGGCCCAACTCCTCGTGGACCTCGCGGGCGCACGCGTGGTGCGGCGCCTCGTCGGCCTCCACGCCGCCGCCCGGGAACGCCCAGTGGTCGCGGTAGCGGGGCTTGACCAGCAGTACGTCGCCGGCCGGGTCGGTGATCAGGGCACCGGCCGAGGCGTGGAAGGTCGGCAGGTTGGCGTACCAGACGGAAGGCTCGGTCCACGTCACGAACCGAAGGTAGCGGCCCGGATGTCGACGGTGCGGTCCCACGCCGAGGTCGATCGGTGCCGCTGATCCGTCTGTGCCGTCAGCTCGAAAGGGGCCGGGGAGCACACTTCGAGGCGCGAGCGGAGGCGCGCACCTGCCGTGGGGAGCGAGCTGGGACGCCGACGAGCCCGTCAGGCGCGAGCGGGGCCACGTGCGGCGCGGCGAGGCACGAGCGGGGCCGGGTGCCACCCGGTGGCGGACGGGTCGGTGGTCGGCGCGTACTCCTGGCGGGAATGCGTGGCGACGGGCCGCACCGGCCGGCGTCGCGCGCCTGGCGGTGCGGCCGTGCCGTCGTTCTTTCAGCGGCGCGTCGCGAAGACCACGCCGGCCAGGCAGAGCGTGCCGCCCAGCAGGGCGAGCGGCGCGGGTACCTCACCCAGCAGCGTCCAGGAGAGCAGGACCGTCACCGGCGGGACCAGGTAGGTCGCGGCGGTGGTGCGGCCCGCCGTCCAGCGGGACAGGACGTAACCCCAGGTGAGGAAGCCGATCGCGGTCGGGAACACGCCGAGGAACAGCACGCCCAGGGTCGCCGGGAGCGGCGCCGCGGCGAACTCCGCGAGCAGCGTGGGCGCGAACGGCAGCAGAGCCGCCGTCCCGGCGAGCGCGCCGAGCCAGGTCATCGTCACCGCGTCCACCCGCGCCAGGAGACGCTTCTGGAGCAGTACGCCGAAGGCGTACAGCAGGGCGGAGAGCACCGCCAGCGCGACGCCCACCGGGTCGGCGTGCCCGGTGAAGCCGCCGACCGCGATCAGGGCCACGCCCGCGAAGGCGATCGTCACCCCGACGCCGAGGCGGCCGGTGAGCCGCTCGCCGAGTACGAGTGTCGCGGCGATCGCGACGAGGATGGGCGCGACCGCCACCAGCAGCGCGGCTGTCCCGGCGTCGACGAGTCGTTCGGCGGCGTTGAGCGCCACGTTGTACCCGCCGAACCAGGCCACGCCCCAGAGCACGATCAGCCCCAGCGTGCCGCCCCGGGGGACGGCGACCCGGCGGGGGACCGTCGCTTCGGTGTGCCGGACCCGGAACCGCCGGGTGACGGCGACGAACAGGGTCAGCGCGGCGGAGGCCGCCACCATGCGGCCCAGCGCCATCGCGCCTGGCGAGTAGTCGTGCCCGGCGAAGCGGATGCCGACGAACGCCGAGGCCCAGAGCACGACCGTGGTCCCGGCGGCTACCACGATCGGCCAGGACCGGCGCGGTGCCGCAGGTCGGGGGTACGCCGCGCCACGGGAGTCGTCGACGGCGGCCCTGGCGGGAGCTTCGGTGAGCGTCATGGACCGATTCTCGAATGCTCGACGATTCAGCACCAGCGACTCTTTCTTCACGACAGTTAAGTTTTGCTTTACGGTTGTTAGGTGCTCGACGTCCACCGCCTCCGGGTCTTCCGTTCCGTCGTCGCCTCCGGCTCCGTCCAGGCTGCCGCCGCCAACCTCGGCTACACCCCCTCCGCCGTCAGTCAGCACCTCACCGCGCTGCAACGCGAGACCGGGCTCACTCTCCTCGCCCGCGCCGGCCGGGGCCTGCGGCCCACCTCCGCCGGCCATGCCCTCGCCGCCGAGGCGGACCGGGTGCTCGCCCGGGTCGGCGCGGCCGAGTCGCTGATCGCCGACCTGCGTACCGGTCGCACCGGCTCGCTCTCCATCGCGTACTTCGCGTCGGTGGGCGAGGCGTGGATGCCGCTGGTGGTACGCCGCATCCTCGCCGACCTGCCCGGCGTCCGGATCGACCTGCAACTCCGGGAGCACATCCCGGACAGTCGGGAGGAACGCGCCGACGTCCAGGTGGTCGTGGCGGACCCCGGCTTCGATCCCGGTGCGGGCTTCACCGCCCAGCACATCGTCGACGACCCGTACGTGGCCGTGCTGCCCGCCGGGCACCCCCTCGCCGGCCACGACGAGGTGGACCTCGCCGAACTCGCCGAAGAGCGCTGGGTCGACAACGACTTCGCCCGAGGCTGGTGCCGCGCCAAACTCCTCGAAGCGTGCACCGCCGCCGGATTCAGCCCGGCGTTCCGGGTCGAGGCGCACGACTACCGGACGGCGCTCGCCTTCGTCGCGGCCGGCATCGGCCTCACGGTGCTGCCCGCGCTCGGCGCCGCACACCTGCCGGACGGTGTGACTCCGATCCGGGTGGTCCGCCCGACACCGGTCCGCTCGATCCACGTGGTGGTGCACGACGCCGTCGAACACACTCCCGCCGTACGCACCACGATCGCCGCCCTCCGCGAAGCAGCCGGCACCCGGATGTAAGGAGGGGACCCCTGCTATGCACGAGGCGTTAGCAGGGGGCCCTTCCTTGCGCCGCCGACTTGCATGGGTATGCGGGGTGGTGCATACTCTTCCTTGTGTCCAAGGTTCTTACCTCCCTGCCCACGGGTGAACGTGTCGGCATCGCCTTCTCCGGCGGCCTCGACACCTCGGTCGCGGTCGCGTGGATGCGCGACAAGGGCGCGGTGCCCTGCGCCTACACCGCCGACATCGGCCAGTACGACGAGCCCGACATCGCCTCGGTGCCCGGTCGCGCGCTCCACTACGGCGCCGAGCTGGCCCGCCTGGTGGACTGCCGCGCCGCCCTGGTCGAGGAGGGGCTGGCAGCGTTGACCTGCGGCGCCTTCCACATCCGCTCGGGCGGGCGGGCGTACTTCAACACCACGCCGTTGGGGCGCGCGGTCACCGGGACGCTGCTGGTGCGCGCGATGGTCGCCGACGACGTGCAGATCTGGGGCGACGGGTCGACCTTCAAGGGCAACGACATCGAGCGCTTCTACCGGTACGGCCTGCTGGCCAACCCGCAGCTGCGGATCTACAAGCCGTGGCTGGACAGCAGCTTCGTCACCGAGCTGGGCGGCCGCAAGGAGATGTCCGAGTGGCTGCAGGAGCGCAGCCTGCCCTACCGGGACAGCACCGAGAAGGCGTACTCCACGGACGCCAACATCTGGGGCGCCACGCACGAGGCGAAGACGCTCGAACACCTGGACACCGGCATCGAGACGGTCAATCCGATCATGGGTGTGCGGTTCTGGGACCCGACGGTGGAGATCCCCGCCGAGGACGTGACGATCGGGTTCGACCAGGGCCGCCCGGTCACGATCAACGGCAAGGAGTTCGGCAGCGCGGTGGATCTGGTGCTGGAGGCCAACGCCATCGGCGGCCGGCACGGCATGGGCATGTCCGACCAGATCGAGAACCGGATCATCGAGGCCAAGAGCCGGGGCATCTACGAGGCCCCCGGCATGGCGCTGCTGCACGCCGCCTACGAGCGGCTGGTCAACGCCATCCACAACGAGGACACCCTGGCGAACTACCACAACGAGGGTCGTCGTCTCGGTCGCCTGATGTACGAGGGTCGCTGGCTGGACCCGCAGGCGCTGATGTTGCGCGAGTCGCTGCAACGGTGGGTCGGCACGGCGGTCAGCGGCGAGGTGACGCTGCGACTGCGGCGGGGCGAGGACTACTCGATCCTGGACACCACCGGCCCGGCCTTCAGCTACCACCCGGACAAGCTGTCCATGGAGCGTACCGAGGACTCGGCGTTCGGTCCGGCGGACCGCATCGGCCAGCTCACCATGCGCAACCTGGACATCGCCGACTCCCGGGCCAAGCTGGAGCAGTACGCGAACCTGGGCATGGTCGGCGGCGCGCCGCAGCGGGTGCTCGGTGCCGCGCAGGCCGCCTCCACCGGGCTGATCGGGGCGATGCCGGAGGGTGGCGCGGAGGCGATCGCCTCCCGGGGTGTCTCCTCGACCGAGGACGCGGCCCTCGACCGTGCCGCCATGGAGTTCGGCGTCGACTGACCGCCGGGGCTCCGACCAGGCTCACCCGCCCGCCGTCGACGGTCACCCACCGTCGGCGGCGGGCGGTGCCGTCTCCGGCGCGAGGATCCGCGACCGGTACGCTGGCCGCCCCCGGGTGTCCCGTACGTCCGACGCCTCCGGGTGTCCCGAAGGAGGTGGCCGTGCCCGCAGTGCTCCGACCCTGGCTGTCGGTCGCCGTGGCGAGCGCCGTCGCGGTCCTCGCCTGGGCCGGCTTCTGGTATCTGGCCGTGCCGCGCGTCGACGTGTGCCCGGCGGTCCACCCCGCGCCGGCCGGTTGCCGGGTCGACGAACGGATCTCCACCGCGTGGGCCTGGACGATCATCGTGGCGCTGCTCTATGCGGCCACCGTCGTCGCCCAGGTGCGTCCGAGTGCGCAGCGCCGCCAGGCGGTCCTGCTGGGCACCGTGGCGCTCGGTGTCTCGGCCGTATACGGCCTCTGGAAGGTGTGGCAGGCGGGCGGCTGAACCCGGGCGGCGCGCGGCCACCGATCGATGGCCGATCGACCGAAGTGACCTTCCTCGCGGATCCGCTTTACCGTGCGTAGCCGGCGGCTACGGCACCCGCAACGACATCGCGGTGCTCTGGCCCCCGGACCGGCCTCCGATCGTGCTGGCGGTGATCTCCGGCCGGGGCGGGAAGGACGCCGAGTCCGACGACGTCCTTCTCGCTCGGGCGACCGCGCTGACCCTGGCCGCCCTGCGCTGAACCGGGCTCACGGCACGGTGGCACCGGTGAAGTCGAAGTGCGCGGTCAACGGGGTGCCGCGTACCCGCAGGGGTTGGGCGCCGCCGATCTGCGCGGCGTTCGGATACCACCGGCTCGGCGTGTACGCGCAGTCGCAGCGCAGCACCACCGACTGCCCCGGCAGCAGCCGCAGCGTGTATTCGGAGCCCGCGTCCGACACGCCCACGACGTCACCGGTGCGGGAATGGAACGCGATCACCTGCGCGTAGTAGGAGATGTCCGGGGCGGTGACGGTGCCGCTGAGCACCGTGCCGGGAGTGAGCGTCTGGTCGAGGGTGGCGGTCCGAGCGGCGCGGACCCGGACCGTGCGGGCCTCGCGCCAGTCGGCGGTGCCGCCGGACCACTGACTGGCCATCTGGTTCGCACTGAAGTACAACGGCCAGTGGTACGGCCCGAGGCCGGTCAGCGTGTATCGGCCGTCGTCGTCGCTGATGGCGCCGGGGCTGCCGTACTTGGGATGCGCGACGAACGGCATCGTCGTGACACTCGCGTAGTAGACCAGCGGCGTGCCGTCCGGCTGGGACAGTTGGCCGGTGACGGCACCCGGTGGGTCGAAGCGGACCGTCGGCGCGGTGACGGTCCGGCCGGCCCGCACCGTGACGACCGTCGCCTTCTCCCGTTGGCCGGTGCCGCCGTGCGCGCCGACCCACTGCAGGCCGTGGTGGGTTTCGTAGGGTCGGGCGAGCAGGCGGTAGCGGCCGGGTGGCACGTTGGTGACGACCACCGCACCGCCCTCGATCCCGGTGCAGCCGGCGTGCCGCCCGATCTGTTCCTCGCCGATGGCGACGACGGTGAGCGGGTCGCGGTCGACCGGGATGAGATTCAGGCAGCCGCGGGCGTCGGCGCCGGTGGCGGCGTCCCGCATCGTGGTCCGTAGCTCGCCGGTGGTGGCGGTTCCGGTGCGCGGGCCGGCGGCGGCGGGCAGGGGCTGGAGGGCGCCGCCGACGAGGGCGAGCGCGAGGAGGGGTGCGACGAGGCGGGTGACGGAGTGTCGGTGTGACGGAGGCATCGGCGGATCCTCTCGACCCGGCGGAAGGACGTCGCACCTACGGTAATGCCCGTGCCCTTCTGGTCACTCTCTGTGTCAGGAGGCTGTCAGGGGATCGGCCACTCGTGGACCGGGCGGTTGCTGTGCATCAGTTCCACGTAGTGCCGCAGCACCTCGCGCAGCGCGTCCGGCCGGTCGAGCTGGTCGGTCGACTCCAGCCGGTGCAGCGTGGCGACCTGCCAGCTCGCGCCGTTACGGCCGGTGAGGCAGCGCTGCTCGATGACGCCGAGCAGGCGGTCCCGCTCGTCCGGGTCGACGCCCCAGTGGTCCAGGCCCTGCTGGGCCAGCGGGAGCAGGCGACGCAGCACCAGTTCGGTGACGGGCAGGTAGCCCAGGCCGGGCCAGAAGACGCGCGCGTCGATGCCGTGCCGGGCGCAGGTGTTGAAGTTCTCCTCGGCGGCGCTGAACGACATCTGCGACCACAGTGGCCGGTCCGCCTCGGCGAGTGCCCGGACGAGTCCGAAGTAGAAGGCGCCGTTGGCGACGGTGTCCAGCACGGTCGGCCCGGCCGGCAGCACCCGGTTCTCCACCCGCAGGTGCGGGCGACCCCGGTGCACGTCGTAGACGGGTCGGTTCCAGCGGTAGATCGTGCCGTTGTGCAACCGCAGCTCGGCCAGGTTCGGTACGCCACCGGCGGCCAGCGTCTCGGACGGGTCCTCGTCGTCGCAGACCGGGAGCAGGGCCGGGAAGTAGCGCACGTTCTCCTCGAACAGGTCGAAGACCGAGGTGATCCAGCGTTCCCCGAACCACACCCGGGGCCGTACGCCCTGCGACTTGATCTCCTCGGGGCGGGTGTCGGTGGCCTGCTGGAAGAGCGGGATGCGGGTCTCCCGCCACAGTTCCCGGCCGAAGAACAGCGGCGAGTTCGCGCCGAGCGCCACCTGGATCCCGGCGATGGCCTGGGCGGCGTTCCAGTAGTCGGCGAACTGCGCCGGGGAGACCTGGAGGTGGAACTGGGTGCTGGTGCAGGCGGCCTCCGGGGTGATGGTGTCGGCGGTCACCGACAGCCGTTCCACGCCGTTGACCGAGATCTGTAGGTCCTCGCCCCGGGCGGCGAAGATCTGCTCGTTGAGCAACGCGTAGCGGGGATTGGGCGACAGCGTCGCGGCGGTCAGGTGCTCGGGGCGTACGGTCGGCAGGATGCCGATCATCACCAGGCGGGCGTCGACCGTCCGGGCCTGTTGGTCGGCGGCGTTCAGGCTGGCCCGTACGCTCTGCTCGAACTCGGCCAGGCCGGTGCCGGTCAGCCGCCGGGGCGCCACGTTGATCTCGACGTTGAACTGCCCGAGCTCCGTCTGGAAACTCGGGTCGGCCACCGCACGCAACACGTCGGTGTTGCGCATGGTGGGCATGGAGTCCTCGTCCACCAGGTTCAGCTCGATCTCCAGGCCGGTCATCGGCCGGTCGACGTCGAACCGGGACTCCCGCAGCATCTCGGCGAAGACGTCGAGACAGCGCCGCACCTTGTCCCGGTAGCGAGCCCGATCCTGGCGACTGAAGGTCTGCGCGCCGACTTCCTCGCCCATGGTCACCACCCTGTCACCCCTGGTACCCCCGACGTGGCACGTCCATGCCTCCGGGCGGAAGCCCCGACCACGTGCGTTTCACGGATCCGGCGGCACATACCATGGCTGACGTGCGCGAGAAGGTGACCCGGCTGTTCGTGGTGGCGGCGATCGCGGAGGCGATCTCCTGGGCCGGCCTGTTGGCCGGGATGGCGGCGAAGTACGGCCCGCCCGACAACGAGCTGGGGGTCAAGGTGTTCGGCCCGATCCACGGTGCGCTCTTCGTGGTGTACGGGCTGCTGGTGCTGGCCGTGGCCCGAGTCAACCGGTGGAGCCTGACGGCCACGGTGGTGGCGCTGGCCTGCGCGGTGCCGCCGTTCGCCACCATCGTCTTCGAGCGTTGGGCCCGCCGACGCGGCATGCTCGACACCACGTCCGCGCCGCAGCGGGAGCCCGCCCCGGTCGGCTGACCCTCAGGTGAGGGCGGTGCAGGCGGCCAGCCCGGCCAGGAGCAGCAGACCCAGCGTGGCCTGGAGCAGCAGCGGTGGGCCGAGGTGTGACCACATGGTGGCGGTACGCGGCCGTAGTAGTTGACCGGTGGTCAGGTTGACGATCCGTTCGATCTTCGGCGCCAGATCCGGGTCGCCCTGGTCGCGCAGGGTGAGCTGGACGTGGTCGGCCGGGTGCAGCGCGCTCTGCGGCAGGTGTCCGTGCAGCTCCACCTCGTACAGTTTGCCGTTCGAGTCGCGCAGACGGACCGGCGTGACGAGGTACTCCGGTCCCTTCTTCAGCTCCTTGAACGTGCGGCGGCCGGTGCCGGAACCGGCGCTGAGCGCGGCCCGCACCAGTTTGGCGAGCAGGCCGATCACCCCGGCGGCGGCCACCACCACCATCAGTACCGGCTGCCCCACGCGTACCTCCCGGGGGTAACCGTCCATCAGCCGCACGATCTGCGCGGTGAGGATCCGACCGGTCGGATGCAGGCTGCGCCGCGAGTACGACGTCGTGTCCATGTCCACCACCCAGAGTCCGCTTCTGCTCACAGATCGTATCGATCCTCGGGGTTGAACGACGTGAATGAAAATCGGTCACGCGGTGGCCGGCAGGTGACAAGCCGGGTGGCGCGGGTAAGCGGTGGGCCGAGCCGGAAAGGGGTCGAGCATGCAGCTGTCCTTCCTGCGCCCGCTCTATCAGCGCCCGGGTCCGTGGTGCTCGGTCTACCTGGACGCCTCGATGGACACCGAGGACGCCCACGCCGCCCTCGACCTGCGCTGGCGCGGGCTGCAACGGCAGCTCGCCGAGCAGGGGGCCGACGAACCGACCGTCGCCGCCATCGACCGGGTGGTCCGCGGGCACGACCCGCTGCCCGGGGACTACGGGATCGCCGTCTTCGGCGCCCAGGGGCGGGTGGTGCTCTCCGAGTACCTGGCCGCGCCACCCCGGCGGGACCTGGCCGCGTACGCGCCGTTGCCGCACGTGATGCCGCTGCTCTCCCAACGGGGTGAGCAGGTCGCGTGGGTACGCGTGTTGGCCGACCGGACCGGTGCCGACGCGATGTCGGTCAGCGCCGGTGGGGTGCCCCGACGAGCTCACGTCACCGGCCGGGAGAGCTTCCCGTTGCGCCGGGTCAAGCCCGGCGGCTGGTCGCAGTCGCGTTACCAGCGCGCCGCCATGGAGGCGTGGCACCACAACGCGGGCGACGTCACCGCGGCCACCGTGGAGCTGGCCGAACGGGTCGGTGCCGAGGTGGTCGTGGTGGCCGGCGACATCCGGGCCACCGGCATGATCGCCGCCCAGATGCCGGCCCGCTGGCAGGACATGGTGGTCCGCACCGACGCCGGGTCCCGCGCCGAGGGGGCCGACCAGAGCCTGCTCGACGACCTGACCGTGCAGACCATCGCCGATCTGGCCGACCAGCGGGTGACCGCCGCGCTGGACCGCTTCGGCATCCAGGAGGACGTCGGCGCCGGACTCGACGCCGTGGTCGCCGCGCTGCAACGCAACCAGGTCGACACGATGCTGCTGGTGGACGACCCGTCCGCCGACGGGCAGCTCTGGATCGGCCCGGCGGCCACCGACATCGCCACCGATCCGAGTCAGCTCGCCACCGTGGCCGAGCCGGCCCGGGTACGCGCCGACGCGGCGCTGGTGCGGGCGCTGGTCGGCACCGACGCCGAACTGACCGTGCTGGGCCCGGACGAGGCTCCGCAGCTCGTGGAGGGCGTGGGTGCGGTGCTGCGCTACGTCGACCCGGTCACGCCGGGACGGGGCGGTGTCTGACCCGGCCGTCGCGGACGCGGTCGTCGCACGGTTGCTGGCCTGGCGGGTCGCGCGGGTGTATGGCGCGCCGGGCCCGGCGACCGCGCCGCTGGTCGAGGCGTTGCACGCGGCCGGTGGCGACCCGGAGTTCGTTCCCGTGCGGCACGCCGACAGCGCCGCGCTGATGGCCGCCGGGCACGCCCGGTTCGCGGGTGGGGTCGGCGTCTGCCTCTCCGACGGCGGGCCGGACGCGTTGGGTCTGCTCGGCGGTCTCGACGCCGCCCGGCGGGCCGGCCTGCCGGTGCTGGCGGTGCTCGGCGAGCAGCAGCCGGACGGGCACCGTGACGACGGCCCCCGCTTCGCCGGGACGTGCCGGCACGTCCGGTACGTCGCCGACCCGACCCGGGCACCGGAGTTGGTGGACGAGGCGTTGGGCAGCGCCCTGCGCGGCGGTGGACCGGTCTGCCTGGTGCTGCCCGCCGACGCGTCCGCCCGCCGCGCCCCGGGAGGCCCCGGCCGGGCGGTCGACCCGTGGCAGGCTATCGACGACCTGGTCACGCGGCTGCCCCCGGGCGGCGCGGTGACCGTGGACGGCGGCGGCACCGTCGCCGGGTACGCCCGCCACCTGCGCGTACCCGCCGGTGTCGAGGTCCTGCGCACCGACGGTGCCCCCGGCACGGCCCTGCCGTACGCGCTGGCCGCCAAGCTGGCCGACCCGGCCCGTCCGGTGCTCGCCGTCGTCGCCGACGAGGGGATGCGCGCCTCCGGGCTGGCCGAACTGGTCGCCGTCGCCCGACACCGGGCGGCGTGGCCCGATCCGCGCCTGGTGCTGCTGGTGCTGAACACCCGCTCCGGGCACCCCCGGTACGCCGGGTCGCCCCACCCGCCCACCGACGACGTCCCGTACGCGGGCTGGGCCCGCCTGCTCGGTCTGCGTGGCATCCGCGTCGACCGGCCGGAACTGGTCGGCGCGGCCGGGGCCGAGGCGTTCGGCGCGGACCGGCCGTGCCTGCTGGAGCTGGTGGTCGGCCCGGCCGGCATGGACCCCGCCGGGGTGTTGCGTACCGTCGGGGTGGACAGTCGAAGATCACCTGATTGATCCCGCTCGGTGGAGGGATGCCCTGTTTAAGGCGCATCCGGGCGGGAAGCCGGGCCGCGTGAGCGAACGGGGCACGGTGGGGCCGGCGCGAGGATCGCGACCGGGACTCACGGCAGCGGGTGCGGGGCTGACCGGCGACCGGGTGGTCGCGGTCGGCAGCACGTCCCGGATCCTCGTCGCCGCCGTCGCCCGTGCGTTGCGCGGCACCGACTGTGCCGACCTCGGTCACGTCGGCCCGGTGTCCCGGTTCGCCGGCACTCCGGACCCGATCCGCCGCGCCGCCGCCGCCCGTACCGCCGGACGGGTGGCCCTCACCGCCGGGCAGACCGCCGAGGTCGACGCCGCCCGGGTCGCCGGCTGGTTCGTCGACCAGTACCCGCGCGGCCGGTACCCCGGTGTGCTGCTGGGCTCGCCGCACGGCGCCGCCGCCCACCTGGCGACCGCGCTCGGGATGCCGTGGCTGCCCGCCGGTTTCGAGATGACCGCGCACTGGCCGCGCGGCGCGGTGGACCGCCCCCGCGCCGCCCTGGACCACGGCGCCGCCCTCGCCGGACGGCTGCTGGCCGGAAACCCCGACCTGCACGTACGCCAGGTGCACTGCCCGGCCAGCCGGGGCTCGCTGGCCGGCGTGACGGTCGCGTTGACCGCCCGGTGGCGCACGCTGCCCACGGCGTACCGGCGGTTCCTGAGCGACCGGTTGGTGCCGGGCGCGCCGGTGCTGGTGCTCAGCGACGCGCGGACCTGGCCGGTGCACGACGCCGCCGACGGGCACAGCTTCCAGGTGGGCTGCCCGGCCAGCGGGCTGGAGCCGGTCGACTTCCACCCGGACAGCCCCGCGCTGCGGCAGGTGTTGCGCTCCGCCGGGGGAGACGGCGTGAACTGGGATCCGCCGGAGATCTCCGCCCCGCCGGCCGCCGCCGAGCACGGTGTGGAGCCCGGTCTGGACCGTGCCGTCGGGGACTGGACCGCCCGCGCCGGGCATCCGGTACGCCGGCTGCTGTTCCCGGCACCGGGGGTGCTCAGCGCCGCCGTCGCCGACCTGTACCGTCGCTGGCTGCGCGCCGCCGGCAAGACCGGTGACCGGTTGGTGGTGGAGTGCGGCCGACTGCTCGACCCGTGGCAGGTGGTGCGGGCGGGGATGGTGCCGTACTGGTGCGAGAACGCCACCCGGCGCAGCGTCGAACAGGTCGAGTGGTGGCTCGCCGGCAGCGAACCGTTCGCCTCGGTGGACGTGCTCCCCGAGCCGCCCGGCGTACGCTCACCGGCGCTGGCCGGACTGCCGCAGTGGCTGGCCGTCGCCGGGTTCGGCCGACGCCGCCGGGCCCTGGACCGCGCCACCGCGCGGGGCTACCCGGTCACCTCCGTGCCCACCCGCCGGGCCACCGAGGTGCTCCGCGCCCAGCCGTACGACCTGCCCGCCCCGCCGCCGCTCGCGGTGCCCGACGCGCTGGCCGCGCTGCGCGCCAGCGGCACCCCGCACGGCCTGCTCATCTGTTGAGGCGAGGCTGACGAAACATCCTCGCGAACCCGCGCCGCCGTGATTGAGTACCTACGGAGCGGGAACACCGCCGGCTGCGACAGGCTGATCACTTGCCGTGGCGCGGCGTCGCCCGCTGGCATCCCAATCACGAACCCACTTCTCGGCCCGTGCGTGTCCACGCGCGTGCCCGGTGTCCACGTATCCGGGCGGGGGTCCTTCCTGAGGGAGGCGCGGATGTTCGGACAGACCACCACGACCACACCACCACCGACGGACCGGGGGCTGGAGGATCTCGACGCGGCGGCGCTCGCGTACGCGGCGCGGATCGCCGGGCTGCCGCCCGAGCGCCGCCACGAGGCGCGGGACGACCTGGTCCGCTTCGCGTTGCCGTTCGCGGGCCGGCTGGCCCGCCGCTACCGGGGACGCGGGGAACCGCTGGAGGATCTGGAACAGGTGGCCCGTCTGGGGCTGGTCAACGCCGTCGACCGGTACGACCCGGAACGCGGCTCGTTCACCGCGTACGCCGCGATCACCATCGTGGGTGAGATCAAGCGGCATTTCCGGGATCGCACCTGGGGTGTGCACGTGCCCCGCCGGTTGCGTGACCTGATCCTGGAGGTCGGACAGGCGACGGCGGCGCTGACCAGCGAGCTGTCCCGCGCGCCCACCGTGGCCGAACTGTCCAAGCGGCTGGAGACGCCGGAGGAGGAGATCCTCGCCGCGCTGGAGTCGGCGGCCGGCTACAGCCCGGCCTCGCTCAACGCGCCGGTCGGCGGGGAGAGCTCGGCCGAGTTCGGTGACCTGGTGGGCGAGTCGGACATCGCGCTGGAGTCCGTCGACGACCGGGTGACGGTCAGCGGGCTGCTGCACCGGCTGCCCTGGCGGGAGCGGCGCATCCTGGCGATGCGCTTCTACGGCAACCAGACCCAGGCCGAGATCGCCGCCCGCTTCGGCATCTCCCAGATGCACGTCTCGCGTCTGCTGTCGCGAGCCCTGACCTGGTTGCGGCAGGCGATGCTCGCGGACGCGCCGCCGCCCTGGCAGAACGGCCCGGCCGAGTCCGAGACCGCGCCGGCGAAGACGGCGGCCCGGCCGGTTCGGTAAGGAGGGGTCCCCTGCTAACGCCTCCGGCATAGCAGGGGACCCCTCCTAACATCCGCGGCCGTACTTCGCCGCCGGCTCAGTTCCCGGTGCCGTCACCGCGTCCGCGCGGGTGCCGCCACCTGTCGTTCTGCTCCCGGCGCTCGGCGCCCAGCGGGTCGTCCTCCGGCTCGTCGGTGTCGGCGAAGCTGGGACGGCGGACCTCCTCCGGCGTCGGCACCTGCACCGGCCGGGCGCCGGACTGCGGCGCGGGCTGGTACGCCTCGGCCTCCGGCGCACCGTGCGCGCCCCCGGCCGCCGGCGACTCGGGCGGGTGCGTCTCGCGGTGCAGTTCGTCGCGGAAGTCCTGCGGCGGCTTGACCGTCCGCTGCGGAAGGTCGCGACCCAGGTCGGAGACGAGTTCGCCGTACTTGGCGTCGAAGGCCGGCCGCTCGGAGCGGATCCGCGGCATCCGGTCGAAGTTGCGCAGCGGCGGCGGGCAGGTGGTCGCCCACTCCAGGGAGTTGCCGAAACCCCACGGGTCGTCCACCGTCACCTGGGCGCCGAACCGCCACGACTTCCAGGCGTTCCAGATGAAGAACAACGTGGACGCACCCAGCACGAACGAGAACACGCTGGAGATCGTGTTGAGCGTGGTGAAGCCGTCGGTCGGCAGGTAGTCCGCGTACCGCCGGGGCATGCCCTCGTTGCCCAGCCAGTGGTGCACCAGGAAGGTGCCGTGGAAGCCGACGAACATGGTCCAGAAATGGATCTTGCCGAGCCGTTCGTCGAGCAGTCGCCCGGTCATCTTGGGCCACCAGAAGTAGAAGCCGGCGAAGAGCGCGAAGACCACCGTCCCGAAGACCACGTAGTGGAAGTGCGCCACCACGAAGTAGGTGTCGTGGGTGTGGAAGTCGGCCGGCGGGCTGGCCAGCAGGACGCCGGTGAGGCCGCCGAGCAGGAACGTCACCAGGAAGCCAATGGAGAACAGCATCGGCGTCTCGAAGGTGAGCTGCCCCTTCCACATGGTGCCGATCCAGTTGAAGAACTTCACCCCGGTCGGCACCGCGATCAGATAACTGAGGATGCTGAAGAACGGCAGCAGCACCTGGCCGGTGGCGAACATGTGGTGCGCCCACACCGTCATCGACAGCACGGTGATCGCGATGGTGGCCAGCACCAGGCCGGTGTAACCGAAGATCGGCTTACGGGAGAAGACCGGGATGACCTCGGTGATGATCCCGAAGAACGGCAACGCGATGATGTAGACCTCGGGGTGCCCGAAGAACCAGAACAGGTGCTGCCACAGCATCGGCCCGCCGGTGTCCGGGTTGAACACCTGCGCGTCGAGCAGCCGGTCGGCGGTCAGCGCCAGCAGCGCGGCGGCCAACAACGGGAAGACCAGGATCACCAGTACGCTGGTGAACAGCATGTTCCAGGTGAAGATCGGCAGCCGGAACATGGTCATGCCGGGCGCGCGCAGCGTCAGGATCGTGGTGATCAGGTTGACCGCGCCGAGGATGGTGCCCAGACCGGACACGACCAGGCCGACCACCCACATGTTCGCGCCGACGCCGGGGGAGTGCTCCACGGTGCTCAACGGCGTGTACGCGGTCCACCCGAAGTCGGCCGAGCCCTGCGGGGTGAGGAACCCGCCGATCACCATCAGTCCACCGAACAGGTACAACCAGTACGCCAGCGCGTTGAGCCGGGGGAACGACACGTCGGGCGCGCCGATCTGGATCGGCACGATGTAGTTGCCGAAGCCGAACGCGGCGGGCGTAGCGAACAGCAGCAGCATCACCGCGCCGTGCGAGGTGAACAACTGGTTGTACTGCTCCGGGGAGAGGAACTGCAGACCCGGACGGGCCAGTTCGGCGCGGATCAGCATCGCCTCGATGCCGGCCAGTACGAAGAAGCCGAACGAGGTGAGCAGATAGAGCAGCCCGATCTGCTTGTGGTCGGTGGTGGCCAGGAACCTGACCAGCTTCCCGCCGGGCAACGGCTTGCGCAGCGGGCCCGGATAGCCGCCGAACCGGGCCGGGGCCAGGATGGCCGGCCCTCGGTCCTGTCCGGGTTCGGTGGTTACCCGCTTGGGCATGCGCTCTCACCCCGCTGACGACGCAAAAGGACGGGCGTGGCTACCCGCCCCGTCGACCATGTAACCAGGCGAGAGGGGGAATTTCGGTCAATTGGCCGCTAGCGTGGCCCAGACGGCCTTTCCGTCACCGGCCGGCGCGCTGCCCCAGCGGTCGGCCAGCTCGCGTACCAGCAGCAGGCCCCGGCCGCCCTCGTCGTGGTGCCCGGACCGGCCCTCCTCGGCCGGCGTGCTGCTGCCGTCGACCACCGCCAGGTGTAACCACGGCCGCCGCAGCGTCACGGTCACCTGCATCGGCGTGCCGGCGTGCCGCACCACGTTGCCGACCAACTCGCTGAGCACCACCGAGGCCGGGCCGACCGCCTCCGGCAGGTTCCACCGCGCGCAGGCGTCGACGACCAGTTCCCGGGCCCGTCGGCAGGCCGCCGCGACCGGCTCCAGCCGGACCCGCAGCCGGGGCACGGCCGACGCGCCGGCCACCCGGGTCGCCTCGTCGCAGGAGCCCCGCATCGGCACCACCCGGCAGGCCGTCGACTCGGTCAGCGGGGCCGCCGCCGGCCCGGGCGCGCAGAGCACCATCGGCACCACCGGCCAGCCGGCGGCGCGGCGTGCGGCGGCGACGAAGACCGACACCGCCAACGGGTGATCCACCCGCAGCCCGGACAGGTCCACCACCAGCGCGTCGGGCTGGTCGGCCAGACACCGGTCCAGCACGCGGTACGCCGTCCGGGTGGTGGTCAGGTCGAGGGTGCCGGCGAGCCGGACGACGGTGACCGCTGCTGCGTCGTCTACCTCACAGATGATCCGGCTCGCCATCTCCGCCCTCGACTCGTCCTCGCCCGCCTGCGCTCTCGCCCGCCCTGCGGCCTCCTGGATCCCACCCGCCGCACGGCCTGCCAACTACCCGACCGGCGGCCCGGCGAAACCGTGCCGGGCTGCGGTGACCCGCCCAGACGTACGCCGCCGACGTGGGAGCGCTACCGCCACGAGCGTCGCTACGACGTGGCCGCCACCCGCCGTCGCGGCACCCGGTGCCGTAGCTCCGCCAGCGGCGGGCGCTCCTCCACCGACACGTCGCTGACCACGATCTCCCGGTCCAGGTTCGGCAGGGCGTCGGAGCCGCCCCGGCGGAACTGGGTGAGCAGCGCGGTGGGCAGCACGTCCGGGTTGGCCCAGCCCCGGCGCTGCAGCCGCGACCAGGCGGTGAGCATGATCTGCGCGGACATCCGGCCCAGCGCGGCGGTGTCCTGGTGCCGGTGCTTGCGTTCGCCGAGGTCGACCTGGGCCAGCGCGTCCAGCCCGACGAGTTCCAGCAGGTCGATCAGCATCGCGGTCTCCACGCCGTAACCGGAGACGAACGGCACCTGGGCCAGCACCTCGCGGCGGCCGGCGTACTCACCGGCCAGCGGCTGCACGAAACCGGCCAGCTCCGGCCAGAACAGGTTGAGCATCGGCCGGGCCATCAGCTCGGTCACCCGGCCGCCGCCGTCGGCCTCCACCCCGCTGGTGTTGATCAGGGGCCGGTGGTAGAAGCCTTTGACGAAGTCGACCGACGGGTCGGTGAGCAGCGGGCCGATCAGCCCGGTGACGAAGTGCGGCCGGAACTCCCGCAGGTCGGCGTCGACGAACGCCACCACGTCGCCCTCCGCCGCGGCCAGCCCGGCCCAGAGCGCGTCGCCCTTGCCGGTCAACCGGGGCAGCCCCTGGGTCATCGCGTCCTGGCCGACCACCTCGGCACCGGCAGCCCGCGCCACCTCGGCGGTCCGGTCGGTGGACCGCGAGTCGACCACGATCAACTCGTCGACCAGCGGCACCCGGTCCATCAGGTGCTCGCGGATGGTCGACACGATCGCCCCGACGGTGGCCTCTTCGTTGCGCGCCGGCAACACCACGCTGACCCGGCTGTCACCCTTGGCCCGCAGCAGCCGCCGCGTCGGCCAGTCGGCCGCCGAGGTCGTCCGATACGTGGCCCAGGCCTCCACCACGGGCGAGACCAGAGATTCAGTGTTCCGCACAGGCACCCCCTGATCGTCGCGGGAAGACCGGGAGTCGGATTTCCCAGCACCCCGCACGCTAATCGGATCCATCCCCCAGCTTGATCACCACCGTGCGCCCGGCACGTTCCCGTCGGATGAACGTTTGATTGCGTCCGGTCCGGGCAGGTATCCGACGAGGGGCGCCGCCGGGACCTCGCAGAGCGCAAGGCGTCGCTGACCTGCGGACTAGCCGCCGCCGACCGGTCGGAGGAGCGGGCGGCCGGGTCGGCTCGCGCGACGGCGCGCCGGTCGGGCCGTCACAACCGGCCTCCGGTCGCGTACCGTTGCGGCTCATGGGTGTGTCGCAACGGTTGAAGACCAGGTTCCGCCGGTTCCTCCAGCGCCCGGGGACCACGGTCGATCTGGCCCCGCTGGAGAAGCTGCTGCCGGCCATCGAGGCCCGCGAGGAGAAGGTCTCGGCGTTCGACGACGCCGAACTCACCGAGGCCGCCGACGCCGCGTCGAGCTACGAGGAGATCTGCGCGCTCGGCCGGGAGGCCGCCCGCCGCGGGCTCGACCAACGGCCGTACGACGTGCAGCTGCTCGGCGCGATGTCGCTGCTCTCCGGCAAGGTCGCCGAGATGGCCACCGGTGAGGGCAAGACGCTGACCGCCGCGATCGCCGCGTACGGGCACGTCCGGCTCGGCAACGGTCCGGTGCACGTGCTCACCGTCAACGACTACCTGGCCCGCCGGGACGCCCAGTGGATGGAGCCGGTCTACACGCTCCTCGGGCTCACCGTCGGCTGGGTCAACGAGGCGTCCACCCCGATCGAGCGGCGGGCCGCGTACGCCTGCGACGTGACCTACGTCTCGGTCAGCGAGGCGGGCTTCGACTTCCTGCGCGACCAACTCGTCACCGACATCGCCGACCGGGTCCAGCCGCCGCTGCGCACCGCCATCGTCGACGAGGCGGACTCGATCCTGATCGACGAGGCCCGGGTGCCGATGGTGCTCGCCGGCTCGGTGCCGGGCGAGCAGGACCCCGTACACACCGCCGCCGGGCTGGTGCGCGGCCTGCGCAAGGGCAAGCACTACACCGTCGCCGAGGACGGCCGCAGCGCCGCCTTCACCTCCGCCGGCCTGGCCGCCGTCGAGGCCAAGCTCGGCATCGACCTGTACGACGAGGAGAACGTCGAGCAGCTCTCCGCGGTGAACGTGGCGCTGCACGCGCACGCCCTGCTGCACCGGGACGTGGACTACATCGTCCGGGACGGCACGGTCGAGCTGATCGACGAGATGCGTGGCCGGGTCGCCCAGCGGCGACGCTGGCCCGATGGGCTCCAGGCCGCGGTCGAGGCCAAGGAGGGGCTGGACGCCACCGCCGAGGGCGAGGTGCTGGGCACCATCGCCGTGCAGGCGTACATCGGTCTCTACCCGAAGGTGTGCGGCATGACCGCGACCGCCGTGCTGGTCGGCGACCAGCTCCGGGAGTTCTTCGGTCTGGAGGTCGCGGTGATCCCGCCGAACACCCCGTGCGTGCGGGTGGACGAGCCGGACCGCATCTACGCCACCCGGGCCGAGAAGGAGGAGGCGCTGATCGACGAGATCCAGCGCTGCCACGCCGACGGGCGTCCGGTGCTGGTCGGCACGCTCGACGTCAAGGAGTCCGAGCAACTCGCCGCCGGTCTGCACGCGGCCGGCGTGCCCTGCGTGGTGCTCAACGCCAAGAACGACGACGAGGAGGCGGCGATCATCGCCGAGGCCGGTGCCCACGGCACGGTGACCGTCTCCACCCAGATGGCCGGCCGGGGCGTGGACATCCGCCTCGGCGGCAGCGACCAGGCCGACCGGGACCAGGTCGCCGAGCTGGGCGGCCTCTACGTGATCGGCAGCGGCCGGCACGACAGCCGCCGGGTCGACGACCAGCTCCGGGGCCGGGCCGGGCGGCAGGGTGACCCGGGCGGGTCGGTCTTCTTCGTCAGCCTGGAGGACGACCTGGTGGTCCGGCACGCCGGCGACGCCGTGCCGCCCTCACCCCGCATGAACGCCGACGGCCTGGTCACCGACGCGCAGGTGGACTACGCCGTGGAGCACGCGCAGCGGGTCGCGGAAGGGGTCAACCACGAGATCCACCGCAACACCTGGCGCTACAGCGTGGTCATCGAGCAGCAGCGCAAGGCACTCGCCGAGCGCCGGGAGCGGTTGCTGACCAGCGACGTCGCGGCGCTGATGCTGCTGGACAAGATGCCCGACAAGGCCGGCGAGATGGACGAGGACCTGCTCGCCCGGGCCGCCCGGTCGATCGCGCTCTACCACCTCGACCGGCTCTGGGCCGCGCACCTGGCCGAGCTCTCCGAGGTACGCGAGGGTGTGCACCTGCGTGCCCTGGGCCGCCTCGACCCGCTGGACGAGTTCCACCGCGCCGCCGTGCCCGCCTTCACCAACCTGGTGCCCGAGATCGAGGCCCGTACGCTGGCCACCTTCGAGGAGACCGAGTTCGACGAGGACTGGGAGCCGGACGAGTCCGAGCTGAGCCGGCCCAGCGCCACCTGGACCTACCTCGTGCACGACAACCCGTTCGGCTCCGAGTTGGACCGACTGATCGCCTCGGTCGGCCGTCGCCTGTCCGGAGCCGGATCCCGCTGACCCGACCACACCCCTCCCGGCGGTCGTCGTACCCTGGGAGGGGCTTTGGTTTGCGCCGTTTCGACCCATGTTCTGGTGGGTAGTAGGGCAGGTCCGTGCTACCGGAGCCGCCGTCAGGTCGAGGCGCAGACCGAGGAGGATTCAGGTGACGACGCTGGCCGCGGGGACCGGGGCGGGCTGCCGGTGAACCTGGAGACCAGCCCTCCGCCGGCCGATACCTTCGGCGTCCTGGAGACAGCGGCCCTGCTGCGGGAACTCACCGCCGGACTCATCGCGGTGGACGACTTCGACGCGGCGCTCACCGCGATGGTGCGCATCACCCGTGACGCCCTGCCCGGGGTGAGCTGGTGCGATTTCACCGCGCTGCGGGCCGGCGAGCCCGCCGGAGTGGCCGCCTCCGACGCCCCGCTCGCCGGGTTGGACGACGTGAGCTTCGGCCCGGACACCCCGGCGATGGAGGCGATCCGCCGCCGGGAGATGGTCGGTGCCGAGAACCTCGACGCCGAGCCCCGCTGGCCGGACTGGACGCCCCGCGCCCGGGAGTTCGGTGTGCACGGCGTGATCTCCGCACCGGTCGACATCGACGAGCAGGTGATCGGTGCGGTCAACCTCTATGCGGGTGAGTCCGATGTGCTCTCCACCGGTCACCAGTTGACCGCGATGCTGCTCGCCGAGCACGCCGGTCTGTTGCTGGCCGCCGTACGCGAGCGGGAGCGGCGGGCCGCGGTGGTCGGTGCCGAGGACGCCGCGCTGCTGGCCGACGGGGTGATCGGCCACGCCGTCGGGGTGGTCATGGCGCAGCGCGGCTGCCCGTCCGAGGACGCCCTCGAGGTGCTGCGCAGCGCGGCCTCGTCACTGTCGATCCCGTTGCGGGAGGTGGCCGAGCGGCTGGTCAGCACGGTCTCCCGACCTCGGGAAACCTGAGCGTCGTTTCACCCGGCCGGCGTCCGGGTAGCACCCTGGACTGACGGCTGATCCGACCCAGGGGGGAATCGATGCAGAGCCGGCTGCGGGTGCAGGGGCATCCCATCCAACCGATGCTGGTGACGTTCCCGTACGGGCTCTTCGTCTGCGCGACCATCTTCGACCTCGCCGACGTCGTCGGCGGTCCGGTCTTCCTCGGTGAGGTCGGCTACTGGACGGCGGTGGCCGCGCTGGTGGCGGCGGCGTTGACCGCGATCGCCGGCATGGTCGACCTGTGGGACGTGCCGCCGGACCGGGTCCGTCGCACCGCGATCACCTTCAACCTGGTCAACGCCGGCATGGCCGGACTGTTCCTGATCTCCTGCCTGGTCCGGGCCGACGCGGCGAACCGGGGCGCGGCCCCCGCGCTGCTGGTGGTCCAGGTGGTCGCGTTGGCGATCGGCGGCGTCGGCGTGCACCTCGGCTCGCGGCTGATGCGGCACTTCGAGTCCGCCGGCGCCGCGGCGCCCGGCTTCGACGGCCTGCGCGGCGTGGACGGCCCCACCGTGGAGGTCGTCCGGCCCCGCCCGTAGGGACGGATGTGTAAGGAGGGGTCCCCTGCTAACGCCTGGTGCATAGCAGGGGACCCCTCCTTACACCTACCTAATCCGGTTGCCGGGCCAAGGGCGTCCCGAGGACGCTGGCCCCCATGGTGTCCACGGCAGCGAGCTTCGAGGAACTACTCGCCGACGGCGAGTCCGCCCCGGTCGAGGGGTGGGGGTTCGACTGGCTGGCCGGGCGGGCCACCGAGGAGCGTCCACCCTGGGGGTACGCCCGCCTGGTGGCGGAGCGGATGGCGACGGTCGACGCGGCACTGGACGTCGACACCGGCGGGGGAGAGGTGCTCGCCGAGGTGCCGCGTCCGCCCCGACGGCTGGTGGCGACCGAGGCGTGGCCGCCGAACGTGCCGGTGGCCCGGGAGAATCTGCGTCCCCTCGGCGCGACCGTGGTGGCGGTGTCCCCGGAGGCGCCGCTGCCTTTCGCCGACGGCAGCTTCGACCTGGTGGTCAGCCGGCATCCGGTGCGGACGGACTGGCCGGAGGTGGCGCGGGTGCTGCGGCCGGGCGGCACGTTCCTGTCGCAGCAGATCGGGCCGGGGACGGTACGCGAACTCAGCGAGGCCGTGCTCGGGCCGTTGCCGCCACCGGCGTACCGGCATCCGGAGCAGGAGGTCGCGCAGGCCCGCGCGGCCGGTCTGACCGTGGTGGACCTGCGCGAGGCGACACTGCGGACGGTCTTCCACGACATCGGCGCGGTGGTCTGGTTCCTGCGCAAGGTGGTCTGGACGGTGCCCGGCTTCACCGTGGCGGCGCACCGGCCGGCGCTGGCCCGCCTGCACGCCCGCATCGAGGCTGAGGGGACCTTCGTCGCGTACGCCCGGCGCTTCCTCGTCGAGGCGACCCGCCCGGCGGCCTGACCCGTCGGCTCAGGCCGTGGGGCGCAGCAGCGTGAGCATCTCCGGCAGGTCGAAGAACTGCGCCGTCTCCACGGCGGACGGATTGCCGCCGTCCGGGTCCGCGCCGGCGCCGAGCAGCGCGCGGACCGCCGTGGCGTTCTTGCGGAACACCGCCGCGGCGAGGGCGGTCTGACCCCGGTCGTTGGTACGCGCGTGGTCGGCGCCGCGCTCCAGCAGGGCGGCGACGGTCTCCGGGTGGGCGTGGTACGCCGCCAGGATCAGCAGGGTGTCGCCCCGCTCGTTGGTCAGGTTGACCGGCAGCCCCGCGTCGACGTAACCGGCGAGTTCGGTGGTCGCGCCGTCGCGCGCCAGGTCGAACATCCGGTGCGCGAACTCCAGGGTCTCGGCGTCGAGTTCCTCGCTCACCGGTACAGGTTAGTGGTGGCGTCCCGGCGCCGTGCGGCGCGGTCCGCGCCTGCTTCCCAGAATGTAGGATTACCTACTAAACCTATAGGGTATGCATTCTAGACTGGTCCGGTATCCGCACCGCTGACCGTTCGTGAGGTCCCATGTCTGCTCTGCCCGTCACCGAGCCGGACCTGCTCGCCGTCGCCCGGCGCTGGGCCGCCGACACCGCGAGCTGGCCCGTACCGCTGCGCTTCGACCCGACCACCCGGTGGTACGCCCGACTCGATGCCGACGAGCACCACGAGGTGTGGGCGCTGAGCTGGCTGCCCGGGCAGGGCACCGACCTGCACGACCACGGCGGCTCCTCCGGCGCCTTCCTGGTCGCGGCGGGTGTCCTCACCGAGGAGACGGTCAGCGGCGGGCGGCTGCGCCCGCACCTGCTCGCCGCCGGTTCCGGCCGACGCTTCGGGCCCCGGCACGTGCACGTGGTGACCAACCGGCACGCCGACCCCGCGGTCAGCGTCCACGTCTACCGCCCGGCCCTGAGCCGGATGACCCGCTATCGCCTCGCACACGGCCGGCTGCTCGTCGCCGAGGTGGCCGAGGCCGGCGTGGCATGGTGATCACCCACGCCGCGTCGCCACCCGATCGTGCGCCCGGCCGCGTACCCCTTGGAAGGAACCGATGATGTCGCAGAACCATTCCGTCGCCGCCCGCTGTCCGGCGTCGGTGCCGCCTCCGGGCTCCCGGGGCATCGACGAGATCCTGGCCGCCGCCCGCACCCGACTCGACCGGCTCGACCCGGAACAGGCCCACGTGGCGCACCGGACCGGCGCCCTGCTGGTCGACATCCGTCCGGCCGCCCAGCGCGCCGCGCACGGCACCGTGCCGGGTTCGCTGATCGTCGAACGCAACGTGCTGGAGTGGCGTTTCGACCCCCGCTGCGCGGCCCGGCTGCCGCAGGCCGTCGGGTACGACGTGCCGGTGGTCGTCATCTGCCAGGAGGGCTACACCTCGTCGCTGGCCGCCGCCGCGCTGCAGGACATCGGCCTGCACCGGGCGACCGACGTGACCGGCGGGTTCGCCGCCTGGCGGATCGCCGGACTGCCCGTGCTCGGACCCACTCCACCCACCAGACCTTCCACCCTCGCGTCCCCGGCGACCGCCGGCCGGGCGTCCCGCTGAACATCCACGCCCACCCGGCGTGGCGGTAGTCCCAGGAGGCCACCATGTCCGTCGTCGCGATCAGCCCGCGCCAGCATCCGCCCGGCCGCACGAACCGCGCCCGACTGGTGCGGCAGCGCACCGGGCCGACCCTGACCATCACCGTCGACCTCGCCTCGGCGGCCGCGAGCCCCCGCCTGAACCGCCTGCTGGAACTGCTTGGCGAACTCGCCGAGTCGGGCGAGGGGCGGGTGTCGGGCGGCGACGGCGGCGAGCGGCCCACCGTGGCGGAGGACCCCCGGACCGTGCAGATCCTCACCGGGCCGCGCCGGGTGCGTCAGGGCGACCGGGACGTCCCGCTGACCCGCATCGAGTACGACCTGTTGCTCTTCCTCGCCGAACGCCCGCGCCGGGTGTTCACCCGGCTCCAGTTGCTCAACTCGGTGTGGGGCTACGACCACGCGGTGGCCCGTACCGTCGACGTGCACGTCCGCCGGTTGCGCGCCAAGCTCGGCGTCGACACGCCGCTGCTGACCACCGTCCACGGTGTGGGGTACCGCCTCGCCGACGACGCCCGGGTGGCCGTCCAGCGGTGAACCCGACGGACCGGTACGGCGTGTCCTGCGACGGGACGCGCCGCACCGGTCTGTCCCGTGCGCGTGACGGTGGTCGGTGCGCGTCGCCGGGCGCGCCGGACCGCGTCACACCATCGGGGGAACGCGAAACCCGACAGCCACCCCCGTATCAGGTCAACTTTACGACTCTGCTGTAATCAACTGGCCTCGTACGCAGAGCGAGCGGTCGGCTCCGATGTGTCGGTCAATTGTCACATTCATGCAACGCGGCCGCCTCTTGACCCTCGCACGGGCGCCGGGAAGCATCGATAAGGCGGCGTCCCGGGGCCGTGGGGAAAGCCCGGACCAGCCAAGGAGGACCATGTCGGTCAGCCCCGCATCGTCGCGCGCCGGATGGCATACGTCCCAGCCCGCGGTGCCCGGTCGCCCGCCCGGCGGTCAGCGACGTCCGGCCAACTCCACCACACCCGTGCTCACCGTCACCCTCTCCATTCCGCTGGTCTGCGAGGAGTCGTTGACGCCGGCCGCCCGGCGGCTGCTGGACGCGGCCCGGGAACTGCTGGAACGCGGCGAGGGGACGATCGTGGCCAGCCCGCCGGTGGTGCCGGAGCGGCGGACCGAGAGCGTTCCCGCCGGACGCGCGCCATCGCGGCAGATCGCCCCGACCATCCCGACCCTGCACATCCTCGCCTCGTCCCGTTCGGTGCTGCGCGACGGCGAGCCGCTGCCGTTGACCCGGCTGGAATTCGACCTGCTGCTGCACCTGGTCGCACACCCCCGCCGGGTGTTCACCCGGCTCCAACTGCTCAACGCCGTCTGGGGCTACGAGCACGCCGGGGTCCGCACCGTGGACGTGCACGTACGCCGGCTGCGCGGCAAGGTCGGCGTCGACGTACCCCTGGTCACCACCGTCTACGGTGTCGGCTACCGGCTCGCCGACGACGCCCGCGTCACCCTCGACCGCACCGCCTGACCCGCCCGGACCTCGACGGCACCGCCGTATCCACCCGGACCCTCGACCGCACGGGAGCCCGCCGGGCGGGTGGCCCGTCACGCCCGACGGTGACCGGGCACGATTGTCGGATGCGTGTGCGTCCGGTCTCACCCGAGTTGCTCGTCGCCGAACTGGCCGAGCGGTTCGCCTCCGCCGAACCGACAGGACGGCTGCGGGTGGCCGTGGACGGCGCTCCCGCCGCCCGCCCCGACGACCTGGCCACCGCCCTGGTCGACCCGCTGCGCGCCCTCGGCCGCCCGGTGCTGCACGTCCGGGCCGAGGACTTCCTCCGCCCCGCCTCGGTACGCCTGGAGCGCGGACGGACCAACCCGGACTCCTACTACGAGGGCTGGGTCGACGAGGCCGGCCTGCGCCGCGAGGTGCTCGACCCGGCCGGGCCGGACGGCACCGGCCGCCTGCTGCCCTCGCTCTGGGACGCCGGGGCCGACCGGGCCAGCCGCGCCGACTACGTCGCCCTGCCGCCCGGCGGGGTGGTGCTGGTCAGCGGCACGTTCCTGCTCGGCGGCGGGCTGCCCTTCGACGTCGTCGTCCACCTCGAACTGTCGCCCGGCGCGCTGAGTCGCCGCACCGCCCCCGACCTGGCCTGGACGCTGCCCGCCTTCGCCCGGTACGCCGACGAGGTCGCCCCCGCCACCTTCGCCGACCTGGTGGTCCGGGCCGACGACGCGCGCCGTCCCGCGATCGTGGAATCCGACGACGACTCGGTTTGACCTGCTGACGGGCTGGGTAATCGCGGGGCTCACGGCGCCCGGGAGTCCTCGACTGGGCGGTATGACCGGGTGGAGACACTTCCGCCCGCGATGATGACGAGGCCCAG
This sequence comes from Verrucosispora sp. NA02020, assembly GCF_013364215.1. Taxonomy (NCBI): domain Bacteria; kingdom Bacillati; phylum Actinomycetota; class Actinomycetes; order Micromonosporales; family Micromonosporaceae; genus Micromonospora; species Verrucosispora sp. NA02020. The sequence goes on along the minus strand of NZ_CP054923.1, from coordinate 4,573,420 downwards.
GAAAGGCAGGCAGCGATGCTCGTCCACGACACGGTCGGCACGGGCCGATCCCAGGCGGAGATCGACCAGATCCGACTCTCCCTGCAGGCCCGCCACGACGAGCTGTCCGCGGAGTACGAGCAGGCGGTGCAGCAGAGCCACGTGCTGCGGCTGGTCGAGGTGGGCGACACCGCCGGCGACGACCAGGCCGACAGCGGCACCAAGACCGCCGAGCGGGACACCGCGCAGTCACTGCTGCGGACCATCCTCGACCGGCGCGCCCAGTTCGAGCACGCGTTGACGCGTCTCGCCGAGGGCACGTACGGCTTCTGCGAGGGCTGCACCTCGCCGATCCCGGTGGAACGCCTGGAGATCTTCCCGTCGGCGACCACCTGCGTGACCTGCAAGCAGACCCGCGAGCGCCGGGCCGCCTGAGCCCGCCCACTGCACACCCCACCCACCCCACCCGCACCGGCCCGCGCCTCGCCAGCCCGCGCCGATCATGGAGTTGTGGCTGTCGTTTCGTGGTGACCAACCCCGATTCGTGACTGCCGCGACTCCATGATCGCGTGGAGCGGGTCGCGCTCGTCGCCGGAACTCGGGGTCGAGATCCGGCGCGGCGGCGGGAGGGTGGGTCATCCGGTGGGGGTGAGGGTGGGTCACCCGGCAGGTCGGCAGGCTGGGGTGGACACGGAGAACGGCGACACCGCGGGGGGTGGTGGGCGATGACGGCTCAGGTGGTGCGGCAGCGACGACAGGGCGCGGTGCTGCGGGTCGTCGGCGCGTCCGGCCAGGTCCGGAGCGTGCCACGAGCCGGGAGCAGCCCGGTTCGGTCCCGGAGCGGCCCGACGGGGCCGCCGCGACGGCACGACGACCGACGGTGGGAGACCGACCTACGGGGGTGGACGGATGTCTGAGCGGTTCGAGTCGGCGGTCGAGTCCTCGATGGACAAGACCATCCTGATCCTCAAGGACATCGAGCAGGCGTACGGGTGGCCGAAGGAGCAGCGCAACCAGTCGTACGCGGCGCTGCGCACGGTGCTGCACCTGCTGCGCGACCGGATGCCGGTGCAGGAGAGCGTGGAGTTCTCCGCCCAACTGCCGATGGTGGTGCGCGGCATCTACTTCGAGGGCTGGCAGCCGTCCGACGTGCCGATCAAGCTGAACCGGGACGACTTCCTGTACGAGGTCCGCCAGGGCTTCCCGTACGACGTGCAGGGCGGCCCGGAGCGGGTGGTCCAGGTCGTGCTGGACACCCTGCGCCGGCACATCACCCAGGGCGAGTGGGACGAGGTGAAGGACACCATGCCCGACGACCTGGCCCGGATCATGCCCTGACCCGGGCACTGGCGACACCGGCCCGCCCCACCACGCGTGAAGCGGGCCGGTCGGCTACCACAGGTCGAAGTGGAACACCTCGAACGAGGTGCCGTAGCGCACGCCCAACCGGCTCCCCACCGGCCGCGCGCCGCCCTCCAGGAACTCCTCGGCGTCGAAGCTGCCGTCACCCAACCCGGTCAGGTACGCCTCGTGTGCCTCCAGCGACGCCACCCCCTGCGCGAACGTCTCGGTGGTGTCCACGCCGTGCTCGGCGCGTGGCGACGAGGCCGCCCACACCTGGCGTACCCCGCTCCACGGCTCGACCTCGTCGGTCAGCTGCTCCGGGAAGATCCACCGGTTGCCGGCGTCCCGGACCGCGTCCAGCGTGGCCCGGCCCACCGCGATGTGGTCGGCCTGGTTGAGGGTGACCGCGCCGTCCCAGGTCTCCCGGAAGTTGTTCGTGATGACGATCTCCGGGCGGTGCCGGCGCACCACGGCCGCCAGCTCCCGGCGCAGCGGTACGCCGTACTCCAGGATTCCGTCGGGCAGGCCGAGGAACTCGACGACGTCCACGCCGACCAGCTCCGCCGAGGCGCGCTGCTCCTGCTCGCGTACCGTGCGGGCCTGCTCCGGCGCCATCCCGTCGATGCCCGCCTCGCCGCTGGTCACCAGGCAGTACACCACCTGCTTGCCCTGGGCGGTCCAGCGGGCGATCGCGGCGGCGGCACCGAACTCCAGGTCGTCGGGGTGCGCCACGATCGCCAGCGCCCGCTGCCAGTCCTCGGTCACCGGGGTGAGCGGCGTGTCCATCGGCACCTCCATCCGGTCGGGTCCGTCCATCCTGCCACCGCCACCGCCGTGAACGGCGCGTGTGGGCCGGTTCCGGCGTCTACGGTGGGGTGCAGTGTGGTTAGAGAAGATCGGGCGCGGGGTAACTCCCGCCGCACGACGCACCCGACCAACGGCGGGGGCGGGTTGATCCGAGGGAGCACGATGCCACTCAACGACGATGACATGCAGACCACCAGCGGCGGCGGGCTCGAGGGTCCGGCTGACGGCGGCGCGACCCCGGGCCAGCACGACGGTGGCGCGGACGGCAGTGCCGAGGGGCCGGCTGACGGCGGTGCCACGCCGGGCCAGCACGACGGTGGCGCGGACGGCAGTGCCGAGGGTCCGGCTGACGGCGGTGCCACGCCGGGCCAGCACGACGGTGGCGCGGACGGCAGTGCCGAGGGTCCGGCCGACGGCGGCGCGACCCCGGGCCAGCACGACGGTGGCGCCGACGGCGCCGCGCGCTAGGCGATGACGCGACTCGACCCGCCGGGCGGCCACGGCCGCCCGGCGGTCCCGTCCGTACCTGCGGGAGCGGCATCCCGCGAGCCGGCAGCCCCGCACGGTGCCGTCGAGGCGGCGGCCCCCGGCGGGTCGGCGTCGACCGCCGAGGCGGCGTTGGCCCGGTGCGTCAGCGTGGAGGCGGCCAAGTTCGCCGCCGCACACTGGGGGCAGACCCCGCTGCTGTCCCGCGCCGCCGAGCTGCCCAACCCGGCCGGCTTCACCGACCTGCTCAGCCCCGCCGACGCCGACGAGCTGCTCAGTCGGCGCGGTCTGCGTACCCCCTTCCTGCGGGTGGCCAAGGACGGCCAGGTGCTGCCGGCGGCGCGCTACACCGGCGGCGGCGGTGCCGGCGCCGAGATCGGCGACCAGGTCCTGGACGAGAAGGTCATGCGGTTGTACGCGGACGGGGCCACCCTCGTCCTGCAGGGCCTGCACCGCACCTGGCCGGCGCTGATCGACTTCACCCGTGACCTCAGCCTGGCCGTCGGGCAGCCGATGCAGGTCAACGCCTACCTGACACCGGCGGGCAACCAGGGCTTCGCCACCCACTACGACACCCACGACGTGTTCGTGCTCCAGGTCGACGGCCGCAAGCAGTGGCGCATCCACCCGCCGGTGCTGCCCGACCCGCTGGAACGCCAGCAGTGGGGTGGCCGGGCCGACGAGGTCACCGCGACCGCCCAGGGCACACCCGCCCTCGACGTGGTGCTCGAACCGGGAGACGCGCTCTATCTGCCCCGGGGCTGGCTGCACAGCGCCCAGGCCCAGGAGACCAGCTCCCTGCACCTGACCGTCGGCATCCGCGCGTTCACCCGGTACGCCCTGGTCGAGGAGTTGCTCGCGCTGGCCGCCGAGGACCGTCGGCTGCGGGCCACGCTGCCGTTCGGCACCGACCTGGCCGACCCGGACGCCATCGAACCGGAGCTGACCGAGACCGTGGAGGCGCTGCGCGACTGGCTGCTGCGGGCCGACGCGGCCGAGGTCGCGGCCCGGCTGCGGCAGCGTGCCTGGCCGGCGTCGCGTCCGGCGCCGCTGCGACCGCTCGCGCAGGCCGCCGCGATCGCCGCGCTGGACGCCGACAGTCGGGTCACCGTCCGCCCCGGGCTGCACCGACAGCTCGACGAGCGGGGCGAGCAGGTGGTGCTGCGGCTGTTCGACCGCACGGTCACGCTGCCCGCGCAGTGCACCGCCGCGCTGCGGGTCCTGCTCGCCGGGTCGGTCGTCCGGGTCGGTGACCTGCCCGGCCTCGACGACGACGCCGACCGCCTCACGCTCACCCGGCGACTGCTGCGTGAGGCCGTACTCGTCCCCGCCTGACCTCCGGACTCGTACCCACCCGACGGCATCGGCCCGGCACCGCGCGGTGCCGGGCCGGTCCGTGCGGTCCCGGGTCCGGTCCGTGCTCTGCCCTGTCGGGTCCGTGCCGGGCCCGGGTGCGGCGATGAGGGCAGCGGGCCAGGTCACGGCGCGGCGGGCGGACGTCGGCCGACTCAGGTCACGATCAGCAGGAGCAGCGTGGTGACCAGGCCGGCGGCCACCACCACGATCACCGGGCGTGGGCTCAGCACCGCGTGCCGCCGGTCGGCGATCACGCGGGCCGGCACCAGCCCGATCACCGGGCCGAGCAGCGTCACCACCAGCGCCAGCACCGGCAGACCCACGGACAGCTCACCGTCGGCCCGCCCGCCCAGCGCGCGGGCACCCGCCCCCAGCGCGTACGCGAGCACCCCGCCGACCACCCCGCAGAGCGCCAGCAGCGGGTTCACGCTGTTCGGCAGCTCGCCCGGCTGGCGGGTGCGGCGCAGCAGGTCCCGCGCGGCGTCCAGCAGCGGCATCGGATCGCCGGTGGCGTCCTGCGTCGGCGCCGGGGGTGTGCCCGCCCGCCGCCCGCCGCCACCCAGCCGGCTGTTCAGCTCCTGCCACAGCATCGCCGTCTCGGAGTCCACCAGATCCTGGGACTCGCGGGCCGCGGCCAGTTCCCGCTCGGCCCGGTTGACCTCGTCGGCGGACTCGGCCACCGCCCGGTCGGCCGCCGCGCACTGCTGGGCGTACCAGGCGTTCGCCTCGGCGCGTTGTTCCTGCACCCGCGCGGTCAGCTCGGCGAGCCGCCGCAGCTGGGCGGCGTAGGTCTCGCTGGTCACCGGTTCGTTCATCGGGCCGGTCCGTAGGGAATGATGGTCTGCCCGGTGCGGTGCACCGCCCGGTCGAAGAAGAGTCCCCGCCACGGCCGGGGATACCAGTCCGGTCCGCCGCTGCCGGGGTACAACGGCCCGCTCAGGTCCCCGCCGTGGGTGTCCAGGGCGACCCAGGCACCGATCTGGTCGGTGCGGGCGCCGGTGCCACCCAGGTCGACCTTCATCCGCGCCACCCCCCGCCACCAGGCCAGCACGTGGGTACGCCGCTCCGGGCCGTCGTGCAGGATCCGGCGCAGGTGTTCCAGCCCGGTGGATCTGCCGGCCCGCGCGGCGAGCGCGCCCGAGGCCGCGTCGACGGCGAAGAGCAGCAGGTAGTGCGGCCCGCCCCCGCTGCCCGGCCCACCGAGCCCCTCGGCGGTCTCGGCCATCAGCTCGGCCACCGTCTCCTCGTCGTACCAGGCGGCGTCGTCGGCGAGGTCCTCGTAGAGCGCCCTGGCCGCCGGGTCGGCGTCCGGATCCAGGCAGGCGATGGAGAACCGGGCGGTGCCGGGCCGGTGCTGCCGGGCCAGCGAGCGGGCCGCCGCGTCCAGCACCGCACACGCCTCGTCGATCCGGGTACCCAGCACCGCCAGGTTGCGTCCCGGTGCACGGGGCAGCCGCAGCGCCGCCGACCGGGCCTGCACGTCGATGATCTCGCCGAGCAGCGCGACCGGGCCGCGCGGCGTACCCGCCTCCGGCGGCATCAGCGCCCGGAAGTCCGGTGCCTCGGCCAGTCGGGGGATCGCGTCACCGTCGAAGAGACGGGCCGGTGCCGCCTCGGCCGGGCGCATCCGCCACAGCCGGTGCTGCAACTCGCTCCAGGTCTCCCACTCGCTGGCCGACGGGATCCGGGCCACCTCGTTGCCCTCCGGCAGCCCCGACTCGGCGTTGACCACCGCGTGGAACTTCGGCAGTGACTGCGCGGCGTCGTTGCGTTCGGCGAGGATGCGCAGCGCCTTGGGCAGCGCGATGCGCAGGGTGAACTGGGCGACCAGCGCCGGACGGCCCCACAGTGCCTCGATGCCGCGTACGTCCTGCGAGGCCAGCACCAGGTGGATGCCCTGCGAGCGGCCCCGGCGGGCCAGGTCCTCCAGCAGGTCGGCCGCCTCCCGGGCCACCGCGTCCCGGCCCGCCAGCAGCATCTGGAACTCGTCGACCACCGCAACGATCCGGGGCCAGTGCCCGGTCGGGTCCACCGCGCGGAGTTCGGCCAGCTTGGTGACCTCGTGCTTCTTCGCCGCGTCGGCGCGTCGGCGCAGCTCCTCGGCGAGGAAGCGCAGCAACGCCAGGCCGAACTCACGGTCGGTGTTGACGTTGATGCCGACCAGACGCATGTGCGGCAGCCAGCTCGGGTCCCGCCGTCCCTTGGCGAACCGGGCGAAGGACACCCCCTCCTTGAAGTCCAGGAGATAGAACTCCAGTTCGGCGGGGGAGTAGCGGGCGGCGAGCGCGCCGATCCAGGCGAAGATCAGATTGGTCTTGCCGGTGCCGGACGGGCCACCGATCAACGCGTGCGGCGGGTAGTCGCCGAGGGTCAGCAGCACCGGTCTGCCCTGCGGTCCCTCGCCGATCGGGGCGGTCAACCCGGTCGCCGAGTCCTCCCGCCACATCTGCTCCGGCGGCGGCAACAGATCGGTGAAGGGGGTGGGTGCCGGGCCGGCGCTGACCACCGAGGCGATCTGCCGGCAGGTCTCGGTGACCAGGGTGGCCGGCGGCGGCGGGTCGAGGCGTACCGGCAGGGTGCCGACCCGGGCGCCGTCGGCGGTGACCACGATCCGGGTCAGCGCCGCGTCGTCGGGCAGCGGCACCCCGCGCACGATCAGGTGGACGCCGCAGGCCACCCCGGCGCGTACCACCCGGTCGAGCTGGCCGCGCTCGTGCCGGGACAGTTCGTCGCCGCCGAGCAACACCGCCACCCGCCACGGCTCCGGCCGTCGTCCGGTCGCGGCGGCCAGCTCGCGCAGCGAGGCGTGCTCACCGGCGAGCACCGTCTCGTTGATCCGGCGGATCTGCTCCACCAGGTCGTCCAGCAACCGGCCCAGGCCACCCGGGCCGACGAAGGTGAGCAGCCCGGCGGTGCCCAGCGGGGCGAACCCGGCCAGCCCGCCGCCGAGCTGGTCCGGGTCGTAGCCGACCACCCGGACGGTGCCGGGCGCGGCCCGGCCGAGGCTGCGCAGCAGCAGTGCCGACACCACCGCGGCGCAGCCGTCCGGATCGCCGTCGAGCGCGACGTGCCCGCCGTCGAGCAGCGACACCAGCGCCGGCACCGGCTCGGTGTCGGGCAGCCGGATGGTGCCCACGCGGGTGGCGCCCGGCGGCTCGCCCCGGGTGGCGGGGGTGGGTCGCCACCCCGGCCAGTCCGCCGACCCGGCACCCGGTGCCTCCCGGGTCGCCGCCTCGGCGGCCCGCCGGGCCAGGGCGGCCAGCCGCGAGGCGTGCCGGGCGTCGATCTCGGCGAGCCGTTTGTCCCGTTCGGCACCCACCCGTTCCGGTACGCCGACCGCCGCGCGCCGGACGCGTACCGCCCGGTCGCGGGCGGCGGCCAGCGTCGTCTGGGCCGTGGCGGACCGGGTGCGGGACGCGCCGAGTGCCTCGGCGAGCAGTTCCCGGACCCGGGCGACCAGCTGGCTGCGCCGGTCAGCCATCGACACCGTGTCCCGGTCGGCGCGGACCCGCCCCGCCGAACGGCCGTGCGCCGGGTGTGCCCGCGCCCGAACCGCCCTTCGCAGTGGTGCGGGGTGCGTCGCCGGCGTGAGGAGGGGACCCCTTTACTACCTGAGGCGTTAACAGGGGGCCCTTCCTTTCATCGCCGTCGGCGGGCAGGTCGCGGCCGAGTCGGTCGAGCAGGACGCCGGTGAGCACCCCGGCGGTGACCGCCGGGTCGGCGGCGTGCGGCTGCTCGTCCTCGCCCCGACGCGGCGGAGGCATCCGGCAGACCCGGGTCAGCAGCGTGTCCAGCACCGGGGCGGGCAGGCCGGGCAGCAGGTCCCGGACCCGGCCGTCCAGCTCGCGCCGCAGCCGGGACAGGTCGTCGCCGCGCGGCGGATGGCCGAGCAGCTCGGCGGCGAGGTCGCGCAGCATCGGCGGGGCCACCGCGGCCAGCCCCAGGCCGACGTCGGCGTGCGCGCCGCGCAGGTCACGGTGCAGCCGGTCGCGGTCGCCGGAGCGGACCCCGCGAACCACCCGGCGCAGCAGTTCCTGGGAGTCGGCGATGCGCTCGTCGGGTTCCTCGGCCGGGCCCTCGCGGCCGCCGGTCAGCTCCGCCACCCGCACCGACCACCAGCGGCGCAGCCGCACCTCACCGGCGGCCTCCGGGGCGTCGGCCACCGGCTCGGCGGCCCGGGGGGCGTCGTGGGCCGGGCGACGCTCCTGGTCACCGACCGGCGGCGGCGCGGCACCGTCGGGGGCCAGCCCGATCGCGGCCAGGTACGCGGTGAGCTGCTCCTGGGCGACGCGCAGCGCGTACCCGGCGGTCTCGGCGTGCTCGGTCGCGGCGGAGAGCTCCGGCACGCCCAACGGGTTGGCCGACTCCTGCCGCACCCAGCGCAGCCGTTCGGCGGCCAGCCCGAACTTCTCCAGCGCCTGCCCGAGCAGTCCCATGGGCAGGTCCTCGGCAGCGGCCCGGACCTGTGCGCCGACGTCCTCGACGATGGACACGCCCGCCCCTACAGCGTCGCGACGTACTGCTGGGCCTGCTCGACCGCGACGAGCGTCGCGGCGAGGCACTCCTCCAACTCCTGGCTGGCCTGCGTCAACGACGCCTGAGCCGCCTCGACGGTGGTGTGGCCGCTGCCCTCCAGGGCGCCCGCCAGCGTCTGTTGCGCCTCGGCCAGTTTCTCGCCGGCGGCCTGCACGGCGCTCTGGCCGTCACCGATCTGCTGAAGCGCGACATCGATGGCTGCCTTGAGCTCGGCGACGCTCGCCACGCGGAACCTCCTGGGGGCGGGGAGGACTCCATTAGAGCCTATGCCGGTCGGGGGACGAACATACCCTGTCAGTGTTGCTGCCCTACTGACCGGTTGTCGACCGCAGGCGCGGCGAGTCCGATTCGTGGGACCCGAGGTCGGAGGGTCACGCAGGGCGACCGGCGCCCGCCCGGTCAGCCACGCAGCCAGCGGGGGCCGTACACCTCCGCGCCGAGCGCGGTCACCCGGTCCCGCAGCGCCCGATCGGCGGTGACCACCACCCGGCGCCGTTGACCGGCGTCGGCGACCAGCTCGACCACGGCGTCGTCGCCGGAGCCGTCGGCCGCGACCACCCGGACCCCGTCGACGCCGGGTACGTCCCGCGCGGCGCCCTCCACCACCAGCACCACCTCGACCGGTGGGGACACCTCCGGCGGTACGCCGCGTCCGCCCACCGGGGCCAGCGTGTCCCGTAGTCGGGCGGTGGCGCCGGCCCGGTCCCGCCACCAGCCGTCCGGGCGGGACCCGACGACGTTGGCGGCGTCCACGATCAGCAGCGGGGTCGACTCCATCCGCCCACCCTGCCATCCACCCGACCGCCCTGCGGTGCGGCACGCCCGACCGGGTGCCGTCCCGGCCGGTGCCCGTCGGTGGCGTTTGTCCGGCCTGGGGCCGGGTAGCCCGTGCCGACCGTCTCGCGCCGACCGCGGAGGACAGAGATGATGGGACCCGGCGACTTCGGCTCCGACCCGTGGGACGAGTTCCTGGCGCGGTACTTCGGTCGGGGCGAGGGCGGGCGACGCCCCGCGCACCGGGTCGACATCACCCGGCTGATGACCGCCGACGCCCGGGAGATGCTCGCCGACGCGGCACGCCGGGCCGCCCAGAAGCAGAGCAGCGACCTGGACACCGACCACCTGCTGTGGGCGGCGCTGCAACGCGAGCCGCTGCGGGACCTGGTCCGCCGGGCCGGCGCGGACCCGGACACCCTGCTCAACGCGCTGGGTGGACGTGCCGACGGCGCCCCGCAGGGCGACGTGCCACCCAACCTGTCGCTCACCCCGGCGGCGAAGCGGGCACTGCTCGACGCCCATCAGCTCTCCCGGGCGATGGGGGCGAACTACATCGGCCCCGAGCACATCCTGATGGCGTTGCCGCTCAACCCGGAGTCGCCGGCCGGCCGGATGCTCGCCGCCGGGCGGATCCAGCCGGAGTCGTTGCAGGCCGCCAACGCCGAACGCGGACCGATGACCAACCCGCGCCCGGACCGGGGCACGCCCACCCTCGACCAGTACGGCCAGGACCTCACCGACCTGGCCCGCAACGACCAGATCGACCCGGTGATCGGGCGTGCCGACGAGATCGAGCAGGCGGTGGAGATCCTGTCCCGGCGGACCAAGAACAACCCGGTCCTGATCGGCGAGGCGGGCGTCGGCAAGACCGCGATCGTGGAGGGCCTGGCCGAACGGATCTGCGACGGCGACGTGCCGCAGACCCTGCTCGGCAAGCGGGTCGTCCAGCTCGACCTGGCCGGGCTGGTCGCCGGCACCCGTTATCGGGGCGACTTCGAGGAACGCCTGAAGAAGGTGATCGACGAGATCCGGGCGCACCGCGACGAGCTGATCATCTTCCTGGACGAGATCCACACCCTGGTCGGCGCGGGCGGCGCCGGCAGCGAGGGCGGGATGGACGCGTCCAACATGCTCAAGCCCGCCCTGGCGCGGGGCGAGTTGCGGGTGATCGGCGCGACCACGCTGGACGAGTACCGCCGCAGCATCGAGAAGGACGCCGCGCTGGCCCGACGGTTCCAGCCGGTCTTCGTGCCGGAGCCCACCGTCGAGGACACCGTCTCCATCCTGCGCGGGCTGCGGGACCGCTACGAGGCCCACCACCAGGTGCGGTTCACCGACGAGGCGCTGGTCACCGCCACCGAGCTGTCCGACCGGTACGTCACCGACCGCTTCCTGCCGGACAAGGCGATCGACCTGATCGACCAGGCCGGCGCGCGCGTCCGGTTGCGGACCCGCACCCCCGCCGCCGACGTCCGCGACCTGGAGCAGCAGCTCGAGGAGGTACGCCGGGACAAGGAGCAGGCCGTCGCCGACGAACAGTACGAGCGCGCCTCCACGCTGCGCGACCGGGTCTCCGACCTGGAACGGCAGGTGCAGCGCGCCCGGGGTGAGGACGGCTCCGACAACCAGGTGCCCGAGGTGGGGCCGGACGAGATCGCCGAGGTGGTCTCCCGGGCCACCGGCATCCCGGCCAGCCAGCTCACCGAGGAGGAACGGGACCGGCTGCTGCGCCTGGAGGGCCAACTGCACGAGAAGGTCGTCGGGCAGGACGACGCCGTCGGGGCGGTCGCCGAGGCGGTGCGCCGCTCCCGGACCGGGCTGGCCGACCCGAACCGGCCGATGGGCAGTTTCCTGTTCCTCGGTCCCACCGGCGTGGGCAAGACCGAACTGGGGCGGGCCCTGGCCGAGGCGCTGTTCGGTGAGGCCGACCGGATGGTCCGGGTGGACATGAGCGAGTTCCAGGAACGGCACACGGTCAGCCGGTTGGTCGGTGCCCCGCCCGGCTACGTCGGGTACGAGGAGGCCGGCCAGCTCACCGAGGCGGTGCGCCGCCGCCCGTACGCGGTGGTGCTGCTGGACGAGATCGAGAAGGCCCACCCCGACGTGTTCAACATCCTGTTGCAGGTGCTGGACGACGGACGGCTCACCGACAGCCAGGGGCGCACGGTCAACTTCAAGAACACCGTCCTGATCATGACGAGCAACCTGGGCTCGGAGCTGATCACCGGCAGCCAACGGTCGGTCGGCTTCGGGTCGGGCGCGCCCGGCAGCGAACAGGAGAGCGACGAGCTGCGGGAGCGGCTGATGCGTCGGCTCCAGGAGAACTTCCGGCCGGAGTTCCTCAACCGCATCGACGAGGTGATCATCTTCCGCCGGTTGGAGGCCGAGCAGTTGCGGCAGATCACCGGACTGCTGCTGGAGGAGACCCGGCGGCGGCTACACGCCCAGGACATCGAGGTGGACTTCACCACCGCCGGAGTGGACTGGCTGGCCGAGCACGGCTACCAGCCGGAGTTCGGCGCCCGCCCGCTGCGCCGGGTGATCCAGCGGGAGGTGGACAACCACCTGTCCCGGATGCTGCTGGAGCAGCAGCTCTCGCCCGGGCAGCGGGTCACCGTGGACGCCCGGGACGGCCGGCTCGTCTTCGACGTGGCCGCCGGCGCACGCGGGCACGCCACCGCCTCCACCACCCACCCCCGCTGACGCAGACGACCGGAGAGGGGCAGGCGATGACGGAACCGGACGAGGCCCGGGACGACGAACGCAGCGACCCGATCCTGGCGCCGCCGACCGCCAACCCGAGCCGGGTGCAGGTGCCGGCGGAGGGGCTGGGCGGGCAGACCGACGAGGGGCATCCGGACGACGCCGGGTCGCGGCCCGGAGAGGAGGCGTGATGGTACGCGAGCAGCGGCTCGACCCCGAGGTGGAGGTGCTCTGGGAGGACTTCCACGCCGAGGTCAACGTGCCCTCCGAACAGCTTCGGCAGTGGCTGCTGACCCGGGGCTCCGGCGAGGAGGCGTTCGGCCCGGACCCGGACCTGAACCTGCCCGAGCCGGGCCGGCAGATCCTCGCCGTGCTGCGCAAACGCAAGGTGGACCTGACACCCGAGGACGTCGGGGTGATGCGGGAGGCGGTCGAACGGATCCGGTCGCTGACCGCGGAGAAGCCGCGCCGGGGCAACGCCGACGACGAGTGGCGGCACTCCCTGCTCGACCTCGGGCACGACGTGCTCGTCGAACGCTGAACCGCGCCCGCTCGCACCGGCGCCTGCGGTGCAAGGAGGGGTCCCCTGCTAACGCCTCGTGTATAGCAGGGGACCCCTCCTTGCACGCGGCACCGCCGGCCGGGCCGTACGGTCACGCCCGGCCCGGCCGACGGCTACTCGCTCTCCAGACTGCCGATGGTCAGGCCGACGGCCTCACCGGCGGCCTGCCGCTCGGCGCGGGTCTGCTCCTCACGGGTGATCAGGTTGGCGTACTCGGCCAGGTCCGCCGGGTCGGGCACCTCCGGCACCCGGCGCAGGAACGCTTCCACCTCCCGAACGGCGGCGGTGTGCGCGGCGGCGGCCCGGCGCAGCACCTCACGGTCGTCGGCGGCGGGATAGAGGTCGGTCATGCCCGCCGCTTACCCGCCGTCGGCCGGTTCGCACCCGCCCTCAGGCGCTTCGCAGTCCCCGGTCCGCCGTCGCCGCCGTCCGGCGTACCCCGAAGGCCGGATTGCCGAGCAGCCAGGCCAGGTACGCCGGATGCGGCGCCAGCGCGTCCGTGTACGCCACCAGCGCCGTCTCCAGCACCAGTTCGGCCATCCGGGCGGCGGGGGACTCCGGGTGCCAGCCCAGCATCAGTCGCCAGCGCAGCGGAGTGCCGACCAGCCGCCGGGTCACCAGGCCCGCCACCGGCCGGAACGTGGCCTGGCACAACGCCACCGCCTCCCCGGCGTCCACCAGGTCGATGCAGCCGCGGACGTCGGCCTCGTACAGCTTGCGCGGGGTGAAGCCGGCCCGGGCGCAGGCGGCGGCGAAACAGTCGCCGAAGCACCCGTCGCCCGGTGCGGCCACCCACTGCTCGTGCCGCAGCTCGGCCAGCGCCACCTCGCTGCGGCCGGCCAGCGGATGGGTCTCCGGCAGCAGCACCATCACCGGGTCGACGGCCACCTCCCGCCAGCTCAGTCCGTAGTCCGCCGACGGGGTGGAGTCGCCGCAGACCCCGGTCAACGCGTAGTCCAACCGTCCGCCCGCGACCAGTTGCGCCAGCTCGTCGACCGACCAGGACGCGTACGTGGTGATCTGGGCCTGTGGTTGCTCGGCGGCGAGCCGGTGCACCAGCCGGCCCAGGATCGGGCTGTTCACCCCGCCGAAGCGGTAGCGGCGCGGGGCGTCGACCGCCCCGGCGAGCCGCGCCGCCTCGTCCTGGAGCCCCTTCATCGCCGGCAGCAGCACCCGCGCCCGGGCGAGCACCAGCTCACCGAGTGCGGTGGGTCGGGCGCCGCGCCGGTCCCGTTCGAACAGCGGCCCGCCGAGGGTCCGTTCGATGCGCTGGAGCTGGGCGGTCAACGCCGGCTGCGCCAGCCCGAGCGTGGAGGCCGCCTTCGTCACGCTGCCCGTCTCGGCGATCGCACAGACCACCCGCAGGTGCCGCAACTCCAGATTCATAGCGTGACGGTAGGGCCACGGAGCATCCGGCGGAAGGGCCCGGACGGATCAACGACCATGAACATGTCGCTGGTGACTCAGCGTGGCGGCGGCTCCGCGACCTCGCTCAGTTGGGTGTGACGGCCGGTGACCGCGTCCCGGAACTTGTCGACCAGCGCCACCGCCGGCTCGACGATGCGGTTCCACGGGGGAGTGTGCGGGATCCCCGGGTGCGGGCGGGTCGGCGCGGCCTCCTCGGCGATCTCCAACCGGTTGCCGAGCCGGATCAGCTCCTCCTCGGTGGCCGCCGCGCAGAGCCGCTGCACCAGGGCGTCGACCGCCGTCACGTGCGCGTCGAGCAGATCGGCCACCATCGGCAGGCGGTCGTCGTCCAGCCCGCGCAACGCCATCAGCAGCGCGGCGTCACCGGCCAGGACGTCGGCGACCGGCTGGTTGACGTCGCCCAGCGCCTGCCGGATGGCGGGCAGCAGGCACTGCTCCTCAGCCGCCAGGTGCCGGGAGAGCGCCGCGACCAGGATCTCCCGGCCGTGCGCGGGATCCGGGCCGGGCTCGACCAGTCGCCGGGTCAGGCTCAGCAGCTGCTGGTGTTCGTCGGCGATGGTGGCGGCGATGCTCTGCCCGGCGGGCTGGTAACCGTCGCCGGTCGACGGTGGCAGCGGCGGCAGGTGGACGGACACGGTCCCTCCTCGGGCTGGGCAGGCGGAGCGCCGATGATATGGCACTCGGACGCGCGCGCAGTACCCGCACTCACCCGGGCGGAAACCGCAGGCTGGTATGAAGGGGCGATGACGAGCGACGCGCACCCCGCCTTCCCCGCGCCGACCGACGAGGTCGTCGACCTCTGCCGGGACCTGTTGCGCATCGACACCACCAACACCGGCGAGAACGCGACCAGCGTCGGAGAGCGCCTCGCCGCCGAGTACGTCGCCGAGAAGCTGGCCGAGGTCGGCATCACCCCCGAGATCCACGAGTCCGCCCCCGGGCGGGCCAACGTGATCGCCCGGATCCCCGGCGCCGACCCGAGCCGGGGCGCGCTGCTGGTGCACGGCCACCTGGACGTGGTGCCGGCCGACGCCGACGAGTGGTCGGTGCACCCCTTCTCCGGCGAGCTGCGCGACGGCTACCTGTGGGGCCGGGGCGCCATCGACATGAAGGACTTCGACGCGATGGTGCTCGCCGTGGTCCGCCACTGGCAGCGCACCGGCGTCCGCCCGCCGCGCGACATCGTGCTCGCGTACACCGCCGACGAGGAGGCCGGCAGCGAGTACGGCGCGCACTACCTCGTCACCCGGCACCGGGAGCTGTTCGACGGGTGCACCGAGGGTATCGGCGAGGTCGGCGGCTTCTCGTACACGGTGGACGAGTCGCAGCGGCTCTATCTGATCGAGACCGCGCAGAAGGGCATCGACTGGCTGCGGCTGCACGCCAAGGGGCGGCCCGGGCACGGCTCGATGGTGCACGACGACAACGCGGTGACCGCGCTGGCCGAGGCGGTGGCCCGGATCGGTCGGCACCGCTTCCCGGTGGTGGTCACCGACACCGTGCGGGCCTTCCTGGAGGAGGTCTCCGAGGTGCTCGGCATCGAGCTGGACCCGGACGACCCGGAGACCGCCATCGCCAAGCTCGGCCCGATCGCGAACATCATCGGCGCCACCATCCGCAACACCGCCAACCCGACGCGGCTCGCCGCCGGCTACAAGGACAACGTCATCCCCGGCCGGGCCAGCGCCACCATCGACTGCCGCAGCCTGCCCGGCCAGTCCGAGCTGCTGGAACGGCAGCTGCGCGAGCTGGTCGGCCCGGACATCGCCATCGAGTACGTGCAACGCCAGCCCGCCCTGGAGACCACCTTCGACGGCGACCTGGTCGAGGCGATGTCCGCCGCGCTGCGCGCCGAGGACCCGGGAGCCCGGCCGGTGCCGTACATGCTCTCCGGCGGTACGGACGCGAAGGCGTTCGCGCAGATCGGCGTCCGGTGTTTCGGGTTCGCGCCGCTGCGATTGCCGGCCGACCTGAACTTCTCCGCGCTGTTCCATGGCATCGACGAGCGGGTACCGGTGGACGGACTACAGTTCGGCGTGCGGGTTCTCGACCGGTTCCTGCGCACCAGTTAGTAACGTGAGAGGGACGCCTCATGACCGACCAGCACGGTGAGCTGGAAGCCGCACTCGAGCGCGTGATCGAAGCGGCCCGCCACCACCTGGCCGCCGTCCGCGCCGCCGAGGGCCGGATCGACGACGACGACGTCTGGCAGGCGTACGTCGGGTTGAACAACGCGTCGTACGCCTACGACGAGCAACTCATGGACGCCTTCGGCGAGGTGACCCCGTGGGACGTCGAGTCGATCGACCCGAACGAGGCCGACCAGCGTTTCGGTGGCGCCGAAGGTGTGGAGCCGACCGACCCGCACCCGCAGGTGATCTCGGTACGCCAGCGCCGCGACTACCGTGTGCCCAGCGTCTCCGCGCTGATCCGGGTGGCCGAGGCGGCCCGCCGCGAGGGCGCCCCCGGCGAGGACCAGGTGCCGCCGGTGGAGGGTGTCGGCGAGGCGGTGCTGGAGCTGCTGCAGAGCGGTGACGGGTCGCTCGGCGCCCTCGACGTGCCGGAGCTGGAGCCGCTCGACGGCGTGGTCATGGTCAGCGAGGTCGGCACCCCGGTCGACCTGGAGTCGTTCGACGACGACGACCCGGTGGGCCCGTTCCAGCCGGCGGCCGACGACCGGCTGGTCGGCCGGCTCGACGAGCACCCGTTCATGGAGCTCGGCGACGAGCACGACCACGTGCACTGACGTCGACCCGGGCGGTGGTGGGTACGTCTGTTGTCGCCGCAGCGGCAACAGATCTACCCACCGCCGGGTGGGGACGGGTCAGTAGGAGAGGCCGGGCTGCGGGGAGCCGTTGGCCACGCGGCGGCGCAGCACCACCTGGCGGGTGCCGTCGCGGTACAACTGCACCCGGGCCAGCTCCCACCCGCTGAACTCGGCCTGGATCGCCAGTTGCGCGGCGGCGGCCAACCGGTCGACGTTCGGCGGTAGGCGCAGCGGCGCGTACTCGTAGTCCATGGGCCCTATGCTGCCCATTCGGAGCCGCTGTGCGCCACCCTCCGGGCAGTTCGGCGGGTCACCCGTCGCGTTCGGGGTAGCCGACCTCCAGGGCCGAGACGTCGTCCAGCGCCGTGGTGATCTCCTCGGGCAGGGTCATCCGCTCCACCTGGAGGGCGCCGAGCAGTTGCCCGGACGTCCGGGCGCCGAGGATCGGCGCGGTCACGCCGGGCCGGTCCCGGATCCAGGCCAGCGCCACCTCCAACGGGGAGACCCCGAGGCCACCGGCGGCGGTGGCGACCGCCTCCACGATGCTGGAGCAGCGCGGCTCCAGGTAGGTGGAGACGAAACGCTCGAAATGGGGCGACACCGCCCGCGAGTCCGCCGGCCGGCCGTGCCGGTACTTGCCGGTGAGCACCCCACGACCCAGGGGTGACCACGGCAGCACGCCCAGACCGAGCGCCTCGCAGGCCGGCAGCACCTCGCGCTCGACCCCGCGTTCCAGCAGGGAGTACTCCACCTGCGCGGCTACCACCGGGGCACGTCCGGGCCAGGCCGTCTGCCAGGCCGCCGCCCGGGCGGTCTGCCAGCCGGAGAAGTTCGACACGCCGACGTAGCGGACCCGGCCGCTGGCCACCGCGTGGTCGAGCGCGGCCAGGGTCTCCTCCAGCGGGGTGGCCGGGTCGTAGCCGTGCACCTGGAACAGGTCGACGTGGTCGGTGCCCAGCCGTCGCAACGAGGCGTCGAGCGTGCGCAGCAGGTGCCCCCGGGAGCCGTCGCGACGGCGGGGGCCACCCGGACGCAACCCCGCCTTGGTGGCGATGAGCAGCTCGTCGCGGGGCACCAGACCACCCAGCAGCGAGCCGATCACCGACTCGGCGTCGCCGTCGCCGTACACGTCGGCGGTGTCGATCAGGTTGCCACCCGCGTCGAGGTAACTCTTCAGTTGCGCAGCGGCGTCGTCGGCGTCGGTGTCCCGGCCCCAGGTCATGGTGCCGAGCGCGAGCCGGGAAACCGCCAGCCCGCTTCGGCCGAGCGGTCGCTGTTGCATGGGTGAACCTTATTTCGAACGAGGGCCGAACCGATATCCTCGCTCCCGTCGAGTCTGCCCAGACGCATGGCGATTCGGGTGAGCCGGTGATCGTCGCTTCCGGCGGCATTGCGTAACCTGATGCGACTGCGGATGGGGGAGGACTCTGTGCGACTCGGGCTAAACCTCGGATACCAGACAGCCTGGAGCACGCCGGCGGATCATCTGGCCATGGCTCAGGAGGCGGACCGACTCGGCTACTCGGTGGTGTGGGCGGCGGAGGCGTACGGCTCCGACTCGCCGAGCATGCTCTCCTGGATGGCCGGACAGACCGAGCGGATAGACATCGGCAGCGCGGTGATGCAGATCCCGGCCCGTACGCCCGCGATGACCGCGATGACCGCGGCGACCCTCGACGCGCTCTCCGGCGGCCGCTTCCGGCTCGGCCTGGGCGTCTCCGGCCCGCAGGTCTCCGAGGGCTGGCACGGCGTACGGTTCGGCAAGCCGCTGGCCCGGACCCGGGAGTACGTGGACATCGTGAAGCTGGCGGTGGCCCGCAAGGAGGTCGCCTACGACGGTGAGTTCTACCAGCTCCCGCTGCCCGACGGTCCCGGCAAGGCGCTGCGGCTGGGTTTCCATCCGCCGCGTGAGCACATCCCGATCTACCTCGCCGCCGTCGGTCCGAAGAACCTGGAGCTGGCCGGCGAGATCGCCGACGGCTGGCTGGCCGTCTTCTACGCCCCCGAGTTCGCCGAGGAGCAACTCGCGGCGGTACGCGCCGGCCGGGCCAAGGTCGGCAAGGAGCTGGCCGGCTTCGACGTGGTGCCCTCCGTGCCGGTCGTGGTCGGCGACGACGTCGACTCCTGCGCCCAGCTGGTGCGCTGGTACGCCGCCCTCTACGTGGGCGGGATGGGCAGCCGCCAGCAGAACTTCTACAACCAGTTGGCGACCCGGATGGGGTACGGCGACGCCGCCCGGGAGGTGCAGGACCTCTACCTGGCCAAGCGGCAGCGCGACGCGGCGGCCGCGGTGCCGCTGGAGTTCATCGACCGGACCTCGCTGCTCGGCCCCAAGGAGCGGATCGCCGAGCGGATGCGCCAGTACGCCGAGTCCGGCGTCACCACCCTGTCGATCACCCTGTTCGCCGGCGACCGGGACAGCGGGGTGCAGACCCTGCGTACCGTCGCCGAGGCGCTGGAACTCTCGGGAGTCGGGGAGTGACCTGGATCGAAGCCATCGTCCTGGGCATCGTCCAGGGCCTGACCGAGTTCCTTCCGGTCAGCTCGTCGGGGCACCTGCGGATCACCTCGGCGATCTTCTTCGACCGTGACGCGGGGGCGTCGTTCACCGCGGTCACCCAGCTCGGCACCGAAGCGGCCGTGCTGCTCTACTTCGCCAAGGACATCTGGCGCATCGGCCGTACCTGGACGGTCGGGATCTGGGACAAGTCCGTACGCTCCAGCCTCGACTACCGGATGGGCTGGTACGTCATCGTCGGCTCGATCCCGATCGGGGCGCTCGGTTTCCTGTTCAAGGACCAGATCCGGGAGACCGCCCGGAACCTGTGGGTGGTGGCCACCACCCTGATCGTGTTCGCCTTCGTGCTCGCCTTCGCCGAGTACTGGGGTCGGCAGACCCGGACGTTGAAGGACTTCCGGATGCGCGACGGTGTGGTGATGGGCTTCGCCCAGGCGATGGCGCTGATCCCCGGCGTGTCCCGGTCCGGTGCGACGTTGACCTTCGGCCTGTTCCTCAACCTGACCCGGGAGACGGCGGCCCGCTACTCGTTCCTGCTGGCCATCCCGGCCGTGGTGATGTCCGGGATCTTCAGCCTCGGGGACGTCTTCGAACCGGCGGCCCCGGGCACCTCGGCACCCACCGTCGCGCAGATGGTGGTCGCCACGCTCATCGCCTTCGTCGTCGGGTACGCGGCCATCGCCTGGCTGCTGCGGTTCGTCGCCCACCACACCCTGTACGTCTTCGTGCTCTACCGGGTGGCGGTCGGCACGCTGGTGTTCGCCCTGCTGCTCACCGGCACCATCAGCGCCACCTGACCCTGGGTTGGATGTAAGGAAGGGCCCCCTGCTATCGCCTGGTGCATAGCAGGGGGCCCTTCCTAACATGCGTCGCGGCCGGGCGTGCGGTGCTTTCGGGTGGGCGTTGGTGGTGCGTTGACGGCCGGCACCCTGTTGGGGGCGCCGGCCGTCGTGGTGGTGTGGGTCAGCTGTTCCAGTGTGCGGCGACGAGGTCGGCGGCCTGTTGTTCCCACTGGGCGTAGTGGTCGGGGAATGCGGAGACCTGGACGGTCTGGGCGGCGACGGTCAAGGGCATGTCCTGCCAGCCGTCGACCTGCTTGAGGCCCTTGAGGAAGGCGAGGGTGGAGTATTCGGGGTCGGTGATCTGTTCGACGGTGCCCCAACCGGAGGAGGGGCGCTGCTGGAACAGTCCCTGGGAGTCGTGGTCGTTGCGGGCGCCGAGGTGGCCGAGGTTCTGCAGCTTGGACTCCTGGAATGCGGTGCCGATGGCGATGACGGCGGCGCGTTCGTTCATGTCGGCCTTCTTCGTCGCGGCGATGATGGCCTTGGCGTTGGCGATCTGCTCGTTGTCGAGGTCGATGTGGGACTGGGTGCCCTGCACGCCGTGCGGGATGAGGGTGGTGGTGTCGGGCTTGTCGGCCTGGATGGCGGCGGTGATGGGGTTGGTCGGTGTGGTGTCGGTGGTGCTGTGGTTGAGGGGTCCGGCGGCGAGGCCGCCGGCGACGGTGAGTCCGGCGATGGCGAGGACGCTCGTCGTGGTGGTGTGGGTCAGCTGTTCCAGTGTGCGGCGACGAGGTCGGCGGCCTGTTGTTCCCACTGGGCGTAGTGGTCGGGGAATGCGGAGACCTGGACGGTCTGGGCGGCGACGGTCAAGGGCATGTCCTGCCAGCCGTCGACCTGCTTGAGGCCCTTGAGGAAGGCGAGGGTGGAGTATTCGGGGTCGGTGATCTGTTCGACGGTGCCCCAACCGGAGGAGGGGCGCTGCTGGAACAGTCCCTGGGAGTCGTGGTCGTTGCGGGCGCCGAGGTGGCCGAGGTTCTGCAGCTTGGACTCCTGGAATGCGGTGCCGATGGCGATGACGGCGGCGCGTTCGTTCATGTCGGCCTTCTTCGTCGCGGCGATGATGGCCTTGGCGTTGGCGATCTGCTCGTTGTCGAGGTCGATGTGGGACTGGGTGCCCTGCACGCCGTGCGGGATGAGGGTGGTGGTGTCGGGCTTGTCGGCCTGGATGGCGGCGGTGATGGGGTTGGTCGGTGTGGTGTCGGTGGTGCTGTGGTTGAGGGGTCCGGCGGCGAGGCCGCCGGCGACGGTGAGTCCGGCGATGGTCAGGACGCTGTTGCGCAGCATGGTGTTCATGGGGGTAGCTCCGTTCGGGGGTGGGACACCGCAAGGGGGTGGCGGTGCCGACGCCGTCAGGCGCTGGTGGCTTTGTTCGGGGTGGCCCTGGCTGGCGGGGTGTGGTGGCCGCTCGTGGTGCCGGGTCCGGGTGTAACGACTGGCGGAGGCGGGCCATTCCCGTGGGGGATCCGGCGTAGCCGTCTCGGGCGCTGGCCTGGCCGGTCCCTCATTTCAACGACACGCGGCCGACGAGAATTCCATCGCCAACTAGGGCGTAGCAGACATATCACCCAGATGCGTCGTGCGGCTCTCCTCGTACCCGGATGTTAGGAGGGGTCCCCTGCTATGCACCAGGCGTTAGCAGGGGGCCCCTCCTTGCGCACCCACCCCCGGGCGTGTGAGGTATGTCCGGGTTCGCGCTGGCGGCGGGACGGGCCGGGACAGGCGGCGGCGAGGGCCTAGGGTGGTGCGGGTGGCGACTCTTCTCCTCCTGCGGCACGGACGCACCACCGCCAACGCCGACGGCGGCCTGGCCGGTCGGCAACCGGTCGAGCTGGACGACACCGGCCGCGCCCAGGCCAGCGCCGTCGGCGAGCGGTTGGGCGGCCTGCCGCTGGCCGCCGTGGTGACCAGTCCGCTGATCCGCTGCCGGCAGACCCTGGAACTCGCCCTTCCGCAGGCCGTGCCGGTCGTCGAGGACGGGCTCATCGAGTGCGGGTACGGCACCTGGGAGGGCCAGCCGTTGAAGAAGCTGGCCAAGGAGCCCCTCTGGGCGGTGGTGCAGCAACATCCGAGCGCGGCGGTCTTCCCCGAGGGGGAGTCGATGGCGCAGATGGCGGCCCGCGCGGTCGCGGCGGTACGCGCCTGGGACGCCCGGATCACCGCCGAACACGGCCCGGAGGCGGTCTGGCTGGCCTGTGGCCACGGCGACGTGATCAAGGCGATCGTCGCCGACGCGCTCGGCGTACACCTGGATCTCTTCCAGCGCATCGTGGTCGACCCGGCGTCGGTGACCGCGATCCGCTACACGCCGCTGCGTCCCTTCCTGGTACGCCTCAACGACGTCGGCGGCGACCTGACCGGGTTGGTGCCGCCGGTCCGCAAGCGGCGTCGCCGGGCGACCCGGCCGGCGGACTCGGACGCCGCCGTCGGCGGTGGCGCGGGTGGCGCCCGGTGACGCGGCTTGGTGGGGTGCGCGGCGTGTCGGGCCGCCGGATAGGGTCGTGGGTATGACGCACCAGGTGCACGCCTTCGAGCCGCCTGAGCGGTTCGTCGCCGGGACCGTCGGGCCGCCGGGGGAGCGTACTTTCTTCCTCCAGGCCCGTGGCGGTGGCCGGGTGGTCAGCGTCGCGCTGGAGAAGGTCCAGGTCTCGTTGCTCGCCGAGAAGCTGGAGGAACTGCTCACCGAGGCGCAGCGCCGCTTCGGCGTCGACCTGCCCGAGGCTCCCGCCGCACTGGGCGACAACGAGCCGTTGGAGACGCCGGTCGACGAGGAGTTCCGGGTCGGCACCCTGGGGTTGGCCTTCGACGCGGACACCGCGACCGTGGTCATCGAGGCGATCGCCGTCGGCGAGGCGGAGAGCGAGTTGGAGCTGGGGGAGTCGGAGGAGGACGAGGCCGACGACGTCGAGCCGGACGAGGACCTCGACCGGCTCCGGGTCCGGCTGACGCCGGAGGCGACCCGCGAGTTCATCGAGCGGGCGCGGCGGGTGGTCAACGCCGGCCGTCCCCCGTGTCCGCTGTGCGGCCAGCCGCTCGACCCGGCCGGCCACCTCTGTCCCCGGAACAACGGCTACCACCGGTGACCTCGTCCGGCCTGGCACCTCGGCAGGACGGTGGCGCGGCGTTGCGGCTGCTGCGCGACGGTGACCTGAGCATCGAGGGCCGGCTGGTCGACGCCTCCAACACCACCCTGCGGGGTGTCCTCACCCTGGACGGCGCGACCGCCCGCTGCGTCTACAAGCCGGTACGCGGTGAGCGCCCGCTGTGGGACTTCCCGGACGGCACGCTGGCGGGCCGGGAGGTGGCTGCCTACCTGGTCTCCGCCGCCAGCGGCTGGGACCTGGTGCCGCCCACCGTGCTGCGGGACGGCCCGTTCGGCCCGGGCTCCTGCCAACTGTGGATCGACGAGCCGGACGACGCCGAGCCGCTCGTCGGGTTCGTGCCGGCCGACGCCGTACCGCCCCGCTGGTTCCCGGTGGCGGCGGCCCGCGACGACGACGGCACGGCGTACGCGCTGGCCCACGCCGACGACCCGCGACTGGCCCGACTCGCGGTGCTCGACGCGGTGATCAACAATGCCGACCGCAAGGGCGGCCATGTGCTGGTCGGTCCGGACGACCGGCTGTACGGCGTCGACCACGGCGTCAGCTTCCACGTGGAGGAGAAGCTGCGGACGGTGCTGTGGGGTTGGGCCGGCCGACAGTTGCCGCCCGACGCCGTCGAGACGTTGGACCGGCTCGCCGTCCAGGTCGCCGGTCCGCTCGGCGACGACCTCGCCGACCACCTCACCATCGGTGAGATCACCGAACTGGCCGCTCGGATCGGTCGGCTCCGCGAGGAGTGCCGTTTCCCGCAGCCGTCCCACGACTGGCCGGCCGTGCCGTGGCCGCCGGTGTGACCATGTCGGCTTGATCACTGGAGAGCCCGGCGTGACGCCTACGGTCGGCTGGCTAGGCTGGCGGTCATGGAGTCTTGGGTGGGGCACGAGGTGCCGCGGCTGCCGGGCAGGGGTGGGCCGCTGAGGTTGTACGACTCGGCGCGGCAGGGTGTGCACCCGACCGAGGGACCGACCTCCATGTACGTCTGCGGTATCACCCCGTACGACGCCACCCACCTGGGACACGCCGCCACCATGATCACCTTTGATCTGGTGCAGCGGATGTGGCGCGACGCGGGACACGAGGTGCGGTACGTGCAGAACGTCACCGACATCGACGACCCCCTGCTGGAGCGCGCCGAACGCGACGGCGAGGACTGGAAGGTCCTGGCGATGCGGGAGACAGCGCTGTTCCGGGAGGACATGGAGGCGCTGCGGATCATCCCGCCGGCACACTACGTCGGCGCCGTGGAGTCGATCCCGGACATCGCCGAGAAGGTGTTGCTGCTGCTCAAGGACGGCGCCGCGTACCGCATCGAGGACGGCACCGGCGACGTCTACTTCGACGTCTCCACCGCACCGCGCTTCGGCTACGAGTCGAACCTGTCCCGGGACGAGATGCTGGAGATCTTCCCCGAGCGCGGCGGCGACCCGGACCGGGCCGGCAAGCGCGACCCGCTGGACCCGTTGCTGTGGCGCGGCGCCCGCGAGGGCGAACCCTCTTGGCCGGGCGGCGACCTCGGCCCCGGCCGCCCCGGCTGGCACATCGAGTGCACCGTCATCGCGCTGAACCTGCTCGGCGCCACCATCGGTGTCCAGGGCGGCGGCAACGACCTGGTCTTCCCGCACCACGAGTGCTCCGCCGCGCACGCCGAACGGCTGACCGGCACGCTGCCCTTCGCCGAGCACTACGTGCACGCCGGCATGATCGGCCTGGACGGCGAGAAGATGTCCAAGTCCCGCGGCAACCTCGTCTTCGTCTCCCGGCTGCGCGCCGACCGGATCGACCCGATGGCCGTCCGGCTGGCCCTGCTCACCGGCCACTACCGCGCCGACCGCTCCTGGACCGACGACCTGCTGACCACCGCAGAGGAGCGCCTGGCCCGCTGGCGCCGGGCCGCCGTCGCGCCAGCCGGGCCGTCCGGCGAGACCTTCCTCTCGGGCGTACGCGACCGCCTCACCGACGACCTCGACTCCCCGGGTGCCGTACGGCTGGCCGACGAGTGGGCCGACCGCACGCTGGCCGGTGACGTCGAGGATCCGTCCGCTCCGGCCCTCTTCGCCACCACCCTGGACGCCCTCCTCGGCATCCGCCTCTGACCCCCACGCCGCGCTGTGCCTGCGCCTGCGTCGATCATGGAGTGGTGGCAGTCGTTTCGCTGGTTTATGAGTCGATATGACCCTGCCGTAAGTCCATGATCGGCGACACGTGGGCCCCGCCAGTGACGCGTGGCCCGGAGCGCGGACCGGGGAGCGGGGTCAGCCGAGGACCAGGCCGGGGTCGGGGTCGGGGGTGCTGGTGGGGGCGGGGATCGGGTACTCCTCGGTCAGCGTGGTGACCGGGCCGGGCCAGGTGGCCTGGGCGACCTCGATCGGTCTGCGGCGCTCGTCGTACGCCACGTGCAGCAGGTGCAGCACCGGGGTGTCCGGCCGGATCTGGAGGGTCTCGGCCTCCTCGCGGCTGGGCTGGCGTGCGGTGATCGTGTCGGTGGCGGTCGCGTACCGGCGTCCGGTGGCCTCCTCGGCCTCCTGGTAGAGCGGGCGGCCGAAGGCCTCGGCGCGTTCCAGTGTGGTGCCGGCGGTGTCGGTGGGCAGGAACCAGGAGGCGCCCACCTCGACCGGTGAGTCCTCGGTGCGGACCAGGTGGCGGCGGCAGAGCAGTTCGGTGCCGTCGGGTACGCCGAACGCGTCGGCGACCTCGGGCGGTGCGGGGGAGCGGCCGACGGCGACGAGTTGCTGCCGGTACCGGGCGGCCAGGTCGGTGTGGTAGCCCCGGAAGCCGCCGTAGCGGCCTCGGGAGAGCCGGTTGAGTCGCCGCCGGGTACCGCGGACGTACGTGCCGGAGCCGGGCTTGGTGATCAGGATGCCTTCGACGCGGAGCTGGTCGACGGCGCGTTGCACGGTCTGCTTGGCCACGCCGAACATCTCGGCGATCGCCGGGATCGACGGCAGACGCTCACCCGGACCCCAGTCGCCCCGGCGGATCTGCGTCTTGAGCTGCGCGGCGATCTGCCGGTGCGGGAACTCCGCGGCACCCGGGTTGATCTGCATCCCCGACCTCCTCAGCTAGGTTCCTAGGATGCCCTACGCGGTGCGTGCCGCGCCACCCTGAAACGAGCACCCGACGGACACGCCCAGCGAGACAGGAACGCCCCGGACACGTGGACCGTGTCCGGGGCGTCGCGAAGAAACGGGGAAGGGCTACCAGGATCCGGCGGTCGGGCCGGCGGACCCGCCCCGGCGGCGCAGGTACTTCTCGAACTCCTGCGCGATCTCGTCCCCGGTCAACGGGGTGATGCCCGCGTCGCCGACGCGTTCCTCCAGCTCACGGACGTACTCGCCGAGTTCGGCGTCCTGCTCGGCGGCGCTGCGCACGCGCTGCTCCCACTCGGCGGCCTCCTCGGCCAGGTCGGCCATCGGCACCGGCAGGTCGAGGACCTCCTCGACCCGGTGCAGCAGGGCGAGCGTGGCCTTGGGGCAGGGCGGGTTGTTGGCGTAGTGCGGCACGTGCACCCAGAACGAGACCGCGTCCACCTCCGCGCGGGTGCAGGCGTCGTGCAGCACGCCGACGATGCCGGTCGGTCCGTCGTACCGGGTGGGGGTGAGCTGGTAGCGGCGGGCGGCGTCGGCGTCGGAGGCGCTGCCGCTGATCGGCAGTGGCCGGGTGTAGGGCACGTCGGCCAGCAGCGCGCCGAGCAGGACCACCCGTTCGACCTCCAGGCTGTGGCAGATCTCCAGCACCTGCTCGCAGAAGGTGCGCCAGCGCATGCTCGGCTCGATGCCCCGGATCAGCACCACGTCGCGTTCGGTGCCGGACGGGCTGGCCACCGTGAACCGCGTGGTCGGCCACTCCACCCGTCGGGTGGCGCCCTCGGCCATCGTGATGGTGGGCCGGCTGACCTGGAAGTCGTAGAAGTCCTCCGGGTCCAGCTCCGTGATCGGCCGCGCCTCCCACACCTGTTCCAGATGTTCCACGGCGGCGGTCGAGGCGTCGGCGGCGTCGTTCCACCCCTCGAAGGCGGCGATGGCCACCGGGGATCGCAGCACCGGCAACCCGTCGAACTCGGTCACGCCGTCACCTCACCCTGCTCGTCGCCGACGGCCCCGGTCGGCCGCCCGCCGTGCGTGGTGGTGTCGCTGATGTCCCTCACATCAGTCAGCCTACGTGCCGCGCCCGTACCCGGCCCGTCGGCCGCGCCGGATCCGGCGCTGGCCACCACCGTCGGTGGCGACCGGATCGGCCACCGGTAGCTCGCATAGTGGTCGAATTCGGGCAGGTGATCCCGGCGACACATTGTGGGAACGAGCCGTACGTGGGGATGCGCGGCACCCGGGTCGCACTAACCTGAGAGCGTGCGGACTTCGTTGCTCGATGCGCTGACAGACCGGATCCTCGTCACCGACGGGGCGATGGGCACGATGCTGCAGGCCGCGGACCTGAGCCTCGACGACTTCGACGGTCTGGAGGGGTGCAACGAAATCCTCAACGTCACCCGTCCGGACGTGGTGCGCGGGGTGCACGAGGCGTACCTGGCCGCGGGCGCGGACTGTGTGGAGACGAACACCTTCGGTGCCAACCTGCCGAACCTCGCGGAGTACGACATCCCCGAGCGGATCTGGGAGCTGTCCGAGGTGGGGGCGCGGCTGGCCCGGGAGGCCGCCGACGCGTACTCGACGCCGGAACGGCCGCGCTGGGTGCTCGGCTCGATCGGCCCCGGGACCAAGCTGCCCACGCTCGGGCATGCCGCGTACGCCACGCTGCGCGACGCGTACCAGCAGAACGCCGGTGGTCTGATCGCCGGTGGCGCGGACGCGCTGATCATCGAGACCTGCCAGGATCTGCTCCAGGTCAAGGCAGCGGTGACCGGGTCGAAGCGGGCCATGGCCGAGGCGGGCGTCCAGGTGCCGATCATCTGCCACGTCGCGGTCGAGACCACCGGCACCATGCTGCTGGGCAGCGAGATCGGCGCGGCGCTGACCGCGATCGAGCCGCTCGGCGTGGACCTGATCGGGCTGAACTGCTCGACCGGCCCGGCCGAGATGGGCGAGCACCTGCGCTACCTGGCCCAGCACTCCCGCATCCCGGTGTCGGTGATGCCCAACGCCGGCCTGCCGGTGCTCACCGCCGACGGCGCGTACTTCCCGCTCGGTCCGGAGGACATGGCCGACGCCCTGGAGCGGTTCGTCGTCGAGTACGGCGTCGCGCTGGTCGGTGGCTGTTGCGGCACCACGCCGGAGCACATCCGGGTCCTCTCCGAGCGGATGCGCGAGCTGCGGCCGGTGGCCCGCGAGCCGCGGGCCGACGCCGGTGTCTCCTCGATCTACCACCATGTGCCGTTCGCGCAGGACGCCAGCGTGCTGATGGTGGGGGAGCGGACCAACGCCAACGGTTCCAAGGCGTTCCGGGACGCGATGCTCGCCGCCGACTGGCAGTCCTGCGTGGAGATCGCCCGTGCTCAGGCCCGGGACGGCTCGCACCTGCTGGACCTCTGCATCGACTACGTCGGCCGCGACGGCACCACCGACATGCGGGAGCTGGCCGGACGCTTCGCCACCGCCTCCACGCTGCCGATCATGCTGGACTCCACCGAGCCGGCGGTGATCGAGGCCGGGCTGGAGACGCTCGGCGGCCGGTGCGTGGTCAACTCGGTCAACTTCGAGGACGGCGACGGCCCGGACTCCCGCTACGCGCGGATCATGCCGGTGGTCGCCGAGCACGGCGCCGCCGTGGTCGCGCTGCTCATCGACGAGGAGGGCCAGGCCCGCACGGCGGAGTGGAAGGTACGCGTCGCCGAGCGGTTGATCGAGGACCTGACCGGCCGGTGGGGACTGCGCCGGGCCGACATCCTGATCGACGCGCTGACCTTCCCGATCGCCACCGGTCAGGAGGAGACCCGCCGCGACGGCATCGAGACCATCGAGGCGATTCGGGAGATCGCCCGCCGCTGGCCGGGCGTGAACTTCACGCTGGGCATCTCGAACGTCTCGTTCGGGCTCAACCCGGCGGCCCGGCAGGTGCTCAACTCGGTCTTCCTGCACGAGTGCGTGCAGGCCGGTCTCACCTCGGCGATCGTGCACGCCAGCAAGATCCTGCCGATGTCCAAGATTCCCGACGAGCAGCGGGAGATCGCCCTCGACCTGGTCTACGACCGCCGTCGCGAGGGCTACGACCCGGTGCAGCGGTTCATCGAGGTCTTCGAGGGCGTGGACGCCGCGTCGGCGCGCGCCACCCGGGCCGAGGAGTTGGCCGCGCTGCCGCTCAACGAGCGGCTCAAGCGGCGGATCATCGACGGCGAGCGCAACGGCCTGGAGGCCGACCTGGACGCGGCGATGGCCGCTGGCACCGCGCCGCTGCTCATCATCAACGACATCCTGCTGGACGGCATGAAGGTCGTCGGTGAGCTGTTCGGCTCCGGCCAGATGCAGCTGCCGTTCGTGCTCCAGTCCGCCGAGGTGATGAAGACCGCGGTGGCGTACCTCGAACCGCACATGGAGAAGAACGACGACGGTGGCAAGGGCCGCATCGTGCTCGCCACCGTCAAGGGCGACGTGCACGACATCGGCAAGAACCTGGTCGACATCATCCTCTCCAACAACGGCTACGAGGTGGTGAACATCGGCATCAAGCAGCCGATCTCCGCCATCCTCGACGCGGCCGAGCAGCACCGCGCCGACGCCATCGGCATGTCGGGCCTGCTGGTCAAGAGCACGGTCATCATGAAGGAGAACCTGGTCGAGATGGCCACGCGCGGGGTCGCGGAGCGCTGGCCGGTCCTGCTCGGCGGTGCGGCACTGACCCGGGCGTACGTCGAGGACGACCTGCGGTCGATGTTCCCCGGACAGGTGCACTACGCCCGCGACGCCTTCGAGGGACTCTCTCTGATGGACCGGGTGATGACCGCCAAGCGCGGCGGTGCTCCCGTGGTCGACGCCGAGCGGGAGGCGGCCCTCGCGGCCCGCCGGGCCCGTCGGGAACGGCAGCGCGCCGTCGTCTCCGAGTCGCTGCCGGAGCTGAGCGACACCTCGGTCCGCTCCGACGTGGCCGCCGACGTGCCGGTGCCGAGCGCGCCGTTCTTCGGCACGCGGGTCGTCAAGGGCGTGCCGCTGGCCGACTACGCGGCGCTGCTGGACGAGCGGGCCACCTTCATGGGCCAGTGGGGCCTGCGCGGCGCACGCGGCGGCAAGGGTCCGTCCTACGAGGAACTGGTGGAGACCGAGGGCCGGCCCCGGCTGCGCTACTGGCTGGACCGCCTGATCGCCGACAAGGTGCTGGAGGCGGCCGTGGTGTACGGCTACTTCCCGGCGTACTCCGAGGGCAACGACCTGGTGGTGCTGGACGAGAACGGTCACGCCGAGCGGGCCAGGTTCACCTTCCCCCGGCAGCGCCAGGAACGGCGGCTCTGTCTGGCCGACTTCTTCCGTCCGCGCGGCGACGACCTGGACGTGGTCGCCCTGCAACTGGTCACCGTCGGTCATCCGGTCAGCGAGTACGCGGCCAAGCTCTTCGCCCGCAACGAGTATCGCGACTACCTGGAGGTGCACGGGCTGTCCGTGCAGCTCACCGAGGCGCTGGCCGAGTACTGGCACCAGCGGGTCCGGGCCGAGCTGACCCTGCCCGACGGCCGTACCCTCGCCGCCGACGACCCCACGGACCTCGCCGGTCTGCTCCGCACCGACTACCGGGGCTGCCGGTACGCGTTCGGCTATCCGGCCTGCCCCGACCTTGAGGACCGGGCGAAGATCGTGGAGCTGCTCGGCGCGGAGCGGATCGGCGTGGAGTTGTCCGAGGAGTTCCAGCTCATGCCGGAGCAGGCCACCGACGCCATCGTGGTGCACCACCCGGAGGCCAGCTACTTCAACGCCAAGTGACGCTGCCGCCGGTCACGCGGCTTCCTTCTGCAGTGCGGGGCCGAGGAGTAGTCCCCCGTCTATGACGTACTCGGCGCCGGTGATGAAGGTCGCGTGCGGCGAGGTGAGGAACAACAGCAGCGCGGTGATGTCGGCGGGCTGCCCGAGTCGCGGGACGGCGAACGGCTCGGGCGAGTAGAAGTCGGCGATCGGGGCGTCGGCGCCGGCCGCCGGCTCGGTGATGAACGGGGTGGCGATCACCCCGGGGTGGATGGTGTTGACGCGGATGTTGTCGCGGCCCAACTCGATGGCGGCGGTCTGAGTGAGCCCTCGAATCGCCCACTTGCTGGCGGCGTAGGGCGCATAGAAGGCAGTGCCGGTGAGGCCCATGGTGGAGGCGATGTTGATGATCGATCCTCCCCCCGCGCGCCGTAGCGCCGGGGCGGCTGCCTTGATGCCGAGGAAGGTGCCGGTGAGGTTGACGTCGAGGATGCGAGCCCAGGTAGCCACGTCGGTGGACTCGATGAGGGCCGGCGGGTTCTGTACCCCGGCGTTGTTGACCAGGATCGTGAGTGCGCCGAAGGCGTTCTCGCTTTCCGCGACGGCAGCGGCCCACGACTCCTCCTGGGACACGTCGAGGCGGACGGAACGCGCCCTGTCGCCCAACTCTGCGGCGAGGTCAGCCCCACGCTCGGCGTTCCTGGCACCGATGACGACGTTGGCGCCTTCGGCGTGCAGGGCCCGCACGTGGCTGGCCCCCTGCCCGCCGGTGCCGCCGGTCACGAGAACGGTCTGATCAGCGAAGAGGGACATCGGATCCTCCGAGTACGGACGAGAGACGACTACCCGAGACCGGGTGGTGAGTCGAGCGACTCACTACCCCGAAGTTACGCCCTGTCGGGTGGTGAGTCAACCCACTCACCTCGCTATGATGGTCGCATGACTCCAGCGCCGTCGGCCTATCACCAGCGCGTGGCGGAGGAGAAGCGCGCGCTCATCGTGCAGGCCGCCACCGAGCTCTTCCTTGAGTTGGGCTACGACCGGGCGTCCCTGGCACGTGTCGCCGACAGCGCCGGCGTGTCGAAAGCGACGCTGTTCAAGCAGTTTCCGACGAAGGCGGCATTGTTCGATGCCATCGTCATCGACTCGTGGGCCGAGAGCGACGTCGCCGACGTGCCACCCGCGGGTGACCTGACGACCGGGCTGACGGCTCTCGGACGGCGCTACGCGACGCTGGTGAGCCAGCCGGAGATGACCGATCTGTTCCGCATCGTCATCGCCGAACTGCCACGCTTTCCCGAGTTGGCCAAGGCGCACTTCTCGCAGGGCAAACTGCCGTACTTCGAGTCCGTCCGGATCTACCTCCTGGCGGAGTGCGACGCGGGGACCGCGGACATCGCCGACCCGGAGATGGCCGCCACGCAGTTCCTCGGGATGATCTCCAACTACCTGTTCTGGCCGCGTCTTCTGCTTCCAGACTGGACGGTGACCCCGGCCCGCACGACGGCGGTGGTGGAAGAAGCCGTCCGCACCATCGTCGCCCGGTATGGCACCGGTCACCGGGACCGCGAGACTGCGGTGCCGTAGCCGCCGGGCCGGAAGCCGGAGATCGCCCTGCACGCCGGGGTCAGGTGGTCGGCGGTCGTCAGGCGCACGCCGCCCGCGAGAGCACTCGCGGGGCGACCGGGACCGAGGGCCGCCCCCTCGGTGGCCGGAGTGCGGTCGAGGGGGCGGCCGGAGATCACCAGGGGATGGGGCCGTCGTCGTTGGAGAAGGTGCCGGTGGGGCCGTCGTCGGGCAGGGTGGCGAGCCGGATCGGGGTGGCGGCGGCCTCGTCGGCCGGGCGTCCGAGGCCGCCGGTGAAGTCGGTGGCGACCAGGCCGGGGCAGGCGGCGTTGACCAGGATGCCGGTGCCGGCGAGTTGTCGGGCGTAGTGCACGGTCACCGCGTTGAGGTACGACTTCGTCGGTGAGTAGGCGGCCATGATCGGGCCGACCTCGACGGTGGGATCGGTCTGCCAGGTGAGGGATCCGACGCTGCTGGAGACGTTGACGACGCGGGGGGCGGGGGAGCGGCGCAGCAGCGGCAGCATCGCATTGGTCACCCGGATGACGCCGTGGACGTTGGTGTCCACGACGGCGCGGACGACGTCCAGGTCGAGGGTGGTCGGGTCCTGCGCCCACCCCGGCCCGGTCGGTCCGGAGATGCCGGCGTTGTTGACCAGGACGTCCAGGCGTCCGCCCTGGCGATCGATACGGTGGGCGGCCTCGGTGACGCTGCGGTCGCTGGTGACGTCCAGGGGCACGGTGAACGCGTCCACCCCGGCGGCGTGCAGCGTCTTCACGGCCGCCTCGCCCCGGGCCTCGTCGCGGGCACCGACCGCGATCCGGTAGCCGCGTACGCCCAGGCCGGCCGCGATCTGGTAGCCGAGTCCCTTGTTCGCGCCGGTGATCAGCGCGGTCTTCGTGTCGTTCATGACGCCGATGGTGGCGCGGCGGGCAGCGGTGTCCTTACACCGTTTCGGTCCGTGCTGATACCTCACCGGTATCGGCGCAGTACCGTCGGGAGGTGGACACGCTGGAGACCCGCGAGTTGCGGTACTTCGTGGCCGTGGCGGAGGAGCTGCACTTCACCCGCGCGGCGGAGCGCCTCGGCATGGCCCAGCCGCCGCTGTCGCGGGCGATCCGGCAGCTCGAACGGCGTCTCGGGGTGACGCTATTCGACCGTGACCGGCGCGGCGTCACGCTCACCGGCGCGGGTCGGGTGCTGCTGGACGAGGCCCGCACGATCCTCGACGCCACGTCGGCGGCCGCCCGCCGGACCCGTCGGGCGGCGACCGCCCCGGACCGACTGACGCTGGCCACCAAGGCCGGCACCAACCACGAGCTGCTGCGCACACTTCTCACGGCGTACGCGGCGGAGCCCGGCGCGGCCGAGATCGAGGTGCTGTTGTGCGGGATGGGGGACCAGGCGCGGATGCTGCGGGACGGTCGCGCCGACGTGGCGTTGATGCAGCGGCCCTTCGACGACCTGGCCGGCTTCGACACCGAGGACCTGCTGACCGAGCAGCAGGTGGCGATCCTGCCGGCCCGGCATCCGCTCGCCGCGCGTACCTCGCTGAGCATGGCGGAGATCAGTGACCTGCCGGATCTGCCGCTGGCCCGGTGGCCGCGTCCGGACGGCAGCTACGAACCGGGCCCGGGGCCGGAGATCCACGACCAGTCGCAGGTGGCCCAGTTGATCGCCCTCGGGCACACCATGGCGGTCCTCTGTGCCTCGTCGCGGTCCTGGCTGTGGAGCGCGCACACCGCCGTACCGCTGACCGACGCCGCGTACGTATCGACCGTGCTCGCCTGGCCCGCGCACAGCCGCTCGCGGTCGGTGGCCGGGCTGGTCCGCACCGCGGCCGCGCTCTAGACCGGCGTCGGGTGCCGGGCGCACGGCCCGGCACCCGACGGTGGTCCTACGGGTAGGTGGTCAGGTACGCGACCTGGTTGGCGCTGTTGACCGTGTTCCCGGCGTTGTTGATCATCCGGTTGATGGTGCCGACGCCGCCGAGCGACACGGTCACCATGTTGGTGAAGCGCACGTTCGGGTTGTTCGGGACCTCGAAGGAGCGTTCGGCGACCACCGACGGGTCGACGTTGAAGTAGGCGTAGCTGCCCAGCCCCCACGCCTGGTGACCGGTCACCGAGTCGGCCACCTTGTACGCGGCGTAACCCCGGGTCGACCCGTTCATCCAGGCGGCCTGGTTCGGCGGGTCGTACGGCAGTTCGTTCTGGTAGAAGTACGTGCGCCCGCGGTCGCCGTTCCAGATCGTCTGGTACTTCTGGTAGTGCTCGACGAAGAGGCCGTACATGGTGACGTCGTCGCCGTTGACGACCAGCCCGGTGTCGGCGGTGTTGACGGTCCAGCCGACGCCGTCACCGTGGTCGGCGCGCCACAGCCACATGTGGTCGCCGATCACGTCGTCGCTGTTGACGACGAGGCTGGTGGTGGCGCGGCCGACGCCCGGTCCGCCGATGCGGAAGAAGACGTCGTGCAGCGAGGTGGGGTTGGCGGCGTGGTCGGCCGACGAGCCGGACGGGCCGACCTCCATCAGGACCGGTGAGGTGGTGGTGCCGGCCTCGAACATGATGCCGGCGACCTTGACGCCGTCCACGTCGGCGACCCGCATGCCGACGGTGCCGTTGTCGGTCTGGATGGTGGCCAGGCCGAGGCCGAGGATCACCGTGTTGGCCCGGTTGACCTGGATCGGTGCGGTGACCCGGTGCACGCCGGGGGTGAACAGCAGGTTCTTGCCCTGGGTGAGGGCGGCGTTGATGGTGGCCGCCGAGGTGCCGGGCCGGACGACGAAGAAGTCGGCCAACGAGATCGACGAGCCGGCGGGGGTCTTGTTGTACCAGGTGGTGCCGGTGGAGTTGGTGCGCAGCGCGGGCACGAAGACGCGGTACTCGCCGGTGCCGTCGACGTAGAGGAACGGCTTCTCCCGCACCACGGGGGTGGTGGGGACGACGGTGTGCGACGGGTTGGGGAAGCTCGGTGCGGGTGCGCCGGCCACGCCCTGGAAGACCATGTTCCACACCGAGCCGGTCCAGCCGTTGCCGAACTCGCTGTTGCGGGAGTACCACTGTTGTTGTGAGCCGGAGACGACCAGGCCGTCGATGCGGGTGTCGGCCATCAGGCCGCCGCTGGACCAGCCGTCGTGGCCGTTCCAGAGTTGGATCTGGTTCTGCGCGCCGCGCAGGTGCATCCGCCGGTACGGCGCGGCCTGCGACACCGCCCAGCGTTCCACCTGCACACCGGCGGGCAGCGTCACCGACAGGTTCTCGGCGGCCCGCCAGAAGTTCTGGGTGGCGTTGCCGTTGAACCAGTTCGCCTCGACCCGCACGTGCCCGTTGAGGTTGACGTCGTCGGGTGACATGCCGAGTCCGGCGACCTGGGTGAAGAAGCCGAGGTTGACGTCGGCGGTGTAGGTGCCGGGCTTGAACAGCACGGCGTAGCGCTGCGGCCCGAACTGGTTGGTCTCCTGCTGGGTGAAGAGCGTGTTCAGCCGGCTCTGGATGGTGGCGGTGGGGGTGGACGGGTCGAAGACGAACGTGTTCGGGCCGAGGTTCGGGTTACGCGGGTCGGTCGGCTCGACCGGGTCACCGGTGCCGCCGCCGGTCTCGCCCCAGACCTGGAACTCCCACAGCGAGTAGCCGTATCCGGTGGCCCGCTGGGTGCCGTACATCCGCACGTAGCGGCCGGCGCCGCCGACGGCGACGGTCTGGGTGCCGCCGGTCGCGGTACCCGTGCTGTACACGGTGGTCCAGGCGGCGCCGTCGTCGGAGACCTGGATCTGGAAGGCACGGGCGTGCGCGGCCTCCCAAGCCAACGTGACCTGGGTGAGGGTGGCCCGGACGCCCAGGTCGACGCGGAGCCACTGCGGGTCGCCGAACGCGCTGGACCAGCGGGTGCCGGAGTTGCCGTCGACGGCGGCCGAGGCGGGGTAGGCGCCACCCTCGGTGGAGGACGCGGTGGCCGGGCGGCCCTGGGACAGCAGGGTGGGCGCGGCCTGGGCGGGTGCCGCGCCGACGGTCGGGACGAGGGCGGCGACCAGGGTCACCGCCAGCCCGGCGAGCAGGTGCCGGGTGGTGGGTCGTCGGCGGAGGTGCGGTGGCGGTGCGTGG
This sequence comes from Verrucosispora sp. NA02020, assembly GCF_013364215.1. Lineage (NCBI taxonomy): Bacteria > Bacillati > Actinomycetota > Actinomycetes > Micromonosporales > Micromonosporaceae > Micromonospora > Verrucosispora sp. NA02020. The sequence continues at coordinate 4,536,701 of NZ_CP054923.1, read as the reverse complement.
GGTGCGCGTGCGGTCATGACGTCGCCTGTCGGTCGTGGGGTGCGGACGTCGGGCGCGACGGGGTGCGGGACGGGACGGGCTGGTGGTGAGGCCGGGTGTGAGGAGGGGACCCCGCTACTACCGCAGGCGTTGGCAGGGGCCTTTCCTCGCACCGAGGGTGGTGCCGCCGGGAGGGCACCGTGGACGCCGGGGCGTCTGCCGCAGAGTGTTGCGGTGGCGACACGGCGGCGTCAAGACATCGATCTATAACTTCGTTATTTATCCCGAAGGTTCGCTTTGTCGTTCAGCGACGGACGCCGCCGGTGGCGAGCAGCCGGGCGATCGGCAGGGTGGCCGCACCGAGCGCCACCGCGTCCACGCCGAGTTCGCCCAGCTCGATCGAGACCTGGGCGTACGGCAGGCGCAGCGCCTGGCGACCGGCGGCGGCCCGGACGGCGGGCAGCAGCTCGGCCAACGCCATGACGGCCCAGCCGCCCAGCACCACCCGCTCGGGGTTGAACAGGTTGATCAGGTTGGCGACCCCGGCGCCCAGGTAGTCGGCCGTCTCGTCGAGCACCCGGCGGGCGGTCGACGACGTCTCGGCCGCCGCCACCAGCGCGGCGATCTGCGACTCCTCGTCGGCTCCGGGCACCGCCCGACCGCGCCGGGCCTCGCGATAGCGGTCGATGATCGCCTCGGCCCCGACGTACGCCTCAAGGCAGCCCCGGGCGCCGCAGCGGCAGGGGCGTCCGCCGTACACGAGGGTGGTGTGCCCCCACTCGCCGGCGCTGCTGGACGCGCCCCGGTAGGTGACGCCGTTGGTCACCACGGACGCGCCGACACCGGAGCCGACCAGGGCGAACACCGCGTGCCGGGCGCCCCGGCCGGCACCGAACCACATCTCGGCCTGGCCGAGGGTCTTGGCGCCGTTGTCGATGTACAGCGGCAGGTCGGTGCCCTCGGCGATCAGGCGTTCCAGCGGCACGTGGTCCCAGCCGAGGGTCTGCGCGTCCACCACGGCCCGGTCGCCCTGCTCGACCACCCCGGAGACGCCGATGCCGACGCCGAGGACCTCGTCGTGGCGTGCGTCGGCCTCGGCGAGCACCCGGTCGATGCCGGTCAGCACGTGCCCGGCCACCGTGGCCGGCTCGGTGCCGCCGTCCTCCAACGGGTACTCGGCGCTGGCCAGCAGGATCATCGCCAGGTCGAACAGCTCGACCCGGACCCGGGTCTCGCCGACGTCCACCCCGACGACCACGGCGTGCCGGGGCGCGATCCGCAGCATCATGCTCGGTCGGCCACCGTCGGACTCGGCGGCACCGGCCTCCATCACCAGGCCCTCGTCGATCAGGTCGCCGACGACGTTGCTCACCGCCGGCTGGCTCAGGCCGGTGCTGCGGACGAGATCCTGCCGGGTCAGCGGGCCGTCGAGGAAGATCCGGGACAGCAGGGCCGACCGGTTGCGCACCCGGACGCTGCGGTTCGTCGCCCGCGCCAGCTCCACGTGTCACCTCATCCTGATCGGCCCGCCCCGGGGCGACTGTACGGCCCGTGCTTGACGGCCCCCCGCCGAGCCATTTTAATGACGACATTAATTAAGACGTGATGTAACCCGGCGGGAGCCTCTCCGCCTCCACCCACCGCCCGGTCCCGCCCACCCTGCCCCGTCCTCCCGGGCCCGACCGGCGTCCCCACCACCCCCATCGAAAGGGCAGACCGTGTCGAGACGACACCTCGCGATCCTCACCGCGACCGTGCTGGCCGCCGCGTCGCTCACCGCCTGCGGCTCCGGCGACTCCTCCGGCGGGTCCGGCAAGACCCTCACCTACTGGGCCAGCAACCAGGGCGCCAGCCTGGAGGCCGACAAGGCGATCCTCCAGCCCGAGCTGGACAGGTTCACCCAGCAGACCGGCATCACGGTCAACGTCGAGGTGGTCCCCTGGTCGGACCTGCTCAACCGGCTGCTCGCCGCGGCCACCACCGGGCAGGGCCCGGACGTGGTCAACATCGGCAACACCTGGTCGGCCTCGTTGCAGGCCACCGGCGCGCTGGTCGAGTTCGACGACGCCACGCTCGACAAGATCGGCGGCAAGGACCGCTTCGTCCCCGCCGCCCTGGCCGCCGCCGGTGCCGCCGACAAGCCGCCGGCCGCCGTCCCGCTCTACAGCCTCGCCTACGCGCTGTACTACAACAAGAAGGCGTTCGCCGACGCCGGCGTCACCGCCCCGCCGACCACCTGGGAGGAGTTGACCGAGGTCGGGAAGAAGCTCACCGGCGACGGCAGGTGGGGCCTGGCCGTGGAGGGCGCCAACCCGTCGGAGAACGCCCACCACGCCTTCACCTTCGGCCAGCAGTACGGCGGCGACTGGTTCGACGCGGCCGGCAAGCCCAGCTTCGACACCCCGCAGAACGTCGCGGCCGTCAAGCGCTACGTCGACCTGATGGCCGCCGACAAGATCGTCAACCCGAGCAACGCCGAGTACGCGCAGAACCAGTCGGTCTCCGACTTCGCCAACGGCAAGGCCGCCATGCTGCTCTGGCAGGCCGCCGGAGCCAACCTGCGGTCACAGAACATGGCCCCGGACGCGTACGGGGTGGCGCCGGTGCCGTTCCCGGCCACCCCGCCGGCCGGCGGCAAGCAGGTCAACAGCATGGTCGCCGGCATCAACATCGCCGTGTTCAAGCACACCGGGAACCTCGACGGCGCACTGGACTTCGTCAAGTTCATGACCAGCGACACCGCGCAGGTGACGCTGAACAAGACGTACGGCTCGCTGCCGGCGGTCAACACCGTCGCCGCCGACCCGGCGTTCGCCGCCGACGAGCAGAAGGTCCTCGCCCAGACGCTGGCCACCAGCGCGGCCCCGCTGCCGCAGGTGCCCGAGGAGAGCACCTTCGAGACCCTGGTCGGCACCGCCATCAAGGAACTCTTCGCCGACGCGGCCAGTGGCAGGCCGGTCACCGAGGACAGCGTCCGGGAGAAGTTGACCCGGGCCCAGCAGCAGATGCGCTGACCACGGACCGCTGGCCGTGGGAGGTGCCCGCCGACCCTCCCACGGCCAGCCTGCGGAAGGACCCTGATGGCCGTCACCACCTCGCCGCCCGTCGGCACCCCCACCGAAACCGGGCCGCCCGCGCGACGACGCTCCCGCCGACCCCGCCGCTCGCTGCTGCCGTACCTCCTGCTCGCCCCGGCCATCGTGCTGGAGCTGGCGATCCACGTCGTGCCGATGCTCGTCGGCACGTGGATGAGCCTGCTGGAACTCACCCAGTTCCACATCCGCGACTGGTCCGGCGCACCCTTCGTCGGGCTGGACAACTACCGCGTCGTGCTGGACGTCGACTCCGCCGCCGGAGCCGAACTGCTGCGCTCGTTCCGGGTCACCGTCGTCTACACGGTGCTCTCCGTCGGGCTGTCCTGGGTGCTCGGCACCACCGCCGCCGTCCTGCTGCAACGCCCCTTCCGGGGCCGGGCGGTGCTGCGCGCACTGTTCCTCACCCCGTACGCGCTGCCGGTCTACACCGCCGTGATCACCTGGACCTTCCTGTTCCAGCGCGACACCGGCCTGGTCAACCACGTGCTGGTCGACCAGTTGGGGTTGGTCGACGAGCCACCGTTCTGGCTGATCGGCGACAACAGCTTCGTCGCGCTGCTGATCGTGTCGATCTGGCGGACCTGGCCCTTCGCCTTCCTCTGCATCATGGCCGGGCTGCAGAACATCCCCGACGAGCTGTACGAGGCCGCCGCCATGGACGGCGCCGGGTTCTGGCGTCGGCTGCGCTCGGTGACCCTGCCGATGCTGCGCCCGGTCAACCTGGTGCTGCTGCTGGTGCTCTTCCTCTGGACGTTCAACGACTTCAACACCCCGTACGTGCTCTTCGGCGGCTCGGCACCGGCCGAGGCCGACCTGATCTCGCTGCACATCTACCGCAGCTCCTTCCAGACCTGGGACTTCGGCACCGGCTCGGCCATGTCGGTGGTGCTGCTGCTGTTCCTGCTGCTGGTCACCGCCGGATACCTGCTGCTGACCAACCGACGGAGGAACGATGCGTGAGACCGCCGCCGAACGCTGGTCCCGCCGGATCGTGCTGACGCTGCTCGCCGGGTTCGTGCTCGTCCCGCTCTACGTGATGGTCAGCTCGGCGCTCAAACCGTTGCAGGACGTGCAGGCCGCCTTCACCTGGTGGCCCCGACGCCCGACCGTGCAGGCGTTCGTGGACATGTGGTCGACCGTCCCGCTCGGCCGGTACCTGCTCAACAGCCTGCTGGTGGCGAGCGTGGCGGCCCTCTTCTCGGTCACTGTGGCGGTCTTCGCCGCGTACGCGGTCAGCCGCTACCGGTTCCGGGGCCGCCAGATCTTCTCGGTGACCGTGCTCTCCACCCAGATGTTCCCCGGCATCCTGTTCCTGCTGCCGCTGTTCCTGATCTACGTCAACCTGGGCAACGCCACCGGCATCGCGCTCTACGCCACCCGCACCGGCCTGATCATCACGTACCTCACCTTCTCGCTGCCGTTCTCGATCTGGATGCTGGTCGGCTACTTCGACTCGATCCCGCGCGGGCTCGACGAGGCCGCCCAGGTCGACGGCGCCGGCCCGCTGCGCACCCTGTTCCAGGTGGTGCTGCCGGCGGCGGTGCCCGGCGTGGTCGCGGTGACCGTGTACGCCTTCATGACCGCCTGGGGCGAGGTGCTGTTCGCCTCGGTGCTGACCAACGAGAGCAGCCGCACCCTCGCCGTCGGCCTCCAGGGCTACTCCACCCAGTTCAACGTCTACTGGAACCAGGTGATGGCCGCCTCGCTGGTGGTCAGCGTGCCGGTGGTCGCCGGCTTCCTGGCGTTGCAGCGCTACTTCGTCGCCGGCCTCACCGCCGGTGCGGTCAAGTGAGCCCGTCCACCGTGATAACCGAGGAGAACCCGCCCGTGCCGGACCTGTCCCCGCTGCCGCCCGACTTCCTCTGGGGAGTCGCCACCTCGGCCTACCAGATCGAGGGCGCCGTCCACGCCGACGGCCGCAGACCCTCCATCTGGGACACCTTCTGCACCCGGCCGGGTGCCATCGACAACGGCGACACCGGCGAGGTCGCCTGCGACCACTACCACCGGTGGCCGCAGGACGTGGCGCTGATGCGCGAGCTCGGCGTCGAGGCGTACCGCTTCTCGGTGGCCTGGCCCCGGGTCCGACCCGACGGCGTCGGCCCGGTCAACGCCGCCGGGCTGGACTTCTACGACCGGCTGACCGACGCGCTGCTGGCCGCCGGGATCCGCCCCTTCGTCACGCTCTACCACTGGGACCTGCCGCAGGCGATGCAGGACCGGGGCGGCTGGCCGCAGCGGGACACCGCCGAGGCGTTCGCCGACTACGCCGCCGTGGTCGCGGCCCGCCTCGGCGACCGGGTCACCGACTGGTGCACCGTGAACGAGCCGCTCTGCGTCGCCTGGATCGGTCACCTCGAAGGGCGGATGGCCCCCGGCGAGCGGGACCTGGGCCGTGCCGTGCACACCGCCCACCACGTGCTGCTCGGCCACGGTCTGGCCACCACCGCGATCCGGGCGCACGCCGCCGCCCCCGCGTCGATCGGGCCGGTGCTCAACCTCAGCCCGATCGACCCGGCCAGCGACCGACCCGCCGACCTGGCCGCCGCCCGCCGACTCGACGGGCACGTCAACCGCTGGTGGCTGGATCCGCTGCACGGCCGGGGCTACCCGACCGACATGGTCGCCACCTACGGCGTGGAACCACCGGTGCGCGGCGACGACCTCGCGATCATCGCCACCCCGACCGACTTCCTCGGCGTCAACTACTACTTCCGGCAGGTCGCCGCCGACGCCCCGGACGGCCCGGCACCGTACGCCCGGCAGGTGCCGGTGCCCGACGTGCCGCACACCGCGATGGACTGGGAGGTGCATCCGGCCGGCCTGGAACGCCTCCTGGTCGAGGTCGGCCAGGAGTACGCCCCGCCCCGCATCCTGGTCACCGAGAGCGGCTCGGCCTGGCCGGACGTGGTCGCCGCCGACGGCACCGTCACCGACCCGGAACGCACCGACCACCTGGAACGGCACCTGGCGGCGTGCGCGGCGGCGGTGAACCGGGGCGCCCCGGTGACCGGCTACTTCGCCTGGTCCCTGCTGGACAACTTCGAGTGGGCGTACGGCTACGACAAGCGTTTCGGCCTGGTGCACGTCGACTACGCCACCCAGCGGCGCACGCTCAAGGCCAGCGGTGCCCGCTACGCCGACCTGATCCGCACCCACCAGCGGCGTACCGCGACGGTCGATCCCGTCGCGGTACGCGGATGACGGGCCGACGGGGCCCGGGACGCCCCGGGTGCCGCGCCGGGCGGCATCCGGGGCACCCACACGCACTCGCCTCAGTCGGTCGGGTACGACACCGACGTCAACTTCTCCGACACCCGCCAGACGCGCTGCGCCTCGGCGGCGTCACCCAACCGGGAATAGAGCTTCTGCTCGGCCGGCGCACCTCCCAGGTTCCCGATGCCGCTCGGCCCGTAGAACCGGCCACCGACGGCGGCGGGGGAGGTGGCGGCGTACAGGGCGGGAAGCTGCGCGGTCCGGACCGTGCCCACGACGACGCCGAGCCTGGACATGGTCTGGATCATGTGTCGGCCCATGGTGTCCCGCTGGCGACCCACCTCGGGACGCGCGGCGAGCAGGCTGGTCGGGGCGACCCCCGGATGGGACAGGTTGCTGGTGATACCCCAGCCGTGGGCCCGACTGCGGCGGTCCAGTTCGAGCCCGAACAGCCCGAATGCGATCTTGGACTGGCTGTACGCGCGCATCCCGTCGTACGACCGCGCCCAGTTCAGGTCGTCCCAGTTGATGGCGTTGCGGTTCGCCGCGATGCTGACCTGCGACGTCACCCGCGCCCGACCGTCGCGCAGCAGCGGCAGCAGGTGACCCACGAGCGCGAAGTGCCCCAGATGGTTGGTGCCGAACTGCAGCTCGAATCCGTCGGTGGTGCGTTGCAACTGCGGCGGGGTCATCACACCCGCGTTGTTGACCAGGAGATGGATCGGCCGACCCTCCGCACGCAACGTCTCGCCCAGCGTGGCGACGGAGGCGAGCGAGGAGAGGTCGAGCGCCCGCAGCGACACGGTCGCCCTCGGGTGCTGACGGCGGATCGCGGCGACCGCCGCCTCGCCCTTGCCCGGATTGCGTACCGGCAGGATCACCTCGGCTCCGGCGGCGGCGAGCCGGGTGGCGATGCCGAGCCCGATGCCGTCGCTCGCCCCGGTGACGACCGCCCGCTGTCCGGACAGGTCGGGAACGCTGATGTCGATCGTCTTACCTGGCATGTTCGTACTCCTGGGATCGTGTCGGTGTCTCCACCCTCGGAGATCCCGGCGGCGTTATTCAGGGACCGTCGATCCCCGGATCGCGCGGCCGGGTCAGCGCGGCGAAGGGGGGATCGGCGGGCCGTGGCTACCGGCCGGCGCGGGCGGTAGAAACGAGGCGGCACCGAAGGAGGCACCCATGGCGATCGACCGGACCGGACTGGCGCAGTTCCTGCGGCGGCGTCGCGAGTCGCTGCAACCCGCCGACGTCGGCCTGCCGCGCGGGCAACGCCGCCGCACGAGCGGGCTGCGGCGCGAGGAGGTCGCGGCGCTCTGCCACATGTCGACCGACTACTACTCCCGGCTGGAACGCGAACGCGGCCCGCAACCCTCGGAGCAGATGATCGCCTCCATCGCCCAGGGCCTGCACCTCTCCCTCGACGAGCGCGACCACCTGTTCCGGCTCGCCGGGCACAACCCGCCCGCGCCCAGCGCCGCCGGCACCCACATCAGCCCGGGGCTGCTGCGCATCCTCGACCGCCTCCAGGACACGCCCGCGGAGATCGTCACCGAACTCGGCGAGACGCTCCGACAGAGTGCGCTCGGTGTCGCGCTCACCGGCGACCTGACCCGCTACCAGGGCCCGGCCCGCAGCATCGGCTACCGCTGGTTCACCGACCCGGATACCCGCGCCCGCTACGACCCCCGCGACCACCCGCACCTCACCCGGATGTTCGCCTCCGGACTACGCGAAATCGTCACGCTGCGCGGCCCCGGCTCCCGCGCCGCGTACCTGGCCGACCTGCTCCTGACCCAGAGCGACGAGTTCCGGCAGGTGTGGGAGGACCACGAGGTCGGCATCCGCCCGCACGAGGTGAAACACTTCGTCCACCCCGAGCTCGGCATGCTGGAGCTGACCTGCCAGGCGCTCGTCGACCCGGGGCAGGGCCACTCGCTGCTCGTCTACACCGCAGTCCCCGGCAGCGAGAGCTACGAGAAGCTGCAACTACTGGCCGTCATCGGCACCCAGGCGATGCACTGACCGCCCGACCGTCACCCGGTCACGGGGTGCTGGTCTGCTCCACACCGAGACCGGCCAGCACCGCGCCCCGGTAGACGACGACCGGTTCGCCGGAGCCGTCGCGCCGCGCCACCACCACGGCGTCGAGATCGCTCGGCTGCCCCCGGGGACGGGTCGGACGCAGCGAGAACAACAGATGTCCACCGTCCGGAGTGAGGATCACCCGGTCGACACGCTGGTCGTCGCCGGCACCGGTGGACACCTCGGTCGCACCGCCGGACCCGTCGGTCACCAACACCCGGTCGGCCCGCTCCTCCCCGTCGGAGTCGACCAGCGTGTGCAGCACCGCACCGCCACCGAGGCTCGCAGTGGGCGTGGCTCCCGGCGGGGCGGTGGTCACCGTACCGTCGGGACTGAGGGTGAGCGTCTCGCCGCCCGGCTGGAACATCACCGCCGACACCGTCGACGCGACGGCCGGCGGGGTGTCGGTCTTGCGTACCAGCACCGCCGACGCGGCGGGCGGGTTCGGCTGCGGCGTCGCGGTGGCCTCGGCGAGCCGCACCGACCAGGCGCGCGTGGGTCGCGGCGTCGGCTCGCCGGAGTCCGGCCCGAACGGCACGTCCACCACCAGGGCGGTGTCCCCGGACACGGTCGCGGTCACCGACCCCGTCATCGGCGGCAGGTCCGCCACCGGCGTGACCGCGCCCGTCGAGAGATCGAGCACGGCGAGCCGGCGACTGTCGGAGCGGGTGTCCACCACCAGGGCACGACTCCCGTCCGGCGCGAAGGCGACCTCCCCGACCGGGCTGAGCAGGGTCCGCACCGCACCGTCCGGGGCGACCACACTGACCGTCCGCTGCCGGTCGACCAGGTGCAGCACCGCGAAGCCGCCCTCTGTCATCGCCCCCTGGACGGTCCCGCCGCCGAGCTCGACGGTGGGCCGGGACCGCCCGTTCGAGGTGTCCGCCACGACGAGCCGCCGGGGCCGATCCTTGCTGAGCGCCGCGAGGTAGCGGCCGTCCGCGCTGGCGGCGATCGGGTACGACGGCACCGTCACGGGCGGACTCGCCGCTCCGGTCTTCAGGTCGATCCCCCCGTACCCGGTGCGCGGCCGGTCCTGCCACATCACACCACCCAGCTCGGCGGCCGTGCAGGACGCCTCCACCGACGGCTGCGCGATCGCACCCTCGCCGGTCACCGTGAGGCACCGGGATCCCGTGATCGACAGCCCGGCACCGACGCCGGTGACCTCCCGGGCGTACGTGTGCTCGGGCAACGTGACGTCCCGCAGCCGACCGCCCACGAGCAGCGCGTCCCGCCGGTCCTCCGCCAGCCCTCGCGCGACCGTCGGGAACCGGGGATCACCCAGGGCGAGGTCGACGTGCCGCCGGACCGGCGTCACCCCCGCCACGTCGTCCCCGAACCGGTCCACCGCCAGCAAGCCGACCAGGTCGCTACGTCGCTCGTCCGCCACCGGCACCGCCAACACCGCCGCACCGAGCCCCCGCACCTCGGCCGGCAGGGGCGCCGACCGCACCGGCAACTCCGACTCCGCCCCGTCGGAGCAGCCGGCGACCGTCGCGAGAGCGGCCACCGCGATCAGGGCGGTCCAGCGGGTACGCGTCATCCCGCCATTCTGATCACCCCAGGCAACCGCCGCGACCGCAGGCGCACCCGCGCGAGCTTTGAGGTACGGCGCGTACCGCGCGAGCTTCGAGGTAAGGAAGGGTCCCCTGCTAACGCCTCGTGCATAGCAGGGGACCCCTCCTAACATCCGGATGGCGCGGAGAGCGGCCGATGCCCGGACGGCGCGCAGAGCTGCCGTGCGAATCCGTCGCGCAGGTGTCGAGGTGGCCGGCGGCGCAGGACCACGCTGTCCCTCGCCGCCGGCCACCGACCGGTGCCGTCCCCTCCCTGGAGCGGCAGCCGGCCAGGTGGTCGCCGGGCCCGACGACCACCGCAGAACCCGGGGCGGAAGGCGCGAGCCTGATCCGCCCCGGAAACTCAGCCCGGTGGCACCACCGTCCGCGCCGCCGTACCGGTCCACCCGGCCGGATCACTGCGCCCGGCCGGATCACTGCGTGCCGCCGTCCGGGTCCGTGCTGACGGAGCACTCCGCGCTGCTGGAGCACTCCGCGCTGCTGGAGCACTGCGTGCCGCTGGACCACTCGGCGGTGCCGGACCACTCGGCGGTGCCGGGTCCGGAGCAGTGCGCACTGCCGGGTCTGGTCGCAGGTCGGCGACGAAGGCGTCGATCTGGCCCTTGGTGAGGCCGGGCATGCAGACGATGTGACTGATCGGACCGTCGGTCGCCAGGAGCCACTTGCGGCGTACGGATGCCGGCGGCGTGTCGAGGACGACGGTGAAGGCGTGCGGGTGACGCCAGGCGGGCCAGCCGACTGCGGTGAGCCGGTCGACCGCGTACGCGGCGAGGCGGCGAGCCTCGCTGACCCGCCACCGGTGCCCCTCGCGACCGTGGGTGGCGATGGCGTGCCAGAGCAGGTCGGCGGCCAGGCCGCAGCGGGAACCGGTGACGGTGGTGTCCACGGTGTCGGTGTAGGCGACGGGGGTGCCGGTGCAGCGGAGTCGACCACGGAGGAGGACGACACCACACGGGGTGGGCGTACCGAAGAACTTGTGGCCGCTGATGGCGATGCTGTCGATACCACTGGCCGGGTCGAGGCGGAGTCGACCGTCGAGGGCGAGCGGGATACCGGCGAGGGCGGCGTCGACGTGCAGGTGCCCGCCGGCCGGGTGGGCGGCCAGGACGGCGTGGAGACGGGCCGGGTCGTCCACGGCTTCGGTCATGGTGGTGCCGGCGGTGGCGACCACGATCGCCGGGCGGGTGGGTCGTCGGCGGAGCTGGGCGGCGAGCTGCTCGTGGTCGATCTCGCCGTCCGGACGGGCGGGTACTGCGAGACGTCGGGCACCGAGGATGTCGAGGATCTTGGGGATGGAGTAGTGGGCGGCGGTCGAGTGGTAGACGACCGCGCGGGGATGACGGCGTTGGGCGGCGTGCAGGGCGGCCAGGTTGCCTTCGGTGCCGCCGGTGGTGACGTACCCCCATCGGTCGGCGGCGGGCATGGCCAGCAGGTCGGCGACCCAGGCCACGACGGCCCGTTCCATGGCCTTGGTGTGGGCGGCGCCGCCCGGGTCGGTGGCCGGGTCGCCGATGTTGTTCCACAGCCGCCGGCCGAGCCGCGCCATCACCTCACCGTGGTCGAGGTCGACCGCGCCGGGAAAACCGATGCTCGTCGACGCGGCGGCGTCGGCCCGGTCGACCAGATGACGGAGTACGGCCGCCACGTCGATCCGGTCGCGTCCCAGGTCGACCAGGTCGGCGTCCACGACGGACGGCAGCGTCGGGGTGTCGGTCACGGGCGTTCCCGGGGGAGCAGGTGAGCGGCGAGAACGGTGTGCAGCGACCCGAGGGCCCGCCACACCTCGCGGGTGTGCTGGTCGCCCTGCTCGGTGAGGTCGTGGTGCGGGTTGTAGTGGATGATCCGGTCGGGGTCGAGGGTCCGGGTACAGCGGATGCCGTCGACACCGAGACGGGCGTGCGGGTTACGGTCGACGTGCAGGGCGGTGCCGTCGGTCAGCAGCGCGTAGCACTGGCCCTTGAGGTCGAACGCGGACAGTCGCCGACCGCCGGGCGGCGCGTCGCGCAGGGTCCGGGCGACCTGGTGCCAGCGGCCCTGGTCGGTGTCGAGGGTGGTGACTCCGACGCCGACGTAGACGGCACCGACCGGTGGGCTCATGTCACCGCCGTTGACCATCGACCGGTGCGGCCCGAGGGGATGCCACCGGTCGCCGGTGGCGGTGCAGCGGGCCACGTTCTCGGCCGCGATGTCGGCCAGCTCACCGAGGAGCCGGGGCAGGTCGTCGGCCTCGGGCGAGGCCAACCACAGCCGGTACGCGGTGTGCAGCCGATAGCCGTGCGGCTCGGTGGGTGCGGCGGAGACGAAGAACAGCATCACCCCGTGCGGGCCGAGCGCGTCCCGTCGCCCGTAGCGCTGGTCCGCCTCGACGAGGTGGCCCACGTTGAGCCGTTTCGTCCGGAAGACGATCTGCCGGCGCAGGTCGGCCCAGCGTCGGGCCTCCGGTGACACGGTCGTGGCATGTGTGGTCATCGACTGCCCCGTTCAGATCGCCACGTCGACTGAGTCGGGCACGGCGTTGGTCCGCGGCGTGCCGCGACCGATGCCGGCGTACACGTCGGGGCGGCGGGCACGAAGGTGCCGGGCCCACAGCCCGCCACCGACCGCCGCGCCGAGAAGAATCAGCGGCAGCAGGTACGGGTACGGCGAGCCGGGTGCGGCACCGAGCAGCGATCCGACGTTGCCGACCATCGCGGCCAGCAGCGCCGACCCGGCGAACACCCCCAGGGTGGGGGCGATCCGCCACTCCCCGCGTCCCGGCCGGGGACCGCGTACGGCGGCGGGGGCGGTCGTCGCGGCCACCGACGCGATCAGCAGCAGGCCGAGCAGCCCCATCGCGCCCAGCGTGGACAACCAGGTGAACATGATCGCGAGCGGGTCGGCGCCGTGCAGCGCGAACGCGGCCACCACGACCGCCGCCACGGTGCTCTGGGCCAGCGAACCACCGCGCGGCGCGCTGATCCGGGTCCCGGTGCCGGAGTGCGCGAGGCGGGCGGGCAGCACCTGCTCGCGGGCCATCGCGAAGACGTACCGGGCGACCACGCTGTGGAAGGCCAGCATCGAGGTGAGGATCGCGAGCACCAGCAGCACCTCCGCCACCGGCGGCCACCCGCCGCCGGCCCGCGCCAGCACCGCGAACGGCAGCCCGGCCGCCGGGTCGGCGGCCAGCGCGGCGACCTCGCCGGGACCGACCGCGACCCCCATCGCCCAGGCGGCGAGCGTGTAGACGGCACCGAGGACGACCACCGCGCCGACGGTGACCCGACCCAGCGACTGACGGTCGGTGGTCTCCTCGACCAGCGAACCGGGGGCGTCGACGCCGGTGAACGCGGCCACGCAGAACGCGACCGCACCGCCGACACCGCTGACCGCCAACCCCGACGCGTCGAAACCCGCCCAGGACAGCGTGCCGCCGGAAGGGCGTGCCACGGCGGCCAGCACGAACACCGCGACCACCAGCAGCGACGCGGCCAGCACCGCGACCAGGAACCGGGTGGACAGCACGATGGCGCGCACCCCGAGCACGCCGACGACGGCCAGCGCGAGGCCCGCCCACACCCACCACGCGCCGCCGAGCCGCGCGGCCACCGTCGCACCGAACAGCCCGTACAGGCTGATCTGGATGGCGTTGTAGGCGACCAGCGCGACCAGACCGGCGGCGACACCCGCGCCACGACCCAGCCCGTGTGCGGCGATGCCGTAGTGGGCGGCCGGGTGCCCGACCTGCCGGGCCATCGCGGTGTAACCGACCGCGAGCAGCGCCACCGCCCCGGCCACCAGCAGGAACGTCAACGGCAGCGCCACCACGCCGGTGGTCGCGTAGGTGGCGGGCACACCACCGACGAGCACCACCAGCGGTGCCGAGGCGGCGGCCCCGAACACCCACGACCCGAAGGGCGTGAGGGTACGGCGGGCGAGCGCCACCGGCACGTGCGCGGAGCCGGTCAGGGTCGGCATGGCAGATCCTCCTGGGAGTGTCGGGGAGCCGGGACGCGGTGCACGCGTACCCGGCGGGGCAGAACGCTGTCGAGGTCGGGCGCGGCCCGCCACAGCCGCCACAGCACCGGACCGCCGCCGTCGAGCCGGACCGGCGTGCGTGGTGCGTAGCCGAGTCGCGCGAGCAGGCCGGTCCGGGGCCGGTCGGTCACGATGTCGGCGTACGACGGCAGGGCGTGCGGGTCGATCAGCCGGTGGCGGGCGGCGAGCAGTGCCTGCCCGGCGTGCTCGTCCCCGGCCAGATGGGCGAGCCGGTGGTGCGGTCGGTGCGGGTGCACCGCGTCGGTGCGCGCGTGCAGCAGCACGAACCGGCCCGCGTCGCGCCCGAGCACCCGGTGCAGGCCGAACGGTGCCGCCGCAGCCGGCGCGGGCGGCCCGAGCCGGGGATACCAGATCGCCACGGCGGCGCGGTCCCCGCTGGTCTCGACCTGGCCGTGGGCCAGGCCGTGCGCCACCACGAACCGGGCGTACGCGGCCAGCAGCGCCCGCCGCCGGACCGGGTCCGGCACCAGCCAGGACGCCAACCGCCCGCTCGCCAGATCAGCGGTGAGCAGCCCGGTCAACGCGGGCAGATCGGCGGCGTTGGCCCGGCGAATTATGAGTCGTCGCACGTCACGCCTCCGCCGGACGGTCGACGGCACACTGGTCCCGCTGCCGCCCCGGCCGCCGTCCCCACCGCGCCGAGTCCCCGCCCCGCCCGAACGTGACCGCCAGGTGCAGATCGGCGGTGGCGATGCCGGAGCCGCACAGCCGGGACCGGGCCGCCTCGATCAACGCCGGAGGCCCGCAGACGTACACCGCCTGCCCTGGCCGATGGTGACGCCGGGCGACCGTGACCAGGTCACCCCGGGCGGCCGGAGCCACCGCCGGATCGTCGGAGAACGCGGGCACCACGGTCAGCCAGTCGCGATGGGCCCGCTGGAGCAGGTCCAGGGTGGACGCGTCGTACAGGTCGAACAGGGTGCGCGCGCCCACCACCAACGTGACCCGCCGCCGGCCGGGGGCCGTGGCGACCTGCTCCACCATCGCCCGCAACGGCGCCAGCCCGGTCCCACCGGCCGCCAGCAGCAGATCCGCGCCGCCGGACGCCTCCAGCGACAACCCCACGTCGACCGCCGGCCCCAGCCAGAGCGTGTCGCCCGGCCGGACCTGCGTCGCCAGCAGCGGCGACAGCGTCCCCGCCGAGACACGGCGCACATGGAACTCCAGCGTCCCGTCCGGACGCGGCGCGTTCGCCGGGGAGTACCACCGCCACACACCCGGCAGCCGGGGCGTACCCACCGGCACCGCCTGCCCCGGCCGGAACCGCAACCGCCGCACCGGCCGGACCGTCAACACCGTCACCCCGGCGACCGGCTCAACCCGCGACTCGACCTCACCGACCATCACCTGCGGCCCGTCGCCGACCGCCCCCGCCACCCGCTCCACCAGCCGCAACGCCCGCCGGCACCCGCGCTCCCAGCGCCCCGCCGTCCCCGCGTCCCAGGCCGTACCCGAGAACCGGCCCACCGTGTCCACCAACGCCGCGCTGATCGCGGTGTCGTGATAGGCGTGCAGCCCGAACCGCTGGTACATCCGCCCCAACACGGCCAGCGCCGCCCGCCGCCCCGCCGGATCGTCCCGCCCCGCGATCACCTGTCCGAGCGTGGTGAAGAACATCGACGCGTACAGGTGCGGCAGAAACCGCACACTCCGATCCTCCATGAACGCCCAAAAATGATCACTGGCCCGCTCATGCACCCCACGAACGGCTACCCACGACGACCTCGGATCAGCCATTCGTCCGGCCGCTCATCGTCGAGCAAACGTGAGTGGCGTCCACCAGTGGCGTGAATACGTCAGCACCAAGCACATTCATGTCAGGTCTCCGTCGAACGGCCGATGGCGTCACGATGAGCGCCCGAACTCGGCGCGGTCGTGCCTGTCGCACCTGCCCGTCAGGGCTCGGCACCGCCGATGTCTACGTTTTCGTGGATTCGCACCCAACTACAGATGTCACTGCGGTGACACGGCCCCGTCCCCTCGTTGCCACCGCTGGATAGAGCGATAATGGATGGCATGGCAGAAGTTCTGGACGCTTCCGAGGACCGGCCGGTCTGGGCCTCCCGACTACGCGCTGAACGCGCGGCGCGGGGCTGGTCCCAGGCGGATGCGATCCGGGCGCTTCGTGCCCACTCAAGAGAGCGGCTCCCCACGGACAGCACCTTGCTGCGCAACTGGAAGCGCTGGGAAGCCGGCGGAACGGAGCCGGACCCGTTCTACAAGACGCTCATAGCCAAGACCTTCGGCACCGTTACCGCCGCGTTCTTTCCTCCCCAGACCTCGCACGATGCAGATCGGGCACTGTTCGCCGGGACCGGGATGGAGACACTGGAGATCCTGGCGAGAGTCCGTGCGTCCGACGTTTCGCCGTCGACCCTGGATGCTCTGACAGTCACCGCCGACCGTCTCTGCTGCGAGTACCCGTACATACCCTCGGAGCAGCTCCACACCGAGGGCCAGGCATGGCTGCGGCGCCTCACATCCATGATGGATCGCCGACTCACGCTCTCTCAGCACCGGGAGGTTCTGACCCTCGCCGGATGGGTCGCCCTCCTGGTCGGCTGCCTTGAGTACGACATGGGCGACCGTAGAACCGCAGAGGGTACCCGTAGAGCGGCGCTTTCACTTGGTGAAGAGGCTGGCAACAGTGCCGTCGTCGCCTGGACGCACGAGATGCGTGCCTGGTTCGCGCTGACGCAGGGCGACTACCGAGGTGCCATCGCTGCCGCTGAGGCGGGCGAGGAAATGGCAACGAGCGATGGTGCTGCGGTCCAACTCGCGGCACAGCGTGCCAAAGCCTGGGCGCGTTTGGGCGACAGACGACAGGTCGAAACCGCCCTTGACCAAGGTCGCCGCCTCCTGGAGTCCCTCCCGTACCCGGCGGACGTCGACCACCACTTCATGGTCGACCCCGCCAAGTTCGACTTCTACGCCATGGACTGCTACCGCATCGTCGGTGAAAACCGCCTGGCCAACATGTACGCCCAGGAGGTCATCAGCTCATCGACCGACCCGCACGGCATCCCTCGCAAGCCCATGCGAATTGCGGAAGCGTGGGTGACATTGGGTGTCACAGCGGCCAGGGACGGAGATGTCGAAGCAGCGGTGTCCCATGGACGCCAAGCCCTCGAAGGCGACCGAAAGTCGCTGCCATCCCTCTTGATGTGCTCGCGCGAACTGGCGGATACGCTGGCCAGCCACTATCCGGATAAGGGTGAGGTCGCCTCGTACCTGGATGAAGTGCGCGCTCTGACCATGGCAAGCCGATAGCCGAGGGGAGAACGGCTGAGTTCTCTCAGATCAAACGACACAGGTGGACACGGAAAGTAGCCACCAGTTCTGCCGGTTGCCCAGGCTTCAAGATCGCGTGCTGAGGTGGGGTCCTGTTCCGCTCCGCGTGCGCAGGGAACAGGCTCAGGTGGCAGACGAACTGGTGGGCTTCGTCGGATCATCCCAGCGTGCGCGGGGAGCAGAACTCAGGGCCTGCTCAGGTTGACGTACCACAGGTACGCGGCGACGAACGACATCAGGCTCACCGTGAGAACGAGAGAAGCGACGATCGCGATGGTCGGGACTCGCGGATCGTGGAACAACATGACGAACGCGTACACCTGGAATGCCGCGAGGGCGGTGATACCCGCCCAGGAGTCAGTCGTTCGCATCACCTGATGCAGGCGGTCCACTGCCGGATGCTCATCGACGTCGAGTCGGACCGGGCTGGCATGGGTCGACATCGGCCCGTTCCACGGGCTGAGCAGAGGTAGCAGCCCGGACGCCCGCCAGCTCGGCAATTGCTGACCGGCAGCCTCGTGGAAGACGCGTCGGTAGAAGAGGGATAGCCGTAGGGCGGTGACCGCGCGGAGCACCATGAGCATCATGGCGACCGGGATGACGAGTCGCATCGGGGAGATGTCATGGATCTTCATCCCCAGCAGTTCGGCTTCCAGGAGCGTGCTGTGCGTGAGGACGACGAATGCGGCGGCGAGAGCGAGCCCTCGGGTCACCGCCCGGCTGGCCGCTCGTCCCTGTTCCTCCTGCACCTGTAGGAGGCGCGCCAGGAAGAAACGGACGTCGTCCTTGTCGACGTCGTCGCCCTCCAGAAGCCGCGCCGCCCGCTGCCCGACCGTCAGCTCGTCCACGACCGTGAACGGTATCGAGGCCCGGCAATGCGACCGTGATCTGGAGGCGGCTACGTGGCGTTGATTCGCGCTATCCGAGCGACGATGCGATCTCGACCGCTTCGTTCACCGTCAGCTCGCCTTCGAGGCGGTAGGTCACTCTGCCCTGCTCCCAGATCAGCGTCGCGGCGGCCAGCCGGGCGCTCTCCTCCCGCACCACCCCGTCCCGATCCACGTACGAGATCGGGTGCGGGCCGGGAATCCACGCCGCCTGTCGTCCGCTGACCTCCGTCCACTGCGCCCCGGATCCGCCGGCCTGTTTGAGGAAGACGCCGTCGAGCTGCCCGTCGAAGGCGTCCAGCCGAATCTGACCGCCCCGGTAGAGCAGCGTCGCCACCCGGTGTCCCCCCGCGCCGTCCGGGTCGGCCACCAGCACCCGGTCGGGCGGGCCGAGCGCGGCCGGTACCCGGACCGGGAACCGCACCAGCCGGTGCGCCTCGCCCAGATCGGTCGGGCGTTGCGCGGGCAGCGGCGACGGGGAAGCCGTCGGTGGCGGCGGGGCGGGTGCGGTGCTGATCGTGATGCCGGCGAAGCGCAGCAGTCCGGCCACCGCGTCGGCCAGCGCGGCCCGTCCGGGCGGCAGGGCGATCACCAGGAGGGCGGCGAGAAGCGCGGCCACCGCGTACCGCCATCGACGACGGCGTCCCTCGATGGTCCGCGAGGATCGGGCGGGGGCGGCCAGCCGGGCGCGGACCCGGGCGGTGACGTCCGGCGGCTCGGGGGTCTCCAGCCAGGCGGACAGCTCGCGCAGCTCCCGTTCGAGGTCAGCCACGGCTCAGCTCCTCGACGTCGAGCAGGCCACGCAGCTTCACCAGGGCGCGGGACGTCCGCGACTTCACCGTGCCGCGTGCCCAGCCGAGCATGGCGACCGTCTCGTCCTCGGACAGGTCGAGGAAGTAGCGGCAGACGATCACCTCGCGGTCGCGCTCCGGCAACGACCGCAGAGCCTGGACCAGGGTGGCTCGCCGTTCCCCGGCGAGGGCGGCGTCGACGGCCCCGTCCTCGGCGGCCTCCGAGTACGGTGCCGCCCGGGCGGCCCGCAGCACCAGACCGGTACGCCGGTCGCGTGACCGGTGCAGGTTGCGTGTCTCGTTCGCCACGATCGCCAGCAGCCACGATCGGAACGAGGCGTCGCCGCGATAGCGGGACAGTTTCCGGTAGCCCTTCACGAACGCCTCCTGGACCATGTCCTCCGCGTCAGCTCCCGCGCCGAGCAGGATCGCCGTCCGGTACGCGGACGCGGTGTGCCGGGCGACCAGGAGTTCGTACGCCTCCAGGTCACCTGCCTGCGCGCGGGTGACGAGTTCCTCGTCGTCCAGGGGAACCTCCGGTGGGATCACTGTCCTGACACCGGTCGCGGCGTTCAGGTTCCACTCTCCGCCGACGGAACCGGAATCGGCGTGACGGTGTCATCCGGGCATGATGGCGACGAGGACGACCACCCGCCGTACCCTGTTGTCCGCGCTGGTGGGCGCGGGTGCCGCGACGCTGGTCGGGTGTGATCCGACCGGGTCACCGGTGGCAGGCGTGCCGCCGGATCCGCTGCTCGTGGACCTGGCCGACGGACTCGGCCTGCTCCGTGGTGCCGAACGGCAGGTGGTCCCGCACGCCGTCGCCACCGCCGAGGGGCGGTCGGTGTACGCGAGCACGCCGGAGGGTGCCGACACCGCGTTCTGGCGGATCGAGACCGCCACCGGTGTCGCCTCCGCCCGGGTGCGGCTGCCCGGCCGCTGGGTGCCGCAGACGGTCTCCGCCGACGGCACGTGGGTGGCACTGACCACCGAGGCGGTGAGCGTCACCGCAGCGTCTCCGGCCGGGCGGGACGCCACGCCGGTGCTGATCGCCGACGCGGGTGGGGTGCGGCACCGGCGGCGACTGCCGGGCAACGTCGTCCCGGAGGCGTTCACCCACGACCACACCGGCCTCTTCGTGCTGGAGTGGCTGCCGCCGCAGACGCCGGACCGGTACCGGGTTCGGGTGGTCGACCTCGCCACCGGTGTGGCCGGCCCGTTGCAGACCCGCCTCAAGCAGGCGATCCCGGCGGGCGCGGAGGAGGAGATGCGCGGTGACGGGCGTCAGGCGGTACTCGCCCCGGACCGTCGCGTCCTGTACACGCTCTACACCCATCAGCCCGAGCATCGGCACACCCGGGACCGCATCAGTGGACGGCCGGGGAGCGACGTCCACGCTTTCGTGCACACGCTGCACCTGCACGAGCGGTGGGCCTACTGCGTGGATCTGCCGCACCCGTTCGGGGAGGGCACAGCCGACGGGCACGCCATGGCGATCGCCCCGGACGGTTCCCGGCTGTACGTCGCCGACCTGACCTCCGGGACCGTCGCCGAGATCTCCACCGAGGAACTGACGGTACGCCGCACCGCCGTCGTGCCCGGGGCGTCCGGCCCGGCGTACGCGACGGCGGACGACGAAAGACTGTTCCTCGGCGGGGCCGGTGTGCTGCGTACGGTGGATGCGGTCGGTCTGCGGGTCGTCGCCGAACGACCGGTCGACGCCCCCGTCACCGGTCTCGTCCTCGGCCCCGACGGTGGCCGTCTCTATGTGGGTGGGCCGTCGGCGGTGCGGTGGCTCGACCCGACCAGCGGTGCCGAACTGGGTCGTGTCGCCGTGCCCGGCCTGGTGGGGTTGCGGTGGCCGGTGCCGTCGTCCTGAGCGGGTGTCACCGTCGGTCAGAAGAGGGATTCCCGGTGTGACCGGGACGTCCGACCCGTCCGATTAGGGTGACCAGCGTCGTCGTACGTTAGGGGGATCAGAGAACAGGATCGGGCCACCAGTGGGCTCCTGAGGCCGCGTCTTCTCTGGTACGAACGTAGGAGTTTCGACGAGAGGACAGCGCCCTTATGACCCATGCCCTGGTCACCGCCGAGAACCTCAACGACGCGCTCGACGACATCGTGGATCGGGTGCCCGGCGCCAAGTTCGCGGTGGTGCTCTCCCCGGACGGCATCATGCTGGGGGCCTCGCGGGGCATCGACGAGGAGATCGCCGAGGAACTGTCCAGTGTGGTCTGTGGGCTCCAGGCGCTCGGTCTGGCCGCCGCCCGATTGTGCGGTGAGGGTGAGCTGCACCAGGTGGTGGTGCAGATGTCGCGGGCGTTCCTGTTCCACGCCACCACCGGCAACGGGGCGATCCTCACCGTCGGTATCGACGGCTCGGCGGAGGTGGGGGACATGGCGTACGAGGTCGCCCTCTTCTGTGCCAGGGCCGGGCACCACCTGCCGGTGTACGTGGAGCCGGCGCCCCACCTGACCGGGCGGTGACCCGCTAGCCGCGGTCGCGCTGCGCGTCGTACGACGGCGCCGGGTTGGCCACCTGCCACAGTTCGGCCGGCAGGTTCGCGATGACGTCGTCGTGGTCGGCGGGGGCGACGTCACCTCGAATGGTGTCCAGGACCGCCCGGATGCCGGCCTCGGCCAGGTCGGGATCGACGTCGGCACGGCCGCCGACGCGGTCGACGAACACGTCGAGCCCGAAGCGTTCGGCGGTCTCGCTGGGCGCGAACGTGTACGCCCGCAGCCCTTCCGGGAGTCGGTCGGCCAGGTCCCGTGCCTCGCCGCCGTCGATCCGCTCGGCGAGCGTGGTCAGGGTGGCGCGCGCGATGGCGGTCGCCTGCTCCGTCGACGCGCCGGTGCGGTGCGCCACGGAGTCGATGAACTCGTTCTCGTCCAACCGGTCGGCCCCTTCTCGCAACGGATCTGGCGTCTACCCGTGAATCGTCGTGACAAACGGCACTCTTCACCCGCGTACGGTCGCGGTGGCATCGACGAGTCTTGTGCGTCGGTGTGCGGAACGGATAACGTCGCGCCGTCGCGGTAACGGGAAGCCGGTGTGATACCGGCGCGGCCCTCGCCACTGTGACCGGGGAGTTCACTCCGACTTGTACGCCACTGGGTCCGTGGAGGACCTGGGAAGGCCGGAGTACGCGACGATCCGGGAGCCAGGAGACCGACCCCGACATGTGATCTCGTCCACGAGGTGTTGGAAGGGGAGGTCGACTCATGCACATCGCTGAGGGCTACCTACCACCGGTGCAGGCGGCGGCATGGTTCGCGGTCTCGACACCGTTCGTCATCCACGGTGCGCGCAACCTGGTCCAGCAGGTCCGCGCGAACCCCGACGCGAAGCTGTTGCTCGGCGCGGCCGGGGCGTTCACCTTCGTCCTGTCGGCGCTGAAGATCCCTTCGGTGACCGGCTCCTGTTCCCATCCGACGGGTGTGGGTCTCGGCGCGATCCTGTTCCGGGCACCGGTGATGAGTGTGCTCGGCACGATCGTGTTGCTGTTCCAGGCGCTCCTCCTGGCGCACGGCGGGTTGAGCACGCTCGGCGCGAACGTCTTCTCGATGGCCATCGTCGGTCCCTGGGTGGCCTTCGGCGTGTACGCGCTGATCCGCCGGTTCGGTGGCGGCCTCGGCATCTCGGTGTTCTTCGCCGCTGCCCTGGCCGACCTGGCGACGTACTGCGTGACCAGCGCGCAGCTCGCGCTGGCCTTCCCGGACCCGGATTCGGGCTTCGTCGGCGCGCTGGCCAAGTTCGGGTCCATCTTCGCGGTCACCCAGATCCCGCTGGCGATCAGCGAGGGGCTGCTCACGGTCCTGGTGGTCCGGCTGCTGGTCCGGGTGAGCCCGCAGGAACTCCGCCGGCTCGGCATCCTGCGCCGTCCGGCCCCGACGACCCAGGGAGCGGTGGCGTGAAGTCGTTCGGCCGGACCAACCTGTTGTTGCTGCTCGCCGTGGTGGCGTTGGCGGTGGCGCCGCTGGTGCTGGGGCTCGGCAGCGGCGAGGAGCCGTTCGCCGGTGCCGACGCCCTCGCCGAGGAGGCGATCGTCAACGACCATCCCGACTACGAGCCGTGGTTCAGTTCGATCTACGAACCGCCGTCGGGTGAGATCGAGTCGGCGTTGTTCGCGCTTCAGGCCGCCCTCGGTGCCGGGTTCCTCGGCTATTACTTCGGGGTGGCCCGGACCCGGCAGCGGCTGCGTGGCGAGCAGTCCGCGACCGGGGAGAAGACCACCGACTAGTGCTCGCGTTGGACGTGGCGGCGTACGCCAGCCCCTGGCGACGCCGCCACCCGGTGGAGAAGGCCCTGTTGGCTCTGGGGCTGTTGGGCTGCGCCCTGCTCCTGCCGCCGTGGCCGGGCGCCCTGGTGGTGGGCCTGACCGCAGCGGTGGCGTTGCTCGGGCCGGCGGCGCTGCCGCCGCGTCTGCTGGTGCGGGTGGCCCGGACGCCGTTGCTGTTCATCCTGACCGGCTCGGTGCCGATGCTGGTGGCGGTCTCCGGTCCGACGCAGGTCCGGTGGGCGCCGGAGGGGCTCGCGACGGCCGCCACGACCGCCGGTCGGGCCTGCGCCGCGCTGCTCTGCCTGTTGCTCTTCGCCGCCACCACGCCGCTGGCCGACGTGCTGCCCCGGCTCCAGCGTCTCGGGGTGCCCAGCGCGGTCACCGAGGTGGCCGCGCTGATCTATCGGATGCTGTTCCTGCTGCTGGAGAGTGTGCACGCGGTGCGGCAGGCCCAGGCGGCCCGGCTGGGTTACCGGACCTGGGCCAGCACCTACCGGTCGCTGGCCGGGCAGGCCGGCGCGGTCTTCGTCCGTGCGTTCTCGCTGGCCCGGCGCTGGGAGGAGGGGTTGGCGCTGCGCGGTTACACCGGCTCGTTGGCGGTACGCACCGAGGTCCGCCAGCCGTCGGCGGCGTTCCTGGTCGTCACCGTGCTGCTGCTGGCGGCGGTGGTGCTGGCCACCCGGATGCTGGTGGTGCTCGGGTGAGCGGCGATCCGCCGCTGTTGGAGCTGCGCGGGGTCAGTTTCGGGTACGAGGCGGAGCGTCCGGTACTGACCGGCGCCGACCTGTCGGTGCCGGCCGGGCGGCGGATGGCCGTGCTGGGGCCCAACGGCGGTGGCAAGACGACCCTGTTCCGGCTGATGGTCGGATCGCTGGCCGCCGACGCCGGCACGGTGCTGGTCGGCGGGGTGCCGCTGCGCCGGACCCGGGCGGGGCTGCTGGACGTCCGTCAGCAGGTGCAGCTGGTGCTCCAGGACCCCGACGACCAGTTGTTCGCCGCGACCGTCTTCCAGGACGTCTCGTTCGGGCCGGTCAACCTCGGTCTGGACGACGCGCAGGTGCGGCAGCGGTGTACCGAGGCGCTGGCCGCGTTGGAGATCGGCGACCTCGCCGACCGTCCCACCCACCTGCTCTCGTACGGCCAGCGTAAGCGGGTGGCGATCGCCGGGGCGGTGGCGTTGCGGCCCCGGGTGCTGATCCTGGACGAGCCGACCGCCGGACTCGACCCGTCGGGGGTGGAGGCGTTGCTGCGCACGCTCGACGCCCTGCACCGGGCCGGCACCACGCTGCTGCTCGCCACGCACGACGTGGACCTGGCGTACCGGTGGGCCGACGAACGGGTGCTGGTGGCGGGTGGCCGGATCCGGCAGGGGGTGTCCGGCGCCGAGTTGGGCGGCGGGGACCTGCTCGACGGTGCCGCGTTGACTCCGGCGTGGGCACCGGTGGTGCATCGGCTGCTGGACCGCGTGCCCGGCCTGGCCGGGGCCCGTCCGCGTACCCCGGGGGAGTTGGCGCGGCTCCTGGAGACTCCGGTCGGTACCGCCCGAAAGGTTCCGGAAGGACCTTGACGCATCGATCGACTTAGTTACGATCTGCGTAATGCGACGGATTTGCCCGGAGCGCGACACCGGCTCCGACCCGACCGACGTCCACCCCGCCTGGCTGCCGCCGGCCGCGTTCCGCGCCGTCGGTTCCCGGCACACCCTCGTCCACGGTGACGGCCTGCTCGTCGACACCGTGTGGCACGAGGTCCGGACCGCCTGCGCCACCCACGGCGGCACGGTCCGCCGGTCCGCCGACGGCCCACCCGCCCACCTCGTCCTCACCCTGACCGACCACCATGCATCCACAGTGGACGGCGACGGGACGCAGGGCGTCCTCGACGCCGCGCGGGCCGACCTGGACGCCGCCGGTGGCGGTCCGCTCGGTCCCGAGGGATACGCGGTCGTCCGCCACGGCGAGGTCACGGTGGTGCTGGCCGACGCACCGGCGGGCCTGCTCCACGGGCTGTTCCACGTGGTCCGGCTCGGGGAGTCGGCGTTCGGCGCACCGCATCCGGCGCGGGCGTACCGGCCGGTGATGCGGCGACGGATGCTGAACCACTGGGACAACGTCGACGTGCATCCGGTGATGGGCCAGGTCGAACGCGGGTACGCCGGCGGGTCGATCCTCTGGCGTGCCGGCCGGGCACATCCGGACCGGGCGCGGGTGCGGGCGTACGCGCGGTTGCTGGCGGCGTGCGGGATCAACGCGGTGTCGGTGAACAACGTCAACGTGCACGCCACCGAGGCGCGGCTGCTCACCGACCGGCTCGACGACGTCGCCGAGATCGCCGAGGACCTGCGTCCGTACGGCATCCGGGTGCACCTGTCGGTGAACTTCGCCGCGCCGGTGATGGTCGGTGGGCTGCCCACCGCCGACCCGCTCGACGAGACGGTGCGTGCCTGGTGGGCCGGGACCACCGCCCGGGTCTACGCCCGCATCCCGGACTTCGGCGGATACCTCGTGAAGGCCGACTCGGAGGGACAGCCCGGCCCGTTCAGCTACGGCCGCGACCACGCCGACGGGGCGAACCTGCTGGCCGAGGCGCTGGCACCGTACGGGGGCGTGGTGCACTGGCGGGCCTTCGTCTACAACCACCGGCAGGACTGGCGGGACCGCTCCACCGACCGGGCCCGCGCCGCCGGTGACCACTTCGCCCCGCTCGACGGTCGCTTCCGGGACAACGTGATCGTGCAGGTCAAGCACGGTCCGCTGGACTTCCAGACCCGGGAGCCGGTGTCACCGGTGATCACGGCGATGCCGGACACCCGGTTGGCGGTGGAGTTCCAGGTGACCCAGGAGTACACCGGGCAGCAGCGGCACGTCTGCTATCTGGCGCCCTGGTGGCACGAGGTGCTGCGGTTCACGCCGTGGGGCGAGGACGGGCCGACGGTCGCCGACGTGGCCGCCGACGGGGGCGGGCTGGCCGCCGTCTCCAACGTGGGCGACGACCCGTTCTGGACCGGTCACCCACTGGCCCAGGCCAACCTGTACGCCTACGGCCGGCTCGCCTGGGACCCGCGTCTGCGCCCGGAGGACGTGCTCGACGAGTGGATCGACCTGACCTTCGATCCGGCGGCCAGCGCCGATCCCGAGCTGCTGCGGCGGACGCTGCACGGGGTCATGGACGACTCGTGGCGCACCTACGAGCGGTACACCGCCCCGCTGGGGGTGGGTTTCATGGTGCGCCCCGGGCGTCACTACGGCCCGGACGTCGACGGGTACGAGTACACGAGCTGGGGCACCTACCACTTCGCCGACCGGGACGGGGTGGGCGTGGACCGCACCCGGGCCACCGGCACCGGCTTCACCGGCCAGTACCCGCCACCCTGGTCGCAGGTGTACGAGTCGGTGGAGCAGTGCCCCGACGAGCTGCTGCTCTTCTTCCACCACGTGCGCTACGACCACGTGCTGCACAGCGGCAGCACCGTCGTACAGCACATCTATGACACGCACTTCGCCGGGGTGGCGGAGGTGGCGGCGATGAGCGACCGCTGGGCGGCGCTGGACGGGCTGGTCGACCCGGTCGTGTACGCCCGGGTGGACGAGCGCCTGACGGAGCAGCGGCGCAGCGCCCAGGAGTGGTGCGATCAGATCAACGCGTACTTCCATCGCAAGTCCGGAGTGCCGGACACGTACGGTCGTCCGCTGTTCTGAGGCCGCGCGGACGTCGGTGGGTCGCACGGGGGTTGACCGACTCCGGTAGCGTGTCGGCGGTCTGGCTGGGGGAGGTCCCCCAGAGTTTGTCAAGGGAATGGGGCTGTCAGTTGTCACTGTCCAAGAGGGTCGCCGTCGTGGCGGTCTCCGCGCTCACGGCACTCGCGATGACCGCCTGCGGCGGCGGCGGTTCGGCGTCCGACTCGGATGCCGCGGCGCAGCCGAACGTGCTGGAGCAGCTCGCCAAGGACCTCAAGGGGTCGCTGCAGAAGACCGTGGAGAAGACCCAGTCCAGCGACTCGGTGACCATCTCGATGGAGGGCACGGCGGCCGGTGAGAAGATCACCGCCAAGGGCGTCATCGATCTGCGTGACCCGGTCAAGGTCGAGATGACGACCACCGACTCGGACGGCAAGCCGACGACGATCCGGATGATCGAGACCGCGGTCTACGTCGAGGTCCCGGAGACCGAGCGCGCCAGCATGGGCGGCAAGCGCTGGCTGAAGATCGACGTGGCTGCCGCCGGCGCGGAGGGCGGGGCGAACTTCACCAAGCAGCTTGAGGACGTCGACCCGAGCAAGCAGGTCAAGGCGCTGCTCGCCAGCGAGAACGTCAAGGTCGTGGGCGAGGAGAACGTGAACGGGGTGGACACCGTCCACTACACCGTGACCCAGACGATGGATGAGTACCTCCAGCAGGTCGACGCCGAGATGCGCAAGGGCGTCGAGCAGGAGCTGGCCAAGCAGGGCGTCAAGGAGATCACCATCGACCTCTGGGTCGACGGGCAGTACCAGCCCCGTCGGGCCAAGGTCGTCACCGGCAACCTCGGCGACATCACCGTCGACTACACCGACTACGGCAAGCCGGTGAACATCGAGACCCCGCCGGCGGCGGAGACCACCGACTTCGCCGAGATGATGAAGGGCCTCGGGGACCTGACCTCCTGACCCGGAACCACCACGACTGCCCGGTCGGTGAGCACCCCTCACCGGCCGGGCAGCGGCGTCTCCGCAGGAGAGTCCAGGTACGCGGCGAGTCGCGCCGCGCCGGTGAGCAGGTGCCGGCCGCGGACGGTGAGCCGCTCCCGCCAGCCGTGCAGCGACGCGGCGAGCGGCGCGGCGCCCCCGGCGGCGCGTACCCGGTCGAGCACGTCGGCGATGTGGTCGAGCCGGTATCCGCCGCGCCGCAGCAGATGGGCGAGTTCGGCGTCCCGCACGTCGTCGGGGGCGTAGACGCGGTAGCGGGTCGCCGGGTCACGGTCCGGTCGCAGCACGCCGGCCCGTTCCCACTTGCGCAGGGTCGCCGGCCGTACGCCGAGCCGGTGCGCCAGGGCACCGATCGACAGCTCCGCCCGGCGGGGCGCGTCGGGCGCGGCCCCGGTGAGGACCGCCACCGCCGTCTCGACCGCGTCCAGGGTCTCCCGGTCGCGGTGCAGCAGAGCGTGACCCTGGTCGATCACCCGCAACGCCGTGTCGATCTCGCCCCGGTGCACGGCGCGCATGATCTCGCCACTCGCCGCGTACCCGTGCCCCGGAATCAACGCCAGGTACGCGTCCAGGGCCCGGGCGTGCCGCTCGGTGTATCGGCGGTAGCCGCTCGGACTGCGCGGGGCGGGCGGCAGGACCCCGTCCCGCTCGTAGTTGCGCACCGCCTGGGCGGACAGGCCGTGCGGACGGGCCAGGTCGATCGGCCGACGTGTCACGCTGTTTGAGGGTTGCACCACGTTCACCGTGACAGTTTGCTCGAAAGTCTCAACGGGTGGTTCAGCGATACGGTCGATGGAGTGACGAATCTCCTGGACCTGCTTCCCGTACCGCCGACCCTGCTCGCGCTCGGCGAACCGACACACGGCGAATCCGCCTTCCTCCAGATCCGCACCGAGCTGTTCCTGGCGTTGGCGCAGCGGGGATACCGGTCGATCGCGTTGGAGAGCGACCGCGCCGCCGGCCTGGTCGCCGACGAGTTCGTGCAGGGCTCCGCCACGGTGACCCTGGAGCGTGCGCTCGCCGAGGGGTTCAGCCACGGGTTCGGTGACGCCCCGGCCAACCGGGACCTGCTGGTGCGGATGCGGGAGTACAACGCGGGGCGGCCGACGGCCGAGCGCCTGACGTTCCACGGCTTCGACGCCCCGCTGGAGATCACCGGTGCGCCGAGCCCCCGTGCGTTCCTGCTGCGGGTCTGCGAGTACCTGGGCCAGGACCGGACGGCCGAGATCGACTCCCTGGTGGGTGACGAGACCCGATGGAGCGACCAGGCGGCGATCTGGGAGCCGGGGCGGTCGGTCGGCGGCACGCCCGAGGCACAGCGTCTGCGGGTGCTCGCCGACGACCTGCTGACCGAGTTGTACCTGCACGCGCCCCGGCGGCCGGACGGCTGGCGGGCGGCGTACGCGCAGGCCACGTCGGCGGTCGCGGTGCTGCGTTACCACGCGGCGGCGGCCGCGCCGCTGGGCCGGGAGGAACGCTTCGCCCGACTGGTGGCGGTCCGGGCCGCGCTGATGGCGGAGAACCTGCTCGCGATCCGCGCGGCCGAGGCGGACCGGGGCCCGACCCTCGTGTTCGCGCACCACCGGCACCTGCAACGCGACCCGGGCACGATGACGATGGCCGGCACCGAGGTCACCTGGTGCAGTGCCGGTGCGATCGTCGGCTCGCTGCTGGGCGACGGGTACGCGGTGGTGGTCGGCAGCCTCGGCGTCAGCCCGGCCCTCGGCATCGGGGAGCCCGAGCCCGACTCCTTCGAAGGAGCCCTCCAGCGCGACGGCGACCTGCCCCGGTACGTCCCCGCTTCGACGGTGCGACCCGCCGGGAAACGGACCCACGACTACCGCTACTTCCCGCTGGAGCAGGCGACCGTCGACCACGCGGACGTGCTGCTGCACGTGCCGACCGGCACCGACCCGGCGATGCTCGCGGCCCGGATCCTGGCGCTGCCCGGCACCACGCAACTCGTGGCGAGCGAGGAGACCGGGGCGCCGGAGGGCGCCTGGGGCGACAGGTTCTTCTCCGTCGGCCCGGATCACCGCCGGCCGTTCGCCACCATCGTGGAACGCGACGTGCCCGGCTTCGACGAGGAGGCCGGACTCGACCGGCCCGGTGTCTTCCGGCTCAACCTCGACCTGGGACGGACCGAGTTCACGCGGCTGTTCGGCTTCCCGCCCGCCGACTTCCCGCAGCATCGACACGAGTACGACTTCGCCCGGCTGGACACCGTGCTGCCGCATCCCGCGTACGCCCGGCACGGCTTCGTCGGCATCGTCATGCCCGGCCCGCAGATGCTGCCCGAGATCGACCGGCTGCTGGCGATCGCGCACGCCCGCGCCGTCGCCCGTCGCGCCCGGATGTAAGGAGGGGACCCCTGCTATACACGAGACGTTAGGAAGGGGCCCTTCCTTACATCCGTCACCGCACGAACTCCTCGCGGACCACGTCGGTCATCGGCACCGCGCCGCGTACCAGCGCCAGTGCCAGCAACGACCCCAGGGCCGCGGTCGCCGCCTCCGACGCGACAAGCGTCAGCGCCGTCGCCGCCACCAGCAACAACGCGGTGCCGACCGCCACCACCGGCGTACGCAGCACGAAGTAACCGGCCAGCCGCAGCACGTCGCGCAGCCGGAACGCGAACAGCGAGGTGATGACCAGCGCGTTGATCCCGACCACGGCGACCCCGACACCGACCGCCACCAGCGGCACCACCCACCAGCCGGGAACTCCGGCCACCGGCAGGTTGACCAGGTTGACCGCGATGACGGTCAGCCACGCCAGCGTCGCCACCCAGACCAGCAGCGCACCGACCAGGTTGGCCCGGTAGCCGCGCCAGAACAGGCGACCCGGGTGCAGGTCGGTCAGGTCGAGGCGTTGGTGGTGCAGCGTGTAGAGCGCGGCGGACAGCGCCGGGCCGAGCGGCACCGCGCAGAGCGCGACCAGTGGCAGGTTGCTCGGGTGCCGTTCGAGCGCGAAGAGTGCGATCAGGCCGGGGGCCGCGCAGACCAGCAGCAGCACCTCGACCACCAGCAGCGTGTAGATCAGCGCGGCCCCCCGCGACAGCGGCCCGTCGCCGAACTCCCGCACCACGGCGCTCACGGCCGCTCCTGGCCGCGCAGGCGGCTCGCGTTCCCGCAGGGCGCGGTGTGGTCGACAACGGTGCGCATCCTCGTCCTCGGGGGCTCGGGGGCGGCGCGGGGAAAGTGGCCGGTCCGATCGCACCGACACGATCGGACCGGCCCCGGGGTCAGCCGTTCGCCTCCTTGTAGCGCGCGTGCGCCTTGTTCGCCAGCTCCACGTACGCGTCCATGTTCTTGGCCTTCAGCTCCGCCAGGTAGGCGTCCCACTGGCCGAGGTCCCGTTGGCCGAGGATGAACTGGAGGGTGGCCTGGTAGACGTGGTCACGCAGCGGCGTCTCCCAGAGCGACACCTGCTCGCGTTCCTCGTCGTTGAGCGGGTACGGCGGCGGCGGTGACTTCGGCGCACGGGCGTTCATCACCTGCTGGAACTCCTGCTCCTCGGGGGAGAAGAACGCCTGGACCAGCTCGGGCTTGCCACCGTAGGCGAACACGCCGTTGTAGAAGCCGAAGTCCTTCTGCAGGTGCTTGGGCGCGCTCGGGTTGAGGCCGATGACGTTGACGTCGGGTGCCAGCGTGGGCTTGCCGGAGGCGTCCTTGACGAAGGTGGTGCCCTCCACGCCCCACTTGGCGAACTCCTGGCCGGCGTCGGAATACCAGAGCCAGTCGACGAACTGCATCATGGCCACGAAGTTCTTGCTGTCCCGCGCCTTCGACGAGATCATCATGCCGTTCTCCAGCCGGCTGGAGGGGTTGATCTCACCGGCCGGTCCGACCAGCAGCGGGATCTTGGCGATCTTCGCCTTCGGGTTGGTCGCCGCCAGGTCCGGCCGGTAGTCGTTCACGACGGCCTGGGCGTTCGCGCTGATCACGAAGGACTTGCCGTTGGCGAGCTTCTGCCGGGCGGCGTCGTCGGTCTGGGTGAAGCTCTCCGGGTCGAGCAGCTTCTCGGCGACCAGCTTGTTGAGGTACTCCAGCACGTGCCGGTAGTGCTCGGTGGCGCCGGTGTACTCGAACTTCTGCGCCTGCGCGTTCCAGCTCATGTGCTGGAAGTTCCAGCCGGCGCCGTCCAGCCCGTGCGTGACGGCCAGCAGGTTGAGCAGGTTGCCGGCCGGGTTGGGCTGGCTCCACCGGTCGGAGAACGGGTAGACGTCCGGGTACGCGGCCTTCATCGCCTTGAGCACGGTGTAGAGCTCGTCCCAGGTCTTCGGGACCTCCAGGTTCAGCTCCTCCAGGATGTCGGTGCGCATCGCCAGCGAGTAATCGTGCCACGGCTTCTCGTGCAGACCGGGCAGCAGATAGAACTTGCCGTCCTGCTGGCGGAGCGTGTCGATCTCAGGCTGGAGGTTCCACTTCT
Organism: Verrucosispora sp. NA02020; assembly: GCF_013364215.1. Taxonomy (NCBI): domain Bacteria; kingdom Bacillati; phylum Actinomycetota; class Actinomycetes; order Micromonosporales; family Micromonosporaceae; genus Micromonospora; species Verrucosispora sp. NA02020. The sequence continues at coordinate 4,504,344 of NZ_CP054923.1, read as the reverse complement.
CGATCTTCTCCTTGAGGTTCGGCATCAGATCGAGGTAGTCGCTGACCGGCAGGATCGCCCCGGAGGAGACGAACGTGTTCACGTCCGGCGGGTACGTCTTGGGGATCAGCAGAGGTGCGTCGCCGGCACCGATCAGCAGGCTGCGCTTCTGGTTGTAGTCGCTCAGCGGCACCGCGACCGGTTCCAGCGTGACGTTCGTCCGGGACGTCAGCTCGGACCAGAACAGCCAGTCGTTCTTCAACGGGTAGTTCGGGTGGTTGTTGTAGAGGACGGAGAAGGAGATCGGGTCGGTGGCCTTGAACTGCGTACCGACCGCGTAGTTCTCCATCGCCCCGGCCCGGTTCTCCGACAGGTCCTGGTTGTCGGACGGGTCGTCACCACAGGCGACGAGGGTGGAGGCGGTGAGCAGGGCGGCAGCGGCAATCGCCACCTGTCGCCACGATCTGCGGAACATGGCGGTCCTTTCGGTGTGGTGGGAGCGGGGATGGAACCGCTGGTCAGCCCTTGACCGCGCCGAGCATGATGCCCCGGACGAAGTACCGCTGGACGAAGGGATAGACCAGGAGGATGGGCAGGGTGGTGAGCACGATGGTCACGGACTTGAGGGTCGCCTCGGCCTGCACCTCGTTGGCCTCGGCGATCGCGCCGACGTTCTCGGCGCCGGTGGCACCGGCGATCAGGTTGCGCAGGTACACGGTGACCGGCCACAGCTCCTGCTGGTCCATGTAGAGGAAGGCGGCGAACCACGAGTTCCAGAAGGCCACCGCGTAGAACAGCACCATGGTGGCGACGATGGCCTTCGACAGCGGGAGCACGATCCGCAGCAGGATGCCGTACGTGTTCAGCCCGTCGACGGCGGCGGCCTCCTCCAGGTCGTTCGGCAGGCTCTCGAAGAACGCCTTCATCACCAGCAGGTTGAACACGTTGATCGCGTTGGGCAGCGCGATGGCCCAGACGCTGTTCTTCAGGCCGAGGCTGGTGACCAGCACGTAGTTGGGGATCAGACCGCCGGAGAAGAACATCGTGAACACCGCGATGCCGACCAGCGCGCCGCGTCCCTTCAGGTCCTTCTTGGACAGCACGTACGCGTAGCAGGTGGTGAGCACGATCGAGATCAGCGTGGCGGTCACCGTGTAGACCAGGGTGTTGCGGTAGTTCGTCCAGAACAGCGAGTCGGACAACACCAGGCGGTACGTGTCGACGGTGAACCCGCGCGGCACCAGGTTCACCTCGCCCGCGATGATGAACGCCTCACTGCTCAGCGAGCGGGCCACGATGTTGACGAACGGATAGAGCGTCACCAGCACGACCAGGGTCAACACGATCGCGTTGGCCACCTGGAACGCCCGGTAGCCCCGGCTCTGCCGGATGCCCCGTCGGCGGCGGGGACGGGACCGGGCGGTGGTGGAGTCGACGGTCACCACAGGCTCGTCCCCACCGTGCGACGGGCGATCAGGTTCGCCGACAGCACCAGGATCAGCCCGATCACGGCCTCGAACAGGCCGATCGCGGCGGCGTAGCTGAAGTTGCTGGACCCGAAGCCCATCCGGAACAGGTACGTGGAGATCACGTCGGCGGTCGGGTAGGTGAGCGGGTTGTACAGCAGCAGGATCTTCTCGAACCCGACCGCCATGAACGTGCCGATGTTGAGGATCAGCAACGTCACCATGGTCGGCCGGATCCCCGGCAGCGTGACGTGCCAGGTCTGTCGCCAGCGGTTCGCGCCGTCGATGCGGGACGCCTCGTACAGGTCCTCGTCGATGGTGGTCAGCGCGGCCAGATAGAGGATGGTGCCCCAGCCGACGGTCTGCCAGACCTCGGACGAGATGTAGATGGTCCGGAACCACTCGGGGCGTTGCAGGAACGGCACCGCCTCGCCGCCGGCGGACGTGACCAGTGAGTTCACCGTGCCGTCCATGGAGAGCAACTGCATCACCATGGCGGCCACGATCACGATCGACAGAAAGTGCGGCAGGTACGACACGGACTGCACGAACCGCTTGAGCCGGCGGGCCCGGACCTCGTTGAGCAGCAGCGCCAGCACGATCGGCAGCGGGAAGCAGAACAGCAGGGTCAACCCGCCCAGCACCAGCGTGTTGGTGAAGACGTTCCAGAACGTCGGGTCGGCCAGGAACATCTTCACGTACCGCAGGCCGACCCAGTACTCGCCGAAGATGCTCCCGCCGGGCTGGAACCGGCGGAAGGCGATCACGTTGCCCAGCATCGGCAGGTACCGGAAGATCAGGAAGAACAGCAGCGGCAGGATCGCCAGCGAATAGAGCTGCCAGTCCCGGCGCAGCGCCCGCCGCCACGTGCGCCGGGTCGGGCGCGGGGTGCCGGGTGGGCGCGTCGGTGGGTCGGGGGCTGGTGCCGTCACCGAGGCCGGGGCACTCATCGCCGGCCCTGGGTGGCGGGCGTGACGTAAGCGCGGGAGACCAGTTCCCGGTCGGTGCCGACCTCGCGTTCGGCGCCCACCAGCCGCAGCGCCAGCCGCGCCACCGGGTCGCCGCTGGACCGGGCCAGCCGCAGCTCGACGTCACCGGGTTCCACCACGCGCCGGCCGTGCAGTCCGGTGAAGGAGGTGACGTCGGCGGGAACCTCGAAGGTGACCCGGGCCGCCTCGCCCGGTCGCAGCGGCACCCGCGCGTACCCGACCAGGCGGACCACCGGTCTGGTGGTCTGCGCCACCGGATCGTGCAGGTAGAGCTGGACCACCTCGGTGCCGTCCCGCGCGCCGGTGTTGCGGACCGTGACGCCGACCGTGGCGGTGCCGTCGACCGGCCACGGCGTGGGACCGCTGTCCCCGGGGTCGGTCACCGCCGCGTCGTCCCACTCGAAGGTGGTGTAGCTCAGGCCGTGCCCGAACGGGAACGCGGGCGTCGGGTCCACCGACGACACCTGCGTCCGGTGGCCGAGCGGAGGGGAGAGGTACGTGCCGGGCAGGCCCCCGCCGTGCCGGGGGACGCTGACCGGCAGCCGTCCGGACGGGTCGACCTCACCGGTGAGCACCTCGGCCAGCGCCTGACCGCCGAGCTGGCCGGGGAAGAACGCCTGCACGACGGCGGCGGCGTCGGCCACCTGCGCGCCGAGCGCGTACGGCCGGCCGGAGAGCACCACCAGCACCACCGGCGTACCGGTGGCCAGCACCGCGCGGACCAGTTCGGCCTGGACGCCGGGCAGGTCGAGGTCGACGGCGTCGCAACCCTCGCCGGAGGTGCCCCGGCCGAACATGCCCGCCCGGTCGCCGACCGCCAGGACGCAGACGTCGGCCTCGGTGGCGGCCTGGACCGCCGCGGCGATGCCGGAGGTGTCGTCGCCGGTGACGGCGGTCCCCGGGTGGTACGTCAGGCGGGGGTGGCGCTGCTGGAGGGCCGTGCGCAGCGACGGGATCTCGACCCCCACGCCGTGCTCCGGATGGTGCACGCCCACGTGCAGCGGGAACGAGTAGCAGCCGAGCATCGCCATCGGGTCGTCGGCCACCGGGCCGATCAGGGCCACCTGCCGGTCGGCGGCGAGCGGCAGCGCGCCGTCGGAGTTGCGCAGCAGGACGACGGACTGGCGGGCCAGCCGCAGCGCGACGGACCGGCCAGCCTCGTCGTCCAGGCGTAGTTCGTCGACGTCGGCGGGCAGTTCCTGCCAGCCCTCGTCGAGCAGCCCCAACTCGATCTTCTGGATCAGGACCCGGCGCAGCGCGCGGTCGACGAGCGTCTCCGCGACGGCACCGGACCGGACCGCCGCCACCAGCGGGGGGCCGTAGGCGTCCACGGTGGGCAGTTCCACGTCGATGCCGGCGCGCAACGCGAGACCGGCGGCCTCCCCGGCGTCGGCGGCCACCCCGTGCAGGCTCTGCAGGAAGCGGACCGCGAAGTAGTCGGCGACGAGGACCCCGGCGAAGCCCCACCGGTCGCGCAGCACTCCGGTGAGCAGCTCCTCGTCGGCGGCCACCGGCACCCCGTCGATCTCGGCGTAGGAGTGCATCACCGAGCGGGCGCCACCGAGCCGCAACGCCATCTCGAACGGCGGCAGGATCACGTCGGCGAGTTCCCGGCGGCCCATCGGCACCGGCGCCAGGTTCCGCCCGCCCCGGGAGGCCGAGTAGCCGGCGAAGTGCTTGAGGGTCGCCACCACCCCGGCCCGTTCCAACCCCCGTACGTACGCCGCGCCGGTGGTCCCGACGAGGTACGGGTCCTCGCCGATGGTCTCCTCGGTGCGTCCCCACCGGTAGTCGCGGGTCACGTCGAGCACCGGGGCGAGTCCCTGGTGGATGCCGGCCGCCCGCATGGACCGTCCGATCCGGTCGGCCATCTCCTCGACCAGTTCCGGGTCGAAGGCGGCGCCCCAGCTCAGCGGTGCCGGGTAGACGGTGGCCCGCCAGGCGGCGAAGCCGGTCAGGCACTCCTCGTGCACCTGCGCCGGGATGCCGAAGCGGCTCGCCGCCACGATCTGCGCCTGGCTGGCGGCCAGCGACCGGGCGCCGAGGACCGGATCGACCGGTGCGGTGCCGAAGGGTCGGGTCAGCTGCCCCAGGCCGTACCGGATCGCCTCGGGCCAGGGCGGAGTGTGCTCGACCATGTCGGTCTGGTGGGGCGCGACACCCTCGCCGGAGGCGTCGGCGCCGACCCAGAGGCCGACCAACTGGGCGACCTTCTCCTCCAGCGACATCAGCGGGATGAGCGCGTCGGCCCGCTCGTCGGGGCGCCGCGTCGGGTCGCGCCACCGATCGTCGTCCGGTGACGTCAATCGATCGTCGACAGGTAGCTGACTCGTCATGCGAACCCCTCTGGCCGCACCGGGGCAGGTCGTTCCGGCAGGCCACACGGACGCCGCTGCGGACGGCGATTCTCGATAGTTTCGGAAACCAGTTCGTCACCTGTGTCGGGAACCTATGGGTGTCGATGGAGCGTGTCAAGGGCTCACGAACCGACTGCCCACACGGTTCCCGCAGGGCAGGCAAGCGATTTCCGGACCTTCGTGCACGCTCCCGCCATATCGACTGTCGTCGTCGCCAGTGGAGGGATCCCGTGCTATGGTTCCCCGAAATTTTCGGGATCGTTGCAGAGGGTCGGTATGACGGAGAACCGATCGCCGGACGTGCTCGGCCCCACCACCATCGCGACCATCGCCCGGGAGGTGGGGGTCTCGGCGGCGACCGTCTCGAAGGTTCTCAACGGCCGGTCCGACGTGGCTGCCGGCACCAGGGCGCGGGTCGAGGCCAGTCTGGAGCGACACCGGTATCGTCGCCGCGCCCGACGGTCCCCGGGTGCGGGACAGATCGAGCTGGTGTTCCACGAGTTCGGTTCGGACTGGGCCCTGGAGATCATCCGTGGTGTCGAGGCCGTCGCCGCCCTGCCTCCGGTGAACCTGGTGCTCTCCCAGCTCGGCGGGGCACGTCGACCGCCGCAGTCCTGGGTGGACGCGGTGCTCGCCCGGCGCCCGCTCGGCGTGCTGCTGGTCATGTGCAACCTGACCGACCAGCAGCGACGACGGTTCGACCGGCAGTCGATCCCGGTGGTGGTGATCGACAACGACAGCGCCAGCGCCGCCTCGGTGCCGGCGGTCGGCTCGAACAACTGGAACGGTGGCCTGCTGGCCACCCGTCACCTGTTGGAGCTCGGTCACCGGCGGGTCGCGGTCATCTCCGGTCCGCAGGACGTGCTCTGCGCGCGGGCGCGGACGGCGGGGTTCCGCTGCGCGCACGAGGAGATGGGCGTACCCGTCGCACCCGACCTGGTCCGCTTCGGCAACTTCCACGTCGACGCCGGCTACACCCACGGCATGCAGTTGCTCGATCGCCCGGACCGCCCGACGGCCGTCTTCGCCGGGTCCGACCTCCAGGCGATGGGGGTGCTGCGCGCCGCCCGGCAACTCGGCCTGGACGTGCCCGGGGACCTCTCCGTGGTCGGCTACGACAACCTGCCCATGTCGGCCTGGATCGGACCCGCGCTCACCACCGTCCACCAGCCGCTGCGCGACATGGCCGGTACGGCGACCCAGATGCTGCTCGACCTCGCGAACGGGGTCGCGCTGCCGACCAGCCGCATCGACCTGGTCGCCGAGTTGATGATCCGCGAGAGCACCGCCCCTCCACCCACCTGAGCGACCTGCTGCGAGGTGCCATGCCCCTGTTCGACCTGCCCCTGGACGACCTGCGACGGTATGCCCCGGCCGTGCCGGAGCCCGCCGACTTCGACGCCTTCTGGCAGGACACCCTGCACGCGACGGCGGCGACACCGGTGCTCATCGACGTCCGGCCCGAGCCGACCGACCTTCGTCTCGTCGACAGCTGGGACGTCACGTTCGCCGGGTTCGCCGGTGAGCCGGTCCGGGCCTGGTACACCCGCCCCTCCGGGGTGGACGGACCGCTGCCGGTGGTGGTGGAGTACGTCGGCTACGGGCGTGGCCGGGGCCTGCCGCACGAGCGGCTGACCTGGCCGGTGGCGGGGTACGCGCACCTGCTGATGGACGCCCGGGGCCAGTCCGGCCTCTACGGCCTGGGTGACACGCCCGACCCGCACGGCGCGACGCCCGGCGGGCCGACGCCGGTGACCCGGGGCATCCTGGCACCGGAGGGCTACTACTACCGCCGGCTCGTCACCGACGCGGTCCGGGCCGTGCACGCCGCCCGTGCCCTGCCCGGCGCCGACCCGGCGCGGGTGGTCGCCGCCGGCAACAGCCAGGGCGGGGGACTGGCGCTGGCCGTCGCCGGTCTGGTGCCCGACCTCGCCGCGCTGGTCACCTCCGCGCCGTTCCTGTGTCACGTGCAGCGGGCCATCGAGATCACCGACGCCGGCCCGTACGGCGACATCGTCACCTACCTCGCGGTGCACCGGGAGGCGGAGGCGGCGGTGCGGCGCACCCTGTCCTACGTCGACGGGGTCAGCTTCGCCCGGCGGGCCCAGGCGTCCGCGCACTTCGGGATCGGCCTGCGGGACACCGTCTGTCCGCCGAGCACCGGTTTCGCCGCCTACAACCAGTACGGTGCCGCCACCGGCGGTCCCGCCCCGCAGCGGAGCATGCACGTGTACCCGTTCAACGGCCACGAGCACGGCGACGCGACCCACGTGCGCCGTCAGCTGCGGTGGTTGGCCGACCTGTTCTCCGGGGCGGTGGACGGGCCCGGGGCACCGAAACTTCCGGAGACGTCGGTCGGGACCGGCTGAGGGCCTGGCCACAGCGTGATCCCGCTGTGGGACGCGCCGCGCTCCCATTCCGCAGGGCCGAAAGTGTGTCGGTGCGCGTTGAGCTTTCCGACGTGTTTCGATACTGTTTTCGATACAACAGCCTCGATCTACTCATGGTGGCGGGCTGCAGGCACCGACCGGCGCGGCTCACGGGCAACCGCGCAGACGGCGGGAGCCACCATGTTTGGGCAGTAGTCGGGGCCGGCTTCCATCAAGCACGGCTTCGTCGAAAGGCTCATGCCATGAACAACGCCTTCGCCCGCAACAGCGGGCGTCCGGCTTCCCGACTGCGGCCACGCATCGCGTTGGTCGCGGCCGCCGTCGGTCTCGCCCTCATCTCCACCAGCGTGGTGGTGGCCTCCAGCGCGAGCGCCGCGACCACCCTGGGCGCCTCGGCCGCCGAGAAGGGCCGCTACTTCGGCACGGCCGTGGCGGCGAACAAGCTCTCCGACTCCACCTACGTCGGCATCCTGAACCGCGAGTTCAACTCGGTCACGGCCGAGAACGAGATGAAGATCGACGCGACGGAGCCGCAGCAGGGGCAGTTCAACTTCGCCAACGCGGACCGGATCGTCAACCACGCCATCTCGCGCGGCATGTCCGTCCGTGGCCACACGCTGGCCTGGCACTCGCAGCAGCCGGGCTGGATGCAGAACATGTCCGGCACCCAGTTGCGTAACGCCATGCTCAACCACGTCACGCGCGTCGCGACCTACTACCGGGGCAAGATCCATTCCTGGGACGTGGTGAACGAGGCGTTCGCCGACGGTGACAGTGGCGCCCGGCGCGACTCGAACCTGCAGCGCACCGGTAACGACTGGATCGAGGCGGCGTTCCGGGCCGCCCGGGCGGCGGACCCGGGCGCGAAGCTCTGCTACAACGACTACAACACCGACAACTGGAACTGGGCCAAGACCCAGGCCGTCTACCGGATGGTCCAGGACTTCAAGAACCGGGGCGTACCGATCGACTGCGTCGGGTCAATGCCGCTCAGTTAGGGCGGTGTGGTGGATGTCAAGCGGGGTGTAGACGTGGACGGCGGGGTCTCGGTATAGAGGTTTGTCACTCCAAGACAGCCTCTGGACCGGGAGCCCCGCCGTTGGAACAGTCTGCCATCACGTCCACGATCAGGGTGGCTGCGGGGCGGTTCGCGCCGGGCCATCTGGGTGAGTTGACGCAGCAGGTGCCGTTCGAGATGGTCGATGCCGTTCTGGCTGAGGCCGGTGGTGTGCAGTCGCGGGTGCGGGATCTGCCGTCGCGGGTGGTGGTGTATCTGCTGCTCGCGGCGGGGCTGTTCGCTGAGGTCGGTTACCGGCAGGTGTGGGCTCGGTTGGTCGCTGGGCTGGACGGGTTGACGGTGGCGCTGCCGACGTCTTCGGCGTTGTCGCAGGCTCGCCGTCGGGTCGGGGACAAGCCGCTGGTGGCGTTGTTCCGGTTGCTGTCGGGTCCGCCGGCGGGGGCCGCCCGGTGGCGGGGTCTGCTGGTGTGCGCGATCGACGGCACCAGCATGTTCGTGCCCGATACGGCGGCTAACCTGACGGTCTATCCGCGTCAGGCGGGCAGCCACGGTGGGTCGGGGTATCCGATGCTGCGGCTGGTCGCCGTCGTGGCGTGCGGCACCCGCGCTGTCATCGACGCGGTGTTCACCCCCATCAGCACTGGCGAACTCACGTGTGCGGGGCGTCTGTTGGGCTGCCTGCGCCCAGGCATGCTGCTGCTGGCCGACCGTGGGTTCGCCGCCCGTCAGATGATCGAACAGTTCGCCAGCACCGGCGCTGACCTGCTCATCCGCGACAAGGACGACCGGCGGCTGCCCGTCATCCGCCGCCATCGCGACGGGTCCTGGCTGTCTGTCATCGGCACGATGACGGTCCGGGTCGTTGACGCCGAGATCGTCGTGAGCATGAACGGTAAACGCCACGTCGGCCGGTACCGGCTGATCACCACCCTCACCGACCAGCGCCGCTTCCCGGCCATGGACCTGGTCACCCTCTACCACCACCGCTGGGAGATCGAGACGACATATCTGGAGTTGAAGTCCACCCTGCGGGGCGGACGGGTCCTACGAGCCCGAACCCCGAACGGGATCAGTCAAGAGGTCCACGCCCTGCTCACCACCTACCAAGCGGTCCGGCTGGCAATGGCTGACGCCACCGCCAGCCGGCCCACGACCAACCCCGACCGGGCCAGCTTCACCATCGCCGTCCACGCCGCCCGAGACCAGATCACCCAAGCCGCTGGTGTCATCGCCGGCACCGTCATCGACCTCGTCGGCACCATCGGCCGCGCAATCCTGGCCGACCTGCTACCCCCACGCCGCACCCGAATCAGCCCCCGCGTGGTCAAACGCGCGATCTCCAAACACCGCGCCAAAGGCACCATCGACCGCACCAACTACCACGCCACCATCAACATCAACATCCTCGAAACAGCAGCATTGACAACCCGCCCACCGCCCTAACTGAGCGGCATTGGGGTTAGGGGTGGGGGAGGAGGTCGAGGACGGAACCTAGGCCGTTGGGGCGGCCGGGGTCGGCGGGAGGCAGGACCAGCACGGCGCAACCGGCGGCCACGGCACCGGCGTCGGCGGGAGTGTCGCCGACCATCAGTGACTCCTCCGGGTCGACGCCGAGCATCCCGCAGGCGCGCCAGAAGATCGCCGGGTCGGGCTTGCACCGGCCCACCTCGTAGGAGAGGACGAACGCGTCGACCAGGCCGGCGAGGCCCCAGGCGTCGAAGATGGGCCGCAGGTCGAAGCCGATGTTGCTGACCACGCCCACCTTGACGCCGGCCGCGCGCAGTCCGGCGAGCGTCGGGGCGGTGTCCGGGTACGGTACCCAGCCCTCCGGCACCAGCACGCGCTCGTAGAGGGCGTCGGCGAACCCGTCGATCCCGGCGTCGACCGTCTCGGCCAGCCCGGTGTACGCGCCCCGGTGGGCGTGCTCGTAGAGGTCACGGTCGGCCCACAGTTCGGCCAGTCGGGGCGGCACCCGACCCGGCAGTGGTCCCCCGGCCCGGCCGGCGGTGAGCAGCCGGTCGGCCAACGAGGTGGCGCGAATCCGGTCCAGCTCCACACCGCACGCCGCCGCGGCGGCCAGCACCCACTCCCGGGGCTCCTCGACCTGGGCGAGGGTGCCGTGGAAGTCGAGCAGCACGGCACGTACGGGCCGGCGGGACGGCCTGCGACGGGTGTCGTCGACACCGGGGAGGGCGTCGGTCGGTTCGGGATGATCCGGCACGACGTGCACCCTACCGACCCACCCGGACCGCCCTGCCGGACGGCCTTGCCGGGTGGCCGTCGGTGGCACGCACTAATCTTGGTGACATGTCGAGCCCCGCCGAGCGGTACGCCGCGGCACGTCGCCGGGCCGCCCAGGCCTCACAGTTCCCGGCCCTGGAAGAGTTCACCGCCGATCTCGGGTTCGACCTCGACGATTTCCAGCGCGAGTCGTGTCAGGCCCTGGAGCGGGGCAGCGGGGTGCTGGTCTGCGCCCCGACCGGGGCCGGCAAGACCGTGGTCGGCGAGTTCGCCGTACACCTGGCGTTGCGGGGTGCCCCCGGGCAGCCGGCGCCGGTCGACGGCGCCCGCCGCAAGTGCTTCTACACGACGCCGATCAAGGCGCTGTCCAACCAGAAGTACCACGACCTGGTCGACCGCTACGGCGCCGAGCAGGTGGGGCTGCTCACCGGCGACAACGCCATCAACGGCGACGCGCCCGTGGTGGTGATGACCACCGAGGTGCTGCGCAACATGCTCTACGCCGGGTCGAGCACCCTCCAGGGCCTCGCGTACGTGGTGATGGACGAGGTCCACTACCTGGCCGACCGGTTCCGGGGCGGGGTGTGGGAGGAGGTCATCATCCACCTGCCCGCCTCGGTCACGCTGGTGTCGCTGTCGGCGACGGTGTCCAACGCCGAGGAGTTCGCCGACTGGCTGATCACCGTTCGCGGCGAGACCACGGTGGTGGTCAGCGAGCACCGTCCGGTGCCGTTGTGGCAGCACATGCTGGTCGGCAAGCGGATGTTCGACCTGTTCCACGACGCCGACGCCGCCCGCAAGCACGACGTGCACCCGGAGTTGCTGCGCTACACCCGGGACACGGTGCGCCGCCTCGACCTGGGCGAGGGACGGTCCGCCGGGCCGGGTGCCGGGCGGCGGGGGCCGCGCTGGCGGGGGCCGCTGCGGCCGGACATCGTCGACCGGCTGGACCGCGAGGGCCTGTTGCCGGCGATCCTGTTCATCTTCAGCCGCGCCGGGTGCGACGCGGCGGTGCAGCAGTGTCTGGCGGCCGGGCTGCGGCTCACCTCGCCCGAGGAGCGCTCGGAGATCCGCCGGGTGGTGGAGTCCCGGATCACCGCCATCCCGGGCGAGGACCTGTCGGTGCTGGGCTACTGGGAGTGGCTCGACGGCCTGGAGCGCGGGCTGGCCGCCCACCACGCCGGCATGTTGCCGGCGTTCAAGGAGGTCGTCGAGGAACTGTTCGTCCGGGGGCTGGTCAAGGCGGTCTTCGCCACCGAGACGCTCGCGCTGGGCATCAACATGCCGGCCCGTTGCGTGGTGCTGGAACGCCTGGTCAAGTACAACGGCGAGGCGCACGTCGACCTGACCCCGGGGGAGTACACGCAGCTCACCGGGCGGGCCGGCCGGCGGGGCATCGACGTCGAGGGGCACGCCGTGGTGGTGTGGTCCCCGGAGACCGATCCGCGGCACGTGGCGGGGTTGGCCTCCACCCGGACGTATCCGCTGCGGTCCAGCTTCCGGCCGTCGTACAACATGTCGGTCAACCTGGTCGGCACCGTCGGCGCGGCACCCGCCCGCGAGCTGCTGGAGTCGTCGTTCGCGCAGTTCCAGGCGGACCGGTCGGTGGTCGGCCTGGCCCGGCAGGTGCAGCGCAACACCGAGACCATCGAGGCGTACGGCGCGGAGGCGGCCTGTCACCACGGCGACTTCGACGAGTACTTCGCGCTGCGGGTCGCCATCGCCGACCGGGAGCGGGCCATCGCCCGTCAGGGGCAGAGTCAACGCCGGGCGGCGGCGGTGGCGGCGCTGGAGCGCCTGCGGGTGGGTGACGTGATCCGGGTGCCGTCGGGGCGCCGCGCCGGTCTGGCCGTGGTGCTCGATCCGGCGGCCGGCGGGTTCAGTGAGCCCCGGCCGCTGGTGCTCACGCAGGACCGGTGGGCGGGTCGGATCAGCCCCGGCGACTTCACCACCCCGGCCGAGGTGCTGGCGCGCATCCGGGTGCCCAAGCACTTCAACCACCGCAATCCGGCCGCCCGGCGTGACCTGGCGGCGCAGGTCAGCGGCACCGGGCTGGACCGGCACTCCCGTCGGGGCGCACGCGGCCGGCAGTCGGGGGAGGACCACCGGCTGACCCAGCTCCGCACCGAGATGCGGCGGCATCCCTGCCACGCCTGCCCGGAGCGGGAGGAGCACGCCCGCTGGGCGGAGCGTCGGCGTCGGCTGGAGCGGGACACCGAGGAGCTGCGGCAGCGGGTCTCCGGGCGGACGGGGTCGTTGGCGCGTACGTTCGACCGGATCGTGGCCCTGCTCACCGCGCGGGGCTACCTGACCGCCGAGGGCGCGGTGACCGACGCCGGGCGGATGCTGGGGCGGATCTGGACGGAGGCCGACCTGCTGGTGGCGGAGTGCCTGCGGCGCGGGGTCTGGGACGGGTTGTCCCCGGCCGAGCTGGCGGCGGCGGTCTCGGTGGTGGTCTTCGAGGCGCGCCGGGACGTCGACGAGCGGGCGTCGCTGCCGCGTGGCGGGGTCGCCGAGTCGGTCGACGCCACGTTGAAGCTGTGGAGCGAGATCGAGGCGGACGAGGCGGCGCGGGGCCTGACCGTCACCCGGGAGCCCGATCTGGGTTTCGCCTGGCCGGTCTACCGCTGGGCGCGGGGTGAGGCGCTGGCGAAGGTGCTGGCCAGCGGTCACGAGTTCGACGGCGAGATGCCGGCCGGTGATTTCGTCCGGTGGGCCCGTCAGGTGGTGGACCTGCTCGGGCAGCTTGCCGACTCGGGTGGGGCCTCGACCGAGCTGCGGGCCACGGCCCGGCAGGCGATCGCCGCCGTCAACCGGGGAGTGCTGTCCTACCATTCGCCGGCGTGAGGATGTCGCTCGGAAACCGACGCATCGCTGAGTAATCGTGACAACACGGCGTGAAGTGCCTCCGAACGCCTATTGTGCCTGCTCCGGTGCTCCCCGATCATGTCTTCGGCGCGTCGCTACGCGCTGGTAGCAGCTCTGGGGGGAGCCCGTTGTGGCGGAAATCAATCATTTTGAATACGGATGGATCACGCCGGCGATCAGTTACGCGCTGTCGGTGCTGGGTTCCATCCTCGGCCTGATCTTCGCGGGCCGGATCCGGATCGCGCAGTCCACCGGGCAGAAGATCTGGTGGGGGACGCTCGCGGCGTGGGCGCTCGGCGGCACCGCGATCTGGACGATGCACTTCATGGCGATGCTCGGCTTCGCGGTGACCGGCTCGCGGATCCGGTACGACGTGCCGATCACCGTCGTCAGCGCGCTGCTGGCGGTGATCGCGGTCGGCATCGGCCTGGCCATCGTGGGCACCGGCCGGCTGTCGGCGGTACGCATCCTGGCCGGCGGCCTGTTCACCGGTCTCGGTGTGGCGGCGATGCACTACACCGGCATGGCCGCGATGCGACTGGACGGCCAGATCGGTTACGACACGCTGCGCGTGGTGGCGTCCATCGTGATCGCGGTGGTTGCCGCCACCGTGGCGCTCTGGCTCGCGGTGACCGTCCGTCGCGGGCTGGCGATCTTCGGCTCGGCGCTGGTGATGGGCGTGGCGGTCAACGGCATGCACTTCACCGGGATGAGCGCCATGTCGGTGCACCTGCACGACCAGCGGACCGACATCGCCGGGGCCACGGTCAGCACCATGCTCCTGCCGATCGTCCTGCTGGTCATCTTCGGCGTGGTGGGCCTGGTGTACGCCCTGCTCGCCGCGCCGACCGAGGAGGACCGGGCGGCGATGGCGTACCTGGACTCCCTGCGCGACCCGGCCGTGGCCGCGCCGGCGCCGGCCGCCGTCACCGCTCCCGACCCGGTCGGACTGCGGGCCCGGTCGAGCCTGGCCCGGCCCGGCGCCCAGTTCCCGTCCCGCCGGGACCGCCCGACTCGCTGAGTGTCGGCCCGGCCCCAGGGCCGGTGGTGGCCCCGAGCAACGGCGCTCGGGGCCACCACCGTGTGTGCCGTGGATCAGGACAGGGCCTTGAGGAACGGGCCGTGGGTGCGGCCGAACTCCCACTGGTAGAAGCGGTCCCAGTTGATCGACCACGTCATCAGGCCACGGAAGTTCGGGTTGGTGCCGCTGCGGGGCGTGTAGCCGCCGCAGTTCTGCCCCCGGACCAGGCAGGTGACGGCCGCCTGCACACCGGCCGGGGCGACGTAGCCGTTGCCGGCGCTGACCGACGACGGTGCGCCGAAGGCGACCTGGTCCTCCCGCAGCGCGGGGAAGACGCGGTCCGGGTTGCCGGCCACCGGGAAGCCGGCGAGCAGCATGTCGGTCATCGCGATGTGGAAGTCGGCCCCGCCCATGGTGTGGTACTGGCCGTCCAGTCCGACGATCGGGCCGGAGTTGTAGTTCTGCACGTGCAGCACGGTCAGGTGGTCCCGCAGCGCGTGGATCACCGGCAGGTACGACCCGGCGCGCGGGTCCTGGCCGCCCCACGGTCCCGGCCCGTAGAACTGGTGGCCGAGCTGGACGAAGAACGTCTCCGGGGCCATCGTGAGCAGAAAGCCAGGCCCGTAGCGCTGCGTGAGCGTACGGATCGCCGAGATCAGGTTCACCACGACCGGGGTGGTCGGGTTGCGGAAGTCGGTGTCGCCGGGGTTCAGGTACAGGGAGTGGCCCTCGAAGTCGATGTCCAGCCCGTCGAGGCCGTACCGGTCGACGATCGCCGACACCGAGCGGACGAAGGTGTCCCGGGCGGTGGTCGTGGTGAGCTGGACCTGTCCGTTCTGCCCGCCGATGGAGAGCAGCACCTTCTTGCCCTGTTGCTGCTTGGCGCGGATCGCGGCGGTGAATTCGGCTTCGCTCTCCACCCCCGGGCACTCGGCGACCGGGCAGAGCTGGAACCGGATGTCGCCGGAGGTGACCGTGGTGGGCTCACCGAAGGCGAGGTTGATGACGTCCCAGTCGGCCGGTACGTCGGCCATCCGCAGGTAGCCGGAGCCGTTGGCGAAGCTGGCGTGCAGGTAGCCGATCAGGGCCCGTCGGGGCAGCCCGCCGGTGGGCGGCGTCGTCGGGGGCGGCGTGGTGGGGGGCACGGTGGTCGGTGGCGGGGTGCTGGGCGGTGTCGTGGTGGGCGGCGGTGTGATGGGTGGCGCGGTGGTGGGTGGCGGGGTGGTCGGTGTGCCGCCGCCGCAGGAGGCGCCGTTGACCCGGCAGTCGGTGGGGGATCCCGGGCCGGTGGCCAGGAAGCCGAAGGAGGCCGAGGCGCCCGGGGCGAGGGTGCCGTTCCACGACCGGTTGGTGAAGGTGTGCCGCTGGCCGACGCTGCTGACGGTGGCGTCCCAGAAGGAGCCCAGGGCCGTCCCGGCGGGCAGCGTGAAGGCGACCTGCCAGGAGGTGATCGTGCTGCTGCCGCCGTTGGTGACGGTGTACCTGCCCTCCCAGCCGGTGCCCCAGTCGGCGGTCTTCACGAAGCTGGCGGTGGGACCGGCGGCCTGTGCCGGGGTGGCCGCCACCAGCGTGGTGGCGGCGATGGTGGCCAGGGCCGCGACGGCGGTGAGCAGTAGATGTCGGGTGGGGCGACGCATCCGGACCTCCCGGGGGACGAGGGCCGTCGAACGACGGATGCATAATTATTAAGATTGTTTACTGTAGATGTCCAGGGTTCGGTGGTGGCCCGACGGGCACGGTCCCTGATGGACGGTCGCGGAAAGTGTCGTACCCCGCACGCACCATGTATTCATGGCTGTCCCCGCCCTCACCCCAGGCACCGTCCCGCCACGCTCGCTGCCGCTGCGCGAGGCGCGCACCCGGCTGAGTCAGCTCGTCGCCATGGCGGAGCTGACCGACACCGTCACCGTGATCACCCGCGACGGCGATCCCCGTCCGGTCGCCGCGATCGTGCCGGCCGGCGCGGTGCGCACCGCCGCCCAGACCCGCGCCGACGCCGACCGGCTCGCCGAGGTCACCGCCGGCTGGGCCCGTCGACTGGAGGCCCAACGGGAGCAGAGCGGCCGTCGCCACGCCGCCGAGCTGCGCGCGGTGACGACCGCGCTCGCCGAGGTCTGGGCCGAGCTGGAGCGCCGCGCCCCGGCCGGTGGCGACGCCGCGCTCGCCCGGCTGCGCGCGGCCCACGAGCACCTGCTCGCCGGCTGATCACCGACCGGTCGCACGCCCCTCGGCGTACCGGCCCGTCCGCCCCTTGAGGCGACGACCCATCTCCCGGGCGATCTCCCGATCGGCGTCCCGGGCGGCCAGCGCCTGCCGCTTGTCGTACGCCTTGCGGCCCTTGGCCAGCGCCAGCTCGACCTTGGCCCAGCCGCCCGAGAAGTACATCGACAGCGGCACGAGGGTGAACCCGCCCTCGCGGATCTGTGCCAGGATGCGTTCGATCTCCACCCGGCGCAGCAGCAGCTTCCGGGTCCGGCGGGGCGCGTGGTTCGTCCACGTGCCGTAGCCGTACTCCGCGATGTGCAGGCCGTAGAGCATGATCTCGCCGTCGAGTTCCTGCGCAAAGGCGTCGACGAGCGAGACCCGCTTCTCCCGCAGTGACTTGACCTCGGTGCCGGCCAGCACGATCCCGGCCTCGTAGGTCTTGAGGATCGTGTAGTCGTGCCGCGCCCTGCGGTTCGACGCGACGACCGTCCGCTCGCTGTCACCGGAGGTGCCCACCCGGCGAAGGATAGTGCCTGGCCGCCCCGGCCGCGCAGGTCGGCCCAGGAGGTCCCTGAGGTGCCGCCTCGCCTCCACCGCCCGATGCCGGTCGCCGTAAGCTGCTCGGCGATGAACT
The DNA here is from genome assembly GCF_013364215.1 of Verrucosispora sp. NA02020. Lineage (NCBI taxonomy): Bacteria > Bacillati > Actinomycetota > Actinomycetes > Micromonosporales > Micromonosporaceae > Micromonospora > Verrucosispora sp. NA02020. The sequence goes on along the minus strand of NZ_CP054923.1, from coordinate 4,487,176 downwards.
CCGTCGACTCCAGCGATTCCGCTCGCACCGCCGCCCAGATCGTCGCCGCCCGGGGCGCCCTGGCCGACGATCTCGCCGATCTGACCGATGCCCAGTGGGTCACCCGCTCGCTCTGCGGCTCCTGGACCGTCGAGGAGACGCTGGCGCATGTGACCTCGGCCGCGCGGATGACTCCGTTCCGCTGGATCCGCAGCATGGCCGCAGCCGGGTTCCGCCCGGACGTGCACAACCGGCGACGCCTGCGCGAGCACCTCGGCGCGACGCCCGCCGAGACGCTGGCGACGTTCCGGGCCGCCGTGTCCGCCACCACCGCGCCGTCCGGGCACTCCGCCGCGTGGCTGGGCGAGGTCGTCGTGCACGGCCAGGACATCCGCCGCCCGCTCGGACTGCACGGTGGGCCGTCGGTCGAGGCGGCCACCACGGTCGCCGAGTTCTTCGTGTCCAGGAACTTCGCCGTCAACAGCCGCACCGTGGCGAAGGGCCTGCGGTGGGAGGCGACCGACGGACCGTTCCGCAGCGGTGCCGGTCCGGTCGTCCGAGGAACGACGGAAGCGCTGGTGATGGTGCTCGCGGGCCGACGCGCCTACCTCGCGGACATCACCGGTGAGGGTGTCGAGACCGTGGGCGCCCGCATCTAGGGCATCGGCGCGTTACCGCGCCGACCCGGTGCCGACCCAGGGGGCTGGGCCTCGCCGCCGGTCGCCGCGGCTCCGGCGGCCATGTCGTCGTTCGTCGAGGAGATGGAGACCGCCCGGATCGTGGACAGCTCTTGTATTCCTACTTTCTCGGTAGGAATATAGGTCGGTGGTCACCGATCTGCGACTCACCTCCCGCCGGGTCGTCGACCTGATGCGGGTCGCCTCGGAGCTCTGTACCCGCTCGGGCCGCGCCTGACCGGCGCGAGCCCGACGACGAGCCCGTCCGCCGGTGTCACCCGGCCACCCCGCGCGCCCGTACGCCTCCGCGTCGCCGTGCCCTCTCACCCCCGGAGGAACCTCCATGAGTGCCCCCGCACCCCAGCCCACCCCCACCACGCCGGAGAGCCGGTTCGCCGTCAACGAGGACTGGGCCGCGACCCTCCTCGGTCTGGTCCTGCTCGGTCTGGTCCTGATCGGTGCCATCCCCGCCGGGCTGGTGCCCTGATGACCACCGACGCCAACCGACCCGCGACCGGCACCGACTCCGAGACCGCCACCGGCTCGACGGCCGCTGCGGACGCCTCCACAGTGGGCGCGACCGGTGCGCCCGTACGGACCGAATCGGCACCCGCCGGTCCGGCCGCCCTGCCGCCTGCCGCGACACCGCCGGCCGACGGCTCCTTCTGGGCCTGGACCGCCGTCGGCCTGCTGGTCGTGCTCGTCCTCGCCGTCCTGACCCGCTACCTCGAACAGAACGTGCCCACCTGGGTCGAGGGCACGGCGGTCGAGGACGTCGCGGGCGCAATCGAATACCCGGTGTACGCCATCCTGCTGGGCCTGCTCGGCAACGCGGTGGTGACGCTGACCGGGTGGCGTGACCGGATCGCCGCCGCGTTCCGCACCGAGTTCTTCATCAAGACCGGTCTGGTCCTGCTCGGCGCGTCGATCAACCTGGCGGTCATCGCCAGCGCCGCCGGGCCGGCCATCGCCCAGGCGTTGCTGCTGATCAGCGGCGTGTTCCTGTTCACCTGGTGGCTCGCCGGGCGGCTCGGTCTGGACGACAAGCTGCGCGCCCTGCTCGCCTCCGCCGTCTCCATCTGCGGAGTCAGCGCCGCCATCGCCGCCGCCGGTGCGGTACGCGCCCGCCGGGAACAACTGGCGTACACGGCCAGCCTGGTGATCGTCTTCGCGTTGCCGTCGATCTTCCTGCTGCCCTGGCTGGCCGACGTGCTCGGGTTGGAGTCGGCGGTGGCCGGCGCCTGGATCGGCGGCAACATCGACACCACCGCCGCCGTCACCGCCGCCGGTGCGCTGGCCGGTGACGAGGCGTTGCAGATCGCCAGCATCGTCAAGGTCACCCAGAACGCGCTGATGGGCGTGGTCGCGGTGGCGCTGACCGCGTACTTCGCGCTGCACGTCGAGCGTCGGGCCGGCGCGGCCCGTCCGGGGCTCGGCGAGCTGTGGCGCCGGTTCCCGAAGTTCGTCCTCGGCTTCGTCGCCGCGTCGGTGATCGCCACCTGGTATCTCGACGTCGCCGGAGCGGACGGCAAGGCCACCATCGCGATCGTCAACGACCTGCGGACCTGGTTCTTCATCCTGGCCTTCGTCAGCATCGGCCTGGAGGTGCGGGTGACGGCGCTGCGGCAGGCCGGGTGGCGGCCGGTGGTGGTATTCGGCGCCGCCACCGTGTTCAACCTGGTCCTCGCGCTGGGCCTCGCCTCGGTGCTGTTCGCCGGCTTCTCGACGAGCTGAGGCGAGGCCGGACGCGCGGCGCGGGAACCGGGTCCTCCCACCGGTTCCCGCACCGCGTCCGACTGTGGATCACCCCGAGCTGGCGCTCGGGGACCAGAGCGACCCGGGATACGCTGCTCGCCTTGGCCGGAGAGTTGGCCGGAGAGTTGGTCAAGCAGGCCGCCTGAGCGGCGAGACTCCCGTCCTCAGGTGGGTACGCCGAGTCGGTCGAGCAGGCGGCGGCGTAGCGCGCCGAAGGCCGGGTCGTCGGGAGTCCGGGTCGGGCCGAGGGGTACGTCCAGTTCCTCGGCGATGACGCCGGACTCCAGCAGGAGCAGCCGGTCGGCGAGCAGCAGTGCCTCTTCGACGTCGTGGGTGACCAGCAGCGCGGCGAAGCCGTGTTCGGCGCGTAGCCGGCGCAGCAGTGCCTGCATCCGGAGTCGGGTGAGCGCGTCGAGCGCGCCGAAGGGCTCGTCGAGCAGCAGCACGTCGGGTTCGCGTACCAGGGCTCGGGCGACCGCGACCCGCTGTGCCTGGCCGCCGGAGAGTTCGGCGGGCCAGGCGCGGTGGCGGTCGGCGAGGCCGACCTCCGTCAGCGCCCGGTCGACCCGCTGGGCCACGTCCGGGCCGGAGAGCCCGAGCGCGACGTTGTCGGCGACCCGTTTCCACGGCAGCAGCCGGTGCTCCTGGAAGACGACCGCGGCGGTGCCGCGCAGGGCGGTCTCGCCGGTGGCCTCCTCGTCGAGGCCGGCGAGTACGCGCAGTAGGGTGCTCTTGCCGGAGCCGCTGCCGCCGAGCAGGGCGACCACCTCGCCCGGCGCGATGCTCAGCGAGGCACCGGCCAGCACGGTGGTGGTGCCGAAGTCGCGGCGTACGCCGGTCGCGGTCAGCACCGCCGTCGCGCCGGTCAGGTTGCCCGAAGTCCGCGTCGCCATGACAGCGTCCTCCTTTCCAGGGTGCGGATGGCCACGTCGGAGAGCAGCCCGAGCAGGGCGTAGACGAGCAGGCCGAGGACCACCACGTCGGTCTGGCTGAACTCGCGGGCCTCCATCATCAGGAAGCCGATGCCGGTCTGGGCGTTGACCTGTTCGCCGACCACCAGGCTGAGCCAGGCGGCGCCGATGGCCAGGCGGAGGCCGAGGAACAGGGCGGGCAGCGCGCCGGGCAGCACCACGTGCCGCAGCCGGGCGACGGTGCCCAGTCCACACGTACGGGCCGCCTCGACAAGTCTCTCGTCGATGTCCCGGATGCCGGCGTAGGTGTTGAAGTAGAGCGGGAAGAAGGCGCCGAGGGCGACCAGGCTGATCTTCAGTGACTCGCCGATGCCGACCCAGATGATCAGCAGTGGTACCAGCCCGAGGTGCGGCAGCATCCGGGCCATCTGGACCGGTGGGTCGATCAGGTCGTCACCGAGCCGCAGCAGCCCGGCGACGGCGCCGAGGATCAGGGCGAGTCCGCCGCCGATGAGGAGTCCGGCACCGGCTCGGCTGAGCGAGTCGAGCAGGTGGGTCAGCAGGGTGCCGTCGCTGGCCAGGCGCCACCCGGTGGCCAGCACGGTGCTCGGCGCGGGCAGCTTCTCCGGCGCGAGCCACCCGGCCCGGGCGGACAGCTCCCAGGCGGCCACCAGCAGCACCGGGCTGGCCAGCCGCCACCAGGCGACCGTCGGGATCGTGGTGCGTCGCCGCCGTTCGGCGGGCCGGGGCGTACCGAGATCTGCGGGGCCCGATGTCGCCGGCGCCTCGACGGGTGGCGCGGTCGCCCTGGTCACCGGTACACCTCGGTGAAGCGGTCGTCGATGCGGGAGCGGATGTCGACCGGGCCGGGGATGAGTTCCAGGGTGGCGAAGCCGTCGGCGATGGCCTGCAACTCGTCGCCGACCGCGGGGGTGACCGGGGCGAGGGCGCGGGCGCTGCGGTCCAGGGCCCGGCTGGTCACGTCCTCGGGGATCTTCAGCTCGGGGGCGAGCACCGCGGCGCGTTCGGCCGGGTTGGCGATGCCCCAGTCGGTGACCGTCCGGTACGTCCGCAGGAACGACTCGATCTGCGGGGACTTCTCCGCCAACGCGTCCGGGTGTGCCAGCACGTACTCGCGGTTGCTGGCCAGGCCGGTGGCGTCGGCCAGGATCCGGACGCCGGGGCGCTCGGCGAGGGCGAAGTACGGGTCCCAGATCACCCAGGCGTCGACCTGCCCGTTGTCGAAGGCCGGTCGCCCCTCGGCGGGCTTGAGGTACTTCACGTTGATGTCCTGCAACGTCAGGTCGTTCGCCTCCAGCAGCCGGACCAGCAGCCAGTGCACGTTGGAGCCCTTGTTCAGGGCGACCGTCCGTCCCTTCAGGTCGGCGAAGGTCCGGATCCCGGAGTCCTCCTTGACCAGCACCGCCTCACCCTGCGGGATCGGCTCGGAGGTCCCGATGACGGAGAACGGGATCTTGCCGGCGGCGGCGAAGATCGGCGGTGCCTCTCCGGTCTGTCCGATGTCGATCGAGCCCGCCTTGAGCGCCTCGGTCAGCGCCGGGCCGCTCTCGAACAGCGACCACTCGGCGTCCGGCGCCTCGCCGCGCGCCTTGACCAGGCTCAGCCCGCCGAACCGCTGGTAACCGATGCGCAGCCGGGGAGTGTCGTCGTCGCCGCTGGCCGACCCGCCGCACGCGGTGAGGCCGACCGCGGCGACCAGGGCGAGCGCCGTGAGCAGGGCGGTGCGGGCACGACGTGGGGGAGGGGTACGCATGAGGGCTCCTGGACACGGGAAGAGGGGATCGGCGGACATCGACGGAAGTCCGGGACGGCAGCAGCCTACTAAACCGATAGGTTTTATCGGTAGTCTGTCCGCATGGTCGTCCCATCTCTCAGGAGTGGACGGCCGGACCCACCCCTGCGCGCCTGAAGGATCGAGTCATGTCGTTGACGTTCCACTGGTTCCTGCCCACGTACGGCGACAGCCGGGACATCGTCGGCGGCGGGCACGGCATGTCGGCGGGAAGGGCCGGCGGCTCCCGCCCACCCACCATCGGCTACCTCGGCCAGATCGCCCGTACGGCGGAGCAGCTCGGCTTCGTCGGCGCGCTGACCCCGACCGGGGCCTGGTGCGAGGACGCCTGGCTGACCACCGCCATGCTCACCGAGGTCACCGAGCGGCTGAAGTTCCTGGTCGCCTTCCGGCCCGGCCTGCTCTCGCCGACCCTCGCCGCGCAGATGGGCGCCACCTTCCAGCGCCTCTCCGAGGGGCGGCTGCTGGTCAACGTGGTCACCGGTGGCGAGTCGCACGAGCAGCGGGCGTACGGCGACTTCCTGGACAAGGAGGCGCGGTACGCGCGTACCGACGAGTTCCTGCACGTGGTGCGGGCGCTCTGGCGCGGTGAGACGGTCGACCACGCGGGTACGCACGTCCGTGTCGAGCAGGCCCGTCTGGCCCGCCTGCCGGAGCCGGCCCCACCGGTCTACTTCGGCGGCTCGTCGGCCGCGGCCGGCCCGGTCGCCGCCCGGCACAGCGACGTCTACCTCACCTGGGGTGAGCCGCCGGCACAGGTCGCCGCCAAGCTGGACTGGATCCGCAAGTTGGCCGCCGAGGCCGGGCGGACGGTCCGGTTCGGCATCCGGCTGCACGTCATCTCCCGGGACACCGGCGACGAGGCGTGGGCGCAGGCGCGACGGCTGCTCGACGGCATCGCCGACGCGGACATCACCGCCGCCCAGGAGGGGCTGCGCCGCAGCGAGTCCGAGGGTCAGCGCCGGATGCTCGACCTGCACGGCGGCTCCCGGGACGGCCTGGAGATCTCGCCCAACCTCTGGGCCGGCGTCGGGCTGGTCCGGGGTGGTGCGGGTACCGCCCTGGTGGGCAGTCACACCGAGGTCGCCGACCGGATCGCCGAGTACCACGCGCTCGGCCTGGACGAGTTCGTGCTCTCCGGGCACCCACACGTCGAGGAGGCCTACTGGTTCGGCGAGGGGGTGCTGCCGATCCTGCGCGCACGGGGGCTGTGGCACCACCCGGCGGGCGCGCCGACGGTGTCGCAACCCGCCGGCATCCCGTTCGCCACCCCGCCGGTACCCACCGCCCGGCGCTGATCCGCGCGGAGGTGGGTGGCGTCAGCGCCGGGCGGCGAAGAAGTCGGCCAGTACCCGGGTGTGGGTGGAGAACGCCAGCTCGGTCGGCTCGGTCAGCACCAGCCATTCGGTGGCCTCCGCCGTCGGCGTCGACGGCGGAAGCTCCTCGGCCCGGCGGGCCGGCAACTCACCGAAGATCATCATGGTGCCGCCGGCCGGTGCGTTGTGCACCGCGACCAGTCGGGCGTCGGCCGCGTCCGCGCGCAGCCAGGTCTCCTCCCACAACTCCCGGACCAACGCCTCGCGCCAGTCCTCGCCGTACTCGACGAAGCCGCCGGGCAGCGCGAGCAGGCCGCGCGCCGGCTCGATGTCCCGTCGCACGACGACCAGGCCGAGGCCGTCGGCGGTCCGCACCGGCAGCAGCGCCACGGCCACCGGCAGCGGGTTGCGCCAGACCGTCTGGCCGCAGGCCGCGCAGACCCGGGGCCACCCGGCGTCCGCCGGATAGGCGGCACCACAGTACGAGCAGTGCGAGTACGGCAGGCCGGTCATGCCGCTGCACGTTACCCGCCGGACGGCTGCGCACCTGCGCCGCCGCCGATCCCGTCCGCTCAGGGCGCGCCCGTGCGGGCGTTGCCGATCGCGTCCTTGCGACCCCAGCGACCAGGGATGTCGAGCAGCTCGATCCGGCCGAACCGCTGGGGGATCGCCGGATGCACCACCAGGTGCTCACCGTACGGTTCCAGGCCGAGCAGGGTACGCAGCAGCAGGAAGATCGCGCCGGTGGCGGAGGCCTGCGGGCTGTTCGCCGCCGGATACGGCACCGGGAACCGGGTCAGCGCGCGGTCGTAGCCGGCGAACGACTCCGGTACCCGCCCGGCGAAGTGCTGCGCCGCGTCGATGATGCTCTCCGCGATGACGCCCGCCTCGGCCAGGAAGCCGTACCGGCGCAGCCCCATCGCGATCAACGAGTTGTCGAACGGCCACACGGTGCCGACGTGGTAGCCGAGCGGGTTGTAGCTGACCTGTTCGGTGGCGAGCGTGCGTACGCCCCAGCCGGAGAAGAGCCGGGGCCCGAGCAGGTGGTCGGCGACGGCGGCGGCCTTGTCGTCGTCGGCGATGCCGCTCCACAGCAGGTGCCCCATGTTCGACGCCAACGCGTCCACCCGGTCGCCGTCGGGGCCCAGCGCCAGCGCGAAGTACCCACCGTCGTCGATCCAGAAGTCCCGGTTGAACCGCTGCTTGAGCTCCGCCGCCTGTTGCTCCAGGCGGTCGGCGTACGCCGGGTCGTCCCAGAACTCGCGGGCCAGCCGGGCACCACGCCGTTTCGCGTCGTACGCGTACCCCTGCAACTCGCACGTGGCGCGGGGCAGCCCGGGCAGCCGGCCGTCGCGATAGCAGATCGCCTCCGGGGAGTCCTTCCAGCAGTGGTTCTTCGCCCCGCTGCGGTCGTTGCGCGGCTGGTACCAGATGTACCCGTCGCCGCGTACGTCGCCGTACTCGTCGATCCAGCGCAACGCGGCCCGGGCGGTGTCCTCCAGTTCGCGGACCAGCGCACCGTCACCGGTCCAGCGTTCGTACTCGTCGAGCAGCACGACGAAGAGCGGCGTGACGTCGGCCCCACCGAAGTACGGCGACTGCGGGCGTTCCTCGAAGGCCGCCAGCTCGCCGTACCGGAACTCGTTGAGGATCTTCCCGGGCTCCTCGTCCCGGAAGTCGTCGAGCACCGTGCCCTGGTTCAGCGCGAACAGGCGCAGTGCGGTGGTGGCCAGGCGGGGCACGAAGGGCAGCGTCTGGAAGCAGGTGAAGATGCTGTCCCGGCCGATGAGCGTCGCCGACCAGGGCAGTCCGGCCGCCGGCATCGACTCGTTCGGTGTGGCCAGCGGGGTGTACCGCAGACCCGCCAGGTCCACCAGCCCGCGCCGGTAGGTGGTGGCCATCGGCTCCCAGTCGCAGGTGAGCTGGGGTGCGTCGGCCAGCCACTCGCTCAGGTCGTGGTGTAGCCGCGCCCCCTTCTGGTGCCCGTGGTGGCCGAGCCGGGTCCGGATGTCCTCGCCGTTGGGGCTGGGGACCAGGCCGTCCACCTGGAGCCTCGTGCTCCACCTGCCCTGCCGCTCGACCCGGATCCGGAATGTCAGCCCGCGCTCGTCGATCTCGGCGGGTTCGGAGGAGGAGACGTCGGTGAGCCGGTGGAACCTCTCCCGCCGGTATCCCAGCCGCAGACGGTCGGCGGAGACCTCGCGGTAACCGCGCAACGTCGAGGCACGCGGCCAGACCACGTTGTAGATCGGGGCGAAGTCGCTGTCCACCTCGACGCGCAGGACGTGGTCGACCGGCTCGCCGGTGTGGTTGAGCACGGTCAACTGCTCGACGAAGCCATAGCCCGAGATCCACCGGTCCCGGATCACCGACACCTTGGCGTCCACGTAGTGGGTGGGATGGCCGGGGACCAGGAAGAACCTGATTTCGTAGTAGCTGGGGTCGTGCACGGCCAGCGGGTGCAACTCCTCGCCGTCCAGGCGCAGCCGCCAGGTCGACAGGAACCGGGTGTCGAAGGCGAAGAATCCGCTCGGGTTGGTGGGGCTGAACGCCATGTCGCCGTTGTCCTCGCTGAGCGCGAAGACGTTGCCGTCGAGGATGCGGACCAGCTTCTTCACGTCAGGCCCGATCCCGGGCCGGGCCGCCGCCTCCGGCTACCTCCCGGGGGTGCCGGGCGCCCGGTGGCGGGGCGAAGATCCGCTCAAGCATGATCACGAGCCGGAACTCGCCGTCCGCGGTGAAGTCGTTGCGCAGCCAGGCAGGCAGCGGCTTGACCTCGCCGTGCGCCATCCGCAGGAACAGCGCCTCGTCGGTGCCGATCACCGTGTCCGCGGGGGCCGCCTCGCCCCGGGAGACCGTCACCCGCCCGTGGTCGATGCGGACCAGCCAGTGGTCGACGTGGTCGGGGTAGCGCAGGTCGAAACGGACCGTGCCGCAGACCTGGCGCAGCATGCGACCGCCGTCGCGCGCGAGACCGGCGAAGAAGTGGTGCACCGCCTCGGACATCCCACCTCCTGCGGACCGGCGGCAGCAGACGGCGACCGCCCCACGGCGCGGCGGACGTGCCGGTCAAGCTGCGGTATCTGTCACCTTAGCGGCTTTGGTGCGCATACGGGCGGGTCTGATGCTGGGACCGCCGGCATTTGCCATTGGATTCCGGTGCCACCCCACCTATGGTGGTGCGATGCATCCCACCGCGCTGCTGGACCGCGCCGCCGTCGCCACGGCGGTGCCGCTGGCGGCTGCGCTGGGTCGGTGCGCCGCGACGCGACCGGCGTGGGTGTCCGCGCGGGCCGGTCACGGCCAGCCGCGTCCCGCCGGTCGAGGCCCCCCGGCATCCCGTCGCACAGACACGACGGCCAGGGGCGAAGCGGACAGCTTCGGCCCTTTTCTATTTTCCGAGGAAGGAAGCTCAGCATGAGCGAGCAGGGCGAGCGAATCATCAGGTGCGGTGCGGTGAGGTCTCATGGCGGCACGCAGCGGAGCGGAGTGACGGCATGAGCGAGCAGGGCGAGCGAATCATCAGGTGCGGTGCGGTGAGGTCTCATGGCGGCACGCAGCGGAGCGGAGTGACGGCATGAGCACGAATACGTACGACCCGCAGTGGCGCACCGAACTCCGAGCGACGTTGACCCACGAGTTCGAGGCGCAGACGGCCCGCCTGACCGAGCTGACGGCCGACACCGGCGACCCGGCGGAGGCGCTCACCAACGGCGCGCTGATCGCCGCCACCCGGCAGAGCCTGGAGCAGATCACCGGAGCGCTGCGCCGTCTCGCCAACGGCAGCTACGGCAGCTGCGAGAAGTGCGGCACCACGATCCCTCAGGAGCGCCTGGAGATCCTGCCGCACGCCCGCTTCTGCGTGCCCTGCCAGCAGAAGCACAAGGGCTGACGCGGGTACCGGCTGCCGCGCCTACCGGCGCGGCAGCCCCTCGCCGCCGCCGGGCGGACCGCCGGGGGGTGGCCCCGGCAGCACGGTCGGCTGGTCGGTCAGGCTGGCGGTGACGGTGGCGGTCATGCCGTCGGGCCGACGGGTGAGGGTCAGCGCTCCGGTGAGCTGGTGGGCCAGCCAGAGGCCCCGTCCACCGGCGGTGGTGGTCGCCGGCAGATGCACCGTCAGGTCGGCGTCGGGTTCGTCCCCGTGGTCGGAGACCTCGCAGACGAGCAGGTCGGCCCGGCGGATCAGGTCCAGACGACCCTGCCCGCCGCCGTGCAGCACGGCGTTGGTGACCAACTCGTGCACGGCCAGGACGAGATCCTCGGCCAGGTCGCCGGTGAGTCCGGCGGCGGCGATCCGCGCGGCGAGCAGGTGCCGCAACGGCGTCACCGTCTGTGCGGTGAACGACTCGGACAACAGGCAGGTCTCCTCGCCGACCCCCGACATCGGGCCGCCGGTGCCACCGGCGTCCGGTTGGGCGAGGTTGCTCATGCAGGCAGGTTACGTCGTCCCCAGGTATCTGCGACTCTTGCCAAGCAGCAAGTATCGCGGTCCGGGTGCTGCTCGGGGCCCGACTAGCATGATCGAATGCCGCAGCTCGCCGCGATCGTCATCCATTGCCGTGATCCTTACCTGATGGCCCCGTTCTGGAGCCAGGTCACCGGCCTTCCGGTGGCGGCCGAGGACCGGATCAAGCTCGCCGACCGTACCCTCGGGCCGACCGAGTCGGTGCTGCTGCGCCACCCGGCCGGAAGCGGACCGGACATCTGGATCGCACCCGCCGGGGACCTGCCGCCGGTCGGCCGGATCCACCTGGACCTGGTCGCCGAGGACGACGAACTGGCGGCGGTGGTGGCCGCCGGGGCCACCGTGCGGCACACACTGCCGCGCTGGACCGTGCTGACGGATCCGGAGGGACACGAGTTCTGCCTGTTCCGCCGGCACTGATCGCCGTTCCCACGGCATCGCACCGGGCGGGAGCGTCGGCCCGATCAGCCCGCCGGGGCCGAACGGTCGGCCGGGCGGGGCAGCGCACCGGTGGTCTCCAGGATCAGCGTGGCGACCGCCTCGGGATCGTCGCTCATCGGCACGTGACCGCAGCCGGAGAGGGTCTGCACGCGGGCGCCCGGCAGCTCGGCGCGGGCCCGTTCGGCCTGATGGACGCCGAAGATGCGATCTCGGTCACCCCAGCCGATGGTGACCGGTGCCGCGCACGCCCCGAGCGCGCCGCAGTCGACCCGGTAGCCCCGCGCGGCACGGGCGACGGTGCCGAAACCGGCACACCGGCGCAGGGCGAGCGCGTCGGCCAGAGCCCGCTCGGCGTCCAGCGCCGCCGGACGGGCCACCAGCGGGCCGAGACTCCACGCGCGCAGGCCCGGCGAACGCAGTGCGGCCCGGATCAGCGGCGTGGGCAGGTGGCTGGTGACCCGCATCCAGCTCAGGGCGCGCAGCGCCCGACGGCGTTCGGCGTCGGTGAAGAACCCGGCGGGGGAGAGCGCGGTGACCGAGGCGGCCAGCCCGGACACGGCCAGCTCCAGGCCGATCGCGCCGCCGAGGCTGTACCCGGCGACGTGCGGCCGGTCCAGCCCCCAGTCGGCGAGGACCGGCCGGATGGTCGCGATGATGGCCGCCATGTCGGTGGGCATCCCGGTCGGCGGCACCGGGGACTCGCCGAAGCCGGGCAGGTCGATCGCGATCACGTCGTGATGCGCGGCGAGCCGGTCGAAGACCGGGTCCCACGCCTGGTGGCGGTGCCCGATGCCGTGCACGAGCAGCAACGGCTCCCCGGTCCCGGCCCGCCGGAAACGCAGCGTCACGAGCCGCCCCCCTCCACCGAGGTGCGCCCGAAGGATCGCCCCAGCAGGCGTACCTCGTCCTCCATCTGCGTGACCATGGTCGTACCCCCGAAGCGGGTGATCACCGCGTCGGCCAGCCGGCTCTGCGCGATCGGCCGCATCGCCTGGACCAGCCCGATCGAGCGCGGCACGTACACCTTGCGGCGGCGGCGCTCGATGCCGCGCAGCAGCTCCTCGGCGCACCGCTCGACGCTCACCACGGTGTTCAGCGGCCAGGGCAGCCGGCGTTGGGCCTCCCGGAACGAGGCGAGATCGTCGCGCAGGTCGCGGACCATGTCGGTGTCGATCCAGATGGGGTGGGCGGTGCCCACGGTGAGGCCGTGTCGATGGTTCTCCAGGCGCAGGACGTTGCCGAACTGCTCCGCGCCCGCCTTCGACGCGCAGTACGCGGCCATCCCGGGCATCGCGCCGAAGGCCGCCGCCGAGGAGACGATCAGCACGTGCCCCCGGGCGGCGAGCACCTGCGGCAGGGCCGCGCTGACGGTACGCACCACGCCGGTGAGGTTGACCTCGATGGTGCGCGCGAGCGCGTCGACCGGACCCAGCGCGACCGTCCCGAGGTTCGCGATGCCGGCGTTGGCCACCACCACGTCGATGCCGCCGAACCGCTCGACGGTGGAGGTGACGGCGTCGTCCAACGCGGACTGGTCGGTCACGTCCGCCTCGTACCAGTGGCCGTCCAGCTCGACGGCGAGCTGCCGCAGCAGCGCCGGCTCCAGACCGACCAGTGCGACGCGGGCGCCCCGGGCGGCGGCGCGCCGGGCCAGCTCCGCGCCGATGCCCCGGGCCGCTCCGGTGATCAGGATCGTCCGGTCGCGAAGGTCGTACCGCATCGGCGTGCTCCCTGTCCCGGTCGGCGCCGCCGGTGGTGGTGGCGCGGTGGGCGACCGGACGGAACCAGACCGTACCGCGACCTGTGGTCGGCAGCGCGGCGGAGGCCGCCGGCCGAGGGGCACGAGCGTGCAGCTCGGCGTCGTCCTGCTGCGGACATCGGGGTCGACATCGGGAAGGATCGGCCCGACGACCACGACGAGCAGGAGACCCCCGCATGGCTGACTTCGTCGGTGCCGTGGACCAGGGCACCACCAGCACCCGCTTCATGATCTTCGACCACGGCGGTAACGAGATCGGCCGTCACCAGCTCGAACACCAGCAGATCCTGCCGTGCGCCGGGTGGGTGGAGCACAATCCGCTGGAGATCTGGGAGCGGACCCGGACCGTCGTGCGTACCGCCCTGAACACGCACGGCATCGCCGCCTCCGACCTCGCGGCGCTCGGCGTCACCAACCAGCGGGAGACGACGGTGGTGTGGAACCCGCGCACCGGCCAGCCGTACTACAACGCCATCGTCTGGCAGGACACCCGCACCGACCGGATCGCCGCGGCGCTGGAGCGCGACGGGCGGGGCGACGTGATCCGCAGGCGGGCGGGCCTGCCCCCGGCGACCTATTTCTCCGCAGGCAAGATCCAGTGGATCCTGGAGAACGTCGACGGGGTACGGGCCGCCGCCGAACGCGGCGAGGCGGTCTTCGGTAACACCGACACCTGGCTGCTCTGGCACCTCACCGGCGGTCCCGACGGCGGCGTGCACGTCACCGACCCCACCAACGCCAGCCGGACCATGCTGATGGACCTGGAGACGCTGGACTGGGACGACGAGCTGCTGTCGTTCTTCGACATCCCCCGGGTCATGCTGCCCGCCATCCGCCCCTCGTCCGACCCGCACGCCTACGGCAGCACCCGCCCCGACGGTCCCTTCGGCGGCCCGGTGCGGATCACCGGCGACCTGGGGGACCAGCAGGCGGCCACCGTCGGGCAGGTCTGCTTCGCGCCAGGCGAGGCGAAGAACACCTACGGCACGGGCAACTTCATGCTGCTCAACACCGGTACGGAACTGGTCCGGTCAAAGGCCGGCCTGCTCACCACCGTGTGCTACCAGTTCGCCGGGGCGGACCCGGTCTACGCGTTGGAGGGCTCGATCGCGGTCACCGGGTCGGCCGTGCAGTGGCTGCGTGACCAACTCAAGATCATCAACAGTGCGGGGCAGAGCGAGGACCTGGCCCGCCAGGTCTCCGACAACGGCGGGGTGTACTTCGTACCCGCCTTCTCCGGCCTCTTCGCCCCGTACTGGCGGTCCGACGCGCGCGGCGCCATCGTCGGGCTGTCCCGCTACAACACCGACGCCCACATCGCGCGGGCCACGTTGGAGGCCATCTGCTACCAGAGCCGGGACGTGGCCGAGGCGATGGCCCAGGACTCGGGCGTGGCCCTGGAGTGCCTGAAGGTCGACGGCGGCGTCACCGTCAACGACCTGTGCATGCAGTTGCAGGCGGACGTCCTCGGGGTGCCGGTGAGCCGGCCGGTGGTCGCCGAGACCACCGCCCTCGGTGCCGCGTACGCCGCCGGGCTGGCGGTCGGCTTCTGGCGGGACACCGGCGAGCTGCGGGCGAACTGGAACGAGAGCCGGCGCTGGCAGCCGACCTGGTCGCCGCGACAGCGGGCGGAGGGCTACGCCGGCTGGCAGAAGGCGGTACGCCGCACGCTCGACTGGGTCGACGTGGACTGACCGGACGGCGGCGGACCAGACGGGTTTCCATCACGTTTCGTGGACACGCCATCACTGCGTGTTGGTGACGCGTTCCCGGGATGTCCGGTCGGTCTGCCTTAGCATCCCGATGTCCGGCAGGTGCCGGTGTGGGACAGGGAGGGGCAAACATGCGGATCACGCGGGCCATCGTGGCGATCGTGGTCGTGTTGTCGGCCGGCGTGCTCGCGGGCACGGCGAACGCGGCGGAGCCGTCACCGTTCACGGTGGTCAACGGGTCGATCAACCCGGCGACCGGCACGCCCGTGCCCCCGTCGGGCACCCACGCCACCCTGTGGCGCAACAGCAGTCACGCCACCACCGTGCTGCAGGGCTCCGGCCAACTGGTGATCGGCGCGATCGGCGACGAGTGCGACGGCTGGCCGGTCGTCCGGGTGAGCGTGGGCGGCCAGCCCGTCGGCGAGGTGACCGTCACCAGTGCCACCGACTACGGCAGCTACCTGGTCGGCGCGCCGCTGGCGTACGGGCGGCACTCCGTCCGCATCGAGCTGGTCAACGACCGCTACACCGCCGCCTGCGACCGCAACGTGCACGTGGCGTACGCCCGGACGGAGGAGGCCGGGCCGGTCGACACCACGTTCGGCTTCGCGGTGGTGCCGGACACCCAGGAGGAGGTGCTGACCTCGGGCGACACCCGGATGCGGCAGCGCATCGACTGGCTGGTGGCCCAACGCACCGCCCTGGACCTGCGCTTCGTCACCCACTCCGGGGACGTGGTCAACTACGACACCCCCGACCACGTGCAGTACGCCCGCGCCAGTGCCGCCCTGCGTCCACTGGAGGCGGTCGGCCTGCCGTACACGCTGGCGGTCGGCAACCACGACACCCAGGTCTTCGGTCCCGACGGCGTGCTGCGCAGCCCGGCCGGGCCGTTGCTGCGCGACACCACCACCTTCAACCGGTACTTCACCGCCGACCGCTTCGGGGTGGTCGGAGGCCGCTTCGAGCCGGGCAAGGTGGACAACGCGTTCGCCACCTACCGTGCCGGTGGGGTGCAGTGGCTGGTGCTGACCCTGGAACTGTGGCCCCGGAGGGCGGCGGTCGCCTGGGCGCAACAGGTCGTCGCGGCCCACCCCCGGCACAACGTGATCGTGGTGACCCATCACTTCCTGGAGAGCGACGCCACCATCGGCCAGAGCGCCGGCTTCGGGTCGACGAGCCCGCAGTACGTCTTCGACAACCTGGTCCGTCGGTACGCCAACATCCGGTTCGTCTTCTCCGGACACACCGGCACCGCGGCGTCGCGGGTGGACACCGGGCTGCACGGCAACCCGATCCACTCGTTCCTCCAGACGTTCCACTCGCCACGGACCAACCCGGTCCGACTGGTGGAGATCGACACGGCCGCCAACTCACTGCGCACCTGGATCCATGCGCCGTACACCGACGAGGACTTCCCGGCCCACAACCGCACCTACACCAACCTCAACCTCATCCGCTGACCCCCGCTGACCCCCGCTGACCCCACCGGCGTGCCCGCCTGCTGTGGTTGATCAAGAAGTTTGGTCGCGACACGCCGACCCCGGTACGACCAAACTTCTTGATCAGCGCGGGGGTGTGGGGTGCGGGTGGGGTGCGGAGGTGGGGGGTCTCAGAACTGGCTCAGAATTGTCTCAGTATCACTATTAGATTCGAGATGGCGGTAGACGGTGGCTCGGGACACCCCGAACTCGGCGGCGATCTCGTCGACCGAGTGGGTGCCCGCCAGGTGCATCCGGCGGGCCGCCGACAACTGGTCGGGGCTCATCGCACGCGGTCGCCCCGGCCGCCGTCGGCCGCCTCGCGGGCGCGGGCCGGCTGCCGGGGCGGTCGGACCGTCCGCGCCAGTGCCGGTGGTCGGCGGAGTGGCCAGCGGGGAGTCCTCCAGCAGTCGGCGGACGCCGTCGAGCATGTCCTCGCGCAGCGCACGTTCGGGTACGTCGGTGAGGAAGAGGACCGGATCGCCGCACATCGCGAGCGCCTGTACCGCCCGGACCCGCTCCCGCACAGCCGGGTTCGGCCCGGCCACGATCTCGTTGGCGCGCATCGCGATCCGCATCAGTCGCTGGTAGTCCGTGCCACGATCGACCAGCGCCAGGTCGTGGTAGAGCATGCCCAGCGAGTGCCGGTGGGCGAGCATGACGTCCACCCAGCCCTCCAGGAGCGACCACCGGGCCTGTCCCGCCGGTAGGGCCTCGGCCCGGTCGAGCAGCTCCTCCAGGTCCCGCACGAACGGCTCGGCGAGGTCGGTGAGCAGGTGTGCCTTGCTGGGGAAGTGATAGAGGATCGCCGCCTTGGTCAGTCGCAGGCGTTCGGCGATCTGGCGCAGCGAGGTGCGTTGGTAGCCCTGCTCGGTGAACATCTGCAACGCCGTACGCAGGATCCTGCTGCGCGTGTCGTCGACTTCCTCCCAGCTCATGGCGTTCAGCGTAGCGGTCCCTGACCGCTGGACGGGCGCTGCGGAAATCCACTTACCATCGGTCAGTACAGTGAGGGGTGGTCGGCACACCGAGCGACAGGAGGCACCCATGTCCGTGATCTCGATCGAGAACCTCGTCAAGACCTTCGGCGGTGTACGTGCCCTGGACGGACTCGACCTGACGGTGGAACCGGGGGAGGTGCACGGCTTCCTGGGACCCAACGGCGCGGGCAAGTCCACCACCATCCGGATCGTTCTCGGCCTGCTGCGCCGCGACTCCGGACAGGTACGCGTCCTCGACGGCGACCCGTGGCGGGACGCGGTCGCGCTGCACCGGCGGCTGGCGTACGTACCCGGTGACGTCAACCTCTGGCCCAACCTCACCGGCGGGGAGGCGATCGACCTCTTCGGCGCGTTGCGCGGCGGTCTCGACGAACGCCGCCGCGACGAGCTGCTGCGACGCTTCGAACTGGACCCGACGAAGAAGTGCCGCACCTACTCCAAGGGCAACCGGCAGAAGGTCGCCATCGTCGCCGCCTTCGCCTCCGGCGTGGAGCTGTACGTCCTGGACGAACCCACGTCCGGTCTGGACCCGCTGATGGAGGCGGTGTTCCAGGAGGAGGTCCGCACGCTCACCCGGGCCGGAGCGAGCGTGCTGCTCTCCAGCCACGTGCTCGCCGAGGTGGAGGCGCTCTGCGACCGGGTCAGCATCATCCGGGACGGGCGCACCGTGGAGTCCGGCAGCCTCGCCGAGCTGCGCCACCTGGCGCGTACCACGGTGACCGTCGAGACCGCACGGCCGCTGACCGGGCTGGCGGAGCTGCCCGGCGTCCACGAGGTCCGTCCGGTCGACGGCCGGGTCAAGCTGGAAGTGGAGCCGGCGCACCTGGACACCCTCCTCGGCCACCTGGTCCGGTTCGAGGTCCGTGCCCTGACCAGCACGCCGCCCACGCTGGAGGAGCTGTTCCTGCGGCACTACGGCGGCAGCACCGACGCGGGACGGCAGGCCGGCGACGTCGAGCGGGAGACCACCGCCGGAGGTACCCGATGAGCGCCTTCACCGGGACCGGGCGACTCGCCCGCCTCGCGCTGCGTCGGGACCGGATCCGCCTGGCGGTCTGGGTCCTCGGCACCCCGCTGATCGGCTACGGGCTGGCCGAGAGCGTCGCCGGTCTCTACCCCGACGAGCAGACCCGCCTCGGGTACGCCGAGACCGCCCTGTCCAGTGTGGTCGCCCGTGCCTTCAACGGTCCGATCGCGAGCGCCGACCTCGGCGCGGTGGTGGTCGCCG
This sequence comes from Verrucosispora sp. NA02020, assembly GCF_013364215.1. Taxonomy (NCBI): domain Bacteria; kingdom Bacillati; phylum Actinomycetota; class Actinomycetes; order Micromonosporales; family Micromonosporaceae; genus Micromonospora; species Verrucosispora sp. NA02020. The sequence goes on along the minus strand of NZ_CP054923.1, from coordinate 4,468,638 downwards.
AGACGTACCTCACCCTCACCCTGCTCGCCGCGCTGCTGAGCACGTTCGCCGTGGTCCGGCACACCCGGCAGAACGAGGAGACCGGGCGCGCCGAACTGCTCGGCGCCACCGTCGTCGGCCGGTACGCCCTGCTCACCGCCGCCCTGGTGGTGGTCGTCGGCGCGAACCTGGCCTCCGCCGTGCTGCTCGCCCTGGCCTTCGTCGGGGCCGGGCTGCCGGTCGTCGGTGCGGTGGCCGCCGCCGCCGCGATCGGCGGGGTCGGCGTCGCCTTCACCGGCCTCGCGGCCGTCACCGCCCAGCTCTCGGTCAGTTCCCGGGGCGCCAACGCGCTCGCCGCGGCCACCGTGGGCGTCGCGTTCCTGCTGCGCGCCGCCGGTGACGTGCTGGGCGAGCGCGGCAGCGACGGTACGCGGCTGGACAGCGCCTGGCCGACCTGGCTCTCGCCGTTGGGCTGGGGCACCCAGGTACGCGCCTTCGGCGCCGAACGATGGTGGGTGCTCGCACTGCCGGTGGCCCTGCTGGTGGCCGGTGTGGCGCTGGCCTACCTGCTGGCCGAGCGTCGGGACGTCGGCGCGGGTCTGCTGGCCGCGCGGCGTGGACCGGCCCGAGCGGGCTCGGGGCTGCTCGGACCGGTCGGCCTGACCTGGCGGTTGCAGCGCGGCGCACTGGCCGGCTGGGCGGTGGCGGTGGTGGTGCTCGGCCTCTCCATGGGGGTGGCCGGTCACGAGGTCGACGCGATGATCGCCGAGAACCCGGCGGCGGCCGACGTGATCGCCCAGCTCGGCGGCGGGGCGGAACTCGTCGACGCGTACCTGGCCGCGATCCTCGGCCTGTACGCGCTGACCATCGGCGCGTACGTCGTGCAGGCCCTGCTGCGGACCCGCAACGACGAGTCCGACGGCATCCTGGAGGCGTTGCTGGCCACGGCGGTGAGCCGGACCCGGTGGCTCGGCACGCAGGTGGGCGGCGCGGTGCTCGGCGCGGCGCTGCTGGTGCTGCTGGCCGGTCTCACCACCGGGCTCGGGTACGGCCTGGCGGCCGGTGACGCGGTCGGCTGGACGGTCGAGCTGGGCGGGGCGGCGCTGCTGCGGTTGCCCGCCCTGCTGGTGCTCGTCGGGGTGGTGACCGCCCTGTTCGGCGCGGTGCCCCGCTGGTCGGTGGCGTTGAGCTGGGCGGTGCTGATCGCCTTCCTGCTGCTCGGACAGTTGGGCGCGGTGCTGGAGCTGCCGCAGGCGGCGCTGAACCTGTCGCCCTTCACGCACGTGCCGTCGGTGCCCGCCGCCGACCTCAGGGTGCTGCCCCTGGTGGTGCTCACCGCCGTGGCGGCCGTGCTGCTGGCCGTCGGAGTGGGCGCGTTCCGGCGGCGCGACACCCCGGCCTGAGGTGTAAGGAGGGGCCCCCTGCTAACGCCTCGTGCATAGCAGGGGTCCCCTCCTTACACCGAACCCGCGCTAACCCGCCTCCGTCCGACAACAGCGGTGCCGTCATGTCGCCGGAACCCCAAGGGCGGCAGCGAGCTGGACGATCGTCGTCGGGGCGTGTGGGCTCCGGAGCACCTGGACAAGCAGGTCGCGGGCGGCGGGGCGGTGCCGGACCTCGGCGGGTGCGATGCTCTGGACTTGCCGCAGGGTCCGGGCGGCGTTCGTGGCATCGTGAGCGTGCAGGTGCGCGCGAGCAGCGTCGATCAGGTGTGCGGCGCGATGCTCGACAGGCAGCCACCGCCAGCCGAGGCATACGGTGGCCCTCTGATGCCAGGCCAGCGCCTCACCCGCATCGCCCAACTCCAGTGCCGCCAGAGTGCGCGCTGCGGCCACGGCGGTGGGTCCGAAGGCGGTGCGATGGTAGTCGTGGCCGTCGCCCACCTGGTCGGCCAGGTCGGCGGCCTCATCGAGCAGGTCGGCGGCACCACGCTCATTGCCGTCGCCGGCCGCCGCCAACGCGCCCTGCACAAGCAGCGTGCCGCACAGGGACAGGTACGCCGACGGGCTGCCGTCGAGGTCCGGCGGGGTGATCCGGTACGCGGTGGTCCGCATGGTCGACACCGCAGCGCCCGCCTGCCCGGTGGCGCGCAACACCGGCCCGAGCTGCACCGCCGCCGTCGCCACCAGCACCGCATCGCCGGTGGCGAGCGCCATCGCCCGGTCGGCGGCCAGCCAGGCAAGCTCGGTCTCACCGAGCTTCGTCAGCAGTGCCGAGCCGACCCGGTACGCCTCCACCAGCGGTACGCGCCCCGATCCCGGCTCGCAGGCGTAACCGCGCTGCGCCCCGGTGATCAGCCCGGGCAGCAGGTCGATCAACTGGGGGTATTGGGCATGCTGGTAGGTGTTCCAGGCGTAAGCCACGCCACCGGCCAGTTGATCCGCTGCCGGTACCTCACGCTCCGGCACCCGCCGGCCCGCCACGATGTCGTACGCGGACAGTGCCGCCCGGATCCGCTCCACACCGGCCGCCCGCTCGCTTACGGCAGCGGTGTGGACCTGGCGGCCCAGCAGCACCGACTGCTCGACTCGCAACACGGCGGCGATCTCCGCGATCGTGGACACCTTGTCCAGCGACCGCGCACCACGCTCGACCTTGTCGACCCAGCTCTTCGACTTGCCCATCCGGTCGGCGAACACCTGCTGCGACATGCGCCGCCGCCCTCGCCAGTAAGCCACCCGCCGACCGATCGGCAACAACTCGTCACCCACGCCGCCACCGCCGATCCGGTACCGCCCGGGTCGTCTCCTCGACCGGTACGCGCTCCGCCTCGGCCTGGGCGAGCACCCGCCGCTTCGCCGCTTCCCGTTCGTTCGCCTGGATCTGCTCGCCCCTACTCGGCGTGCCGCCATCGTTCTGGCCGCTCATTCCCGACTCCTTCGTCATCAGAGGCGGCAGCGGAAAGGTCCAGACAAGCCCATGCTGTCACCGCTCGATTACGCTAAGGAATCGAGCGTTCGAGTCTGGGTACGTGGTGTACCCGGTGACGGGGCGTACCTAAAGGTCAGCGGCACTCATTCGACGGGCGAGGTCAACCGCCTCGGCGCGGATCGACGCAGGTGATTCGTGGGACAGCCGGGTGATCAGATCCTGCGCTGCAGGCGAGTAGCGGACCGTCTCCGGTGACGTAGCCTCGGCACGCGTCAGCAGATGAAGGGTCGCTTCCTTCGCGCCCTCCAGATCGGCCGAACGTGCCAGTTCCACGTAATGCCGACCCCGACGCTCTGTCGACGGGATCGATGCCGGGTCGAGGGCGTGGGCGCGGCGTTGCGCCTCGTCCGGATCGCCGAGGTCTACTGCGCACATGACCGCGTACACGTCGACCAAGGGCCGCGACACGCGGGTCCGCAAGCCTACGAACCCCTCGGGCAGCGCCCGGTCGACGATCGACCGAGCGGTGTCCCAATCCGACCACGCGCCTTGGTCACCGATCCGAGAACGCGTCAGGGCTGCGCAAAGGTGCAGATCGGCGAGGACTTCCGCCCATTCGGGGCCGCCATCCGCTAGGCGTGGTTCGATAAGCCCGCGTGCTTCCCGAAGTCGCTCCAACGCTTCGTCTCCGCGACCGACCGCGCGTAGCAGGTGTGCGGCATACCAGGTCGCCTGTGCGATAGCGAGTGGGTCGTCCGCGTCCAGGGCGGCGTTCATTCCGCGATCAACGGTCAACCAGACCAGTTCACGGTCGCCATGCCACGCCAGATACGCCTGAGCGAGATGGTAAGACTGCGCGAGTAGGGCGAGGCTCGTGCGTCGATCATCGCCCGAATGCAACCGAGCCGCTCGCTGGGTGGCATTCAGCAGGCCGGGCAGGATTTCCCCTGCCGCCGTGCGCTGGTGTCGAGATGTGTGCCAGGTCTGCCATGCGGAATCGACCGCGCCTCGGAGATAGTCGGTGCTCTCCGGTTCGCCGTCGACGGCGAGGTGCCAGGCGGTCAACGCATGGCGGACCTCCGTTACTGCGGGATGGCTGGCCCGACCATCGAGAGACAGTGCCACGGACGGTCCGAAGAGATCACCGAGATCCCGAACCCCGAGGTGTGGTGCCATCTGCTGTGCGGCACGAAGGGTCAACGATCGACGTCCGTTCTCGATGAACTTCACCGTTGTCGCTGATAGTCCGCTCAAGTTGGCGAGGCGTTCACGGGAGAGCCCGGCGGCACGACGTAGCCGCTCGACACGCTGGCCCGGCTTTAGCTGCTGATCACTGATCACGAACCACACCTCATTACATGGGGTACATCGTGTACCTCACGGTACGCGCAGCTTCCGGAGCCGGGAAGAGTTAGGAGTTGATCAGTGCCCATGGATGGCGCGGACGCGCAAAAACCCTCACTTCCCAGTTGGTCGCTGTGTCGATGGTGGTGGAAGGTTGGTGTCGGGTGCTGGCTGACTTCCTCCGGCCATATTGGATAATGCACACCATGGCGTTGATCAAAGTGTCACTGCTCGACGGAAGACCAGGCGAACTGCACTCTCTGTTTGGTTGGCTCCAGCGCACCGACGAACTCCGTGGCAGGGTGCGGACGCTGTCTCGGCAGCCCGGTCCAGACGAGATGGGGGGCGCCATGGAGATCATCTCCGTTGCGCTCGGCAGTGGTGGAGCGGCTGCGGTGCTGGCAGGTGCGCTCAACACGTGGTTGCAATCGCGGCGTGCTCGGATCAGCGTGGAGTTCGTCGTCGAGGAGACGGGTGAAACTCTCCGTAAGGTCGAGATCGAGGCCGGCAACGCAGGCGCAGTCAAAGAGCTGTACGACACGCTCTCGGCAGACCGGAAGGTGTCATGAACGCGAGGCTTCCGGAGCGAGATGGATCGCGCGCCCTGCTGGTCGGGTCGTCCCGCTTCTCGCACGACGGCCTGCATGATCTTCCGGCAACCGTCAACAACGTGCAGTCGTTGGCTGATTCCCTCACCGATCCGGACTTGGGTGGCCTAGATCCGTCAGGCTGCCGGATGTTGATCGACCCGGCGACTCCGCAGGAGGTCGGGGATGCGATTGACGCCGTCGTCAACGAAGCGCTGGACACGATCGTGGTGTACTACTCAGGCCACGGCATGCTGAACCAGCGCGGTGAACTGTTTCTGGCCGTTGAATCCACCGACCCGGATCCGCGTCGGGTCCACTACTTCGGCGTCCCGATGAGTTGGCTCCGGTCCGCACTGGCCGACAGCCCTGCACGCAACCGGGTCCTGATCCTGGACTGCTGCTTCTCGGGCCACGCTACCGAGGCTATGTCGGGCACCGCCCCGGCGATCAGCGGGAACCTCGACATCCATGGGACCTACACTCTGGCGTCCGCGCCGGCACACGAGACCGCAGTTGCCCCTGTTGGTGCTCAGTTCACTGCTTTCACCGGCGAGTTGTTGCGTACGTTGCGGCAGGGCGTCACGGGTGGCGGCGCACTGCTGACGCTTGGCGACATCTACCTGGCGCTGACTCGGGCGCTGCCGGCGAGGGGCATGCCCCGCCCGCAGCGTCTCGGCACGGGCTTGGCCGACCACATCGCACTGACTCGCAACCCCGCCTATCGGTCAGCAACTCCGCCGGCTGCGGCGCCGCGTCCGGCCCCGGAACCGCGTCTCAGCTCTGCCACGAGTGGCGAACGGGTGGCGAACGAGCGCGATCCGAAGGTGGCCGCCGAGTTCCACGCAGCCATGCTCGATGGTTACCGCAGGGCCAAGAAGGAGTTGAACTACAACGCGGGCTACTTCCTACAGATGGTGCAGCAAGTAGGCGGGCTTGAGGCGGCCCGCCGGCTGATCAGGGCAAATTCGGTCTCCAGCGGCTTCACCACCCTGTGGGAGAAGGGCAGACTCGATCTCGCAGTCGAGGCGGTGGTGCTGCAAGACCGGTTCGCCGGGCTCTTCACCGACGAGGAACTCGACATCGCCCGGAATCGGTTGGCGGAGTACGGGTACTCGCCGGCTCAGACTTCGTAGACCTTCACCACCTCGTCGCCGTAGTGGTTGACCACCTTCACCGCGATCTTCCCTGACTTGGGTCGAGGGAACGGGCGCGAGTGGTGGCCGTAGAGGCTGGACCAGGCGGACTCGTCGATCTGCGCGCGTAGAGCCTTGCGTAGTCGGGAGTACGGGTCCAGCCCGTCCGGCTTGCCTTCGCTCCCGGCGAAGTAGATGTGCCGGACGAAGAACTCTTCCTCGTTGTAGTCGGTGTCGATCATCCACAGTGCGATGTCGCCGACGCCGTTGTCCGGCCGCAGTTCCCCGGTGGTGGGGTTGTAGACATCAACGCCACGGATCTCGACCACGAGCCCATCCGGCACCGGGTCGATGGCGATGTCCGGCTCGCCGAAAACCGTGAAGAGGTTGGCGGTCCCGGTCTTCTTGAGCAGCGTGTCGCCCATGGCCAGATCGGCGTTCATCCGCACGAGCAGGATGGGAAGTCGGCCGAGCTGCCGCTGCTCCGCCACCGTTGCGAAGTCGTCGCCTTCCGGAGCGAACTCGCCGGCTGCCTCGCTGGCCCGCCCGTCGAAGCCGAAGGCACACACCAGCAGCAGGTCAAAACCGACACCCTTGAGTGCCTCCCGCGCCGCGTACTTGACGAAGTCGGCGTCCACTGTGCCGTACTGAGGGCCGACGCTTACCGCGATCCGCGCCGACGTGCCCTCGTCGTCGTTGCGTCGCGCGGCCTCCGCGTGGACGAACTTGCCCGGATACGGATTCAGCGAGGCGAACTCCAGCCGCTCGTTACGCCAGCCGTTCTGTACACCTGCCTTGGTCAGGTTGTCCAGGATCGTCTTGACGTAGGCGTTGACATCGCCCCCTTCGGTCTGCTCCTCGCCGATCGAGAAGTTTGCCGACCGATGCGGTGACAGGCTCTCCACGGTGAACTTGCCCGCCACCCGGATGCGCTTCTTGTCCTCGTATGGCCGGTCGTAGAGCAGTTCGGTTTCGGCGTGCCGGGCGATCGCCGCGTCGATCTCCTTGCGGCTCATGCCCTCCTTGATGTCCGGGTTGTTGGCGATGGACTTGAGCGTCACGTGCGGGACACGCTCGTACACGAAGCCCTTGCGGATGTCATTGCCGGGCGGTGTAGGGGCCGCCTCGGTGCCGGACAGCTCGCGCTCCTTGGCCCGACCCTCAACAGAATCGGCGAGCAGGTAGGCGGGGTACTTCGCACCGACCAGCCGCTGCCGCGCGAGCGTGATCGCCACCCGCGAGGTGTCAATGGTGATCCACCGTCGCCCCCACTGCTCCGCCACGTATGCGGTGGTCCCTGAACCGCAGGTCGGGTCCAACACCAGGTCTCCCGGATCGGTGCACATCAACATGCATCGCTCGATGACCTTGGTGTTGGTCTGCACGACGTAGACCTTATCGTCGGTGAAATTCCCTGTTCCGGTGTCGGTCCACATATTGTTGACTGATTTCAGCGGGAAATCATCTGCGAACCTTACGTAGCGCAAGGAGTTCTTTGCGGAGTGGATCCGGCCGGCCCACTTCAGTCGATTCATTCCCTCCGGATAGTTTGCCTTCCAGTGGGACGTTGTCACGGGTCGATAGGTTTTACCCTGGTACTCGAATGGCTGATCCACGCCCGCAGGGTTCTGCGACTGAAGGTCACCCGGTGCGTACAGCCTAGCTCCAGTGGGGAGGGGCGCGCTTCCGGCGAGTTCAGCGGATGTCATGCTGCGGTAGCGGCCGTCTGGCAGCATCAACCATCGGTAGGAGCCGCCGGGGTTGCGATCCGCCTCCTGCCAAACACGGCGGACCTTCGCGTGATTCGTGGATCGGGCGTACCAAACTATGTAGTCGCCTGCCCTGGCTAGGGTGCTCGAATCGAATCCGCTTGTGGTAACGAAACTAATGAGCGAAACGAAGTTTTCGGGGCCGAAGACTTCGTCGAGGAGGCAGCGGACTAGGTGGACGTTTTCGTCGCCGATCTGGATGAAGACGCTGCCGGACTCGGTGAGCAGGTCCCGGGCGACGATCAGCCGGTCGCGTAGGTACGCCAGGTAGGAGTTGATGCCCAACTCCCAGGTGTCCCGGAACGCCTTGATCTGCTCAACCTCGCGGGTGACGTCCGCGAGGTTGCCGTCCTTGACGTCCCGCTTGCGGGCTGACATCTGCCAGTTGGAGCCGAACTTGATGCCGTACGGCGGGTCGATGTAGATCATCTGGACCTTACCGCGCAGCCGCTCCTTCTCGGCAAGCGACGCCATGACGCGCAGCGAGTCGCCGAGGATCATGCGGTTGGACCAGTTGGCCTCGTGCTGGTAATACTCGACCGACTGCCAGTTGTCCAGCCCGTCGAAGTCTGCGTAGTCGTCGGCGAAGAGACCGAGCTGTTCGTTCTCCCGGGGGCGGGACTTCTCGCTGGCCCTGCGCAACTCCTCGACCAGGGTGCGCGGGGCGACCTTCTCCTGGACGTAGATCGGCGGGGCCTCGACCACCAGGTCCTCGGCGTCCTGTTCCTCTTTGCCGATCCAGACGAGCTGCGGGTCCAGACTCGGATCGCGCTCCTTCTTGACCTGCTCGATCCGGGCGGCGTCAGGCGAGACGAACTCCTGGCCGTCCGCCGTCGGCAGATGCACCCGACGGTCCGTCGGGTGCGCGATCGCCTGCACCGGCACGTTGCTGACGGTGGGCTTGCGACTCCTCGGGGGCATCAGACCAACTCCTCGTCGGCGGGTGCGGCGTCGGTGAGCGCCGACGCGCCTTGCAGGGCGAACAGCGCATCGATGGCAGGTCGAAGGTCGCGTTTGGCGGTGGTCGGGTCACGAAGTTCGCAGAAGCTCCAGCGCCCGAACCGGCCGCTGTTGTTGACCGCCTGCACCCAGAGATTGCGGGCGGCCCATGCCTTCTGCGCGGCCTCGGACTGCGACTTGCGACCGCCCGACACCTCCACGATCAGGGTCCGGGTGATCTCATCGCCGGTACTGGCCAGCCTCACCAGGAAGTCCGGGTAGAACTTCCGGCTCCGCCCGGCGTGCTCGTACGGGATGAAGAAGTCGAGGTGGTCGTTGCGGACGTACGCGGCGACCTTGTCCTCCGGCAGCGACTCGATAGCCTGGGCGACGGCCCGCTCCCAGGCGTTTCCGTCCTTACCGTCGAGGGTCACGAGGTTGACCTGGCACCGTCGCGGGTCCGTCGGCCAGACCTCCCTGGTCGTTCGGAAGTCGACGCTCGAAGTGGTGCCGACCGGGTCGGCCGTCCGCAGCACCGGCAGCACCCACCGTTCCCGCCGGCCGCCCTGCCAGGTGATCGACTGCCAGACCTTCTCTACCGCCTCGGCCTCCCGAAGCAGGATCAGACCAACTGCCTGGTCGTCCCGGACGTCGACGCATCGACGGAGCCACTGTTGAGCGATCTCCAGCACCTGCGGGAAATACCACGGCCGCAGGTCGCCGTCTCCGGTGCGCAACTTGCGCCTCAGTACTTCACTGGCTAGTCGGTAGACGACGAACTGTCCACGGAGGCGCTTCAACCGTTCGAGATCGTGCACATCCTCCTCGCCGACCTGTCCCGCCACCATGGTCTTCGTCGGTAGGTCCTGTCGAGACAAGACCATCTTGAGGTCGGGATCTCTGAAATCGCCGACCAGCGGCGCGTCGGGTATCTCCAGGTGGTATCCGACCACCCGCGGGAAGGTGATCTCAAGCTTCGCCGCGTCGCGGTCCGGCTCGGCCCGCACATTGCGGACCGGCTTCATCGGCAGTTCCCGGCTCACCGCCACCGTGGGGATGAACTGGAACGGAACGCCGTAGACATCCGCATACTCGGGAGTGAACATGCCGTTCTCATCGGCGACGTATGAGCGTCGCCGCAGGCCCCGGCCGACCACCTGCTCGCAGAGCAGTTGCGTGCCGAAGGCCCGCACTCCCAGGATGTGGGTGACCGTGTTGGCGTCCCAGCCCTCCGTCAGCATGGAGACGCTGACGACACACCGCACCGGCTCACCGAGCTTTCCCGGTTTGCCGACGGTGTTCATCACCTCCCGCATCAGTTCCGCGTCGCCGATGTCGTCGGCGCTCCGGCCGGGGAAGCGCTCGGCGTACTCCTGTTTGAACTCCGCGATCTCTCGTGCTGCGGTACGGCGGAACTCCGGTGACAGGCTGCCGGACTCGAACTCCGCAGCGTCGACCAGGATCGTTTGTTGCCGGTGCAGCCACTGCCCGTCCGCCACATTGCTGAACAGGGGTAGCTGTCCGGCGGTCGGCAGCAGATGTCCGGCCTGCTCACGGTCGTAGCCGCCAATCCACTCATAGACGGCCTTCGAGATTGTCGTGTTGCTGCAGACGACGATGAAGACGGGTGGCGGTTGCCCGTGGGCGGCAGCCTCCGACTTCTCCCACGCCTCGAACGCTGACACGTAGGAGCCATAGAGACTGTGCAGGGCGGCGGTCAACGCGCCAGGCAGATCCGCTGCGGTGAAGTCCTGGTGGGATCGGCGTCCGCCCTTGGGCAGGGCGTCGCGGATCTCCTGCCAGAGATTCAGGTAGGTCACGCGGTTGGCGACCCGGTCGTCGTCGACCGGTACCCGGGGGATCTTGACGATGCCGGCCTCGATGGCGTCGATCAGCGAGAAGTCGCTGACCACCCAGGGAAAGAGCGTGCCCTCCCGGTAGCCGGATCCGGCCAGGAAGAAGGGGGTCGCAGAGAGGTCGTACACCCTCTTGATGCCGACCTTGGCGCGGACCGCTTCCAGGCCGCTGAACCATATGCGGGCCTCCTCGGCCCGGTCGGCGGCCTCTTTGCGCTCGTCGCCGCGCAGATCCTCGACGGTGTCGGCGTCCGGCTCTGGCTCACCGGCACGTCCCCGGTAGCAGTGGTGTGCCTCGTCGTTGAAGACAACGATCTCCGACGATCCGCCGAGTTCGCGCAGCACCCGGGTGACCATCTGGGCCGGGGTCTCCCGGAACGGGTCGGGTCGACCGGGTGCCACCAGTGCCTTGGTGTTTCCGGTCGCGTTGCGGCCGAAGCGGGTTTCGCGGAGCTGGAAGGCGTGGAAATTGGTGATCACCAGCTTTGCCTGGCCGAGGTCGTCGGCGAACTCGGCCGGCACCAGATCACGCTCGCGGTAGTAGTTGCCCGGATCCTCGGGCAGCAGGACCCGCAGCCGGTCGCGGATGGTGAGGCCGGGGGTCACCACGAGGAACCGTTTCGCGAAGGTCCTGTCGTACGGCGCATGGACCTTGTTGATCGTCTGCCACGCGATCAACATGGCCATCACCACGGTCTTGCCGGTGCCGGTCGCCATCTTGAGGGCGGCTCGTGGCAGACCGTTGTTGTGCTCAGCGTTGTGCGCGTCCAGATCGTTGTTGATCCAACTTCCCTGCCACTTGGTCGCTCCCTCGGCAAGGAAGATCGCCGTCTCGACCGCCTCACGCTGGCAGAACAGGATTTTGTTGTCCCGCTCCGGATCGCTCCAGTACTCCAGCAGGCGGCGGGTCACCGGGGTGACGTTCGGCCAGCCCGCCGTCCGCCACGCGTCGACCCGTTCCCGGACATCATTGACCTGCTTGTTGGGCTTGATGTCGTCTTCGGTGAAGACCTGCAACTCAAGCTGCTGTCCCCGCTTGCGAGGTCGCGGCACCGGGATGAAGAAGCTCGACGGCCGCCGCTGCTCCTCGACCCGGTCGGTGATGCCGTCCCGGTCGAAGGCGAAGTGGCGGGTGGGGCGGCCGTATGGCGAGTTGATGATCGGGTTGTCGATGACCCGGTCGCTCAACGCTGACCTCCCGGTTGAGTTGGATGTTGCAGATTCGAGCGACAGCCTATACCGGCCGTGAGATATCGAGGCTGAGGAGCCTGTTGTGGCGTTCCGAAGGCGGTTGACGCTACGCGGTGCGTATCCTCGCGTACCGGAGGGTGATATTGGATGTGCCTTCGTTCGCCTCAGAGAACCTGGGACAGGAAGCGGCGTAGGCGCGGGTGCTCGGCCGACTCGAAGATCGCGGCCGGCTCGCCGGCCTCCAGCACCACTCCGGCGTCCATGAACGCGACGGTGTCGGCGACCTCGCGCGCGAAACCCATCTCGTGAGTCACCACCACCATGGTCATGCCCTGCGACGAGAGGTCCGCCATCAGCGACAGCACGCCCTTGACCAGCTCCGGGTCGAGCGCCGAGGTGGCCTCGTCGAAGAGCATCACCTGCGGCTGCATGGCCAGCGCCCGGGCGATGGCCACCCGCTGCTGCTGCCCGCCGGAGAGGTGCGCCGGCCGGGCGTCGGCCTTCGCCGCCAGCCCCACCCGGTCCAGGTGGGTACGCGCCACCGCCACCGCCTCGTCCTCGCCGAGCTTGCGGATGCGCCGTAGCGCGACGGTGATGTTGCGCAGCACGCTCATGTGCGGGAAGAGGTTGAACTGCTGGAACACCATGCCGACCCGCTGCCGCAGGGCGTCCGGGTCGTCGCGCAGCACGCTGCGCCCGTCCAGCAGCACGTCACCCTTGTCCGGTTCGAGGAGCCGGTTGACGGTCCGCAGGAGCGTCGACTTACCGGACCCGGAGGGGCCGATCACGCAGGCGGTCGCGCCGCGTGCGACGTCCAGGTCCACCCCGCGCAGCACCTGGTGAGGGCCGAAGGCCAGGTGTACGTCGCGCAGGCTCAGGCTGACCGAGGTGCTCATCGTTGGTTGCCTCCGGCGGCGCCGGGCAGCGCCAGGTCGAGGTCGTCCGGGTCGTCACCGGCCGGTCCGGTCGCCGGGCGGCCGTGCCGCAGCCGCCGGTCGATCCAGTTGACGACGTGCGTCAGCGGCACGGTCAGGGTCAGATAGAAGAGCCCGGCGAGCAGCAGCGCCGACTGGTTGCCGGTGTTGGCCGCGTAGTCCTGCCCGATCCGGAACAGCTCCCGCTGGCTGGCCAGCAGACCGAGGAAGTAGACCAGGCTGGAGTCCTTGATCAGGGCGATGAGCTGGTTGACCCAGGCCGGCAGGACCCGCCGGACACCCTGCGGGATCACCACCACCCGCATCGCCTCCCACCAGGAGAAACCGAGCGCGCGGGCGGCCTCCACCTGGGTGGCCTCCACCGACTGGATGCCGGAGCGGAAGATCTCCCCGATGTACGCCGACGCGATCAGCGACAGCGCCAGGATGCCCAGCGGGTACGGGTTGGGTCCCCACACCTGCATGCCCAACGGCGCCAGACCGACCCCGATCAGCAGGATCGTCGCCGCCGCCGGCAGACCGCGGAACACGTCGGTGTAGACCCGGGCCGGCCACCGCAACCAGCGGGTACGCGAGATGCCCGCGACGGCCAGCACGATGCCCATGGCGGAGCCGAGCAGGGCGGCGGTGACCGCCAGGATCAGCGTGTTCGGCAACCCGACGGTGATCATGTCGGGCAGCGCCTCGCGCATCGACTCCCAGTCGAAGAACGTCTCCCACAGGGTGCGCAACGGATCCACGGTCGACCTCCGCCCTACTCGCTCGTCGTCCTACCTCAGGAGGCGGCCGGCGCCGACACCTCGCCGCTGCCCGGGGTGAAGTCGGCCGGGATCGGCCGGCCCGGGTAGTACTGCTCCTGGAGGCGGGTCCAGGTGCCGTCGGCGATGACCTCGTCCAGGGCCCGGTTCAGCGCCTCGCGCAGCGTGTCGTTGCCCTTGGCGACCGCGTACGCGGTGGGTGCCGGGCTGAGTTCCTTCGCCGCGACCGTGATCCTGCCGCCGCTGTCGGCGGCGGTCTTCTCGCCGATCTCGGCCGGGGCGATCCAGGCGTCGGCGGTGCCCGCCTTGAGCTGGTTGATCGCGCCGTTGTAGTCCGGCACCCGCACCGGGTCGAGGCCACGCCCGGTGGCGTAGTCGTCCTGGACGGTGCCCTGCACGACGACCACCCGCTTGCCCGACAGCTCGTCGAAGCTCGCCAGCGTCGAACCGGCGGGCACGTCGAGGCCGAAGTATCCGAAGTCGTAGCCGTTGCCGAAGTCGACCGTCTTCTTCCGCGCCTCGGTGATCGTGATCGAGGAGCTGCCGACGTCGAACTTGCGGTTGTTGACCTGGGCGAGCAGACCGGAGAAGTCGGTGCCGACGAACTCGACCCGCAGCCCGAGCTTGTCGGCGGCGGCGACCAGCAGGTCGTTGTCGAACCCGGTGAACTCGCCGTCCTTGAGGTACACGTTCGGCGGTGCGTCGGTCAGCGTGCCGGCCCGCAGCACCCCCGGCTGGAGCAGGTTGTACGGGTTCTCGGCGGGGTCACCGTCCGCGCCGCAGGCGGTGAGGGTGACGGCGGCGAGCACGGCGGTGACGCCGACGGCGGCGGCCCGGGTGAGGGCAGGAAGGAATCGCACAGGTGTCTCCTGATGAGCGGCGGCGGGCACGCACGTGCCACACCGACGGTCCGCCGTGGGACGGACCGCGAAGGATGGGAACGAACGGGGTGGTCGTCCGACCGGGTGGGGTCGACGGCCGGGTGGCGACGCGGTCAGCTACACGCGGCGCTGCACACCCGCATCATGTCGACGTGCCGACGCCGGGTCAGGTGCCGGCAGGCAACCGGTCGATCGGGGTACGCCATGGCTCTCCTCAAGGTCGTGATGACCTGGGACACCAGGCCACGCTTGCACCGGAGATCGCTCCGATGCCTGGTCCTCACCCGGGGCACCCCTGCGCGGACGAGGGTTGCCGGCCAGCGAGCCGGGGCTTGACGCTGACGCTCTTGACCTGCCGCCGAGGCTAGCAGCCCGTGACGGGGCAGCGTCCACCCGTTATGACCACGCTCACGCGGGGTGTTGCCCGCTGCCCGCGTGATCCCTTACGGTCTGCTCAGCGGTGGGCGGTGCGGTCCGCATCCGACCCGACACCGCCGGTGGTCCGTCACGCGGACCGGGGAGGTGGAAACCCCGGGCCCCGCGCACGTGGCGGTCGGGACCGGCGGGCGAACCCCGACCGGCGGTCGGCGCGTCGAGGCGCCGGGCCGACGGTGTCCGGGGCGCGGAACCCACCGGGAGCACCCCGTGTATCTCACCCCTCACGAGCAGGACCGCCTGCTCGTCCACGTGGCGGCGGACGTCGCCCGACGCCGCCGCGAGCGCGGCCTGCGTCTCAACTACCCGGAAGCCGTCGCGGTGCTCACCGCCTTCCTCCTCGAAGGTGCCCGCGACGGGGCGTCCGTGGTCGACCTGATGGCCTCCGGCCGCACCGTCCTGAGCCGGGACGACGTGCAGGACGGCATCCCCGAGCTGCTGAGGGAGGTGCAGGTGGAGGCGACGTTCCCGGACGGCACCAAGCTGGTGACGGTGCACCACCCGATCCCGTGATCCCCGGGGAGATCCTGCCGGCGGCGCGGCCGGTGGAGATCAACGCCGGACGTCCGGTGACCACGCTGCTCGTGGTGAACACCGGTGACCGGCCGGTGCAGGTCGGGTCGCACTACCACTTCGCCGAGGCCAACCCGGCCCTGGACTTCGACCGGTCCGCTGCCTGGGGGCAGCGTCTCGCCGTACCGGCCGGCACGTCCGTGCGGTTCGAACCGGGCGTGAGCCGCACCGTGGACCTGGTGCCGCTGCGCGGCGCGCGGATCGTCCCCGGCCTGCGCGGCGAGTGCGCCGGCCCGCTGGACCCGGCCCCGACGACGGCGGTGCCCGACGACGGCGCGCAGCGGAGCGGAGCGACGGCATGAGCATGGTGGAGCGGGAGCGCTACGTGGCGCTCTACGGGCCGAGTACGGGCGACCGGATCCGGCTGGCCGACACGAACCTGCTGATCGAGGTCGAGCACGACCACTGTGCCGGCGGCGACGAGGCGGTCTTCGGCGGCGGCAAGGTGATCCGCGAGTCGATGGGGCAGTCCCGGGCCACCCGGGCGGAGGGGGCCCTGGACACCGTCATCACCGGCGCGGTGGTCCTCGACCACTGGGGCGTGGTCAAGGCGGACGTGGGGATCCGCGACGGGCGGATCGTCGCGCTGGGCCGGGCGGGCAACCCGGACACCATGGACGGTGTGCACCCGGAGCTGGTGATCGGACCGGCGACCGAGGTGATCGCCGGCAACGGCCGGATCCTCACCGCCGGGGCGGTCGACACCCACGTGCACTTCATCTGCCCGCAGATCGTCACCGAGGCGCTGGCCGGTGGGGTCACCACCCTGGTCGGCGGCGGCACCGGACCGGCCGAGGGGACCCGGGCCACCACCGTCACGCCGAACGCCTGGCACCTGGCCCGGATGCACGAGGCGCTGGACGCGTTCCCGGTCAACGTGCTGCTGCTCGGCAAGGGCAACACGGTCTCCGCCGAGGCGCTCTGGGAACAGCTGCGGGCCGGTGCCGGCGGCTTCAAGCTGCACGAGGACTGGGGCACCACCCCGGCGGCGATCGACGCGTGCCTGCGGGTGGCGGACGCCTCGGGCGTGCAGGTCTCCATCCACACCGACACCCTCAACGAGGCCGGGTTCGTCGCGGACACCCTGCGGGCGATCGGCGGCCGGGCGATCCACTCGTACCACACCGAGGGGGCCGGGGGCGGGCACGCGCCGGACATCATCACCGTCGCCGGGGAACCGAACGTGCTGCCCTCGTCGACCAACCCGACCCGTCCGTACACCCGCAACACCCTGGCCGAACACCTCGACATGCTGATGGTCTGCCACCACCTCAACCCGGCGGTGCCGGAGGACCTGGCGTTCGCCGAGAGCCGGATCCGACCGTCCACGATGGCCGCCGAGGACCTGCTGCACGACCTGGGCGCGATCTCGATCATCGGCTCCGACTCGCAGGCGATGGGCCGGGTCGGCGAGGTCGTGCTGCGGACCTGGCAGAGCGCGCACGTGATGAAGGCGCGGGTGGGGGCGTTGCCCGGTGACGGTGCCGCCGACAACCACCGGGCCCGGCGGTACGTGGCGAAGTACACCATCTGCGCGGCCATGGCCAACGGACTCGACCACGAGATCGGCTCGGTCGAGCCGGGCAAGCTCGCCGACCTGGTGCTCTGGGAACCGGCGTTCTTCGGCGTCCGACCGCACCTGGTGATCAAGGGCGGGTTCATCGCGTACGCCCAGATGGGGGACGCGAACGCCTCGATCCCGACGCCGCAGCCGATGCTGCCCCGCCCCATGTTCGGCGCGTACGGCGTGGCGGCCGCCGCCACCAGCCTGGCGTTCGTGGCACCCGCCGCGCTCGACGCCGGGCTGCGCCTGGACGTGCGTCGCCGGGTGGTGCCGGTGGCCGACGTACGGCAGCGCGGCAAGACCGACCTGCCGGAAAACGGTGCGCTGCCGCGCATCGAGGTGGACCCGGACACCTTCACCGTCCGCATCGACGGCGAGGTGGTCGAACCCGACCCGGTGACCGAGTTGCCGATGGCCCAGCGCTACTTCCTGTTCTGATGAGCGCGCCGACCATGCTCCTGCTGCTCGCCGACGGGCGGTTCCCAGCGGGGGCGCACGCCCACTCGTCGGGGCTGGAGGCGGCTGTCGCGGCCGGGCGGGTGACCGACCTGGCCACGTTGGGGGAGTACCTGCGCGGGCGGCTGGCCACCGCCGGGCTGGTCGCGGCGGCGTTCGCGGCGGCGTCCCGTCGGGCCGCCCGGTCGGCCGGACGCCGGGACCTGCTGGCGCGGCTCGACGCCGAACTGGACGCCCGGACCGCGTCGCCGGCCCAACGGGCGGTGTCCCGTCGCCAGGGCCGGGCGCTGCTGCGGGCCGGGCGGGAGATCTGGCCCGGTGACACCTTCGACGACCTGCCCGCCAGGCCGCCCGGCCCGCACCAGCCGCTGGTGCTGGGGTTGGTCGGCGCCGCAGCTGGTCTGGACCCGGCGCAGGTCGCCACGGTCGCCGCCCACGCGACGGTGACCGGTTCGGCAAGCGCCGCCGTACGTCTGCTCGGCCTCGATCCCTACCGGGTGCAGGCCCTGCTGGTGCGGCTCGCGGTCGCCTGCGACGCCACCGCGGCGCGGGCGGCGCGGGCCGCCGAGGAACCACCGGAGCGGCTGCCGGCCGCCGCCGCTCCGCTCGCCGACATCCATGCCGAAGTCCACGCCACCTGGGAGGTGCGTCTCTTTGCGTCCTGAGACCGAGCACGACGAGTCCGTTCCCCACACCCACCCGGAACCCGGAGTCGACCCGCACGCCCCGCTGCCCGCCGCGTCGCGGGCGCTGCGGGTCGGCATCGGCGGTCCGGTCGGCTCCGGCAAGACGGCGCTGGTCGCCGCGCTGTGCCGGGCCTTCGCCGACGAGTTGCGGCTGGCGGTGGTGACCAACGACATCTACACCACCGAGGACGCCGACTTCCTCAAGCGGGCCGGGGTACTCGACCCGGACCGGATCCGGGCCGTGGAGACCGGCTGCTGCCCGCACACCGCCATCCGTGACGACATCGGTGCCAACCTCGACGCGGTCGACGAGTTGGCCGAGGCGCTGGGCCCGCTGGACCTCGTGCTGGTGGAGAGCGGCGGGGACAACCTGACCGCCACCTTCAGCCGAGGTCTGGTGGACCGGCAGATCTTCGTGGTGGACGTGGCCGGCGGGGACAAGGTGCCGCGCAAGGGTGGCCCCGGCGTGACCGCCGCCGACCTCCTGGTGATCAACAAGACGGACCTGGCCCCGATGGTCGGCGCCGACCTGTCGGTGATGGACCGTGACGCGCGGGCCCGCCGGGGCAGCCTGCCGACGGTGTTCCAGTCCATCACCGAGGATCCGCTGGCCACCCGGGTCGCCGGGTGGATCCGGCACGAGTTGGCCCACCACCGGGCCGCGACCGCGCACGCCGACCACCCGGTACCCGCCGGGCAGGCCTGATGCGTGCCACCGCCCGGCTGCTGGCCCGCGCCGACCGGCACGGGCGCACCGTGCTGGCGGAGCTGCGCGGGGAGAGCCCGCTGCTGCTGCGCCAGGTGCCGGCGTCGGACGGTGGCGTCACGGTGTACGTCGTCGGCGGTGCGGCCGGTCCGCTCGCCGGCGACGACCTGCGGCTGGACGTCGAGGTGGGCCCCGGTGCGGTGGTCCGCGTCCGCACCGTGGCCGCCTCGATCGCCCTGCCCGGCCGCTCCGGCGCGGTCTCCCGGATGCTGGTCCGGGTGACCGTCGCCGCCGACGCCACGCTGCACTGGCTGCCGGAGCAACTGGTCGCGGCGGCGGGTTGTGCGCACGTGGCCGACGCGCAGGTGGACGTCGCCGAGGGCGGCACCCTGCACTGGCGGGACGAACTGATCTGCGGTCGGTACCAGGAGGCACCCGGCAACGCCGAGGTCGTCACCCGGGTCGACGTCGGGGGCCGGCCCCTGCTGCGGCAGTCGCTGGCGGTCGGGCCGGACACACTCGGCTGGGCCGGACCGGCGGTGCTCGGCGGCGCACCCGCCACCGGCTCGCTGCTCGTGGTCGACCCGTGCGCACCGTCCGTACCCCCGGCGGTCATGGGCACGGTCGCCCGGTTGCCACTGGCAGGCGGCCCGGCCACCCTCTGGACCGCCACCGCCCCGGACGCGCACACCCTGCGGAGGTACCTCACCCCGACGGCGACGGCGTTCCCGGTCGACGGCGACGAGGCCGTCCGAGTCGGGTGAGCCCCGCCGGCTCGCGGCGACCGATCCGCTCCACTCTGGAGGAGGGGGCGGCGATAGATGGGCGGGTATGGCAGGGTGTGTCCGGTGCCGGTATCCCGCCGGTCGCACGCCGGACCAGAGGAGTGGCAATGGCCGAGCAGATGAGCCGTCGGGCCGCGATCGGGATCGGGGCCGCTGCGGCGGCCCTGGTGGCGACACCGGGCGGCGCTGCCGCCGCGCCCGGTACGTCGGGCGGTGCGGCACCGTCCGGTCACGATGCCGCGCAGGCGCTGATCCGGCGTACCTATCGGCAGCAGAAGGCGCGGGCGGGCGGTGCGTGGCGTTCGCACGTGGCGATGGTGGACGACTCCGGTGCGCTGCGGACCGTGGTGGCCGACGACGTCGACCGGGTGACGCACGGGTACAGCGTGCAGAAGCTGGCCGTCGCGGTGGCGGTGATGGACAAGATCGACCGGGGTGAGCTGGCGCTCGGCCAGCGGCTCGATCTGACCGGCGACATCATCCTCGGTGGCAGTGGCATCTACTTCCTGCACACCGTCTGGGGTGACGAGATCACCGTGGCGAACTTCCTCACCGCCATGCTGCTCGTCTCCGACAACACGTCGGTGCGGATGTGCGGGCGGGTGGTGCCGGCACTGGAGATCAACGAGATCCTCGCCGCCAAGGGCTTCACGCACACCCGGGTCGAGCCGGTGGCCAACCCGAACCGCTTCTTCCTCGGCGTCACCACCCCGCGCGAGACCCACGACCTGCTGTGGCGGCTGGCCACCAAGACCCTGCTGTCGACCCGGTCGTGCGACTTCCTGCTGGGCATCCTGCGCTGGGTGAACGGCTACCACGACGGGATCCGTCGCGACATGTCCTCGGCGGAACGCAGCCGGGTGGCCACCAAGTACGGTGCGGACTACGACGAGAGCGGCGCGGCCCGGCACGAGGCCGGCATCATGTTCGACGCGACCGGCGCGCCGACGCTGACCTACGCCTTCTTCGCCGACTCCCTCGGCGACCTGGACAACTACGGCGGCACCCACCCGGCGGTACGCGCCCACGCGACCCTGGGTCGGGTGATGTTCGACGCCGTCGGGCCGGTCACCAACCGCGCGGCACGAGCCCGGCACTCCGTCAACCGGTTCCGCCCGGTCAACGGCGGCTGACCCGACGTCACCCGGCACCGTGGCCGGCCGGCCACGGTGACCCGCCCGCCCGCCCGCCGGCCGGTGGCGGCGTCAGACCCGGGTGGGGGCCGGGCGGCGGTCCGGCTCCAGCCGTCCGATCAGGTCGTCCAGGTGCCCGGCCAGGTCCGCGTCACCGGAGGCGGTCAGCCCGGACAGGTCGGTGTGGACCCGCGCGGCGATCCGCTCGTGCTCGCGTCGCCCCCGGTCGGTCAGGTACGCCCGGATGCGTCGCCGGTCGAACGGGTCGACCCGCCGGAACACCAGGTTGCGGTCCACGAGCTGGTCGACCAGCTTGGTCAGGGTGCCCGGGGGCAGGGACGCCTCGGCGGCGACCTCGCTCATCGGGTGCCCCCGACCGTCGGCGAGCAGGCAGAGCACCCGCCACGCCTCGATGGTGAGCGACTCGACGGCGAGCACCCCACCGACCCGGCGGGCGAGCAGACGCTCGGCGCGGGTGAGCAGGGGAAGCAGGTCGGCTGCGGAGCCGGGAAGGTCTGACATGGCACTCCCGCCTGGCGGTTGCCGAGTCATCGTACCGAGACGTCCCGTCTGCTGGGGAGGTCTGGTCATCATCCCCGGCTGCGGCCACGATGTGTTCATGTCCGCGCCGGCACCGGGGTACGGGCGCCCGCAGGCGGGGGAGAGGCTCGCCGCCGGGGCGCCCTGGCTCACCGTCGACCGGGGCGTGGTCAGCATCGCGCTGGTGTACCCGATGCGCGGACCGGCCGGCATGTTCGGCCCGAGCTGCGAGCAGTGTGCCCAGCTCGCGATGGAGGAGGTCAACCAGCGCGGCGGGGTGCTCGGCCGCGAGCTGCGGCTGGTGCCGGTCGACGGCGGTGCGCCACCGGCCGAGGTCGCCGCCGAGGTGGAGGCGTTGGTGTCGACGGGCGCCGTGCAGGGCGTCACCGGCTGGCACATCTCGTCGGTCCGGCAGGCGGTGGCGCCGCGCATCGCGCACCGGGTGCCGTACGTCTACACCGCCCTGTACGAGGGTGGCGAGCGTACCGAGGGGGTCTTCCTGACCAGCGAGACGCCGGACGCGCAGCTGTGGCCGGCGATGCGGGTGCTCGCCGCCGACCTCGGGGTCCGTCGCTGGTTCGTGGTGGGCAACGACTACGTCTGGCCGCGCCGGACCACCCGTGCCGCCTACCGGTACGCGCTGGACAGCGGCGGTCGGGTGGTCGGGCACCACTTCCTGCCGTTGGAGACGCACGACTTCGTCGAGGTGCTACGACGTATCGAGCGCAGCGACGCGGACGCGGTCCTGATGCTGCTGGTCGGTGCCGACGCGGTCCGGTTCAACCGGGCCTTCGCACGGTCCCGGTTGGACCAGCGCTGCCTGCGGTTGAGCACGCTGATGGACGAGAACATGCTGTTGGCCAGCGGGGCGACGAACACGCGGGGACTGTTCAGCACGGCAGGCTTCTTCGCCGGGCTGGTGACGCCGGAGAATCTGGACTTCCACGGTCAGTTCGCCCGCCGGTTCGGGTTGGAGGCGCCGCCGCTGGGCAGCCTCGGTGAGTCCTGCTACGAGGGTGTGATGCTGCTGTCCGCCCTGATCGCCAAGGCCGGCACGCTGGACGTCCGCGCGGTGGAGGCGTCCGCCGACGTGGTGTCGTACGACGGGCCGCGCGGCGAGCTGCGGTTGCGTCGTCGGCACGTACGCCAGCGGATCTATCTGGCCGAGGCCGACGGCCTGGACTTCACCGTCCTCGCCGAACTCTGAGCCGGCCGACCGTGGCGTGACCCGACCGTGCCTTGACAGGGTCGCGCGCCGGCCACATAAGATACTTCCTGTGTGAAGTATCCGGCCCTCGGTCGGGATGCGACCAACCACCCGCCGATGATCGGTAATTGCCGTCGTCGCGGTTCATATTGTTGTGCCGGTGCCATTCCGTCGATCCTCGCGGCGGGGCTCCGGCATTTTCTGTTTCCGCTCCCGTGAACGGCGCCAGTCAGCGGAAACAGTCTATTGAGGATCGGGAAACATCCGCGCAATGAAGCGGATCGAAGCTTTCCCTGCCCGATATCCGAATCGCTGCCCGGGTCGGCGTCCACCCGTCGTTCCAGGCAGCGCGACGCACCTCAACGGACCGCACCGCACCGCACAGATCCGCACTTTACGACCCGGGGCCGACGTACGTTCCCGGGCACTGACTCCACGCCCAGGCGCGAAGCAGGGAGCATTGATGACACTGATCCGGGGCCGCCGCATCCTGGCGGGTGCCATGACCCTGGTCGCCGCAGCCGCACTGGCCGCGTGCGGCAGCAAGACCACCGATGGGAACACCTCCGCCGGCGTCAGCGCCGACGTCTCCGGCGACACCGTCAAGGTGGGCCTGCTCAACTCCCTCTCCGGCACCATGGCCATCAGCGAGGTGACCGTCCGCGACGCGATCACGCTGGCGATCGAGGAGATCAACAGCGCCGGTGGCGTGCTCGGCAAGAAGATCCAGCCGGTCGGCGAGGACGGCGCCTCGGACTGGCCGACGTTCGCCGAGAAGGCCGAGAAACTGATCCGTGAGGACCGCGTGGCCGCCGTCTTCGGATGCTGGACCTCGGCCAGCCGCAAGGCCGTCAAGCCGGTGTTCGAGAAGAACAAGGCGCTGCTGTTCTACCCCGTGCAGTACGAGGGACTGGAACAGTCTCCGTACATCTTCTACACCGGTGCCACCACGAACCAGCAGATCGTTCCCGGGCTGGAGTATCTGAAGGCGCAGGGTGCCAAGTCGCTCTATCTGGTCGGCTCCGACTACGTCTTCCCGCGCACCGCGAACAAAATCATCAAGGCGTACGCCGAGGCCAACGGAATGACGGTGCTGGGGGAGGACTACGCCCCGCTCGGGTCCACCGAGTTCGGCACCATCACCAACAAGGTGAAGTCCGCCGGCGCGGACGCCGTCTTCAACACCCTCAACGGCGACAGCAACGTGGCGTTCTTCAAGGAGTACAAGTCCGCCGGGTTGACGGCGGCCACCATGCCGGTGGTCTCGGTCTCCATCGCCGAGGAGGAGGTCAAGAGCATCGGCACCCAGTACCTGGAAGGCCAGCTCACCGCCTGGAACTACTACCAGACCACGCCGGGTGCGGCGAACGAGAAGTTCGTGGCCGCGTACAAGGCCAAGTACGGCGCGGACAAGCCGACCAGTGACCCCATGGAGGCCGCGTACGTCTCGGTCCACCTGTGGAAGGCGATGGTGGAGAAGGCCGGCACGTTCGACGTGGAGAAGGTCCGGGAGGCCGCCGACGGCATCACCTTCGAGGCGCCGGAGGGTCTGGTCACCGTGGACGGTGCGACGCAGCACATCGCCAAGACGGCCCGCGTCGGCAAGGTCGGCGCGGACGGGCTGATCGCCGAGGTCTGGAACTCCGGCCAGCCGATCACCCCGGACCCGTACCTGAAGAGCTACCCCTGGGCCGGCGGCCTGAGCTGACCGACGCCCCGGTCCCACGGCCCGGACGGGAGGAGTCCCGTCCGGGCCGACCCCCACCCGCAGTTCGGAGTACCCACCGTGACAGTTCTCATCGGTCAACTCTTCACCGGCGTCAGCATCGGCGCGGTGCTGCTGCTGATCGCGTTGGGTCTGGCGCTCACGTTCGGCCAGATGGGCGTGATCAACATGGCGCACGGCGAGTTCATCATGGCCGGCGCCTACACCACCTACGTCCTGCAACAGGTGATCACCGCGGCCGGCTGGTCGCTGCTGGTGGCGCTGCCGGTGGCCTTCGTGGTGGCCGGCACGATGGGCGTCCTGCTGGAGGTCCTGCTGATCCGCCGCCTCTACGCCCGGCCGCTGGACACGCTGCTGGTCACCTGGGGCGTGTCGCTGATCCTGCAACAGCTCGCCCGGGACGTCTTCGGCAGCCCGAACGTGCAGACCCGCGCCCCGGAACTGCTCACCGGGAACATCGCCCTGCCCGGCGGGATCACCGTCGCCAACAACCGGCTGTTCATCCTGGCCCTGGCCGGTGGCGCGGTGGTCGCGCTGACCCTCGCGTTGCGCCTCACCCGGCTGGGGCGGCGGATCCGCGCCGTGGTGCAGAACCGCGACCTGGCCGCCGTCTCCGGCATCGCCACCGCCCGGGTGGACCGGACGACCTTCTTCATCGGCTCCGGCCTGGCCGGCATCGCCGGAGTCGCGCTCACCCTGCTCGGCCCGATCGGTCCCACCATGGGCACCAACCTGATCATCGACGCCTTCCTGGTCGTCGTGGTCGGCGGCATCGGCCAGCTCAAGGGCACCGTGATCGTCGCCTTCGCGCTGGGTGTGCTCCAGGCGTCCGGCGAGTACCTGACCACCCTCAGCGTCGCCAAGGTGATGGTGTTCGTCGCCATCGTCGCGTTCCTCCAGTGGCGACCCCAGGGCATGTTCACCCTGCGTACCAGGAGTTTGGCATGACCACCGTCGCCAGAGATCCCGTCACCGACGCCGCACCCGCGCCCCCGCCGGCCACCCCGGCCGCCGGCCCGTCCCGGCACCGGTTCCGGGCCGCCGCCGGGTTCGCGTTCGGCGCGGCCCTGCTCTTCGCCGTCGCCCCGCTGCTGCTCTCCGACTTCCGGCTGTCCCTGCTGGCCAAGTACCTCTGCGTGGCGATGGTCGCGGTCGGCATCGGCCTGGCCTGGGGACGCGGCGGCATGCTCGCCCTCGGCCAGGGGGTCTTCTTCGGCCTCGGCGGCTACGCGATGGCCATGCACCTCAAGCTCGCCGACGCGGGTCCGGGCAACATGCCCGACTTCATGATGCTGTACGGGCAACTCGACGAGTTGCCGCTGTGGTGGCGCCCGTTCGCCAGCCCGTGGTTCGCCCTGCCCGCCACGGTGCTGCTGCCGATGGCGGTCGCCTTCGTCCTCGGGTCGCTGGTGTTCCGCCGCCGGGTCCGGGGCGCCTACTTCGCCATCCTCAGCCAGGCCCTCGCCGCCGCCATGGTGATCCTGCTGATCGGCCAGCAGGGCACCACCGGCGGCACCAACGGCCTCACCGACATCCAGGGCTTCTTCGGCTACGACCTGGACGACCCGGTCAACCAGCGGATGGTCTACTTCATCATCGCCGGTACCCTGTTGGCGTTGCTGGCCATGACCCGGCACCTGATGCAGAGCCGCTACGGCGAACTGCTCGTCGCGGTCCGCGACGGCGAGGAACGGGTCCGTTTCCTCGGCTACGACCCGGCCACCGTCAAACTGGTCGCGTACGTGGTGGCGGCGGGGATGGCCGGGCTGGCCGGGGCACTGTTCGTCCCGGCGGTCGGCATCATCTCACCGGCGCTGATCGGCATCGTGCCCTCCATCGAGTTCGTCATCGGTGTCGCCATCGGCGGTCGCGCCACCCTGCTCGGGCCGGTCCTCGGCGCGGTCGCGGTGGCATGGGCCCGGACCGCCCTGTCGGAGCGGTTCCCGGGCACCTGGACGTACCTCCAGGGCCTGTTGTTCGTGGTGGTGGTGGCCTTCCTGCCCGGCGGTCTGGCGTCGCTGGTCGGCCTGGTGCGCCGCCGCTCCGACCCACCCGCCGATGGCGGGCCGCGGCCCGGTCCGTTCGGGCGACTACGGCGGCGCAAGGTGGAGGCGGCATCGTGAGCGAGCAGCTGCACGGGCTCTACGTGCGTGACCTGCGGGTGAGCTTCGACGGTTTCACCGCCGTGGACGGCGTCAGCCTGGACGTCGCGCCCGGCGACATCCGGTTCCTCATCGGACCCAACGGTGCCGGCAAGACCACCCTGGTCGACGCCGTCACCGGGCTGGTCCGGGCCACCGGCTCGGTCCGCTTCGGCGACCGGGAACTGCTCGGTCGTCCGGTGCACCGGATCAGCCGCCTCGGCGTCGGTCGGACGTTCCAGACCTCGACGGTGTTCGAGGAACTGACCGTGGTGCAGAACCTCGACATCGCGGCCGGGGCCCGCCGGAGCTGGGCGACGCTGCTGCGCCGCCGGCACGGGGTGCCCGACGAGGTGGCCGAGGCGCTCGACGTGATCGGCCTGGCCGACCGGGCCGAGCAGCTCGCCGG
Source organism: Verrucosispora sp. NA02020 (assembly GCF_013364215.1). NCBI lineage: Bacteria > Bacillati > Actinomycetota > Actinomycetes > Micromonosporales > Micromonosporaceae > Micromonospora > Verrucosispora sp. NA02020. The sequence goes on along the minus strand of NZ_CP054923.1, from coordinate 4,442,031 downwards.
CACCCTCGCGCACGGGCAGAAGCAGTGGCTGGAGATCGGCATGCTGCTCGTCCAGGACGCCCGCCTGCTGCTGCTCGACGAACCGGTGGCCGGCATGAGTCACGAGGAACGCGACGCCACCGGCCGCCTGCTGGAGAAGGTCGCCCAGGACCGCACGGTGGTGGTGATCGAGCACGACATGGACTTCCTGCGCCGCTTCGCGCGGACGGTCACCGTGCTGCACGCCGGTCGGGTGCTCAGCGAGGGCACCGTGGCGCAGGTGCAGGCCGACCCGCGCGTGCAGGAGGTCTATCTCGGTCACCCGGTCGACGCCGGGTCGGCCCCGACGGCTATGGAGGCATGATGCTCAGTCTGCGCGGCGTGCACGCCGGCTACGGGCGCAGCCGGGTGCTGCACGGCGTCGACGTCGAGGTGCCCGACGACGGGGTGTCGGCGGTCCTCGGACACAACGGCGCCGGCAAGTCGACCCTGCTGCGGGTCGCCGCCGGCCTGCTGCGTCCCAGTGCCGGTCGGGTCGAGCTGGATGGGGTGGACATCACCCGGCTGGCCCCGCACGAGCGGGTCGCCCGAGGTGTCGCCTACGTGCCGCAGGGCCAGCAGTGCTTCCCGCACCTGACGGCGGCGGAGAACCTGCGTCTGGTCGCCGACGGTCGGCGTGACGGCGCGGCGGCCACCGACGAGGTGCTGGACCTGTTCCCCGCGCTGCGCGGGCTGCTGCGTCGCCGGGCCGGGCTGCTCTCCGGTGGCCAGCGCCAGCAGTTGGCCATCGCCCGTGCCCTGATCACCCGGCCCCGACTGCTGATGCTCGACGAGCCGACCGAGGGCATCCAGCCGTCGGTGGTGACCGAGATCCAGGAGCGGATCGTGGCGCTGATCGCGCAGCGCGGGTTCAGCGTGCTCCTGGTCGAGCAGCACCTCGGCTTCGCGCTGCGGGTGGCCGACCGCTACCACGTACTGGAGTCGGGGCGGGTCACCTCGGCCGGCGACGGCGGGGCGAGCGCGGAGCGGACCGTACGCCAGGCGCTCGCGGTCTGAGCCCGCCGAGGCGCCGGGACCCCTGCCCCACCCGCCCCCGGGTAAGGCAGGGGCCGTCCGGTGTCGCGACGCCACCCCGGACGGCCCCGCGCGGCCCGGGCCTGGGTGGGCCGCGTCCTGGTGTCGGCGCCGCTGGGACGTGTCCGGGTCAGGCGAGCCGGATGGCGTCCCCGTCGACGGAGACGTTCGCGGCGGGCAGCGGGGACCCCGCCGGGCCGCTGCGCACCGTACCGTCGGCGATGTCGAACACGCTGTTGTGGCAGGCGCAGACGATGGTGCCGTTGGTCACCGCGGTGACCGTGCAGCCCTGGTGGGTGCAGGTCGACGAGTACGCCTTGATGGTCCCCGGCGTCGGCTGGGTGATCACCACCCCGGCGTCGGCGTAGATCTGTCCACCACCGACCGGGATGTCGGCCAGGGTGGCCAGGGCCGGCGGGCCACCACCGGCGTCCGGCGCGCCCGACGCGGACGGGTCGGCGCTGGGGTTCGCGGCGGGCGGCGGTGGCGGGGGAGCCGACGTCGGCTGGCCGTAGGTGGCGCAGCCGGTCAGCGCGGCCACGCCCACCGCGCCGGTGCCGGCCAGCATCGCCCGCCGCGACCGGCAGCAGCCGGCCTGCTCGTGGTTCATCCGAGGTGCCTTTCCGTCAGAGCTGGAAACCGAACGTGGTGAAGTACCAGACCGACGAGGTCAGGAAGATGCCGATCAGGGCCACGAACACCACCCCGCCGACCACCGGCAGCACCCAGCCGGCGAGTCCGCGCTTGGGCAGGGTCAGCATCTTGGTGGCGAACGCGCCGAAGAAGAAGCAGCCCAGCAGGGAGTGCATCAGCACCCGGGTGTCGAAGTCGGCGAAGCCGAGCGCGTACAGGCAGTGCACCGCGACCGGGACGGTGAGCAGGAAGGCGATCCGTCCCGACCAGCGGTGCGCGGTGCCGGCCCAGGACGGGGAGAACCCGCCGAGCCGGCCCCACATGGACAGTGCCGAGAGCAGTTGGACGACGGCGAAGAAGGCCGCGCCGGTGCCCAGCCACACCTTCACCGTCAGCGGCGAGGAGAACCCCGCCACGTTGACCGCGATGCCGGTCGGGGTGTGGGTGCGGCCGTACACCCCCAACGCCACCGCGACCCCCGCCCCGACCAGCAGCGGGACCACCATCGACGGCCGTGGCCTCGGCGCGCTCGGCGGCGGCGGGCCGTCGAGGTCGCGCATCACCTCCATCGAGGGCTCCCGGGGGCGGCGGGGCACCGTCCGGACGCTGCTGTGGCGGTGCTGGGACATCACCGTGCTCCGGGGACGACCGGTGCGGCGGTGATGGTGACTCCGTTGACCTTGGTGGTGAAGAAGGCCGGGTCCAGCGGCGGTGCCGGGATGGGCTTGCCGTTCCAGGTGACGATGCCGATCTGGGTGCCGTCCGGCAGCATGATCCAACCGCCGTCGATGCCGGCCGCGCGGATCTCCTCGGTGGCCCGGTAGATCGCCGGTGCGGTGCCGGAACCGGACTTGACCACCGGAGCGTCGTCGGTCTTCTCCTCGGGACGGGCGGTGAACTTCCACCGGCGTACGCCGACGACCATCTCGCCGCTGGCGACGTCGCCCCGGATCACGCCGGTGAGCTTGGCGTCCTTGCCGGTGAGTTCGATCTTGCCGTCGCGGACCGTGCCGGAGAGCCACACCTCCATTTCGCGACCGTCGCAGACGTACGCCTCCGCCTTGCCGTTCTTGACGGTGATCGCGATGGTGGCGCCGTTCTCGAGCTGGCCGATCCAGTTCTGCTCCACCGAGTTGACCTCGGTACCGGCCGACGACGGGTCCCGGTCGGTCGGTGGCGAGGTCACGCCCGGTCGTGCGCCGTCGGTGCCGTCGGGGGCGTCCGGGTCCACCTCCGGCTCGGCGGGGTCGTCCACATCGCCGTCGACGTCTGCCTCGACGTCGTCCTCGATGCCGGGCGACGGTGCCGGCGCGGCGGCCGGCGGTCCGTTCCCGGCGGCGGGCTGGGTTCCCGGCGGGGATGCCTGCGCACTCATCGTGAACAGCACGGCGGCCGTCACCGCCCCCGAGAGGAGGGTGAGCAACGGGGTCATGCGCTTCATGGGCCACTCCCTTCGCCCAAGACGTACGGCCGGCGGCGGTGTATCGGTTCAATCGGCGCGGGAGAACCTTTGCCGCAAGGTCGAGGGGGTGTCCGAGGTGGTCCGTTCGGACAGGTGTCGATCACCCTGAGCGGTCGGTCGGCCCACCGTCGGCGACATTTGCGGGCGAGGAAGCTGTCTCGCGAGATCGATAACGACTACCATTACACCGTTCGGGAGGTCCTCAAGGGACCGACGACCGCCGACGAGACGGGGTGGGCGATGGCCGCCGGTACCGACACGGACGCCGGTGGTGGCGGCCGGGAACTGCTCCGATCACTGGTCCGGGCGCAACGGGGCCGACTCGCCTCGGCCGTGCTGCTCGCCGTCGCGGCGGTGGCGTGCCAACTCGTGCCCTACCTGATGGCCTACCGGGTCGCGGTCGAGCTGGTCACCGAGGCGGACCCCGACGGCGGTTCCCTGATCCGGTACGCCGTGGTCGCGCTGGTCGCCATCGTGGCCGGCACCGGGCTGATGGGCGGGGCCCTGGCGATCAGCCACGTCTGCGCGTACTGGCTGCTGCACCGGCTACGCCAGCGCATCGCCGAACGCGTCTCGGTGCTGCCGTTGGGCGAGGTGACCCGGCGCGGCAGCGGCGGGGTCGGCAAACTCGCCATGGAGGACGTCGAACGCGTCGAGGTCTTCGTCGCGCACATGCTGCCCGACGCGGTCGCCGCGATCACCGTGGTCGCGGCCACCACCGTCTGGCTCTTCGTCATCGACTGGCGGCTGGCGCTCGCGGCGGTGGCGGTCGTCCCGCTGGCCATGCTGGCGATGCGGCACGCCACCCGGGGCTCGGGCGCGTGGGTGGCGCAGTGGCACGGCGCCGGGATGGCCATGAACCAGGCGGTCACCGAGTTCCTCCACGGCATCAAGGCCGTCAAGGTGTTCAACCGGCAGACCGACACGGTGGCCCGGGCCACCGACGCGGTCCGCCGGTACGTCGACTCGGAGACCCGCTGGGGGCTGGCCTTCCTGCCCGGCGGGGCCGCGTACTTCACGGTGATGGCGGCCAACGTGGCCGTCGTCGTGCCGGTCGGGCTCTGGCTCTACCGCGACGGCGCGGTCGACCTGCCCACCCTGCTGCTGTTCCTGCTGCTCGCCCTCGGGTACACCGCGCCGCTGACCAAACTCACCGGCTACAGCTCCCAGTTGCGCCAGGTGCGGTTCGGCGCCGACGAGATCGCCGCCCTGCTGAACAGCCCGGCGCTGCCGGACACCGGCCACCGGGTGCCGCTCGGCCCGACCTCGGTCGAGCTGACGGACGTCTCGTTCGGCTACACCCCCGACCGGCTGGCGCTCGACGGGGTGAGCATCCACGCCGAGGCGGGCCGGGTCACCGCCGTCGTGGGCCCCAGCGGCTCGGGCAAGAGCACCGTCGCCCGCCTCGTCTCCCGGTTCTTCGACGTGGACGCCGGCAGCGTCCGGGTGGGCGGTGTCGACGTCCGGGACATGGCCGTCGACCAGCTCATGGACACGGTCGCGGTGGTCTTCCAGGACCCGTTCCTGTTCCACGACACGGTCCGGGCCAACCTGACCCTGGGACGCCCCGACCTCGACGACGAGACCGTGCACCGGGCCGCCCGGGCGGCGCGCTGCCACGACTTCATCCTCTCCCTGCCGCAGGGCTACGACACGGTGGTCGGTGAGCGCGGCGCCACCCTCTCCGGCGGCGAGCGGCAACGCATCTCGATCGCCCGCGCCCTGCTCAAGGACGCGCCGGTGGTCGTGCTGGACGAGGCGACCGCCTCCACCGACCCGGAGAACGAGATCGCCATCCAGCAGGCGGTGGCGAACCTCGCCACCGGACGCACCCTGCTGGTCATCGCGCACCGGCTCAGCACCATCCGCGACGCCGACCGGATCGTGGTGCTGACCGACGGCCGGGTGGCCGAGACCGGCCGCCACGACGACCTGGTAGCCGCCGACGGCACGTACGCGCGGCTCTGGGCCGACGCCACCACCAGCGCCCGATGGAGTCTCGGCGCCAGCGACGAGCGGAGCGGAGCGCGCGGATGAGCACCCTGACCTCACCTCCCGACGGCCGACCGGACGCACCGCCCGTCGGCACGGTGGCCGGACGCACCGTGGCCCTCATCCGCCGGCTGTGGGAGCTGTCCGACCCCCGGCTGCGTCGCCAGCAACTGTGGGGGATCGCCGCCCGGATGGCGGCGGCGGTCTGCATCGCGGTGCCGATCTGGCTGCTCGTCGTGGTGCTGCAACGACTCCGCGAGGCCAACCTCGGCGGGCCGCCGATCAGCCAACGCGAGGTGCTCTGGTGGAGCGTCGCCGTGGTGACGGCGACCGTCGGCCAGTTCGGCTTCGACCTGCTCGCGCAGCGGCAGAGCTGGGTGGCCTCCTTCGAACTCCTCGGCGAGCTGCGCCTGCGGGCGCTGGAGCACCTGCGCCGGCTACCGCTCGGCTACCACACCAAGCGGCAGACCGGCGACCTCACCGCACTGGTCACGCACCATCTCAGCGAACTGGAGCCGGTGGTCTTCGGCGCCGTACCCACCATCATCGGCGCGGCCCTGCTGCCGCTGGTGATCGCGGTGGGCCTGCTGGTCGAGGACTGGCGGATGGGCCTGGCCGCGCTGGCCACCATTCCGCTGGCGATGCTGGTCTACGCCTGGTCGCAGCGGACCTTCGCCCGGCTCGCGGCCGAACGCGCCCAGGCCAGCGGCCAGGCCGCGGCCCGCTTCCAGGAGTACGTCTCGGGCATCGCGGTGGCCCGCGCGCACGGTGCCACGGGTGAGCGCTCCAGCCGTCTCGCACAGGCCCTGGTGCGGCACCGGGAGGCGAGTATCGGGCTGGTCAACAAGCTGGTCGTGCCGCTGGTGCTCTTCCTGACGGTGATCGAGCTGGGGCTGCCGGTGGTCCTGCTGGCCGGTGCCTTCCTGCTGATCGGCGGCGACCTGGCACCGGCCACCTTCCTGGTGTTCGCGGTGCTGTCGCTGCGCATCCACGGGCCGTTGCGGGCGATGGGTGAGCAGACCGAGAGCCTACGGGTCGGTGAGGCGGCCGTGGACCGGCTCGGCGCGCTGCTGGCCGAGCCGGTGCCGGCGGAGGTCCGTGCCGGACCGGTGCCGCAGGGCCACGACGTCGAGTTCGACCGCGTCTCCTACACCTATCCGGGGGCGGCCCGGCCGGCGCTGCGGTCGGTCAGCTTCGAGGCCACCGCCGGCACGGTGACCGCGCTGGTCGGCAGCAGCGGCGCCGGCAAGACCACCTGCCTGCACCTGCTGGCCCAGTTCTTCGCGCCGGACTCCGGGGCGATCCGGATCGGCGGGGTGGACATCCGGGAACTGGACAGCGGGACCCTCTTCGACGCGGTGACCGTCGTCTTCCAGGACAGCTACCTGTTCAGCGAGTCGGTGCGGGACAACATCCGGTTCGGCCGACCGGAGGCCGACGACGACGAGGTGGACCGTGCCGCCGCGCAGGCCCGGGTGGACGAGATCGTGGCGCGGCTGCCGCAGGGCGCGGACACCCTGGTCGGTGAGGGCGGTGCCACGCTGTCCGGTGGTGAACGGCAGCGGTTGTCGCTGGCCCGCGCCATCCTCAAGGACGCGCCCATCGTGCTGCTGGACGAGCCGACCGCCGCGATGGACGCCACCAACGAGCGCCACGTCCAGCAGGCCCTGTCCGGCCTGATCCGGGACCGGACGGTGCTGGTGGTCGCGCACCGGCTCGGCACGGTGCGGCACGCCGACCGGATCGTGGTCCTCGACGCCGGCGAGGTCGTCGAGGTGGGACGGCACGACGAACTCCTGGCCCGCGACGGGCGGTACGCGCGGATGTGGGCCGAGCAGGAGGCGACCCGGTCCTGGCGGCTGTAGTCGTCTGACGGGCGGCCGACGGCCGCCCGTCAGACGGGTGACGGTCTCCGGGTGGTCCCGGCCGCAGCCGGGGCAGCCTCAGGCGGCGATCCAGACGTTCTTCGGCCGCAGGAACTCCCGGACGCCGGCCTCGCCGCCGATGCGACCCCAGCCGCTCTGCCGCATCCCGCCGAACGGGGCCGAGGGCAGCACGCCGGGTACCCCGTTGACCCAGACACTGCCCGCCGCCACCGCGCGGCTCACCCGGTGCGCCGTGCGCAGGTCGGTGGTGTGCAGGTACGCCCCGAGTCCGTAGCGGGTGCCGTTGGCCAGCCGGATCGCCTCCTCCTCGGTGTCGAAGGAGGTGAACGCCAGCACCGGCCCGAAGATCTCCTCCTGCGCCAGTTCGCTGTCCGGGTCGACCTCCCCGAACACCGTCGGCGCGATGAAGTACCCGTCGCCGAGGTCGCCGCCGAGGCGCTCGCCGCCGGTCACCAGCCGCCCCTGGCCCTTGTCCCGGGCCCGCTCCACCACACCCAGGATCCGGTGGCACGCCTGCTCGCTGACGACCGGGCCCATCATCGTGCGGTCCTCGGCGGGATCGCCGAGCGGCACCCGGGCCAGCCGGGCGGCGACGGTCCGCAGCACCTCGTCGTAGACGGACGAGTGCACCAGCACCCGGGTGCCGTTGGCGCAGCCCTGGCCGCTGAGCGCGACGACGCCGCTCATCGCCAGCCGGGCCGCCATCCGCACGTCGGCGTCGGCGAAGATGACGTGGGCCGACTTGCCGCCCAGTTCCAGGCCCACCGGCAGGAGCCGCTCGGCGGCGGTGGCGAGGATCCGCCGGGCGGTGGCGCCGCCGCCGGTGAAGTGCACCTTGTCCACGCCCGGGTGGCGTACCAGCGCCTCGCCGCCGGCTGCCCCGCCGGGCACCACGTTGAGCACGCCGGGCGGGAAGCCCGCCTCCAGAGCCAGCTCACCGATGCGCAGCGCGGTGAACGGCGCCAGCTCGGAAGGCTTGAGCACGATCGTGTTGCCGGCCGCGAGCGCCGGGCCGAGCATCTGCGCGACCGACACCAGCGGGCCGTTCCAGGGGATGATCAGGGCCACCACGCCGTACGGCTCGTCCAGCGTGTAGTCGACGGCCCGGATCGGCCACGTCGGGACGACCTCGCCGCCGACCTTGTCCGCCCATCCGGCGTTGTACCGCAGGTGGTCCACGGCGACCCGGGGCATCACCGAGGCGAACTGCCGGGGGCAGCCGTTCTCCAGCGTCTGTAACCCGCCCAGCTCGGTGGCGTGCCGCTCGACCAGGTCGGCCAGGGCGAGCAGCAGATCCCGGCGTACGTTGCCGGGGGTGGCCCGCCAGCCGTCGAGGGCCTCCCCGGCGGCACGGACCGCCGCGTCCATCTCGGCGGCGCCGCCCAGCGGCACGGCTGCGGTCACGCGTCCGTCGGCGGCGTAGACGTGCTCGTGCACGCCGCCGGTGGTGGTGGCCGTGCGGGTGGCGCCGATCAGGGCGGCGGTGTCCGGGATCAGTTCGGTCGGAGCGGCGGTGACGGGCACGTGGTGACACCTCTTCCGGCTCGGCGCGCCATCCGATGGCGACGGTCAGCGGAGTATGTTGGGTCGAATCCTAGTGTAGTTTGTTGCGTTAGATAGCCCCCCGTCCGGACGGTCGGGTGGCGTACCGGATGGTTGGACCGAGGAGGCCGGTCGTGTCAGGACAGCTGTCGTACTTCGAGTTCGGGGTGCCGGACGTCGCGGTGGCCAGCAGCTTCTACGCCGAGTTGTTCGGCTGGAAGGTGCAGGCGCAGGAACACGGTGGGTCGATCGACACCGGGGAAGGGGCGGTGCCGGGCGGCTTCCACCGCGATCCCGGGCCGCCGCAGCACTACCTCTACTTCCGGGTGGACGACATCGACGCCGCCATCAAGCGGGTGCAGGAACTCGGTGGCGAGGTGGAGCCGATGCGTCCGGCCACCGAGGAGTGGGGTGCGTTCGCCGAGTGCCGGGACAACCAGGGACTCGCCTTCGGCCTGCACGTACCGCCCGCGCCGAAGGACTGACCGCACGGCACGAGGGCCGGGTACCCGATCGGGTGCCCGGCCCTCGCGCGGGTCGGGGGCGGGTCACCCCTCGTCGGTGAGGAACCGGCCCGGCACGAAGCCGGTCCGGGCCGTGGAGAGCCCGCCGTCGACCGTGACCACCGCACCGGTCACGTACGATCCGGCGCGGCTGCACAGGTAGATGGCGGTGCCGACGATGTCGTCCGGCCGCCCGATGCGCTGCAACGGCGTCACCGCGGCGATCTCCTCGCCCATCGCCTCCAGCACACCGGCCATCATCCGGGACGGGAAGCTGCCCGGTGCGATCACGTTCGCGGTCACCGTCGGCGCGAAGTCGTGGGCCAGCATCCGGGTGATGTGGTGGATCGCCGCCTTGGCGGCGGCGGCCGAATAGGTCGGCATCTCCGGCACCCGCTGTGCGTCGGCGCTGCCGATGTTGACGATGCGCGCCGGGTCCTCGGCGGTGCCGGCCGCCCGCAGCAGTCCGGCCAGTTCCCGCACCAGGAACAGCGGCGCCTTCAGACCCAGGTCGAGCACGCTGTCCCAGGCGTTGGCGGGGAACTGCTCCACCGGCGCGGTCCAGGCGGTGCCGGCGTTGTTCACCAGGATGTGCAGCCCGGACTCCCGCTCGCCGATCTCCCGCGCCAGCCGGACGCACTCGGACTCCTCGGAGAGGTCGGCGGGGATCGCCACGCACGTCCCGCCACCGGCCGAGAGTTCCTGGGCTACGTCCTCGCAGTCGGACTTCGTCCGGGCGGTCAGGTAGACGCGCGCACCGGCGGCGACGAAGCCCTCCGCGATCATCCGGCCGATGCCCTGCGTGCCGCCCGTGACCAGTGCCGTCTTGCCGGCGACCGAGAACAACTCACTCATTGGAACCTCCACAGACGATGTGCTCTCCACGGCGCCGGTCCACGGCCGGCCCCGTGACGACTCGGGTCAGAGCGGCCCGGTGGACGTCTCCTCGTCCACCACGAGCGCGCCCACCGTGGCGTACGAGTCGCGGCCCGCCACGAAGTGCTGGGTGGCGGTACGCATGTCCCGCATCCGCCGTTGCAGGGGCGAGGTGTCGTACACCGCCGTACCACCGGCCAGCGTGTACGCGGCGTCGACGACCTGCGCGCAGAGGCTGGTCACCTGCGCCGCCGCCGCGCGCAGCCGGGCCCGGCCACCGGGTGACCCGCCCTCGGGTGCCGCCGTCGCCTCGGCCGCCTCCGCGTACAGCAGCGCCCGGGCCGCCCGGTGCATGGTCTGCGCCTCGCCCAGCCGGTCGAGGAAGACCGGGGAGTCGGCGAGCCGCCGCGCGCTCAACGCCGGACGTTTGCCGTCGGCGGCCAGACGCACCAGGTCGGTCAGCGCGCCGTCGGCCAGACCGACCGCCACCGCGCCGATGATCAGGCTGGACTGCGCGATGCGGTGTGCGGCGTCACCGTCCTGCGGGGAGACCGCGAGATGCTCCGGCACCCGCGCGTCGTCGACCGTCACGTCGTGGCTGGCGGTGCCGCGCAGCCCCAGCACCTGCCAGGTGTCGAGGACCCGGACGTCCCGGGCCGGCACGAACAGGATGCGGGTGGCCGGTGCGCCGTCCGGGCCGACCGGCACACTGCGGCCGGAGACCAGCACGCAGTTCAGATAGAACCAGGCGGCCCGGGGGCACCCGGTGACGAAGGGCCAACGGCCGGTCACCCGCCACCCGTCGTCGCCGGTGCGGGCCCGGCCCTTGGGCGCCACGGCCCCCGCGACCAGGGTGTCCGCGCCGTCGGCGAAGACCTCGTCGAGCGCGGCGGCCGGACCGCACCGCACGATCAGGTGCGACAGGGCCACCTGGCCCACCGTCCACGAGGTGGCCGCGTCGGCGCGGGCGAGTTCCTCCAGCACGGCGAGCACGTCGGACAGGTCGAGCTGGTCGCCGCCGTGACTGGCGGGGGCGAACATCCGGAAGCAGCCGGCCGCGCGGAGGTCGTCCACGAGGTCGTCGGGGAGGCCGCGTCGCTGCTCGATCTCCTCGGCGTGCTTCGCCACGCGGGACGCCAGCTCGCGTACCCGGGACAGCGTTGGGTTCACGTCGGCCCCCTCCTGTGTTCGGTGTGTCGTGTTCGGACGCTATCTCTCGTCGCCGGGTGCTGTCCATGGCGCGCCCTCGTGGATAGAGTGTGCCGAGAAAACAACACACACGTGTGTCGCCGGAGGGGATACCGATGACGACTCCCATCGACCCGCAGGCCCGGGTCTTCGCGGTCCGGATGTGGACCTCGCTGCTGGCCACCCAGGAACTGCTCGCCACGTACCTCGGTGTCCGACTCGGGCTCTACGACGACCTCGCGGCCAAGGGCCCCGGCACGGTGGGGGAGATCGCCGCGCGCGTCGGGGTCGACCCGAGGTACGCCCGCGAGTGGCTGGAACAGCAGGCGGTCGCCGGGGTGCTGACCGTCGACGACGCGTCGGTCCCGGCCGACGAGCGGGTGTTCACGCTGCCCGCCGCGCACGCCGAGGTGCTGACCGTCTCGGACAGCCCGCTGTCCATGTCGGCGCTTGCCGTGCTGCCGCTGGGCGGCGTGGCGGCGGCGCTGCCGGCGCTGCTCGACGCGTACCGCAGCGGTGCCGGTGTGGCCGACGCGGTCTACGGCGTCGACTGGCGGGAGGGCCACGCCGGGGCGAACCGCGCGATGTTCACCCACCAGATGGCCGGCTGGCTGCGCCGGCACGCTCCGGACATCCACACCCGACTGGTCGGCACGCCGGCCCGGGTCGCGGACGTGGCCTGCGGTGCGGGCTGGGCGGGCATCGGGTTGGCCCGGTCCTTCCCCGGGATCACCGTGGACGGGTACGACATCGACCCCGAGGTGATCGCGGACGCCACCGGGCACGCGGCGGACGCCGGGTTGAGCGACCGGGTCTCCTTCGCCGCCCGGGACGCCGCCGACCCCGACCTGGCCGGCACGTACGACCTGGTCTGCCTCTTCGACGCGCTGCACGAGATCGCGCGCCCGGTGGAGGTGCTGCGGGCCTGCCGGCGGCTGTGTGCCGACGGCGGCAGCGTGCTGGTGCTCGACGCCCGGGTGGCGGAGCGGTTCGCCGCACCGGCCGACGAGATCGAACGCTTCCAGTACGCCACCAGCGTGCTGCACTGCCTGCCGGCGAGCCGCAGTCAGCAGCCCTCCGCCGGCACCGGCACGGTACTGCGCCCGGACGCGGTCCGGGACCTCGCGGCCGAGGCCGGCTTCGTGGCGGTCACCCAGTTGCCCATCGACGACCGCTTCCACCGGCTGTACCGGCTGATCGGCTGAGCCCGCCGGCGTCGTGTGCGGCGGGTCGGACGACGAGAACGGCCGGCCACCCATCGGGGTGGCCGGCCGTTCTCGTCGTCCGAGGGTCAGGCCCCGGCGTCACGCTCGGCGATCCGGCGCAGCACGTGCTCCTGCACCGCACCGAGCGAGGTGATCGACCGGGCCGTCTTCTCGTCGATCGGTTCGAGGTCGAACTCGTCCTCCAGGGCGAAGGCGAGTTCCATCAGGGCCAGCGAGTGGAAGCCGAGGTCCTGGACCAGGGCCGTCTCCTCCCCACGCAGGCCGTCGGGGTTGGGCGCCAGGTCGAGCACGATGGCCTGGACCTGAGCGCGGATCTGCTCGTCGGACTGCTTCGGTCCCACGACCGTCGGGGTCTGCTCACTCATGGTCGCTACTTCCTTCCGGATCGCCCGGCTCACCGGAGCTGTGCGGGTTGATGGACGGGAACGGGTTCCGCGGGTCGGTGCGGTCCCACAGACGGGGGCTGGCAACTGCGCAGTACGGCGGCGAGCACCGGCACCGCGGCCGTGGTCCATCCGGCGACCGCCGCGTCGAGGTCGCCGAACTCCTCCTCGAGCACCGCCAGGCCGCGGACCGGCACCACGGCACCCAGCTCCACCAGCAACGGGCGTAGCTGTGCGTCGCAGACGAAGCGGTGCTGCGCCCAGCCGGCGGTCATCACCGGCACCGCGACCGTGCCCGGACGCAGTCCCTCGCGGGGGAGCATGTCGAGGAAGAGCTTCAGCAGGCCGGTGTAGGAACCCTTGAAGGTCGGGCTCACCACCACCAGCAGGCCGGGTCCGCGGACCCGGGCGACCACCCGCTCCAGGGGCGCGTGGGCGGCGGTGCCGGCGATCAGCCGGGACGGCAGGTCCGCGCCGAGTTCGGCCAGGTCGACCAGGTGCGGCTCGCCGAGGTGTACGCCGAGGTCGGCCAGACCGGTCCGCAGCGCGCCGGTCACGTGCCGGGCCACGGTGAGGGTCCGCGAGCCCCGGCGCGGGTTGCCGATCAGGACGGTGGCCGGAACGGAGAGGGGATCCGTCGGAGGGATCATCCGCTCGGGCGCGTGTTGCCGCAGGTCGGTCACCGGTCTCCTTCCGGGTCGGCCAGCAGTCCCCGCCGGCGGAGGATCGGCAGCACACCCTCACCGAAGGTGTACGCCTCCTCCAGGTGCGGCTGGCCGGAGAGGATCAGATGGTCCAGTCCGAGGGCGTGGTACTCCTCGATCCGGTCGGCCACCTCGACGTGGCTGCCGACCAGCGCGGCTCCGGCGCCGGGGCGGACCAGCCCGTAGCCGGCCCACACGTTCGGGTAGACCTCGAGGCTGTCGGTCCGGCCCTGGTGCAGGGCGGCCATCCGGCGTTGCCCCTCGGACTCGGTGCGCGCAAAGCGCCGCTGGGCGGCGGCGATGGTGTCCGGGTGCATCCCGGCCACCAGGCGGTGCGCGACGTCCCACGCCTCCTCGGCGGTGTCCCGGCTGATCACGTGGAACCGGGATCCGTAGGACAGCTCGCGGCCCTGCGCGTCGGCCCGGTCCCGGACCTTCTTCACCAGGGCGGCCAGTTGCTCGGGGGGTTCGCCCCAGGCCAGGTAGACGTCGGCGTGCCGGGCGGCCACGTCGTGCGCGGCGGCCGAGGACCCACCGAGGAAGACCGGCGGGGTGACCGGATGTCCCCGGGTCAGCCGACCGGCCCGTACCCGGTAGTGGGTGCCCTCGAAGTCGTACGTGCCACCGGACCAGGCGCGGCCGAAGACGTCGAGGAACTCCTCGGCGCGGGCGTAACGCTGGTCGTGGTCGAGCCAGTCGCCGTAGCGCAGCTGCTCGTCGGGGTCGCCGCCGGTGACCACGTTGAGCAGCAGCCGACCACCGGAGAGGCGTTGCAGGGTGGCGGCCATCTGCGCGGCCACCGTCGGCGCCACCGAGCCGGGGCGTACGGCGACCATGAAGTGCAGCCGACGGGTCCGGTCCGCCAGGGCGGCCGACACCAGCCAGGGGTCCTCGCAGAACAGCCCGGTCGGCACCAGGGCGCCGGTGAAGCCGAAGCGGTCGGCGGCTCCCGCGACCTGCGCCAGGTAGTCGATGTCCGGCGCGCGCCGGACGTTCTCCGCCGGGTCGACGGGCGCGCCCTGCGGGGTCTTCGCCACCTCACGGCCGTCACCGTGGGACGGGAGGAACCAGTGCAGGTGAAGTGGCATGTGGACCTTCCTGTCACAGCAGTTGTCGTGTGAGCGGTCGCGTCCGGCGGGTACAGGCACCCCCGCTCCCTGCGCGCTACCAGGTAGGGCTGGTCGAAGCCTCCCAGCACCCGGATGCGGTGTCAAGAGTGTGTGACGCCAGTGTCGTGTTGTGTGGCGCTTCTGGGCCGGGGCGTCAGCCGCCGCGCCTGGTCCGCAGCGGTGCGGTCGGTTCGGCCGCCAGCCGGGCGGCCAGGTCGGCGTAGCCGGCGAGGAACGCGTGGGCCTCGGCGGGCGGGTACGCGGCGGTGCTGTGGTAGAACACCGCCCGCAGGTCCGCCGGGCCGACCGGGGCCACCGCCAGCTCGAACTGGAACCGGCTGCCCAACCCGGGCGGCACCAGCAGTTCGAACCCGAGGCCCGCCGACACCGTCCGGTGCTGCACCTCGGCCATCACGTTGAACAGCACGTCGTCGGCGCGCCGCCCGCCGGTCTGCACCACGTCCAGCGGCAACATCTGGTACGGCAGGTCCTGGTAGGTGAAGGCGCCGATGGCCGCCGCATGCGCCTGCCCGACCAGGTCGGCGAAGGTCTCGGCCTGCCCGACCCGGGCCCGCAGCAGCACCATGTTGGCCAGCAGGCCGACGGTCTCCCGCAGCTCGGGACGCGACCGGTTGGCGAACATCGAGGCCACCGCCAGGTCGTCCTGGCCGGTGATGCGGTGCAGGTGGTGATAGAAGACCGCCAGCAGCACCGAGAACAGGGTGGTCCGCTGGGTCCGGGCCAGGGCGCGCAGCCGGGCCACCGCCTCCCGGTCCAGGTCGACCGCCACGTCGGAGGTGGTCGGGCCGTCCGAGGCCGAGGGCGCGACGGCGGACGTGCCCACCGCCGGCAGTTCGCTGCCGGTCAGCTGCCGCCGCCAGTACTCCCGGTGCCGGCGCAGCCCGTCGCCGTCGAGCAGTTCCTGCTGCCACCGGACGAAGGCCGCGTACTGCCAGCCGGTGGCGGGCAGCCGGGTCGGTACGCCGCTGGCCTGCGCGTAGAGCATGCCGAGGTCCCGGAAGAGGATTCCGGTGGACCAGGCGTCGGTCACCAGGTGGTGCAGGTTCAGGCAGAGCACGTGCTCGTCCGGCCCGAGCCGCCACAGCGTGCTGCGGGAGGGCCACTCGGTCGGGTCGATCGCGGTGCGCAGCTCGGCGCGTACCGCCTGGTCGACTGCGGCGGCCGGGTCCGGCCGGTCGGACAGGTCCACCCGGCGGGCGGCGGCCGGTGCCGGCGGGTGCACGACCTGGGCCAACCGCGCGCCCCGACCGGTGAAGGTGGTGCGCAGCGACTCGTGCCGGGCGGTGAGGGCGGACAACGCGGCGTCCAGCGCGTCGGCGTCGACCCGACCGGTGAGCCGACACAGCAGCGGGCAGCTCAGCGCACCGAAGTCGGTGCGGTAGTGCTTGATCATCCAGAGGAGTCGTTGGGCCACGGAAGCTGGTGTCTGTTGTGTCTCCACGCACGGACCATAGCGTCACCGCATTGGCATCGGTGAGGTCTCTGGGTACCTTGTGTCGTATGAGCTTTGTTGTGCCGGCCCGCGTCGACACCACACTCACCTGGGACTACGAAGCCTCCGATCCCCGGCTCGTGGCGCTCTACGAACGGGCCAAGGCGGCCCAGTGGAAGGTCACCGACGTGGACTGGTCGGTGCCGGTGCCGTTCGGCGAACCGCTGCCGGACGACTCCGCCTTCGCGATGGCCGCGTTCGCCGCGTCGCCACTGGCACCGCGGGGTCCCCGGGCCTGGGACGCGTTCCGGTGGGAGTTCCAGTCCTGGATGGTCAGTCAGTTCCTGCACGGCGAGCAGGCCGCGATGATCGTCGCGGCCCGGCTGGTGGAGACCGTGCCGGATCTGGACAGCAAGTTCTACGCCGCCACCCAGGCGGTGGACGAGGCCCGGCACGTCGAGGTCTTCTCCAGGTACCTGCGGGAGAAGATCCCCGAGCCCTACCCGGTCTCCGCGCCGCTGCGCGAGCTGCTCACCGACATCCTGTCCGACTCGCGATGGGACGTCACGGCGCTCGGGATGCAGATCATGGTGGAGGCGATCGCGATGGCCTCGTTCCGGCTCTCCAACAGCAGTTTCCACGACCCGCTGATCAAGGAGCTGACCCATCTCGTGGCCCGGGACGAGGCCCGGCACGTCACCTTCGGCGTGCTCTCCCTCTCCGGGCTCTACGACCAGCTCACCTCGGCCGAGCGGGCCGAGCGGGAGGAACTGGTCCTGGACGCCGCGGCCCTGATCCGTCGGCGGTTCCTGCTCGACGACATCTGGGAGCGGCTGGAGGTCGACCGCGCCGAGGGCGTCGCCTTCGCCACCAACCACGACCTGATGATCAAGTACCGACAGGCGGTCTTCTCCCGGGTCGCGGTGGCGCTCGGGCAGATCGGCCTGATGACCGAGCCGGTCCGCACCGGACTGGACAAACTGGGCCTGCTGCAGTTCGCCGGTGAGCGACTGCGCATCCGAAGGGGGAAACTCGCATGACGGCCGCCCGACGCAGTCTCGACCTGACCGCCGTGGTCCGGCTCGGCGAGTTGGGTGACCAGATCACCCCGTTCGCCCTGCGGGCCGCCTGCGACCTGCGCATCGCCGACCTGCTGGTGGACGGTCCACGACCGGTGTCGGAGCTGGCCGCCTCGGCCGGCGCGCATGCCGGGGCGCTGCTGCGCCTGCTGCGGGCGCTGGCCGCCCGGGGCGTGTTCAGCGAGGTCGCCGACGCCACCTTCGCGCTCACGCCGCTGGCCGAGCCGTTGCGCGGCGACCATCCGATGTCGCTGCGCGACAGCTTCGCGCTGCTCGACTCCGACGTACGGGCCTGGGCCGCGATCGGGCACACGCTGCGCACCGGGGAACCGGCCTTCGGGCACGTGCACGGCCAGGACTACTGGAGCTACCTCGCCGACCACCCGCAGGAGAGCGCCCGGGTCGACGACTGGATGCGCAGCGTGAACCACCTGCACCTGCGGACCGTGCTCGGGGCGTACCCGTGGCGGCGGTTCGGCACGCTGGTGGACGTCGGCGGCGGGACCGGTGGTTTCCTGGCCGGCCTGCTCACCCGCTTCCCCGGGGTGCGAGGGGTGCTGTTCGACCTGCCGCACGTGGTGGCGGGCGCGCCGAAGGTGCTGGCCGAGGCCGGCGTGGCCGACCGCTGCGAGGTGGTGCCCGGCGACGCCTTCGGCACGGTGCCCGCAGGCGGCGACGGCTACCTGCTCAAGACGGTGCTGCCGGGCTTCGACGACGACGACGCGACCCGCATCCTCGCCACCGTGCGCACCGCGATGCGGCCCGACTCGCGGCTGGTCCTGCTGGAGGCGGTGCTCCCGCCCGGCGACGCCTTCGACATGGCGAAGCTCTTCGACGTGCACGCGATGGTGCTCACCGGCGGCGCGCACCGCAGCGCGGAGGAGACCGGTCGGTTGCTGGAGCGGGCCGGGCTGCGGCTGACCCAGGTCATCGGCACTCCCACGCTGACCGCGATCGAGGCCCTGCCGGCCGACTGAGCCGTCCGGCAGGGGACCTCGGACGTACCGGCCCGCTCCGGCGGGCCGGTCAGCCGAGCCGGATCGGCACCGAGGCGTACGCGCGGAACGGGGTGTCGCGTTCGCGTACGGTCGGGCCGTCCGGTTCGAGCACGGCGAGGCGGGCCAGCCGGTCGAACACCACGGCCCCCTCCATCCGGGCCAGGAAGGCACCGAGGCAGAGGTGGGCGCCGCCGCCGAAGGCGAGGTGTGGGTTGTCGGTGCGGCCCACGTCCAGCCGGTCCGGCCGGGTGAACCGGCGCTCGTCGTGGTTCGCCGAGCCGATCATGAGCACCAGGACCCGCCCTCTGCGTACCGTGCGCCCGCCGATCTCGATGGGCTCGTGCACGTAGCGGGCCGTGCCCTGGATCGGGGCGTCCCAGCGCAGGAACTCGTCGACCGCGGTGGTCGCCAGGGCCGGGTCGGCCCGTAGCCGGTCGAGCTGGTCCGGGTGGGCCAGCAGCGCGGCGGTACCGGTGGTGATCATGTGCACGGTGGTCTCGAAACCGGCGAAGAACGAGAAGACGGTGTTGTCCACGATCTCGTCGTGGCTCAGGCTGTCGCCGGACTCCTCCACGTCGAGCAGCCGGGAGAGCAGGTCGTCGCCCCGACGGGAGCGGCGCTGGTCGAGCAGGTCGCCGATGTGCTCGCGCAGCCAGCGTACGGCCACGTCGGCGTCGGCGCGGGCGTGCTCGGGGACCACGGCGGTGAAGGCGCGACCGAGGTTCATCGCGTGCCGGCGGACGTCGTCGGTGGACTCCGGCGGGATGCCCATCAGTCGGCAGACCACCCGGACCGGCAGCGGGTAGGCCAGTTCGGGGACCAGGTCCATCCGGCCCGCCGCCACGGCCGGGACGAGCATCTCGTCGACCAGTTCCTCGACGTAGGACCGCAGTTGGCGGACGACCGCGGGACTGAACGCGCGGCTCATCAGCCGACGCAGCCGGACGTGGTCGGGCGGATCGCGATAGAGCATGATGCGCTGGAAGAAGGCACTGGCGGGGCCGTCGCCCACGGACACCTCGTGGTAGCCGGCGGGGAACTCGCTGCCCAGCCGGGGGTCGTGTTGCAGGGCCACCACGTCGGCGAAGCGGGTGACACCCCAACTGCCCGGCCCGATCCGGCACAGCGGGCCGGCGGCGCGCAGCCGGGCGTACTCGGGATAGGGGTCCTCGACGACGTTCGGGTCCAGGGCGTCGAACCGGGGTGCGAGGGTCGGTGCGCTCATCCGCCTAGTGTCTGTCGTTTTACCGCCGTCCGGCAAGACCGATGACGACACACCACACACTCCGTCGGTCCGGTCAGGACGTCCGATCCGTGCGGGTCATGGGCTCCGTCGACTTTTGTCGGATGTTCGGCCGACGGTCCGGGACCGATCACGTCCGGTGACCGGGGCGCCCGGACGGGTGTCGGGGGGTGCCGCCCGTCGGCCTGCCGCGCGTGCGGTACGGGTGGCCGGGGTCCCGCGTCGTCGACGCTGCTCACCGTCGAGACGACGGTCCGGCGGCCGGGACCGGGGCGGGACGGCCGGAGAACTTCCTGTCTAAGCACGGAAAGTAACGTGCATTGTGGTCCATCAGAATCACCAGCCGTAGATAGCACGCGGATGTCCCAGTATTGAAGCCGATCGGTTATTCCCATGCCGCGCGAGTGCGTTCTATGGTGTGAGATCAGCAGGAGGGGGGAATTGTGTTGCCTATGGTCAAGGCCCGGAGGGTGAGCAGAACTGCCGTAGCGATTTCCGTCAGCGGCAGCGTGGACCGGAGCACGGCGGGGTACGTCACCCGCGTCGCCGAGTACATGTTGGACCATGGTGACCTGCTGCCCGACCAGGTGGAACTGGACCTGACCGACGTCACCGGGGTGGACGAGGTGGGCTTCACCTCGTTGGTCGACGTCGCGGCAGGTGCGAGCGCGGCGGGGGCCGCGGTGGTCGTGCGCTGCGGGGCGGAGCGGGCCATGCTGGAGGGGCGACGGAGCGGACGCGGTGTGGCGTCCGAGCAGATCGGCCGCATGCTGCGGCTGCACCTGCAGTTCCTGGTGCGTCGGCGCAGGTCACGTCCGGCGGTTGCCGAGGCGCGGGTGGTGCGCGGGTGCCCCGGTCCACTGGCCGGACGGAATCGGGGCTGACCGGATCTGCGGGGGTGCGGGTCGGTCGGTCCGAAAATTAATGTGTGCCGTTTCGGTCCGATTCAGAAAGACTTAACCGGATTATCCGCGCGGCGAGTTCTGCAATTTGCATTTGCGGTCGGTGCGGGCACGTCGAGTGGGAATAGCTCGATTCGTGCGATGTCGATAATTGCAGGTTCAATCAATTGCGCTGTCGGGTGTCGCCTGTGCGATCGGCCGGGCGAGACCGCTACCCGACGCCATCCCCGCCCGGATGTGCCGCGTCGAACGCGGCGACCAGGCGTCGGGGTGCCTGCCGCCGCCACGCCTCGGTGAGCAGCTCGGACCGCTGTCCGGGCGTGACCCGGCCAGCCGGGCGCTGGTCCAGCCCTGGCGTGCCCAGTGGTTGTCCGGCGCGCTGAAGGTGGCCGGTTCTCGGCCCGCTCCGGGTCGTGCCGGCCCGGAGCGGGCCGGCGGGCTCAGGTCACCGGTGCGCCACGCAGGCGGGCGAGCGGGACGTCGGCGTCGGCGACCGCGCGTCGCACCAGGGTGACATAGTCACGGACGAAGGTGTCCGCCCACAGCGGATCGAACTCGGCCCGGGAACACAACAGTAACGCGGAGAGCTGGTCGCCCTGCGGCACCACCACGAACTCCAGCGCGAAACGCCGCCGTTCGAGCTGGGCCTCCATGTCGTCCAGTTCCTCACCGGCCATGTCCGCCCGGGTCATCAGGCTGCCGAGCAGCTGGAACAGCACGTCGTCGGTGCGTCCGGTGCCGCCCGCCACGGTGTCCGGCGGGAGCAACTGGTGTGGCAGGTCCTGGTGCCGCATCGCGTCCATCACCGTGGTGCGGGCCTGGGCGATCAGCTCGCTCAGCGTGGTGTCCGGCGTGAAGCGTTCCCGAAGCAACACCATGCTGGCGAAGAAGCCCACCGTGTCGCGCACCTGTGGCTGCGAACGGTTGGCGAACAGCGAGGCCACGGTGAGGTCGTCGGCGCCGGTCTCGGCGTACAGCAGGGCGTAGAACACCGCCAGCGTGACCGGGAAGAGCGTGGTGCGGTGCCGGCGGGCGAGCTGCCGCAGGGCGGCGGTGGTCTCGGCGTCCACGTAGTGCTCGACCGAGATCCACGGCGGTTCGCCGTCGGGCACCGGACGCCGCCGGCGGGCCGGCAGTTCCACCAGGCGCGCACCGGTCAGCTTGCCGGTCCAGTAGTCGGTGAGCCGGGTCAGGTTCGCGCCGGAGAGCTGGTCGGCCTGCCAGCGGGCCCACTGCGCGTACTGCCACTGCGGGGCGGGCAGGTCGACCGTCTCGCCGGTCTCGACGGCGTACAGGGACCGCAGGTCGCGGGCGAGCAACGCGTTGGAGTAGTCGTCGGAGCAGTAGTGGTGCAGGGTGAGCACCACCAGGTGGTGCTCCGCGTCGAGCCGGACCACCCGGGGCCGCAGCGGCCACACCGAGGCGTCGACCCCGGTGGCGACCTCGGTGGCGACGATCTCCCGGGCGGCGGCACCCGGGTCGGCCTCGGCCGACACGTCGGTCACCGGCACCGGCACCGGGCGCGGCACGTGGATCTGCTGGCGCATCCGGCGACCGCGCGGGTACGTGGTCCGCAGCGGCTCGTGCCGGGCGGTCAGGGCGGCCACCGCCCGGGTCATCGCCTCGTGGTCGTACGGGCCACGCAGGCGCCACAGCACCTGTTCGTTGAGAGCGCTGTCCCGACCCCGGTAGTGGTCCATCAGGGCCAGGAGGCGTTGACCGACGGAAGCGGGTTCCTCACGCACGAGCTCAGCCACGGACCGAGCCTAGAACAGCCCGTGGACCTTGTCGACTGTGTCGCTAGATGTATGTAGGGTCTTGCCGCCCGGCAGGCTCTCCCGGATAGTGCTCTGTATGCGAGCCGAGACCGCGCGTCCTCACCTGTCCGCGGCGTTCCTGGCGACCCAGGACGACCCGTACCCGGCGTACGCGCGACTGCGCGAACGCGGCCCGCTGTCCCGCGCCGAGTTGGGCCAGTGGCTGGTCACCGGGCACTCCCTGGTCACCACGCTGCTACGCGACAACCGGCTGGAGAGCCGGATGCCGCCGGAGTACACCCGGATCACCCTCGGGGACGGGCCGGGCGCGGACTTCCTGGACCGGATCGTGCTGACCCGTACCCCGCCGGACCACACCCGACTGCGGCGGTTCATCGGTCGGGCGCTCGGCACCCCGGTGGCGCGCCGGCTGACCGGACACATCGGTGCGGCGGCCGACGCGCTGCTCGACCCCGCGCTGGAACGCGGCACCCTCGACGTGGTGACCGACCTCGCGGTGCCGTTGCCGGTCGGGGTGGTGTGCGACCTGATCGGGATCCCGACCTCGGACCGGCCCGAAGTACTGACCCGGGTGATCTCGCTGGCCAAGGTGTTCGACGCGGCGAACCTCACCCCGTCCGACCTGCACGACATCAACGCCGCGCTGCCCTGGCTGCACGACTACCTCGGCGAGCTGCTCTCCGCCCGTCGCGACGAGCCCGGGGGGCCGACGCTGGCCGGGATGTACTGGGAGGAGTCGGCGACCGACCGGCTGGCCGTGGCGGACTTCGTCGACAACATGCTGTTCCTGTTCCACGCCGGCTTCGAGACCACCATGGGCCTGGTCTCCAACGGCGTCGCGGCGCTGCTCGCGCACCCGGACCAGCTGCGCCGGCTGCGCGCCGACCCGGGCCTGGTGCCCGTCGCGGTGGAGGAGTTCCTGCGGTACGACGCGCCGATCCAGAACGTCATCCGGGTGGCCCGCGAACACGTCGAGGTGGAGGGTGTGAAGATCCGGGCGGGTCGGACGGTCCTGTTGCTGCTCGGCGCCGCCAACCGGGACGCTTCCGTGTTCGCCGACGCCGAGCGCCTCGACGTCGGTCGTGACCCCAACCCGCACCTCGGTTTCGGCGGCGGGTTGCACCACTGCCTCGGCACCGCGATGGCCCGGCTGATGTCGGTGATCGTTTTCGAGCGGATCGTGCGGTCGGTGGAGATCCTCGGTCCGGCGGGTCCGGCGGTCCGGCGTCGACACGCCAGCCTGCGTTCGTACGACCAACTGCCGTTGCTGGTACGACCGCGCTGACCCCGGGTGTGTCGGCTGTCTGCGCCGGAGTCGGCTGGGTAGGGTGGATGTCGTCTGTCGACATCAGGAGGATCCAAATGTCCGATGTGGTCGCACCGGTGATCCCCTTCCTGCGCTACCGGGACCCGGGTGCCGCCATCGACTGGCTCTGCTCCGCCTTCGGGTTCACGCTGCTGGAGAAGACGACCGGCGGCGAGGGCCAGGTGGTGCACGCCGAGTTGCGGTGGGGCATCGGCACGTTCCAGCTCGGTCCGGCCGGCTCGTCGAGCCTGCCCATGGCCAGCCCCCGGGACCTGCCCCTGACCAGCCAGGGCGTCTACGTCTACGTCGGTGACGCCGTCGACGCCCACCACGACCGGGCGGTGGCGGCCGGCGCCGAGGTGGTCATGCCCCTCACCGACACCGACTACGGATCGCGGGAGTACGTGGCCCGTGACCTCGAGGGTCACCTGTGGGGTTTCGGCAGCTACGCGCCGAAGCTCGACTGACCGTCGGCTTCTTGTCGTCCGCCGGACGCAAAGAGCACATAGAGTGATTGTTCGTCCTGACAGTCTCGCCGTATCGACTCCGAGGAGTGACCCATGGCCGATTCCTCCGTGCCGCCCACCGTCGCCCCCTACATCGCCTACGAGAACCCGGCAAAGGCCATCGAATGGCTGGTGAACACGTTCGGCTTCACCAGGCTCGGGGTCTTCGACGACGGGCAGGGCAACGTTTACCACGCCGAGCTGAAGATCGGTGACCACGGTCTGATCATGATTAACCCGGCCAACGGCGACCTGCGGCTCGGCGAGCCCCGGGCGCTCGGTGCCGCCACCGCCGGCACGTTCCTCCGGGTCGAGACCGACACCGAGGTGGACGCCCTGCACGAGCGCGCGGTCGCCGGCGGTGCCGAGATCCTGCTCGCGCCGGAGAGCAAGCCGCACGACTCGTACGAGTTCACCTGCCAGGACCCGCAGGGCCACGTGTGGACCATCGCGACCTACCGGACCGCGCTCGGCTGACCCACGACACCCGCGGCCCCGGTGCCCCCGTTCTCGACGGCGGCACCGGGGCCGCGGTTCATGTCGGCCGCACCCGGTCAGCGGCGCGGCAGCAGGAAGCTTCCCAACAGGGCCAGCGCGAAGCTGATCACGCTGAACCAGAGCGTGCCGACCATGGCCCGCTGGAAGCTGATCTGACTGGCCTCGAACGACCGCTCTTCGATCACCTGGACGGCCCGGTCACCGCCACCGGCGGCCACGGTCGCACTGTCGCAACCGGCCGGGGGCAGTGTCGGGTCGGCGGCGCCGAGCTGGGTGCTCACGCAGTCCCGGAACCGTTGCCCGATCTGCTCGGCCTGGCCCTCGGCGACACCGACGGCGACCAGGTCCGCGCGCAGACGCGGTCCCACGTCGTCGGTGGCGGTGGGTGCGCTGGCCGCGATCAGGCTGAAGAACAGCGTGCCGCAGGCGGCGATGCCGAGCGTCACGCCGATCTGGTAGTTGGCGTTCACCACCCCGGAGGCCGACCCGGCCTGATGACCGGGCACGTCGTGCAACGAGTACCCCATCAGCGGCGGGAAGGTCATACCCATGCCGGCGCCGCCGATGAACATCGGCACGAGCAGCTGCCAGATGGTCACCTGCGGGGTGCTGTCGATCACCCACATGAACCAGAACATGCTGGCGATCAGCAGCACCAACCCGATCTGCAGGCCCACCCGGCCGAGCTTCGGCGTGATCCACCGGGCGGAGAGCCAGCCGAGCAACGGCACCGCGATGTCCCAGGGCAGACCGGCCAACCCGGCGCGCAGGATGCTGTAGCCCACGCCGATCTGCACGTAGATCGTGATGACCAGGAAGAACGACATCACGGCGCCCTGGAAGAGGAAGACCACCACCAGGCCGGAGCTGAACGAGCGGTGCCGGAACAGCGACAGCGGCACCAGGGGCGACTCGGTGCGGGAACGCTGGTGCAGCACGAACAGCGCGAACACCACCAGACCGGCGACCATCATGCCGTACGTCCACAGCGGCCAGCCGTGCTCACGCCCCTGCACCAGCGGATAGACGATCAGCATCACCGCAGCCGTGATCAGGGTCGCGCCGACCACGTCGAGCCGTTCCCCGCGGTTGCGCTCGGACTCGGGCAGCAGCGCCCGCGCGGCGAAGAACGCCGCGATGCCGATCGGGACGTTGACCAGGAAGATCATGCGCCAGCCCAGGCCGCCCACGTTCGCGGTGGTCAGCAGCGCGCCGACCAGGGGGCCGCCGACCGTGCCGAAGGCGAGCGCGGCGCTGAGCGCGGCGAACGCCCGGCCGCGTTCCTTGGGTGCGTAGAGCAGCTGGATCAAGGTGTAGACCTGCGGCACCATCACCGCGCCCATGGCGCCCTGGAGGAAGCGCAGCACGATGAGCTGCTCAGGCGACTGCGCCATGCCGGCGAGCAGCGAGGTGAAGGTGAAGCCGGCGACACCGATGAGGAACATCCGGCGTACGCCGATGATGTCACCGAGCCGACCGGAAATGATCAGCATCGAGGCGAAGGCGAGCGCGTAGCCGGCCACCAGCCACTGCATGGTGGAGGCGGTGGCGTTGATGCCGTCCCGGATCGACGGCAGGGCCACGTTGACGATGGTGATGTCGAGCAGGTCCAGGACGAACCCGGTGAGCACCACGATGAGGGCGAGGGTGCGCTTGCGACCGGTGACCGGAGGAACGAACTCGTCGGGTGGCGTCGCGGCCGGCGCAGGTGCCGACACCGTGTCGGTGTCGGTTCCTGGCGACGTGCGAGTGTCGTCAGACATCAGATCCCTCTCCTGGGGGGTTCGGTGGACGTGACGGTGGCGGGTGCGTCCCCGGTGTCCGGCAACGGACGGAGATCACCCGATCGCGTTAGGTCAGCAACTTATTGGAAATGTGTGTCGATGCGAAACCCGCCACACCGGAGCGGATCGGGTCGAGCAGTGAATTGCCGTCGTGAGTGGACACCACAAGGGGTCCACCGAGACTCGCCAGTGCGGCGGCGTACCCGGTGGGGGCATCCAGGTCGACCAGGTGCGGCCGGGCGGCGGGACGGGACGGACCCGCCCAGCGCCGCAGCCGGGCCGGCTGGTCCGGTGCGGTCACCGTGATCGTGGCCGGGTCGACGGTCAGGCCGTCCCCGGTGGCCTTGACCAGTGCCTCCTTCCTGGTCCAGTAGCGGATGAAGGCGGCCGTGCGGTCCCGGGCGTCGGTGGCCGCGACCACCGCGCGCTCGACCGGCGACAGCGCGCGCCACGGGAGGTCGCGCCCGCGTACCGCGATCCGCTCGACGTCCACGCCGACCTCGGTCCGGGAGGCGAACGCCACCGCACACCAGCGCCCGGAGTGCGCGACGGAGAACGACACCGGTGTGGCGGGTGCGCGCAGTACCGGCTTGCCGTGCGGCCCGCCGCACTGTCGGCACACCGCCTCGAAGCGCAGCTCGCTCGCCGGGGTGCCGAGCATCCCGGCGAGCACCGACCGGGTCAGCGCCCGGGCGGTGAGGTGTGTCGCGCGCGAGTGCGGATCGGTGAACAAGGCGTGCCGGTCGCGTTCCGGCGCGGACAGCAGGGCGATCAGACGCTTGTCGTCCGGTGACCCGACCTTGGCCCACCAGACCTGGCAGGTGCCCTCCCCGGGCGGGCCGGTCGCCATCGCGGGTGCCACCCTCTCCGCCGGTCACCACCGCTGCCTGACCGGCCGTCATGCCGTCGTATGTGGAGCCTATTGCAAGTAGCATGTTCTTTCTACTGTACGTATCCGTGTTGGCTTGTTACCTTGGCGTCGGCACGGACTCGTGTGGCGGTGCCGGACAACTCCGTCGAACAGGGGAGACCCAGATTGGGCGTCGAGGCCGAACACACACGACCCTTCACCCGGGACGGTATGCGGGACGACATCGCGGCCGTCCTCGGTGAGCCACCCGGCACGGTCGCGGACGACGCCGACCTGCTTCAGCTCGGTCTCGACTCGATCGGCGTGATGCGGTTGGTCGCCCGGTGGCATCAGCGTGGCGTGCCGGTGAGCTTCGCGGAGCTGGTCGAGGGACGCACCCTGGACGACTGGTGGCGGATGGTCGCCGAGCGGGCACCGGCCGACGCGGTCGTCCCCGACGCGCCGCCGCTGACCGTCGTCGACGCGGACGAACCCTTCGACCTGGCCGCGATGCAACACGCGTACTGGGTGGGACGCGGCGACGGCCAGGCCCTCGGCGGCGTCGGCGCGCACTTCTACAACGAGTTCGACGGCAGCGGGGTGGACCCGGACCGGCTCGACACCGCGGTCCGGGCACTGCTGCGCCGGCACGGGATGCTGCGCGCCCGCTTCGACGACGACGGCCGCCAGCGGATCCTGCCGACGAGCCCCTGGCCCGGCCTGACCGTGCACGACCTGCGGGCCCTCGACCACGCGCAGGCCGAGCGGACCCTGCTCGACCTGCGCGACCGGCTGTCGCACCGGCGGTTGGACGTGGCCCGTGGCGAGGTCTTCGACGTGCAACTCTCGCTGCTGCCCGACGGCGGCA
This sequence comes from Verrucosispora sp. NA02020, assembly GCF_013364215.1. NCBI lineage: Bacteria > Bacillati > Actinomycetota > Actinomycetes > Micromonosporales > Micromonosporaceae > Micromonospora > Verrucosispora sp. NA02020. The sequence goes on along the minus strand of NZ_CP054923.1, from coordinate 4,414,209 downwards.
CCCGCTGCCACGTGCACATCGAGATGCTGGTGGCCGACGCGCACAGCTTCCGGATCCTGATGTCGGAACTCGCCCGCCTCTATCAGGACCCGGACGCCGAGCTGCCCCCGATCGGGCTGGACTACCCGAGCTACCTGGCGACCCTGCGTCGACGCCGGGTCGGCGAGCGGGACGCCGACCAGGCGTACTGGCAGGCCCGGCTGCCCGAGCTGCCCGGCCCGCCGGAGCTGCCGCTGGCCGTCGATCCGCAGCAGGTCAGCGGCCAGCGGGTGGTCCGACACCACCACTGGGTCGCTGCCGAGCAGGTCGAGCGACTGACCCGCCGCGCCCGGACGTACGGGTTGACCCTGCCGGTGCTGTTCCTGGCCGCCTTCGGTCACGTGCTGGGTCGGTGGAGCTCCGCCGGGCGGTTCCTGCTCAACCTGCCGCTCTACGACCGGCAGCCGGTGCACCCCGACGTCGCGCACCTGGTCGGTGACTTCACCAACCTGCTGCTGCTGGAGGTGGACACCACCGCCGAGCGTGACTTCGCGGCCTTCGCCCGTACGGTCCAGGAGCGGCTGCGCGCCGACGCCGCCCACCCCGGCTACACCGGAGTGGACGTGCTGCGGGACCTGACCCGGCTGCGCGGCGGTACGCCCGTCGGCGCCCCGGTGGTCTTCACCAGCGCGCTCAGCCTCGGCGAACTCTTCGACGGCGAGGTGCGCGAGAGCTTCGGCGCGCCCGGTTGGACCATGTCGCAGACCCCGCAGGTGTGGCTGGACGTGCAGGTCACCGAGCGTGAGCACGGCCTCTTCGTGAACTGGGACTGCGTCGAGGAGCTCTTCCCGGCCGGGCTGGTCGGCGAGATGTTCGACGCGTACCTGCGGATCCTCGACTGGCTGCTCGACGACGACGCCGACTGGGCCGCGTACCCGCCGGAGTTGCTGCCGGAGCGGACCCGGCAGGTCCGCGCGGCGGCCAACGACACGGCCCGTCCGATCCGTCGTCGCCGCCTGCACGACGACGTCTTCGCCCGGGCCGCCACCGAGCCGGACCGCCCGGCGCTGCTCTGGGGCACCGACGGCCGGCTCGACTACGGCGACCTGGCCGCGCAGGCCGACCGCGTCGCCGGAGCGCTGGTCGCCAACGGGCTCCGTCCGGGCGACCCGGTGGCGGTCACCGTCGAGAAGGGACCACGGCAGGTCGTCGCGGTGCTCGGCGTGCTGCGGGCCGGCGGGGTGTACGTGCCGGTCGGCGTCGACCAGCCGGCCGCCCGCCGGGCCCGGATCCACGCGGTGGCCGGGGTGCGGCACGTGGTGACCGGAGTGCCCCTGCCGGAACTGCCCGCAGACCTGTGCGTGCTCGACGTGGCGGACCGCTCGTACCCGCCCGCCGGCCCGGTTCCCGGCACCGACGACGACCCGGCCTACCTGCTGTTCACCTCCGGCTCCACGGGCGAGCCGAAGGGCGTGCAGGTGCCGCACCGGGCGGCGGTCAACACGATCGACGACATCGGCCGGCGCTTCGACGTCGGTCCGGAGGACCGGGTGCTCGCGGTCTCGGCCCTCGACTTCGACCTCTCCGTGTACGACATGTTCGGCATGCTGAACGCCGGTGCGGCGCTGGTCTGCGTCGGCGAGGACGAGCGGCGGGACGCCGACCGCTGGGTGGAGCTGGTCCGCCGGCACCGGGTCACCGTCTGGCAGTCCGTGCCGGCGCTGCTGGACATGCTGCTGACCGCCGGTGCCGACGGCGACCTGCCGCTGCGGCTGGCCCTGCTCGGTGGCGACTGGGTCGGGCTCGACCTGGCCGGACGGTTGGCCGCACAGGCCCCGGGCGCGGTCCTGGTGGCGCTCGGCGGCACCACGGAGACCGCGATCCACTCCACCGTCCAGGTGGTGCCGGTGCCGGTGCCCGGGGACTGGCGTTCGGTGCCGTACGGCGTGCCCCTGGCCAACCAGCTCATGCGGGTGACCGACCCGGCGGGACGGGACCGGCCCGACTGGGTCACCGGTGAACTCTGGATCGGTGGCCTCTCGGTGGCCGACGGCTACCGGGGCGACCCCGACCGCACCGCCGCGCAGTTCCGCGAGATCGACGGGGTGCGCTGGTATCGCACCGGTGACCTGGCCCGCTACCACCCGGACGGCACCGTCGAGTTCCTCGGTCGGGCCGACGCCCAGGTCAAGATCCGGGGGCACCGGATCGAGTTGGGGGAGATCGAGACCGCACTGGAACGGCACCCCGCCGTCCGCCGCGCGGTCGCGGTCGCCCTCGGTACGCCCCGGCAACTCGCCGTCGCCGTCATCACCGAGACCGACCTGGACCCGGCCGCGCTGCGTGACTGGCTGGCCGAGCAGGTGCCCGGGTACATGGTGCCCGAGCGGGTGGTGCTCACCGACGATCTGCCGTTGTCGGCCAACGCCAAGATCGACCGACGGGCGGTGGCCCGCCTGGTCGACGCCGCCCGCCCTGGGACCGAGCAGCTCGAACCGCCGGTCGGCGACATCGAGCGCGAGGTGGCCCGGATCTGGGCCGAGCTGCTCGGGGTGCCCGCCGTCGGGCGGCGGCAGAGCTTCTTCGCCGCCGGTGGCGACAGCCTGGTGGCGACCCGCTCGATGGCGCTGCTCGGCGCCGCCGGGCTGGACGGCGCGAACCTGCGCCAACTCTTCGCCACCCCGGTGCTGGCCGACTTCGCCGCCACCCTGCGCCGCGTCGAGGGGGACCGCCCGGTCGCCGTCGCACTGCGGGCCGACCCGGCGAACCGGTACGCGCCCTTTCCCCCCACCGACGTGCAGCGGGCGTACTGGCTGGGGCGTAGCAGCGAGTTCGCGCTCGGCGGCGTCGGCTCGCACTGGTACTGGGAGTTCGACGGCGCGGACGTCGACCTGGACCGGCTGGAGGACGCGGTCGACCTGCTGGTCGCCCGGCACGACATGCTCCGCGCGATCTTCGACGACGACGGCGACCAGCGGGTTCTGGCCGAGGTGGACCGGTTCCGGATCACCGTCCGCGACGGCGGTGACGCCGAACTGCGCGAACTGCGGGAGCGGATGGCCCACCGGGTCCCCGACCCGAGCCGGTGGCCGCTGCTGGAGATCGCCGCCGTCCGGTACGCCGACGGCCGGGTCCGGATCGGGTTCAGCTTCGACTACATCGTGCTCGACGCGCTCAGCATCGTGATCTTCTTCGACGAGCTGACCACGCTCTACACCGACCCGGCGGCCTCGCTGCGGCCGGTCGGCGTGACCTTCCGTGACTACGTGCTGGCCGACTCGTCGACCGTCGAGGACGACCAGCGGTACTGGCGGGAGCGGCTGGACAGCCTCCCGCCCGCGCCGCCGCTGCCGCTCGCCGTGGACCCGGACACCGTGGTCGCCCCGCGCTTCGTCCGCCGGGAGGACCGGCTCGACCCGACGCAGTGGGCCCGGCTGACCGAGCAGGCCCGGCGGCACGAGGTGACCCCGGCCAGCGTGCTCGCCGCCGCCTTCGCCGAGGTGCTGTCGGCCTGGTGCGGTCGCGGGGAGCTGACCCTCAACCTCACCCTGTTCAACCGTCGTGACGTGCACCCCGACATCAACAACATCCTCGGCGACTTCACCTCCCTGCTGCTGCTGGCGCATCGGGCGGGGGCGGGGGACACCTGGCTGGACGTGGTCCGGCGCACCCAGGAGCAGGTCTGGGAGGGGATGGCCCACGACTCGGTCTCCGCGCTGTGGGTGCTGCGCGAACTCGCCCGCCGTCAGCAGGGCGGCGCGGTCAGCATGCCGGTCGTGTTCACCAGCGCCCTCGGTGTCGCCGGTGGCATGAGCGAGATGTCCTTCCCCTTCGGCGAGCTGGTCTGGGGCATCTCGCAGACCCCGCAGGTCTGGCTCGACAACCAGGTGATGGAGCGCGACGGCGGACTGGTCTACAACTGGGACTCGGTCGACGACCTGTTCCCGCCCGGCCTGCTCGACGCCATGTTCGACGCGTACCGGGAGCTGCTGCTGCGGCTGACCACGGCGGACTGGGAGGCCGTGCCCCCGGCCCCGCTGCCGGCGGCGCAGCGGCGGGTCCGGGACACGGTCAACGACACCGCCGGCCCGCTGCCGACCGGCCTGCTGCACACCGGCTTCTTCCGGCACGCCGCCGCCACGCCCGACGCGACCGCCGTGGTCACCGCCGACGGACTCACGGTCGACTACCGCGAACTCGCCGTGCGGGCGCTGCGTCTCGGCGGGGCGTTGCGCGCGCACGGCGTCCAGCCCGGTGACGCCGTCGCGGTGACCCTGCCGCGCGGCGTCGACCAGGTCGCCGCGGTCCTCGGCGTGCTCGCGGCGGGCGGACACTACGTCCCGGTCGGCGTCGACCAGCCGGCCGAGCGCCGCGACCGGATCTACTCCCGGGCCGGGGTACGCGCCGTCGTCGCCCCACCCGACCTGGACACCGGTCACCCGGTGGTGGCGCCGGACACGCCCGCCACCCCGTTGCCCGCACCGGTCGAGGTGGACCCGGAGCAACTCGCCTACATCATCTTCACCTCCGGCTCCACCGGTGAGCCGAAGGGCGTGGAGATCACCCACCGGGCGGCGCTGAACACCGTCGACGACATCAACACCCGCTACGGCGTCGGCCCCGACGACCGGGTGCTGGCCATCTCGGCGCTCGACTTCGACCTGTCCGTGTACGACGTCTTCGGGCTGCTCGGCGCCGGCGGTGCGGTGGTCTGCGTCGCCGACGAGGACCGGCGGGAGGCCCGCCGGTGGGTCGCCGTCGCCCGCAGTGCCGGGGTGACGATCTGGAACTCGGTGCCCGCGCTGCTGGACATGCTGCTGGTCGCGGCCGACACCGACGGCCTGCCCGACGGGCTGCGGCTGGCCCTGCTCTCCGGCGACTGGGTCGGGCTCGACCTGCCCGGACGGCTGCGCGACCGGTGCCCCGAGGCCCGGTTCGTCGCCCTCGGCGGGGCGACCGAGGCGGCCATCTGGTCCAACGCCTGCGAGATCGACGTGGTGCCCGCGCACTGGCGGTCCGTGCCGTACGGGCTGCCGTTGCGCAACCAGCGCTACCGGGTGGTCGATCCACGCGGCCGGGACTGCCCGGACTGGGTCCCCGGTGAGCTGTGGATCGGCGGTGTCGGGGTGGCCCGGGGCTACCGGGGCGACCCGGAGACCACCGCACGACAGTTCGTCACCGTGGACGGACAGCGGTGGTACCGCACCGGGGACCTCGGCCGGTACTGGCCCGACGGCACGCTGGAGTTCCTCGGCCGGGTCGACTTCCAGGTCAAGATCCGTGGGCACCGGATCGAGCTGGGGGAGATCGAGGCGGCCGCGGAGGCGTACGCCGGGGTGGCCCGCGCCGTCGGGCTGACCGTCGGCGTGGGTACGCACCGGCGGCTGGCGCTGGCCGTGGTCGCCGCCGACGAACCGGTCGACGAGGCGGCCCTGGTCGGCTTCCTGGCGACTCGGCTGCCCAGCTACATGGTGCCGGAACGGGTGGTCGGCGTCCCCGGGCTGCCGCTGACCGCCAACGGCAAGGTGGATCGTCGGGCGTTGACCGCCCAGGTGGACACCGAACCCGACGACGCGGCCGACGAGAGCCCGCGCGGGTACAGCGAGAAGCTGATCGCCGAGATCTGGGCCGAGGTGCTCGAGTGCGAGCGGATCGGCCGGCAGCAGAGCTTCTTCGCCCTCGGCGGGGACAGCCTGCTGGCCACCCGGCTGGTGGAGACGCTGCGGCTGCGCCACGGGGTGGAGCTGTCGTTGCGGCAGCTGTTCCTGGCGCCGACCGTGGCGCAGTTGGCAGACGTCTTCGACGCCCACCGCGGCGCGGTGGAACCCGGTGACTTCGAGGAGGGCACGATATGAGTCAGTCGTCCGCCGGTGACCTGCTCGCCGAGTTGGAGAGCGTGGGGGTACGGGTCTGGTTGGAGGCCGGTCAGCTGCGCTTCCGGGCACCCCAGGGGGCGATGACGCCGGATCGTCGCGAGGCGTTGCGCGCCCGACGCGACGAGATCGTCGCGCACCTCGACAACCTCGCCGGCAACGGCACCCTGGTCCCCGACCGGGCACACCGGCACGACCCGTTCCCGGTCACCGACGTGCAGGCGGCGTACCTGCTCGGGCGGGGCGAGACGTTCGCGTACGGCGGCGTCGCCTGTCACGGCTACGGCGAACTGGTCTATCCCGAGCTGGACCCGGAGCGGATGACCGCCGCCTGGCGGGCCCTGATCGCCCGGCACGACATGCTCCGCGCGGTGGTGGAGGCCGACGGCGCGCAGCGCGTGCTGGCGGAGGTGCCGCCGTTCGAGGTGCCCGTGATCGACCTGACCGGCCGTCCCGAGGCGGTGGTCGACGCGGCGGTCAGCGCCGTCCGCGCCGAGATGGACCACCTGGTGCACACGCCCGACCGGTGGCCGCTGTTCGCCGCCCGGATCACCCGCGCCGACCACCGGACCGTGCTGCACGTCTCGATCGACTTCCTGATCGCCGACTTCATCAGCGTCCAGGTGGTCCTCGACGAGCTACACCGGCTCTATCACCGGCCGGACGAGCCGCTGCCGCCGCTGGAGATCACCTTCCGGGACTACCAGCTCGCCGAGCGCGCGGTGCGGGACAGCCCGCGCCACGAGCGGGACAAGCAGTGGTGGCTGGCCCGGGTCGACGAGCTGCCGGCCGCGCCGGAACTGCCCACGGTGGCCCGTCCCGCCGACAGCGAGGGCCGGTTCCGCCGCTGGGAGACCCGGCTCTCGTCGCAGGTCTGGGAGGGGCTGCGGCAGCGCGCCGGCCGGCACGGGGTCAGTCCGTCCGGTGCGGTGCTGGCCGCGTTCTCGGACACCATCGCGGCGTACAGCCGGCGGTCCCGGTTCACCCTCGACATCACCCTGCTCAACCGCGCGCCGGTGCACGACCAGGTCAACGCGCTGGTCGGCGACTTCACCTCGGTGGACCTGCTGGCCGTGGACGCCGACCCGACCCGCCGCTTCGACGAGCGGGCCCGGGACCTGCAGGCCCAGCTCTGGGAGGACCTGGACCACCGCTCGTTCAGCGGTATCGAGGTGATGCGGGAGATCGCCCGCCGGCAGGGCGCCGAGGCGGCCCTCTTCCCGGTGGTCTTCACCAGCGCCATCGGCATCACCTCGGCCGGGGCCGCCGCCGACGGCGCGCCGCTGGGCGAGCTGGGCTACGGGATCAGCCAGACGCCGCAGGTCTGGATCGACTGCCAGAACATCGAGCGTGACGGCGGCCTGGTGTCCAACTGGGACGTCCGCGAGGAGGTCTTCCCGCCCGGCGTGGTCGACGACATGTTCGCCGCGTACGACGCGGTGCTGCACCGCCTGGCCGGCGACGACGCGGCCTGGACCGGGACCGGGCACCCGGACCCGCCCGAGGCGACGCGGGACCGTCGCGCCGAGACCAACCGGACGCAGGCCCCGGTCCCCGCCGGGATGCTGCACGACAGGGTGGTGTTGCAGGCGCTGAGCACCCCGGACCGGCCCGCCGTCGTCGCCGCCGACCGCACGCTGGACTACGCCGAGCTGCTCGGTCGGGCCGCCGGGGTGGCCGAGGCGCTGACCGCCGCCGGCTGCCGCCGCCAGGAACTGGTCGCGGTGGTCATGGACCGGGGCTGGGAGCAGGTCGTCGCGGTGCTCGGCGCGTTGCTGGCCGGCTGCGTCTACGTACCGGTGGACACCTCGCAGCCGGCGGCACGCCGCCGGACCATCCTGACGAACGCCGGGATCCGGTGCGCGCTGACCCAGTCCGGAGTGGACCGGAACGGCTGGGCCGAGGGGCTGCGCCTGCTCGACGTGGACCTGCTCGGCACCGGGCAGCCGCAGCCGGTCGAGGGCTCCGGCGACCCGGAGGAGCTGGCGTACGTCATCCACACCTCCGGCTCCACCGGTAGCCCCAAGGGCGTCATGATCAATCACCGTGGCGCGGTGAACACGGTGCTCGACATCAACGACCGCTTCGGCGTCGGCCCCGACGACCGGGTGCTCGGCCTCTCCAACCTCGGCTTCGACCTGTCGGTGTACGACGTCTTCGGGCCGCTCTCGGTGGGCGGCGCGGTGGTGCTGCCCGACCCGCAGCGGCGCGGGGACCCGTCGCACTGGGCCGACCTGGTCGGCACGCACGGCGTCACGGTGTGGAACTCGGTGCCGGCCCAGTTGCAGATGCTGCACGACTACCTCGTCTCGGCCACCGCCACCGTGCCGGACGGACTGCGACTGGCGATGCTCTCCGGCGACTGGATCCCGGTGGCGCTGCCGGACCAGATCCGCGCCCGGGTGCCCGGACTGCGCATCGTCAGCCTCGGCGGGGCGACCGAGGCGTCCATCTGGTCGATCTGGTATCCGATCGAGCAGGTCGACCCGGAGTGGCGCAGCATCCCGTACGGCCGCCCGCTGACCAACCAGAGCTTCCACGTGCTCGACGCGGCCCTGCGGCCCCGTCCGGACCTGGTCAGCGGCGAGCTGTACATCGGCGGTGTGGGGCTGGCGGTGGGCTACCTCAACGACCGCGAGCGCACCGCCGAGCGCTTCGTCGTGCACCCGCAGACCGGTGAGCGGCTGTACCGCACCGGTGACCTGGGCCGGTACCTGCCCGACGGCACCATCGAGTTCCTCGGCCGGGAGGACCTCCAGGTCAAGATCCGGGGCTACCGGATCGAGTTGGCCGAGATCGAGGCGGCGCTGGGCGGACATCCGGCGGTCGCCGGGGCGGTGGTGGTGGTCGACGGGGACACCCCGCTGGAGCGGCGGCTGGCCGCGTTCGTCGAACCCGCCGGACGGCCGGTCACCGCCGCGCAGGCCGAGCACGACCAGGCCGCCCTGCGGCAGCTCGGCGTGGACGCCTGCGTCGACGCCGACAGCACGCTCACCGGTGTCGACCGGGAGCGCTACCTCGCGTACGCCCACCGGCTCGACGACGTCGCGCTGCCGGCCATGGTGGACGCGTTCCGCGCCGCCGGGCTGTTCGCCGCCGGCAGCCGGCACCCGCTGGCGGACCTGCTGGACACCGCGCACGTCGCGTCCCGCCACCACCGGCTGGTCCGGCGCTGGCTGCGCGCGCTCACCGACGCCGGTCTGCTCGACCGGGACACCGACGGCCGGTACGGACTGACGCCGGCGGGCGCGGCGGCGGACACCGACGCCGGATGGCGGGAGGTGGAGCAGCTCGCCGACGCCGAGGACCGGGAACTGCTGGACTACTTCCGGGCCAGCACCGCGCACCTGCCCGCCCTGCTGCGCGGCGAGGACGACCCGCTGGCGCTGCTGTTCCCGCAGGGCCGGGTGGACGTCTCGCAGGGCCTCTACGAACGCACGCTGTTCAACCGGTGGGCCAACGAGGCGGCGGCGGCCCTGGTGCGGCGGATCGCCGAGCAGCGGATCGAGCCCGGGGCGCTGCGGGTGCTGGAGGTCGGCGCCGGGGCCGGCGGCACCACCGCCGCCGTGCTCGCCGCGCTGGACGGGTACGAGGTGGACTACCTGGCCACCGACCTGTCCCCGTTCTTCCTGGGCGAACTGCGGACCCGGTTCGGCGACCGGCCCGGCCTGCGCCTGGAAGCGGTCGACATCGACCGGGACCTGGCCGGGCAGGGCCTCTCCCCGAACTCGTTCGACGTGGTCGTGGCCGGCGACGTGCTGCACGCCAGCGCCGACGTCGGCCGGGCGCTGGACCGGCTGCGCGAGGTGCTCGCCCCGCAGGGCTGGCTGGTCGCCTGCGAGATGACCCGCGACCACCACCAGATCATGACCTCGCTGGAACTGCTGGTCCGTGTGGACGAGGCGACCGCCGACTTCACCGACCTGCGTCGGGGCACCGAGCAGGTGTTCCTCGACCGGCGGTCCTGGCTGGAGGTGCTGGGCGCGGCGGGCGCGGCGCAGCCGCTGTGCCTGCCCGAGCCGGACGGCTTCATCGCCGAGCTGGGCATGTGCGTGCTGGCCGCCCGGTTCAAGACCGACCGGGTGCGGATCTCCCGCGACGACCTGACCGAGCACCTGGCCGGTCGGCTGCCGCAGTACATGGTGCCGTCGGTGGTCCAGGTCGTCGACGCCCTGCCGCTCAACGCCAACGGCAAGGTCGACCGGGCGGTACTGCGCCGTCGACTGCCCCGGCGGGGCACGGCGACCGCCGCCGGGTCGTCCGGTGCCCTGGACAGCGACCTGGAACGTCGGATCGCGGCGGTCTGGGCCGAGGCGCTGCGGCTGCCCCGGGTCGGCCGGGACGAGAACCTGTTCGAACTCGGCGGGGACTCCCTGGTCGCGGCCCAGATCACCGGCCGGATCCTGGAGGAGATCCCGCAGGCCGCCGGCCTCTTCTTCGACCAGCTGCTGCGGCAGGTGCTGGAGCAGCCCACGGTGGCCGCCCTCGCCGGGCACGTCGAGGCGGAGTCGGCCACCCCGGTCACCGCGTCGCCGTCGGTGCCGGCCACGTCGGGCGGGGACGGGCTGTCCCCGCTGCACGAGGGCACCGACGGGGTGCCCTGGGTGCTGGTGCCCGGCGGCGAGGGTGTCGACGCGTACGCGGGTCTGGTGCCGCACCTGGCGGCGACCGGTCCGGTGCTCGGGTTGGCCCCGGGCGCGGCCGACGACCTGCTCCGGGTCGCCGCCGCGCAGGCCCGCCTGGTCACCGCGGCCGTACACCCGGCGGTACGGCTGGTCGGGTACGGCCTCGGTGCCACGTCCACGCTGGAGGTGGCGCGGTCGCTGATCGAGACCGGCGGTCAGGTCGACGCGGTGGTGCTGATCTCGCCGTGGCGGCCGGCGGCCGGCGCCGACCCGGCGGCGGCGTACCGGGCGGAGACCGGTGCCGCCGGGACGCCCGGCGAGGACTTCGCCGCGCGACTGGCGGCCGTCGCCCGGCACGAGCCGACGCTCTACGCCGGTGACCTCGTCGTGCTGCGGCCCACCGGCGCGGTGCCCTACGACGCGCAGAGTCTGGAGTTCTGGGCCGACCTCTGCCTGGGTGACGTCCGCACGGTCGACGTGGACGCGGACCACCTGACGGTGCTGGGCCCGGCGGCCGGTACCGCGCTGGCGGCCCTCGACCCGGAGCCGGCGCGGTGACCGCTGTCGCCGTGCTCGGCGCCTCCGGGGCGGTCGGGCGGGCGGCGGTGGCGCTGTTGCGGTCCTGGGACGTCGGCCCGCTGCGGGTCGGCGCCCGGCGACCCCCGCAGCTCGACGGCGTCGACCGGATGGTCGTGGACGCCCGCGACCCGGCCGACCTGGCCCGGTTCTGCGCCGGTGCCCGGGTGGTGCTCAACTGCGCCGGCCCGGCCGTGGAACTGGTCGACCAGGTGGCCCGGGCGGCGGTGGCGGCCGGTGCCGACTACGTCGACGCGGCCGGTGACGACGCGCTGCACGCCGCCGTGACGGCGGTGGCCGGCGGCAGCGGCCGGACCGGCGTGGTGTCGGCCGGGATGATGCCCGGACTGACCGGGCTGCTGCCCCGGCTGCTCGCCGCCCACCTGCCCGACGGCGACCGGCTGACCGGGTACGTCGGCGGGCGGGACCGGTTCACGCTGACCGCCGCCGTGGACTACGTCGCCGCCGACGAGAGTTTCGGCTGGCCCGCCGCGGCCTGGCGGGACGGCCGGGTGGCCCGCAACGCGTTGCGCCCGGTGCCGGAGCTGACGCTGCCGTGGTTCCCCGAGCCGGTCACCGCCCAGCCCTACCTGGGCACCGAGACCGCCCGGGTGGCCGCCGTGCTGGGGCTGCGACAGGTCGACTGGTATTCGGTCTTCGCCGGCGAGCGGGTGCTGGCCGCGCTGCGGACCGGGTCCGGGACCGCCGAGAGCGGGCACCGGGAGGCCGGGGAGCGGCTGTGCCGGGCGGCGGAGCTGGACCTCTTCGGCCACCCGGCGTACCAGAACCTGGTGGTCACCCTCGCCGGACCGAGCGGGGAGCGGACCGCCGTGGTCCGCAGCACCGGCGCCAGCGAACTCACCGGAAGCATGGCCGCGCTGACGGCCCGAGCGGTGCTGGCCGGCGCGGTACCGCCCGGTGTCTGGCACACCGACGAGGTCCTCGACCCGATCGCCACCGTCACCGAACTGGCGGCGGTGCCGGCGGTGCCGCTGGCCGCCGTGGTGGCGGACGTCTCCGCCGTCGAGCAGTACGAGGAGGACGTGATATGAAGCGACCCACCCGGGTGGTCGTCTGTGGCACCCGGTTCGGCCAGGTCTACCTGGAGTCCTTCCGCGAGGCGGACCCGAGCTTCGAGCTCGCCGGGGTCCTCGCCGGTGGCAGCGACCGGTCCCGCGCCTGCGCCGCGCACTACGGCGTGCCGTTGTACACGGCGGTGGACCAGTTGCCCGACGACATCGACATCGCCTGCGTGGTCATCCGGGGCGGGCTGCTCGGCGGCCGTGGCTCCGAGCTGGCCATGGAGCTGATGGCGCGCGGCGTGCACGTGCTCCAGGAGCACCCGCTGCACCACGACGAGCTGGCCCGTTGCCTGCGCCAGGCCCGCCGGCACAAGGTGGTGTACCAGCTCAACCCGTTCTATCGGCACATCACCCCGGTCCGTCGGTTCCTCGGCGCGGCGGGCGAACTGCTGCGCCGCCAGCCACCGCGCTACCTCGACGTGGCCTGCGGCTTCCAGTTGGCGTACTCGCTGCTGGACCTGCTCGGTCAGGCGCTCGGCGGGGTGCGGCCGTGGCGGTTCACCGAGCTGCCGGCCCTGCCCGCGTCGGTCACCTCGGCGACCGAGCTGGACCTGCCGTTCCGCAGCCTGGACGGGGTGCTGGCCGGGGTGCCGGTCACGCTGCGGGTACAGAACCAGATGGACCCGGCCGACCCGGACAACTACGCCCACCTGATGCACCGGATCACCATCGGCACCGAGGCCGGCAACCTCACGCTGGTGGGTACGCACGGCCCGACGGTCTGGACCGCGCGGCCGGACTTCCCCCGCGAGGTCGCCGGCATCGGCGCCGACCCGCACTTCGCCGCCGACCGTGACACCAGCACCCCCAGCGCCGTCACGTTCGGCCCGAGCGAGGTGCCGCACTACGACACGGTCTTCGGCACCACCTGGCCGCAGGGCGTACGCCGGGCACTCTGGACCCTGCGGGACACCGTCGAGCGGGGCGAGGACCCGCTGCGGCAGGGCCAGTACCACCTGACGCTGTGCCAGCTGTGGCAGGAGCTGACCGCTATCCTCGGCCCGCCGGAGCTGGTCTCCGCCGAGCCGCCCCGGATGCTCGGCGCGGGTGACCTGGCGGCCCTGGCGGCGGCCGGTGAGGCGGCGGTGGCCGACCCGGCGGACGCGCGGGAGCCGGCGGGGGTGGGCGGGTGACCTCGGTCGAGACCAGCGCGCGACGGTGGCTGCGCTGCTACCGGCCCCGGCCGGCGGCCACCGTGCGACTGGTCTGCTTCCCGCACGCCACCGGCAGCGCGCCGTTCTACCGGAGCTGGGCCCGGGAGCTGCCGGACGACGTCGAGGTGCTGGCGGTGCAGTACCCGGGCCGGCTGGACCGGATCGCCGAGCCCGCGCTGACCGCCATGCCGGTGCTGGCGGACATGGTCACCGACGTGCTCGCGCCCCGGCGTGACCTGCCGATCGCCCTGTTCGGGCACAGCATGGGCGCCGCCGTGGCCTACGAGGTGGCACGCCGGCTGGAGCAGCGGCACGCCGCGCCGCTGGCGCACCTGTTCGTCTCGGGACGGCCCGCGCCTTGCCACCACCGGCCGGGCACCAAACACCTGGGCCCGGACGACGACCTCTGGGACGAGCTGCGCCGACTGGGCGGGACCGACCCGGCAGCGCTGGAGAACCCGCAGCTCCGGTCGGCGTTGCTGCCGACGCTGCGGGCGGACTACCGGCTGATCGAGAGCTACCGCCCGGTCGACGCCGCGCCGTTGGCCACCCCCGTCTCGGCGCTCGTCGGCGACGTGGACACCGAGGCGCTGGTGGACGAGGTGGCGGCCTGGGCCGGTTACACCCGGGCCGCCTTCGACCTGACCGTCTTCGACGGCGACCACTTCTATCTGGTGCCGCACCGGACGAAGGTGCTGGCCGGTGTCATCCGGAGCCTCGGCCTGACGTGACCGGGCCCGCCGCCTCGCGCGGCGGGTGCGCGGACGCGTCCAGGTGGCGCCGCCACAACTGGCGCCGCCTCGGCTTGCCGCTCGTGGTACGCGGGATCGTGCCGGACGGCACCGGCACCACGTGCACGTCGGCCGCCGGCACCAGCGGCGCGACCAGGGCGGGGATCCGGGGCAGCCACTCCGGCCGGGGATGTTCCAGGTGGACCACCACGGTCGGGGCCCCCGCCACCAGGCCGAGCACGGTGGCCAGCCGTCCGGGCGGCGCGTCCAGGGCCGCGCCGAGCACCGCGTCGACGTCCTCGGCGAACACCGTCCGGCCGTGGACCTTGAGGCTGTCGCCGAGGCGGCCCAGCACGAAGAGGTGCCCGTCCCGCAGGAACCCGGCGTCCCCGGTGCGGACCGTGCCGTCGAAGGGCGGGCCGCCCGCGTACCCGTCGGCGACCGACGCGCCACCGACGACGATCTCACCGACCGTCCCGTCGTCGACCGGCCGGCCGTCGTCGTCCACCACCGCGATCTCGGCCCCGGTGACCGGGCCGCCGCAGCCCACCACGGGTACGCCGTCCGGGCCGGGCACCTGCCGCCACCCGGTCCGCAGCGGCAGCCCGGTCACCGCCAGCGTCGCCTCCGCCAGCCCGTACGCGGGCAGCAGCGCCTCCCGGCGCAGCCCGTGCGGGGCGAGCAGGTCGGCGAAGGCGGTCAGGGTGGCCGGTGGGATCCGTTCGGCGCCGACGATGACCGCCCGCCACTGCCGGAAGTCCAGCCCGGCGAGCTGCTCCGGGCGGACCCGCCGCAGCACGTGCGCCAGCCCGAAGCCGGGCATCGCGGTCAACCGGGCCCCGGCGCGACCGAAGCACTCCAGGTACCGGCTCGGCCGACGGACGAACTCCGCCGGGGTGAGCAGCCACAGGTCGGCGCCGGTGACGACCGGTGCCAGCAGGCACCCGACCAGGCCCATGTCGTGGTGCACCGGCAGCCACGAGGCGGTCGCGTCGTCGGGCGTCATCTCCAGCCAGTCCCGGACGGCCGCGATGTTGGCCTCCAGGGCGGTCCGTGGCACGCGCACCCCGCGTACCGCCCCCGTGGTGCCGGAGGTGAACTGGAGCAGCGCCACCCGGGCCGGCGCCACCTCCATCGGCGCCGTCGTCTCGGCGGGCAGGTCCGCGACGTCGACGGTGGACACCCCGGCGTCGGCCGCCGCGCGGGCCACCGAGGGCGCGGACGCGCCGTCGACCACCAGCAACCGGGGCCGCATCGCCGTCAGGGCCGCGCTCAGGTGCTCGGCGTACCGGTCGGGGTCGCCGAAGGCGGCGGGTGGGGCGAGCGGGGACACCGTCGCCCCGGCCAGCAGCGCCCCGAACAGGGTGCCGACGAATCCGGGCCCGGAGGGCAGCACCACCCCGACCACGTCGTCCGGGCGTACGCCCCGCGCGGCCAGCCCGGCGGCGTGTCCGTGGGCCAGCCCGGCCAACCGCGCGTACGACCACCGGTCCCAGTCCCCGTCCGGGCGGGAGAAGCGGACGCCCCGGTCGGCGCGCGGCTGCCCCAGCCAGGACAGCAGCCCGGTCATACCGGTCGGGCCTCGATCACCGGGAACATCGGCGTCTGCGTCGCCTCGACCAGTTCCAGCCCGGCCCCGGCCAGGATCGCCCGTTGCTCGTCCAGGCTGCGCGCGCCGCCCGCGCTCAACGTCAGCATCAGCATGTCCATCCGACGGGCCAGCGGCGTGCTCTCCGCCTCGGACTGCCGTCCGGCCTCGAGGATGAACACCCGGCCCTGCGGGGACATCGCCGCCCGGATACGGCGCAGCACCCCGGTCGCCTCCTCGTCGCTCCAGCTGTAGAGGATCCGCTTGAGCACGTACGCGTCGCCACCGGACGGGATGTCGTCGGTGAGGAAGCTGCCGGGCACCACGCGTACCCGGTCGGTGACGCCGGCCGTGGCGAAGGTCTCCGGCGCGTTCGCCACCACGCCGGGCTTGTCGAACAGCACGCCGCGCATCCGGGGGAAGCGGCCCAGCAGGTCGGCGAGGAACCGGCCGTTGCCGCCGCCGACGTCGACCACCGTGCCGAAGCGGGACCAGTCCGAGGCGCGCAGGATGGCCATCAGCTCCATCCCGGTGACCCCGCTCATCACCTTGTCGAACGCCTCGCCGTCGGCGGGGTGCTGCCCGAAGTGGTCCCACATGCCGATGCCGTGGACCGCGTCGAAGGCGCCCTCGCCGGTGCGCAGGGTGTGGTCCAGGCCCTCCATCGCCCGGGTGCAGACCACGGGGGAGAGGAAGATGTCCCGGGCCGAGAAGGGGTGGTCGGCGCGCAGCAGGTCGGCCATCGGGGTCAGCCCGAACTCGCCGGGCGCGACCTCGGCGAACAGGTCCCGGGAGGCCAGATACCGCAGTGCCTTGGTCAGCGACGGCTCGTGGGCGTCACAGGCGTGGGCCAGGTCCGCGGCGGGCATCGGCCCGTCGGCGAGCTGGTCGGCGACCCGCAGCAGGCAGACCGCCCGGATCGTGTACGGCAGCAGGTAGTCGCCCACCTCCATCAGCCGCAGGATGGCCGGTACGTCGATGCGGGCACGTCGTCTCGTCAGCATCGCTGCTCCTTGTCGGTCTCGGTCGGTGCGCCGTCGGCCGGTGGGGTCACGCGGCCGGCCGTGCCGGTTGCGCCCGCCCGTGCAGCAGGTGACCGGCGAGGGTGGCGAGATGGTCTGCGGTCGGCGTGTCGAAGCTGTCCAGCCAGAGCGCCCGGCGGTACCACCAGTGCAGCGGGTACTCCCAGGTCGCGCCGAGCCCGCCGGTGACCTGGATGGCGTCCTCGCAGGCGCGTACGGCGGCCTGCCGGGCCGCCACGACGGCCTCGGCGTACGCCTGGGCGATCTCGTCCGGTGCCGCGTCGTCCGGACCGGCGCCGACCAGCCAGCAGGCCCGCAGCGCGAGCGAGGTGGCCAGTTCCAGCGCCACGTACCCGTCGGCCAGCCGGTGCGCCACCGCCTGGTACGCCCCGATCGGTCGGCCGAACTGCACCCGGTCCAGCGCGTGCCGGCGGGCCAGGTCCAGGGCTCGGCGGGCGACGCCGACGGCCTCGCAGGCCAGCAACGTGCCGGCGTGCCGGCGCGCGTCGGTCAGCACCCGCTCGGCGGCCTCCGGCCCGACCAGCATCTCGGCGGGGGTGTCGACCAGGCGCAGCAGTGCGGCGCCACGCAGCCGGTCCAGGGCGGGCTGCGGCGCGACGGTGAGCCCGTCGGCTGCGGCACCCACCAGGAACAGGGCCGGGCCGGTGTCGGTGTCGGCGGCGACCACCAGCGCGGTGGCCCCCGCCGCCTCGGTCACCAGGCCGCGTCGGCCGGTCAGCCGCCAGGTGCCGGCGCGTTGCTCGGCGCGGGTGCCCTGGCCGGTGTCCGGGTCGTCCTGCCAGGCCAGGGTGAGCGGACCCGTCGGCAGGTCACGCCCGGCCGCCACGAGGACCGGGTGGGCCAGGCCGACCGTGCTCCACCAGCCGACGGCGGCCAGCGCGTACCCGGCCTCCTGGGCCAGCAGGCCCTTCTCCACCACCGGAAGCTCCGGGTCGCACCAGCCCTGCCGGCGCAGGTACGGCCACCCGTCCGGATCGGCGTCGCCCGACTCGGCGAGCGCGGCGACCCGGTCGACCGGGTACCGGTCGGCGAGCAGCCGGGCGGCGGCCGACGCCAGGTCACGCTGGTCGTCGGTGAGGGCGAAGTCCATGGTCATCCTCTCCGGGTCACCGGGTGCGGGGCAGGCCGAGCACGCGTTCGGCGATGATGCCGCGCAGGATCTCGGAGGTGCCGCCCTCGATCGAGTTGGCGCGGCTGCGCAACCGCAGGTGCTGCCAGTGGCCGGCGGCGTGGCTGTCCGGGCCGTCGAGCACGGCCGCCGGGCCGAGCAGCCGCAGCGCGAACGCGGCCAGCCGCTGGTTGGTGACCGACCAGTGCAGCTTGAGCACCGAGCTCTCCGGGCCGGGCTTGCCGGTCCGCGCCAGCGTGGCCATCGTCCGGTGACCGGTCCAGCGCAGGGCCTGCAACTGCACGTGCAGCTCGGCCAGCTCGGCGCGGACCGTCGGGTCGTCGGCCAGCCCGAGGTCGCGGACGGTGCGCAGCAGCCGGTCGAACTCGACGGTCAGCCGGGCGGTGAGGGTGATGCCGAAGGTGCCGCGTTCGTGGGCGAGGGTGGTCATCGCGATCCGCCAGCCCTCGCCGACCGGCCCCAGCACGCAGTCGCGGGGCACCAGCACGTCGTCGAGCACGATCTGGTTGAAGTCGGCGTCGCCGGTGCTCTGCCGCAGCGGCAGCACCTGCACCCCGGGGCTGCGCATGTCGACCAGCAGGCAGGTCAGGCCGGTGTGCGCGGTGGAGTCGGGCTGGGTGCGGGCCAGCAGCAGACACCAGTCGGCCTGGTGGGCGTAGGACGACCAGACCTTCTCGCCGGTGACCCGCCATCCGTCGGCGGTGGCCGTCGCCCGGGTCCGCACCGCGGCCAGGTCACTGCCCGCGTCCGGCTCGGAGAAGCCCTGACAGAAGACGTACGCGCCGGAGAGGATCGGTTCCAGGAAGCGTTGCTGCTGCTCGGGGCTGCCGTGCGAGACGATGGTGGGTCCGACCATGCCCAGGCCGATCACGTTGCTGTGGTCCGGTGCCTCGGCCAGCGCGCTCTCCTCGGCGTAGATGCCCTGGTAGGTCGGGGGCAGCCCCCGCCCGCCGTAGGCGGCCGGCCAGGTCAGTCCGGTGTAGCCGGCGGCGTGCAACGCCTTGGTCCAGTCACCGGGTGCGCCGCCGTCGCGGTGCCGGGGCACCTGCTCGGCCAACCAGGCGCGCAGGTCACGGCGGAACGCGGCTTCCTGCGGGGTGTCACGCAGGTGCATCGCTCAGCCCTCCCGCGCGGTCACGGCGCGCGACGGGTCGCGGTAGGTGCTCACCCCGGCGCCGAAGTACCGCTCGCGCAGCGTCGTCTCCGCCGGGTCGTACGCGGTCCGGAACAGGCCCCGCCGTTGCAGCTCCGGCACGAGCAGGTCGCAGATGTCGTCGATGCCGTCCGAGGGCGGGCAGGGGATCAGGTTGAAACCGTCCACGTCGGCGACGGTCAGCCACTGCTCCATCCGGTCGGCCACCTGCTCGGGCGTGCCGAACAACGTCACCGGGGCGTCCACCCGGGGCCGGCGGGGGCGGGAGACCAGGTACTTCACGTCCCCGACCGTCCAGGTGCGGTCCGGGCTGAGCTTGCGCAGGAAGCCGAGGAAGGAGTGACTGGCCTGGCTGCGGATCTCGTCCACCGGGGTCTCGTCGGGGAAGGCGGCGAGGTCGATGTCCATCCACCCGCACCACTTGGCGAGCTGCCCCTCGCTGCTCCACAGCGTGTTGTACGCCTCCGCCTTGGCCTTGGCCTCGGCCCGGTCCCGCCCGATCATGACCATGCCGCCCTGCAACGCCTTCACCATGCCGGGGTCCCGGCCGTGCCGGGCCGCCGCCGCGCGCAGGGCGGCCACCGGCTCCGCCCCCGAGGCGGGATCGGCCAGGGTCAGGAAGACCACCTCGGCGTGCCGGGCGGCGAACTCGATGCCCCGGGGCGAGGAGCCGGCCTGGTAGAGCACCGGTGTGCGCTGCGGGGACGGCTCGCACTGGTGTGGACCCCGGACGCTGAACCAGCGGCCCTCGTGGTCGATCTGGCGGACCCGGTCCGGGTCGGTGAAGATGTCGCGTTCGGCGTCGCGGACCACCGCGTCGGCGTCCCAGCTCTCCTCCCACAGAGCGCGGGCGACCTGGACGTACTCGTCGGCCCGCTCGTAGCGCTCGTCGTGGTCGAGGTACTCGCCGAGGCCGTTGGCGGTGGCCGAGCGCAGGTAGGAGGTGACGATGTTCCAGCCGACCCGTCCGCCGGTGAGGTGGTCCAGCGAGGAGAAGAGTCGGGCGCACTCGTAGGGGGAGTGGTAGGTGGTGGAGTAGGTGATCGCGAAGCCGAGGTGTCGGGTCGCCGCCGCGGCGGCCGACAGCAGCAGCGCCGGGTCGATCGAGGGGATCTGCACCGCGTGTCGCACCGCCGGTGCCCAGGAGCCCCGGTAGACGTCGTAGACGCCGTGGATGTCGGCGAAGAACAACGCGTCGATGCAGGCCGCCTCCAGTTGGCGGGCCCGGGAGATCCAGTAGTCCAGCGACCGGTATCCGGTGGCCGTCCGGTCGCCGGGGAGCCGCCACATGCCCTTGAACTGCGGTGACGGCGAGCACTGGGTGAACACGTTCAGATGCATGCCCGGTTCCTCACATCCGTTCCGGCCCGGTACGGGCAGCGCGCTGCCAGGTGACGACACGCTACCGGTTGCCGGTAACAACACGCCACACCCAAGATACAAGTGAAGCATCTATGATGCGTCATGTGCCTAAACTCAATGGCAGGAACCACGTCAACCTGACCGTCCGCGACCTGGACCGCAGCACCGAGTGGTACTGCCGGGTCATGGACTTCACGCCGGTACGCGACGCGACACCCGCCGAGTCCGGGTTCACCTTCCGGACGTTGGTGCACCGGGGGTCGCTCTCCTCGATCGTGCTCGGCCAGGCCGTCGAGCCCGACCCGGCCCCCTTCGACGAGCGTCGGGTGGGCCTGCACCACCTGGGCTACCACGTCCCCGAGATGGCCGACCTGGACGAGTGGGCCACGCACCTGGACGCCGTCGGCGCCGAGCACTCCGGCGTCCGCGAACTGTTCCTGGAGGCCGGCTACGGCATCTGGCTGCGCGACCCGGACAACATCTGGCTGGAGTTCTACTGGCTCAACGCCGACTACTTCATGGACCGGCTGCGCCAGCAGCGTCGGGCCGAACGGGCGGCGCGGGTGGCCGCCGACGGGCATTGACTGTCGGGTCTTGCCGAACACAACACACACTATGGATAGTGGGTGCGGGCCGACGACTTGGAGAGCGACGTGGAAGAGACCCGGAACACCGTCTACTGGCACGACACCGAGCCGGTCGAGGTCGGCGAACCCCTCGACGGTGACGCGAGCTGCGACATCTGCATCGTCGGCGCGGGCTACACCGGCCTGTGGGCGGCGCACTTCCTCGCCGAGGCCGAGCCCTCGGCCGACATCAAGGTGCTGGAGGCCGAGGCGGTCGGCGGCGGCGCGTCCAGTGCCAACGGCGGTTTCGTCGGGCTGACCGCGGGCAAGGTGCTGCGCCGGCTGCTCTGGTACTACGGCCGGGAGAAGGCCGCGGGTGTCTACCGCAGCGGCGCCCGGTCGATCATCGACATCGGGCGGTTCTGCCGCCAGTACGGCATCGACGCCGACTTCGCGATGAACGGCGTGCTCCAGGTGGTCACCGACCGCAAGCAGCTGGCCCGGCTCGAACTCCAGGTCAAGCGCAGCGAACGCACCGGCCTGCGCGGATCGTTCAAGCTGCTGGACCGCGACGAGGCGCAGCAACGCATCGGCTCCCCGCAGGTGCTCGGCGCGCTGCGCACCACCGGCGCGCTGGTCAACCCGCACCGACTGGTGCAGGGCCTGGCCCGCGTCGTCCGCGAGCAGGGCGTGGACATCCACGAGCGGACCCCGGTCACCGAGATCCGCAAGGTCGGCGGACGCTACCGGGTGACCACCCCCACCGGCACGGTCACCGCCAACGAGGTCGTCCTGGCGACCAACGCCTGGCAGCACAGCTTCGCCCAGACCCACACCAAGGTCATGCCGGTGTGGAACTACCTGATGGTGACCGAACCGCTGACCGACGCGCAGCTCTCCCGGGTGGCCTGGCCCGGCCGGGAGGGGGTCAGCAACTCGCTGTCCTTCGCCCACGCGGCCCGGCTCACCGCCGACAACCGGGTGGTCTGGTCCGGCGGCCGGTGGTACTACTACGACCAGCGGAACACCGACCGCTCCCACCTGCGCAACGACGCCGCCCACGCCGCGCTGCGGGAGTCCTTCGCCCGCTTCTTCCCGGCCTGGCGGGACGTCCGGTTCAGTCACGCCTTCGGTGGCCCGATCGGCTGGAGCCGCACCTTCATCCCGCAGTTCGGCCGCACCGACGACGGCCTGGTGTACGGGCACGGCTACACCGGCAACGGGATCGCGCCCAGCCACACCGGCGGCAAGATCCTGCGGGATCTGGTGCTGCGCCGGGACACCGAGTACACCGACCTGGCGTACGTGACCGTGAACCAGCCGAAGTTCGCCAAGGGCGCGATGGGCGACAAGGGCGCGCACCTGTTCATCTGGCGGCAGGAGACCGGTGACCGCCTGCCGCTGATGCTGCCGCACCCGGCCGCGCTGGCGCCCCGGTCGTTCTTCGCCGGACGTGCCGCACGCCGGGCCGCCGGCGCCAGCCGCTGACCCGTCGCACCGCGCAGCGGCCCGGCCGACGGCCGGGAACCACGCTGGACCGGCGGCCCGGCCGGCCACCGCCGGCCGGGCCGCCTGTTCAGCTCCGGTCGGTGGTGCCGAACTGCCGGCTCTGCCCGACCGCCAGGTCCCAGAGGGCGTCCGCCGGGCGGCCCGACTCGGCCCACGCCTTGCGGGCCAGCTCGACCGGGGCCAGCACCGGCTCGGCGGAGAGCGCGAACGTGCCCCAGTGGATGGTGACCATCCGTTCCGCCCCCAGGTCGCCGCACGCGCGCACCGCCTCGGCCGGGTCCATGTGCAGCGGCTTCATGAACCAGCGCGGCCGGAACGCGCCGACCGGCAGCAACGCCACGTCGATGTCGGGGAAGCGCGCGCCGATCTCGGCGAAGGCCGGCCCGTACGCCGAGTCACCGGCGAAGAAGACCCGGTGGGTCGGCGTCTCCTCCGAGGTCATCAACCAACCGCCCCAGAGGCTCTGGCAGGTGTCGAAGAGGCCCCGCCGGCTCCAGTGGTGCGCCGGGGTGAAGTCGAACCGTACGCCGCCCACGACGGTCGACTCCCACCAGTCCAGCTCCACCACCCGGCGGAAACCCCGTGTCTGGAACCACCAGGCCAACCCGGCCGGTACCAGCACCGGGGTGTCCCGGGGCAGCCGGCGGACGGTCGGCTCGTCGAGGTGGTCGAAGTGGTTGTGGCTGATCACCACCGCGTCGATCGGTGGCAGCGACTCCCACGACACCCCGGGCGGGGTGTATCGGCGCGGCGTTCCCGGGATCTTTTCGGCGAAGACCGGATCGGTCAGCACCGCCCGGCCGCCGAGCTGCACCAGGCAGGTGGCGTGACCGATCCAGGTCACCGCGGCCTGCCCGGCACCGACCCGGGGCACCGCCTCCTCCACCACCGGCACCCGGCCACCGGTCGCGCCGACCGGGCGGGTGCCACGCTCGCGCATCAGCCGCAGCACCGCCGCCGGGCCGGGCACGGGGTGCGTGAGCCGGTCGGTGAAACCACCGGGCCAGTCACGCCCGCGGGGTGCCCCGGTGAGCCGGGCGAGAGCGCGGTGCACGGCGCGTGGTCGGTACACGGGTTCCTCCTCGGGTAGTGGGGTCGGCACCGGACGCCGGGCCGGCGCACGTCACTCTCGCTTGTGCGCGGTGAGCAGCAGGTAGCCCAGGCAGGACTCGGCGACCGCCTGGAGGTCCAGGACCGCGTCACTGAGCTGGCGCAACACCCGGGGCCCGTACGTGCCGGCGAGGCGCTCGCGCTCCCGCGCCACCGCCTCCCGGGTGGCCTGGTGGGAGCGGCGGACGTGGGCCCCGGCGTCGACGACGTCGACTACCTCGAAGCCGGCCTCGCGGACCAGCTCGACGTAGGTCGGCACGGTCGGCGGCATCGACATCGGCATCGCCGACCAGATCCGCGCCTGCGCGTCGTCCATCGGCCGGGCCAGGGTGAGTTCGGCGAGGACGAGCCGCCCGCCGGGGCGCAGCACCCGGTGTGCCTGGCGCAGCGCGAGGGCCTTGCCCGGCACGTGCACCAGCACCTCCAGCAGCAGTGCCGCGTCGAACCACCGGTCCGGGTACGGCAGGGCGGTGGCGTCGGCCCGGGTGAAGCGGACCCGGTGGGCCAGCCCCTCCTCGGCCGTGAGCTCACCGGCCCGGTCGACCTGTCGACCGCTGAGCGAGACACCGCTGACCTCGGCGCCGGTCACCCGGGCGACGTGACGGCTGGGTCCGCCCGTGCCGCAGCCGACGTCCAGGACGTGGTCGCCCGGCCCGACCGCGAGCCGTTTGGCGAGTTCGTCGTTGAGCCGTGCCTGCGCCTGCGCGACGCCTGCCGGGTCGTGCTCGTCCGACCAGTAGCCGTAGTGCAGGTTGTCGCCGTAGACGGCGTCGAGGAACGGGCCCATCAGATCGTAGAACAAGCCGACCCGTTCGGCCCGTGTTGCCGGATCTTCGGTCACCTGCGACCTCCCCCGTGGATTGACGTATCTCAGCATAGTGTCCGTCGTTTGCAGCAAACACAACACTGTCTTTATGTAGCTTCTAGGCCGCCGGTGGTGTCTTCGTTAGGCTGTGCGCAGAACCCACACCGACTGACCACGGAACGGACGGTGGACCGACTGATGAGCAACTCTGCCAAGGTGCTGGACCGCGCGGAGCGCATCGCCGAGGAGGTGCTGTTCCCGACGGCGGAGGAGGTCGACGCCGCCGACACCGTCCCGGCCACCCACCTCGACCTGCTCGCCGCCGAAGGCTTCTACGGTCTGGCCGGCCCGCCGCAGTTCAGCGAGATGGCCGCCGAGGAGACCGAGACGGCGGCCCGCGCGTTGGAGATCATCGCCAGCGGGTGCCTCAGCACGGCGTTCGTCTGGGCGCAACACCACAGCGCGGTGATGGCGGCGACGCACAGCCAGCGGCCCGGCATCTCCGACCAGTGGCTGGAGCCGCTGTGCCGGGGCGAGCGGCGCGCCGGGCTGGCCATCCTCTCCGCCACCCGGCCCGGCCCGCCGGCGGTACGCGCCGAGGCGGTCGACGGCGGCTGGCTGCTGCACGGCACCGCCTCCTGGGTGACCGGGTGGGGCCTGGTCGACACCCTGTTCACCGCCGCCCGGGACGCCTCGGACACGCTCGTCTGGTCGCTGCTGGACGCCACCGAGAGCGACACCCTCAGCGTCACGCCCGTCGACATGGTCGCGGTGGCGGCCAGCCGCACCGTGCAGGTCACCTTCACCGGCCACTTCGTGCCGGAGCACCGGGTCACCGGCACCGTCCCGCACGCGGTCTACCTGCAACGCGACCCGGCCACCCTGCGGTTCAACGGATCGCTGCCGCTGGGCGTGGCGACCCGCTGCGCCCGGCTGATCGGGCCGAGCCCGCTGGACGCGGCGATCGACGAGTGCCGGGCGACCCTCGACGCCGCCGGCCCGCAGGACCTGCCCTCGGCCCGGGGCGCGGCCGCCGCCCTGGCCCTGCGGGCCGCCGGCCTGCTGGCCACCACCACGGGCAGCGCCGCCGTGCTGCGGCACGGCCCGGCCGAGCGGCTGATGCGGGAGGCGTTGTTCCTGCTGGTCTTCGGCACCCGTCCGGGCATCCGCGCCGATCTGATCGCGCGGCTGCACCGGGGCTGAACCACCGCACCACCCGCCGACCACGCGCCCGGGGTACGGATTCCGTACCCCGGGCGTCCGTCGGTCAGGACGCGGTCAGGACGTCGGTCACCACGGCGGCGGTCGGCGCCACCATGACCGGATCGGTCACCGCGAAGTGGTCGCCGGTCACCTGCCGGCGGGTCGTCACGGCACCCTCGGGAAGCCGTTCGCCCAACGGCACCAGATAGCCGCCGGCCGCGCCGCCCAGCGCGGTCCGGGCCTCCAGCAGGTGCACGGTGAGGCCCGGTGCCGCCGGCACCGGGTAGCGCACCAGCGCCCGGGTGTGCGCGGCGAAGACCCCGAACAGCCGCTCGGCCGAGTCCAGGCCCAGCGACGCCAGCTCCGGGCGGGCGGCGGCCACCTGCGGCCAGGCCGCCCGCAACGCCTCCACCCCGGAGGCGTCCGCGTCGACCGGGGCGTTCTCGTCCACCTCGCCCCGGGTCACGTCGGTCAGGAACGCGCGGACCAGTTCGGCGGCGCTCGGCTCGGCGACCGTGCCGGGCGGGCCGACCCAGGGGTCGATCAGCACCGCCGTGCAGGTACGCCCCGCCTCGGTCAACTGCCGACCCACCTCGTAGGCCAGCACCGCGCCGAGCGACCAGCCGACCAGGCGTACCGGGGTGTCCGCCGGCAGCGTGGCGCTCAGCGCGTCCCGGTAGGCGCGGGCCAGCTCGGTCAGGGTCGGCGGCACGGTGGCCGTACCGTCCAGCGCGGGCGAGGCGACCCCCAGCACCGGCCAGCCCTCCGGCAGCCGCGCGACCAGCTCGCGGTAACAGAGCAGGTCGCCGCCGACCGGGTGGATCAGCACGACCGGCGTGCCGTCACCGGGAGCCAGCGACTGCACCGGCGACGCCCCGGCGCCCGCGTCCCGCTCGTCGAGCAGACGGGCCAGCTCGGCGACGGTCCGGTGCTGGTAGAGGGCGGCCAACGGGAGCCGGCTGCCGAACTCCCGCTCGACCCGGTTCATCAGTTGCGCCGCCTGCAACGAGCTGCCGCCGAGGGCGAAGAACGGGTCGTCGACGCCGACCGAGGGCAGGTCGAGCAGGTCCGACCAGAGCGTGGCCAGTCGCCGCTGGGTGGCGGTGTGCGGGGCGCGGAACCGTCCGCCGCCCGGTGCCAGACCGGCCGCGTCCGCGACCAGGGCGGCCCGGTCCACCTTGCCGTTGCCGGTCAGCGGCAACGCCTCCCGTACCTCGATCACCGGCGGCACCAGGTACGCGGGCAGCGTCGCGCCGAGCGCCGCGCGGACCTCGTCGGCGAGGTCCGGCTTCGCCGCCTCGGCGGCCACGAAGGCGACCAGCGACGCGCCCCGCTCGCCCCGGCGGGCGACCACCACGGCGTCGGTCACCCCCGGCTGCGCGACCAGCGCCGCCTCGATCTCACCCAGTTCCACCCGGAAGCCGTTGATCTTCACCTGCGGGTCGTCGCGGCCGAGGAACTCGATCACCCCGTCCGGGCGGTACCGGCCCAGGTCGCCGGTGCGGTAGAGCCGTTCGCCGGTGACCGGGTGGGTGACGAAGGCGGCGGCGGTCAGCTCCGGCGCGTGCAGGTACCCGTCGGCCAGCCCCCGCCCGGCGATGTACAGGTCACCGGGCACCCAGTCGGGCCGGTGGGCGAGTCGGGAGTCCAGGACGTGGAAGCGCTGGTTCCGCAGCGGCCAGCCGTACGGCACGCTGGTCCACTCCGGGGGCACCCGGGCGGGCACGTCGAACCAGTTCGACCAGATCGACGCCTCGGTGGCCCCGCCGAGCGCCATGCACCGGGCCCTCGGGGCGATCTCGGCCAGTTCGCGGCCGAGCGACAACGGCACCCAGTCCCCGCTGACCATCGCCACCCGCAGCGGCTCCGGGCGCGCGCGGTCCGCCGCCGCCCGGACGTAGTCGACGAACATCGCCAGGTAGGCCGGCACCGAGTTCCACACCGTCACGCCCGCCCGGACGGCCAGCTCGTGCAGGTGCACCACCTCGCGGGCCTGACCCGGATCGGGGACGACCACGGCGCCGCCGACGGCCAGCAGACCGAAGACGTCGTACACGGAGAGGTCGAAGGTGAACTCCGAGACGGCCAGCACCCGGTCGGCGGCCCCGACACCGAAGCGCGTGTTGACGTCCACGATGGTGTTCGCCGCGCTCTGGTGCCGGATCATCACGCCCTTCGGCGTGCCGGTGGTGCCGGAGGTGAAGATGACGTACGCCAGGGCCTCCGGCTCGTCGGTGACCCCGGCGTCGGGCAGGTCACCTGCGGGCAGGTCGGACAGCCGCCAGCGGACCGCGTCGGCGGGGGCCCCGTCGAGGTCGTCGTCGGTGTCGCCGAGCACCGCGCGTACGCCCGCTCCGGTGAGGATCTGCGCCCGGCGCGGCAGCGGCCAGGCGGGCGCGACCGGCACGTAGGCCGCGCCGCTCATCAGCACCCCGAGCAGCGCGGCGATCTGGTCCGCGCCCCGCTCGGCGACGACCGCGACCAGGTCACCCGGGCCGCGTCCGGCGGCCCGCAGCGCGGCGGCCACCGCGCCCGCCCGTTCCCGCAGTCGCCGGTACGTCACGGTGCCGGCGGAGGTGACCACCGCGTCGGCGTCCGGGGTGCGGCGGGCCTGGGCCAGGAAACCGCCGTGCAGGGTCTGCGCGGCCACCTCGGCGGCGGTGTCGTTGGCCTGCGCCCGGACCGCGAGCTGCCGCGCCGGGGTCAGCCGGTCACCGCGCGCCGCCGACCAGGCCGCGTCGTCGCCGGCCAGGTCGATGAGCAGGTCCCGGTACGCGGCGAACATGTCGTCGACCATTCCGGGCGGGTAGAGCCCGTCGGCGGTGTCCCAACTGAACACCATCTCCCCGGACCGCATGAACACCTGGTGGTCAAAGGCGACCTGCGGGGTGCGGACCAGCGACTCACGGCGCTGCCAGCCGAGCAGTTCCAGGAAGACCGGGTCGGTGTCGGAGCCGAGCCCGAGCATGCTCGTGAACACCACCGGCATCCGGGCACCGGAGACCGTCCCGGAGCGGCGGTTCAGCTCCCGGATCACCGACACCCCGCTGAACGCGCCCTGTGCCATGTCGCGCAGCATCCGGCCGCGCAGTGCGGCGGCGTCGGCGGCGAAGTCGCTCTCCCCGCCGGCGGGTGAGCACTCCAGCAGCAGGGTGCTGGCGAAGCTGCCGATCAGCTGGGACACGTCCGGGTGCAGGTTGAGCCGCTCGCCGTACATGATGTTGACGGTGAACCGGTCCTGGCGGCTCCAGTGCCGCAGCACCTGGGCGAACGCGGCGGCCACCGCCATCGTCGGGGTGAGCCGACGGCGGCGCAGCGCGGCGGTGAACGCGTCGGTCACCGCCACCGGCAGCGTGAAGACGCGCCGGACCAGCGGACCGTCGTGCCGCCCGCCCCGGCGTAGCGGCAGCTCCGGCGCCCCGGGCAGGTCGTCGAGCCGGTCGGTCCAGTACCGGCGGGCCGCCGCGTACTCCGGGCCGTCCCGGCGCTGGTCCAGTTCCCGGCGGTACCGCTCGTAGGTGAACTCCAGTGGTGCCAGCTCCCCACCGGCGAGCAGGGTCCGCAGCTCCTGGGCGAAGACCTCGCCGGACTGCCCGTCGAAGACGATCAGCCGCCCGGCCATCTGCACCAGGTACTCGCCGTCGTCGCACCAGACGAGCATGCGGAAGGCGGCCGGCCCGGTCAGCGGGGGTCCGTCGCCGGAGAGTTCCCGGCGACCGGCGGCCAGCAGTTCGGCGCGGCGGTGGACGGGTTCACCGCGCAGCGACCGGATCGACAGCGGGGAGGGCGGATCGTCCAGGATCCGCACCTGGCCGTCCTCGCCGACCGCGCAGCGCAGCATGGGATGCCGGCGGAGCAGGGCGTGCACGGCCGCCGCGAACGCGTCGGTGTCGAAGGGAGGTGCGGCGTACTCCTCGTAGAACAGCGCGGGACCGCCGAGCTGGAAGTCACCCAGCTCGCCGATCAGGTACGCCTGCTGGAGGTCGCTGAGTCCGAACCCGGTTGCCGTGAGCTGGTCCATCGTGCTCCTCGCTGGGGTGGCCGGCGGTCAGCCGACCGTGAGCTGTTCCCGTACGGCCACGAGCAGTTCCGCGGGCGTCGGGCGGTCGAAGACCTCGAACAGGGGCAGCGAGACACCGAACTCCTCGGCGACGTGGTGCACGAGGGCGGCAGCGGCCATCGAGTCGCCGTCGAGATCGGTGAAGAAGTCGGCGTCGTCGGTGATCGACTGCTGGAAGATGAACTCCCAGACCTTGCGCATCCTCTGCAGGTCGTCCATGCCAGGCTCCTCGTCGCTGGTCGGGGGCGCACCGCTGGTCGGCTGGCTCACACGATGGCGCGTAGCGCGAGCCGGGCCAGGGGCGCCGTCCGGTCGGTGCGGTGCTCGTAGTGGTCGGCTCCGGTGGCGACCGCGCTCACGCCCCGGACGCCGATGAACCGCAACGGCTCCGGTTCCCACCGGCGGGACGCGTTGTCCACCCAGCAGAGCCGGGTCTCCGGGCGGCTGGCGCCGGCCACCAGCGCGGCCAGCGACCGGGCGGCCAGGTTGCTCAGCGCGATGCCCTCGCCGCCGTAGCCGCCGGCGTGCCCGAGCCCGGTGTCCCGGTCGTAGACCACCTCGGGTTCGGTGTGCCGGTGCAACCCGTACACCCCGCTCCACCGGTGCGACACCGGCACGTCGGCGAGGTCGGGCAGCAGCTCGGCGAGGGTGCGGCGGAGCCGGTCGTGCGCCCGGCGGTCGGCGCCCCGGCCACGGTCGGCGGCCGAACCGAACCGGTAGTACGCGCCGCGCCCGCCGAGCACCAGCCGGTCGTCGAGGGTGCGTTGCAGGTAGCCGAACTGGTAGCGGCCGTCGGCGACGGTCCGGTGGTCGGTCAGGCCCAGGCGTTGCCACACCGCGTCGTCCAGCGGCTCGGTGGCCAGCACGTACGAGTGCAGCGGCAGCACCCGGCGGGCGTGGCCGGGCAGTCGGCCGGTGTACCCCTCGGTGGCGCAGAGCACCGACCTGGCGCGCACCGTACCGGAGTCGGTGACCAGCAGTCCCGGGGCGATCCGCAGGGCCCGGGTCCGCTCGACGACCCGGACCCCGCGACGTTCGACGGCGGCGAGCAGGCCGCGCGCGATGCGGGCCGGTTGCACGGCGGCGCAGTGCGGTGTGTACGCGGTGGCGCGTACCCCGGTCAGACCGATCTGCGCGGCGGCCGACGGCCCGACGGTGAGCGTGAGCCCGGTGATGCCGAGCTTGTCCCGCACCTCCTGCCAGCCGCGCAGCCGGTCCACCTGGGGCGCGCTGCGGGCCACGTAGAGCGAACCGTCGTGCCGCCAGTGCGCGTCGATGCCCTCCGTGGCGAACACCTTGCGCAGCTCGTCGAGGGTGCGTTGACCGGCCCGGTACAGCCGCATCGCGGCCATCGGCCCGTGCCGGCGGATCAGACCCGGCAGCAGCGCCGGCATCTCGGCGGTGCACCAGCCCCCGTTGCGCCCGGAGGCCCCGAACCCGGCCCGGCCGGCGTCGACGACCACGACGGACAGCTCGGGGCGGTGCACGCTGAGGTAGTACGCGGTCCACAGGCCGGTGTAGCCGGCGCCGACGATCGCCACGTCGGCGCTGGTGTCGCCGTCCAGCGGCGGACGGAGGGCGAGCTGGTCGGCGGGCAGTGAGTCGAGCCAGAGCACCCGGTCGGTGGTGCCGGCGACCGGCGGTGGGCGGGTCACGCCGCCGCCACCTCGCGGGCCAGCGCCCGCCGGTCGATCTTGCCGACCGGCGTGTACGGCAGCGCGGGCGCGACGTGCAGCCGGTCGGGCAGCTTGAAGTCGGCGAGTCCGCGCTCGCGGAGGAAGTCGTGCAGGTCCCCGAGGGCGGGTGGGGTGTCCCGGGCGACGATCACCGCGCAGGTCTTCTCGCCGAGGCGTGTGTCCGGCACCGGCACCACGGCGGCGGTACGCACCGCCGGGTGCGCGATCAGGTGGGCCTCGACCTCGTCGACGGAGATCTTCTCGCCGCCCCGGTTCACCACGTCCTTGATCCGACCGGTCACGACCAGCCGCCCGGCGGCGTCGCGGCGGACCAGGTCACCGGTGCGCAGGAACCCGTCGGCGGTGAAGACCGTGCGGTTGTGCTCGGGCACCGCGTAGTAGCCGCGCAGCGTGCACGGACCCCGGGCGAGCAGTTCGCCGACCTCGCCGTCGGGCACGTCGCGGTCGGCCTCGTCCACCACCCGCAGCTCGTCGGCGGGGCTCAGCGGGGTGCCCTGGCTGGTGGCGGCGGCCTCGTCGCCCTCGTCCGGGCGGGTGAAGCAGAGCACCCCCTCGGCCATCCCGAACCAGTGGGTCAGCGTGGCGCCGGTGGCCGGGCGCACCCGGCGGGCAACCTCAGGGCTGAGCGTGGCGCCGCCCACCTCGATGACCAGCTTCGACAGGTCGGCGCCGAAGATGCCGGCCGTCTCGGTCCAGACCGGCAGCAGCGCCGGCATCAGCGTGGTCAGCGTGACCTGTTCGGCCGTGACCAGCGGGAAGACCTCGTCCGGTGCGGGGCTGGCGGCGAGTACGGCCCGACCGCCGGCCCGCAGCGCCCCCAGCACGCCGGGGCAGCCCAGTGCGGCGTTGTGCGCCACCGGCAGCGCGGCCAGGTACGCCCCGTGCTCGTCGAAGCCCATCGCCTCGGCGGTGGCGCGCAGTTGGAACGCGTAGTCGTCGTGGGTGCGCGGGATCAGCTTGGGCAGCCCGGTGGTGCCGCCGGAGAGGAGGAAGAACGCCACCTCCGACGGGTCGGGGGCGGGCAGGTCCACCGGCTCCGCGTCGACGTCGCCCAGCGCGGTCAGCTCCTGCGGCTCGCCGGCCACCAGCACGTGCCGGACCGTGGGCACCGCCTGGCGTACCGCCCGGGCCAGGTCCCGGTGGTCGGTGCCGGCCACCACGTCGGGCACCACGAGTGCCACCGCGTCGGCGTACTCGGCGAGGTAGACCAGCTCCGCCCGGCGGTGGGCGGGCAGTGCCAGCACCGGCAGCGCACCGAGTCGGAAAAGCGCCACACACGTCACTACGAAGTCGGGGGTGTTCGGTAGCTGCACGACCACCCGGTCACCGGGCCCGATGCCGAGCGCGACCAGCCCGGCGGCCAGCCGGTCGGCGCGGGTGTCCAGTTCGCGGTAGCTGTGCCGGCTGTGCCGGGTCACCACCGCGGTCCGGTCCGGGTCCCGCGCGGCCCAGGGTCGCAGCAGGTCACCCAGCACCTCGCCACGCCAGATGCCGTCTCGGCGGTAGCGCTGGGCGAACTCGTCGGGCCAGGGGACGCATCCGGTCAGCATGCTCGGCCTCCAGGACGTGCCATCGGGAAAGCTTCCCGCCGGAGCGGACCGCCCGACGCTATGCGACGTTTCTTCTCTCGCGCAAGTGTCTGTTGTTTCTGGTCGGCGAATCCTACATGCGTCATCTATCGTGGGCGTGCCCCGGTCAACCCGAAGCGTGGGAGAAGACGATGTGGATAGTCGTGGACTACGACCGCTGTGACAGTCACGGGGTCTGCGCCGACAGCGCCCCGGAGGTGTTCGAGATCCGGGACGACGACCTGATGTACGTGCTGGTCGAGCAGCCGTCGGCGGAGCAGGTGCCGCAGGTCGAGACGGCGGTACGCGGCTGCCCGAAGCTCGCCCTGTCGTTGCGGGGGGAGTGAGCGCCGTGGCGGAGGCGGTGATCGTCGCGGCGGTGCGGACCCCGATCGGCCGGCGGGACGGATGGCTGCGCGGACTCAAGGCGGTCGAGCTGCTGCGTACCGTGCAGCGGGAGGTGCTCGACCGGGTCGGGCTGCCGGCCTCGGCGGTGGACCAGATCATCGGCGGTTGTGTCACCCAGGTCGGTGAGCAGAGCCTGAACGTGACCCGCAACGCCTGGCTGAGCACCGGGCTGGACCCGGAGGTCGCCTGCACCACCGTGGACGTGTCCTGCGGCTCGGCGCAGCAGGCCAACCACCTGGTCTCGGCGCTGATCACCGCCGGGGCGATCGACGTGGGGATCGCCTGCGGGGTGGAGTCGATGACCCGGGTGCCGGTGGGCACCAACCTCTACCAGGGGCCCGGCCACTACAAGACCGACGACTACCCGTGGGACGACCCGCCCAAGGCGCAGTTCGGCGGCGCGGAGCGGATCGCCGCCAAGTACGGCGTCGACCGGGCCGCCGCCGACGCGTACGGGCTGCGGTCGCAGCGGCGCGCGGCGGCGGCCTGGGCACAGGGACGCTTCGACGCCGAGGTGGTCGCGGTCCGCGCCCCCACGCCCGACGGCGGCACCGTCGAGGTGACCCGGGACCAGGGACTGCGCGAGACCACACCGGACGGGTTGGCCGGGTTGAGACCCACCGTCGAGGGCGGCGTGCACACCGCGGGCAGCACCTCGCAGATCTCCGACGGCGCGGCGGCGATCCTCTGGATGTCGGCCGAGCGGGCCGCCGCGCTCGGGCTGCGCCCGCGCGCCCGCCTGTTACACCAGGTGGTCACCGGCTCCGATCCGGCCCTGCTGCTGGAGGGACCGGTGGTGGCCACCCGCAAGATCCTCGACCGGGCGAGGATGCGACTGTCCGACATCGACGTCGCCGAGGTCAACGAGGCGTTCGCGGCGGTGGTGCTCGGCTGGACGGCGGCACACGACGCCGACTCGGAACGGGTCAACGTCAACGGCGGCGCGATCGCGCTGGGTCACCCGCTGGGCGCCTCCGGCACCCGGCTGCTGGTCAGCGCGCTGCACGAGCTGGAACGCACCGACCGGGAACTGGCCCTGGTCACCATGTGCTGCGGTGGCGCGCTGGGCACCGCCTCGATCCTGCAACGGATGTGAGCGCGGTGCACGGGCACGACGCCGGGGACTTCTATCGCGAGGCCCGCGACGATCTGGCCGGACCCCTGGACGGGGTCCGGGTGCTGGACGTGACGAAGGTCTGGTCCGGCCCGCTGACCAGCGCGATCCTGGCCGACATGGGCGCCGACGTGATCCGGGTGGAGCTGCCGCACGGGCGCGACGGCGAGGTGCCGCCCCGGATCCCCGGGACCGGGTTGTCCTGGTTCCGGCAGACGGTCAACCGCAACAAACGCAGCGCCGGGCTCGACCTGCGGGAGCCGGCCGGACGCGAGACCTTCCTGCGACTGGTCAGCACCGCCGACGTGGTGGTGGAGAACTACCGCCCCGGCACGCTCGACGGGTGGGGGGTGGGCTGGGCGCAGTGCCGGGCCGTCCGTCCCGACCTGGTCTTCGTCTCGATCTCCGGCTGGGGCCAGTACGGCGACCGGCGTACCGAGGCGGCCTACGACCCGATCGTGCAGGCGGCCAGCGGGTGGATGGCGCTCAACGGGCCGCCCGGGGCCGGTCCGGTCCGGGCGCCGACGTTCCTCGCCGACGAGCTGGCCGGCCTGCACGGGGCGATCGGGGCGCTGGGCGCCCTCTGGCACCGGGCGCGGACCGGCGAGGGGCAGCACGTGGACGTGGCGATGTTCGACGCCATGCTCGCCGGCAGCGCCGGCCTGCACACCCTCGCTGCCGCCGGCCGCCCGCCCGACAGGTGGGGCAACCAGACCGACTTCGTGGTGCCGTCCAACGTCTACGACTGCGCCGACGGGCAGGTCTACCTGGCCGTCGCGCTGGACCGGCACTGGCGGGAACTGGCCGAGGCGATGGATCGCCCGGAGCTGGCGCGGGCCCCCGGGTTCGGGCGCGCGGCCGACCGACTGGCCAACCGGGTCGAGGTGGACGCCACGGTGGCCGGGTGGTGTCGGGGACGGCCGGCGGACGCCGTGGTCGCCGCGCTGGTCGCGCGGGGTCTGACCGTCTCCCGGGTCCGCAGCGTGGCCGAGGTGGCCGCCGATCCGTACCTGGCGCAGCGGGAGATGCTGCAACCCACCGTGCTCAGCGACGGCAGCATCGCGCCGATCGTCGGTCCGGCGGCGAAGTTCTCCCGCACCCCGACCCGGGTACGGCACGGCGCGCCGACGCCCGGGCAGCACACCGCGCAGGTGCTCGACGAGCTCGGTCCGGTGCCCGTCGAGGTGGCAAAAAAAACATACGACACCACTTGCTGACCCCGTCGCCGGTGGGTCAGTATGTTGGCGCGGAACAGATACAACATACGCGTCAGTGGAGTGTTGTATCGCGTTCGGTCGGCAGTCGTCCGACAGGGGAGGTTGGCTTGACCACTCAGCTTCGAGCTCTGGTGACCGGCGTCTCGCGGGGAATCGGACGCGCCACGGCGCTGCGGCTCGCCGAGCAGGGCTACGCGGTGGCCGGTTGCTACAGCAGCGCCAGCGAGGCGGCGGCCAAGACCCGCGCCGAGGTCGCGGCCTTCGGAGTGCCGGTGCACTTCGCACCCTGCGACGTGACCGACCTGGCGGCGGTGGAGGCGTTCGTGGGCGCCGCCGAGGACGCGCTGGGGCCGATCGACTGTCTGGTCAACAACGCCGGCATCACCCGCGACAGCCCCCTGGTGCTCTCCACCGAGGCGGACTGGTCGGCGGTGATCTCGACCAACCTCACCGGCACCTGGAACCTCTGCCGCGCGATGACCTTCCGCTTCATGAAGCGCAAAGCCGGCGTGGTGGTCAACATGTCGTCGGTGGCCGGTGTGTACGGCAACACCGGACAGACCGCGTACGCCGCCAGCAAGGCCGGGATCATCGGGCTGAGCCGCTCGCTGGCCAAGGAGGTGGCCCGGTACGGCATCCGGGTCAACGTGGTCGCCCCCGGTTTCATCGAGACCGACATGACCGACGCGCTCTCCGGCAAGCTGCGCGAACAGGCCCTCGGCCAGATCGCCCTGCGCCGCTTCGGCCGCGCCGAGGACGTCGCCGACCTGGTGGAGTTCCTCTGCTCGCCGCGCGCCGGCTACATCACCGGTCAGGTGTTCCAGGTCGACGGGGGGATCACGTTGTGAGCACCCCCACCGTCACCACCACCACCCGCCGCTGCCCGCCCGGCGCCGCGCCGCTGGCCGCCGTCGACGACCTCCAGGTCACCGCCGTCGGCGAGCACGTCGAGGTGATCGCCGCGGTGCCGGTCCGCCCGGACGACCCGAACCTGTGCGGTCACTTCCCCGGCTTCCCGGTCTTCCCCGGCGTGTTCGTCCTGGAGGCCCTCGCGCAGGCGGTCGACATCGCGTTGCGCGGCGCCGGCCGACCCCGGTTACGCACGCGCGCGGTCCAGGCCGTGCGGTTCCTGGCGCCGCTGCTGCCGCCGGACCGGCTGACGCTGGACATCAAGGCCGTCGCCGACGGGCCCGACCGGTGGGCGGTGACCGCCTCCGGCCGCCGCGACGACGGCACGGTGACCGTGACGATGCGCGCCCGCTTCGACGGCGGGGACGTGGTCGAGGCGACCGGCACCGCGTCCGACCCGTCGGGCCCGCCCACCGTCACCGGGGGAGCGCTCGGGCACCACCAGGTCCGGGCACTCCTGCCGCAGCGTTACCCGCTGCTGCTCGTCGACCGGGTGCTGGGCCTGGCGCCCGGTGACCGGATCGAGGCGGTCAAGACGGTCACCGCCACCGAGCCCTGCTACCGGGCCCTGACCGACGACGCACCGCCCGGCGACTACGCCTACCCGGCGTCGCTGCTGGTGGAGTCACTCGGGCAGACCGCCGCCCTGCTCTGGCTGACCGGGTCGGACACCCCGATCGGTGACGAGCACGTGCTGATGTTCGTCGGGGCCCGCGACTTCACCTTCGACGGCGTCGCCTACCCGGGCGACGTGCTGCGTCACGTGGTCTACCTGGAACGGGTGATCGCCGACACCGCCTTCGCCACCGGCGAGACGTACGTCGGCGACCGCCGCATCGCCCGCGTCGGGACGCTGATGGCGGCCCGACGCCCGCGTACGGCGCTCACGGCCACGGCCGGCGCCGAGACCGCCACCTCGGGAACCGTCGGCGTCCCCACCGGACGGGACTCGTCCCGGCCCGGGGTGCCGCCGGCTTCGTCAAACCTCCGCTGGAAAGGCTGACCTGTCATGACGCAGACCGACCCCCGCATGGCCGAACTCCGCGAGATCGTGGCGGAGGTGCTGGAGCTCGAGCCGGAGGAGCTCACCGAGACCGGCGACTTCGCCGAGGACTACGAGGCCGACTCGCTGCGGGCGATCGAGATCCTGGCGCGGATCGACAAGAAGTTCAAGATCGAGATTCCGCAGTCGGAGTTGCCGCAGCTGAGCAACCTCAAAGCGGTCTACGACGCGGTGGTGCGTCACTCAGCCGACCAGGCCTGAGCATGAACCGGGTCGTGGTGACCGGGCTCGGCCCGGTGTCCAGCATCGGGATCGGCGTCTCCGCGTTCACCGACGGCCTGCGCGAAGGCCGATCCGGCATCTCGCCGATCCGCAGCTTCGACGCCGGCGGCTTCCCCCACCGCAACGCCGGGGAGGTGCCGGGGTTCCGCCCGGAGGCGCTGCTGGATCGGATCGACGTGGCGCGTTGGGGGCGGTCCGCGCAGTTCGCGGCCGCCGCCGCGCGGCTGGCCCTGGCCGACTCCGGCCTGGACCCGTCGGCGGTAGCGCCGGAGCGCGCCGGCGTGGTGGTCGGCACCACCAGCGGCGAGTCGGTGGTGGTCGAGGCGGTGACCGCCCAACAGGTCGAGTCCGGCTTCGAGGGCATGGACCCGGACCTGCTCCGGCAGGTGCCGGCGGGTCGGCTCGCGCACGCGGTGAGCACCGAACTGGACCTGGCGGGGGAGTCGCTGACCCTGGCCACCGCCTGCTCGGCCAGCAACTACGCGATCGGCTACGCGTACGACATGCTGGCCACCGGTGAGGCGGAGGTGATGTTCGCCGGCGGGGCCGACTCGGTCTGCCGCTGGGCCCACGCCGGCTTCTACCGGTTGGGGGCGCTGACCGCCGACGCCTGTTCGCCGTTCGACCGGGACCGTTCCGGCATCCTCACCGGCGAGGGCGGGGCGATCCTGATGCTGGAGACCCTCGACCACGCCCGTGCCCGTGGGGCGCGGATCTACGCCGAGGTCCTCGGGTACGGCGTCAACTGCGACGCCAACCACCCCGTCGCACCGGACCGGGGCAGCATCGCCGCCTGCATGCGCGCCGCGCACCGCAACGCCTCGGTCAAGCCGGCCGACGTCGACTACATCTGCGCCCACGGCACCGGCACGCCGGCCAACGACTCGGTGGAGGCCCAGGCCATCTTCGACGTCTTCGGCGACCGGGTGCCCCCGGTCAGCTCGATCAAGTCGATGATCGGGCACACCATGGGCGCGGCGAGCGGCTTCGGTGCGATCGCCGGAACCCTCGCCATCGCGCACGGGTTCCTGCCACCGACGATCAACTGGGCCAATCCGGACCCGGCCCTGGCCGGGCTGGACCCGGTGCCGAACACCGCCCGCCAGGCCGGTGTCCGGGTGGTGCAGAACAACGGGTTCGCCTTCGGCGGCAACAACGCCATCGTCCTGATCGGAGCCGTCGAATGAGCGGGGTCGTGATCACCGGATGGAGCGCGGTCAGCCCGGCCGGTGTGGGCCGGGCCGCGCTGGCCGAGCGCCTGGCCGCCGTCACGCCGGGCGTCCCGGCCGGCGTCCCGGCTCCGGGCGGGCCGGTCGACGTCACCGCGTTGACCGACGAGCCGCTGCCCACCCCGACCGGACACGCGCTGGTCGACTTCGACGTCCGGAGCCACCTGGGCCGCAAGGGCACCAGCTTCTACGACCGGGCCACCGCGCTCTCCGTGGTGGCGTGCGGCGACGCGCTGCGCGACGCGGGCGTGGAGGTGGACGACACCAACCGCGCCCGGCTCGGCCTGGTGCTCGGCACCTCGCTGGGCAGCTTCCGCTCCACCAGCGACTACACCCGGGAGACGCTGGTCCAGGAGAAGCCGTACCTGGTCAACCCGGTGCTGTTCCCCAACACCGTGATGAACTGCGCGGCCGGTCAGTCCGCCATCCGGCACGGCCTGCGCGGGGTCAACGCCACGGTGGCGACCGGCCCGCTGGCCTTCCTCGACGCGCTGCGGTACGGCAGCAACGCCATCGCCCGGGGGTACGTCGACGCGATGCTGGTCGGTGCCGTGGAGGAGTTCAGCCCGCACCGGGCCTGGACCACCTGGCTGACCGGTCGCCCCGGGCAGCCGGTGCCGACCGGTGAGGCGGCGGTGGTCTTCGTGCTCACCCGCGCCGAACAGCCCGCCTGGGCCGGCGTACGCCGGGAGGCCGAGGTGCTCGCGCTGGCCACCGCGTACGGCCCGGGTGGCGGTCCGGCCGCCGACCGGGCGCTCACCGGGTGCGTCTCCCGGGCGGTCCGTCGGGCCGGCGTCGACCCGGCCGAGGTGGACTGCGTCCTGACCGGCGAGACCGGGGAGGACGACACCGACGAGTTCGACCCCGCCTGTGCGGCGCTCGGCCAGGTGCCGACCCGAATCCGGGCCAGCGGTCTCTTCGGGCGCTGCGACGCGGCCACCGGTGGGCTCGCGCTGGCCACCTTCCTCGCCACCGCACCGGCCGGCGACACGCCCCGGCTGGCGCTGATCACCTCGCGCAGCCCGGACGGCGGCACCGCTGCCGCCATCGTCAGGGGGTGGCCGGGTGCCGGCGCGTCTGACCGCTAGCGAGCTGCGCACCTGCCTCGGCGACGGGGACCGGACCTTCGCCGGCCTGCTGGCCGGCACAAGCGGGATCGGTCCGCTGCGGCACGGCGTACCGGCCGCCCTCAACGTCGCCCACGGCTACCACGTCGACGACGGCGCGGACCGGGCCTTCGCGGCCAGCCGCTGGGTGGCCGAGTGCGCCGCGCGGGCGGTCGCCGCCGGTGCGCTGGATCCCCGGCGTCGCCGCGTGGTCGCCCTGGTCGGCACCGGTCTGCGGGAACTGGCGGCGGTGGAGGCGTACGCCACCGGCGGCGACGCGTTCGGCGCGCACCGGCTGCACTTCGGCGACGCGGTGCACACGGCCGTGCCCGGCCTGCGGGAGGTGGTGACCGTCAGCAACGCGTGCAGCGCCGGCGGACACGTCCTGGCCCTCGCCGAGGACCTGCTCATGCTCGGTGACGCCGACGCGGTGCTGGTCTGCGGCGTCGACGCGACCACCGAGTCGATGCTGGCGATGATCGGCCGTGTCGTCGACCGCCCCACCGAGACGGTCCGGCCGTTCGACGCCGACCGGCAGGGCGTCCTGCTCGGCGACGGCGCCGCCGCGCTCGTGCTGGTGCCCGACGACGACGACACCCGTCCGGCCCTGGCCCGGATCGTGGCCACCGGCCTGTCCTGCGACGCCCACCACGAGACCGCCCCGTCGGTGGCCGGCATCACCCGCGCCATGCGGGACGCGCTGGCCCGCGCCGGCCGGGAACCGGCCGAGGTCGACCTGGTCGTGGCGCACGGCACCGGCACCGCGCTCAACGACCCGGCCGAGTGCGAGGCGCTCCGGCAGGTGTTGGTGAGCGGCGGTGCGGATCCGCTGGTGACCGCCGTGAAGGGCGCCACCGGGCACACCTCCGGTGCCGCCGCGCTGGTCAACCTCGACGTGGCACGCCGCTGCCTGGCCGAGGGCCGGGTGCCACCGGTGGTGGGACTGCGGCGTCCGTTGCCGGAGGGCACCGGACTGCGGTTCCCCACCGAGGCGACCGCGCATCCTGCCCGGCTGGTCCAGTCCGACGCGTTCGGCTTCGGCGGCGTCAACGCCGTCACCCTGGTGGAGGCCCCGTGACCAGCCCACTGATCGCCCCCGACCCGACCCGGCCCGCCAGCACCGCCGCACCGGTGACGGTGCGGGTGGCCGGGTGGAGCCTGCACCTGCCCGAGGCGGACGGTCTCGCCGCCGACCTGGCCGCGTGGTCCGGCACGTCGGCGTCGCGACTGTCCGCGACCCTGGCCGACGCGGTGCCCGCCGACCGCGCCCACCAGGTGCTCGGCCGTAAGGGCCTGCTCTTCAAGGAACCCGCCACCCGGCTGGCGCTCTGTGCGGTGCACCGCGCGCTCGGCCTGCCGCCCGGCCGCCACCCGCCCGACGGCGTCGACCCCCGCAGCGCGGTGGTGGTCGCCGGTAACCTCGGCAACGTCGCCACCGTTGCCGACCTGGCCCGTACCGTGCACGCCGAGGGGGGCCGCGCGGTCAGCCCGCTCGCCGCCCCGAACGCCTCCAGCAACGTGGTGGCCAGCACCGTGGCGCTCTGGTTCGGACTCGGCGCGGCGAACCTGATGGTCTGCTCCGGCGCCACCGCCGGCCTGGACGCGGTCCGCGCGGCGATGCTGCTGCTGCGCGCCGGACGGGCCGACCGGGTGCTGGTCGTGGGCACCGAGCCGGCCGACGAGGTGGCCACCGAACTGCACCAGGCGGGTCGCCCGGCTTTCCCGCTGCGCGCCGGTGCCGCCTGCCTGGTGCTCACCACCACCGCCCGGTCCGACACCGGGCCCGTGCTGGGACCGTCCGGCGGGCGGTCCGCGTACCGCCGGATCGGGCCGGGCGGCTTCGACCCGGCGGCGCACTGGGGAGACTGCTACGGCG
Organism: Verrucosispora sp. NA02020; assembly: GCF_013364215.1. NCBI lineage: Bacteria > Bacillati > Actinomycetota > Actinomycetes > Micromonosporales > Micromonosporaceae > Micromonospora > Verrucosispora sp. NA02020. The sequence goes on along the minus strand of NZ_CP054923.1, from coordinate 4,372,252 downwards.
CGGCCGGCGTGGTGAACCTGGCGCTGGCCGCGACGCTGCTGGACGCCGGAGCGCCCGGCCCGGTCGCGGTCGCCTGCGGTGACGACACCGACGGCGTACGCGAGCTGCTCCTCGACGCCACCCCCGGAGCCGGACGATGATCCCGGCCCCGGCGGTGCACGAGCTGACCTCCGGCGTGCCCGGGGGAGACCTGGTGGTGCTCGCCCACGGCCTGGAGGACTCCTGGGAGTCGTGGCGACCGCTGGCCCGGGCCTTCGACCCCCGCTGGCACGTGGTCGCCCTGGACCTGCCGTGGCGGGCCGGCAACGACTACCGGTGGCGTCGCCAGGGCAGCCCGGCGCAGTGGCTCGCCGCCGGGCTGGCCGGGTTGCCCCGCCCGGCGGACACCGTCATCGCGCACTCCTTCGGCGCGAACGCGACGCTGGAACTGCTGGCCGGCGGGGAGCCGGCGGCCCGCGCCACGGTGCTGATCTGCCCGCTGTACTGCCCGCCCGAGCAACCGATCACCTGGCAGGTCTTCGACCGGGCCCGGCGTACCTTCGACCGGCACGTCCACGACGGACTGCGGCTGCGCGTCGGCCCGCGACTGCGCAAGCTGGACGCCGCGTTGCTCGACGCGATGTTCACCAAGGCCATCGACCGGATCGGGCCGGCCGGCTTCCTCACCGTCTTCGACCAGTTCGTCAACAGCGGCGGGCTGGCGCTGACCACGGTGGACGTCCCGACGTTGATCCTGGCCGGCGGGGCCGACCCGACCCTCTCCCCGGCCGCCGCCGCCACGCTGGGCCGGGACATGCCCCGGGCCACCCTGCTGGTGCACGAGCACTACGACCACTTCTGCCACGTCCGCCACGCCGACGAGGTCGCGGAGCAGGCCGCCCGGTTCGTCGGTGAGGCGAACCGGGTGACGGTACGTCCCTGACGACAGGAGCAGCCACCATGACCAGTGCGCCCACCGCCCCGCTGACCGTCCTGGTCGGGCGGCCCCGGTACGAGGGGGCCAACATCCGCACCTGGATCGGTTTCAAGCACTTCATCTATCTGGTCGAGGAGGCGGTGCTGCAGTGGCTGCGGGACCGTGGTCCCGGTGCCCGCGACCTCTTCCACGAGCACGGCCTGGGCGTCGAGATCGTCGACTGCTCGGTGCAGTTGCCGGCCGTGCTGGAAGTCGACGACGAGGTGCGGGTGGAGGTCACCGGCGAGTCCGCCGATCGGCTGACGGTGCGGATGACGGTGGTCCGCGACGGGCGCGAGCAGGTGGTGCTGCGCGGCAAGGTCCGGGTGGCGCTGGTCGTCGAACCCGCCGCCACCGCCTCCGCGCCCGCCCCCGCGCACCTGGCGGACCTGGTGGTGCCGACCCTGGGTGCCGCCGCCACGGTGAGCCGACCCGACCACCGGCCGATCCGCCCCGGCGAGACGGTTGCCGACGTGCTCACCCCGGTCGGGTCCCGGTCGTTCCTGTGGACCTGGCGGGCGCCCTACTTCTACTGCCACTTCTCCGACCGGGTGCAGCACTCCGGCTACGTGCGGGCGCTGGAGGAGGTGGTGGACCGGTTCCTGGCCGCCCGAGGCATCTCGGTGGGCCGACTGGTCCGCGAACGCTCCTGGATCCCGGTGGTGTCCCGGGCCCGGATCCGGATGGTCGAGGCGGCCCGGATGGAGGAGGACGTGCACACCGTCCTGACCGTCACCGACGTGCTGCGCGGGGTCATGTTCGACGCGCGGATGGACTGCTACGTCCGGCGCGGCGAGCGGCTGGTGCACACCGCGACCGCGAACATCCTGCACGGGTACGCGATCAGCGCCGGCCCGAACGCCGGCGAGCTGGCCGAGTTCGACGACGAGGTGCTCCGCGCGCTGGCCGGCGGTGTGGCATGAAGAAGCGGCCCCGGCTCTACTTCTCCTTCCGCAGCCCGTACAGCTGGCTGGCGGTGCACCGGCTGCGTGCCGAGGTGCCGGACCTGTTCGCCCAGGTCGACTGGTTCCCGTACTGGGACCCGGACGAGAAGACGAACGCGGCACTGGCCGAGCGGGGCGCCGAGATGCACTACGTGCAGATGAGCCGGGCCAAGCACCGTTACCTGCTGGTGGACACCAAGCGGCTGGCGCAGCGCGCCGGACTGCCGATGGCCTGGCCGATCGACGTGGACCCGTGGTGGGACCTGCCGCACCTGGCCTGGCTGCTGGCCCGCCGGGCCGGTCGGGCGGTGCCGTTCTACGACGCGCTGGTGGCGGCCCGCTGGGAGCGCGGCGAGGACGTCTGCACCCCGGAGGTCGTCGCCCGGGCCGCCGTCGAGGCGGGGATCGACCCGGTGGCCGCACAGAACGCCCCGCAGGACGAGACGCTGCGCGCGGAGGGGGTCGACTGCCTGGCCGCCGCGTACGACGACGACATCTTCGGCATCCCGTACCTGCGCGTCGGTCGGCACCGCTTCTGGGGCCTGGACCGGGTGGACCACTTCCTGGCCGAATGGCGACCGGAGAGCACGCCCACGCCGGAGGCGAGTCCCGCCGTGCCGACGGCGGTGCGCGATGGAGCCGCCGTTCCGGCGGCGGTGCTCGACGGTGCCGCCTTCGACACCGACACCGCGGGAGGCTGCGGATGACCGGGCGCACGCCGGCCGAGGAACGCCTGCGTCGGCAGCGGCAACTGGCGGCGACCTGCCGGCTCTTCGCCCGCTACGGGTTCGACGAGGGTGCCGGGGGCCACGTCACGGCCCGCGACCCGGAGGACCCGGACCGGTTCTGGATCAACCCGTTCGGGATGCACTTCGGACACGTACGCGTCAGCGACCTGCTGCTGGTGGACGCGGGCGGTGAGGTGCTGGAGGGCACCGGACGGATCAACCCGGCCGGGTACGTCATCCACTCGCACGTGCACGCCGCCCGTCCCGACGTGGTCGCCGCCGCGCACACCCACTCCACCCACGGGCGGGCCTGGTCGGCGCTGGGCCGTCCGCTGGACCCGATCACCCAGGACGCCTGCGCCTTCTACCAGGACCACACCGTGTTCGCCGACTACACCGGCGTGGTGCTCGCCGACGAGGAGGGCAAGCGGATCGCCGACGCACTCGGCGACACCAAGGCGGTGGTGCTGCGCAACCACGGGCTGCTCACCGTCGGCGGTTCGGTGGCGGAGGCGGCCTGGTGGTTCATCGCCATGGACCGCAGCGCCCAGGTGCAGTTGCTGGCCGAGGCGGCGGGGCAGCCGATCCTGATCGGCCCGGACGAGGCCGCCGAGACCCGGCGCGTCATCGGCACCCCGGGGATCGCCCGGCTGAACTTCCGGCCGCTGTACGCCGACATCGTGCGGGCCCAGCCGGACCTGCTGGACTGAGCCGGAGGGAACGGGATGGCCGTACTGCTGAGGGACCTGGCCGGGGCCACCGGTGCACCGGCACTGACCGACGCCGACGGTGAGCTGGACTGGACCGAGCTGGACGCGCGGGTCAACCGGTGGATCCGGTTGCTGCGCGCCGAGGGGCTGCGGGTCGGCGACACCATGGCGGTGGTCTGCGGCAACCGGCGGGAGACGTTCGAGGCGCTGCTGGCCGCCCTGCACACCGGGGTGACGGTGGTGCCGGTCAACTGGCACCTGACCGCGCCGGAGATCGCGTACCTGCTGGCGGACTCGGAGAGCCGACTCGTGCTGACCGAGCCCGCCTACGCGCCCGTGGTCGACCAGGCGGTGCGGACCGCAGCTGTGCGGGTCCGGCAGCTCGTGACGGGGGAGAGCGACGTCGGCGACGCGGTCGCGGTCGAACCGCGGCTGGCGGGTCTCGCCGCCGACGAACCGCCGGATCAGGTCTGCGGCTCCACCATGCTCTACACCTCGGGCACCACGGGTGCGCCCAAGGGGGTCCGCAACGGCCTGTTCCGCGCCGGGGCGCCGTTCGGGCGGGTGGAACGGCTGTTGGCGTACGCCGGGCACGCCCTGCACGTGCCGGCGCGCGGCGCGGTGCTGCTGGTCGGTCCCTGGTACCACTCCGCGCAGCTGTTCTTCGCGCTGCTGCCGTTGCTGCGCGGCAGCCGCCTGGTGCTGCACGAGCGCTTCGACCCGCAGGCGTTCCTGGCCACGGTGGCCGCGCACCGGATCACCGCCTGCCACCTGGTGCCGACCCAGTTCGTCCGGCTGCTGCGGCTGGACGACGCGGTCCGGGCCGACGCCGACGTGCGCAGCCTGCGGGTGGTGTGGCACGGCGGCGGGCCGTGTCCGGTCGAGGTGAAACGACAGATGATCGAGTGGTGGGGGCCGGTGGTGGTCGAGTACTACGCGGCGACCGAGGCGGGCGTGGTCACGCTCATCGGTGCCGAGGAGTGGCTGCGTCGGCCGGGAAGTGTCGGTCGGCCGGTGCCTCCCAACGAGGTGGTCATCCTCGACCCGGACGGGGTGGCGCTGCCGCCCGGCCGCCCGGGGCGGGTCTTCGTCCGCCGGGCCGGGGGAAAGACGTTCGAGTACCACAACGCCCCGGAGAAGACCCGCGACGCGCATCTGGGTCCCGGCGTCTTCACCTACGGCGAGACCGGTCACCTGGACGAGGAGGGTTACCTCTATCTGACCGGACGCGCCCGCGACCTGATCATCTCCGGTGGGGTGAACATCTACCCGGCCGAGGTGCAGGCGGTCCTCCAGGAACACCCGGCGGTCCGGGACGCGGCGGTGACCGGGGAACCCGACGACGAGTACGGCGAGCGGGTGGTGGCCGTCGTCGAACTCGATCCGCACCGGCTCGACCCGGCCGCCGCCCCGCAGGTGCTGGAGGCGTTCTGCCGCCGTTCGCTGGCCGGGTTCAAGGTGCCCCGCCGGTGGCGGTTCGTCGCCGAACTGCCGCGCGACGGCACCGGCAAGCTCCGCCACGACGTGCTGCGTGAGCTGCTGCGTCCGCAGACCACGGCGGGACGCTCGTGAGCCCGGTGGCGCAGCGTCCGGACGTGGCACACCCGGCCACGTACGGCGTCGAGGTGCCGCACACCGAGTTCGCCCGGATGCGCCGCGAGGAGCCGGTGTCCTGGGTGTCCGAGCCGGCACTGTGGCGGCGGGGCGGCGGCGGCCGGATGCTCAGTCAGGGGTCGGGCTTCTGGGCGGCCACCAGTCACGAGGCGGTGGTCGCCGCGTCCCGGCGGCCGGAGCTCTTCTCCTCCGGCCGCAAGGGCGCGTTCCTGCCCGATCCGCGTACCCCCGCCGACCTGGAGCAGGCCCGTCAGCTCCTGGTCAACATGGACGCGCCGCAGCACTCGCGGATCCGGCGGCTGGTCACCTCGGTGTTCACCCCACGGGCGGTGCGCGCCCTGCACGACAGCGTCGCCGCCCACGCCCACGACCTGGTGCGCCGCGCGGTCGCCGCGGACGAGTGCGACGTGGTCGCCGACCTCGCCGCCGAACTGCCCCTGCTGGTCCTCGCCGACCTGCTCGGCCTGCCGCGCGAGGACCGGCACCTGCTCTACCGGTGGAGCAACAACCTGGTCGGCTTCGACGACCCGGAGTACGGCGGCGGTGACGTGGAGGCGTACCGCACCACCTTCGTCGAGGCGTTCCAGTACGCCCTCACGGTGGCCGGTGAACGGCGCCGGTCGCCCCGGGACGACCTGATGACCCTGCTGGCGACCAGCGAGGTGGACGGCCGACGCCTGACCGACCGCGAGTTCTGTAGCTTCTGGCTGTTGCTCGTGGTGGCGGGCAACGAGACGACCCGACACCTCATCTCCGGTGGCGTGTCGGCACTGCTGGCCGCGCCGGCCCAGCGGGACCGGCTGGCGCGGGACCCGTCGCTGTTACCGTCGGCGACGGAGGAGTTGTTGCGGTGGGTGACACCGATCATGCAGTTCCGACGTACCGCCACTGAGGACACCGAGTTGTGTGGCCGGGCCGTCGCCGAGGGCGACAAGGTCGTGCTCTGGTACGTCTCGGCCAACCGCGACGGTGCCGTCTTCGACGACCCGGACGTGCTGCGTCTGGACCGCAATCCCAACCCGCACCTGTCGTTCGGCATGGGGCCGCACTTCTGCCTGGGCGCCCATCTGGCGCGGCTGGAGGCGCAGGCGATGCTGCGGGAACTGGTGCCGCACCTGGGGCGTTTCGAGCTGACAGGACCGGCCGTACGGCTGGAAAGCAACTTCGTGAACGGGCTCAAGTCATTGCCCGGACGCTTCATTCCGGACGGCTCCGTCGGACCGGACGGAGTGTGAAGCAGTTGTTAACCACCGACGGTGATATCGTCATATGCCGGGTCGCTTCTGTGAGTAGCCCGTTCAATCCGCTAATCTGGTGTGAAGCGTTCAACCACCACACCGCCGGAGTGTGCAGTGTGATGTGACGAACAGCGGAGGGTGGCGATGAGTGACTACACAATCACGATCCGGTCCGAGGGTGCCGACACGGAAACCGTTATCTGTGTCGACATCGACGATTCCACGCCGCGCGTGGTCGAACTCGTGATGCGTGCCGGCAGTGGCATCTCGGCGCCGACGCTTCCCTCCTTCGACCTGAATCTCCTCCTGCGCGCGTTGTTCCCGGCCGGCGGCACGCCGGTGACTCCGGCCTCCGTCGTCGAGTCACCCACCGAGGTCCCCGCCGCCGAGCAGTCGTTCACCCCGGCCACCGGCAACCGGTCCGTGCGCTCCGGTGCCAACCGCTCCGGCTCCGGCACGACGCGACGCCGGACCGAGGCGGCGGTGCCGAAGGGGCGGGTCTACCGGCGCATGCCGGAGGACGTCGTCGAGGTCTTCAACCGCACCGGCACGGTCACCGCGGTGGCCGAGCACTACGGCGTGCCCCGGCACACCGCGCAGGGCTGGATCGGCCGGCTGCGCCGCCGGGGCGGGTTCTCCGCCGCCTCCTGACACACGTCGACCCGGTGGCCGCCAGCCGGCCACCGGGTACGGCGCTCCGCGCGTACGTCGACCGGTGTGTCGGGGTGGGGGATCAGACCGTGACGTGACCGGCGGGACGGCGTTCCGCCACCACCGGCACCGCCATCTCGGCGTCGATGTCCGCCGTCGTCAACGCGGCCTGCCGCAACTGCGCCACGGCCTCGTCGAGGCTCTCGAAGATCGGGAAGACCCCGTCGAGCTTCATGGTGTGCAGCACCGTGCGGATGAACCGCGACGGCGCGGCCAGGCACAGCCGCCCGTCCCGCTCCCGGACCTCCCGGTGGGCCCGCACCAGCAGGCCGAGTCCGGCGGAGTCGATGAGCTGCACGCCGTCCAGGTTCACCACGATCGTGCCGTGTACGTCGACCGCCTGCCGCAACGCGACGCGCAGCGCGGTCTCGGGCCCCGTCACGGCCTCGCCGCCCACGGGCGCCTCGTCGGCACCGCCGAGACCGATCGGCGTACGGTCGGCGCGCGGGGGCGGGCCGGCCGGCAGTGCGCTGCACCGGGGGCAGCGGTGCGGGCCGGTGGCGAACGGGGAACCGCTCCAGCCGTGGTCCGACACCAGAGTCCAGACCACCTCCGCGTCGGGCAGCACACACGCCGTGCCGGTGGTGGTGTCGCCGCAGACGTCGCAGATCAGTGTCATCAGGTTGTCGTCCGGTACGACGGTCATTCTGCATCCTCTCCGGTGCCGCAGCTGTGCGGCCGGGACACGGACTCGGGGCGTCGGTGCGGTACGCCGTCGCCGTACGGACTTGTCAGAGGGAGTCGGAACGTTCCTTGCCGGCGGTGGCGACCACGATCACCACACCGACCGCGGCGAGACCGGCCTGCGCGACCAGCCCCAACAGGCTGAATCCTCGGAGGCCGGCGAGCCAGGCACTGATCGCGCCGAGCAGCGCGATGACCGCGCCGATGGTCATCGTGAGCCACAGCGGCACGGCGGGACGGCCGGGGACGACGAGCCGGCCCACGGCACCGACGGCGAGACCGACGACTAGGGCCGCGGCGATCCCGGCGATGGTCATGCTGCTCCTCGTTCTCGCGATGTCGGTGCGTCGGCGGCGGTGGGTCAGGTGCGTACGGTCACGGCCGCCCGGCCGTGCGCGGCCGGCTGCGGCGTGACCTCCGGTGACGCGGGCCGCCGGGGCGGCACCACACCGGGTGCGGCCGGTGTGGTGCCGGGCGGTGTCGCGGCGTCGCCGGACGGCTCGGGCGCGGTCCCGGCCGCGCCGTGCACCGGCAGGATCTGGTCCAGCCGGGCGGTCTGCAGGATGCGGGTGATGCGGGGGTTGGGGTTGCGCACCGCCAGTACCCCGCCGAGGCGCACCATCCGTCGGTGCACGTCGAGCAGCAGGCCGATGGCCGCCGCGTCGATGTGCCGGCAGCCGGCCAGGTCGATCACGACCTGCTGGGGCCGGAGGGCCAGCAACTGGTCGAAGACCGCACCGGTCTCCGGAAGGCAGGCCAGGTCGAACTCGGTGATGGACACCTCGACCAGCGGCACCGCGCATTCGGGGCGTCGTGGCGTGGTCACGTCGAGGGCCCCCTTCCTGGTAACCCGAGGTCGGTTCTCACCCTGCCCAGCGGGCTTGGCGGGCAGAGCGCGGACGTATGACAGTTGCGTGACAAAAGCCCCGCAGGTCGGTGGTGGTTGGCCGCCCGGCCAGGGCTTGGGGATGATGCCGGTATGACAGCGGTACTGGTGATCGAGGACGACGACCGGATCCGGTTGGCGTTGCTGCTCGCCCTGGAGGACGAGGGCTACGAGGCCCGGGGCGCGGCCACCGCCGAGGAGGGCCTGCGGACGCAGCGCCGGGACCCGGCCGACTACGTCCTGGTCGACCTGATGCTGCCCGGCATCGACGGCTTCGAGGGCATCCGTCAGCTCCGCCGCGACGACGACGTGCCGATCGTGGTGGTCAGCGCCCGCGACGACACCCACGACATCGTCGCCGCGTTGGAGGCCGGTGCCGACGACTATGTGGTCAAGCCGGTGGCGATCAAGGAGCTGACCGCCCGGCTGCGCGCCCTGCGCCGTCGGGCCCGCACGGTGACCCCGGTGGAGGCGCCGGTGCCGGTGCTCGCCTTCGGCGAGTTGGAGGTCAGCCCGGAGGCGGGGGAGGTGCGTCGGTCCGGTACCCCGGTCGCGGTCACCCGCACCGAGTTCCGGTTGCTCTGCGAACTGGCCGAACACGCCGGGCGGGTGCTCTCCCGCCAGCAGTTGCTCAGCCGGGTGTGGGGCTACGACACCGGCGACGAACGGCTCGTCGACGTGCACGTGGGTCGGCTCCGCCAGAAGATCGAGCGCGATCCGGCCAACCCCCGGCACCTGGTGACGTTGCGCGGGCTCGGCTACAAGCTGCAGAGATGAGACCACGTCTCGGTCTGCGTGCCCGGGTCACCGCCGCGTTCGCCGTCGGTGCGCTGTCGCTGTCCGCCTCGATGGCCCTGGTGTCGTACGAGCTGACCCGCCGGACCCTGCTCGACGAGCGGGAACGCACCGTGCTGCGGGTGGCGTACTACGACGCGGAGGTGGTCCGGGCGGGCCTGGCCACCGACGAGCCGGACGTGGCGGAGGCGCTGCGTGCGCTGGACACCGGCACCAGCCGGCGGGCGGTGCTGTACTTCAACGGCGAGTGGTACGGCCGGCGGGCCGACACCGGCACCACCCCCGCCATCCCGCAGCGGTTGCAGGACCTGGTGATGGCCGGTGAGCCCGCCGTGCAGCGGGTCCGCGTCGCCGACCAGCCGGTGGTGCTGGTCGGTGTGCCGTTGTCGGACTCGGCGGCGTTCTACGAGATCGTCTCGCTTCGGGAGCTGGACCAGACGTTCCAGGTGCTCGCGCTGGCGCTCACCGCCGTCGCGATCGTGGTGGCCGGCTCCGGGGCGGCGATCGGGTGGTACGCCACCCGGCACGGGCTGCGCCCACTCACCGCCGTCGCCGACGCCGCCGAACGGATCGCGGCGGGCGACTTCACCACCCGGCTCGCGCCGGACACCGACCCTGACCTGACCCGGCTCTCCACCTCGTTCAACCGGATGGTGGACGAGTTGGCCCGCCGCATCGACCGGGACCGGCGTTTCGCCGCCGACGTCAGCCACGAGCTGCGGTCGCCGTTGCAGACCCTCGCGGCGGCCGCCAGCGTGCTGAGTAAGCGGCGCGAGAACCAGGACGAGCGGACCACCACGGCGGCCCGGCTGGTGGCCGACGAGATCGCCCGCTTCCAGCAGCTCGTCAACGACCTGCTGGACCTGGCCCGCAGCGACCAGCCGACGCACCGGGAACAGGTCGACGTCGGCGCGCTGGCCCGGCAGGCCTGCCGGGACCGGGACCTGCCCGAGTCCATGGTGCACCTCGATCCGGACACCCCGCCGACGTGGCAGGTGGACCGGCGGCGCGTCGCGCAGGTGTTCACCAACCTCCTCGACAACGCCGAGCGGTACGGCGCCGGCCCGGTGGCGGTGCGGTTGTCCCGCGACGGTGCCACCGGCGTGGTGGAGGTCGACGACGAGGGACCGGGGGTGCCGATGGAGGATCGAAAGGCGATCTTCGACCGCTTCGTCCGCGGTCGGGCGGCCAACTTCCGGGGCGGCGGCGACGGCACCGGCCTCGGGCTCGCGCTGGTGGCCCAGCACGCCGCCGCGCACGGCGGTGACGCCACGGTCAGCGACCGTCCCGAGGGCGGCGCCCGGTTCCGGATCACACTGCCGGGCAGCCTCGGATGAGGCGTACCGCCGGGCGGATCTCGGCCGCCCTCCTGCTGACCCTGGTCGCCGGGTGCGGGGTGCCCGCCGAGGACCATCCCCGGACGGTGACGCCGCCGCCGGGCCCGTTCCCGTACACCGCGACCGCCGCCCCCACGGCGGCGGAGACCGGGGCCCTCACCGAGCTGCTCTACTTCTCGCGCGACGACCGGCTGGTGCCGGTGACCCGTCGCGCCGACCAGGCGCCCACCCCCGACGAGCAGCTCCGGGACCTGCTGGCCGGGCCGACGCCGGGGGAGCGGGACGACGGCGTCGGCAGCGCGCTGCCCGGGGCGCTGAGCACCGCCGTGGTGCAACTCGTCGGCGGGCAGGCCCGGGTGACGGTGACCCCGGCCGGCGCCGACACCGGCCGCAGCGACGAACTCCTCGCGTACGGGCAGATCGTCAGTACCCTGAGCGCCCGCCCCGACGTGTCGGCGGTGATCTTCCTGGACGGCGACGGCACCCCGCTGCGGGTGCCCCGCGCGGACGGCTCGCTCTCGGCGGATCCCCTCACCTCCGCCGACTACGCGGTGCTCGTCAGCCCTCGATGACAGGAGTTCCACAGCCTCGTGACGGTTGCGTGACAAACACCGCAGACGGCGGGCGGCGGCGTTTGGCCACTACGGCGGGAGGGGCACCACGTCGTCACACCAAAAGCGCGAAGGGACGGCTCTCGTGGAAATCACCGGCTTCTTCATGGCCATCATCATCGGTCTCGTCATCGGCGCGCTCGGCCGGCTCGTGGTGCCGGGCCGGCAGCGGATCCCCATCCTGTTGACGATTCTGATCGGTATCGTGGCCGCGATCCTCGGCACGCTGGTGGCCGGACTGCTGGGCGTGGACGACACCGCCGGCATCGACTGGATCGAGCTGTTCATCCAGGTGGCCTTCGCCGCGGTCGGCGTGTCGATCGTGGCCGGGGTGTACAGCCGCCGACGCTGATCATCCTCCGCTCGTCGGCCCGTCCCGGGTGTTCCCGGGGCGGGCCGACGGCGTTCGGCGGTTCGGGTGACCACCGGACGCACGTACGTCATGACGGCTCGTATCCTTTGTGCGACCCGTCATGCGTACGACCGAGAGAGGACACGGCGTGAACGACCGGACCGAGACCTTGGAGTTTCAGGCCGAGGCGCGTCAACTGCTCCAGTTGATGGTCCACTCGATCTACTCGAACAAGGACGTGTTCCTGCGCGAGTTGATCTCCAACGCCTCGGACGCGCTGGACAAACTGCGCCTGGCGTCGATGGTCGACAAGGACCTCGACGTCGACACCAGTGACCTGCACATCGCCCTCGACGTCGATCGGGACGCCCGCACCCTCACCGTCCGCGACAACGGCATCGGCATGACCCGCGACGAGGTCGTCTCCGTCATCGGGACGATCGCCAAGTCCGGCACCGCCGAGCTGCTGCGCCAGATGCGGGAGAGCAAGGACGCCGGGGCGTCGCAGGACCTGATCGGCCAGTTCGGCGTCGGCTTCTACGCCGCCTTCATGGTCGCCGAGAAGGTCGAGCTGGTCACCCGGCGGGCCGGCGAGAGCGGCGGCACCCGGTGGGAGTCCGACGGCGGTGGCACGTACACCGTCGCGGCGCTCGACGACGCGCCCCAGGGCACCGCGGTGACGCTGCACCTCAAGCCCGTCGACACCGAGGACAACCTGCACGACTACACCGCCGAGTGGACCATCCGCGAGATCGTCAAGCGATACTCCGACTTCATCGCCCACCCGATCCGGACGACCGTCGAGCGGCCCGGGGCGGACGACGCCCCCGCCACCACCGAGACCGTCACGCTCAACTCGATGAAGGCGCTGTGGGCCCGCCCGCGTAACGAGGTCGAGCCGGCCGAGTACCACGAGTTCTACAAGCACGTCGGCCACGACTGGGCGGACCCCCTCGAGACCATCCACATGCGGGGCGAGGGCACCTTCGAGTACGACGCGCTGCTGTTCATCCCGTCGCACGCGCCGCTGGACCTCTTCGCCGCGCAGGGCCGTCGGGGCGTCCAGCTCTATGTCAAGCGCGTCTTCATCATGGACGACTGCGACGCGCTCATGCCCAACTACCTGCGCTTCGTCAAGGGCGTGGTGGACGCGCACGACCTGAGCCTGAACATCTCCCGGGAGATCCTCCAGCAGGACCGCCAGATCCGCGCGGTGCGCCGTCGCCTGGTCAAGAAGGTGCTCTCCACCGTCAAGGACCTCAAGACCGGGCAGCCCGAGCGGTACCGCACCTTCTGGACGGAGTTCGGCGCCGCGGTCAAGGAGGGGCTGGTCGACGACACCGACAACCGGGACACCCTGCTGGAGATCCTCTCGGTCGCGTCCACCAACGACCCGGAGGAGCAGACCGACCTGGCCGGCTACGTGAGCCGGATGAAGGACGGCCAGACCGACATCTACTACGCCACCGGCGAGCACCGGGCCACCATCGAGAACTCCCCGCACATGGAGGCGTTCCGGGCCAAGGGCTACGAGGTCCTGCTGCTCACCGACCCGGTCGACGAGGTCTGGGTGGAGAGGGTCGGCAGCTACGACGGTAGGACGCTGCGTTCGGTCGCCAAGGGCCAGGTCGACCTGGACACCGAGGAGGAGCGCACCGAGGCCGAGGCCGAGCGGGAGCGGCAGCGCACCGAGTACGCCGCACTGCTCGACTGGATGGGCGGGGTGCTGACCGAGTCGGTGAAGGAGGTCCGTCTCTCCTCGCGGCTGACCACCTCACCGGCCTGCGTGGTCGGCGACGCCCAGGACCTCACGCCGACGCTGGAGAAGATGTACCGGGCGATGGGCCACGAGGTGCCGAAGGTCAAGCGCATCCTGGAACTGAACCCGGGCCACCCGCTCGTCTCCGGCCTGCGCAAGGCTCACGAGCAGGGCGACGCCGAGGCGTCCCTGGCCGAGACCGCCGAGCTGCTGTACGGCACCGCCCTGCTCGCCGAGGGCGGCGACCTGGCGGACCCGTCCCGGTTCGCCCGGATCCTCGCCGACCGCCTCGCCCGCACGCTGTAGGTCGGACACGGAACGCGGGCCGCGCCACTCCGGGCGCGTGCCCGCGTTCCCGTCCGTCAGGTCCCGGTCCGTGCGGTGTCGCGCCGCGTGCGGTCGCGAGCGAGATCGTGGCGGGTGGCTCAGCGAGCCGGCGGGACGGACGCGCGCAGCGCCTCGGCCAGCCACTCGTACGGGAACTGCTCCGGCGGTACGTCGTTCACGGCATTGACCAGCGCCATGTACCGGTCGAGCGGTCCCTCCGGGTCCGGCGGCGTGCGGTCCCACTCCGCGCCGGCCAGCATGTGGTCGGCCGTCTGGAGGCGGAACTCGGGCGTGTCCGGCATCCCCGGGCTGTCCGGTGTCGCGAAGATGCCGGTCAGCCACCCCATCCACCGGTCGGCGATCTCCCTGCCCTGCGGTGAGGCCGGCGGCACCCCGTCCCGCGCCGCGTCGATCGCCGCCTGGCCGATCGGCGTGGCCGCCTCCAGGCTGTCCAACATCGGCGACGAGGCCATCAGCGGCCCGGCCCCGGTGGTGCACGCCTCGTGCAGCTCACGACGTACGGCCTGCCGCACCTCCGGGTCGCGGACCATCTCGGCCAGCGCGATCCATGCCTCCAACTGGGCCGGGGTGGGCTGCTCGGGCAGCTCCGGGCGGGCCGCGCGCCACCACGCGACCATCCGCTCCGGCGGCTCCCAGCCGGTGGAGACCTCGGTCCAGAACTCGTCGATCAGCCGGTCGCGCTCCTCGTCCGACATGCCGGCGAGTTTGTGCATCAACGTGACCTGCTCGGCCGTGGAGTCCTGCCGCAGGATGGTCGACAGCACCGCGCGACGGCTCCGCAGCCGTGCCTCCTGCCGTGCCAGCAGGGCCAGGTGGGTGGCGGCCACCTCGCGCAGCGTCGCCTCGCCGACCAGCACGCGTCGGATCTCGTCCAGGCCGGCGCCGAGTTCCCGCAGTGTGCGGACCAGTTCCAGCCGGGCGATCGCCGACACGTCGTACAGGCGGTGGCCGGCGGGAGTGCTGGCGGACGGCGTGACGACACCGGCGTCCGCGTAGTAGCGGACGGCGCTGACACTCAGGCCGGTACGTCGGGCGACATCCCCGATGGCGTAAAGCTCGTTCAGGTCCACGACACCCACTATGCGATCTCAAGCGGCTTGAGACGCAAGTCCGTGCACCACGTGCGGCGGTCCGGCACCGGGACGGGACACGACGGCGGAGAGTCGGGCCAGGCGTGGATTCTCGGGCGGCGGGGTATTGCGCCGGCCATGAGCGCGAGTGTGGTGGTGGACCCGGACCGGCCGCCGGCGCCCGACCTGGCGGTCGGCACGGTGGCGGTGGTGGCGCATCGGAAGAAGACGCTGGGCGGCGGCCTCGACGAGTTGCGCGCCGCGCTGGTCGGCGCGGGAGTGCGGGACCTGCTCTGGTACGAGGTGCCCAAGAGCCGCAAGGCCCCGAAGAAGGTCCGCAAGGCCCTCGACCAGGGTGCCGAGCTGGTCTTCGTCTGGGGCGGCGACGGTATGGTGCAGCGCTGCGCCGATTCCCTCGCCGGCACGCAGACCCCGATGGCCATCCTGCCGGCCGGCACCGCCAATCTCTTCGCCGGCAATCTCGGCATCCCGGAGGACCTGCCGGAGGCGGTACGGATCGGCCTGCACGGTCGACGCTGCCGCCTCGACCTGGGACGGCTCAACGGGGAACACTTCGCGGTGATGGCCGGCGCCGGGTTCGACGGTGACCTGATCCGGGAGGCGGACCGGGACATGAAGGGTCGCCTCGGCCGGCTCGCGTACGTGTGGACGGGCCTGCGTCACGTCCGTGGGGAACTGACCCGGACCCGGATCACCGTCGACGGGGACCTGTGGTTCGAGGGGGACGCGAGCTGCGTGCTGTTCGGCAACGTCGGCACCATCACCGGTGGCATACCCGCCTTCGACGACGCCCGCCCCGACAGCGGCTCGCTGGAGATCGGTGTCTCCACCGCCGGTGGTGCCGTGGACTGGGCGCGCACGCTCGGCAAGATGGCCACCGGCCGGTCCGAGGACTCGAAGTTCGTCCGGATCACCCGTGGTCGCAAGGTCAGGGTCCGCTTCGCCGAGCCGAAGACGTACGAGATGGACGGTGGCGCCCGGTCGCGGACGAAGCGTCTCAAGGTCAGGGCCGTACCCGCCGCACTGACCGTCTGCTGCCCCGACGAGGAGCCGGAGGCCGCGCCACAGTGAGGTGGCGCCGGTGCCACACCCCGGCGGCGACGAGGCAGACGGTGGCGGCGAGAACGAGCGGTGGCCGACCGCCCAGCAGGACGGCGGCGGAGCCGAGCGGGATCGCCGCCGCGATCGGTCCGAACATGATCGTGTTGGCGGTCGCGGCGGCTCGGCCCAGCAGCTCGTCGGGGCTGTGCGTCTGCACGGCGGTGACGGCGGCGACGACAGCCCACGGCAGGCCGGCACCGGCCACCACCGAGGCGGCGACCACCGCCGGCCACCAGGGCAGGCACCGGCCCAGGCAACTCACCGCGAACACTGCCGTGCCGAGGGCGGCCACGGTGGTCGGTCCGAACCGGGCGATAAGCCGACCGGCGACCAACCCGCCGGCGACCGAGCCGAGGCCCTGCGCGCTGAGCAGCACCCCGAGGAACGTCGCGGGCAGGCCCAACTCGTCGGTGACGACGGCGTACCCGGCGGCGGTGGTGAACCCGGACGCGGCGATCGCCACGCCCGCGAGGATCACCGGCAGCCGCGTCAGCGGTGACGCCCACACGACGGCGAGGCCCGCACGGACACCGGTGGGCCGGGACGCGACGGTCCGTGCCGGGTGCCGCAGTCGGAGCAGTGCGTACAGGGCGGCGGCCAGGGCGGGCAGCGCGGCGGCGAGCAACGCGACGAGGTGACCGCCCTGCCACGCGTACAGTCCGGCGCCGGCCAGCGGAGCGACGAGTTTGACACCCTCCTGGGCGCTGGACCGCCAACCGTTGACGTGGCCGAGTTCGTCCGGTGACAGCGCGGCGGGGAGCAGGGCGCTCTCGCTGGCGTCGACCAGCACGTACGCGACGCCGTACACCGTGGAGACGCAGAACAGGAGCCACACCTGACCGGGTCCGCGGACGGCCAGCAGGGTCGGCAGGACGGCGGCCAGGGTCAGGTTGACCCCGATGACGAGCGGCCGTCGGGGCAGCCGGTCGACCAGGGCACCGCACCAGGGGCCGGCGAGGGTGGGGGCGTACACGCAGAGCCCGGCGAGGGCGGCGAGGCTGCTGGACCGGGTCAGGTCGAGGATCCAGATGCCGGAGACCAGGGCCATGGCGCTGCCGCCGCACCCGGAGAGCACAGAGATCGTCACGAACAGGATCGCGTTGCGCCGCACATGCCGCTCCAGGGTTGAGTCGAAGTGACTCACAGCCTCAACCCTTGAGTTGGCCAGAGGCAATATCGCGGAGTTGCGTCAACGATGTGTTGACAGCGCGGCGTCGAGGTGCCGGGCGATCGTGCGTACCGGGCTCGGCAGCCGGTGGCCGGCGCGGTGCAGGTCGGCGGCGACGTGCCCGGCGAGGTCGTACAGCGCGCCGGGTGCGGCCTCCAGCGCCAGTGCCGTGGTGTGTCGGGTCAGTGCGGCCCCGGGGAAACGGCCGTCCCAGCGGCGATCGGTCGCAATCCAGCGCTGCAACCCGCCGAGCAGGGCGCGGAGCGCGGCTACCTCGTGCGGCCAGTGCCGGTCGGACTCGGCTCGCCGCGCCCGGCGGCGGGCGACCAGTCGCTGGCGACGCTGCTCGGCGGCCTGCCGGCTGCCGAGTCCGAGCGCCTCGGCGATCTGCTGCCAGGCCGCGCCGGCCTGCCGGGCGCGGTCGATGAGATCCAGCTCCGCCTCGTCGAGCCGGTCGCGGGCCGCCGGGATGCCGGCGAGGTCACCGAGCGGATCCAGCATGTGTCAACGCTACCTTGACAGTGGTGCGGCGGATCGCTGGCGAGGACGGGCCGAACCGCTGCTCAGGCGGCGGCGGAATCGCGGCGCGCACGCTCCGCAGCCCGGCTCGGCAGTGCCGCCTGCGTCGTCCATCCGCTCTGTCGCGCCGGTGCCGTCTGCCCCGTGCCGCCCTGCGCCAGGACGAGTGCGCGTTGGGCCTGCTGCCACGGCGCACACGGCCACTCCTGGCCGGCGCAGAGCAGGTGCGCGCAGTCGCCGTCCTCGGCCGGTGCGTGCGCGTCGGCGACGTGTAGGGCGAGTCGCCACAGCAGCGGATCTGTGACGGTTTCGGGGCGCTCGTGGGTTGTATCTGGCCGGTCGGTGGTGTATTCGGACACGCGTTGTCCCCCCTCGTTGTCGAGCTCTCCGTTCCTGTTCTCCACTCTGTGCCCAGGTCAAACGCCTGCCCGCAGGTCGGCGGTTGAGGCGAGCGTGGCAGATTCCCGCCACGGGATTATTGACAGTGGTTGCTTGTTGCGTGAAAGTTGTGCGCAATCGTTAACCCTCCACATCCGAGGTGTGACGCTGCGCAATCGGTGACGCGGGCGGCGTCCACTCCGGACGCTCCGTGCTGCCCGCCGCCGGCGAGCCGAGGCGCGGGGCGACGCCCACCCATCACCTCCGCGCGCCGAGAAGGGGCCACGAGCCTCATGTCCGAGTTCCGTACCCGTTCCCCGTGGCGACGCCGGATCGTCGTCTCCTCCGTGTTGGCAGCCGGCGCGGCAGTGCTGCTGGTCAGCCCCGCCGCCGCCATCGTTCCGCAGGCTGCCACCCCGACCGCCAGGACCGCCACCACGATCGACTCGGGCACGTCGGCGGTGCCGCCCGCGTTGCAGTCGCGCTTTGCCGGAGCCGGCGCCACACCCGATCGGTCGGACGCCACGCCGTCGACATCGGAGCGTGCTGCGGCCCGCGACCGCATCGTCCGACCGCTGCCCACCGTCTCGCCGGGCACGCCCGGTGTGTACAAGGTGGTGACCGGTGACATGTATCCGCGCCACTTCGCCTTCGAGCAGGCCGCGGGCACGCCAGCCGGCCATTCGGTGTGGCAGGTCCGGTACGGCATGCAGTACCTGGGCGGACTCGTGGGTGAGACCGAGGACGTCGAGTTCCAGATCCTGGAACCGGCGGGCTACGGCACCATCGACAGTGCCGGCGGCTTCGCGGGCACCCTGGACGGTCTGGAGGGCGGGTTCCTCTTCAAGTCCCACGGCAAGCAGAGCGCCGACGGCACCTTCACGATGCAGTTCGACATCACGCCGGGTACCGGCTACGGCAAGCTCACCGGGGTGACCGGCAGCTTCACGGTGGTGGCGAGCCGCGACCACTGCGGACCGAGCGACACCCCGGAGACGTGCGAGACGTTGGTCTCGTACAGCCTCGGCTACCGCCTTCCGTAACCCGCGAGCCGCGCACGGCGCCGCGTTCGACCCCCGCCACGACGCTGGGTCGGACGCGGCGTCCGTGCTCAGCCCGGATACCGCACGCTGGCTGTCCATGCTTCGGGACGATTGACAGATGACCTTCGTCAGGTGAGAGTGGTCCGCAACCTGATCACTCCTACCTCTCGACGTGTGACACTGCGTAATCGGTGATGCGGGCGGTGTCCATGTCGGACGCACCTGGCCGTGGCTGTCACGGGAGCTGAGGCAGCCGGGACGAGGTGCGAACCCCCACACCCCCACCGCACGCCGAGAAGGGGCCACGAGCCTCATGTCGGAACTCCGTACCCGTTCCCGGTGGCGACGCCGGATACCCTTCTCCGCCGCGTTGGCCGCCGGCACGGCCGTGCTCTTGCTGGTCAGTCCCGCCTCGGCCGTGGTGCCGCAGACCGCCGCGCCGGGCGCCGACACCCCCGCCGACCTCGGCCGACTGGCCGACGAGCAGACCAGCGTGATCGAGGTGGTGGTGGCCGACACCACCGAACTGGACGCGCTGGTGGCCACCGGCGTCGACCTCGACCACCACGTCCACCACACCGCCGACGGCATCGTGGTGCACGCCGTGGTGACCGGCAACGAGGTCGCCACGCTGACCCGAGCCGGCTTCACCTTCGGCAAGGTGCTGCACACCGAAGAGGACGCGCAGGACCGGATCGCCGAGCGGGAGGCGACCATCGCCGCCCACCTGGCCGACAACCGGGAGTTCTCCGGAGCTGCCGTCGCCGCGCGGTCCGCCGCCTCGGATGTCAAGATCATTCGCGCCGACTACTACACCTCGGGCGACACCCAGGTGCTGTCGGTGGAGGCGAAGTGGGCACAGGGACAGACCGCCGCCACCGCGTTGACCGTCGAGCGGGACAGCGGGCCGGGCACCGAGTTCGGCTCCGGCGGCACGCAGAACATCACCCGGTTCGTCGACGCCGGGGTGTACCTCTACCACCGGGGTGCGGCGCAGGTGACCAGCCGCCCGGACTATGTACGGATCACCAGCCCGACCGGTGACGTGGCGGTCGCCAAGGTGCACGAGTGGTTGCCCATCCCGGACACCGACCCGGAGGGGCCCGGCTACCAGAAGGACTTCGTCACCAGCTACCTGACCCCCACCGAGCTCTACGACCGGATCAAGGCGATGTCCGCGCAGTACCCGGAGATCTCCGAGATCGTCGAGTTGCCGCACAAGACCAACGGCTACCGGCGCAAGGCACAGGCCGTGCTCGGCACCGCCAACGCCAGCCGCGTCGGCGTCGACTCGCTTGCCTGGGGACACCAGGGCGGCAACGACATCACCGTGGAGCTGGCCAACCCCGGCACCGCGAGCGCGTCTTTGACGGTGACCGTCACCGGCAACCAGGTCCGCGTCGGCCTCGCCACGGACGCCGCCGGCACGGTCACCAGCACCGCCGCCGAGGTGGCCGCCGCGCTCAACGCCCAGGCGGGCACGCTGGTCAGCGCGTACACGTATCGCGGCAACGCGGGCACGGGCGTGGTGGCGCCGGCCGCGCCGACCGCGCTCTCCGACGGCCTGTCCGCGCCGACGACGGTCTCCCGCGACCCCCACACGGTGTACGCCATCCGCATCGGCAAGCACCGCGACGGCTCCAAGATGGGTGTGCTCGCCTACGCGCAGGAACACGCGCGGGAGTGGGTGCCCCCGCTGGTGACCATCGAGACCGCCGAGCGCCTGCTGCGCAACTACGCGCACGACGCGAACACCCGCGAGCTGGTCGACAACCTCGACATCTGGATCGCGCCGTCGATCAACCCGGACGGCGGGCACTACTCGTTCTACGACTTCAACTCGCAGCGCAAGAACATGACCAACCACTGCACGCCGGAGACCTCCGGGGACTTCCTCGGCCGGACGTCCTGGGGTGTGGACAACAACCGCAACTACACCGAGTACAGCCTCTTCGACGGCTACTCGGGCGCGTCGACGAGCTGCACCAGCGGCACGTACGCCGGGCCCGACGAGCTGTCCGAGCCGGAGAGCCGCAACGTCGACTGGCTGGCCTCCCGACCGAACGTCAAGTTCTCGATGAACCTGCACTCCTCGGGCAACTACTTCATGTGGTCGCCCGGCTCGTACGCCACCCCGGGCCGGGTCTCCGCCCCGCGGCCGACCCTGGCCGAGGAGTCGCTGTTCTGGGGCGCGTCGTCGCGGATCCTGACCGCCATCAAGCGGCACCGCAACCTGGCGGTCACCCCGGCCCGCACCGGCCCGATCGCCGACGTGCTCTACTCGGCGGCCGGCAACTCCGGTGACATGCTCTGGTACAAGTACGGCATCTACGCCTGGAACTTCGAGGTCGGCACCTCCTTCCAGCCGACCTGGACCTCGGCCCGCGAGGAGACGATGGAGTTCTCCAACGGCCTGGTCGAGATGCTGCGGGTCGCCCGTGACCTGGACACCGACGAGTCGGCGCCGACCAGCTCCGTCGAGGTGGCCACCAGTGCCACCGAGGGCTCGGTCGACGTCACGTTCTCCACCAGCGAACCGGCGGCGGTGTTCTACACCCTCGACGGCAGCCGGCCCACGTTCGAGTCCACGCTCTACGGCTCGGGGGGCATCCGGGAGGGCGGCGAGACGCTGACCGTTCCGGTCGGCACCACCGTGCACTGGTTCTCGGTGGACGCGGCGGGCAACGTGGAGCGCGGCTACCAGCCCGACGGTCAGGACGACAACTACAACCGCAAGCGGCTGACCGACCCGAACGCCGCACCCGAGGTGCCGGTGACGGTCACCGTGCAGACGCGGTGTGTGGCGGGGAAGGCGTACGTGGCGGTGCAGGCGCGTAACGACCACGACGCTGCGGTGGACGTGGTGTTGGAGAGTGCGTACGGGCAGCGGTCGGTGTCGGCCGTGGCGCCGGGTGCGAGCGCGTTCCAGCAGTTCACCACCCGTGCCGCATCGGTGCCGTCCGGCAGCGCGACGGTCCGGGCCACCGGCACGGTCGACGGTGAGAGCGTCACCACCGTCGTCACCGCCGACCACGCTGCGGTCAACTGTGCCGCCGACCCTCGCCAAGCCCAGTGACCGCGAACGACACGGAGATGCAGATGAGAACGGACAATCGCAGGCGGCTGTTGGCGGCGGGTGCCGCCGGGGCCCTGCTGGTCGGGTCGGTGATGGCGGCTGCGCCCGCCTCGGCCGATCCGGGTGACACCGGTGACGTGACGGTCACGGTGGAGATCGAGGAGTTGGTGGAGCCGGGTGTGTTGGCGATGTCGATCGCGGGTGACTCGGTGGCGTTGACCGAGGACGGGTCGACGTTGCTGGTGCGTCAGTTCGTGGGTGGTCTGCCGACGGTGACGGTGACCGACACCCGGACCGCCGACGAGGTGCCCGAGGGTGCGGCGTGGGCGGTGCTCGGTAGTGCCACCGACTTCACCGGTGGTGCGGGTCAGGAGCCGATCGGTGCCGGGCACCTGGGCTGGAAGCCTCGCCTGGTCGACGGTGGCGACACCGGTCTGGTCAGCGAGGGTGAAGAGGTCGTCACGGTGTTGGACGAGCCGACGCAGCCGGGCAACAACGTGGGTCTGGTCGACCAGGAGTTGCTGGTCTCCACGTTCGACTCGGGCGCGGTCGCCGGTGGCGCGTACTCGGTCGACGCCGACCTGTTCCTGCGCACCCCGGCCGACGTGGCCGCCGGTGCGTACACCTCGACTCTGACCCTGTCCCTCTTCGAGTAGGACCGGCCGGATGGGGGGCCGCCGCACGGTGGCCCCCCATCCGGAACGCGGCCGTGACCTGGCCGAAGGGTGACCCCTGCGGCGTCGGGGGAGCGGCAGGCGCGATGATGGACGGGTGAAGATCCTGTCGATCCAGTCCTCGGTCGCCTACGGCCACGTCGGCAACTCGGCCGCCGTGTTCCCGCTGCAACGGCTCGGGCACGAGGTCTGGCCGGTCCTGACCGTGCACTTCTCCAACCACACCGGGTACGGTGCCTGGCGGGGGCCGTTGCTCGCGCCCGCCGACGTCGCCGAGGTGATCGCCGGCATCGCCGATCGCGGGGTGCTCGGTGACGCCGACGCGATCCTCTCCGGTTACCAGGGCGACCCGGCGATGGGCGCGGTGATCCTCGACGCGGTGACCCTGGTCAAGACCGCCAACCCGGAGGCCGTCTACTGCTGCGACCCGGTGATGGGCGACGTCGGCCGGGGCATGTTCGTCCGGCCCGGCATTCCCGAGTACCTGCGCGACGTGGTGGTGCCCCGGGCCGACATCGTCACCCCGAACCAGTTCGAGCTGGAGTTCCTCGCCGGCCGGTCGACGGACTCGCTCGACGAGGTGCTGGCGGCGGTCGACGTGGTACGCGCCACCGGCCCCCGACACGTGCTGGTCACCAGCGTGCTGCACGGTGACGCGCCACCCGACAGCCTGGAGGTGGTGGCCGTCTCCGACGAGGGCGCCTGGGCGGTGACCACGCCGCTGCTGCCGATCAGCCCGAACGGCGGTGGCGACGTCACCGCCGCGCTGTACCTGGCGCACCTGCGCAGCACCGGGTCGCCCGCGACGGCGCTGGAACGCACCACCGCCTCGATCTTCGCGGTGCTGGAGGCGACGCTGGCGGCGGGCACCCGCGAACTGCAACTGGTCGCCGCGCAGGACGCGATCGCCGACCCGCCGGCCCGGTTCCCCGCCCGCCGGTTGCGCTGACCGGAGCAGCGGAGGCCACCTCCACGGCACGTGGCGAGGTCACCTCCGGTCGGTCGACCGTCACTCCTCGCCGCTGTGCCGCTCCGCCAACCGGGCCAGTTTCAGGGCCAGGTGCAGGCAGAGTCGCTCGCTGCCGTCCTTGAGGTCGGTGCCGGCCAACTCCTCGATCCGCTGCAACCGGTAGTAGAGCGTGGTCCGGTGCAGCCGCAGGTCGGCGGCGGTGGCGTGGGCGTTGCCGGCCCGGTCCAGGTAGCGCTCCAGAGTGGTCAGCAGCGTGCGGTGGCCCGGCGTGGACACCAGCCGGGCCAGCCCCGGGTGCACGTCGGCCACCGTGAGGTGTTGCTCGCCGAGCCGGGCCAGCACCCGGAAGACACCCAGGCCGGACCAGGCGACGACGCGGCCCAACGCCGGCAGTCGCGCGCCGACCCGCGCGGCGTGCAGCGCCTCCACGTACGACTCGACGACGTCGGCCAACCGTGGCCTGGTGCGGCCGACCCCGACCACGGTCCGTTCCACGGAACCCAGACTGCGGGTCACCTGCTGCAGGTCGTCGTCGAGGTGCCGGGCGGCCACCTCCGGCGTCGGCCGGCCGGCGGCGGGTTCGGCGGGCAGCAGCAGCACCCCGTGGTCGTGCCGGACCAGGTGCAGCGCCTCCCGCGTACCGGCCCGGCGTCGCGCGGCCACCAGCGACTGTTCCAGCGCGATCCGGGCCCGCTCGTCCGGCTGCCGCTCCTCGGGGGCGACGAGCCGGGCGACCAGGGCGGTCCGGGGACCGTCGGCGTGGATCATCCCGGCTTCCAGCAGCGCCCGCACCGCCTGGTCGCGGCTGCCGGGGCTGTCGGCCAGCAGGGTCCGGGCCGCCTCGGTCTCACTCTGCGCGGCCAGCTCACCGAGCAGGTTCTCCCGGTACAGCGCCAGCGACAGTTCCCTGAGCAGGCCGGTGGCGGCCAGGTCGACCTCGGTCATGGTGCCGTCGGGATCGATGAACCAGACGAACCCGAGCAGCAGGTCGTGGTGGCGCACCGGCACACAGAGCCGGGGGAGCAGGTCCAGTTCCGGGCTGGCCGGTGTGCGTACCGCCAGGCGGGCGTCGGCGATGCCGAGACCGCGCAGCCAGGCGATGACCTCCGGGGCGGTCTGCCGCCGCAGGATCGACGCCCGACGGACCTCGTCCATCAGCCCGGTCTGCTCGCTGTAGACGACGACGCGTTGCCGCCGGTCCTCGATCAGTGCGGGACGGCCGACGTGGGCGGCGACCGCGTCCACGATGCGCTGCAACTCGCCCCGCACCGCACCCCCTCTCCCACGCCGTCGCGTCGGTTCCGACGTACGGCATGATCGAATCTTGTCCTCACCGCTGGAGAGCGTCGACCAGGGCACATTCGTTACGGATGCGTGTCCGTCAGCGCGCACCTGGGCCGGTCGCCGCACTAGCCTTGTCGGGTATGAGCATCAACGTGTGGAGCTACCTCACCGAGTACGAGGCGGAACGCGACGAGCTGCTCGAAGCTGTCGACAAGGTGTTCAGATCGGGTCAACTGGTGCTCGGGGCGAGCGTGCGGTCCTTCGAGACGGCGTTCGCCGCGAAGAATCAGCGGAGTCACTGCGTCGGCGTCGACAACGGCACGAACGCGCTGGTGCTGGCGCTGCGCGGTCTCGGCGTCGGGCCGGGCGACGAGGTGATCACCGTGTCGAACACGGCCGCCCCCACGGTCGTCGCGATCGACGCCGTCGGTGCGACTGCGACCTTCGTCGACGTACGGCACGACACGCAACTGATGGACGTCGGACAACTGGCCGCCGCCGTCACCGAACGTACGCGGTGCATCCTCCCGGTGCACCTGTACGGGCAGGCGGTCGACATGCGGGCGGTGCGCCAGGTCGCCCAGGACTTCGGGCTGAGCGTCCTGGAGGACTGCGCCCAGGCCCACGGGGCCCGTCAGGACGGCCGGATCGTCGGGTCGTTCGGTGACGCGGCGGCGTTCTCGTTCTATCCGACCAAGGTGCTCGGTGCCTACGGGGACGGGGGCGCCGTGGTCGTCGACGACGACCAGCTGGACGCGACCCTGCGAAGGCTGCGGTACTACGGCATGGCGGAGCGCTACTACGTCGTCGAGACGCCCGGGTTCAACGCCCGCCTCGACGAGGTGCAGGCCGAGATCCTGCTCCGCAAGCTCGCGCGGTTGGAGCAGTACGTCTCGGCCCGGCGCGCGATCGCGGCCACCTACGCCGAGGCGTTCGCCGACACGGACCTCGGCCTACCGACCGTGGTGCCCGGCAACGAGCACGTCTACTACCTGTACGTCGTGCGGCACCCCGCCCGCGACGAGATCATCCGACAGATGAAGGACGCCGGGATCACGCTGAACGTCAGCTATCCGTGGCCGGTGCACACCATGAGTGGCTTCGCGCACCTGGGGCAGGGGGTCGGCTCGCTGCCGGTCACCGAACGGCTGGCCGACGAGGTCTTCTCGTTGCCGATGTATCCGACGCTGGCGGCGTCGGACCAGGCCCGTGTGATCGACGAGCTGAGCGCCGTCCTGTCCCGGCTGTGAGCCGCCACCCGCTCGTGCGGGGTCGGCTCAGCGGTCGGCGCGCTCGAAGACCGAGATGACGAGCGGGCTGTCCGACTCGACCGGGCTGCGCTCCCAGTCGCACCAGCGCTCACGCAGCCGCAGCCCGGCCAGCCGTGCCATCAGGTCGAGCTCGGCCGGGCTGACCCCGCGACCGTCGAAGGGCACGACGTGCATCAGGTCCTTGCCGTAGATGATCTCGCGGATGTGGAACTGCTGCGACAACGGGTCGACCTGGTAGGCCCAGAGCACGGTGGCGTTCTCGCCCATGTGCGCGGGCATCACCCCGAAGTCGCCGGGTGCTCGGGCGAAGGTCTCGAACACCAGCACGCCGTCGTCGGTGAGGAGTTCGGCGGCGTTGCGCACACACTCCGTCTGGGCATCCTGTGTGGTCAGGAGCAGGAAGGTGTTGTCGAGGCACGTGACGAGCCGGTAGCGCCCGTCCGCCGCGATCTGCGGCAGTTCGCTGAGCGCGGTCTGCACCATGTCGCCGCCGGGCTTGCCGGCCAGGGTCTTCAGCATCGCCGCCGAGCTGTCCACCCCGGTCACGCTGAGCCCGCGAGCGGCGAGGGGGATGGCGACCCGACCGGTGCCGACGCCCAGTTCGAGGACGGGGCCGCCCTCGGCCAGGTCGGCGAGGGTCGCCACCATCGGGTCGGGCGCCTCGGCGCCGTAGACGAAGTCGAAGAGTTCGGCGTAGCCCTCTCCGTACGTTTCTGCTGCCATGTCGGCTCCTGCCATCCAAGGGGGCAACGGTCAGCCCCGTGACACATCAACACACCCCACGGACCCGTCACAAGTGGTGGGATCGGGTCCCCGAAGGCGACGCGGGGCACCCGGAACCGATCCCTGACGCGATCGATTCCAGGTGCCCCGACCTGGTCGAACGGCCGGACTCGACGTCCGGCCGCCATCCACACCCGTCGACGGGTGTCGTGCTGCGGTCCTACTCCGCCGGCGGCTCGTACTTCGGGTTCTCCCACACGAAGTTGACCTTGTTGCCGGCCGGGTCGACGATCTCGGTCAGCTTGATGAAGTCGAAGTCCTGAATCTCACCGGCGGTCACACCCGCGCTCGCGAGGCTGGCGACATGGGCGTCGATGTCGTCCACGCCGATGACGATGTTGGTCCGGCCGGTTGTCTCCGGGTCCAGCGAGACCTGGATCCAGGCGTTCTCCGCGATCTGCCACTCCGCCACGCCCTCCTGGGGCTCGACGTCGGGGCCGCGCCCGATCCACTGCTTGTACCAGGCAACGGCAGCGGCGTGGTCGGAGACGGGCAGAACCGCCGTGACACTCTTCAGGTTCGGCACGTTGGGCTGTCCCTTCAGTTGGTTGCTCGTCAGTTGCTGCACCGCGCAAGGCGGTGGGCGAAGGCGTACGATAGCAGCGTTTCATACATTTCGGTCTGTCGCCGAGCGGCAAAGTCGAGGGTCACCACCTCGGTCAGGCCACACTGTCGACAGTGTTCGGAGCGGTCGGACCTGCCCCCCGCAGCAGCCGACCGCGAGCGCCGCCACACCCGAGGGCGGGTGCGGCGGCGTCGAGCGAACTGCCCGGCGACGGGTCAGTCCGTGACCACCCGGCGCAGGGCGGTCTCGGTGAACACCTTGATGGCGACGACCTCGTTGTCGGCGTTCGCCATCGGGACGAGGCCCTCCTGGAAGTAGGAGAAGCCGATCGGCGGGACCTTGTTGACCGTCGCGAACATGTGCGCCGCGTCCGGGTTGTGCAGCGTACCCATCGGCGTCTCGACGGCCAGGAAGATCATCTGGTGGCTGCGCACCGTCTCACCGGCGGCGAAGTCGATCCCGAGCGGGATCTCCAGGCGGCCGACCGACGGCGGCAGGTTGACGTCGAACGACCGCCCGACGCCGAGAGCCACCTTCTGCCCGGGGAACAGGATCTGACTGGTCGCCTCGGCCCGGTAGGACTTGATCTCGAGGTCCAGCCGGAGGGCGCCGTTGAGCGTGAGCACCGGGTCGTGGAGCTGGATGACGCAGTGCGACTCCGGGAACTCGAAGCGCTCCCGCGGCATCGTCGTGTCGTTGGGGTCCTTGCCGGCGACGACCTCGATCGTGGTCTGCGCGATCGCGTGGTAGCCGCGGCTGCCGTCGGCGAAGGTGCGCCGAGGCGTCATCACCTCGAGCACCTGTCCGGCGCGGCCCCGAAGGGCGGCGGCCGGGTCGGCGATCTCGCTGGGGAGGTCGCGGTCGAGCTCTTCGAGAAGCATGTCACCGATCTTGATCATCTCTTTGCCCTTTCGTGCGAGTTGTCTTGACGGTGTTGCTGCGCCTCTGGCCGGAGGATTGCTCGTAATCGCAACCCTAGGAGCGCATCGCGGAATCGGGCACCGGTGAATCGCGCCAGTCGATCCGGCAGGCGCGCCAGAAAAGATGGCGCACCCATGACGCGGACCGACACGGTCACGACGCGGTCCGCGTGATCCACGACGGACGCCAGGCTGAGCCGCCGGTCAGCGCCTAGCATCCGCTACATGCCTTGCAGAGCCTGTGGCGACGCGGTGACGCAGTTCCTGGATCTGGGCCGGCAACCGCTGTCCGACGCATTCCGCATTCCCGACGATCCCTCCGACGAATTCTGGCTTCATCTCAGGGCCGTGGTCTGCCACGGTTGTCACGTCGTCCAACTCGCCGATCCGGTTCCGGTCGAGCGGATGTTCCACGAGGAGTACCCGTTCCGCACCTCGTCGTCGAGGCGGATGGCGTCGCACTTCGCCGCGACCGCCGAGCGCCTGGTCGCCGGGCTGGAGTCACCGGATCCCTTCGTGGTCGAGATCGGCAGCAACGACGGCACCATGCTCGCCACGGTCGCCGCACGCGGCATCCGACACCTCGGCATCGACCCGGCGGCGAACATGGTGGACGAGGCAGTGGCCCGCAGGGTCAACGCGCGTGCGGAGTGGTTCGACGCCACCACCGCCGCCCGGGTACGCGACGAGTTCGGCCCCGCCGACGTGGTCTACGCGGCGAACACCATGTGCCACATCCCCGACCTGCGCGGAGTCTTCACGGGCCTGGAGACGGTGTTGGCCGACGACGGTGTGGTGGTCTTCGAGGATCCCTACCTCGGTGACGTGCTGCGTCTCGGCTCGTTCGACCAGATCTACGACGAGCACTTCTATCTCTTCTCCGCCACCTCGGTCGCGCGTATCGCCGCGCTGCACGGGTTCACGCTGGTGGACGTCGAGCACCTCGGCGTCCACGGTGGCGAGGTGCGCTACACGCTCGCCCGGGACGGCCGTACCCCCACGCCCGCCGTCGGCGCGCTGATCGCTACCGAGGACCGCACCGGCACACACGACCTGTCCCGGTTGCAGGCGTTCGCGGCCGGCGTCGCCGACCGCCGCGAGCAACTTCGGGACGTCCTCATGGACGAGCAGCAGGCCGGCCGCAGCGTCGCCGGATACGCCGCCACCGCGAAGAGCGCCACCGTGCTGAACTACTGCGACATCGGGCCGGGACTGCTACCGGTCGTCTACGACACCACACCGGAGAAACAGGGCCGGACGACTCCCGGTTCCGGCATCCCGGTCGAGGCGTTCCCGCAGGACCTCGCCGACTACCCGGACACCTTCCTGCTCTTCGCCTGGAACCACGCCGACGAGATCGTCGCCAAGGAGCAGGAGTTCGTCGAGCGGGGCGGCCGGTGGATCCGTTACGTGCCGGAGGTGCGGATTGACTGACCGCCGGGTGGCCACCCCGTCGCATCTCGTCGAGTCGCGTGCCGACCCGTCGCTGCTCGACGAGATACGACACTGGCGTGAGGCGATGGGCGGTGTCCGGTACGCGCGGCCGTCGCGACTCCCACTCGATGCGGTTCCGGGCTGGAACACCGGTGCCGAGGAGCCCGCTCTCACCCACGGCAGCGGTCGGTTCTTCGCCGTGCGGGGGCACCGGGTGCGGACCGAGGACGGCCGCCACTCGTGGATGCAGCCGATGGTCGACCAGCCGGAGATCGGCCTGTTGGCGATCGCGGTGACCCCCTCCGACCGGGGCTACGCGGCGCTCGTCCAGGCGAAGGCCGAACCCGGCAACATCAACGGCATCCAACTGTCGCCGACCGTGCAGGCGACCCGGAGCAACCGGGAACGGGTGCACGGTGGCCGACCGGTCCCGTATCTGGACCTTTTCGATCCGGCGACGGCGGACGTCGTCGTCGACTCGCGGCAGTCCGAGCACGGTGGCGTGTTCTGGCGCAAGCGCAACCGCGTGATGATCGTCCGGACCCCACGGTTCGCGCCGCAGGAGGGTTTCCGCTGGATCGACCTCGCCGACCTGCTGGCGCTGCTGCATGACGACGACCTCGTGCACGCCGACACCCGGGCCGTCCTGGGCTGTGCGCCGTGGACGCTGCCCGGCGAGTTCGCCGTGTCCGGGGCGCGGCTGCCGGTCCTGCCCCGAACCCTGGCCGGTGCCGCCCGGTGCGACGTCCGGCCGCTGGCCCGCTGGCTCTCGGCCGAGCGCGCCCGGCAGTCGTCGGTCTCCGTCCGCGTCGCGCTGCCGGACCTACAGGGCTGGCGACGCGGCGCCGACGCGCTCCGCCGGGAGGACGGCACAGGCTTCGAGGTCGTCGCGGTCAGCGTCGACGCGGCGGGACGCGAGGTCGACCAGTGGTGCCAACCGATGATCCGGCCGGTCGGACTGGGCGTGGTGGGCCTTGCCGTCGCCGACCGTGGCGGTGAGCTCCACCTGCTCATGCAGGCATGTCCCGAGCCCGGCCTCGTCGACGACGTCGAGTTGGGTCCGACCGTGCAGATCGCGGGTGGCGAGAAGCCACGGTCCGGCGCGGAGGCGGAGCTGCTGGCCCTTCTGCTCGACAGCCCGGCCGAGGCGGTCCTGTTCGACGCGGTCCTGTCCGACGAGGGCGGACGCTTCCTGCACAGTCGCTGCCGGCACCTCGTCGCGTTGGTCGACCACCGCGACGCACCGGCGGGCTTCCGGTGGTGCCCGGTCAGCGAGGTGATCGCCATGCTGGTGCACAGTCACCAGGTCAACATGCAGGCGCGCAGCGCGCTGGTGTGCCTGGTCGGCGCGGTGGCGGGCGAGTCGCGGTCGGGGCCGACCCCACTACCGCGACCGGCCGCGCGTACCGCGGCCTGACCCGCGTCACTGGCGGCTCGGAGCTGCCGACACGGTGACGGACGGCTGCCGATCCGCACGGTGGGCGTCGGCCAGCACCGCCCTGGTCGCGGTGCCGTTTCGGGCGCCGGACCCACGACGACCCTCGTCCTCGGCACGGTGGCGCATGGCCTCCATGGAGCCGTCGAGCAGGCCGTGCCGGGCGGCGACCACCACGGCCTCGTGCCGGTTCGACACGCCGAGTGTGCGGTACAGCTCCTGCAGGTGCCGGAACATCGCCCGGGTCGAGAAGTTCTCGTGGCTGGCGAGCCGTTCGACGCTCCATCCGCTGGCCAGCGCCGCCAGACGCAGCACGTCGGACTCGTCCACCGACAGGTCCGTCTCGGCCGGAGCGGGTCGGCTGAGCAGGTCGACGGCGACCGCCCTGGGCAGCCGGACGGCGCCGGCCCACGTCGCCTCCAGTGCGGCCACGATCTCGTCCGGAGACGCCGCGTAGTCGACGACACCCCATGCCCCGGCGTCGAGCGCGCGTCGGTAGTCGTCGGCGGTGGGGTCCACGAGCAGGGCGAGCAGCGCGACCTGCTCGTCGTGCGCCCGGAGCGCAGAGAGCACGTCGACGTCGGAGTCACTGCGGATGGAGAGCAGCACGGCGAGGCGGTACTCGGTCGGGTGGGCCGCCCGGCGGAACCGCCGGATCCAGGCGTAGCAGTCGCCCGGCTCGGCCGTCTCGTAGCCGGCGTTGTCGAGTTCCCGCGCGATGCCCTGCCGGTAGGCGGGGATCGGGTCCCGGATGGCGCAGACGTGCCGTGGCCTGCTCATGCCGATCGTTCCGGGATCGGGATCTCGGTGCGCAGCCGACGTTGCCATGCCACGTAGCCGCCGTCGCGGCTGGTGTCCCGCCCGGGTGGCGCGAGGCACCGGTCGGTGACGGTGGTGACCCAGCCGGCGTCGGACCGGTCGAGTTGGTCGAGGAACCGCGTGAAACTGCGGGGTGAGGCTTCCCGACGCGCGGTCAGGCCGAACGCCAGGCCCTGGAGGAAGGCCCGTCGCTCGGTCTCCTGGTCCGATGGTGCCGCCGGGAGGCAGCGCATCCGGCGCATCCCGGCGAAGGCGGTCGCCAGGCCGAGACCGGCGTACAGCTCCGGACGGAGCGCAGGGGCCAACCGGGCGCCCTGGTCCTCGATGACCTCCGGTCGACCACCGGCGACGAACCAGAGCGCCCGACCATGACCCTGTGACCACAACGCCTGGTACTCCGCCTCGGGGAATGGGCAGGGAACGTCGAAACGCGGTGGCGCGGCCTTGAGGAAACACGTCGCGAACGCCATGCCGTCGATACCGAGACCGGTGAACAGGCCGTCTTGACGCCAGAGCGGGCTGCGCCTCATCGCCTGCGCGGCGAAGGGCCGTACGGCGTACCACCAGCCCCAACCGGCGAAGATCAGATACCGGTGGCCGGGCAGCGTGGCGAGCAGCCGGCGGTGCGCCGTACGGGCCCGGCCCGGATACAGCGCTCCCGCCGCGGCGAACGCCATCGCGGCGCCCTCGACGTAGAACGGGGCGAGGTAGTCGTCCGCCATGCCGTCGACCCGTGCGCTCACCGCCACCGGATCGTACGCCCGCAGTGTGTCGTTGAAGCCGGCCGCGAACTCGCGGCTGATCGCCCGGACGAGATCGCCCACGGCGGCGTCGACCGGCGTGAACAGCGCGAGTCGACGGTCGAGCCGCTCGTCGGTGAGTGCCATCCGGGCCGCGATGCGCGACCGCACCCGGTCGCCGGTGCCGGTCATCGGCGCGGATTCTCGGCGTGGATCCGCTCGATGAACCCGACCGCCGCGTCGTCGATGGGCGGCACCGTCAGCGTCCGGGCCTGCAACCGGCGCGCCGCCCGCCGGTACGCCGGATCGCCGAGGACGGTGGTCGTCGCCGCCGCGACGTCCTCCGGCGTGAAACTCGTCCAGTCCAACTGCACGCCCATGCCGTGCTGCGTGAAGCGGTTGGCGATCTCGAAGGCGTCGAAGAGCAGCGGCACCGCGACGACGGGTACGCCGTTGACGATCGCCTGGCGGGCGGTGGCCGGGCCGGCGTGGGTGAGCAGCATGTCGATCGAGCGCATGAGCAGCGCCTGGGGCACCCACTCGACGACCCGGACGTTCTCCGGCACCGGGACCCCTTCGATGATCTCCTTTCCGTGCCAGTCCAGTCCCTTGCCGGTGGAGACGATGACGTTCGCGTCCACCGCGCCCATGCCGGCGATCACCTTGGCCAGCGGGGGCCCGTAGGAGGGGATCGTCGAGGCCGCCGTACCGAAGCTGGCGTAGACGAGCGGTCGCTTGTCGTCGACCAGGTCGCCGATCCACTCCGGCAGCACCTCGCCGCGCCGGACGCCGTCCACCCGCACGGTGAACACGTTGGGCAGTTCGAGTTCCTCCGGCGCGAAGGTCGGGGACAGCATGTTCAGGTGGCCGTACGCGTACTGCCGCAGGCCGTCCGGGTCCGGCGGCAGCCCGAACTGCTGGCGGCGGCGGTCGAGCGCGGCGACCACGCCCGTGCCGAGCATCATGCCGTTGAAGTCGAGGACCCCGACGGTGACGTGCGGCAGCCCGGCCCGTTCGGCGGCGAGGTAGCCGCCGAGTTCACCGGTGTCGCGCAGCACGATGTCGGGATTCCAGTCCGCGATGGCCCGGGAGACGTCCTCGCCCATGGCGACACACGCCTCTCCGCAGAACAACTCGGCCATGAAGTTCTGCGTGAAGTCCTCCATCTCCTCGGGAAGGACGTCACCGTCGAGGCTGTCGAGGAAGTCGCCGACCCAGTCGGGACCGGCGGTGATGTGCTCGATGCCGAGCGCCTCGACGGTGGCGGCGAAGCGTCCCGACACGGCGATGGCGACGTCGTGGCCGCAGCGTTTCGCGGCCTCCGCGACGGGGATCAGTTCCAGCAGGTGGTCGTGGGCCGGCAGACTGCTGAACAGCAACCTCATGTCGAGTCGTTCCTCCGTGGTCGGTGGTGCCGTGGTCGGTGGCGCGGGACGGGGGTCGTCATCGGCCGGTCACCCCGTTCGCGAGACGGGTGACGGCGAGATGTGCGGACTCCATCGCGCCGTCGAGGAAGGGATGGTCGATGACGTCGACACCGGCGACGGCGATCCGTCCGACACCGTCGGCGAGGCGGCGTCTGGCGTCGGTGGTGGCACTGCCGTCGCCGGGACGGTCACACGAGGTGGCGTACCGGGCGTAGCCGTGCGGCCACAGCTCGACGCGGATG
Organism: Verrucosispora sp. NA02020; assembly: GCF_013364215.1. Lineage (NCBI taxonomy): Bacteria > Bacillati > Actinomycetota > Actinomycetes > Micromonosporales > Micromonosporaceae > Micromonospora > Verrucosispora sp. NA02020. The sequence continues at coordinate 4,337,640 of NZ_CP054923.1, read as the reverse complement.
TCGGCGATGTCGCGGTCGGCCACGAGGCCGCCGGGCGCGAGCGCCTCCGCCAGCAGGTGCCGCAGTTCGACGGTGATCTCCCGGCGGGCCGTGGCGGCGCGCAGCCGACGACGGCCGGCGGCCGCACCGGCGGCGGGGGTGGTGCCCGCCTCGGTGAGCGCGCCGAGCGCGGTCGCGGTCGTCGGTTCGTCGGGTGACGGCGACGGCGCGCAGGCGCCGATGGCGACCGGGAACTCCAGCCCGGCGATCTGCCAGGTGGGGTGACCGGGCCAGGAGAGCCGGGAGACGCCGAGCGACTGCCACGCGCGCCAGTTCCGCAACGCGACGGAGGCCGACACGATCGGGTACCGGCCGAGATCGGCGGCGGTGGCCCGCTGCTCCGGCCCGAGTTCCGGGACGAGAAGCGCCGTGGTGTGCGCGGGCGCGGCGACGATCGCGGCCCGCGCCCGGTACGTGATCGTGGCTGCCCCGCCCCCCTCGACCTCGACCTCGACCGTGTCGGGACCGGCGTGGCGCAGCGCGGTCGCCGTGGCGTTCAACCGGATCCGGACCTGGTTGTCCGGCCGGTCGAGCGCGTCGACGGACATCTCGGCGGTCAGCCGGTCGTCGACGGTGTCGGCGTCGAACAGGTCGGGCACCAGATGGTGGGCCAGCGCGCGGGCGACCGTGGCGTTGCCGTCCGGGAAACGGTAGATCGGCGGGTCCAGGTGCGGGAAGAACCTCGCGCCGGTCCGGGTCAGCCCGTCCCACGGCGCGCCGCTGGGGCGGACACCGAGGCCGTCCAGGCCCAGATAGCCGATGAGCGCGGCGTCCAGGGCGGGATGCTGGTCGAAGGTCATGCCCGACTGCGCCGACGTGCTGTACCGCAGAAACCGGTGGGTGTCCTCGTCGAGTTCGGCGAAGTCGCGAAGCACCTCGTCGCAGCTACGCCGCCGGAGTTCGGCGAGCTTCTCGTCATCGGTCCGGCCGGCCAGCCAGTCGGTGGGTTCGTCGACGAGCGCGGCGACCTGTGGTCTGGCCCGTGCGGCGAGCGGCGCGTCGGTGAGGTCCACGGCGTCGGACGGGCCGTGGGCGGCGAGGTGGCTCCGCCCCCAGACCGAGGCGGCGAAGGCGAGGCCGTGGCCGCCGGCACCCCGGTCGGTGTAGTGCCGCGCCACCGTGTCGGTGTGGAAGCGGTCGGTGTCGACGCCCACGGTGGCCAGGGCGGACCGGACGGCGGGGGCGAAGGCGGAGGGGAAGGTGAGTTCCTGGGCGCCGCCCGGCGACACGAGCCGGCGTCCGTCGACGTCGAAGGTGTGCCGGATCGCGGGTCCGCCGAGCTGCGCACCGGCTTCGACGATCAGCACCCGCGCGTCCCGGTCGACGTCGGTGATCCAGTAGAAGGCCGCCGAGAGTCCGGCGACGCCGGCACCGACGACGATCAGGTCGAACTCGGGTGTGGTCGTCATGGTCGGCCTCCTGCTCGCGGCGTGACGACGGTCAGCGGGCGGCCCGACGGGTCCAGGGCCCACCGGAGGCACGCCGAGAACGAGCCCGGCTCCTGCTGCTCGGCCCACTGGTCGCCGACGAGGGTGGCGAGTGCGGACCGGCGCGGCGACCAGTCGAGCACCGCACGGGCCGGACGCAGGTCGCAGGCGGGACGGTCGTCGACGTCGGCGCGTTCCGGCAGATGCCGGCGTTGCACCCGTCGCCGGGTGACGCGTTCCACGGTCGTGAGGACGGCGTCGATCGTGGACAGCCGACCACTGCCGATCTCGACGGCCTGGTAGCCCGCGACCGGTCGGCGGGCGGCGCAGACGACCGCCCGCGCCGCGTCGAGGACGTGCAGGTAGTCGCGGCCCGACGAGCCGTCGCCGTAGACGTCGAACGGCCGGTCCTCGGCGGCGGCACGAAGCGCCGCCGCGACGATGCCCCGGTCGGTCGGCGTGCGCGGCCCGCCGAGGGCGTTGAGGCGCAACGAGACACCGAAGCCGTACCGTTCGACGAGTTCCTCGGCGGCCCGCTTCGACTCGGCGTAGGCGACCCGGTCGGAGTGCCGCCCGGTCGGACCCAGGCCAGCGACCATCGCGGTCGACGCGAACACCACCCGGCACCTGCTGGTCCCGGCGACGGCGTCGAGGAGCAGCCGGGTCGCGTCGACGTTGCACCGCGCGTAGGTGCGGGCGGCCCGTGGACCGGGCTGCAACGGTGTGACGGCGGCGAGGTGGCAGACGGCGTCGACCTCGGCCACCGCCCGGCGCAGCGCGCGGCCCGGACCGGCCGCCGCCATGCCGAGTTCCCGCCCCGGAAAGGTGGTGACGTGGTCACCGAGGGCGGCGAACGCCTCGGTGACCCACCTGCCGAGGAAACCCGTCGCCCCGGTGACCAGCACCCGCACCGGACGCGTCGGGCCTGCCGCGACGGCCGGTACGCGACCGGGGGCTTCCGGTGCCCGCCGTCCACTCACGGCGCGTCCGGTGCGGTGGCGACGGCCACCATCACCAGCTCCGGGCCGGCGCTGTTGACCTGGATTTCCGCGTCGACCCCGGCGGCGTCGAAGGACGTCTGCCAGGCGGCGGCCGAATGGAAACGGCTGCCTCGCCGACAGGCCTCGGCGGACAACGGCAGCAGGTTGAAGATGAACTCCTGGTGCACGAGGTCGCCGGGGGCGCAGAGCGACTCGCTGAGCACCAGCGCGCCACCGGGCCGGACCAGTGACCGCAGGTGGCGCAGGGTGGACGGGATGTCGGCGGCGATGTGCAGCGCGTTGACGGCGAGCACGACGTCGTAGCCGTCCGGGGCCAGGCCCTGGTCGTCGGCGAGGTCGAAGTCGAACCGCCGGAACTCCAGGCGTACCGGGGCAGGGGTGTTCCCGCTGTGTCTGCGGCGGGCGCCGACCAGCAGGCTGGCGCTCATGTCGGTGACCGTGTAGTCGTAGGTGCCGCGTAGGTCGTCGGGCCAGTGCGCCAACAGGTGTGCGGTCGCCCCGCCGGTGCCCGCGCCCACTTCGAGGATCCGGGTGCCGCCACCGGTGCGCAGGGTGGTCTCGACCGCCGCTGCTGCGGCGGCGTTGAGCGGCCGGTACAGCAGGTTGTCGGACTGGAAGTAGCCGTGCCACAGCCGCATGCCCGGTCCGGCAAGCAGGATCTTGCGGCCGGAGGAGGTGCCGTCCAGGAAGCCGGGGTACGCGCCGGCGGCGTGGCGCAACAGGTCCACCGTCGGCGCGTGGCTGCCCGCCGTCGGGTCGACCGACGGTACGGGCCGGGGGAGTGTCCGGCGTTCGGCGGCCCGGCGGAGCCAGGCGACGCAGTGTCCGCGATGCTCGTCGCCGGCATCCACCGCCTCGGGATCGAGCGTGTCCAGGATCGACTGCGCGAGGTCGCCGGTCACCTGCCACGCGTCGGCGCACGCGTCGAGGTACGCCTCGTCGACGTGGGCGTCGACGTGGCCGGTGTCGGTCCGGGTCCGGTCGGTCATGTCAGATCGCCTCCAGGACGATCGCGCCGTAGAACCCGCCGAAACCGACGGCGGACTTGACGGCGTACCGGATGTGCGTGGACGTCCAGTCGGTGGGCAGGTCGAGGCCGTGGGCGGGCGTCGCGCCGGGTGTCCCGGGCAGCCGTCGTTCCGCCATCGCCTTGAGCAGCAGTGCCGTCTCCAGCAGCGAGGATCCGCCGAGGTTGTGCCCGACGTACGGCTTGAGCGGCAGGCACACCGGTTGCCGGGTCTGGTCCGGCCAGAGTCGCCGGATCGTCCTGGCCTCGTAGGTGTCGATCATCCGGATCCCGGTGCCGTGCGGCACGACCACGTCGACGTGCTCCGGGTCGAGGGCCGCCTCGCGCAGGGCCCGCCGGATGGACCGCTCCTGGTTGGCGCTCGCGGGGTGGGGTGCGCTGACCCGCCACCCGTCCTGCGTGAACCCGGCACCGCGCAGGCGACCGTAGATCCGGGCACCACGGCGACGGGCGTGCTCCTCGTCCTCCAGCACGACGGCGGCGCCACCGTCGCCGAAGACGGTGCCGGCGGCTGCCGGGTCGAACGGCCGGGGGACGCCGTCCCGCGCGTACAGGCCCATGTCGGCGAACCACCGGAACTTGCCCGAGCTGAGTGGGTCGTCGGAGGCGACCGCGACGGCCAGCGGGGTGCGGCCGAGCCGGATCTGGGTGGCCGCGTTGTCGATCGCGGTGAGGCCCGACGCGCACGCGGAGTTGACGAAGCCACACTCGCCGCCGATGTGCAGCGCACGGGCGACGAGGTAGGGCGCGAGGAACGTGTTCAGCGCGAAGATCTGCTCGGACAGGTCGGCGTAGCCGGCCTGCGCCGTGCCGGTGTCGTGCTCGGCCACCGCCCCGTACAGCGTGCGGGCCAGACGTTCGACGCCCGGGTGTTCGTCGGCCACCACGAGCCCGACCTCCCGCAGGTCGAGATCGGGGAAGGCGCGTAGTCCGGCGTCGTCCATGGCGAGCCCGGCCGCGGCGACGAGATGCTTGATGTCGCGTTGCTGGTCGATGCCTTCGCGTTCGAGTTGGGCACCGTCGACGTACGTCGCGGTGACGTCCGCGAGGCGGTAGTCCGGGGCCATGAAGACCTTGAACGTGCCGTCCTCCGGACGCGCGGAGGGCAGCTCGACCATCTGGGCGCACGGCGGGTCGGCTTCGATCGTGCGCCAGGTCTGGTCGATGCCGATGCCGGCGGCGCTGACGACGCCGAGTCCGGTGATCACCACTGGCCTGGTCATCCGCGCCTCCTATGCGGTGAGCCCACCGTCGACCACGAAGGTCTGTCCGGTGATGTATCGAGCGCCGTCCGAGACGAGGAAGCCCACGAGCGGGGCGACGTCCTCCGGCTCTGCGAAGCGCCGCAACGGGATCCGGCTCAGATAGGCGCGCTTGACGGCGGAGGGGAGGTCAGCGGTCATGGCGGACTCCACCAGCCCCGGCGCGACGCCGTTGATGGTGACGCCGAACTGCCCGAACTCGCGGGTCAACGCACGGATCATCGCCTCCATGGCGCCCTTGCTCGCGCCGTAGTTCGCCTGTCCCGCCACGCCGGCCCGCCCGGAGACGGAGGAGATCAGAATGATCCGGCCGAACCCGGCGCGGACCATGTCCGCCCCGGCCAATCGGACGAACTGCATCGCTCCCCGCAGGTTGGTGTCGAGGACGTCGGCCCAGTCCTCGTCGGCCATCTGCAACAGCGGCCGGTCGCGTCGGATCCCGGTGCAGTAGACGAGTGCGCCCGGCGGCCCGAGCGCCTCGACGAAGTCTCGATAGGTCGCGCGGACCGACTCCGGGCTCCGGGTGTCGCACCGGCGCCCGACGCTGTCCAGTCCGGCCTTGTCCGCGTGGGTCAGCAGGTCGCGCAGCGCCTCATCGTTCGCGTGACAGGTGAGCCCGACACGGTGGCCGGCGTCGACGAGGGTGGTGGCCACCGCCCGTCCGAGGTCGCCGCTGGCGCCGACGACGAACGTGGTCGACCGCGTCGTGCGGTCCACGGTCGTCGCGTCCGGGTCGACCGCTGGTGGGGCCGTCATCGCGTGACCGCCCCCGCCGCGACCGCACCGGCGGCGACCGGCTCCGGCGTGAACGCGTTCGCGAACCCGACGAGTGCCGCCATTCCGGCGCCGTCCCCGGCCTCGCGGGGACCCGGCCGCGACGCGACGCCGGCCCGGTGCGACTGCGCGGCCAGCGGCCCCAGGTGGCGTCTGCCGAGTGCCGCCGGCTCGGTGCTCAGGGCCGTGAAGGCGGCGAGGGTGCCGGTGGTGCCGTCGGGCAGCCGCTGCGACTCGAAGCCGCCGACGAACACGAGGTCGGCGCTGCCGTCGACGAGCAACGCGCGGGCCGTGTCCAGCGCCGACCAGACGGAGTCGGCACCCGCGCTCACCACCACGCTCGGGCCCCGGCACTGCGCGGCGATGGCCGCGTTGCCGGCGGCGGCGTTGTGCACGGTCATCGGGAACAGCGCCGGATTGACGAGGTGGTCGCCCCGACGGATCGACTCGTCGAGAAACTCGTCGATGTCCGGTCCCGCGCCGGTCTCGGTGCCGAGGGCGATGCCGCGACGCTCGGGGGCGGGCAGGTCGGCTTCGGCGTCCTGGAGCCACGCCTGGAGGGCGTGGACCACGACGGCGGACCGCGCCGACCGGTACCGACGGACGAGGGCCGGCAGGTCGCTCGATCCAGCCGGGACGCCGGTGAGGTGCGCGACCGGAGAAAGTTCGAAGGTGGCGGCGACCGACGCGGTCGCACAGTGGATCTCGGTCGTCATGCGCTGGCCTCCTCGTACGCGGGCCGCCGTAGGCCGACACAGGTGTTGTTGCCGCCGAAGGCGAACGCGTTGTTGAGCACCAGGTCGATCCGGGTCGCCTCGTCGTGGCGGCCGGTCGCCGGCCGGACGCCGAGCGAGGTGCCGGCGTCGTCCAGACCCCACTGCGGGATCGTCTGCTGGTGGTCGAGCACCAGCGTGCAGGCGACCGCCTCGATCGCGCTGGCCGCGCCGAGGGAGTGGCCGATGAGTGCCTTGATGGAGCTGATCGGCGGGGGCGACCCGGTGAAGACCGTGCGGTAGGCGGCTGCTTCGGCGGCATCGTTCTGCGGTGTGCCGGTGCCGTGGGCGCAGACGTACGCGACGTCGGCGGGGTCCGCGCCGGCGATCGCCGACCGCATCGCCCGTGCCACCCCGACGCCGGACAGGTCCGGTGCCGCCGGGTGCTTCGCGTCGCAGGTGAGACCGTAGCCGGCGATCGTCGCCCGCAGCCGGGTGCCACGGGCGGCGGCGTGCGCGGCCGACTCCACGATGACGAAGGCGGCGCCCTCACCGAGCAGCAGTCCGTCCCGCGCGTCGCTGAACGGGCGACAGCGTTCCTGCGCCATGCCGCGCATCCGCGAGAAGCCGGTGAAGGCCATCCGCGACAGCGCCTCGGCTCCACCGCAGACCACGACGTCGGCGGAGCCGTCGGCGATGAGCTGTGCGGCACGGATCAGCGCCATGTTGCCCGCAGCGCACGCGGTGACGAACAGCTCCACCGGAACCGACCCACCGAGGTGCCGCGAGATCCGGGTACGCAGTGACGTGTCCACGTCCAGCGCGCCCGGCCGACCGGCACCGCTGCGTACGGCCTCACGTCGGGCCCCCTCGTGGTCGGCGACGTCACCGACCGTCGTCCCGACCAGCACCCGATCCGGCCGGATGTCGCCGAGTCCGGCGTCGGCGATCGCCTGGTCCAACGCCGCGAGCGCGAACGTGACCGTCCGGTCGCCGTCGAGCCGGGCGGTGTCGACGGCGTCGAAGCCGGGTGTCCACGGCCCGATCTCGCCCGCGACGTGGTTCGCCAGGTCGTCGGTCGGGAACAGCGACACCTCGCGGAAGCGGGGTGTGCCCTGCTGCAGGCCCTGCCAGAAGTGCGTGGCACCGATGCCGGCGGCGCTGACGACACCGAGACCGGTGACCACGGGTGTCCTGGCGGTCATGCGGCCGCGAGGGATTCGGCGAACTCGACGACCTCGTTGATGGTGTCCAGTTGCGGCGTCTGGTTCTCCGGCAGGATCTTGCCCAGGTGTTGTTCGACGTGGGCGATCAGTTCGAGGCGACCCAGCGAGTCGACCCCCAACTCCGCGAAGGACGTGTCGAGGCCGATCTCCTCCGGCTCGGCCATGACCAGCATCGCGACCGTCTCTCGAAGTGTCTCGGTGAGTTCCACTGTTTCTCCTTTCGACCCGTCCACCGGCGCGGACGCCGGAGCCAGGTGACGACGTACTCGGTCGGTGCCGCTACGGCACGGGGTTCGGGGCGATCGTCGGCGGGGTCCCCCCGATGCGGGGCTCGGTGGACTCCGTACTCGACTCTCGCCGTGCCGCGATCCACAGTCCGGCTCCACGGCAGGCGCTGACGATCGTGAGGGCGAAGAAGACGCCGAAGGCCACGTGGAAGAGCATCAGGACGCCGTAGACCGCGGCGACCGAGAGACCGAACGTGATCTGGCCCGACGTGGACCTCGGCGTCGTACCCGGGTCGGTGATCATGTAGAGCGTGAAGAGCAGCAGCGCCATCCCGGTGAGCGGGGACATCGCGGCCAGGAAGGAGGTGTCGTCGGTGAACACCGCGCGCAGCGCCGCCTGGGCGGTGAAGCCGCCGATCCACGCGAAGATCAGTGGGAGCTTGCCGGTGAAGATGAAGTTGATGAACAGGCCCAGGCAGGCGAGGAAGGCGGGCAGCGCGATGTCGCCGAAGTGACCGAGGTTCTCGGTGAACTGGTACGGCGGCGCGATGCTGACGGTGCTGGCGTAGAGCACCAGCATCACCGTGATGCCGAAGTTCGAGGGGTTGAAGAAGTGCTTGTCGCCCCTTCCGGTCCGGACCCGGAAGATGTACTTGCTGCTGATCGTGACGACCGCGGCGACGATGAACAGGTCGAGACGGTCGCTGATGAACAGCAGCATCGCCAGCGCGAACCCGCTGATGTGCGCCGGCAGGAGGAAGTTGACCAGCGACAGCACCCGCTCGCGTCGGGTGGGCGCCTCGGTACGCGACAGGTACGCCGGCCGCCGCGCGTCCCGCTTGGCCACGAGCGTCTCGAGTGCGATCTCGGTCAGATAGCACATCAGGACCACGAGGATCATCTGGGCGATGGTCTGCTCGAAGCCGAGGAACAGATGCCCGACGATGTTGAGCACCATGATCGCGACGGCGAACCGACGCAGCGCCGCGAGCCGCATCTTCGCCGGGTCGGTGGGCCGCATCTTCGCGGGCAGGTCCCGCAGCCGGGTGCGGGGTGGCGCCGTCGGGGTGGGCAGCGTCAACGTCCCGGTCATGGCAGCACCACCGTGTGCCAGCCGCGGCCCACCTGCACCTCGGCGTTCTGCACCGTCCCGGTGGCGTCTCGCCAGGTCAGCGCCACCGTGTGGGTGTCTCCCGCGTCGTCGCCGAGCCCGAAGTGGACGTCGGTGCTGCTCTGCCCGCTGTGCCCGTTGCCGCCGTCGACGTAGGAGCGGAACGTGCTGCCGCTCGGGGTGGTGACGGTGGCCGTGGCGCCCATCGCGGCCGCGCCCCGCACCTCGTGGGTGGCCCGCAGACCCTCGATCACCTGTGGCGTACGGGGGCCGGTGGGGGAGGCGTCCTCGGTGCTCCGCAGGATCCGCAGACCGACGAACCCGTCACAGCCGTCGCAGTCGTTCACGACCAGCCGGGCGTCCGCCCACTGGTTCGCCTCGATCCAGTCCAGGTCGCCGTCGCCGTCGATGTCGGCCAGTGCGATGCCCCGCATCACGCCCCCGTCGTCAAGGCCGGAGGATTCCGCGACGTTCGCGTACCGGCCGTCGTCTGTCGGTGTCATGACGACCCGAGGCGCCGCACCACTGATGTCCGCGTCCCTCAGGTCGGGCCAGGCGCGGGGGTTGGCGATCAACGTGTCGTTGGAGAGTGCGAGTTCCTGGATCTCCGGCCACCGGTTCACCGGACCGCGGACGAAACCGGTCGCCTGGAGCAGCTCGACCCGCCCGTCGTTGTCGAGGTCGCCGACCTTGTTGTCCCAGGAGAAGGCGGTACGGGCCAGACCGAGGGCCTCGGCTCCCGGCCGGAAGGTGGGTACGCCGTCGTCCCGCACCCCGTCGCCGAGGAAGAGCAGTTGGCTCTCGAACAGGCCGTACTCGTGGGTGATGTTGCTGACGTAGACGTCGTACTCGTTGTCGCGGTCGACGTCGGCGATCGTGACGCCCATGCCCTTGAAGGAGTCCCGGCCGATCATCGTGGACCGGGGGTTGAGGAGTCCCTTGTTGCCGCCGTCGACGTTCTCGAACTTCAGTTCGCCGTCGACCGATCGGTTGACGAAGAAGCGGTCGGGACCGAAGTCGTTGGCGACGTACAGCTCCGGCAACGCGTCGCCGTTCATGTCGGCGGCGGCCACCGCCAACGTCCAGCCCCGCGAGTGGTCCTCGGAGAAGGCGTCCGCGACGAGTTCGTACGAGACGGCGGGGAAGCCGCCCCGGCCCAGCAGCACGTAGTTCTTCCCGCCGTTCATCGCCCGGGACAGCGAGTCGTTCATGTCGACCCGCTTCGGCGATCCGGTGTCGAGGAGCTGGGCGCCGTCGGCGAAGTAGTTGCCGATGAAGATGTCCATGATGCCGTCACCGTTGAGGTCGCTGAAGACCGCGGTGTTCGTGTACCAGTCGAGGTCGGCACCACCGTCGAGCACCTCGTGCGGCGCGAACGTCATGCCACCGGAGTTCAGGTAGGCGACCGGTCCGCGTCCCCAGAAGTAGACCAGGGCGTCGACCCAGCCGTTGCCGTCCAGGTCGGCGAGTCGACAGCCCATCGGGGCCTGCGTGTCCTTGTCGTAGGCGAGCCGTTGCCCGGCCGCGCCCGGGGCGATTCCGTTCTCGTCGAGCAGCGTCACCACGGGACTGCTGCCCATCGTGCTCCGGTCGATCCGGTGCACGCTGACGGAATCCGATCGCGGATCGACCAGGCAGACCTCGTTGGCGTACGCGTCGCCGTCGAGATCGGCGACGGCGGCGCTGGCACCCACCGAGCTGATCCACGATGCGATGTGGTCGACGGAGGGATTGACCTTGCGGACCGTCCGGACCGGATCCACCGCCGGATCAATAGCAGTGACACTGAGGGCAAAGGGTTCGGCGCTGGCCGAACTCGGGGCGGACGGGACGACGAATCCCAGTGTTATCGCGACGAGCGGAACTGCGAAAAGCGCCGCTTGGTACATCGGTCGTCCCTGGAAACCTATCGGCATCGCACTCCCAGTTCTCAAGTGCCAGCCGACCTGCAGCGAGAAACCGGAGGAACTGCTGGCGTCGCGTTCGCTTGAGCGGAGGACAACGGTGGCGTCCTGGATGCAAAAAGCGACCACCGCAGTCATGGAAATCAATCTCGACGGGACCGTCCACCGTGGACGCCGCCGTCCTTCGGCGGAACTTCCACATTGCGGTTATCCCATAGGTGAGACGGTGTGCGCAAGGGGGGCGACTGCCGCTCGGCGTCGAGATGCGACTATCGTCAGCCCCTCTGAGCAGTGAAAACTCGACCGACGCGAGTGTTTAACGACCGTTTGCGAAGGCGACACTGTGCCACAGTCGAACACCTGCCCGCGTCGGGGATCCGGTCCCCTGCCCGGTCGGGTGGGGGGTGGCGCTCGTCTGGCGTCGTGTGTCGTCCCGACACGCGACGGAGGCACCACTGGAAACGCTTCCAGTCGGTCCACCCCTTGCTTTCGGCGGCGTGAGTTGCTAAATCTCAGAAGCTCGATACGGCACCCTCCGCTGAAGGGAGTCGATGGTGATAGCGGTGCCAGCCCACCTGATCCAGCAGGGAGAAACGACAGAAACGACCATTTCCTCACCCCCTACGAAACGGCCGAGATGGCGGCGACGCGACGCAGTCCAGTGTGGCGGGAATGCGCTCTCTCCGTCAGGGCACGTGTCGTATCAGGGCGCTTTGCCCCCCGACCTCCGAGCACCCGTGAAGTGAGGACTTCGATGAATCGGCTCAACTCCCAGCACCACCGTCCGGCGCTATTGCTCTTCCTCGTCATCGTGGTCGCTCACTGGGCCGAGCACCTCGTGCAGGCGTTCCAGATCTGGGGCCTGGGGTGGACGACCGCCGAGGCCCGTGGGGTCCTCGGGATGCCGTTCCCGTGGCTGGTCACCGAGGAGTGGATGCACTACGCCTACGCCCTGATCATGCTGGCCGGGTTCATCATGCTGCGCCCCGGCTTCACCGGCACGGCCAAGACCTGGTGGACCGTCGCTCTGGGCATCCAGGTCTGGCACCACTTCGAGCATCTGCTGCTGCTCATCCAGGTGCAGTCCGGCACCACGTTCTTCGGCCAGGCCGGCCCGGTGAGCATCGCCCAGCTCATCGTGCCTCGGGTCGAGCTGCACCTGTTCTACAACGGCATCGTCTTCCTGCCGATGGTCGTCGCCATGTTCCTGCACCGCCGCCCCGGTCCGGACGAGGCGGACGAGATGAACTGCACCTGCGCACCCCGCGAACTCACCGGCGCCGGCGTCTCATGAGGTCGCGGCACCGGCGGTGGGGCCTCGCGGCGGTCGCGCTGATCGTCACCGTCGGGGTGGCGCTGGCGCTGCGTCAGGGCGAGCCGGGCGCAGCAGCACCACCACCGCCGGCGTCGTCCGGTCACCAGCACGGTGCCCCGCCCGATCCGCTCACCAGCGCGGTGCTCGCCCTCAACGTGATGGTCCTGCTGGTCCTCGCGGTGCTGGCACGATCGTGGCCGGCGGGGGTCCGCCGGACCGGCAAGATCCGATCGATGTGGCGCTACTCCGAACAGGACCAGGACGCCCCACCGGCCGACGACGACCCGTCGGCCGACCCGTCGACGACCTCGTCCCGATCGCGGCGACGATAGGGGCAGGATCGCCCGGCCCGGTCCGGGACCACCCCGGTCAGAGGTGGTCCCGGACCCAGCCGGCGAGCAGCCGCGCGCAGTCGTCCACCGACTCCTTCCAGGTCCGGTCCGCCCCGGCACCGGCCTCGTCGCTGACCTGCTTGACCAGCCGCACCGGTACGCCGAACCGCAGCGCGGTCGACGCCACCGCGTAGCCCTCCATGTCCACCAACTGGGCGCGGGCGGCCAGCTCGGCGCGCGTCTCGTCGTCGGCGACGAACCGGTCGCCGGTCGCCAGCACCGGCCCGTCACCGCCCAGCGCCAGCGGTGCCCCGACGCTCTGCCCGGTCAACCGGCGGATGAACTCGGTGTCCAGGTCGTGCTGGAGCACACTGCCGACCTGGTGGGTGCCCGTCCAGTCGGGGTGCAGCGCGCCGGCCGTGCCGAGGTTGACCACCGCCGACGGCAGCGGGCCACGGGCCAGAGTCGCCGCCACCGCGACCGCCGCGTTGACCTTCCCCATCCCGGTGAGCAGCACCGGCAGGCGCGCATCGAGGTAGGTGGCCTCCTCGGCGATGGCCAGGACGAGCAACGGACGGTCCGGGCTGATCGTTCCGCGAAGATCCATCCGGCGATGGTAGCGGCCGTTCGTGACCACCCCGTTGCCGGCGGCCACGCTCGGACCGGAGACAGTCAGCGTGGCCCCACGGTGGCAGCGGCGGCGGCGAGCAGGGTCCGCAGCGCCCGAGCGAGGCGGCGGACGGCCTCGTCCATCGCCTCGGGCGGGGCGGCGGCGTAGGTGAGGCGCAGGTGCGGTGCCGGCGGTTCGGCGGCGTACCAGGGGCGGCCGGGAAAGACGACGACCCCTTCGGCGGCGGCGGTCGCGGCCAGCGCCACGTCGTCGGTGCCGTCGGGCAGGCGTACCCAGAGGTGCAGACCGCCGCGCGGCACGGGCTGCCCGGCCAGGTCCGGCAGGTGCCGACGCAGTGCGGCCCGCAACGCCTCACGACGGGTACGCAGTGCGGCCCGCAGCGCCCGCCGGTGTCGCGCCCAGGCCGGTGCGGTGACGACCTCGATGGTGGCCTGCTGCAACGGCCCGGCGACGAAGAAGTCGTCGAGCAGTCGGGCCGCGCGCAACCGCGCGCCAGCGGGGCCCCGTGCACCGATCGCCGCGACCCGCAGACCGGGAGCGGCCGACTTGGTCAGCGACCGCAGATAGACGACGTGTCCGTGCGGATCGTCGGCGGCCAACGGTGGCGGGGCCACCCCGTCCAGCGTGAGATCACGGGCGTAGTCGTCCTCGATCAGGAACGCCCCGGCGTCGCGTACCGCCTCGGCGACCGGGGCCCGCCGGTCGGCCGCCAACGTGGCACCGTGCGGGTTGGCGTGCAGCGGCTGGCAGTAGAACAGCCGCGCGCCGGTCCGGGCGAAGGCGGCGGCGAGCTGGTCGGGGCGTACCCCCTCGGTGTCGGCGGGCACCGGCACCACCCGCAGCCCGGCGGCCCGCGCGGCGGCCAGCGCACCCAGATAGGTCGGCGACTCCACGAGCAGGGTGTCGCCGGACGTGGCGAGCGCCCGCAACGCCGTCGACAACGCGGCCTGACCTCCCGGGCAGATCACCATGTCGTCGGCGCGCAACCCGGTGCCCGCCTCGCGGGCGAACCAGGCCCGCAGATCCGCCCGCCCCTCGGTCGGACCGCGCTGCCACGCGGCGGGTTGCCGGGCGGCACGCGCGAGCGCGGTACCGAGCGCGACGGCCGGTTGCAGCTCGGCGTCGAGGTACCCGCCGGACAACGGAATCGCGCCTTCCGGCGGTAACGCCAGTAACGCCTGCATCTCCTGCTCGCCGGCCGGGCGGGGACCGAGCGCCACCGTCTGCCAGGACAGGTCGGGCGCCGGTCGCTCGTCCGGCCGGGCGGCCACGAAGGTGCCCCGGCCGGACCGCGCCTCGATCAGCCCTTCGCCCACCAACTGTCGAATGGCCTCGGCGACGGTGACCGGCGACGCGCGGTGCCGGGCGGTCAGCTCGCGTACCGACGGCAGTCGGGCGCCGGGCTCCGCAGCCGCCGCCAGCCGCCGCAGGTCCAGGACAACGCGAGCGGATGCGTTATCGTGATCCATGAGAGCACAGAGTAGCGGTACTGTCCGCGCGGCGATAACGGTGGACCGGCCGCTCGGCCTCGCCCTCGGCGCGCTCGGCGTCCTCACGTTCTCCCTGTCGCTGCCCGCGACCCGCGTCGCCGTGCAGCACCTCGACCCTTGGTTCGTCGCCTTCGGCCGGGCCGTCGGTGCCGCGCTGCTCGCCGGGGCGTACCTGCGACTCACCGCAGCCCCACCACCCACCCGCCGCCAGTGGCGACGCCTGGCGGTCGTCGCCCTCGGCGTGGTCGTCGGGTTCCCGCTGTTCACCTCGCTGGCCCTGACCACCCAGACCGCCGCCCACGGTGCCGTCGTCGTCACCGTGCTGCCCGCCATGACCGCCGTGTTCGCGGTGCTGCGCGCCGGGGAACGCCCACCGAGACGGTTCTGGGCCGCCGGTGCCGCCGGCCTGCTCGCCGTCCTCACCTTCCTCGTCGCCACCGGCACCGTGCACGGTGCCCTGTCCCTGGCCGACCTCTATCTGCTGGCCGCCGTCGTCCTCTGCGGCCTCGGCTACGCCGAAGGCGGCGCACTCGCCCGCGAACTCGGCGGCGCGCAGACCATCTGCTGGGCCCTGCTGCTCGCGCTGCCGGTCACCGTGCCCGTCACCGTCGTGGCCGCCGTGACCCACCCGCCGACGGCCGACGTCGCCGCCTGGTCGGCCTTCGGCTACCTGACCACGGTCTCCATGTTCCTGGGCTTCTTCGCCTGGTACGCGGGCCTGGCCCGGGGCGGCATCGCCCAGGTCGGCCAGATCCAACTCGCCCAGCCGGTGCTGACCCTGCTCTGGTCCGCGCTGCTGCTCGCCGAGACCGTCAGCGCGGCGTCGATCGTCGCCGCGCTGGTCGTGCTCGTCTGTGTCGTGTGGACCCAACGCACCCGCGTCCCCGCCGGGTGAGTGGTCTCGGCAACGGTGAGTGAGGTGTGTGCCTCAGCGGGACTTGGTGGCTCGGACGAAGCTGGTCCACTCCGTGGGGGAGAAGGCGAGGACAGGCCCGGCCGGGTCCTTGCTGTCGCGAACGGCGACGAGGCCGGGCAGGTTGTCGGCGACCTCCACGCAATTGCCGCCGTTGCTGCCGCTGCGGGTGCTCTTACGCCACTGGGCTCCAGCCAGATCAGCCATGGTGGACCTCCCCGATGATCTTGTTGATGAGCTGCCTTGATTCTGCCTCATCCAGGGACAGGTCATCGAGGCTTGCCCACACCTCTTCGTAGGCTGCGTATTCCTCGGGCCGGTCCAGATAGAGCGCTCCGGTCCATGATTCGCAGTAGACCACCGACGGTTCGGGCGTGGTCCGCTTGCCAGGTGGGAAGTCGAGGATGACGAACGTACCCGCCTCTGCTCCTCGGTGCATCCTCGCAGTCAGTGGAAGCACCCGGATGGACACGTTCGACATCTCGTCGGCCGTCAGGAGATGACGAAGCTGGTCGGCCATGACCGCAGCATCGCCGACGGTGCGAATAAGTGCCGCTTCGGCGAGGACGACCTCGAACTTGGGGGCCTGCGGGAGTCGACGTTTCAAAATCTCCTGCCGTTGCAGGCGCACCCTCACCAAGCGTTCCCGTTCCACTTCGGTAGCGTCGGCTCGCTGCTGATAGACCGCTTGTGCATAGTCACAGGTCTGGAGCAGGCCAGGGATAAGAGTGTCTTCGTACTCCCGAAGCTGGTGGGCGGTGGATTCCAGCCCCACGTATAGCTCGAACCAGTCAGGGATGGCGACCCCGTAGGAGTGCCACCAGCCTTTGGCCTTGGTCTCGGTGGCCAGAGCGACGAGGGCGGTGGTCAGCTCGGGTGTGGCGGCGTACAGCTCACACATGACCTTGACGTCGAGCGGGCGGGCCGGGCCGAGGCCGCTCTCCATGCGCCACATCTTCTGTCGGCTGCACTGCATCGCCTCGGCAGCGCCGTCGAGGGTCATGCGTGCTTCGGTGCGAAGGTCGCGCAGTGCTCGCCCGAGCTGTCGCCGGGGGACTGTCGATCCCATGTCGTCGGCCATCCGCCACCCTCCCGTGTTGCGTTTTGTTACATCCGCACGCCATCGGTGAAACGTCGAACGGTTGCGTGAAAATGATCGGTATCAGCGCCGTCCGCGCGAAAGTGCCTGAGCCTCTGACCTTACAAGAAGTTCCGACAACGAGCCATCACCGCGCAATTCCCCTGGGCGTCGCACATCTGTCGTCTGACGCTGCGCTGAGGTGCGCTGAAAAGCGGCCGTGCAACATCTTGTGATTCATGTACGCGAGTTTCAATGATTGCGGAAATGGCGACGTCAGCCGTCGATGACCCTGAGGTAGACGGTGCCGCTGGTGGTGTCGAGGTACACGACCCCGTGGTACTTCGTGGTCCGCACGTCGGCGGCATACTGCTCGTTGACCTGCCAGTTCCCGCTGTCTGGCAGGAAGGGACGAAGCGCGGCACCCAGCGTGCCGTCCCACCCGGCAGGAGCGGGCTGCCACTCGTACTGTTCGACGGCCGACACTCGGTCGCCAGGCTGCAACACGACCAACGCCTCGATGCGAATGTCGGTCGGACCGGGCACGCGGGAGTCGCCCGTCCCGGCGGCGCCCGCCTGCCAGTGCACCTCCGCGACGTCGCCGAGGTGCGGGAAACGCTTGGTGATCGGTTCCCGGTCGGTGCGTACGGGTGGTGGGCTCACGGTGGTGGTCCTCGCCGTCGGACGCCCGTGGTCGGGTGTGCCGGTGACACAGCCGGTGAGGCCCAACAGGACTGCTGTCACCAGGAGCCCAGTGCGCAGATCAGCCAATCGAACGTCCCTCCGCGCGATCCTCACCGGAGGCGTGGCGTTCGGGCCGGTGCCACCGTGAAGGTCGGAATTCTCTGGCCCACCCTAAGGTCGAGAAGCGGCCGTCGTGCCGCCGCCGGTCTCGGAGGGCTCGTACGTCGTCTCGACCGGACGTCGCACATCGAGAAGCGAGGCCAGGTAGTCGCGGGTCTCCGGGTCGGTGGAGTACAGGACGGTTCCGCGCATGCCCCGTGTCATGAGCACCTTGTAGGTGTTGCGGATCAGCCGGTCCGCCTCGTCGTCGCTGAGCGCCTTGCGGCTGCGGAACGCCGGGTCCTTCGACTCCGCCCGATCGGTGACCAGGCGGCCGTCCCGAGCGACCAGGTCCGGCCCGAGGATGACGCCCGACCACGTGTACTCGAAGCCCTGCGCCGTGTAGACGCAGCCCACCTGGCCGAATCCGTTCGGATCGGTGGCCCAGAACGCGCTGCCCGGTGCGTCGCCCACACTCCGGTCGCTCTTGACGTTCCACGGCCGCGCCCAGCTTCCGATCTGCACGTCGGGCACCAGGGAGTCGTCCGGTCGGGGGTCGCTCCACGGCCAGCAGTAGCCCGCCGACATGCGGGCGGTCTCCCCGGCGGCCTGCCGACCGGCCAGGAACGCCTCCATCTCCTCGGGTGACTCTGCCAGCCGCAGGTCGAACCGGCCGTCGCCGGTCCAGACCGAGGGTTCACCACCGTCGAGGCCGAGCAGGTCGAGGACCCATTGCTCGTACGCGTCGCTGCCGCCGCACCGGAACTGGTCGTGTAGCCGGACGACCTCGACGTGCAGGTCGAGTTGTGCGGCGTACGCGGAGATGACCTCGACGTTGCCCAACTCGCCCGGCTTGACCACCTGGTGCTCGTCGAGCAGGAACACCGGCACCCGTGCCGCCGCGATCAGCTCGTCGATCTGGGGGCGTGCCTTGTCCCGCTTGGCCTTGGGCGTGAACCGGTTGACCGACGTCTCCCGGATGCGGTGTGCCTCGTCGCAGATCAGCACGTCGAGGCCGTTGCGTTCGGCGGTCATGAAGCTGTTGAAGTACCCGAACAGGTTCTTCAACCGCGAGGAGCCCTTGCCGGCGTACTTGCGCAGGGTCTGGGTGAACGACCGGGAACCGGTGGCGTGCATGACCGAGCGGCTCTGGCGGGCCAGCTCACCGAGGACGGACAAGGCGATCACGCTCTTGCCGCTGCCGGGACCGCCCGAGACCACCACGACCGACTTTCGGTCCCCGGCGCGGGAGCGTTCCACGGCGTGCAGCACCAGTTCGTACGCCAGACGCTGCTCGTCGAGCAGCGTGAAGTGCGACCGCTGCTTCAACTCGGCCGCCGCGTACGACAGCAGGTGCTTGCTCGGTCGGACGGCGCTGGTGAGGAACCGGTCGGCGGCGGCCGCGCCCGACGTGGGGGCCAGGTGGGTACGCAGGTGGTCGAGGAACTGGCCGCGCCGCTGCTTGGTGAAGATCCGGCTCTGCTCGGTGGCCCTGAGCTGGAAGAGTTCGTCGACGTCCCGGTCGACGGCGTTGTGCAGGTAGGCGACACCGGCGATCGGGGTACGTCGGTCGGAGAGCACACCGAGAAAGTCACCGAGGTACTCGCAGTAGTCACGGACCTGCACGCCCGGGTGCAGGCGCGGTTCGCGGGCGTGCTCGACCAGCACCAGCGTGTCGGACCCCTCGTAGGACTCCGCCCGCGACCACTGCTTGAGTTCCACCACCACGTAGGAGTCCTCGTCGGTGCGGGGGTGCGTGCCCACCAGGACCACGTCGACACGCTTGCTGGTCAACGGGAGTTGGTACTCGACGAGCATCTCGACCTGGCCGAGTCCGGCATCGGCCAGATCCTGCGCGAGCACCGGCAGGCTCCGCTCCCAGGACCTGCGTTCGGCCGGGCTCACGCGACGGCCGATCGCGTCGATGATCCGGTCGGCGAGATCGCCGTTGGCGGCGTGACGGAGAAGTCCCTCGGCGGAGGTGCGGAACGCTGACAACACTTGCCCCCGGGCAGCACGAAATGATCGTGCGCATGGGGGGCGTGTCCGGTCGGCGCCGGAAGCCCGTCGTTACGCGCCTGTACGCGCCGGACTTTAGCGGAGAGATCATTTCTCCGCACGCACCGCTACCGCTTCGCCACCGAACCCTTGGCCTCGCTGACGGGATAGCGGGTGGCGACCTCGGTGAGCTTGTCCCGGGCGGCGTCCTCCAGGTCGATGTCGAGGACGTCCGCGAGTCGCGTCAGGTAGATCATCACGTCGCCGATCTCCGCGCGTACGCGGGCACCCGCCTCGGGGTCGGCCATGACCGCGCTCGCCTGCTCGGGGGTGAGCCACTGGAACTCGGCGAGCAACTCGCCGACCTCGCCCGCGAGGGCCATGGTGAGGTTCTTGGGCGTGTGGAACTGCTGCCAGTCCCGCTCGTCGGCAAAGGCGCGTACCCGCTCGGTCAGGTCTTTCACCGAGGCATGGTCTCACGGTGCGGGCCGCGAACCGTCGACCTGGCCCTACCGCACATACTTCGACTACCATCAATGTATGGTGTCGCGTCGATCTCTCTTGCGGACGGTGCCGCTCGCCGCCGCCGCGCTAACCGCCACCCGAGACCGTTCCCGTTGGTGGAACGAGTCGTCCACCTCGACAGAACCGACCCGCGTCCCGCCCGACCCGGCCGCGATGGCCGCCGCCGCGACTGCGGTACGCGGCTTCTCCGCCGACCTCTACCGCGAGCTGGCATCGAGTCGCCCCGGCGGTAACGTGGTGTGCGCGCCGTACTCGGTCAATCTCGCACTCGCGATGACGCGGGCGGGTGCCCGCTCGACCACGGCGGACGAGATGGATGCCGTGCTCCACGCGCCGAATCCGCGGCCCGGCGCGCTCGACAGCGGGCTCAACACCGTCGCACAGTCGCTCGCCAACCGGTACCAGAACGGTGACGGCGTCGCGCGGCCCCTGCTGACCACGGCCAACGCTCTGTGGACGAGGCTCGACCTGGGCCTGCGCCACGGTTTCCAGAACACTCTGGCCGGCTACTACGGTGCCGCGCCGCACCCGGTCGACTTCCGGGGCGCTCCGGAGGCGACCCGCCAGGAGATCAACACCTGGGTGTCCGATCGGACCAACGCGAAGATCCCGGAGCTGTTGCCCTCCGGTGTCCCGACCCCCGACACCAGTCTGATCCTCACCAACACGACCTATCTGAAGGCGGCCTGGCTCTACCCGTTCAGGGCGACGGCCACGGCGACGGAGCGGTTCACCAGGGACGACGGTGCCGGTGTCGACGTCGCGATGATGCGTGGGCCTTTCGACGGGATGGGCTACCAGGAGGGCGATGGGTGGCGCGCGGTCGACGTGCCGTTCGCAGGTGACGGACTGGGCATGGCGATCGTCATGCCGACCCGCAACGACCTGGCGGCGATCGAGGCCAACCTCGACGTCACGTGGCTGGGTGCATTGCTCACCGGCTTCCGGAACGCCCTCGTCGAACTGCGCCTGCCCCGGTGGACTTTCCGCCTGCCGGCGGAGTTGGCTGCCGCGCTGGGCAACCTCGGCATGCCGACCGCGTTCAGCTCGCGGGCCGACTTCACCGGCATGAGCACCGAACCGGCCCTGAGCATCGACGACGTGCTGCACGAGACGTTCATCGCCGTGGACGAGAAGGGCACGGAGGCGGCGGCCGCGTCGGCTGTCATCGTACGGCCGCCGTCGATCCCGCAGGGTCCGCAGTTCTTCGTGAACCGGCCGTTCCTGTACGTCATCCACGACCGGTTCACCGGTGTGCCGCTGTTCCTCGGGCGGGTGCACGACCCGCTGGTCACCGGCCCGTAGGGCGGCCTCCTCGCTGATCCGGGCGCCCGCCGCCTGCCCGGTGGCGCGCGCTGGCCGGTCGGGCGGGTGTTACCGATGGGCTACGCCGATGAAACACGCCGCTGAGATCGTCGTCCATCGATCAAGGAGGCGGCGATGACGACACCCACCACGCGACGGCAGTTTCTCCAGGCGGTCGGGGTATCCGGCGGTGCCGGGGTGCTCTACGGGACGATGGGCGCGCTCGGGTTGGCCCCCGCCGCGCAGGCCGCGCCGCCGTTCCGCGCCCCGAACCGGTCGGACTTCACGCTGACCGGCCGCTCCGCGAAGTCCGTCGTCGTGCTCGGCGCGGGCATCGCCGGACTGACCACGGCGTACGAGCTCGGCAAGGCGGGTTACCGGGTGACCGTGCTGGAGGCGCGCAGCCGCCCGGGTGGGCGTAACTGGACGGTGCGTGGTGGCACCAGCGAGACGGACCTCGACGGGCACACCCAGCGCGCCCGGTTCACCGGTGGGCAGTACATGAACGCCGGTCCGGCGCGGATCGCCCAGCACATGGTGACCATGGACTACTGCCGGGAGCTGGGTGTGCCGGTCGAGATCTTCGGCAACCAGAACGCCGACGGCTACTACTACAACGAGGACGTCGGTCCGCTCTCCGGCACACCGATCCGGCACCGCGAGGCGAAGGCGGACGTCTACGGGTACGTCTCCGAACTGCTCGCCAAGGCCACCGACCAGGGTGCGCTCGACGGGCAGCTCACCGCCGACGACAAGGAACGTCTGCTGGAGTTCCTGCGCGGATTCGGCGCCATCGGCGGCCGGGTGGCGGGGAACCCGGCGGCCAGTTGGCGGTACGCGGGCACCAACCGCCGTGGCTACCAGGTCGAACCGGGCGCCGGCAACGAGGCGGGTACGCCGAAACTGACCCCGTACTCCCTGCCGGACGTGCTGGCCAGCGGCGTCGGCCGGTACTTCTCCTTCGAGTTCGGCTACGACCAGGCGATGCTGATGTTCCAGCCGGTCGGCGGAATGGATCGCATCGCGTACGCCCTGGAGGAGGCCGTGGGGCGCGGACGCATCAGCTACGGCGCGGAGGTGCGGTCGATCTCGAACACCGGTTCCGGGGTCTCGGTCGTCCACGCCGGACCCGGCGGTCGGGTGCGGACCGTCACTGCGGACTTCTGCGTCTGCACGATTCCGCCGCCGGTGCTGGCGCGGATCCCGTCGAACCTGTCCCAGCCGGTGCGGGCCGCCCTCGACTACGCGGTGCCGACCGCCACCGGCAAGATCGGGTTGCAGTACCGGCGGCGCTGGTGGGAGCAGGACGAGAACATCTACGCCGGCATCACCAACACCAACCTGGACCTGTCCGCGATCTGGTACCCGTCCTACGGCTACCACGGCGCGAAGGGTCTGGTCATCGGCTACTACAACTTCGGTGCCAACGCCCAGTCGTACGCGGCCCTGCCGCCCGCCGAGCGGGAGGCCCGCGCCGTCGCCCAGGGGGTGAAGATCCACGGCGAGGCGTACCGCAGCGAGGTGGAGGCGTCGTTCTCGGTGGCCTGGGAGCGGACCCGCCACAGCGAGGGCGGCTGGATGTCGTGGCCCTCGCGGACCAGCGGTGGGCACTACGGGCGGCTGCTGGAGCCGGACGGTCGGGTCTACTTCGCCGGTGATCACCTCAGCCACTACATCGCCTGGCAGGCCGGTGCCTTCGAGTCGGCCCGCAAGGTCGTGTCCGACCTGCACGCCCGCGTGATGTCGACCTGAGCTGTCCGACCCCTCCTCGTCTGCCCGCCGGGCGGACGGGTGTCGCGCGCCCACCGGCCGGAACTTGTCGTACCCGGCCGGTATGACCGTCAGTGAACGGCACCGGCGTGGCAATCGGGGTTCATCGGACACGACAGGAGAATGGCGACATGGCCACACGACAACACACACCACACCAGGTCGGCACCACGCGCCACGGAGAGCCGCGATGACCGGCGTACGGGTGCTGGTCGGCACCCGCAAGGGCGCGTTCCTGCTCACCTCGGACGGTCGACGCGCCGACTGGACTGTCGACGGGCCGCACTTCGGCGGCTGGGAGATCTTCCACCTCACCGGCTCACCGGCCGACCCGGACCGGCTCTACGCCTCACAGTCCGGCGGCTGGTTCGGGCAGTTGATCCAGCGCTCCGACGACGGCGGTAAGACGTGGGCCACCGTCGGCAACGACTTCGCGTACACCGGCGAGGTCGGCGAGCACCTCTGGTACGACGGCACGCCGCGCCCGTGGGAGTTCAAGCGGATCTGGCACCTGGAGCCGTCCCGCGACGACCCCGACACCGTGTACGCCGGTGCCGAGGACGCCGCCCTCTACGTCTCGAACGACGGCGGCCAGAAGTGGACCGAGCTGACCGCGTTGCGGACCCACCGGACCGGCCCGTCGTGGCAGCCCGGCGCCGGTGGTCTCTGCCTGCACACGATCATCCTGGACCCGGTGCACCCGGGCCGGATCTACACCGCCATCTCGGCGGCGGGCGCGTTCCGCAGCGACGACTCGGGCGCGAGCTGGCTGCCGATCAACAAGGGCCTGCGGTCGGGGGAGATCCCCGACACCGACGCCGAGGTGGGCCACTGCGTCCACCACATCGCCCAGCACCCGTCGCGGCCGGACACGCTGTTCATGCAGAAGCACTGGGACGTGATGCGCAGCGACGACGCCGGTGCGAACTGGCGTGAGATCAGCGGCGACCTGCCCTCGGACTTCGGGTTCCCGATCGCGGTGCACGCGCACGAGCCGGAGACGATCTACGTCGTACCGATCAAGAGCGACTCCGAGCACTACCCACCGGAGGGGCGGTTGCGGGTCTACCGCAGTCGCACCGGCGGCGACGAGTGGGAGCCGCTGACCACCGGGCTGCCGCAGTCCGACTGCTACGTCAACGTCCTGCGCGACGCGATGGCGGTCGACACGCTCGACGAGTGCGGCATCTACGTCGGCACCACCGGCGGGCAGGTCTACCACTCGGCGAACGGCGGCGACACCTGGGCGCCGATCGTCCGGGACCTGCCCCCGGTGCTCTCCGTGGAAGTCCAGGTGTTGCCGTGATCCGGGTCGTCCTCCCGGCCCACCTGAAGACCCTCGCCAAGGTCACCGGCGAGGTACGCCTGGAGGTGGCCGGTCCGGACGGGGGGCCGGCCACCCAGCGCCTGGTGCTGGACGCGTTGGAGGCGCGCTATCCGATGCTGCTCGGCACCATCCGGGACCGGCACAGCGGCAGACGTCGCGCCTTCGTCCGCTTCTACGCCTGCGAGGAGGACCTCTCGCACTCCCCACCCGACGCACCGCTGCCCGAGGAGGTGCTCACCGGCGCGGAACCGTACATCGTCCTGGGCGCGATGGCCGGCGGATAGCGGGCCTCCGTCGCGGCCGGGGGAGAGCCGACCGTCACAGCCCTCGGGCGAACAGCGCCAGCCGGACCCGGTTGGGGCTGCCGGTCTTGGTCATCAGGCTGGTGATGTGGGTCTTCACCGTGGTCACGCCGATGTGCAGCCGCTCGGCGATATCCCCGTTGGACAGTCCCTCCGCGACCAGGTCGAGCACGTCCTGCTCCCGAGCGGTCAGACCGTCGACCGGTGCCGGTGTCTCGGCGCGGGCGTGCACCGCCCGAGTCACGAGGCGGCGCAGCACGTCCTGGCTGAACGGGCTGTCCCCGGCGGCGGCCCGCCGGACGCCCTCCAGCAGCTCGGTGGGGGGCGCGTCCTTGAGCAGGAACCCACAGGCGCCGGCGGTGAGCGCCGGATAGAGGTGGTCGTCGTCGCCGAACGTGGTCAACACCAGCACCCGGATGGCGGGCCGGTCGGCCAGGATGCGGCTGGTCGCGGTGATGCCGTCGACGCCCGGCATGCGCAGGTCCATCACCACCACGTCGGGGACCAACCGCGCCGCCAACGTGATCGCCTCGCGGCCGTTGTCGGCCTCACCGACCACCTCGATGTCGGGCTGCGCGTCGCAGAGCATGCGCAACCCGGCGCGGATCAGGTGCTGGTCGTCCACCAGCAGTACGCGGATCATGATGCCTCCACCGGGTGCGGCACGTCGCGGTCCGGCGTGGCGGGCAGCACCGTACGGACCCGCCAGCCGCTGCCGGTCGGCCCCGCCTCCAGGTGCCCGCCGAGGACCTCGACCCGTTCCCGCATCCCGGTGATGCCGTGGCCGCCGCCCGCCGGCACCGCCGTCGGGACCGCGCCGCGCCCGTTGTCCGTCACCTCCAGGTGCACCGCGCCGTCGACCACGGTGACGCTCAGCCGGGCCAGCGCGGCGGCGCCTGCGTGCTTGGCGACGTTGGTCAGCGACTCCTGGGTCAGGCGCAGCACCGCCAGGCCCCGGACCGCGTCGAGTGACGCGACCGCCGGGTCGACCTCCGCCTCCACCGTCACCCCGGCCTGACGGGCCCGGTCCACCGCCGCGCCGATCGCGGCCGGTACCGCCGACGGCTCGATCGCGGTGAGTGCCGCGTCGCCGCGTACGCCGTCCGGGTCGCGCAGCACCGCGACCAGCCGGCGCAGGTCGGCCAGGGCGGCGCTGCCGGTTCCGTGCACGTCGTCGAACACCTCGTCCACCCGGGGATCCAGATCGGTCAGCACGTGCCGGGCCACGCCGACCCGCAGCACCATCGACGCCACGTGGTGCGCGACGACGTCGTGCAGTTCCCGCGCGATGGCGCTGCGCTCGTCGGCCCGGGCGGCGCGGTTCTCCGACTCGCGCCGCCGCTGCTCCTCCTCGGCGCGCTGCTGCGCCTGCCGGCCCAGCTCCTGCGTGGTCCGGATGACCAGGCCCAGCAGCACCGGCACGCCGACGTCCACCACCAGCCCGGACGCCGCGGCGAGAAGCCACTCGACCGGTTCGCCCCGCACACCGGTCAGGTCGACCAGGGCCAGCAGACCGGCGCCCCACCAGATCGTGCGGGTCCGGCGCGCCCGCACGGTCAACTCCAGCAACGCCCACCCGGCGCCCACCTGGTTGATCATCACGTCGTCGATGACGTGGATCGCGACCGCCAGCAGCGCCACCTGCACCAGCAGGTTGCCCACCAGCCGGCGGAACAGCAGCAGCCCGGCGGTGAACGCGGCCACCGCCAGGACCAACTGCGTGGTGGTGGGCGTACCGGCGTGCAGCCCACCGAAGGAGAGGTAGAAGACGCCCGCGATGATGACCAGGACCATCCGCACACGGGCGTCCCGCGCGTCGAACAAGCGACCCAGCCATCCCACGGTGACCAAGCCTAGGCCCTGCTGCTCGGCGCTGAGACCGGCCGGGTCCAGCGGGTACGCACCGCCAGATAGACGGCCAGCCCGATCGGCCCGAGCAGAATCGTCGACACCAGCACCGGCGCCATGACCAGCGCGGGCACCCGCCGCTCGCGGCTGTCCCGCCACGCCCACGCCCCGACGAAGAGGTCGAACGCGATCATGTGCGCCCAGGCCGCCGCCGCACCGTCGTCGGTGCCCAGCAGGTCGCGGATGCCGTCCAGGGTCGGCGAGGCCACCGCCGGCAGCACGTCGCCCAACGCGGGGAGCACCAGCACCGTGTAGATCACCAGGACCGGGGCCACGATCAGCGGCGAGGCGATGATCCGGCTGGTCATGTGCCAGCGCGGCAGCAGGATCATCAGCACCCAGAAGGGCGCGGCCAGCGCGAACGTCAGCGTGAACAGGGCGCCGGTCACACCGTCACCTCGTCCCTCGCGGCGTCGGCCTGCGCCGGGCTGCCGTCGACGGGCGCGGCCACCGGTTCGGGTCGACGCGGGCGCGCGAGCACCGCACCGACGGCGACCACGGTCGCGACCAGCAGCGCCGCGGCGGCGCCCAGGGTCAGCGCGTCCGGCTCCAGCAGCGGCTGTCCACGCAACGCCTGCCAGGTCAGGAGCAGAGTTCCCGCACCGTACGCCGTACCGGCGACCACCAGCAGCCGCACCTGGACACGCTGATCCAGCCGCCCGCTGCGGAACCGGCCCAGCAGCAGGGCCAGGACCGGCAGCACCTGCAACGCGTGCATGCCCACGAAGTGCGGGATCCGCAGGTCCCCACCGGTGGTGCTCCAGCCCAGGACCGGCAACCCGGGGCCACCGTCCGGTACGCCGACACTGTGCGCCCCGACGATCCCGGCGACAGCCGATTCCGCGCCGTTCATCGTCATCGGGACCGCGGTCAGCATGCCGAGCAGCGTCAGCCCCAGACCCAGCCCCACCGCGTACCGGCCGACCCGGTCGGGGATCGGTCGCCGCAGCACCGCCACACCGATGACCATGTGCGCGACCATCAGCACGTTGATCGCTATCCCCATCGCCTGCCAGAGAGCGGCGTTCAGCGGGCTGCTCACGTTGAAGTGGCTGGTGGTGCCGCGCAGCACCTGCCCGACGATGATCGTCATCTCCACCACCCCCATGGCGACGACGACGGTGCCGGCCCATTCCGCGACCCGGCTGCGCCGGGGCAGCAGGGTGAGCATCCAGGCCAGGGTGGCGCCGTACAGCATCAACGAGACGGAGAACTTCAACGGCTTGAGCCAGATCGGCGCGCCGGTCAGCACTCGGGGATCGGCGAAGACACCGACGGCGCAGACGACGGCGAGGACCGCCATCGCCGAGACGAAGACCAACAGGGGACGGTGCCAGGGTGCCCGCAGGGGCAGCGCGGAAGACATGTCCTGATGCTGTTCGGGCGGCGACCCGGAAGCGCCCGACCAGCGGCCCCACCTGCGGCCGTCGGTTCGAGCGGCGTCTCCTACCCAGGTCGGAGGTGCCGGCCGTACCTCCGACCCGGACCGGGGGAGTGCCCCCTGGCGGGGACGCGATCCGCGTACGCTGCCGGGCATGGTCACCCGACCGGACGCCGCGCCGCGCTACCCGGCCCTGCGGGCCACGGGCCGGGGTCCGGCCTGGTATCGGGGCGACTGTCACCTGCATTCGGTGCTCTCCCAGGGCGCGGAGCTGAGCGTGCCGCAGCTCACGGCGGCGGCCCGTGCGCTCGGGTTGGACTTCGTCGCCACCACCGAACACGACACCGTCCGTGGCCATGAGCAGTGGGCTCCGCCCCACTCCGGCGACGACCTGCTGGTGATCCTCGGTCAGGAGGTCACCACCCGCACCGGCCACTGGCTGGCCCTCGGACTCCCGCCGGAGCAGCACGTCGACTCCGGCTACGGCATCCGTGACGACACCGTCGAACGCCATCTGGATCGGGTACGCCACACCGGCGGCCTGTGCGTGCTGGCCCACCCGTACGCGCCGTACCCGTCAGGGACGTCGGCCTACCCGTACCGCTGGTTCGACGCGGTGGAGGTGTGGAACGGCCTCTGGGCATCTGACCTGCCGTGGAACGCCGACAACGAGGCCGCCCTGGCCGAGTGGGGACGCACCCTGGCCCACGACGTCCACCGGGGACGCTGGCGGCCGGCGGTCGGCAACAGCGACACCCATCTCGCCGGCCAACTCGGCACACCGCACACCGTCGTGTTCGCCGAGGACCTGAGCACCGAAGCGATACTCGCCGGCCTCCGCCGGGGCCGCAGCTGGATCGCCGAGTCGACCGCCGCCCACCTCAAGGTCGAGGCGTCGACCGCCGACCACGTCGCCGCCGTCGGCCAACACCTACCCACCGGCGGCGCGCAGGCCACCGTACGCGTCGAGGCGTCCGGGGTGCCCTCCGGTGTCGTCACCCTGCACACCGAACGTGGCATCGTGCACCGTGCGACGCTGTCTCCCGACGGGACGGGTACGACCCGGTGGCACACCACGGCGGACGATGCCGGCCACGTCCGCGTCGAGGTCCGCCACCCCACCCGCCAGATGGCCGCCCTCACCAACCCCATCATCCTGACCTGAACGCGTGCTCCGCCGTAACAAGTCAGGACGGGGCGTCGAGCGGGCGGATCTGATCGAGGGTGAGGGTCACCATCCCTACCGTTCGCCCGTCCGAGTCGGCGAACTCCACCTCGTACGCGCCCGGAACGTGATCGAAGACGTGCACGATCGTGCCGACAGCCCCCGGTTCCAGGTTCTCGTCGGGGATGGCCTCCCTCAGCTCGACCACGTCATACAGGTCCAACGGTCATCCTTCTTTCGGTGGGAACGAGATGGTCACCATGCGGGGCGTCGAAGTGCCGCTCTCAAGTATCCAGGCGGTGCGGACGATGATCGTTCCTTTCGGGCCGGACAGCGGCAGGTCGACGCTCCATCGCTCGCCGAACTGATCCGACTTTCCCAGCAACGGGCTGCCGGCCCGGACACCGTCGCGGACCTGTCGCAGGATCGACTCCGAGTCGTCGGGGCCCAGCCCGGTGGCGGAGTTGATGACCCGGTACTTGTTCTTGCCGACGGGATGGTCCGGATTCATGGCGTACGCCGTGATCTTCTTCGGGTCGATGTCCGGACTCGTGAAGTCAGGCTGACGGGGATCGCGGGGCGTATGGGTCGGCCTGGGATCGTCAGGCGTGTGAGGCGCTGGAGGCTCTCGCCGGAGCCTGTCCAGGGCGCGTTTGAGGTGGTCGATGAGGTCGGCGAGGCGGCGGATGTGGGGGATGATCGCCCGGAGGCTGTTCAGCAGCCCGCGCAGCAGTCTGGCGATCCGTGCCGCCCAGGACGCGACAAGTGTGGTGACCTGCTCCACCACCAGTGGGGTGGCCAGTCCGGCGGTGGCGACGAGTTCGGCGGCGTACACGGTGAGGCGGGAGACGCAGGTGGCGATGGCGTCGCGGACCAGGAGCCGGACGGCGGCGACCAGACCGGCGGTGCCCTCGGTGATGGCGGCCATCGTGTCGGCGCCCTGGGCCAGCCCGGTGACGGCCTGGTGTTGCTCGGTGGCCCAGGCGCGGTAGGCGCGCCCGGCGTTGCCGTCCCAACCGGTCACCTGCGTGCGGACGGCGTCGGCGAGCCCGGTGGCCTCGGCGCGCAGCGACGCGGCGACGTTGCGCCAGGTCTGGGCGTGTGCGGTGATCTGCGCGGGGTCGCCCGCCAACCAGTCCAGTGCCTCGCTGAGGGGCTTGACGTGCTCGATGAGCCAGGCGACACCGTACTGGAGGAGTGCGCCGACCGGGTCGGAGACGAAGGCGAGGGCGTCCAGGCCGGCGCTGACCACACCGAGGCTGCCGTCGATCCAGCTTCCCTCGCGTACGCCCCGGGCGATGAGCTCGATGTCCTCGCAGATCCAGACGCCGGCCCAGGCGCTCGGTGCGACCTGCGTTGGGGCGGCGACGAGCGGGTTACCGGTCACGCCGCTCCCGCACCCGGTCGAGACGGTGCCGGGCGCGTCCGTCGGCGGTCCGGTAGTGGTCGGCGCCGGTGCGCAGGCGGGTGGCCGTGTCGCGGACCGAGGTGGTGGCGGTGCCGATGCCGTCGACCAGGACCTGGTGCAGGCCGTCGAGCAGCGTGGGCATGATCGCGCAGAGTTGCCCGTACGCGGCGGTGCCGAGCCGGACCTGCTGCCCGGCCCGGCGGGCGGTGTCGAGGGTGTCGGCGTGCCGGTCGAGGCGTGCCGCGTGAATGGTCAGCTCGTCCGGGTCGACCCGGAGCGGGTCATCGGTCGGCATCGGGGTGGCGTCGCCCGTCGCCCAGCCGCCGTCGGTAGGAGTCGACGACGGCCTGTCCCGTCGGGTCGTCGGCGCCGACGGTCTCGCGGGTCGTCGCGGTGACGCGGCGCAGCAGGTCCGCGTGGGCGGCGCGGGTGGTGGTCAGGATGAGGCGGGCGGTGTGGGCGGCGGAGTGTTGGCGTACCCGGTCGTGCAGCCGCAGGTCGACGAGGAGCCCGGCCGAGTCGACGGTGACCTCGACGGTGCGGTCCGGGCTGTGCGCGGTGCCGGTGAGGGCCGCGACCCGGGCCGCCAGGGACTGTGCTCGTCGGGCCCGGTCGGCGGCGGCGGACTCCCATTCGTCCAGGCGGCGCTGCGTCGCGTCCAGCGCCGCCTCGTCCGCCCACACGCGACCCTCCCCAGGGGACACCACCGCAGAACGCCGCCACGTTACCAACCGGTGGCGCTGCGTGCTGTCCCGCCGGTCTAGCGGGCGGCGACGTGTTCGGCGAGGAACGCCTCCCAGGTCCGGCTGCCGACGGTCGCGCCGCGCAGCGTCAGGTTCGCCCCGTCGCGGTAGGCGCGTCCCGCCGCACCGGGCAGGCGGACCGGCAGGGTGAGTCGACGCTTCCCGCTGGCCCGCAGGTAGCCACGCATCAGTTCCCCGGTGGTGTGCACCTGGGGGCCGACGATGTCGGGCACCAGGCCCGCCGGGGTGCCCAGGGTCAGTTCGGCGAGGCGGGCGGCGACCTCGCGGCCGTCCACCGACTGCAACCGCAGACCGGGCAGCGGCACCACCGGCAGGGCGGTCAGCTTCTGTGCCATGGTCAGCACCAGGCTGTGGAACTGCGCGGCCCGCAGGATGGTGAAGGGCAGGCCGGAGCCGCTGATCGCCTCCTCGGCGTGCAGCTTGCTCCGCAGCCAGGCGAGCGGGACGCGGTCCGCGCCGACGACCGAGACGACGACCAGATGCCGTACGTCCGACTGTCGGGCGGCGTCGACCAGGGTGCGGGCGATAGTGTCGTCGCCCTTCTGGCCGCCGGCCAGGTGCAGCACGGTGTCGACGCCGCGTACCGCTCGCTCCACGCCCTCGCCGGTCAGGAGGTCGGCCCGGACCTGCTCGGTGCCGGGGGTGGGACGGCCACCTCGTCGGCTGAGGACGCGGACCGGGCGGCCGGCGTCGCGCAGCAGCGGGGTGACCAGGCGGCCCAGGGTGCCGGTACCGCCGGTGACCAGGATCGGTGGGTGCATCGTCTCTCCCTGCGTCGGGGCCGTCCGCCGTGCGGTCGGCTACCGTTCGTGGCTTCGCCGGGCTCGACCCCGCGCGGACGACGATGGTGACCGGGTGATCGGCGTCGTCACATCGGCGGGCTCGGCGGGGTCGAGCGGGTGGACCCGGAGGAGGGCGAACGATGATCGAGTCTGATCGGCTGGCCGCGCAGTTCGAGGAGCAGCGGCCGTACCTGCGGGCGGTGGCCTACCGGATGCTCGGCTCCCTGGGGGAGGCCGACGACGCCGTGCAGGAGGCGTGGTTGCGGCTGGCCCGTACGGACGCCGCCGCGCTGGACAACCTGACCGCCTGGTTGACCACGGTGGTGGCGCGGGTCTGCCTGAACACCCTGCGGACCCGTCGGCGTCGTGGCGAGGAGCCCCTCGACGCCCGGGTGCCCGATCCGGTGGTCGACCCGGAGGGTGCCGACGATCCGGAACACGCCGCGGTGCTGGCCGACTCGGTGGGGCTGGCGCTGCTGGTGGTCCTCGACACGCTCGCCCCGGCCGAGCGGCTGGCGTTCGTCCTGCACGACATGTTCGGTGTGCCGTTCGACGAGATCGCGCCGATGGTCGACCGGACGCCGACGGCCGCGCGTCAACTGGCCAGCCGGGCCCGACGCCGGGTACGCGGGCAGGCGCCGCTGCCGGACGCCGATCTCGGCCGTCAGCGCGAGGTGGTCGACGCGTTCCTCGCCGCTGCCCGGGACGGTGACTTCGACGCGCTGGTCGCCGTGCTGCACCCGGAGGTGGTGCTGCGGTCCGACGGCGGTGCGGGCCGTGCCCGGTTCACCACCGTGATCAGGGGTGCCACCTCCGTCGCCGCCGAGGCCACGTCGTTCGGCCGGTTCTCGCCGTTCGCCCGGCCGGCGGTGGTCAACGGCGCCGCCGGGGTGGTGGTGGTCGCAGCCGGACGTCCCCTGTCGGTGATGGCCTTCACCGTCGCGGACGGACGCGTCGCCGCGATCGACGTGATCGCCGATCCGGACCGGCTGGACGCGCTGGATCTCGCCGCGTTCACCGACTGACGCCGGGCGGTCAGCCGAAGTTCGCCAACCGGAAGGCCGCGAACCCCACCAGCGCGAGCGGCACCGCCGTGGCCAGCGCGACCAGCCGCTGCCGGGCGGTGCGGCCGACCAGGACCACGACCAGGACGCCGAGTACCGCGTTGATCAGGGCGTTCCAGAGCGGTTCGATGCCGTAGCTCGGGTGGTTGATCCGTCGCGCCTGCAACAGCGCCTCGGCGAAGAGTACGGCGGCGGGCAGCGCTGTCCCGATCACCCGCCGCCACCCCGTTCCGCGTGCCCAGACACCGCCGACGCCGAAGACCACTCCGGCGAGGACTCCGAACGCCATCCAGATCAGCGAGGTGGTCGCCCCCAGCACCGCCCAGTCGTCGCCCTGGATGAGCGCCGCCGCGACGTAGTAACTCGGCACCGCGACCACGAGCCCGACGGCGGCACCGACGGCCGCCCGGACCGGGCCGGAGCGGACCCGGAACCCGAAGGCGAACGCCGCCACCGCCCACACCGCGCTGGAGTTGCCCAGTTCGGCGAAGGGATACGGCACGTACTTGATCCACACGAAGTCGAGGAAGCCGAGCAGGAAACCGCCGAGCACGGCGAGGAGGGCCACGCGTCGGTGGTCGGGGGCGGGACGCATGGCGCAGAAGCATACTCGGTATGCAGTGGGTCGCCGCTGGCTGGGGAAGCCGTATCGGCGGTGGTCAGCGCGGTGCGGCGTACGCCAGCGGCGCGCTCACGTCGTCCCAGGTGCCGATCAACGCGACCCCGGTCGCCGTCGCGCCCGCGCCCGGACGGCGGACCACGGTCAGCTCGACGCCGTCCGTGACGATCACGGTCAGGTCGCCGTCCACGATCGACCGCACGGCACCGACCGGAGGCACCTCGGCCGCCGGGGCGTCGCTGGCGATGTCCATGTTCGGCGGGCGTACCTGCCGCTCGCCGTCCTCCTCGAAGTACTCCTCGGCCTGGCCGGTGCCGGCGAGGACGGCGTCGGCCAGCGCGGACGCGTACACCGGGTCGCCGCAGGCGTCGTAGACCCACCGCCGACCCAGCGCCGAGTGCTCCATCGTGCCGACCAGCCGGTCCTCCGCGCCGGCCAGCGGCTCGCCGCGATAGGTGAGCGGCACCTGGTGCACCGGGCCGGTGCCGACGCGCACCAGCAGCGTCTCGATCCCGACCTCACCGGCCGGATCGTCGAAGCGGTACGCGCCCACGCGGACCACCTCGGCGTCGGCGTCCCCGCGATACCAGACGCGGCCGGGCAGCCACGTCGCCAACAGCTCCAGTTTGGTGGGGCGCAGTTCCGCCCGGTGCAGCAACGCCATGCCCGCATGGTACGGAGGCGGTCCGCCGGGTCCGCACTCACCGTTGGCCGTTTCGCTCAGGAGTGGCGGTAGGGTGTCGAATCGACCTCCGAGTATCCGTAGGGGAAGATCATGCGCAGAACGGTTCCCGGGTCGGCCACGAACTGTGGAATGGGGACGTGAACCAGCCACTGCGCCCCGGTGATCCGGCGCGGCTCGGCGGGTACGACCTGCTCGGCCGGCTCGGTGAGGGCGGTATGGGTGAGGTGTTCCTGGCCCGCAACGGGCAGGGCCGGCAGGTGGCGATCAAGATGATCCGCCCGGATCTCTCCGACGACGGCGAGTTCCGGGCCCGCTTCCGCAGCGAGGTGAACCAGGCTCGCCAGGTGCCGCCGTTCTGCACCGCCGAGGTGCTGGACGCCGATCCGGATCACGATCCGCCGTACCTGGTGGTGGAGTACGTCGACGGGCCGAGCCTCGCCCAGGTGGTCCGGGCGCAGGGACCACTCGGTGCGGGTGCCCTGCACAGCATGGCCGTCGGGGTGGCGACGGCGCTGGCCGCGATCCACGGCGCAGGGGTGATCCACCGGGACCTCAAGCCGGCCAACGTCCTGGTCGCGTTGGGCGGCATCAAGGTCATCGACTTCGGCCTCGCCCGTGCCTTCGAGGCGACCAGTCAGCACACCCGGACGAACCACATGGTCGGCACCATCGCGTACATGGCACCGGAGCGGTTCGAGACCGGGCGTGATCGTACGGTCGGTCCGGCGGCGGACGTCTTCGCCTGGGGTGCGGTGGTCGCCTACGCGGCCACCGGGCGGACGCCGTTCGCGGGCGACTCGCCGGCTTCCACCGCGATGCGGATCCTCAGCCAGCCGCCGGACCTCACCGGCCTCGGCGGGCCGTTGCGCGGGTTGGTCGAGCGGGCGCTCGCGAAGGACCCGGCGGAGCGTCCCACCGCCCGCGCACTGCTCGACGAACTGTTGACGACGGCACCGTCGTCGCGCGAGGCCGACCGCATGCTGGCCGCCGCGGCGTCGGCATCCGCCGTCTCGTCGGTGTCGGCGGTGAGCGGCGGTGGAACGCCCGGTCGTGGGAGCGACGCCCCAGTGGCACCGAAGCCGGTGTCCGACGGCCGGGTGAGGAAGCGGCGGAGCCGGCTGGTGCTGGTCGCCACGGTGGTCGCGGCGGCGCTGCTGGTGCCGGCCGTGCTGGTCGGCCCGCGTCTGCTGCGTGGCGTCCTCGATGGTGCCGCGACCTCCACCGGGCCGTCCGTCTCCCGGAGTCTGGATCCGGTGCCGGCCGGGTCGGGTAAGCCGAGGACCTCGCTGGATCCCGTCGAGGCCGCCCTGGGCATTCTCAACGGGCAGCGTCGGACCCTGCTGCATGTGGCGGAGATCGACCGCGACCTGTCGGTGGACGGCGACGGCAGGGTCCACGTCGGTGACGGCACGGGGCCGGACGCCGTCTTCGTCCTTCAGCCGTTCGGCGTCGACTACATGATCAAATCCTTGAATCCCGAGATCGCACACCGGCCCTGCCTCGGGGTGAAACGCCAGCCGAGCACGTCCTCCTCGCTGGTGGGCGCCGATTGTGTGGCGACCCAGGCGACACTGTTCAGCATCAGGCCCATCGAGGAGAGCAAGGACGACCAGGGTCGCCCCACCCACGTGCTGTACAACGAGGAGCACGGCTTCGTGCAGTGGAGCCGGAGCCGCAAGGTGATCTACGTGGAGTTCCTCGGCGACGGCGAGGTCGACACCACATTCAGCCTGGTCGACCGAGGGGCCGTCTGATCCGACCGTCCTGCCGGTCCGATCCGGCAGGACGCGGACGGCCTGGGCCGATCCGGGACGGACGTCGACCGCTCCGCCCGGGCCGGTTCCGGTCCCGTCAGGCGGGCTCGGGCTCGGGGGCGAGCCCCTGCTCCCAGATCGAGGACATCTCCTCGAACGCGTGCTCCATGATCTGCACCATCGCCTCGCGTGCGGTCTCGCCGTCGTGGCGCTGGATCGACTGGGCGACGTCGGCGTGCAGTTGCAGGGCCTGCTCGTGCGGGTAGTGCGGCATCAGGTGGTAATGGTGGCGTCCGATGAGGACCTCGGCGACCAGGCTCTGGAGCTTGACGAACATCTCGTTGCCGGAGGCGCGGAGCACCCGCTGGTGGAACTCGATGTCGAGGCTGAGGAAGCGTTCCTCGTCACCGGCCTTGCCGGCGGCCCACATCTTGGCGGCGAGACCGACCAGGTCGCTGGCCTCGTCGTGGTCGACCCGGCGCGCGGCGAGCCAGGCGGCGTGCGGCTCCACCGCCGTCCGTAGCTCGGTGATCGAGCGGATCTGGGCGATGCGTCCGGCGGAGGCGAGCCGCCAGCGGATCACCTGGGGATCGAAGACGTTCCAGTGGTGCGCCGGCCGGATCATGACGCCGACCCGGCGGCGGGTCTCGATGAATCCCATCGACGCGAGCACCCGGAGGACCTCCCGGACCACCGAGCGGGACACGGCGTAGCGGTCCACCAGGTCGTCGATGTTCAGCACGGCTCCGGAGGCCAGCTCGCCTCCGCAGATGGCCGTGCCGAGGTGATCGAGGACGCGGCCGTGCAGCCCGGTCTCGGTCGGGGCGGTTTGGGTGGGTGTCACCCCGGGTGAGGGAACCTTCACGGCTCGGATCATATCAGTTAGGTCTCCCCCTTGTATAAGTCTGCTTTTTCGGCCTAACATCCGGACGTTAAGCGGATGTAACAGCCCGAGGTCGCGCTCGTCCCCCCGAGGCGTCGGCCAGGACAGAAGGAGAGACGGACGTGGGACGTCGATCAATAGTTGGGACATCTCTGGCGGTCGTGGCCGCCATGACCCTCTCCGCCTGCGGCGGTGGTGGTGAGGACAGCGGCGCCTCGGACACGGTGCGCGTGACGCTGGTGAACCACGTCTGGACCGAGAACATCCGGAAGGCGCTGCCCGAGTTCGAGCAGCAGACCGGTCTCAAGGTCGAGGTCACCCAGCTCGGCGAGGACCAGCTGTCGGACCAGTACAACGTGAAGCTCAACGCGGGCTCCGACGACATCGACGTGATGATGTACCGGCCGCTGCAGGAAGGCCGCCTGTTCGCCAAGAACGGGTACCTGGCCGATCTGACCGACAAGGCCAAGGACAGCTCGGACTTCGACTTCGCCGACTTCCAGGACGCCCCGGTGAGCGCCACCACCTACGAGGAGAAGGTGGTGGGCATCCCGATCATCACCGAGCAGCAGGTGCTCTACTACCGCAAGGACCTGCTGGAGAAGTCCGGCTTCAGCGCCCCGCCGCAGACGCTCGACGAGCTCAAGGCGCAGGCGACCAAGATCCAGGCGGACAACCCCGGCGTGGCCGGCTTCGTGGCCCGGACCGGTAAGGCCGCCGCCGTCACCCAGTTCTCCAGCTTCCTCTACAGCTTCGGCGGTGACTTCGTCGACGAGGCGGGCAAATCCGCCGTCAACAGCGAGGCCGCCAAGCAGGCGTACGCCTTCTACGGCGGGCTGCTGCGCGAGCAGGGTCCGGCCAACATCAGCACCGACATGAGCTGGTCCGAGGCGATGGCCATCTTCACCCAGGGCCAGGCCGCCTTCTACCCGGAGGCCAACTCGCTCTACGCGAACGCCACCGACCCGAGCAAGTCGCGGGTCTCCGAGAACGTCGGCTTCGCGCCGTTCCCGGCCGGTCCGGCCGGTTCCAAGCCGTACAACATCCCCTCGTGGGGCCTGGCGATCAACGAGGCCTCGGGCAACCAGACCAACGCCTGGAAGTTCATCGAGTGGGCGGCCGGCAAGGAGCAGTCGCTGGACCAGCAGAAGGCCGGCACCCCCGGCGCCCGCGCCTCCGTCTTCGAGAACCCCGAGGGCACCTCGACCTACCCGGAGGACATGGCGCAGGCGATCACCGTGAGCCTCGCCAACGGCGTGGGTCACGACCGGCCCGTGGTCGAGCGCGTGGCGCAGGCCCGGGAGATCGTCGGTCAGCCGATCGTCGACGCCATCACCGGTCGGGACGCCGCCGCCTCGGCGGACACCGCCCACGAGGCGTTCCAGAAGTTCCTGGACGACGAGGCCCGCTAGGACCGAGCGCGGGGGTGGCGGGGCCGATCGTCCCGCCACCCCCGCCCGGCCTTCCCATCACGGAGATCTGATGTCAGCAGTCAGCGCCCCCGAGCGGGCGACCAGTAGCGCCTCCGTCATGCCCGACACGCCCGGTTGGGCGCGTTGGGCCAACGACCATCGCAAGTGGCTCTTCGCGGCCCCGGCCATGGCCTTCGTCGCCGCGCTGATCATCTTTCCGCTCGCCTGGACGGCGTACCTCAGCCTCACCGACTCCTCGGGGTCGGTCCGCGCCGAGTCGGAGTTCATCGGTTTCCGGAACTACGTCGACGTCCTGACCGACACCGACCGGTTCTGGCCCGCCGTCGCGCGGACCGGTGCCTTCACCGGTGTCGCGTTGCTCGTCGAGGTCGTGCTCGGCATGGCTATCGCCCTGCTGTTGTGGCGGCCGTTCCGGGGCGAGAAGTGGGTCCGCGTCGCCATCCTGTTGCCGCTGGTGGCCACCCCGGTCGCGGTCGGCATGATGTGGCGGCTCATCTTCGACCCGAACATCGGCCTGGCCAACCAGGCGCTCGGCTGGGTCGGCATCGGGCCACAGCCGTGGCTCGCCGGTCAGCACACCGCGCTGCCCACCACGATCTTCATCGACATCTGGCAGTGGACGCCGATGGTCGTGCTGATCCTGCTCGCCGGGCTCACCTCGCTCTCGGACGAGCCGCAGGAGGCCGCGATGATCGACGGCGCCAGCGCCTGGCAGCGCTTCCGGCACGTCACACTGCCGCTGCTGATGCCCACCGTGATCGTCGCGGTGCTGCTGCGCGGCATCGACGCGCTGAAGACCTTCGACATCCTGTACGCCACCAAGGGGCGCGGCGGCGGTTCGTTCAACGAGGTCGAGACGCTCAACGTGTACGCGTACGGGCTGAGCTTCGACTACAACGAGTACGGCCTGTCGTCGACCGTGTTGATCCTGTTCTTCCTGCTCATCATCGCCCTGATGTGGGTCCTCACCGCGCGCAAGAAGAAGGAGGAGGCGGGCCGATGAAACCGGGCAAGGGTTTCAAGATCTTCCGCGTGGTCGCGCTGATCGTCGTGGTGCTGTCGCTGGTGGCGCCGCTGATCTGGATGGTCGCCGCCTCGTTCAAGACCAACGTCGACATCTACGACTCCAGCAAGGCGGTGGTCTTCACGCCCACGCTGGACAACTACAACACGGTCCTGCAGCAGGCCAACTACGTCCAGTTCATCGTCAACAGCCTCTGGGTGGCGTTCGCGGCGACGACGCTGTCGTTGCTGCTGGGCGTGCCGGCGGCGTACTCGATGAGCCGCTTCAACATGAAGAAGTCGGCGCTGGTCGTCCTGATGGCCCGGATCATCCCCGGCGTCTCGCTGCTGGTGCCCTGGTACTACGTCTTCTCGAACCTGCGCATGGTCGGCGGCTTCAGCGTGCTGATCCTGAGCCACATGTTCGTCTCGCTGCCGCTCATCGTCTATATCATGATGGGCTACTTCGACGGCCTGCCGGACGAGTTGGAGGAGGCCGCACTGGTCGACGGGCTCACCCCGATCGGCGCGTTCCGGCGGATCACCCTGCCGCTGTCCGTACCGGGCATCGCCACCGCCGGCATCCTGTCGTTCATCTTCTCCTGGAACAACTTCATGTTCGCGCTGGTGCTCTCCGGTGCGAGCACGAAGACCCTGCCCGTGGCGATCTTCGACTTCGTCGGATACGCCAGCATCGACTGGGGCGGCCTGATGGCGGCGACCACCGTGGTCACCCTGCCGATCATGCTGATCGCCCTGTTCGTGCAGAAGTACGTGGTCTCCGGTCTCACCGCCGGTGCGACGAAGGGCTGACACGATCATGACCACCATCGCCCGCGTCGAGACCTTCCTCGTCGCACCCCGTTGGCTGTTCGTCCGGGTGGAGACCACCGACGGCATCGTCGGCTGGGGCGAGGCCACCTGCGAGGGCCGCTCGGAGACCGTCCGCACCGCCGTCGAGCAGCTCTCCGAGCTGCTCGTCGGGCAGGACGCGCTGCGCATCGAGGACCACTGGCAGGTGATGACCAAGGGCTCCTTCTATCGCGGCGGGGCGATCCTGGCCAGCGCCGTCGCCGGCCTGGACCAGGCGCTGTGGGACATCGCCGGCAAGCGGTACGGTGCGCCCGTGCACCAGTTGCTCGGCGGACCCGTCCGGGACCGGATCCGGGTCTACGGCTGGGTCGGCGGTGACGAACCCAGCGAGGTCCGTGACCACATCGCCGCGCGGGTCGAGTCGGGTCTGACCGCGGTCAAGATGAACGCGTCCGGGCGGATGAGCCCACTGGCCTCCGTCGCCGAACTCGACGCGGTGGTGCAGCGGGTCGCCGCCGCCCGCGAGGTGCTCGGCGACGAGCGGGACGTGGCGGTGGACTTCCACGGCCGGTTCACCCTGGCCAACGCCCGTCGGGTCGCGCCGCTGCTGGAGCCGTTCCGGCCGCTGTTCCTGGAGGAGCCGGTGGTGCCGGAGAACTCCCACCTGATCGGCGAGTTCGTCCGCTCCACCAGCACGCCGGTCTCCACCGGGGAGCGGCTGTACAACCGGCAGGAGTTCCTCCCGGTGCTCCAGGCCGGCATCGCGGTGGCCCAGCCGGACCTCGCGCACGCCGGTGGCATCACCGAGGTACGCAAGATCGCCGCGCTGGCCGAGACGTTCGACGTGCAGCTCGCCCCGCACTGCCCGCTCGGGCCGATCGCGCTGGCCGCCTGCCTCCAGGTCGGCTTCGCCACGCCGAACTACCTGATCCAGGAGCAGAGCATCGGCATCCACTACAACCTCGGGGCCGAGGTGCTGGACTACTGCGTCGACCAGCAGCCGCTGACCTTCGTCGACGGGTACGTGCAGCGACTCACCGCACCGGGGCTGGGCATCGAGATCGACGAGCAGGCGGTGCGGGCGGCCGACAAGCGCGGCCACGCCTGGCGCAGCCCGATGTTCCGGCACCCCGACGGCTCCTACGCGGAATGGTGACCATGACCTTCGACATCACCGCCGAACTCACCCGGTCCCGGATGCTGGCCATCATCCGGGGCACCGACACCGCCGCCGCCATCGCCACCGGCACCGCCCTGCTGGCCGAGGGCGTACGCGTGGTGGAGGTGGCCCTGACCACCCCGGGTGCGCTCGACGTCATCGCGGCCATCCGGGCCGACGCCCCGGCCGACACGTTCGTCGGCGCCGGCACGGTGCTCACCGTCGCCGACGTCGCCGACGTGTCGGCGGCCGGCGCGCAGTTCGTGGTGACGCCGGCCGTGGTCGAGTCGATCGCCGAGGCGGCCAGGCGTGGTCTGCCGGTCGCGGCCGGCGCGCTGAGCCCCACCGAGGCGTACACGGCGGTGCGGTCGGGGGCGAGCGTGGTCAAACTCTTCCCGGCCTCGGTCGGCGGGCCCTCGTACCTCAAAGCGCTGCGCGACCCGTTCCCGGACATCCCGTTCGTCGCGGTCGGCGGGGTCGGCCTGGCCGAGCTGCCCGGCTACCTGGCGGTCGGCGCGATCGCCGTCGGCGTGGGCGGTCCGCTGGTGGGCGACGCCGCCTCCGGCGGAGACCTCGACGCCCTGCGCGACCGGGCCCGCCGCTTCCTCGACGCGGTGCGGTGACATGAACGAGCGTCAGCGAGTGAATCATCGTGTTCGGGTGTGTCATGGCGACGCGCAGCGCAGCGGAGCGGTGACATGACCGAGCCTCGGCGGGATCTGCTCACCGTCGGTGAGGCGCTGGTGTCGTTGCGGTCCTCCGGTCCGCTGGCGGCCGGCGGCCCGTTGCGCATGCACCTCGCCGGCGCCGAGTCCAACGTGGCCATCGGTGTGGCGCGACTCGGGCACCGGGCGGCCTGGGCCGGCCGGGTCAGCGACGACGAGTTGGGCGAGTTCGTGCTGCGGCAGTTGCGGGCCGAGGGCGTCGACACCGCCGACGTCTGGCGGGACCCGGAGCGCCCGCCCGGCGTGATGTTCCTGGAGCGGCGGACCGCCGACGTGTCCCGGGTGCGCTACCTCCGGGCCGGTTCGGCGGGCGCGGCGCTCGACGTCGACGACCTGCGCGCTCCGCTCGCCGCCGGTGCCCGCCTGCTGCACCTGAGCGGGATCACCCCGGCGCTCTCCGACAGTGCGCGGGCTGCGGTGAGCTGGGCGGTCCGCACGGCGGCCGAGTCCGGCATCCCGGTCAGCCTGGACGTCAACTACCGGGCCGGGCTGTGGTCCCGGGAGGAGGCTCGGACGACCCTGACCCCGCTCGCCGGGTACGCCTCGGTCGTCGTGGCCTCCACCGACGAACTGGACCTGGTCGCCGAGGCCGGGGCCGACGAACACGGTGCCGCCGCCGACCTGCTCCGGCGGGGGGTGTCGACGGTGCTGGTCAAGCTCGGTGCTGACGGCGTCCGCGCGTACACCGTGGACGGTGTGGAGCACGTCCCGGCGGTGCCGGTCACCGCCGTCGACACCGTCGGTGCGGGTGACGCGTTCACCGCCGGCTATCTTTCCGGGCATCTGGACGGGCTGGACCTGACCGACCGGCTCCGGCGCGCGGTGGCGCTCGGGGCGTTCGCGGTCGCCGGACACGGCGACTGGGAGGGCCTACCCCGCCGCGACGAGTTGTCCCTGATCACCGGCAGCGCCGCCGGCACCACCCTTCGCTGAGCATCACCTGCGAGAAAGGCACCCTCGTGAAGATCGTCGCTGCAGACGTCATCGTCTCCAGTCCGGACCGCAACTTCGTCACCTTGAAG
Source organism: Verrucosispora sp. NA02020 (assembly GCF_013364215.1). Classification (NCBI taxonomy): domain Bacteria; kingdom Bacillati; phylum Actinomycetota; class Actinomycetes; order Micromonosporales; family Micromonosporaceae; genus Micromonospora; species Verrucosispora sp. NA02020. Next base: position 4,294,593 of record NZ_CP054923.1, on the reverse strand, counting down.
ATCACAACCGAGGATGGCATCACCGGCCTGGGCGACGGCACACTCAACGGGCGTGAACTCTCGGTCGCCTCGTACCTGCGCGACCACGTCGTCCCGCTGCTGATCGGCCGGGACGCGCACCGCGTCGAGGACGCCTGGCAGTTCCTCTACCGCTCGGCGTACTGGCGGCGGGGACCGGTGACCATGGCGGCCATCGCCGCGGTGGACGTGGCGCTCTGGGACATCAAGGCCAAGGCCGCCGGGATGCCGCTCTACCAGTTGCTCGGCGGTGCGTCCCGCAACGGCATCATGGCGTACGGGCACGCGTCGGGGCGGGACCTGCCGGAGCTGTTCGACTCGATCCGGGCCCACCTCGACCAGGGTTACCGGTCGATCCGGGTGCAGACGTCGGTGCCCGGCATCAACGCCGTGTACGGGGTCGCCGCGCAGCCCAGCACCGGCGGCAAGCGGTACGACTACGAGCCGGCCCAGCGCACCCCGCTGCCGGCCGAGGAGGACTGGGACACCCGGGCGTACATGCGTCACCTGCCCGGGGTCTTCGAGGCGGTCCGCAACGAGTTCGGTCCGGAACTGCCGCTGCTGCACGACGGCCACCACCGGATGACCCCGATCCAGGCCGCCAAGCTGGGCAAGTCCCTGGAGCCGTACGACCTGTTCTGGCTGGAGGACTGCACCCCGGCGGAGAACCAGGAGGCGCTGCGGCTGGTGCGTCACCACACCACCACGCCGCTGGCCATCGGCGAGATCTTCAACACCGTGTGGGACTACCAGACCCTGATCCGGGAGCAGCTCATCGACTACGTGCGCTCCGCCGTCACCCACACCGGTGGCATCACGGCGATGCGCAAGCTGCTCGACTTCGCCGCGCAGTACCAGATCAAGTCCGGTATCCACGGCCCCACCGACATCTCGCCGGTCGGCATGGCCGCCGCCCTGCACCTGGACCTGGCCATCCACAACTTCGGCATCCAGGAGTACATGCGGCACGGTCCGCTCACCAACGAGGTGTTCCGTCAGTCGTTCACCTTCGACGACGGTTACCTGCACCCGGGTGAGCAGCCCGGCATCGGTGTCGAACTCGACGAGGAGGCCGCCGCGCGCTACCCGTACCAGCCGGCCTACCTGCCGTTCAACCGGCTGATGGACGGCACGGTCCATGACTGGTGACCTACCGACCCGGCACATCGTGGTGATGGGGGTGTCGGGCGCGGGCAAGACGACCGTGGCCCACGGCGTCGCCGCGCTGACCGGGCTGGTGTTCGCCGAGGCCGACGAGTTCCACTCGGAGGCCAACGTGGCGCGGATGCGGGCGGGCGTACCCCTGGACGACGACGCACGGTGGCCGTGGCTGCGGGCCCTGGCCGGATGGATGGCCGACCGGCACCGGGAGGGCGTGTCGACGGTGCTGGCCTGCTCGGCGTTGAAGCGCTCCTACCGGGACGTGCTGCGGCAGGGCCCGCCGAGCGTCGACTTCGTCCATCTCGACGGACCGACCGAGACCATCCGGCAACGGATGTCGTTGCGCGCCGACCACTACATGCCGCCGAGCCTGCTGGACTCGCAGACCGCGACGCTGGAACCGCTCTGGCGGGACGAGCGTGGCGTGGTGCTCGACCTGCAACTCACCACCGGTGAGCTGATCGAGTCGGCGGTACGGCGACTCGGCCTGCCGGTGCGTGACCTGGCCACCGGCGTACCCGTGGTGGCCGAGCCTCCGGCGTAACCACCGGACGGCGCGTGGGGGGCGGTGGTCCGGCTTGTCCCGGTCGGGCCACCGCCGTCCGTGTTCCCGGGCCGGTCCGGCAGGGGGCCGGTCGGGCGGCGGCGTGCGGTTCTAGCACGGCCCGCACCGGCGCGGGACGCGTATTCGCGTTTCCGGGACCGGGCTCGCGCCACCGGGCCACCATCAGCCCGACGGCGACACGACGGCAGGTGGGCGGGCGTGCGGGAGACAGCGGTTGATCCGATCGTCGGCGGCGAGGACGGCAGCCTGGCCGACCGGGTGTGGCGCAACGCGGCGGAGGATCCGGACGCCGTGCAGTTCGTACGCCCCGACCCCGACCCCCGCTCCTGGCCGGTACGGCGCTCCGGGCGGGGCGGCCCGCTGCCGGTGACCTGCCGGCAGTTCCGCGACGACGTGCTGGCACTGGCCCGGGGCTTCCTCGCGGTCGGCGTCGCGCACGGCGACCGGGTGGGGCTGCTCAGCCGGACCCGGTACGAGTGGACCGTGGTCGACTACGCGCTCTGGTCCGTCGGTGCGGTCACCGTGCCGATCTACGACACCTCCAGCACCGACCAGATCCGGTGGATCCTCGGCGACTCGGGCGCGGTCGGCTGTGTGGTGGAGACCGCGGACCACGCCGCGACCGTCACCGGACTGCGGCCGGACCTGCCCGAGCTGCGGCAGACGTGGCGCATCGACGCGGGCGACCTGATCACGTTGACGGCCCAGGGGCGGGCCGTCGACGCCGACGAGGTGGACCGGCGGCGTGCGGCCGTGACCGGTCGTGACATCGCCACCATCGTCTACACCAGCGGCACCACCGGCGCGCCGAAGGGCTGCGTCCTGACCCACCGCAACATCTCCACCGACATCGGCAACGCCACCGCCGTGCTGCCCGACGTGCTGCACCCCGGCGCGTCGACGGTGCTGTTCCTGCCGCTGGCGCACGCCTTCGCCCGGCTCATCCAGGTCGGCATGGTGCACACCCGGGCCACCATGGTGCACAGCGCCGACATGTCCGGCGTGCTCGACCAGCTCCGCCGGTTCCGGCCCACGTTCATCCTCACCGTGCCCCGGATGTTCGAGAAGATGTACGACCAGGCCCGGCAGACCGCGCAGGACGGCCACCGCGGCGCGGTGTTCACGCTCGCCGAGAAGGTGGCCGTGCGGTACAGCCGGGCCCTGGACCGCGCGGGCGGGCCCGGACTGCCGCTGCGCCTGGCCCACCGGGTGTTCGACCTCGTCGGGTACCGCCGGCTGCGGGCCACCCTCGGCGGGCGGTGCCGGTTGGCGATCGTCGGCGGGGCGCCGCTGGGGGAGCGGCTCGGACACTTCTTCCGGGGCGCGGGCCTCACCGTGCTGGAGGGGTACGGGCTGACCGAGACCTCGCCGGCACTCGCGGCCAACCTGCCGACCGCGATCCGTATCGGCACGGTGGGTCGGCCGCTGCCCGGGGTCCGCGTCCGCATCGCCGACGACGGGGAGATCCACGTCCGCAGCGAGGTGGTGTTCCCGGGGTACTGGAACAATCCCGAGGCCACCCGGGCGGCGATGACCGACGACGGGTGGCTGCGTACCGGTGACCTCGGTCGACTCGACGACGACGGTTACCTGCGGATCACCGGCCGGACGAAGGAGATCATGGTCACCGCGGCGGGCAAGAACGTCGCGCCCGCCCCGATCGAGGAACTCATCCGCGCGCATCCCCTGGTCAGCCAGTCGATGCTGGTCGGCGACGGCCGCCCGTACGTCTCCGCGCTGGTCACCGTCGATCCGCAGGCGTGGCTGCGGTGGCGGGAGAGTCACGGGCACTCCGGAGCCTCGCTGGCGTCCCTGCGTGACGACCCGGGTCTGCGCGGCGAGATCCAGCACGCCATCGACGACGCCAACCGCACGGTCTCCCGCGCCGAACAGGTCAAGACCTTCCGCATCCTGGCCCGGGACCTGACCGAGGACGACGGCGAACTGACCCCCACCCTCAAGATCAAGAGAAACACCGTCGAGTCCCACTTCGCCGACGACATCTCCGCCCTCTACCACCAACCCTGACCCCGCCCCGTTTCCCCCCGCCCTGCCCCCGCCCCGCCCTGCCCCCCGCCCGGGTTGATCAAGGCGTTTGGTTCACGATCCACGAAGAAGCAGGACTCAAACTTCTTGATCAACCCGGGCGGGGCGGGGTGGTGGGGTGGGGGTGGGGTGGGGGTCGGGTGAAGGGGGGAGGTGTCAAGCGGCGGGCGGACGGATTCGGTGTCGGTATCTGACAGCCGGATGATCGTTTTCGGCCTACGGTTCACGCACCCGCTCCCCGGAGGACCAGAGTGTGCGTCGACACGGCCATTCGCGCCGAGATCAGAGTTTCCGTCCAGGACCGTCGTGCGCCCGACCGGGCCGCCGGCCACGTCGCCGCCGGTGTGTTGATCGACGGCGACCAGGTGCTCGTACCCGACCCGCCGAAGCTGCTGCTCGACCCGCACGCCGACCTCGAGGTCGTGATCTTCCCCGCCGGGCTTGTCGAACACCTGCCGATCGAGGTGGCGCCGGTGTGGAAGTGGCGGCGTTTCGGACTGACCGACCGCGCGCCGCTGGCGCTCGTTGCCTCCCTCGGCCGGACCTCGGGCTACCGCGCCCAGGTCGGGCACGCCGATCCGGCCGCCCTGGCCGAGGCGATCGAGGCCGCCGGTGGTGACCTGTGGGAGGCGCTGCGTCGGCAGGAGATCGTCCGGGGCGACATCCACGTGATCGACGAGGACCTGCTGCGCCGGGCCGGTGAACTGGAGCTGGCCCAACGCGAGCCGCGCCGGGCCGAGCACCGGTTCGACTCGATGCGCGACCTGACCGGCGGCTTCTGCATCCTCTTCTGCTTCTGCCAGCCGCACGGCCCCCGATGACCACCCCGCCCGGCCCGCCGACCGCCGCCGGGTCACCGACCGCACCGCCCGGCCCGCCGACCGCCGCCGGGTCACCGACCGCACCGCCCGGCCCGCCGGCTGCCGCCGGGTCACCGACCGCACCGGCCGTCCGGCCCGAGTCGGCGGCGGTCGGGAGCGTGGACCCGTCGGACCGTACCCGCCGACCGGCCCGGCGGGACGTCCTGGTCGCGGCGGTGGTCTGGGTGCTCGACCTGGCGCTCTTCTCCACCGCCGGCTCCGACCTGGGTCGGGCCGGACCCGACGGTTCGACGCTGCTGCTGGTGGCCTTCGCGGCGCTCGCCCCGGTCGCCCTGCTCTGGCGTCGCCGGGCGCCGGTCACCGTGTTCGCGCTGGTCTGGGCACTCGGCCTGGTCGGCACCGCGCTGGTTCCCGGCTACCAGCCGGTGCTCGGCGTGCTGGTGGCCCTCTACGCGGTGGGTGCCCACGCGCCGGCCGACCGCGCCTGGGCCACCGTCCCGGCACTGGGGCCGTACCTGGTCATCGCCGCCAACGAGGCGTGGCTGGCGGGACGGGAGGACGCCGGCCGGCGTACCGCCGTCTTCGTCGGGCTCGCCCTGGTCTATGCCACGGTCGTCGCCGGCACGTGGGCGCTGGGCCGGTGGGCCGGCAGCAACCGGCGGCGACTCGCCGCCGCCGAGCGGCTGCGGGTGGTCGAGGCGCAGCGGGCGGTCACCGACGAGCGGGCCCGGATCTCCCGCGAGCTGCACGACATCGTCGCGCACAGCGTCACGGTGATGCTGTTGCAGGCCGGTGGCGCCCGCCGGATCGTGACGACCGACCCGGACCGGGCCGGTCAGGCGCTGGCCCACATCGAGCAGGCCGGCCGGCAGGCCGTCGAGGAACTGCGGCGGATGCTCGCCGTCATCGCGCCCGGCGACCCGCCGGCCCCCGTCGAGGACCGGCATCCCGGGCCCGCCGATCTCGACGACCTGGTCGTCCGGATGCGGGACGCCGGACTGCCGGTGACCCTGACCGTCGACGGCCCGCCGCGACCGGTGGACGCGAGCGTGGGCCTGGCCGCCTACCGCACGGTGCAGGAGGCGCTGACCAACGCCGCCCGGTACGCCGGCCCGCAGGCCACCGCCACCGTGCGGCTCACCTGGGGCGACGACCTGGAGGTCGAGGTCCGCGACACCGGCGGCACGCCGTCGGGCGGGCTGCCGTCCACCGGTCGGGGCCTGCTCGGCCTGCGTGAGCGTGTCGCCGTGGTCGGCGGCGAGCTGGCCGCCGGGCCGCTGCCGGGCGAGGGCTTCCGGGTGTACGCGCGCCTGCCGCTGCGCGCCCTGTCGACCGCGGCGGTGACCTCCTGATCCGGGTGCTGCTCGCCGACGACCAACCGCTGGTGCGGTCCGGGATCGCGATGCTGCTCGCCGCCGAGGCGGACATCGAGGTGGTCGGCGAGTGCGACGACGGTGCCGCCGCCGTCGAGCTGGCCCGCCGGATCCGCCCCGACGTGGTGCTGATGGACGTGCGGATGCCGGGCACCGACGGGGTGACCGCCACCCGCCAGATCACCGCCGACGACGCCGAGGTGCGGGTGCTGGTCCTCACCACCTACCACGTCGACGACGCGGTCCGCGCCGCGCTGCGGGCCGGTGCGTCGGGGTTCCTCCTCAAGGACGCCGTCCCCGACGAACTGACCATGGCGGTCCGTGCCGTCGCGGCCGGCGAGGCGTGGCTGGACCCGGCGGTGACCCGGGCGCTGCTGACCGAGTTCGCGGCGCTCGGCGAGCACCGTGCGCCCACCACCGCCGAGCTGGACCGGCTCACCGACCGCGAGCGGCAGGTGCTGGTGCAGATGGCACACGGGCTGTCCAACGCCGAGATCGCCGCGCGGCTGCACATCGGCGACGCGACGGTGAAGACGCACGTCGGCCGGGTGCTGATGAAACTCGGACTTCGTGACCGTGCCCAGGCGGTGGCCGCCGCCTACCGGGGCGGGCTGATGCCGCCGGTCTGACCGGGCTCGTCGCGGGCCGCCCAGCCCGTGGTGATCAGCAGCAGCGCCGCGCTGTAGGTCGTCATCACCAGCACCCCGTGTGCGGGCAGCGTGGTGCCGGCCGCGCCGAGGCCGATCAGCAGGTCCGACACGAGGAACAGCGCGGCGCCGACCGCGACCCGACGGTTGACGGCCGTCGCGGTGGCGGCCATCAGGGTCAGCGCCAGGCCGTACCCGAGCACTGGCCAGCGCAGGTCGCCGAGGCGCGGCCAGAGCAGCGCCATCGCGCCCGCCCAGAGCAGCAGGTAGCCGACCAGCGCCGGCACCGGCGGCCGCCTCAGGCGGACGAACGCGGTGATCAGCGCCAGTTGCGTACCGAGGAAGCAGCCCATCCCGACCAGGAACGCGACCTCGCCCGGCACCAGCAGCGCGATGTCACCGGCGGTGGCGAAGACCAGCGCGACAGCGACCAGGCCGGTCTGTCCGCGTACCCGCCAGAGCCAGGCCAGCAGCAGCGGCGCGAGCAGCGGCTTGGCCAGCCACTGCAGCGGGGTCGCGTCGACCGCCACCGCGATCAGCTCCACGACCGCCACCACCAGGAACGCCCCGAGCCAGGGCGTGTCGCGCCGGGTACGCGCTGACCGGTCCGGTCGACGCGTCGGGTCGGTGGTGTGGGCCGGCCCGCTCATCCGGCCAGCGCCCCGGGTCGGGCGGTCGCCCGCGCGGGCTGCCAGCCGGGGCGACCCAGCAGGTAACCGAGCCGGTGTCGCCAGCTCGTGGTGCCGCGCAGGTCCCGCCAGATCGCCGCGTACTCGTGGGTGGCCACCCGCAGTGGGTGGTACGTGCCGATGTTCGTGGTCAGTCCGTACCGCACGGCGTTGCCCTCCGGGGCGAAGGTGCCGAACAGCCGGTCCCAGACGATCAGGATGCCGCCGTAGTTGCGGTCGAGGTACTCGTTGTTCGACCCGTGGTGCACCCGGTGGTGCGACGGGGTGTTGAAGAGGAACTCGATCGGCCGGGGGAGCACGGTGATCCGTTCGGTGTGCAGGAAGAACTGGTACAGCAGGCTGATCGACTGCTGGAGGAAGATCATCCACGGCGGGATGCCGAGCAGCGCCAGGACGAGCCAGAACGGCAGCGAGGTCATCGGCGTCCAGCTCTGCCGCAGGGCGGTGGAGAAGTTGAAGAAGACGCTGGAGTGGTGCACCACGTGCCCGGCCCAGAAGAGCCGTACCTCGTGGTGTGCCCGGTGGAACCAGTAGTAGGCGACGTCGTCGGCGAAGAACAGCAGCACCCACACCCACCAGTCGCCGGGGGAGAGCTGGAAGGGCGAGACGGTGTACGCCGCCGCGTACAGCCCGACGGTGAGCAGCTTCCAGGGCACGCCGACGAGTTGGCTGCCGGCACCCATGGTCAGGCTGGTGGCGGTGTCCCGTGCCTGGTAGCCGCGTGCGGTGTCGTCCGGCGCGAACCGGTACGACAGCGCCTCGACGAGAATCAGCAGCAGGAACGCCGGAACGGCGTAGAGCACGGCGGGGATCATGCGCGGCTGTCCTTCCTGGCGGGATCGGTGAGGGGGGCTGTCAGCAGGGCCCGCGCCTGGTCGGCGGCGTCGTCGGCCCGGCCCTCGGCGATGGCTCCGGCCAGCCGGCGGTGCCCGGTGACGTCGAGCAACTCGGCGGCGCGCCGCTGCGGCGGGACCTTGCCGACCGCGAGGGCGCCGGCCACCAGACTGTTGAAGGCCAGCAGGTACGCGGTGTTGCCGCTGCCGCAGAGGATCCGCCGCCAGAGCACGATGTTGGCCTCGCCCATCGCCACCAGGTCCGGTGCGAGGGCGGTGAACTCCTCGACCGCGCGGACGACCTGGTCCCGGGCGGCCGGGTCGGCCCGACGGGCGCAGAGCCGGGCGGCGTCGACGCCGATGCACGCGCGCATGTCCATCATGTCGCGCAGCAGCGTGGTCACCGGGAGTACGTCACCGGACTGCACCAGCGACAGGGCCAGGTCCAGCCCGGCGTGCACCCGCCAGTCGAGCACCCGGGTCGCCCCGCCCTGGCTGACCCGCACCAGGCCGAGCTGCTGCAACCGGCGCAGCGCCTCGCGGACGGCGTGCCGGTTGACCTGGAACGCGGCGGCCAGTTCCCGCTCGCCGGGCAGGGTGTCGTCGGTCCGGTAGGTGCCGCTGACGATGGCGTCGCGGAGCTGCCCGAAGACGAGGTCGGAGACGGAGGCACGAGTGACGGGGACGAATGCCATGCCGGGCAGTGTGGCGCAGCGCACGTCAACTCGTCAACTGGTTGGACCAGTGTGCGTGAACTGTCCATGTCCCGACACATGGAGCAACCTGTGATCGGAGTATCGCTGTGGGTTAAGGTCGTTCGCGTTCGCTGACCGTGACCAGACGGCACCGGCCGGCACCGGTGTCCGCGTCACCGACCGGCCCGACGACACAGGAGCTCTCGTGCAGGTCACCCCGCTGGTCCACCGCGCCCGCTGGAGCGACATCGACTGGATCGTCGACCTCGTCACCGCTACCCTCGCGCCGACCGCCACCGGCGCATGGCTCGTACCCGATCCGCGACGGCGGCCCGCCGTCCTCGCCGCCGTGGCCCGGATCCGGGTCGAACACGCCCCGCCCGCCCGCCTCGACCGGGTCGTCGACGTCGGGTCCCGCGCGGGCATCGCCGCACACCGCGCCATGCCCCTCCCCGCCGCCGACGCCCCGCTCGTCCGGTGACCGGGCCCCGGACCCACCGCGCCCGCATCGGCCGAGGCCACAGGTCGGGCAGCACCCGCAGCAGCGCCCGCGCGGTGCCGAGCACCGTGACCGTGTCGGCGGTCGGCTTCGCCAGGGTGCGCGAGCGCGTCGCCCGACACGTCAGATCGTCGGGGAACTCATCTGCGGGCGGTCGGGGACGGGGGAGCGCTGCCGCCCTGCGGAGCCTCGGTGGACATCAGGTCCCGGATCGCCTTCTGATCGGCGGCCGAGGGCAGGCCCCAGTCCGGCTGGTACCCGTACACCTCGCGTAGCGGGGTGGAACTGGTGCGGCCGCCGAGGATCTCGACGGAGTCGGCGTCGATGAGTCCGGGGTGTTCCACCCCGCAGGCCTCGGCCACCTTCATCAGATCCCGTCGCAGGGTCTTGACGTAGTGCGCGGCACGCTCGGCCTTCGACGTCGGGTCCAGGCCCCGGGCCAGCCAGGCGTTCTGGGTGGCCACCCCGGTCGGGCAGCTGTCGTCGTGGCACTTCTGCGCCTGGATGCAGCCGATGGCCAGCATCGCCTCGCGGCCGACGGCGAGCATGTCGCAGCCGAGCGCGAACGCGACCACCGCGTTGTCCGGCAGGCCGAGCTTGCCGGCACCGACGAAGACCACCTGCTCGTGCAGGTCGCGCTCGGCGAAGATCGGATAGACCCGGGCGAAGCCCTGCTGGAACGGCAGTGACACGGAGTCGGTGAAGATCATCGGTGCGGCGCCGGTGCCGCCCTCGCCGCCGTCGACGCTGACGAAGTCGACGCCCCGGTCGGTGTCCCGCATCAGGTCGGCCAGCTCGGTCCAGAAGCTCAGGTCGCCGACGGCGGACTTGATGCCGACCGGCAGGCCGGTCTCGGCGGCCAGCAACTCCACCCAGTCGAGCAGGCTGTCGCAGTCGGAGAACTCGGCGTGTCGGGACGGGCTCACGCAGTCCCGGCCGACCTGGATGCCCCGGGTCTCGGCGATCTCCGCGGAGACCTTCGCCGCCGGCAGCAACCCGCCGAGGCTCGGCTTGGCACCCTGACTGAGCTTGATCTCCAACGCCCGGACCGGGTTGGCGGCCACCACGTCCTTGAGCCGGGCCAGGTCGAACCGGCCCCGGTCGTCGCGGCACCCGAAGTACGCCGTGCCGATCTGGAAGATCAGCTCACCGCCGTTGCGGTGGTACGGCGACACCCCGCCCTCGCCGGTGTTGTGCAGGCAGCCGGAGAGCGCCGCACCCCGGTTCAGCGCCTCGACCGCCCGCCCGGACAACGAACCGAAGCTCATCCCCGAGATGCTCACCACCGACTCGGGCCGGAAGGCGCGGGCCCGGCCCCGGGCCGCGCCGAGCACCTTGGCGACGGGCAGCCGGACGTCGTGGCCCATGGTCGGGACCGACGGCGGTACGGGCCGACCGAAGGTGCGGTGCTTGATGATCGGATAACCGGCCGTGTACTCGATGTCGTTGTCGGTGCCGAACCCGAAGTAGTTGTTCTCCTGCTTCGCCGAGGCGTACACCCAGCGGCGCTGGTCGCGGGTGAACGGGCGTTCCTCGTTGTTGCCGGCGACGATGTACTGCCGCAGCTCCGGCCCGATCGACTCCAGCAGGTAGCGAGCCCGGCCGAGCACCGGGAAGTTGCGGCGCAGCGCGTGTTCGCGTTGAAGCAGGTCGCGTGCGGCGAGCGCGGCGAGTGCGGCGACGGCGGCGGGTACGGCGTGGCGGGCCCATCTCATCCCGCCACACTTTCCGACTCCGGGCCAGGTCAAACGTCCCGGCGACGCGGCTCAGGCCCGGACCAGCGACTGCCGCACCACCCCGCCGACGATCGTGCACCAGGTGCCGCTGTCGACCGTGCCGGTGCGGGGCAGCCGGTGTAGCGCCTGCAGGTCGCGTACCGCCCGTCGGGTCGGCTCGTCGAGCACCCCCGTCGGCGCCACGTCGGCGTACCCCTTGCCGGCGAGCAGGTCCTGCGCGGCGGTGACCGGCAGGCCGGCGCTGCCCCGGCCCAGGTCCGGGGCGAGGGTCTCCCAGGTGGCGGCCGTCAGCGTGGCGTCGACGTCGACCGGAAGCCCCTGGCGGGCCTGCCAGTCCTGCACCGCCGCCACGGTGGCCGCGTCGAAGGTGCCGGTCGGCTCGACGGGGTGGCCGTGGTGGGCGAGTAGGTACTGCGCCACGCGGACGGTGGGGGCGTTGACGAAGCGCCACACGTCCGGCCAGCGGCGGGCCGGCACGTCGCGGGGCGGTGTGCCCAGGGCCCGGAAGACCCGGTGCCGCAGCGTCGGGAACTCTCGATAGAAGGCCGCCCCGGGACACTGGGTGGTGCGGAAGTCCCAGTGCCCGAAGATGTCGGAGGCGTGCAGGCCGTACCGCCGGCAGACGGCCACGCAGAGCCGCACCAGCGAGTCCAGCAGCGCGTCCGGCGGGGTCTGGTCGCCGTACGTGCCCTCGTTCTCGATGCCGATGGCCCGCCCGTTCTCCCCGGGGCAGTGCGCGGCGATCATCTGCCGCTCACCGGCCTGTAGCCGGTCCAGACTGCCGTGCCGGCCCTCGAGGACGTAACCGCCCCGGCTGATCGTGAAGTGTTGGCCGGTGTCCGACCAGCCGTTGCCGTCGACGTGCAGGTCCTGACACTCCCGGGCGAGCGCGACCGCCCGCTCCCGCGAGTGGTCGGTGACGTTGGGGAAGGCCATGTGGTGCACGATGATCTTGTTGGTGGCTGTCCCGCTGGCCGACAGCGGGCCGGTCGGCGGGCGGGCGCCCCACTCGTCGCAGTCGATGATCCAGTCCAGGTCGTCGGCGGCTTCGGCCGGTGCGGGGTGGGCGAGACCGGTCCCGACGACGACGGCGGTGGCGGCGCCGAGGCCCGCGCGCAGCATCGTCCGGCGGTCCCACTGGGCGTGCTCGGCAAGCATGGCCTCTCCTCCGGAACGGCGCGTTCGTGAAAACCAGCTCCACGGATGACTCTAAGAGTGGAGGATATTGCCGGACCGTTCCCGGCGCCAGAGGTCGACGGAGGTCGACGTCCGACTGCGCCGTGCCGGGTGCGCCGCAGGTCTTGACCCGAGGTGCTATCTCTGACGTCGTGTCCGAGACCGACCATCGTGCGTCGACCGCCGAGCCCCCGGCGGCCACGTCGTCGATCGGACGAGCCGCAGGGCGGCCACCCGGGGTGACGAAGGCACCTGTCGGGCGGATGGTCCCGCCGCCGTCGGCGGCCACAATGAGCAGCGTGCCCACCCTCACGCTGGGCGGAGCGCGGGGAGCGGCGACATGATCGGATGGCAGGTTCCCGGATACACCCTGGTCCGGCGGCTCGGTGCCGGCGCGTCCGGCACCGTCGACCTCGCCGTGCACGACGCCACCGGCACGCCCGTCGCGATCAAGTACCTGACCGGTCAGCTCCACGACGAGCTGTTCCGGTACGCCTTCCGGGACGAGGCCCGACTCCTGGCCGAGATCGACGACCCGTACGTCTGCCGCCTCTACGAGTACGTCGAGGCACCCGACGGCGCGGCCATCGTGATGGAGCTGGTGAACGGCGTCTCGCTGCGCCAGATGCTGCGCGCGCAGGGGCCCACCACACCCGAGTCCGCCCTCTGTGTCCTCAAGGGATCACTCGCCGGGCTGGCCGCCGCGCACGCTCACGGGGTGGTGCACCGCGACTACAAGCCGGAGAACGTCCTGGTCACCGCCGAGGGCACCAGCAAATTGGCGGACTTCGGCATCGCCATGCCGGTCGGTGCCGACGCCGGTGCCAGCGTCACCGGCACACCCCGCTACATGGCCCCCGAGCAGTGGACCGGTGCTCCCGCCGAACCGGCGTGCGACATCTACGCGGCCACCGCCACCTTCTTCGAGTGCCTGACCGGCCGCCCCCCGTACGACGGGGGCGACCTGGCCACCCTGCGCCGCCAGCACGCGCGTGCGCCGATCCCCACCGACCCGGCCCCGCGACCGGTGCACGGGTTGCTGCGGCACGGCATGGCCAAGCGCCCCGACGACCGGCCGCAGCCCGCCCGGGTCTTCCTCGCCGAGCTGGAGGAGACGGCCGTCGGCGCGTACGGGGCGGACTGGGAGGAACGCGGGCTGCGGGAGCTGGCGCAGCGGGCCGCCCTGCTGGCCGCCCTGTTCCCGTTCCGGGACGGCAGCGGCGGCACCGTCAGCGTGGCCACCACCGCGCTCGGCGCGACCACCACCGACGACGGCACCGGTCGCCGCCCGGCGACGCGGCGGACCGGCCGGGCCCGGGCCGCGCTGGTCGGCGGCGGCCTGGTGGCGGCCATGCTGGTCGGCGGCGCCGGACTCGGCTACACGATGGAGGAGCCGCCGGTGCCGACCGGCGCGGCCTCCGAGGCGACCACGGACCTGACCGGGCCACCCGCGCCGACCGGAGCCGCGCCGACCCCCACCCCCACCCCCACGCCCGGCCCCACCGCCACCCCCGCCCCGACGTCTGTGACGCCCCCCGCCCCGACCGCCACCACCACCGCGCCGACCGGCTCGCCGACACCCACCGATCCCGCACCGTCCACGGCGGACCCGTCGCCGTCGACGAGCACCAGCGCCCCGCCGCCGGACGTCACCGCACCCACCGTCGGTCGGGTCGCCGCGAGCCCGACCGCGCTCGATCCCGCCGGCTGCCCGTACGGGCCCACCGCCAGCACCGTCACCGCGTTGGTGCAGGACGACCGCACGGACGCCGAGGACCTGCGGGTCCGCGCCCGCTACACGATCGAGAAGCAGTCGTACGAGCGGCGCATGGACCCGGCCGGCGGCAACCGCTTCCAGGGCGTCCTCGCGAATCTGCCCCGTCCCGCGACCACCGTCCGGATCCCGGTGACGGTGGTCGCGACGGACGCCGCCGGCAACACCACCAGCGGTGACACGACGTACGTCACCCTCTACTCCTTCTGCACCCCGGGCTGACCGGGCGCGCGCCTCACGACCTCCGGGAGACCTGCCGTGACCCAGCCCGACGACCCGACCCACGCGTGGCCGCCCCCGCCCACCTCGACCGACGAACCGACGGTCCGGGTGGACGGCGCCCATCCGACCACCCGTCTCGGTAGCGCGACCACCGCGCGACCGGCCGCGCACCCGGGAGGGGCCGCCACGGTGCGTACGAGCGGTGCGCTCGCGGCACCGACCACCGGACCCGGCGGTGAACTGCGCTTCGGGCCCGGAGTGCCGGCCGCCCCGCCGTCGGCGCCCGCGTGGCCGACACCGGCACCGCGCCGCAGGTCGCTCTGGCGTCGGTCGGTGTCGGTGCTGTCCACTCTGCTCACCCTCGTGCTGCTGGCCGCGGTCGGCTTCTGGATCTGGCAGCGGCTGAACCCGATGGAGATCAGCGGGGTGAGCGTCGCGGTGCCCCACCCGGCGGGACAGCGGTGCGACGTCACCGTCGACGTCGTCGCCACGGTACGCACCAACGGCCGCCCCGGCACCGTCGAGTACCAGTGGCTGCGGTCCGGGAGCGCACCGGGTGCCCTGCTGACCGAGCGGGTCGGTCCGGGGCAGCGGACCGTGGAGCTGACCCTCCGGTGGACGTTCAGCGGGGTCGGCAGCACCACCGAGACGGCCACGGTGAACGTCGTCTCGCCGTCGTCGGCGCAGGCGGCCACCGAGGTCGCGTACTCCTGTCCGGGCTGACGGCCGGACACTCGCGACGTTTCTCGCGCAGCGCCCGTGGGTAGGTCGGGCCGGACGAACCGACCGCCCCTGCAAAGGACCAACGGATGCGAGACAACTTCGGCGACGCGGTAGGGGACACCCTCCGTGGCATACTCCTCTTCCTACCCAAGGCCGTCGCCTTCGTGGCGATCCTGGTGGCCGGCTGGCTGATCGCCAAGGCGGTGCTGAAACTCGTCGGCCGGCTGCTGGAACGCGTCGGTTTCGACCGGGCGGTCGAACGCGGCGGTATCCGTCGGGCGTTGGCCCGCTCCCGGTACGACGCCAGTGACGTCGTGGCGAAGCTCGCGTACTACGGGATCCTGCTGCTCACCCTCTATCTGGCGTTCGGTATCTGGGGGCCGAACCCGATCTCGGACCTGATCGCCGGTGTCATCGCCTGGCTGCCGAGGGCCTTCGTCGCCATCGTCATCGTGGTGGTCGCCGCCGCCATCGCCAGCGCCGTCAAGGACCTGATCTCGGGCGCGCTCGGCGGGCTGTCCTACGGCCGGCTGCTGGCCACCATCGCCTCGGCGTTCATTCTCGGTCTCGGCGTCATCGCGGCGTTGAACCAGATCGGTGTGGCCACCGCCGTCACCACCCCGGTGCTGATCGCGGTGCTCGCCACCGTCGGCGGCATCCTCGTCGTCGGTGTGGGTGGCGGGCTGATCCGCCCGATGCAGAACCGCTGGGAGTCGTGGCTGTCCCGCGCCGAGGCGGAGTCGCGCACCATCGCCGAGCACGCTCGGGCCTACTCCGCCACCCGCCGCGAGCGCGAGGAGCAGGCGGCCCGGGACCGTGAGGAGCAGGCGGCCCGCGAGCGGGAGGCGGAGGCCGCCCGGGAGCGCGAGGCACAGGCCGCCCGCGAGCGGGAGGAGCAGCGGACCGCCGCCGAGCGTCGGCTGGCCGAGTCGGCGGCGGCACCCGTACCGCCCGGTGGGGCGACCTTCGGCGCGCCGGCCGCCGACCCGCCGCCCGCCACGCCGGTGTTCGCGACCGGGACCTCGTCGGGTGTGCCGGTGGCCGACGACCCGGAGGCGACCCAGGTCGTCACCCCGCCCCACGTCGACTCAGACCCGACCACGCTGCTCCCGCGCCAGTCGACGGCCGACTCCGACGACCCGGAGGCCACCACGGCGTTCCCGCGTCAGTCGGTGGCGGACTCCGACGACCCGGAGGCCACCACGGCGTTCCCGCGCCAGCAGCCGGTCGACGACGACTCCGACACCACGACCGCGTTGCCGCGCCAGTCCGCCGCGACGACCGACGACCCGGACACCACCCAGGTCACGTCGACCGGACCGGACGTGCCGTCGCCGCGGACCGCTGCCGACGACAGCGAGTCGACGATCATCCTGCCGAAGAACGACGGCCCGTCCGGTCGCTGACCCAGACGGCGTCACCTCGCGGGACGGGACCGTACGGTTCCGTCCCGCGACGCGTCCGGCAGACGTCGTCTGCCGCGACGCCGTCGTCCGCCCGAGCCGCAACGGGGTGGCACCAGGTGGTGCCGGCGCCTACGATCACCGCATGACCTGGCGACATTGATGCCTTGACCGAGGCCGGGGGCCGCCCTCGGACGCCGTACACACGGTGTCCGTAATCGCTCCCCACCCGTCCGGATGGCCTCGATGACCCTCGCTTGCGCCGCCGGCCGTCGCCTGGCGGCCACTCTCTACGCGTACACGTTCCTCACCGACCTGGTCCTGCTCTACCCGGTGTACGTGCTGCTCTTCTCCGACACCGGGCTGTCGGTCGGGCAGATCTCCTCGCTGTTCGTGATCTGGTCGCTGGCCGGTCTGGTACTGGAGGTGCCCGCCGGTGCCTGGGCCGACGCCACCTCCCGGCGTCTGGTGCTCGCCCTGGCGCCGCTGTGCAGCGCCCTCGGTTTCGGTCTGTGGACGCTCCTGCCGTCCTATCCGGCGTTCGCCGTCGGGTTCGTGCTCTGGGGAGCCGGCGGTGCACTCGCCTCCGGCGCGCTGGAGGCGCTGGTCTTCGACGAACTCGACCACGTGGGCGCCGCCGACCGGTACGCCCGGACCATCGGCCGTGCCCGCACCGCCGGCACTGCCGGGGTGCTCGGGTCGATCCTGCTCGCCGGGCCGGTGCTCGGGCTCGGCGGCTACCCGATGGTCGGGACGGCCAGCGTCGCGGCCTGTCTGCTGGCCGCCGCCGTCGCGACCCGCCTCCCGGAACACCGCCGCCACCACCACCCCGCCGCCGCGCCGTCCACCGCACCCGACGAGCCGGGCTGGTGGCAGGGGCTACGGCTCGGCGTGGCCGAGGCGCGCGGCAGTCGATCCGTCCGCGTGGCGGTGCTGCTGGTGGCGGTGGTGAGCGCGATCTGGGGCGCGCTGGAGGAGTACCTCCCGCTGCTGGCCCGGGACACCGGCGTCGCCCTGACCACCGTGCCGTTGCTGCTGCTGGTGGTGACCCTCGGCCAGATGGCCGGCGGGCTGCTCGCCCCGGCCGGGCAGCGGCTTCGCACCGGCGGGTACGCCCTGCTGCTGGCCGCCTCGGCGGTGGCCCTGGCGGTGGGGGTGCTGCTGCGCAAGCCGGTGGGGTTCCTGCTGGTCGCGGCGGCGTTCGCCGGCTTCCAACTCGCCTCGGTGCTGGCCGACGTCCGCCTTCAGGCCCGGATCAGCGGCCCGGCCCGGGCCACCGTCACCTCGCTGGCGGGCACGCTCACCGACCTGACCACGATCGCGGTGTACGCCGGGTTCGGCCTGCTCGCCACGGCGACGGACACCGCGTGGGCGTTCGCCCTGGCCGTCGTGCCGTACCTGCTGATCGCGGCGGCGCAGGTGCTCCGGGCGGGCCGGATCCGACGAGGACCGGTCGACGCGCCGACCGCCCGGATCGACGCGTGACCCCGCCCGGCTCAGGGCCGCTCGGCATCCAGGTAGACCCAGCGACCGTCCTCCCGGCCGAAGCGGCTGCGTTCGGTCACCGTGCCCGGATCGCGGCCCTCCCGGTAGTGGGCGCGGAACTCCACGGTCCCGGTGCTGTCGAACAGCCCGCCCCCGTCGGTGCCGACGACCTCCAGCCCGGTCCACCGCTGGGCGGGGTCGAGGTGCAGGCGAGGTGGACGGGTCCGGGAGTGCCAGCTGCGCATCAGGTAGGCGTGGTCGCCGACGGCGAAGGCCGCGTACCGGGAGCGCATCAGCGCCTCGGCCGTCGGCGCGTCCGCCTCGCCACGGTGCAGTCGCCCGCAGCAGTCCGCGTACGGCATGCCCTGCCCGCAGGGGCACATCCCGGTCACCTCGGTCCGCCTGTCTCGCTTCGCCACCTCGACATCCTCTCGACACCGGACCCGACGGCTGACGCCGGGGGCGTGGCGCGCCCCCGGACATCGGAGGCGGTGGACGGTGTGCCGCGCCCATCGCGCTCCGGCCCGGAGATCACCGAGCGGGCCCGGGGCTTCCTCCACCGGTTGTCCGACGGGTAGCGCCCCGGTCAGCGGGTCCGTGCGCCGCGCCGACTGCCGAAAGACTCCATCGTGGTCGCCTTCCGCGCCGGCCTCGGTGCTCCGGCCGCCCGGGACCGCGCGGCGGTGGCCTGGGTGGCCGACGTCTTCCGGGTCGCCGCCTTCTTCGTAGTGGTCTTCGTGGCCGGCGCCCGGCCACCGGTGGCCTTGCCCGCCGGTGCCGTCTTCGCCGCCGTCCTCTTCGCCGCAGGCGCCTTCTTCGCGACAGCGGTCTTCTTCGCGGCGGTCGCCTTGGCGGTGGGACGCCGGGTCGGGCTCGCGGTGGCGGAGACGGCCTTCTTCCGCGCCGTCCGGGCGGAGGTCGCCGCTGCCGTACCGGCCGTGGCCTTCCTGCTCGTGGACCTGCCGGCCGCCTTGCTGGTCGCCGCCTTGCTGGTGGCTGCCTTGCCGGTCGTCTTCGTGGCGGCCGCCGTCCCGGGAGACCGCTTGGTCGCCGGGCTGCTCCGCTTGGTCGTGGTGCGCGACGACGCGGCCGTGGCCGCTCCGGTGTTCTTCCTGATCGCTGCCTGGGCCATCGTTGCTCCTCGGGTCTGCCGTGGACGCTCGGGTCTTCCCGGCGTCGGGATGGTCGAACGCACGCCACCGGCCGCGCGGGCTCACCTCGGACGGGTTCGCACTGTGCGGGTTCACGCTGCGGGGGTTCGGACGTGCGGGTTCACGCCGTGCGGGTCGCGAAGACGATCACGTTGTCGGCGTACTCGCCGCGTGCCGGATCGAACCGGCCGCCGCAGGTGATCAGCCGTAGCCCGGCCAGGCCGCCGGGACCGTAGACCAGGTCGGTGGGGAACCGCTCCTTCGGGTACGCCTCGACCGCGTCCACGGTGAAACGGGCCACCGTGGCATCGACCCGGGTGATGTGGACGGTGTCGCCGGGGCGCAGCCGCCCCAACTCGAAGAAGACGGCCGGGCCGTCCCCGGAGTCGACGTGGCCCACCAGGACCGCGTTGCCGATCTCACCCGGGCTGGCACCGGGTCGGTACCACCCGGCGACCTGCGGCCGGTCCAGCGACGGCACCTCCAGCGCGCCCGAGGCGTCGGCGGCGACCGGCACCAGCGGAGCGCGTACGCCGATGGCCTCGATCCGCACCTCGACGGGGTCGGCGCGCGGCAGCGGCGGCAGGCTCGGCGCGGTGCCGGCCCGGTGCGGAGCGCCGTCGGGCTGCGGCGGCCCGGCCGGCAGCCGCCCGATCCCCGCGCCCACCAGCGCTACTCCGACGGCCGCGACCAGCGTGAGCAGCACGCGCCCCCCGTGGTATGCCCGCACGGTCACCTCCGATCGCGAGAGTCAGACGGCTGTCGGGACACCTGCCGTGCGGTATCCCTCGGGTGCCCGCACCGTGGCGTACGGCGCGGGCACCCGTCGCAGGATGGATGGGGTGTGCCGGCGCGTCAGAGACGCGCGGCGGCCTCGGCGTGCCGGCGGCGGCGGGCCAGGATGACGCCGCCACCGAGTGCGGTGGCGATCAGGGTCGCCCCGGTGGTCAGGGTGCCGAGCCCGTCGTCGCTCGTGCGGCCCCCGGCCTGGGCGCCACCGATCGGGGTGACCGTGAACGTGGTGCTGCCGTCCGAGGTGCCGTCTCCGCAGGTGGCGGCCACCGTGTAGGTGCCGAGGGTGAAACCTGCGGTGAACAGTTCGGCGCTCAGGCCGCCGCCGGCTGCGGCGGTGGTGGAGCGTACGTTCTGGTCCCGATCGGGTCCGGTGACGCGGAACAGCGCGTCTCCGGTGCTCGGGTTGCAGGTGGTCGCGGTGAGCACGACCGTCCCCCCGACCGGGGTCGTCGCCGGTGACACCGTGGTGTCCGCCCAGGCGACTCCGGGCATGAGCAGCGCGCCCAAGGCGATGCTGCCCGCAGCCGGTACGAGAACTCTGGTTGCCTTCATACGCGTCTTCCCTCACTTTTCGTCCGCTGACTGCGTGGGACGTCGTTCGGGTGGCCAACTCCGCGACTAGCACCGGTGTGCCCAACACTAGGTGGGCTTGGGACCCGATCCGGTGAAAATGAGAAATCTTCGTTGCCGTCACGTGTCCGCCCGACCGCCTCGGGCGTCGCGGAAGGTCCCGCCACGGGCCCGGCGGTCCGGCGCATCCGGTCGATGTCGGCCTGCCGCGCAGTGGGACCGGTGGGCGGAAGGCGAGGTCGACACGGAGTCGCGCCGATCGTGGCAGCCGTCCCGTTCCCACCACCCAATTCCCCCAAGTCCCCCCGCCCCAGCGCGCCCGGCCCCGCCCCAGCCCCGGCCCCGCCCGGCCGCCCGGCCGCCCGCCCTGGATGAGTTGATCAAGAAGTTTAAGTCGCGGATCCTCTGCTATCCGCCCCAAACTTCTTGATCAACGGGGTTGGCGCGCAAGGCGGGCGGCGGCGGAGATGGGCTGACGCGCTTTTCACGCCGAATGTCCGTTTGTCGGATGCGGGTGGGTGGGGGTTGGGTGGAATCCGGGGTGGGGTCGGGGCGTTGTAATCGGGTGGCTGACCGCGCAGGACCTCACCCCGCGCAGGCTGGTGGCCGACGGATTCTCGCTCCCGCGTAGGGTGGCCGACGGATTCTCGCTGCGCCGGATTGGTGGCGGGCGGGTGTCGGAATGACCTGGCCCGGTCGGTGGTTATACCTGGTCCCGGCGCCGCGTCAGGCTGGTGGATGGCCTGGGAATGATGCGGGCTGCCAGGTGGTTGTGTATTGACCCGACGCCGCAAAGCCGGATCCGCTGATTCCCCTTCTCGGGCCCGTGGTGCCGTCGGATTTCCCCTTTCTTCTAGCGCCTGACGGCGTTTGCGTCACTCTCGATCCCCCTGTGGGTGGCGTCTACCCCCGAATGGAGCTTGTGATGAACTCGAAGCTGTTGCGTAAGAGTGTTCTCGGTGTTGCCGGTCTCGCGTTTGCCGGTGGTGTGTTCGCTGGTCCGATCGGGCAGGTGGACGCCACCCCCGTCACGGCTGGTTCGTTGGTGGCGGTGCAGGCGGACAAGCCCGACAGCGGCAAGCTGATTCCGCATGGTGTGCAGGGTGCCCAGTCGCGTATCGATCTGGACGATGAGCAGGTCGGCAACGCGAAGGCGATCATCGCGGCGACGAAGAAGGCTGGTATGGACGAGCGTGCCGCGGTGATCGCGATCGGTACGGCGTTTCAGGAGTCGAAGTTGGAGAACCTGGGTCATCTGGGTGACCGCAACGATCATGATTCGCAGGGTTTGTTCCAGCAGCGTCCGTCCAGTGGTTGGGGCACGGTGGAGCAGATCACCGACCCCGAGTACTCGACCCTGGCGTTTCTGAAGGGTTTGAAGCAGGTCGACGGCTGGGAGGACATGCCGTTGACCGTCGCCGCCCAGACGGTGCAGGTGTCGGCGTTCCCGGATCACTACGCCCAGTGGGAGCAGCAGGCCGCTGATCTGGTCGCCGAGCACTGGAACAGCTGACCCCACACCGAACAGACTTTCCTCGCACAAGGGGGAGCAGTGCCGCGGTGATCGCGATCGGTACGGCGTTTCAGGAGTCGAAGTTGGAGAACCTGGGTCATCTGGGTGACCGCAACGATCATGATTCGCAGGGTTTGTTCCAGCAGCGTCCGTCCAGTGGTTGGGGCACGGTGGAGCAGATCACCGACCCCGAGTACTCGACCCTGGCGTTTCTGAAGGGTTTGAAGCAGGTCGACGGCTGGGAGGACATGCCGTTGACCGTCGCCGCCCAGACGGTGCAGGTGTCGGCGTTCCCGGATCACTACGCCCAGTGGGAGCAGCAGGCCGCTGATCTGGTCGCCGAGCACTGGAACAGCTGACCCCACACCGAACAGACTTTCCTCGCACAAGGGGGAGCAAGAACGCTGCCGGCCGGTACCCGCAACCCGGGGTGCCGGCCGGCGGCGTCTGCGTCTGCCGTGGCGGAGATGTTAGGAGGGGTCCCTTCCTATACACCAGGCGTTAGCAGGGGGCCCTTCCTTACACGACGACGGCGGGGTGGGTGACCCAGCCGGCTACGAGGACCAGGTTCGTCGGTCGGTGTACGGCGACGAAGCCGAACGGCCGGTCGACGGTCAACTCGACCAGCCGCTTGCGTGCGGTGGCCCGTGGGCGCATCGCACCGGCCCGCATCGCGAAGGCCGTCACCACGGCGGCGGAGAAGCCGGTGGCGTGGAAGGTGGCGGTGGCGTTCTGCACGGCCTGCGTGACGGACAGCCGCGCGGTGATTCCGGGGAAGTGATCCCCGGTGGCGTCGGTCGCGGCCGTCAGCCCGAACAGACCGGGCTGCCGCAGCAGGTCGTGGGAGGCGTCGACGGTGAACGCGACGGTGGAGACCGTCAACTCGGGGGTGGCGTCCGAGGCGTCGACGATCTGCTCGGTCACGCCCGGCCCGGCGGTGAGCGGCAGGGCGGGGGCGTCCCCGTCGAGTACGCCGATCGCGGCGGGCAGCACCTCGGCGGGACCGTGTCCGGCGGGACCCAGGGCGAGGAGGACGTCGACGTCCTCGGTGCCCTCGACCGTCAGCAGGCTCACCGGCCCGCCGACGGCGTCGACCACCCGCAGGGCGTCCAGGTCGCGGCCGCGTCGGCGCAGGCCGGCGAGATCCTGTCCGGCCCAGGGACCGTCGGTGGGCCGGCACCGCGTGTTGTCGAAGGGCTTCTTCCAGGTGGTGAGCACCGACAGCGCGCTGGCCAGGACCATCGCCGTCCCGCTGGTGGCGCGTACCGGCATGGCGGTGATCCGTCCGTCGGTCCGCGCGGCCGCCCACGCGTCCAACGCTGCCTGGTCGACGGCCTCGTCCCCGGTGAGTTCGCCGCGCAGGGCGGCCGGTATCTCGGTGCGCCACCGCTCGGACAGCGGCAGGCCACGCCGTGCCCAGAAGCCGAGCGCCATCCGGGTGGTGGGGGAGTCGGTGAGGTCCACGCCCGTCGGGTCACCGACCACGGCCGACAGTTCGTCCCGGGCCGGACCGTCCGCGTACCGGGCGAGCAGCGCCAGCAGCGGATAGACGCCCGCGCCGGAGAGCACGGTGGCCTCGTCGTCGAGGGTCGCGGCCCAGCGGGCGGTGAGCGTGTTCGCGGCGCGGGTGGTCATGACGTCCTCCGGTGGCGGCACGCGGCACGGCGACGCGCCGGTGCGGTGACCCTATCGACCGTCGCGCCGACCCTGATCGGGGCCTGACACCACGACGGCGGGGCCGGTGTGGCAGCGTGACCGGATGAGTTCCGCGCCGGTCGACGTCGATCTCGCCCTGGTCGGCGGGGGTGGTGCCGCCTCGCTGGTGCTGGCCGCGTTGGCCCGGCACGGCGTACGCGACCTGCGGATCGCGGTCGTCGACCCGGTGCACCGGCGTGGCCAGGACCGCACGTGGGCGTTCTGGGACGAGCCCGGCAACGACCTGGACGAGCTGCTCGTCGCGAGCTGGACGCAGGTCGAGGTGGTGACGCCCGGCACGCACCGCACCCTGGACCTGAACCCCCTGCGGTACGCGATGCTGCGCTCCGGCCCGATCTACGACCGGGCCGCCGAGGCGGAACGGCGTCTCGGGGTACGGCGGATCGTCGCCGGTGCCGAGGAGGTGCACGACGAGGGCGACCGGGTGGTGGTGCGTACCGGCGACGGCCCCCTGCGTGCCGCCTGGGTGCTGGACTCCCGGCCCCGGCCACCGCGTCGACCCGGCCGGACGAACTGGTTGCAGCACTTCCGTGGCTGGTGGCTGGCGGCGGACCGGCCGGTGTTCGACCCGGAACGGGCCGTGCTGATGGACTTCCGCACCCCGCAACCGGTCCGGGGCGTCTCGTTCGGCTACGTGTTACCGGTCGACAGCCGGTACGCCCTGGTCGAGTACACCGAGTTCGGACCGGACCTGCTCACCTCGGCGGCGTACGACGCGGCCCTGGCCGGCTACCGGGACCTGCTCGGGCTCGATCCGGCCCGGCTCACGGTGACCGAGGTGGAGAACGGCGTCATCCCGATGACCGACGGGCCGTTCGTGGCCCGACCGTCGCCCCGGGTGGTCCGTCTCGGCACGGCCGGCGGCGCCACCCGCCCGTCGACCGGCTTCACGTTCTCGGCGATGCACCGCCAGGCCGAGCAGGTGGCCCGGGAGGTGGCCGCCGGTCGGGACCCGGTGCCGGCGTCGGCGTACCCGCCTCGGCACCGCTGGATGGACGCGGTGGCGTTGCGGGCCCTGGACCGGGACCTGGTCGGCGGTCCGGAGTTCTTCGGTCGGCTGTTCGACCGCAACCCGCCGTCGCGGGTGCTGCGGTTCCTCGACGGCGGCACCACCCGCGCCGAGGACCTGGCGGTGATGCGCTCCACCCGGATGCTGCCGATGGTGACCGCCGGTGTGGCCGACGCGGCCGGTCGGCTCCGCGACCGGATCGCGCCGGGCCGCCGTCCGCCCTGGACCGTCCCGCCCGCCGTGGTCGCCCCGTCGGACGCGGACGCCCCGCCCCGCTGACCCGCCCGGTCGCACCGGGGTGCCGGGCCCGGCCGTCGGGGGAGCCTTCGGTAGGTTTGCCCCATGGTGGACGAGGCGGCCGGTCGGGTGGTGCGGATCTGGACCGACGGTGCGTGCAGCGGCAATCCCGGCCCGGGCGGCTGGGGTGTCCTGCTGCGGTACGGCTCCCACGAGCGGGAGCTGTGTGGTGGTGAGGCGACACCGACCACCAACAACCGGATGGAGCTGATGGCCGCCATCGAGGCCCTGGAGAGCCTGACCCGGCCGGTCACCGTCGAGCTGCACACCGACAGCACGTACGTCCGCAACGGCATCACCAGTTGGCTGGCCTCGTGGAAGCGCAACGGTTGGCGGACCGCGGCGAAGCAACCGGTGAAGAACGCCGACCTGTGGCAGCGGCTGGAGGCGGCCTGCGCCCGGCACCAGGTCACCTGGCTGTGGGTCAAGGGCCACAACGGGCACCCGGAGAACGAGCGGGCGGACGCGTTGGCCAACCAGGGGATGAGCGAGGCGCGGGCGGCCGTCGCCTCGACCCGCCGCTAGCGTCGCCTCGGCCGACGGCCCGCCGGACGGGAAGTCAGCGGCAGCGCCGACCAGTGCGCGGGTCGGGTTACCCGGTCCGGCAGTCGGGTCCGCCGGTCGCCGCGCGCGGCGTCGACCTGCGACTGGTGCAGGAACAACGCGGCGGTCAGATCGGCCCCGTCCAGCGCCGCCCCGCGCAGGTCCGCGCCGGTCAGGTCGGCCCGGGCCAGATCCACCCCGCGCAGGTCGGCGCCGATCAACACCGCGCCGCGCAGGTTCGCCCCCCGTAGGTCGGTCCGGCGCAGGTCCCGACCGACCAGCAGGGTGCCGCGCCGGTCCGCGCCCGGCGGGCCGCCACGGGCCCGGGCCAGGTCGCCGGTACGCGACAGCAGCCGGTTGACCTCCCCCCGGTACGCCTCGACGTCGAGGGCCAGCAGGTCCTGCGGGCTGCCCCCGGCCAGCCGTTCCGTCTCGGCGAGCGCGGCGCCCAGGTCCGCGCGCAGCGCGTCGGGCGGGTGGAGGGTGAGCGCCTCGGTCAGATACCAGAGCAGCTCGTGCAGGGGACGCATCACCGCGAAGACGTCGAACATCAGCGATGCGGTCTCCGGCGCGGCCCGCCAGTCCCGCCCGCCGAAGGTCTCCTGTGCGACGCGCTGACCGGCCCCGTGACAGTCGAAGACGGTGCAACCCGGGAAGCCGCGATCACGCAGGTCGACGTGGATGCCGCAGGCGAAGTCGGTGCGCAGGTGGCGGCAGGGCTGCCCGGCGGGCTTGTCGACCGCGAAGTCGGCCGACGCCGAGAACGCCGGGGCGACGCAGCAGAGCCCGAAGCACCGCCCACAGTCGGCCCGCAACCGGCTGTCGTCCGTGCCGTTGCGGTGCGACTCCGCGCCCGTGGACTGTGACACCCGACCTCCCCACCTCGTCCGACAGCACGATTGTCCCCGCCCCCGTCGGTCGCTCCGTCACCGCATGGCGGCTCGCCGGTGGTCAGTGCGCGCCCAGGCGGGCGATCGGTTCCACCAGCTCACGCTCCTCGTACGCCAGATGTGACAGCAGCGTGTCGCTGAGCAGGTCCACGGCGGCCCGCAGCTCGGCGGTGCCGTCCGGGGTGGCGACGAACGCGACCAGTGCCCGGTCGACGCCTTCCAGCACGTCGTGGATGGCGTGGTGCTCCGCCTCCAGCCGGTCGATCACCGGCGTGAGGCGCGGGTCGGTGCGGCGCAGGTGCGGGAAGAGCGAGCGGTCCTCGATGGTGTGGTGCGTGGTCACCACCCGGCAGTAGGACTCGCAGTAGGTGCCCAGCGTCCACTTGTTCTGCCGCATGGTCATCGTGTTGATGTGGGATCGGGCGGTGCCGACGTCGACCAGCCCGGCCGCGACCTGCTCGATCAGGTCCTGGATCTGGGCCAGCTCGCTGCGCAGGCCGTCGTGGACGTCGATCAGGTGTTGGGCGCCGGCCTGCTCGTGTGTGGTGTAGGTGCGCGTCGGGTCCGGTGCCGGGCCGCTGGGCCGGGCCGACTCGTCCCACACCCGGACGTCGCTGCGGCGTACGCCGTCGTCGGGCGTCGGCACCACGGCGAAGGCGCTCGACCCGAGCTCGGCCCGGGGGCGCGCCGGTCGGGCGGTCCGACCGGCGGCGGCCGAGGTCGGGCCAGGGGACGGTTCGGCCCGGTCGGTCGGCGTGGGCGTGCCACCGCCGCGACCGGAGGCGCGTTCGGAGGCGACCAGCTCCCGGGTGGCCGGAGCCACCTCGGCGGCGAAGCGCCGCAGGTCGTCCGGGTCGTCGGTGCCGAGGATGAAGGTGCTGACGCCGTCGGTCAGGGCGAGGTCGGCCAGTTCCTCGGCCCACTGCTCGGCCGGACCGTCCAGCGGCCCGCGACCGGTCGCCGTGAACCGCCCGTTGACGTTGAGCAGCCGTCGGACGTCCTCCGGCGACCGGCCGGCCTCGGTGGCCGCGTCGTCGATGATCGTGTTCCCCTTGGCCAGGTCGCCGGGTTGCAGGTAGGCCAGCGACGGCAGCCAGCCGTCGGCCCGCCGTCCGGTCAGCGCGAGCATCCGGGGCTTGTACGCGCCGAGCCAGATGCCGACGTCGTGGGCGGGCGCCGGACCGCGTTTGGCGCCGAGCGCCCGGTGGAACTCGCCGTCCACCCGGACGCCGCCCCGCGCCTCGGCGTCCCAGATCTCGCGGATGATCTCGATTGCCTCCTCCAGGGCCCGTACGCCCTGGCCGGGGGTGAGGCGTCGACCGCCCATCGCCTCGATGGCGTCCCAGAACGCCCCGGCGCCCAGTCCGAGTTCGATCCGACCGGAGCTGAGCAGGTCGAGGCTGGCGACACTGCGGGCGAGCACGGCGGGCGGTCGCAGCGGCAGGTTCGTCACGTTGGCGGCCAGCCGTACCCGCTCGGTGCGTGCGGCGACGAAGCTGAGCAGCGTCCAGGTGTCCAGGAAGGCCGGCTGGTAGGGGTGGTCCTGGAAGGTGACCAGGTCGAGCCCGACCTGCTCGGAGAGCATGGCCAGGCCGACCGGCCCGGCCGGGTCGGCGTTGCCGGGCGTCAGGAACGACCCGAAGGTCAGGGAGTGCCCGTAGTCGCTCATGTCTGCGTTCCTTCCCGTTCTCGGGGTGATCACCCCGCACCACAGATGTTATTGCGGACAGAACATCTTCGCCCAATAAAATCTGTGATCTGGGTTAATCTGTGAGGATGACCGGTCCGCAGGACAGTGATCCCCGCACCGACCCGATCACCGACGACCTCGGGTGGATGCTCGGCGTCGTCTTCCGGTCCTACATCCGCGCGGCCGACCACGTCGCCGGCGACCTGCCCGGCGGCCCGCGCGGCTACCAGGTGCTCGTCGCGGCCGACCGGGAGCCCGCCCGCAACCAGGGCGCGGTCGCCGAGGAGTTGGGGATCGACCGCACCGTCCTGACATACCTGATCGACGACCTGGAGCGCGACGGGCTGGTGGTACGCCGTCCCGATCCCGTCGACCGGCGCAGCCGCCTGGTCACGCTCACCGACGCCGGCCGCGACGCGGCCCGACGCCGCCGCGAGGCACTGGCGGGCGTCGAGACCCGACTGCTCCGGACGCTCACCCCCGCCCAGCGCGGCGAGCTGCGGGACCTGCTGAGACAGGTCGCCTGCGCGGCTCAGGCCGACGACCCACTCGTGGACCTGTGCCAGGCGGTGGCGGCGGCAGCCGACGAACCGCCCGTCCGCCGCCGCCGTCGCGGGACCACGCCCGGCGGCCGACTGACCTAGCGTCGCGCCATGCGGATCACCAAGTACACCCACTCCTGCGTACGGCTCGAACAGGACGGCGGTGTCCTCGTCATCGACCCCGGCACCTGGAGCGAGCCGCGCGCACTGGTCGGCGCGGACGCCGTGCTGGTCAGCCACGAGCACACCGACCACATCGACGTCCTGCGGCTGGCCGGCCTCGGCGTGCCGGTCTTCGCGCCGGAGGGCGCCGTGTTGCCGGACCTGGCACCCCTGCCGGTGACCCGGGTGCGGGCCGGCGACCGGTTCACCGCCGCCGGTCTCGAGGTGACCGCGGTCGGTGGACGACACGCCACCATCCACGGTGGTCAGCCCGACTGCGCCAACCTCGGTTACCTGGTCGGGGACGACGTCTACCACCCGGGCGACTCACTGCATCCACCCGGCCGACCGATACGGACCCTCCTGGTCCCGGCGCAGGCGTCCTGGCTGAAGCTGACCGAGGCCGTCGACTTCGCCGTCGCAGCCGAGGCGGAGCGGGTCGTCGCGATCCACGACGCGCAGCTCAACGAACGTGGCCTGGCCAGCGTCAACGGCTGGTTCGGCGAGACCGTCCCCGGCTACCGGTATCTCACCCCCGGCGAGACCCTCTGACCGTCGGCACCGGGCACGCGGCCCGCGAGGCGTCGGATCACCCCGACGTCGGCTCCACGGACCGCATGTCGGCCAGGCGGTCGTCGGCCGCCCGCTGACCCTCCTCGTCGCCGACCGACTCGCAGACCGCCGAGGCGTCGATCCAGTGTCGGCGGGCGAGGTCGTGGCGCTCCCGGGCGGCTTCCGAGTCGCCCAGGTGCAACAGCGTCCTACCCAGCCCCGCGTCGGCCCGACCGCCCGCCCGCAGCCGCAGGCTCTCGGTCAGCCACGCCGACGCCTGGTCGGCCTGGCCCGGCGCCGTGCCGAGCAGCGCCGCCCCCGCGTTGAGCAGCGCCACCGCCCGGTTGGTCGGATCGACCACCGTCTCGTACTCGCGCAGCGCGGCCCGCCACGCCTGGGCCGCGTCGAGGTACTCACCCATCGCGACGTGCACCAGGACGAGATTGGTCAGCGCCGCCGCGTAGCCACGCGAGTCGCCCAGCGAACGGAACGTGTTCGCCGCCCGCACCAGCAGGTCGTGGGCGGCCTCCCGGTCGCCGCGCGCCAGCCGTGCCGCGCCCAGTCCCAGGTCGCTGAGGGCCTGCCCGGCGCGGTCGCCGCCGGCCCGGTGCCGACGGGACAACTCCAGGTGGGCCACCGCCTCGTCCAGCCGCCCCAGGTCGAGCAGGGCCAGCCCGAGGTTCATCCGGGCCTGGGCGGTGCCCCGGCGTCCCTGCGCGGTCACCGCCAGGCTCAGCTCGGCCATCGCGCCGTGCGGGTCGTGGCGGTGCCGCAGCACCACGCCCAACTGGTTGTGCGCCCACCCGGCGATCTCCGGCCGCTGCTGGGTGGTCGGGTTGGCCAGCACCGTCCGGCAGAGGTCCTCCCACGCGTCGCGCCGCTCGGCGTGGGCGAGCCACCCGCACGACGCCACCGCCAACCGGAACCACCAACCCCGTACCCGCCGGGGCAGCGCCTGCACCGCGCCGGCCGGCACCTTGACCACGGCCAGCAGCAGGTCCTGGTGCAGGGTGAACCAGTCGTACGGGTCGTCGGTCGGTAGTCGCTGGTCGGTCCCCGGCGGACCGGGCGCCGTCAGCCCGGTCACCTGCCGTTCGGCCCGGCGGGCCAGGTGCCGGGTCAGCCGCGCCTGGGCGTTCACCCGGCGGCGCACCGGCACGGTCGCCCGGAGGTGCATCCGCGCGTACGGGGCGAGAGGTTCTCTGATCTCGTACCGGTCGCCGGTCTCGGCTTTCACGAAGGCGCCGTCGGCCAGCTCGTCGATGAGCGCGGCGACGCGATCCGGGCGGCGTCGGGCCAGCGCGGCGATGCTCGGCCGGTCCAGCGGCACCGGGCTGAGCGCCATCAGCCGCCACAGTCTCCGCGCCTCGGCACCGAGGGCGTGGTACGCGGTGTCCTGCGCGACGACCAGCTCGGCCATCGGCGAGAAGTCGACCCGCTGGTGCGGTGGTGTGTCGGCGGCCCGACGCAGTGCGTGCAGCACGTCGGCGTGTCGCCAGCCGTGTGTGGTCGTCTGCCGGCCCAGCGCGGTCACGGCACGGGGTTGGCGGCCACACAGCTCCACGATCGTCTCGGCGTCGGGGTCCAGACGCGGGTCGTCGCGCGGCGGACGACGTCCCCCGGCGGCGGCGACGGCGAACATCTCCACCGCGTCCTTCGTGGTCGGCTCCGCCAGCCCGTAGGGCTGCACTCCGTTGAGCGCACCGAGCCGTCCGGTGCCGGCCAGGAGTAGCTGGCAGACCCGGGTGGTCGGTGGCAGCAGCGTGCGGACCTGGGCGGGGTCGTCCACGTTGTCCAGCACCAGCAGGACTCTGCGGCCGTCGACCTGGCCGCGCAGCGCGTCCGCGGCGTCGGCGAGGTCGTCGGCGCGTCCCGAGTACGGCGGGGTGGTGCCGAGGATGCGGGCCAGCGCGGTGAGGACCTCCCGGGGCGAGAGCGCCCGACCGCCTCGGCGCAGGTCGAGGTAGTACTGCCCGTCGGGGAACCGGTCCTTGCACAGGTCGGCGGCCTTGATAGCGCACCAGGAGGTGCCGATGCCCCGTCGACCCACCACCGCCACGGCGTGCTCCGGGTCGAGAAGCTCCACCACCTCCTCCGCCTGTCCGGGGCGTCCGGTGAACCCGCCCGACCTGGGCAGCGTGGGGGCGTTGACGGTCGCCGAGGGGACGGCGTGGTCGTCGGCGGGCACCGGAGTCCGTTGCCGGCGTCGCCACTCCACCAGGAAGGAGGCGGCCACACCGAGTGCCGCCAGGCCCAGGCTGGCCGAGCCGAGGGCGGTCACGGACAGGTCGGAGACCAGGTTGCCGGTGATGTTGCCCAGCAGCGCGCTGACTCCGGCGCTGAGGACACCGCCGAGCGCCAGCAGCACGCTGAGCAGGCGAGGTCGCCGGGTGGGCCGGCGCGGGCCGGTCACCGTACGCCCCCGGCGACCAGCCCGGCGACGATCTGTCGGCGGCCCAGCACGAACACCAGCACCGGCAGGATCGAGGCGAGCACCGATCCGGCCGCGAGCGTGCCGCTGCCGGTCACGAAACCCCGTGTCTGCTCGGCCAGGAACCAACCGAGCGGGGCGGCGTCCGGGCCGCTGAACAGCAGACCCACCACCAGGTCGTTCCACACCTGGACGAACTCCAGCACGGCCACCGCCACCACGGCGGTGCGGTGGTGGCGGACCAGCCGTCGCAGGGTGTCCCACAGGTGCCGCTCACCGAGGCGGGCGGCCCGGACCTGGTCGGCGGGCAGGTCGGCGAAGGCGTTGCGCAGCACCAGCACGGCGAACGGGATCCCCAGCGCGATGTGCACCAGCGCCAGCCCGCGCGCGGTGCCGGAAGAGAGCGCCAGGCCGAGCACCTCGTTGATCGGCCCCGCGACGACCTGCACCGGGACCACCGCGGCGGCCAGCAGGGCCAGCCCGACGGCCTGGGCGGGTGGCCCGGTCAGCCAGGCCAACGGGTACGCGGCGAGCAGCGCCACGCAGAGCACGACGGCGGTGACGACCAGGGCCAGCAGCAGCGTGAAGCCCAGACTGCGCCACAGGCCCGTCCCGCCGAGCACCGCCCGGTACGAGTCGAGACCCGGTGGCCCGGACCACCAGGCGGCGGTGGCCGCCCGCACCGGACTCTGCGACGAGGTGGCCGCGAGCACCCCGAGCGGCAGCAGCCACGCCACGGCGGCCGCTGCGGCGAGCAGCCGGACCAGTCGTCGCGGCGGTGGCGCGGAAGCGGGCACGGCCCGTGGCGGTGGCGGCGGCCACGCCTGCCGGATGAACATCGACACCACGAGCATGCCGGCGGTCACCGCGACCAGCCAGATCACGCCCAGGGCCGCGCCCTGCCCGGTGGTCGTCGCCCCGGACGTCTGCCAGATCCGCAGCGCCAGCACCGACGCCTCGTCGCGTACCGAGCCGGGCGTCATCACCAGGATCAGGTCGAAGGTGCGGCTGGTGCCGACCGCGACCAGGGCGAAGACCACCGCCACCGTACGCAGCATCAACGGTCGCCACTGGGCGTCCCAGAACACGTCGCGACGGGAGCCGCCGAAGGCGCGTACCGCGTCGACCAGATCGGCGGGCACGGTGTCGAGTGCGGCCCGGAACACCAGCACGGCCAGCCCGACCCAGGCCCACACGAACGCCGACATCACCGCCACCGTCACCAGCCGTGGCCCGAGCAGGTGCGGCACCCGCTCGGGTGTGCCGGTCAACCAGGCCAGCAGCAGGGTCACCGGGCCCCGCTGCGGGTCCGGGTCGTAGAGCAGCCGGAACGTGACCCCGGTGACCACCAGCGGCAACGCGGTCGGCACCACCAGGATGAACCGGACCAGCCAGCCCTCCTGGGACCGGCGCGAGGCGGCGGCGAGCAGATACCCCAGGACGGTGACCACGGTCGGCACCAGCAGCGCCCAGAGCACGGTCCGGCCCACCGCGGCACCGGCGCCGGGCGAGGTCAGGGCGGCCCGGTAGTGCTCGGCGCCCACCCACCGCCCGTCGGTGGTGACGCTGGCCTGCACCGTCCGCAGCACCGGCCAGGCCAGCAACCCACCGAGCAGGAGCGCGGCCGGGGCGAGCAACGCCCAGGTGGCGCCGGTCGCCGGGTACGCGCGCCCGCGCCGGGGCGGCCCCACGTCGTCGAGCAGGGCGAGTTGCCCGAGCACGGGGTCGCGCCTCATCGTCCGCTCCCCGCCGCCCGGGCCGCCTCGGCGAGCTGCCCGGTGGCCCGCCGGACCGCCTCCCGGGCGGCCACCCCGTCGGTCACGTCCATGAAGAAGTCCTGCATGATGCGCCAGATCCCCACCCCGTCGGTGCCGGTGAAGGTGCCCGGCAGGCGGTCCGACAGGTCGTAGCGCAGCGCCTCGACGGCCCGGAACTCCGCCGCCAGCCGTCGACGCAGCGGGTCACGGTAGTTGTTCACCGGCACCACGAGGTTGGGGGAGAGGTAGCCGCCCGCCTCCAACCAGGGGCGGAACGCCGCCGCGTCGCTGAGCCAGCGCACCAGCTCCACCCCGGCGGCGGAGCCGGTGAAGGCGACCGCCGCGTCGCCGCCGACGACCAACGGCTGGTCGGCCACCCGTGAACCGGGAAACCGGAAGGTCACCAGCGGCTCGGTGCCGCGCCGGAAGCGGGCGGCCACGCCGTCGACGAAGTCGGCCTCGAACACCATGACGGCGGACCGGTGGTGCGCCACCTGGATCACCGACTCCTCGAACTGGGTGAGCAGGGCACGTTGACCGCCGCCGGGGAACGCGCCGTCGATGCTCCAGAGCTCGGCGAGCCGGTCGAGGGCGTCGCGTACCGGCGGGCCCTGCCAGTCGGCCTCGCCCCGGGCCAGCGCCTCGTACCCCCCGGGACGGGCGATGTCGGCGAGCACGTTCTCGAACCAGTCGGTGAGCACCCACCCGTCGGCGGCACCGACCGCCAACGGCGCCGGGCCCTCGCCCGCCCGGTGGCGTGCCCCGAGGCGGCGGGTCGTCTCGACCAGCGCGTCCCAGGTGCGGGGCGGCTCCGCGAGCATGGACGGGAAGTGCCAGAACAGCGACTTGTGCGCCGCCTTGATCCACAGGCCGTACCGGTGCCCGTCGACGGTGAGCAGGTCGGCCATCCCGGCCGGCGCCAGGTAGCTGCTGGCCGGGGCGACCCGGTCGAGCCAGCCCCGACGGGCGTACTCGACGATCAGCCCCGGTCGCGGCAGGATCGCCACGTCCGGGCTGGTGCCGGCGAGCATCCGCGCGGTCAGGAAGGCGTCGATGTCGTTGCCCACGCCGATCACCCGGACGTCGGGGAAGCCGGCGACCACCTCCCGGAACCGGGTCAGCTCGGCGCCGCTCCACACCACCGCCACCTGCACCGGGCGGGGACCCCGCGCGCAGCCGGCGGCCCCGGCCACGGTCGTCGCCACGGCGGACCGCAGCAGGGTACGACGGCGCAGTCGCCCGGCCGCGGTCACGCCGTCGCCCCGTCGGCGGCCCGTACCGGAACCTGCGTGGGCACCTCGGCCAGCACCTCGGGGTGCCCCGAGCCGATCAGCACGGTGACACGGGGGGAATCCGGTGGGGACAGCCGGTCCAGCAGCGGGGTGAGGCGCACCCCGTCGACCGGGGTGGGCAGGTCGACCACCAGCACCTCGGGCAGGCACGCCATGGCCCGCGCGAGGGCGACCCGGAACCGCTGCGCCTCCGAGATCTGGTGCGGCCGGAGCCCCAGGGTCGGGGAGAGTTCGAGCCGGTCGACCAGGGTGGACGCCCAGTCGTCGGCGACGTCGTGGACCCGCTGGCGGCGGCGCTGGCCGTAGGAGATGTTGCGGCCGACGGTCAGGTGCGGCAGCAGGGCACCTCCGGCCGGCACGTACCCGATGCGCCGACGCGGTGGCGGCAGGTCGGTGACGTCCCGCTCGCCGACCAGGATCCGGCCGCTGACCGGCGCGACCAACCCGACCACCACCCGGACCACGGAGGTGCCCACGCCGGGTTCGGCGACCAGTGCCGCCGTCGCCCCGACGGGCACGTCGACGTCGAGCGGTGGGACGTCCGGCACGGCGACGAGTTGCTGCGTGCGTAGCGTGACCATCACCTCCAGCGACCGACCCCGTCGTTCAGAGTGGCACAGGTCGACCACGCACAGTGTCCCCCCGAAGTCCACCGTGGAACCGCGCGTCGACGGGCTACCGTCGCTGTCGTGACGGACCCGATCCCCCTGGCCTCCGGCCGGGAAGCCGACGTGTACGCGCTGGACGGCGAGCGGGTCCTACGCCGCTACCGGGCCGGCGGCGACGTGGCCGTCGAGGCCCGTTTCATGGCCCACCTGCACGCCGTCGGCTACCCGGTGCCCCGGGTGCACCACGCCGACGGCACGGATCTGGTGATGCGGCGGCTGTCCGGCCCGACCATGCTGCACGCGCTGCTCACCGGTGGAATCGACGTCGAGGCGGCCGCCGCGGTCCTGGCCGACCTGCACCGCCGCCTGCACGCCGTCGCACCGCTGCCCGACGCGGCAGACGGCGAGCGGATCCTGCACCTGGACCTGCACCCGGACAACGTCGTCCTCGAACCGCCCGGGCCGGTGCTGATCGACTGGCACAACGTGCGGCACGGCGCACCGGGGCTGGACGTGGCGATGACCGCCCTCATCCTCGCCCAGGTCGCCGTGGACCGGGACCAGCCGATGGCGGCCGAGGCGGGGGAGCTGATGCGCGCCTACCTGCGGGCGATCCGTGGTCACGCCGTACCCCTGGTCGACGCGGCCGTGGCGCGACGCCGCGCCGACCCCGCCCAGAGCGCCGACGAACGCGCCCTGCTGGTCCCGGCCGCGACACTGGTCACCGCCGCCGGGGAGTAGCGCACCGCGCGGCGGATGGGCGCGCCGGGGTGGGGTAGGCCGCCCGGCGGGGCTGGGTAGGGTCCGGGGCACCAGCAGGGGAGCGGGAGGCGAGCCGATGTCCGACCATGTCGACGTGCTCATCGTGGGTGCCGGGCTCTCCGGTATCGGCGCCGCCTGCCACCTGCGTCGCCGCTGCCCCGACAAGACGTACGCCGTGCTGGAGGCCCGCGACGACCTCGGCGGCACCTGGGACCTGTTCCGTTACCCCGGGGTGCGCTCGGACTCCGACATGTTCACCCTCGGCTACTCCTTCGCGCCGTGGACCGCGCCGACGGCGATCGCCGAGGGCGGCACGATCCTCGACTACCTGCGACGCACCGCCGACGCGTACGACGTGACCCGGCACATCCGTTTCCGGCACCGGGTCGTCCGTGCCGAGTGGGACAGCGAACGGGCCCGCTGGACGGTGCACGTGCACCGTGCCGACACCGCCGACACCGTGGTGCTCACCTGCGACTTCCTGTACGCCTGCACCGGCTACTACCGCTACGACGCCGGGCACACGCCGCACTTTCCCGGGCAGGAGCGGTTCACCGGGCGGATCGTGCACCCGCAGCACTGGCCGGCCGACCTCGACCACTCGGGTCGTACCGTGGTGGTGATCGGCAGCGGTGCCACCGCCGTCACGCTGGTCCCGGCACTGGCACGGCGCGCCGCCCACGTGACCATGCTGCAACGGTCCCCGACGTACGTGCTGGCGCTGCCCGCCCGGGACGCGGTCGCCGACACGCTGCGGCGGCGCCTGCCGGCTCGGCTGGCGTACCCGCTGATCCGGTCGAAGAACGTGCTGGCCACGGCCGCCACCTACCAGCTCAGCCGGCGGGCGCCCGGGCTGGTCCGGGCGTTGCTGCGGCGGGCCGTGACCCGGCGGCTGCCGGCCGGGTACGACGTCGACCGCCACTTCACGCCGAGCTACGACCCGTGGGACCAGCGGCTCTGCGTGGTGCCCGACGGTGACCTGTTCGACGCCCTCTCCGCCGGGCGGGCCAGCGTGGTGACCGACACCGTCGAGACGTTCACCGCGCACGGCGTCCGGCTCACCGGCGGCGCGGAACTGCCGGCCGACGTGGTGGTCACCGCCACCGGGCTCGACCTGCTCGCGCTCGGCGGCATGACGCTGCGGGTGGACGGCGTCGACGTGGACCTGCCCGGGACGGTCGCCTACAAGGGCATGATGCTCTCCGGCGTGCCGAACTTCGCCATGACGCTGGGCTACACCAACGCCTCCTGGACGCTGAAGTCCGACCTGGTCGCCGAGTACGTGTGCCGGCTGCTGCGCCACCTGGACCGCACCGGGACCCGGGTGGTCACCCCGCTCGCCCCGCCCGACGGGCGGCGGGCGCCGCTGATCGACCTGACCTCCGGGTACGTCCGCCGTGGCCTGGCGCACCTGCCGTCGCAGGGCCACCGCCCGCCCTGGCGTCTGCACCAGAACTATCCGCGTGACCTGCTGATGCTGCGCTACGGGCGGGTCACCGACGCCGGGGTCCGCTTCGACGCGGCCGGCACGCCACGAGGGAGCGCTGTCGATGCGTAGGTTCGACTTCACCGACGGCACCGCGGTGGTGACCGGCGCGGCCGGTGGCATCGGGGCGGCCCTGGCACACGGCCTGGCCCGACGCGGCGCGGCACTGGTCCTGCTGGACCGCGACGCCGCCGGGCTCGACGCGGTGGCCGACGCCGTCCGCGCCGCACACCCCGGCCGGGCGGTCGACACGTGCGTGGTCGACCTGGCCGACGCGGCGGCCACCGGGGCGGTCGCCGGGCAGGTCCGGGACCGGCATCCGGTCATCCGGCTGCTGGTCAACAACGCCGGGGTGGCGCTCGGCGGGCGTTTCGACGAGGTGACGTTCGACGAGTTCAGCTGGGTGATGGAGGTCAACTTCCGGGCTGTGGCGCAGCTGACCCACGCCCTGCTGCCGGCGCTGAAGGCCGCGCCCGGGGCGCACCTGGTCACCGTCTCCAGCCTCTTCGGTCTGATCGCCCCGCCCGGGCAGGTCGCCTACGCGGCCAGCAAGTTCGCCGTCCGTGGCTTCACCGAGGCGCTGCGACACGAGCTCGCCGCCGACGGCGTCGGCGTGACCTGCGTGCACCCCGGCGGCATCCGGACCCGCATCGCCCGCGACGCCCGCGTGGGCAGCGGCGTGGACGAGGCCGAGTACGAGGTGGGCCGGCAGCGGTTCGAGCGGCTGCTCACCATCGACCCGAGGACCGCTGCCGAGGCGGTGCTGCGCGGGGTGGCCCGCCGCCGGGGACGGGTCCTGATCGGCTGGTCGGCCCGGCTGCCGGACCTGATGGCCCGGGTCGCGCCGGTCGGTCACGGCCGCCTGCTGACCGCCGTCGGCAACCGGGGCCGGGTGCGCCGCCCGCACTAGTGCGGGCGTCCGCGCCGGTCACCCCGGTCGCATCGACGTCCGTTGTCGGACGGATGATAGATA
This sequence comes from Verrucosispora sp. NA02020, assembly GCF_013364215.1. Classification (NCBI taxonomy): domain Bacteria; kingdom Bacillati; phylum Actinomycetota; class Actinomycetes; order Micromonosporales; family Micromonosporaceae; genus Micromonospora; species Verrucosispora sp. NA02020. The sequence goes on along the minus strand of NZ_CP054923.1, from coordinate 4,255,988 downwards.
CATGACGCATCCCTCGGTGGCCGGTCGAGTCGCCGTGCCCTCCGCCGCCGAACGGGCCTACCACCACCTCAAACGCGCCATCCTGGAGCAGCTGTACGCGGGCGGCGCCCTGGTCAGCGAGGGCGAGATCGCCGAGGCGACCGGCGTCTCGCGGACCCCGGTCCGGGAGGCGCTGCTGCGCCTGGAGACCGAGGGACTGGTCCGCCTCTATCCCAAGCGGGGCGCACTGATCCTGCCGGTGTCCGCCCGCGAGATCGCCGACGTGGTGGAGGCCCGCCGACTCGTCGAGGTGCACGCCGCCGAGCGCATCTGGCCCCGCCGCGCCGAGATCCGTGACCGGTTGGCCGAGCGGCTCGCCGAGATGCGCGCCGCACACGCCGCCGGTGACCTGACCGCCCTGATGGCCGCCGACCGGGCGTTCCACGCCACCGTGGTCGACGCCGCCGGCAACGAGATCCTCGCCGAGCTGTACCAACGGCTACGGGACCGGCAGGTCCGGATGGGCGAGGCGAGCTTCCGGCTCTCGCCCCGCTGGGCCGAGGCGGCCCTGACCGAGCACGCCGCACAACTCGCCGCCCTCGACGGCGACGACCCGCAGGCCTGGCTCGCCGCCGTGGCCGCGCACATCGACACCTCCGCACGCGTGTTCCTGGGATCCCCGGTGAGCGTGTGACCACCGCTTCGCACCCCGGCACCCCCTCGTGAGCGCCCCGGCCCCGCTCCCGGCACCGCCCGGCCGGGCCCTGCTCGTCTGGGGTGCGGCGCTCAGCGCGTACGTCGCGGCGATCTTCCATCGCACCTCCCTCGGCGTGACCGGCGTGGAGGCGGCGCAACGCTTCGACATCAGCGCCGCCACGCTGGCCACCCTCACCGTCGCGCAACTCGCCGTGTACGCGGTGATGCAGGTGCCGGTCGGGATGCTCCTCGACCGGTACGGCTCGCGCCGGCTCCTGATCACCGGCGGTCTTCTGATGGTCGCCGGTCAACTCGCCTTCGCCCTGGTCGCCGACGTACGCCTCGCGGTGGCCGCCCGCGTCCTGATCGGTCTCGGCGACGCGATGAGCTTCATCAGCGTGCTGCGCCTGGTCGCGTTCTGGTTCCCGGGCCGCCGCAACCCGCTGCTGATCCAGTTGACCGGCACACTCGGCCAACTCGGTGCGGTGCTGGCCGCCGTACCGCTGGTGACGCTGCTGCACCACACCGGCTGGACCACCGCCTTCCTGACCGCCGCCGGCGGTGGCGCGGCCGTGCTGCTGGTGGTGGTCGCCGCCGTCCGGGACACCCCGCATCGGCCCGCCGTGTCCACCCCCGCCCCGGTCGGCGGGCGGCTCGCCGCCGCCTGGGCGCACCCGGGCACCCGGCTCGGGCTCTGGACCCACTTCGTCACGCAGTTCTCCGGCACCGTCTTCGCGTTGCTCTGGGGCTTCCCGTTCCTGGTGCAGGGGCAGGGCCTCAGCCCGACCACCGCCGCCTCCCTGCTCACCGTCCTGACGTTGGGGATGCTGCTGACCGCGCCGCTGGTCGCGCATCTGTGCGCCCGCCACCCGCACCACCGTTCGGTGCTGGTCTTCGCCGTCGTCGGCGTCACCGCCACCGTCTGGACGGTGCTGCTCGCCTGGCCGGGACGGGCACCCGGCTGGCTGCTGGTCACGCTGGTGCTGGTGCTGGCCCTCAGCGGCCCCGGCTCGATGATCGGTCTCGACTACGCCCGGACCTTCAACCCGGTCAGCCGCCTCGGCAGCGCCGCCGGCATCGTCAACGTCGGCGGTTTCGTCGCCTCGATCACCCTGGTGCTCACCATCGGCGTGGTGCTGGACCTGGTCACCCCGGCGGGCCGGGCCGCCCCCGACCTGACCGCGTACCGCTGGGCCTTCTCGGTGCAGTACGTGCTCTGGGCCGTCGGCGTGGTGCAGGTGCTGCGCTGGCGCAACGCCGCCCGCCGCGACCAGGGCGGGCACCGACCGGCGGCAAGCCGCGCCGAAGCTGTGCCCAGCCGCCCGCCCGCAGGTAGGTTCGCCAGCGGGAGTGACCGCGCGCGTCGCCGCCCCACCGGCGACGTCGCGGCGCAACGGCGGCGGCGCTTCGCGTCGGTGCGGACGAGGAGGAAAGCGTGAGCCAGCAGGTCAAGGGAGTCATCTCGCGGAGCAAGGGCGCGCCCGTCGAGGTCACCGACATCGTCGTGCCCGACCCCGGGCCCGGCGAGGCGGTGGTACGCGTGCAGTCCTGCGGGGTCTGCCACACCGACCTGCACTACCGCGAGGGCGGCATCAACGACGACTACCCGTTCCTGCTCGGCCACGAGGCGGCGGGCATCGTCGAACAGGTCGGTGCCGGAGTCGACGCGGTCGCCCCCGGCGATTTCGTGATCCTCAACTGGCGGGCCGTCTGCGGCGTCTGCCGGGCCTGCCGGCGGGGTCGCCCCTGGTACTGCTTCGCCACCCACAACGCCGCACAGAAGATGACCCTGGTCGACGGCACCGAACTCGCCCCGGCCCTGGGCATCGGCGCGTTCGCCGAGAAGACGCTGGTGCACGCCGGCCAGTGCACCAAGGTGGACCCGGCGGCCCGCCCGGCCGCCGTCGGGCTGCTCGGCTGCGGTGTGATGGCCGGTCTCGGCGCGGCCATGAACACCGGCAACGTGACCCGGGGCGACTCGGTGGCCGTGATCGGCTGCGGGGGCGTCGGGGACGCGGCCGTCGTCGGTGCCGCCCTGGCCGGAGCGACCACGATCATCGCGGTGGACACCGACTCCCGCAAGCTCGACTGGGCCCGCCGCTTCGGCGCCACCCACACCGTCAACGCCTCCGAGACCGACCCGGTGGCCGAGATCCAGGCCGCCACCGGCGGCTTCGGCGCCGACGTGGTGATCGACGCCGTCGGTCGGCCGGAGACCTGGAAGCAGGCCTTCTACGCCCGTGACCTGGCCGGCACCGTCGTGCTGGTCGGCGTACCCACGCCCGACATGCGGGTCGAACTGCCGCTGCTGGACGTCTTCGGCCGAGGCGGGGCGCTCAAGTCCAGCTGGTACGGCGACTGCCTGCCCAGCCGCGACTTCCCGATGCTGACCGAGCTCTACCTCCAGGGCCGCCTCGACCTCGACGCCTTCGTCACCGAGGAGATCCCGCTCGACGGCGTCGAGGAGGCGTTCGCCCGGATGCACCGCGGCGACGTGCTCCGCTCGGTGGTGGTCTTCTGATGGCCGCCCGCATCGACCACACTGTCACCTCCGGCACCTTCTCCCTGGACGGGCAGACCTTCGACGTCGACAACAACGTCTGGGTGATCGGCGACGACACCGAATGCGTCGTCGTCGACGCCCCGCACGACGTGGAGGCGATCCTCGCCGTGGTCGCCGGCCGCCGGGTCACCGCGATCGTCGCCACCCACGCCCACGACGACCACGTCCGCGTGGCCCCGGAACTCTCCCGCGTCACCGGTGCGCCCGTGCTGCTGCACCCCGCCGACCGGGTGCTCTGGGACATGGTGCACCCCGACGAGCCGCCCGCCGGTGCGCTCGCCGACGGCGAGACGATCACGGTGGCCGGCACCCCGCTGACCGTGCTGCACACCCCCGGACACAGTCCCGGCGCCTGCTGCCTGTACGCCGCCGACCTCGACGTGGTGTTCACCGGCGACACCCTCTTCGCCGGCGGACCGGGCGCCACCGGCCGCTCGTACAGCGACTTCGGCACCATCGTCGACTCGATCCGGGACCGGCTGCTCACGCTGCCGCCGCAGACCGTCGTGCACACCGGTCACGGCGACAGCACCACCATCGGCGCGGAGGCTCCGCAGCTCCCCGAGTGGCTGGCCCGGGGCCACTGACCTGACGGCCGCAGGGGTGGCCTCGCTGCCCCTGCGGCCGGTTACGGGTTGGCGTCGACCCGTCGTCCTGGCCACACTCGGCGGATGCCGTCCGTCCCCCGCGCCGCGCTGACCGCCGCCCAGCGCGCGGCGGTGCGCCACGTCCGGCAGGTGGCGCTGGATGACCGTCCCGCCGCGCTGGCCCGGATCGGTCGGGCGCTGGCCGGCAGCGGCGTCCGGCACGATCCGGAACGACTGGTCGCCGCGTTCGGCCGAGGCGGGCGCGTGACGCTCAACTTCCATCCCGACCGGCTGCTCGCCGACGGGCGCACGGTGGCCGAGGCGCTCGCCACCGAGGGCGTCTACCGCAGCCAGTTCGAGACGGGCATCTCAAACGGCGGGCTCAGCGCGTACCCGGGCGGCGACCGGGACCGCTGGGAACGGCGACTCTTCGGCGGCGCGTACCAGCGACGGGGTGTGCGCCCGGGGGACCGCCCGAAGTACGGCGGCCTGAACCTGCTGGACCACCCGGACGGCGCGTGCCCGCGCTTCGGCTCCTGCCACCTGCGGCTGCGCCCCGAGGTGCTGACCCGCACCACCTTCTGTGTCGGCGACAGCCACCTCGGCCCACGGGACGTCGGCACCGTCGACGTGGTCGAACCGGTGCTGGCGGCGCTGCTCGCCACGACCGCAGACACCGGCAGCACGCTGGGGCGGCCGGGCACGGACGTGTCGACCCTCGTCGAGGAGCTGCTGCGCCGACGCGCGCACGTCGACACCGTGCCCCGCACCGCCGGCCGGGCGCTGGACGACTACGTCGAGGCGCAGGTCCACGGGCCGGTCACGCTGGCCCGGGAAGTGTGCGAACTGGTGGTCGACCCCTCGTTCCGTGGCACCGCCACCGGCGTCACCCTCGCGGTCGCCGCCGAGCGGTACGGTTTCCCGCTGCGCTGGCACGCTGGGTTCGCGCTGCCGGTGGACCAGGTCGACGCCGAGTTCCGTGGGCCGGTGATCCCGCCGTTGGCCGCCCGCGTGCACGCCGAGTTCGCCGGGTCGGGGGAGCCGGTGCACGCCGCGCTGATCGGACGGGCCGCCGCCTCGGTGGTCACCGACCCCGGCCGCTGGGCCGATCGCGGGTCCACGGCCGAGACGCTGCAACACCTCAAGCAGCTCTGGCACGTCCTGGTCCGCTTCGGCACCCCGTACGACGTCTGAGTCCTCCGTCCGCTCCGGCACCTGAGGTCCTGGCGCGATAGGTGACCTGGGCCACGGTGCGGGGCAAGTCGGGCATGCCTGGAATGACCGACACGTCGGGCGGGTTGTGTTCCCCATAGCGCCGGCACCCACACCCCGACCGGCGGCAGTTTCCCCCGAGAGCGGCTCACCCCGAGCGGCTCGCACGATTGAAAGGGCAACCATCGTGAAGCTGGACTTCACTCGATGGCTCCCGGCCATCGCGACGAAACCGAACCGGAAGACCACCCTCAGCGTGGTGGGCGTGACCGCCCTCACCGGGCTGGCCCTCGGCCCCACCGCCGTGGCCGCGCCGATCACCACCGGCCCGCACCAGGGCGCCGTCGCCGCCATCGACAAGGCCACCGGTCGCCACTCCACCGGCGCCACGGTCGAGTCCGGCCTGACCACCGGCGGCACCACCGACAAGCCCCGCCCCGGCAAGCCGAGCCGCGACGACCTGATCCCGCACGGTGTGCAGGGTGCCCAGTCGCGGGTACCCCTCGACAACGCGCAGCGTCAGAACGCCAAGACCATCATCGAGGTCGCCAAGGACACCGGCGTCGGCGAGCGAGGCGCGGTGATCGGCATCGCCACCGCACTGCAGGAGTCGAAGCTCTACAACCTCGGCCACCTGGGCGCGTACAACGACCACGACTCCCAGGGCCTGTTCCAGCAGCGCCCGTCGACCGGCTGGGGCAGCGTGGACCAGATCACCGACCCCGAGTACTCCTCGACGGTGTTCTTCGAGGCCCTCAAGAACGTCGGCGGCTGGCAGGACCTGCCGTTGACCACGGCCGCACAGACGGTGCAGGTCTCGGCGTACCCGTTCCACTACGCCCAGTGGGAGGAGCAGTCGGCGGACATCGTCACCCAGCTCTGGTGACCCGCTTCGCCACCACGGCCGGCCCCGATCCGGGGCCGGCCGTTCCCGTCCCCCCACCCGGTGTCGCCCTCCGCGCGGCCTGGTCGGCGAGCGGTGCCCCCTCCGCCGCACCGCGCAGATCGCTTTGATCGCGTTGATCAAGAGGTTTGCATCGCGATTCCTGTCGCGCTTGCACCAAAACTTCTTGATCAACGGAGTTGGCGCGCAAGGCGGGCGACGGCGGAGATGGGCTGGCGCGCTGTTTGCGCCGAATGTTCGGTTCGCTGGTGGCCCGTGGGTGGGGGTTGGGTGGAATGCGGGGTGGGGTCGGGGCGTTGTAGTCGGGTGGCTGACCGCGCAGGCTGGTGGGTGGCGGGCTGGAATGACCCCGCCTGGTCGGTGGTTATGCCTGGTTCCGGTGCCGGGTCAGGCTTCCGGGTGGCCGGGGAATGATGCGGGCTGCCAGGTGGTTGTGTATTGACCCGACGCCGTAAGACCTGGTCCGGTGATTCCCCTTCTCGGGCCCGTGTTGCCGTCGGATTTCCTCTTCTTCTAGCGCCTGACGGCGTTTGCGTCACTCTCAATCCCCCTGGTGGGTGGCGTCTTCCCCCGAATGGAGCTTGTGATGAACTCGAAGCTGTTGCGTAAGAGTGTTCTTGGTGTTGCTGGTCTGGCGTTTGCTGGTGGTGTGTTCGCTGGTCCGATCGGGCAGGCTGACGCCACCCCCGTGCCCACCTCGTTGGTGGCGGTGCAGGCGGACAAGCCGGACTCCGGCAGGTTGATTCCGCATGGTGTGCAGGGTGCCCAGTCGCGTATCGATCTGGACGATGAGCAGGTCGGCAACGCGAAGGCGATCATCGCGGCGACGAAGAAGGCTGGTATGGACGAGCGTGCCGCGGTGATCGCGATCGGTACGGCGTTTCAGGAGTCGAAGTTGGAGAACCTGGGTCATCTGGGTGACCGTAACGATCATGATTCGCAGGGCTTGTTCCAGCAGCGTCCGTCGTCTGGTTGGGGCACGGTGGAGCAGATCACCGACCCCGAGTACTCCACCCTCGCCTTCCTGAAGGGCCTGAAGCAGGTCGACGGCTGGCAGGACATGCCGTTGACGGTGGCGGCGCAGACGGTGCAGGTGTCGGCGTTCCCGGATCACTACGCCCAGTGGGAGCAGCAGGCCGCCGACCTCGTCGCCGAGCACTGGAACAGCTGACCCCACACCGAACAGACTTTCCTCGCACAAGGGGGAGCAAGAACGCTGCCGGCCGGTACCCACCACGGGTACCGGCCGGCAGCGTCTGTCCCGCACCCCGGATCCCCGCACGACTTGCGGTGTACAGCGGGGTGGGATGTAAGCAGGGGTCCTTCCTATACACCAGGCGATAGCAGGGGACCCCTGCTTACATCCGACCACGGCGATGATGACGGGCGATGTCGACGAGGGCTACGAGCAGTGCCAGGGCGATGATGCCGGCGGACACGAGCAGGGACCGCTCGAAGGCTTTCGACCAGGCGTTGTCCCCGCTGGCCACGACCGAGAAGAAGACCGCGCCGACGGCGGCGATCCCGGCCGCCGAGCCGATGCGCTGACCGGTCTGGAGCATCCCCGCACCGCTGCCCGCCTGCGGCACCGGCACCTGCGCCAGGGTCAGTGTCTGGTTCGGGGCGATCACCAGGCCGCTGCCCAGCCCGGCCAGCAGCAGCGGTGCGGCGGTCACCCAGGGGACGGGCGCGTGCGGCGCCAGCTCGATGGCGAGCGCTACCAGGCCGAGGCCGACCACCACGGCGAGCAGCCCGACGGCGACCAGCGGCCGACCGTAGCGGTTGACGATCCGCCCGCCGACGGCCGAGGCGACGGCCGACCCGAGGGCGAACGGTGTGATCGCCAGTCCGGCGACCAGCGCACTGTAGCCGCGTCCGTTCTGCAGGTACAGCGTGAAGATGAAGAAGATCGCGGTGAAGCCACCGAAGTAGATCAACGCGATCAGGGAACCCAGCGCGTACGACTGGCGGGTGAAGAGGCGGATGTCGAACAGGGGTGGACCCTGGCGTGCGTACCGCCGCTCCCAGAGCGCGAAGCCGACCAGGGTGACCAGGCCGGCGGGGAGCAGTAGCCACTTGGCCGGGCCGTGCCACTGTTCCCGCTGGACCAGCGGCAGCAGCACCAGGGTCACGCCGACACCGAGCAGCACCACGCCGATCGGGTCGGCGCGACGGCGTACCACCTGACCGATCGGGTGGCGGGGCAGCAGCCGCCAGCCGAGGATCACCGCGACGATGCCGACCGGCACGTTGACGAAGAAGACCCACCGCCAGCCGTGTTCGGGGCCACCGGCGGCGATCAGCAGGCCGCCGAGCAACGGGCCGACCGCGGTGGAGATGCCGATGGTGGCGCCGAGCAGCCCGAACGGCCGGGCCCGTTCCGGACCCTGGAACAGCTGCTGGATGAGGCCGGTCACCTGCGGGTTCACCAGACCGGCGGCGGCACCCTGGAGCAGTCGGGCGGCGACCAGCCAGCCGGGTGACTGGGCGAGTCCGGCGACGGCGCTGGTCACGGTGAACAGGGCGATGCCGAACACGAAGGCGTTGCGTCGGCCGTGCACGTCGCCGAACCGACCGGCCGGCACCAGCACCAGGCCGAAGGTCAACGCGTACCCGGAGAGCACCCACTGCAGGTCGCTCGGCCCGGCGCCCAGGGCCCGGTCCAACGAGGGGATGGCCACGTTGACGATGCTGATGTCGAGCAGCGTCATGAACGCCGCGACCAGCCCGACGCCCAGGGCCTGCCACCGTCGCCGGTCGTCGTACGTGTCGGTGCCGGTGGCGCTCATCGCCCCCCTGTCGCGCCCGGTGCGGGAGCCACGCCGTCAGGTGAGCTGCTGGGCGCAGAAGCGCGGGCCGAAGTCGAGCCCGGCCATCGGCGAGTCCTCCCGGTGGAGCAGGTTCTTCTCGGTGAGCAGGTGCAGCGTGGTCTGCAACTCCTCCTCGGTCAGGCCGCACTCCTGGGCGATCAGGTCGGGGTAGGGGACCTGTCCGCGTACCTCCAGGGCCGCCACCGCGTCGTACACCCGAGCCTCGACGTCCGACAGCTGGACCTCCTGCATGGTTTCCTCCTTGGGCTCCGACCGCCGGTCGTGGGCGGTCTGCCGGGCGCGCTTACCCGGCGCGGCGCCGAAGATGCGCCCCGGTCGGCCGGTGGCGCGCCGCCCCCTGGCGACGCGGCGGCTCACCTAGGCTGCTGCCGTGACCGTCTGGGAACTCGTGGTGATCGGCGGCGGTCCCGCCGGCCTCTCCGCCGCCTACACCGCCGCCCGGCGAGGGGTCCGCACGCTGGTCCTCGAACGCGCTGCGCACCCCCGGTACAAGACGTGCGGCGGTGGCCTCACGGGCGTCTCGCTCGCCGCCGTGGCCGGTCGGATCGAGGTGCCCGCCCACGACGCCGTCGACCGGGTCACCTTCACCCTGGACGGGCGACGCGCGCTCACCCGCCGGCACCGGGACGGTCCGCTGGTGAGCATGGTGCGGCGGGAGGAGTTCGACGACCGGTTGCGGGCCGCCGCGGTGGCCGCCGGCGCCGAGGTCCGCGAGCGGGTCGCGGTCCGCGCGCTCGACCAGACCCCCGAGGTCGTACGCCTGCGGCTGGCCGACGGCGACACGGTGCTGGCCCGGACCGTGGTCGGTGCCGACGGCTCCTCGGGGGTCAGTGGCCGACATGTCGGGGTGCGGTACCGGCAGGTGGATCTCGGGTTGGAGGTGGAGTTGCCGGTGCCGCCGACGGAGCAGGAGCGGTGGCGACACCGGGTGCTGCTCGACTGGGGTCCGCTGCCGGGGTCGTACGGCTGGCTCTTCCCCAAAGGCGACCGGTTGACGGTCGGGGTGATCGCGGGGCGGGGCGAGGGGGACCGCACCCGCGAGTACCTGCGCCGGTTCGTGGACCGGCTGGGCCTGGCCGGGATCCGTCCGGCGCACGACTCGGGGCACCTGACGCGGTGCCGGGCGGAGGACTCGCCGCTGCGGCGGGATCGGGTGCTGGTCGCCGGGGACGCCGCCGGGCTGCTGGAACCCTGGACCCGGGAGGGGATCAGCTACGCCCTGCGCTCCGGTGAGCTGGCCGGTGACGCGGTCGCCGACGACGATCTGGCCGGCTACGAGCGGGCGGTGACGCAGCGGCTGGTGCCGTCGATGCGGGCCGGGTACCGCCTGCTCGCCGCGTTCGCCCGACGTCCGGAGATCCTGCACGCGGCGATCGCGACGCCGCCCGGCTGGCGGGCGTTCACCCGGTTCTGCCGGGGCGGGGCCGGTTTCGACGAGCTGGTGGCCCAGAAGCCGGTGCGGGTGGCCCTGGCGGTAGCCGCCCGGCTGCCCCGTCCGCGCACGTCCCCCTGATCCCCTTTCTACCAGGATCCTAGGATGCTCTAGCCGTGGTGACGGCCACCACCGACCGAAGCGACGCCCCAGGGGCCATCGGGAGGCACAGCAGTCTCATCAGTGCGCGGCTGTTTCCGGCCACCGACGGCGGGTAGGGCGATCGGTGAGGACAACAGCCGGCGCACCGAGGAGACACCCGTGAGCGAGAACCAGCACACCCCGCAGGACCCGACCGAGCAGTACGGCCAGCAGTCGGGTCAGCCACGCCAGCAGCAGTCGCCGCCGGGGCGGACCGACGACATGGCCCCCGAGCCGGACCACGGCGAGAAGACGTACCGGGGGACCGGCAAGCTCGACGGCAAGAAGGCGCTGATCACCGGCGGTGACTCCGGCATCGGCCGAGCGGTGGCGATCGCCTACGCCCGGGAGGGCGCGGACGTGCTGATCTCGTACCTCGGCGAGGAGGAGGACGCCGACGCGCAGGAGACCGTACGGCTGATCGAGGCCGCCGGCCGGAGGGGGATCGCGATCCGCGGCGACATCGCCGACGAACGCAACTGCGAGACGTTGATCGAGCGGGCGGTGAGCGACCTCGGCGGCATCGACATCCTGGTCAACAACGCGGCGTACCAGATGGCCCAGGAGAAGGGCATCGCGGGCATCAGCACCGAGCAGTTCGACCGGGTCTTCAAGACCAACGTGTACGCGATGTTCTGGCTGTGCAAGGCGGCCCTGCCGCACATGGGCGACGGCGCGACGATCATCAACACCTCGTCGATCCAGGCGTTCGACCCGTCGCCGCAGTTGCTGGACTACGCCACCACCAAGGCGGCGATCGCGAACTTCACCAAGGCGCTCGCCGCCGACGTGGTGGACCGGGGCATCCGGGTAAACGCGGTCGCGCCGGGCCCGATCTGGACCCCGTTGATCCCGGCGACCATGCCGAAGGAGAAGGTGGAGCAGTTCGGTCAGGACACGCCGGTCGGCCGGGCCGGTCAGCCCGCCGAGTTGGCGCCCGCGTTCGTCTTCTTCGCCTCGCAGGAGTCGAGCTACGTCACCGGCGAGATCCTCGGCGTCACGGGTGGTCGCTTCACCAAGTGAGGACGCAAGGAAGGGTCCCCTGCTAACGCCTCGTGCATAGCAGGGGACCCTTCCTAACGCACAAGCCGCCGGCGCCGTCGCCCCGCTGGCACGGTCGCGCGGCGGTGCCCGCCCGTCCGCCCCGCTGGGCGTGGGCGCGCCGCCGCCGGGTGGGTCAGCGGGGCCAGGCGGCCAGGTGTCGGCGGATCCGGGCGATGTCGGCCGGGCCGAGCCCGTACCGGGCGAACCGCCCGTCCGGGATCCGGTCGAGGTAGTGCCCGGCCTCGCGTACGTCCTCGTCGTCGAGGGCCGGGTCGAGTTGCCGGGCCAACGCCAACAGTTCGCCGACGGACCGGTGCTCCAACGCGGAGGCGACGTCGATGTAGTCGCGTACCTCCCGCCGGTTGACCAGGGCGGCGGTCTTGTTGGCGATCAGATCGCGCACGTCCATCACCGGCCCGAACTCCATCACCACCGGACTGCGGTGCCGGTCCAGCCGGGCCAGGCTGAGCCGGATCTGCCGGCCGTCCCGGGCGACCACGAAGTCCCGCATGTCCCGGTCGAAGCCCTCGAAAAGGCCGCCGAGGTCACTGTCCGGGTCCGCGTCGACCACCTCGAACCCGGCCGCCTCCAGCGCCGCCCGTACCCCGGCCGCAGCCGCCGCCGCCGCGCCCTCCACGTCCGCGAACAGGTCGACGTCCTCGGTGGGTCGGGTGACCAGCCCGTACGCCGCCCACGCGACCCCGCCGCCGAGGACGAAGCGGTGCGGCCCGGCTACGTCCAGCGCCACCCGGGCCACCTCGCGATAGAACTCGTGCGGGTGCGGGCCGGTCACGCCGATCGGAGACCTCGATGCCGGGTCTCCCAGGCCAGCCGTACGCCCCGTGGCAGGTTCAACTGTCGCCACACGCGCCGCAACGTCCGGCCGTCGACGAGACTGCGCAGGTCGTCGACGTTGGTGGTCTCCCGCAGGACGTTCTCGTACATCCAGAGCACCTGGTCGGGGTCGGCCAGGTCGAAGGCGCGGTCGGCGCACCACATCAGGCGTACCGGTAGCTCGACCACGCCCCGGGTGGGCCCGCGCAGCTCGGTCAACGTCCCGGTCACCAGCGTGGGGCGCCCGGGTCGGGCCAGAAAGGCCACGCCGGACGTGGTGGGGGAGACCGCCTGCATGCTGTCAGGGTAACCCCAGCCCATCCCATACCGGACCCGCGACTTTCGTCCACCTGCCGCAACGCCGCTCACCCGGCCCGCGCGGCGCACTCAAGAAAGCCAGGTGTACGGGCGGCAAGGCGGTACGCAGGCCGTTGCTCGGTGTGCCAATCTCAGCCAGGGCGCGCAGAATGTCTGAATATCGGGTACGCCTGGGCGGAATCGGGGTGGGGCCGGTGGCGTTGTAACCCGCTGGCTGACAGAGCAGGATCCCACCCCGTCGCGGGTGGCGGGCGGATGCCGGAATGTCCTGGCTCGGTCGGTCGTTGTATCTGGTCCCGGCGCCGCGAGGCTCGCGGACATCCCCGGGAATGATGCGGCCGGGTCGGTGGTTGTGATCCCGACGCCGCGAGGTCCTCCCGGATACGCCCCCCGGGAATGGTCCGGCTCCGCAGGTGGTTGTGTATCGACCCGGCGCCGTGAGCCTGGTCCGGTGAATCCCCCTCGGATCTGGTGCGTCGGTTCCCCTTTCTTCTAGCGCCTGACGGCGTTCGCGTCACTCTCGATCCCCCTGTGGGTGGCGTCTACCCCCGAATGGAGCTTGTGATGAACTCGAAGCTGTTGCGTAAGAGTGTTCTCGGTGTTGCCGGTCTCGCGTTTGCCGGTGGTGTGTTCGCTGGTCCGATCGGGCAGGTGGACGCCACCCCCGTCACGGCTGGTTCGTTGGTGGCGGTGCAGGCGGACAAGCCCGACAGCGGCAAGCTGATTCCGCATGGTGTGCAGGGTGCCCAGTCGCGTATCGATCTGGACGATGAGCAGGTCGGCAACGCGAAGGCGATCATCGCGGCGACGAAGAAGGCTGGTATGGACGAGCGTGCCGCGGTGATCGCGATCGGTACGGCGTTTCAGGAGTCGAAGTTGGAGAACCTGGGTCATCTGGGTGACCGCAACGATCATGATTCGCAGGGTTTGTTCCAGCAGCGTCCGTCCAGTGGTTGGGGCACGGTGGAGCAGATCACCGACCCCGAGTACTCGACCCTGGCGTTTCTGAAGGGTTTGAAGCAGGTCGACGGCTGGGAGGACATGCCGTTGACCGTCGCCGCCCAGACGGTGCAGGTGTCGGCGTTCCCGGATCACTACGCCCAGTGGGAGCAGCAGGCCGCTGATCTGGTCGCCGAGCACTGGAACAGCTGACCCCACACCGAACAGACTTTCCTCGCACAAGGGGGAGCAAGAACGCCGCCGGCCGGTACCCACCACGGGTACCGGCCGGCAGCGTCTTCTCCGTGAAGAGATGTGAGGAAGGGACCCTTCCTATACACCAGGCGATAGCAGGGGGCCCTTCCTTACACACACAGCAGGGTTGGGATGTGGGGGAGGGGGAACAAGGGAGGGTGTGGGTCGGTTGTACCGAGCGTCGGTGTGATCCAGTGTCCCCGGGCCTCACCTAAAATGCCGTCGCGGAATACCGTTCGGCTGGAGCCGCGTCGCGCCACTCGCCGAGAGGCGACCTGCACACCGACACCCACCGCCGCCCCCGGCCCGTGACGGGCCGGGGGCGGCGTCCGTTCGGGCCGGTTCTGCCGCCCCGCTCGCCGCCCCGCCGGCGCTGCCCTAAGGTCAGGACTGAGCGGGCACCGAGGAGGCGGACGTGGGACTGCGGGACGTGTTGCTGGGGTGGCCGGTGTTCCGGCAGCTCACCGGCACCGACCCGCTGGGCCGTGGTGCCGCCGCCCAGTCGGCGCGCAGCGCCGGGCTCACCGCCCGCACCGAGGACGCCGACGAGGTGGCCAGGTCGGTCTGCCCGTACTGCGCGGTGGGGTGTGGTCAGCGTGTCTTCGTCCGTGACGGCCGGGTGACGCAGATCGAGGGCGACCCGGACAGCCCGATCTCCCGGGGGCGGCTCTGTCCGAAGGGCGCGGCCAGCAAGAGCCTGGTGACCAGTCCGCTGCGGCAGACGACGGTGCGGTACCGCCGGCCGTACGGGACCGAGTGGGAGGACCTGGACCTCGACACCGCGCTGGACATGATCGCCGACCGGGTGTTGGCGGCGCGGGCGCAGACGTGGGAGGACGTCGACCCGCAGGGGCGTCCGTTGAACCGCACACTGGGCTTCGCCAGCCTGGGTGGGGCGACGTTGGACAACGAGGAGAACTACCTCATCAAGAAGTTGTTCACCGCGGCGGGCGCGTTGCAGATCGAGAACCAGGCCCGGATTTGACACTCCGCCACGGTCCCCGGTCTGGGGGCCAGTTTCGGTCGCGGTGGTGCGACGGTCTTCCAACAGGACGTGGCGAACGCTGACGTCATCGTCATCCAGGGCTCGAACATGGCCGAGGCCCATCCGGTGGGCTTCCAGTGGGTGATGGAGGCGAAGAAGCGCGGGGCGAAGGTCTTCCACGTCGATCCTCGGTTCACCCGGACCAGCGCGGTGGCCGACGCGTACCTGCCGATCCGGGCGGGTACGGACATCGTGCTGCTGGGTGCGGTGGTCAACCACATCCTCGCCAACGAGTTGGACTTCCGGGAGTACGTGCTGGCGTACACCAACGCGGCGACGATCGTCAGTGACGACTTCGTCGACGCCGAGGACGCCGAGGGGTTGTTCTCCGGGTGGGACCCGGAGAGCGGCAGCTACGTGCAGGACAGTTGGCAGTACGCGGGCCACGAGCAGGACTCGGGCAGCGGCGGCACCGCCGACGAGCGGGACACCGCCGCCGGCCTGCGCCACGAGTCGCACGGTGCGCCGGTGGCGGGTCGGTCGGAGCGGGACGAGACGTTGCGTCATCCGCGCTGCGTCTACCAGATCCTCAGGCGGCACTTCGCCCGATACACCCCGGAGATGGTGGAGCGGGTGTGTGGCCTGCCCCGGGAGAGGTTCCTGGAGTTGGCGCGGGCGTGGACGGAGAACTCGGGCCGGGAGCGGACCGGGTGCCTGATCTACTCGGTGGGGTGGACCCAGCACACCGTCGGCGTGCAGTACATCCGCACCGGGGCGATCATCCAGTTGCTGCTGGGCAACGTGGGCCGTCCAGGCGGCGGGGTGCTGGCGTTGCGTGGGCACGCCAGCATCCAGGGGTCGACGGACATCCCGACGTTGTTCAACCTGCTGCCGGGCTATCTGCCGATGCCGCACCACGCCAAGCACGTGACGTTCGACGACTGGGTGGACGGCATCCGGCATCCGGGGCAGAAGGGCTTCTGGGGCAACGCCCGCGCGTACGCGGCGAGTCTGCTGAAGGCGTACTGGGGGGACGCGGCGACGCCGGAGAACGACTTCTGTTACGGCTACCTGCCTCGGCTGACCGGGGACCACGGCACCTACCAGCAGGTGCTCGACATGATCGACGGCAAGATCAAGGGGTACTTCCTGCTCGGGCAGAACCCGGCGGTCGGGTCGGCACACGGGCGGGCGCAGCGGCTCGGCATGGCGAACCTGGACTGGCTGGTGGTCCGCGACCTCTTCATGATCGAGAGTGCGACCTTCTGGCAGCGGGGTCCGGAGGTCGCCACCGGGGAGATCGTGCCGCAGGAGTGCCGCACCGAGGTGTTCTTCCTGCCCGCCGCCTCGCACGTGGAGAAGGAGGGCACGTTCACCCAGACCCAGCGGCTGGTGCAGTGGCGGGAAAAGGCGGTCGAGCCGCCCGACGACGCCCGCTCCGAGCTGTGGTTCTTCTATCACCTGGGGCGTCGGTTGCGGGAGAAGCTGGCCGGGTCGTCGTTGCCGCGCGACCGGGCGCTGCTGGACCTGGCGTGGGACTACCCCACGCACGGCCCGCGCGACGAGCCGGACGCCGAGGCGGTGCTGCGGGAGATCAACGGGTACGACACCACGACGGGCCGCCCGCTGTCCGCGTTCACCGAGGCCCGCGACGACGGTACGACCGCGGTGGGCTGTTGGATCTACACCGGTGTGTACGCCGACGGGGTGAACCAGGCGGCGCGGCGGCGGCCCGGTCACGAGCAGGACTGGGTGGCCGCCGAGTGGGGGTGGGCGTGGCCGGCGAACCGGCGTCTGCTCTACAACCGGGCGTCGGCGGATCCGCAGGGGCGACCGTGGAGCGAGCGGAAGCGCTACGTGTGGTGGGACGCCGAGGCGGGCCGCTGGACCGGTCGCGACGTGCCGGACTTCGAGGTGACGAAACCGCCGTCGTACCAGCCGCCGGAGGGCGCCACCGGTCCGGAGGCGTTGGCCGGGGACGACCCGTTCGTCATGCAGTCCGACGGGAAGGGCTGGTTGTACGCGCCGAGCGGTGTGCTGGACGGGCCGTTGCCGACCCACTACGAGCCGGCCGAGTCGCCGGTGCGTAATCCGCTCTACGCGCAGCAGGCCAACCCGACCCGCAAGACGTACGCGCATCCGGTCAACCCGACGAACCCGAGTCCACCCGCGCCGCACAGTCAGGTCTTCCCGTACGTGTTCACGGTCAGCCGGCTGACCGAGCACCACACGGCGGGTGGGATGAGCCGCACCGTACGGCCGCTTGCGGAGTTGCAGCCGGAGATGTTCGTGGAGGTGTCGCCGGAGTTGGCCGACCTGGTCGGGCTGACCCATCTGGGGTGGGCGCACCTGGTCACCTCCCGTGCGGTGATCGAGGCGAAGGTGCTGGTCACCGACCGCATCGTGCCGTTGCGGGTGGACGGGCGGGTGATCCACCAGCTCTGGCTGCCGTACCACTTCGGGTACGAGGGGCTGGTCACCGGGGACTCGGCCAACGACCTGTTCGGCATCACCCTGGACCCGAACGTGCTGATCCAGGAGAGCAAGATCGGCACGTGTGACGTGCGTCCGGGGCGGCGTCCCACCGGAGCGGCCCTGCGCGAGCTGGTCCGCGACTACGGTGACCGGGCCGGCATCGTGCCGGGCCGTACCCCGCCGGCGGTCACCCCCGGCGTGCCGACCACGTCCGCCGGGGCCGACGACGAGGAGGGGACGCACTGATGGTCGACCCGCAGCACCGGGCGGGCCCGTCCGCGACGTCGGGGCAGGAGTACCAGCCGGCGTCGGCGTCCGGCTGGGTCGACGCGCCCCCACGGATGGGTTTCTTCACCGACACCAGCGTCTGCATCGGCTGCAAGGCGTGCGAGGTGGCCTGCAAGGAGTGGAACGGGGTGCCGGCCTCCGGCCTGGACCTGCTCGGCATGTCCTACGACAACACCGGCGCGTTGACCGCGAACTCCTGGCGGCACGTGGCCTTCGTGGAGCAGCCTCGTCCGGCCGGGCACCACGACGCGCCCTTCGCCGGCACGCCGACCGGCGACCCGGTCAGCGCCGCCTCGGCGGCGACCGCCGCCGGCACCGGCAGCCCGACCGACACGAGCCACGCGACCGGCACCGATCCGGGGCTGCCGCCGGGTGATCCGGCGGTCGCCGCCCGGATGACCGAGTTCCTGGGCATGCCCGCCGCCGGGCCGCCGGGGCGTACCGGCAGTGCGGAGGGCCGGTCGGACTTCCGCTGGCTGATGATGTCCGACGTGTGCAAGCACTGCACCCACGCGGCCTGCCTGGACGTCTGTCCGACCGGGTCGCTGTTCCGCACCGAGTTCGGCACGGTGGTGGTCCAGGAGGACATCTGCAACGGCTGCGGGTACTGCGTCTCGGCCTGCCCGTACGGCGTCATCGACCGGCGGGTCGACGACGGCCGGGTGTGGAAGTGCACGCTGTGCTACGACCGGATCGGTGCCGGCCTGACACCGGCCTGCGCGCAGGCGTGCCCGACGGAGTCGATCCAGTACGGTCCGCTCGACGAGTTGCGGGAACGGGCCGCCGCCCGGGTCGCCACGCTGCACGAGCGGGGGACTCCCGAGGCACGGCTCTACGGTCACGACCCGGCCGACGGCGTCGGTGGTGACGGCGCGTTCTTCCTGCTTCTGGACGAACCGGAGGTGTACGGCCTGCCACCGGATCCGCAGGTCACGACCCGGGATCTGCCGAGAATGTGGCAGCGTGCCGGGGTCGCCGCGCTGGCGATGGCGGCGGTGGCGGTGGGCGCGTTCCTCGGTGGTCGGCGGTGACCCCCCGCGAGCCGGAGGTGGGTGACCGGTTCCGTCGCTTCCGCGACCAGGCGGCCGACGGCCGCACCGACGACCGCACCGGCGGTCGCCGCGGCGGACGTGGCGGCGAGGAGTTGGCGGTGCCCCGGGCGGAGTTCCGCTCCTACTACGGCCGACCGATCCTGAAACCGCCGGTGTGGACCTGGGAGATCGCCGCGTACCTGTTCACCGGTGGGCTGGCCGCCGGTTCGTCGCTGCTGGCGGCGGGCGGGCAGGTGACCGGTCGGCCGGCGCTGCGGCGCGTCGGCCGGGTCGCCGCGCTGGTCGCGGTCACCGCCAGCGCGGGCCTGCTGGTCAAGGACCTGGGACGGCCGGAGCGGTTCCACCACATGCTGCGGGTGGCGAAGCCGACGTCGCCGATGTCGGTGGGGACCTGGATCCTGAGCGCGTACGGTCCGGCCGCCGGGTTGGCCGCGATCGCCGAGGCGGCACCGCTGCTGCCCGAGCGCGGTCCGCTGGGGCTGGTCCGTCGGGTGCTGCCGCCGGTGGGGCACGCCGCCGGGCTGGCCGCCGCGGCGACCGCACCGGCCCTGGGCACGTACACGGCGGTGCTGCTGGCGGACACGGCCGTGCCGTCGTGGCACGAGGCGTACCCGCACCTGCCGTTCGTCTTCGCCGGCAGCGCCCTGGCCAGCGGTGCCGGGGTGGGGCTGCTCGCCGTGCCGCCCGCGCAGGCGGGTCCGGCGCGGCGGATGGCGGTGGCCGGTGCCGCTCTGGAGTTGGTCGGCGCGCACCGGTTGGAGACCCGGTCGGGGTTGCTCGGCGAGCCGTACCGCACGGGTCGCGGCGGCCGGTTGCTGCGGGTCGGGCGGGCGTTGACCGTGGCCGGGGTGGCCGGGGCGCTGGTGGGTGCCCGCAGCCGGGTGCTGTCGGCGGCCTCCGGCGCGGCGTTGCTGGCCGCGTCGGTGGCGACCCGCTTCGGGGTGTTCCACGCGGGGGTGGCCTCGGCCCGGGATCCGAAGTACACGGTGCTGCCGCAGCGGGAGCGTCTGGCACGGCGCGCCGGTGAGGCGACGGCCGGGCGGTGATCGGGTGCCGACTCGGCCGTACGGCCGGGTGGGTGCTGTGATCCAATGCTGGGTGGAGGCGTTCAGGCGGCTGGTGCCCCTCCCGGTCTTCAACACCGGTGTGGTCCGGGATCCGGGCCAGGCGGGTTCGATTCCCGTCCGTCTCCGCCACACGGTGAGGAGATGACGCGATGGGCGACGGCGTCGCCGACCCGCGCCGCCGGGTGCCGCGTACCGACGCGCTGCTGGCCGATCCCCGGCTGGTCGTGGCCGCCGCCGCCCTGGGTCGGGAGCGGGTGAAGGTCGCCGTCCGGCAGGCGCAGGACCGGGCCCGGCGCGGTGAGATCACCCCCGAGGCGGTCGCCGTCGAGGCGCTGGCCGCGCTGCCGTCGGCGGCCCCGCGTGCCGTGCTCAACGCCACCGGTGTGCTGCTGCACACCAACCTCGGGCGGGCCGCCCTCTCCGACGCGGCGGTGGCCGCCGTGGTCGCCGCCGCCGGGCACACCGACGTCGAGATGGATCTGGGTACGGGCCGACGTGCCCGGCGGGGTCGCGACGCCGTCGACGCGCTCGCCGCCGCCGTGCCGGAGGCCGAGGCGGTGCACGTGGTCAACAACGGTGCCGCCGCTCTGGTGCTGGCCGCCACCGTGCTGGCCGCCGACGCCGAGATCGTGGTGAGCCGGGGCGAGCTGGTCGAGATCGGGGACGGGTTCCGCCTGCCGGACCTGTTGACCAGCACCGGGGCGCGGCTACGGGAGGTCGGCACCACCAACCGCACCACGCCGGCCGACTACGCCGCCGCGATCGGTCCCCGCACCGGTTTCGTGCTCAAGGTGCACCCGTCGAACTTCCGGGTCACCGGTTTCACGTCGGCGGTGCCGGTCCGGCGGTTGGCCGCGCTCGGCGTACCGGTGGTGGTGGACATCGGGTCGGGGCTGCTCGCGCCCGACCCGCTGCTGCCCGACGAGCCGGACGCGGCGACGACCCTGCGGGCCGGGGCGGACCTGGTCACCGCCAGCGGCGACAAGCTGCTGGGTGGCCCGCAGGCCGGGCTGCTGCTGGGCTCGGCCGCACTGGTGGAGCGGCTGCGGCGGTCTCCGCTGGCCCGGGCGCTGCGGGTGGACAAGCTGACGCTGGCCGCGCTCGCCGCCACCCTCGGCGATCCGGCCACGCCCACCCGGACGGCCCTGCACGCCGACGCGGCGCTGCTGCGGGCCCGGACCGAGCGGCTGCGGGACGCCCTGGCCGCCGAGGGTCGTAAGGCCGACGTGGTGCCGTCGGCGGCGGTGGTGGGCGGTGGCGGTGCTCCCGGCGTGGAGCTGGACTCGTGGGCGTTGAGCCTGCCGGAGCGCTACGCCGCACCGCTGCGCACCGGTGAGCCGCCGGTGCTCGGCCGGGTGGCGCGGGGCCGGCTGCTGTTGGACCTGCGGTGCGTGCCGGAGCACGCCGACCCGACGGTCCGCGCCGCCGTGCTCGCCGTCCCGGGCGGCGACTGACCATGCTGGTGGTGGCCACCGCCGGGCACGTCGACCACGGCAAGTCGACGCTGGTGCGGGCGTTGACCGGGATGGAACCGGACCGGTGGGCGGAGGAACGCCGTCGGGGCATGACCATCGACCTGGGCTTCGCCTGGACCACGTTGCCGTCCGGGGCCGTCGTCGCCTTCGTGGACGTACCCGGGCACGAACGGTTCGTGCCGAACATGCTGGCCGGGGTGGGCCCGGTGCCCGCCGCCGTGATGGTCGTCGCCGCCGACGAGGGTTGGATGCCCCAGTCCGCCGAGCACCTGGCCGCCCTGGACGCGCTCGGCGTCGCGTACGGCCTGCTCGTGGTGACCCGCGCGGACCTGGCCGATCCGGGTCCGGCGCTGGCGCGCGCCCGGGCCGAGCTGGCCTCCACCACCCTGGGCGCGGTGGAGTCGGTGGTGGTCAGCGGGGTCACCGGTGTCGGCCTGCCCGAGCTGCGTGCCGCGTTGGACCGGTTGGCTGCCCGCGTGCCGTCCGCCGACCACGCGGCGCCGGTGCGGCTCTGGGTCGACCGTCATTTCACGGTGCGCGGCAGCGGCACGGTGGTCACCGGCACCCTCGGCGTGGGCCGGTTGCGGGTCGGTGACGAGCTGGAACTGGCCGGCACCGGTGACCTGGTGCGGGTACGGGGCCTGCACCGCCTGGGCGAGGCCCGCGACGCCGTCGACCCGGTGGCCCGGGTGGCGGTCAACCTGCGCGGGGTGTCCCGGGACCGGGTCGCGCGCGGCGACGCGTTGCTCACCCCGGGTCGGTTCCGGTCCACCGACCTGGTCGACGTGCGGCTGGCCGGCGACCCGGTGGCCGAGCTGCCGGCCACGCTGACCCTGCACGTGGGTGCGGCGGCCGTGCCGGTGCGGGTGCGTCCGCTGGGCGGCGACACCGTCCGGTTGCGGTTGGGGCGTCCGGTGCCGCTGCTCGTCGGCGACCGGGCGTTGCTGCGCGACCCGGGCCGCCACCACGTCGTCGGTGGGGTGACCGTCCTGGACGTGCTGCCGCCGCCGTTGCGGCGGCGGGGCGCGGCGGCGGCCCGGGCGGCGGTGTTGGCCACCCTGGACGGTCGGCCGGACCTCGCCGGTGAACTGCGGCGACGCGGCCTGGTGCGGGCCGGGGACCTGGCCCGCGCGGGTGTGCCGGTGCACGTCGCCCCGGTGGCGGGGGACTGGCTGGCCGATCCGGAGCACTGGGCGCGGCTGACCGCGCGGCTCACCGAGGCGGTGACCCGGTACTCCCGGGAGCATCCCCTGGAGGCGGGCGCCCCGGTGGAGGTGCTGCGCCGGCAGCTCGACCTGCCCGACCGGGTGCTGGTCGAGGCGCTGGTGCGGGCGCCGCTGCGGCTGGCCGCCGGTCGGGTCGGCGCGGCCGGGGCTGATCCGCTGCCGGAGCCGGTGGCCCGCGCGGTGGCGTTGGTCCGCGACGACTTCGCGGCGTACCCGTTCCGGGCTCCGGACGCCGACCGGCTGGCCGCCGTCGGGCTCGGGGTCCGCGAGATCGGCGCGGCGGTACGGGCCGGCGCGCTGCTGCGCCTGACCGGCAACGTGCTGCTGCTGCCCGGCGCGCCGCAGCAGGCGGTGCGGGTGCTCGCCGCGTTGCCGCAGCCGTTCACGCTCAGTGCCGCCCGGCAGGCCCTGGACACCACCCGCCGGGTGGCGGTGCCGCTGCTGGAGCTGCTGGACCGGCAGGGCCGGACCCGCCGGTTGCCGGACGACGCCCGGACGGTGGTCGACGCGGATTCCACCGATCGGCCGGCAGCCGGGCGTCCCGGACGCCTACCGTGACGCCATGGACCCCTCCGCGGTCTGGCGGGACCGGCAGCACCGCTGGCGGATCGAGGCGTACCGGGCACCGGACCTGAGGTTCGCCATCTTTGCCACCAACGGCACCACCGAGTCGGCGCCGCTGTGGTTGTTCGGGATGTCGGCGCTGGCCCGCTGGCTGATGAGCCACAAGATCTCACTGGACGACCTGGAGACCGACTGATCGCCCAGTAGGGGGACAGACCGGACGAAAACCGGCATCCAAGCCTGTTCGGCTCTATCGTGCGACGGATGAAGGACCGAGGCATCCGCAAGGTCGTCGCGGTGCTGGCCGGCCTCGCGGTGATCTACTTCGGCACCACCGGCCGATCGGAGACCGAAGGCAGCGGGATCTCCGGGGGACTGGTGGTGCTGGCTCTGCTCGCCGCCCTGCTGGTGTGGCACCTGACCAAACCCGGCGACGCCTAGTCACGCCGGTCAGCGGGCCGCCACGCTCCGGTTGAGCTGCCCCACCGACTCCTCGCCGAGCGCCACCCGCACCAGCGCCGAGGCGAACCGGCCGAAGTCGTCGTCGTCGACCAGCCCGGCCAGCCGGTCGGGGGTGGCCGGCAACCCGAGCCGCTTGGCCCCGGCGACCGCCCGCCGGTCGGCGTACGGGCGCAGCTCCGGCCAGACACTCTGCACCTCGCGCAGGAAGATGTCCGCCCCGGTGGGCCCGATGCCGGGGAACTCGGTGAGCAGCCGCCGCAGCGCCGTCGGGTCACCGTCGGCCTCCCGGTGCAGCCGTCGCAGGTCGCCGTGCCACCGGTCCAGGCAGAGCCGGGCGCCGGTGCCGAGCATCGTCGCGGTCCGCTCGTCGTAGCGGCGGTAGTGGCCCCGCCCGAGCGCGTCGACGCGCTGCTGCCACCGCGCCGCCTCCATCGCCTGCGGGGTGCGGTAGCCGGCGGCGAAGAGTTCCCGGGCCGCCGCCACCGCCACACCGGCCCGGATCCGGGTGCTCAACAGCGTGACGAGCACCAGCAGCTGGTACAGCGGCGCGGGCCGGTCGGCGAGGGTGATCCCCGCCTCCTCGGCGTACGTGCGCCGGGTGAGCAGGGCCCGTGCCATCTCGCGGTGATCGCCCATCTCGCGGGAGTACCCGTTGTGGCCCGGACTAGCCCGATCGCCGCAGCCGGTTCCACGTGGCGGCGGCCGTCACCCCGTACGCGAGGTGCGGCACGAGGTCGGCCAGCCAGTCGACGCGCCGCCAGGTGCGCGGGTCGGTGACACCGAGCAGCGTCAACGACCCGTCGGAGAGCGTCATCGCCCCGCCGCCGAGCAGCGCGGCGGCGCGCAGGATCGGCTGCCGCCGCCCACGGGTCAGCGCGGCGAAGCCGACGGCGGCGGCCACCCCGAGCCCGTACCCCATCAACGCGCCGAGCCCGGCGCGCCGGTGGGCGGCCTGCGGCGGCGCGCCCAGGTCCAGGTGGGCCGCGTCGGCCACCCTGCCGGCGCTCTCCTCCGGGGTCTGGCTGGCCGCCCGGGCCCGCACCACGATGTCCAGGTAGGTCACCGTGTTCAGCGCCAGCGTGCCGACCGCCCCGGCGATGAGCCCGTCGGCGAGGTACCCGCCCCTCACTTCTTCGGGTCGCCCGGTTCGCGGTTGCCCTTCGGACCGTAGGTGCGGTCACCCCGGACCACGCCGCGTTGTCCCCGATCCTCCTGGAGGATCCGGTTGGCGGTCTCGTCGGCCTTCTCGTCCGAGGTGCGCCGACCCGAGTCGTCGACGGCGTTGCGGATGCGGGCGCGCTGCTTGTCGTAGGCGTTGCTACCCGGACGCGGTCCTGGCATCGCTGTCTCCTCCGGTCGTCACGGTGACGGACGCGCCCGTCTACCCGCGTGGACCGCCGCCAACCCCCGGCGTGTGGACCACCGCGACCGGGCAGTGGCTGTGGCGCAGCGCCGCCTGGCTCACGGAACCGCGCAGCAGGCCGCCGACCGGACCGTGACCGGTGCCGCCGACGACGAGCAGCTGGGCGCGGCGGGAGGCGTCGGTGAGCACGGTGCCGGCCCGTCCGCGTACCGACTCTCGGGTGACCGGCACCTCCGGGTACCGCTCGGCCAGACCGGCGAGCGACTCGGCGAGCAGCCGGTCCTCGTCGGCGCGCAGTTCGGACTCGTCGTACACCAGCGGCTGCATGTCACCGGGGCCGGTGGAGACCGGATGCCGGTAGGCGTGGGTTGCGACGACGGAGGCGCCGCGCAGGGCGGCGGTCCGGACCGCGAACTCGATCGCGGTCCGGGACGCCCCGGTGCCGTCCACGCCGACCACGACCGGCCCGTCGGTCTGCGCGGTGCCGCGGGCCACCAGCACCGGGCAGCCGGCCGACGCGGCCACCGTGGCCGTGACGGAGCCCACCACGAGGGCGCCGAGCCCACCGAGGCCCTGATGGCCGAGGACGATCATCGCGGCGGTGGGGGCGGCGTCCAGCAGCACCGCGGCGGCCTCGCCGTCGACGATCTCGCCGGTGACCCGCAGGCCGGGCGCGACCGCGCCGGCCTCGTCGACCGCGTCGGCCACCACCTGCTCGGCCTGCTCCCGCAGTCCGGTGCCGGGTCGGTCGTCGGTGACCGCGGTGACCGGCGTCCGCAGCAGCGGCCAGATGAAGGCGTGCCGGACCCGCAGCGGCAGGTCCTGTCGGGCCGCCTCGGTGGCGGCGAGCCGGATCGCGGCGCGGGCCGGCTCGGAGCCGTCCACACCGACCACCACCGCCGCGCCGTTGATCGGGTCCACGAGCACCTTCCCGCCGCCGGTCGTCGTCCGGAGCCAAGTATCGCGGCCGTGGCGGGCCCGGCGGGGCGATACCGGTGAGCGGCACCGGGTCGGTACGCTGACGGCGACTGCCGGGGAGGGAGCGTCGTCGATGGTGGAGCCCGACCAGCCGAGCACCGCACGGATGATCGATTTCTGGCTCGGCGGGGAGCACCACCACCCGGTCGACGTGGCGGCCGCCCGCGCCTTCGAGCAGGCGTACGGGCCCTGTGCCCCGGTCTTCCGGGCGCTGCGCGCCTTCCTGGGCCGCTCGGTCCGCGCGATCGCCGCCGCCGGTGTGGACGGCTTCCTGGTCTTCGGTGCCGGTGTGCCGACGATGGGCAACGTGCACGAGGCCGCGCCCGACGCCACCGTCCTCTACACCGACGTGGACCCGGTGACCATCCGGTCGGGGCAGCAGATCCTGGCCGGCAGCGACCGGGCCGGGTACGGCTTCGGTGACGCCACGGACGTCGGCACGATCGATCCGGCGTTGCTGCACCGGTTCGTGCCCGGGTGGGGCCGGCGGCCGGTGGGGGTGGTGTTCCTCGGCCTCGCCGCCTTCCTCGACGACGAGACGCTCGCCCGGACCCTCGACGAGCTCTACACGGCTGCCGCACCCGGCAGCCACCTGGCGATCGACTTCGACACCGAGGAGCTCGCCGGTCATCCGGAGGCGCTGGCCATGATGGGTCCGGCGTTCCGGATGCGGGCGCCGGCGGCGTTCGGGCCGCTGCTGGGGCGTTGGACGCCGACCGAGGACGGCATCGTGCCGGTGACCCACTGGCGGCCGCAGGGCCCGCCGGAGGCGGTGCCGGACGCGTTCCACGGCGCGGTGGCGGTGCGGTCGGCCGGGTGACCATGAATGGAACCGCCTCCGTATGATGCTTGCCCCAGAGCAAGTATCTTCGGAGGAGCGACATGCCGGATGGGCCCACGGGGGTTTCGCGCGCCCTGCGCGAGGCCCCGCCCGATCGCGTGGTCGAGGCCGCCGACCGGGCCATCCAGTCGGTCCTGGGAGCGTCGGGCACCGTCGTGTTCGTCGCCGACTACCGGATCAGCGGCCTGTGGCCGGTGCTCGACGCGCGGCGGCCGGACGCCGCCGCCCACGCCCTCCAGGGATCGCTGCAACGCTGCTTCAGCAGTCAGCAACCGGTCCGGGCCGGCGGGACCGACGGCCGGTGCCAGCTCTATCTGCCGTTGTCGGTGTGGGGCGAGCGGCTCGGTGTGCTGATGGTGGAGATGCCCGAGGAGCCGTCGGAGAGCGTGGTGCGCCTCGCCGCGGACATCGCCGGTGAGGTCGCGCTGGCGATGCACGCCGCCGACCGGGAGACCGACCGTTACCGGCGGGCGCGTCGGCAGGAACGCCTGAGCATGGCCGCCGAGTTGCAGTGGGAGCTGCTCCCGGGGCGCAGTGTCAGCCACGGCTCGTTCCAGTTGGCCGGTCAGCTGGAGCCGGCGTACACGGTGGGTGGTGACCACTTCGACTGGTCGGTGGATGACGGCCGGCTCACCGTGACCGTGCTCAACGGCGACGGGATCGGGCTCACCGCCGCCCTGCTGACGGCGGTGACGGTGAACGCGATGCGCAACGCCCGCCGGTCCGGCGGCGGCCTGGTGGAGCAGGCCGAGCTGGCCTCCGACACGGTCTACTACCAGCACCGGGGTCACCGGCACGTGGCCACTGTCCTGCTTGAACTGGACTGCGCCACCGGCCGGGTGCAGGCGGTGGACGCCGGGTCACCGCACCTGCTGCGGCTGCGCGGCGGCACCGTGTCCCGGGTTCCGTTGGAGCAGCAGCTGCCGTTGGGCATGTTCGCCGAGACCCGGTACGCGCTCCAGGAG
The DNA here is from genome assembly GCF_013364215.1 of Verrucosispora sp. NA02020. Lineage (NCBI taxonomy): Bacteria > Bacillati > Actinomycetota > Actinomycetes > Micromonosporales > Micromonosporaceae > Micromonospora > Verrucosispora sp. NA02020. Next base: position 4,228,512 of record NZ_CP054923.1, on the reverse strand, counting down.
TTCGACCTGGACCCGGGGGACCGGTTGTTCGTGGTCTCCGACGGGGTGTGGGGCGCGGATCCCAGCGGACGCGAGACGTACGGGGAACGGGCGATGGCACGGTCCATGCGGGCCACGCGGTTGCAGCCACCGCCGGAGGCGGTTGGTACGGTGATGCGCGAGTTGCAGGCATTCCACGCGGACGCCGACCTCCGCGACGACGCCGTGGTGGTCTGCCTGGACTGGCGTGGTGCCGACGGCCGGACGCAGGACTGACGGCCTCGGGTGGTATGAGCGGGACAATCGCAGGGGACATCGGGTGGAGCGACCGAATCTCGCCGCGGCGATCGACGCAGCCGCTGAGTCGTTGGTGGGTGTGCTCGACTCGGCCGCCGTCCGGCACCGGATGGCCGTCTCGCCCACCCAGTTACGGGTGCTGTCGCTGCTCAGCAGCCGGCCGGAGACCAACATCAACGGCCTGGCGGAGCTGCTGGACGTCGTACCCTCCTCGGCCAGTCGGCTCTGCGACCGGCTGGAGGCGATCGGCCTGGTGCGCCGGGAGACCGACCCGAGGGATCGGCGTGAGGTCCGCCTGACGCCCACGGCCGCGGCGGAGGTCCTGCTGGGGGAGGTGCGGTCGCGCCGTCACGACGCCGTGCGGACGGTCCTGGAGCGGATGCCGGCGCGGGTGCAGCAGGACCTGCTGCGGGCGCTGAAGGCCTTCGGTCAGGCCGCGACGGCGCAGCCGCCGGACTCCTCGGCCCGCAGCGCCTGACCCCCCGCCCACCTGTCATCCTAGGATGCCTTAGCGGTGGTGACGGTCCTCACACCAGTACCGCACGAACACCACCGACGACACCGGTCGAGCGGGGCTGGGCGCGACGACAGCCCGCTATAGTGGCAGCGCATCCGACCGACCTGTGATCATCAACGGTGGGCGGTGGGCCAGGGGAGATCCCGGATCGGGATCACAGGGGGGTGCCGGCGCCAGCCGGCACGACAGCGCGCACGGCGTTCCATGGCGGACCCAGGGGCCGAGGTGGGTCGCGTGCCGCGGAGGAGGTTCGGTGGCGCGTCGACCGGCTCGGGCAGAGCAACCACAGGCCCCCGAGGTCGACGCGCGAGGTGCCGGCGACCGGGTCCTCACCCTGCCGAACCTGATCAGCTTCGTCCGACTGCTGGGCGTTCCGGTCTTCCTGTACCTGTTCCTCGTGGCCCGCGCCGACGTGGCCGCGATCGTGGTGCTCGCTGTCGGCGGCACCAGCGACTGGGTGGACGGGTGGATCGCCCGACGGCTGCGTCAGGTCAGTCGCCTCGGCGAGTTGCTCGACCCGCTCGCCGACCGGCTCTACATCCTCGCCACGCTGGTGGCGTTCACCGCGCGCGACGTGGTGCCGTGGCAGTTCACCGCCGCGCTACTGGCCCGGGAGCTGCTGCTGGCCGGTTCGCTGGTGGTGCTACGCCGCTACGGCTACGGACCGCCGCCGGTGCACTACGTCGGCAAGACGGCCACGTTCCTGCTGCTGGCGGCGTTCCCGACGTTGCTGGTGGCCGCCTCGGTGCCGGCCGCGTCGGCGGTGGCCGGTGCGGTGGGCTGGGCGCTGGCCTGGTGGGGGCTGGTGCTCTACTGGGTGGCCGGGGCGCTCTACGTGGTCCAGGCGCGTCACCTGGTCCGGGCGGCTGGTCGAGGAGAGACGGCATGAGCGAGCGTCGGCGAGCGAGTCAGCGGTGCCGTGGTGATGCCGGCGCGCAGCGAAGCGGAGTGTCGGCATGAGCGAGCGGAACCGGGGGTTCACCCCGGACTTCCTCACCGAGCTGTTCCAGAACCCGCTGGATCCGGGGTACGCCGACGCGGCGGCCCGTCGGGCGAGGAACGGGAAGCCGGCGCGTCCGGGATGGTCGGTGGGACCGGTCACGGTGGTGGTCGTGTTGCTTCTGGGTTTCCTCTGCGCGGTGGCGTACCGGCAGACGATGGCCGAGGAGCCGGGGCGCGCGCAGGCCCGGTCGGGGCTGGTCGGGCAGATCAAGCAGCGGCAGGGTGAGACGGACAACCTGTCCGTGCGCGCCGACCAGTTGCGCGAGGAGGTGACCCGGCAGCGGGAGGCCGCGTTGGGTGGTTCGCAGGCGGCGCGGTTGCGGGACCTGGAGGCGCGGACGGGGCTGGGTCGCGTGCGCGGTGACGGTGTGGTGGTGCGGTTGGCGGACGGTCCGAAGGCGGGGGAGCAGTTGGGCGGGACGAAGGCGGGTCCGTCGTGGGTGCTCTACAGCGACCTGCAGGCGGTGGCGAACGACCTGTGGGGTGCGGGGGCGGAGGCGGTGGCGATCAACGGCCAGCGGTTGACGGCGACGTCGACGATCCGGTCGGCGGGTGAGGCGATCCTGGTGGACTTCCGGCCGGTGACCGGGCCGTACGAGGTGTCGGCGATCGGTCCGGGATCGATGCGTGAGGCGTACGAGGGCAGCCGGAGTGCATTGACGATGCGCCGGGTGTCGCAGGTGAACGGGTTGTCGTTCGAGGTGCGCGACGCGGACCGCCTCACGTTGCCGGCGGCGCCGGAGTCGCGGCTACGCTACGCGGAGCCCGCGGTGAGTCCGAGTGCGTCGCCGTCGGGCGGTGACGAGTCGTCCGACTCGGGTACGTCACCCAGCCCTTCCGGAGGTGGTCGATGATCGCGGTGCTGGCTCTGCTGGCCGGTGTGGTGCTCGGGTTGTGGCTGGATCCGACGGTGCCGGCGGCGTTGCAGCCGTACCTGCCGATCGCGGTGGTGGCGGCGTTGGACGCGGTCTTCGGTGGGGTGCGGGCCAAGTTGGACCGGATCTTCGACGACAAGCAGTTCGTCGTGTCGTTCATCTCGAACGTGCTGGTCGCGGCCTTGATCGTGTATCTGGGTGACCAGTTGGGTGTGGGTGGTCAGTTGTCCACCGGTGTGGTGGTCGTGTTGGGGGTCCGCATCTTCGGCAATGTGGCGGCGATCCGCCGGCACCTGTTCCGGGCGTAGGTTGGTGTCGTGAGTGACGAGCACACCGAGACGGGTACGGGGTGGCCGAAGCCGGCGGGTCCGGCCCGGCCGGGTGGGCCGGCGGGGGAGCCGGATCCGCGTCCGGACGCGCCGGATCCCGACGAGTTGAGTCCGTTGTCGCCGCAGGGGCGTCCGGAGCCGGGTGACGGTGAGCCGGTCGTCGACCCTGACGGTTCCGGCGAGCGTGCGGGTTCCGGTGGGCGCACCGAGGACGAGTCGGCGGGGAGCGCGCCTGCGGCGGGAGCGGTCAGTCCGTTGCGGCGGTTCAGTTCGGCGGCGGTGATGATCGGTGTGCTGCTGGTGTTGTTGGGGTTCACGCTGGCGGTGCAGTTGAAGACGACGTCGACGGATTCGTCGTTGGCGGCGGCGCGGCAGGAGGACCTGGTCCGGATCCTGTACGACCTGGAGGCGCGGGAGTCGCGTCTGCGGCAGGACATCACCACGTTGGAGGAGAGCCAGCGCCAGTTGCGGTCGGGTGAGCAGGGGCGCCAGGCGGCGTTGGAGGAGGCGACCCGGCGGGCGGACGAGTTGGGCATTCTGGCGGGTACGTTGCCGGCGCGGGGTCCGGGGTTGGCGGTGCGGTTCGAGGCGGGGCGGTCGAAGCCGATCTCGGCGAGCGGGGTGCTGGACGCGGTGCAGGAGTTGCGGGGTGCGGGGGCGGAGGCGATGCAGATCTCCGGTGGTGACCGCGCGTCGGTGCGGGTCGTGGCGTCGACGTATTTCCTGGACGGGGAGAACGGGTCGTTGATCGTGGACGGGCGTCGGTTGACGGGTCCGTTCACGATCACGGTGATCGGGGATCCGGCGACGATGCGTACGGCGCTCAACATTCCTGGCGGGGTGGTGGCGGTGGTGGCGGGCAACGGCGGTAACGTGATCGTTGAGGATCGTGAGGTTGCCGAGGTTTCGGCGCTGCACGTGCCGAGCACGCTGGAACACGCCCGTCCGGTCTCGTGAGGCCGGGTGGGGCCGGCACCGGTCGGACCGGTGCCACCGATGGATGAGGACGCTGCTGGTGATTCCTGAGGAACTGCGGTACTCCGCTGAGCACGAGTGGGTGGCGCCTGTCGACGGTGGTGCCGTGCGGGTGGGCATCACTCATTTCGCGCAGGACGCGTTGGGCGACATCGTGTATGTGCAGTTGCCGGAGTCCGGTGCGGTGGTGGCGGCTGGTGAGTCGTTGGGTGAGATCGAGTCGACCAAGAGTGTGTCGGAGATCTACGCCCCGGTGGGCGGTACGGTGTCGGCGCGCAACGAGGCGCTGGTCGACACGCCTGAGGTGATCAACACGGACCCGTACGGTGCGGGTTGGTTGGTGGAGATCTCTCCGGCGGATCCGGCGGCGGTGGAGGGTTTGCTGTCGGCGGACGCGTATCGCGAGTTGACCGAGAGCTGATTCGTTTTCCGGGCGGGCGGTCGGTGTGTGTGCCGCGCGTCCGGTTGCCCTGTTTTTCGGCGCTGGCTAGGCTCGCCCAGTCGACCGAGAACCCAATTAGTTGTGCGTCGCGGACAGCCTTTCCGGGCACGGAGAGCCAGCCGCCGGGTGATGTGTACCCGGCGGCCGGACCCGCCGTCTCCCGACGCCGACCGAAACAGATCCGTGAGGTGGTCCCCATGACTCGCCCAGGCGACGAGTTCCCCCCGCTCGACGTCACGTCGACGCTCAATCTCGGTTCGCTCGAGGAAGCGCTGGAGGGGCCGGACACCGATGTGGTGCCGAGCCGGATGTCCGGTTCGCTGCCGCCGGGGATGGCGCTGCTGGTGGTTCGTCGGGGTCCGAACGCGGGTGCGCGGTTCCTGCTGGATCACGACGTGACAACCAGTGGGCGGCATCCGGACAGTGACATCTTCCTCGACGACGTGACGGTGTCGCGTCGGCACGCGGAGTTCCACCGGGACGGTGGGACGTTCACGGTGCGTGACGTGGGCAGTTTGAACGGCACGTACGTGAATCGGGAGCGGGTCGAGGCCGCCACGTTGAGCAATGGTGACGAGGTGCAGATCGGTAAGTTCCGGGTCGTGTTCATCGCCGGTCCGCGCCCGGAGGGGGAGGCCGGCCGGGGGTGAACGAGCCTGCGGCTTCTCCGCCGTCCGGGGTGGGTCGCGCCCAGCCGTTGATGAGTATCGGCGAGGTGCTGGCCCAGTTGCGGGTGGATTTTCCTGACGTGACGATTTCGAAGCTGCGGTTCCTCGAGGCCGAGGGTCTGGTGGAGCCGCAGCGCACGGCGGCTGGTTATCGGAAGTACAGCTGGGACGATGTGTCGCGGTTGCGGTTCGTGTTGACTGCGCAGCGGGATCAGTATCTGCCGTTGCGGGTGATTCGTGAGCAGTTGGCGCAGTGGGATGCCGACGGTGCGGCGCCGGAGCGGTCGCGGCCGGCGTTGGTGGCGGTGGGCCCGGACGGTGAGGTGCCGGGGCGTGGTGCGGCGTCGTCGGTCGAGTCGGGTCAGGTGCGGCTGGATCGTACGCAGTTGGTGGCGCGCAGTGGGCTGGACGAGTCGACGTTGGGCGAGTTGGAGCGGCTCGGGTTGGTGGTGTCGGATCCGCCGGGCTGGTACGACGGCGATGCGTTGATCATCGCGAAGGCGGTGGCCGGTCTGGCGGCGTACGGGTTCCAGCCTCGGCATCTGCGGGGTTACCGGACGGCGGCGGATCGGGAGGTGGGTCTGTTCGCGCAGTTGGTGGCGCCGTTGGCGCGGCAGAGTGATCCGGCGGCGCGGGCGCGGGCGGCGGAGACGGCGCGGGAGTTGGTGGCGTTGTCGCAGCAGTTGCATGCGGCGTTGGTGCGGGTGGGGTTGCGGTCGACGTTGGGTCGGTGAGGTGCGTGTGCGCGCTGATCGGCGGGTTGGTGAGTGGCGTAGGCTTGCGGGGGTAACCCCTTCTGGGCACGGGCGTGGTGCGCGGAGCGCGTGAGATGGCCGTGTCGCGGTCCGTGTACCGTGCAGTGAAGGGCGCGGTGCGGCGTAGGTGACAACGACACGGAGGCGGCGGTGCGCGAGCTGAGCGTGGTCGGGGTTCGGGTGGAGTTGCCCAGTAACCAGCCGATCGTCCTGCTCAGGGAGGTCGAGGGTGACCGCTATCTGCCGATTTGGATCGGCGCGGTCGAGGCGACGGCGATCGCTTACGAGCAGCAGGGTGTCAAGCCGGCCCGGCCGTTGACCCATGATCTTCTGCGGGATGTGTTGGCGGCGTTGAAGGCGCCGTTGCGGGCGGTGGAGATCACCGAGCTGAAGGAGAACGTGTTCTTCGCCGATCTGTTGATCGGTGACGGGGTGCGGGTCTCGGCGCGGCCGAGTGATTCGATCGCGTTGGCGTTGCGGGTCGGTGCGCCGATTCGTTGTGCCGAGCAGGTCCTCAGTGAGGCGGGGATCGTGATTCCCGATGAGCAGGAGGACGAGGTGGAGAAGTTCCGGGAGTTCCTGGAGCAGGTGCGGCCGGAGGACTTCGCCGGTTGATCGGTGGTCCGGGCTGTGGGCCCGGGCCGGTGTGCGGGTGCGGACCACCATCGTGGCGTTACGGTCGGTGATGGTGATGGTCGTCGCTGTCGATGCGCGGCGTGTCGCGGCGGTTTCTCCGTGGTAACCCTGGGCGGTCGCTATAGGGTTGCCGTGTCGAGGGGTACGCGTCCCGGAAGCGACGTGTCACCGCACTGACGGGGAGGTTGTCCGGATGCACGAGCCGCGAGATTCCGATCCGGTTACGGGGTGGGACGAGTCGGGTGGGATGCCTGGTTCGGCGACTGACGGTGACGGTGCGGTGGGGTACCGGGGTGTGACGGCCTGCCATGCGGTGGGGATCAGTTACCGCCAGTTGGACTACTGGGCGCGGACGGCGCTGGTGGTGCCGAGTGTGCGGGACGCTTCGGGTTCGGGTACGCAGCGGTTGTACTCGTTCCGGGACCTGGTGGTGTTGAAGGTCGTGAAGCGGTTGCTGGACGCCGGGGTGTCGTTGCAGAACATCCGTAAGGCGATCGAGGCGTTGCGGTCGCGTGGGGTGGAGGATCTGGCGGGCATCACGCTGATCTCCGACGGGACGACGGTGTACGAGTGTCGTTCCCCGGAGGAGGTGGTCGACCTGTTGCAGGGCGGCCAGGGGGTGTTCGGTATCGCGATCGGTGGCGCGTTCAAGGAGATCCAGGGGTCGTTGTCGCATCTGCCGGCGGAGCCGGTGGGGGGCGTGGTGGAGCCGGAGCCGGAGGTTCCCGCGGGCGGGGATCTGGGTGACGAGTTGGCGGCGCGTCGGGCGCGGCGGCGGGCCGGCTGAGGGTCGTCCGCCCGCCGGTGTGGGCGTGGTTTTCTGCGGACGTTTTTGTCGATCACGCTGTGTCTCGGGTCGGGTCGTGGGTGTAGCGGTGGTGCGGTGCGGCGGGGCCGACACCAGTGCCCGCTGAGCAGCGTGTGCGGTGACGCGTGTACGGCTCGCCTCGATCGCCGTCGGTGATTACGCCGCTACGATGTGTGGTCATCTTCCTCTGATCTGTCACGGTGTGTGTCCGCGTGCTGGCGGTGGAGATCCGTGCGGGACAGACGGGCGCGGCGCGGCACGCTATCGTCCGATCCGGTCCGCCTGACACCTCGCCGCGACGGCGGGGGGTGCCGGTGGCGGGCGTCGCGCCGATTGCCGCGCGTCTGTGCACTCTCTCCCCTGCGGAAGGACTGACCTGTGACGGTCACCGACGAGACCATCCCCGTGTCGCACTTCGAGCGGATCGGCGGGGCCGCCGCGGTGCGGGCCGCCGTCGAGCTGTTCTACGACCGGGTGTTGGCCGACGCGGAGCTGGCCGGCTACTTCACCGAGGTGGACATGGCGGTCCAGCGTCGCCACATGGCGTTGATGCTGACCGTGGTGCTGGGTGGCCCGAACGAGTACGCGGGCCGGGACCTGGCTACCGCGCACCGGCCGTTGCAGATCCCGGTGGCGCACTACGTGCGGGTGGGTGAGCACCTGACGGCGACGTTGACGCAGTTGGGGGTGCCCGGCGACGCCATCACCGACGTGCAGGCGGTGCTGGCGGCGGTGCAGGACCAGGTGGTGGCCGGCGACGGCCGGGCGGACGCCTGAGCTGTGGACGTCTCTCGTCTGAAGCGGAGTTGGGCGTCGGTCGCCGCGCACGGTGACCAGGTTCCGCTGTACTTCTACTCGACGTTGTTCCTGGCGCATCCCGAGACCCGGCAGATGTTCCCGACGAACATGGCGGGGCAGCGGGACCGGCTGGTGACCGCGCTCGGTCACATCGTGTCCCAGGTGGACCAGGTGGACCGGCTGGTGGGTTTCCTGCAGGACCTCGGTGCCGACCATCGCAAGTTCGCGGTGCGCGCGGAGCACTATCCGGCGGTGGGTGAGGCGTTGCTGGCGACGCTGCGGCACTTCCTCGGTGACCAGTGGACCGAGGAGCTGGCGCAGGACTGGGCGGCGGCGTACGGGTTGGTGGCGCAGGTGATGGTCGAGGCGGCGCAGGCCGCCGAGGCGGTGAATCCACCGTGGTGGGTGGCGGAGATCGTCGGCCATGAGCGGCGGGGTTTCGACGTGGCGGTGCTGACGGTGCGTCCGCAGTATCTTCTGCCGTTCACGGCGGGGCAGTCGATCGGGGTGTCGCATCCGGCGGTGCGGGCGTGGCGGTACTACTCGCCGGCGAACGCGCCCCGTCAGGACGGCACTCTGGAGTTGCACGTGCGGGCGGCGCCGGGTGGCGCGGTGTCGTCGCGGCTGGTGTACGGGTGCGCGGTGGGCGATCAGCTGCACCTGTCGGCGGCGGTGGGGGAGTCGTTGACGTTGCGGTCGTCCGGGTCGGCGGATCTGTTGCTGCTGGCCGGTGGGACCGGGTGGGCGCCGGTGCGGGCGTTGGTGGAGCAGGTGTCCGCGGAGGGGTCGGGTCGGCAGGTCGACCTGTACGTGGGGGCGCGGTCGCGGACCGAGTTCTACGACGGTGACCTGCTGGAGAAGTGGGCGTCGTCGTATCCGTGGTTGCGGGTGACCCAGGTGGTGGGGGTGGACCTGGACCGGCCGGGGGAGTTCGTGCATCCGGTGGATCGGGCGCTGGCCGACGGCGACTGGCGGTCCCGTCACGTGTACGTGTGCGGGTCCGACGACATGGTGACGTACGCGGTGACGGCGTTGACCCGCGCCGGTTTCCATCCCGGGCGGGTGCACCACGAGGGTCCGGCTGCGCAGTGGTACGGCCCCGCGTGGCGTACGGCGATGCAGAGTCCTTCCGTCCCCGACGATTCCGGAGGTGTCCGGTGAGTGATGACCAGTGGCGGGCCGGTTCGCTGGGTACGGCCCCGATCGGCCGGTACGACGGCACCCCGGTGTCCGGTGGGGTGCCGGTGCGGTTGACCGCCGACCGGGTGCGGCGGTGGGAGTTCGGGTCGGCGTCGTTCGCCCGGCGTGGCTACGACCAGTCCGGGGTGGACCGGTTCCGGATGCAGGTGGCCGACGAGTTGGATCGGCTCTCGACGCGGGTGGCGGACCTGCGGGCGGAGAACGAGATGCTCACCGGCCATGTGGAGTTGCACCGGCACGGGGTGTTCCCGACTTCGGGTCCGACGCCGCAGGCCCCGGCGGCCAAGGAGGTGAACCTGCTGTCGGCGGCGCAGCGGGAGGCCGAGCAGATCATCGCGCAGGCGCACGACTACGCGCGGCGGGTCGCCGAGTACGCCCGGACCCAGTACGAGAGTTACGTGCGGGCGGCGGTGGAGGAGGCCCGGCAGCAGGCGGAGCGGGCGGTGCAGGACTACCGGGCGTCGGCGGGGCCCACCTTCGACGACGGGGTGGCCGCGCGGGAGGCGCTGCGGATCTACGGCGAGATGATGATCTCGCACATGCAGGCGGCGGCGCGGCATCTCGACGACGGTCGCGCGCAGTTGGCCCGCACGATGGAGCGCATCGGTGGGCCGGTGGAGGTGAACGCGGCGGCGGACCGGTCGTTGCCGCGTCGCCAGCAACCCTGACGGTGCTGCGGGGCGGCCGGTCGGGCCGGTGCGGGGTTGTCGCGTCCGCCGCTGGCTCGCCGACGGCCGCCGGTTGGGGCAGCATGGTGCGGGTGGAGGACGTGATCGAGCAGGTGGCGGGTTTGGCCGCCGGTGGTGCGGTGGTGGTGCTCAGCGGCGCCGGCCTGTCCACCGAGTCGGGTATCCCCGACTATCGGGGGCCCAGCGGGGTGGCGCGCCGGCACACCCCCATGACGTACCAGACGTTCACCGGTGACGTGGCGGCCCGTCGCCGCTACTGGGCGCGCAGCCACCTGGGGTGGCGGTGGATCGCGCGGGCGGACCCCAACGACGGGCATCGGGCGGTGGCCCGGTTGCAGCGGGCCGGTGTGGTGACGGGGATCATTACGCAGAACGTGGACGGGCTGCACACGGCCGCCGGCAGCGCCGGGGTGGTGGAGTTGCACGGCCGCCTCGACGAGGTGGTGTGTCTGGGCTGCGGTCGGCGGACGACGCGGGAGGACCTGGACGGGCGGCTGCGGCGGGCCAACCCGGGGTTCGACGCGCACGCCGTCGCGATCAACCCGGACGGTGACGTGGATCTCGACGACGACCAGGTGGCCGGGTTCCGGGTGGTCGACTGCGGGGCGTGCGGCGGGATGCTCAAACCGGACGTGGTGTTCTTCGGCGAGACGGTGCCGGCGCCCCGGGTGGCGCGGTGTTACGCGATGGTGCGGCAGGCGCGGCTGCTGCTGGTGCTGGGGTCGTCGCTGACGGTGATGTCGGGGCGGCGGTTCGTGTCGGCGGCGGCCCGGCAGGACGTGCCGGTGGTGATCGTCAATCAGGGGGCCACGCGCGGTGACGGGTACGCGCGGCTGCGCGTCGACGCCCCGCTGGGCCGTCTGGTGCCGGCGCTGGCCGACCGGCTCTGCCCGGCCGGCGCGGATCCGGTGGTGACCGTCGCCTCCTGAGCAGGGGGCCGGGGCTTCGGTGTGGGCCGTCGGGGACGCTGGTAGCGTTGATCGTGCCGGTAGCACCCGCGTGGGAGAGACCGCCTGGCGGCAGCCGGGGCGGCGCCGAAGGGGCAAATCCTCCCCGGAACCTCTCAGGCAAAAGGACCGCGTGGGTCAGGCACTGTGGAGCGCCCGTGGGTGTGACAGAGGGGGAGGGCCGACCTGTCGACCCCGCCCCGCAGGAGCGCCCCTCATGACCTCAGAGTTCGCCGACCGTCACATCGGTCCCGGCCCGGACGACGAACGCCGGATGTTGGCCACGGTCGGGTACGCCTCGATCGACGAGCTGATGGACGCGGCGATCCCCGAGGTGATCCGCTGGCACGGTCGCCTGGACCTGCCGGAGCCCACCGGTGAGCACGAGACCCTGACCGAGTTGCGGGCCCTCGCCGCCCGCAACACCGTCGCCGTGTCGATGATCGGTCTCGGCTACCACGGCACGTACACCCCGGCGGTGATCCGCCGTAACGTGCTGGAGAACCCGGCCTGGTACACGGCGTACACGCCGTACCAGCCGGAGATCAGCCAGGGCCGGTTGGAGGCGCTGCTGAACTTCCAGACCATGGTGTCGGACCTGACCGGTCTGGCGACCGCGAACGCGTCGATGCTCGACGAGGGTACCGCCGCGGCCGAGGCGATGACGTTGGCGCGGCGGGCGTCGAAGAGCAGCAGCCCGGTGTACGTGGTCGACGCCGACGCCCTGCCGCAGACCATCGCGGTGATCGCCGGTCGGGCCGAGCCGCTCGGCATCGAGGTGCGGGTGCTGGACCTGACCGTGCAGGAGTTGCCGGCGGAGTTCTTCGGCCTGCACCTGCAGTACCCGGGGGCGTCCGGGGCGGTCCACGACCAGGCGCCGCTGGCGGCGGCGGCGCACGAGGTCGGCGCGTTGGTGACGGTGGCGGCGGACCTGCTGGCGTTGACGCTGCTGCGGTCGCCGGGGCAGATCGGCGCGGACATCGCCGCCGGCACCACCCAACGGTTCGGGGTGCCGATGGGTTTCGGGGGGCCGCACGCCGGCTACCTGGCGGTGCGGGCCGGGTTGGAGCGGATGCTGCCCGGCCGGCTGGTCGGGGTGTCCCGCGACACCGCCGGCGACCCGGCGTACCGGTTGGCGTTGCAGACCCGTGAGCAGCACATCCGGCGGGAGAAGGCGACCAGCAACATCTGCACCGCGCAGGTGCTGCTGGCGGTGATGGCCGGCATGTACGCCGTCTACCACGGTCCGGACGGGTTGCGGGCGATCGCGACGCGCACCCACGAGACGGCGGTGCGGCTGGCCGCGGGCCTGCGGGCCGGTGGTGTGGACGTGGCCGACGTGCCGTTCTTCGACACGGTCACGGCGACGGTGCCGGGGCGCGCCGCTCAGGTGGTGGCCGACGCGGCGGCGCGCGGGGTGAACCTGCGGCTGGTCGACGACGACCGGGTGGGGATCTCGTGCGACGAGACCACCACGCGGGAGCACGTGGCGGCGGTGTGGGCGGCGTTCGGCGTCGACGGTGTCGACGGCGCGGTGACGGCGGCGCTACCGGACGCGTTGCGGCGTACCGACGAGGTCCTCACCCACCCGGTGTTCCGGTCGCACCACTCGGAGACGGCGATGCTGCGGTACCTGCGGCGGCTGGCCGACTTCGACTACGCGCTGGACCGGGGCATGATCCCGCTGGGGTCGTGCACGATGAAACTCAACGCCACCACCGAGATGGAGCCGGTGAGCTGGGCGGAGTTCGCCCACATCCACCCGTTCGCCCCGGCGGAGCAGACCGCCGGCTACCGGGAGATGATCGGCCAGTTGGAGGGGTGGCTGGCCGAGGTGACCGGCTACGACGCGGTCAGTGTGCAGCCCAACGCCGGGTCGCAGGGGGAGTTGGCCGGGCTGCTGGCGATCCGCGCGTACCACCGTGACCGGGGTGAGGGGCACCGGGACGTGTGTCTGATCCCGTCGTCGGCGCACGGCACGAACGCCGCGAGCGCGGTGATGGCCGGGATGCGGGTGGTGGTGGTCGGCTGCGACGACGACGGCAACGTCGACCTGGTCGACCTGGACGCCAAGATCGACCGGCACCGGGACGCCCTGGCGGCGATCATGGTGACGTACCCGTCGACGCACGGCGTGTACGAGACGGGCATCGCGTCGCTGTGCGCGAAGGTGCACGACGCCGGCGGTCAGGTGTACGTCGACGGCGCGAACCTCAACGCGCTGGTCGGGTTCGCCAAGCCGGGCCGGTTCGGGGCCGACGTGTCGCACCTGAACCTGCACAAGACGTTCTGCATCCCGCACGGCGGCGGTGGCCCCGGGGTGGGTCCGGTGGCGGTGCGCGCGCACCTGGCGCCGTTCCTGCCCGGTGACCCCGGTGGCGCGCCGGTGGACGGGCGGCCGGCGATCTCGGCGGCCCGGTACGGGTCGGCGGGCATCCTGCCGATCCCGTGGGTGTACCTGCGGATGATGGGTGCCGACGGGCTGGCCCGCGCCACCGGGGTGGCGGTGCTGGCGGCCAACTACGTGGCGGTGCGGCTGCGGGAGCACTTCCCGGTGCTGTACGCGGGCAACAAGGGCCTGGTGGCCCACGAGTGCATCCTGGACCTGCGGCCGTTGACGAAGACGACCGGTGTGAGTGTCGACGACGTGGCCAAGCGGTTGATCGACTACGGGTTCCACGCGCCGACGATGTCGTTCCCGGTGGCGGGGACGCTGATGGTGGAGCCGACCGAGAGCGAGGACCTGGCCGAGCTGGACCGGTTCTGCGACGCGATGATCGCCATCCGGGCGGAGATCGACGAGGTGGCGGCGGGACGCTGGCCGGCCGGGGACAACCCCCTGGCGAACGCGCCGCACACGGCGGCGATGGTGGCCGGTGACGAGTGGCCGCACGCGTACCCGAGGTCGGTGGCCGGCTACCCGGGCGGCGTGGACCGGGCGGGGAAGTACTGGCCGCCGGTGCGTCGGGTCGACGGCGGGTACGGCGACCGGAATCTGGTCTGCTCATGTCCGTCGCCGCAGGCGTACGAGAGCTGACGGCAGCCGCGCCGGGGCGGTCGCTGCCGCCCCGGCGTCGCGTCGACCTGGTCGTGACGGCCCCCCTGGTGGGGACTAGCCTGGGTCGACGCGGGAAGAGTCGTGACGGATCGTGACCAGGTCAGGCGGCGAGGGCGTGTCGGGCGGGGCCGCGGTGCGGTGCGATGCTGCTGCCGTCGGGCAGCAGCTCGCCGGTGTCCTCGAAAACGATGACGCCGTTGCAGAGCAGGCTCCAGCCCTGTTCACGGAAGCAGGCGATGACCTTGGCAGCTTCCCGGTCGGTGGCTTCGGCGGAGGGACAGGTGGGTTGGTGCTGGCACATCGGGTTCTCCGGACTGTGGGGGCACTGTGTCATGGTTCACATGACCAGTGACGCACAGTACCAAGCAAACGCATGGTGCATCGAGCGGAAGTGTGCGTGGTCCGTGGGAAATCCGCTGAACGGATGAGCCACCACCAACCAGACGTTGTGGAAGCGCTCCCACAGACGGTGGTCGATCCGTCACCGTACGACCCCCCGGCCGCGCCCCCACCCTGCCGGGGCCGCCGCGTCGAACGCGCCCGCTGGCAGTGGCACCCCACCGACGGCGGCGACCCCGCCACCGCCGTCGAGGACTTCCTCGCCGCCCACGGCCTGCCCCGACACGACCTGGCCCGCCCCACCCGCCCCCACCACCCCGACGACCCCGTCTGCGGCGCCGCCCTCTACGTCTCCGCCGCCGCCGGCGCCCTGCTCGCCGGCGGCACCCCCGGCGCCGCCAACCCCGCCGACCTGCCCGAGATCGCCGTCGTCGTCTACGGCCACACCGACACCCCCACCACCCCCACCACCAGCGGGACGTGGTGGCGCGGCCCGTGGACCGAGAGCTGGACCCCCGAGGAACACGCCGACGCCGTCCGCGCCGTCCGCACCGCCATCGGCCACGGCGACGTCTACCAGGTCAACGTCGTCGGCCACGCCGCCGCCCCCTACCGCGGCGACCCCCGGCCCGCCCTGGCCCGCCTCGGCCGCCTCCCCGGCGCCCGCTACGGCGGCGTCCTCACCGGCGACGGCTGGGCCATCGGCTGCGCCAGCCCCGAAACCCTCGTCGAGGTCCGCGCCGGCACCCTGACCACCCGCCCTATCAAAGGCACCCGCCCCGCCACCGCCGCCGGCCGCGCCGACCTGCTCACCTCCGCCAAGGAACGCGCCGAACACATCATGATCGTCGACCTGGAACGCAACGACCTGGCCCGCGTCGCCCGCACCGGCACCGTCCGCGTCGACGACCTGTTCGCCGTACGCCGCTGGTGCGACCTGTGGCAGGCCGAATCCACCGTCCGCGCCGACGTCGCCGACGGACTCGGCCTGGCCGACCTGCTCCGCGCCGTCTGCCCCGGCGGCTCCGTCACCGGCGCCCCCAAACTCGCCGCCCTGCACCACATCGCCGCCCTCGAACCCGTCGGCCGCGGCGCCGGCATGGGCGCCCTCGGCTGGATCGGCCCCGACCACCTCGACCTCGGCCTGACCATCCGCACCGCCGCCACCGACCGCCACGCCCTGCACGTCTGGGCCGGCGGCGGCATCACCTGGGACAGCGACCCGCACGCCGAAGTCGCCGAAGCCGCCGCCAAGACCGCCCCGGTCCGCGCCACCCTCGACCCGCCCCGACCCGACCGCCCCGGCCGCCCCACCACCGGCACCACCGACCGATAACCTTGCCGACATGACCATGCGGGACATCCGAATCATCGGCGACCCGGTGCTACGCACCCCCAGCGAACCCGTCACCAGCTTCGACGCCGACCTACGCGCCCTGGTCACCGACCTGATGGACACCCTGCTCGGCGCACCCGGCCGCGCCGGCGTCGCCGCACCCCAGATCGGCGTCAACGCCCAGGTGTTCGTCTACGACGCCGACGGCCACCGCGGCCACATGATCAACCCCACCCTCGAACTCTCCGACGACCTACAGGACGACGACGAGGGCTGCCTGTCCATCCCCGGCCTGTACTTCCCGACCCCCCGCGCCCTGCACGCCACCGCACACGGCTACGACCAGCACGGCGAACCCCTCACCATCGCCGGCAGCGGATTCCTCGCCCGCGCCCTGCAACACGAGACCGACCACCTCGCCGGCCGCCTCTACGTCGACACCCTGCGCGGCGACGTCCGCCGCCGCGCCCTGCGGGAGATCCGCGCCGGCCGCTTCGACTCACCCCGCCGCGCCTGACCCACCCGCCACCCACTCGTCCCGGGTGATCGCATACTCCACCTCACCGGCCTGCGCACCCGGCAACGGATCCGGCCACGGCAGGTGCAACGTCCGCACGTGACGCATCCCCACCGCCGCCATCGTCGCCCGCGACCCCACGTTGACCGCCATCGTCTCGGCGAAGATCCGCGACAACCCCAGGTCGGCGAAACCGTACCGAATCAACTCCCGGGCCCCCTCCGACGCCAGACCCCGACGCCAGAACCGCCGCGCCAACCGGTACCCCAACTCGGCCTGACCCGTCACCGGCCCCTGATCGGCCCGCGACGGCGGCTCCAACAGCCACCACCCGACGAACTCACCGTCCACCGACCCCGCCCAGAACCCCAACCCCGGCGACCGCCGCGCCACCGCCAACCGCTCCCGGTGCCACCGCGCCACCTCCGCCGCCGACCGCACCGGCCCCAGGAACCGCATCACCTCCGCGTCGGCGTCCAACGCCACCTCATCAGGCAGATGCACATCCGCCAACGGCGCCAACACCAACCGCGCGGTACGCAGAATCACCTGAGACACGCGCGTCATCATCCCGGCCACCGGGCACCACCGCCACCGACAATCAGCGGCCACCGGCGCGCAGCCGGAACTCGCCGTACTCGGCCACCCGGGTGAACCCCAACCGCCCGTACAACCGCACCGCCGCCCCGTTGTCGGCCTTCACGTTCAACGTCACATGGTCCACGTCGGCCCGTAACACCTCGCACAGCCGCGTCACCACCGCCGCCGCCAACCCCCGACCCCGCCACCCCGGCCGCGTCGTCACGTTCCCGATCGCCGCGACCCGATACGTGGGGGAGAAGACATGCACCCCCGCCACCGCCACCAACAGCTCACCGTCACTGACCCCCACGTACCGGCCGGTGTCCACCATCCGCGCGTCGAACCAGTTCCCCGGATACGCGACCGCGTACAACTCCCGCAGCCGAGGCAGATCCGCCCGCCCCAACACCACCCCCGCCGGCGACACCCCCACCGCGCGGGAAGGATCCGTCCACGCCATCTTCAGATGCGTCCCCGACGACGTCACCTCGAACGCCCCCGCCAACGCCACCTCCACACCGGGGGACAGGTGCGCCTCCAACCGGGCCGGCAACACCGGCACCACCTCACCCAGCAACGCCGACACCGCCGCCACCCCGCCCGGCCGCGTCAACGCCACCAACGTCGGCGACACCGCACCGTGATACAGCAACACCACCGCGTCCCCACGCCGAAACCACGACGTGTACGGCCAGAAGAAATCGTCCAGATCACCCAACTCGTACGCGTGCAGCCGAGGATCCCGCCCCAACAGACCCGCCAGGACGGCCCGGTCGTGTTCCGCGCGCACCGACACCCGCCGATGATCACACGCGCCGCGTCGCGCCGCTCACCCCGCCCGCCACTGGTCGTAGCCCAACTTCGCCACCAACGCCACCACCACCAGCAACAACACCCCCCGCACGAACCCCGCACCCCGCCGCAACGCCATCCGCGCACCCACCATCGCGCCCACGACGTTGCACACCGCCATCGCCGCACCCAACAGCCACCACACATGCCCCGTCACCGCGAACACCGCCAACGCCCCCGCGTTCGTCCCCGCGTTCACCACCTTCGCCATCGCCGACCCGTGCAGAAAATCCGCCCCCACCAGGGCCGTGAACGCCACCACCAGGAACGTGCCCGTACCCGGCCCGATCAACCCGTCGTACAACGCGATACCCACCCCCGCCACCAGCACCGCCACCACGACCCGCACCCGGGTACGCCGCCCCGGCGACGCCGACACCCCCAACCTCGGCCGCGCCACCACGAACACCGCCACCGCCACCAACACCACCAACACCACCGGCCGGTACGCCGACGGCGGCACCGCCCCCGCCAACGCCGCACCCACCCCCGCGCACAACACCGCCAGAACCGCCGCCGGCCCCACCACCGCCCAGTCGACACGAGTACGCCGCGCATACGTCACCGCCGCCGCCGACGTCCCCGCGATCGCCGCCAACTTGTTCGTGCCCAACGCCGTCGCCGGCGGCATCCCCGGCGCCGCCACCAACAACGCCGGCAACAACAACAACCCGCCGCCACCCACCACCGCGTCCACCCAACCGGCCAACACGGCAGCGGTCAGCAGCAGCGCGACAGTCGACGGATCCAGATCCACGGCGGCATTCTTCCCACCCCGAGACGACCGACGCCGCCACCTGTGGCCAGCCTCACCGGCCCCGACGCCGCCGCAACCACACCCCGACCGCACCCACCGCCACGAACACCAGCACCGAACAGAACAACACCCGCAGCATCGGGCAACTGTGCCACGGCGTCGATAAGGTGACACGGTGCGCCTGGCCACGTTCAACCTGCTGCACGGCCGGTCCCTGACCGACGGCCTCGTCGACCCCGCCCGCCTCGCCGCCGCCGTCACCGCCCTCGACGCCGACGTCCTCGCCCTCCAGGAAGTCGACCGCGACCAGTCCCGCAGCGGCAACCACGACCTCACCGCCATCGCCGCCCAGGCCCTCGGCGCCACCGAACACCGCTTCGCCGCCGCCGTCGTCGGCACCCCCGGCGAAGCGTTCCGCCCCCTCACCCACGACGGCGACGGCCACGGCGAACCCTGCTACGGCGTCGGCCTGATCTCCCGCCACCCCGTCAGCAGCTGGCACGTCACCCGCCTACGCCCGGCACCCGTACGGTCCCCGGTCTACGCACCCGGCCCCCGCGGCGGCCTCATCCTGCTGCACGACGAACCCCGCGTCGTCCTCGCCGCCGTCCTGGACACCCCGCACGGGCCCCTCACCGTCGCCGCCACCCACCTGTCCTTCGTGCCCGGCTGGAACATCCGCCAACTCCGCCAGGCCGTCCGCGTCCTACGCGCCCTGCCCGCACCCCGCATCCTGCTCGGCGACCTCAACCTGCCCACCTGGGCCACCCGCCTGGTGTCCCGCTGGCACCCCCTGGGCCGCCGCCCCACCTACCCCGCCGGGCAACCCCGCGTCCAACTCGACCACATCCTCGCCGACCGACAGGACCTGCACCGCCTACCACCGGTCACCGCCGTGCAGACCCCGCTGGCCACCATCTCCGACCACCGACCCCTCCTGGTCGACCTCGGCTGACCTCGCCGCCGCCCGCACCGCGTTACGGAACAGCATCGCCACCGTCACCGGACCCACCCCACCGACCCGCGGCGTGATCGCCCCCGCCACCCGCCCACACGACGGATCCACATCCGGCAACAACCGGCGCCCCGCATACCGCACCCCACCACCCACCACCACCGCACCCGGCCGCACATGATCCGGCCGCACGATCCCGGGCACCCCCGCCGCCGCCACCAGGATCTCCGCCCGCCGCGTATACCGAGGCCAGTCCGGCACCCCCGTGTGCACCACCGTCACCGCCGCGTTCGCCGTCGGCCGCTTCTGCGCCAACAACAGCGCCAACGGACGCCCCAACGTCGCCCCGCGCCCCAACACCACCACCTCCCGACCCGCCACCGGCACCCCGTGGAACGCCAACAACGCCTCCACACCCGCCGGCGTACACGGCACCGGCCCCGGCAGCCCGAGCGCCAACCGCCCCACGTTCACCGGATGCATCCCGTCCACGTCCTTCTCCGGGTCCAGCACCTGCAACGCCCGGTCGTAGTCCAACCCACCCGGCACCGGATGCTGCACCACCACCCCGTGCACACCCCGGTCCGCGTTCAGATCCGCCACCACCGCGTGCAGATCCGCCTGCGACGCCGACCCCGGCAACCGCACGTGCGGCGACGCGAAGCCCAACTCCGCCGCCTGCCGCTGCTTGATCCGGATGTAACCGGCGCTCGCCTTGTCGTCACCCACCAGCACCGTCGCCAACGCCGGAGTCACCCCCGCCGCCCGCAACGCCGCCACACCCTCGGCCACCTCGACCAGAACCTGCTCCGCCACCGGCCCACCAGGCAACAACCGGGCCGTCGTCGACGTCGTGGACATGGCTCACCTCGATCGTGGAGGCCCAGGCGGACGACCCCCACGACGAGCTCCCCGATGGTCCTATCCATCCCCGGTGCCGCCAGTCGCGTCACCCGTAGCCTTCCACACCCGACGCCGCGACCACCACCGTCAGCCCGGGGGACCGAACGCCAACGCCCACCGCAACGCCACGTCCCGCACCCCGGTGAACCGCCGCACCTGCGCCAACCGTCCCGCCCGCACCGCCATCGCCGCCATCCGCTGCGTCGGCACCCGCCGCACCCCGTCGTAGCGGGCCAACGCCGCCGACACGTCCGACTCCACCGCCAACGCCTCCGACAACGCCACCGCGTCGATCAACGCCTGACAGGCACCCTGCCCCAGATCCGGCGTCATCGCGTGCGCCGCGTCGCCCAGCAACACCCACCGCCCCCGCACGTACGTCGGCACCGGCGACAGATAGTGCACGTCGTGATGCAACATCCCGGCCACGTCGACGCGATCCAGCACCGCCGGCACCGGGTCGTGCCAGTCACCGAACCACCCCCGCAACGCCGCCAGATCACCCTCCGGCGGCCGGAAACCCTCCGGCGCCGCCACCGCCGCGTACCAGTTCGCCACCCCGGGACCCTGCGGCGTCACCCCGAACTTGCGCCCCGGACCCCACGTCTCCCCACCGGAGGCCACCTCCAACGGCACCGTGCCACGCCACGCCGTCACCCCCGAGTACCGCAGCGGGAACCGATCACCGAACATCGCCACCCGGGTCGCGCTGCGGATCCCGTCCGCGCCCACCACCACGTCGTACCCGTCACCCAGCTCGGCCGGACCCGCCACCGGCGCCCCGAAACGCACCGTGCCCGCCGGCAACGCCTCCGCCAACAGACCCAGCAACGCCGGCCGGGACAGCAGCAGCACCCCCTCACCGTGCCGCCGACGGATCCGCCCCACGTCCAACCGGGCGATCACCGTCCCGTCCGGGCGACGCATCGCCCCGTCCGGCTGCTCCCGACCCCGTTCCCGCGCGAGCGCACCCACACCGAGCCGATCCAACGCCCGCAACGCCGACGGCCAGATCCCCAACCCGGTACCCGTCCCGGGCAGCCCCGCCGCCCGCTCGAACACCGACACCGTCCACCCGGCGCGCAGCAGTCCCACCGCCACCGCCAGCCCACCCACGCCGCCTCCGATGACAGCCGCTGATCCTCGCATCACCCGACCGTACTACAGATGTAGTCGCAGCCACTACTGCTGTAGTCTCACCTCCGTGGACGCCCGCCAACAACGCCTCCTCGACGCCGCCATCGCCGTCCTCGGCACCCGCGGCCCCCGCCATCTCACCCACCGCGCCGTCGACGACCAGGCCGAACTCCCCACCGGCTCCACCTCCAACCGCTACCGCACCCGCGAAGCCCTCATCGCCGGCGTCCTCACCCGCATCCTCGACCTCGAAACCACCGGCTGGAACCACCTCGCCGGCACCCTCGACCACATCGACCCCGACACCTTCACCACCGCCCTCGGCGCCCTCGCCCACGACCTCACCACCACCCACCGCGCCCTCACCCTCGCCCGCCTCGCGATCTTCGCCGAAGCCGCCCACCACCCCGCCCTGCAACACCAGATCGCCCAACGCCAACACGACCTCGCCGCCTGGGCCACACCCCTGCTCGCCGCACTCGGCGCCCGCCACCCCACCACCGCCCTACGGCTCCTGCTCGCCCTCCTCGACGGCCTCCTCAACAACCAACTCGCCAACCCCGACCCCGACTTCGACCCCACCGCCGCCATCGCCGCCGTCCTCCCGGCAGTCCTCGACGCTCACCCCGCCTGAGACCGCACCAACCCCACCAACGCCCGGTACGTGCGATTCACCCGCGCCGCCTCCCGCTGCTGCCCCGACGTCACCTCGATGTACGTCTGCGACGACGCCAACGACGCATGCCCCAACAACCGCATGATCTCCGCCGCACCCGCCCCGTCCTCGGCCAACCGCGTCGCGAACGTGTGCCGCAACGCGTGCAACCGCGCCCCACGCGGCACCCGGTCACCGATCCCCGCACGCCGGTAACAGGACTCCACCAGATACTGCAGACCACCCCGCCGCAACGCCTCACCCTCCCGATCCACCAGCAGCGGCGACCCCGGCCGCACCGACCGCGCACCGAACCGCCGCACCCGACTGTCCAGATAGTCCGCCAGCAGCGCGTCCAGATCCGGCTCCACCGGCAACACCCGAGGCCGCCCACCCTTACCGGCCACCTCCAGCCGGCGCTCACCCGGCCGACCCGCGAGCGAACCGACCCGCAACGCCAGCAGCTCCGACAACCGCAGCCCGGCACACAACGCCAGCGCCAACACCGCCACGTCCCGCTCCGGCCACGGATCGCGCTGCCGACCTCGCGCCTGCGCCGCCGCCGCGAGCAGCCGCTCGGGAGTGTCCTCACCCCGCAGCGGCTTCGGCACCGGCAGCGGCGCCCGGGGTCGCCCCACGGCCGGCATCGGATTGCCGGCCACCACCTGCTCGGCCACCAGGAACGAGAAGAAGCCGTTCCAGGTCGACCAGGCACGACCGACCGAGGCGGCGGCCCGGTCGGCGGCGAAGCGGGCGAACGCCGCCCGCATCAGCCTGGGGGAGAGCGCCTCGATCGACAGGGCGTCGAGGGGGAGGGGAGGGGTGGCCAGCTCCGCCGCGAGCGCGGCCACCGCGATCAGATCCCGCCGGTACGCCGCCTGCGTGTGCGGGGAGGGCTTGCGCGTCGCCCGCGACGTCAGGAACTCCTCGATCAGCACCTGGACCGCTTCATCCCTTTTGTCATGCATAAGGGATATTATGCATGATTTTCGGGTTCATGGCCGACCCAGGGGAGCGGGGCGGTTTCCGGCGCGAGCCGTGCCGGGCGTCGGAAAGGCGCCACGGGGCTGGTTCCTCGGCTGCGCCCGGATTGAGGGGTTCCCAGGCGGCGACGACGTGGCGCGCGCGATAGGGGTGGGGCCGCCCGGACGTGCCGGTCGGTGCCGGCTGCGAGCGACCGGCACCGACCGGTCGGCGTGCACCGCCGGATGAATGATCGTCGACGCACCGCACCGCGCCGGGATGTAAGGAAGGGTCCCTTGCTAACGCCTGGTGTATAGCAGGGGACCCTTCCTTACATCCCGGGCTGTGGTGGTGCCCCCTCTCGGGGGGCGCGTCGGAACGTCAGCTTTACATAATGCCAATTATCGAACGTAGGCTGACCGGCCGGAAGGACCGATGGTGGGCCTGGATCGGTAGCATCTGCTCCTCGTGGACTCCGACAGCGTGATGGTGAACGTTCCGGCGGGACGTGTGGTGCTGACGGATCGGCGTACGCAGCGCAGCTGGCCGGTCGACGTCGGGCCGTACCGCCTCGCCGCGTATCCGGTGACCCGGGCCCGGTACGCCGCGGTCGTCGGTGTCCCCTGTGCGACCGACGAGCGCCGTCGTCCGATGGAGACGGTGTCCTGGTGGGACACGGTGCGGTTCTGCAACGCCCTGTCCGAGGCCGACGGGCTGCGGCCGGCGTACCGGGTCGACGGTGAGGACGTCGAGTGGGACACCGGGGCCGACGGGTACCGGCTGCCCACCGAGGCCGAGTGGGAGCATGCCTGCCGGGCCGGCACCGCTGGTCCTCGCTACGGGCCGTTGGACGAGATCGCCTGGTATCGCGGCAACTCCGGTGAACGGCTGCGCGACGTGGGCGGTAGGCGGCCCAACGCCTGGGGTCTGTTCGACATGTTGGGCAACGTCTGGGACTGGTGCTGGGACGTGTACGACCCCGAGGTGTACGGCACCTACCGGGTGTTGCGGGGCGGCGGCTGGTTCGACGAGAAGTGGAGTTGCCGTGCGTCGGTGCGGCGGCGCAGTCACCCCAGCTACGCGATCGACGACGTGGGATTCCGCCTCGCCCGCTCCGGTCACGCTCAGTAGTCGACCACTCCCCTCGTTCGGTGCGCCTAGGCTGCGGGTGTGTCGAGTGTCGTGGATGGGGTGGCGGTGCGGCGGGTGGCGGGGGCGCTGACGGCGTACGCCTGTGGGGACGCGTTGGGGGTGCCGTACGAGGGGCGTCCGCCGACGCGGGACGGTGACGAGGTGATCGAGACGCCTCAGGCCAGTGACCGGTGGGCGGCCGGGGCGACCTCGGACGACACCGCGTTGACGCTGCTCGTGGCGCGGTGTCTGGTGGACGGTGGCGGTGCCGTGGACGCGGTGACGTTCCTGTCGCGGATGGCGGCGCAGGATCCGCCGGTGCCGGGTGCGGGGCCGTCGACGCGGGCGGCGCTGGCGGCGTTCCGGGCGACCGGGGCGGTGCCCGCCGATCGGGAGGGTGGCACGAACGGCGCGCCGATGCGGGCGTTGCCGGTGGGGTGGTCGGTGCCGCCGGAGCGGGTGGATCTGCTGGTGGCGCGGACGGTGGAGGTGACGCGGGCGACGCATCGGGCGCCGGAGGCGTTGGCGTCGGCGGTGGTGATGGCCGGGTGTGCGTCGTGGTCGGTGGCGGGTGCGCCGATGGCGGTGGTGGTGGCGCGGGCGGTGGAGTGGGTGGAGGTGGCGCGGCCGGTGTGTGGGGACGCGCCACGGTTGGCCAGGTTGGTGGGTGCGGTGGCGGCGGGTGGGTGGTCTCCCCCGCAGTCGGGGGTCGGGCTGGACGCGGCGGAGACGGTCGCGGCGGTGCTGCACAGTGTGCGGGGCGCGGATTCGGTGCGGGGTGGGTTGGTGGCGGCGGTGCGCGGTGGTGGGGACACGGACACGGTGGCGGCGTTGGTGGGTGGTCTGTTGGGTGCGGGGTCGTCGGCGGAGGCGGTGCGGGCGGAGTTGCCGTGGAGTGGGTCGGTGGTCGGGCTGGACGCGGCGGAGGTGCGGCGGTTGGCGGCGGGTCTGGTGGCGTTACGGGAGTCGGCGCGGTGAGGTGGGCGGGGTCGGTCGGTGGGCGGGTCGGGTTCGGTGGGCTGGTCGAGGCGCGGGTGCCCATGGGGTTGTTGATGGCAGGGTTCGGCCCCGGGGCGTCGCGCACCCCGGGGCCGGTGGCGCAGGGTTATCCGCCTGCGGCGGCGCGGTCGAGGATCTCGCGGGCGCTGCGCGCCACGGCCGCGTCGACGAGCCGCCCGTCGGCGGTGACCGTCACGCCGGAGCCGTCGCGTTCGGCGGCGGCCAGCCGGTCGACGACGTCGCGGGCGGCGGCCACCTCCTCGTCGGTCGGTGCGAAGACCCGGTTGACGACCGCCACCTGGGCGGGGTGGATGGCGGTGCGGCCCCGGAAACCCTGCCGCAGCAGCAGCCGGCTGCTCTGTTCGAGGCGGTCCGGGTCGCGCAGGGCGGTCTCGGTGGGGCCGACGGGCGGGGCGAGGCCGGCGGCGGCGCCGGCGAGCACCAGACGGGACCGCATCGGCCACAGCTCGGCCTTGTCCGGTCCGGGTTGCAGGCGCAGTTCGGCGGCGAGGTCGGCCTCGCCGAGACCGAGCCGGACCACCCGGCGGGCGGCGGCGACCGCGTCGGCCCGCCACACTCCCCCGGCGGTTTCCAGCAGGGCGAAGACGACCAGCGAACCGGCTGGCAGGCGGTGGGCGTGTTCGGCGTCGCCGAGCAGCGCGTCCACCTCGGTCAGCAGGTCGACGTCGGCCTTGGGCACCACGATGCCGGTGAGGTGTACCCCGGCCACCGCGCCGATGTCGGCGGCGGGGGTGTCGGCGTTGACGCGTACCCACCATTGGGGGCCGGCGGGTGCGTCGGCGAGGAATGTCGCGACGGTGTCCCGGGCGGTGCTCTTGTGGGCGGGTGCGACCGCGTCCTCCAGGTCGAGGATGCAGGCGTCGGCGCCGCGTGTCGCGGCCCGGGTCAGCTTGTCGGGCTGGTCCCCCGGCACGTACAGGTAGCTGCGGGCGATCGCGGGGGACGTGCCGACGGCGGTCACGGGCGGGTCGGGCGGGACAGGTAGCGGCCGCGTGGCTGCCCGACCACGGTGCCGTCGCGGAGGATCTGCTCGCCGCGCAGGAAGGTGTCGGTGACGCGGGCGGTCAGTTCCATGCCCTCGAACGGGGTGTAGTCCTGCGCGGACAGTGACTCGTCGGCGCGGACGGTCCAGGTGTGTTCGGCGTCGACCAGGCAGAAGTCGGCGTCCAGGCCCTCGGCGATGGCGCCCTTGGTGGCCAGGCCGAAGCGGCGGGCCGGCGCCCACGAGGTCAGTTCGGCGACGCGGGCGTAGGACAGGCCGCGTTTGGTGCCTTCGCTGATCAGGCCGGGCAGCAGGTATTCGGCGCCGCCGAAGCCGGATTTGGCGACGAAGATGTCGTCGTCGGGTTCGCCGAACTTGACCTCGGCGCGGCAGCAGGCGTGGTCGCTGACGACCCAGTCGAGTTGGCCGTCGAGCAGGTGTGCCCAGAGCGCCTCGACGTCCTCGCGGGGACGCAGCGGCGGGTTGACTTTGCCGCCGAGGCCGTAGGCGGTGTCGATGTCGGCCAGCAGGTGACCGATGGTGACCTCGCGGCGGAAGTCGACGTGCGGGAACGCCTGGGCCATGCGGATCGCCGCGTCGACGGCCTTGGCCGAGGAGAGGTGCAGCAGGTTGATGGTGGGTAGGCCGGTCTCGTGGGCGAGGTAGGCGGCGATGCTGACCGCCAGGCCCTCGGAGTGCGGTGGGCGGGAGGCGCTGTACGCGGCGAGGCCGGTCAGGGTGCCGTCCTGCTCGACCATCCGGGTGTACGCGGACATGATCTCGGCGGTCTCGCAGTGCAGGGACAGGGAGATCTCGTCGGCCAGTTCGGGGAACTGTTCGCGGGCGGCCTGCACGCCGCGCATGACGAACTCGAAGTGCGCGTAGTCGTAGCGGGCGTCGGGCGGGATCATCAGGAACGAGCTCTGGTCGGCGGAGCGTCCGTGCAGGCCGTGACCGCCGTAGAACATGAAGATCTTGAACGAGGTGACGCCGTGGTCGCGGACCAGGTCGGGGATCTCGTCGATGTGTTCGGCGGTCATCGGCGCCACGTGGAAGGCGTAGTCGACGAAAGAGCGGTCGTCGGTGGCGGCGCGGACCTCGGGGAAGAACTCGCCGTACGGTCCGCCCCGGTTGAGGTAGTACTGGCCGGTGCGGATGTAGTTGATGGCGGAGGTGACGCCGCCCTGCGCGCAGGCGCGGCTCTCGGTGGCGGTGTCCTGCGCCAGCGGGTGGTAGATGCCCCAGTGCTGGTGGGCGTCGACGACGCCGGGGAAGGCGAGCTTGCCGCCGCCGTCGACGACCGTGGTCGCCTCGGTGGTGTCGATGTGCGGGGCGAGGTGGGCCACCCGGCCGTCGCGTACGCCGATGTCCAGCGCCGTCGGCTCCGCCTGGTCGTGTCGTACCACGCGGACGTTGCGCACTACGAGATCGAAGGGTTGCATGATGTGCTCCTGATGGTCGGCGGGCGACGGGTCGCGGGTGGGTCAGTCGGTGGCGGTGCGCAGCCGGGTCAGTGGGCGCAGCAGGTCGGCCACGTCGGTGACGTCGGCGAGGCCGGCGACGGCGGCCACCACCTGGTCGGTGGTGTCCGGGTCGAGGCGACCGGCGACGTTGTCGCGGAACTTCATGGCCAGTTCCGCGTCGGACAGCGGTCGTTGTGGGCCGCCCCGGTTGGTCAGGACCTCCTCGCGCCAGGTCCGGCCGTCGTCGGTGCGGACGGTCACGACGGCCGGGAACTGGTAGGGGAAGATCTTGGTGCACTCGTCGTCGGCGACCACGTCGACGCGGGCCATCAGGGCCCGGCGGGCCGGGTCGCGGGCCAGGTCGTCGGTGAAGTCACCGAGCCCGAGGCCCAGGCCGCCGCCGCCGAAGAGGCCGGCGACCACCGCGTACGGGCCGCTGAACTGGGCCTGGTAGCCGGTGTCCGGGGTGCGTTTGGTGTCGATGGGCTGCCCGATGGTGCGGATCACGGCGGCGGGTACCCGCAGTTCGATGTGGTCGATGCGGTCCAGCGGCACGTCCTGGGCGCGCAGCGCCAGTCCGGCGTCGATGGCGGCGTGGGTGAAGTGGTTGGCCGGGTAGGGCTTGAAGAAGATGTCCGGCACCGCCCAGCGTTCACCGAGTCCGTCGGTGACCTGGGCGTGGTCGGCTTCGCCGCGCAGGAAGGCGGTGAAGAACCCGAACCGGCCCTCCAGCACGGTGGGTGGTCCGGTGAAGCCGCGTCGGACCAGGTCGGCGGCGGTGACGGCGCTGTGTGCGGCCCATCCGCAGTGCAGCCGTTTGACGGTGCCGCCGGTGCGGTTGGCCTCGATCACTCCGGCGGCCATCGACGCGGTCACGCCGAGCACGTCCAGCAGGCCGTCTTCGTCGAGGCCGACGAGCATGCCGGCGGCCACGGCGGCGCCCATCGCCCCGCAGATGGAGGTGGCGTGCTGGCCGTGTTCGAAGAAGACCGAGTTGTTCAGTTCCGGGTCGTAGCCGGCCATGCCGAGGCGGACGGTGACCTCGATGCCGACCGCGACGGCGGTGGTGAGGGCGGCGCCGTCGGCGCCGGCGGCCTGCGCG
This sequence comes from Verrucosispora sp. NA02020, assembly GCF_013364215.1. NCBI lineage: Bacteria > Bacillati > Actinomycetota > Actinomycetes > Micromonosporales > Micromonosporaceae > Micromonospora > Verrucosispora sp. NA02020. The sequence goes on along the minus strand of NZ_CP054923.1, from coordinate 4,199,843 downwards.
GCGGCCAGGGCGGCCGGCACCACGGCGGCGCTGGGGTGCAGCACCGAGGGTAGGTGGGTGTCGTCGTAGTCCAGCGAGTGGGCCAGGACGCCGTTGCCGAACGCGGCCTGCGCGGCGGGTACCGCCTCGGGTAGACCGACGACGTACGCCTGGGGGCGTCCACCCTGCTCGGCGACGTGGTCGAGGGCGGCGTGGCTGGTGGGGAGCCGGTGCGCGGCGACGCACAGGCCGAGGATGTCCAGGACCCGCTGGCGCACGCTGGTGACGACCGGTGCGGGCAGGGGCGTGGTGCGGGCGTGGGCGGCGAACGCGGCGAGCTGCCGGGCGAGGGTCTGGTCAGGCATCGACGACCACCGCCAGCGGGCGTACGGGCGAGCCGGTGGCGCCGAAGATGGCCAGTGGCGAGAGCACGAACAGGAACTCGTGCACTCCGGCGGCGGCCAGTTCCTCCAGTGCCATGGTCTCGATGATGTAGACGCCGCGTTCGACCAGCAGCACCCGGTGCGCGGGCAGGACGCTGTGGCCGGCGCCGGGGCGCAGGCACTCGAAGGCGATGGTGTCCGCGCCGGCGGCGTGGATGCCCTGGTCGGCCAGCCAGGTGGCGCCGGCCTCGCCGACGCCGGGTACGCCGCTGTCGTGGCCGACGAAGCGGGTGCGGTCGTCGTCGCTGAACAGTCGGCCCCAGCCGCTGCGGATCAGTGCCACGTCGCCGGGGCGCAGCGGGGTGCCCTGCTGCTCGGCGGTGTGGGTGAGGTCCTGCGGGGTGATCTCGTAGCCGGCGGCGCAGCCCTGCGGGGTGCCCAGCGCGGCCGGCACGTCGAGCAGCACTCCACGGCGCACCATCGGGGCGATGGTGTGTGCGCCCAGGTCGGCGAAGCGTCCGCCGCGTCCGGCGGCGGCGGCGTCGGAGCCGTCGAACAGCCGGCCGTCCTGGGAGACGTGCGAGAAGGCGTCGATGTGGGTGCCGACGTGGGTGCCCATGGTGATGATGTCGTTGGCGGCGGAGCCGCCGTCGACGCGGACCGCGTCGCCGTGCCGACGTGGCAGGGCGTGCCAGAACGGCGGGTGGTTGGGCGACTGGGGCATGCCGATGCTCAGGCGACGGCCCAGGTCGTACACCCGGGTGCCGGCGGCGACGGCGGCCAGCAGCGCCTGGGTTCCGCTCGCCGGGTTGGTGGTGGTGCTCATGGTGGTCACGGCAATCCTTACCTTCGTGGTGGTGGCCGTCAGGCCACGATCTCCCGGTCGCGCAGGTCGGCGACGGTGTCGGGGGTGCAGCCGAGTTCGTTGACGAGGAGATCGTCGGTGTCGGCGCCGAGGGCCCGGCCGGTGAAGCGGATCCGGCCGGGGGTCTCGGACATCCGCCACAGGACGTTGTGCATCAGGATCTGACCGAAGTCGGGGTCGGGGACGTCGACGACCATCTCGGCGGCGCGGACGTGGTCGTCGGTGACGATGTCGCGGGCGTCGTAGACGGGCGCGACGGCGGCGCCGGCCTCGTCGAAGGCCCGCATGACCTCGTCGCGGGTGCGCTCGGCGATCCAGCCGCCGACGTAGGAGTCGAGCAGGTCGGCGTGTTCGGCGCGTTGGCGTCCGGAGGCGAACCACGGTTCGTCGATGACCTCGGGGTGTCCGACGAGGCGCAGCACCCGTTCGGCGATGGACTGGGCGCTGGTGGAGATCGCCACCCAGGAGCCGTCGCGGGTGCGGTAGGTGTTGCGGGGCGAGTTGTTGGTGGAGCGGTTGCCGTGCCGGTGGCCGATGATGCCGAGCTGGTCGTAGACGGTGGGTCCGGGACCGACGGCCATCATGATCGGTTCGAGCAGGCTGAGGTCGACGACCTGGCCTTTGCCGCCGTTCTGTTGGCGGGCCCAGAGCGCGACCATGGTGGCGGAGGAGGCGGCGATGCCGCAGATGCTGTCGGCCAGGCCGAACGCGGGCAGGGTGGGTGGGCCGTTCTCGTCGCCGGTGAGGTGGGCGAAGCCGCTCATCGCCTCGGCGAGGGTGCCGAAGCCGGGCCGGTGCGCGTAGGGGCCGCGTTGGCCGAAGCCGGAGATGCGGACGACGACCAGCGCCGGGTTGATCTCCAGGAGCGTGTCGGGGCCGATCCCCCACCGTTCCAGGGTGCCGGGTCGGAAGTTCTCCACCAGCACGTCGGCGGTGGCGGCGAGGCGGCGCAGCAGGTCGGCGCCCTCCGGGGTGGACAGCTTGAGCCCGAGCGTGCGCTTGTTGCGGGAGATCTCCTTCCACCACAGCGGTACGCCGTCCTTGGCGTGGCCGTGTCCGCGCATGCTGTCGCCGGCGACGGGGTGTTCGACCTTGATGACGTCGGCGCCGTAGTCGCCGAGGATCTGGCAGCACAGCGGTCCGGCCAGGATCGTCGAGGCGTCGATGACGCGCAGGCCGGTCAGCGGTCCGTCGTGCACGGGAGCCCCCATTCCTATCGTTCGCATCAAGCGAACGGTGTTTCGCTCAGCAGAATAGTTTGTTGTCAGGTGTGGGGTCAACGCACGCCCCTCACCCCCCGGCGGCGCGCAGCGCCCGTCGGGCGCGCAGCACCACCGCGGCGGCCACGGCGGCCACCACCGCCACGACCGCGCCGGTACGCGCCGAGAACGCGTCGCCCAGCCAGCCGTGCAGGATCGCCGCCGCCGGACGGATGCCCAGGAAACACATCGACCACAGCGCCATCACCCGGCCCCGCACCTCGTCGGCCAGGCCGTGCTGCATGGTGGCGTTGACGTCGCTGACCGCCAGCAGGTAACCGGCGCCGCCCACGGCGATGCCCACCGTGGCCATCACCGGCCCCGGACTGACCGCCAGCACCGCCATCCCGACGCCCAGGGCGGCCACCCCGACCGCACCGGTACGGCCACTGCCCATCACCCGCCGCAACCGGCCCACCCAGCCGGCGATCAACGCCGAACCGAGCCCGAAACAGGTGATGAAGATGCCCACCATCAGCTCACCGCCGCCGAAGCCCTCGGCGAACAGCGGTGACAGCGTGTTGATCGGCTCCATCGCCAACCCGATCAGGGCCACCGCCACCAGGCAGCGCACCAGTTCCGGCCGGGAACGGACGTAGGCCACCCCGTCGAACACGCCCAGCCGGCGCTTGCCGGCCCCGGGCTGCGCCCGGGGCAGCCGTACGCCGGCCAGTGCCAGCGCGAACACCAGGAAACTGGCGGCGTTGACGGCGAACGCGGCACCGGCACCGGCCAGCGCGTACGTGGCCGCCCCGGCCACCGGGCCGATCGCCCGGGACAGGTTGAAGGTGAGCGAGTGCAACGCGATGGCCTGCGGGACGTCGGCACGTCCGACGATGTTGGGCACCAGCGCCTGGGCCGCCGGCCCGGTGATCGCCTGCCCCACCCCGGACAGCGCCACGAACGTCAACAGCAGCGGGGCGTTGAGGAGGTCCAGGAACGCCAGCACCGCGAGCACCGCGGCGGCGGTCCCGCCCAGCGTCTGCCCGACGATGATCAGCAGCCGCCGGTCGACCCGGTCGGCCACCGCCCCGATCACCGGCGCCAGGACCAACTGCATCGCGAACTGCAACGCGGTGACCAGCCCCACCATGAAGGCGGAGCGGGTCAACGCGAAGATGGTCAGGATCGCCGCGACGTTCTGGAACCAGGTGCCGGTGTTGGACGCCAGCGACCCGAAGAAGTACGGGCCGAAGCGGCGGTCCCGCAGCAACGCGAGCCCGCCGCGACCCACCTCCTCGGTCGCCGCGTCGGGCGGGCGGTCAGCCTGCGGCACCCGCGCCACCCAGGCCGTACCCCTGCGGTGTGCCGGCCGTCAGCGAGGTCCACACCGACTTCGGCCGCAGGTACAGCCGGGCCGCCTCGGTGCCGTTCTCCCGCCCGTACCCGGACAGGCCCACCCCGCCGAAGGGCACCAGGTCCGACAGCACCCGGTACGTGTTGATCCAGACCGTGCCGGCGCGGACCTGCCCGGCGAACCGGTGCGCCCGGGCGATGTCGGCGGTCCACACCCCGGCGGCCAGACCGAAGTCGGTGTCGTCGGCCAGCCGCAGCGCCTCGGCGTCGTCGCGGAACGACGACACCGCCAGGACCGGGCCGAAGACCTCCTCGCGCAGCAGCCGCGCCTGCGCGTCCAACCGGTCGAACACCGTCGGCGGCACGTAGAAGCCGTCGCGCAGCCGCTCGTCGTCGGGCAGGGCGGCCTGCGCCACCAGCCGTCCGGCGGCACGGGTCTCGGCGATGAACTGCGCCGTCTTGTCCCGCTGCGCCGAGGTGATCTGCGGACCCAGGTCGGTGTCGTCGTCGAACGGGTCACCGACGCGCAGTCCGCGTACCCGCTCCGCGATCCGGTCGAGGACCTCGTCGTAGACCGACTCGTGCACCACGAGCCGGGAACCGGCGATGCACATCTGGCCGCAGGAGGCGAAGACGCCCAGCACCACCGCGTCGACCGCCCGGTCCAGGTCGGCGTCGCCGAAGATGACCTGCGGCGACTTGCCGCCCAGTTCCAGGGCGACCGGCGTCAGGTGCTCCGCCGCCGCGCGGGCGATCGCCTTACCGGTGTCGTGGTGCCCGGTGAACACGATCAGGTCCACGTCCGGATGCGACACCAGCGCCGCGCCGGTCTCCCGACCGCCGGGCAGCACCGACACCAGATCCTCGGGTACGCCGGCCTCGGTCAGCAGCCCGGCCAGCCGCAGGGCGGTCAGCGGGGTCTCCTCGGCCGGCTTGAGCAGGCAGGCGTTGCCGAACGCCAGCGCCGGGGCGATCTTCTTGGCGGCGAAGAAGAACGGCACGTTCCACGGGATGACCCCGGCGACCACGCCGTGCGGCTCCGGCACCGTGTACGTGTGGTACTCCACGCCGACCGGGATGGTCTCCCCGCGTACCTGCTCGGCCCAGCCGGCATAGTAGCGGAAGCTGCCGGCCGCCCGGCGTACCTCCCGCCGCGTGTCACTGAGGATCTTGCCGGTGTTGCGGGTCTCGATCTCGGCCAGTTCCTCGACGGCGGCCTCGATGAGGTCGGCGACGGCGTGCAGGATCCGGCCGCGTTCGCTGCCGGTGCGCCGGGCCCAGGCCGGTTGCGCGGCCCGCGCCGCGCGGACCGCGGCGTGCACCTCGTCCGGCGAGGCAGGCGCCACCCGGGCCAGGACCCGGGCGTCGATCGGGGAGACGACCTCAGCCATCACTGGTCCCTTCGTCAGCGGCCGGGGTGCGCGCCCGGCGATCCGGGTCCATCGACCCGGTGAGGTGTTCGGGCACCCAGACGTCCAGCACGGCCGGTACCCGGTCGCGCTGCACGGCGGCACGGGCCCGGTCCAGGGCGGCGCTCAGATCGGCCGCGCGCACCACGCGCTCGCCGTAGCAGCCCTGCGCGCGGGCGTGCGCGGCGAAGTCCGGCGACGGGGTGAGGTGACCGCCGAGGACCGTGGGTTCGGCGACGGCCAGACCGTCCGGGTAGTGCGCGGCCAGCGTGGTGGTGCCGGTGCGGTACCCGCCGTTGTTGACCACGACGGTGACGATCGGGGCGTCGTGCTGCTGCTGCAACCACAGGCACGAGTCCGGCGAGCCGAACAGGTAGGAGCCGTCCCCGGTGACCGCGACGGCGTGCGCGCCACCGGCGGCGATGCTGGCGCCGGTGGCCGCGGCCACCGACCAGCCGAGGCTGGAGCCGCCCTTCTCGAACAGGGTGCCCGGCTTCGTGCGGCGCACCGCCGTGGTGTCGAAGACCTCCCAGGTGAGCAGGTCGTCGGGGTGCAGGTGGGCGTCCAGTGCCGCCGCGATCAACGAGGGGGTGGGCACACCGCCGGCCGCTCCCCTGCCGGCGGTGTGCCGCTTGGTGCCGACGCCCGGGGGGCGCTCGCGGCGCTGCCGCACCGTGTCGGCGTCGCCCGAGCCGACCTCGCCGAGCACCGCGGCGAGGAACGCCGCCGGGTCGGCGGTCGTGCGGGCGTCGGCCCGCAACTCGTACAGCGGGACCCGGCTCTCGATCGGGTCGGGTCCCACCCAGCCGATCCACGCGTCCTCGGCGGGCTGTTCCAGTGCGGGTATCCACGGCACCGGGTGGTCCAGTACGACGACGACGTCGAACTGGTCCAGCGGCGCGCTGGTGTGCCACGGGTTGTCGTCGGGCAGGTTGACCCGGTAGCGGGAGGCGCGCACCTCCACGCCCAGGGTGTCGGCCAGTTCGGCGAGCAGCCGCACCGCGCGGGGGTTCTCGCCGACCCGGTCGGTGACCACCACCGGGCGGCGGGCGGTCCGCAGGCGGCGGGCCACCTCGCTGACCACGCCGGGGTCGCCGGGACCCAGGGTCGGCACGCCGAGCGCCTGGGCGCTGGGCACCCGGTCGCCGACGGGCACCGGGTGGCGTCCCACCTCCTCCGGCATCGCCAGATAGACCGGCCCGCGTCGGGGTGCCAGCGCGACCTGCAGGCCACGCGCCACGACCAGGGCGGCGTCGTCGAGGGCGGAGAGCTTGTAGTCCCACTTGACGTACTGGCGCACGATCGCGCCCTGGTCCCAGCGCTGCTGCTTCCAGAACACCGGCGAGGTACGCGATTCCGCGCGGGTCGGCGGATACCCCGACATGATCATGATGGGGTGGTCGCCCCACATGGCGTTGTGGATCGCGCCGCCGTGGTGCAGCAGACCGAGGTCGGCGTGGGCGGCCGTCATGCTGGGTCCACCGGAGACCATGGTCTCGCCCATCGCCGCGGTCAGCGCGACGTGCTCGTGCGGACAGGTGATGATCTCCGGGGTCGGCTCGCCCTTCTGGCGTGCCTGCGCGCCGGCCTCCTGGAAGGAGGTCAGCTCGGAGCCGCTGTTGAACCAGAGCCGGCGTACGCCGCTGGCGGCCGCCGCCGCGAGGACCGCGGCGGCGCCACCGACGGCGGCCGGGTCGGCCGTCACAGCTCCCTCGCGCGGGCGAGGTAGTCCGGGTAGATGAGCTTCTCGATCGGCGCGGCGGAGTTGACCAGCTTGGCCTTGACCAGGCTCTCCTGGCCGGTGAGCCAGGTCTGCGGGTTCATCTGCAGGGTGTTCTCCGGGCCGGCGGCCTGCCAGCTCTCCACCAGCAGGGGCAGCTCGGCGCGGGCCTGGGCGGCGTCCGCCTCCGGGTTGTACTTGCGCAGGTCGTTGATGACCTGCTCCCAGTTCTCCTCCTTGCTGGCGTAGTCGATGGCCTTGAGTACACCGGCCAGGAACCGCACCGGCATGTCGCTGTCCGACTCGACCATCTTGAGGCTGGTGTTGTACGAGTCCGAGGGCATCGGCGCGTGCTCGTCGGTGCTGAAGAAGACGACCTCGCCGATCTCCTTCTGGATGGTGGCCCGGTCGGTGTTGACGCAGATCCAGGCGTCCACCTCGCCCCGGCGCGCCAACTCGTACGCGGCGGTGCCGACACCGGTGACCGGACGCTGCACCGACCCGGGGTCGATGCCCGCGTTGATCAGCATGACGTCGAGCAGGTTCTCGGTGGCGCCGCCGGTGGAGACGATGCCGCAGGTGCGTCCGGCGAGCTGGGCCGGGCTGCGGATCGGGTCGTCGGGCAGGGACACCACCTCGAACTGCGACTTCTGCCGGACGCTGGCGATGCTGACGAACGGCGCGTCCTCGTTGGCCACCGCGATGATCGCGTTGATGCCGTTGGCGCGGGTCATGTCCGCCGAGCCGCCGAGGACGGCCTGGATGGCGGTGGCGGTGCCCTGCCCGCCCTTGATGTCCAGGTTGAGGCCGTGCTCGGCGAAGTAGCCGCGCTCCTTGGCGACCATCGTCTCCACGAAGCTCAACGTCAGGCCGGAGGCGGTCATGTACGAGCCGTTCAGGCTGCCGTCGGCGTTGACCTGGTTGTCGTCGCCGCCGCAGCCGCTGAGCATCAGGGTCATGCCGCCGGCGGTGGGCAGCAGCAGCCCGGCGGAGGCGCCGAACCGCAGGAGCGAGCGCCGGGAGACCGGCGCGCCGAAGGAGGGGTTATGTGTCACGGAGGACTCCCGGGGCGAGGAAGGTACGAATGGGTGACGGATTCGGGCAAGGAGAGGTCCGCCAGTGCCGCGTCGCGGCGCCGACCGGGTCGTGTGGTGTGTCAGGTGAGAGCCGGGCCGTCGGTCAGGGGCGGCGGCGCGGCTGCACGGACTCGTGCCAGGGGATCAGCAACCGGCGAGCGCCGGTGACGATGCTGTAGAGGGTGAAGCCGAACAGGGCCATGATCAGGATCGCGCCGAACAGCTTGTCGACCTGGAGGTTGTTCTGCAGGTTGACCGCGTACCGGCCGAGGCCCTTGTCACCGCCGAGGTACTCGCCGACGATCGCGCCGATGGTCGCCTGGACGACCGCCAGCTCCATGCCGGCCAGGATGAAGGGCATCGTGTACGGCAGGTCGGCCTTCCAGAACCGTGTCCACCGCGACGCCTTGAGCGTCGTCATCAGGTCGTGCATGGAGCCCGGCACCGACCGGACACCGAACGAGGTGTTGATCAGCAGCGGGAAGAAGGCCAGCAGCGCGGCGATGACCACCTTGGAGGAGGGGCCGAAGCCGAGCCAGAGGATGAACAGCGGCACCAGCGCGACTTTCGGCACCACCTGGGTGGCGACGATGAACGGCCGGACGATCCGGTCGAACAGCGGCGACTTGCCGATCATCAGGCCGAGCCCGACGCCCAGCACGATCGCCAGCGCCAGACCCATCATGACCTCGTAGAAGGTCGTCCAGATGTGGGTCCGCCAGACGAACGGGTCGACGATCTGCTCGCTGAACGCCTTGAACACCGCCTCCGGCGGCGGCAGCACGAAGCGGGACAGGTCGGTGACCTCGACGTAGATCTTCCACGCCACGAGGAACAGCGCGATCAGCAGGGGGCTGGTGTAGAAGGACAGCCACCGGTTGTTGCGCAGCCGCTCTTTCCAGGTCGGCGGTGGTGGCTTCAGCAACTCTTCGGCGGAGGGTGTCGGCGCCGGCTGGCGCTCTTGAGTGGCAGTCACTGTGCGGCACCTCGGTATGCGGTCAGGCCGAGACGGCGGATCGGTTGTCGGGGTCCTGCACCGCGCCGATCTGTCGACGCAGCTCGGCGGCGAGATGGCGGAACTCGGCGGTCTCGGTCATGTCGATGGTGCGCGGCCGGGGCAGCGTCACCTCGGTGATGGAGTGGATGTGGCCGGGCTTGGTCCCCAGCATCACGATGCGGTCGGCGAGGAACACCGCCTCGGAGACGGAGTGCGTCACGAAGACGACCGTCTTGCGGTTCTCCAGCCAGATGCGCTGCAGCTCGGAGTTCATCATGTCGCGGGTCTGCGCGTCGAGCGCGCCGAACGGCTCGTCCATGAGCAGCACCTGCGGGTCGTGTGCCAACGCGCGGGCGATGGAGACCCGCTGGCGCATGCCGCCCGACAACTGGTGCGGGTGCTTTCCCTCGGCCTCCGGCAGGCCGACGAGTTCGAGCATCTCGCGGACCCGCGCGGTGCGTTCCCGGCGGCCGACGCCGGCCATCTCCAGCGGCAGGGCCACGTTGGCGGCGGCGGTCCGCCAGGGCATCAGGGTGGCCTCCTGGAAGACGAAGCCCAGAGGGCGGTCGCCGTCGGACCGCGTGCCGTGGTCGAGGCTCACCCGGCCGACGGTCGGGCTCTCCAACTGACCGATGATGCGCAGCAGGGTGGTCTTGCCGCACCCGGAGGGCCCGAGCAGCACGACGAACTCGCCGTCGGCGATGTCGAGCGAGACGTCGCTCAGGGCGAGCATCGACTGCCCGCCGGCGCCGGCGAAGACCTTGCTGACGCCCTCCACTTTGATCGCACTCATGGGCTACCCCTGTCACCGACCGGCCCGCGTTTGATCGCGAGATTGTTCGCTTGTGCAGTACGCCGTTCTGTTGGTGCGAACGTAAGCTATGTTCGGCGGCAAGGTCAATGGCCTGTAGGACCCGACTCGGCATCATCGATCCGGATCAATCCCCTGATTTGGGAGAAAACCTCATGAAGTACCCCCCGTGGCGGACCGCGGTGCTGGTCATCGACATGCAGAACGACTTCTGCTCCCCCGCCGGGGCCATGGCGACGCTCGGCGCCGACGTCGGTGTCAACGCCGATCTGGCCCGCCGGCTGCCCGGATTCCTGGACCCGGCGCGGACCGCCGGCTGCCTCGTCGTCTGGGTCCGGCAGGCCGCCCACGACCAGCTCGTGTCACCGGCCCGCCGGGCCCGCGCCGAGGCGATGGGCCGCAGCCCGCTCAGCGTCTGCGAGGCGGGCTCCTGGGGCGCCGAACTGGCCGACGGGCTACGCCCCGCGCCCGGCGACTGCCACCTGGAGAAGACGCGCTACAGCGCCTTCGTCGGCACGCCCCTGCACAACCTGCTGCGGGCACACGAACGCGACCACGTGGTGGTGGTCGGCACGGCGGCCAACGTCTGCGTCGACTCGACCGTGCGCGAGGCGTACATGGCCGACCTGGCCGTCACCCTGCCGACGGACATGGTCGGCTGGACCCGCCCGGACCTGGCCGAGCCGGCGATCCGCAACCTCGGGTTCTACTTCTGCGAGACCACGACCTCGGCCGAGCTGCTGTCGGGCTGGTCGGCCGAGGCACGGGCCACCTGACGGCGAGGACTGCGACGCTTGGCCGGTGGCGCGGCCTCGGCCGACTCCGGGGCGGACTGGTAACCCAGCTCGGCGCTGACCTGGCGGGCCGCGTCGGCCACCAGATCGCCGTACTCGGTCAGCAGGCGCGAGGAGAAACGGTCCTGCGGGCCGCAGAGCGACAACGACCCGTAGACCTCGCCGGAGGCGAGCCGGATGGCCGCCGCCACGCTCGCCGCACCCGCCTGCCGTTCACCCCGGCTCACCGCGTAGCCCTGCCCGCGTACCGCCCGCAGGTCCTCCCAGAGCTGCTCGACGGAGGTGATGGTGGCCGACGTCATCGACACCAGCTCATGCGTGGACAGATACTCGGACACCTCGGCGTCGGGCAACGCCGCCAGGATCGCCTTGGACGACGAGCCGGCGACCAGCGAGTGCCGGGAACCGAGCGTGACCGACATCCGGATCTCGTGCGGCGAGAGCACCTGGTCGGTGTAGACGCGCACCCAGCCCTGCCGCATCGACAGCGTGGCCGTCTCCCCGGTGATCTCCACCAACCGTCGCATGTGCCGGTTGGTGGTCGCCTGCACGTCGATGGCGCGCAGCGCGGCCAGACCGGCGGCCAGCGCCCCCGGTCCCAGGCGGTAGCGCCGGGTCTCCTCGTCGAAGGTGACGAACTGGTTGGCCGTGAGCTCCTTGAGGATGCGGTGGGCCACCGCCTTGGGCAGACTCAGGTCCCGCGCGACGGTGGAGACCCCGACCATCTCGGGGCTGCGTTCGGCGAGCAGGTCGATCACGGCCAGCGCGCGACCCAGGCCGCTCGCGGTGTAACGGTGGCCGTCCGCCGGCTCACTCACCGGCACCGCTGACTCCATTCGACAGTGACCTCTCGTGCGTGCCGTCGGGCGGGCACCGGCGTGCGGCACCTAGTGCTGGATCCCGAGCATACTGACCCGCCGCAGATACGCTCGGGCCTCCTCGGCGTTGTCGGCCACCGCCCGCAGCCGGACCAGCCGCTCCCGGCGCCCGGCCAGGTCGGCCGCGTCCGCCGAGGTGCGGTTCTCGGTGGTGGTCGGCTGCACGAAGCGCTCGGCGATCGAGCGGCGTCGCTGCGCGTACGCGGTGGTCGCGGTCTCCTGGTCGGACTCGGCCAGCGCGGCGGCCACCGCCATCGCGTCGTGGATGCCGGAGTTCAGGCCCATGCCCCCGGTCGTGCTGCTCAGGTGGGCGGCGTCGCCGGCCAGCAGGACCCGACCGATCCGGAACGAGTCGGCCAGCCGTTGGTGGCTGCGGTACATCTGGTGCTGGTGCAGCGGCAGCAACCCGTCCGGCGGGGTCGGCGAGCCCAGCAGCAGCTCCACGGCGGCCAGGAAGTCCGGGTGCGTGCCGGTCGGCGGTTCGTCGTCGACCCCGGTGTTCGTCGACAGCGCGGCGCGCCAGATGTCCGGGGTGCGGATCAGCGAGAACCGGCCGCGCGGGCCGGACCAGTAGCCGACCTCGCTCAGGTCGGGCACCGCGTCCTCGAACCGGAACGGCGTGGCCACCACCAGGCTCATCGACGGGTACGTGAAACCGGGGAACGGCACGTCGAGCAGCTTGCGGGCGATGCTGTGCGCCCCGTCGGCGGCCACCGCCCAGTGGCACGACACGGTACGCCGCCCGCCGTCGACGGCCACCTCCAGCTCGACGCCGGTGTCGTCCTGGCGCAGCCCGACCACCTCGTGGCCGAAACGCAGGTCCACGTTCGGTGTCTCGGCGACCGCCCGACGCAACTGCCGGACCAGCTTGTACTGCTCGTACTGGAGCCGGAACGGGTAGCGTGTCTCGCCCTCCAGCAGGTCGTAGGAGAACTGGGCGGACTCGGTCAGTTCGAGGTCGCGGTAGTCCAGCCGGCGTACCCGCACGGCCTCGGCGAGCACCGGCGCGGCCAGGTCCAGCTCGTCGAGCAGTTCGAGCGTCGGCGGGTGCACCGTCGAGCCGCGCCACTCCGAGCGCACCTCGTCGTGGCCCTGTTCCAGCACGACCACACCGATGTCGTAGCGGGCCAGCGCGAGGGCGGTCACCATGCCCACCGGTCCGCCGCCGAGGACGACGACCGGTGCCTGCACCGAGTGGCTTGGCGGCACGTTCACTCCTTCCGGCCGGCGGGACCGCCGGCGATCTGCGTCGGGGCGGTGCCGTCCAGGACGGCGGCCAGGTGCCGCAGCGCCGGACTCGGCGACTGCGCCGCCAGGTGCGCGGCCCCAGCGGTCCGCAACGACTGCCAGGCACCGGCCAGGTTCGAGGAGAGCACCGGCACGGGCGAGCGCGGCACGACGTCGTCGAGTACGTCCAGGCTCGGCGCGCCGGTGCCGGTCAGCAGCACCGCGTGCCCGTCGGCGGCGGTCGCGCCGAGCGTGTCCAGCACGCGGTGCACGGTGTCGCCGACCGTCGTCGAGGAGAGGTCGTAGATGGCGCCCGTGCCGGGCACGGCCACCACCTCGGTGACCGTGCGGCCGGTCGTCCGCCAGAACGCCGCCGCCTGGGCGGCGAGCCAGTCCGGGTACGGCGACACCAGGGTCAGTGACCGTACGGCGAGACGGTCGAGCACCTGCCGCACGGCGCTCGCGGCACCGACGACCGGGCTGCCGAGCCGGTCGCCGGCGGCCCGGTCGACGTGGTCGGCGTCGGCGTGCCGGGGCCGGTAGTAGCAGCCGGTGCAGGCGACGTAGGTGGCCCGCAGGTCCAGTCCCCGCAGCGTGGCGGCGGTCTCCGGCAGCAGGTCGGCGTACCGGTCGAGCCGGTCGGCGAGGGAACCGTCGACGACCGGGAGCCGGGCCACGTGGTAGCGCAGCCGTGGCGGCAGCAGGCGGCGCAGTTCGGGCTCGACGGTCGGGTTGGCCGGCGGGACGATGACGCCCAGAGCGGTCTCGACCACGACACCCCCATCAGAATGTTCGACTGAGCCGTACGCCGTTCGACGCACTGGAACGATAGGGGGTGCGGCGGGACGTGGTCAACCCACCCGACGGGCGCGTCCGCGCACGCCAGAGCAGGGGTGAGGACGGGGAGAGGTCAGAGACCGCCGCCGACGCGCAGCACCGCGCCGCTGGTGTAGGAGGCGTCCGGGCCGAGCAGCCAGGCGATGGCGGCGGCGACCTCGTCGGGTTCCCCGGGACGACCCAGCGGGATCCGGCCGGCGGCACGCTCGGGCCGGTCCGGTTGCCCGGAGAGGGCGTGGATGTCGGTGCGGATGATGCCCGGCGCCACCGCGTTGACGCGGATGCCCCGGGGGGCCAACTCCTTGGCCAGGCCGACGGTGAGCGCGTCGGTGCCGGCCTTGACCGCGGCGTAGTGGACGTACTCGCCGGGACCGCCGAGGGTGGCGGCGACCGAGGAGATGTTGACGATCGCGCCGCCGGCCGCCATCCGCCGGGCGGCCTGCTGCGCGCAGAGCACGTAGCCGACCAGGTTGACGTCGACCACCTCCCGCAGGTCGTCCAGGCGCAGCTCGGTGAAGGGGCCGATCGGGCTGGTGACGCCGGCGTTGTTCACCAGGCCGGTGAGCGGGCCGAGGGCCTCGGCGGCGTCGAACAGGGCGGCCACCTGGTCGGGCTCGCGGGTGTCGGCGGGCACCGCGACGGCACGTACCCCGGTGGCGTGCAGCTCGGTCACGACGGCGTCGGCGGCGGCGTGGTCGCGACGGTAACCGAGAGCGAGGTGGTGGCCCGCGCGGGCCAGCCGCCGGGCGGTGGCCGCGCCGATGCCGCGACCGCCGCCGGTGATGACGGTGACCGGTGCCATTGATCGTCTCCCCTGCCCCGAGCCGGTGTCGGCGACGTTACCGGGGCGCTGACCGGCGCCGGTAGCCGGGTGTGGCCGAGGACACGGCCGGTGATCGGGCGTGGCATACGCTCTCGCCGACGACGGTGTCGAGTGAGGAGCGCACATGGCGGGTGTGAGTGTCGGGGAACTGGTCGAGGACTTCGCGCTGCCGGACGAGACCGGCCGCCTCCGACGGCTGTCGGAGTTCCTGGCGGACGGGCCGGTGGTGCTGTTCTTCTACCCGGCCGCGATGACGCGCGGCTGCACCGCGCAGAGCTGCCACTTCCGTGACCTGGCGGCGGAGTTCGCCGCGGTGGGCGCGCAACGGGTGGGCATCAGCCGGGACCCGGTGCAGCGGCAGGCCGAGTTCTCCCGCCGCAACGATCTCGACTTTCCCCTGCTGTCCGACCCCGACGGCGCGGTGGCGGACCGGTTCGGGGTACGACGGCGGCTGCCGTTGGGCGCGTTGAGCACCCGACGGATGACCTTCGTGATCGGCACCGATCGACGTGTCGTCGAGGTGGTGCACAGTGAACTGGACATGAACCAGCACGCGGACCGGGCGCTGAAGGCGTTGGGGGGCTGATCTTCAGGTTGTCGCCGGGGACTGGTATCAAAGCAGGCGACTGAACACGTGTACGACGGATGAGGGAGCGCGATGGGTGTCGCTGGCCAGGGTTTGTCCGATGACGAGGTGCGCGGCATCCGAGAGGCGTTGGCCGCGGGACGCAAGCCGAAGGTGGTGTTCACGGCCTCGGCCGGTCAGATCGCCGGGCAGATCGGCCAGGTGGTCGAGCTGACCGACCCGGCGGTGTCCGACGAGTACGTGGTGGTGCGCTTCGGCCGCGACGAGTTGCCCTTCTCCCCCGCCGACGTGGCGGTGGCGCCCCGGGGTGCCGGCCGCCGACCGGCCGAGCCGAAGGTGGAGCCGGCGCCGGTCGAGCCGCCGGTGGCGGAGCCGGAGTTCGTGCTGGACCGGGTGCCGCAGCCCCGGCGCGAGGAGCCGGGTCGACAGGAGGAGCCGAAGGTGGAGACGGTCGAGTCCAAGCCCGCTGCGCGGCGGCCGGTCAAGGCGGCCAAGCCGAAGGGACCGGCCGGATTGACGGTCACCCTGGCGTACGCCGAGGGCGAGTGGACGGTGGCCGCGCAACAGGGCGGCAAGGTGCTGGCCAAGCCGTACGTGCTCAAGCCGGCAGAGGCGCTGCGGATGGTGGCGCTGGTCGACGTGCCCGGTGTGCACGAGGCGGTGGAGCAGATCCTGACGTCGGAGCGGTCCGAGGCCGAGCGGCAGGCCGAGAAGCTGCGGGCCGAGCTGGCCGAGATCGAGGCCCGGCTGGCGGAACTGCGCGAGGCGGGCTGAGTCCGGCACAGGTGAACGTGGGGCCCGGGACAGCGGTCGTCCCGGGCCCCACGTGTCTGCTCGGCCGGGTCAGGCGGTGACGGTGCTCGGCTCGTGCCGGACCGGGAAGTTCACCGAGTTGGCGATGAAACAGACCCGGTGCGCGTGGTCGTGCAGTGCGGTCGCGGTGTCGGTGTCGGCGGGGTCGGCGAGGGTGACCCGGGGACGCAGGACGGCCTCGGTGAAGTGGCCGCTGCCCGTGGCGTTGTCGGTGGTCATGCTGCCGGTTGCGGTGTCGACGTAGTCGGTGACGACGATGCCGTTGTCGGCGCATAGGTGCAGGTAGGCCAGCATGTGACACTGGGACAGCGCGGCCAGCAGGAGCTGCTCGGGGTTCCACCGGGTGCGGTCGCCACGGAAGGTCGGGTCGGAGCTGCCGGCGATCGGGGGCGGGCCGTCGGCGGTGACGTCGTGGTCGCGTCGGTAGGCGCGGTAGCCGCTGGTGCCGGTGCCGAGGTTGCCAGTCCAGGTGACGGTGGTGCGGTAGGTGTGCTGGTGTGGCATCAGGTCATGGTGCCGGATCGGCCCGGGACGCGGGGTCCCGGGCCGATCCGGTCAGTGCTGCGGGATGTGCGTGACGCCGATGCGC
This sequence comes from Verrucosispora sp. NA02020, assembly GCF_013364215.1. Lineage (NCBI taxonomy): Bacteria > Bacillati > Actinomycetota > Actinomycetes > Micromonosporales > Micromonosporaceae > Micromonospora > Verrucosispora sp. NA02020. The sequence goes on along the minus strand of NZ_CP054923.1, from coordinate 4,183,501 downwards.
TTGCGGAAGACCCAGTACGTCCAGCCCTGGTAGGCGAGCACGATCGGGGTGAAGAACACCGCCACCCAGGTCATGATCCTCAGCGTGTAGGGGGTCGAGGCGGCGTTGGTGGCGGTCAGCGTGCCGGCCGGGTCCAGCGTGGAGGGCATCACGATGGGGAACAGGGCGGCGAACAGGGTCGCCACGGCCAGGCCGATGGCCAGCGCGGTGCCGGTGAAGGCCCAGCCCTCACGACGGACGCGGGCGGCGGCGAGACCGCCGAGCAGCGCCAGGGCGGCGCCGGTGGCGAGCACCACGGCGGTGGGGCTGGAGCGGATGGTCAGGGTCCAGGTGAGGAACGCGACCGCCAGCACGGCGCTGACCACGCCGAGGCGTACGGCGAGGGTGGCGGCACGGCCCCGGATGTCGCCGACGGTCTTGAGGGCGATGAAGACGGCGCCGTGGGTGGCGAACAGCGCCGCGGTGGTCGCGCCGCCGAGCAGCGCGTACGGGTGCAGCAGGTCGACCAGTCCGCCGACGAACTCGTGGTCGGCGTCGAGGGGTACGCCGCGCAGGATGTTGGCGAAGGCCACGCCCCACAGGATCGCCGGGATGAGCGAGCCGAAGACGATGGCGTTGTCCCAGCGGCGCTTCCAGGACGCCTCGGGGCGTTTGTGGCGGTACTCGAAGGCGACGCCCCGGGCGATCAGGGCCAGCAGGATGAGCAGCAGCGGCAGATAGAAACCGGAGAAGAGGGTGGCGTACCACTCGGGGAAGGCGGCGAACATCGCGCCACCGGCGGTGATCAGCCAGACCTCGTTGCCGTCCCAGACCGGCCCGATCGTGTTGATCATGACGCGGCGTTCGCGGTCGTCGCGTCCCAGGACGGGTAGCAGCATGCCGACGCCGAAGTCGAAGCCCTCCAGGATGAAGTAGCCGGTGAACAGCACGGCGACGAGGAGAAACCAGATGGTGGTCAGTTCCACGGTGGGGCTCCGGGTCAGTAGGCGAACGCGAGCGGGCGGTCCGCGTCGTCGTCGGTGTCGTCGGGTTCCGGGTCGGGCGTGACGTCGGGGACGCCGGCCTTCGCGTACCGGATCAGCAGTTTCACCTCGACCACGGCGAGGACGGCGTAGATGATCGTGAAGGCGGCGAAGCTGGTGAGCACCTCACCCAGGGAGACGCTGCGGGACACGCCGTCGCGGGTGAGCATCTCGCCGAAGACGATCCAGGGCTGGCGGCCCATCTCGGTGAAGATCCAGCCGAAGGAGTTGGCCAGCAGCGGCAGGACCGGCATGACCAGGCCGGCGCGGAGCAGCCACCTGCCGCGCGGCGTACGCCCCCTGCGCTGCGACCAGAGCACGAGCAGCGCGATGGCGGCGGCGGCGAGCCCGAAGCCGATCATGAATCGGAAGCTCCAGTAGGTGACCGGGATGATCGGCGTGTAGCTGCCGGGGCCGTACTGGGCGGTGTAGAGAGCCTGGAGGTCGTTGATGCCGTGCACGGTGCCGTTGGGGTCGCCGGTGCCCAGGTACGACAGCAGGTGCGGGATCTTGATGGCGAACAGTTCCCGGCTGCCGTCGAGGCTGCCGATGGTGAGCACGGAGAACGAGGCGGGGCTCTCGGTGTCGTAGAGGCCCTCGGCGGCGGCCATCTTCATCGGCTGCACCTCGGTCATGATCTTGCCCTGGATGTCGCCGGTGATCACCACGACGGCGGCGGCGACCAGGGTGACCCAGGAGCCGAAGCGGGCCGCGAACCGGTACGCCGGGGTGTCCTCGCTGTCGGGGCGGCGGATCAGGTGCCACAGGGCGACCGCCACCAGCAGCGATCCGGCGACCAGGAATGCACCGGCGATGGTGTGCGGGAAGGTGATCAGGGCGACCTTGTTGGTGAGCACGGCGACGAAGTCGGTCAGTTCGGCGCGCCCGGTCTCCGGGTTGATCCAGTAGCCGACCGGGTTCTGCATGAACGAGTTGGCGGCGAGGATGAAGTACGCCGACAGGTTGGTGCCGATCGCGGCGGCCCAGATGCTGGCCAGGTGCAGGCGTTTCGGCAGCCGGTCCCAGCCGAAGATCCACAGGCCGATGAAGGTGGATTCGAGGAAGAAGGCGACCAGTGCCTCGATGGCGAGCGGGGCGCCGAAGATGTCGCCGACGAAGCGGGAGTAGTCGCTCCAGTTCATGCCGAACTGGAACTCCTGCACGATGCCGGTGACCACGCCCATCGCGAAGTTGATCAGGAACAGCTTGCCGTAGAACTTGGTGAGCTTGAGGTACTTCTCGTCCCCGGTGCGGTGCCAGAGGGTCTGCAGGATGGCGACCAGGACGGAGAGTCCGATGGTCAGCGGTACGAAGAGAAAGTGGTAGACGGTGGTGACACCGAACTGCCAGCGGGCGACGTCCAACGCGTCCACCTGCGACCCCCAGGGCTGCTGATACTACGAGACGTAGTAAATACTACAGCCCGTCGTACGACGTAAGGTAGGGGCTGGCGACCCGAACCGTCCCGGGACCAATGACCCTGATCACCTCTGCCGTGCGACCCCCCTGTCCGGCACCGGTGGCTCCCGCCGTGCGACCATCACCGGCTGTGGACCACGCCCACTCCCCCTGGCAGCCGCCACTGATCTGGCGTACCGCCCAGTTGCTCGCCCGCGTCGTGGTCGGCGCGCTGGCCCGGCTGGAGGTCACCGGCGCCATCCCCGCGCACCTGCGCGACGGGCCGCTGATCCTGGCCGCCAACCACCTCAGCCCGTTCGACCCGATCGTGCTCGCCGCCGCCTGCCGCAGCCGGCGGGTGGCGCCCCGGATCATGGCCACCGGGGGGCTGTTCCGCGCCCCGGTGATCGGCGCCGCCATGCGCCGCGCCGGGCACATCCGGGTCGACCGGGGCACCACCGGCGTCCACCGGGCCCTGGACGACGCCGCCGCCGCGGTCGCCGCAGGCGCGCCGATCCTGGTCTACCCAGAGGGACGGATCGGCCTCGACCCGGGCCTGTGGCCCGAACGCGGCAAGACCGGCACCGCCCGTCTGGCGCTGACCTGCGGCGCGCCCGTCGTGCCGGTGGCGCAGTGGGGCTCGCACGAGGTGCTGCCGTACCAGGCGCCCAAGGGTCTGCTCGGCGGCGTCGCCCGCGCGCTGGTCCGCCGTCCCACCGTCCGGGTGCACTTCGGCGACCCGGTCGACCTGACCGACCTGCGTCCGGGTACGCCCGGCGTCGCCCGCCTGGCCACCGACCGGATCATCGACGCCCTCACCGACACCCTCGTGCCGCTGCGCCGGGACGAACCCGACCGGCCCCGGCACGTCGACCCGGGCCGCCCGGTGGACACCAGCCGCTCCCACCGACGCCGCCCCGCCCCCGGCTGACCGCCACCGCCCGGTGCGCGCCGCTGTCCGGCGGGTGGCGAGGCCGGATCAGCCGGCCTGCTGGATCGCGCGCAACACCTCGGTGACCGCCGAGGCCACCGGCGCGACCGGCGTCGCCAGCGCCGCCAGGCGCTGCAGCAACGCCGTCACCCGCGCCGGTTCCGGATGCGGCCGGGCCAGTTGCGCCCGCAGCTCCGTGGCGACCGCGCGGGCCGGTTCGTCCAACTCGTCCCGGTGCCGGTCGAGCACCTCCACCAGCCGGGTCACCAGCGCCGGGACGTCCACGCCGGGCGCGGTGGCCCAGAGCGCGCCGCCGACCGCCGACGCACCCGGGCCGACGGCCTGGTTACCGACCTGACTGACCCCGCCGGACTGCTGGATGCCGTAGTTCGCCGACGTCTCCGACATGCGCCTCTCCCCTGTGTCTCACACCGGCCGTGGCCGCTCACCGCCACCGGCCGGTGGCGGCTGGCCGTGCTGTTCGGCCCGGGCACCGGACCCCACCGCCTGGTTGCCGACCACGCTGAGGCCGCCGGTCTGGACGATGCCCTGGTTGAGGATCATCGTCTGGCGGCTGCGGAACTCGGCGGTGTCCAGGCCCCGCTCGTCGAGGAAATCCACGATCGCGGCGAGAACGTGCCGCTCCACCACCTTCAGGTGCTTCGCCGCGTCGAGCACCTGGAAGTAGTTGTGGTAGTCGGTGCCGGTCGCCAACTCCCGCACCCCGACCCGGGCGCCGTGGTCGTACCCGAGGTCCTCACGGGCCAACCGCCGCAGCCGCGCCTGTCGCGCCCGGTGCCGCAGCGCGTGACCCAGGTCGGTCAGCAACCGGCCGGCGGCACCGACGGCGGTCGGCACCAGCCGGTCGGTGGCGACCGCGAGCATCTGCACCAACTGCCGCGCCGACATCCAGTCGGTCAGCCGGTCCACCTCGTGGTACGCCCACCGGGGCGGCTCCAGCACCGTGCGGGCGCACTCCAGATAGAGCAGCTTCCCGTCGGTGGAGAAGTGCAGGAACGTGCCCGCCACCACCTCCGCGCCCCAGGACGGCACCAGCGCGCAGAGGTAGTGCCGGGCCGCGCCCTGCGGGTTCGCCGCCACCTGGCGGATCTCCTCCGGGGTGAAGCGCTGACGCGGCGCCCGTTCCTGGTCCGGCAGCAACCGGTGGTCCCCGGTCAGCAGGTGGCCGCCGACGAAGACCCGGTCCTCCAGCGTCAGCCCGGCCAGCCGGTCCGCCCCCAGGCCGGCGTCGAGCGAGGCCAGCCGCCCGCGTACGTGGTCGATCAGCTCCAGCACGGTGAACGGCGCCGGCTCCGGTCGGCTCAGCCCGGTGACGTGCTCGGCCGGGCGGATCGGCAGGGCGAACGACCATCCGGCCACCGGTGTGCCGTGCCCGACGAACGGCACGTACCCGCCGTAGACGGTGACGTTGCCGTGCTGGGCCTCGTCGACGGCGGCCAGCCGGTCGGCGTAGCGGGACGGCAGGGACACCTCGTCGGGCGCCGTCGCCAGGAACCGGTCCCGCCGCAACCGGGTCAGCAGCAGCCAGCGGGTGCCGTGCAGATGGATCGCGAGTGCCAGGAACGCGGCGATCCCGGCCGGCAACGCCAGCCACGGTCGCCCGACCAGCCACCCGGCCGGGCTGGACTCCACGACGGTGACCAGGTGGAACTGGATCAGCAGCACCAGGGCGCTCAGCGCGACGACGATCATGCCCAGCAGCGGACCGAGCATCCGCTCCCGGGTCGGGCGGAACGGAGTCAGGGAGGTGCCGACCCGCATCGCGCCGATCACCAACAGGGTCCACAGCGGGGCGAGCAGCACCGCCAGGCCACCGAAGACCAACAGCCGCAGGTCCCGGCGACGACGCCGGTGGCGGGCCACCAGGCAGTGCCGCAGCACCGGCGAGACGTCGAAGCCCACCGAGGGCGCCACCGCCCGCAACTCGTCGCCGAGCACCTCGTCGAGCACCCGTTCGGCGAACCGCTCGTCGGTGTGCGCGGCCACGCACAGGTAGCGGGTCGCCTCACTGTGCACCGGCGGCGGCGACGGGCGTTGCCCCGGCACCAGCGGATCCGTCCGTGCGGTCATCCCGGCCAACCCCCGTCCACCCGGCGCGGACGCGCCTCGGATCGTGTCGCGGCCACCGCCAGCAGCGGGCCGTAGAACAGCCCGGCCTGCAGCGCGTCGGTCACCGTCACGCTCATCCACCGCTGCGGGTCGCTGGACAACACGAGATCGTCGGGCACGAGCAGCATGCCGACGAGCGCCCCGCCGAACGCGGCGAGCACCGTGGCCACGCCGACCACGCCGACGACCGCGCACATCCGGTAGACCGCAGACGGCGCGGGTCGGTCCGCCAGCCAGCGCAGCAGCCACACCGTGCCGGCGACGAACAGCAGCGTGCGCAGGTTCTCCGAGATCCAGTAACCGACCATCGGAGGCTGCGCCGGTGCCAGCTCCCACCGGGGCCAGGTCACCGCCCAGAGCAGGACGCGAAGCAGCTCCGCCGCCAGCCCCGGCACCCCGTCGGCGGTGGGTAGGTCGGCGGCCCACCCTCGGACCAGTCCGGCGCCCCACCGGCTCCCGCCGGCCACCGCCACCGCCACGAACAACCAGGCGCCGGCGGGTGTCCGGCGCGGCTGCGGCGACTGGTCCGGCGGGGTGACCCGGGGCGGCAGCGGATCGACCGGGTGCGCGGTCAGCGTCGACCGGGGCGCCGTCGGCGGCCCGGGCTGTGGGAACGGCTGCCACGGCATCACTGCCCCATGGTGACCGTCGCGCAGCGCGTTAGGATGATCGCTGTCCGGAATCCGGCACCGGCGACGGGCACCCGTCGGTCACCGGTCGGTCGTCCGCAGGCCACCGGCGGCGGGCATACTGCGCTGCGTGCCCTCCGGTCACCCGTACCTCGACGCCCCGACGCCGCTGGCCTTCGCGCACCGGGGCGGTGCCGGCGACGGCGACGAGAACACCACGGCCGCCTTCGCCCGCGCCGTCGAGCTGGGCTACCGGTACGTGGAGACCGACGTGCACGGCACCGCCGACGGCGTCGCGGTGGTGTTCCACGACCACACCCTCGAACGGCTCACCGGGCAGCGCGGCCGGCTCTCCGCGCTGCGCTGGGCCGACCTGGCCACGGTACGCGTCGGCGGGGCCGCCGCCGTGCCCCGCCTGGACGAGGTGCTCGACGCCTGGCCGCAGGTGCGCTTCAACATCGACGTGAAGTCCGACCTGGGCGTGGCGCCGACGGTGTCCACCGTGGCGCGGGCCGGCGCCGGTGACCGGGTGCTGCTGGCCTCGTTCAGCGACGCCCGGCTGACCCGGCTGCGCGCCCTCACCCACGGTCGGGTCGCCACCAGCCTCGGCGTACGCGGAGTGGCCCGGCTGCGCTGGTCCTCGCTGACCGGTCGGCCGCTGCGGCTACCGCCGTCGGTGGTGGCCGCCCAGGTGCCGGTGCGCTTCGGCCGGATCCCGGTGGTGGACCGCCGCCTGCTGCGCACCGCCCATCGACTCGGCGTGCAGGTGCACGTCTGGACGATCGACGAACCTGACGAGATGCACGAGTTACTTGATCTCGGTGTGGATGGCATCATGACCGACCACGTCGGCGTGCTGCGCGACGTCTACCGCAGCCGCGGCCACTGGGCCGCCTGAACACCCCGGGCAAAGGACCCCACATGGCCGAGACGGCGACTCCTGCCGCGCAGGACGACACCCCGCAACCCGCCAGTACGCGTCGCGAGCGCACCGGCTGGTACATCTACGACTGGGCCAACTCGGCCTTTCAGACCACCGTCATCACGGTGTTCCTCGGGCCGTTCCTGACCAGCGTGGCCAAGATGGCCGCCGGGTGCGAACTCGGCGCCGACGACTGCAGCGGGTACGTCTACCCGCTGGGCATCAAGGTGGCCGCCGGCTCGTACTACCCGTACCTGATCTCGCTGTCGGTGCTGCTGACCGTCTTCGTGCTGCCGGTGATCGGCGCGATCGCCGACCGGTCGCTGCACAAGAAGCGGCTGCTGGCCGCCACCGCGTTCACCGGCGCCGGCGCGACCATCGGGATGCTCTTCGTCACCGGCGACCGGTACCTCCTCGGCGGCGCCCTGTTCATGATCGCCAACATCAGCTTCGGTGCGGCGATCGTGGTCTACAACTCGTTCCTGCCGCAGTTGGGCGGGCCGGACGAACGCGACGGCATCTCCAGTCGCGGCTGGGCGCTGGGCTACCTCGGCGGTGGCCTGCTGCTGGCGTTCAACCTGGTCGCGGTGCAGTCGTTCGACAACGGCACCCCGGAACGCACCCTCGACCTGGCCCGCTGGTCCATCGTGTCGGCGGGCGTGTGGTGGGCGGTGTTCACCCTGGTGCCGCTGCGCTGGCTGCGCGAGCGTCCCACCGCCGCCGCGGTCGCCGCCGGTCCCGGCGGCAACGTGCTCACCGACGGCTTCCGGCAACTGGGCCGCACCCTGCGGGAGATCAAGGCGTACCCGCTGACGCTGTTCTTCCTGCTGGCGTTCCTGGTCTACAACGACGGCATCCAGACCGTCATCACCCTGGCCAGCCAGTACGGCACCGAGGAACTGCGGCTGGACCAGAGCACCCTGATCGTGACGATCCTGCTGGTGCAGTTCCTGGCGTTCGGGGGCGCGCTCGGCCTCGGCTGGCTGGCCGGGCGGATCGGCGCGTGGAAGACGATCCTGCTGAGCCTGGTGCTGTGGACCGCGGTGATCCTCGGCGCGTTCCGGCTGCCGGCCGAGGCACCGGTGCCGTTCATGGTGCTCGGCGCCGCCATCGGCCTGGTCCTCGGCGGCAGCCAGGCGCTGAGCCGATCGCTGTTCAGCCAGCTCATCCCCGCCGGCAAGGAGGGCGAGTACTACGGCTTCTACGAGATCAGCGACAAGGGCACCAGTTGGTTGGGGCCGCTCGCGTTCGGTCTGGTGTTCCAGCTCACCAACTCCTACCGGGTGGGCCTGGTCTCCTTGCTGATCTTCTTCGTGGTCGGGTTCCTGCTGCTGCTGGCGGTGCCGATCCGGCGGGCGATCGTGGCCGCCGGCAACACGCCGCCACGGGTGCTGTGAGGCACACCGGCGGGCCGTCGGTGGACCGGTGGGCGCCGTCGATCGGCTAGGCTGCCGGTCCGTGACGAGCGCCGGAGACCCCGTACCCACCTGCCTGGCCCGCCCCCGGATGGCCGGTCCGGGCGATCCGTCGGCCGGGTGCGTGGCCGCCCGTGGCGTCGACGGGCGGCCGGCACACGCCGCCGCGCTGCGCTTCTACTGGGGTCCGATGGACTGCGGCAAGTCCACGATGGCGTTGCAGATGAACTACAACCACTCCCGGCAGGGCCGCCGGGGACTGGTCACCACCCGCATCGACCGTTCCCTGGGCCCGCAGGTCACCACCCGCATCGGGCTGGCGCACGAGGCGATCGAGGTCACCGATGCGCTCGACCTGCGCGCCCTGGTCCGCGACGCCTGGGCCGACGGGGTACGGGTGGACTACCTGATCTGCGACGAGGCCAGCTTCTACTCCGTCGAGCACGTCGAGCAGATGGCCGACCTGGTCGACAGCTACGACGTCGACGTGTACGCCTTCGGACTGGCCACCGACTTCCGGTCCTGCCTCTTCCCGGCCGCCCGACGGCTGTTCGAACTGGCCGACTCGGTGGCCCGGATCCAGGTCGAGGTGCTCTGCTGGTGCGGCCGGGAGGGTCTGCTCAACGCCCGGGTCGCGGGCGGGCGGATCGTCCGCGAGGGCGAGCAGGTGGTGATCGGCGACACCGTCGACGACGCCGACGTGCGATACCAGGTGCTGTGCCGCCGCCACCACCGCAACGGCGACCTCGGTCCACGCGCCACCGCCTGCGCCGACTCCTGAACCGCCGCCGAGGCGTCGGATAACGAAACGATCACTGCTGCGAACCTTTTCCGGGGGCCTGCCGCTTCTGGTGCGTGACGAGAAGCGCACACGGGCCGCACCGGCCCGCGTACCGGCGGGGGTGCAGGACGGATGAGGTTCGCGTGGCGGCGTGCCCGGGGCACGAGGGGCCTGCTGCTCGCCGCGGCCGGAGCGGCACTGGTGGCGACCCTCGCCCTGACCGGCCTGGCCGCCTACAACCGGGACGTGGTCGACTCGGGCACCCGCAACGTGCTCGCCGAGGCCACCGCGGCGGAACGGTCGCTGCTGGTCCGGGCCTCCGCCGGCCGCACCGCCGACGCGCTGCGCGACCGCGACGCCGCACTGCGCGCCCAGGTCGACACCGACCTGGGCGGGTTGCCCGCGCAGGTCACCGCCGCCGGGTACGCGGCCGGACGGCAGTTGCGCGGCGACACCGGGAACGCCGTCGCCGACCGCACCGGCACCACGTACGCGTCGGTGATGTTCCTCGACGACCTGCCCGCGCACGCCCGGCTGGCCGCCGGGACCTGGCCGCAGGCCGGAGCGGACCCGGTGCAGACCGCCCTCGCCGAGGCGGCGGCCCGCACCCTCCGGGTCGACGTCGGTGACCGCGTCCCGATCACCGACGGGCTCACCGGACAGATCACCGAGGTGACCGTCACCGGGCTGTTCACGCCGCTGGACCCGGACGCCGCGTACTGGCGGCTGGCACCCGAGACTGCCACCGGCGCGTTGCCGCAGTCGGCCACGTACGGGCCGATGACGGTGGCGCGCGAGGACTTCGTCACCCACTTCCTGCCCAACGCCTCCGCCGGCTGGCTGGTCGAACCCGACCTGACCGCGGTCGGCCCCGCCGCCCTGGACCAGGTGGCCGAGGCCGCCGGCCGGATCACCACCAGCACTCCGGCCGAGGCCGGACTGGGCGAGTCGGCGATGGCCACCAGCGACCTCGCCACCCTGGTACGCCGGCTGCAACAGGCCACCCTCGTCGGCCGGTCGGCGTTGGTCACCCCGATGCTGCTGGTGGTGGTACTCGGCGGGTACGCGTTGCTGCTCGTCGCCGTGCTGCTCACCGAGCACCGCCGGGGCGAGACCGCGCTGCTGCGGGCCCGGGGTGCCGCCCGGCGGCAACTGGCCGGGCTGACCGCCCGGGAGGCCACCCTGGTCGTGCTGCCGGCTGCGGTGCTCGCGCCGCTGCTCGCCGGGCAGGTGCTCGGGCTCGCCGGCCGCCTGCCGTGGCTCAGCGCGGTGTCGCTGCGGCCGGACGTCGTGCCCGGCGCGACGGTGTGGTTGGTCGCCGGGGCGGCAGCGGCCGGCTGCGCGCTGGCGATGATCGGGCCGAGCCTGCGCCGGGGCGACAGCTACGTCGCCGACCTGGCCAGCCGGTCCCGGCCCCGCCGTCGCGGCATGGTGCAGCGGGCCGGCCTGGACGTGCTGCTGGTCGGGCTGGCCCTGCTCGCCTGGTATCAGCTCAGCCGCTACTCCTCACCGTTGTCCCGGTCCCGGGGCGGTGACCTGGGGGTGGATCCGCTGCTGGCCGCCGCACCCACGCTCGGGGTCCTGGCCGGCGCGGTGCTGGCGCTGCGTCTGCTGCCGCCGCTGGTCCGGCTCGCCGAACGGTGGGTGGACCGCAAACCGTGGACCGCCGTCATGCTCGGCACCTGGCAGGCCGGGCGACGGCCGCACGCCGGCCCGGTGCTGCTGCTGGCCCTCGCCGTCGCGGTCGGCACCCTCGCCTGGTCCCTGGCCGGCACCTCCCGCCGGTCGCTGGACGACCAGGCAGCGCACCTGGTCGGCGCCGATCTGCGCCTCACCGAGGTCAACGGCGCAGCCGCCGCCGAGCGGGCCGACCGACTCGCCGGGCTGCCGGGCGTGCAGGTGCCGCTGCCGGCCTGGCGCGACACGGTACGACTCGGGCCGGCCGCCGCCCCGGCCACCATGCTGGCGGTCGACGCCGACGCCGCCGGCCCGGTGGTGCGGCTGCGGGCCGACCTGGCCGGCGGCTCCACCGCCGACCTGCTCGACACGCTCACCGCCGGCCGGGTCGAGGCTCCCGGCACGGTGCTGCCGGCGGGCACCCGGCGGTTGACCGGCCAGGTGAGCACCCGGATCGCCGACACCGAGACGAACTCCCCGGTGCGCCACCACGTGGTGCTGCTCGACCCGCACGGCACGCACCGCAGGCTGGCACTGGGCTCCGGCGACCGGGACGGCACGCCGCTGCGGTTCGCCGTCGACCTGCCGACCGGTCCCGGCCCGTGGCGGTTGGCCGGTTTCGCCACGGAGACCCTCGGGGCGCCACGGATGAGCCTCGACTGGCGGCTGTCCGACCTGCGGGCCAGCCCGGACGGATCCCCCGGCACCCCGGTCGTGCTGACCGGGGACGGCGCCTGGCACCTGGTCGACCGGACTGGTGCCGCCACCGGGTCGACCGCCTCCGACGCCGGACTGACCGCCCGTTACGCGCGGGACGTGCCGGGCGGCTGGTTCGCCCGCAGTACGCCGGTGCAACTGGCCGTGGCACGCACCGCCGCCCCGACCCGGGTGCCGGTGGTGGCCACCACGGCGGCCCTCGACGCGTTGCGCCTGGACGTGGGTGCGCAGACCCGGCTGTTCCTGGGCGGGGCCGAGGTGGACGTGGTGGTCGTCGACGCCGTGGCGGCGCTGCCCGGTGACACCGAGGCCGCCGCGTTGCTGGTGGACCTGCCCTCACTGGGTGCCCGGCTCTTCCACGACCACGGTCTCGTCCGGTCACCGCAGGAGTGGTGGCTGGCGGTAAGGCCCGGTGCGACGGAGAGCGTGGCCGAGGCCGCCGTCGCGCTCGGCGGCCTGACCGTGCTGGCCCGCGAGGACGTCGCCGCCGAGTTGGCCCGCGACCCGTTCGGGGTGGGCGCGCGAGGTGCCCTCTTCGCCGCCGCGCTGGCCGCGGTGCTGCTGGCCGCCGTGGGCGTGGCCGTGGACGTCAGCGCCACCGCGCGGCGGCGGGCCACCGAACTGGCGGTGCTGCACACCCTCGGCGCCGGTCAGCGCCTGGTGGCCCGCTCCCTGCTGGCCGAGCAGGCCTTCCTTGCCGGGATGGGGGTGCTGGTCGGCCTGCTGGTGGGCGTCGGGGTGGCCGCGACCATGGCACCCCTGGTCATCCTGACCCCGTCCGCCGAACGCCCCCATCCACCACCGCTGCTGAGCGTCGACTGGCCACCGGTGCTCGCCACCGGCGTGGGCCTGCTCGCCCTGGCACTGGCGTTCAGCGCCGCCGTCTCCACCGGCATGCGCCGTCGCCTGACCGTCACGGACGGAGCGACCCGATGACGGGCCGGATCAGGGTGTACGCGGGCCAGGTGGCGCTGCTGGCGCTGTTGGGCCTGGTCGCGGCGATGCTGGTGACCGCCGCGCCGCGCCTCGCCGACGGGTACGCCGACCGGGGGCTGCGCGCCGACGTCGCGCACCTGCCGCACCTGGTCCGTGACATCTCCTTCGGCGTGGCGCGTCCCGCACCGGCCGCCGCCGGGCAGGCCGAGCTGGACCGGTACGCCGCCGCGCTGCCGCAGCCACTGCCCGGCCTGGTGGACCGCCGGTGGTACGCGTCCTCGATCGACCCGGAGCACCTGCTCGCGTACGGCGACGCACCACCCATGGACGGCGGGGCGCGGAAGCTGTTCGGGGTACGCGCCCAGACCGGCGTCGAGGAGGCGGTCGAGGTGACCGCCGGGCGGTGGCCGCGTACGCAGGCGGGCGGCCCGGCGGAGTTGGCGGTGTCGGTGGAGGTGGCCGAGACGCTGTCCCTGCGGCCCGGCACCGACCTGCGGTTCGGGGGCGGGAACCGGCAGGCCCGGGTACGCGTCGTCGGGGTGTTCACGCCGCGCGACGCCGCCGACCCGGTCTGGGACGACCTGCGGCAGGCACTGAGCCCGACCGTGCCACTGCTCGACGGCGACCCGTACGTGGTGGCGGGTGTGACCGACTGGGCCGGGATGGACGTGGTCTCGGCCGGTGCCGGGGTGCCGGCGGTGAGCGGCTGGCGGTACCGGCTCGACGAACGGCGGTTGGACACCGGGGTGCTCGACGCGGTCACCGCGGCGGTGGCCGAGACCCGCCGCTCCGAGACGGTCCCGGGCGCGCTGGTGCAGACCTCGCTGGACACCGCGCTGGTGCGCTTCGCCGACGCGCTGCGGTCGGTGCGGGCGTTGCTGGCCGTCGTGCAGACCGGGCTGCTCGCCAGCCTGCTCGGGCTGATCGTGCTGGCGGCCCGGCTCGCGGTCCGGCGCCGACGGGCGGAACTCACGCTGCTGCGGGCGCGGGGTGCCTCGCTGGCCACGATCGGTCGCCGGCTGCTCGCCGAGGCGGTGCCGGTGCAGCCGCTCGCGGTGCTGCTGGGTGCCCTGGCCGGGGCGGCGGTGCCGGGCCGCTCGACCGGGGTGCCCTGGCTGGTGCCGGTGCTGGCGGTACTCACCACCGTCGTGGTGCCGGTGCTGGCGGTGCTCGCGTACCGGCGGGTCGGTGTGGTCGCCGGCCGCGCGGACGTGGTGGCGCAGCGCCCGAGCGCACGCCGGCTCACGCTGGAGGCGGGCGTGCTGGTGCTCGCCGGTCTCGGCGTGGTGCTGCTGCGCCGTCGGGGCCTGGACGTGGCCGGCGGCGTCGACGCGTACCTCAGTGCGGTGCCGGTGCTGGTCGCGGTCGCCGCCGCGCTGGTGGCGATCCGGTTGCTGCCGTGGCCGCTGCGGTTGGTCGGCCGCTTCGCCACGCGGTCCCGGGGCGCGATGCTGTTCCTCGGCGTGGCCCGCGCCGGTCGGGGTGCGCCGGTGGCGTGGGGGCCGTTGGCGGTGCTGATCGTCGCGGTCAGCACCGGCGTCTTCGGCGGCGTGGTGACGACCACGGTGGCCGACGCCCGGGACCGGGCGGCGACCCTGAGCATCCCGGCCGACGCCTGGTTGACGGGCTACACCTTCGCCCCGGACGCCGCCGACGAGATCGGGACGGTGCCCGGGGTGCAGGCGGCGGCCCGGGTCTGGGTGGAGTCGAACCGGCGGCTGCTCTCCGAGAGCGGCCCGGGGGCACGTCAGCTCGGTCAGGCCCGGGTGCTGGTGGTGGACGCCCCGGCGTTCGCCGAGGTCGTGGCGCGCAGCGGGGTGGACGTCGACGTGCCGGCCGCGTTGCGCGACGCGGCCCGTGGGGACGGGCCGGTGCCGGCGGTGGTCTCGCCCCGGGTGGCGGCGGAGATCGGCGACGGCGCGGTGGCCGACGTGCAGAGCCGGTGGTACGCCTTCCAGGTCGCCGGCATCGCCGACGCCTTCCCCGGCGTGGGGCTCGGCGTCGAGCGGTTCGTGGTGCTGCCGTGGCAGGCGCTGCCCGAGTACGAGTACACCCCGATCGTGCCCAACCGGTACCTGCTCGCCACCGACGGCGTGGACGAGGCGCGGTTGCTGGCGGTGGCCGACGAGACGCAGCGGCGGCGGCAGTCCGACGTGCTCGGCAGGGAGGTCACGCGGACCCAGGTGCCGGCGGCCCTCCAGACCCGGCAGGCGTACCGGGAGGGGTTGGAGCGTACCGGGGCCAACGAGGTGTTGACCCTGGCGTTCACCGTGGGTGCGGCCGGTGGCACCGCGCTGGCGGTCCTGGCCGTCGGGTTCGCGGTGGTCGCCGACGCCGCCGGTCGGGGGCGGACGCTGTCGCGGCTGCGCACCCTGGGACTGTCGGCGGCGGGCGGTCGGCGGCTTCTCGTGTACGAGCTGGTGCCGCTGGTGGTGGTCGCGGCGTCGACCGGCGCGGCGGTGGGGGTCGCCCTGCCCCGGCTGCTCGGTCCGACCCTGGGGCTGGCCGCGTTCGCCCCCGGGGTCCCGATCCGCGACCATCTGGATCCGCTGGTCGTGGGCGGGGTGCTGGTGCTGGTGGTGCTCGGCCTGCTGGCCGGTCTGGTGGTGGAGAACCTGGTGAACCGGCGGATGCGCCTCGGTGAGGTGCTGCGCCTGGGAGAGGAGAACCCGTGAGCGAGCGTCAGCGAGCGGATCGTGGACCGGTGTCCCACGCCGGCGCGCGGCGGAGCGGAGAGCCGGCATGACCGTGGTGGAGCCGGGGCCGGATCTGGCGACGTTGCAGCGTCGGGCGGCGGAGCGTGCCGCCGCCCGCGCCGGTGGCGCGGACCGGCTGCGCGGGCACATCGTCTGCGACGGCCTGGTGCGGATCTTCACCAGTGAGGGCGTGGAGGTCGTCGCGTTGCAGGGGCTCGACCTGGTCGTGGACCGGGGCGAGCTGGTGGCGATCGTGGGTGCCTCCGGGTCCGGCAAGTCCACCGTGCTCAACATCCTGTCCGGGCTGGACACCCCGACCGCCGGGATCGCCCGGGTGGCCGGCTACGACCTGTTGACCATGTCGGCCCGCAGGCGGCTGCGGTACCGGCGGCACACGGTCGGGTTCGTGTGGCAGCAGACCGGCCGCAACCTGCTGCCGTACCTGTCGGCGCGGGAGAACGTGGAACTGCCGATGCGGTTGGCCGGTCGGGGTGGCCGGGCCGGTCGGCGCCGCGCGACGGAGCTGCTGGACATGGTCGGCGTCGGCTCCTGCGCGGACCGTCGGCCGGGGCAGATGAGCGGCGGTGAGCAGCAGCGGTGCGCGGTCGCGGTGGCGGTCGCCAACGACCCGGAGGTCCTCTTCGCCGACGAGCCGACCGGTGAGCTGGACGAGGCGACGGCGGCGGAGGTGTTCGGGGCGCTGCGCACCATCAACGCCGAGTTGGGCGTGACGGTGGTGGTGGTCACCCACGACCCGCAGGTCGCCACGCAGGTCCGTCGGACCGTCTCGATCCGCGACGGGCGGACCGCCTCGGAGGTGCACCGCACCGCGCGGGTCGGCGTCGACGGTGTGGAGGAACTGGTCACCGAGGAGTACGCGGTGCTGGACCGGGCCGGGCGGATGCAGCTGCCCGCCGGGTTCGTCGACGCGTTGGCGCTGAAGGACCGGGTGAAGCTGACCCTGGAGCCGGACCACGTGCAGGTCCGCGCGGGCGACGGGAGGGACGCGACGTGAGCGAGGACCTGGTACGCGTCGAGGGGTTGTGCCGCGACTACGGCAGCGGCGACCGGATGGTCCACGCGGTACGGGACGTGTCGTTGCGGGCCGGTCGCGGTGAGCTGGTCGCGGTGCGGGGCCGCTCGGGTGCCGGCAAGACCACGCTGCTGAACCTGATCGGCGGCCTGGACCGGCCCACGTCGGGACGGGTGTGGGTGGCCGGTCGCGAGGTGACCGCCGCCGGTGAGCAGGAACTGCTGCGGCTGCGCCGGGACACCGTCGGGTTCGTCTTCCAGTCCTTCGGGCTGATCCCGATCCTCTCCGCCGCCGAGAACGTCGGGGTGCCGATGCGGTTGGCGAAGACCCCGGCCGCGCAACGCGAGGAACGGGTGTCGGTGCTGCTGGAACTGGTCGGGCTGGGCGGGCAGGCCACGCAACGCCCGTACGAGATGTCCGGTGGACAGCAGCAGCGGGTGGCGATCGCCCGCGCGTTGGCCAACGACCCCGAGCTGCTGATCGCCGACGAACCCACCGGCCAGTTGGACTCGGAGACCGGCCGGGCGGTGATGGACCTGCTGCGGGCGCTGGTGCACGCGCGGGGAATGACCGCGCTGGTGGCCACGCACGATCCGACGCTGGTGGAGATGGCCGACCGGGTGCTGGTGCTGCGCGACGGTCGGCTGGTCGAGCCGGCGGGGGTATGAGATCAGTACGGGTCGCCGCAGACCCGCCACCCGTCCTCCCGCACCACCGACAGTTCACGTTGCTCGGTGGCGCCGCTCTCGCGGGTCAGCCGGACAGTGACGGTGCCGTGCGGTTTGCCCCGGTCGGTGGCGACCGACACGTCGACGATCTCGTAGTCGCGCACGGTCGGCGGGGTGCGGACCCAACTGGTGAAGCCCAGCTCGCTCCACCTGCTGCGCGAGTCGGCGCAGAGCCGCTCGTACGCGCTGTCGGTGTCGCCCGTGGTCACCTCCCGCAGGAACCCCTCGGCGGTCTCCCGCACCGGGCCGGCGGCCTGGGTGACCACCTGCACGTTCCAGGCGCCGAGACCGGCGACACCGATGCAGCACAGCGCCACACCGGCGCCGGCGAAGACGAGTCCGACCCGGACCGGGTGGCGTCGCCGGGCCGGCCTGCTCCACGGCTGCGCCTCGCCCACACCATCCGACCGTAGAGAATCGGGCGCGTCGGCGGGCGGAAAGCCGTCCGGTGCCGCGTCAGGTCCGGCGGCGGGCCCGGGCGGCCCAGATGGCGTACGCGGGATCGCGGTCGAGGTTGTGCCGGTCGCGGTCGTAGCGTCGGGTGGTACGCGGGTCGGCGTGCCCCATCGCGTCCTGCACGTCCTCCAGCGGTACGCCCTCGGCGCGGGCGGTGGTGGCGAACGCGTGCCGCAGCGAGTGCGGCGACAGGCGGGCCCACGCCGGGATGCCCGCGTCCCGGGCGAGCCGCCGGATCAGCCGGAACACCGAGTGCCGGTCGAGTCGGGCGCCGCTGGCGGTGACCAGCAGTGCCCCGGTGAGCTGGTGTGCCGCCACGCCCTGCTCGGCGGCGCGCTGGGTCAGGTAGGCGTCCACGGCGTAGGCGGTGGAGGGGGTGAGGGCCCGGCGGCGGGACTTGCCGCCCTTGCCGGTGAAGCGCACGCTGCGGTGTCCGCGTTCGGTGCCGAGGTCGGCGACGTCCAGGGAGACCAGTTCCCCCACCCGCAGACCGAGGTCGGCCAGGAGGGTGACGGCGGCGCGGTTGCGGGCGGCGGTCGGCCCGGTGTCGGTCTCGACGGCGGCGAGCAGCGCGTCCACCTCGTCGGGGGCCAGGCCCACCGTGCTCGAATGGTCGCGGTCGATGCGGGGCCGGTCGGCGTCGGACACCGGGTTGGCGTGCACCGCCTGGAGCTTGACCAGGAAGTCGTACCAGCTGGACATCGCGGACAGCTTGCGGGCCACGGTCGCCGGGGTCAGCGGCTTGCCGGTCCGCGCGGCCAGGGTGCTCTCCAGCGTTCGCGCGTACTCGTTGACGTGCAGAAAGTTCGCCCGCAGCGGGTCCAGGTGGCGGGCGTCGCACCAGCTCAACCAGCCGGCGACGTCCCGCCGGTACGCGTCACGGGTGTGTTCACTCAACCGCCGGTTACGCAGCCACGCGTCGGTGACGGCCATCGGCCCCCCGGGCAGGGCGGGATGGGCCGGCGGGCGGTACAACACCGGGGTCTCGGTCGAACGCATGCGAAAAATGTTCTCAGTCGTGTTTCAGGATGACGAACAGGCGCGCCGACGCGTCATGATCGCACACCGCCGGACCGTACGGCCGCCGCACGCGGCCGGGCGGGAACACCTCCCGCCCGGCCGTCACGGGTGTCAGGCGTTGATCTGCCGTCGGCCGGTGCCGGTCGCGCTGACGGTGACCTTGCGCGGCTTGGCCCGCTCGGCCACCGGGATCCGCAACGTCAACACGCCGTTCTCGTACCCGGCCTCCAGCTTGTCCGTGTCGAGCGTGTCGCCGAGGAAGAGCTGCCGGCTGAACACGCCCATCGGGCGCTCGGCGGCGACGAGTTCGACGGTGTCACCGGCGGGCCGGCGACGCTCGGCCCGGACGGTCAGGACGTTGCGCTGGACGGTGCAGTCGATGCTGTCCGGGTCCACTCCCGGCAGGTCGAAGGCGGCGTAGAAGTGGTCGCCGTCGCGGTAGGCGTCCATGTGCATGACCGCCGGGCGGCTGGTGGTGCCGAAGAACTGCTCGGCGAGCCGGTCGATCTCACGGAACGGGTCGGTGCGCATCAGCATCTCGTGCCTCCTCGGGTCCTCTGCGCCGAAGGTTCGGAAGTAGTTGAGCCTTGGCGACTCAACTTTCTGTCTTCTTATTTAGCGCGCCGGGCGCGCGTCGTCAACTCCCGTGCGGTGGTCGTCGAAGGCGGCCAGCAGGCGACGACCGACGTGTCCTCTCGGCGCCCGCGTTCACGCCGGGTGACGGGCGTCATCGAGCCGAGCCACCTCGGCGGAGCGCGCGGGTTAGGGTGCTGCGATGGGTACACACACCGCTGCGGTCGAGGCGCTCAAGGCCGACCCGGCGACCGCCGGGCTACGCCGGTCGCTGGAGGTCTACTACGGCGACCCCGGGCGGGACGCGGCGATGGACGCCTTCTACGCCCGCTTCGTCCGACCCGGCGACCTGGTCTTCGACATCGGCTCCCACGTCGGCGACCACATCGGCAGCTTCCGCCGCCTCGGCGCCCGGGTCGTCGCGGTCGAACCGCAGCCGCTGTGCCTGCGGGCGCTGCGCACCATCTACGCCGACGACGACCAGGTCACCCTGGTCGAGGCGGCCTGCGGGGCACAACCGGGACGGATCGGTTTCCTGGTCAACTCCGCCAACCCCACCGTCTCCACCGCCTCCACCGACTTCGTCAGTGCGGCGGCCGGGGCCGGCGGCTGGGAGGGGCAGGTCTGGGACGGTCAGATCGAGGTCCCGGTCACCACCGTGGACGCCCTCATCGCCGAACACGGCACGCCAGCCTTTGCCAAGATCGATGTGGAGGGCTTCGAGGACGCCGTGCTGGCCGGGCTGAGCGGCACGCTGCCCGCGCTGTCGTTCGAGTTCACCACGATCGAACGCGAGGTGGCGCTGCGCTGCCTGGACCGGTTGACCGCGCTCGGTTTCGGCGGCTTCGACGTGGCGCTCGGCGACCACAAGGAGCTGACCCTCGGCCGCTGGGCCACCGCCGAGGAGATGGCGGCGTACCTGACCGAGTTGCCGCACGAGGCCAACTCCGGCGACATCTACTGCCTGCCGTCGCCGTCCCGCTGACACCCCGGCCCACGGATCGCCGGTCCCCCGCTGGTGACCGCCGCCGTACCCTGACCGGGTGCTGTCCCAGATCACCGGCCTGTCCCGACACTTCACCGAGGACACGCTGCGGGCGTACCTGCTGAGCCGTTCGACCCGCACCGACAGCGGATGCCTCGTCGTCCGTGGCTACGGCACCCGGCGGGGCGTACACCAGAAGTTGGCGGGCCGGGCCTGGGCACACATTGCGGCCTACGTGGTCTTCGTCGGGGACTACGACCCGGCGCTGGAGATCCACCACGACTGTGCAGTGCCGGACTGCATCGAGCCGACGCACCTGCGCCAACTCCGCCACGCGGACACCTGCCGAGAACGCCGCCAGGCCCCGCTGTGCCGCAACGGGCACGAGCGGGAGATCGAGCCGGCGACCGGCCGCTACCGACGCGTCTGCCGGACCTGCAACCGCGAGGCGCAGAAGCGTTGGCGCGAGCGCCAGGCCGCCGAGGTCGCCGCAGCCCGCGCGACGTACCAGCCGACGCCCTCCTGACGCCCCGAGAGTCCTGACCAGGCGGCACAGTACGTGGACTACACCAGCGTAAGTCCTTACGCACCTTAACAGTCATTATGATGCGTCGCCTCTTTGCCCGATTTGTGGCGATTAATTATTGGATTGCTGTTACTGGTTATCCATTAATTACTCGCCACCCTCTCCGGGTTCGGTGGGACAGCTCCCGAGCGGAGAGGTGTGCGGGTCGAGGAGAACACCCGACGGCCGTGCAAAGACGGCAGGCGTCTGTCGAGTGGCGTGGGCCGGGGTGTGTCGCGCGATGGCGCAGAGTGCCGGCGTGTGAGGCGGCGGGCCGGTGGGAGCGCGAAGCGCAAGGGCATCCCGTGCCGCCACCTTCACCGTACAGCTCACCCCGGGGCTTGCGGCAAGACCCCGGCCGGGGCGCACAATCGGGCGCCGAAGCCAGGAGCTGCGGAAACAAGGGGAATGTCATGGTCGACGTGATCGTCGCCGGGGCCGGACCGACCGGCCTGATGCTGGCCGCCGAACTACGACTGCACGGCGTGCGCGTACTCGTGGTGGAGAAGGAACCCGAGCCGCCCGCCTTCGTACGCGCACTCGGCCTGCACGTCCGCAGCATCGAGGTGCTGGACCAGCGGGGCCTGCTGGAACGCTTCCTCGCGTACGGCCGGCGGCGCCCGCTCACAGGGTTCTTCGCCGGCCTCGACACGCCCGCACCCGTACGGCTGGACACCGCACATCCCTACGTTCTCGGCATCCCGCAGCCCGTCACCGACCGGTTGCTGGCCGAACGCGCCACGGAACTCGGTGCCGAGATCCGGCGCGGCGGCGAACTGGTCGGGCTGAGCCAGGACGAGCAGGGTGTCACCGTCGAACTGGCCGACGGCACCCGACTGCGCTCGCGCTACCTGGTCGGCTGCGACGGTGGACGCAGCAGCGTCCGCAGACTGCTCGGTGTGGACTTCCCCGGTGAACCGAGCCGGGTCGACACGCTGCTGGGCGAGATGCGGGTGACCACACCGACGGAGACGCTGGCCGCTGTCGTGGCCGACGTACGCAGGACCCAGAAGCGGTTCGGTGTCGGCCCGGTCGGGGACGGCATGTGCCGCGTCGTCGTACCCGCCGAGAAGGTGGCCGAAGATCGGGCCGTCCCGCCGACCCTCGACGACTTCCGGCGTCAACTGCGCAAGTACGCCGGCACCGACTTCGGCGTGCACTCGCCCCGCTGGATGTCGCGCTTCGGCGACGCCACCCGGCTGGTCACGCGGTACCGGACCGGGCGGGTGCTGCTGGCCGGCGACGCCGCGCACATCCACCCGCCCGTCGGCGGGCAGGGCCTCAACCTCGGCATCCAGGACGCCGTCAACCTCGGTTGGAAGCTGGCCGCAGAGGTGGGTGGCTGGGCGCCGGAAGGGCTGTTGGACAGTTACCACACGGAACGGCACCCGGTGGCCGCCGACGTCCTCGACAGCACCCGCGCGCAGATGGAGCTGCTCTCCACCGAGCCGGGTCCGCTCGCGGTGCGACGGCTGCTGTCGCACCTGATGGAGTTCGAGGAGGTCAATCGGTACCTGATCGAGAAGATCACCGCGATCTCGATCCGGTACGACGTCGGTGCGGGCCACGAACTGCTCGGCCGCCGGATGCGGGACGTACGCCTGGGCCGGGGGCGTCTCTACGAGCTGACGCGCACCGGACGCGGACTCCTGCTCGACCAGACCGGCCGGCTCTCGGTCGACGGTTGGGCGGACCGCGTCGACCATGTCGTCGACGTGAGCGAGGAACTGGACGTGCCGGCCGTGCTGCTGCGGCCGGACGGCCACGTGGTGTGGGTCGGTGCCGAGCGGCAGAGTCTGCGGGACCACCTGCCCCGGTGGTTCGGGTCGGCGCGGTGACAGCCTGCCGCGCGGAGGCCCTCGACACCGTCGAGCAGGATCGCCACGGGACGGATCAGGCGGCGCGGCGTCGGCGGAACGGGAACCAGGACCACCGGGGTGCGGACGGCGGGGCGGCCAGGGGGACCGCTGGGTCGGCGGCGGCGCGACGCGCGGCCCGCCACGTCGACACCACGGTGTCGGCGTCGACCGGGCGCACCACGACGCGAGGGCCGGACGGGTTGCGCAGCCAGGCCATCACCTCGGCGTTCAGGTCGGCGACGCAGGAGCGTACGGCCTGCTCGGTGGGGAGGTCGCGGACCTCGTCGGGCAGGCGCTCGATGCGGCGGCGCAGCAGCAGCGGGGTGGGTAGCAGCAGGTCGGTGGGGAGCTTCTCGCGTTCCATGAAGCTCTTGATCCACCAGGACTCGTCGTAGGGCATCCCCCGGCCCGGGATCGGGCGGCCCGCGCCGGGCAGGTCGTCGAACTCCCCGCGTTCCTGCGCCGAGCGGATCTGCGCCTCGACCGACGCCTCCCACATCCTGTCCACGCGTTCCACCTCCCCGTTCCCCCAGGGTACCGGGGCGGTGGAAGCGTTCTTCCTGCTCGACGACTTGCGTCCCGCGTCACCACCTCGGCAAGCTTCCCGGATGCCCGCAGCCCACGCGTACCACGACCAGGCCGGTGACGTCTTCGCGGCGCACGCCGCTGACAGTCCGCACAATGCCTACACGGACCGGCCGGCCATGCTCACGCTCGCCGGTGACGTGGCCGGTCTGCGGGTCCTGGACGCCGGCTGTGGTGGCGGCCACTACGCGGCCGAGTTTGTCGCCCGGGGAGCCGAGGTGGTGGCGGTCGACGGCAGCGCCACGCTGGTCGAGCACGCCCGGGCCGTGCTCGGCGATCGCGCCGACGTCCGCCAGCACGACTTGGACTCCCCGCTGGAATTCGCGGCCGACGCGTCGTTCGACGGGGCCGTCTGCGCGCTGGTCCTGCACCACCTGACCGACCGCGTCCGGTTCCTCGGCGAGGTGCGGCGAGTGCTGCGGCCGGGCGGTTGGTTCCTGCTGTCGACGACACATCCGGCGTCGGACTGGCGGTACTACGGCGGATCGTACTTCGACGAGAGCTGGGTCGAGTTCCCGATGGCGGACGGGATCACCATGCGCTTGCAGCGGATGACCCTTGAGTCCCTGATAACCGAGGTGCTCGACGCGGGGTTCGTGCTGGAGCGGCTGGTCGAGCCGAGGGCGGTCGAGACGCTGCGCACCACCGACCCGGAGCGCTACGCGCGACTGACCGAGCGCCCGAGCTTCGTGGCCCTGCGGCTGCGCCGCCCCTGACGACGCTCACCGCGACTCGTACGCAGGCCCACGACTGCCGCCAGTGCGCTCAGCACCATGAGGACTGCGGCGACGGCGTAGCTACTGCCGACCGCTCCGGCAAGCTGGGGTTCGAGCTCGGCACGGGCGGACAGGTCGAGGGCGAGCATCGCCGCGAGCCCACCGGTGTCGGTGGTGGCCAGTTCGGGCACCCGGGCGGACACCACCACGGTGAGGGTGGTGGCCACGAGGGCGACACCGACCGCGCTGGCCATCTGCTGGACAAGCGCGAGCAGCGTCGTACCGCGTGGGGTGTCCTCGTGTTCCAGGTCGCGTACGGCCACGGTCATGGTCGGCATCAGGGTGGCGCCGGATCCGACGCCGAGAACGGCCGCCGCGGCGGCGATCATCGGGTACGACGCGCCGCTCGTCGTCGTGATCAGGAGTGCGATGCTGCCGAGCAGGCCCAACGTGACGCCGGTGAACACGATGCGTGCCGGTCGCACTCGGTCGACCAGTCGGGTGGCGATCTGCAGGGTCACTCCGACGGCGAGAGCCATCGGGATGGTGATGGTGCCGGCCAGGGCGGCGGGGTCGCCACGGACACCTTGGACGTAGATCGGCAGGATCGACATCGCTCCGAAGTAGGCGGCACCGAAACACACCAGCACCGCCAGGCCGGCGGCGAGGGGGCGGTGTCGCAGCAGCCGCAGGTCCACCAGCGGGGCATCCGTCCGCAGGGCGCGGACGACGAACGCGGCCAGGAGCGACATCCCCGCGCCGAGCGCGGCGGCTACCTCGATGGTCATCTCGCCGGTCTCTCCGATGAGGGTGCACCCCAGCACGAGCAGCACGGCGCCGCCGGACACCTGCGCCAGGCCGGTCCAGTCCATCCGCGCGGGCGGGGCCGGGTCGGCGGGTTGGGGTGGCAGCAGCCGCGTGCACAGCAGCACGGCGGCGGCGCCGATCGGCACGTTGAGAAGGAAGATCCAGCGCCAGGAGGCGGCGTCGACGAGCCAGCCGGCAAGTGGTGGGCCGAGGACGGGACCGATGACGACGGGCAGGCCCAGCAGGCTCATCAATCGACCGCGGAATTCGCGGGGCACGGCGCGCAGGCCGATGGCCGTACCCACGGGGTTGAGCAGGCCGCCGCCGAGCCCTTGCAGGATCCGGAACACGGTGAGCGACCCGGCGTCCCAGGCCAGGCCGGCCAGAGCCGAGGAGACGGTGAAGATCGCCAGCGCGGTCACGTACACGCGGCGGGCACCGTAGCGGTTCGCCGCCCAGCCGGCGAGCGGTGTCACCGCGACGACGCCGAGCAGGTAGCCGCTGGTGACCCACTGCACCGCAGGCAGGGTCGAATCGAGGTCCGCGACGATCGCGGGGACCGCCACCAGAGTGACGGTGGTGTCGACGGTGACCATCAGCCCACCGAGGGCGAGCACCAGGCCGATGACACGTGCGCGACGATCCATGTCGGCCATGCTCGACCTTCAACCTCAGGTGAAGTCAAGCCTCCGGGTGAGCACCGCAGTACGCCCAGATCCAGCAGGTTTGAGACCGCCTCGCCCACGGCGAAGTGTGTTACCGCTTCGGGCTGGACGCCACGCTTGCTGGGACCGATCAGGTCGTAGTCTCCGCCTGGGCAGTTCCGGTCAGCTCCTCGCGCAGCACGGCCACCCCGCCGGGGGACAGAGTCACCGCCTCGTCGACCTCGGCGTCGGTGAGCAGGTCCCGGCCGCAGGCCGGTACGCGCTGCGCGCGGTCGGTGTGGTTGAGCAGGAACAGCCAGCTCACCCCGTCACCGAGGCGACGGACCGCCTCGACCCCGGCGGGTGCGCCCGGACAGACCGGGGTGACACCGGCGGCGCGGGCGGCGGTGTCCAGCAACCGGCGGTAGGTGGCGTCGTCGGGGCGGGTGGAGACGTACCAGGCGGTGCCGGCGCCGTGCCGGTGCCGCGTGATCGCCGGTGACCCGTCGAGCACCCCGCCGACGTACGCGGTGATGGTCTCCGCGCCGGTCAGATGGACCGTCTCGGCCCAGATCCGGCCGGTGCCGCCGTCGCCGAGTCGGACGTGGTCGCCGTCGGCGAGCGGGTGGAACTCCTCCACCCGTACGCCGAGCACGTCGCGCAGGGCGCCCGGGTAACCGCCGAGCCGGACCCGGGCGTACCCGTCGGCGGTGCCGCTGAGGTACGTGGCCAGCAGGTGACCGCCGTGGTGGACGTACTCGCCGATCCACTCGGCGGTGGTGTCGTCGGTGAGGTAGAGCGCGGGCAGGACGAGCAGCCTGTACCCGTCGAGGGGGTCGCCGGGGGCGACCGTGTCGCAGCCGTGGCCGGTGTGCCACAGGGCCCGGTGGGCGGCGGCGAGTTCCTGCTGGTGGTCGAGTCGGGTCGAGGGCATGCCCGGGTGGCGTAGCGCCCAGCCACTCGGGGCGTCGACGGCCAGCGCCACGGACGCCTCGACCCGGCCGCGTACCTCGGTGAGCCGTTCCAGCGCCGCGCCGAGCTCGACCGCCTCGCGGAACGCCCGGCTGTCCGGGCCGGCGTGCGGCACCAGGGCGGAGTGGAAGCGTTCGGCGCCACCGGCGGGTGCCCGCCACTGGAAGAACATCGCGCCGTGCGAGCCGCGGGCCACGTGCGCCAGGCTGTGGCGCAGCATCCGTCCCGGCTCCTTGGTGTGTGACCGGCCGGTGGTGTGGATCTGCTGGGCGGCGCTCTCCATCAGCAACCAGGTCGGGTCGGCGGTGGTGTGCCGGGCCCAGCCCCGGGCCAGGTCGCCGACGAGCGCGGTCTGTTCCTCGGCGCCGCCGTCGACGGCCGACGGGTAGTGGTCGACGGCGACCAGGTCCACCTCGCGGGCCCAGCGGGCGTGGTCGACCGGCACCCAGTCGCCGAGTACGTAGTTGGTGGTGACCGGGGTCTGCGGTGCGGCGAGGCGCAGCAGGTCCCGCTGTTCGGCGTACGCGGCGAGCAGCGTGTCGGACCAGAAGCGGCGGAAGTCCAGGAGTTGGCCGGGGTTGCCGAGGTACTGGGTGGCGCGGGGGGTGCTGATCTGCGCCCAGTCGGAGTAGTGCTGGCTCCAGAAGCTGGTGACCCAGGCGTCGTTGAGGGCGGCCAGGTCGCCGTAGCGTCCGGCCAGCCACCGTCGGAAGGCGCGGGCGGTGTGCTCGCAGTGGCAGGTGGTGCCGTACTCGTTGTGCACCCGCCACAGCGCCACGGCCGAGTGGTGGGCGTACCGGTCGGCGAGGGCGGCGGTGATGCGGCGGGCGGCGGAGCGGTAGGCGGGGGCGGCGGCGCAGTAGGTGTCGCGGCTGCCGTGGTGCAGGCGGACGCCGTCGGCGGTGACCGGCAGTGCGCCCGGGTGGGCGAGGGAGAACCAGGGTGGCGGGGAGGCGGTGGGGGTGGCCAGGGCGACCCGGATGCCGCCGTCGTGCAGCAGGTCGAGGACCTGGTCGAGCCAGTCGAAGGTGTACCGGCCGGGGGCCGGTTCGAGGCGGGACCAGGCGAACACGCCGACGGTGACCAGGGTGATCCCGGCCCGACGCATCAGCGCGACGTCCTCGGCCCAGACCTCCGCCGGCCACTGCTCCGGGTTGTAGTCACCGCCGTAGCAGAGCCGACCGTCGTGCCACATCGTCCACCATCCGTCGGATTAGTTGATGATCTGTCCAAACTATGGAGGCGGTTTGCCCATGTCAACGGCGCCGATAGTTTCGGCATCGATGATCCTCGTTGACAGTTCGTTGGGTAATTAAAGAAACTATCCGCACCGCCGTACCGTCGCTGAGGAGAGCCGATGCCGTACCGACCGCCGTTGGTGCCGTACGAGACGTTCGTGGCCGACCCACCCGACCTGCCCGCCCGCTCCCCCGGTGAGGGTGGGACCGCGGTGGTGGGCCGGGCCGAGTTCGTCGGCGGCGACACGTCCGGGGCCACCTTCAAGGCGGCGCTGACCGACGGGGTGACGGCGGTGGTCCGGGTGGAGGCGGCCGGTGACGGCGTGATCCGGGTCCGGCTCGCTGAGGACCCCCAGGCCCGGACCCGCTCCGCGCGCGCGGTGACGCTGGTCCGCCCGGAGGTGCGGCCGGCCACCGTGACCGGCGACGACCGGTGGGTACGCGTCGACGCCGGGGCGGTGGTCGCCGAGATCAGCCTCGACCCGTGGCGGATCCGGTTCCTGCGCCCCGACGGCACCGTCCTGCTGGAACAGGACCCCGGCACGGTCGACATCAGCGGCCGGCGGCGCACCCTGCCCTTCGGCCGCTCCACCGTCGACGGGGTCCGCGTCGCCTGGCACGAGAGCTTCGTCGCGCCCGGTGACGAACGGTTCGTCGGCTTCGGGGAGAAGTTCACCCCGCTGGACAAGCGCGGCCAGCGGGCGTTGATGTGGAACTTCGACGCCTTCGGCAGCGAGTCCGACCGGTCGCACAAGAACGTGCCGTTCTATCTGTCCAACCGGGGCTACGGGCTGCTGGTCGACAGCGGCCTGCCGGTGCAGTTCGACGTCTGCCAGTCCACCCACAGCACGGTCCAGATCCTGGTCCCCGACGACCTGCTGGACTACTACGTGCTGGCCGGACCGACCCCCGCCGAGGTGCTGGACCGGTTCGACCGGCTCACCGGTCGGCCGTACCTGCCGCCCCGCTGGGCGTTCGGCGCCTGGATCTCCTCCGGCTTCTATCCGGACAGGCAGGACCAGGTGCTGGAACGGGCCCGTCGCATCCGCGAGCGCGACATCCCCTGCGACGTGCTGCACCTGGACTGCTACTGGCAGGTCGCCGGGAACTGGTCGGACCTGCGGTGGGACGCCGAGGCGTTCCCCGACCCGGCCGGGATGCTGCGGACCCTCGGCGAGCAGGGCTTCCAGGTCTGCCTCTGGATGAACCCGTACCTGATGACCGGCAGCCCGCTCTACGCCGAGGCGGACCGGGCCGGCTACTTCCTGCGCCGCCCCGACGGCAGCACGTACGTCGCCGACGTGTGGCACGGCAGCTACCCGGTCAGCGCCATCGTGGACCTGACCAACCCGGCCGCCGTCGACTGGTTCACCGGCCTGCTGCGGCCACTGCTGGAACAGGGCGTGGCCGTGTTCAAGACGGACTTCGCCGAGGGGGTGCCGGCCGACGCGGTGGCCCACAACGGGATGACCGGCGTCGAACTGCACAACGTCTACAGCCTGCTCTTCAACGACGTGGTCGCCCAGGTCACCCAGGAGGTGGCCGGTCACCGGGCGGTGTGGGCGCGCTCGTCGTACCTGGGCGGGCAGCGGCACAGCGCACAGTGGAGCGGCGACGTCAACGCCACCTGGCCGGCGCTGGCCAGCACGCTGCGCGGCGGGTTGTCGCACGGCCTGTCCGGGGTGCCGTTCTGGAGCCACGACACCGGCGGTTTCCACGGCACCCCGGAACCCGACCTGTACGTCCGCTGGTCGCAGTTCGGGGCGTTGTCGCCGCTGCTGCGGCTGCACGGCACCACCAGCCGGCTGCCCTGGGACTTCCCCGCCGAGACCGAACGACACGCGGTCGCCGCGCTGCGGCTGCGGTACCGGCTCATGCCGTACCTGTGGTCGGCGGCGGTGCAGGCGGCCCGTACCGGCGCGCCGATGATGCGTGCCCTGCTGGTCGACACCCCGCAGGACCCGACGGCCTGGACCACCGACCTGCAGTACCGCCTCGGCACCGACCTGCTGGTGGCGCCGGTGCTGGACCCGACCGGGCAGCGGGACGTCTATCTCCCCGTCGGGGACGACTGGATCGACGCGGCCACCGGCGAGCGGCACCCGGGCGGGCGGCACCTGCGGGTCACCGTGCCGCTGTCGCGCACCCCGCTGTACGTGCGTCACGGCACGCTGTTGCCGCTGGTCGCGCCGCACCCGACCGTCGGTGACCGGCCCTTCCGCGACGTCACGCTGGTCAGCTGGGGTGCCGTCGAGGGGCGCACGGTGGTGCACGACGTCGACGGCGACACCGTCATCGAGGCGTTCCGCGACGGCGACGAGTTGCGGATCAGGACGCGAGGGCCACTGCTGGTGGGGCAGTTGGCCTTCGCCGGGGTCGGCGAGTCCGACCTGCCGGCCCGGCCACTGCTCAACGGTGCGGCGGTGACCGTCGTGCCCTTCGCGGGTCTGTTCCCCGCGTAGGGCCGGCCGTCGCGCGGGGGGCCCGGCTGGACGGAGTCGGGCCCCCCGCGTGACGGGGCCGGACCCACCGAGGTGGGTCCGGCCCCTGCCGGGCGGCCGCACCGCGCCCGGTCAGCCCTTCACCGCGCCGGTGATCACACCCTTGGTGAAGTGCCGTTGCACGAACGGATAGATGATCACGGCGGGGATGACCGTCACGATCACCACGGCCATCTTGACCGCGAGCGTCGGCGGGTACGCGGTCACGCCGGGCAGGCTCACCGACGCGCCGGAGACGTTCGGTGACTGTCCGGCCAGGATGTAGCTCTGCAGCACCCGCTGGATCGGGAACTTGTCGTTGGAGTCGATGTAGAGCACCGCGTTGAAGTACGCGTTCCAGTAGCCGACCGCGTAGAAGAGGCCGACCACGGCGATCACCGCCTTGGACAGCGGCAGCACGATCCGGGTGAGGATGCGCACTTCGCCCGCGCCGTCGATGCGGGCGCTGTCGAGCAGTTCGGCCGGCACGTTCATGAAGAACGCGCGGATCACCACCAGGTTGAACACGCTGATCGCGCTGGGCAGGATCAGTGACCAGATGCTGTCCTTGAGACCCAGGCCGGTCACCACCAGATAGCTCGGCACCAGCCCCGGGAAGATCAGGAACGTCAGCAGGAAGTAGAACAGCAGTCCACGGTGGCCGACCGAACCGGGCCGGGACAGCCCGTACGCGGCCAGCACGGTGAGCAGCAGGCTGACCGTGGTGCCGAGCACGGTCACCAGGGTGCTGATCCACACCGCCCGGGTGACGTCACCGCCGCTGAAGATGGTGATGTACGCCGACGGGTCGATCTCCCGGGGGATGACGACCATGCCGCCCGCGTCATCGATGGTGCCGCGCGAGGCGAGACTGGTGACCAGCACCGCCCAGAGCGGCACCAGCACCGCCGCGACCAGCAGGGTGAGCACGACGCCCTTGCCGATGGTCAGGGACGTCGAGGGGCGGCCCGCCCACACCGGACGACCGGGGTGGCGTCGCCGGGGCGGCGGTCCGGGTGGCCCCGCCGTCGTCGGTGCCACGGGCACCGGTCCGGCACCACTGAGCTGCGCGGTCATGATTTCGCGTACACCCCCTGCTCGCCGAGCCGGTGCGCGACCTTGTTCGCGGTGATGATCAGCGCCAGGCCGACCACCGCCTTGAACAGGCCCGCCGCGGCGCCGAGTCCCCACTGCTGGGTACTGATCGCCTGGTAGTAGACGAAGGTGTCGAGCACTTCCGCGGCCTCCCGGCCGACCGCCTCACGTTGCAGGATGAACTGCTCGAAGCCGACCGAGAGCGCGTCGCCGAGCCGCATGATGAGCAGCAGCACGATCACCGGACGCAGACCGGGCAGGGTGATGTGCCACAGTCGCCGCCACCGCCCGGCGCCGTCGGCCGCCGCCGCCTCGTACAGGTTCTGGTCGATCGCGGAGAGCGCGGCCAGGAAGACGATCGCGCCCCAACCCAGGTCCTTCCAGACCGCCTCGGCGGTGACCAGCACGATGAACGTGTCCGGGTTGGTCATGATCTCCCAGGGCTGCATACCGGCCTGGCGCATCTCCTGGGCCAGCAGCCCGGCCCCGCCGAACATCTGCACGAAGAACGTCACCACCAGCACCCAGCTGAAGAAGTGCGGCAGGTAGACGACGCTCTGCACGAATCCGCGCAGCCGCCCGGAGACCACGCTGTTGAGGATGAGCGCCAGCAGGATCGGCAGCGGGAAGAAGAACACCAACTGGAAGGCGGTGATGCTCAGCGTGTTGCGGACCGCGTCCCAGAACAGCGGGTCGCGGAAGAGTGCCTCGAAGTTGCCGAAGCCGATCCACTCGCTGTTGAGGAACGCGTCCAGCGGGTCGTCGCCGACGAACGGGTTGTAGTCCTGGAAGGCGATGACGTTGCCCAGCGTGGGCAGGTAGTGGAAGACCAGCAGCAGCAGCGCCGCCGGGGCGGCCATCGCCAGCAGCGGCCAGTCGCGGCGCAGCCGGGCCCGCAGGCTGCGCCGCCCACCGCGCCGGGGACGCCGCGGTGGCGGCGTACGTCCGGCGGGTGGTCGCTCCTCGACGGTGCCGGGGGCGCTCACGCCGGTCCCCCGACACCGCTCGCGCGCACGGTTGTCCGCCCGCTCATCGGCCGTTGTCGGCGAGCGCCTTCTCGTGGAACGCGCGGCCCTCCTCGCCGCCGGTGTCGAGGAACTCCTTGCGTACCTGGGCCAGGTCGCTGACCGGGCGACGGCCGCGCAGGATGTCGCGGATCTTGTCGTCGGTCGGCTGGATGATCTTCGACCAGTTCGCCGGCAGTTCCAGCTTGATCCCGGCGAACAGGTCCTTCTCGATCGAGGCGATGTTGGTGCGGTAGTAGCCGAGGTAGTCCTGCACGAAGTTGGGCGTGTCGCCACTGCGCACCTTGACCGGCACCCGACCGCCGATGTGGGTGTACTGCGCGCCCAGCTCGGTCCGTCCCCGCTCGGTCAGCGTCGGCGTGCCGTCGGCGCCCCGGCTGAAGTGCTGTCCCTCCACGCCGTACTCGCGCAGCTCGAACTCCCGGCTGCCGAACGGGGCGGCACACCAGTTGAGCACCCGCAGCACCTCGTCGACCCGCTCGGCGGACAGGTCCTTCTTGAGGAAGGTGTAGAAGATCGGCTTCTCGCTGCCCCAGATGACCGGCTGGGCACCCTGCGCGCCGAAGACCGGCAGCGGCTGCATATTGAAGGTGGGCAGCTCCTTGGCCCGTTCGCTCTGCATGCCCTGCCAGGCGCCGAGGCCGTCGCGGTACATCAGGATCTTGCCGGAGTTGAACAGCTGCTTCTCGTCGGCGCCCTTGCTGGCCACCGTGTCCGGGTGCACCAGACCCTCGGCGAACAACCGCGCGGTGAACGCCAGCGCCGCCTCGAAGGCCGGGTCCTCGAACTTGTGCTGCAGGCCGCCGTCGGGCTTCTTGCGCCAGGTCTGGTGGCAGCCGAAGTACTGCTGCACCATCTCGAAGACACTGCCGAAGGCCCACACGCCCTTGGCCGGGTCGGTGGCCTTCTTGCCGAACTCGTACAGCTCGTCGGGGCTGGCCGGGGCGGCCAGGCCGGCGGCGTCGAGCAGGTCCTTGCGATAGAACATGGCCCACGCGAACGGGCCGTCGGTGGGGAACGGCACGGCGTAGAGCCGGCCGGCCCAGACCGAGTACTCCCAGGCGCCGCTGGGCAGCGCCGCCAGGTACGGGTACTTCGCCGCGTTGTCGCCCTGGAGGTGGTCGGTCAGGTCGGTGAACAACGCCTTGACCGCGTCGGAGAAGCGGGCGACCTTGTCCACCTCCCAGTTCGGCGCGGACAGCAGCTCCGGCACGTCGCGGGCGCCGAGCATCGCGTTGAGTTTGTCGGCGTAGGTCAGGCCGTCCTGCAGGCTCGGGTTGACCTCCACGCCGAGCTTGCCGTTGACCGCGGCGAGGTAGGAGTTGCGGCCCAGCGGCGGTGGCGTCGGGCCCCACCACGGGCTCATCGTCTGGATCGGCGGGCCGCCCCGGCCGGGCTGCTCGGTGACCGCGTCGACGAGCTCGCGCGGGTAGCTGAGGTAGCCGTCCGGGATCGGGCCCTCGCCGGGGATGTCCGGCTTGAGCAGCTCGGCCCGCTGGTAGGTGGGCAGCACCGCCTTGATGGCGTCGGCGCTGGTGGCGCTGCCCTGGCTCCCGGCTTCCTTGCTGCATCCGGCCAGGGCGCCGCCGCCCACGGTCGCGGCGGCACCGAGGCCGACCAACCGCAGCATGGTCCGGCGGTCGGTGGATGTGCGCGCAAGAGGCGTCACGGCGCACTCCCTTCGTCGTCGTCGATAACGGTTTGCGGAGCGAGGGACTCCGGCTAGGATTAGTTGGGGTTCTAGCCGAACAAACTAATCGACGGCTATCCCGTCCCACAAGACAGGGCGTGCCGGCGGCCCGGACGGCGTGGTCGGTCCCGCCACGGCGGTACGCGATGATGGACGCGCGCGCCACGACACCGGCGCAGGGAGCGGGCAGATCGTGATCAGCATCCAGAACGAGCCGCAGCCGACCGACCTCGGTGACGTGCGGGTCGCCAACCGCGCGGTGGTCCTGCGGCACGTCCGACTGCACGCCCCCTGCTCGCGCGCCGACATCGCCGCCCGCACCGGCCTGAACAAGGCCACCGTCTCCAGCCTCGTCACCGAACTCATCGACCAGCGGCTGGTCCGCGAGACCGGCCTCACCGAGAACCGGGTCGGTCGCCCGGCGACGATGCTGGTGCTCGACGGCGAACCGTACGCCGCCCTCGGTCTGCAACTGGGCGCCGACGAACTGGTGGCGGTCGCCATCGACCTCGGCGGCAACCGGCTGCTCACCTGGCGACGGGCCTTCGCCGCCGACACGGTCTCCCCCGCCGAGACCCTGCGTGCCCTGACCGCCCTGGCCCGCCGCGCGATCGGCCGGGTCACCGCACAGGGCCGCACCATGCTCGGCCTCACCCTCGGGGTGCCCGGGCTGGTCGACCCCGCCGGGGCGGTCCCGCTGTCCGACGCTCTCGGCTGGCGGGACGTGCCGGTCGCCGCCGACCTGCGCGCGGCCCTCCGGGAACCGGCCTTCACCGTCACCGTGGACAGCGTCGCCAACCTCGCGGCCCTGGCCGAGCAGCGCCACGGCGCGTATGCGGGCACCGCCGACCTGGTGCACCTCAGTGGCGGCATCACCGTCGGCGCCGGGATCATCGCCGCAGGCCGGCTGTTGCGCGGCGGACGCGGCTTCGCCGGCGGCATCGGCCACCTGCCCGTGGACCCGGCCGGGCCGCCCTGCGACTGCGGCGGCCGGGGCTGCCTGACCGCGCTGGTCGGCCTGCCCGCCGTGGTACGCCGGCTGCTGCCCGACGCGGAGGCCGACGGCCCGGTCACCGACTACCTGCCCGAGCTGACCCGGATCGTGGCGCTGGCCCGCCAGGACGACCCGACCGTGTGCAGCGGCCTGGCCGAGACCGGCCGGCACCTCGGTCGTGGCGTGGCCGTCCTGGCCGACCTGCTCAACCCGGAGGCGGTGGTCCTCGGCGACCACTTCGCGACGCTGGCGCCCTGGCTGCTGCCGGCGGCCCGCTCCGAACTCGCCGCGCGGGCCCACGCCCCCGGCGCCGGGGGCGTCCGACTCGACGCCTCCACCCTGGACACCGCCGCGGCGCTCGGCGGCGCCACCGCGGCCCTGGCCGTCATCGAGGCGGGACGCCTGCCGACCCGCTGACCTGGGCGCCGCGTCCCGAGTCTTGACCGGACCGGTCGATGGTGCCAACCTCGAAGCGAGCCGCTCCGCTCGGGCACCCGGGGCGGCTTGCTTTCCGCGGTTCGTCGAAGCGCTTCACCTGCGTCCGGGACGGCGACCGTCACCCCACCGTCACCTGCGATGCCGCTCGGCCATCCGCCGTCGAAGCGCTTCGACCTCCGGCGCGCCGGGCACTGGAAGGCGATCCACCATGACCGACCGCACCCTGCCCGCACCCCGGGACCGGATCGATGACCTGCTGGCCCGGCTCACCATGCCCGAGAAGATCGGCCTGCTGCACCAGTGGCAGGCCCCGGTCCCCCGGCTCGGCCTGCGCCCCTTCAAGACCGGCACCGAAGCGCTGCACGGCGTCGCCTGGCTCGGCCAGGCCACCGTGTTCCCCCAGGTCATCGGCCTGGCCAGCAGTTGGAACCCCGACCTGATCCGGGCCGTCGGCGCGGCCACCGGCACCGAGGTACGCGCCAAGAACCACGCCGACCCCGACCTCGTCGGCCTCAACGTGTGGGCCCCCGTGGTCAACCCGCTGCGCGACCCCCGCTGGGGCCGCAACGAGGAAGGCTGGTCGGAGGACCCGTGGCTGACCGGGCGGCTCGCCACCGCGTACGCGCGAGGACTGAGCGGCGACCATCCCGACCGGCTGCGGACCGCCCCCACGGTCAAGCACTTCCTCGCCTACAACAACGAGACCGACCGGGCCACCACCTCCAGCGACCTGCCGCCCCGGGTGCTGCACGAATACGAGCTGCCCGCCTTCCGCGCCCCGATCGCCGCCGGTGCCGCCCTCGGCGCGATGGCGTCGTACAACCTGGTCGACGGCGTGCCCGCGCACCTGAGCCCGCTGATCGACGACGAGTTGCGCAGCTGGTCACCGGACGAACTGCTGGTGGTCGGCGACGCCGGCGCGATCGGCAACCTCACCGACCTGCAGGGCCAGACACCCGACCACGTGCACGGGTTCGCCGCCGCGCTGCGCGCCGGCATCGACAGCTTCACCGAGAACCACACCGACAGCGCCCCCACCCGGCGGCGGCTGACCGAGGCACTCGACCGGGGCCTGATCACCGCCTCCGACGTGGACCGGGCGGTACGGCGCATCCTGTCCGTACGGCTGCGCCTGGGTGACCTGGATCCCCCGCACGACGACCCGTACGCCGCGACACCCGCCAACGTCGTCGACTGCCCGGCGCACCGCGACCTGGCCCGACAGGCCGCCCGCGACTCCGTGGTGCTACTGCACAACACGGGTCTGCTGCCCCTGCCCGCCGGTACGCGGGTCGCCGTGCTCGGCCCGCTGGCCGACACCGTCCACGAGGACTGGTACAGCGGCACCCTGCCGTACGCGGTCACCACCTACCAGGGTCTGGCCGGGCGGCTGCCGCAGGTCACCACGCACCCGGGCACCGACCGGGTCGCGCTGCGGGTCGGCGACCGGCACGTGGGCTGCCCGGACACCGCCGACGGCGGCCCGTTGACCCTCGGCGCCGACGCCGCCCGGTTCGACGTGTTCGACTGGGGACGCGACACGGTGGCGCTGCGGGCCGTCGGCAACGGCCGGCACGTCGGCGTCGACGACGACGGCGCCCTGCGCAACGACCGGCCCGGCCCGGGCGGCTGGGTGGTGCGCGAGACGTTCCAGTTCGACCCGCTGCCCGCCGGCACCGTGCTGCTGCGGCACCTGGCCACCGACCGGTACGTCACCGTCGACGACCAGGGGCGGCTGCGGGTCGACGGCGACGACCGGCAGACCGCCACCGCCTTCGGCATCGACCTGGTGATCGACGGTGCGGCCGAGGCCGCCGCGTTGGCCGCCGACGCCGACGTCGCGGTGGTGACGGTGGGCAACCACCCGATGGTCAACGGCCGTGAGACCGAGGACCGGGTGGACCTGGCCCTGCCCGCCCGGCAGGAGGCCATGCTGCGTGCCGTACACGCCGCCAACCCGCGCACGGTGCTGGTGCTGACCAGCAGTTACCCGTACGCCATCGGGTGGGCGCAGCAGCACCTGCCGGCGGTGCTCTGGTCCGCCCACGGCGGGCAGGAACACGGCCGGGCCCTGGCCGACGTGCTGCTCGGCGACGCCGACCCGGCCGGCCGGCTCACCCAGACCTGGTACGCCGACACCGCCGACCTGCCCGACCTGCTCGACTACGACGTGATCGGCGCCGACTCCACCTACCTGTACTTCCGGGGCGACCCGCTGTACCCGTTCGGGCACGGCCTGTCCTACGCCCACTTCGACTACGCCGACCTGCGGTTGAGCGTCGACACCGCGACGGTCGGTGAGACGGTCGAGGTGAGCGTGGACGTCACCAACAGCGGCTCCCGGCCCGGCGTGGAGGTGGTGCAGCTCTACACCCGGCAACGCCGCTCACGGGTCAAGCAGCCGCTGCGGCAACTGCGCGACTTCGACCGGATCACCCTGGCCCCCGGGGAGAGCCGGACCGTCACGCTGCGGCTGCACACCGCCGAGCTGGGCTGGTGGGACGCCGACCGGGGCGCGCTCGTGGTGGAGGACGCCACGCACAGCGTGCTGGTCGGACGCTCCGCCACCGACGTGCGGCTGGTCGGCGCGCTGGCGGTACGCGGCGACGCGGCGCCCCGGTCGACGCGGCTGCACAGCGCGAGCGGGGCCCGGTGAGCCGGCGCGCGTCGGGCCAACCCACCATCGCCGACGTGGCCCGGCACGCGGGTGTCGCGGTGAGCACCGTGTCGTACGTGCTCAGCGGCAAACGGGCCATCTCGGAGCTGACCCGCAACCGGGTCCTGGCCAGCATCCGGGTGCTCGGCTACCACCCGAACGCCGGGGCACGGGCGTTGGCCAGCCGTCGCTCCAACGTGATCGCCCTGGTGCTGCCGCTGCGCTCGGGCATCCAGGTGCCGGTGGTGATGCAGTTCGCCACGGCGGTGGTGACCTCGGCCCGCCGCCACGACCACGACGTGCTGCTGGTGACCTCCGACGAGGGCCCGGAGGGGCTGCGTCGGGTCGCCGCCGGGGCGCTGGTCGACGGGGTGCTGGTGATGGACGTGGAGCTGCACGACGCGCGGGTGCCGCTGCTGCGGGGCCTGGGCCGACCCAGTGTCCTGATCGGTGTACCCGCCGACACTGTCGGCCTGACCTGCGTGGACCTGGACTTCCACCGGGCCGGTCAGGTGTGCGTGGAGCACCTGGCCGGTCTCGGGCACCGGCGGGTGGCGCTGCTGGGCGCGCCGGCCGCCGTCTACGACCGGGGCACCGGGTTCGCGCACCGGACCCGCGCCGGGGTGGTGGAGGCGGCGGCCCGGCACGGTGTCGAGGCGGTGACGATGCCGTGCGAGGAGAACGCGAGCGACGTCCGCCGCCGGGTGGTGGAGCTGTTCGCCCGGCACCCCGACCTGTCCGGCCTGGTGGTGCAGAACGAGGCGGCCGTCTCTGCGGTGCAGGCGGCGCTGGCCGGATTGGGGCGGCGGGTGCCGCACGACGTGTCGATGGTGGCGGTCTGCCCGGACCAGTTCGCCGAGCACGCCGGTCCCCGGCTCACGTCGGTGCCGGTGCCCGCCGAGGAGATCGGCCGGCAGGCGGTGGCGTTGCTGATGCGCAAGCTGGCCGAGGAACCGGTGCCGGAGACGACGCTGCTGGCTCCCCGCCTGACGGTGCGGGACAGCACGGCCCCTCCGGTGGTCGACACGGCGTCGTACGGCGGTCCGGCGCCGGTGCGGTGACGGGCCGGCGGGGCGGCCCGGGGCGGCTCACTAGACTGCCGGTTCGATGGACGTCCAGCCCGCCCCCACCGCCGACACCCGCCCCTGCGCCCACTGCGGCCGCGACGTGCCGCAGCGCGTCGGCGCGGGCCGTCCGTTCCGGTACTGCCGCGACAACGACGGTGCCTGCCAGCGGGCCTCCCGCAACAACCGGATGCGCCACCGCAACGCCCCCGGTCTGCCCGGCCAGGTGGCCCGCACGTGGGAGGCGGTGGACCGACTCGACCAGATCGTCGAGACGCTGACCGAGTCCCTGCACGCCGAACTGTCCCCGTCCGGGGTGCAGCGTCAGGTGGCGCAGG
Source organism: Verrucosispora sp. NA02020 (assembly GCF_013364215.1). NCBI lineage: Bacteria > Bacillati > Actinomycetota > Actinomycetes > Micromonosporales > Micromonosporaceae > Micromonospora > Verrucosispora sp. NA02020. The sequence goes on along the minus strand of NZ_CP054923.1, from coordinate 4,144,286 downwards.
TCCGCGCCGAGACCGCCGGTGAGGTCGCGGCGGCGCAGGCCGAGCGGGACGAGGCGCTGCGGGCCGCCGAGGACGCCGCCGCCCGCGCCGAACGGGACCGCCGGGCGGCCGAGTCCGCCGCCGTCGACCGGGACGCCGCCCGCGCCGAGTCCGCCGAGTCCACCGCCCGGGCCGCCGCCGCCGACGAGCGGGCGGAGTCCGCCGAGTCGGCCCGCGACGAGGCACGGCGCGCGGCGGTGGCCGCCGAGGCGCTGCGGGCACAGGCCGAGGCCGACCGGGACGCGGCCCGCGCGCAGGCCACCACCCTGCGGGCCGACCTGGACGCCGCCGCGCGGCGGGTCGCCGACCTCACCGTCGAGCGGGACACCGCCCGCGCCGAGGCCGAGCGGAGCACCCGTGCTCTCGTCGAGGCCGGCGTCGAGGCCGAGCGGCTGCGGACCGAGGCGGATCGGGCACGGGCCGCCGCCGACCAGGCCCAGACCCACCTGGCCCAGGCCCGGTCCGACGTGGAGCAGGCTCGCGCGGACCTGGAACAGGCCCGGTCCGAGGCCGCGCAGGCGCGGGCCGCCTCCGACGCCGACCGCGCCCAGGTCGCGGCGGCCCAGGCGGAGGTGGCGGCGGTGCGGGCCGAGATCGAGCGGACTCGTACCCAGGCCACCGCCGACCGGGACCGCGCGCAGGCGGTGGCCCGGCAGGCCGCCGGGGACCTGGCCGCCGCGCTCGCCGACGTCAGCACGCTGCGCGCCGACCTGGCCGCCGCCCGCGCCGCCGCGAGCACCGCCGAGCGGGGGCTCGACGACGTGACGGTACGCCTGCGCGCCACCGAGGCCGACCGGGACGACGCCCGCCAGCGGGTGGCCCAGTTGGCCGCCCAGGTGGCAGACCTGGCCACCGCCCTGACCCGCCGCACCCCCTCCTGACCCCTGTCCCGCCCCCGACCTCCCGCCCCCTGTCCCCCGCCCTCCTGCGCTCACCGAACGACCTCGGCGCTCGCACACCCTTGTTGATCAAGAGGTTTCGGCGGGATCTGGCCACCATTCGCGCGCAAACTTCTTGATCAACGCGGCGGTCCCGGGGCCGGGGCCGGTGGGGCCGGTGGGGGCTCGGTGGGGGGTGGGGTTCTGGGGGCGGGGGCTGTCGAGGTGGGCCGTTCGTGCGTCGGGGGGTGTCGAGGGCTGGGATGGGGGCAGCGGGGTGGGTGGGGGCTCGCCGATGATGGGCGGATGGGGAAGACGTACGCGCGCATCGAGGGTCGACTGCGGGACTTCATCGAGGCCCAGCCGATGTTCTTCACCGCGACCGCGCCGCTGGCCGGCGACGGCACGGTCAACCTGTCGCCGAAGGGGCTGCGCGGGTGCCTGGCGGTGCTCGACGAGCAGACGGTGGCCTACCTGGACTTCGCCGGCAGCAACGCCGAGACCATCGCCCACCTGCGGGAGAACGGCCGGATCACGCTGATGTGGTGCGCCTTCTCCGGTCCGCCGACGATCGTGCGGGTGCACGGGCGGGGTGAGCCGGTGTTCCGCGACGATCCGCGTTTCCCGGAGTTGCTAGCCCGTTTCCCGGACATCGACAGCGCCGACCACGGGCTGCGGGCGATCATCGTGGTGCACGCCGGGTTGATCCGCGACACCTGCGGCTACGCGGTGCCGCTGATGACCTACGACGCCGACCGGGACCTGCACGGCCGCCGGTTCGCCCGAGAGGACGACGCGTCGCTGGACGCCTACTTCGCCGGCAAGGACGACGTCGCCACCAGCATCGACGGCCTACCCGGCCTGCCGTTGCCCCTGCCGCCGACGCCCCGGGCCGGTTGATCACGGCGCGCCGCCACCCACCGGGCCCGCCCGGGCGCGCGCGACGGCTACGATTCCCGCTGGCGGCGACGGTCCGCCGAGACGACCCGGTGGGCGGACCCGACCGGGTACGCGCTACGGCCCGCTACCCTTGACCCCGTACCCGCCGTGCTGCGGGACGCCGAGACGCGGCCACGGGGAATGGCGCGGCGCCGGCGGACCGTTACACCGATAGGACCAGCACCACCACAGAGGGGAAGTCGATCATGGGCGAGCGCATGCTGCGCGGTAGCCGACTGGGCGCGGTCAGCTACGAATCCGATCGCAACACGGAGCTCGCGCCGCGGCAGACCCGCGAGTACCTGTGCGCCAAGGGTCACCAGTTCGAGGTGCCGTTCGCCGTCGACGCCGAGGTGCCCACCACCTGGGAGTGCAAGTTCGACGGCAGCGTGGCCCGGCTGGTCGACGGCAACGAGCCGGAGCAGAAGAAGGCCAAGCCGCCGCGTACGCACTGGGACATGCTGCTGGAGCGGCGCTCCATCGCGGAGCTGGAGGACATCCTCGCCGAGCGGCTCCAGGAGGTCCGGACCCGCCGCGGTCGCGCCTGACCAGTCACCACCGGCGCCCCGGGAGATCATCTCCCGGGGCGCCGTCGTGCGTGCGGTGGCGTGCTCTCAGCGCGGCTCCACGATCTCGCCCTCGATGGCGCGGCCGTCGTCCACCAGCGGCGGCGTCACCGGCTGCTGCGGCGGCGCGGGCTGCGGTGCGCCGGCGGGCTGCTCGCCGGCCGGCTGCTGCGGCGCACCCCGGTACACGTGTACCCGACGCGGCCCGAACAGGTCACCGGCGGCCATCGACGACACCCGCCGCTCCGCGGACCGCTGCACGCCGCCCCGGGCGATGCGGCGCACCGGCGGCACCAGCAGCACCAACCCCACCACGCCGCTGACCAGCCCCGGGGTGGCCAGCAGCAGCGCGCCGAGCAGTCCGATCAGCCCGTCGGTGACCTGACCTCCGGGCGGCCGGCCGGACTGTGCGGCGTCCCGGAAGCCTCGCCAGGCCCGAATCCCCTCGCGGCGTAGCAGGACCAGTCCCAGCAGCGAGGCCGCGAACACCAGCAGGGTCGCCGCGCCGAAGCCGATCGCCCGGCCCACCACCACGAACACGGCCAGTTCCGCTGCCAGGGACAGCAGCAGGGCCAACGGTACGAACTTCACTGTCCGGCGCATCTCACCCCATCCGCCTCACGGCGCTCGTCATCGGACGGCGCACCCGGCGGGGCGCAGCCGTCCCGTCCGTCCAGCATGACACGCTCCGGCTCACGGCCAGCGGGCCCGCCCCACCGTCGCCGCCTGCCAACCCTGCCGCGCCGCCGTCCGCCGGTCGCGTACCGCCCAGCCGGTGATGCGCCACAGCGCCTCGGCCACGATCAGCGGACTCATCTTGCTGTCGCCGCGTTCCCGCTCGGCGAACGTGATCGGCACCTCGACGATCCGCGCCCCGGCGCGGTGCGCCAACCGGGACAGCTCCACCTGGAACGAGTACCCCTGCGAGCACACCGACTCCAGGTCCAGGGCGTCGAGCACACCGGCCCGGTACACGCGGTAGCCGCCGGTGGCGTCGGCCACCGGCATGCCCAGCGCCAGGCGCGCGTACAGGTTGCCGCACCGCGACAGCAGCAGCCGCCGCAGCGGCCAGTTCAGCACCCGGGCACCCCGGGTCCACCGCGACCCGATCACCACGTCGGCGTGCCGGGCGGCGTTCAACAGCGCCGGCAGGTCCTCCGGGGCGTGTGAACCGTCGGCGTCCATCTCCACCACCGCGTCGTAGCCGCGGTGCCGCGCCCACGCGAACCCCGCCAGGTACGCCGCGCCGAGTCCCTGCTTGCCCTCCCGGTGCAACACGTGCACGTGGGTGTCGCCGCGCGCCAGCCCGTCGGCGATACGGCCGGTGCCGTCGGGACTGTTGTCGTCGGCGACGAGGATCTCCACCTGCGGCGCGGCGGCACGGACCCGCCGCACGATCGCGCTGACGTTGTCGGCCTCGTTGAAGGTCGGGATGACCACCAGCACCCGACCCACGCCGGGCACCCCGGTCGCGGCCGGGCGGATCTCGGTCCTGCGCATCACCGCTGCCCCTCTCCGGGCAGCCGCCGGTCATCCGGCTCGGCCGCCCCACCGGCGCCGCACCAGGGCCGCCCCGACCAACGCGGCCACGGCCAGCCCGGCCAGCACCACCTCGGGCAGCACCCCGACCCGGGTGGCGAGGGTGCGCCCCTCGGTCAGTCGCAGCTCACGCACCACGACCGCCTGGGTGTTGAACCCGGTGGCGTCGCTTACCCGCCCGTCCGGGGAGACGAACCCGGACACTCCGACCGTGGAGGCCATCAACGCGGGCCGACCGTGCTCGACGGCCCGCAACCGGACCATGGCCAACTGCTGGCGGGCCTCGGCCACGTCGAAGGTGGCGTTGTTGGTCTGCACCACCAGCAGCTGCGCCCCACCGACGACGGTGTCGCGGACCAGCCCGTCGTAGGCCACCTCGAAGCAGATCACGTCGCCGAGCACCGCCGCCGGGGTCCGCACCACCCCCGGTGCGGTGCCGGCCACGAAGTCGGCCCGGACCCGGTCGACCTGGTCGCTGACCATCCGGGCGATCCGCCGCAACGGCACGTATTCGGCGAACGGCACCGGATGCCGCTTGATGTAGAGCTGCTCCAGGTCGGGGCCGCTTCCCGGCCGCCACAGCAGCCCCGCGTTGCGCACCTGGCCCTGCTCGGGGCCGGTCAGCACCGCACCGACCAGGATCGGTACGCCGATCGCGTCGGCGGCCTCGGAGATGCGGATGTTGGCCGACTGGTTGCGCAGCGGGTCGATGTCGCTGGAGTTCTCCGGCCACACCACCAGGTCCGGTCGGGCCCGGGTGCCGGCGGCCACCTCACCGGCCAGGGCGATGGTGGCGTCCACGTGGTTGTTCAGCACCGCCTGCCGTTGGGCGTTGAAGTCCAACCCGAGGCGCGGCACGTTGCCCTGCACGATGGCGACGGTCACCGTGTCACCGGTGACCGTGGTGCTCACCGGCACCAGCAGCCCCCCGCCGACCAACAGCACCAGCGCCGCCGCGCATCCGGCGGCCGGGGTCCACCAGCGCACACCGGCGGCCCGGCGGACCCGCAGCGTCCACCACACGCCGGTCAGCAGCAGCCCACCGGCGGTGGCGACGGCGAACGTGACCAGCGGGGCACCGCCGACGGCGGCCAGCCCCAGCAGCGGCGAGCCGTCCTGACCGAAGGCCAACCGCCCCCACGGGAACCCCCCGAACGGGGTCCGGTCCCGCAGCGCCTCCTGCCCCACCCACAGCACACCGGTCAGCGCCGGCCACACCGCCGGATACCGGTCGGCCAGCGGCGACACCCACGCGGTGGCCAGACCCAGCAGCGCCAGGTAGCCCGCCTGCAACAGCGACAGCAGCACCCACGGCAGGTAGCCGGTGTGCAGGTTCGTCCAGGACAGCAGCGGCGCGAACAGCGCCAACCCGGTGAGGAAACCCAGACCCGCGCCGGCCCGCAGTCGACGCCGGTGCGTCGCGGCGGCCAGCAGCGCCACCCCGACCGGTGCCAGCGGCCACCACCCGTACGGCGGGAACGCCAGCAGCAGCGCCAGCCCGGCGGTGACCGCCATCGCCACCGCCACCGGCAGGGGCAACGGCCGGGGTGCGCCGTCGGGCCGGCGGACGTCGGCGGGCGCGTCGGCGCGGTCCGTGGTCGTCACGGGGGCGTCAGGCGGGGTCACGCGCCGAAGGCTACCCGCCCGGCGTCCCCGGACGCCGACGCGGTCACCGGCGGTGGGCGATCCTCCCGCCCGGCCGCTGACCGCGTCGGCGTGTCCGTTTCGCGGCGGGTGTCTCAGCGGCGGCGGGCCACCAGCACCGCGTCGTGGATGACCACCTCCCGGCCGTCGTGCACCGCCGAGCGGGGCCGGCTCTGCGTCACCAGCACCTCGAAGCGCTGCGGGTCCAGGTCCGCGGCGACCTGCTCGGCGGTGAACATCATCTCCGGGTAGTGGGCGCGGTGACCACCGACGTGCGTGTCCCCCGGGTCGTGCCCGACGATCAGCAGCCGCCCGCCGGGCGCCACCGCCTCGGCCAGCCGCGCGAACATCTCCCGCCGAGGTTCCGGCGGAAGCTGCATGAACTGCGCCGACACCAGGTCGTACGCGCCCACCGGCGGCGCCCAGCTCAACAGGTCCGCGTGCGTGAACTCGATGCGGTCGGCGACCTGCGCACCGGCGGCCCGGGCGTGCGCGGCGGCCCGCTCCAGGGCGGTGGCGGAGATGTCCACACCGGTGACCTGCCAGCCCTGTTCGGCCAGCCACACCGCGTCGGCGCCCTCACCGCTGCCCACGTCCAACGCCCGGCCCGGCGTGGTGCCCGCCACCTCGGCGACGAGCTGCGGGTTGGGTCGGCCGCTCCACATCGACGCCCTCGACCGGTACCGCTCCTCCCAGGCCGCCTCGGTGAACATCTCCTCGCGCTGCCGCCGACGCGCGGCCACCGCGCGCCGGGTGTCCTCCTCGACCAGGTCGGCGTTGATCGCCGCCCCGGCCGTCAGGCCCGCCCCGGCGGCCCGGATCACCTGCGCGGACACATCGGTGACGTTGCCCGCCACCCACACCCCCGCCACGTCGGTGGCGCCGGTCGCGTCGGCCGCGATGCGCCGACCGACCACGTGCCCGGACATCTCCACGTCCTGCGGGACCAGCCCGAGCGACTCCAGCAGCGCCGACCGGGCGGTCATCGCCGTCGCCACCACCAGCGCGTCCAGCGGCACCTCCGCACCGGAGGCCAGCGTCACACCGGTCAGCCGGTCCTCGGCCACCGTCACACCGCTCACCGCACCCGGCACCACGCCGATGCCGCGCGCGGCCAACCGCTCGGCCTGCTCGGCGTCGGGTGCCGGCCCCTCATGGGCCAGGAACACCACGTGTGGGCTCCACTGCCGCCACAGCAGCGCCTGATGCACCGCCAGGGGCCCGGTCGCCAGCACCCCCACGCGCCGGTCGCGCACCTCCCACCCGTGGCAGTACGGGCAGTGCAGCACGTCCCGGCCCCACCGCGGCGCCAACCCCGGCACCTGCGGCAGTTCGTCGACCAGGCCGGTGGTCACCAGCAGCCGCCGGGCCCGTACCCGCCGGTCGCCGTCGACGTCCACCACGAAGTCGTCCCCGTCGCGGGTCACCGCCTCGACGCGCCCGTCCACGACGTGCCCGCCGTGCCCGGTGACCTCGGCGCGACCCGTCGCCGTCAACTCCGCCGGCGGCGTACCCTCCCGCCCCAGGTAGTTGTGCACCCGGTCGGCGGGGGCGTTGCGGGGCGCTCCCGCGTCCACCACCAGCACCGAGCGGCGGGCCCGCGCCAGGGCCAGCGCCCCGGCCAGCCCGGCCGCGCCACCGCCGACCACCACCACGTCGTATTCGTCGTCCATGCGTACCCCCTCGTGACCTTCGCTGGCACCCACGCTGCACCCGACCCGCCAAAACGACAAGTAATGTTGCTGTTATGGCAAACGACGAGGCGGCGGTGCTCGCGGAGGTCGGCCCCCGGCTCCGCGCGCTCCGCAAACAACGCGGCACCACCCTGACCGAACTCGCCGACACCACCGGAATCTCCGTCAGCACCCTGTCCCGACTCGAATCCGGCCACCGCCGCCCCACCCTGGAACTGCTCCTGCCGCTGGCCCGCGCCCACCAGGTGCCCCTGGACGAACTCGTCGGCGCGCCCACCGTCGGCGACCCCCGCGTCCGCCCCCGACCGATCGTCCGCCACGGCATGACGTTCCTGCCGCTGACCCGCCGCCCCGGCGGCGTCCAGGCGTTCAAACAGATCCTGCCGCCACACACCCCCACCGACCCGCAACCCTCCTCGCACGAGGGCTACGAATGGCTGTACGTGCTCTCCGGCCGCATCCGGCTACGCCTGGGCGAGCACGACCTGATCCTCAACCCCGGCGAGGTCGCCGAATTCGACACCCGCGTGCCGCACTCCGTCGCCAACCCCGACCCGACCCCCGCCGAAGTCCTCAACCTCTTCGGCCCCCAGGGCGAACGCCTGCACGTGCGGGCCCGACCCGCCGCCGACTGAGCACACGAAATCGGGGCGCGGCGTATGCCGCGCCCCGATGCTCCCAGGCCCTTCCCAGCCGGTGCGGCGGGAATGAGGCACGCCGACCTTCGGACCGACCGGACGGTGACTGGCTGTCCCCGTCGGGCCGTTGTCTACTGGCCGTGCACCCCACCCTGCCCGTACACCGGTAACCGCGGCCGGTTCGCGCCGCCCCGCCGACCCCCGCCCGCTGGACCTGGCCGCCGCGACAACCGTCGCTCGGCCAGCGGACGAAGGGACGAAGCGAACAACAGCCGCTTCCCGTGGTAGGACTCAAAGACGGTACGTGGCACACCCCCGGCCTTGTCAACCCACCCCCGACGAGTCGCCACACCGGCACGGCGTGTCGCGCTCACCGTCACCGTCCGCAGTCGACCCGACACCGGTCACGCCGACACCAACGGCCCCAGCAACGCCCGCGCCGCCCCCGGATGCTCCGCCGCCAACAACCCCGCCGCCGCCAACACGTAGTCGGAGTCCACCACCGCCCGCGCCGCCCTCGGCACCGCCCACCCACCCGCGTGATCACCCAACACCGCCTGCCACACCGGCGTCACCTCGCCGGCACGGGCATGCCGCAACACCCCACCCGAGCCCACCAGCAACCGCACGTCCCGCAGATCCCGACCGGCCCGCTCACCCGTACCCACCCCCCGGGCGTGCCGACGCACCGCCACCGTCGCCGCCAACGCCGCCAACCGGCCGTCGGACGCCCGCGCCGCCGCATCCGACGGCAGGAAACCCGGATCGGCGGCCCGCACCGCCGCCGCGCCCGCCAACGCGTCCCGCTCGCCGTCACCGACCAGCCGCTCCTCCACGGCCGCCCGCACCACCCCCGGCGCGCTCCACCGCATCCCCAGATCCCCCTCCACCGTCCGCGCCCGCCACAACGCCCCGGCCACCTCCCGACCCGGCCCGTCGGCCCGCTCGTCCGGCGTCAACACCGAATACACGTCCGTGGTGGCGCCCCCCACGTCCACCACCACCAGGTCACCACCGGCCGCGTCCGCCAACACCTCCACCCCGGTCAGCACCGCGTCCGGCGTCGCCGCCCGCACCAACCGCGCGAACCGCGACCCCCGCGACAACCGCTTACCGCCGATCACGTGCCGCAGGAACACCTGCCGGATCGCCGCCCGCGCCGACAGCGGCGCCAACACCCCGATACGCGGCAACACGTTGTCGGCCACCGTCACCGGCACCCCCGCACCGGCCAACACCGCCGCCAACTCCCCGCGCACGTCCACGTTGCCCGCCAACACCACCGGCACCCGCCACCGCGCCCGCGCCAACCGCGTCGCGTTGTGCGACAACGTCTCGGCATCCCCACCATCGGTGCCACCCACCAGCAACACCACGTCCGGCCGCGCCGCCCGCAATGCGGCCAGCGCCGCCCGCCCCAGCCGCCCGGCGGCCACATGCACCACATCGGCCCCCGCCGACAACCCCACCCGCCGACCCGCCTGCGCGGTCACCAACGGCTCGTACCCCACCACCGCCAACCGCAGCCCACCACCCGCCGACGAACACACGAACCACGGCACGTCCCGACCACCCACCCCGGCCGCCGCCACCGCCGCGTCCAGACCGTGCAGCACGTCCGTACCCACCGTCGTCGGCACCGACGCCGCACCGACCAACCCGCCACCGGCCAGGTCCACCACCGCCACCTTCGTGAACGTCGACCCGACGTCGGCGCAGACCGCGACACTCATACCGGCGCGGGCACGACCACCGTGCCGGTCGCCGACACCGCCACCACCGGCACCTCCAACACCTCCGCCGCCGACTCACCCCGATCCGGGCGCCCCCGACACACCACCCGCGCCTCGAAGTCCAGCGTGCGGCTGCGGGTGCCCACCCGCGTCACCGTCGCCACCACCTCCAGCACGTCACCGGCCCGCAACGGCGCCCGGAACTGCACATCCGAGTACGACGCGAACAACCCCTCGTCCCCGTCCGTACGGATACACACCTCCGTGGCCACGTCACCGAAGAGACCCAACGCGTACGCCCCGTCGACCAGGTTCCCCGCGTAGTGCGCATGCGCGTACGGCACATACCGCCGATGCGTCACCGTCAGGCCCACCCGAGGATCCGTCATGCCGCCCCCACCTTCCGACCCGTCACCAACGCGTGCACCAGATACGACGCCACCTCACCCGGCGTGGTGCCCCGACCGAAGATCCGATCCACCCCCAACTCGGCCGCCTGCGACTCGTCGAACCGCGGCCCACCCACGATCAACAACGGCCGCCGCCCCACCGGCAACGCCTCCCGGAACGCCGCCGACATCTCCCGCGTGTTGTGCAGATGCGCGTCCCGCTGCGTCACCACCTGCGACACCAACACCGCATCCGCCCGCGCCACCCGCGCCGCCTCCACCAACTCCGGCACACTCACCTGCGCACCCAGGTTCGTCACCGACAACTCCCGGTAGTACTCCAGACCCTTCTCCCCCGCGATCCCCTTCACGTTCAGGATCGCGTCGATGCCCACCGTGTGCGCGTCCGTGCCGATACACGCCCCCACCACCGACAACTTGCGCCGTAACCGCCGCTTCACCACCGCGTTGACCTCCTTGGCCGACAGCAGCGGAAAGTCCCGCTCCACCACCTGCACCGCCGACAGGTCCACCAGATGACTCACCCGCCCGTACACCACGAAGAACGTGAACCCGTCACCCATCTGCTTCGCGTGCACCAACAACGCCGGATCCATCCCCATCCGGTTCGCCAACTGGACCGCCGCACCCTCGGCCCGCTTGTCATGCGGCACCGGCAACGTGAACGACATCTGCACCATGCCGTCACCCGTGGTGTCCCCGTACGGTCGCACCACCGGACCCTGCGACACCGTCACGCCACCGCCTCCAGGATCTCCGTCGCCGGGTTGTAGTAGTCGGCCTCGTGCGCCGCCACCCCGTCCAACCCCTTACCCCGATCCGCCGGCCGCTTCATGATCCCGAACGTGCCCTCGGCGATCGCCGTCAACAACGACCGCTCACCGATCCGCTCCAACAACTCCACCGCCTCACCCAGCACCCGATGCGCCCGCTGCTGGATGAACCCACCCGGCGCCGGCACGAAGTCCTCGTGCAACCCGCCGGCGGCACCCAACACGTACCGCACGTTCTGCAGAGCGATGTCCCGATCCGACAACCACGGCGTCACCACCGCCTCCGTCATCATCCCCACCAGCAGGATCCCCTGCCCCGTCATGGCACCCACCAGGTTGAAGAACCCGTCCAGCAGATTGCCCCGGAACACGTCACCGGTCATGTGCTTCGTCGGCGGCATCCACTTCAACGGCGCATCCGGGAACAACTCCCGCGCCAACAACGCATGCGCCAACTCCAACCGGAACGACTCCGGCACCTCCGGATTGATCTCGAACGCGTGCCCCAGCCCCAACTGCCAGTCCGCCAACCCCGCCTCGTGCGCGAAGTACTCGTTCAACAACTGCGACACCGTCACCGTGTGCGCCTCGTCCACCGCATCCGCAGTGGTCAGATAGTTGTCCTCACCGGTGTTGATGATGATCCCCGCCCGCGCGTGCACCTGCCGCGAGAACCGCTGGTCCACGAACGTCCGGATCGGATTGATGTCCCGGAACAGAATCCCGTACATCGAGTCGTTGAGCATCATGTCCAGCCGCTCCAGACCCGCGAGCGTCGCCATCTCCGGCATGCACAACCCCGACGCGTAATTCGTCAACCGCACATACCGACCCAACTCCCGCGACGACTCGTCCAACGCCGCCCGCATCAACCGGAAGTTCTCCTGCGTCGCGTACGTCCCCGCGAACCCCTCCCGCGTCGCCCCCTCCGGCACGTAGTCCAACAACGACTGACCCGTCGACCGGATCACCGCGATCACGTCCGCACCCGCCCGCGCCGCCGCCTGCGCCTGCGGAATGTCCTCGTAGATGTCCCCCGTCGCCACGATCAGATACACCCACGGCCGCCGCACCGGATCCCCGAACCGCCGCACCAACCGGTCCCGCTCCGCCCGCCGCCGATCGATACGCCGCACCCCCGCCGCCACCGCCCGCCGCGCCGCCCGCCGCGCCACCGACGCCGACCTGCCCGACGGCACCACGAACCGCACCGACCCCGCCGCCGCCTGCTGCGCCAGCAACGTCACATCCGAGACCTTCTCCCGCGCCAACGCCTCGAACACCGGCACCGCCACCCCGTGCCCCAACCCCACATCCGCCACCACCGCGTCCACCAACCGGTTCACCCACGGAATACCGTCCGGATCAGCCCCCGTCACCCCGGCCAACCGCAACACCGCACGCTCCACCGACACCGTGGTGTGCCCCCGCGCCAACTCCACCACCGGCTGCCCGACCCGCCGCGCCAACTCCCGCGCCCGCGCCACCACCACCGGGTCCAGATCCAACTTGCCGGCCGCGAAGCCACCCACCTCAGTCACGACAACCCTTCCTCATAGATCACCTCACCGCGCAACACCGTCGCCCGGCACACCGGCAACGGCAGCGGATCCTGCTGCGGATCCTCAGCCACCAACACCGGCAACCCCCGCTGCACCCCCGCCGACGACGACCACACCGCGAACGTCGCCGGCGCCCCCAACGCCAACACCCCCTCGCTGTCCCGATGCACCGCCCGCCAACCACCCCGCGAATGCGCCGCGAACGCCGCCCGCACACTCATCCGCTGCACCGGGTTGTGATGCGCCACCGCCGCCCGCACCGACCCCCACGGATCCAACGGCGTCACCGGCGAATCCGACCCGAACGCCAACGCCACCCCCACCCCGTGCATCGCCCCCATCGGATTCGACGCCAACGACCGCGCCAACCCCAACCGCGCCTCGTACATCCGACCCGCACCACCCCACAACCGGTCGAACGCCGGCTGCATCGACGCCACCACCCCGAACTCCACGAACCCCGCGATCAACCGCCGATCCACGATCTCCGCATGCTCGATCCGATGCCGCGCCGCACGCACCCGCTCCGTACCCAGCTTCTGCGCCGCCCCCGCGAACCCCGCCAACACCGTCGAGATCGCCGCATCCCCGATCGCATGGAACCCGCCCTGCATCCCGTGCGCCGCACAGTCCAACAAATGATCACGAACCTGCTCCGCCGTCAGATACCCGTGACCACACCCCTCCCCGTCCACGTACGCCGCCGACACGTGCGCCGTCCGCGACCCCAACGCCCCGTCCGCGAACAGATCCCCACCCGCACCCACCGCACCCAACTCACGCGCCCGCGCCGCACCACCCAACTCACCCCAGTACCCGTACACCTCCGGCACCCCCGCACCCGACAGCGCCAACAGACCCGTGAAGTCCTCCTCGTCCGAGATCTCCGGCCCACCGCACTCGTGCACCGCCGCGATCCCCAACGACGCCGCATGCCGCAACGCCACCCGCTGCGCCGCCACCCGCTGCGCCCGCGACACCGAAGCCCGCGCCACCGCCCGCACCACGTGATGCGCGTCCCGCCGCAACCACCCCGACGCGTCGTACCCCGGCGCCGTCACCGCCTCCGGACACGCCGCCAACAACGCCGACGACACCAACGCCGAATGGATCGACGCCTGCGACAGGTACATCCGCCGACCACCGGCCGCCCGATCCACCTCCGCCGCCCCCGGCGGCACCGGCACCGACCACGTCGACTCGTCCCACCCGTGCCCCAGCACCACGGCGTCCGCGGGCAACCCCGCCGCGAACGCCGCCACCGCCGCCAGCAACTCCCCCGCCGACCGCACCCCGGACAGATCCAGCCCCGACAACGCCAACCCCGTGTCACTCACGTGCACGTGCGCGTCCACGAACGCCGGCGTCACCAACGCCCCACCCAGATCCACCACCCGGTCCGCCGCCGGAGCATCCGCCCCGGCACCCAACCAGACGATCCGCCCGTCCCGCACCAACAGCGCCGTCGCGGACGGATCCGCCGGGCAGTGCAACACGCCGGCCCGGTACAACGTCGAGGGGTTCTTCGTCATGGCCTCAGTCTGCCGCCAACCGGGCCTCGAAGAGCCCACGCACCCCCGGCACCTCACGCAGCAGACCCAACGCCAGCTCCGCGTGACCCGGCACATACCCGTTGCCCACCAGCATCGTCACGTCCGCCGCCAGGCCCTCCGCACCCAACGCCGCCGCCGCGAAACTCGTCGCCATCGAGAAGAACACCACCGTGCCGCCGTCCGCAGTCGCCAACACCGCGCCGTGCTCACACCCCGGCACGTCCACGCAGACCACCGTCACGTCCGCCGGCACCCCCAACGCCGAGGTCACCGCCACCGACAACCCCACCGGATCCCGCGCGTCGGCCACCACCACCTCGTCGGCCAGGCCCGCCGCCACCAACGCGTCACGCTCCGCGACCACCGGCACCACCCCGACCGTACGACCCGCACCCGCCCGCCGCGCCGCCGCCAGCGACAACGAACCACTCTTGCCCGCACCGCCGATCACCGCCACCGAGACCGGCCCCGACCCCGCCGGCCGCTCCGCCACATACCGCCGCACCACCCGCTCGGTCAACGCCGGCGCCCCGCACACGTCCAGCACCGCCAACGACAACTGCGGATCCAGATCCTCCGGCAGCACCGCCGCGATCGACCGGGCGAACAGGATCGCCCACCCCTCACACGGCACCTGCTCGCTGAGCCCGTCCCACCGCGCCAACCCGTCGGTGATCACCAGCGGCGTCAACGTCAACGACACCAGCGTCGCCACCCGCTCACCGGCCTTGAACCCCAACGGCGACCGACGCCCCGCCTGCGCCACCGTGCCGATCAGCATCCCGCCCGACCCGGTCACCGGGTTCTGCATCTTGCCCCGCGTCGCGATGATGTCGAGCACCTCCGCGCGCACCGCGTCCCCGTCACCACCGTGCTTGTCCCGCAACTGGCGGAAACTCGCCGCGTCCAGGTTCAGCCGCTCGACCGAGATCCGCACCTCGTTCGGGCCGATCTCCGACCGCGCGTCCAACCGCCAGGCCGCCTGCGGCAGCACACCCGCCGGTTCCACGACCCGGTGCAGACCTACTGGTGACGTCACGCCAACCTCCCTGTCCGACCGCCCGAAGCCCCGACATCAACTCGCATGACGGGAAAACTTCCGGCAGAATAATTCCTGTACCGAATATTTTCCAGTAACCTTCGGTCCGCTGACGAACCCGGACCGACCTGCACCCAGGTCGGACGACCATCGACACACCCGCAGGAGGGGCCGTGACCCAGACCCAACCGCCGGTGCAGGCCACCCCGGCGACACCCGAGCCGGCCCCCACCACCGCACCCACCGGCCAGCCCTACGAATACCGCCGCCACCGCCTCGTCGAACCCGACTGGACCCGCTTCCCCGGCTGGCGCGACGTCACCCGCGACCAGTGGGAAAGCGCCCAGTGGCAGCGCGTCAACTGCGTCAAGAACATCAAGCAGCTCCGCGCCCTGCTCGGCGACACCGTCGACGAGAGCTTCTACGCCGACCTCGACGCCGACCAACGCGCCCTGGCCACCATGTCCATGCTCGTACCACCCCAAATGATCAACACCATGGTGCCGGACGCCCCACCCACCACCGAGACGCTGCTGGCCGACCCGATCCGGCGATACATGATCCCCGTCGCCTCGGACCGACGCACCGACTGGCCCTCCCACCCGTACGCCACCCGCGACTCCCTGCACGAACACGACATGTGGGTCGCCGAGGGCCTCACCCACCGCTACCCCACCAAGGTCCTCGCCGAGCTGCTCTCCACCTGTCCGCAGTACTGCGGACACTGCACCCGCATGGACCTGGTCGGCAACTCCACCCCCGCCGTCGACAAACTCAAACTCACCCTCAAACCCGTCGACCGGTACGACGCCCACATCACCTACCTCAAGGCCCACCCCGGCGTACGCGACGTCGTGGTCTCCGGCGGCGACGTGGCCAACGTCCCGTGGCGCAACCTCGAGTCGTACCTGATGCGCCTGCTGGAGATCGAGACCATCCGCGACATCCGGCTCGCCACCAAGGCACTCATGGGCCTGCCCCAGCACTGGCTCCAGCCCGACGTCGTGGAGGGGCTGGAGCGGGTCGCCCGCACCGCCGCCCGACGGGGCGTCAACCTGGCCATCCACACCCACGTCAACCACGCCCAGTCGCTCACCCCACTGGTCGCCAAGGCCGCGCAGACCGCCCTCGACGTCGGCGTACGCGACGTCCGCAACCAGGGCGTGCTGATGCGCGGCGTCAACGCCAGCACCACCGAACTGCTCGACCTCTGCTTCGCGCTCCAGGGCGAGACGGGCATTCTGCCGTACTACTTCTACATGTGCGACATGATCCCCAACGCCGAACACTGGCGGGTCCCGGTCTGGCACGCCCAACAGCTCCAGCACGACATCATGGGCTACCTGCCCGGCTACGCCACGCCCCGGATCGTCTGCGACGTGCCCTTCGTCGGCAAGCGCTGGGTACACATGATCACCGAGTACGACCGCGAACGCGGCATCTCCTACTGGACGAAGAACTATCGCACCTCCATCGAGTCCGCCGACCTGGAGGCCCTCAACAAGCGGTACGCGTACTACGACCCGATCGACACCCTGCCGGACACCGGCCAACAGTGGTGGCGGACCCACCGCGACGACTGACCGGACCCGGCGTAGCCCGGTCGGTACCTCCTCCACCGACTGACGCCACGCCGCGAAGCGGGCCACCGGAACGTTCCGGTGGCCCGCTTCGGCGTACGTACGGTCACTTCTTGGTGAAGGCGTCCTTGGCGTCGCGGCCGGCGTCCTTGACCTTTTCACCGGCCTGACGGGCACGGGCCTCGGACTGCTCACTGGCGCCCTCGGCACGCATGCGCTCGTTGTCGGTCATGTCGCCGACGCGCTCCTTGGCGGCGCCGCTCAGTTCCTCGACCTTGTTCTTCGCCTTGTCGGTGAAGCTCATGTCGCCTCCCTGCCTGCCTCGGCGGCGCAGCGATCCGCTGCGCTCCTCACGGTCGTGTCCCCGCCCCCGATGATCTGAAACTGTTCTCGGAGCGGTGGTGCCGTGCACATCCGCTAGGGCGTCCTAGGAAGCTAGGTGTACTGATCGTCGCGAGCTGCCGCCGCCCTCAGCGGGCTGTTGACCTGCCTTATGGCCGCTGTCGAGCTGAACCGTCCCTGCTATCGGAAGTCCCTGCCCTGGTCAGCGACGACTGGTAGCGCAGTTGGTCTGCCGGTTCCCGCCAGCCAGCTGAGACGTCATGCGCCCGGCCGTCGTCGCCGGCGGGCCCGCGTTCCCACTTCCCCACCCCTCGTTCTGGAGTGGAGCCCGATCCCCGTCCGCCTCCGACACGCCCACTCCGTCGGCCGCCGGGTCTGCCGACCACCTCCGTTCGTGCGTCACATCGCGCCGCCTCTGGCACGGATGCCACCAACCGCCCCCAACGGGATCCCACCACCGCCCCTCGAATGTGAACCTTGGACAGTTTCCGTTAGCTCGAAACGGAAACTGTCCAAGATCTTGAACCGATTCGTCCAGGCGCAGACCCTCCTGCTCTGCTTCAACCACCGCAACGGTCCGCGCCCAGAAGCAGTGCGGTGGTTGAAGCAGAGCAAAGGCGGCCGAGAGGTCACCCTCGCCGGGCCGAGCGACGCGGCAGATCGCCTGATCCGTCCGTGCCATCAGCTCGACAGTGCCCCTACCCCGAAGCCCTACCCCGAAGGATGGGCGGGTCAGGTCATGGGCCCAGCGTCCTTCGGGGTAGGGGGCGGTGGTGGCCAGACCACGACCTGGCCACCACTCACCACCGCACCGTCGAGCAGCCGGACAGGGAGCGTCCGTCAGGGCGACTCCTCGGCGGCTCCCAGCGACAGGATCTGCCAGTCCGCCAGGTCGGCGAGCATCTGGCGGTCGTGGGTGGCGACCACCACCGCCGCCGGGGTCTCCCGCAACGCGGCGGTCAACTCGTCCACCAGCAGCGCCGAGAGGTGGTTGGTGGGCTCGTCGAGGATCAACAGGTCGGGCAGCTCGGCCAGGCGCAGGGCCAGGTTCAGCCGCCGCTGCTGCCCCTGCGACATGCGGCCCACCGGAGTACGCAGCGCCTCCCGGTCCAGCAGGTGCGTCGCGCCCAGCGGCAGGCGGTCGGCCTCCCGGAGCCGACCTGCGGACTGGAGCCGACCCACGTGCTGGTCGTACAGGTCGCGGGCGAGCGCGGTCGACGGCCATGCCGGCACCTCCTGTCCCAGGTACGCCACCCGGGCCCGCCCCAGGTGCCGGACGGCGCCGGTGGAGGGTTCGAGGTTCTGGGCGAGCACCTCGAGCAGGGTCGACTTGCCGGCACCGTTGGGCCCGGTCACCAGCAGCCGCTCCCCACCGTCCAGGGTGAGCGTGACCGGCTGGTGCAGCCGCCCGGCCACCGTCACGTCGTCGCAGCGCAGCAACGGCGCCCCGGGCCGGGTCCGCAGCTCGGGCCAGCGCAGGCGCAGCGGCGGCTCGGGCACGGTGAGCCGGTGGGCGTCCAGGTCCTCCTGCCGGCGACGCAACGCCTGCACCACCCCGGGCGCCCGGGACTGGCGCTGATGCTTGCCGTGCCCCTTCTCCGGCCGCCAGCCGGTGCTGAGCCGCTGCCGTGCCTCGTTCACCGCCTCGGCCAGCCGCTGGTGTTCGGCCTGCTGGGCCTCGTAGTCGTGCAACCAGCGTTCCCGCTCGCGGCGACGGCCCTCCTGCCAGCCGGCGTACCCACCGGCGAAGACCCGTGGGCGGCCGTCCTCGCTGGGGTCGAGGTCGAGGAACTCCTCGGCCACGTCACCGAGCAGGGCCCGGTCGTGGCTGACCAGCACCACCCCGCCCGCGTGCTGACGCAGGCGCAGGGTCAGGAACGCCAGGCTGTCGGCGTCGAGATGGTTGGTCGGCTCGTCGAGCATCAGCAGGTCGTGCCGTGCCCCGAGCAGGCAGGCCAGGCGGACCCGGTAGCGCTGGCCGACCGACAACGTCGACAGCGGGCGCTGCCGGTCCGGGCAGGCGTCCAGCCCGGCCAGTGCCACGTCCACGCGGCGTTCCGCGTCCCAGGCGTCCAGTCGGGTGGCGGCGTCCAGCGCGACGGCGTACGCGGTGTCCGCGCCGGGCCGGCCCTCGGCCAGTCCCGTCGCCGCGTCGTCCAGCGCCCGCACCGCCTCCTGGGACTCCCGGATCGCTGCGGCGACCAGGGTGCCCACCGTCTCGCCGCTGCGGGCCTCCAGTGCCTGCCGGGCCACGCCGAGCGTGCCGACACGCTCCACCGTGCCCTGGTCCGGGGTGATTTCCCCGATCAGCACCCGGAGCAGGGTCGTCTTGCCCCGGCCGTTCTCGCCGACGACCGCCAGCCGCGAACGGGCGGAGACGGTCACGCTGACGTCGGACAGCACCACCCGTCCGCCCAGCACCACGCGTACGCCCTCGGCCCGGACATGCGCCCGGTCACCGGCCGGCAGGCCGGCTGTCGAGTCCTGGGTGGGGTTCAGTTCAAGATTGTTCACTCTGCGCTCTTCGGCTCGTCGTGGAGCCGGGCAGCGTGATCAGGCCGCCCGGCGGGAACACCAGGACGGCGACACAGAGTGGAGCTAGAAGAAGCCGGTCAACCCTGCCGCCGTCAGCGGCCGGACCAGGGCTTCATCGAGAAGGCACAGGAGTACATGGCCACGATCCTATCCGACTCCTGGTTGACTGAGAACATGAGCGAGATCCTGCTCGTCCGACACGGCGAGACCACCTGGAGCGCCAGTCGCCGGCACACCTCGTACACGGATCTGGAGCTGACGCCCGACGGTGAGCGACAGGCCCGCGCGCTCGGTCCGGCGCTCGCCGGCCGGCGGTTCGCCGCGGTGCTGAGCAGCCCGCGCCGCCGGGCGCTGCTCACCGCGCAACTGGCCGGGCTGACCGTCACCAGCACCGACGAGGATCTGGCCGAGTGGCACTACGGCGACTACGAGGGCCGGACCACCGCCGAGATCCACGACGAACGGTCCAGTTGGAACGTGTGGACCGACGGGTGCCCCAACGGGGAGTCGCCCAGCGAGGTCGGCGAACGCCTCGACCGGCTGCTCGCCACGGTGCATCCGCTGCTCGACCGGGGTTCCGTCGCGGTGGTCGGGCACGCGCACTCGCTGCGCGTGCTGGGTGCCCGGTGGATCGGCCTGCCGCCGTCGGCCGGCGGGCTGCTCCGGCTGGACACCGCCACCATGAGCGTGCTCGGCCACGAGCACGGCCGGCGGGTCATCCTCCGGTGGAACCAGCCGCCTCCCCCGCCGACCGCGACCGTGAGCGACTCGACGGCTCGCCACTGATCTTCGGCGGGCGGCCTTCGTAGGGCGTGGAGAGCACCACCGTCGTCCGGGTGGTGACGTTCGCCGCGGTCCGGATCTCCTGGAGTACGCGTTCCAGGTCGACCGGACCGGCCACCCGCACCAGCAACAGGTAGAAGTCCTCCCCCGCCACCGAGTAGCACGAGTCGATCTCGGGCAGGTGCGCGAGGCGTACCGGGGCGTCGTCCGGCTGCGACGGGTCGAACGGCCGGATCGCCACGAACGCGGTCAACGGCAGGTCGAGCGCCTCGAACGAGACCCGCGCGGTGTAGCCCTTGACCACACCGCGCTGTTCCAGCCGGCGTACCCGCTGGTGCACGGCCGAGACGGACAGACCCACCTTCTCCGCGAGATCCGTGTACGACTGCCGGCCGTCCGTGGTCAGCGCGGCGACGATGGCCCGGTCGATCTCCTCCACGGCGTGCAACCTACCGGGAAAGGCCCGTCCGCGCGACGACGAACCCACCCGAGGGCAGGCGCGGTCACTCCTTGGCCAGGGCCCGGGAGATCACCAGACGCTGGATCTGGTTGGTGCCCTCCACGATCTGGAGCACCTTGGCCTCCCGCATGTAGCGCTCCACCGGGTGGTCGGCCACGTACCCGGCGCCGCCGAGCACCTGCACCGCGTCGGTGGTCACCCGCATCGCCACGTCGGTGGCGAAGAGTTTCGCCTTGGCCGCCTCGATCGAGTACGGCCGTCCGGCGTCGCGCAGCCGGGCGGCGGCGAGCGTCAACGCCCGGGCGGCGGAGATCTGCGTGGCCAGGTCGGCGAGGGTGAAGCCGAGGCCCTGGAAGTCGATGACGGCACGGCCGAACTGGCGACGTTCCCGGGCGTAGCCGACCGCGTAGTCCAGCGCTGCCTGGGCCAACCCCACCGCGCAGGCGGCGATGCCGAGGCGGCCGGAGTCCAGGGCGGACATGGCGATGGTGAAGCCGGCGCCCTCGCCGCCGATCAGCCGCTCCGCCGGCACCCGCGCGTCGTCGAAGACGAGCTGTGCCACCGGTGACGACCGCAGTCCCATGGTGCGCTCGGCGGCCTGCGGGTGGAGACCGGGAGTGGCCCGGTCGAGCAGCAGGCAGGAGATGCCCCGCGGACCGGGTACGCCGGTGCGGCAGAAGACGTTGTAGAAGTCGGCCACCTGGGCGTGGGTGATCCATGCCTTGGTGCCGGTGACCACGTACGCGTCGCCGTCGCGGACCGCCTTGGTGGTCAGCGCGGCGGCGTCCGAGCCACCCTGCGGTTCGGAGAGGCAGTACGCGCCGAGCAGCTCGCCGCCGATCATGTCGGGCAGCAGCTTGCGCTGGGCGTCGTCGCCGAACGTGGCGACCGGGTGGCAGGAGAGCGTGTGCACGCTGACCGCCTCGGCGACCGCCAGCCAGCGGCTCGCCAGGATCTCCAGCACCTGGAGGTAGACCTCGTACGGCTGGGCGGCGCCGCCGTACTCCTCCGGATAGGGCAGGCCGAGCAGACCGGCCCGGCCCAGGGTGCGCAGCAGCTCGCGGGGGAACTCGGCGCGCTGCTCGAACTCGACGGCCTTCGGGGCCAGCTCGCGGTCGGCGAGTTCGGTGGCCAGCTCCAGCAGGTCGTGGGCCTCTTCGGTGGGCAGGATCCGGTCGACGGTCATAGCGTGGTGAGCTCCGTGGGATGGTGGTGAGCTGTCGTACGCCGTGGCAGCTTCTGGCTCCCACCCGCTCAGCTTAACGTTCGTTCGGGTGGCGGGCACGGACGGTGCGGGTCGTGTCGACCACCGACCGACCGGCCTCGCGGTCAGTCCATCAGCCAGAGACAGAACGGGTGGCCGTCCGGGTCCAGGCAGACCCGCACGTCGTCCTGCGGCTGGAACTCGGCCAGCGTGGCACCACAGGCCAGCGCGTGCTCCAGGGCGGCGGCCAGGTCTTCGACCCCGATCTCCAGATGCATCATCATCTGCTGCCGGTCCGCCTCGGCCGGCCAGGTCGGCCGCACGTACGCCCGCTCGCGCTGGAAGGACAGGCCCACCCCGCCCTCGGGCCCGCGCAGGATGACGTCGTCGGCCTCCTCGACCTCCACCGTCCAACCGAGCAGTCGCGCGTAGAAGCGGGACAGCGCCGCCGGGTCGGGTGTGTCCAGGTTGACCGTGGTCAGCGCGAGTCGGGGCCTCGTGGTCATCGCGTCCTCCTGGATCGCGCCGTCGACGTGCCGTCGACCGCGAACGTCGGTGGGATGTGCCAGGCTGTCGGGCGTGGCACAGCAGACCCCGATCATGCTCGTCGACGCGCCCAGTCTCTACTTCCGGGCCTACTTCGGCATCCCCGAGTCGGCCGCGCGGACCGCCGACGGCCAGCCGGTCAACGCCGTACGCGGATTCCTCGACATGCTCGCCCAACTGGTCCGCACCCGGCGGCCGGGCCGGATGGTGTGCGCGATGGACCACGACTGGCGGCCGGACTGGCGGGTCGCGCTGCTGCCGTCGTACAAGGCGCACCGGGTGGCCCCCGAGGGCGGCGAGGTCGTGCCGGACACCCTCAGCCCGCAGGTGCCGATGATCCTGGACGTGCTCGACGCCCTCGGCATCACCGTGGTCGGCGCGACCGGCTACGAGGCCGACGACGTGCTGGGCACGCTCTCGGTCACCCAGCCCGGCCCGGTCGAGGTGGTCTCCGGCGACCGTGACCTGTTCCAACTCGTCGACGACGCCCGTGGGGTGCGGCTGCTCTACGTCGGGCGGGGCGTGGCCAAGCTGGACGACTGCGACGACACCGCCGTCCGGGCCCGCTACGGGGTGGCCGCCGACCGGTACGCCGACTTCGCCGCGCTGCGGGGCGACCCCAGTGACGGGCTGCCGGGCGTGGCCGGCGTCGGCGAGAAGACCGCCGCCCGGCTGATCGAGCGGTACGGCGACATCGCCGGCATCCTGGCCGCGCTGGATGATCCGGCCTCCGGTTTCGCCCCCGGCCTGCGCACCAAGCTCGACGCCGCCCGCGACTACCTGGCAGTGGCACCGAAGGTGGTGCGGGTCGCCCTGGACGTGCCGCTGCCGTCGCTGCCCACCGAGTTGCCGACCGCACCGGCCGACCCGGAACGCCTGGTCGAGCTGGCCGAGCGGTGGAACCTGGCCGGCTCCACCCGCCGCCTGGTCGACGCCCTCGCCAACCGCACCACGACGGGCTGACGGACACTCCGTTCCACGAGAACTCACATACGGGGTTTATCGCGCGCACCTCTGGACGGGGCATCGCATCGACAGACGACAATTGATGTGTCGTCGACTCGATCGGGGGATCCCGCCATGGTCAGATTCCGCGCCCTGTGGCCGGCGCTGCTGGTCGCCGTCTGCGTGACCGTGCTGGCGCCGACGACGCTCGCCCGCGCCTCCACGGCGAACCCCTCATCGACCGCCGACCCGGCCACCGTCATCTGCCCGGTCTCCGTGGTCATGCACGGATCCGCCTACATGACCACCATCGTGGTGGTGAACACGGGCTCGGCGCCCCTCGTCGACTGGGCCGTCCGCTTCACCGCACCGCTCCCCGCATACGTCCATCCCTACGCGGAGAACGGCACCCTGACTCTCGTGGGCACCACCGGCACACTCACTCCGGCGTGGCCTCCGTACACCAACACCCTCGCGCCCGGCGCGGCTGCCATCATGCGCTTCAGCGGCGTCGCCTTCATCGCGACTCAGCGACCGACCGCCTTCGAGGTCGGCGGCACGCCCTGTCAGGTCGCCTACTACACCTGACAGGGCGACGAGCCCGGATCATCTGCGCGCGCGAGCTGTGATCAGGCCACCTCGCGCAGGTAGCCGTCGATCGAGGCGGCCAGCACCTCCGCACCGGGACGCGCCCACACCTGCGCGTTGAAGACCTCCACCTCGATCGGGCCGGTGTAGCCGGCCGCGTCGACCGCCTCGCGCATCCGGCGCAGCTCGATGCAGCCGTCGCCGGGCAGCGCCCGCCCCAGCAGCACGCCCTCGGGCAGCGGGGTGATCCAGTCGCAGACCTGGAACGAGGCGATCCACTCCCCCGCGCGGGCGATCTGGTCGTGGACGGTGTCGTCCCACCACACGTGGTAGGCGTCCACCACCACGCCGACCACGCCCGGGTCGAACCGTTCGGCGATGTCGAGGGCCTGGCCGAGGGTGGCGATGACGCAGCGGTCGGCGCTGAACATCGGGTGCAACGGCTCGATGGCGAGCGTCACCCCGGCCGAGTCGGCGTACGGGGCCAGTTCGGCGACGGCGTCGGCCACCCGGGCGCGCGCCCCGTCGATGTCCTTGCTGCCCGAAGGGAGGCCGCCGGAGACCAGCACCAGCACCGGCGCGCCGAGCGCGGTGGCCTCGTCGACGGCGCGCCGGTTCTCGTCCCACCAGTCGTCGGCGGTGAAGAACCCGCCCCGGCACAGCGTGGTGACCGCCAGCCCGGCGTCGCGGACCAGCTTGGCGGCGCGGTCCAGGCCGTACTCGGCAACCGGCTCGCGCCACAGGCCGATGCCGGGCACCCCGGCGTCGACGCACCCGGCCACCACGTCGGGCAGCGCCCAGTGCGTGGCGGTGGCCTGGTTGAACGAGAAGCGGGCCAGCTCCGGGCGCCCGCCGGTCACTGGGCCACCCCCGCCACCTGGAAGAAGGCCCGGGCGCGGGCGGCGGCCAGCTCGGCGTCGGGCAGCAGGCCGGCGGCGTCGGCCAGGGTGAGCAGGGTGCCCAGGTGCGCCGGTGACCGGCCGGACTGGAGGCCGCCGACCATGGTGAAGTGGTCCTGGTGACCGGCCAACCAGGCGAGGAAGACGATCCCGGTCTTGTAATACCAGGTCGGGGCCGCGAACAGGTGCCGGGCCAGCGGCACGGTGGGCGCGAAGATCTCGTCGTACGCGGTCAGGTCGCCCCGGTCGAGGGCGGCGAACGCGGCCGACGCGGCCGGTGCGATGGCCGCGAAGACACCCAGCAGCGCGTCGGAGTAGCCGTCCGCGTCGCCCCGGATCAGCTCCGGGTAGTGGAAGTCGTCGCCGGTGTAGAGGCGTACGCCGGCCGGCAGTCGGCGGCGCAACGCCACCTCGCGTCCGGCGTCGAGCAGCGACACCTTGATCCCGTCGACCCGGGCGGCGTGTGACTTGAGCAGCTCCACCACCGTGTCGGCGGCCAGGTCCAGGTCGGTCGAGCCCCAGTAGCCGGCCAACGCCGGGTCGAACATCGGGCCGAGCCAGTGCAGCACCACCGGCCGATCGGCGGCGGACAGCAGGTCGTCGTACACCCGCAGGTAGTCCTCGGGGCCACGGGCGGCGGCGGCCAGGTGGCGGCTGCACATCAGCACCGGCACCGCCCCGGCGGCCTGCACGTCGTCGATCTGCTCGCGGTAGGCGGCGGTGACCTCGGCGAGGGTGACCGGGCCGGCCGGGAGCTGGTCGGTGGCGGCACCGGCGACGATCCGACCGCCGGCCGCCCGGGCCTCGGCCGCGCTGCGCCGGATCAGTTCCCGGGTGGCCGAATAGTCCAGGCCCATGCCGCGCTGCGCGGTGTCCATCGCCTCGGCCACCCCCAGCCCGTACGACCAGAGGTGGCGACGGAAGGCGAGGGTGCTCTCCCAGTCGACGACGGCGGGCGTACCCGGGGTGTTGTCGGCCTGCGGGTCGGCCACCACGTGCGCGGCGGCATAGGCGATCCGGCTGCGCGGCGGGCCGTCGGGGCGGGGGTGCCCGGTGCCACCGGCCAGCCGCAGTCGCCGGCCACCGGGCAGGGTGACCTCGGTGGCGCTCACAGCGACAGCTCCGGGATCTCGACGCGGCGCCCCTCGCGGGCCGACACCAGACCCAGCTCGGCCAGTTGCACGCCGCGCGCCCCGGCCAGGAAGTCCCACGGGAACGGCTCGCCGACGGCGACGTGCCGCAGGAACGCCTCCCACTGCACCTTGAAGCCGTTGTCGAACTCCTCGTTGTCCGGCACCTCGGTCCACTGCGACCGGAAGTCCTCGGTGGCCGGCAGGTCCGGGTTCCACACCGGCTTCGGGGTGACCGCGCGGTGCTGCACCCGGCAGCGACGCAGTCCGGCCACCGCGCTGCCCTGCGTGCCGTCGACCTGGAACTCGACCAGTTCGTCCCGGTGCACCCGGACGCACCAGGAGGAGTTGAGCTGGGCGATCACGCCGCCGGCCAGCTCGAACACGGCGTACGCGGCGTCGTCGGCGGTGGCCGCGTACGGGCGACCCCGCTCGTCGACGCGCTGCGGGATGTGCGTGGCGACGGTGGCCGAGACGCTGCGGACCTCGCCGAAGAGTTCCGCCAGCACGTAGTGCCAGTGCGGGAACATGTCGACCACGATGCCGCCGCCGTCGGAGGCCCGGTAGTTCCACGAGGGACGCTGGGCGGGCTGCCAGTCGCCCTCGAAGACCCAGTAGCCGAAGTCGCCGCGCACCGACAGCACCTGACCGAAGAAGCCGCCGTCGAGCAGCCGCTTGAGTTTGCGCAGCCCGGGCAGGAAGAGTTTGTCCTGCACCACGCCGGTGCGGATGCCGGCGGCGTTCGCGGCACGGGCCAGGTCCAGTGCGGCGGCGGTGTCCTCGGCCAGCGGCTTCTCGGTGTAGATGTGCTTGCCGGCCTCGATGGCCTGCCGGATCGCCTTCTCCCGCTGCTGGGTGACCTGCGCGTCGAAGTAGATCTCGACGTCGTCGCGGGCCAGCGCCGCGCTCAGGTCGGTGGTCCAGTCGGTCAGGCCGTGCCGGTCGGCGATCTCCCGCAGCTTGGCCTCACTGCGGCCGACCAGCACGAGGTGCGGCCAGAGGGTGGTGCCGTCGGGCAGCCGTACGCCGCCGGCGTCGCGGATGGCCAGCAGGGAGCGCACCAGATGCTGCCGGTATCCCATCCGGCCGGTGACGCCGTTCACGATGATGCCGATCGACCTGCGGGTCATGGGGGTCCTTCCGTCGTACACGCTCAGGTAAGCGCTTTCCCCGCGTAGCCTAGGCCGGACGGTCACGCCTGGGCAAGCGCTCTCCCGGCAGCGATATTTCCGGCACCCACCACCCACCGACCGGTGCCGGCCACCGTCCCGACACCGTGCGAAGCGCGCTGAGCTGGGCCGCGACCAGCGGTGTGAGCTGCCGGAACCGGCCCCCGAGCGGGAGACCCCGACTGCGGTACGGTGACGCTGGCCGCAGGCGCGCGGCGTGAGCGCAAGGGGGCGGTACGTGGCGACTCTGTCCGATGTGGCCCGGCGGGCCGGCGTCTCCCCCGCCACCGCCTCTCGGGTGATCAACGGCAGCAGCAAGCCGGTCACCGTCGAGTTGCGGGAGCGGGTGCTCCAGGCCGTCGCCGAGTTGCAGTACGTGCCCAACGCCCACGCCCAACTGCTCGCCCGCTCGCACCGGGGCGCGGTCGGCGTGATCGTGCACGACGTCTCCGACCCGTACTTCTCCGAGATCACCCGGGGCCTGCAACGGGTCGCCACCGACCAGGGTCGGCTGCTGATGATCTGCAACAGTTACCGCGACCCGGAACGCGAGTTGGAGTATGTCGAGCTGCTGCGCGGGCACCAGGTGGCCGCCATCATCCTGGCCGGCTCCGGCTACCACGACACGGAGTTCACCCGCCTGCTCAACGGCAAGCTGACCGCGTACGAGGCGACCGGCGGGCGGGTCGCGGTGATCGGCCGGCACGAACACTCCGGCGACGCGGTGATGCCCGACAACCGCAGCGGCGCCCGGCTGCTCGGGCAGGAGCTGTGCCGGCTGGGCCACGACCGGATCGGGGTGGTGGCCGGCCCCCAGGTGTTGACCACCACCACCGACCGGTTGACCGGGCTGCGCGAGGAACTCACCGCCCACGGCCGCGACCTGCCGGAACAGCGCATCCGGTACGCCGAGTTCGACCGCGACAGCGGTGCCGCCGCCACCGCCGCCCTGCTCGACGCGGAACCGGAGCTGACCGCCATCGCGGCGCTCAACGACTCGATGGCGATCGGCGCGCTGGCGCTGCTGCGCTCGCGTGGGCTGGCGGTGCCCGACCGGGTCAGCGTCGTCGGCTTCGACGACATGCCGATGGCCCGGGACGTCACCCCGACGCTGACCACGATCCGGCTGCCGCTGGTGGAGATGGGCGCGCGGGCGATGGCGCTGGCCCTGGACCCGGGTGCGGACCGCCCCCGGGTGGAGTCGCTCGCCGCCGAGCTGGTCCGCCGGGACAGTTCCGCCCCGCCATCCGGCTGACCGCCGGGCCGCCGCGATCGGGTTGCGCGGCTGAGATAGACGTAGTGTCATGCGTAGATTACTGATCTCCGCCGCGCTCGCCGTGGCGATGGTGGCCGGTGCCACCGGGCCGGCGGTGGCGGCTCCTCCGGGCAGCCCCGCGCCCCGGCCGGCCGCCACCGGCTGGTCGATGGCCGGCGGCGAGCTGACCTGGCGTTCGAGCACCCGGGTGCCGGTCGGTGGTGCCGCGGTCGAGTTCTGGTCCGGTGACCGGCGGCTCGGCCAGGCCCGCCCGCACCCGGACGGACACACGTTCAGCCTGCCGCTGACCGGGCCGGTCGAACCCGACGAGCTCAGCGTGCGCGCCGGCGGTAGGCGGCTCGACGGGGCGGCTCCGCCGACCGCCCGCCGGTCGGGGCCGGTCCCCGCCGCACCCGCTCCGCAGCCCGCCGCCGCCGTCGATCCCGGCGTCCCCGGACCCCACGCACCGATCACCGGCGAGTACGACCTGCCCGCCGTCACGCTGCCGGACTTCCCGGAGAAGGTGGAGATGCGCGCCGTCGTGGTCGCGCCGCAGCGGGCCGCCGGTGCCCGACCGCTCGCGGTGTTCCTGCACGGCCGCCACACGAACTGCTACCAGAGCGGTGCCGACGATCTGTTCCTCCAGTGGCCCTGCCCGGACGGCACCGATCCGATCCCCAGCCACCGGGGCTACCTCCAGGCGCAGCGGCTGCTCGCCTCGCAGGGTTACCTGACGGTCTCCATCTCGGCCAACGGGATCAACGGCCAGGACTGGGCCCTCGAGGACGGCGGCGCCCAGGCCCGATCCTCGCTGGTCCGGCTGCACCTGGCGAAGTGGGCCGACTGGGCCGGTGCCGGCCGAGCCGCCGCGCCGGACATCGTGCGCGCGGCACCCCGCGCCGACCTGTCCCGGGTGCTCCTGGTGGGTCACTCCCGGGGCGGCGAGGGCGTCAACCGCGCCGCGATGGACTCGCTCACCCCGCCGCCGGCCGCCGTCGACGGCTACTCGGGCCGGGTCCGCTGGACCGTACGCGGTCTGCTGCTGATCGGTCCGACCATCTTCGGCCACAACCCGGTGCCGGACGTCCCGTCGGTAACGATCCTGCCCGGCTGCGACGGTGACGTCCTCGACCAGCAGGGCCAGATCTTCGTGGACGGCACGCGCGGGGTCAGCTCCGGCCGCGCGTTGCACAGTGCGCTCTACGTCATCGGCGCCAACCACAACTTCTTCAACACCGAATGGACGCCCGGACAGGCGGTGGCCCCGTCGTGGGACGACTTCTTCACCGACGACGGCGGCCCGGATGCCGTCTGTGATCCCGGCACCCCGACCCGGCTCACCGCCGCGCAGCAGCAGACCGTCGGCGCCACCTACGTCGCCGCCGCCGCACGGCTCTTCGTCGCGGGCGACGACCGGGTCCGACCACTGCTCGACGGCAGCGGCCGACGCGCCCCCTCGGCCGACCCGGCCCGGGTGCGCAGTCACGCGCTCGGCGGCAACCGCACGCCGGTCCTGACGCCGGATGCGTCGACCAGGCTCTCCGGCGGGGCTCGCCTCTGCGAACAGGTCACCTTCGACCCGCAGCGGTCCTGCCTCGACCCGGACGACCGCAACGCGCAGTTCGCGCACTTCGTGCCGTTCTACTGGAACGTGCCCGACGCCGACCGGTACGCGGCCGAGCTGACCTGGTCCCGCGCCGGCACCCCGATCCGGCTGGCGCCGCCCCGGCCGGTCTCCGTCGCCGGTGCCCGGGAGCTGGCACTCCGCGTCATCGTCCCGCCGAACACCACCGACAACCGGTGGGACGTCACCGTCGTCGGCACCGACGGACGGCGCACCCGGCTCGGCGAGGTCCGGGTCGACGGCCTGCCCGGGACCGGGTACACGACCTCGTACTGGGCACAGGAGATGCGGGTGCCGCTGAAGGGCGCCCCCACCCGGCTCGCCGCAATCGAGATCACCCCGCGCAGCGCGACCGGCCGCGCCTGGCTGCTCGACGCGTGGGGATGGGCGCCGGGCACGCCCGACCCACGCCCGGCCCCCCTGCCCCGCCTCGACGTCGGCACCCTCCAGGTGTCCGAGGGCGACTCCGGCACCCGGACGCACGAGATCCCGGTGTCGTTGACCGGACGCGGCAGCGG
Organism: Verrucosispora sp. NA02020; assembly: GCF_013364215.1. Taxonomy (NCBI): domain Bacteria; kingdom Bacillati; phylum Actinomycetota; class Actinomycetes; order Micromonosporales; family Micromonosporaceae; genus Micromonospora; species Verrucosispora sp. NA02020. Next base: position 4,113,701 of record NZ_CP054923.1, on the reverse strand, counting down.
CGCGGTACGGCTGTACCTGCTCGACCCGGTGACCCTCGAGACGCGCATCTGGACGGCCACCGTGCGGCCCGGTCAGCGCCGCATCCCGGTGCCGGTCGAGGTGGTCGGGGACACGCTGTGGAACTACACCGAGCAGTACACCTTGTCCGTCAAGACGGACCGGGGCGTGGTGGTCGGCGACTACGTCGGTGGACTCGACGTCCGCAACGACGACCCGGTGCCGGTGCTCACCGTCGAGTCCCGCGAGGCGCGCGTGGCCGAGGGCGAGTTGCTGAGCTGGCGCTTGTCGGCGTCGGCGCCGACCGAGCAGGGCCTGTTCCTGTCCACCTGGCCGCAGGCGCCCAGCGACGGACCGGAGTTGTCCACCCTGGACGTCGACCCGGACTGGTTCACCGACAACGCGTTCGAGCCGGTGCAGCCGGAACGGCCGTTGTCGCAGACCTGGCTGACGCCGTACCTGGTGATTCCGGCCGAGACCGGCGTCGGTGAGGTCATCGTGCCGACGGTCGCCGACTCGGTGACCGAGCCGGACGAGTGGATCGAGCTGACCTTCGCCGAGCCCGAGGACGGGCCGATCGTGGACGTGGTGCTGACCGGAGTGGTGACCGGCGGCTGACCGGTGACCGGCGGCACCGGACGCATACCCTGGTCCGGTGCCGCCGCTCAGCCCCACCCAACAGGTCCTCACCGCCGACGACGTGGCCGACTACGTCCGGGCCTCGTTCGGCCCCGACCGCAAGGTCCGCGACTGTGCGCCGCTGACCGGCGGCGGCTTCGCGACCGTGTGGTGGGTCCACCTCGACGACGACCGCCAGGTCGTGCTCAAGGTGGGCCCGCCGCCCCGCGCCCGGCTGCTGCGGTACGAGACCGGGCTGCTCGCCGCCGAGGCCCGCTACTTCCGGCTGGTCGCCGACGGCGCACCGACGGTGCCGGTGCCGGCCGTGCTGCACCACGGCGTGCACCCGCGCCTCGGCGAGTGGCTGGTCACCAGCCGACTGCCCGGCCGCGCCCTGCCCGACCTGGACGTCGACGACGCACCGGCCCGCGCCGACCTGGGCGCGGCGACGGCGGCCGTGCACCGGATCACCGGCGACCGGTTCGGCTACGACGCGGGCCGCAGCGGCGGGACGACCTGGCGGGCGGCGTTCACGGCGATCATCGATGACCTGCTCGCCGACGCCGCCGACTGGGACATCGCACTGCCCGCCCCGCCGCAGCGGTTCCGCGCGCTGGTGGCCCGGCACGGTGACCTGCTCGACCAGGTACGCCGCCCGGCGCTGCTGCACTTCGACTGCTGGGACGGCAACGTGCTGGCCGCGCCGGACGCCACCGGCGCGTACCGGATGTGCGGGCTGGTCGACGGCGAACGGTTCCTCTACGGCGACCCGCTGCTGGACCTGGTCTCGCCGCTGCTGTTCCGGCGGGCCGAGGACGAGCCGACCCATCCGTTCCTGCGCGGGTACGCCGAGGCCACCGGCACGCCGCTCGTCTTCGACGACGGGGTGCGCCGCCGGTTGGCGCTGTACCGGATGCACCTGCACCTGCTGATGACCGTGGAGATGCCGAGTCGGGGCATCACGCCCGACAACGACCCGGGGCGGCACACGCTGCTGGCCGACCTGGTGGCGCGTGACCTGGCCGACCTGTCCGACGACTAACCTGCGGTGGCCTCGACGGCGAAGGCCAGCACGACCAGGGTGCCGTTGCTGACCGCGTGGGCCAGGATCGGCACCCAGAGGTTGCGGTACCGGTGCAGCAGCCAGGCGAAGATGAGCCCGGCGACGAGCGCACTGATGGTGTTGAAGAACCGGGGCAGGTGCGCTACGGCGAAGAAAGCCGAGGAGAGGACGATGGCGGCGACGGCAGGCATCCGGGCCGCCAGTCCGCGGAAGAAGACGCCCCGGTAGAGGACCTCCTCGTAGACGGGTGAGGCGACGGCACCGAAGGCGAACGCGAAGGTGAACTGCGCCAGGAGGCTCCCGGCGGGGTAGCCGCCCTCTCCACCGCCGCCCTCGGTGAGCGCGGTGGGCAGCACCAGCAGCAGGCCGAGGGTCAGCGCGGCCTTGGCCAGGCCCCATCCGGCGGCGGCGCCGACCTGGGCCCGGTCGGGGCGCTCCAGCAGCAGCGGTCGGCGGATCGCGCCGAAGCGGTGCCAGGTGACCAGCAGGCCGACGGCCAACTGGGTGCCGTTGATCAGTGCCCAGGCGATGCTCGTGGCCGCCATCTCGGACATGCCCAGCCGGGCCGGTCCCTGTGCCAGGAAGTCCGCCACGGCCGAGTTGGCCAGGCCGATGCCGACGAGGAACACCAGGGCCATGTCGAGGTAGGTGAATCGAGGGGCGTGGGTGATCGGGGTGGTCCGGCCCGGTGCGGAACTGCTCATGGGCGCTAGATTAGGTCGCTGACCTATATCGGTCAAATGACCGATCATCTATGATCGCTGGCGTGCCGAAGGTTGTGGATCATGAGGAGCGGCGGCGGCATCTCGGTGCCGCCGCCTGCACAGTGCTCGCCCGCTCGGGCTCGGTCGGGATGACCGTCCGGGCGGTCGCCACCGAGGCCGGCATGGCGCTGGCGACCGCTCAGCACTACCTGCCGACCAGGGAACGCATGGTGCAGGCGGCCATCGCGCACCTCGCCGAACGGGTGACGCGCCGGGCGCAGACGATCCCGGCGGACGCCATCACCGTGGACGTCCTCCGGCAGGCGGCGTGCGAAATCGTCCCGCTGGACGACGAGCGGACCTTCGAGGCCCGGGTCTGGCTCGTCCTGACCGCCGAGGCGCTGGTCGACGCGCAGATAGCGGAGATCCTCGCCGAGAGCGAGGCGGCCCTGCAGGCCAACCTCGAACGGTTGCTCACCCGGGGTCGGGCCGGCGGCGACCTCGGGGCGCACGTCGAACCGCGCGCCGAGGCCGCCGCGCTGACCACCCTGACCGACGGCATCACGGTCCGGATCCTGACCACCGGCCTGAGTCCCGCCGACGCCCGCACGGAGATCGACACGCACCTCGCCCGACTCGCGCCGGCAGCCGGTTGACGGCGGCACCCGGTCCCGCCGTGCCCACGCTCGACGGCGGGACGCCCGGCCTCGCCACCACAACCGCGAACGCCACCCGCCCGGCCGCCGTCAGGCAGGGCGGGTCGGCGGCTCACCGCGCGGGCGCGAAGCGGGCCAGGGGGTTGGTCAGGGCGCCGACGAGTTGCAGGGCGGCCGACGGGTCGGAGAGGTCGACCATCTGCTGGTTGTCGCGCAGTTGCAGCCGGTTGAGGCAGGAGAGCGCGAACTCCGGGGCGAACAGGTCGTAGCGGGCCAACCGGTCGGCCAGGTGCGGCACCTGGTCGGCGTACGCGGTGGCGCAGTCGGCGACCGCCCGCCAGAACGTCTCCTCGTCCACCACGCCCTGCGCGACCAGGGTGGCGCTGAGGAAGCGGAAGAAGCAGTCGAAGACGTCGGTGAAGATGGAGAGCAGCTTCATGTCCTCCGGGATGTCGGCCCGGATGCGCTCCACGGTCGCCGGCAGCTCCGCCTCGGCGCTCATCACCACGATCTCCTCGGCGATGTCCTTGAAGATCACCCGCTCGACCGCGCCGTCCCGCAGCACCATGATGACGTTCTCGCCGTGCGGCATGAAGGCCAGGTCGTAGGCGTAGAAGGCGTGCAGCAGCGGGGTCAGGTAGGCGTTCAGGTAGCGGCGCAGCCACTCGGTCGGCGCCAGCTTCGAGGCGGCGACGAGTTCGGCGGCGAACGAGCGGCCGTCGGCGTCCACGTGCAGCAGCGACGCCATGGTGGCCAGCCGTTCGCCGGGGGCGAGGCCGGGCACCGGACTCTCCCGCCAGAGTGCGGCCAGCATCTTGCGGTACGGCGAGTAGCGGTCGGTGGCCGCCTCGTACTGCCGGTGCCGGTAACCGACGGCGGCCCGCTCCCGCAGGATGGTCAGGCCGGTGGCGCCGAAGACCGCGTCGCCGGCGACCAGCTCCGCGAGCCAGTCGTTGATCGCCGGGGTGGCCTCCATGTACGCGGCCGACAGTCCCCGCATGAAGCCCATGTTCAGCACCGACAGGGCGGTCTTGACGTAGTGCTGCTGCGGCGCGCTGACGTTGAAGAAGGTCCGGATGGACTGCTGGGCCAGGTATTCGTCCGGCCCCTCGCCGAGGTGCACCAGACGGCGGCGAGCCACCTCACCGGCGAACGTCACCGACATCTTGTTCCACCACTGCCACGGGTGCACCGGCATGAGCAGGTAGTCGTCCAGGTCCAGACCGAGGTCACGCATCGTGTCGGCGAACCGGGACAGGGTCGTCTCGCCCAGTTCCGCCCGCAGGAAGCTCGCGTACTCCAGGTCGGCGGCGCTGGTGAAGGTGGCGTGGTCGCGGTGCGCGGCCACCCAGACGAGCCGGACCGGATGGGCGGCCTCCGGGGCGTAGCGGTGGTACTCGTCGACGCCGAAGCCGAGGCGGCCGTTGTTGGCCACGAAGCACGGGTGGCCTTCCGTCATCGACGTCTCGATCACCTGGAAGTCGGCCTCGACCAGCTCGGCGGCGCTGGGCAGCGCGCGGTCCAGCTTGTACGCGGCACCGGCCAGCGTGGAGGTGATCTCCTCCAGGTAGACGGGCAGGATCCGGTCGGCGAGCCCGAGCGCGTCGCGCAGCTCCAGGCAGAGGTCGACGGCGTCCAGCGGCAGCGACTCGTCCCCCCGGTGCCGGGTGATGCTCTCCGGGTCGATGTCCCAGTGCTCCAGCGCCAGCACCCGCGCGGCGAAGCGGTACCGCACCGCGCCGGAGTCGCCGCTCACCGCGTACCACCGGCGGCCGTGCGCGTCGGCGGGCCCGGCGGCCGGGTCGACCGGCTCGGGGGTCAGCAGCCGCTCGTGGGTGAACTCGGCGAGGGCCTTGCGCACCAGCAGCCGGTTGACCCGCTCCCAGGTCTGCGGACGCAGGTGTGCGACCGGTGCGGACGAGGCGGGGGTGGTCACGATGATGCTCCTTCGCTACGGGTCGCGGCGACGAACCGTTCCCGGGTGCAGATGCTCAACAGCGCCGTCTTCTCCGGCTTGTCGATCGGGCCGGTCACCTCGAACCCGACCGCCGCGTTGAGCGCGTGCACGGCGGTGTTGCGCACGTCCGGCTCGACCACGACCCGACGGGTGGCGGGGTCGGTGAAGAGCCAGGCCATCACGGTGGTGATCACGGCGGTGGTGAAGCCGTGCACGGGGGTGTCGGTGGGCGCGCAGAGGAAGTGCATGCCGACGTCGCCTGGCTGCGCGTCGTAGAGGCCGACCAGCTCCACCCGGGCCGGGTCGTAGCGTTCGGCGAGGAACGCCGGCTCGCCGCGCCACAGGCCGAGGAAGGCGTCGTGGTGCGGGTGGGCGGCGATCGCGCCGTACTCGGCCGCGACCCGGTCCAGGTCGGCGTCCTGCATCATCCAGAACGCCGCCTTGGGGTGGGTGACCCAGCGGTGCAGCAGCGGCGCGTCGGTGGCCACGTCGAGCGTACGCAGGGCGAACTCGCCCAGCCCCGGATCGTGGCGGGTGAACACGAGCTCGGTCACGCGGGCACCCCGAACTCCTGGAACGTGATCGACTTCTCGATCGGGTACGCCTCCCGGCCGAGCATCTCGCGGATGATCCAGGCGTTGCGGTACGGGCCCATCCCGAGGTCGGGCGAGGTGATGCTGTGCGTGTGCGTACCACCGTTCTGGAGGAAGACGCCGCGCCCGGTGCTGTCGATGCTGTAGTTGCGGGCGACGTCGAGCCGGCCGTGCCCGTCGAAACGCAGCCGGTCGCGGATCGGGTCCAGGTACGCCGGCACCCGGTAGTGGTAGCCGGTGGCCAGCACCAGCCCCTCGGTCTCCATCGTGAAGTCGCGTTCCTGCTCGACGTGGCGCAGCGCGAGCGTGTGCACCCCGGCGGCCTCGTCGTAGGTGACCTCGGTCAGCTCGGTGTTGGTCAGCAGGCGGGTGTCCACCGGGCCGTGCACGCTGGTGGCGTAGAGCAGGTCGAAGATGCCGTCGACCAGGTCGGCGGAGATCCCCTTGAACAGGCCCTTCTGCTCGGACTCCAACCGGTAGCGGGTCGCCTCGGGCAGCGCGTGGAAGTAGTCCACGTAGTCCGGTGAGGTCATCTCCAGGGTGAGCTTGGTGTACTCCAGCGGGAAGAACCGGGGTGAGCGGGTCACCCAGTTCAGCCGGTAGCCGTACGTGTGGATGTCGCCGAGCAGGTCGTGGTAGATCTCGGCGGCGCTCTGGCCACTGCCGACCACGGTGATGCTCCGTTTGGCCCGCAACGCGTCCCGGTTCTCCAGGTAGCGCGAGTTGTGCACCGCGTCGGAGGTCAGTCCGGCGCACGCGGGCGGCAGGTGCGGCGGGGTGCCGGTGCCGAGCACCACGTGCCGGGCCCGGTGCGTCACGGTCTCGCCGGCCACGGTGGCGGTCACCACGTACCGGTCGTCGGCCGGGTCGTACTCGACGGCGGTCACCTGGTGGCCGAAGCGCAGGTTGGACAGCTTCCCGGCGGCCCACCGGCAGTACGCGTCGTACTCCACCCGCAGCGGATAGAAGTTCTCCCGGATATAGAAGGGGTAGAGCCGGCCGATCTCCTTGAGATAGCTGAGGAAGGAGTACGGCGAGGTGGGGTCGGCCAGGGTCACCAGGTCGGCCATGAACGGGGTCTGTAGGCGGGATGACTCCAGCAGCATCCCGGGGTGCCAGGACACGTCGTCGCGGGCCTCCAGGAACAGCCCGTCGATCTCGGCGATCGGCGCGGTCAGGCAGGCCAGGCCGAGGTTGTACGGGCCGAGACCGATCCCGATGAAGTCGTAGCTGGACATCCGGCCCTCCAGGCTCGGGTTCTCCGGCGGCATGTCAGCCGACCGGGCAGGTCAGGTCAACGGCGGGCGTGCCGGCGTGGGCGTGCACGTACCGGCCGGCGTGCTCGGCGATCAGGTCCAGCACGTACCCGACATCCTCGCGTGTGGTGTGCGGATTGAGAACGGTGAACTTGAGGTACTGCCGACCGTCCACCTTGGTCCCGGCGACGACGGCCAGGCCGGAGGCGGCGAGCGCCTCCCGGGCCCGCAGGTTGGCCGCGTCGGCCAGGTCCCGCCCCCGGCCCGTGGGCAACCAGCGGAACACCACCGTGCTCAGCGGCGAACGGGTCAGCACCTCGAAGCGGGGATCGGCGGCGACCAGATCGAAGGCGTCGTCGGCCCGGTCGCAGACCTCGTCGAAGAGTTCGCCGACCGCGTCCGGGCCCATCACCCGCAGGGTCAGCCAGAGCTTGAGGGCGTCGAAGCGCCGGGTCGTCTGCATGCTCTTGTCGACCTGGTTGGGGATGCGCTGGGCGACCATCCGGGCCGGGTTGAGGTAGTCGGCGTGCCAGGTGACGTGCCGCAACGTCCGCCCGTCACGGACCAGCACCGCGCTGGAGCTGACCGGCTGGAAGAAGGACTTGTGGTAGTCGACGGTCACCGAGTCGGCCCGCTCGATGCCGTCGAGCAGGTGCCGGCGGGTGGGCGAGACCAGCAGCCCGCAGCCGTACGCGGCGTCGACGTGCAGCCACACCCCGGCGGTGGCGCACACCTCGGCGATCCCGTCGAGCGGGTCGATGGTGCCGAAGTCGGTGGTGCCGGCGGTGGCGACGACCGCCATCACCTGCAGGCCGTCACGGCGGCAGCGGGCGATCTCGTGGCGGACCGCGCCGGACCGCATCCGACGGTCCGGGCCGGTCTCCACCAGCACGATCGCGTCCGGGGCGAGGCCGAGCAGCTTGGCCGCCTTCTGGACGCTGAAGTGGCCGGCCGCCGAGGCGATGATCCGCAGCCGGGGCAGCAGGATGCGCCGGTCGGCGGGGGTGGCCCCGGCCAGGGCCTCCTCCCGGGCCAGCAGCAGGGCGTGCAGGTTGGACTGGGTGCCGCCGCTGGTGAACACCCCGTCGGCGGTCGGGCCGAACCCGATCCGGCCGGCCGTCCAGTCGACCAGCCGTCGTTCGATGAGGGTGCCGCCGGCGCTCTGGTCCCAGGTGTCCATCGAGGAGTTGACCGCGCTGAGCACCGCCTCGCCGAGCAGTGCCGGGAGCACCACCGGGCAGTTCAGGTGGGCCAGGTAGCGGGGGTGGTGGAAGTAGACCGCGTCGCGCAGGTAGACCTCCTCCAGCTCGTCCAGGGCGGCCGTGGCGTCACCCAGCGGGCGGTCCAGGTCGACGGCGTCGACCAGCGGCGCCAACTCGTCCGGGCGTACGCCGGTGCAGGGTCCGGTCGCCTCGGCCACCCGCCGGGCCACCCGCTCGGTGCCGGCCGCCACGACGCGCCGGTACTCCTCGACTGTGCCGGCGTGGAACAGGTGGGCCCGGGCTGTTGTGGGCCCGTTCGGCGGCCGGGTCGGCGTTGCCTCGGCGGTGTGCACCGGCAGGGTCATGGACGTCCTCCACGCTCGGCGGATCAGGTGTCGGGCAGCCGGAACCCGCCGCTCGTACGTCGAGCGGCGGAGTGCTGCGGTCTCGGCGGGTGGTGGCAGGGGCGGCCGGCGGGATGAGGCGCGGGTCACCCGGAGGCGTCAGGCGAGCAGTCGCGCACCCGGGGGCGGGGTGGCGGTCGGCACGAGGCCGCTAATGGCAGGTGCGAAGCGAGGTCGACCGATGTGACCGTCACGCGGAGGACCGAAAGTGATCGGCGAGTCGTCTCCGTCACGGCCGGCGGCCACGCCGACTGCGTCAGCAGTGCCGGCGGCGAGTGAGCCCCTGTACGGGGAACGGCGGACGGAGACGGGATGAGGCATCGCGTCGTCTTTCGATCAGGGTCGAGAGGACCTTGGACAACCGCGGTTAGGTTAACCTAACCTAACCGACTGTCAAGTCCCGCTCGGCGTTTCGCACCACACAGGAGCTCACACTGTCCGTCATCGAGCCACCACCCGTTTCCCCCACCGCCGGTCCCCGCCACTCCCCTGCGCACCGGTACGGTTACGCCGTGGACGAGCGGCGGACGACCGGACCCTCCGCGCACAGTGGACGCCGCTACCGGGACCGCTACGGCATCCCGCACCTGCGCGCCGACGACCCCGGCTCGCTGGCGTACGCACAGGGTCGGGTCACCGCCCTGGACCGGGCCTGGCAGATCGAGGTGGAACGACACCGCTCCCAGGGCAGCAGCGCCGCCTTCCTCGGCCCGGACGCGCTCGCCTGGGACCGGTTCGCGCGGCAGGTCCGGCTCGCCGACACCGCGCGACGCTGCCACGCGGCGCTCGACCCGGCGACCGCCGAGTGGGTCGGCCGGTACGTCGACGGCGTCAACAGCGGCCTCGCCGAGGGCGCGGCGCGGACCCCCGAGTTCGCCGCCACCGGCCTGTCCCCCGGCACCTGGCAGCCATGGACACCGCTGGCCGTCTGGCTCGGTCACCACGTGCTCTTCGCCGGGCTGCCCACCAAGCTCTGGCGCGAACACGTGGCGCGCAAGCTCGGTGCGTCGGCGGCCCGCCTGTTCGCCGTCGACGGGCAGGTGACCTCCGGCAGCAACGGCTGGCTGGTCACCGGGGACCGCACCGCCACCGGCGCGCCCCTGATCGCCGGGGACCCGCACCGGTTCATCGAGGCGCCCGGCATCTATCAGCAGATCCGCCTGGCCTGCCCGGAGTACGACGTGCTCGGGTTCGCCGTGCCCGGCGTGCCGGGCCTGCCGCATTTCGGGCACGCCGGTGCGGTGGCCTGGGCCATCACCAACGCGATGTCCGACTACCAGGACCTCTACGCCGAGCGGCTGCGCCGGGTCGGTGACGCGGTCGAGGCGTACGGGCCGGACGGGTGGCGGCCGGCGTACCGGCAGGTCGAGACAATCGAGGTGGCGGGCGCCGACCCGGTCGAGGTCGAGGTGATCGAGACCGAGCGGGGGCCGGTGGTCTCCGGCGGCCCCGACGACGATCCCGAGCTGACCGTCAGCCTGCGTCACCCGCCCCGGGTCACCGCCGACCTCGGCTTCGCCGTGCTGCCCGCGCTGCTGCGCGCCCGCACCGTCGGCGACCTGGACGCCGCCCTGGACGGCTGGGTCGAGCCGGTCAACGTGGTGCTCGCCGCCGACACCGACGGTGGCCTGCTGCACCGGGTCGCCGGGCGGGTGCCGCGACGGCACCCGGACAACGGCCTGCGGGTGGTGCCCGGCTGGTCGGCGGAGCACACCTGGCAGGGCTGGCACGACACCCCGCAGTCCCCGGTCGACGGGGTCGCGGTGATGGCCAACGAGCGCGGCATCTCCACCGCCCTCGGCGTCGAGTTCGCCCCGCCGTACCGCGCCGACCGGATCCGTACGCTGCTCACCGCCCGCACCGGTTGGCGCGCGGAGCAGATGGCCGCCGTCCACACCGACACCCACCTGGCCGGCGCCGCACCGCTGCTCGCGGTCCTCGCCGACCTGGACGGCCTCAGCGCCGACGCCGACGCGCTGCGGACCCGCCTGCTGGCGTGGGACCGGCGGATGGCCGCCGACAGCGTCGACGCGGCGGCCTTCGCCGACCTGCGCTCGGCGGTGGCCCGACGGCTCGCCGTCCACCCGGCGCTGGCCGGGCTGGCCGAGCCGCCCGCCCACCCGGAGGTCTTCCACCCCTGGCTGGCCCTGGTGCCCCGGGTCGGGTACGCGGTGGTGCCGCTGCTCCACGCCGACCTGCCCGGCGTGGACCGGGACGCGCTGGTGCGGGCCGCGGCCGAGGAGGTCGCCGCCACCGGCGACACCCGTCGGTGGGGTGAGCGGCACCGGCTGCTGGCGTGGCAGGCCCTGCCCGACCCGGCCGCGCCGCCCGGGCCGGAGCTGCACGGCGACAGCGACTGCGTGCTGGCCACCTCCAGCGTCCCCGGCGTCACCGACCTGTGCCTGCGCGGGCCGGCCGCCCGGTACGTGTGGGACCTGGCCCGCCGCGAGGACAGCCGCTGGGTGGTGCCGCTCGGCGCCACCGGCACCGGAGCACACCGCGACGACCAGCTCCCCCACTGGCTGCGCGGCGACCTGGTCGAGGTGACCTGCGACTGGGACCGCCTCACCGAGGAGCACGATGACTGACCCGCACCACCACCGGCGGCACGTCCCCGGTTTCGGCACCGTCACCTTCCGGCCGGTCGACCCGGAGGCCGACGCGGACGTCATCCACGGCTGGGTCAGCCAGGACCGGGCCCGCTTCTGGGGGATGGGCGACGCCGACCGGGACCGGGTCGTGGAGGTCTACCGGTACGTCGACTCGCTGCCCAGCCACCACGCGTACCTCACCCTGCGCGACGGGCAGCCGGTGGCGCTGTTCCAGGGCTACCAGCCCGAACACGACCCGGTCGGCGAGTGTTACCCGGTACGCCCCGGCGACTACGGCGGCCACCTGCTGATCGGCACCCCGGTACGCCCCGAGCCCGGGTTCACCGGCACGCTGCTCGCCGAGTTCGTCGCGTTCGTCTTCACCGACCCCACCCGACGGCGGCTGATCATGGAGCCGGACGCCCGCAACGACAAGGCGATCGCCCGCCTGCGGCGGGCCGGTTTCGTCGAGGGCCCGTTGATCGACCTGCCGCACAAACAGGCCCGCCTGATGTTCCTCGACCGACCCAGGGTCGCGCTCGATCCAGGATCGAGTGGCATCCCAGCGCCGCAGTGACCACCCGATCCCTGATCGAGCGTGATCTCGGAGGCGGGTTCCGCGATCGAGAGGAGTGCCGTGGTGGACGTCTTCGGATCGGTGGCCGACCTGTACGACACCGTCCGGCCGGGCTATCCGCCCGAGATCGCCGGGGAGATCGTCGCCTACCACGGCGGCACGCCCGCGTCCGTGGTCGAGATAGGTGCCGGCACCGGCAAGGCAACGACCGCGCTCGCCCGCATCGGCGCACCCCTGACCTGCATCGAGCCCGATCCCCGGATGGCGGCGCTGCTGGCCGCGCGTCACCCCGGTGTTCGCCTCCACGTCAGCACCTTCGACCAGTGGTCGCCACCCGCCGGTGGGGTCGACGTGCTGGCCTGCGCCATGGCCTGGCACTGGCTGGATCCGGCCACCCGCAACGCACACGCACGGCGGGCACTCGCGCCCGGCGGCACACTGGCTGTCCTCGGGCACCGCTACGACTACACCGACCCCGGCCAACGAGCGGCGATCCGATCGGCACTGCACGCCCTGGACCCCACCGTGCGGGAGCGGCCCACGGACTGGTTCCACCAGGACATCGTCGACCATGGACAGTTCGTCGACGTCCGCCAGGAGGTCTTCCGACGCGAGCTGCCCCTCGACCGGCAACGCTATCTCGACCTGGTGCGCACCTTCGGGCCGTACCTCTCCCGGTCGCCGGAGCAGCAACGGGCTGGTCTGACCGTCCTCGGCCGACTGGTCGACGACTTCGGTGGCACTGTCCTCCTCGACCTGCGCACCACGCTGGTGCTGGGCCGGGCGGGACGGCGCACCGGTCACGCCGGCCGGCAGCGCTCCGACAGGGCGTAGCGGGTCAGCACCACGTCCCCGATCTGACGCGCCTCCATCACCTGGGCCCGCCGGCCCGGATGCCAGGGGAACCGGCCCTCACCGACGAACCGGGGTGCCCGCCGGTCCCCGACGAAGAACGGCGCGACCACCAGGTGCAGTTCGTCGGCGAGCCCGGCGGCGAGGAACTGGCCGTGCACCACCGCGCCGCCCTCCACCAGGAGCCGCCGTATCCCCCGGTCGGCGAGGTCGGCCAGGGCCCGCGACAGGTCGACCGGGTCACCGGCGTCGACGACGGTGGCCAGGTCACCGAGGCGGTGCCGGGTCTTCTCCAGCGCGCCACTGGCGCTGTAGACGATCCGGTCGGTGTCGCCGACGGTGAAGAACCGGGCGGTCGGGTCCAGGTCGCCGCAGCCGGTCAGGGTCACCCGGGTCGGGGACTCCGGCAGGCCCAGGGCCACCCGCTCGGCCCGGCGCCGGTCGCAGCGGACCAGCAACCGGGGATCGTCCCGGCGGACCGTACCGGCGCCGACCAGGATCGCGTCGCAGTCGGCACGGACCGCGTCGACACGGTCGAGGTCCGCGTCGTTGGAGAGCAGCAGTCGCTCCTCGGTGGCGTCGTCGATGTAGCCGTCGATCGAGGTCGCGCAGCTGAGCAGCACGTACGGGCGCTGCGCCGTCGCCGGGCCGGTCACCGGACGAAGGGAAGATCGACGGTACGGGCGGCGCGGCTGGCCTTGGCCGCGAGGTAGTCGGCGTTGGCCGGGGAGAGGAAGACACCGGTGGGCACCTGCTCGGTGACGGTGACCCCGAGGCGCCCCAACTGCTCGGTCTTCTCCGGGTTGTTGCTGAGCACCGCGATCGGCCCGACACCGAGCGCGACGAGCATCTGCGCGGCCACGGTGTAGTCGCGCTCGTCCTCCTCGTGCCCCAGCGCCACGTTGGCCTCGAAGGTGTCCAGCCCGGCGTCCTGCAACGCGTACGCGTCGAGCTTGGCGTACAGACCGATGCCCCGGCCCTCCTGCCGCAGGTAGAGCAGGTACCCGCCGACCTCGGCGATCCGCTGCACCGCCTCCCGCAACTGGGGGCCGCAGTCGCAGCGCTGACTGCCGAAGACGTCACCGGTCAGGCATTCGCTGTGCGGGCGGACCAACGGCACGGCCCCGCCCTGCTCGGCGTCGCCGAGGGCGAAGGCGAGATGTTCCCGGCCGTCGACCAGGCCGTCGAAGGTGAACAACCGGGCGGTGGTGGCGTAGCCGTCGGGGAACCGCAGCGGCACGGTGACCTGCGTCCGGATGGAGGCGAGAGGCAGTGAGTCGGACATGGGTCTCCTCGTCATACGGTGGCGGGTACACGGACACGTCGAGCCAGCAGCACGGCCGCTCCGGGCAGGCTCGCGACGAGCACGAGAGCCCCGTACACGGTCGCCGCGGCCACCCCCTCGGCGGCGGTCAGGCCGGCGGCGGCGAACGCCCACGCGGCCACCCCCTCGCGCGGACCGAAACCGGCGACGTTCGCCGGCACGGCCATCGCGAGCAGGGCAAGCAGGGTCAGCGGCAGCAGCAGGGTCAGCGGCGCGGTGGAGCCCGCCGTCCGCGCCGCCACCAGGAACGTCGCCAGGTGCCCGCCGATCGCGAGCGCGGAGGCGAGCAGCACACCCAGCCAGGTGCGTCGGCCCAGCAGGCCGTGGCGCACGTCGGAGACGGCCGTACCGATCGCGCGGGTGACCCGGGTGGCGCCCGACTGCGGCAGCATCCGGGCCGTCAGCACCACGCCGGCCAGCACCGCGACCGCGACGGCGGTCGCCACCGGCAGGTACGGCCGCACCGGCGAGGGGAACACGAACAGCAGCACCACCGCGACCGCGACCAGCACCACCTGACCTGCGACGCGCTCCCAGACCACCGCCCGGATGCCGCGTCCCACGTCACCGACGTCACGGCCGTGGCGTACCGCCCGGTGCACGTCGCCGAGGATCCCGCCGGGCAGCGTGGCGTTCAGGAAGATCGCCCGGTAGCAGTGCGCGACCGCCTCCCGCAGCGGCAGCCCGACGCCGAGACCACCGGCGACCAGGCTCCACCGCCAGGCGACACAGACCGTGGTGAACAGGCCGATGGCGAGCGCGGCACCCAACGCGGGTGCGTCGATCAGCCGCAGTCCGGCCAGGAACGGTCCCGTTCCCAGCCACAGCAGCAGCCCGACGAGCACGGCGAGTCCCAGCGCCAGTCGTGCCCAAGCCCAGAACGACCGACCCGCCGGGGCGGCCGTGGAGACGGCGCCACCAGCTACATCCCCCACGCGTGCCTCCCCGGCATGGCGATCTTCCCTGACTGTACGCACGTAGTCGGCCGGCCACCGGTTCAATGGCACAGCGCGAGCAGGTCGACGTGATCGACCTGTACCCCGAGACGACCGGTTCTAGCCTCCTCGCGCCGACGACGCGCGTACTCCTCGGTGCGGTCGGTCAGCTCGGGCCGGTGGTCGCGGGCCGCGTCCAGCCAGCCGGCGAACCACTCCCCGGCCAGGTCGGCCTCGTCCGGCCCGAGCCGCCACGGGCTGGGCTGCACCCGCACCGGCACCCCGTGCCGGGCGAAGGCGGCGGTGCACGCCTGCACCGCGTCCGGGCCGAGCAGGTGCCGGCCCGCCACGGCCCGCCGCTGGTGGGCGTTGAAGGCCGCCGCCACCTCGTCGTCCAGCGGGTCGGACGGGGTCAACCGCACCCCGCCGGTCACCGAGATCAGGAACAGCGTCCGGGTGCCGGCACCGACACAGGCCGCCACGATGCGGTCGATCTCCTCGGCGGTCAGCATGTCGAGCAGCGCCGACGCGGTGACCAGGGCGGTACCGGCCAGGTCACCGTCGGTCAGCCGGGTCAGGTCCCCCGCCTCGGCGCGTACCGTGACCGCGCTGCCGTCGGCGGCGGTGGTGGGCATGTCGGCGCAGGCCCGGGCCAGCAGGTCGGGGTCCTGGTCGTGCAGCACCCAGTGCTGGGGGCCCGGCAGCAGCGGGGCCAGCCAGCGGCCCAGCGAGCCGGTGCCGGCGCCGAAGTCGCGCACCAGGTACGGGCCGTCGGTCAGGGTGGCCCGGACCGCGTCGACCAGCTCCGTCGACCGGGCCGCCACGTCGGCGGGTTCGCGCAGCGAGAGCCACTGCGCGAAGCCCGGCGGAAGCGAGAAGCTCATGCCGGCACTCCGCTCCGCTGCGTGCCACCATGAGGCACCACCACCCTGCACCGATGATTCACTCGCTGACGCTCGTTCATGACGCCAATGCCTCCTTGAGGGCGGTGGTGATCCGGGTGGTGGTGGCCGTCCAGTCGTCGAGCGTGTCCCGACGCCGCAGGGCGGCCTCGCGCAGGCGTGCCCGCAGGGCCGCGTCGTCCAGCCAGTGCCGCAGCGCCCCGGCCAGCGCCTGCGGGTCCTCCGGCGGCACCAGCAGCCCCGGCCGTACGCCGTCGGGGGCGTGACCGAGGGCGTCGGGCAGCCCGCCGACGGCCGAGGCCAGCACCGGCATGCCTCGGGCCAGCGCCTCGGTGACCACCATCCCGTACGTCTCGCCCCGGGACGGGTGCACCAGCAGGTCGGCGGCGGCGTACGCGGCGGCGAGCCGGTCACCGGTGAGCGGGCCGGCCAGTCGTACCCGGTCGGCGAGCCGGTGCTCGGCGAGCCGGGCCCGCAGCCGGTCGACGAAGGGTGGGTCCCGGTGCAGCGGGCCCGCGCAGGTCAGCGTCCAGTTCCGGTCCGCGACCGCGGCGAGCGCCTCGACCAGCACATCATGGCCCTTGTGCGCGGCGACGGCCGCGACGCAGAGCAGTGCCGCACCTTCCGGCGAACCGAGTACGGGCGGAGCCGGGTCGACCCCGGGCGCGGCCACGTGCACCCGGTCGGCGGGCAACGCGTACCGGTGCAGCAGCCGGTCGCGCGTCCAGGCGCTGGTGGCGACGACCGTGGTGGCCGCCGCCAGCGCGCGGGCCTCGGCGTCGTCGTCGCGGGGCAGGTGCACCAGCGGAACCAGGCGCAGCCGTCGGGCGTGTGCCGCGAGCACGTCCGGGACCACCGAGGCGACGAGGCCGTCGATCAGCACCGGGGCACCGTCGGGGAGCCCGGCCAGCACCTCGGCCAGCGCGGCCTGCTCGGCCGGGGACGGCTGCGGCCAGCCCCCGGGCACGGCGTACTCGCGCACCGGCCAGCCGGCGGCGGCCAGACCGGCGCAGACACGCCGGTCGTAGCCGTTGCCTCCGCTGGGTGCGGCCGGGTCGTCGATGTCACCGGGCAGGATCACGTGCAGAACCGGCACGTGCGAGTCACCGGGCAGGATCACGTGCGGAACCGGCACGTGATCCTCGCCCGACGCGGGCGTATGCGGTACGACCACGTCAGGCGGCGCCCCCGCCGGACCCTCCGGGCAGTGACCGCTCGTAGGCGGCCCAGGCCACGTGCGACTCGTGCAGGGTCACGGTGATCCCGGTCAACCCGTGCGCGCCCGCGCCGAGCGCGCCGGCGGCCACCGCGTCGGCGAGCCGGTCGGCGATGGTCCTGGCCAGTACCTCGGTGGTGGTGTTCGTGCCGGCGAAGGCGGGCTCGTCGTCGAGGTTGCGGTAGTTCAGCTCGCCGAGCACGGCCTTGAGCTGGTCGGTGGCGAGTCCGATGTCGACCACGATGCCGTCGGCGTCGAGGTCGGGACGGCGGAAGGTGGCGTCGACCACGAACGTCGCGCCGTGCAGCCGCTGGGCGGGCCCGAAGACGTCGCCCCGGAAACTGTGGGCGATCATGATGTGGTCACGGACGGTCACGCTGAACACGGTCTACTCCCCGTCGTAGGTGATGAGATGGCAGAGCGCGGGCAGGCTGCCCCCGCTCAGTCGGTGCAGGACGTCGGGCAGCTCCGCGAAGGGCGACCGCCCGGTGATCAACGCGTCGAACGCCGGATCGGCGAGCAGGTCGAGCGCGAGAGCCATCCGGTCGGCGTAGCTGCGACTGCCGCCCCGGGCGGGGGCGACCGTGCCGACCTGGCTGCTGCGGACGGTCAACCGCCCCGAGTGGAACGCGCCACCGAGCGAGAGCTGCACCTGGCGGTCGCCGTACCAACTCAGTTCCAGCACGGTCCCCTCGGGCGCGAGCAGGTCCAGGCCGCGTTGCAGTCCGGCGGCGGTGGCGCTGGCGTGCACGACGAGGTCGCGTCCCCCGGTGGCGGTCTCCGGCGTGGCGAAGTCCACACCGAGCGCGGCGGCGATCCCGGCCCGGGTCGGGTCGGTGTCGACGAGTTCCACCCGTACCCCGGGGAAGCGGGCCAGCAGGGCGGTCACCGCGCAGCCGACCATGCCGCCGCCGATCACGGTGACCCGGTCGCCGACCAGCGGCGGCGCGTCCCAGAGCGCGTTGACCGCGGTCTCCACCGTGCCGGCCAGCACCGCGCGGGCAGCCGGCACGTCCTCCGGTACGACCGTGACCGCGACGGCGGGCACCACGTACGCGCTCTGGTGCGGGTGCAGACAGAACACCGTCCGCCCGCGCAGCCGCTCCGGCCCCTGCTCGACCGTGCCGACGCTCAGATAGCCGTACTTGACCGGGGCGGGGAAGTCGCCCTCCTGGAACGGGGCGCGCATGGTGTCGTACTGGCTCTCGGGGACCGCGCCGGTGAAGACGAGCGTCTCGGTGCCCCGGCTGACGCCCGAGAAAAGCGCCCGGACCAGCACCTCTTCCGGGCCGGGCGTCGGGAGGGTCACCGAGCGGATCTCACCACGGCCTGGCACGCTGAGCCAGAAGGCGCGAGCCGTTCGGGTCACCGAGTTCTCCTTTGCCTGGGTCCGGACCGAACCGATCCGTGATGTTTTCCGTACATCTCTGACAGGGTCGTCGATCATAAACACGGAGGCACGGTGTCCACAGTTCGAACCGGTCCGCAAATCGGGCTGATCGTTCAGATCGTCCTGCTGGCGGGGCTCGCCGCGACCGTCGGTATCGGGGTCGCCGGCTGGGTGGCCGGGCTCGCGTACGGCACAGTGACCTGCGCGGTTCTCGTCCGCGCCCTGCGCCGATCCGGCTCGGACCGGCTCGGACCCGCCGACTGGGTGACCATGGGGCGGGGGCTGCTGGTCGGCGGGGTCACCGCGCTGATCGCCGACGCGCTGATCGCCGGCCGCCCGGCGCCGGTGGTGGTGCTGGTCACGATGACCGCGGTGGCGCTGGCCCTGGACGCCGTCGACGGCAAGGTGGCCCGCCGCACCGGCACGGTCAGCGCCCTCGGTGCCCGGTTCGACATGGAGGTCGACTCGTTCCTGGTGCTGATGCTGAGCTTCTACATCGCCCCGTCCGTCGGCGTGTGGGTGCTCGCCATCGGCCTGATGCGGTACGCCTTCCTGGCCGCGAGCTGGGCACTGCCGTGGATGGACCGGCAACTGCCGCCCCGGTACTGGCGTAAGGTGGTCGCCGCGGTCCAAGGGATCATGCTCGCGGTCGCCGCGTCCCAGGTGCTGCCCGGGCCGTTGACCGCTCTCGTACTGGTGGCGGCGCTCGGCATGCTGGTCGAGTCGTTCGGGCGGGACGTCGGGTGGCTGTGGCGGCAACGCGCGCCTCGGATCGTACCCGCGGTGGTGGTCCTGCCGGCGCCGGTCGTCGCTCGCCGGATCGATCGGATCGAGGACCGCGACATGCCACCCGCGCCTGTCCTGTCGCTGCGCTGACCCGGGAGAAGCAGTTGTCGAACTCCGACCCGGCCCCCACGCCGGGCACCGACCACGCCCGCACCACCGAGACCGAGCGACCGGACCACGAGCCCGCGTCCCCGCCCGCACCGGAGACCGCCGCCGAGGCGGAGACGACCGACGAGCCGGCGGCGGCGCCCAGCCGGCGGCGGGCGGTGCTGGCCCGGGTGGTGACCGTGCTGGCCGCCGTCCTGGTGCTGGCCACGTTGACGCTGCCCAACCGGCCGTGGCAGTTGGAACCGGGCACGTTCCTGCGGATCCCGCTGGAGGCGCTGCTGCTGGCCGCGCTCCTGCTGGCGCTGCCCGGCCGCCCCCGCCGGGTGGTGGCCGCCGTCTCCGGCGTACTGCTCGGGCTCGTCGCCATGGTGAAGGTCGGTGACATCGGCTTCTACTCGTCGCTGGGGCGCCCCTTCGACCTGGTGCTGGACTGGTCCCTGCTCGGCCCGGCGTTCGCGTTCGTGGCCGAGTCGGTCGGCCGGCCGGGTGCCATCGCGATCGCCGCCGGGGTCGGACTGCTGCTGCTGGGCATCCCCGTGCTCACCGCGCTCTCCTCGGTCCGGCTGGCGGGGGTGCTGGCCCGCCACCGCACCGGCAGTACCCGGGCCGTCGTGTCGCTGGTGGTGGTCTGGGTGGTGCTCGCCGCCTTCGGGGCACGGATCGTGCCGGGCGTGTACGTGGCCGACTCCAACGCGACCACCCTGGTCCAGGAGCACGCCGTCGAGGTGTACGCGCGGCTGCACGACCGGGCCGCGTTCACCGAGGAGATCAACGTGGACCCGTTCCGCGACCTGCCCGGCGACCAGTTGCTGACCGGGCTACGCGGCAAGGACGTGCTGATCACCTTCGTGGAGAGCTACGGCCGGGACGCGGTCGCCGATCCGGACTTCGCCTCGATCCAGCGGGTCCTCGACGAGGGCGCCGGGCGCCTGTCGGCGGCCGGATTCACGTCCCGCAGCGGCTTCCTCACCTCGCCGACCATCGGTGGGGCGAGCTGGTTGGCGCACGCCACCCTGCTCTCCGGGCTCTGGATCGACAACAACCAGCGGCACCGCAACCTGCTCGCCACCGACCGGTTCACCCTGGGTGACGCGTTCCAGCGCGCGCAGTGGCGCACGGTCGGCGTGATGCCGGCGGTCAACCAGGCCTGGCCGGAGGGGGCGTTCTACGGGTACGAGAAGTTCTACGGCGGGCCCGACCTCGGCTACCAGGGGCCGAAGTTCGCCTTCGCGCCGATGCCCGACCAGTTCGCCATCCACCAGTTCCACCAGCGGGAGCTGGCCGCCCCCCGGGATCGCCCGGTGATGGCCGAGTTGGCGCTGGTCTCCAGCCACTCCCCCTGGACCAAGGTGCCGTCGGTGGTGGACTGGGACGACATCGACGACGGCGAGGTGTTCCAGCGCGGCATCATCGGCACCCCGGCCGCGCAGGCCCGCACCGGTTACCGGCACTCGATCAACTACACGCTGCGTACCCTCGTCTCCTACCTGGAGCGGTACGGCAACGACGACACGGTGATGGTCATCGTCGGCGACCATCAGCCGGCGCCGGTGGTGACCGGGGAGAACCCCAGCCCCGACGTACCGATCCACATCGTGGCCAAGGACCCGGCGGTGTTCGCGCAGATCGAGGACTGGAAGTGGCAGGAGGGTCTGACCCCGGACGCCGACGCCCCGGTCTGGCGGATGGACACCTTCCGCGACCGGTTCCTGACCACCTTCGGGCCGGGCAACTCCCGCTCCCAGGCGCAGGGCCGCTGACCTGCCCGTGGTCCCGCACCGACCGCTGACGGCCGGTGCGGGACCACGGATCAGCCGGGTTTGCGGGCGACCAGCACGTCGCGGACGATCGCCTGGTCGACCCGGTGGGACAGGGCCTGCCAGGGGCCCTCGTCGAGCACGTCGAGACCGGCGGCGGTCAGCCGCTCGGCGGCGGCCTCCCGCCGGGCCACGTTGGTGTTCCAGGAGATGCCGAGGGCACCGCCGGGGCGCAGCAACCGCGCCCATCCCGGCACGGCGGCGGTGAGCAGCGCCAGCGGGTCGCGGGCCAGACCGGTCTCGGCGGTACGGCTGCCGTGCTGCACCCCGTACGGGGCGTCGGCCACCACCACGTCGACGGTCTCCGGGCGGAAGAACTCCCCGACCCGGGTGGTGTCGGCGCTGACCACGTCCACGGTCTGCACGTCGCCCGCCTTCTGCGCCTCCTTCGAGGCGGCCACCTCGACCCGCAGCCGTTTGCCGACCACCTTGCGTTCCCGACGGACCGCCCCGGACTCCAGCACCCGGTGCTTGACCCGCTTGCGCTTGAGCCAGGTGCTGAGGAACGTCTGGTACGCCTCGAAGTCCTTGCTGTCGCGGTCCAGGCCGGCGGCGTCGAAGCCGTACATCATCGCCTGGTTGACGGTGGTGCCCCGGCCGCAGAGCGGGTCGAGCACCCGGAAGCGCCGGGTGAGCAGGTCGTCGGCCCAGGCCGAGGCGAGCAGGGTGACATTGAGCAACAGCTTGGTGAACTGCTCGTTGGTCTTTCCCGGGTACTTCTGGATGGTGATCAGGTCGTCGTCGAAGCGGTCCAGAGGCGTCAACGGCACCGGCCGCAGCAGGTCACCGACGAACCCGAACAGCGCGTACGCGCTGGACAGGTTGGCCAGCAGCGCGGCGTCCCGTTCACTCAGTCCGCCGTCGACCTCGAACGTGACGTACGGGACGCCGCCCACGGCGACCGTCTCCACAGCCCCGATCCGTCCACCGAGCACGCTGCTGCCGAAGATCTCCAGCTCGGCCCGCGTCAGCTCCACCGCCGCCCCCGAGTACACCCGGTTACTCGAAGGCAGGATCAACACCCCATACCGCTCCACAACCAGGCACTATCCCACGCCCCCGCTCCCCCCACCTGCACCCCGGCCCCCTGACGCGATCATGGAGTTGTGGTACCGCGTACGCCGCACCTCGCGGCCGTCCGGGCACCACAACTCCATGATCGCGGGACTCGTCAGACGGGCAGGCCGCCGACCTGGGTGTTGATCCAGGAACGGATGGAGGGGAGGTCACCGTAGATCGAGGGCGCGGTGGCGCAGGTGGAACTGTTGTTGCCGGCCCGACTGGTCGCGCCGATCACCTGCCACACGCCGTTGACCCGGCGCACCTGCGGGCCACCCGAGTCGCCGTAGCAGGCCCCGGCGTTGCCGTTGGTGTTGTTGGTGCAGATCTCGTACGGGCCGTTGATGCCGCTGCACCGGCTGTCGGCCACGATCGAGGTGTCCAGTTCGTTCGCCGTGACCGGCGCGGAACCGCAGCCACGCGGCGCGCAGGTCTGGCCCCAGCCGATGATGCGGGTGGCGGTGCCGACCGCGCCGGAGGTGGACGGGATCACCGCCGGCGCGTAGCTGACCGAGCTGGAGAGCTGGAACAACTTCACGTCGATGGTGGGGTGGTTGACGGCCCGGCTCACGCCGGCCACGACGCCGCCGCTGCTGCGGTTGACGCTGCCCACCCGCACCGACGAGGGGGTCGGGCAGTGCTTGGCGGTGACCACCCAGTTCGCCTTGATCAGCGTGCCGGTGCAGCCGGAGGTGTAGACCAGCCACGGGTAGTTCTCGGTGGCCGGCCGACCGCCGACCACGAAGGTGCCGAACTCCCCGTCCTCGGTCCAGGTGTACGACTGCGCCACGTCGGCCGTGCTGCGGCTGCCCGCGAAGAGCTGGTTGACCCGGCTGGCCTCGGCGGCACTGGGGTTGGCGTTGGTGCAGGAGACCGGGGCGCTGCTGCCGGACATCAGGTCCGAACAGAGCCCGGTACGCCGGTCGGGCAGCCCGAGGATGTGGCCGAACTCGTGGGTGGCGATGCGGGTGCGGTGGTAGCCCTGGTCGACGGCCTGCCACCCCATCCAGATCCGGCCGGAGCCCAGCCCGGTGACCTGCGCCCGGGGCCAGCCGGTGTCGACCAGGATGGTGACGTTGGCCGGCGTACCCGGGACCAGCCGGACGTTGCTGACCCGGCTGTTCCAGATCTGGGCGGCCTGGTCGAAGTTGGTCCGGAACTCGCCGGCCCGGCTGGCGTCGTAGTACACGGTCCGGGCCGCGGCGGCGCCGGTGGCGGTGACCACCTGCACGCCGGTCGCCGCCAGCACCGCCGCGAGCGCGGCGGTGGCCGCGCGCAGCAGTTGTCGTCGGATCATCAGGTACTCCCCTGCGGACTGCGCGGCGCGCCGATACGCCGCGATCGATGTGCGTGAATATTAATGGCCGCCTCCCGTCCGATGTCATCGCGAAAGCGTCATACCGCCCGGGAGCTGTTAATCGCGTGTCACGCGCAAGCAGGGGTCCCCTGCTAACGCCTGGTGCATAGCAGGGGACCCCTGCTTACCCGAGGTCAGTCGAGGAGGCCCTCGTGCAGGGCACGCAGCACCGCGTTCGTCCGGTCCCGCGCGCCGAGCTTGGTGAGGATGGTGGAGACGTGGTTCTTGACGGTCCCCTCCGCCAGGAACAGCACCTCGGCGATCTCCCGGTTGCTGTAGCCGTGCGCTACGAGCCGCAGCACCTCCTGCTCGCGTTCGGTGAGGCCGGGTACGGGCCCGGCGTGCGGCCCGGCCGGTGACGGCCCCGACCGGATCGCCCGCAGCATCCGGTCGGTGATCGACGGGGCGATCAGCGTCCCGCCGTCGGCGAGCGTGCGGATGGCCCGGGTGAGCTGGTCCAGCGTCACGTCCTTGAGCAGGTAGCCACGGGCGCCCGCGCGCAGCGCCGCCAGCACCAGCTCGTCGTCGTCGAACGTGGTCAGCACCAGCACCGGGATCTCGACCTCGGCGGCGCGGAGTCGTTCGAGCGTCCAGATGCCGTCGAAGCGGGGCATCCGCAGGTCGAGCAGGATCACGTCCGGCGTGGTCTCGGCGACGACCGCCAGTGCGGCCCGCCCGTCGTCGGCCTCGCCGACCACGTCGATGTCGGCGACCTCCAGCAGCCCCCGGATGCCCTGCCGGATGAGCGTCTGGTCGTCGACCACCACCACCCGGGTCATGCCGCCGGCACCCGCGCGGTCACCCGGAATCCGGTCCGCCCGTCGACGGCGATGTCACCGCCGAGCGCCTGGAAGCGTTCGCGTAGCCCCCGCAGCCCGTTGCCGAGCACCAGGTCCGGTGCGCCGTGCCCGTCGTCGCGGGCCTCCAGCACGGTACCCCGGGCGTCGGCGGTCACCGAGATCCACAACTCCCGCGCCCCGGCGTGCCGGATGGTGTTCGTGACGATCTCCTGGGTGGCCCGCACGAACGCCGCGCTCTCCTCCTCGTCGACCCGCACGGTCGGCGAGACGTCCACCGACACGTCGAGTCCCGGCAGGTCGCGGGCCATCCGCCGCAACGCCTGCTCCAGGTCGGGCGGTTCGGTCCGCAGCCGGCCGACCGTGGCGCGTACGTCGCCGAGCAGTTCGCGGGCGACCCGGTCGGCCCGTTCCACGTGGGTACGCGACGCCTCGCCGTCGAGGTGCCGGGCCGTCTCCAATTCCAGCGTCAGGACGGTCAACTGGTGACCGATCTGGTCGTGCAGCTCCCGCGAGATCCGCAGGCGCTCGGCGGTCCGGGCGGACTCGGAGAGCAGCACGCTCGCGGCCTGCAACTCCACGTGTGCCTCGGCCAACTCGCGGCGCATCCGCTGCTCGCGGAGCAGGGTGCTCGAACTGAGCAGGCTGGCCAACTGGATGAGCAGGTAGAAGCCGACCACCACGACCGCCTCCGCCGACCGGAGCGCGGTCGGCGGCAGGCCCACGGCGATCACCACGGTGTTGAGGGCGACGAGGACCAGCCCCACCTTCAGGGGCAGCAGGTACACACTGACCGCTGCGGTGAGCACCAGCAGCACCGGCAGCAGCCCCGTGTTGGGCAGTGCGAGAACCACCGCCCAGGACGCCAGCACGGCCACCGCGAACGCCCCGGTACGCAGCGGACCGGCCCGCTCGATGGCGAGCGAGGTGAGCAGCGCGACGAGGTGGAGGAGGAACAGCGCGATCCACAGCACCCGGGGGATCTCGGTGTCGACGGCCCCGAACAGCACGGGCGCGGCGACGCCGACCGCGACCACGAGCATGGCGATGCCGGACCACTCCTCCGTCCCGAAACGTCGCACGCCCCCACTCTAGGGCGGCCCGTGTCGGGCGCACCCGTGCCGGAAGTCATGCCCCCGGGAGGTGACTTCTGGGACAGGTGGCCAGGTCGGGGCGTCCGTAGCGTCGAGGCATGACCGATGCCGAACCGGCGATCCTCGCCGAGAACCTCGCCAGGAGTTACGGATCGACCCGGGCCGTGGCCGACGTGAGTCTCCGGGTCGACGTCGGGGAGGCGGTCGGCGTCCTCGGCACCAACGGAGCCGGGAAGACCACGGCGGTCGAGATGATCGCCGGGCTACGCGTACCCGAACGGGGGCGGGTACGCGTCCTCGGACTCGATCCCCGGGCGGACCGGCGGCGCGTACGGCAGGTGCTCGGGGTGCAGCTCCAGCACGCCTACCTGCACGGCGCGCTGCGGGTGTCCGAACTCGTCGACCTGTACCGCAGCTTCTATCCCGACCCTCGCCCGGCCGACGAGTTGCTGGACATGGTCGATCTGACCACGC
Source organism: Verrucosispora sp. NA02020 (assembly GCF_013364215.1). Classification (NCBI taxonomy): domain Bacteria; kingdom Bacillati; phylum Actinomycetota; class Actinomycetes; order Micromonosporales; family Micromonosporaceae; genus Micromonospora; species Verrucosispora sp. NA02020. The sequence continues at coordinate 4,087,971 of NZ_CP054923.1, read as the reverse complement.
ACCGGAAGGCGACGTTCGAGAAGCTCTCCGGCGGCCAGCAGCAGCGGCTCTCGATCGCCCTGGCGCTGGCCGGCCGCCCCCGCGTGGTGATCCTCGACGAGTTGACCACCGGCCTGGACCCGAAGGCCCGCCGCCGCATGTGGGCGACGATCGAGCAGCTCCGCGCCGAGGGGGTGAGTGTGCTGCTGGTCAGTCACGCCATGGAGGAGGTCGAGCGGCTGTGCGACCGGGTCGCCGTCCTCGACGCCGGCCGGGTCGTCGCCACCGACACTCCCGCCGGGCTGGTCGCACAGACCGGCGCCGCCAGCCTGGACGACGCGTTCGTCGCGCTCACCGGCAAGGAACTCGACCTGGAGGAAGCTGCATGACCACCGTCGTCGCCCACCGACCGGGGATGCGGTCGCTGCTGACGTTGATCCGCTGCGAGGCGAAGATGGTCATCCGGGACACCCCCGGACTGGTCGTCCCGCTCTGCCTGCCGCTGTTGATCATGCTGACCAGCGCCGGCTCCGCGAACGAGCAGGAGGTCTCGGGCGGGCTGACCGCGCTGGACCTGTTCGTGCTCCCGCTCGTGCTCACCATGGTCATCGCGATCATCGGCATCATCAACATGCCGAGCTTCCTGGCCTACTACCGGCGCTCCGGCATCCTGCGCCGGCTCGGCGTCACGCCCGCCTCACCGGCGACGGTGCTGGCCGCGCAGGTGATCGTCAGCGTGCTCCAGTCGGTCGTCGGCATCGCCGCCGCCGTCGCGCTCGCCTTCCTGGTGTTCGACGCGAACGCGCCGGTCGACGTCGGCGCGACCCTCGGCGTGGCGGCACTGGCGATGGCCGCCATGTACAGCGCCGGCATGATCGTCGCGGCGGTCGCGCCCACCCCGAACTCCGCCGTCGCCATCGGCCTGGTCATGTTCTTCGTCCTCGGCGCCCTGGGCGGGATGTTCGGCGGACCGGGCTCGCTGCCGGGCCCGCTCGCCGACATCGGTCGCCTGTTGCCGTTCGGCGCCTCCGTGGAGGCTCTCGGCGCCGCCTGGGAGGGCACGCCGGTCGGGCTCGGGCAACTGCTCGGCCTCGGCGTGACGGTGCTCCTCGGCGCCACCGTGGCGGGCCTGCTGTTCCGCTGGGAGTGACCCGCCCCGCCGGGCGGCCCTGCCGCCCTGGAGCCGCCGGGCGGTCCCGGGGCGGCCGTACGCGGGGGCACCGCCGGCGCCGCGTACGGCAGCGCGGTCAGCGCCGCTTGCGGCGGTTCCTGGTCCGGGCCCTCCGCTGGTCACGAACGCTGCCCGGCGGCGCGGAGGCGGTCCCGGCGATGTCGGTTTCCCGGGCCCGCCGTGGGACCGGCGGCAGGACGAGCGTCCCGACCTCCGGCGCGGCGGTCGGCGGACCGACCGGGACCGGTTCCGGCAGCCGCCGCTCCAGGTCCGTGATGATCGCCTGTACGCGGGCCAACTGCTCCCGCACCGACGGCTCGTCCTCGGCGTGCCCGCCCGTCGGTCGACCGGCCCGCTGCGCGGCGACCTGCTCGTCCTGGTGCGCCTCCTGCAACGCGGTGAGCACCAGCCCGACCAGCAGATTGGTCAACAGGTAGCAGGCGGCCACCATGTAGGAGACGTAGTAGAGCACCGCCCACCCGGTGACGTCTCGGCCCGCCTGGAGCGTGTCGGTGATCCCGTCCAACGACAACAGCAGGAACAGCGTGAGCATGGCCTGGCCGACCGTGCCGTACTCCTCCGGGTAGGCGGCGCCGAACAGCATCCAGCCGAGCATCGCGTACCCGTACAGCAGCAACGCGGTGACCAGCAGGAAGCTGGCCAGACCGGGCAGGCTGCGCCGGATGCCCACCAGGATCACCCGCAGACTCGGGAAGAGCCGGAACGCCCGCACGATCCGGGCCAGCCGCAGCAACCGGAGCAGGGTCACGTTCTCCCGCACACCGGGCAGCAGCGGCGCGGCCACGATCACCAGGTCGAACACGTTCCACCGGTCCCGGAAGAAACCGGCCGGGGCGGTGGCGTGCGCACCGAACCGCATCAGCAACTCCAGCACGAACAACGCGATGCAGACGTACTCGACGGCACGCAGCCCGATGCCCACGGTCGCCACGACGTTGCCGTACGTCTCCAGGCCCAACGCCACCGCGTTGACGATGACCACGGCGAAGCTGGCCAGGTTGAACCAGGGCGCGCCGACGACGGCCTCGCAGCGCACGGCGAGCCGGCGCAACGGACCACGGACAGTACGCGTCATGCTACTCCTCGACCGGCTCACGACCGGACGGCAGCCTATGACATCCCGGGACAGGCCGGGCAGCCGGACCGGCCACATAGGACGGATCCCAGCTCACCACGGCGCGCCGCCGGAGACGGTCGCGCAGCGGCCCTCACGGCCACGCGATCGTGCCTCCCGGCCGTCCGGCGGGAGGCACGATCGCGCGGTGGGCGGCTGGACAGCCGCCCTTACGATCTCCGTCGTGTCCACCTCCGTCGCCACCGAGTTCGCGGGCTCCTGGACCGCCGGCCGGTCGGTCCGCCGCACCGCGCTGCTGCTGTTCCTCGGCGTCGCCGCCGTCGCGCTGAACACCGGCATCGGGTACGCCTCCGCAGGCACCCGGGTGATCCCGATCGTGACCGGCGTACTCCTCTGCCTGGCCTTCGCCACCGGCGTCCATCTCCTGCACCGGGCGAGTTGGCTGGCCCTGCTCTCCCTGCTGCCGGCCCTGTTCGTCCTCGTCGGCTCGGTGCAGCTCGCCCCGGACCTGGCCCTGGAGCAGCGCGGCGTCCGCCAGCAGGTGACGATCGTGGACGCCGAGGCCACCGGCAAGCGGCACACCTTCACCCTGCGCGGCGCGGCCGGCCCGCTCGACGAACCGCTCGTGTACCAGGGCAGTTCCCCCGGCTACCGGGTCGGCGACACGCTCACCGTGCTGACCGACCCGGAGGGACGGATCGCCCTGCGGGACGCCGACCGGGTCGACTCCGCCGGCAAGGTGGGCAGCCTCGTTCTCGGCGCCCTCGGCTGGGCCGTGATCGCCCTGCTCGCCGGCTGGCGCGGCCACGTCCGCCGCCGCACCGGCCGCCACGCGGGCCTGATCCTCTAGCGCGGGACCTCGGACCTGGCACGAACCCCGGACCCGGTACGAGGTGGGGAGATTTGTTGTCGCTGGAGCGACAACAAATCTCCCCACCTCGTCTGGAATGCGCTCCACCGCGGAGCAGGCAAGCGCCCACCGGAGCCGGACGGCTGGATCCCGCACGGCCGACACCGCGCACCGCGCCGGCATGGCACCCGGCAACCGGTCCGGCCGCTGTGGACGGACCCGCCCGACACCCACAAGTCAGCGAGGATTCCTCGCGTTTTCGTTGACGCACGCCACCGCACCGTGAGATACATGGCCACACGTCGATGGAGACGCCGGCCCGACGCCGCCGTCCGGAGAGGCGAGAGATGACACCGCACGCACACCCGCCGGTCCGGCGGCGTCGCCCCCTGTCCCGAATGCTGGCCGGGCTGGCCGCGCTCGCGGTCCTCGTGCCCGCCGCGCCCGCGTACGCCAACTCGCTGCCCAACCTGCCGCACCACGCGGGCGGCTACGAGTCGTCCTTCTCCCCCGCCTACGACTACGACACCGACGGCTGTTACGCGGTCTCGGCGATCAGCCCGGACGGCCGGATCAACGGCGGGTTGCGGACCACCGGGGCGATCAACGGCAGTTGCCGGGACCGGTCCGACCTGGACATGTCGCAGACGTACGCGCGGTCGAAGTGCAACAACGGCTGGTGCGCGATCGTGTACGCCAGCTACTTCGAGAAGGACCAGGCGGTGCACGGCAGTGGCCTCGGCGGTCACCGGCACGACTGGGAACACGTGATCTCCTGGGTCGACCAGGTCACCGACCGGGTCGAGTACGTGACCACCACTCAGCACAGCAGTCGACGCACCTACCCGCGCTCCCAGGTGCGCTTCGACGGCACGCATCCGAAGGTGGTCTATCACAAGGACGGCGCGTCGACGCACTTCTTCCGGCTCGCCAACGGCAACGACGAGCCGCCGGAGAACCACTACGGCACCTGGCACTACCCGCCGGTGGTGGACTGGCACGGCTGGCCCAGCCTGGATCTGCGGAACAGTCTGATGGCTGCCGACTTCGGCGCGGCCAGCATCAAGATCAAGGATGGGGCGTTCGAGTACCTGCTCGGCGTCGCCAAGCCCGCCGGCATCCCGTTCGACGCGTACGCCTGAGGGCGAGCGGCGACTCGCTCACCGGTCGCCCAGCGACACCACCAGCTCCTGGGTGCGGTGGTCGGAGACGCCCCGCGCGTCGCCGAAGCGGTAGGAGTGCACCCGGACCTGCGGCGAGGCGAGCGCCCAGTCGAGTCGCCACCAGTGCGGCCAGCCGGGTCGGGCCGCGAAGCTGGCCGGGTACGGCGTCGTCATGGCGTGGGCGGCGTCGCGCAGGCCGTCGGGCAGTTTACGCAGGTCGCCCATTGCCGGCGTGGTGTTCAGGTCACCGGCGAGCAGCACCGGATTCGGGTTGTCACGAACGTCGCGGGCCAGCGCCCGCCACTGCGGCTCCCGCTGGGCCCGTTGTTCCCGCAGAATGCGGTAGAAGGCGGCGTCGAAGGGGCCGTGCTGCGGGGAGAGCTGCACCGGCAGGTGCAGGTTGTACGCCGAGAGCACCCGCCCGCCACCCAGGTCCAGGTCGGTCCGCAGCGTCTTGTAGCGCCACTCGTCGCCGGCCGCCGCGACCTCGGGCGGCAGGCCGACCGGCTCCAGCGGTGCCTGCCGCAGCACCGGCAGCCGGGAGAGGGTGACCAGCTCGCCGACCACCACCACGTGGAAGCCGGGGAACTCGGCGCGCAGCCGGTCCAGCGTCGCCTGCGTCGGCCGGCCCTGCTCGAACCAGTACTCCTGCAACAGGTAGACGTCGGCGTCGGCGTCGCGCAGCACCTGGTACATCGTCTCGGTCTCGCCGCCGGAGTCCCAGTAGCCGGTGTTCCAGGAGAAGACGCGTACCGCGTCGGCCGGGGCGGGGCCGTCGCCGCCCTGCCACCAGCGCACGTTGGCGCCGCTGAGCCCGGCGCCGAGCAGCAACGCCAGGGCGGCGAGCACCGCCACCACACGACGACGGCGGCGGCTCATCACCGCGCCGGCCGCCAGCACCAGGGGCACCAGCAGGAAGGCCGGCGGCGGCACGGTGTCCACGGCGAGCCAGAGCCACCACCGCCCGCTCAGTGCCCGGTGCGCGACGGTGAAGGCGAGCCAGAGCCCGGCGGCGGCCGGCCACAGCACCGTCGGCCAGCGCCGCCGTACCGCGCGCCCGGGTGGCGTCGCGGTGTCGGCGGCGACCGGCGCGGCGGTGGTCACGCCGATTCCCACCGGGGGGTGCCGTCGATCGGGAACGAGGCGTCGTAGAGCTGCCGGAACGGCCGGGAGAGCAGCCACTGCGCGGCGCCGGTCGCCACCCCGGCCGTGATCGTCACGTTGACCAGGAAGTGCAGCCCGGCGAAGCCGAGCAGGAACAACGGCCCGTGCCGCCGCAGGACGAAGCGGTACATCCCGGCGTCGCAGGCCAGCGACGCGGCCAGCAGGGCCGCCGGCAGCACCGCACCCCACGGCCCGAACAGCAGCGGTACGACCAGCGCCGGCAGGGCGAGGAACGCGGCCAGGCTGCCCCATGCGCGGGAGGCGGTCTCGAAGCCCTTGCCGAATCGCCGGGCGCGGGCGTACAGCGGAATCCGCAGCCGTCCCCGGTGGAACAGCTTGCGCAGCAGTCCGGGCAGCTCGTGGTCGTGGTCGTGTCGGCCGCGTACCTCGGAGGTGAGCAGCATCCGGTACCGGCGGGTCAGCCGGTAGCCGTAGTCGACCTCCTCGGTCTGCCGCAGGGCCGGGTTGAAGGGCCCGATCTCGTCGTACACGGCCCGGCGGATCACGCAGACGGCGGGGAAGAGGAACGACACGTCGCCCTCCGAACTGATCGACCAGTAGTGGTACTGGAGCCCACGGTAGCGGGAGACGAGCGTGTCGTGGATCAGCGGCTCGGCGTCCTGGATCCCGCAGACCGCACCGACATCCGGCGCGTCCCGCAGGAGGCGCACCGCGTGGGCCACCGCGTCGGGCGCCAACGCCAGGTCGGAGTCGACGTAGCAGATCAGCTCGCCCCGGGTGTGCGCGGCACCGACGTTGCGGGCGGTCCCACAACCACCGTTCGCGCCGGTGCTGACCACGCGTACGCCGAGCGCCTCGGTCACCGCGACGGACTCGTCGGTGCTGCAGTCGTCGACCATCAGCACCTCGATGTTCGGGTAGGTCTGGTCGAGCACCGAGCGCAGGCAGAGGTCCAGGGACTCGGCGTAGTTGTAGTTGGGCACGATCACCGAGACCAGCGGAAGGGCGTTCATCGGGTGGCGACCTCCGGGCGGTCGTAGAGCCGACGGAACCGGCGTGAGGTCAGCCAGGCCAGCACACCGCAGGCCGCGGCGACCGCGATGACCAGGTTCAGGAAGAAGTGCATCGCGACGAAGTAGACCAGGAATCCCCAGCCGCGTTCGGCGCGGACGAAGCGGTACATCGGCAGGTCGCCGGCGACGAAGGCGGCGAACGCGGCCAGCGGCACCACCAGTGCCGCCGGGCCGAGCAGGACCGGGAGCACGAGGGTGAGCAGGGTCAGCGGGGCGGCGATGCTGACCCAGGCCCGGGGGCCGCTGCGCAGTCCGCCGGGGAACTCGGGTTTGCTCGCGTACATCGGGATGTGCAGCGCCGTGCGGGTGAACACCTTGCGGATCAGGACACCGAGTTCGTGGTCGTGGTCGTGCACACCCCGCACCCTCGGCGACAGCAGGATCCGGTAGCGCTGCGCGAGCCGCATGCCGTAGTCGGCGTTCTCGGTCTCGCGCAGTCGGGGGTTGAACGGGCCGATCTCGGCGAACACCCGGGCCGGCACGGCCAGCAGCGCGGTGTAGAGCGTCATGATCTGCCCCTCGTCGGCGATCAGCCAGTAGGACTGCTGGAGGCAGCGGTACTCCTCCAGCAGGCTGTCCCGGATCAGCGGCACCGGATCGTAGTTGCCGCACACCGCCCCGATCTCCGGGTCCGTGGTGAGCAGGTCGACCGCGTTGGCCACCGCGTCCGGGCGGGCCGCCACGTCGGAGTCGACGAAGAACAGGATCTCACCCGCCGCGACCGCCGCGCCGAGGTTACGGGCCGCGGCCGGGCCGCTGTTGCTCGGCGTCCGCACGACCCGCGCGCCGTGGGCCTCGGCGACCGCCACCGAGTCGTCGGTGCTGCAGTCGTCCACCACGATGATCTCCAGGCGCGGGTACGTCTGTGCCCGCAGGGAGTCGAGGCAGAGCCGCAGCGCGCGGGCGTAGTTGTAGTTCGGCACGATGACCGACACCAGGGGAGGGCTCATCAGTCCATCCAGGTCAGCAGGTGGGGATAGCGGGCGTTGATCTGTGCCACGGCCAGCACGACGCCGATCAGCACGGCACAGCCGACGATCGTCCGGTCGCGCAGCAGGATCCGGATCGGGTCGCCGCCGGTCCGCAGCACCAGGACCGCCTGGAGGTAGCGGAACGCGGCCAGCAGCCCGAGGGGTACGACGAGGGCCAGGACGGCCGGCGGGTAGGCGGCGATCGGGGCGTCCAGGTGCAGGTAGAGCAGGAAGGTGGTGCCGGCCAGGGAGGTGGTCAGGCCGAGCAGGTGGTCGGCGAGCAGCAGGTTGTAGCCGTGCAGCGCAGGCCGGTGCGGCGTGCCCAGGGCGGACAGTTCGTGCCGGCGCTTGCCGAGGATCAGCACCAGGCAACCGCTGAACACGGCGGTCAGCAGCAGGCTGGCGGGGACCGTCTCGGTGGCGGCGTACCCCTGGAGGACGCGCAGCACGAAGCCGGTGGAGACCACGCAGACGTCCAGCAGCGGCAGGTGCTTGAGCCACCGGCTGTAGGCGGCGCTCAGTGCCAGGTAGGCGATCAGCGGCCACCAGGTCATCTCCGGCCCCGTGACGGTCACCGCGACCAGTCCGACCGCGAGCAGCACCGCGTACGCCCAGGCGACCGGGACCGGGACGTGCCCGGCGGCGATCGGGCGGTGTTGCTTGTCGGGGTGCGCCCGGTCCAGGTGGCGGTCGGCGATGTCGTTGAGCACGTAGATCACCGACGAGGCGAGCGTGAACGCGCCGATCGCCCACAGGCACCGCCACAGCGACGACGCCGTCCAGACCGGGGTGTCGACCAGGGCGAGCGGAACGGCCAGGAGGTTCTTGACGACGTGACCCGGTCGGGCCAGGACGAGGAGGTGGCGTGGCAGCAGGAGCGGGCGTACGACCCGGTCGGGGGCGACCGGGGCGACCGGCTCCACCACGGTCTCGGCGGCGGTCATCGCGGGCCGTCAGAAGAAGATCTTCGCGGCGGCCAGGGCGCCCTGCCGCCACGGATCGCGGCTGGTCCGACCGTCCCGGGCCGGTCGGTGATGCTGCCGTTGCGCCCGCCACCACTCGTAGGTGCGCAGGATGGCGTCCTGGTTGGACAGCTTGGGCCGGAAGCCCAACCGGTCCCGGGCCTTGTCGGTGCTGACGTACGAGTCGGCCATCAGCTTGTGCAGCAGGCGCCCGTAGACCGGGGAGAGTCGGCTGCGTTCCAGCAGGCTGAGCGCGGCGAGTGCGGGCCGGGCGGGCAGCGAGACCACGCGTCGGCCGTGACCGGCGGCGTCCAGGACGGCCTGGAAGTCCTCGCGCAGTGTGCCGAACTCCTCGGCGGCGAGGTTGTACGTGTCGTTGGCGACGTCGTCGGCGGCGTGCAGGACGGTGACCACGGCGTTCACCAGGTCGTCCACGGCGAACATCTGGATCCGCACGTCGCCGCGACCGAGGACCGGGAAGTGGCGCCCTTCCTCCGCCCACTCGAAGAGCATGGCGAACAGTCCCATCCGGCCGGGGCCGACGAAGGTCTTGGGCCGCAGCACCGCCACCGGCAGGCCGTCCGCGCGGTGCCGTTCGGCGATCTCCTCGGCGGCGGCCTTGGCCGCGCTGTAGGTGTCGACCGGACTGCGCGGGTACGCCTCGGTGGTGGGCACCTGCTTCGGCAGCCCGTACACGGCGGTCGAGGAGACGTGCAGGACGCGAGCCACCCCGGCCCGGCGCGCCGCGTCGAAGACACCGCGCGTGCCGTCGACGATGACCGACCGGATCTCGTCGGTCGGGTAGCTGGGCAGCGCCGCCGCGCAGTGGATCACCACGGTGGCGCCGGTGAGGGCGCGGTCCAGCAGCGCCGGGTCGCGGATGTCGCCGACGTACCCGACGGTGGGTTCCGGTCGCAGGTCGACGCCACGGACCTGGTGTCCGTCGGCGGCGAGACGGTCGGCCAGCCGGGAGCCGAGCATCCCGGCGGCGCCGGTGATCGCGATCACCACAGCGATCCCACCTTCTGCGTGACGAACCGGGTCACCAGTCGGGTCAGTCCCTGGTCGAGCACCTCACCCAGGGCGTCCACGGCCCGCTGCGCGTCGGCCGGCTCGGTGACGAGCGACGGGCCGACGACAAGCGGGTTGCGGCCGTTGAGTGTGTAGTAGGTGAAGATGTCGTGGTCGCGGTAGAGCGCGTTGATGACGGCGCAGGTGACCAGCTTGGCCTTGAAGCGGGGGTCGCGGGCCACACCGGCCGGGGCGAGCCGGCCCACCAGGTCGAGGATCCGGGGTCCGCCGTCGATGTGCACGCCCCAGAGCGCCCCGGCGCCGGCCACCCGGCCGACCGCCTCCGGATGCTCCTTGGCCAACCGGTGCAGCCCCGGTTCGAGGACCCGTTCCAGCGCCCGCGCCCGTGCCGGGTAGTCGTCCTCCACCACGATGTTGATCGCCTCGATGGCGGTGACGCACTCCTCCCCCATGCCGTAGTAGGTGGTGCTGGTGCTCTGCAACAGCGCGTCGGTCAGATTGTCGTACGCCTTCCGGAAGACCGGCTTGCGGGCGACGAAGGCCGATATGGACGACTTGCCGCCGCCGAACGATTTGCTGGTGGTCAGCACGTCCGGTATCAGATCCGGGTAACGCATGAAGTAGAAGAGGCTGCCCGTCTTGCCCCAGCCGGTGTAGATCTCGTCGAAGATGAGTACGATGTCGTGTCGGTCGCAGAGTTCCCGGACGCCGCGAAGGAAATCTTCGTCGCACCATTGAATGGTGGAGGCGCTGAAAGGTTCGACGATCAGGGCGTACACGTCACCCGCATGCCGCTCGATAGCGGACCGGACGGATTCCAGATCCCCGTACGCGAATGGGACGATTCCCGGAATTGTCGGAAAGTTGAAGTGCGGCTGTCCGGTGAGCCCACCGGAACCGAGCAACTTCCCGTGGAATCCGCAGTCCGCGCGAAGGATGGTGCCCCGTCGACCACCGTGGTACTTGTAGGCCAGCTTCACCGCACCCTCCACCGCCTCGGCGCCGGAGTTGGGCAGGAACGACATGGACAGATCGCCGGGCAGCAGCTGGGCCAGGTTGTGGCCGAGCGCCGCGAGGTAGGGCGAAAAGTACGTCTTGTGCACCTCCATTCGCCGACGCTCAGCGAAGCGTTGCCGGGCCGCCACGATCCGTGGATGGTTGTGGCCGTGGTTGAGCACCCCCACCCCGCCGGTCAGATCGAGGACGCGCCGGCCGTCCCGCAGGGTCAGGTAGGCACCCTCGGCCTGCTCCACCAATTCCCGACCGAACCCGAACGACGTCATCAGATTGACCTGGCTCGCGTTCACGTACCGCCGATAGAGGTCGTGCACCTCGCGAACGGTGAACCGCTCGCATTCCTCGACACTGACGAGATTGGGCATGCCGCGACGCTATCTATTGGTCCGTGATCTTTCCTGGACCGAGGCTGGATGCAACCTTGACTACGCAAGGCAACCCTTGCCACGGCGGGTGGGGCATGGATAACTTGGTCAAGGCGCAACACAATTGCCGCCGGTCAATTCATCTGCACATTAGCCAACACTCGTTGAGGTGCCCGTCATGCCGCCGACGGTGTCGGTAATCGTTCCCACCCACAACAGCGCCAAGACCCTGGGTGCGTGCCTCGCGGCGGTGCACCGACTACGGCACCCGGTGACCGAGGTCATCGTGGTCGACGACGCCAGCACCGACGACACCCGGGCCGTCGCCCGGCGGTTCCCGTGCCGGCTGCTGGTCACCGACCGCAACGCCGGCCCGGCCGCCGCCCGCAACCGCGGCATCCGGGCCGCCACCGGCGACCTGCTGTTCTTCCTCGACTCGGACTGCGCCCCGGAACCCGACGCCCTGGGCAACGCCCTGGCCGTCCTGCGCGAGCAGCCCGACGTCGCCTGCGTACACGGCATCTACGCGCTGGAGCCGCTCTTCGACGACGGCCCGGTCGAGGCGTACCGGCTCACGCACGGGCACCACTGGCGGCTGCGCCACGTCGGGCGGGTCCGCACCACCCTCTTCGCGATCTGCCTCATCCGCCGCGAGGTCTTCGACACGGTCGGCCTCTTCGACGAGAAGCTGCGCGCCTCCGAGGACGTGGAGATCGGCGACCGGATGGGCGACCGGTACGGCATCGTCCTCACCGACACGGTGGTCTGCCGACACGACGACGACAGCCGACTCGGGTCGTTGCTGGCCAAGCAGTTCCGCCGCTCGCAGATGCTGATTCCGGTGGCCCTGGCCGAACGCGGACCGGCCGGGATCCGCGCCAACAGCGCGGCGGGCCTGCTCACCGCGGCGGCGGTGCCGGCGACGCTGCCGACGGCACCGCTCACCGGCGGGTGGCCGGTGCTGTCGCTGCTGTTCCTCGTCCTGTTCACGGTCGCCGAGCCCGCGCTGCTGCGGTTCGTGCTGCGTCGACGCGGGCTGCCGTTCACCCTCTTCTTCTTCGCCGTGCACCTGCTGGTCCAACTCGCCGTCGTCGGCGGCGCCGTGGTCGGCGGGATCCGTCACCTCACCGACCGCGACTTCGGGCCGAGCCGGGCCACCGCGGCGAAGACGTCCCGATGAGCGCCCGCCGAGGACCCGTCACCCGACTCGGCGCGCACCTGCACGCACAGGCGTTGCACTACCTGCTGTTCGCCTATCGCGGCGGGCAGACACTGCGCCGTCACGCGGCCCCCGGCAGCCCGCGCTGGCCGGCGTTCGGCCTGGCCGGGGCGGAGGTCGCCCTCACCGTCGACGACGGGCCGCACCCGCAGTGGACGCCCGCCCTGCTCGACCTGCTCGACCGGCACCGGGTACGCGCCACCTTCTTCCTCATCGGCGACCGCGTCCGGGAACACCCGGACCTGGCCCGGCGGGTGCTCGCCGCCGGTCACCTGATCGGCAACCACTCCCGCTCGCACCCGCAGCCGTTCGCCGCGCTGTCCCGACCCGCGATCGTCGCGGAGATCGCGCAGACCCAGCGCGACATCGAGGACGCCACCGGGGTGTCGCCGCGCCTGTTCCGCGCGCCCGGCGGCAACTGGTCGCCGACCGTCCTGCGGACCGTCGCCGAGCTCGGCCTCACTCCTGTCGACTGGACGGTGAACCCCAGTGACTGGCGTCGTCCGGGTGTCGCGCGGATCGCCCGCACGCTGTCGCGTACCCGGCCCGGGCAGATCATGCTCTGCCACGACGGCGGTGGCGACCGGTCGCAGACCGTCGCCGCCCTGGCCGAGGTGTTGCCCGGGCTTACCGCCCGTGGGCTGCGCTTCGTCACCGTCCCCGCACACGTGACGCCCCGGCCGCGCCGGGTGGGAGAAGGCCCCTGATGTCGCAGAGTGAACTGTCCATCCTGCTCCTGGGTCCGGTGCGGGCCCGGCGGGGAGACACCGTCCTGTACCTGGGCACCCCCCGGCAGCGGGAGGTCCTGGCGGTGCTGGCGATGCGCAGCGGCATGGTGATGTCCGTCGCCCAGATCGTCGAGGCGATCTGGGTCGGTCGGCGGCCCGACTCGGTGGAGAACATGGTGCACACCTACATCGGCCGGCTGCGTCGGGCCCTCGAACCACCCGGAGACCGTCCGGCGGTGGCCCGGGTGCTGCGCTCCACCCGACCCGGCTACACCCTCGACGTACCGCCCGACGCCGTGGACACCGTCCGCTTCGAGCAGGACGTCCGCCGGGCCCGGGCGGCCCGCGCCCAGGCGGACCTGACCGACTCGCTCTACCTGTTCCAGGCCGGTCTGGCGCGCTGGTCGGGCCGGGCGCTGCACGAGGCCACCGGCCCGCTGGCCGAGGCCGAGCGGATCCGGCTGACCGAGCTGCGCCAGGACGTCCGGGAGGAGGTGACCGGCGTACGGCTGCTGCTCGGCGACATCGAGAACGTCGTCGCCGAGCTGCGCTGGATGCTGGCCGAGCACCCGATGCGGGAGCGGCTCTGGGAACTGCTGCTCATCGCGCTCGGGCAGACGTCACGGCGGGCCGAGGCGCTGACCGCCTTCCAGGACGCCCGGACCACGCTGGCCGACCGGCTCGGCGTCGAACCGGGACACCGCCTCCAGGACCTGCACCGCCGGCTGCTGCGCAGCGAGCCGGTGACGGTGTGGCCATGGTGGGAGCGGCGCGTGCCGGTGTAGGCCCGGTGTGGCTCAGGGCTCCGCGACGGCGGCGGGGGTGAGGACGAAGAAGGCGTCCCGCCCGGCGTCACCGGTCTCCGGCGGTCGCCAGGTGGTCACCTCCAGCCCGCAGTCCCGGATCACCGCCACGAACTGCCGGGACCGCTGCACGTCGTAGATCTGCACGAGGATCCGTCCCCGCGCGGTGAGCATCCCCGGCAACCGGCGCAGCAGGTCCGCCGCCTCCGGCACGGACAGGTAGTAGATGACCTCGCGCAGCAGGATCGCGTCGTACCGGTCCGGCGGCGTGTACGTGCGGATGTCGGCCACCGCGTAGGACGCGTCCGGCCGACGCAGCGCCCGGGCCGTCCCGATGGCCCGCCGACTGATGTCCACCCCGTGGTAGTGCCGGTAGCGGCCCCGGCGCAACGCCAGGTTGACGCTGGTGCCGCAGCCCAGGTCGAGGATCGCCGGTTGCGGCGCCCACGTCTCGATCAGCGACAGCGGCACGCTCCCGTCGCCGGCCTCGTCGAGGTATCCCCACATCCCCAACGCGTACTGGGCGTCCCAGAGCACCGCGTTCAGCCGTGGACTGCGCCGTACCAGCGCCCGCACCGGTGCCCCCAGCAGTCCCGCCGTCGTCCGTAGTCTCGACACGTCCCTCACCGACCTCCTCCGCCGGGCCCGCCCGGCGGCTGTCAACACGAACGGCTCACCCGACCGGTGCCGACCGCTCGACCGGGACCGGCCCGGTGAGCACCGGACCGTCGCGCCGCAACCGGCGCCGGTGCAGATACTGGGCCAGCAGCAGCCCTCCCCCACCGACGGCCACCTCGCTGAGCGCGCAGACCAACCGGCTGACCAGCACCACCGGGGTGGCCACGGCCACCGGCAGCACGGTGGACAGCCCGAGCATCAGCACCGCCTCGCGGACACCCAGGCCGTCCGGGGCCACCATCACGGCCAGCCCGGCGACGGTCGCGGCGGCGAACCCGGCTACGCAGACCAGGTAGGACCGCAGCGGCGGCGCGCCGGCCGCCACCGCGAGCAGCCACAGGTGGTGCCCGGAGACGAACCAGGACAGCGACTGCGCGCCGATGGCCCGTCGCAGGCCCGCCGGGGAGGCGCGCACCTGCGGCGGTGGACGCCGCAGCAGCCGGGCCACCAGGACCAGCGCCTTGTCGAGCAGGTCCGGCCGGACCACGAGCACGAGCAGTGGGACGCTGGCCAGCAGCAGCCACCAGGTGGCGCCGGAGAGCAGCGCCGGACCGGCGGCGACCCCCAGCGTCATGCCGGTCATCGCCACCACGGCCCAGCTCAACAGGAACACCCCGGCCAGCCGGACCGGCCCGACCTCGATCTCCCGACCCATCCGCAGCAGCACCGGCAGGGCGACCAACCGACCGGGCACGAACTTGGTCAGGAACCCCACGAAGAACAGCCGGTACGCGGTCCACCGGTCCACCGGCGCACCCAGGTCGACGAAGATGGCCCGCCAGGACGCCACCCCCAGCAGCAGCCCGACGGCGTTGACCAGCAGGGCCGCGCTGACCGCCGCGCCCACCCGCCACGGGTCCAGGCGACCGGCCAGCGTCGCTACCGGCGTCCAGTCCTGGGAGCGGACGAAGAGCACCAGACCGACGGCCAGCGCCACCACGAAGGCGACGGTGAAGGCCCGGTTGAGCCACCGCCACCAGCCGCCGCTCACCGGCGCGGTTCCACGGTGACCGGACGGTAGCCCCGGGCGCGTACCCGACGCGACAGCGCGGCGCAGATCCCCAGCCCCATCCCGACGAACTCGGTCAGGTGGGTGAGCAGGCGCATTCCGGCGGCGTAGAGCGCGAACCGGGGCCCCCGGTGCCGCGCCGCGAACGCCAGCAGGGCCCGGTCGGCCACCCCGACGGTCACCAGCAGGGCCAGCGGCAACACCACCAGCCCGGGTGTCACCAGGACCAGCGGCGCGGTGGCCACGGCCAGCCCGGTGCCGGCCATGCCGACCACCGCGCCGACGTCGACCCGGTGCGGTGGGCGTCCGTCGGCGACCGGCGGCTCCCAGCGGGCGGCGACGACCGCGTCGGCGTACGTCACCGCGCGGCGGAACAGTTCCGACAGGTACGGCCGGAGCCGGTCCACGTCGTCGTGGCGGCCGACCATCTCGGCACTGACCCGGATCTCGTAGCGCGCCGGCAGCCGGGTGCCGAACTCCACGTCCTCGGCGTCACGCAGCCGCTCGTCGAAGCCACCGACCAGCTCGAAGACGTCCTTCGGCACAGCCGTCAGCGCGAACATGGTGGTGGACGTGACCCCGGTGGCCCGGCGTCGCCAGAAGTGCTCGAACAGTGTCTTGTACGCCTCGACCGGCCCGTCGTCGTGGAGCGGGCGCAGGTCGTAGATGCCCTGCACCACGCCGCAGTCCGGATGCTCCCGCAGTACCCGCACCGCCGCGGCCAGCGTGCCGGGGGCCAGGGCGACGTCCGAGTCGACGAAGAGCAGCACGTCACCGGTGGCCCGGGCGGCACCGGCGTTGCGGGCCGCCGACACTCCCCCGTTCACCGGCAGAGCCAGCACGGTGCAGCCGAATCCGGCGGCGATCCGCCGGGACCGGTCGGTGCTGGCGTCGTCCACCACGATCACCTCGGCCGGCGTAACGGTCTGCGCGTAGACCGCCGACAGGCAGTCGCCGAGGGTTCGCTCCTTGTTGTAGTTGGGCACCACCACCGACACCCTCACCGGTGCCACCCCTCCCCGCCGTCGGAGCGTGCACCGTCCGGCCGCCACGCCAGCCAGCCCAACGCCGCGTACCCGACGAGCACGTACAGGTTGCTGTGCAGCAGTTGCCAGTCACGGAAGTGCAGGTCGACGCCACGCAGCCCGATCACCGTCCAGGCGGCGCTGGCCACCAGCGCGGTCCAGAGCAGCACCGCGACGGCGACCGCGTACCGGTTCCGCCGGCCGCGCACCGCCAGCAGCACCAGGGCCGGTACGCACCAGATCCAGTGGTGGTGCCAGGAGATCGGCGAGACGAGCAGGCCGGTGGTCGCGGCGGCCAGCACTCCGAGGAGTTCGTGACCGGCGCGGACGCATCGGACCACGACGACCAGTCCGGCCACCGCCGTCAGTGCCGCCAGCGGCAGCCAGACCGCCCGGACGTCGGCGGTGTCGCCGATCCGGGCCAGCGCGCCGTGCAGCGACTGGTTCAACACGGTCCGGGGATCACCGGTGACCCGGGCGGTGTCGAACAGGCCGCCGCCCCAGAACCGGACCGAGTCGGCTGGCCGCCAGGCCAGCCCGAGCCCGACGGTGGCGGCGAACGCGGCCAGCGCCACTCCGGCGGCCCGCCAGCGACGCAGGCAGAGCAGGTAGACCACGAACAGCAGCGGGGTGAGTTTGATCCCGGCCGCGACGCCGACACCGAGGCCGCGCCAACGGCGGTCCGGATCGCCGGTCAGGTCCAGCAGCACCAGCAGCGCCAGGAAGAGCCCCACCTGACCGACCTGGAGGTGCCCGGCCACCGGGAAGACCGGGAGCACCGCGACCGTGCCCAGCAGGACCGGTCCGGGTCCGGTGTCCGCCCCGGCGGCGCGCAGAGTCACCCGGACCACGGCCGCCACGGCGGCGACGGTGGCCAGCGTCCAGAGGCCGATGCCGGTGGCGGCGTCGAGGTACGCCAGCGGTTGCAGCAGCAGCGCGGCGAACGGCGGGTACGTGAAGCCCAGGTCGATGCCGTCGGTCCCCCGGTGGATCACGTCGTAGAGGGCGCCGTCGCCACCGGCGGCGGCGACCGCGCCCGCCCGGTAGACGGCGAGGTCGCCCCAGAACCGTCCCGTGCCGTGGTGCACGGCGACCGCTGCGGCGGCCACCAGCACCGCGAGCAGCGGCAACGCGGCGGCCGGCAGCACCGTGGCGAGTCGGCGCGCCGGCCGGGAGTCTGTCGTCGGCGAGAGGGTCGTCACCGCATCCCCCTTCAGACGTCGGCGGGACGACGGTAACAATCGATGCGGTACCCGTTTCTGTAACTGATCTGGATTACCGACGGTGCGGGTGAACCCCGGCCCGGCGTCCGCCCCCCGCGGACGCCGGGCCGGGGTCTCAGCCCTTGACGCAGACCACCTGCTTGAGGTGGGCGACCACCTCGACCAGGTCCTTCTGCTGCGCCATCACCTCGGTGATGTCCTTGTACGCACCGGGGATCTCGTCGACCACCCCGGCGTCCTTGCGGCACTCCACCCCCGCCGTCTGTGCCGCCAGGTCGGCCGTGCTGAACGTCCGCTTCGCCTGCGCCCGGGACATCCGCCGTCCCGCGCCGTGCGAGGCGGAGCAGTACCCCCAGTCGTTCCCGCCGCCCCGCACGATGTACGAACCGGTGCCCATCGAGCCGGGGATGATGCCCAGCTCGCCACGTCCCGCCCGGATCGCGCCCTTCCGTGTCACCAACACGTCCACCCCCTCGTAGTGCTCCTCGGCCACGTAGTTGTGGTGGCAGCTGATCGGCTCGTCGTAGCCGACCTGCGGGAACCGGTCCCGCATCAGGTTCATCAGCACGGCGAGCATCACGGCCCGGTTGCGCCGTGCGTACTCCTGCGCCCACCACAGGTCCCGGCGGTAGGCGTCCATCTCCGGCGTACCGGAGAGGAACACCGCCAGGTCCCGGTCGGGCAGATCCGCGTTGTGCGGCAGCCGGCGGGCCACCGCGATGTGCCGTTCGGCCAGTTCCTTACCGATGTTGCGCGAGCCGGAGTGCAGCATCAGCCAGACCCGGCCCGGGTCCGTCCCGCCCTCCTCCAGGCAGACCTCGATGAAGTGGTTGCCGCCGCCGAGCGTGCCCACCTGCCGCCGGGCCCGCGCCTCCAACTGCTGCACCCGCCGGTCCAGGTCACCGAAGCCCCGCCAGAAGTCGTCCCAGCCGCGCTGCTCCAGGCCCCGGATCCGGCGCGGATCCACCGGGTCGTCGTGCTTGGCGAAGCCGACCGGAATGGCGTCCTCGATGGCCCGGCGCAGCCCGGCGAGGTCGTCGGGCAGGTCGGCGGCGGTCAGCGAGCTGCGGACCGCCGACATGCCGCACCCGATGTCGACCCCGACCGCGGCCGGTGACACGGCCTGCCGCATGGCGATGACCGACCCGACCGTGGCGCCCTTGCCGAAGTGCACGTCCGGCATCACCGCGACGCCCTGCACCCACGGCAGCGCCCCGATGTTGCGCAGCTGCCGTGCGGCCTGCGGCTCGATGGCGTACGGGTCGGTCCAGACCCGTACCGGCGCCCGCGTTCCCGCGAGCAGACTGAATCCCATGACGTACCCCCGAAGTGTGTGGCTCCTCGCCCGGGCACGGCCCGACCACGGCCGACGCCGGGCAGGGGTGCGCCACCGATGCCCTCCGGCACCGGCGCGACGAGTGGAGAAGTAGGTGGGTAGGACGAAGCCGCCCGGACCCGTGGCGGGTGGGCGGCCTCGACGAACGGGCGGACGCGCGCTAGCTGCGGCGCTCCGAGCCCCGAGGCGGAAGGCGGCGGGCGCCGGTCAGCGCCGGCGATTTCCCGAGCCGACAGGGTTCACCCCGGGTCGGCCAACCGTCCTGCGGTCTGACGTCTGTCGACACGGCGTACTCCTCTCGGCTCCGGTCCGATGTGACCTGATGCCGAGAAGAGTAGGGACCACCGCCGGTGGGCCGCAAACGATATTGAGCGACGCTCAGACGCGCGCGCCTCCGCCCTGATCGCCGCCGACCCGGTCAAGGTGGTCGGCGAGTTCGTCGGTGAGCAGCAGATCGGTACGGATGTCGTCGTGCGGGTACGCGGCCCGGCCGACCATGTGCGCCGCCACCGGCGCGGTGGCCAGTTGGAAGACGCCGACCAGCACCAGGGTGGTGATGTCCACCCCGGTCCGCAGCCGCAGTGCGCAGCCGACCAGCACCAGCAGCAGCCCGAGGACCTGCGGCTTGGCCGCGGCGTGCATCCGCGTGAGCAGGTCCGGGAAGCGCACCAGCGCCACCCCGGCGGCGAGGCTGAGCAGCGCGCCGCTGACCAGGAAGACGGCGGCGACGATGTCGAGGATGGCGTCCAGGCTCATTTGGTGTTTCTCCGCGCGGCGAATCGGGCGACGCTGACCGACCCGACAAAGCCGAGGACCGCGAGGACCACCAGCACCGGCAGTGCGGTGGCGTCGCGGCTGTAGGCGGCTTCGACGGCGATCGCGGTCACGATGATGGCCAGCAGGACATCGGTGGCCACGGCCCGGTCGAGGATCGACGGGCCCCGGATGATGCGGATCAGGGTGAGTCCGCCCGCCACCGCGAGCAGCACGGTGACGGTCACGGCGACGACGGTCATGACGCGGCCCCTTCCAGGTCGGCCGGTGGGGTCGGGTCGGGGTTCTGGCGAACGCTACGCAGCTCGTCGGCGGAGCCGATGGCCTCGATGATGCGGGCTTCGAGCGCCAGCACCTCGCGCCGGAACTGTTCCACCTCGTCGATGCTGTTCACGTTGATGACGTGGACGAACAGCGTGCCGGTGTTCCGGTCGGCCTCCAGGATCAGGCTCCCCGGCACCAGCGACAGCGCCTCGGCGGTGAGGGTGAGGTTGAGATCGGTGTTCACCCGGAGTGGCACCGCGATGATGGCGCTGCGCGGGACGTGCCCGGGACGGAACGCCAGCCAGGCGATCTGGATGGAGGCGACCACCAGGTCACTGAGGAACCGCGCCCAGAAGCGCAGCATCCCCACCGGGTGGAGCCGACCGGCGAACGTCACCGGCGGCAGTGGGAAGACCGCGATGACGATGGCGGCCACCACCAGTCCGCTGAGGATGTTCGCCACAGTGAAGTGGCCCCAGAGGAGCACCCAGACGACGACCAGCACGGTCACCGCGATGATGCGGTTGCGGCGTCGCGCCGCCCGGGTCAGTGGCGGGTTCGGCGAGTCGGTCGGCGGGGCTGGGGTCATCTGGTCGGGGCTCACGGCGTACCCCCTGGGAAGACGGCCTCGACGTAGGGTGTCCGCCGCAGCAGGTCGTCGGCGGCGTCGGTGCTGAGGTCGAAGAGCGGACCGGCCACCACGGTCAGCGCCAGCCCGAGCGCCACCAGGGCGACGGTCGGCGCGATCATCAGACCGGGCAGCACGGCGCCGCTCTGGCCGGTGGTGTTCACCTGCGGCTGGATCGCACCCTCGGTGCGGGAGGCCCGGTCGGCGTCACCGGAGTCCGGCATGTCCGGGTGCGGTGCCCGCCAGAACGCGAGGTTCCAGACCCGGGCGACCGCGTAGAGGGTGAGCAGGCTGGTCACCAGACCGCCGGCGACCAGGATCCAGGCCAGCACGCCGCCGTCGGCGATACCCGCCTGCACCAGGCCGACCTTGCCGAGGAACCCGGAGAACGGTGGGATGCCGGCGAGATTCAACGCGGGCACGAAGAAGAGGATGGCCAACACCGGCGACAGTCGTGCCAGGCCGCCGAGGCGGTCCATGGCGGTGCTGCCGCCGCGACGTTCGACGAGGCCGGCGGCGAGGAACAGGGTCGTCTGGATGGTGATGTGGTGCACCACGTAGAAGATCGCCGCGGAGAGGCCCAGCGACGAGGTGAGCCCGACGCCGAACAGCATGTACCCGATGTGGCTGATCAGGGTGAACGACAACAACCGCTTGATGTCGGACTGCGCCACCGCACCGAGGATGCCGACCAGCATGGTCAACACCGCTACCACCAGGAGCAGGGTGGCCGTACGGCCACCGGGGAACAGCAGCGTCTCGGTCCGGATGATCGCGTACACACCGACCTTGGTCAGCAGGCCGGCGAAGACCGCGGTGACCGGGGCCGGGGCGGTCGGATAGCTGTCCGGCAGCCAGGCCGACAGCGGGAACACCGCCGCCTTGATGCCGAAGGCGAGCAGCAGCATGCCCTGCAACAGCAGGCGCATGTCGTCGGGCAGCGCGTCCAGCCGGTCCACGAGCTGGGCCAGGTTGAGCGTACCGGTCGAGGAGTACACCAGGCCGATGGCGACCAGGAAGATCACCGAGGAGAGCAGGCTGACCACGACGTACGTGGTGCCGGCCCGGATCCGGGTCTCGGTGCTGCCCAGGGTCAGCAGCACGTAGCTGGCGACCAGCAGGATCTCGAATCCGACGTAGAGGTTGAACAGGTCACCGGAGAGGAACGCGTTGCACACACCGGCGGTCAGCACGAGATAGGTCGGGTGGTAGACCGACAGCGGCGTCTCCTCGTTGCCGTCGGCCATACCCTGCCCGATGCTGTAGACCAGCACGCAGAGGGTGACCGAGGCGGAGACCACCAGCATCAGCGCGGCGAGCTGGTCGGCGACCAGCACGATGCCCATCGGGGCGACCCAGCCGCCGACCTCCACCACGAGCGGACCGTCGATGCTGGAGCGGACCAGCAGCATCGCGGCGACCGCGACGGTGGCGGTGAGCACGGTGAGGCTGACCCACCGCTGGGCACGTGGACGGCCCAGCAGTAGCAGCGTGATTGCCGCGCCGAGCAGCGGCATCACCACCGGCAGCGGAACGAGGTAGGTCATCCGGCCCTCCCCGCGTCGACCGAGGCGGTCCGGGACCGCTCCGTCTCGGTGTTCGCGTCGTCGTCGTCATCGTCGTCACCGGTGCCGGCGTCGGCATCGCCCGGACCCTCGTCGCGTTCCGCGAGATCCATGATCCGGCGGTCCTCGACGTCGTCCTGCACCTCGTCGTGCCCGTTGAGGTGCCAACTCCGGTAGGCCAGGGCGAGCAGGAAGGCGGTCATGCCCAGGGTGATGACGATGGCGGTGAGGATCATCGCCTGCGGCAACGGATCGCTCATCTCCTCCTGCGGGCTGTCGCCGACGATCGGCGCGGTGCCGGCGCGCCCGCCGGTGAGCAGCAGCATGTTGGCGCCGTTGCCGAGCAGGATGACGCCCATCAGCACCCGGGTCAGGCTGCGCTCCAGCAGCAACGTCACGCCCGCGGCGACGAGGACGCCCACCACGATGACGTAGGTGAGGTTGGGTGTCACACCAGCTCCTTCTCGCGGATCTCGGCGTCCTCGGTCTCGTGTTGGCGGTCCATCTCGGCACCCAGGCTGCGCAGGATGTCCAGCACCAGCCCGACGACGATCAGGAAGACACCGACGTCGAAGAAGGCCGAGGTGACGAAGTGGATGTGCCCCAGCACCGGCAGATAGAAGTCGAGCAGGGCGGTCTGGAGGAACTCCCCACCGAGCAACATCGCGGCCACGCCCGTGCCGACCGCGACGAAGAGTCCGGCGCCGAGGACCGCACCGGCGTCGACCGGTGCCGCGCCGTTGAGCTCGGTACGCCCACCGGCCAGGTAGCGCACGGCCAGGGCGAGGCCGGCGACCAGACCGGCGGCGAAACCGCCGCCCGGGGCGTTGTGGCCGCTGAACAGCAGGTAGATGGAGAACAGCAGGATGGCGTGGAACAGCAGTCGGGTGACCACCTGGAGGATGACCGACTGGGAACGCGCGGTGGCACCCGTGGTCAGCCACCGGGGCCGGGTCGACTCGGTCGGGTTCCCGCCGGGGATCTGACCGCGCCGGTCCAGGTCACGGGCATGACGGAAGATCAGGCTGGCGACACCGGTGGCGGCCACCACGAGCACCGCGATCTCCCCCATGGTGTCCCAGGCCCGGATGTCGACCAGGGTCACGTTGACCACGTTCTTGCCGCCGCCGTAGGAGACCGCCTCGTCGGGGAAGTCCACCGAGATGGGGACTGCCTGGCGGGCGCCGGTCGCGACGTACGCCATGCCGGCGGTGACGGCACCGACGGCGATGCCGAGCACGACACGTCCCCGGCGGCTGGCCCGGATCGGCCGTTCCGAGAACTTCACCGGCAGGCGGCGCAGCACCAGCACGAACATCACGATCGTGACGGTCTCCACCAGGAACTGGGTCAACGCCAGGTCGGGCGCACCGTGCAGGACGAACAACAGCGCGATGCCGTAGCCGGCGACGCCGACCAGGATCATCGCGGTGAGCCGGCGCAGCGCGCGGGCGGCCATCACGGCGGCGACCACGACGACGGCGGCGGCGACCCCCTGCAACGGCGTGTCCCACAGGTGGAAGCGCTGCGGCCAGGGGCTCCCGGCGATCAGGGTGCCGCCGGGCAGGACGACCAGCACCACCAGGATCACGCCGAGATAGAACGGCAACGAACCACGCTGGGTGGCACCGGTCAGCTCGACCGCCAGGCGGTCGATGCCGCTGATGGCCTTCTTGTAGACGCTGGCGCCGTCGAACGGCAGGCGCAGCGTCGCGCGTACCCGCTCCCGCCGCATCAGGTGGAACAGGCCGGCGCCGGCGGCGATGGCCAGCACCGACAGACCCAGCGCCGGGGTCAGGCCGTGCCAGAGCGCCAGGTGGTAGCCGGGCTCGGCGGAGCGGTAGAGGTCGGCGTACGGGGCGAGCAGGCGGTCCACCGCCGGGGCGAACAGGCCGGCGGTGACACCGGCGACCGCCAGCACGGCGGCCGGGGCGAGTAGGGACCAGGACACCGGCGTGGACTCGGTGTCCGGGGTGTCGGGCTTGTCGGCGAAGGCACCCCACATGAACCGCAGGGTGTACGCCACGGTCAGCACCGAACCGAGGATCACCCCGGCGAGGACGACCAGGTTGGCGGTGCCGCCGTGCAGCAGCGCCTCGACCGCCGCCTCCTTGGCCACGAACCCGGCCATCGGGGGCAGGCCGGCCATCGACGCGGCCGCGAGACCGGCGACCACGGCCAGGGCGGGTGCGCGGCGCCGGAGTCCGCTGAGTTCGCGCAGGTCACGGGTGCCGGTGATGTGGTCGACGACGCCGACGGTGAGGAACAGGGTCGCTTTGAACAGGGCGTGGGCCAGCACCATCGCCACTCCGGCCAGCGCGGTGTCCCGGGTGCCGCCACCGAGGATCACCATCAGCAGGCCGAGCTGGCTGACCGTGCCGTAGGCCAGCAGCAGCTTGAGATCGGTCTGGCGCAACGCGGCCCAGCCGCCGAAGAACATCGTGAGTAGACCGGCGACCAGGAGCACCGGACGCCACGGTCCGGCCTCGGCGACCGCCGGGCCCATCAGGGCGACCAGGAACACACCGGCTTTGACCATCGCCGCGGCGTGCAGGTATGCGCTGACCGGCGTGGGTGCCGCCATCGCGCCGGGCAGCCAGAAGCTGAACGGGAAGATCGCCGACTTGCTCAGTGCGCCCAGCAGGACCAGCACCACCGCCACCGCGAGGTAGCCGCCGCCGGGCAGGTTCTCGGCGACCTCGGACCACCGGTAGGTGCCGGCGTGCTGACCGAGCATGACGAAACCGGCGAGCATCGCCAGGCCGCCCAGCGTCGTCACCAGCAACGCCTGCATGGCCGCCCGTCGGCTGGCCCGCTTGGCGGGGTCGTAGCCGATCAGCAGGTAGGAGAAGACCGTGGTCAGCTCCCAGAACACGTAGAGCAGCAGCAGGTCGTCGGAGACGACCAGGCCGAGCATCGCGCCGGCGAAGGCGACGAACACGGCGGCGAAGCGTCCCAGGCTCGGGTCGTCGGAGCGGAAGTAGCGGGCGCTGTACGCCAGCACCAACGCGCCCACCCCACCGACCAGGATGACCATCAGCCAGGACAGCGTGCCCATCCGTAGCGCGAGTTCCAGCCCCAACTGCGGTACCCAGGAGACGGTCTCCACCACCGGCTCACCGGAGCGGACCCCGCTCGTGTGAGTCAACGCCCACACCAGCGTCGCGCCAGGCACCAGTGCCACCAGGTAGAGGGCGTGCCGTCCCCAGGTCCGCACCAGCGCCGGGGCGATCACAGCTGTCAGCGCATGGACCGCCACCAGTACCAGCACACACCCTCCCCAGAGATCATTCGTCGGTGTGACGACCCTATCCGGTAAGGACCGCAATCCGCATCTGCCGTGATCCGGATCAAAGGTGTGTCACCCTGACAGACCGCCCCGGCTCGTGTGCGAGTTCACGTGCGGTTCACAACCCGACCCACGCGCGAAACCTGCGGCCCACCAGGAGATCCGATCACACCTTAACGGACGTTCAGTCTCGTCCCGCACGTCGGAGTCGCCCGTCATCGCGGTCGATACGAAGTTCTCGTTCCAGCTCGACGATGAGGGTGCGCAGGTCGTCCAGCCGTTGGCTGATCGCGATCCGGTCCAACTCGTCGGGCACCCCGTCACCGTCCTGGTCGTAGCCGGGGGCGAGCCCCTCGGTCATCTCCAACCGCCGGGCCTCCTCCATCGAGTTGACGAAGACCGCGATGAGGATGTTGAGCAGCAGGTTGACGGTGATCACCACGAAGCTCACGTAGTAGAGCACGGTCCACGGCGAGAACTCCATGCCCTGCTCGATCAGGTCCGGCAGCGTCTCCAGGGAGAGCAAGACGAACAGTGTCAACAACGACCGCCCGATGTCCCCGTATTCCTCCGGGTAGGCGTCCTTGAAGATCAACCATCCGGCCATGCCGTACACATAGAGCGTCACCATCGCCAGCGCGAGGAACCCCCCGATACCGGGCAGGCTGCGCCACAACGCCGCGACGATCATGCGCAGGCCGGGCGAGAACCGCACCAGCCGCACCATCCGCAACACGCGGACGACCCGCAACAGCGCCGAGTCGCCATGCAGGCCCGGGACGAAGATCGCCGCGATCACCAGGAAGTCGAAGACGTTCCAGCCGTGCCGGAAGAAGTCCTGCGGGCGGCGACCGTAGGCCAGCAGCCGGATGGCGATCTCGACCACGAAGACCGTCCGGAAGAACCACTCGACGCCGTGCAGCGCGGTGCCCGCCGTGCCGAGATCGGGATAGGTCTCCAGACCGAGCACCACCCCGTTGGCGAGGATCACCGCGACGATGGTGACCTCGAACGACCGCGAGGCGGCGATCTCGTGGCAGGCGCGGGCGAGCCGGGACTCGGGCGGCAGCTCCACCGGCCCACCCCGCTGGACCGGCACACGCGTGACAATCACCCGACAACCGACCCCGACGGGAGGTCTGGGACCGGCGCGTCCGGCCACCGTGCGTCACGATGACATCGACGTACAGCAGTCATGGCCCACAGCGTACGGGACGCCGTGGGCCAGACTGCCCGGCCTCCGCGGAGCGCGATGTCGCACCGGCGTGCCCCCACCGGTGCGACATCCCCCGTCCACTCCGGACCGGCCGTCGCCGGTCCGGGGGCTACGCCACCGGGACCCGGTCCAGGAACCCCAGCACCTGGGTCAGTCGGCCGTCGTCGTCGACGGTCGCCACGTCGAATCCGGCGATCGGCGCCTCGACACCCTCAGGGCCGAGTTCCCAGGTGAAGCGGACCTGCTGGTGGTGGCCGTCGACCGGACCCACCGCACGGAACGTCATCCCGGGGAACCGGTCCTGCACCGCCGCGATCGTCGCGTCGACGGCGTCGCGCCCCTCCGCGACCACCAGCGGGTCGACGTAACGCCCCTCGGCGGCGAACAGGTCGTCGATCTCCCGGCGTCGCCGCGCCGGGTCGGTCTCGTTCCAGATCGCCAGGTACCGCTCGACCAGCTCGTCGAACTCGACAGCCATCCCCGTCTCCTCGTCGCCACATACGGCCCGGCTCTCGGTGCCGGGACCGATGTTTCCCGGCCGCCGTGCATGGTGTCGATTACCTCGTGGGTAATGGTTCGGGCGACCAGCCCTCACTAGGGTCGGCGGGGTGACCACTGTGACCTCGCCGAGCCGTCCGGTCGGCACGCTGCTGCGCGACTGGCGGCGGGTACGCGGGCTGAGCCAGCTCGACCTGTCGATCGAGGCGGGCGTCTCGACCCGGCACCTGAGCTTCGTGGAGACCGGCCGCTCCCGGCCGAGCCGGGAGTTGCTCATGCGGCTCGGCGAACAACTCGACCTGCCGCTGGCCGCCCGCAACGTGATGCTGCTGGCCGGCGGGTACGCGCCCGCCTTCCCCGCGCACGACCTGGCCGACCCGGAGTTGGCCCCGGTCCGCACCGCCGTCCGCCGGATCCTCGACGGGCACCACCCGTACCCGGCCGTGCTCGTCGACCGGCACTGGCACCTCCTCGAGGCCAACCCCACGATCGACCTGTTCACCGCCGACGCCCATCCCGACCTGCTCACCCCGCCGGTCAACGTGTTGCGGCTCAGCCTGCACCCCGACGGCATGGCACCGCGCATCCTCAACCTCGCGCAGTGGCGCGCCCATCTGCTCCGGCGACTGCGTCACCAGGCCCAGACGACCAGCGACCCGGTGCTGACCGCGCTGCACGACGAGCTGCGCGGCTACCCCGGCGGCGAGGGACCCGCCGAGCCGGTCGGTGACCTCGCCGCACGGGTCGCCGTCCCGCTGCGTTTCCGGCACGACGACAGCGAACTCTCCTTCTTCAGCACCACCACGCTCTTCGGCACGCCGCTGGACGTGACGGTCTCCGGGCTGGCCGTGGAGGCGTTCTTCCCCGCCGACCCGGCCACCGCCGAGGCGCTGCGCGACCTCGCCCCGCTCAGTCCGCCGACGAGCGCGTGACCGGCAGGTCGAAGTAGGTGTCCGGCCAGGGCTCGTCGCGGTAGCGGAAGTGCCACCACTCCCGGTCGTAACCGACGAAACCGCCGTCGGTCATCAGGTCCCGCAACAACCGCCGGTTCGCCTGTGCGGTGGCGCCGACCGC
Source organism: Verrucosispora sp. NA02020 (assembly GCF_013364215.1). Taxonomy (NCBI): domain Bacteria; kingdom Bacillati; phylum Actinomycetota; class Actinomycetes; order Micromonosporales; family Micromonosporaceae; genus Micromonospora; species Verrucosispora sp. NA02020. The sequence goes on along the minus strand of NZ_CP054923.1, from coordinate 4,059,838 downwards.
CGTCGAGTCGGTGTGCGACAGCGGGTCGAAGCAGTCGAAGCCGGTCCCCATGTCCACGCTGCCGTCGGTGGAAAGCCGGCCGTACGGGTCGGTGCAGGCGGCCGGGGGCCGACCCGGGACGGGCCCGGACCGCTCGGGCGGCGGCTCCTCGACCAGCGTGAGGTCGACCGTGCTGCCCCGGCTGTGCGACGTGGGGGCACCGAGGTAGCCCCGGTCGAACAGCGCGGACTTGGCCACCCGGGGATAGAACTCCGCCTTGGTCTCCTGCCGCCCCGGGTCGGCGCCCCAGGCCACGAAGTCGTCCACGGCACGCTGCGGGCGGTAGCAGTCGTACACCTTGAGGCGGTGACCGGTGGCCAGGGCGGCGTCCTGCACCCGGCGCAACGCCCGCGCGGCCGCCGCGGTGAGCAGGCAGAGCGGCTCCTGGTAGCCGTCGACCGGGCGACCGACGAAGTTGTGCGCGGTGGCGTAGCGGATGTCGGTGAGGATGCGTCCGTCCAGGTCAGACAGGACCACCAGGCCCGGCCGCGCCGGTGCCGACGCCGGCGGTGGCGTGCGGGACGGCTCGGGCGTCGGCGCGTTCCGCCCGCACCCGCCCAGCCCCGCGACCAGTCCCACCACGGCCGTCGGGACGACCGCCCACCGACCGAGCCGGCACCGGGCCGGACCGGTCGCCCGGTGTGTTGTCGACGCGGACCGGGCGGGTTCAGCGGGCCGGGCGGCCACGGTGGGCGGCACGGCGGCGATGCCGGGTGACGAGCGCGCCGGCCAGCAGCGTCACGCCGACGGCGAGCACGACCAGCGAGGCCCACCGCAGCGGGGCGCCGAGCGTCCGCGGTGCGGGCTCCGCTGCGGCCCCGCCGGGCAGCGCCTGCGGCGGCACCGAGGCCGACGGTACGGCGGACGTGGCGGTGCCCGGACTCACCAGCACCCCGACCGAGGTGTCCCGGGGCAGCGCGAACCCCCAGTCGAGCAGCGCGGCACCCTGCTCCCAGCCCCGCTTGTCGACGACGTCCGCGCCGAGCAGGGTGACCACCAGTCGACGCCCGCCCCGCTCGGCCGCGCCCACGTAGGTGTGCCGGGCCAGGTCGGTGTAGCCGGTCTTGCCGCCCAGCGCACCCGGATAGTGGTAGAGCAACTGGTTGTCGTTGTCGATGGCGAAGCCCTTCGTGCCCTGCGCCGGCTGGGGCGGGATGTTCGCCTCCCGGGTGGCCGCGTACCGCCGGAACTGTTCGTCGGCGAAGCAGGCGCGGGCGATCAGCGCCAGGTCGTACGCGCTGGTGAACTGCCCCGGACCGTCCAGCCCGGACGGGGTCACTGCGTGCGTCTGGTACGCGCCGAGTGCCCGGGCCCGCTCGTTCATCGCGCGCAGCCCGCCCGCCATGCCGTCCGGCCCACCACCGGCCCGCGCCAGCGCGTTCGCCACCTCGTTGCCGGACCGCAGCAGCAGACCGAGCCAGAGCGTCTCCACCCGGTACCGGCCGCCCTCCACCAGCCCCACGGCCGAACTGCCGGGTTCGATGTCGAGGTCCCCGGCGGTGATGGTGACCATGTCGTACGGGTCGAGTCGGGGCAGCATGGTCGCGGCCAGTAGCAGCTTCTGCACGCTGGCCGGGGTGGCGTACTCGTGCGGGCCACAGCCGCCCAGCACCGCACCGGTGTCCAGGTCGGCCACCAGCCACGAGGTGGCGGCCACCTCGGGCGGCCGGGGCACCGTCGTCGGCACGACCAGTCCCTGGGTGGCCAGCCGCGCGCCGCCCACCGCCCGCTGCACCGGGTCCGGTGACGGCGTGACCGGCTGCGACGGCCCGGGAGCCGGCGGTGCCGGACGTGGACACGGCACGGGTGCCGCCACCGCCACGGTCGCCGGCAGCGGTGTGGTCATGAGCGCCGTCGCCACCGCGACGACCAGGGCTCGGACTCTCACATCCAGCGACACTATCGGGTGATTACCGACTGGTCCGGCAAATCGACCATCGCACACGCGGTCGGCGCGTCCGCCGGCCGGCGGGTGGTGCGGATCGTCGGGTCAGTCGCGGGTGCGACCGGAGGCGCGGATCCGGCGGGCGGCGACCACCGCCAGGGCGATCACGGCCGCGCCGACCGCCAGCGCCACGACCGTGCCCGCGCCCGGGCGGTCGTCGACGGTGGCCGAGGTCGTGGTGCTCACCGGCGGCGCCTCGGCCGGCGCGGGCAGGGCCGGCGGAGGCGGTACGGGCGTTCGTGCGGCGTCCCACTCCCCCGGCTCCACCAGCCGACCCACGCCGGCCTCCCGGGGCAGCCGGAAACCCCAGTCGAGTAGGGCGGCACCCTGCTCCCAGCCGCGCTGCGGTCGGGGCTCGGCACCGAGCAGCGTGACCACCAACCGGCGACCGTCGCGCTCGGCGGCGCCGACGTAGGTGTGCCGTGCGTAGTCGGTGAAGCCGGTCTTGCCGCCCAGCGCACCCGGATAGCGGTGCACGAGCTGGTTCTCGTTCTGGATCTGGAAACCCCTGGCGCCCAGCCCCCGCTGGGCCGGGATCCGGGTGCGTTCGGTGAGCGCGTACCGGCGGAACGTCGGGTCGGCGAAGCAGGCCCGGGCGATCAGCGCCAGGTCGTACGCGCTGGTGAACTGCCCCGGACCGTCCAACCCGGACGGCGTGACCGCGTGGGTCTGCAACGCGCCGAGGTGCCGGGCGTACTCGTTCATCGCCCGCACCCCGCCCGCCGCACCGTCCGGGCCACCGCCGAGGCGGGCCAGCGCGTTGGCCGCCTCGTTGCCGGACTGCAACAGCAGGCCCAACCAGAGCGTCTCCACCCGGTACCGGCCACCGGGCAGCAGCCCGACCGCCGAGGAGCCGGGCGCGATCTCCAGGTCCTCCGGGGTCACCCTGATCACCTGCTGCGGATCGAGCCGGGGCAGCATGGTCGCGGCCAGTAGCAGCTTCTGCACGCTGGCCGGGGTGGCGTACTCGTGCGGGCCACAGCCACCCAGCACGGTGCCGGTGTCCAGATCGGCCACCAGCCACGAGGTCGCGGTCACCCTCGGCGGGGCCGGTACGCCCGGCGGCACGACGAGTCCCGAGGTCGCCAGCGGCTCCCCGCCGACCACCCGGTGCTCCGGGTCCGACGGTGGCGGGGTCGGCCGGGGCGAGCGGGTCACCTTCGGCGCGACGGCCTTCGGGCAGGGCACCGCAGCAGTCGGCGTGGCGGCCGGCGCAGCAGGCGGCGGCGACACGGCGGCGACACGGTCGGTGATCGCAGCCGCACCGGCAGTCGCGGGGATCGCCACGATCGCGAGGACGACGACGGCGACGGAGAAGGCCCGGACGCTCATGAAGACGCAGACTAACGGCACGATCGGCGGCCGCACCCGATCGGTCGGACCGCCGACTCGACGCGATGGTGCCGATCTTCCACACGCACCGGTTGAACCGATCCCGCGCGCCCCCCGTATCCACAGCCGAACACACCACAACGTTCGGACCTGCGGCGGGAGCGCTCCCGAAGCGCGTCCGACGGTCACCCCGGGACAGGCTCCGGCATGCGGAACGGCCGCCGCTGTCGAGGCTCCCGGGCTTCCCACGGCGCTTCAGCCGGCGGCCGCCGACGCGGTCGGCCCGCCCGGCGGTCATTCATGAGGAGAGAATCATGGTCAGGCGTACCCAGAAGCAGCGGAAGCAAGCCGCCCTGAAAGTCGGCGGCGTCGGCATCCTCGCGGTCGCGCTGCTCGGCGCGGGCTTGACGCTGGCCTCCGCCGACGACAGCGCCGGGGCGGCGCAGACGGCGAACTGCCCGACGGTCCGGGACAAGCTCTCCGGCGTACCCGCCGCCGCCGTCGCCGGCGTCGAGCAGGAACTGGCCAACCTCGACAAGCAGATCGAGGAGGCCAACGCCCGCCTCGCCGCCCAGGCCGCCAACCCCCAGGGCGGCGCCAACTTCGTTCAGCTCGCCATCCTCGGCCCACTGGCCAGCAAGCGCACCGCCGCCCTCGACCGCATCGGCATCAACATCAACCGGGCCGGTGGCCAGCGCCCCGACCTGGCCAGCCTCGCGAACTGCGGACTGAACGCCGCAGGCACCCCCAGCGCCGTCAACGGCGGCGCGGGCAACGGCAACATCGGTGCCGGGAACGCGAACAACGGCGGCAACACCGGCAATGCCGGAGCCGGAGCGGCGCAGACGGCGAACTGCCCGACCGTCCGGGACAAGCTCTCCGGCGTACCCGCCGCCGCCGCCGCCGGCGTCGAGCAGGAACTGGCCAACCTCGACAAGCAGATCGAGGAGGCCAACGCCCGCCTCGCCGCCCAGGCCGCCAACCCCCAGGGCGGCGCCAACTTCGTTCAGCTCGCCATCCTCGGCCCACTGGCCAGCAAGCGCACCGCCGCCCTCGACCGCATCGGCATCAACATCAACCGGGCCGGTGGCCAGCGCCCGAACCTCGCCAGCCTCGCCACCTGCGGACTGAACACCCCGGGTACCCCCAGCGCGGTCAACGGCAACAGCGGCAACGCGGGTAACGGGAACGCCGGGAACAACGGCAACGCCGGTAACGGCAACGCGGGCAACAACGGCAACGCCGGGGCCGGCGTGGCGCAGCGGGTGAACTGCCCGAGTGTCGCCGACCGCCTGCCGGCCGTACCCGCTCAGGCCGCCGCCGAGGTGCAGCGCGAGCTGGCCAACCTGGACAACCAGATCGCGGACGCCAACGCCCGTCTCGCCCAGCTCGCGGTACGCCCGGAGGGTGGAGCGAACTTCGTGCAGAACACGGTCGTCGGCCCGCTGAAGGACCGGCGTGTCGCCGCCCTGAACCGGATCGCCACCGCGATCGGCCGGGTCGACGGCAACCGGCCCGCCGAGCTGGTCAACCTGGCACCCTGCTCGGTCAGCTGACCTGACGGAACACCACGGATGGTGGGCGATGGCTGCAGCCATCGCCCACCATCTCTTTTTGCGGCATCTCTCACAACTGGTTGACCCCTCAGTCACCAAGCGACTACAAAACGTTACAGAGCGGGGCCGGAGCCGCCGGCCGCGGTCGGAGGGGTGACCGTGGGTCTGATCTCGTACGACGACGCCGAGGCGGCCGCGTTCGCCGCCACCCGCGAGCTGGCACCCGCCGGCCTGACCCACTGGCGACACGCCGTCCGGGAGCACCTGCGACCACACCCCGGGTCGACGCTGCTGGACCTCGGCGCCGGTACGGGAGCCTGGGCCACCACCTTCGCCGGCTGGTACGGCGTACGCGTGCTGGCGGTGGAGCCGGCCCCGGCGATGCGTGACCGGTGCCCGCACCGGCCGATGCTCGCCGGTGAGGCGACCGCGCTCCCGCTGGCCGCATCCAGTGTGGATGGTGCCTGGCTCTCGACGATGCTGCACCACGTACCCGATCTCGACGCCGTGGCCCGGCAGTTGCGCCGGGTGCTGCGTCCGGGCGCTCCGGTGCTGATCCGCTCCCCCTTCCCGGGACGGCACCAGCTCGTCGCCCTCTTCGAGTGGTTCCCGGAGGCGATCCGGGTGCTCGACCAGTTCCCCAGCCTGTCCCGGGTGCGCTCCGCGTTCGCCGCGGCGGGGTTCCCGGTGAGCAGCGTCGAGCCGGTCGCCCAGACCGTGGCCACCTCGCTGGCCGAGTACGCCGACCGGATCGACCGCCGCGCGCACACCCCCCTGCACCTGATCACCGAATCCGAGTTCCGGGCCGGCATGGCCCGGCTACGCCAGGCGGTCCGGGGCAGTGCCCCGGCACCGGTGGTCGACCACCTCGACCTGCTGGTGCTGCGCTGATCCGACCGGAGCGCGGATCAGCACAGGCCGAGGTGCCGCAGGTAGTCGTGCAGCGCGGCGGAGCCGGCCAACCGACGCAGGCTGCGTCGGTGCAGGTCCTGTTCCCGCCGGGCGAGTTCCGCGCGGACCCGCAGCGGGCTGCCGGTGCTCCTCAGCTCGTCCAGCACCGCCGTGATGATCTCGAACGGGTAGGCACCCCGGCGCAGCAGCGCCACCACCTGGGCCGCGCGCAGCTCGGCCTCGTCGTAGCGCCGGTAGCCGGTGCCCGGCTCGCGGCCCGGCCGGAGCAGACCACGCGCCTCCCAGGCCCGTAGCTGCGAGGTGCGGACACCCACCAGGTCGGCGACCGCGCCGACCCGGGCGGCCCGACGGGGCACCGGGACCGGCGGGGCGGAGGCGCTCACCACCGTCTCGAAGGCGCCGAGCACCCGACGGATCTCGGCACGTTCCCGGTCCAGTTCGGCGTGCCCGGCGTCCAGCGCGGCCAGCACCGTCGGCAGGTCACCCACGTGCGCCGCCGCCATGATCTGGCGGGTACGCGCCCAGCCGTGCCCGTCCGCGACCGTCCGCGCCACGGTCAGCGCCCGCTGGTGCGCCGCAGTGAAGATTCGGTAGCCGCTCGGTGTGCGCTCCACCGGCGGCAGCACCCCGAGATCGACGTAGTTGCGCACCTGCTGCACGGAGATGCCGACCGCTGCGGCGAGGTCGACCGCGCGCAGTCGCCCGGTCGTCCGTCGTCCCGCCACCGGTTCACCCTAGCGCCTCATGGTTGTTTGAGACTTTGCGGCACCTTTCGCCGCTCGTAGGCGCTCACCGTCGACGAAAGTCTCCACGGGCAGGTCCATGAGACACTTGAACCTGGCCAGGCCATCCCAGCTCCTTCTTTCCGGGGCGGGAGTCCGTCCACGATCTCGCGAAGGGTTCGCATGCAGCAGCCAGCACGGTCCGCCGCCGACAGTCACGACGTGATCGAGGTACGCGGAGCACGGGAGAACAACCTCGACTCCGTCTCGGTCGACATCCCGAAGCGTCGCCTGACCGTCTTCACCGGCGTCTCCGGATCCGGTAAGTCGTCGCTGGTCTTCGGCACCATCGCCGCCGAGTCGCAACGAATGATCAACGAGACCTACAGCGCGTTCCTCCAGTCGTTCATGCCCAACCTCTCCCGGCCGGACGTGGACTCGCTGCGCAACCTCACCCCGGCGATCGTGGTCGACCAGGAGCGGATGGGCGCCAACTCCCGCTCCACCGTCGGCACCGCCACCGACGCGTACGCGATGCTGCGCATCGTGTTCAGCCGGCTCGGCACCCCGCAGGTCGGTGGCGCCGGAGCGTTCAGCTTCAACCTCGCCGAGGGCATGTGCCCCGCCTGTGAGGGCCTGGGCCGCGTCTCCGACCTCGACGTCAACGAACTCGTGGACGTGGAGAAGTCCCTCAACGACGGCGCGGTCACCGTGCCGAACTTCGCGGTCGACACCTGGTACTGGCAGACCATCGTCGGCTCCGGTCTCTTCGACCCGGACGTCAAGCTCCAGGACTTCACCCCGCAGCAGTGGGAGGACCTGCTCCGCAAACCGGCCACGAAGATCAAGGTGGGCGGCACGAACCTCACGTACGAGGGTCTGATCGTCAAGGTGCGCCGGCTCTACCTGGCCAAGGACCGGGAGTCGATGCAGCCGCACATCCGCGCCTTCGTCGACCGGGCGGTCACCTTCACCACCTGTACCGACTGCGACGGCACCCGGCTCAACGCCGCCGCGCTCTCCTCCCGCATCGCCGGACGCAACATCGCCGAGTGCGCCGCCATGCAGATCAGCGACCTCGCCGCGTTCGTCCGGGGCATCGAGGACTCCTCGGTCGCCCCGTTGACCGGGAACCTGCGGGAACTGCTGGACTCGCTGGTCGAGATCGGTCTGGGCTACCTCAGCCTCGACCGCGAGTCGGCCACCCTCTCCGGCGGTGAGGCGCAACGGGTCAAGATGGTCCGGCACCTCGGGTCCAGCCTCTCCGACATCACGTACGTCTTCGACGAACCCACCGTCGGCCTGCACCCGCACGACATCGCCCGGATGAACGACCTGCTGCTGCGACTCCGGAACAAGGGCAACACGGTCCTCGTCGTCGAGCACAAGCCGGAGACCATCGCGATCGCCGACCACGTGATCGACCTCGGTCCCGGGGCGGGCACCGGCGGCGGCCGGATCTGCTACACCGGCGACGTGGCCGGGCTGCGCCGCTCCGACACCCGCACCGGCCGGCACCTCGACCACCGGGTACGCCTGCGCGAACAGGTCCGTACCCCCAGCGGACAGCTGGCCATCCGCCACGCCGACCTGCACAACCTGCGCGACGTCAGCGTGGACGTCCCGCTCGGCGTGCTGACCGTCGTGACCGGGGTGGCCGGCTCGGGCAAGAGTTCCCTGGTGCACGGCTCGCTGCACCGCCGCGACGGGGTGGTCGTGGTCGACCAGGCACCGATCCGGGGCTCTCGGCGCAGCAACCCGGCCACGTACACCGGCCTACTCGACCCGGTCCGCACCGCGTTCGCCAAGGCCAACGGGGTGAAGGCGGCGCTGTTCAGTGCCAACTCCGAGGGCGCCTGCCCGACCTGCAAGGGCATCGGGCTGGTCTACACCGACCTGGCGATGATGGCCGGCGTCGCCTCGGTCTGCGAACGGTGCGAGGGTCGGCGCTTCACCGACGAGGTGCTGACCTACCGGCTGCGCGGTCGCACCATCAGCGAGGTGCTCGGCATGTCGGTCAGCGAGGCGCAGGACTTCTTCCCCGGCGGTGCCGCCCGGGTGGTCCTGGACCGGCTCGCCGACGTGGGGCTGAGCTACCTCACCCTGGGCCAGCCGCTGACCACCCTCTCCGGCGGCGAACGGCAGCGGCTCAAGCTGGCCATCCACATGGCCGAGAAGGCCGGCACGTACGTGTTGGACGAGCCGACCACGGGCCTGCACCTGGCCGACGTGGACCAGTTGCTGGCGCTGCTCGACCGGCTGGTGGACGCCGGCAACACGGTCATCGTCATCGAGCACCACCAGGCGGTGATGGCGCACGCGGACTGGCTGATCGACCTGGGGCCGGGCGCCGGTCACGACGGCGGACGGGTCGTGTTCACCGGCACCCCCGCCGACCTGGTCGCACACGGCGACACCCTCACCGCCCGGCACCTGCGCGAGTACGTGGCCCGCTGACGGACGTGCCCCGCCCGGCACCGTCGCATCGCGCGGGTGCCGGGCGGGGCACCCCGATCAGGGTCGTCGGCGGGGTGTCAGGTCAGGCGACGCAGCCAGCGACGTTGCCAGGGAGTCTCGACCGCGCGGGGCCGGTAGGCCGCCCGGACCCAGTCCACCGCCTGCTCGGCGGGCAACCCGTCGAGGATCGCCAACGCGGCCAACGCGGTGCCGGTCCGACCCGTACCACCCCGGCAGGCCACCTCCACCCGCTCGCCCGCGTATCCCCGGCGCAACGCCTCCCGCAGGGCCTCCAGGGCGTCGGCGCGGTCCACCGGTATCCAGAAGTCGGGCCAGCGCACCCGGCGGTGCGCCCATGCGGGCGTCGGGCCGGGAGCCAGCAGCAGGCTGAAGTCGGCCGGGGTGGCCGGGTCGGCGATGCGTCGCCCCCGCACCCGTACGCCGCCGGGCAGCGTGACCACCCCGGTCTGCGCGGCCCAGTCCTGCGGCTCGGCGCTCACCACCGGTGTCCCGACTGGTCCGGACGCCCCTGGTCCGGCACGGGCCGGTCGTCAGCCCAGGTGCGCTGGTCGGTCCCGGGCCGGTCGTCTGCCCACCCGGGGTGCTGGTCCGCCATGGGCCGATTATCTCCCCAGGCGTGGTGCTGGTCCATCACCGGCTGGTTCTCGGCCCACCCACGCTGCTCTGCCACCGGCCGGTCCCCCCAGACACTGTGCTGGTCCGCCGCAGGCCGGTTGTCGGCCCACCCACGCTGGTCCGCCACCGGCCGGTTCTCCGCCCAACCCGGCTGGTCGGCCACGGCCGGGTTGTCGGCCCACCCACGCTGGTCCGCCACGGGCCCGTCGTCCGGCCGGACGCGCTGGTCGGTCACGGGCCGGTCGTCAGCCCAGGCGCTGCGGTAGATGGTGCCCCGTCCCTCCGGGTCGGGGGTCCCGGTCGGCGCGGTCTCGGCCACCGCGGACGCGGTGTCGTTGGCGCGGAGCCCGCCGGTCCGCCGGGAGCGCCGCAACCGGGTGACCACGAACCACACCAGCCCGGCGAGGCAGGCCACGATGACCACTTTCTGGAGGATGCCGGCGTACCCCTCGACCAGGTGCCAGTTGTCGCCGAGCAGGTAACCGGCCATCACGAACGTGGTGTTCCAGATCAGGCTGCCGAGCGTGGTGTAGAGCGTGAAGGTGAGCAGCGGCATCCGTTCCACGCCCGCCGGAATGGAGATCATGCTGCGGAAGATCGGGATCATGCGGCCGAAGAAGACGGCCTTGACGCCGTGCCGGAGGAACCACTCCTCGGTCCGGTCGACGTCGCTGAGCTTGACCAGCGGCAGCTTGGCCGCGATCGCCCGGGTCCGCTCCCGCCCCAGCGCCGCACCGATCCAGTAGAGCGCCAGGGCACCGACCACCGAGCCGAGCGTGGTCCAGAAGATCGCCGCGACCAGGCTCATCCGGCCCTGTGCGGCGGCGAAGCCGGCGAGCGGCAGGATCACTTCGCTGGGGATGGGCGGGAAGAGGTTCTCCAACGCCACGGCCAGCCCCGCCCCCGGGGCACCGAGTCGCTCCATCAGATCGGTGACCAGGCCGACCAGGCCGTCCTCGGGTGGTGCGGACTGGCCGACGACGTCGGCGGCAGACGGAGCATGCGGGGCATGAATCATGGCCCACACGCTACGAACTCACGCGGGGAATCGCACAATCACCCGTCGATCCAGGACCGAGCGACCTCGGAGAGCGATCGGCACCAGGGCCGCCTCGTCCCCCACGCCCTGTCACCGGTCGCTCTAAGCTACTCGGCATGAGTGGCATTCCCGCGCGCAGCCCGCTGCGGATCGCCGCCGCCCAGCCGCCGTGCGTGGCCTACGACGTCGAGGCGAACGTGTCGGCACACGCCGCGCTGGTCCGGGCCGCGGCCTCCCGGGTGGTGGTCTTCCCCGAACTCTCGCTGACCGGGTACGAACTGGACGCGCCGGCGCTCGACCCGACCGACCCGCGGCTGACACCGCTCGTCGAGGCGTGCACCCAGACGGGGACGCTGGCGCTGGCCGGCGCGCCGGTGGCCGGTGAGCACATCGCCACCCTCGCGGTGGACCACACCGGCGCGCGTGTGGCGTACCGGAAGATGTCGCTCGGCACGGTGGAGGCCCGGCGGTTCGCGCCCGGCCCGGAGCCGGTCGTGCTGACCGTCGACGGCTGGCGGCTGGGCCTGGCGATCTGCAAGGACACCGGCGTGCCGGAACACGCCGCCCGGACCTGCGCCCTCGGCGTCGACGTCTACGTCGCGTCGGTCGTCGACCACGCTGCCGACACGGCGGTCCAGGACGAGCGGGCGCTACGGATCTCCACCACGCACCGGGTGGTGGTCGCGACGGCGAGCTTCGCCGGCTCGACCGGCGGTGGCTTTGTGGAGACCGCCGGGCGCTCGGCGATCTGGGCGTCCGACGGCGCGGTGCTGGCCCGCGCGGGCACGACGCCGGGCGAGTTCGCCCGGGTCACGCTCACCTGAGGCCGGTCAGTCGTCGTCCTCGTCGTCGAGTGAGTCCTCGACCTGGTCGAGCAGCCGCTCCAGGCGGTCGGCGAAGTCGGCCGGGACGCGGCCGCGTTCCACCTCGTCGTCGAGGCGGTCACGCACCTTCTCGATACGCTTCTCGCGGTCCTTGGGCTTACCGGTGGCGAGTTCGGCCAGGTCCTTGCGCAGCCGGTCGGCGACCTTGCGGTCGATGTCGCCGGTGAACTGCCCCTCGACGAGCAGCGCGATGAGTTCGCCCGCGGTCTGCCGCAGATTGACCGGCTCGGGTCGGCTGGTCGACGGCGTGGGGCTGGGTCGTGGGGCGGCAGACGTCGGCGGGGGCGCGGAGGTCGGCGGCGGCGCGGCCGGAGCGGTGCTGGGCGTTGCCGCCGGCACTCCGTCGCCGCCGCCACTCAGGGCGACCGCCGTACCGACGCCGACCACCAGGGCCAGACCGGTCGCGACCACCGCCCCGACCGGGCGTCGGGGACGCCGTGGGCGGCCGGGAAGGCCCCGGACGGGACTGTCCGGCGTGGACCGGGCGCCGGAGGGCGGTCGGGCCGTCGCCGACCAGGTGCCGGTCCGGTCGACGAGCGTCGACGGGTGTGCGTCGGCCGCCGTGCGGGCCCCGGTGGACGGGTCCACCGGGGCGGTGGCCGTGACGATCGGCAGCACGGTCGTGGCCGACGAGGGCGCACCGCTCGCGCCGGCGGCGAACCGCGCCGCCAGTTGGCCCGCCGTGGGGCGGCGCCCCGGATCGGGATCGAGGCAGGCCAGCATCAGGTCGGCCAGCTCGGCCGGCAGGCCGGGTACGCGCGGCGGCGGCACCGGACGGCGGTTGGCGTGCACCACCAGGGCGTCCTCCCAGCTGTGCACGGGCAGCGGGGGTTCACCGGTGACGGTGCGGTAGAGCAGCGCGCCGAGGGCGTACACGTCGCTGGCCGGGTCCGGGGCCCCGGACCCGAAGCGTTCCGGCGCGGTGTACGCGGGCGTACCCATCATGGGCTCGCCGGTCGGGCCGGGACCGGGGTGCGGTGGCCCGGCCGGCGCGGCGATGCCGAAGTCGAGCACCTTGGCGCCGGTCTCGGTGAGCATCACGTTGCCCGGCTTGATGTCGCGGTGCACCACGCCGATGCGGTGCGCGGCGGCCAGGGCGGCGGCCACCTGCGCGGCCGTGCGCAGCGCCGACGGCCAGGGCAGCGGGCCGTCGGCGAGCCGGTCGGCGAGGTTCTGCCCGTCGACGAGTTCCATGACCAGGAACGGCACCACCGTGCCACCGGCGAGGGCGGCCTCGCCGTAGTCGTAGACCTGGGTGACGTGCGGGTGGGTCAGGCGTGCCGCGGCGCGGGCCTCACGCCGGAGGACGGCCCGCAGGTCCGGGTCGACGGCGAACGAGCCGGCGAGGACCTTCACGGCGACGGGACGGCCGAGGATCTCGTCGTCGGCCCACCAGACCTCGGACATCCCGCCCAGGCCGATCCGGTCGCGCAGCACGTAGCGGTCGTGCAACCGCAGGCTGGAGGTGAAGGCTGACATCGGTCCCAGTCTGCCTGGTGCACCGCCCCGCACACCACCCGAGCGGCCTGGTCGGCAACGGTCCGGGGATCGCGGACCCGCCTCGCCGCTCCCGCCCCGTCGCCGGCCGCTTCTACCGGACGCAGTTCGTCGGACTGGGCAACGCGGGCGGTTGGATCTGGTCGGCGAGCCGGCGCAGCGCCGTGGCGGCGCGGCGACGACCGGCGGCGAAACGCGCGGTGCGGGGCGGATCGGGACGGATCGGCGCGTCCGGCCGGGCGGAGTTGACGTGGCGGGTGACCGCGTCGATGGCGAACACGAAGCCGGTCGGCTGTTCCATGGTTCAGCTCCTCGGGGCAGGTCCGGAACTGGTCCGGACGACCAGCGTGGTGGGCAGCAGGATCTGACGCGCACGGGCGTCCCCGGGCGGGTCGAGGAGCAGTTCGGCGGCGGTGCGGCCCTTCTGCTCGGCGGGTTGGCGCACCGTGGTCAGGCCGGCCGTGGCGGCCTCGGCGATGTCGTCGAAGCCGGTGACGGAGACCTGTCGCCCCCGCCCGCCCTGCTCGCGCAGCGCGTCGAGCGCGCCGAGGGCGAGCACGTCGGAGGCGGCCAGCACCGCAGTGGGTGGTTCGGCCAGGGCGGCCAGCGCGCGGGCGGCGGTGGCCCCGGCGTCCCGGGTGTTGTCCTGGGCGGTGAGCACAGTCAGGTCGGTCCAGGGCACGTCGGCGGTCGCGAAGGCGTCGGCGAAGCCGGCGAGTCGGTCGCGGGTGGTGGGGTGCGGCACGTCGGCCACGTCGGCGACGCGTAGCAGACCGGTGTCGGCGCGCGGCAGGACGTCGTGGCCGAGCAGCGCGACCCGTCGGTGGCCGAGGTCGACCAGGTGTGCGGCGACCGAGCGAGCGGCGGCCCGCTCGTCGATGCCGACCCACCGGTCGTCCGCGCGGGGCCGCGACGAGGTGGTGACGAAGGGAAGTCCGCGACCACGGATGGTGTCGAGAATGCCTTCCTCGCCTCCGGCGCAGTAGACGCAGAACCCGTCGGCGGCGGCGTTCTCCACCGCCCGCCGGGCACCGGCCGGGTCCGGCGGCAACGGCACCAGCAACAGGCTGCTGTCATGACGTTCGGCCGCCTCGGCGACGCCGGTGACGAACCGGACCGCGAAGGGATCGGTGAACGCGTACGACAGCCGCGAGGTGAACAGCACGCCGATGGCGCCGACGAAGCCCCGGCGCAACGATCGTGCGGTCGGGTCGGGCCCGGGATAGCCCATCTGCCGGGCGGCTTCCAGGATGCGTGCCCGCAACTCGGTGGAGAGCTGGTCGGGACGGCTGTAGGCGTTGGAGACGGTGCTGCGCGAGACACCGACCGCCTCGGCGACGGCCCGCAGGGTCGGTTTCATGCGCCACCCCGTTCTGGATCGATTCAGTAACTGGATCGATCCAGAGATTAGCCAGCAGTTCGTCAGGTGTCAATCCACGCCGCCCCGGCGCGGATCGGTCAGCTGGGGTCGAGGTCGGCGATCATCCGTTCCAGGATCTCCGCCGTACGCTCCGGCGGCTCGGCCTCGACGCAGAGCCGCTCCATCGCCACCGCGTAGAAATCGAGGTCCTCGCGCTTGTCCAGATAGATCGCGCTGGTCAACTGCTCGATGTAGACGATGTCCGGCAGGTCCTGGTCGCCGAAGCGCAGGATGGTGAACGCGCCACCGGCGGCGGCGTGCCCACCGGCGGCGAACGGGATGACCTGCACCCGGACGTTCGGCGTCCGGGTGGCCTTGAGCAGGGCCTCCAACTGGCCCCGCATCACCTGCGGGCCACCGATCGGACGGCGCAGCGCCGCCTCGTCGACCACCGCCCAGAGCCGGGGCGGCTTGGCCCGGTGCAGCACCTCCTGCCGACGCATCCGCAGGTCCACCCGGCGGTCGATCTCCGCCGGCGAGGCCTGGCCGTGCCCGAGCAGCACCACGGCGCGGGCGTACTCGCGCGTCTGCAACAGGCCCGGCACGAACTGCACCTCGTAGCTGCGGATCAGCGCCGCCGCCGCCTCCAGGCCCAGGTACGACTGGAACCACGACGGCAGCACGTCGCCGTAGCGGTGCCACCAGCCCGGGTTGTTGGCGCCCCGGGCCAGCTTGAGCAGCGCGCCGCGCTCCTGTTCGGCGGTGACGCCGTAGAGCGTGAGCAGGTCGGCGACGTCGCGTTCCTTGAACCCGACCCGACCCAGCTCCATCCGACTGATCTTCGATTCGGAGGAGCGGATCTCCCAGCCGGCCTTCTCCCGGGTGACCCCGCGCGACTCACGCAACCGCCGCAGTTGGGCACCCAGCAGCATCCGCAGCACGGTGGGGCCCGCCGCCGGACCCTCCTCCGCGGAAACCATGGTCACCTGCCGCCCTCCGCACGCCTTCGTCGTCGATCGAACCGACGGACCGGTCCGACCGACGTGTAAGCATGCCATGAACCATCAGTGAGATGAACCTCCGTCCCGCGCGCGGCGAATCCCAGCCGTGGGATGGACGGTCAGTCGATCAGATGGTCGAAATCCCCGTCCCGGGCGCCGAGCACGAACGCGGCGATCTCGTCCACGGTGTAGATCAGCGCCGGCCCCTCCGGGTGGCGGGAGTTGCGCATGGCGATCCCCGCCCCCTCGGGCAGTTCCGCCAGCTCGACGCAGTTTCCACTGGGATTGCTGCGCTGGCTCTTCTGCCAGACGAGGGGAGGCAACTGGGCGACGGGAACGCCGTTCGGGGGCTGCTGCATGGTGGCGTCGGTTCTCTCCGGTAGGCGCCGGTGCCGTGGGAGGAGCGGTAGCGGCAAAAGGGATGGAGTCAACTCATCTGCACGTGCATCTGCTATTGCATCTGCATTGGACAGCGAGCATGATAGCGCAAGTGAGCGGTGCCCATCCGCTCACTTTCTGTCACGCGATCTCGGCCGCCACCAGGGGAAACGAGGTGTCTGGCACACACCCGTCGGCCGGACGCGGGACGTGCTCGCGGCGAAGGGAGAGGTGCGTGCCGGATCCGCTCACTGTCGCGTCCGGTATCTGCGCCGTCGGTGCCCTGCTCTCCTCCTGGCAACTCGGACGTCGGGCCGTACGCGCCGAGACGGAGATCGGCCGCCTCCAGGCAGAGCTGACCGCCGAGCGGCACGCCGCCAGCCACGATCCGCTGACCGGCCTACCGAACCGGCGTGCCTTCTACCGCCTCGCCGCCACACTGCTCACCGACAGCGCGGGTCGCCCGCTGGTCGCCGTGGTGCTGGACGTGGACGACTTCAAGCAGATCAACGACCGGTACGGACACGCCGCCGGTGACCACGTGCTGATCAGCGTCGCCGAGCGGCTGGCCACCTTCGCCGGGGACAACCTGGTCGCCCGGCTCGGCGGGGACGAGTTCGCCGGGCTGCTGGCCACCCCCACGGTGGACCGCCGCTGGATCGACCACGCCACCCGACGGCTCTGCGACATGCTCGCCGCACCGATCCCCCTGGGCGCCGTCACCCTCCGGGTGACCGCCTCGGTCGGCCTCGCACCGGTGCAGGGCGCGCAGCTCAACGAGGCCCTCGACCGGGCCGACGCGGCGATGTACGAGGCCAAGGGCATCGGCGCCGGCCGGGCCCGCCGGGAACTGCGCGACAGCCCCCACCTCGCCGAGTGCTGACCTCCGTCCCGGAATCGGGGCGTGACCGTGCCGAAGGCGGGTAACGGACCGGAATCAGCGGAACGACGGCCGGAGGGACGATCGTGGCGAACATCCGGGCCCTGGTGCTCAACTGCACCCTCAAACGCTCACCGGCGCACACCAGTTCCGAGGCGCTCGGGCGCGAGGTCCTCGACGCCCTCGCCGAACAGGACGTCGAGGGCGACCTGGTCCGCGTCGTCGACCACGACGTCCGGTTCGGTGTCTCCACCGACGAGGGCGACGGCGACGGCTGGCCGGACATCCGGGCGAAGCTGCTCGCCGCGCAGATCCTGGTGATCGCCACGCCGATCTGGCTGGGGCAGCCGTCCAGCGTGTGCAAGATGGTGCTGGAACGGCTGGACGCCGAACTCGCCGAGACCGACGAGCAGGGCCGATTACTCACCTACGGCAAGGTCGGCGCGGTGGCCGTGGTCGGCAACGAGGACGGCGCACACCACACCATCGGCCAGGTGCAACAGGCGCTCAACGAGGTCGGCTTCACCTGCCCGGCGGCCGGGGCGACGTACTGGGTCGGCGAGGCGCTGCACAAGACCGACTACCTCGACGTACGCCCGAAGCCCGACACCACCGGCCGGACGACCTCGGCGCTGGCACTCAACAGCGCCCACCTCGCGCGACTGCTCGCCGAGCAGCCGTACCCGCCGCCGGACACCCGGCACGCGGCCACCGGCCCCGAATCGGGCTGAGCGCCGGCGGGAAGGTCACTGCCAGCCGTACCCGGCGCGCAACGCCTGGCCGACCCGGTCGAACCGGGCCCGGTCCAGCACGGCGCCCTCCCGGCGGATGCCGTCCTCCCGCATGGTCAGCACCCGGTCCAGCCGTACCCAGCTGGGCCGCTTCTCCCGGTCCCACTCGCCGGGCCCGAGCGCCAGCCAGTGCCGTTCGCCGTCACGGTCGCTGCGGCTGGACAGCATCAGCGCGAACAGCGTCCGGCTGTGCCGTCCGACCACCAGCACCGGGCGGTCCTTGCCCTGCCGGGGATCGTCCTCGTAGGAAACCCAGGTCCAGACGATCTCGCCCGGATCGGCCTGACCGTCCGGCTCCGGGGCGTACGACAGCACGCGGCGTTGCAACGCGGTGACCTGACGCGGTCGCGCGGTCTTCGCCGGGGTCGGCCCGCTACGCCGGGGACCCGGGATCACCGCGCCGACACGGGCCGCCATACTCCTCAACAGACCTGCCACGGCGGCAGCCTATCCGCTGCCCCCGACCGCCCCACGGGCAGGGAGACACCACCGGGCCGCGAAACGGTCCGCCCGGCCGGGCGTGCCGGGTGGCGGCAGGTCCTCCCCCGCCCCGAGGCCGGTGCCGCGTCAGGGCAGGCGTCCGCCCGGCCCGTCGAACGGACCACCCGGCGAGGTCCGCAGGCGCGCCACCAGTTGCCGGAACTCGTCCACGGTGACCGTCTCGCGCAGCGTGGCGAAGACCGCCTCCGCCCCGGCCGAGGCCGTCGGGGCGTCCACGCCGGCCCGCTGGGCCACCCGGCGCAGGAACTCCGCCGGCCGGGTCGGACCGGATCCGGCGGGCAGTTCGCCGGTCAGCTCGTCCGGCAGGTACCCGGTCGGGTCGGCGGTCGTCGCCGCGCCCGCCATCCGCTCGACGACGGTGTCCAGCACCGCACGGGCCACGGCGGCGGCCTGCTCGGACGGCAGACCCGACCGGCGCGACACCGCGGCGACGAATAGGGGAAACCGCACGGCGCCCTCCTGTCGTCGGCGCCGCGCCGATTACCCCCGGCACCCCCCGACAAACCGCCCTGGGCGGGTAAGCAGGGGTCCCCTGCTAACGCCTGGTGTATAGCAGGGGACCCCTGCTTACCCGCGGCGCGCGCCCGACGGAGTTCAGCTTGCGGGGTGTGCCGGGCCCGGTGCGGTCGCGGGCACGGGTTGTTCCGGGAAGCCGCTCTCCGGTGTCCGGGGCGAGCGGGCCTCGCGCCAGCAGGCCGCCCGCCGCGCGTCCACGGTGTAGCAGAGTTCCCGTGGCGCCTCCGGCCGCCCGTCCACCCGGGCGAACGGAAGTCCCCGACCCGCGTAGTCGTAGTGCGCCTTCAACAGCCGGGTCAGTCCCGCCATCGCCCCGACGATCTTCTTGCGCGGACGGCCGGTGGCCTGGGCCAGGTCCCGCACGGTGAACAGCCGGTCGGGGGCGGCGGCGAGCGCGTCGAGCACCGCGGCCACCGTCCGGTGGGTGGCGCTGCGTCCCCGGCTGAGCCGACGCAGGTCCTCGACCGTCCAGTCGGCGACGGGCGGGCCCGGCGGCGAGTCGATGCGGGTACGCGGCGGACCCGAGCGCTGGCCGGCGTCGAGCTCGGCCAGCAGGCGCGCGACGTGCGGCACGTACGCCAGCGGCACCGCCACCAGGACCATCCCGTCCGGTGCCGTACCCGTCGGCGGGGCCGGCGCCCACCCGGTCGTCGGCGGGTACGGCGGCGGTGCGGGGGCGGTCACGAGGTCGGACGGATGGCCGGGGCCGCGGCGGGCACGAACCGGTAGCCCAGGCCGCGTACGGTCACGATCACCGGAGGTCGGTCGCCGTCGAGGGCGAGACGCCGACGCAGTCGCTTGATGTGCACGGTCAGCGTGTTGGAGCTGTCGTCGGGAAGCCCGCCCCACACGGCGGTGAGCAACTGCTCGCGGGTGACCGTACGCTCGGCGTGGCTCATGAAGAAGTAGAGCAGCTTGAACTCCTTCAACGGCAGGGCGATCGCCCGACCGTCCAGGCTCACCTCGAACGTCGCCGGGTCCACCTGCAGGCCACCGAGTTCGATCGGCGGGTCGAGCGCGCCGGAGGTGTCCGGGCGGATGGCCCGCAGGATCGGCAGGACCTCCTCGGCCCGGTACGGACGCCGGACACCGGCGGTGGCACCCGCCTTGAGCGCGGCCACGGCCACGCCCCCGTCGTCGTCGCCCACCCCGACCACGGTCGGGATACCGGCCCGACCGGCCAGCAGCCGTACCAGGTCTGCGCTGCTCATGGTGGCCAGTCCGGCGGCGACCACGGCCGCGTCCGGTTGCAGGGCGCCGGTGGCCAGCAGCGCCTCCGCGGCATGCGGGAAGTGGTGCCCGCGTACCCGGTGGTCGGCCAACTGCGCGACCAGCGCGGCGCCGACGCTCTCGTCGTCGTCCACCACGAGCAGCACGAATCGCCCGTCGGCTCGGTGGTCACCCCTGGTGGCCTCGACGAGGATGTTCATCGCACACCGGCTCCGGTTCAGGTTCGGGCCCGGCGCGACGTCGACACGCCGCGCAGGACGGTCCGCCGCACGGCAGGACGGCGTGCGGCCCGCCGTTGCACCGTCGCTCCGGCTCAGCCGAAGCGGCCGGTGATGTAGTCCTCCGTACGCTTGTCGGCGGGGTTGGTGAACAGCTTGCCGGTCTGGCTGAACTCGACCAGGCGGCCGTGCCGCACCTGCTTGTCGTCCACCTCGGCGGTGAAGAACGCGGTGTAGTGGCTGACCCGGGCGGCCTGCTGCATGTTGTGCGTGACGATGACGATGGTGTAGTCGCTCGCCAGCTCGAACATCAGGTCCTCGATCTTGGCGGTGGCGATCGGGTCGAGTGCCGAGCAGGGCTCGTCCATGAGGATCACCTCGGGCTTGACCGCGATGGTCCGGGCGATGCAGAGCCGCTGCTGCTGGCCGCCGGAGAGCGCCAGGGCGCTCTTGCGCAGCTTGTCCTTGACCTCGTCCCAGAGCGCGGCACGGGTCAGCGCCTCCTCGACGTGGTCGTCGAGCCGGCCCTTGATGCCGTTGATCCGCAGCCCGTACGCGACGTTGTCGAAGATGGACTTGGGGAACGGGTTCGGCTTCTGGAAGACCATGCCGATGCGGCGGCGGACCTGGATCGGGTCGACCTCCTTGGCGTACAGGTTCTGGCCGTGGAAGAGGACCTCGCCTCCCACCCGGGCGCCGGGGATCGGGTCGTTCATCCGGTTGAGCGCCCGCAGCACCGTCGACTTGCCGCAGCCCGACGGCCCGATCATCGCGGTGACCTGGTTCTGCTGGATCGGCATCGAGGTGCCCCGCACGGCCTCGTAGCTGCCGTAGAAGACGCTGACGTCGTGGAGCTGCATCACCGGTGCGGTCGACGACACGGTACCCGCGGCGGTGGTGCCGGGGGCGTGCACCGCGACGGACGGCCGGGTGGTGAGGTCGGTGTCGTTACTGGCCATGTCAGCGCTCCTTGATGGCGAACCGGCTTGCGATGAGTCGGGCGATGATCGTGAAGCCGAGCACGATCACGATGAGCGTCAGGGCGGCACCCCAGGCCCGGGACTGGGCCGCCTCGAAGGGTTGGCTGGCGTTGCGGAAGATCTGCGCGGGCAGCGCGGTGTTGGTGCCGTCGAAGAGGTTCCAGTTCGGCGCGAACACGATGCCGGTGACGATGACGATCGGGGCGGTCTCACCGGCGGCCCGGGCCACCGCCAGCAGCGAGCCGCTGGTGATGCCGGAGATCGCCGCCGGCAGCACGACGGTGAGCGTGGTACGCCACTTGCGCGCGCCCAGCGCCATGCTCGCCTGCCGCAGCTCCTCGGGGACCAGCCGGAGCATCTCCTCGCTGCTGCGGATCACCACCGGCAGCATCAGGCAGGCAAGCGCCAACGAACCGGCGAAGCCGGTCTGCTTGCCGACCATCAGCACCCAGGCGATGTAGATGAACACGCCCATCACGATCGACGGCACGCCGGTCATCACGTCGGCCATCAGCCGGATGATCCGGGCCAGCGGCTTCTGCTTGCCGTACTCGTTGAGGTAGATCGCGCCGAAGACGCCGAGCGGGATGGCCATCAGTGCGGCCATGCCGGTGATGGTGAGCGTGCCGACGATCGCCGCCGACATGCCACCGCCGTCGCGGCGGTAGGAGTTCGGGATGTCCTCGGTCAGGAAGGACAGGCTCATCACCCCGGAGCCCTTGGCGACGACCTCGTAGGTCACCAGGGCCAGCGGGACGACGGCGAGCAGCACGGCGGTCCAGATGGCCCCCGTCGCGAGGTGGTTGCGAAACCGCCGACGGCCGGAGAGGGCCGCCCTGGTCAGGTCGGGCCCGCCGGCTGCGGCCCGCTGGGCCGGTGGTGCGGTGACGGTCATTACCTGCTTCCCTTCATCCGCGCCTCGGCCCGGCGGACGACCACCTGGGCGAGCACGTTGATCAGTACCGTCATCGCGAACAGCACGACACCGAGGCCGATCAGGGCGGCGGTGAAGGTGCCGGTGGACTCGCCGAACTGCTGCACGATGACCGCGGCCATGGTGTTGCCGGAGGCGAACAGGTTGGCGGTGATCTGGGTCGAACCGCCGATGACGAGGGCCACCGCGATGGTCTCCCCCATCGCCCGGCCCAGGCCGAGCATCACCGCGCCGACGATGCCGCCGAAGCTGTGCGGGAAGACCGCGCCCCGGATCATCTCCCAGCGGGTCGCGCCGAGCGCCAGGGCCGCGTCCTTGTCGGCGCGGGGAACGGTGCCGAACACCTCGCGGGTGATCGAGGTGATGATCGGCGTCACCATGATCGCCAGGATGATGCCGGCGGTCATGAAGTTCCGACCGCTGCTCACCGGGCCGAAGAGGCTGCCGAGCACCGGCACGCCGCCGAGCACGTCGTGGATCGCCTGATAGATCGGGACCAGCGCCGGTGCGACGACCAGGATGCCCCACAGGCCGAAGACCACCGACGGCACGGCGGCCAGCAGGTCGATCACGGTCACCGCCGGGGCGCGCAGCCGCCGGGGCGCCAACTCGGTGAGGAACAGCGCGATGCCGATCGAGACCGGCACCGCGAACAACAGGGCGATCAGCGACGAGACAGCCGTGCCGAACGCGAACGACAGCGCGCCGAAGATGGCGTCGCCGGTCGCCGGATTCGGGTCCCAGACCCGCTCGGTGATGAAGCGCAGCCCCATCGCGTCGAACGCCGGCCACGCCTCGGTCACGGTGGTGACGAGGATCAGCCCGAGCACGGCCAGCACGAGCAGGCCGGTGCCCAGGGTCCACCAGGAGAAGACCCGGTCGCCGAGGGCGCTGGAACCGCTTTGGGCCAGCGTCGGCCGGGGGTCGGGGGACTTGGTTGTCACGGTCATCTTCACTCCAGCTCAGGTACCCCTGGTGGGGACGGGATCGTGTCGATCCCGTCCCCGGATGGAACGCCCAGCGATCTTGATCTGATCAGCCCTGGATCTTCTCGACCTGGGCCAGCGCCTTCTCCTTGAGGGAGTCCGGCAGCGGCGCGAAGTCGATCTCCGGAGCCAGGTCCTGGCCCTCGTTGAGCAGGTAGGTGAGGAAGCCCTTGACCAGCTCGGCCTTTGCGGCGTCGCCGTACGAGGTCTTGACGATGATGAAGGTCGGTGCGGTGATCGGGTACGAGCTGGCCCCGGCGGCGTCGAGCGGGTTGTAGCTCAGGTCCGCCTCGACCGCCGCGCCCTCCAGGCCGGCGGTGGTGCCCTCGATCGACGGCGCGACGAACTGGCCGTCCTTGTTCTTGATGGCGGCGAAGGTGAGCTGGGTGGCCTTGGCGTCGCTCAGGTCGACGTAGCCCACCGCGCCGTTGGTCTGCTTGACGATCTGCGCGACACCGGTGTTCTTCTCACCGCCCTGGGTGCTGGCCGGCCAGGCCACCGTGTCACCGCTGCCGAGCTTCCAGGTGGAGCCGGCGGCAGCCGCCAGGTACTTGGTGAAGTTGTTGGTGGTGCCGGAGCCGTCCGAGCGGTGCGCGACGACGATCGGCGTGCTGGGCAGCTCGACGCCCGGGTTGTCGGCCTTGATGGCGGCGTCGTCCCAGGTCTTGATGTCGGTCTGGAAGATCTTGGCAAGCGTCTCCGGGCTGAGCTGGAGCTTCTCGACGCCCTGGAGGTTGTAGGAGATCGTGATCGGCGCCGCCACGGTCGGCACGTAGAGGAACGAGTCGGCGGCCACGCCGTCGGTCTCCTTCACCAGGCTGTCGGTGCCGGCGAAGTCGACCAGGCCCTCACCGAACTGCTTCTTGCCGGTGCCGGAGCCGGTCGCGTTGTAGGTGACCGTGACGTTGGAGGCAACGCCCTTGAACTCTTCGATGACCTCTTGGTAATACGCGTCCGGGAAGCTGGCGCCGGAGGCGTTCAACGCGCCGGAGAGGTTCGCGTAGGCGCTGTCGCCGCCGCTTCCGCCCGGCTCCGTGCCGTTGTCATTGCTTCCACAGCCGGTAAGCGCGAGCGCGGCAAGCGCGACGCCGGCGAGGACGCGCCGCGAGAGCACGTTGCGGTTCACCAGGTAAGCCTTCCTATCGGGGTGCATCAGCCCGTCCGGGCCGTACGCGAGTCAAGGTAGGAGGCGCAGGTAGCCGGACTCCCGGACCCAGGTGAACGAAAAGTGAACTTGACGGCTCGACCGGTGGCCGGACCGGAGTCGGGATGTGACGTTCCGGGGGCGACGTGCCGGATGCCCGGAATGGGACCCCGGTCAGAGCCGGATGGTGCCCGTGGCCAGGTAGACGACCTGTCGCGCCACGTTGACCGCCTGGTCGGCGTACCGCTCGTAGTAGCGGCCGACCAGCGCCAGGTCGATGGCGGACTCCACCCCGTACGGCCAGCCGGCCACGAGCTGCGACAGCAACCGCTGCTGGGCGGCGTCGACCTCGTCGTCGTCGAGCCCGAGCTGCATCGCGTCCAACCGGTCGCGGGTGGCCAGCACGACGGCGGTCTTGTCGGCGATCCGGGCCGCCGCGTCGGCCATCTCGGTCATCACCGGGACCGCCGGTGCCGGAACCACACCCACCGGATACCGCATCAGGACCACCTTGGCGACATGCACCGCGAGGTCACCCATCCGTTCCAGGGCGCCGGCGATCCGCAGGGCGCACACCACCAGCCGCAGGTCGGACGCGACCGGCTGGTGCCGGACCAGCACCTGCGGGATCATCGCCTCGACCTCGGCCCGCCGCTGGTCGAGCACCGTGTCGGCGGTGATCACCGCGTCGGCGGCGCCCCGGTCGATGTCGAGCAGGGCGGTGCTGGCACCCCGGATCGCCGCGCTGGCGTCGCGACTCATCGCGGCCAGCACGCCGGTGAGTCGGTCGAGCTGCTCGTCGTAGCTGTCCCGGCTCATCGCGCCCCTCCGTCCGTCCAGGCCGTCCCACCCGCCGGTGGCACGTCACCGCCGCGCCGGGGGCAAGGCCCGGCCCGCAAAGCTACCTGCCACGCGCATCCGTGGTGCCCGGCCCCGGCGGCGGTCAGTCGGCCAGCACGTCCAGCAGCAGTGCCGCCGTCCACCCGAAACCCGCCGAGCCGAGACCCGCGCCGGTCTCCGGGTGGAAGTACTCGTGACAACCGGCGGTCTCGACCAGCCCGATCATCGACGCCCGCAGGCCGGCGGCGAGTCGGTCCTGCCCGTGCGCCAGCAGGCCGTGCCGCACCAGCCAGTTCACGTTCATCCAGCTCGGACCGCGCCAGTAGCGCAGCGGCTCGAAGTCGGTCGCGGTGCGGTCGTGGCTGGGCAGCGGCCGATCCATCCCGGCGGCCAGACCGAAGCGCGCCGAGGTGGCCTCCGCCAGCACCGCCTCGACCTGCCGTGCCGGCAGGTCGGGCAGGATCAGCGGGGTCAGCCCGAGCACCGTCCGGGCCGGGGTCAACCGACCGGTGCGCAGGTCGCGGGCGTGGAACGTACCGGTGGCCGGGTCGTACAGCCGGTCCACCAGCGCCGCGGTGATGCGGGTCGCGTTCTCCCGGTGCGGTCCAGGGTCGGCGTCGACCTCCCCGGCGATGCGCGCCAACGCGTGCTCGGCGACGCCCATCGCGGCGTTGAACAGCGGACACTCCACCAGGAACGGATGCCGCTCGGCAAGCCCCTCGTCGCGGTAACCCGCCGCCCGGTAGGCGGTGACGACGGCGACGTACCGCGCGTAGTCCAGGTCCGTCGGCCGGTGCGCGGCGGCGGCGTGCACGGTGTCGCGCCGCCGGTACGCCCGCATGACCGACGCCTCGGCGGGTACCGCAGCCAGCGGTTCGTCCCAGGCCGGGCTGTTGTCCAGGCCGGACTCCCACGGGTGCACCACGGCCGCCAGCCCGGCCCCGCCGACGTCGCGGTGGGTGGCGAGGTACCGCTGCTGCGCCACCAGCCGGGGATAGAGCCGCCGCAACGCGTCCCGGGCCTGCGGGGACGGCGCCCGCTCGTAGGCGTGCCAGGCGGCCAGCGCGTGCACCGGCGGCTGGACCAGACCCGAGGTGGCGACCGCAGGGGCACCCTCGACCTCGGTCGAGGCCCAGAAGACCGGACCCGGGAAGTACGCGGTGGCGGGCACCGCCGGGTTGAACACGATGTGCGGCACCCGGCCGTCACGCCACTGGGCGTCGAAGAGGCTGGACAGCTCCGACCAGGCGCGCTCGGGCCGGACGTGGGCCCAGCCGATCGCGATGAACGCCGAGTCCCAACTCCACTGGTGCGGATAGAGGCTGCGCGACGGCACGGTGTGGTCGTGTTCCCAGTTGCCGTCCAGAGTGGCCCACGCCGACTGCCGGAGCGCGGCGTACCGCCCACTGGCCAGGTCGGCCGGGGCAGGGCTCGGCCCGCTCGACGGAACAGTCCGGTTAACCATGAGTCACATCCAGGTAGCGCTACGCTCCTCGCTAGGCTAGACGATCGTGGCACCAGTCACTGCGCACGGGGGCGCGCGAACGATCGACGCGAAGGAGCCCATCGATGCACCAGGGTCCCACGGGAACCGAGGGCGAGGACTACACCCACCGGTTGCAGCAGCTCAGTGGCGCCCGGTGGAAGAGACTCCTGGACGTGCAGGCGCCGTACCGGTGGAACCTGCGACGGCTCGGCCTCGGCCGTACCCTCGATGTCGGGTCCGGGTTGGGCCGCAACCTGGTCAACCTGGGCGCCGGCGCGGTCGGCGTCGACCACAACCCGACCTCGGTGGCGCACACCCGCTCGCTCGGGCTGGAGGCGTACACCACCGATGAGTTCTTCCGCAGCGCGCACGCCCGGACGGACGCGTTCGACTCCATGCTCGCCGCGCACCTGCTCGAACACATGCCGGCCGAGCAGGCCCGCGAGGTGGTCGCGTCGTACCTGCCGTTCGTCCGTTCCGGCGGCCGGGCGGTCTTCATCACCCCGCAGGAGCGCGGGTACGACAGCGACGCGTCGCACGTCCGGTTCGTCGGCTTCGCCGAGGCGGCCGAGACCTGCCGCGAACTCGGGCTGACCGTGCTACGGCAGTACTCCTTCCCGTTCCCCCGCATCGCCGGGCGGGCGTTCACGTACAACGAGTTCGTGACCGTCGCCCGGCTGCCCTGAGGCCCGCCGGTTACGGTGGGCCCATGGGCAACCCGACCCGGTGGGCCACCGACACCGGCCCCGAGCACTCCCAGTGGTACGTCGACCGGTTCCGCCGCATGGCGGCCGACGGGATCGACCTGGCCGGGGAGGCGCGGCTGTTGGACGCGCTGGTGCCGCCGGGCTCCCGGATCCTCGACGCCGGCTGCGGCACCGGCCGGGTCGGTGCCGAGCTGGCCGCCCGGGGGCACACCGTGGTCGGCGTGGACGCCGATCCGGTCCTGGTCGAGGCGGCCCGCGCCGACCATCCGGGACCACGCTGGCTGATCGCCGACCTGACCGAGCTGGACCTCGCGGCGGCCGGCGAACCCGAGCCCTTCGACGCGGCCGTCCTGGCCGGCAACGTGATGGCCTTCGTGGCGGCCGGCACCGAGGTCGCCGTGCTGCGGCGCGTCGCCGCGCACCTGCGCCCGGACGGGGTGGCGGCGATCGGATTCGGCACCGACCGGGGCTATCCGCTGCCCGACTTCGACGCCGACGTGGTCGCCGCCGGGCTACGCCTGGAGCACCGCTTCGCGACCTGGGACCTGCGTCCGTGGCGGGACGACGCCGACTTCGCCGTCACCATCCTGCGCCGCCCCACCCCATAACTGCCCTGAGGTGTAAGGAGGGGACCCTTCCTATACACCAGGCGTTAGTAGGGGGCCCTTCCTTGCACCGGACCGGGCTCAGTCGGGGGTGGCGGCCTGGCGGGCCGTCTCGGGGTCCAGGGAGGCTCCGGCGGGGACCAGGTCGACCACGCCCGCAGGCAACCGGACCGGTCGCACGTCGCCGTAGCCGAGCATGGCCGGTACGGCGGCGTCGGCCAGGACGTACCGCCGTCCGAGGTCGGTGACCAGCGAGACCGCCCCGCCGGTGGCACCGGGTGCGGCGACGGACTCGACCACCGCGCCACGTCCCGGCTCCACCACCACCTGCTCGGCCACCTGACCGGTCGGTCGGTGCGGGGCGGCGGCCGGCTCCGGCAGGGCCACGCCCAGGCGTACGTCGACCGGGCCGGTGTCGTCGCCGACCCGCGCGCAGAGCGTCGACGCGTCCTCGGTGGCCAGCGGCGGCGGCAGTTCGGGTGGCGCGCCGGCTCCGTTCGGGGCGAGGTCGTCGAGTTGCGGCAGGGCGGCGAAGCGACCGAGGCTGACCTGGTCCGGCTCGCGCTGGCCGGTCCGGGCCAGCAGCAGCGCGGCCTGCAACTCGGTGATGCCGGCCAGACCGTCGCGGAGCACCACCGCGTACTGCCGTCCGCCACCGGGGTTGCGCACCACCAGCGCGTCGCCGACCCGCGCACCGGCGACGCCGACGGAGCGGTCACCGAGGCCGGGTATCTCCAGCGGCTTCAGGTCCGTCCCGGCCGGGACGGCGTTGAGCAGGGCCGCAGCCACCGGAACGGCCCGCGCCCGGGTGACCGCCAACGCGGCCAGCACCCGGTCGGTGTCCCGGACCAGGTGCCGTCGCTGCTGCCAGAGCAGGTGCAGCGCGCCGTCGGGGGCGCGCAGCAGCAGGGCGTACGCGCCGAGCGGCCGACCGTCGTCGGCCCCGGCGCCGATCATCAGCACCGAGCGGGGCCGCTCGGTTCCGGCCGGGGTCGCCACCGACGAGCAGACCGTCCACGGCGCGGTGGTGAGCCGCCGGGTGTCCGGTAGCGAGTCGGGTGCGTCGCCGATGCCCAGCGGTACGCCACGCGGCACCCCGTCGAGCGAACGGCGTGACACCACCACGGTTCTCGGCTGCTCCGCACCGACGATGAGCAGCGCCGACGCGTAGTTGCGCACCGGGTGCAGGCGTTGTTCGCGGTAGACGAACCGGGCACCGGACTCCTTCTCGACGATGACGGCGGCGGTGTCCCGCCACGTCGCGCCACCCCCGGTGAACAGGCCGTAGAGGGCGAACGCCCCCAGCCCGACGACCGCCACCAGGACGCTGGCCAGCGCGGCACCGGCGAGCCGACGCATCGGTGACTGCACCGGGTCGGTCTCGCGCATCACCAGCGCCGCCACCACCCGCTGGAGGGTGAACTGGTACGAGTGGAGCTGGTCCTGCCGCGACGGCATGCGATCTCCTCCGCGCGAGACGGTCGGCGCACAGGATATGCGGCGTGTCGATGTCGCGTGGACCGTGCGTCACCACCCGTCGGCAACCGCGTAGCATCCGGCCGGTGAGCGTACGTTTCGAGGAACTGGCCTGGCGTCCGACCCCGATCGGTGAGATCAGCCTGCGCCGACGCCGGGACCTCCGTCTCGACCTCGACGTGTACGAGGTCAAACTCGACGACGAGTTCCTGATGTCGAGCCTCTTCACCGCCGGTGAGGTCGAGCTGGCCCGGTTGGGGCTGGCGCCGCTCGCCGGGACCGGTCTGGACGTGGCGGTCGGCGGTCTCGGGCTCGGGTACACGGCGCGGACCGTGCTGGCCGACGAACGGGTGGGCGCACTGCTGGTGGTGGAGGCGCTCGAGGACGTCATCGACTGGCACCGGCGCGAGTTGTTGCCGTTCGCCGCCGGGCTGACCACCGATCCGCGTACCCGGTTGGCCCGGGCCGACTTCTTCGCCCGGGTGGCCGGCGGGGAGGGCCTCGACCCCGACGCGCCGGGGCGTCGTTTCGACGCCATCATCCTGGACGTCGACCACTCCCCCCAGCATGTGCTGCACCCGAGCCACGCCGACTTCTACACTCCGGCGGGGCTGGGTCGCCTGGCGCGGTTGCTGCGGCCGGGCGGGGTGTTCGCGCTCTGGTCGGACGACCCGCCCGAGCCGGGGTTCGAGCGGGTGCTCGCCGAGGTCTTCCCGACCCACCACAGCCACGTGGTGCGCTTCGCGAACCCGCTGACCGGCGGCGAATCGGCCAACACGGTCTATGTGGCGCAGACCACGACCGGCCCCGACCTGGTCGGGCAGGCATGAGGCCGGGCCGGACGGGGTAGCTGACCAGGCAGGCCGCCCGGATCGTCCGGGCGACCCGTCCAGGAGGTGGAGATGCGTGCCCTGCTCTGGGTGGTCGGCGTGGTGGCCGGTGTGCTCGTCCTGCTCGGGCTGCTTCTCGAAGCGGTCCGTTGGCTGCTCATCATCGGTGTCATCGCGCTCGTCGCGGTGATCGTGCTGGCTTTCGTCAAGGGGCGGCGGTCGGCCCAGAACTATCCGAGCCGCCGTTGACCGGCGGCTCGGAAGTCGGCGGTGTCAGACGCCGGCGGCGGCCAGCGCGGGCGTCGCCGGTCGGTCGTCCGAGGTCGTCTCGGTGCGGCGGCGGCGGTTCGGCAGGGCGAGGCGGAAGACCTTGCCCCACGCGGAGAGCACCTGTCGCGGCAGGGAGCCGGTGACGTACTTCAGGCCGTACTTGTCGAAGAGCGCCCGCACCTCGGGGGCGATCTCCTGGTAGCGGTTGCTGGGCAGGTCGGGGAAGAGGTGGTGCTCGATCTGGAACGACAGGTTGCCGGTCATGATGTGCATCAGCTTGCTACCGCTGATGTTGCCCGAGCCGAGCATCTGCCGCAGGTACCACTCGCCCCGGGTCTCCCCCTCGATCGAGGTCTTCTCGAAGGTCTCCACGCCCTTCGGGAAGTGCCCGCACATGATCACCGAGTGGCTCCACACGTTGCGGACCAGGTTGGCGGTGAAGGTCGCGGCCATGGTGTGGAAGAACGACGGGCCGGACAGCAGCGGATGGACCACGTAGTCCTTGAGCGCCTGGCGGCGGATCTTGCGGCCGACCGCGCGGAGCCGGGCCCGGAACTCCGGGCTCTTGTGCTTGCCGTCCTTGAGGTTGTTGGCCAGGTCGAGGTCGTACGCGGCGACGCCGTACTCGAAGAAGCAGGCGTTGACGAAGTTGTAGACCGGCTGGCCCAGGTAGGCCGGGTGCCAGGGCTGGTCCTCGTCCACCCGCATGATGCCGTACCCGAGGTCGTTGTCCTTGCCGACCACGTTCGTGTAGCGGTGGTGCAGCTCGTTGTGCGATTCCTTCCACTGCGAGGCGGGGGTGGCGTGGTCCCACTCCCAGCTCGTCGAGTGGATCTTCGGGTCGCGCATCCAGTCCCACTGACCGTGCAGGACGTTGTGCCCGATCTCCATGTTCTCCAGGATCTTGGCCACCGACAGACCCGCGGTGCCGATGATCCAGGCCGGCGGGAACAGCGAGAACAGCAGCACCACCCGGCTGCCGACCTCCAGCTTGCGCTGCGTCGAGATGACCTTGCGGATGTACGCGGCGTCCCGCTCACCCCGGGAGTTGATCACCCGCTCCCGCAGGGCGTCGAGCTCCCGGCCGAGGTTCTCGATGTCCTCGGCGGTGAGGTGCGCGATCGGGTTGTTGGCCTTCTTCTGGATCACGGTCACGGCGGCGGTTCTCCGATTCAGATCTCGAGTTCGCAGGGCCCGGCCGCGGCCGACACGCAGGTCTGCACGCGTACGCCGTCGCCCGGCAGGGCGGTGGTGAGCTGTCCGTTGCGCAGGTCGCGGACAGCGCCCTGGCGAAGTGGCAGCACGCAGCCGAAGCAGATGCCCATCCGGCAGCCGGAGGGCATCAGCACGCCGGCGTTCTCACCGGCGTCGAGCAGCGGGGTGGTGCCGTCGGCCGCCACCGTCACCGACGAGTTGGTGAAGGTGACCGTGCCGCCGTCACCGGCGGTGATGATCGTGGGTCGGAAGCGTTCGGTGTGCAGGCGCTCGACCTGCCCACGGGCCTCCCAGTGTGCCTCGGCCGCGTCGAGCAGACCGAGCGGGCCGCACGCCCAGGTCCGGCGCTCCAGGTGGTCGGGGACGAGCGTGTCGAGTTCGGCGACGTCCAGCAGGCCCTCGACGGAGGTGTGGCGCTCCACCAGCCGCAGGGCGCCGCGTGCGGCGAGGGCACGCAGTTCCGGGCCGAAGACCACGTCGTCGGCGGTCGGCGCCGAGTGGACGAGCACCACGTCGCTGCCGTCCAGCGCGCCCGAGCGCAGCATCCCGGCGACCGGGGTGATGCCGCTACCTGCGGTAAGGAACAGCACCCGCTCCGGCGCCGGCGAGGGCAGCACGAAGTCGCCGCGTGCCTGGTCGAGCTGCACCAGCGTGCCGGGGCGCGCCCGCCGCACCAGGTGGTTGCTGACCACGCCGTCGGGGATCGCCTTGACGGTCACCGAGATCGGGTCGGTGCGGCGGCCGGGTGCCGAGGTCACCGAATAGGCCCGCCACTGGCGTACGCCGTCCACGTCGACGCCGAGGCGCACGTACTGGCCGGGGACGTGGCCACGCCAGCTGCGGCCCGGCTGGATCAGCACGGTCGCCGCGTCCGCCGTCTCAGGGCGCACCTCGACGATCCGCCCGCGCAGGTCGGCGCTGGCCCGCAGCGGGGCGACCAGGTCGAGGTAGTCCCCGGGCAGTACCGGTGTGGTCACCGACTCGGCGAGTCGCCACAGACGGCGTCGAAGGGATACCTTGGCGCCGGGTCGCGGAACGGTGGCGGTCATAGAACGATGGTCGCCGTGTGCTGGGCATAAAATCTTGGCCGGCGAAGGTAAAGCGACCCATCCGTTTTGTGCGGGGAGAACAACGTGGCGGAAAGTTCCGGCACCAGCCACCGGGCGGCTCGCATCGAGTTGGACCAGCGGGTAGCCCGTGAGCTGCGCGAGCGCCTGCCGCTGGTCGCCGAACGGACCGTCACCGCGATCACGGCGGAGGTGCCCAGTTACTCCGGCACCCTGACCGGACAGATGCGGGACAAGATCGAGAACGCGGTGCAGATCGCGTTGGGCACCTTCCTGCAACTGCTCGAACGGTCCCACGGCGGCGATCCCAGCACACCGCTGGTCCCGGCGCTGGAGGCCGCGTACGCGCTGGGCAGCGGCGAGGCCCGGTCGGGTCGCAGCGTGGACGCGCTGCTGGCCGCGTACCGGATCGGCGCCCGGGTCTCCTGGCGGGAACTGGCCGCCACCACGGTGGCGATCGGGTCACCCGCCGCTGCGGTCGCCGAGTTCGCCGAGCTGATGTTCGCCTACATCGACGAACTCTCCGCGGCCAGCGTGGCCGGGCACGCCGACGAGCTGGCCAGCGTCGGGCGGGCCCGGCGGCGGAACCTGGAACGTCTCACCCAGCAGTTGCTCCTCGGCGAGCCGGAGGACGTGCTGGTGCGCAGCGCGGAGCGGGCCGACTGGCCGCTGCCGCAGACGCTGACCGTCGTGCTGCTGCCGCAGACGAAGCTGCGCGGCGCACTGGCCCTGCTCGACGAGCACACCCTGGAGAGCAACGAGGAACTGCCCGCCGGGGAGTCGGGCGCAGAGACCGCCGTGCTGCTCGTACCGGACATGCACGGCGACCGGCGACGGCAGCTCGCCCGGGTGTTGCAGGGCCGACGCGCCGTGCTGGGCCCGGCCCGCTCGTGGGTCCGGGCCAGTTCGTCCTACGAGCGGGTGCTGCGGCTCAACGCCCTGGGCATCGCGCCGCCCGACGACGGGGAGCCGGTGGACACCGAGCACCATCTGGCCGAACTGCTGCTCAGCGCCGACCTGGAGGCTCTGGCCGACCTGCGTGCCCGGGTGCTGCAACCACTGGCCGCGCTGCCCCCGGCCAGTGCCGAGCGGCTCGCCGAGACACTGCGCTCCTGGCTGCTGCACCAGGGGCGACGCGACGACGTCGCCGCCGACCTCTTCGTCCACCCGCAGACCGTCCGGTACCGGATGGGTCAGCTCCGCCAGCTCTACGGCGAGCGGCTCACCGACCCGCACTGCCTGCTGGACCTCACCGTGGCACTGGCGCTGCCGGCACCCGTCCCGCCCGCCGCGACCCCCTGAGCGGCCCACCGACCCTCGCGGCGCGGTCGTGGTGATGTGTGTCGTCGTGATGTGTTAGGAAGGGTCCCCTGCTATGCACCAGGCGTTAGCAGGGGACCCTTCCTTGCACTGAGCGCGCGGTCATTCGAGCGTGCGCGGCCCGAGCAGGCGGATCTCCTCGACGTCCAGGTGCGCCTGCAACTCGCGCAGCACCACGTCGTCGATCTCCCGGGAGTCGCGCATCCGGGTGATCTCACGGCGCTTGTGGTCCAGCGCGGCCAGCCGTAGCTGACGCTCCGCCTCCTGGACGGCAGCCGTGTCGTCCTCCGGCTCGGCCTGGGCCGCGTCCAGGTGCCCGGAGTACTCGTCCTGGATCCGCCGCAGAATGTCCGCGTCGGCACCGATCCGCTCGGCGATGTCCGGCAGCGCGTCGAGGGTGACCTGGGTGGCGCGGACCCGCGCCTGCCGGCTCTCGTCCTCGCGTTCCGGGTCACCGGTGAGCCCCGCCCAGGTCAGCAGGAACGGCAGCGTGGTGCCCTGCACCAGCATGGTCAGCAGGATCACCGCCGCCACGCAGAAGATGATCAGGTCCCGTTCCGGGACCCGGTCCCCGTCGATGCTGAGCGGCACGGCGAGCGCCGCCGCCAGCGAGACCGCGCCCCGGAACCCGGCCCACCCGGCGACGGTACGGACCCGCCAGTTCACCCGACGGCTGACCGCGACCGCACGTCGGTCCACCAGCCGGGCGACGATCGCGGTGAGGTGCAGCCAGAGCATCCGCACCGCCACCAGCACCACGGCCACCACCACCGCGATAGCGAGCGCACGCAGCAGCGACACGCTGGTGACGCTGCGTACCGCCCGGGGAATCTGCATGCCGACCAGCACGAAGAGTCCACCGTTGATGAGGAAGGTGGTCAGGTCCCAGAACGACAGCGCCAGCACCCGCGACCGGGCCCGGACCACCCGGGGACTGGCCGCGGTCAGCATCAACCCGGAGACCACCACCGCGAGTACGCCGCTCTCGTGCACGACGTCGGCGAGGAAGAACGCGGCGAACGGGGTGAGCACGCTGATCGCGCCCTCCCGCAACGGGTCGTCCAGGCGCTTGCGGATGAGGATCACCACGGTGCCGACCAGCAGACCGGCGGCGATGCCACCGAGGAACGACAGGCCGACCCGCTCGACGAGTTCGAAGACGGTCGGCGCGGCACCGCCACCGAGCAGCCCGAGCGCCACGGCGAACAGCACCAGGGCGGTGCCGTCGTTGATCAGGCTCTCGGTGTGCAGCGTGGTGAGCAGCCGCCGGGGCATCCGCTTGGCCAGACCGGCCACGGCCGCGGCGTCGGTCGGGGCGAGCACCGCGCCGAGCACCCAGGCCACCGCCGGGTCGACGCCGAAGCGCTGCACGACCAGGGACACCACCACCATCGTGACGCCGACCAGCCCGACCGCCAGCAGCGTGATCACCACGATGTTCGCCCGGACCTCGCGCAGGCTGGTGGTCAGGCTCTCCCGGTAGAGGATGGCCGGCAGGAACAGCAGCAGCACCACCTCGGGGGGCAGGATGACGTGTGACAACGGCGGTAGCAGCGCCAGCAGCGCGCCCATGCAGATGAGCAGGACCGGTGGCGCGACCCGGTAGCGACCGCCGAGGGTGGTGCCGACCAGCACGGTGACGCCCAACGTGATGATCAGCAACAGCTCGCTCACGTCGCCCCCGTTCGTCGTCCACCACATGGTGGTACGCCGACCGGGCGTTCCGGGCGGATTCAGCCGACCCGCAGACGAGGGAGCCTGCCTAGCGGAGTGCTCCCCCGGCCAGGTCCTCCTCGATGCGCCGGGCGGCGGCGAGCAGCGGCGGCAGCAGTTCCCTGCGGATCGCGTCGAACGTGCCGCGGCTGGCGTGGGCGGAGACGTTGACCGCCGCGATCACGGTGCCGTCGTCGGCGCGTACCGGGGCGGCCAGCGACCGCAGCCCCTCCTCAAGTTCCTGGTCGACCAGGGCGTACCCCTGGGCGGCGATCCTGGTGAGGATGGTGCGCAGCTTGGCCGGGTCGGTGACGGTGCGACGGGTGAGCGGGCGCAGCGTCGCGGTGGCGAGGTAGTCGTCCAGCCACTGCGCGGGCTGTGCGGCGAGCAGCACCCGGCCCATCGAGGTGGCGTACGCGGGGAAGCGGGTGCCGACGCTGATCCCCACCGTCATGATCCGTTTGGCGGGCACCCGGGCCACGTAGACCACCTCGTCGCCGTCGAGGACCGAGGCGGAGCACGACTCGTGGACCTGCGCGACCAGGGCCGCCATGTGCGGCCGGGCCACCTCCGGCAGACCCAGGCCGGAGAGGTACGCGTAGCCGAGGTCCAGGATGCGTGGGCGCAGCGAGAACAACCGCCCGTCGGTGTGCACGTAGCCCAACTCGACCAGGGTGAGCAGGAACCGTCGGGCGGCGGCGCGGGTCAGCCCGGTGGCGCGGGCGACCTCGCTGAGGGTGAGTTGCGGGTGCTCCGCGTCGAACGCCCTGATCACGGCGAGACCGCGTTCCAGCGACTGGACGAACTCGCCGGATCGCGTGGTCGCCGCGTCGGTCACTGGGCCTCCTGCCGCAGGGTCTCCTGGGCCACCTTGAACGCCCGGTTCGCCGCCGGTACGCCAGCGTAGACGGCCACCTGCAACAGGACCTCACCGACCTCCTGCGGGGTCAGGCCGTTGCGCAGCGCGGCGCGTACGTGCATCGCCAGTTCCGCGTCGTGGTGCTGGGTGGCGAGGACGGCGAGGGTGATGCAACTGCGGGTACGCCGGTCCAGCCCGTCCCGGGTCCAGATCTCACCCCACGCGTACCGGGTGATCAGGTCCTGGAAGTCGGCGGTGAACTCGTCGGTGTCGGCGACCGCCCGGTCCACGTGGGCGTCGCCGAGCACCTGCCGGCGTACCGCCATCCCGGCCTCGTGTCGTTGCGCGTCGGTCACGGCGTCGCCCTGCCTTCCGGGTCGAGGTGGCTCGTCAGCAGGCGGGAGACGGCCTCGGGTCGTTCGACGTTGGCCAGGTGGGCGGCGTCGGCCAGCACGACCAGCCGGGCACCGTCGATCCGCGCGGCGATGTCGGCGGCGTGCGCGGGCGGGGTCGCCGGGTCGTCGGCGGCGGCGACCACGAGCGTGGGGGCGCGTACCGACGCGAGGGCGGGACGCAGATCCATGGCGGCGATCGCCTCGCAGCAGGCGGCGTACCCGGCGGGCGGGGTGAGGGCCAGCATGTCCTGGTAGTCGGCGACGGTGTCGGGGTGCGCGGCGGCGAACGCGGGGGTGAACCAGCGGGACACGATCGCGTCGGTGACCGTGTGCAGCAGACCGGCGCGGACGGTCGCGGCGCGGGACCGCCATCCGTCGGCCGGGCCGAGCGCCGCCGAGGTGCAGAGCAGGGCCAGGCGGTCGATGCGCTCGGGCGCGTACGCGGCCAGCCACATGCCGACCATGCCGCCGAGGGAGAGCCCCGCGTAGTGGACCCGCTCGACGTCCAGGTCGTCGAGCAGCCCGAGCACCTTCCGGCCCAGCAGGTCGATCGTGTACGGCCCGGGGGGCGCGGGTGAGGCGCCGTGACCGAGATGGTCGTACCGGAGCACCCGGAACCGGGTGGCGAGCGCCGCCACCTGCGGCTGCCACATGGCGCCGGTGGTCCCCAGCGAGCTGCCCAGCACCAGCACCGGCGCGTCCGGCGGACCGTCCACGGTGGCGTGCAGCACGTCGGTCACGAGCCGGACCTCCCGTATGCGAGCGCCCGGTCGACCAGGTGGCCGGCGGACCCGAGCCAGGCGCGCGGGTCCAGGGCGGCGTCGAGGTCGGCCTCGGACAGGTGGGCCCGCACCTGTGCGTCGGCGAGCAGGGCGTCCCGGAAACGTGGGCCGGTGGTGGCCCGGCGGACCAGGTCGTGGGCGGCGGCGCGGCCCAGCGCCGGGGCGAGTCGGGCGGCGACCGCCTCGGCCATCGGCAGCCCGCCGGTGGCGTCCAGGTTGGCCCGCATCCGTTGCGGGTCCACCCGAAGGTGGGTCAGCATCCGGGCGGTCCGGGCGGCGGCCCCGCCGGCCAGGTGCACCAGGTCCAGCAGCGGCTCCCACTCGGCGTGCCAGCCACCGGCGGCGCGCTCGTGTTCCTGCCCGGCAGCGGCGAACAGGGTGCCGACCAGCCCGGGACCCCGTCGGGCGGCGGCGCCGACCAGGATCGAGTCGACCGGGTTGCGCTTGTGCGGCATCGCCGAGGAGCCGCCGCGTCCCGCACCGCCCTCGGACAGCTCGCCGACCTCGGTCTGGGCGAGCAGACCGACGTCGAGCGCGACCTTGCCGGCGGCGGCGAGCAGCCCACCGAGCGCGGCGGCCAGGTCGAGGACGGGTTGCCGGCGGGTGTGCCAGGGCAGCGGAGCCGCCGCCAGGCCCAGCCGGGCGGCGAAGCGCTCGACCACCGCCGGGCCGGCCGGACCGTACCCGGCGAGCGTGCCGACCGCGCCGCCGAGCTGCGCGGGCAGGCTGTCGCGCACCTGGAGTACGCGGCGGCGCGCCTCGACGAGGCCGAGCAGCCAACCGGCCGCCTTGAGCCCGAAGGTGGTGGGCGCGGCCTGCTGGCCCAGGGTCCGCCCGATCATCGGGGTGTCCCGGTGGGCACGGGCGAGACCGGCGACGGCGTCGACGGCCGCGTCGAGGTGCCGCAGCAGCGGCGTCAGCGCCCGCGAGAGCACCAGCGCCAGCGCGCTGTCGAGCACGTCCTGGCTGGTGGCGCCGTAGTGCACCCAGGGGCGGGCCGACTCGGCGACGGCGGCGGTCAGTTCCCGCACCAGCGGTACGACCGGATTGCCGGCGTCCTCCGCCGCCGCGCCCAGGACCACCGGATCGTACGCGTCGGCGCGGCACCCGGCGGCGATCGCCTCGGCGGCCGGGGCGGGCACCAGTCCGGCGTCGGCGGCGGCCCGGACCAGCGCGGCCTCCACGTCCAGCAGCGCCCGCAGCAGGGCGGTGTCGCCGAGCTCGGCATCGACGTCCGGTGTGCCGGACAGGCCCCGCAGCAGGGTGTCAGAGGGCGAAGAAGACGGTCTCATGCTCCCCCTGCAGACGGATGTCGAACCGGTAGCCGTCCGGGGCCGGGCGGGCCAGCAGCGTGTCCCGACGGTCGGGGTCGACGGTACGCAGCACCGGGTCGGTGGCGTTGGTCGGCTCGCCGGGGAAGTAGATCCGGGTGACCAGGCGGTGCAGCAGCCCGCGCCCGAGGACGGAGACGGTCAGGTGCGGTGCCTCGGTCCCGCCCTCCGGGGCGGGCAGCGGTCCCGGCTTGACGGTGAGCAGCGCGTACTCCCCCTGCGGGTCGGTCTCGGCGCGGCCGAAGCCACGGAAGCCGGCGACCGACGGCGGCCGGGCGCCGCGCGGGTCGTCGGGGTGGTCGAAGCGACCGTCCGGGTCGGCCTGCCAGCTCTCCACCAGGGCGTCGGGCACCGGTGCGCCGGTGCCGTCGACGATGCGGCCCCGGATCCAGAACGCCTCCGGGGTGCCCTCGGGCACCACGTACGCCCCGTCCGCCCAGCGCAGGCCGATGTGCAGGTACGGCCCGACGGTCTGGGCGGGCGTGACACCGAGACGTTCAGTCATCGTGGTCGTCCTCGTCCTCGAAGGGGGTGGCCTCCCGGCCGCGCAGCACGATGTCGAACGCGTACGCC
The DNA here is from genome assembly GCF_013364215.1 of Verrucosispora sp. NA02020. NCBI lineage: Bacteria > Bacillati > Actinomycetota > Actinomycetes > Micromonosporales > Micromonosporaceae > Micromonospora > Verrucosispora sp. NA02020. The sequence goes on along the minus strand of NZ_CP054923.1, from coordinate 4,020,431 downwards.
AGCGCCCACTCGGGTCGGGTCGCGTCGTGGTCGTACCGGGCGACCATGCGCTCCCGGGCCTGTGGGTCGCGGACCGAGTTGAAGATCGGGTCCTGGAAGAACAGCGGGTCGCCGGGAAAATACATCTGGGTCACCAGGCGCTGGGTGAAGGCGCGCCCGAACAGCGAGAAGTGGATGTGCGCGGGTCGCCAGGCGTTGTCGTGGTTGCGCCACGGGTACGCGCCGGGCAGCACGGTGACGAACTCGTAGCGCCCGTCGGCGTCGGTGCGGGCCCGCCCGACGCCGGTGAAGTGCGGGTCGATCGGGGCCGGCCAGGTGTCGGCGGCGTGCCGGTAGCGACCGGCGGCGTTGGCCTGCCAGATCTCCACCAGGGTGTGCGGCACGGCGCGCCCGTCGCCGTCGCGTACCCGGCCGTGCACGATGATCCGCTGCCCCTGCGGTTCGCCGTCGTGCTGGCGGGTCAGGTCGTGGTCGAGGTCGCCGATGCGTCCGTCACCGAGCAGCGGGCCGGTGATCTCGGTGAGTCGCTGCGGCAGGTGGACCAGGGGCTGGGCGGGGGCACGGGCCACCGTGGAGCGGTAACCGGGGCTGAGCAGGGGCGGATGGGCCTCGACGTCGTCACGTCGATAGCTCGGCAGCACCAGCCGGGCGCCGCTGTCTCGGGTCATGGCGTGGGTTCTCCCCTCGGTGTCGGCGGGTCCCCGCCGGGGCCGCCCGCTCACCGGGTCGACCGGACGGTCGCCTCGAGAGCGCGCAGCGCGGTGAGTTCGGTGGCGCTGGGCGGCGTGCCGGTGGCCAGGTCGTCGGCGACGGCGACGGGCCAGCCGGTGGCCGCCCTCGCCTGTGCCACGGTGACCCCCGGGTGCAGTCGGGTCAGGGTGAGTTCGCAGGTGGCCGGGTCGGCTTCGAGCACACCGAGGTCGGTGATGACGGTCTTCGGGCCGCCGCCACGCAGGCCCAGCCGGGCCCGGGCGCCGGGCCCGTCGCCGTAGCCGACGGAGGTGACGAAGTCGACGCGGTCGGTGAACGTCCGGCGGCTCTGCCGCACCACGACCACCACCTCCCGGCAGGAGGCGGCGATCTCCGGTGCGCCCCCGGCGCCGGGCAGTCGCACGGCAGGGTCGCGGTAGTCGCCGCCGATGACGGTGGTGTTGATGTTGCCGTACCGGTCGAGCTGCGCGGCGCCGAGGAACCCGACGTCGATGCGGCCGGGCTGCAACCAGTAGTTGAAGACCTCGGGCACCGAGACCACCGCGTCGGCGGTGTCGGCGAGCACGCCGTCGCCGATGGACAGCGGGAGCCGGTCGGGCTTGGCGCCGAGGCAGCCCGACTCGTAGACGAGCACCAGATCGGGGGCGTGGGTCGCCCGGGCCAGGTTCGCCGCGGTGCTGGGCAGCCCGATGCCGACGAAGCAGGCGGTGCCGTCGCGCAGTTGCCGGGCGGCGGCGACCGTCATCATCTCGTCGGCGGTGTACCCGTCGGTCATGCCGGCACCTCCACGTCGCGTACGTGCCGCTCGATCCACTCCTGGAAGGTGTCGCGGTCCCGGCTGACCGCGTCCCAGGCGCGGTAGAAGTCGTTGTCGCGGACCGAGTAGTCCTGGGTGTAGGAGGGGTGGGCGCCGCCGGGCACCCGGGCCACCGCGTCCACGACCCAGCCGGGCAGCACCACCTGCCCCGGCACCGGGGTCAGCTCGTCGACGATCTCCTCCACGGTGACCAGCGACCGGTCGGCGGCGAGCACCGCCTCCTTCTGCACGCCGGTGATGCCCCACATCTGCACGTTGCCGGCGCGGTCGGCGCGCTGGGCGTGCACCACGGTCACGTCGGGGCGCAGGGCGGGCACGGCGGTGAGCGTCTCGCCGGTGAACGGGCAGTCCACGGTGCGGATGTTGTCGGTGTGCCGGGGCAGGTCGGTGCCGGTGTAGCCGCGCATCACCGCGAACGGCAGCCCGGAGGCCCCGGCGACGTACCGGTTGGCCATCCCGGCGTGGCTGTGCTCCTCCAGTTCCAGCGGGACCGGCCAGGAGTTCTGCACCGCGTCGCGGAAGCGGTGCAGCGAGCCGACGCCGGGGTTGCCGCCCCAGGAGAAGACCAGCCGTCGGGCGCAGCCGGCGCCGATGAGCTGGTCGTAGATGACGTCCGGGGTCATCCGGACCAGGGTCAGGTCACGCCGCCCCTGCCGGATGATCTCGTGGCCGGCGGCGAACGGGATCAGGTGGGTGAATCCTTCCAGCGCCACCGTGTCACCGTCGCGGACCAGGTCCGCGACGCCGTCGGCCAGCGAGACGAGCTTCGCCATGGGCCTCTCCACCTCCCGATCTCCGCGGCCCGCCAGCCTGTTCGGCATACGGACGCGCGTACTTATCTCGAACGTAGCGGTCCGCCGTCGACCCCGTCAACGCACCCGACCGGCGGCGCGGCGCGGCCGGGAAATGGTGCGGCACGCCCGTTGACTCGGCCCCGACCCGCGTGCCAACGTTCCTGATGAGAACGGACGTTCGGCTTGCGAACAGCCGGTGACCCCTCCCCCGCGACGGGACGGGGTGTCCTCCGGAACGCCGTGACGCCCGGCCGTCGCGCGTACGCGCACGGCACGCCAGACAGGTCGAGGAGGCACGGATGCGCACCCAGGTCGGCATCGTCGGGGCGGGACCGGCCGGTCTCATGCTGTCGCACCTGCTGCACCGGCACGGCATCGACTCGGTGGTGCTGGAGAGCCGCAGCCGGGAGTACGTGGAGCACCGGGTCCGCGCGGGAGTGCTCGAACAGGGCTCGGTCGACCTGTTGCGCCGGACCGGCCTGGGGGCGCGGCTGGACCGGGAGGGGATGCGGCACGAGGGCATCGAGCTGCGCTTCGACGGCGAGTCGCACCGGGTGCCGATGACCGAGCTGACCGGCCGGGCGATCACCGTGTACGGGCAGCAGGAGGTGGTCAAGGACCTGATCGCCGCCCGGCTCGCCGCCGACGCGACGATCCTCTTCGAGGCCGAGGCGGTACGCCTGTCCGGCCTGGACTCCGCGCCGGTGGTGCACTACCGGCACGAGGGCGTCGAGGCGGAACTGCACTGCGACTTCGTGGTGGGCTGCGACGGCTTCCACGGGATCAGTCGCGCGGCCGTGCCCGACGGGGTGCTGCACACGTACGAGCGGACGTACCCGTTCGCCTGGCTGGGGGTGCTGGCCGCCGCCCCGCCCGCGGTGGACGAACTGATCTACGCCCACCACGAGCGGGGTTTCGCGCTGTACAGCCTGCGCTCGCCGGAGATCTCCCGGCTCTATCTCCAGGTGCCCGCCGACTCGGACATCGCCGACTGGCCGGACGAACGGATCTGGGCCGAGCTGCGGACCCGGCTGGAGACCGTGCCCGGGTGGCGCCTCAACGAGGGACCGGTCCTGGAGAAGTCGATCACGCCGTTGCGCAGCCTGGTGGTGGAGCCGATGCGCTGGCAGAGACTCTTCCTGGCCGGTGACGCCGTACACATCGTGCCGCCCACCGGCGCGAAGGGCATGAACCTGGCGCTGGCCGACGTCGCGCTGCTCGGCGACGCCTTCGCCGCCTGGTACGCCGACGGGAGCACCGACCTGCTCGACGGGTACTCGGCCACCGCGCTGCGGCGGGTGTGGCGGGCCCAGCAGTTCTCCTGGTGGATGACCTCGATGCTGCACCGGCTCGACGCGGACGACCCGTACGAGGCGAAGATCCAGTCGGCGACCCTGCGGTACGTGACCACCTCCGACGCGTACGCGACCAGCCTGGCGGAGAACTACGTGGGCCTGCCGCAGGTCTGAGCCCTACCGCAGGGCGCCGAAGAAGGTGCGCAAGTCGGCGACGAAGACCTGCGGCTGCTCCAGGGCGAAGAAGTGCCCGCCGGTGTCGTACTCGGCCCAGTGCACCACGTGGTGGTCGCGTTCGGCGAGCCGCCGCACGGTGACGTCACGGGACCGGGACACCAGCACCCCGGTCGGCACGGTGGACGGCTCCCCCACGCCCCAGTCGCCCGCCGCGTCGTCGCCGCACGCCTCGTCGGACCAGGTGGCGGCGGTGATGTCCTCGTAGTAGACCTGGGCTGCGGAGCCGGCCGTGCCGGTCAGCCAGTACAGGGTGACGTTGGTCAGCAGTCGGTCCCGGTCGACCACGTCGTCGAGGTTCCCGTCGGCGGGCAGGTCGGTCAGCCGGTGGAACATCTCGACGATCCAGGCGAGCTGGCCCACCGGCGAGTCGTGCAGCCCGTAGGCGAGCGTGTGCGGTGACTTCGCCTGGATCTGGAGGTACCCGTCGTTGTAGGCGGTCAACGCGTCCAGCCTGGCCTGCTCGACGTCGGTGAGTCCGTCGAGTTCGCCCTCGACCCCGGACGGGAAGGTGAGCAGCGCGTTGACGTGCACGCCGACCACCCGCTCCGGCGCCTGCCGACCGATCGCCGGGGCGACGTACGAGCCGGTGTCGCCGCCCTGCACGCCGTAGCGGGCGTAACCGAGCCGGCGCATCAGCTCGACCAGCGCGCCGGCCATCCGTTCGCTGCCCCAGCCGGGCCCGGACAGCGGTGCGGAGAAGCCGAATCCGGGTAGCGACGGGATCACCAGGTGGAAGGCTTCCGCCGGGTCGCCGCCGTGCGCGCGGGGGTCGGTCAGCGGCCCGACGGTGTCCAGGAACTCCAGGAACGAGCCCGGCCAGCCGTGCAGCAGGAGCAACGGGAGCGCGTCCGGCTCGGGCGAGCGTACGTGGAGGAAGTGCAGCGGTTGCCCGTCGATCTCGGTGCGGTGGTGCGGGAGGGTGTTCAGCTCCGCCTCGTGGCCGCGCCAGTCGTAGCGGGTACGCCAGTACTCGGCCAGGTCCCGGAGCTGGTCCACCGGTACGCCCCGGGTCCAGCCGACGTCGGGCAGCGCGGGCCAGCGGGTGGTGGCCAGCCGGGCGTGCAGGTCGTCGAGCTGGGACTGCGGGACGTCCAGGTGGAACGGGACGATGTCGTCGGTCATGCGGTCGACGCTAGGAGCCGGTTAGGTCAGTTCCGGTCCTAAGCCGGTGGCATCCTCGATCACATGTCGACGCCCTCCGCACGCCTGCTCCGGTTGCTGTCGCTGTTGCAGACGTACCGTCAGTGGTCCGGCGCGGAACTGGCGGCGCGGCTCGGGGTCACCGCGCGGACCGTGCGCCGGGACGTCGACCGACTCCGCGAGCTGGGCTACCCGGTGCACGCCACCCAGGGCACCGGCGGCTATCGGCTCGGTGCCGGCGCGGCGCTGCCACCGCTGCTGCTCGACGACGACGAGGCGGTGGCCGTGACGATCGGGCTGCGGACCGCCACCGCCAGTGCGGTCAGCGGCATCGGCGAGACCGCCCTGCGCGCCCTGCACAAGGTGGAGCAGGTGCTGCCGTCCCGGTTGCGGCACCGGGTCAGCGGGCTGCACCGCGCCACGGTACGCGCCGAGAGTCCCGGCCCGACGGTCTCCCCGGACGTGCTGGTGGCAGTCTCCGACGCGTGTCACCGTCGGGAGGGGCTGCGGTTCGACTACACCAGCCATCACGGCGACCGGTCGCGGCGCACCGTCGAGCCGCACGCGCTGGTGAGCTGGGGCCGGTACTGGTACCTCGTCGCCTGGGACGTCGACCGCGAGGACTGGCGCTCGTTCCGGGTCGACCGGCTACGTCCGCGTACGCCCACCGGGCCCCGGTTCGTCGCCCGTGAGCTGCCCGACCCGGACGCGAGCGCCTACCTGGCACGGACGCTGTCGACCGGCCCGTACCCGGTCCGGACCACCGTCACGATGCACGCGCCCGCCGCCGTGGTGGCCGAGCGGGTCTGGCCGGGCATGGGTGCGGTGGAGGCGGTCGACGACCACCGCTGCCTGCTGCACCTCGGCGCGGCGACGGCCGCAGACCTGGCCTGGATGATCGCGGTCCTCGGCGTCGACTTCACCGTGCCCGGCCCGCCCGAGCTGGTGACGGCGCTGCGCGACCTGGGCGAGCGCTGCCACCGGGGCGTCTCGGGCGGGGACGGCGAGAGTGGCGGGAACTGCGACGGCCCGGCGGCCGACTAGAGGGCAGAGCGGCGGGCGACCGGGCGACGGCAGCAACAGCGACCCGAAGGGCACGGGCGCGTCCGCGGAAAGACCTTCTAGTCCGATCGGAAAAGTCATGTCTCTGACCGAAGTCTCCGGTGCCTCCACACCGGACTCCACGCCCGGCCCGGAACGGCCCGCCGCCGAACCGTCGCCCGCCCGCGCACCACGCCGCCCCTCGCCGCTGGCCGCACTCCTGGTCCGCCTGCACTTCTATGCGGGCGTCCTGGTCGCGCCCTTCCTGGTCGTCGCCGCCCTGACCGGCCTGGCGTACACCGTCACCCCGCAACTGGACCGGATCCTCTACGCCGACGAGCTGACCGTCGCCTCCGTCGGTGAGCCGAGGCCGCTGGCCGAGCAGATCACCGCCGCGCGGGCGTTCCATCCCGAGGGCAGCCTGTTCGGCGTCTCCCCCGGCACCGGCGAGCACACCACCCGGGTGGTGTTCGCGCTGCCCGAGCTGGGCGACAAGCAGCACACCGTCTACGTCGACCCGTACACCGCCGAGGTACGCGGACAGTTGACCACCTGGTTCGGCTCCACGCCCGCCACCACCTGGCTGGACGACCTGCACCGCCACCTGCACCTCGGTGACCTGGGACGGCACTACTCCGAGATCGCCGCGAGCTGGCTGTGGGTGCTGGCGCTGGGCGGGATCGCCCTGTGGTGGCGTCGGCGCGGCGGACGCGCTCGGGTGAGGCACCTGCTGGTGCCGGACGTCTCCGCCGGCAAGGGGGTCCGGCGTACCCGGAGCTGGCACGCCACCACCGGCGTCTGGCTCGCGGTGGGTCTGCTCGTGCTCTCCGCCACCGGGCTGACCTGGTCCCGGTTCGCCGGGGGGAACTTCGCCGCCGGCCTGGACGCCATGGACGCCGGCCGGCCCGCGCTGTCGACCGGCCTGTCCGGCGTACCGGCCGACTCCGGCGGCGCACACGACCACGGCGGGGCACCCGTGGGGGCCGCCGACCCGGCCGCCTTCGACCGGGTGGAGGCCGCCGCCCGCACCGCCGGTCTGGACGGGCCGATCGAGATCACCCCGGGCGAGCCGGGCAGCGCGTGGGCGGTCGCCCAGACCGACAACACCTGGCCGGTGGGCCGGGACCAGGTGGCCGTCGACCCGGCCGACGGCACGGTGACCGCGCGCCTGGACTTCGCCGACTGGCCGTTGCTGGCCCAGGTGAGCGCGCTCGGCGTACAGGCGCACATGGGTCTGCTCTTCGGGGTGGTCAACCAGGTCCTGCTCGCCGCGCTCGCCATCGGCCTGCTCTGCGTCATCGTCTGGGGCTACCGGATGTGGTGGCAGCGCCGCCCCACCCGCACCGACCGACGGGCGTATGCCGGGGCGCCACCCGCCCGTGGCGGTCTGCGCGGGCTGCCGCCGTGGGTGCTGCTGGTCGGCGTACCGGTGACGGTCGCGCTGGGCTGGGCGCTGCCGTGGTTCGGCGTCCCGCTGCTCGGCTTCCTGGTCGTCGACACCGCCCTGGGGCTGGCCGCCCGGCGGCGCGGCCGGACCGCGACGCCCGCCACCCGGTGAGGCGTGCCGTCCCGGCCGGGTGTCGTGATCCGCCCGGGACGGCACCGTCGGCTCTCTGCCGGGCCCACGTGGTGGAACCCCACGGAAATCGATGCGTCCCGACCATGGCGCGTGGCGCGGTTACGGGGTAGAAACATCTCGACCCCGATTTCTTCACACCGTGATACAAGTCCGCCCCAGCGAGAGAGCGCTCTCACGCAACGGGGTCCACCGCGTCGTCGGGCCGGAGATCACGCCGTCCCGACGGGAAGGACGAACGCATGCCGACTCGACCACACCGCCGGCGGCTCGGTCGCGCGCTGGCCTTCGGCCTCGTGCTGACCACCGCCGCCGTCTCCACCACCACCCCGGCCGGTGCGGGACCGCCCCGCCCGGTCACCCCGGACTTCGGGCCGAACGTCACGATCTTCGACCCGAGCATGCCGGTCAGCCGGATCCAGGCCACCCTCGACGCGGCCCACGCCGCGCAGGTCGACAACGAGATGGGCACCACCCGGCACGCGTACCTGTTCCGGCCGGGCAGCTACGGCACGGCCGCGCAGCCGCTCCAGATCAAGGTCGGCTACTACACCGAGATCTCCGGGCTCGGCGCCTCCCCCACCGACGTGGTCATCAACGGCAAGATCGAGGCGTACAACCGGTGCCTGACCGAGGGGGGCACCGGCAACTGCATCGCGCTGGTCAACTTCTGGCGCACGCTGTCCAACCTGTCGCTGCGCGTCAACGCCACCGGTCAGGACGACTGCCGTGCCTCGGCCAACTTCTGGGCGGTCTCCCAGGCGGTGTCGATGCGCCGACTGGACATCAGCGGCGGCGGGCTCTCGCTGATGGACTACTGCACCAACGGGCCGCAGTACGCCAGCGGCGGCTTCATCGCCGACTCCCGGCTGCCGGCCACCACCAACGGCTCCCAGCAGCAGTGGCTGACCCGCAACAGCGAGGTCGAGAGCTGGTCCAACGGGGTGTGGAACCAGGTCTTCGCCGGAGTGGTGGGCGCCCCCGACGACGACGGGTTCCCCGACCCGCCGTACACCACCCTGGACACCACACCGGTCAGCCGGGAGAAGCCGTACCTGTTCGTCGACGCCAAGGGCAAGTACCAGGTCCGGGTGCCCGCCGCCCGCCGGGACACCCGGGGTGTCACCTGGGCGAACGGGCTGACGCCGGGACGCACCATCCCGATCGGTGACTTCTTCGTCGCCAAGCCGTCCGACTCGGTGCAGACGATCAACTCGCAGCTCGCCCGAGGCAGGCACCTGCTGCTCACCCCGGGCGTGTACGACGTGGCCCGCAGCATCGAGGTACGCCGGCCCGACACCGTCGTGCTCGGCATCGGACACGCCACGCTCACCGCCGTCAAGGGAGCCGTACCGCTCGACGTCGCCGGGGTGCCCGGCGTGGTGGTCGCCGGAGTCACCATCGACGCCGGCCTCACCGAGTCGCCGGTGCTGCTGCGGGTCGGCCGCAAGCACGGCCGCGACCACAGCACGCCGAAGAACCCGACGACGCTCTCCGACGTGTACTTCCGGATCGGCGGACCGCACATCGGCAAGACCGACACCGCGCTGGAGGTCAACAGCGACCATGTCCTGATCGACCACACCTGGGTGTGGCGCGGCGACCACGGTGTGGAGGGCTTCACCGAGGGGGTCAACGGCGACACCGACCGCTGGCGGACCAACACCGGACGGTACGGCGCGGTCATCAACGGCGACCACGTCACCGCCACCGGCCTGTTCGTGGAGCACTTCCAGCGGTACAACACCGTTTGGAACGGCGAGCACGGCACCACGGTCCTCTACCAGAACGAGCTGCCGTACGACCCGCCCACGCAGGCGGACTGGATGAACGGCACGGTCAACGGGTGGGCCGGTTACAAGGTCGCCGACCGGGTGCGGCACCACACCCTGTACGGCGGCGGCGTGTACGTGTTCAACCAGAACAACCCGTCGATCCGTACCGAGAACGGATTCGAGGTGCCGGTGCGGCCCGGTGTCCGGCTGCACCACATCATGACGGTGAACCTGAGCGCCGGCACCATCGACCACGTGGTCAACGGGGTGGGCGAGGCCGCCGACATGGACCGGGTCGGCGCACCCGTCTACCTGCGCCAGTACCCGTAGGAGTGAAAGGAGGGGTCCCCTGCTAACGCCTGGTGCATAGCAGGGGACCCCTCCTTACATCACGACCGGGCTGCGGCGTTCCAGGAGGACGACGTCGCGCCAGCGGCCGTGGTGCCGGCCCACCCGTTGCCGGGTGCCGACGACACGGAAGCCGGCCCGCCGGTGCAGCGCCAGACTGGCGACGTTCTCCGGGAAGACGCCGGACTGGATGGTCCAGACACCGGCCGCCTCGGTCGAGGCGATCAACCCGTCCAGCAGCAGCCCGGCCACGCCACGACCCTGGGCTGCCGGATCCACGTAGACGGAGTGCTCCACCACCCCGGCGTACACCGCCCGGGTCGAGGTCGGCGACACCGCGATCCAGCCGAGCAGCGCGCCGTCGGCGTCCACCGCGACCAGCCGGTGTGCCGGCAGCCGACCGGCGTCGAAGGCGGCCCAGGTCGGCGCGACGGTCTCGAAACTGGCCTGCCCGCCGTCCAACCCGGCCTGATAGATCGCCAACACCCGCTCGGCGTCCCCACCCCGCATCGGTCGAAGCCTGACGTCGGCCATGAGACTCCCATCCCCGTCATGCACAACGAGCCGGCACCCACGCCCGCCCCGATCATCGTGGCAGTGTGGCTGTCCGACACGCCGACCCGGCAACAGCCACACCGCCACGCTGACGCCGGATCACCCGCGCACCGCCACGATCACCCGCGCACCGCCACGACGGTGTCAGCGGTCGGCCAGGAAGCTCTCCACCGCCTCCGCCGCGTGCCGCACCCCGCCGTTCGCCCGCACCTCGGACCGGAGCGTGTCCAGCCGTCGCCGCAGCTCCGGGTCGTCGGCGACCGCGTCGACGGCCGTCCGCAGGGTCTGCGCGGTGACCTCGTCCGCCGGCAGCAGCCGGCCGCCACCAGCCGGTCGGCGTTGGCGAACTGGTCCACCGCCTGTGGGATCGCCACCGTGGGTACGCCGCACCAGAGCGCCTCGGTGCAGCCGCCCATCCCGGCGTGGGTGACGAACGCCGAGGCGTGCCCCAGCACCATCACCTGCGGCACCCGGCGGTGCACCTCGACGTTGGCCGGCTGTGGACCCAGCTCGGCCGGGTCCACCTTGTCGCCGACCGCGAGCACCACGTGCCAGCGGGAGTCGGCGAACCCGCTCAGGCACGCGCGGTAGACCGGCATCTGGTCGTTGTACGCGGTGCCGAAGGAGACCAGCAGCACCGGCAGTCCGTCGGCCGGTGGCGTCCAGCCCGGTTCGTCGAGCCGGGCGGGGTCGAGGCACGGGCCGACGAACCGTACGCGCTGGCGCGACACCCGGTCGGCGTGCGGCTGCATCGCCTCGGGGATCAGGGCGAGGACGTGCGGCGGACGGCTCAGGAACACGTGCCCGTCCTGGTGGACGCCGTTCTCGGCAAGCCACCGGTCCAGCGTGGCGTAGTAGTCGCGCCCGGACTCCGAGGCACGCAGGGCGGTGAAGAACTCCGCCATGTCCTCGTCGTAGCCGTCCCAGGCGACCATCGCGGGCGACAGTTGCACGGCCGGTACGCCGTACCTGGTGCCGAGCAGCGGTCCCGCCAGCCCGCCGATGTCGTACAGCACGAGGTCCGGCCGGTCCTCGTCGTAGCGGGCGGTCAGCCGGGGCAGCACCGCCACGGCCTCGTCGAGGAAGATCCGCATCGCCGCACCCGGGTCCTCCGGCCAGGCCGTGTCGCCCAGCGGCAGGATCGTCGGGTGGGCGAGCGGCTCCGCGCCGGCCGACGCGACCAGGTCGGTCAACGGTGCGCCGATCGCGTACGTGACGCGGTGGCCCCGGTCCACGAGTTCGCGGATCAGGGCCAGCGAGGGATAGACGTGACTCGGCGCGGTGCTGCCGATCATGGCGATGTGGCGAGCGGACATGACGACGATTCTGACGACTACCCGGCCAGATGCCCGCCGATTTTCGTGTACCCCCGCAGCAGGTCGCGGGCGATGATCAGCCGCTGCATCTCGTCGGTGCCCTCGAAGATGCGATAGAGCCGCACCTGCCGGTACCAGCGTTCGATCGGCAGCTCCCGGGTGTAGCCCATGCCGCCGTGGATCTGGAGCACCCGGTCCACCACCCGGTTGACCATGCCGGCGCCGTAGAGCTTCGCCATCGAGGAGGCGTGTCGCGGGTCCAGGCCCGCGTCGACCGTCCAGGCGGCACGCAGGATCAGCCACCGGGCCGCCTCCAGCTCGGTCTCCGAGTCGGCGATCATCCACTGGATGGCCTGGTTGGTGCCGATCTTCTTGCCGAAGGTCTCGCGCGTGTTGGCGTGCTCGATAGCCATCCGCAGCGCCCGTTCGGCGATGCCGACGGCGTGCGAGGGGATGGTGTACCGCCCCTTGCCGATCCACTCCATGCCGAGGGCGAAGCCCTGGCCGATCTCGCCGAGGATGTTGCGGTGCGGCACGCGTACGTCGTCGAAGACCAGCGACGCCGGCCCGCCCTCGCCCATCGTCGGGATGAACTCCGACCGCCAGCCCATCGCCCGGTCCACCAGGAACGCGGTCGCCCCGCCGTTGCGGGCGCCCCGCTCGGGATCGGTGACGGCGATGACGATGGCGAAGTCGGCCTCGTTGCCGCCGGTGATGAAGGTCTTCTCGCCGTTGAGGATCCAGTCGTCACCGTCGCGGCGGGCGCTGAACCGGATGTTGGCCGCGTCCGAGCCGGCGCCCGGTTCGGTGATGGCGAAGCAGGAGAGCCGCTCCCCCTCGATGGTGGGCAGCAGGAACTCCTTCTGCTGCTCGTCGGTGGCGTGGAAGAGGATGTTGTCGGCCTCACCGCCGAACCGGAACGGCACGAACGTACGGCCGATCTCGGTCCAGATCAGCGACTGGACGACGGCGGGCAGTTCCATGCCGCCGTACCGCTGCGGGGTGGCCAGGCCCCAGAAGCCGAAGGCACGCGCCTTGAGCTGCAACTCGCGCAGCTCGGCGCGTTCCAGGCCGGGCTGGTGGGCCCGTTCCCGGCGCAGCAGCTCCTGTTCCAGCGGCATGACCTCGCGGGCGATGAAGTCGCGGGCGGTGTCGCGGATGGCCCGTTCCTCGTCGGACAGTCCGAAGTCCATGTGCTCACCCGTCCTTTCGGTTGGGCTGGTGACGTCTCTGCGTTTAAACTAGCGCTGCAAGTTTTCGGCTGTCCAGACCTGCGGTGTGGCAGAGTTCCGCCACAGAGCACCCACCCGAGGAGGAAGCCCATGCCCCGGCCACGACAGGCGCTGCTCAGCCGGGAGCGGATCGTCGAGGCCGCCGTGGCGCTGATCGACGCCGACGGGCTGGCCGGGTTCTCCACCCGCCGGCTCGCCGCCGAACTCGGCGTCCGGGGACCGTCGCTCTACAACCACTTCGCCACGAAGGACGCGATCCTCGACGCGGTGGCGGACAGCATCACCGGCCGGGTGGACGTGTCGTACTTCGGCGCGGTCGACTGGCGGGTGGCGCTGCGCCGGTGGGGACACACCTATCGGGCGGCCCTGGCCGCCCACCCGAACATCGTGCCGCACCTGGCGCAGGGTCCCGGGCGGCGACCGGCGGCGCTGGCGATGGCCGACGCCGTCTACGGCGGGCTCGTCACGGCGGGCTGGCCACCGGCGCGGGCCACCCACATCGGCGCGCTGATGCGCTACTTCGTGACCGGCTCGGCGCTCGGCTCGTTCGCCCGGGGCTTCGTCGAGGACCCGAGCGTCTACGCCGACCAGTACCCGCACCTGAGCCAGGCGCACCGGCTCGCCGAGCACCAGCAACAGGTCGACGAGGGCGCCTTCACGCTCGGCCTGGACGCCCTGATCGAGGGCTTGTCCCACAGCTACGAACGCGCCGTCGGCCCGCTGCCACCCCTCCCGTCGACCGACGAGGCGTACTAGGGTCAAAACTTCCACTGCTAGGCGAGGTGAGGGCCGCATGGATCTCGCACGGACGGACTTCTACCTGGACGGGCGCTGGGTGCCCCCGAGCGGCGCGGAGTCGTTGGAGGTGCACGACCCGACGACCGAGGAGATCGTCGCGACCGTCCCGGCCGGCACCGCCGAGGACGTGGACCGGGCGGTGGCCGCCGCCCGCGCGGCTTTCGGGAGCTGGTCCGCGACCGACCCGGCGGACCGGGCCGCCCACCTCGACCGACTGCACGCCGAGCTGACCGCGCGCGCCTACGACATCGCCCGCACCGTCGTGCGGGAGCTCGGCACTCCGCTCAAGGTCGCCACCCGGGTGCAGACCGGCCTGCCGCTGACCGTGCTGCGCAGCTACGTCGACCTGGCCGCCCGGCCGCCGGCACCGGAGACGGTCGGCAACTCACTGGTGGTCCGCGAGCCGGTGGGTGTGGTCGGCGCGATCACCCCGTGGAACTACCCGCTGCACCAGATCGTGGCCAAACTCGCGCCGGCGCTGGCCGCCGGGTGCACGGTGGTGCTGAAGCCGAGCGAGCTGACGCCGCTGACGGCGTACCTCCTCTTCGACGCCGTGCACGCGGCGGGCCTGCCGCCGGGCGTGGTCAACCTGGTCACCGGCACCGGTCCGGTGGTGGGCGAGGCCATCGCCGCCCACCCCGACGTGGACCTGGTCTCCTTCACCGGCTCCACCGCCTCCGGTCGACGCGTCGCGCACCTCGCCGCCGACCGGATCGCCCGGGTCGCGCTGGAACTCGGCGGCAAGTCGGCCAACGTGATCCTGGACGACGCCGACCTGACCACCGCGGTCAAGGTCGGTGTCGGCAACGCCTTCCTCAACTCGGGGCAGACCTGCACCGCGTGGACCCGGATGCTGGTGCAGCGGGCCCGTTACGACGAGGCCCTCGACCTGGTGGCCAAGGCCGCCGAGGGCTACCAGGTCGGCGACCCCCTCGAACCGGCCACCCGGCTCGGTCCGCTGGTCTCGGCGCAGCAGCGGGACCGGGTCCGCGCGCACGTCGCCCGGGGCCTGGCCGACGGCGGCCGGCTGGTCGTCGGTGGGCCCGACGCCCCGGTGCCGGACCGGGGCTTCTTCGTCGCCCCGACGGTGATCGCCGACGTCGACCCGGACAGCGCCCTCGCGCAGGAGGAGGTCTTCGGGCCGGTGCTGGCGGTGATCCCGGTCGACGACGACGACCACGCCGTGGCGGTCGCCAACAACTCCCGCTACGGTCTGGCCGGCGCGGTCTGGTCCGCCGACGAGGAACGGGCGCTGCGGGTGGCCCGGCGGCTGCGCACCGGTGCCGTCGACATCAACGGGGCGCCGTTCAACCCGATGGCCCCGTTCGGCGGCTACAAGCAGTCCGGTCTCGGGCGCGAGCTGGGCAGCCACGGGCTGGCGGAGTTCTGCGAGATCAAGGCGATCCAGCGGTGAGAGGTCTGGTGGCCAGGGCCGCCGACGCACCGCTGCGGGTGGAGCCGGTCGAGCTGCCGGAGACCGGCCCCGGCCAGGTACGCGTCCGCACCCGGGCCTCCGGTGTGTGCCACTCCGACCTGTCCATGGCGGACGGCACCCTGACCGCGCCGTACCCGCTGCTGCTCGGACACGAGGCGGCCGGCGTGGTGGCGGAGGTCGGTGACGGCGTGGACCGGGTGGCCCCCGGCGACCACGTGGTGCTCAACTGGGCACCGGCCTGCCGTTCCTGCTGGTTCTGCCGGCGCGACGAGCCCTGGCTGTGCCGGCGCAACGGGGCACCGGCCGTGGCGCGCGGACACACCGTGGACGGTCGGCCGCTGCACGTCACGCTCGGGCTGGGCGCGCTCGCCGAGCAGGTGCTGGTGCCGCAGGAGGCCGCCGTGGCAGTGCCGTCCGCGCTGCCGTTCCCGGCCGCCGCACTGCTCGGCTGTGCGGTGCTCACCGGGGTCGGCGCGGTGCGGCGTACCGCGCGGGTGGCGGCCGGCGACTCGGTCGCGGTGATCGGTCTCGGCGGGGTCGGGCTGTCGGCGGTGGCCGCCGCGCGTGCGGCCGGTGCGGCTGTGGTGATCGGGGTGGACGTCGCCCCCGCCAAGGCCGAGTTGGCCGCCGCCGCGGGCGCCACCGACTTCCTGCTCGCGGACGACTCGCTGGTCCGCGCGGTCCGGGGACTGACCGGCGGCCGGGGCGTCGACCACGCGGTGGAGTGCGTCGGGCGGTCCGCCACGATCCGCAGCGCCTGGCAGAGCACCCGCCGGGGTGGCCAGGTCGTCGTGGTGGGGATGGGCGGCAAGGACGACATCGTCGGCCTGAGCGCGTTGGACATCTTCCACTCCGCGCGGACGCTGCGTTCCTCGGTCTACGGCTCCTCGGACCCCGACCGGGACGTGCCCGAGCTGGCGCGGGCGGTGCTCGACGGCACGCTCGACCTGAGCTACCTGGTCACCGACCGGGCCACCCTCGACGAGGCGCCGGCGGCGTTCGCCCGGATGGCACGGGGCGAGGGCGCCCGGACGGTGGTCGAGTTCGACTGAGCACCTCCGGGCCGGTGGACGACGACGGTCCGTGATGACATCCCTCGAAGGAGTGCCACCACGGACCGGTCGGGCGCGTCGGGTCAGCCGGCCTGGGCCGGGCTGCTCTGCGCGGTGTTGTAGAGGCTGTCACCCTGGTAGCGGGCGGTCACCGGCTCGGTCAGCGGGCCGCTGACGTTGCCCTTGAACTCGGCGACGCCGTTGCGCACGGTCGCCGAACCGAGGCGCTTGTCGCCGGCGTAGAAGTCGACCTTGCCGGAGGGCTTGCGGTCGCTGTTGGTCACCGAGGCCACCTCGGCGGTGGCGATGACGCGGTACCGGTGCGAGTTGCCGGCCCGGATCGACTCGACGTCCAGGTCGACGGTGGTGCTCCGGAACGCGACGGTCCGCAGGTAGTCGTTGAGCATCTGCCGCCACACGTCCCAGACGTGCACACCGTCGATGTTGAACTCGGTCACCTCGACACCGGCCGCACGCCAGTTCTCGGTGCGGGCGACCGAGTCGGGCGCGATGTTGATCAGCCAGTCCTGCAGGCCGGTGCCGACGTGGATGCCGCCGGGCACGGCCTTCATCCGCGCCACCTGCTCCGCGGAGGGGTTCACCGCACCGCCGGCCGCACCCCACGCGCCGTGGTAGCCGACCAGGTCGGTGTTGTCGTACAGCAGCGTGATGGCACGGGCACCACCGGCGGAGAGACCCCCGAAGGCGCGGTCCTGGGCCTGGGTGGAGACGTGGTAGTTCTTCTCCACGAACGGGATGACGTTGTTCCGCAGCTCGTCGACGTAGCCCTGGTTGCCGTCGGGCAGGCCGTTGAAGTCGGTCGAGACGATCACCATCGGCAGCGCCTTACGGTCCCGGATCGCGTTCTCCAGGATCTCGTGGGCCACGCCCTCCATGGTCCAGTCGGTGGCGTTGCCGCCGCCGCCGTGGCTGAGGTAGAGCGTCGGGTACGGGGTGGCGCGCGTAGCGTCGTAGCCGTGCGGCAGGTAGACGACCACGTCGTGCTTGCCCGCCGGGTCGGTGGACAGCGGCGAGTGGTACCAGCGCTGCTCCAGCTTGCCGGCCTTCTTGCGGTCGACCGGCGCCTGGTAGCTGTTGTCGTAGGTGGGGAAGCGCTTGCTGTTCGGCACGTAGACCCGGCTGAGCAGCGCACCCGGCGCGGTCGCGTGCGGCGTGACCTCCAGCGGGTTGGCCGGGTCCGGGTGCAGGGTGCAGCCGCTGGCCGTCGGGCTGTCACAGTCGTGGGTGAACGCGTACCGGAAGGTGCCGGAGGGCAGCGGCGTGGTGAACGTCCACACCCCGTCGCGTCCCTGCTGCATCGGCAGCGGACGCCATGGGTCGGCGAGGATGTCGCCGGGCTGCCACTGCGCGCCGGTGCGGGCGTCACCGCAGCCCACGCAGGTCACGCTCGCGGGCTGGGAGAACCACCACTCGCCGTAGATCTGGACCGACTGCACACCGGCGGGAGCCCGGTAGCGGAAGGTGACCGAGTGACCGGTGGGTGCCTGGTTGGTCTGCACGACCTTCGGTCCGAGGGCGGCCGCCGGGGCAGCGGACGCTGCGGGAGCCGCGAGGGCTCCGGAGGCGACCGTCAGGCCGGCGACGGCCGAGACGGCCAACGCGCGGCGGAGCCGGCGGGTCGGCGCGGGGTGAGGATGAGCAACGGGCATGTGTGCGTTTCCCTTCATCGGCTGGTCGACCGGTTCGTCCCGGGGATGCCGTACGGGCGACCAGTGGTGGCGTGTCGACGAGTCGGTTCTCCCCTGGTGTTCGTGGCCGGTCCGTGACGGTCCGGAGTGGACCGACGGGGACCGGACGGCGGCCAGGGCGCTCCGATCCCGGTGCGGTGCGGGGTCGCACCGGGCCCGTCGTGCGGCGCCACCTGCTGATTAACGTGATCGTCACACAAAGGTGATATCTTTGTAAACACATTGGTGACACCTTTCGCCGCCATTCCGCGCCGCACCGGACGGCCAGCGGTGCCCGGCGCGCTAGTCTCTCCGGAAGCGAGTGATCGGGGATCCTTGATGGGTGAGGCGACACGCGACGCGGCGCGGCCCACAGCGCCCGTGCTGCACGACGCCGTGCTCGACGCGCTCGGGCTGGAGATCACCAGCGGTCGGCACGTCGCCGGAGAGGCGCTCACCCTGGAGCAGTTGCAGCACCGCTTCGGCGTCTCGCGCACCGTGATGCGGGAGGCGATGCGGATCCTGGAGTCGTTGCACCTGGTGGCCTCGCGCCGCCGGGTCGGCCTGGTGGTCCAGCCGATGCACCGGTGGCGGGTGCTCGATCCACGCGTGATCCGCTGGCGGCTCGAAGGTCCCGGCCGCGCCGCGCAGCTACGGACGCTCACCGAGCTGCGGGTGGCGGTCGAACCACTCGCCGCTGCCGGGGCCGCCCGGCACGCCACCGCCGAGGAGCGACAGCGACTCCGCGCGCTGGCCGCCCAGATGCGTCAGCTCGGCGAGGCCGGGGAACTCGACGCGTTCCTCGCCGCCGACGTCGAATTCCACGCACTGCTGCTCCAGGCCTGCCTCAACGAGATGTTCACCGCGCTGACCGGGGTGATCGCCGAGGTGCTCGCCGGCCGGACCGAGCACGGGCTGATGCCCAAGTGCCCGCGACCGGTCGCCCTGGACCTGCACGAGCAGGTCGCCAACACGGTCGCCGCCGAGGACGCCCGGGGCGCCGAGACCGCCATGCGGGCACTCGTCGAGGAGGTACGCGACGCGATCGGCAACGCCGACGCGGATCGCCCCGACTTTCACTGAGTGAGAACGCGGCTCCCGGCCGAGGGGGTACGCCCGGGACCATCCGACTGACCGTCGTACGTCGACAGGAGGCCCGGATGACGTTCGCACGTGACCAGTGGTACGTGGCCGCCTTCAGCAACGAGGTCGGGCGCGACCTGCTCGCCCGTACCGTGCTGGGCGAGCCGCTCGTGTTCTACCGCACCGAGTCCGGCGCGGCGGTGGCGCTCGCCGACCGGTGTGTGCACCGGCGGTACCCGCTGTCGGAGAGCCGCCTCGACGGGGACACCGTGGTCTGCGGATACCACGGCTTCACCTACGATCCGAGCGGCGCCTGCGTCTTCGTACCCGGGCAGCAGCGCATCCCCCGGACGGCGCGGGTGGCCGCGTACCCGGTGGTGGAGCAGGACACCCTGGTCTGGGTCTGGATCGGCGACCGGGACCGGGCCGACGCCTCCACCATCCCCCGGGCACCCTGGCTCGGGGACCCCCGCTACACGACGGTGCGTGGCATGGCGCCGCTGGACGCCCGGTACAGCCTGCTGGTGGACAACCTGATGGACCTGTCCCACGAGACGTACCTGCACGGCGGCTACATCGGTACGCCCGAGGTGGCGAACACGCCGATCACCACCGAGGTGGACGAGGATCGGGGCGTCGTCTACGTCAGCCGGCACATGGACGACGCGGAGTGCCCGCCGTTCTATGCCCGCTCGACCGGCATCCAGGGCCGGATCACCCGCTGGCAGGACATCGAGTACCACCCGCCCTGCCTGTACGTGTTGCACAGCCGGATCGCCCCGCAGGGCGTCTACCCGCCGGCCGAGGGCGACGACGACCAGGCGTTCCACGCCGAGATCGTGTACGCCATCACCCCGTCGACCGCGCACACCACGTACGACTTCTGGGCGGTGGCGCGGGACTTCGCCGTCGACGACGAGTCGGTCAGCGAGTACCTCTACCAGAGCAACCACACCGTGGTCATGCAGGACGTCACCGCCCTGAACATCCTGGAGCGGGTGATCACCGGCGAGCCGGAGCGCTACCAGGAACTGAGCATCAACATCGACACCGGCGGGCTGGCCGCCCGACGGCTGCTCGCCCGGATGGTCGAGTCGTCCACGGTGGAGGCGCCCCGGTGACCGCGCCGGCCGGCGGGCTCACCGGCGACCGGGTCTATCGGATCCACTGGCTGCCGGGCACCGACACGCTGCGCGGCATCTGCCACTGCGGTGCCGAGCGGATCGCCGAGGAGCCGGTGCAGTTGTGGGAGTGGCTGCTCGCCCATCCCCGGGACCACCGGCCACCGGCAGCACCCGCACCGGCACCGACGCAGCGGGTGGTGGTGCCGGCATGACCGCGACGGAGACGACGCTGGTGGTCGCCGGCCGGGAGGCGGTGGCCACCGGCGTGGTGGTGCTGACCCTGCGCCGCCCGGATGGTGGCGAGGTGCCGGGCTGGACCCCGGGCGCGCACGTCGACCTGGACCTGGGCCCCGGGCTGGTGCGCCAGTACTCGCTCTGCGGCGACCCGGCCGACCGCACCGCGCTCCAGGTGGCGGTGCACCTGGCGCCGCAGGGGCGTGGCGGTTCCCGGCACGTGCACGAACGCCTGCCGCCCGGCGCGACGGTGCGGGTGGTCGGGCCGCGCAACGCCTTCCGGCTGGTCGAGGCCGACCGGTACCTCTTCGTCGCCGGGGGCATCGGCATCACGCCGATCCGGCCGATGGTCGCCGCCGCCGACGCCGCCGGTGCCGACTGGCGACTGGTGTACGGCGGACGCAGCCGCAGCTCCATGGCCTTCGCCGCCGATCTGCGGCAGGCGTACGGCGAGCGGGTGCGCCTCTGTCCGCAGGACGAGACGGGCCTGCTCGACCTGGACACGCTGATCGGTGACCCGGCCGACGCGGTCGTCTACTGCTGCGGGCCGGAGGGGCTGATCGACGCCGTGCAGCAGCGCTGCCGGACGTGGCCACCCGGTCGGCTGCACGTCGAGCGGTTCGCCCCGGCGGCCGGGGCCGGCACGGGCGAACACGCCGTGGAGGTCGACCTCGCGCTCTCCGGCCGGACGGTGCACGTACCGCCGGGCACCTCGATCCTGGCGGCGCTGGAGCAGGCCGGTACGCAGGTGCTCTCCTCATGCCGCGAGGGCACCTGCGGCACCTGCGAGACCACCGTGCTCGACGGCACGCCGGAGCACCGCGACAGCCTGCTCACCGAGGCGGAACGGGCTGCCGGGGACACCATGCTGATCTGCGTGTCCCGGGCGCGTACCCGGCGGCTCGTGCTGGAGCTGTGACCGGTCGGCGGGGATGATGGCGGGGTGCAGGCACGGCCCGGACGCTCGGTCACCAGCAAGGTGCTGGCGCTGCTCGACGCGTTCAGCCCCGGCGAGCCGGCGCTGACCCTGAGCGAGCTGGCCCGGCGGGCCGAGCTGCCGCTGCCCACCGCGTACCGCCGGGTCGCCGAGCTGGTGGCCTGGGGCGCGCTGGAACGCGGTGACGACGCGCGCTACCGGGTCGGCCTGCGCCTGTGGGAGGTCGGTTCGCTGGCGCCGCGCGGGCTGGGGCTGCGCGAGCTGGCGCTGCCGGTGCTGGAGGACCTGTACGAGGTGACCCACGAGAACGTCCAGCTCGCCGTCCGGCAGGACCTCGAACTCGTCTTCATCGAGCGGATCGCCGGACGGCACGCGGTGCCGGTGCTCACCCGGGTCGGCGGTCGCTTCGCGCTGCACGCCACCGGTGTGGGGCTGGTGCTGCTGGCGCACGCACCGGCGCAGGTGCAGGAGCGGGTCCTCGCCGCGCCGTTGGAGCGGTACACCGAGCTGACCGTCACCGATCCGGTGCGGTTGCGCCGCCAGCTCGCCGAGGTGCGCCGCGCCGGGTACGCGATCAGCGACCGGCAGGTCACCATGGACGCCCTCTCCGTCGCCGCGCCGATCGCCGGGCCGGACGGGGTGGTGGCGGCGATCTCGCTGGTGGTGGCGTACGACCGGGCCGATCCGCTGGCGCTGGCGCCGCTGGTGCAGGCGGCCGGTCGGGTGGTCTCCCGGTCGCTGGGTCGCCCGTCCGCGTCGACCCGGCCGGCGCCGTTACCCCGACGCCCCCGTGGGCAGTAGTTTGTCCGGATGCGTGTTGTCCCCTGTGCGGCCCGTCGGACCGGCCCGACCGGGTCACCCGGCGCACCGTGTTGACCGAGGGCCGGGTGTGGCAGCCGGAGCCGGCCACGCCGTCGGATCGGGCGGCGGTGGGTCGGGCCCGCGCGCAGCGGCTGCTGGTGACGCTCCTCGGTGACCACTGGCACGCCGGCCGGTCCCCGCTGCCCTCCGGTGGGCTGGTCGCGGTGCTGGCCGAGTTCGGCATCGCCCCGGCCAACGCCCGGGCGACGCTGGCCCGCCTGACCCAGCGCGGCATGCTGGAACGCACCAAGGAGGGCCGGCGGACCAGCTACCGGCTGACCGAGTCGGCGTCGCAGACCCTGCGCCGGGGTGCCCGGCGCATCTTCGCCAGCAGCGACTCAGACGACTGGGACGGGGTCTGGACGCTGCTCGCCTTCACCCTGCCGCTCGACGACGCGCACCAGCGCCGGCTGCTGCGGGCCCGGCTGCGCTGGCTGACGTTCTGGCCGTTGTACGACGCGACCTGGGTGACCCCGCACGACCGGTTCGACGAGGTACACGAGCAGCTCGGCGAGCTGGGTGTCACCGACGCGGTGGTGTTGCGGTCGCGGGACTTCGAGCTGCTGCCGAGCACCCGCGCCCGGCTGGAGGCCGCCTGGCGCATCGACGTGCTCGCCGACGGGTACCAGCGGTTCCTGGAGCGCCACCGGACGGTGGCGCGGCAGGCCGACGCCGGTGCGGTGGGCCCGTCGGCGGCGCTGGTCGCGCGGACCGAGCTGGTCAACGACTGGCGGGCGCTGGTGGGCGACGATCCGGACCTGCCGGCCCGGTTCCTGCCGGCGTCCTTTCCCCGGGCACAGGCGCGGGTGATGTTCCTGCGGACCGCGACGGCGCTGGCCGAGCCGGCGCAGCAGCGCTTCGAGGAACTGGTCCGGACTCCCGAGCGGGGCTGAGCAGAGGCGACAACGCCGCCGATCTTCGCCATCCATAGATACGATGCAGAATCGTTGACGCGCGATCAGATTTCGCATTATGTTCGCCACACGTGCCTGACCAGCAGGTCCAGCCGTCCGTCTCCGGCTGAAAGGGGTCCCGTCATGCCCACCGATCGACCTCAGGAGCGCACCAGACCACGATCATGGAAGGGAGCGCTGGCCGTGGCCGCCACGGCGGCGCTGCTCGCCGGCTCCACCGCACCGGCCCTCGCCGCGCCGCCACCCCACGCAGGTCCCGCCGAGCGTGCCTTCGAGGTGACCGTCCTGTCCGGACGGGCCGACACCGTCAGCGGCGGTGACGCGCTGGTGCGCGTCGCCGTGCCGCGCACCGTACCCCCACACCACGTGAAGGTCCGGCTCGACGGCCGGGACGTCACCGACCGGTTCCGGGCCACCGACGACAAGCGCACGCTGCTCGGTCTCGTGGACGGGCTGGCGCTGGGCGCCAACGAGCTCGAGGTCCGCGCGAACGGGCAGGGCCACGGCCGCCCCCGCGCCACGCTGACCCTGCGCAACCATCCGGCCGCCGGACCGGTCATCTCCGGCCCGCACATCCCGCTGTTCTGCACCGCGTCGGGCAACCCGTGGAACCTGGGCCCGGTGGACGCGGACTGCCACGTGGCGCAACCCCGGGTCACCTACCAGTACCGCACCACCGCCGGGAGCTTCGTCGCGCTGCCGGACGGCCCGCTCCCGGCCGACGTGGCCACCACCACGACCAGCGACGGCCGCACCGTGCCGTACGTGGTCCGGGTCGAGCGCGGCACCATCAACCGCGCGGTGTACGAGATCGCCCTGCTGCACCGGCCGGGCACCGCGTCGCCGGACCCGTGGACGGCCACCGACGGATGGAACGACCGGCTGGTCTACACCTTCGGCGGCGCCTGCGGCATCGGGTACACCCAGGCCACCAGCACCGGCGGGGTGATGAACCACAGCCTGCTCAGCAGGGGTTACGCGGTGGCCAGCGCGACGTTCAACGTCTTCGCCAACAACTGCAACGACGTCACCTCCGCCGAGACCGCGATGATGGTCAAGGAACACTTCGTCGAGTCGTACGGCGTACCGCTGTTCACCATGGGCTGGGGCGGCTCGGCCGGCACCATGCAGCAGTTGCTGATCGCCAACGCGTACCCGGGGATCCTGGACGGGGTCATCGGCCAGATCGGCTACCCGGACGAGCGCTCGGTGACCCTCACCGGGCACGAGTGCCGGTTCATCTCCCAGGCGGCCCCGGCGGCCGGGCTCTCCACCGCCCAGCGGACCGCGGTGACCGGCTTCGCCAGCCCGAACACCTGCGGCGGCTACCAGAACTTCGACAGCGTCGACTGGCCCGCCACCTGCCCGAGCCACGTTCCCGCCGGGCTGCGCTACCACCCGGTGACCAACCCGGACGGCATCCGCTGCGCGATGGCGGACTTCATCTCCAACGTGTACGGCGTCGACCCGACCACCGGCGCCGGGCGGCCGATCGTCCCGGACACCGTCGGCGTGCAGTACGGGCTGCGCACCCTGGACGCCGGGGTGATCAGCCCGGAGCAGTTCGTCCGGCTCAACGAGGGCATCGGTGGTCTGGACGTCGAGGGCACCCGCACCCCGCACCGCACCTCGGCGAACGTCGACGCGATCGAGGTGGCGTACGCGACCGGACGCGTCAACCAGTTCGACGGTGGTCTGCGGTGGACGCCGATCATCGAGACCCGTGGTTACACCGACCCGAGCGGTGACTTCCACGACCGCTTCCGCTCCTGGACCATGCGGGAGCGACTGCTCGCGGCCAACGGTCACGCGGACAACCACATCAGTGTCACAGGCGCGTCCGGGGCGCCCGCGTCGACGAGTCAGACGCAGGCACTGGTGGACATGGACGCCTGGTTGACCGCCCGGACGGCGTTGGCGGCGAGCCGACCCCATCTGGACGAGACGGCACTGACCCGGCTGTCCCGGCCGGCCGGGCTGGCGGACCACTGCGTCGCGGCGGACGGGGAGCGGATCGTGGAGACGTTGACCCTCGACCCGGCGGCCCGGTGCAACCAGCTCTTCCCGTTCCACCGCAACCCGCGCGTGGAGGCGGGCGGGCCGACCACTTCCGCCGTGCTCAAGTGCCGGCTTGCGCCGCTGGACCGGGCGGCGTACGGCGTCGACTTCACCGACGAGCAGTGGCAGCGGTTGCGGGCGGTCTTCCCGGACGGGGTCTGTGACTGGTCCCGGCCCGGCGTCGGTCAGGTCCCGTTGACCGGCACCTGGATCCGCTTCTGAGCGCACCGGTGTCGGGCGGTGTCATCCCCCGCCGCCCGGCACCGGCTCGCTCCGGCACCGCTCGGTCCGTCACCGGTTCAGTCTGGAAAGGCCAGCAGGCGCAGCAGTTGCGCCAGCCGGGCGTGGTCCTCGGGGGTGACCGCGGCCAGCAGGCCCAGCTCCACGGCGTGCGCGGAGGACTGGGCGCGGGCGAACAGCTCGCGCCCCTCGTCGGTGGCGACCAGGACGTTGGCGCGCCGGTCGGCGGGGTCGGTGCGGCGCTCGACCAGACCGCGTCTCTCCAGGTCGTCGATGAGCGCCACCACCTGGCTCGGGTCCAGCCGGAGGAACTCGGCCAGCTCCCGCTGGGTGGGCCGGGTGTCGTCGGCGGCCAGCGCGAGCACCGAGTACGAGCGGGCCTTCAGTCCGTGCTCGGCCAGGGCGGCGTTGGCCGCGGCGAGGGTGAGCGCGTTGGCGCGCACCAGCAGGAAGCTCAGATCCCGGCCGAGCACGCTGTCCCGCAGGCCGCCGGCCGGTCGGGCTCTCTCGGGAGGGGGCACGGCGACGATGATAGCAAGCCTTACCAATAATTGACTTTTTCAACGGTCCATGTTCCGATCGACCTCGACGCGAAGGAGTGCCCATGTCCCTGGACGGCAAAGTCGCAATCGTCACCGGAGCCGGACGCGGTCTCGGCCTCGCCTACGCACGGCAGTTGGCCGCGCAGGGCGCCGCGGTCGTGGTCAACGACGTGGACGAGCAGGCGACCGCCGACGCCGTCGCGGCGATCCGGGCGGCCGGCGGACGCGCCGTCGCCGTGGTCGCACCGGTCGGTCCGACCGAGACCGCACAGGCCCTGGTCGCCGCCGCCGTCGAGAGCTTCGGCCGACTGGACGTCCTGGTCACCAACGCCGGGGTGCTGCGCGACACGGTGCTCTGGAAGATGACCGACGAGGACTTCGACACCGTGATCGGGGTGCACCTGCGGGGCACCTTCACCACCGTGCGCGAGGCCGTGCGGCACATGCGCCAGGCCGGCGAGGGCGGGCGGATCATCTGCATCGGCTCCCCCACCGGCCAACGCGGCACCTTCGGCCAGACCAACTACGCCGCCGCCAAGGCGGGCATCGTCGGCATGGTCCGGACCTGGGCGTTGGAGCTCAAGCGAGCCGGCATCACGGTCAACGCCGTCGTCCCGGTCGCCGCGACCGCGATGACCGCCACGGTCCCCTACTTCGCCGCCGCGGTACGCGCCGAGGCCGCCGGGGAGCCGATGCCCGCCTTCTTCCGGCACGACCTCGGGTTCGGCACCTCCGACGACGTGGCCGGGCTGGTCGCCTTCCTCGGCTCCGACAGCGCCGCCGAGGTGACCGGCCAGGTGATCGGCGTGGGCGGCGACCGGATCCAGATCTGGACCCACCCGGAGGTCGCGCTGACCGCCCACCACGAGGGCGGTTGGTCCTACGACGCGCTGGTCGCCGCGTGGCCGACCGAGTTCGCCGCTGCGTCGCAGAGCGTCGGCGAGCGCTTCCCGGAGCTGCCCGAGGAGTTCCGCGACACCGCCTCCTGACCCGCCGGACGAAGGTTCCCGAGCATGTACCAGCCCGCGATCGACCTGGACGCCGTCACCGCGATCGACATGCACGTGCACATCGAGATCGACGACCACGGCCACGCCTCGCTGCCCGATCCGCTCGTCGCCGCCGCCTCGAAGTACTTCCGCACCGACGGCCCGCGTCCGGCGGTGGACGCGGTCGCGCAGTACTACCGCGAACGGAACATGGCCGCCGTGGTGTTCAGCGTCGACGCGCGGACGCAGCTGGCGCACCCGCCGCTGTCCAGCGCCGACATCGCCCGCGCCGCCGCCCAGCACGCCGACGTGCTCGTGCCGTTCGGCTCGGTCGACCCGCGCACCGGCGAGGCGGCCCTGGAACTCGCCGCCCGGCTGATCGAGGACGAGGGCGTACGCGGGTTCAAGTTCCACCCCACCGTGCAGGGTTTCGACCCGAGCCACGAGGAGTACGCGCCGCTGTGGGGACTGATCGAGCAGGCGGGACTGCCGGCGTTGTTCCACACCGGGCAGACCGGCATCGGCGCGGGACTGCCCGGCGGCTACGGCTTCCGGCTCGGGCTGTCCAACCCGATGCTGCTCGACCCGGTCGCCGCCGAGTTCCCGGACCTCCAGATCATCATGGCCCACCCGTCGGTGCCCTGGCAGGACGAGGCGCTGTCGGTGGCGACGCACAAGCCGAACACCTGGATCGACCTGTCCGGCTGGAGCCCGAAGTACTTCCCGGCCGAGCTGGTGCGCCACGCCAACTCGATCCTCAAGAACCGGGTGCTCTTCGGCACCGACTACCCGCTGCTCACCCCGGACCGCTGGCTGCGGGACGTGGCGAGCACCGACCTCAAGCCCGACGTGCTGCCCGGCATCCTGAAGGACAACGCCGCCCGGCTGCTGCGCCTGGCCGGATGACGACGGAAGGACCCCCGTGACCACCACCATCGCCTACGACCAGCTCGCCGGCCTCGGCGGCACCGACCTCGGGCAGACCGAGTACCGCACGGTCACCCAGGACCAGATCGACCTGTTCGCCGACGCGACCGACGACCACCAGTGGATCCACGTCGATCCGGAACGGGCCAAGGACGGCCCGTTCGGCGCGCCGATCGCCCACGGCTTCCTCACCCTTTCCCTCGCCGTGCCGTTCTGGACCGAGCTGCTCGACGTGACCGGTGTGTCCACGAAGGTGAACTACGGCCTGGACAAGGTGCGCTTCCCGGCACCGGTGCGGGTCGGGTCACGGGTCCGGATGCGGGCCGTCGTCGCCGAGGTCACCGAGGTGGCGGGCGGCTACCAGATCGCCGTCGACCAGACCATCGAGATCGACGGCGGCGGCAAGCCCGCAGTCGTCGCCCGGGGGATCTACCGCTTCTACGCCTGACCTGCCGGGACCACAGCCGCCCGGCCACCGCCCTCCACCACCAGGAGACTGCTGATGCACCACCAAGGGATCGGCGGCTGGCTGGCCAAGCGCCGACTCAAGTCACCGGAGAAGATCGCGCTCGTCCACGGCGAGCAGGCGACCATGACGTACCGGCAGCTCGCCGACGCCACGGACGGCGTCGCGGCGGCGTTGCGGCACCTCGGCGTCGGCAAGGGCGACACGGTCGCGTACCTGGGTGAGAACAGCCCCGAGTTCCTCCAGGTGATGTTCGGCGTCACCCGGCTGGGTGCCGCCTTCGTGCCGGTCAACACCCGGCTGGCGACCCCCGAGATCACCCACGTGCTCAGCGACAGCGGTGCGCGGGTGCTGATCCACGATCCCGAGTTCGCCGCCCGGGTGGCCTCGGTCGCGGCGGCGTCCCGCCCGGCGCACGTGGTGCCGACCGGCCCGGGGAGCGCCGAGACTCCGGGTTTGTCCCGGCTGGCCGCCACGGCACCCCGGGACGACACGCCGGTCCGGGTGACGATGCGGGACCCGGCCGCGATCGTCTACACCTCGGGCACGACCGGTCGCGCCAAGGGTGCCGTGCTGACCCACGGCAACCTGACCTGGACGGCGCTGAACTGCATCGTCGACTACGACGTGGTGTCGACCGACATCGCCCTGATGATCTCGCCGCTGTTCCACGTCGCCTCGCTCGGCATGGGCGCGCTGCCGGTCATCCTCAAGGGCGGCACCCTGGTGCTGGAGAAGGGTTTCGAGCCGGGACGCGCGCTCG
Organism: Verrucosispora sp. NA02020; assembly: GCF_013364215.1. Classification (NCBI taxonomy): domain Bacteria; kingdom Bacillati; phylum Actinomycetota; class Actinomycetes; order Micromonosporales; family Micromonosporaceae; genus Micromonospora; species Verrucosispora sp. NA02020. The sequence continues at coordinate 3,991,483 of NZ_CP054923.1, read as the reverse complement.
CCCAGATCGCCCGGCACGGCGTCACCATGCTCAGCGGCGTGCCGACCACCTTCCAGCTCATGGCCGACCACCCGGACTGGGCCTCCACCGACCTGTCCACGCTGGGCAAGCTCACCTGCGGCGGCTCGGCCGTGCCCGTCCGGGTGCTGAACGCGTACGAGGAGCGGGGTCTGTCGTTCTCGCAGGGGTACGGCATGACCGAGGCGTCACCGGGGGCCACCTCGCTGCCGCCGACCATGACCCGCGCGAAGCAGGGCAGCGTGGGCCTGCCGCACTTCTTCACCGAGGTACGGGTCGCCGACGAGAACGGCGGCGCGGCTCCCGCCGGCAGCATCGGCGAGATCGAGATAGCCGGTCCGAACGTGTTCCGTGGCTACCACCGGATGCCCGAGGCGACGGCCGGGGCGTTCACCACGGACGGCTGGTTCCGCTCCGGCGACCTCGGCTACCTGGACGACGACGGCTACCTGCACGTCGCGGGCCGCCTCAAAGACATGATCATCTCGGGTGGGGAGAACATCTACCCGGCCGAGGTCGAGGTGCTGCTCGGCGAGATCGACGGGGTGACCGGCGTGGCGGTCATCGGCGTCCCGGACGAGCGCTGGGGCGAGGTGCCCTGGGCGATCATGACGATCCGCGAGGGCGCCGCCGTCGACGTCGACACCGTCCGCGACTTCCTGAACGGCAAGGTGGCCCGCTACAAGCTGCCCAAGAACGTGGTCATCGTGAACGAACTGCCGCGGACCGCGTCGGGGAAGGTGCGGAAGGCGGACCTGCGGAGCCGGTTCGGCGGGTGGTGGCAGCGCGAGTGGTGACCAGCGCGGCGAACTCGGCGGCCGAGGCGTCGGCCAGCCGCTCGTGCATCCGCCGATAGACCTGCGTCGACCGGGCCGCCGGCCACTGCGCGTCCATGAACTCGCGCGGAAGTCGCGGGTCGGCGCGCAGCAACGCGAGCCAGTCCGCCACCAGCATCGTGCGGACGGTCAGCGCGCTGGGCGCCTGCGTCGCCGCGTCCGGGTCGTCCCACACCTCGATGAAGGCCAGGTGTTCGCGCCGGATCGCCTCGATGTCCCAGGCCGCCCGGACGCTCTCGGCGATCGGGAACCCGGCCAGTTCGCGGGCGTGGAAGGCGATCACCGTGTTCGGCGGCAGGTCCTGGCACAACGGCTCCAGCGATCCGGCGAGGTCGACCTCGCCGGGTGCCAGCCACAGCCCGTCGCGCAGCGGCGCGAAGCCCTCCCAGGTCAGCGTGGAGCGCAGCCGGTGACGCAGGGTCCGCTGCCCCTCCGGGATGGTGAACGTGACGAGGGTCCAGCCGGTGCCCTGCGGGTCGAACGGGCGCGGGCCACGGACCCGCTCGGTCGCCTCGCGCAGCACCGCCACGCCGTGCTCGGTCAACGAGAACTGGATCTCCCGGCCGCTCTTGCTGCGGGCGAGGATGCCGGTCTGCACGAGTCGGTCGAGGGTGGCCCGCGTCGCCGGGGCGGCCACGCCGGCCCCCTCCAGCACCCCGATCAGGACACTGGCGCGCACCGGCCCCGGCTCGTCGTCGACGACGTGTTCACCGAAGAACGCGAGCAGCAGTTGCTTCGGCTGACGACTGCGCACAGTCCTCCCTCTCGGACGGCTCCGACCCGGCGACGGTCACGGGGCGACGGTCTGGGCGCCCTTGGCGCGCCGGATCTGGTCGTAGACGTGGGTCCGCAGCTCCGTGAAGCGGGGTAGCGCGCGAGTCGTGATCTGGTCACGCTCCGGCGGCAGGTCGATGGCGAGATCCTCCTGCACCCAGGTCGGCGACTTGGACAATACTAGAACCCGTTCGCCCAGGTAGACCGACTCGTCGATGTCGTGCGTGACGAAGACGATCGATATCTTGCGGGTCGCGTGCAACTCGCGCACCAGGTCTTCCAGGTCCGCGCGCGTCTGGGCGTCGACTGCGGCGAACGGCTCGTCCATGATCAACACCTCCGGCTCGTACGCGACCGCGCGGGCGATCGCCACCCGCTGCTGCATCCCGCCGGAGAGCTGCCAGGGGTGGCTGCGGGCGGCGTGCCCGAGGCCCACCGCCTCGATGGCGTCGGTGACGAGCCGCTCGCGCGCCGCCCGGGACAACTTCTTGTGGCGCAACGGCAGTTCGACGTTGCCCCGCACGGTCAGCCACGGGTAGAGGCTGCGGCCGTACTCCTGGAAGACGACGGCCATGGCGGGACTCGGGCCGGTCACCGGCGCCTCGTGCATCTCGACCAGCCCGCTGGTCGGTCGCAGCAGCCCGGCCAGGCACTTCAGCAGCGTGGTCTTGCCGCAGCCGGACGGGCCGACGACGCAGACCAACTCACCGGCGGCCATGGTGAAGCTGACGTCACCGATCGCCTCGACGTCCCCGGACGCGGACTCGTACACCTTCCGCAGGTGCTCCACCTTCAGCAACATGTTCCGGTCAGGCACGGTTGACCTCCCTGATTCCGTGGTACCAACGCAGCACCCGCCGTTCGACGACACCGAAGGTCGCGGCGAGCAGGACGCCGACGAGTCCGAGCAGGAGGATGCCGCTCCACATCTCGGCGATGAGGTAGTTCCGCTGGAAGTACGCGATCCGGTAGCCCAGCCCGGCGGACGAGGCGAACATCTCCGAGATCACCATCAGGATGAGCGCCACCGAGAGCCCCTGCCGGACACCGGCCATGATGCGCGGGCTCGCCGCCGGCAGCACGAGGAACCGCAGCCGCTCCCACCAGGTGATCCGGAAGGAGTCGGCGGTCTCGGACATGACGCTGTCGGTGGCCCGGACACCGTCGATGGTGTTCAGCAGGATCGGCCAGACGGCGCCGGAGACGATGACCACCACCTTCATCGTGTCGGTGATGCCCAGCAGCAGCATCATCACCGGGATCAGCACCGGCGGTGGGATGGCCCGGAAGAACTCCAGCAGCGGTTCCAGCAGTTCGCTCAGCCACCGGAACAGTCCGATGAGCGTGCCGAGGGCGACGCCGATCACGATCGAGGCGGCGATCCCGAGGGCGAGCCGATAGAGGCTGGGCAGCACGTCGTGGACGAACGCCGGGCCGATCCAGGTCTCCCGGAACGCCTCGAGAATGGTGAGCGGGCCGGGGAAGAACCGGTTCGTCGACACGGTCGACGCCGCGCCCCAGAGCACCAGGAGCAGGAAGGGCAGCCCGAGCGCATAGAGGAAGCTCGACGCGACACGGTGGGCGACACCGTGCCCGCGCGGCCGGGCGGTGGTCCGGTCGACACGCGTGGTCATCGGGGCTCCTCCCCACGGACGGACTGGTGCCAGGACAACGAGCGCCGCTCGACGAACCGGAAGACGAGGTTCACCAGGAGTCCGAGCAGGCCGGTGACCACCACCAGGGCGTACAGGCCGACCGCGTCACCGGCGGAGCGGGAGAGTTCGATCATCCGCCCCAGACCGGGGTTGCCGATCACCATCTCCGAGGTGATGGCGAGGATGAGCGCCACCGCCGCGGCCAGCCGGACACCCGTCATCAGGTACGGCAGGGTGGTGGGCAGCACGAGGTAGGCCAGGCGCTCGCGCCGGGTGAGCCGGAAGCTGCGCGCGGTGTCCCGGGCCACCGCGTCGACGTCCGCGACCCCGTAGATGACCTGGACGAACACCTGCCAGAAGGACGCGTAGATGATGATCACGAGCGCGGCCTTCATCTGGATGCCGAACATCAGCACGGCCAGCGGGATGAGTGCCACCGAGGGGATCGGACGCAGGAACTCGACCATCGTGTGGGTCGCGCGACGCAGGACGGGCACCAGCCCGACGACGGTGCCCAGGACGAGCGCGGCGACCGTCGCCACGGTCAGCCCGATCGCCCACGAGGTCATGGTGTGGCCGAGCCGGCGCCAGAAGGCGACATCGCGGAACTCCTCGGCGAGCCGGACCAGCACGTCGGTGACGTACGGCAGGTACTCCGAGTTGACCAGGCCGAGCGTCGGCACCAACTGCCAGACGACGAGGAATCCCGCCAGACCCGCGGCGCCCAGCAGCACCTTGCGCGGCGGGCGTGTCCGCCGGATGTATAGCACGTGCATGTCGCTCCCGTGGTCGGCGGCGACGCCCTTCCCGGCCGGTGACCGGGAAGGGCGGGACCGCGAGGGCTACTGCTGCTGGATGAGGCGGTCGAGGTTCGGCTGCCGGTCGAGCACCTGGTACTTCCCGGCGAGCGTGGCGAGCGTGGTCAGGCTCTCCCGGTCCAACTCCCAGCCGAACTCCGGGAGCCGCACCGAGTCCGCCACCGGCTCGGGGAGCTGCAGGTTGTCCTTGATGGCCTGCCGGACGTCCGCCTCGTTGGCGGGGTCCTGCGCCCACTGGAGCGTCTCCTTCATGGCCGTCGAGAAGGCGGAGATCAGCTCGGCGTCGGACTCGGTCCGCTCCTTCGTGGTGATCGTGGTCAGGGTGGCGAGCCCCGGGACGACCGACTGGTAGGGCGCGACCACGAAGGTGTCTCCCCGGCCGCGCAGCTGCGTGACGAACGGCTCCGGCACCCAGGCGGCGTCGATGTTGCCGGCCTCCAGCTGGGCCGGGGTGTCCGGGAACGCGACCTCGACAAACTTGATCGTGGACGGGTCACCGCCGTCCTTCTCCACCGCGGCCATGATGGTCACGTCACCGGCCGCACCCAGGCTGTTCACCGACACCCGCTTGCCGGCGAGTTCGGCGGGCCGGGTGATGCCCGAGGCCGCCGACGCCACGACGGCATTGATGTCGTCGCCGTCGGCGTACGAGGACGCGTAGTTGCCGATCATCACCACGCCGAGGTCCTGCAGGTCGGCCCGGAACGGACCGAACGGCTGGCCGATGGCGAACTCGATGTCACCGTTGATCAGCGCCGGGATCGCCTGGGCGCCGCCCTGCGCGGGGAGCACCTCGACCCCCAGCCCGTGCTTGGCGAAGATGCCCGCCTTGATGCCGCCCCACAACGCGGCGGTCTCGGTGATGGGCAGCGCCGCGACCCGCACCTGGCGCAGGTCGCCGTCGGCCGGCTCGGAGCCGGTCGCGTCGGAGTCGGTACAGGCGGTGAGAGCGATCGCGACGGCGGCGACCAACCCGTAAGTGATGACCTTCTTCATGGACGGGGCCCTTCCTGGGCGGGGGTGGTGGGGTGCGTCGACACGGCGGATGCCTCGGGGGTGCGGACGCGTTCGGGTGTGAGTGGGGTCACCCTGCCGTGGTGGCCATGGTCAGTCACCCGAGCACCAGATGTCAATAATTTCTGACGCCCGTCATGAATAGGTTGAATATTGCGGCGGTGTGCCGTCCAGCGCCCGGGTCAGCTCGGTGCGTGACCGCACGCCGAGCCGGTGGAACACGTTGCGCAGGTGGTGGTCGACGGTGCGGGTGGACAGGAACATCCGCCCGGCGATCTCCCGGTTGGTCGCACCCTCGGCGACCAACCGCGCGATGCGGAGCTGCTGGCCGGTGAGCAGCCGCTCGGCCGGACGCTGCGGCACCCCGACCGACTCCCCCGCCGCGCGTAGCTCGGCCGTCGCCTGCTCGGCCCAGGCGTGCGCGGCGAGCAGCACGAACGCCTGCCGGGCGCGGTGCAGGTACGCCCGGGCGTCGCGTGGACGGCGGCGACGCCGCAGCTCCCGCCCGAACAACAACTCGGTGCGGGCCCGCTCGAAGGTGGCGACGTCGGCCGGGTGCAGTCGCAGGGCGGCCCGGAACAGCTCCTCGGCCTCGGCGCTGCCCCGGGGCGCCAGCAGTGCGTGGCACCGCGCGGACAGCGCCCGTCGCGAGGAGCTGGCCGTGCTGCCGACCCAGCGGTCGAAGACCGCCAGCGCGGTCCGGGCCTGCGCGGGCCGACCGGCGCCGACGGCCGCCTCCACCAGGTGTGGCGTGGCCATCACCTGCACCAGGACCTGACCCCGGCCGGTGCCCGGACGGGCCAGCGCGGTGAGCCGGTCGGCGGCGTCGGCGTACCTGCCGTCGACCAGGTCGAGCACGGACAGCGCCCACTGGGCCAGCGCGTACGGGCGGCTTCCCGCCGGGGCGCTGTCCCCGATCTCGGCCACGTACCGCAGCCCGGTGTCCCGGTCGGCGCGGACCGCGGCGAGCACGGCGAGCAGACCGAGGTGCACCTCGGCACTGGCGTGCTGGTCACCGGAGCGGGCCAGCAGCAACCCCTCGCGGCAACTACGGGCCGCCGCGTCGTGCCGACCCAACCAGTACTCGCTCATCGCCCGCAGTTCGAGGGCGCGCGGCAGCAGGCACACCTCGCCCCGGTTCCGGGCCAGGTCCACCGCACGGTCGGCGAGCCGGTGCGCGGCGGCGTCCACGGCCACCAGCAGGCCGGCGACGGCCGCACCGGTCAGCGCGGTCGGGGTGAGGGCGACGGTGGACCGGCCGCCCAGGACGACCGCGCGGCGCAGCAGCGGGCCGCCGCGCGTGTGCTCGCCCCGTAGTGTCGCGGCGACCCCCGCGATCATCGTGGTCAACAGTTCCGCCTCCGGGCCGTCGGCGTCGTGACGCGCCGCGGCCGGGTGACGTGCCACCTCGGCGTAGCGGTACTGCTCCCCGGAGAAGCACACCGCCTCGCCGGCCCGCAGCAGCGCGAGCCGGGCCGCCGCGAGATCGGTGCCGGTCAGCGCGTCGGCGGCGGCCAGCAGCACGGGCAGCGCGGCGGACGGCGCGCCGCAGCGCAGACGCATCTCGCCGCGCAGCAGCGCGGCCCGGCCGCCGGGGTCGACGTCCCGGGGCGTGCTCGGCCCGCCCGCACCGGCGGCCTCCTCCGGTGCGCCGGGCGGCGGCACCGCGCGCAGCAGGGCGCGGGCCTGACCGGTACGCCCGACCGTCCAGGCGTGCCGGGCGGCGGCGACCCGCCGCTCGGCGGCCAGCGCCGGGTCGTCGGTCAGCTCGGCCGCCCGGGCCAGCGCCGCCGCCGCGCCGACCGAGTAGCCGCCGTCGATGGCGACCGCCGCCAGGTCGGCGGCGAGGGCCGGGTCCGGGCCGTCGGCGGCGGCGGCCCGGTGCAGCACGCGCCGCAGCCGCTGACCGGGAGCGCCGCACGCGGCGGCGAGCAGCAGGTGCGCCGCCCGCCGGTCGGCCGCCGAGGCGGTGGCCTCGACCATCGCGCGGGCGAGCGGCCGGGCGAAGGCGACGTCACCGTACGGGTCGGTCCGCACCAGCCCCGCCGCCTCGGCCGGAGCGAGCGCCTCGACGGCGGTGCCGGCGGCCCGGGCGGCACGGGCCAGCACGCCGGAGCCGATGTCGGCGGCGAGTGCGGTCAGCAGCAGGACGCGCCGGGTGTCGGCGGGCAGCCGGTCCAGCATGGCCCGGTACGCGCGGCCGAGGTTGCCGTCCGTGGGCGGCGCCCCCGGCAGCGGCTCCCGTCCGAGCCACTGGCCCGGGGTGAGCGCGTCGCCCAGGTCCACCAGGGCCTGCGGATTGCCCGCGCCGACGGCGGCCAGCGTGGCGAGCACCGGCTCCGGCGGCGGCGGGCCGGGGCACCGGTCGGCGAGCAGCGCACGGCTGGCGGTCTCGTCCAGCGGCGGCAGCCGGCGGCTGGGTATCCCGGCCACCCGGCTGCCGTCACCGGCGGTGAGCAGCAGGGTGACCGGCAGGTGCCGCAACCGCCGGGCCACGAAGGCCAGGATCCGGGCGGTCGGCGCGTCGCCGGTGTCCAGGTCGTCCATGGTGCACAGCAGCGGACGCTCCCGGGCGGCCCGGCCCAGGAGTCCGAGTACGGCCATGGTGAGGACGAGCTGGTCGTCGTCGCCGCAGCCGTCCCCGGTCAGCGCGCGGCGCAGCACCCGACGCTGCCGCTCGGGCAGGTCGACGGCGTGGTCACGGACCGGGTCGAGCAGCCGTTGCAGGCCCGCGTAGGGCAGCTCCGCCTCGTCGGCCAGCCCGGCCGCACTGAGCACCGTCCGCCCGTCGGCGTGCCGGTGGGCGTACGCCAGCAGGGTGGTGCGGCCGGCGCCGGGCTCACCGTGCAGCAGCAGCGCCGCCCCCGGTGGTGTGGCGAGCAGGTCCTGGATCTGTCGGCACTCGTGCTGCCGTCCGCAGATGAAGGTTATTTGCACTCGTGATGCATTAACCATGCATCGAGTCTCACCCACGTCGGGCGGCTTGGAAAGGGGGTCAGGGTTCGACGACGGTCCTGAACAGGGCCTCCACCGTGCGGGACAGCACGGCACGGGCGGCGTCCACGCCGAGACCGAGACCGTCGCGCAGCGTCGACCAGGCCGGCCAGGTGCTCGCCGCCACCACCGCGAGGACCAGTTGCTCCCGACCGGCACCGGCGCGCGCCAACTCGGCGGCGAACAGCTCCTCGACCTCGCCGCGCACCCGGGCCAGGTGTTTGAGCCGGTTGCGGCGGAGTTGCGCGGAGAAGGGCTCGCGCATCTGGGCGGCCCGTGCCGCCGGTGCGATCAGCTGCAACAGCCTGGCCCGCTGCCGACAGTACGCGTCCACCCGCTTGGCCAGCGGCAACGTCGGCGAGATCGGCCGCCAGGCGGCGTCCTGCTGGCGGAGCAGCTCCCGGCCACTCGCCTCGAACAGGGTCTCCATGTCCTTGAAGTTGGTCCAGAGGGTCCGCAGCGAGATCCCGGCCCGCTCGGCGATGCGCTCACCGGTCGGGCGCAGGTCACCCTCGGAGATCAGGGCGAGATGCGCCTCCACGATGGCCGCCCGGGTGCGCTCGGCCCGGGCGGTCCGTCCGTCGACGCGGCCTGTCGCCTCGGCCGCCGTCGGTGTCGCCGCCCGACCCGCTGCCTCGGCCCCACCCATCCGCGCCCGCCTCCCCCACCGTCACGTTCCGTTGTGCGAGCCGAGTCTAGACGCGTGCCACGGCGGGGGTTTGCGCCCGATATGCCGTGCCGTGTGTCCGGCGGGTCGGAGTATCGGCGGTCAGATCGTCGGCACCCCGTCGGCCGGGGGCGTCACCGGTGGCACGGTGTACTCCGCGACCGGCCCGTCCTCCTCGTCGGTCTGGTACGTCGGGCCGAAGTAGCGCTGCACGCCCCCGTCGACCCGGCTCAACCGGCCGCCGCCGTACCCGGAGTGGTCGGTGGCGGAGAACCGCAGCGGCGCCACACCCGGCCCCTGGTAGCCGCCCTCGGCGACGGCCGCCAGCAGCGCGTCCCGGGTGAGCTCGGGCCCGGCGGCCAGCAGCACCTGCACGAAGAGGTAACCCACCGCCATGCCGTAGACGACGTTGCCGTCGAGGTCCGCGCCGCCGTTGTACTCGGCGTTCACCCTGCTGAAGAGCTGGATCCACGGGTCGGCGGTGTCGGTGGGCATCGGCAGGTAGTTGAGCCCGACCATCCCCTCCAGCAGGCCGGCGGCGTCGCCGAGCTGGCGGGCCAGGGTCGGCTGGTCGGCGCCGACGTTCGAGACCAGCCACTGCGGCCGGAAGCCCAACCGGGCGGCCGTGCCGACGGAGAGCGCGGTGAAGCCGGGCACGGTGGCCAGGATGACGACCTCGCAGCCGGCCGCCTTGAACGCGCCGATCTGCGGTGCCACGTTGGTGTTGCTGGTGACGTACGTCTGGCGGGCCACGATCGCACCGGCACCCAGCACCTGCTCCACCCCGACCAGGGCGTCCCGCCCGAAGTCGTCGTCCTGCCCGAGGAAGCAGACCTTCCGGCCGGGCAGCGTGGTCCGGACGTGGTGGGCGAGGATCTTGCCCTCGACGGTGTAGTCCGGGTTGAAGCCGAACGTGCCCGGGTAGCGGTCGGGCTGGTCCCAGTTGCGGCTGCCGGAGGCGACGAAGAGGTCCGGGACGCGGTTGGTGTGCAGGAAGTCGAGCACGCCGGTGTGGGTGGGCGTCCCGAGGCCGTTGAGGATCGCGAAGACCCGGTCCTGGAGCACCAGTTGCCGGACCACCTGCTGGGTGTTCGCCGGGTTGTACCCGTCGTCCACGACCTTGTAGGTGATCTTCCGGCCGTGCACGCCGCCGTTGGCGTTGACGTGGTCGAAGTACGCCTTCGTGGCGGGGGCGATCTTCGAGTAGCCGGCCGACGCCGGACCGGTGAGCGGCATGTGGGTGCCGACGACGATCTCCGTGTCGGTGACACCGGGGACGGTGCCGGCGGGATCGTCGCCGCCGCAGGCCACGGAGCCGGCCAGCAGGACGACGGCGGTGGCGGTGGCGAGGGAGCGCCGGGTCGTGGATCGCATGGGACACCGACCTTTCATCGGTCCGGTGGTGCGGGGTGGTGGGTGGGGTGTGTCGGCCGTCGCTTCCGCAGCGCCCGGCCCAGGCGGGACAGCGCGCCCTGCACGCCACCGGGCGCGGCGATCATGACGACGATCAACGTGCTGCCGAAGATCGCCAACGGCAGGTTGCCCTCCAGCCGTCGGGCGGTCGTCGGGGCGAGGGTGAGCAGGTCGGTCACCGAGTGCGCGAGGTCGGGCAGGGCGACCAGCGCGACGGCGCCCCACACCGCGCCGGCCAGGCGACCGAGACCGCCGATGACCACGGCCATCACCAGGAACAGCGACAGGGTCAGGCCGAACGCGCCGGGCGACACGCTCTGCGCCAGCACCGCCAGCAGGGCACCGCCGAGACCGGCGGCGGCGGCGCTGACCACGAACGCCACGACCTGCGTACGCGCCACGTGGATGCCGGCGAGGCGGGCGGCCACCTCGTCGTCGCGTACCGCCCGGAAGGCACGGCCGTACCGGCTGCGGACCAGGTTCGCCAGCAGCACCAGACAGAGCAGTGCCGCCGGGGCGGCCAGCCACAGCTGCCACCGTTCGTAGGGGAAGGCGGAGCCCAGGGCCGCCGGGGCGGGGGCGGTCGGCACCGTCAGGCCCTGTTCCCCGTTGAGGAGACCGTCGAAGGTGACCGCCGAGGCCGGCACCACCACCGCGACGGCCAGGGTGAGCCCGGCCAGGTACGGGCCGCGCAACCGGGCGGCGGCCACCCCGACGACCGCTCCGACGAGCACGGTGACCAGCACCGCCACACCCAGCGACACCGGCAGCAGGGCACCGGAGGTGAGGCCCCGGTCGACGAGGGCGTGCTGGCACAGCGCGACGGTGTAGGCGCCGACGGCCATCAACGCCCCGTGCCCCAGGGAGAGTTGCCCGCACAGTCCGGTCAGGACGGTCAGACCGGCGGTCGCGCAGACGTAGGCGGCCACGGTGGCGAGTTGGAAGTTGCGGAACGGGTCGAGCTGGTAGCTGAGGACCAGCACCGCCAGTGCGGCGACGAGCGCGACGGCGAGGTGTCGCAGCAGGGTGGGCACCGAGCGGGGTCCGGCGGGCGGGTCGACGGCGGGACGCGGCGGCGACGCCACCCGGGTGGCGCTCACACCCGCCTCGCGTTCACCGGGGCGAACAGGCCACCGGGTCGCAGCAGCATCACCGCCAGCAGCAGGGCGAGCACCGCGAGGGGAATGAGGTCGCCACCGGCGTACCCGCTGACGTAGGAGAGCAGCAGGCCCACGCCGAGGCCGCCGACGACGGCGCCGGGCGGGCTGTCCAGCCCGCCGACCACCGCCGCGGTGAACGCGGTGACGAAGACCAGGTCCATCGCGTGCGGGTGCAGGCCCAACTCGGTCGGCACGACCAGCATCCCGGCCAGGGCACCGACACCGGAGGCCAGCGCCCAACCGAGGGTCCGCATCCCGGCCACGTCGACCCCGAGCAGCCGGGAGACCTCGGGCGCGAACGCCGCCGCGCGCATCCGCAACCCGACCGCCGTCCGGGTGAAGATCCAGACCAGGGTCGCGCCGACCACGCCGACGGTGGCGAGGACGAAGAGGTCGTACGGCGAGAGCACGGCCAGCCCGCCGGCGGTCAGCGCGGTCCGGCTGAACGGTGCCTGGACCGGCAGGTACTCGTTGCCGTGGATCATGCCGAGGACGGCCTGGATCAGCAGCACCAGCCCGAGCGCGACGATCACCGGGTTGAGCGGTGACCGGTGGTCCACCAGCCGCATCACCGCCACGTCGACGAGTGCGCCGAGCAGCACGCCGGCGACCAGCGCGGCGACGAACCCCGCCCAGTACGAGCCGGTGGCGGCGGTCACCGCGTACGCGACGTACGCGGCGGCGACGGCCATCGCCCCCTGGGCGAAGTTGACGATGCGACCGGCCCGCCAGATGAGCACCAGGGCGAGGGCGAACGCCGCGTGGACCGCCCCTCGGGACAGGCCGTCGAGGGTGAGGAAGAGGAAGCGGTCCAACGATCCTCCTTCTGCGTCAGAACCCGAGGTAGGCGTGGCGCAGGTCGGTGTCGGCGCGGAGCCGGTCCGCCGGGGCGGTGAGCACCACCCGGCCGAGCGCCATCACGATGCCCTGGTCGGCGACGGCGAGCGCGCTGCGGACGTTCTGCTCGACCAGCAGCACGGTCAGCCCGGTGTCGTCGCGGAGCCGCCGCAGCAGCGCCATGGTCTGCGCCACGACCCGGGGTGCCAGGCCGAGCGACGGTTCGTCGAGCAGCAGGAGCCGGGGTCGGGCCACCAGGGCCCGTCCGAGCGCCAGCATCTGCCGTTCACCGCCGGAGAGCTGGTGGCCGAGGTGGCGTCGCCGCCGGGCCAGCGGCGCGAAGAGGTGGTAGACCTCGTCGAGGGCGCGGGCGGCGTCCGCCCGGTCCGCCCGCCACAGCGCGCCCAGCCGCAGGTTCTCCTCCACCGTCAACTCGCCGATCACGCCACGCCCCTCCGGCACGTGCGCCACGCCGCGCCGGACCAGGTGCTCGACCCGGGTGCCGCGCAGGTCCTCACCGGCGAAGCGGACCGTGCCGGCGGTGGGACGCAGCACGCCGGACAGGGCCCGCAGCAGAGTGGTCTTGCCGGCGCCGTTGGCGCCGAGCACGGCGGCGATGGTGCCGGCGGCGACCCGCAGGTCCACATCGTGCAGCACCGGCACCGGGCCGTACCCGACGGCCAGCGCCTCGACGCTCAGCAGGGCCGCCGGCCCGCTCACGACTCGGCCCCACCGGGGCGCGCCGCGTCCTGCGGCACCGTCGCCGCGTTCTGGGGCACGGCCGCGCCGAGGTAGGCGTCCAGCACGGCCGGGTCCTCGCGGACCTGCTCCGGCGTTCCGGTCGCGACGACCCGGCCGAAGTCGAGCACCACGATCCGGTCGCAGACCGCCATCACCAGGTCCATGTGGTGTTCCACCAGCAGGACGGCACAGGGGTCGGTGGCCCGGTGCGGGAGCGCGCGAACCAGGTCCGCCAGGGCGTCCACGTCCTCGCCGCCGAGCCCTCCGGCGGGCTCGTCGAGCAGCAGCAGCCGGGGGCGGGCGGCGAGTGCCCGGGCCAGGCCGACGCGTTGGCGGATGGCGAGGGGCAGGGTGTCGGGTGCCGCCGGGGCGTACCCCGCGACACCCAGTTCGTCCAGGACGGTCATCGCGTGCCGACGCAGCCGGCGCTCGTCGCGGTCGCTGCGGGGCAACCCGAGCAACGCCGGTAGCAGGCCGGTCCGGCTGGTGTGCGTGGCACCGGCCATCACGTTCTCCAGCACGCTGAGGCCGGTGAACAGGCCGGTCCCCTGGAGCGTCCGGGCGATGCCCAGCCGGGTGAGTCGGTGCGGTGCGGGCCGGAGCGGTCGACCGTCCAGGGTGAGCGTGCCCCGGTGCGGGGCGACGAAGCCGCAGACCACGTTGAACAGCGTGGTCTTGCCGGCGCCGTTGGGACCGATCACGCCCACCACCTCGCCCGGGGAGACCCGCAGCGAGACGTCGTCGAGCGCCGTGAGGCCGCCGAACCGCACGCCGATGCCGTGCATCGCGAGGCCGTCGGTCATCGACCCACCTCCTCGCGTCGGCGCCAAACTAATTACACTCGGAGTGTACGTTTCACAAAGTTGACGTCAAGCCCTCGCCGTCCGTGACATCCGCGCAGGCAAGGCCGCCGCCCGATGCGACGGGACGTGCCATCAGTCGGCCTTTGTGCACTGTCCATGCACAGCGAAGCCGCCGATCGGCGGACCGGCGGCGCCCGTCCGGGGCGGCCGGCGACGGCCGCCCCGGCGTCGGTGTCAGTGCGGGCAGGTGCTGCGGTACTCCTCGACGGCCAGGCCGCTCGGTCCCGGGCAGAGGAACTGCTCGTACCGGGTGTCGTCGTCGACGAACCGCTTGAGCCAGGACACCGCCTGCTTCGCGGTCGGCGTGTTCACCGTGTTCGGGAAGAAGTGCCCGGCGTTGTTGAGCTCCAGGTACGCCTTCTCCGCCGAGGCCGGGATGCTGGTGTAGAAGGGCTCGGAGTGCGAGGCGACCGGGGCGACGCCGTCGCTCTCCGCGCCGATGATCAGCGTCGGCACCCGCAGGTTCGACCAGTTCTTGCTCAGGTTCCAGGGTGCCAGCGGCACGGCGGCCTGCAACGACGGTCGGCTCGCGGCGGCCTCCAGACTGCCACCGCCGCCCATCGAGTGACCGGCCACCGCCAGCCGACTGGCGTCGACCCGGCCGCGTACCGAACTGCGCTGGGTCAGGTAGTCCAGCGCGGCCAGGAGTTGGCGCCCCCGGCTGGCCGGCTGGTCGAGACGGGTGATGGTGTCGATGCCGATCACCACGAACCCGTGCGAGGCGATCCGGGGGCCGAGCCAGTCCAGGCTCGACCAGGAGGCGGTGTAGCCGGGCGAGATGGCGACCGCACCGAAGGTGCCCTCGCTGGTGCTGGTCGGATAGTAGATCACGCCGCCGCCGAAGCCGCTGACGCTCAACGAGGAGACGCTCGTCGAGGAGGTGGCGAACGGGCCTCGGCTCGCCTCCAGGATCGCGTCGGTCGGTGCCGGCCCGCGCTCGTACGGGCTGGCGGCGTGGGCGGGCGCGCCGGTGGCGACGAGGCCGCCGGTGGCGGCCAGCACGGCGGCCGTCGCCAGCCGGGCCACCAGGGGACGGAAACGGGAACGGGTGGTGGTGGAGGATCGCACGTCGGGCACTCCCTCGGTCCGGGCGGTATCGACTGCGATCAGTGTTCGAGATGTCCGACCAGCACCGCATCGGCAAAATCGCCAGTCATCGGGGTCGCCGGTGGACGCTGCCCACCGGCGACCCCGGCCCGGTTCACCGCACCGAGCAGAGCGTGCCGTTGAGCCGGAAGGCGGTCGGCGTCACGTTCGGGCCGCTGTACGCCCCGACGAACCCGGTGCCGACCGTCCCCCCGGCGGGGATCCGGCGGTTGTCGTCGGTGGCGGTCACCCGCACGGCGGTGCCGACCTGTTCCCAGTTCGCGTTCCAGCCGCTGCTGACCTGCTGCCAACTCGTCGGCCAGGTCCAGGTCAGCGTCCAGCCGTCGACCGCACTCGTCCCGGTGTTCGCCACCTCGACGTCGGCCACGTAACCGTTGCCCCAGTCCGTGGTGCTGGCGAAGCGGACGGCGCAGGTGCTGCTCGCCGGGCTGCCGGTGGTGAAGGTGAGCGGCGGGGACGACCAGGAGACCCGACCCGCGGTGTCACGGGTCAGCACGTTGACCGTGTACCGGGCGCCGGGGGCGAGGTTGTCCACGGTGAGACTGGTGCCCGAGGTCTCCCCGAGCTGTTCGCTGACCGCGCCGTACTGCCGGTACACCTCGTACTTGGCGATCGGGGCGGCGCCCCGGGTGGCCGCCGGCCAGGAGATGGTCGCGCTGCGGTGGGTGACGTCGTCGACCGTGGGTCGGCCGGGTGCGCCCGGCTGACCACCCGGCGCGGCGGCCGGACGCACCACGAGCGTGGTCAGCGAGTACGGCGGCAGGATCCGGCTGGTCGCGCTGCCGGACTGCGCGGTGGTGACGGCGGTGGCGCCGTTGGTGTGGGTGTGCACGGTCGGCGCGGCGGCCGACGGGGCGAACCCGGCGTAGTCGACGCTGACCTCCCGCGCGTTCTCCGGGTCCTTGTTGATCAGCAGCACCGCGACCTCCCCGTTGGCGCGGCGCACCGCGTGCGCGGCGACCAGCGGGTCACTGGTGCCGGCCCGGATGAACTGGTCGCCGGTCCGCGCGAACCGGCTCATCATGGTCAGCCCGTGGTACGACGCGAACGGCGTGTTCAGCGGCGGCTCGCAGACCGACCCGTCCGAGGTGCAGGTGCCGCTGGAGAGCATCCCGAAGTCGCCGTAGTCGGTCTGCCCGGCCACGGTCGTCACCTTGCCGATGCCGTTGCGCACGTTCCACCACTGCACGGTGAAGACCCCGTTGGCGAGCAGCCCGCTGTAGGCGTCGGCCAGGAACAACGCGGCCGGTTGGCTGGTCATCCCCTCGGCGGTCACGTTCACCTCGGTGAGGCTGATGCCGATGCGGTCCGCGTCCGGTCCGGCGTACCGGCTGATCTGCTGCCGGAGCAGGTGCACCGCGTCGGTGATGTGGCTGGTCCGGGGCAGCGACTCGGCCGGGCTGCCACCCGGGTACCAGTGCACGTCGACGAAATCGATCTTCGGTCCGGCGATCGACAGGACGGTCTGGTTCCAGGGTCCCGGGTCGGCACCGGCGGTCAGCCCGTCCGGCCAGTTCGCCGGCATGGTCAGCACCGCGCCGACCTTGATGTCCGGATCGACGGCCTTCATCGCGTCGGCGTAGTCGACCACCAGGTTCGCGTAGTACGTGGCGCTCTTGTCCGGGTGCTCGTCGGCCTCCCAGGCCGATCCGTAGTGGCCGTTGCCGTAGTTCTCGTTGCCGACGGCCCAGTAGCGGGCGCCGTATCCCTTGGTCACGTTGGCGTACCGCACCCACTCGGCCGCCTCCTGCGGCGTGCCGGTGCCGTAGTTCGCGATGATCATCGGCTGGGCGCCGGCCCGGCGTACCCCGGCCATGAAGGTGTCGAAGTCGGTGTTCGGCGCGACGTACCCACCCGGTGCGGTGTGGTCACGCCAGTGGTAGATGTCGGCGTACGAACCGCCGGGGTACCGCATCATCTGCACGCCGGCCGCGCGCAGCAGGTCCGACGTCTCCGTGGTGCCCAACTGCGAGTCCCAGATGGCGTGGTTCACGCCGAGGGCGGTGTCCGGCACGGCGGCCAGCCCGGCCCGCGCGTTCACCGTCACCGCCACCGGTGCCGTCGCCGCGCCGACGCTGGGCGGCGCGACACCGAGCAGCGCGCCGGTGGCGAGCAGCAGGCTCGCCGCCAGGGCCGCTCGGCCGCGCCGGGAGAGTCGCAACGGCGGGTTCAGGGGTCGAACACCGTGCCTGTTCGAGATGGTCATGGTCGTCCTTCGTGTGTTCACGGCGGCGACCCGCCCGGCCCGGCGTCCGAGGCAGGCAGCTCCGGACGCGGGCGGACGCCACGACAACAGCTCGTCCGCCGCCTCCCGGGAGGCCGTGGCGGCTCCGGGTGCCCCTGAGGCGACGGTCAGCGCGCTCACGCGACCGGCATCGACGCATCAGAATCCCACACGCTCCGACGTGGACTCAACGACGCGCCGGACCGATTCGGTGGCGACGTCGGCGGTCAGGCCACCTTGGGGGTGGCCCGGTCGATGATCGCGGCGAAGTCGACGCCGGCCGGCAAAGTGCCGTACGCGTGCCCCCGGTCGACGCCGAGGCGGGAGGCGCAGAAGGCGTCGGCGACGGCCGGATGACCGTGGCGCACCAGCAGCGCGCCCTGCACCACCAGGGCCAACTGCTCGACCACCCGACGGGCCCGCACCTCCAGGTCCACCGGGTCGTCCAGGGCGACCTGGAGCTGGTGCACCGCCGCGTCGAGCCGGGAGTCCGCCCCGGCCGCCATGCCCACCTCGGCCTCGAACGCGGCCCGTACCTCGGGTTGCCCGGTCAACGCCCGCAGCACGTCCAGCGCGGCGACGTTGCCGGAGCCCTCCCAGATCGAGTTGAGCGGCGACTCGCGGAACAGTCGGGGCATCCCGGACTCCTCGACGTAACCGTTGCCGCCCAGGCACTCCAGGGCCTCGGCGGCGTGCCCCGGCCACCGCTTGCAGACCCAGTACTTGCCGACGGCCAGGGCGATCCGCTTGAACGCCGTCTCCACCGCGTCACCTCGCACGGAGCGGTCCGTCGCCCCGGCGAGGCGCATCATCAGCACGGTCGCCGCCTCGGACTCGACCGCCAGGTCGGCCAGGACGTTGCGCATCAGCGGCTGGTCGGCGAGATAGCGGCCGAAGGCCCGCCGGTGCGCCGCGTGGTGCGCCGCGGTGATCACGCCCTGCCGCATCCCGGCCGCCGCGCCGATCACGCAGTCCAGCCGGGTCAGGTTGACCATGTCGATGATGGTGCGGACACCCCGCCCCTCGTCACCGACCCGCCAGGCGACCGCGTCGTCGTACTCGACCTCGGCGGAGGCGTTGGACCGGTTACCCAGCTTGTCCTTCAGGCGCATCAGCCGCATCGGGTTGCGGCTGCCGTCGGGCAGCACCCGGGGCAGCAGGAAGCAGGTCGGTCCCTCCGGGGTCTGGGCCAGCGTCAGGAACAGGTCGCTCATCGGTGCCGAGGTGAACCACTTGTGCCCGACCAGTCGGTAGCTGCCGTCGGCCTGGGGGCGCGCGGTGGTGGTGTTCGCGCGGACGTCGGAGCCGCCCTGCTTCTCCGTCATCGACATGCCCGCCAGCAGTCCCCGCTTGCCCAGTGGCTCACGCAGCCCGAAGTCGTACACCCGGGCGGTGATCAGCGGCTCGTAGCGGTCGGCCAGCTCCGGTGCGTGCCGCAGCGCCGGCACCGCGGCATAGGTCATCGAGATCGGGCACCCGTGACCGGCGTCCGGCCGCCACGTGTAGAACCCCGCCGCGCGGGCGACGTGTGCGCCGGCGCGCGGGTCGGCCCAGGGCGCGGCGTGCAGCCCGTGGCCGACGGCGGTCCGCATCAGTTCGTGCCAGGACGGGTGGAACTCCACCTCGTCGACCCGGCGGCCGTAGCGGTCGTGGGTGCGCAGCGTCGGCGGGTGTTCGTTGGCCAGCCGACCGTGCTCGGCGGCGGCCTCGCCGCCCGCCAGTCGGCCGAGTTCATGCAGGTCTGCCGTTGCCCAGTCGGCGCCCTCGCGGGCCAGTCCGGCCAGCAGCGCCGGGTCGTCGGCGACGTCGTGACCGACCAACGGCGGAACCTGGTTGAACACCTCGTGCGTGGCCACGTGCGGGACTCCCCTCGGCGGTGCGGGCGCGAACCATCATCCAGTTTCCCGAGGCGGAGCCGTCAACCCTGGCCCGTGGCCGTCAGGGACTTGGCGAACCAGTGGTGCGCGTACGGGTTGGCGTTGTAGCGCGGGATCTCGTGGTAGCCCGCGCTGCGGTAGAGCCGGATCGCCTCGGTGAGAGCGCCGTTCGTGTCGAGGCGTACGGCGTCCGCCCCGCCCGCCACGGCGTGCCGCTCCAACTCGGTGAGCAACCTCCGGCCGACCCCGAGTCCGCGTACCGACCCGGACACCCACAGGCGTTTGATCTCGGCGGGCGCGCCGGGGTCGAAACGCAGTCCGCCGCAGCCCACCGGTTCGGTGGCGAGCGTTGCGACCAGGAACAATCCGTCCGGCTCGACGAGGTCGGGCTCGTCGTCGCCGCCCGGGTCGAAACCCGCCTCGAAGCGCTCGTCCAGCTCCCGCACGTACGCCCGCAGGCAGGCCCGCGCCCGGGGGTCGCGGGGATGACAGGGTGCGATGTCGACCAGTGACGCCATCAGCAGCCGCTCGACCTCGGCCATGGCGGCGGTGAGCCGGCCGCGCTGCCCGTCGGTCAGCGGCGCGAGCATCGACCAGGCCAACTCGTCGGACCTGCGGTCGAGCAGGTTCCACTCGGCGTGCCCGTCCTCGGTGAGGCGAGCGGCACGGACGCGCCGGTCGCCGTCGCCGGGACCGACCACGACGAGCCCGGCCGCTTCCAGGGTGCGGAGCAGCCGGCTCAGGTGACCGGCGTCGAGATCCAGCCGGGTACGCAGCGCGGCCACCTCGGCTCCGGCCGGACCGATCTCCCAGAGCAGCCGCGCCTGCCCCAGGGGCCGGTGGCGGGCGAGGTAGTCGTCGTCGAGTGCGCCGACCCGTTGGGTGACGGTGCGGTTGAAGCGCCGCACCACGTCGACCAGTCCACGATCCACGATTGCTGACTTTAGTCAGGTGATCTGGACCGCACCAGGACCGGCCCCGTCATCCGCGCAGCACCGGTGAGGCCAACGCGGTCAGGGCGGACACCGTGAGCGCTCCGGCGCAGCCGTGGAGCACCAGCGAGGCGTCCGCGATCTCGGCGACGGTGCCGAGCAGCGCCGTGGTCAGCAGCAGCGGCAGGCTCTGCACTAGTACCAGCACGGACTGCACCCGGGCCAGGTGTGTCGCCGGGGCGGCGGCCAGGATCAGCGGGCCGACGTGGGTGGCGAACAGGCCCGACCCGACGCCGACGGTGGCCGCGGCGGCGACCGACCATCCCGGCGCGCCGCCCACCGCCAGGGCGACCATCCCGACGGCGGCCGTCAGCAGTCCGGCGACCGCCGTCGCGCCCGGCCGGGATGCCGCGCCTCGCACCAGCACCGTCACTGCGACGACGGCGGTACCCGCAGCGAGGCCGGCGACGACCGTGCCGGTGGCCGACGGTGACCACGCGCGCTCGCGGGCCAGCAACGGCAGCACCAGGGACGAGACCGGCAGCAGGAACCCTGCGGCGGCTCCGGTGAGCAGCAACGTGGGGCGCAGGGCGGGGTGGGTGGCGGAGACGCGAAGCCCGTCCAGGGCGGCCCGCCACACCGGTGCCGCCTCCGGACCGGACGCGGATGCGTCGTCGGTCGACCGGTACCGGCGGTGGAGGGCGACCAGGATCGACAGCATCACCGCGAAGGTCGCGGCGTTGACCAGCGCCGCACCGGCCAGGCCGACCGACGCGAGGAGCAGACCGCCGAGGGCCGGGCCGGCGAACAGGGCCAGTTGACCGGCGAGCTGGCGTGCCGACATCGCGGGCGCCAGGACGGCCGGCGGCACCAGGCGACGCGGCATCGACCCGCTGCTGGGCAGGTGGAAGGCGTCCACCACGCCGGTGGCCAGGGCGGCGATCAGCAGCGGCGGGCGCGGGTCGGTCGACGACCAGGCGGCGAGGGCCAGCGACAGGGTCACCACCACCATCGCCGCGTCGGAGACGATCATGACGCGCCAGGGTCCGACCCGGTCCGCCACCGCACCACCGGCCATCAGCAGCAGCGCCCGGGGCAGGTTGATCGCGGTCAGCACCAGGGCGGCGAAGCGACCGCCGTACCCGGCCGCCACGAAGGCCATCGCGAACGCCAGGGCCTGTACGCCGACCAGGCTCACCGCAGTCCCGCCGAGCCAGGCCCAGTACGTGCCGGGCACCGTCGCCCGACCACCCGCCACTTTCACGTTCCCCCCCCGTCGACGGGACCGGCGGCGCCACCGGGTGCGGCGCCGGCCCGGCTTCCCGGCACGGAGAGTGCGGCCTCGACCGGGTCGAGGGTCAAACGGCTCCGCGGCTTCGCAGGCACCCGGCCGCAGGCGCGTTGCCGACCGGTTTCCGGTGCCATCTCCCGGAAATCGGAGGCTTGCGCACGTGTTAACAGACCGCTACGTTAGCGCTAACATCGAACTAGGTGCATAGGTTGTCGGACCTCGGCGGCAAGACGTCCGAGGCACCCACGTCGTCACGGACCGCACACGACGCCGCCCCCGTGACGGGTCCGCCCGTGGCCCGCCGCCGGGGGTTCGACACCGGCACCCCCCGCCCGGACATGGCCTCCCGTACGGCTCGACCGGCCGCCACCCCGCCCCCGGACGAGCCCGACCGACGCCCGTCCCGACTCCGGAGGTCCTGATGCCCCACCCGTCCCTGAACCGTCGTCACCTGCTCCAGGCCGCCGGCGTGGCGGCCGTCGCCGGCACCGTCGGCCCCGTGCTGGGCGGCCAGGCCGCAGGTGCGGCGATCCCTCCGGCCCGGCCCGACATCGGCGTCTCCGCGTACGCCTTCGACCCGGGTCAGGTCCGGCTGACCGCGAGCCGGTGGCTGGACAACCAGAACCGGACGCTGACCTACCTGCGTTTCGTCGACGTCAACCGGCTGCTCTACAACTTCCGCGCCAACCACCGCCTCTCCACCGGCGGCGCTGCGGCGCTCGGCGGGTGGGAGGCGCCGTCCTTCCCCTTCCGGACCCACTCCCAGGGGCACTTCCTGACCGCCTGGGCACAGATGTGGGCCGTGCTGGGCGACACGACGTGCCGCGACAAGGCCAACCTGATGGTGGCCGAGCTGGCCAAGTGCCAGGCCAACAACGCGGCGGCCGGGTTCAACACCGGATACCTCTGCGGCTATCCCGAGTCCGACTTCACCGCCGTGGAGAACCGCACGCTCAGCAACGGCAACGTGCCGTACTACACGATCCACAAGACCATGGCCGGGCTGCTCGACGTGTGGCGGCACATCGGCAACACCCAGGCCCGCGAGGTGCTGCTGGCGCTCGCCGGCTGGGTGGACTGGCGTACCGGGCGGCTCAGCTCCGCGCAGATGCAGGCCATGCTGGGCACCGAGTTCGGTGGCATGAACGCGGTGCTGACCGACCTGTACCAGCAGACCGGCGACGCGCGCTGGCTGGCCGCTGCCCAGCGCTTCGACCACGCCGCCGTGTTCAACCCGCTCGCCGCCAACTCCGACCAGCTCAACGGGTTGCACGCCAACACCCAGATCCCGAAGTGGATCGGTGCGGCCCGGGAGTTCAAGGCGACCGGCACCACCCGGTACCGCGACATCGCCGGCAACGCCTGGAACCTCACCGTCAACACCCGCACCTACGCGATCGGCGGCAACAGCCAGGCCGAACACTTCCGGGCACCGAACGCCATCGCCGGGTACCTGCGCAACGACACCTGCGAGCACTGCAACACGTACAACATGCTCAAGCTGACCCGGGAGCTGTGGCTGCTCGACCCGAACCGGGTCGCGTACTTCGACTTCTACGAGCGGGCGCTGCTCAACCACCTGATCGGGGCGCAGAACCCGGCCGACGCCCACGGCCACGTCACCTACTTCACGCCGCTGCAACCGGGTGGCCGTCGCGGCGTGGGTCCGGCCTGGGGCGGCGGCACCTGGAGCACCGACTACAACTCCTTCTGGTGCTGCCAGGGCACCGGCCTGGAGAGCAACACCACGCTGATGGACGCGATCTACTTCCACAACGGCAGCACGCTGACGGTGAACCTGTTCATGCCGTCGGTGCTGACCTGGTCGCAGCGCGGCATCACCGTCACCCAGTCCACCAGCTTCCCGGCCGGCGACACCACCACGCTGACCGTCACCGGCAGCGTCGGCGGATCGTGGACGATGCGGATCCGCATCCCGGCCTGGACGCAGGGCGCGACGGTCAGCGTCAACGGCACGGCGCAGAACATCGCCACCGCACCGGGCACGTACGCCGCGCTGACCCGCAACTGGTCCTCGGGCGACACGGTGACCGTCCGCCTGCCGATGCGGGTGGTCGCGGAGCCGACCAACGACAACTCGACCGTGGTGGCGCTGCGGTACGGCCCGGCGGTGCTCTCCGGCAACTACGGCAACACCGCGCTGTCGGCGCTGCCCGCCCTGGTGACCGCCTCGGTGACCCGCACCAGCAGCACGGCGCTCACCTTCACCGCGACCGCGAACGGCGCCACCGTCAACCTGATCCCGTTCTATGACGCGCACGGCCACAACTACACCGTCTACTGGAGCGCCGGCGGCCAGGGCGGCACCGGTAGTGCGACGTTCCGGCTGGTCAACGTCGCCAGCGGACTGGTCCTCGGGGTCGAGAACATGTCCACCGCCGACGGCGCCCCCGCGCTGCAGTGGGGCGACACCGGCACCGCCGACCACGACTGGCAGCTCGTGGTCGACGGCGCGGCGGTGCGGTTCCGCAACGCCCACAGCGGCAAGGTCCTCGGCGTGCAGGACATGTCCACCGCCGACAACGCCCAGGTCCTGCAGTGGGGCGACACCGGCACCGCCGACCACCGGTGGACGGTGGTGGACGTAGGCGACGGCTCCCACAAGATCCGCAACGGGCACACCGGCAAGCTGCTCGCCGTCCTCAACGGCTCGACGGCCCAGGGCGCCCGGGTGGTGCAGGACCCGGACAACGGCACGCCGGACAACCAGTGGCGGTTCCTCCCCAACGGTGCGCGACGGATCCAGAACGTGGGCAGCGGCCAGGTGTTGGGCGTGCAGAACATGTCCACGGCCGACGGTGGTCTGGTGATCCAGTGGGGCGACACCGGCACCGCCGACCACCTCTGGACCGCGCTCGTGGACAGCAACGGCTACCTGCGGTTCCGCAACTCGCACAGCGGCAAGGTGCTGGGGCTGGAGAACAGCGGCACCGGGGCCGGCACGCGGGTGGTGCAGTGGGCCGACAACGGCGCGGGAGCCAACCGATGGCGGCTGCGGTACGGCTCCGCCGGCGCCTTCCGGATCCAGTCCGGCACCGGCGGTCGCGTTCTCGGCGTCAGCGGTTCCTCGTCCGCCCAGGGGGCCCAGATCGTGCTCGCCGACGACACCGGCGGCAACGCCAACCTCTGGCGGTTCGTCTAGCCAGGACGGTGCGGGTGTCGAGGCGCGTCAGAGCCACCCTCGACACCCGCACCGGACGGCCCGGCCCATGGGAGCGCGCCCAGTACGCATCGACGACGGTGTTACGCGGACATTTCAGACGAGTATCGCGGAAACTCTTGACGATCCATGTTAGCGCTAACAAGCTAGGGGCCCGTCACCTCGCCTCTGGAGCTCGTATGCAGGTGTTCGTCGGCTCTCGCACGCCCCGCCTCCGGCCCCTCCTCAGACGGATGCTCACCGTCGGCCGTCGCGCCCCGGCCCAGCGGTCCCGCGCCGCGATCCGGCGTCGGCGGGCCACCGCCCTCACCGCGACCGCCGCGCTGCTCGGCGCCGGACTGGTCACCACCGGCGGCACCGCGCAGGCCGCCGAGCCCTGGTCGCCCCGATCGTCGTACACCTCGACCGACCGGGGTGACGGCACCTACACCGTGCCACTGCTCCGGGCAGACGTGCCGGACATCGGCGTCGAACGGGTGCCGGCCGCGGAGAACGCCGAGGGCCGGGACATCTACTACATGATCAGCACCACCATGCACCTGAGCCCGGGTGCGCCGATCATGAAGTCGTACGACCTGGTGAACTGGGAGATCGTCAACTACGTCTTCGACCGGGCGAGCATCGGCGACTCGTTCTCGCTGCGCAACGGCCAGAACTCGTACGGCCAGGGCCAGTGGGCGTCGTCTCTGCGCTACCACGACGGCATGTTCTACGTCGCCTTCAACACCAACAACCTCGGCGGCGCCTACATCTATCGCACCGACGACATCGAGAACGGCGCGTGGCAGCGCACGGCCCTCGGTCGCGGCCTGCACGACCCGTCCCTCTTCTTCGACCACGACGGTACGGCGTACATCTTCTACGGCAACGGAAACATCAGCGCGGTGCGGCTCAACTCCGCACTGACCGCCGTCGTGCAGGACTACCCGAACGTCTTCACCGCCAACGACTACGCCGGCCGGCCCTTCATCGGCGGACTCTTCGAGGGCGCCCAGTTCTACCACATCAACGGCTACTACTACGCCGTCATCATCACCTGGCCCTCCGGCCAGGGACGTCAGGTCGTCATGCTCCGTTCGCCGGAGCTGCTCGGGCGCCACACCTCCGAGGGCGGGGTCAACACCTACGAGGCGCGCGGCGTGCTCAACTCCAACGGCTTCGCGCAGGGCAGCCTCGTGCCGATCGCCCGAGAGGGTGGTCAGACCGACTGGCACGGCATGTTCTTCCGGGACACCTTCCCGATCGGCCGCATCCCGGCGCTCATCCCCGCGACCTGGTCCGAGGACGGCTGGCCGACCTTCGGCACCAACGGTGTGGTGCCGGTGGAGGGCGCGTTCGCCAAGCCGATCGCGCTCAGCCCGGAGCAGGAGCGGTTCGAGCGGCAGAAGTCCATCGTGGTCTCGGACGACTTCGCCAACGACGCACCGCACAGGGCGTACATGGACGAGGAGTGGACCGCCCCGACGCCGGAGATCGAGGAGGAGATCAGGCCCAACGGATCGCGGCTGGACATGGCCTGGGAGTGGAACCACGCGCCGGACAACCGCCACTGGTCGCTGACCGACCGGGCGGGCTGGCTGCGGCTGACCACCGGCAAGGTGGTCACCGGCGGCTACGTCTACACCAAGCTCTCCAACCGCGCCGAGCTGGCCTGGTTCGAGGAGGCCCGCAACACGCTGTCGCAGCGGACCTTCGGGCCCCGACAGTCCGTCGAGACCAGGATGGACATCTCCCGGATGACCGACGGCGACGTCGCGGGTCTGGCCGCCTACAACCGGGGCTTCTCGTACGTGGCGGTCAAGCGTGCCGGTGGGGTGAACACGCTCGGCGTGGTCAACCGGGGGCAGCCCTTCGCCGTCGACCTCGACCAGGCGACGCTGGAGAACTTCCTGCCCGGCACGACGGTGCCGCTCGGCGACGCGACCGAGGTGCACGTGAAGGCGGACCTCGACTTCGCCTCGCCCACCGGGCAGCTCTGGACCACGTTCCACTACAGCCTGGACGGGGTGACCTGGACGCAGATGGGCAACCGGGTGGGTCCGCAGACGCTGGACGGCAGTCTGGCCCACTTCATGGGGCACCGGGTCGGCCTGTTCAACTACGCCACCCAGCAGACCGGTGGTCAGGTCGACTTCGACCACTACCTGCTCAGCGACACGCTCACCGCGCAGAACCGGCCGTTGGACACCGGCGCGCTGGACGCGGCCATCGCGTACGCGGCCACGCTCGACGAGTCGGCGTACCCGGCCGACGCCTGGGCCGCCATGCGTGCCACGCTCGCCGCCGCCACGACGGCCCGGGCCGGCACGTTCGGCACCCAGAACCAGATCGACGCGCCGGAACGGGCGCTGAGCTACCAGTTGGCCCGGCTCGGGGTGCTGCGCAGTGCCACACTCCCGGTCACGGTGACCGCCCAGACGCGGTGCGTCGGCGGTAAGGCGTACGTGGCGGTGCAGGCCCGCAACGACCACGACGCTCCGGTGGACGTGGTGCTGGAGAGCGCGTACGGCCGGCGGTCGGTTCCGGACGTGGCACCGGGTGCCCACGCGTTCCAGCAGTTCGCCGCCCGCGGCGCCGCCGCCCCGGCGGGTACGGCGACCGTCCGGGTGACCGGGACGGTCGACGGCAGGGACGTGACCACCGTCCGCACCGCGGCGTACCCGGCCACCACCTGCGGCGGCTGATCCCCACCCATCCGATCTGCCCCGGAGCCGGTTCCACGCCGGTTCCGGGGTGCCGATGAACTCCCCTGCCCGTTCCACTTCAAGGAGGACATCTCGTGACACCGCGTCCACGAACGGGGGCCCGCCGACGGGTCGCCGCCATCGCGACGGCCGGCGTGATGCTCGCCGGATTCGTCGCGGCGGCACCGGTCCAGGCCGCCGACACGAATCTCGTCGTCAACGGCGGGTTCGAGAACGGCCTGGCGAACTGGTTCGTCAACAACGGCAACGCCACCGACAGCGCGACCCTCTCCCTCACCACCGACGCCTACTCCGGGTCGAGCGCGGTGCGGGTCACCAACCGGACGACCACCGGGTCCGGTCCGATGCAGGACCTCTCCGGCAAGGTCCAGGCCGGGCAGACGTACACGTTGAGCGCCCGACTCAAGTACGAGAACGCGGCCTCGCCCGCGACGAAGCAGTTCTTCGCCACCATGCACTACGGCGGCTCCACCTACACCAACCTGGTGAGCGTGACGGCGACCCGGGGACAGTGGGCGCACGTCAACGGGCAGTTCACCATCCCGGCGAGCCAGGGCGTCGGCACCGCGCGCCTGTTCTTCGAGACCCCGTGGACGAGTGACCCGGGCGCCGATGCGAACCTGCACCTCATGGACTTCACGCTCGACGACGTATCGGTGGTCGGCGCCGCGCCGCCGCCGCCCGCGTCCAAGACCATCGAGGTGGTCGGCAAGCTGCCCGGTGAGCACAACCCGTTGATCGGCCACAAGTTCGGCGCCGACGGGTACGGCTTCGTCCACGACGGCCGGGTCTACATGTACATGACCAACGACACCCAGGGGTACGCCCCGAACCCGACCACCGGTGTCTCGCCGGGCATCAACTACGGCGACATCAACCAGATCACGGTGATCTCCACGACCGACATGGTCAACTGGACGGACCACGGTGAGATCCAGGTCGCCGGGCCGAACGGCGTGGCACCGTTCACGAACAACTCGTGGGCGCCGGGCATGGCCAAGAAGATCGTCGACGGGCAGGAGAAGTTCTTCCTGTACTACGCCAACGGCGGCGGCTCCAGCAACGTGATCACCGGTGCGTCGCCGGTGGGCCCGTGGACCAGCGAGCGCACCAGCACGCTGATCGACGGCCGCACCCCGGGTGCCGAGGCGGTCGCCTGGAAGTTCGACCCGGCGCCGTTCGTGGACGACGACGGCGAGGCGTACCTCTACTTCGGCGGCGGTCCGGCGGCGACCAGCATGCCGGCGGCCGAGCGGTTCAACAACCCGAAGAACCTGCGGTCGATCAAGCTCGGTGACGACATGGTGTCGACCGAGGGCACGGCGGCGGTCGTGGACGCCCCGGTGGCCTTCGAGGCGGCCCAGGTGTTCAAGCGCGACGGCAAGTACTACCTGTCGTACTCGTCGCACTTCGGCGGCAACGACTTCGGTGGCAACCAGACGCCGCTGCCCGGGTACCCCGGCGGCGGTCAGATCGGCTACATGATCTCCGACGACCCGATGGTCTGGCCGAAGGAGACCTACGCGGGCGTGCTGTTCCCGAACCAGTCGCAGTTCTTCGGCACCGGCACCGGCGGCAACAACCACCAGTCCGCCTTCGAGTACGAGGGCAAGTACTACTTCACGTACCACGGCCCGACGCTGAACAAGCGCATCAACGGCAACACCACCCAGGGCTACCGCAGCCCGCACATCCAGGAACTCAGCTTCAACGAGGACGGCACCATCCGGCAGGTGGTGGGCGACTACGCCGGTGTCGACCAGGTCCGGAACTTCGACCCGTACCGGGTGTTCGAGGCGGAGACCTTCGGCTGGAGCAAGGGCATCGCGACCGTGAAGATCGACGGCGGGTCCGCCCAGTTCGGCGACGAGGCACCCAACCTGGTCGTCCGTGACATCGACAACGGCGACTGGACCGCGCTCTCCTCGGTCGACTTCGGGGCCGGGGCCAGGAGCCTGACCGCCAAGGTCCGGCCGCTGGTGGCCGGCGGATCGATCCAACTGCGGCTCGGTGACGTGACCGCCCCGGTGGTGGCGACCATCCCGGTCGACGGGCCGATCGGCGAGTGGACGGAGCTCAGCACCGAGCTCGACGGCGTGGCCGGCGTGCACGACGTGTACTTCACCTACGCCGGACCGGCGGGTGGCGACCTGTTCGAGATCGACACCTGGGCGTTCGAGGCGGCCACCGCCGACCTGCCGGTGACGGTCAGCGCGCAGACGCGGTGTGTCGGCGGTAAGGCGTACGTGGCGGTGCAGGCGCGCAACGACCACGACGCTGCGGTGGACGTGGTGCTGGAGAGCGCGTACGGGCAGCGGTCGGTGTCGGCCGTGGCGCCGGGCGCGAGCGCGTTCCAGCAGTTCAACAGCCGGACGGCGGCGACGCAGGCAGGCACGGCGACCGTCCGGGTGACCGGGTCGATCGACGGCAGGGACGTGACGACGGTACGCACCGTCGAGCACCCCGCTGCCACCTGCTGATCATCCCTACCCACTGTCGATCACGAGTGACGCGGAGATGCAGATGAGAACGGACAATCGCAGGCGGCTGTTGGCGGCGGGTGCCGCCGGGGCCCTGCTGGTCGGCAATGCCGCTCAGTTAGGGCGGTGGGCGGGTTGTCAATGCTGCTGTTTCGAGGATGTTGATGTTGATGGTGGCGTGGTAGTTGGTGCGGTCGATGGTGCCTTTGGCGCGGTGTTTGGAGATCGCGCGTTTGACCACGCGGGGGCTGATTCGGGTGCGGCGTGGGGGTAGCAGGTCGGCCAGGATTGCGCGGCCGATGGTGCCGACGAGGTCGATGACGGTGCCGGCGATGACACCAGCGGCTTGGGTGATCTGGTCTCGGGCGGCGTGGACGGCGATGGTGAAGCTGGCCCGGTCGGGGTTGGTCGTGGGCCGGCTGGCGGTGGCGTCAGCCATTGCCAGCCGGACCGCTTGGTAGGTGGTGAGCAGGGCGTGGACCTCTTGACTGATCCCGTTCGGGGTTCGGGCTCGTAGGACCCGTCCGCCCCGCAGGGTGGACTTCAACTCCAGATATGTCGTCTCGATCTCCCAGCGGTGGTGGTAGAGGGTGACCAGGTCCATGGCCGGGAAGCGGCGCTGGTCGGTGAGGGTGGTGATCAGCCGGTACCGGCCGACGTGGCGTTTACCGTTCATGCTCACGACGATCTCGGCGTCAACGACCCGGACCGTCATCGTGCCGATGACAGACAGCCAGGACCCGTCGCGATGGCGGCGGATGACGGGCAGCCGCCGGTCGTCCTTGTCGCGGATGAGCAGGTCAGCGCCGGTGCTGGCGAACTGTTCGATCATCTGACGGGCGGCGAACCCACGGTCGGCCAGCAGCAGCATGCCTGGGCGCAGGCAGCCCAACAGACGCCCCGCACACGTGAGTTCGCCAGTGCTGATGGGGGTGAACACCGCGTCGATGACAGCGCGGGTGCCGCACGCCACGACGGCGACCAGCCGCAGCATCGGATACCCCGACCCACCGTGGCTGCCCGCCTGACGCGGATAGACCGTCAGGTTAGCCGCCGTATCGGGCACGAACATGCTGGTGCCGTCGATCGCGCACACCAGCAGACCCCGCCACCGGGCGGCCCCCGCCGGCGGACCCGACAGCAACCGGAACAACGCCACCAGCGGCTTGTCCCCGACCCGACGGCGAGCCTGCGACAACGCCGAAGACGTCGGCAGCGCCACCGTCAACCCGTCCAGCCCAGCGACCAACCGAGCCCACACCTGCCGGTAACCGACCTCAGCGAACAGCCCCGCCGCGAGCAGCAGATACACCACCACCCGCGACGGCAGATCCCGCACCCGCGACTGCACACCACCGGCCTCAGCCAGAACGGCATCGACCATCTCGAACGGCACCTGCTGCGTCAACTCACCCAGATGGCCCGGCGCGAACCGCCCCGCAGCCACCCTGATCGTGGACGTGATGGCAGACTGTTCCAACGGCGGGGCTCCCGGTCCAGAGGCTGTCTTGGAGTGACAAACCTCTATACCGAGACCCCGCCGTCCACGTCTACACCCCGCTTGACATCCACCACACCGCCCTAACTGAGCGGCATTGCCCCTAACCCCCCACCCCCACCCGCCCTCCCCCCGCCTCCCCCCGTCCGGTTGATCAAGGAGTTTGCGTCACCCGCCGCCCCCGGGCGCGATCAAACTTCTTGATCGACGAGGCGGGCGTGGGCGGCTCACGCGATCATGGAGTCGTGGTCGCTGGTTCGCGGCTTTTGCCAGCATTCTCGGCCGCCGCGACTCCATGATCGGCGGGGTCAGCGTGAGGTGCGGAACGTCGGGGCGGGTGTGGGGGCTGGCTTGCGCCGGGGAGGGTGTGCTGGCGAGGGCGGAGGGTGATGCGGGGTGGGTGACGCGGGCAGTGCGGGGGTGCAGGGGAGTGCAGGCGGGGTGGGAGCGGGTCAGTGGAGGAGGTGGAGGGCGGCGGGGACGGCGGTGACGGTGACCGGGAGGGGTAGCGAACGCTCGCCGTCGGCGTACGTGGTGATGCCCTCGGCGGCCACCGTGACCGTGCGGGCGCGGTAGGTGCGCACCAGCGGGTGGTCCACGTGCGTGCCGGCGTAGATGCGCGGCTTGACGCGGATCAGCGTACGACGGTCGAACCGGCCACCGACCACCACGTCGAGCAGCCCGTCGGTCGGGTCCGCGTCCGGGCAGATCCGCATCCCGCCGCCGTAGCTGGCACTGTTGCCGACCGCCACCAGCACCGCGTCGACGTCGACCCGCTCACCGTCGAGGGTGAGCGTGTACCGGCGTGGGCGCAGCCGGGCCAACTCCACCAGGATCGCCAGATCGTAGCGGCGTGCGCCCTTCGGCCGGCGCATCCGGTTGGCCCGCTCGTTGACGATCGCGTCGAAACCGGCCGCGAGCACAGCTCCGTACCAGCGCACCGTGTCGTCGTACCCGGTCATCCTGGCCAGGTCGACGGGACGGCTGCGGCCCGCGCGCAGCGCCGCCGCGATCACGTCCGCCGCCGCGCGCGGATCGCTCGGGAATCCGGTCTCGATCGCGAAGTCGTTGCCGGTGCCGGCGGGTACCGGGGCGAACGGCACCGTGGTGCCGGCCACCGCCTGCATCGCCCGGTGGACCGTGCCGTCGCCGCCCACCGCGACCAGCGCGGACGCGCCCTCGGCGACCGCCGCCCGGCAGGCCGCCTCCGCCTCGATCGCGCTGCCCGCGCGCAGCAGCCGGACCGGACGTCCGGCGGTCGAGAGCCGGTCCACCAGGTCCGGCAACAGGCCCCGGTGCCGGCCGCGCCCGGCGGTCGGATTCGCCAGTACGGCGACAGGCCCGTCGGGATTCGGGAGGTGATCGTCTGCGGTCACGGCGTGCACCGTACCCGCCATCCGGTCCCGGGGTCAGCGGTGAACGGGCCGAATTCCCCGGCCCGCCCAGCACGAACGCCGCCCCCGACGGGAGCGGCGTTCGTGGTGATCGGTCCGGTCAGGTCACGTCGTCGAAGCGACGCTCGATCGGCCGGGGTGCGGTGACCGGCTCGGGGGCCTCGATCGGGCTGGACGCCTCCACCCGCGCACCCGCCTGCACCGGCTCCGGATCGGGCTCCAGCGGGGAGACCTCGTCGTCGTCGAGACCGGCGTAGACCTCCTTGCCGCGCCCGCGCCGTTTGTCGTTGAGGAACGCGACCCCGACGGCGGCGAAGTAGAGCGCGCAGAGACACAGTGCCAGCGCGGTCATGCCGAACGGGTCGGGCGTCGGGGTGACCACCGCGGCGAAGGCGAAGAACAGGAAGACGGCGATCCGCCACCAGCCGAGCAGCTTCTTCGCGCTGGCGATACCGACGAAGTTGAGCATCAGCACGATCAGCGGGAACTCGAACGCCACCCCGAACAGCAGGATCAGGTTGGTGACGAACGATATGTAGCGGGTGATGTCCAGCGTCGTGTTGATGTCGTCGCCGGAGACCTGGAGCAGGAACTCCAGGCCCTTGGAGGTCACGAAGTACGCCAGCACCGCGCCGGCCGCGAACAGCGGCGCCGCCAGGGCGGTGAAGACGTACGCGTACCGCCGCTCGTTGCGGTGCAGGCCGGGAGCGATGAACGCCCAGAGCTGGTAGAGCCAGATCGGCGCGGCAATGATCAACCCGACCCAGAGCCCGATCTTCAGGTTGAGCAGGAACAGGTCCGCCGGACCGAGCTGGACGAAGTTGCACCGTCCGTCAGGCGTCGTGCTGCCGGGAAGCTGGCAGTACGGCTGCGACAACAGATGACGGACCGGACCAGCCAGCCAGATGCCGATGCCGAAGCCGACCAGGATGGCCAGCGACGCCTTGAACAGCCGGCTACGCAGCTCACGGAAGTGCTCGATCAGGGTCATCGAGCCGTCGGAAGCCCGCTCGAAGTTGCTCGGCCCGCGTTTGCGGAGTCCGAAGGCCACGGTGATCGGCCTCCGGAATCAGTTCTCGCGGACGCGCTGCACCGGGTCGGCGACCGGCTGCTGCACGGAACCCTGGTACGGCGGCTGCTGCGGGGCCTGCTGGGGCTGCTGCGGCGGGTACGGCTGGTAGCCGGCCTGCGCGTCGGCCTTGCCGGCGAGGTCGCGGTCGTCGTCGGCGAGGCTCTTGGTCTCCGCCTTGATGATCCGCAGCGAGCGGCCCAGGGAGCGCGCCGCGTCGGGAAGCCGCTTCGCACCGAAGAGCAGGATCATCACGACCACGAGTACGGCGATGTGCCAGGGCCTGAGGGCACCCATGGAAAACTCCAGTCGCTCTGTGTCGATGAGGGTGTACCGCAGCCCATCGTACGTGCGTCATCGGCTGTTGCCACCCGCCGGGCGAAGGGGCGTCCCGGTGGGTGAAGTCTCGACCACGTACGAGCATCCCGTCAACCACCGAATCGATCATGCGGGGTCGGATCGGGGCAGGTCGGCGCTCAGTCGCCCCGGCTGGCGCGGATCAGGGTCAGCCGCTGTTCGGTCGTCTCCAACCGGCTCTGGATGCTCTCGGCGCGCTGCTGGAGGCTCTCCGCGGCGGCGCTCAGCGCGGCGGCCTCGTCGGCCCGCCGCTGCAACCGCAGGACCGCACGACGCAGATGCGGCAACCGGGCCATCACCGGACGAACCGCCAGCGCGAGGACGACCAACGGCACCAGCACCAGCGCGAGCACGATCCACTTCAGCACGGCGTCAGCCTACTGCCTGGCCGCCTGCGCCGCCGGGTCCGCACCCGGCGACACCGGCGTCGCGTACGCCTCGAGCGCCGCCACGGCCGCGTCCCGGACCTGCTCGGCCAACTCGGCCGGGGCGACGACGGTGACGTCCGGACCGAGGCCGAGCACGAATCGACGGGCCCAGCCCAGGTCGGTGACCCGCAGCGAGACCTCCCACCGCTCGCCGTCGGACTCGATCCGCTCACAGGGGTAGTACTCGGTGATCCACCGCTCCCCCCGGCCGATCCGCAGCGTGATCAGCGGCAGCTCCGACGAGGGCCGGAACACGCCCTCGCTGAGGTCCTGCGGGCGGGCCTGCGGCGGCACCACGGCCGCCTCGCTCAGCTCGGTGACCGCGTCGATCCGGTCGGCCCGGAACAACCGGACCGCCTCGGCCCGGCGGCACCACGCCTCGACGTACGTGCGGCCACCGACCATCAGCACCCGCAGCGGGTCGATGACGCGCTCGGTGGTCTCGTCCCGCGCCGCCGTGTAATACGTGATGCGCAGCGCCCGGCCGCCCTCCACGGCGGCACGGAGCTGCTCCACCCGGCCGGTGTCGCCGGGCAGCCGCACCTCCACCGGCGCCGCGACCTGGTCACCGGCCGCGTCCTCGATCTTGGCGAGGGCCCGTTCCACCGCCTCCCGGTTGGCCACCCCGGGCGTCTCGGCCAGCATCCGCAGCGCCACCACCAGGGCCAGCGCCTCGTCGGGCGTGAGCCGCAGCGGCCGGTCGATCCCGGCGTCGTAGGTGATCGTCACCCGGTCGCCGTCGAAAGCCATGTCGATCAGGTCACCCGGCCCGTACCCGGGCAGCCCGCAGACCCACAACAGCTCCAGGTCCTCGCGGAGCTGACGCTCGGTGACACCCAGGTCGCCGGCCGCCTCGGAGATCTCGATGCCGGGCCGGGCGAGCAGGTACGGCACCAGGTTGAGCAACCGGGCCAGCCGGTCGGCCGAGGTGCGGGAGGAGGTCTTCGCGCTCACCGGGCTGGCCTTCCGTTCGCGACTGCGGGGCTCACAAGCTCACTCCTCGCGCTCACCGAGCCGACCTTCCGTTCGCGACTGCGGGGCTCGCAAGCTCACTCACCGCGACACCGCCATCTCGTCGTGCCGGACGGCGATCTCCTTGAGACGCTGGATGACCGCCTCGCGTACCTCCGGTGGGTCCAGCACGCGCACGTCGGGCCCGTAGCCGACCAGATGCCCAGCCAGGGAGTCG
Organism: Verrucosispora sp. NA02020; assembly: GCF_013364215.1. Lineage (NCBI taxonomy): Bacteria > Bacillati > Actinomycetota > Actinomycetes > Micromonosporales > Micromonosporaceae > Micromonospora > Verrucosispora sp. NA02020. Next base: position 3,955,961 of record NZ_CP054923.1, on the reverse strand, counting down.
GCGTCGGCGTAGGGCAGGACCAGCCGGTCGCCCTCCGGCCCGACGGTTGCCTCCACGGCCCAGCGGCGCAGCCCGGCGGCCCGCCCCGAGGCCACCAGCACGGTGGCCCGACCGGGCCGTTCGGTCGGCCCGAACCAGCGGGCCACGTGGCTGATCAGGTCGACGTCGGCCGGTGGCTGGTAGGCGCCCGACGCGCCGGTCGCCCGGACCGGACCGGCGACCCGGGACAGCCGGAAGCAGCGGGTGGCGTCGCGGTCCAGGTCGTGGCCGACCACGTACCACCGGCCACGCCAGCAGACCACTCCCCACGGTTGCAGGCGGCGGCGGGTGGGTGCGTCCTGGTCGGGTACCCGGTAGTCGAAGCGGACCTCGCGCCGGTCCCGCGCGGCGGCGGTCAGCGGGGCGAACGCCGGATCGACCGTCACCATGGGTTCCAGGCCGAGCGTGGCCTGCGGGTCCACGTCCACCCCGGCGGCGCGCAGCTTCGCCAACCCGGAGGAGGCGGCGGCGGCCAGGCCGGCGTGCTGCCACAGCCGCGCGGCGATGCCGACCGCAGCGGCCTCGTCCGGTTTCAGGGGAATGTCGGGCAGGGCGTACTCACGCTGGGCGATCCGGTAACCCGGCTCGGTATCGAAGGCGCTCGCCGTCCCGGTCTCCAGCGGTACGCCCAACTCCCTCAGTTCGGCCTTGTCCCGCTCGAACTTGCGCTGGAACGCCTCGTGCTCCCGGGCGTCGTCGGGATGGTGCTCGTAGCCGGGCACGGTCGCGGCGATCTGCGCAGCGGTCAGGAACCGCCGCGTGGACAGTAGGCAGATCACCAGGTTGACCAGGCGTTCGGTGCGACTTCGCGACACGGCGTAGACGCTAGCAGCCGTACCGCTCCCGGCACGCACCCGCGCCGCCCCCGGATGTAAGGAAGGGCCCCCTACTAACGCCTCGTGTATAGGAAGGGTCCCTTCCTTACATCTGTACCCGGGCGTGAGTGGACGGCGGGGTGGAGCTAGCGTGCGGGCATGGTGCGATGGCGGGCAGGCGTGGTGGCGGCGCTGCGGCGGCGGTGGACCGGAGCAGTCGAGCTCGACGTCGAGCTGACCGACGGCACGTCGATGCGGGCGCTCGCGTACCCGGAACTGGTGGGTGAGCCCGAGCCCGGCGACCGGGTGCTGCTCAACGCCGGCGCGCTGCTGATGGGCCTGGGTACCGGCGGGTACGCCATGGTGGTGGCGGTGCCCGACCGGCTGCCGCCGGACCCGCCGCAGGCCCTCGACTCCCGCGACGCGGGCCACCTGGTCAAGGCGCGCTACACCCCGTTGCAGCCGATCCTGCTCGGGGTGGACGAGGAGGCATCACCGCACCGCGAGGTGCTGGCCGCCGCCGAGGACCTGGGTGGACTGCCGGTGGTGACGGCCGACCTGCACTCGGCGCTGCCGGCGATCCTGGCCGGCATCCGGGCCGAGGCGCCGCAGGCGAGGGTGGCGTACCTGCTCACCGACGGTGGGGCGCTGCCCGCCTGGTTCTCCCGGACCCTGGCCGGGCTCCGCGACGAGTTGGTCGGCACGATCAGCGTCGGGCAGGCGTTCGGCGGCGATCTGGAGGCGTCCACCCTGCACAGCGGGCTGCTCGCCGCCCGGTACGTCCTGGACGCCGACGTCGCCGTGGTGGCGCAGGGTCCGGGCAACCTGGGCACCGGCACCCGCTGGGGTTTCTCCGGGGTGGCCGTGGGCGAGGCGGTCAACGCGGTCGCCGCGCTGGGCGGGCGGCCGGTCGGCTCGCTCCGCATCTCCGACGCCGACCCCCGCCCCCGGCACCGGGGCGTGTCGCACCACAGCCTGACCTCGTACGGGCGGGTGGCGCTGGCCCGCGCGGACCTGGTGGTGCCCGACGGCCTGGACCCGACCCTGGCGGCCGAGGTCGACGCGGCGCTGGCACCGCTGGCCGACCGGCACACGGTGGTACGGGTGGACGACGCGGGCCTGGACGCGGCGCTGCGGCGCAGCCCGGTGCCGCTGTCGACGATGGGACGCGGCCTGGACGCCGACCACGCCTACTTCCTGGCCGCTGCGGCAGCCGGCCGGTACGCGGCCCGCCTCACGTCGACGACATCCCCGCCGCCCGCTGCGTTCTGAGTCACGTGACGCCACCACCGTCCGGCGCACCCTGAGGAATCGTGTTAGTAGGGGTCCCCTGCTCTACCGCAGGCGTTAATAAGGTGCCCTTCCTTACGCCTCAGGCGAAGATGATCAGGGCTATCCAGCCGCCGACCATTGCGGCCAGGGCCAGCGCCAGCACCCAGGTCGGCACGGTGTACTCGCCTCGGCGGTTGCGCTCGACCTCGGCGCGCACCTTCTCGCGGCGGCGTTCGATCCAGCTCTGCCGCTCGGTGCCTGGGGTGGGGGGTTCGGGAGGAAGCATGGCCCGACCAGCCTACCCGGGCCCGTCCGGCGTGCGGACGGACCCGGGTAGACCAGGTCACATGCTGGCGATCAACCGCTCCACCCGCTCGTCGTACGCCCGGAACGGGTCCTTGCACAGCACGGTGCGCTGCGCCTGGTCGTTGAGCTTGAGGTGCACCCAGTCGACGGTGAAGTCCCGCCGCTTCTCCTGGGCGTGCCGGATGAACTCGCCGCGCAGTCGGGCCCGGGTGGTCTGCGGCGGCGTCTCCTTCGCCTCGAAGATCTCCGGGTCGGTGGCCACCCGGTCCACGTCGCCACGCCGCTCCAGCAGGGCGTAGAGCCCACGTCCCCGGCGCAGGTCGTGGTAGGCGAGGTCCATCTGCGCCACCCGGGGGTGCGACAGCGGCAGGTCGTGCTTGCGCTGGTAGCGCTCGATCAGCCGGAGCTTGGTGACCCAGTCGATCTCGCGGGAGACCGGCTCCAGGTCACCGCTCTCCACCGCGCTGAGGACCCGCCCCCACAGCTCGACGACCCGCTTGGCGGTCTGGTCGCCGCCGCGCCGCTCGACGAACTCGATCGCCTTGGAGAGGTACTCCTGCTGGATCTCCAGCGCGCTGATCTCCTTGCCGGAGGCCAGCCGCACCTTGCGGCGACCGGTGATGTCGTGCGACACCTCGCGGATGGCCCGGATCGGGTTCTCCAGGGTGAGGTCGCGCATCACCACCCCGGCCTCGATCATCCGCAGCACGATGTCGGCGGTGCCGACCTTGAGCAGCGTGGTGACCTCGTTCATGTTGGAGTCGCCGACGATGACGTGCAGGCGGCGGTACCGCTCGGCGTCGGCGTGCGGCTCGTCCCGGGTGTTGATGATCGGGCGGCTGCGGGTGGTCGCCGAGGAGACGCCCTCCCAGATGTGTTCGGCCCGCTGGGACAGGCAGTAGACGGCACCGCGAGGGGTCTGCAGCACCTTGCCGGCGCCACAGATCAACTGCCGGGTGACCAGGAACGGGATCAGGACGTCGGCGAGCCGGCCGAACTCCCCGTGCCGGGACACCAGGTAGTTCTCGTGGCACCCGTAGGAGTTGCCGGCCGAGTCGGTGTTGTTCTTGAACAGGTAGATCTCACCGGCGATGCCCTCGTCGTGCAGCCGCTTCTCCGCGTCGATGAGCAGACCCTCCAGGATCCGCTCACCGGCCCGGTCGTGGGCGACCAGGTCGACCACCGAGTCGCACTCCGGGGTGGCGTACTCCGGGTGTGAGCCGACGTCGAGATAGAGACGTGCGCCGTTGCGGAGGAAGACGTTGCTCGACCGGCCCCAGGACACCACTCGGCGGAACAGGTATCTGGCTACCTCGTCAGGGGACAGCCGCCGCTGCCCACGGTAGGTGCAGGTGACGCCGTACTCGGTCTCCAGACCGAAGATTCGCCGCTCCATGATGAGACATTAGCCGTACCGAGGCCGACTTCGTCACTGTCGCGGCCCGTACGCGTCGATGAGGCCCGGTCAGGACGCCCCGGGAAGCCCCGCCCCGGCCAGTCCCGCCGTGTACGCCCGGCACGTGTCGTAGTCCGGCAGCAGCCCCCGGCGGCGCGCCTCGGAGAGGCTCGGCGCGACGGCGTCGCGGTCGGAGAGCTGCGGAGACCCGGTCGGCCACTCGATGCCCAGCTCCTCGTCGAGCGGGTGCACCGCGTGCTCACCGGAGGGGTTGTAGGTGGTCGAGCAGACGTAGCTGAGCGTCGCGTCGTCGGTCAACGCGCAGAAGCCGTGGCCGAGCCCTTCGGCCAGGTAGACCGCGCGCCGGTCCACGTCGTCCAGGCGTACGCCCTCCCAGCGGCCGAAGGTCGGCGAACCGACCCGCAGGTCCACCACCACGTCGAGCACCGCGCCGCGTACGCAGGTGACGTACTTGGCCTGCCCGGGGGGCACGTCGGCGAAGTGGATGCCCCGCACCACGTCGCGGGCCGACACGGAAAGGTTGCCCTGCGCCAGCCGCAGCGGGTGCCCGACCGCCTCGGCGAGCCGGTCGAAGCGGTACCACTCCAGGAACAGCCCGCGCGCGTCGCCGTGCTGCTGCGGGACGACCTCCCAGGCGCCCTCGATGCTCAGCGGACGGATCTTCACGGGGTCACCTGCACCGGTACGGTCCGGTCGACCAGGTCGCCGCGCTCCCGGGCGAGCAGGTCGAGCAGGTAGTCGCCGTAGCCGCTCTTGGTCAGCGGCTCGGCCAGCGTCCGCAGCCGCGCGTCGTCGATCAGGCCGGCCCGCCAGGCCACCTCCTCGACACAGCCGATCTTCATGCCCTGTCGTTCCTCGATGACCCGGACGAACTCGGCGGCCTGCATCAGCGAGGTGAAGGTGCCGGTGTCCAGCCAGGCGGTGCCCCGGTCCAGCACGGTCACCGACAGCTCCCCGGCCCGCCGGTACGCCTCGTTCACGGCGGTGATCTCCAGCTCGCCCCGGGCGCTCGGGGTCAGGCCACGGGCGATCTCCACCACCCGGTTGTCGTAGAAGTACAGCCCGGGTACGGCGTACCGGGACTTGGGCCGGGCCGGCTTCTCCTCGATCGACAGCACCCGGCCGTCGTCGTCGAAGTGCACGACGCCGTACGCCTGCGGGTTGGCCACGGGGTAGGCGAAGATCCGCCCGCCGACGGGGTCGCCCGCGGCGGCGAGCTGGCCGCCCAGGCCGACGCCGTGGAAGATGTTGTCGCCCAGGATCAGCGCGACCGCCTCGTCACCGATGAAGTCCGCGCCGAGCACGAACGCCTGGGCGATGCCGTCCGGGCGGGGTTGCGCGACGTACTCCAGGCGCAGCCCGAACTGGCTGCCGTCGCCGAGCAGGCGCTGGAACTGACCCTGCTCCTCGGGGGTGGTGATCACCAGGATCTCCCGCACCCCGGCCATCACCAGGGTGGAGAGCGGATAGTAGATCATCGGTTTGTCGAAGACCGGCATCAGCTGCTTCGACACCGCCCGAGTGATCGGCCACAGTCGGCTACCGGTGCCGCCGGCGAGCAGGATTCCACGCACCCGGGGAGCGTACCGGGAGCAACCGGCGCAGGCCACGCGGCGCAACCGCTGCTTTGCGGGGGATTCGCGTAGACTTCCGGATCCGTGAGGATCCTGGTCACCGGCGGCGCCGGCTTCATCGGTTCGGAATACGTCCGAATGCTGCTGGGGGCACCCGGCGGCAGCGCGCAGGGGGAGTCTCCGGTGGAGCCCACGGGCATCACCGTGCTGGACGCCCTGACGTACTCCGGCAACCGGGCCAACCTCGACCCGGTCCGCGACGACCCGCGACTGCGCTTCGTGCAGGGTGACATCCGCCACGCCGAGGTGGTGGACGAGGTCGTCCCGGGGCACGACGTGATCGTGCACTTCGCCGCCGAGTCGCACGTCGACCGCTCGATCGCCGGGGCCGCGCCGTTCGTCACCACCAACGTGCTGGGCACCCAGACGCTGCTCGACGCCGCGCTGCGGCACGGCACCGGCCGGTTCGTGCACGTCTCCACCGACGAGGTGTACGGCTCGATCGCGGACGGCTCGTGGACCGAGGACTGGCCGCTGGCGCCCAACTCGCCGTACTCGGCGTCGAAGGCCGGCTCCGACCTGCTGGCGCTGGCGTACCACCGCACGCACGGCCTGGACGTGGTGGTCACCCGCTGCTCCAACAACTACGGGCCGTACCAGTTCCCGGAGAAGGTCATCCCGCTGTTCGTGACCAACCTGCTCGACGGGCGGACCGTGCCGCTCTACGGCGACGGCGGCAACGTGCGGGACTGGCTGCACGTGCACGACCACTGCCGGGGCATCGCGCTGGTGCAGCAGAAGGGCCGCGCCGGCGAGGTCTACCACATCGGCGGCGGCACCGAGCTGACCAACAAGGAGCTGACCGCGCTGCTGCTCGACGCGTGCGGCGCCGACTGGGACCGGGTGGTGGCGGTGCCCGACCGCAAGGGCCACGACCGCCGCTACTCGCTGGACATCTCAAAGATCAACACGGAGCTGGGGTACGCCCCCAGCATCCCGCTGGAGACCGGCCTCGCCGACACCGTCCGGTGGTACCGGGACAACCGCTCCTGGTGGGAACCGCTGACCCGGGCGCAGTCCGCGTGAGGGCGCTGGTGACGGGCGCCGGCGGGATGCTCGGGCGGGACCTGGTGGAGGTGCTCGCCACCACGCACACGGTGACCCCCGCCACCCGGGCCGAGCTCGACATCACCGACGCCGCCGCGGTGCACGCCGCGGTGGCCGGACACGACGTGGTGATCAACACCGCCGCGTGGACCGACGTCGACGGCGCCGAGTCGGACGAGGCGGCGGCCACCCGCGTCAACGGTGAGGCGGTGGCCCACCTCGCCACGGCCTGCGCCGCGCACGACGCCCGCCTGATCCAGCTCTCCACCGACTACGTCTTCCCCGGCGACGCCGACACCCCGTACCCGGAGGACACCCCCACCGCGCCGATCAACGCGTACGGCCGGAGCAAGCTCGCCGGGGAACTGGCCGTGACCCGGCACCTGCCCGACACCGGCTACGTGGTCCGCACCGCCTGGTTGTACGGCACCCACGGCCGCAACTTCGTCAGCACCATGCTCGGCCTCGCGGACCAGCGCGAGTTCCTCGACGTCGTGGACGACCAGCGGGGCCAGCCCACCTGGTCGTACGCGCTGGCGCGGCAGCTGGTGGCCCTGGCCGGGGCGGCGCTGGCCGGTCGGGCGGCCCCCGGCGTCTACCACGGCACCTGCGCCGGGGAGACCACCTGGTACGGCCTGGCCCGCGCGGCGTTCGCCCTGCACGGGCTCGATCCGGACCGGATCCGGCCGATCACCAGCGACCGCTTTCCGCGTCCCGCCGCCCGACCGGCGTACAGTGTGCTAGGGCACGACCGATGGGCCGCCGCCGGGCTGTCACCCCTACCGGACTGGCACGCCACACTGAGCGACGCTCTCGCTCCCGCCGCTCCACCCTCCCCGTGGAAGGTCGCATGAAGCTCACCCTGGTCACCGGCTTGACCGGTCTGGTCCTGCTGGCCACGATCGTCGAGTTGCTGCGCCGCCGACAGCTACGTGAGAAGTACGGCATGCTCTGGCTCGGGCTGCTGTTCGTGGTCATCCCCCTGTCGCTGTTCCCCCGGCTGCTCGACGGCGTCGCCGACCTGCTCGGTGTCGCCTCCGGCGTCAGCCTCGTGCTCTTCCTCGGCATCGTCTTCCTGCTGCTCGTCTGCATCCACCTGAGCTGGGAGGTCAGCGCGCTGGAGGAGGAGACCCGCACGCTGGCCGAGGAGATCGCGCTGATCCGCGCCGAGTTCGAGGCCGACCGGGCCGCACGAGAAGAGCTGGTGTCCCGCGATGGTTAACGGCAAGCGGCTCCTGGTCATCATCCCGGCGCTCAACGAGGCCGGGTCCATCGCCGACGTGGTCCGCGAGGTCCGGGGCGAGCTGCCCGGCGTCGACGTCCTCGTGGTGGACGACGGCTCCACCGACCGCACCTCGGCAGTCGCCGCCGCCGCCGGTGCCCGGGTCGCCCGGCTGCCGTACAACCTCGGTGTCGGCGGCGCCATGCGCCTCGGCTACCGGTACGCCTACGACCACGACTACGACGTGGCGGTCCAGATCGACGCCGACGGCCAGCACGACCCCCGGTACGTACCGAAGCTGGTCGACCTGCTCGACGACCACGACCTGGTGATCGGTGCCCGGTTCGCCGGTGAGGGCGAGTACACCGTGCGGGGACCCCGGCGCTGGGCGATGGGGATGCTGTCGATGGTGCTCTCTGCCCTGTCCGGCACCACCCTGACCGACACCACCTCGGGCTTCCGTGCCGCCAACCGACGGATGATCGAGATGTTCGCCCAGTGGTACCCCGCCGAGTACCTCGGCGACACCGTCGAGACGCTGGTGCACACCGCCCGTCGGGGCTACCGCATCCAGCAGGTGCCGGTGGCGATGCGGCGGCGGATGGCCGGCACCCCGAGCCACTCCCCCGCGAAGGCGATGATCTATCTCGGGCGGGCCCTGGCCGTGCTCACGCTGGCCCTCATCCGCCGGTGATCGGTCGCCTGCTCCGTCTCGTACCGCCCGGCACCGTCCCGGTCGGCGCGGGTCTGGCCATCGTCGGCCTGGCCTCGTACGTGCACCTCGCGGTGGCCGGGCACAACCTCACCGCCGGGGACTACTCGTCGCTCTCGGTGCTCTGGTCCTTCGTGTTCACCGTCGGCCTCGGCGTGTTCCTGCCGGTCGAGCAGGAGGTGGCCCGGCTGGTCGCGGCCCGCCGTACCCGGGGGTTGCCGCCCGGCCCGGTCCTGGCGCGCGGTGCCGCCGTCGCCGCCGTCACGCTGGGTCTGCTGGTGCTGGCCTGCGTCGCCGCCGCCGACGTGCTCGGCGACCGCCTCTTCGCCGGTGACACCGGGCTGGTGTGGGCGCTCTGCGGCGCGCTCGCCGCGCTAGCCGTGGCGCACACCACCCGGGGCGTGCTCTCCGGGCTGCGGCAGTTCGGCTGGTACGGCACCCAGCTCGGGATCGACGGCGGACTGCGCATCGGGCTGGTGGCCCTCCTCGGCCTGGCCGGGGTCGACTCGCCGATGGCGTACGCGCTGGTGCTGGTCGTGGCGCCGCTGGTGGGCGTGGCGTCGACCGTGGCACCGGTGCTCCGGGCGGCCGGCGGCGGCGCGGCCCTGCCCTGGCCGGCCCTGCTGCGCGGGCTGGCACTGCTCACCGTCTCCAGCCTGCTCGCACAGGTCGTGGTGAACGTCGGCGTGATCAACGTACGGCTGCTCGCCCCGGCCGACGTGGCGACGGCCGGCGCGCTGCTCTCCGCGCTGGTGCTGGTCCGCATCCCGTTGTTCGTGTTCGGCTCGATGCAGGCCGCGCTGCTGCCCGGCCTCTCCACCGCCGCCGCCACCGGCGACCAGGCGGCCTTCGGCACGCTGCTGCGGCGGGCCCTGGGCGTCGTCACCGCGCTGGGCGTGCTCGGCGGCGTCCTGACCGCGCTGCTCGGCCCGTGGCTGGTCCAGGTGCTCTTCGACGCCCCGGACGTCCTCGGGCACGGCGACTTCGCCTGGCTCGGCCTGGCCACCCTGGCCTACCTGTGGGCGATGGTCCTCGGCCAGGCGCTGCTCGCCCGCGACCAGCACCAGGCGCAGGCCGTCGCGTGGGTCGCCGGGGTCGCCGCGCTGGCCGTCGCCACCCTCGCCCCGCTGAGCGTCGCGTTGCGCGTCGAGCTCGGTTACGCGGTGGGTTCCCTGGTCGTCGTCGCGGTGATGCTCACCCGGCTGCGTCGGGGCACCGCCACCCTCACCCCGCCCGTCGCGGTCCCGGTGTCCGCGAGCACCCCCGGAGGCGTCCGATGAGCCCACCCCGCGTGACCGCGGTGATGCTCGCCTACGGCCCCGAGCCCTGGCTGGTCGAGGCCGCCGAGGCCGTGCTGGCCAGCACCGGCGTCGACATCGACCTGGTCGTGGTGGACAACGGCTGCACCGGCGACGGCATCGACGTGGTCAAGGGTCTGGCCGGAGTCCGGGTGGTCCGGCCGGACGAGAACACCGGCTACTCCGGCGGGTGCAACGTCGGCGCGGCCGAGGCCACCGGCGACTGGCTCGCCTTCGTCAACTCCGACGCCGTCGTCGCCCCCGACGCGCTGGGAAAGGTGGTCGCGGTGGCCGCCGAACCGGGTGTCGGCGCGGCGATGGCCTCCATCCGGCTCGCCCACGACCCCGATCTGATCAACACCTCCGGCAATCCGCTGCACTTCACCGGCCTGTCCTGGGCAGGCGGCAACGGCGAACCCGCGAGCGCGCACGCCCGGCGCACGGTCGTGCCGTCGCTGAGCGGCTGCTGTTTCGTGATCGGCCGGTCCCGCTGGAGCGAGCTGGGCGGCTTCCCCACCGAGTACTTCGCCTACCACGAGGACACCGAACTCAGCCTGCGACTGTGGCAGCGCGGCCTGCGGTTGGAGTACGTGCCGGACGCCGTGGTGCGGCACCACTACGAGTTCTCCCGCAACGACCTCAAGCTCTACCTGGTCGAACGCAACCGGCTGTTGACCCTGCTCACCGCCTACCAGGGCCGCACCCTGGCGCTACTGGCGCCGATGCTGCTGCTCACCGAGGTCGCCATGCTGGCCGCCGCGCTCGCCGGTGGCTGGTCCCGGCAGAAGACGCGCGGCTGGGGCTGGCTGTGGCGCCACCGCGACTGGGTACGCGCCCGCCGACGCCGGTTGCAGTCGGAACGCACCGTCGGGGACGGGGCGATCGCCGACCTGATGACCGCCCGGGTGGCCCCCTCGAACGTGGCCGCTCCCCCCGGGATGGGTGTCTTCAACGCCCTCGCCGCCGCCTGGTGGGCGCTGGTGCGGCCGTTGCTCGCGCGTCGCTGAGCCCCCGCCCGACGACGGTCGCGGTCGGGGACTCCGGAAACGGCACGGCGCCCGACAGTCGGAACTGTCGGGCGCCGGGAACTCCTGATTCGGGTACGGGGCGTCAGGCGTCGGGCTTGTCGCCCGGCTTGTCCTCCAGGTCCGCCGAGCCGGCCGAGGTGGTCGGCTTGTGCGCCTCCTCGGTCGGCGTGGTCGGGGTCTCCGCCCGGTCGCCCTCCGCCGCCTCGCCCTCCACGCCGCCGTCGAGCAGCCCGGTCAGCGCCGCACCGGTGATCCGCCGGAAGGTACGCCCCACCCGGTTGCGGTCCAGGACCGCCACCTCCAGCTGGTCGGCGGCGATCGTCCGGGCGGCACCGCCCTCGCCACCGACGCTGCCCAGCGCCTGCACCGCCACCTTGACCGCCTCGCCGAGCGACATGTCCGGCCGGTGGTTCGACTTGAGCACCCCGGAGATGGCGTCGGACTGCCCGCCCATCGCCATCCGGCCCGGCTCGTCGGTCACCGAACCGTCGTAGGTGAGGCGGTAGAGCGAGTCGTCCTCCGGGGTGGCACCCACCTCGGCGACGCAGATCTCCACCTCGAACGGCTTTGACTGCTCGGTGAAGATCGTGCCCAGGATCTGCGCGAACGTGTTGGCCAGTGCCAGGCCGGTGACGTCACGCCGGTCGTAGCTCAACCCGTTGAGGTCGGCCATCCGCACCCCGGCCCGGCGCAGGTTCTCGAACTCGTTGTAGCGACCGACAGCCGCGAAGCCGATCCGGTCGTAGATCTCGCCGACCTTGTGCAGGGTGCTGGAGAGGTTCTCCGCGACGAAGAGCACCCCACCGGCGTAGCTCAGGACCACCGCGCTGCGTCCCCGGGCGATGCCCTTGCGGGCCAGCTCGGAACGGTCGCGCATGATCTGTTCGGGCGAGGCGTAGAACTGCATGGCCACGGCGGCGGCTCTCCTTCGGGCGCTGTGCTGGGGGAACTGCGTTCAGGTGGGGGCGGGGACCGGCTCAGCCGCCCGGATTCTCCATCCGACCGGCGACCACACTCTCGCCGAGCGCCGCCGTCTCCGCGTCGGTCAGCCGGTACGTCCCCTCCGCCGTCGCGGTCATCACCACCGGGAAGATCCGCCGGGTCAGGTCGGGGCCACCGGTCGCGGTGTCGTCGTCGGCGGCGTCGTAGAGCGCCTCCACCGCCAGCCGGACCGCGTCGTCGACGGAGATCCCGGGCCGGAACCGCTTCTTCAACGCCGACCGGGCGAACAGCGAACCCGAGCCGATCGCGTCGTAGCCGGTCTCCTCGTAGGGGCCACCGGTCACGTCGAAGCTGAAGATCCGCCCGGCCCGCGCCGGGTCCTTCGCCGCGAGGTCGAAGCCGGCGAACAGCGGGATCACGGCCAGCCCCTGCATCGCCGCACCGAGGTTGCCCCGGATCATCGCGGCGAGCCGGTTGGCCTTGCCGTCGAGCGAGAGCATCGCGCCCTCGATCTTCTCGTAGTGCTCCAGCTCGACCTGGAACAGCCGCATCAGCTCGATGCCGATGCCGGCGGTCCCGGCGATCCCCACCAGCGAGTACGCGTCGGCGGGGTGCACCTTCTCGATGTCGCGCTGCGCGATCAGGTTGCCCATGGTGGCCCGCCGGTCGCCGGCCATCACCACACCGCCGTCGGCGACGATGGCGACGATCGTGGTGGCGTGCGGGGCCAGGTCGGCGGCCATGCCCGGCGGCAGCGGCCGGCGGCCGGGCAGCAACTCGGGTGCCACCTTGCTCAGGAACGTGGTGAAGGAGGACGTCCCCGCGTTGGTGAACACATCTGGTAGACGCCCGGATGGATCAAAGCCCGCTGCCACGTGGTTCCTCTCAGGTACGTGATGGCCCTGGCCAGCCTCGTAGGACTGTCACGGAACTGGCCAGGACCACCGTTGCAGTTGAAGCAGATTATCCCGCGCACCCACCCGGTGCGATGATCGTGGTCCACAAGTTCCGGATCGGGTTCACCACGGACCGCGCCGCCGTCGCGGCACAGCCGGAGAAAAGGGCATAAGCCCTATTCTCCGCCCTTCTGCACGTAACCTCGGACGAATTCCTCGGCGTTCTCCTCCAGGACGGAGTCGATCTCGTCGAGCAGGTCGTCGACGTCCTCGGTGATCTCGGCGTGTCGCTCGGCGACCTCCGGGTTCGCCTCGGTGGTGACGTCCTCGACCTCTTCACCCTGACGGGACTTGCCCGTCTGCGACTGACCGCCGCTGTCACGAGTGGCCACTGTTGCCTCCTCCACGATCGCCTGCGATGAACTTACCTCGCGGGAGCGACGAAACGCCCGTCGCGCGCCGGTAGGTACTCAGCCTCCGGTCAGGGTCTCCAGCAGATCCTTCGCGCTGGCGCAGCGGTCGAAGAGTGCGCCGACGTGCCGCCTGGTGCCGCGCTCCGGCTCCATCATCGGCACCCGGACCAGCGACTCCCGCCCGACGTCGAATATCACCGAGTCCCAACTGGCGGCGACCACCTCGGAGGCGTACTGCGCCAGGCAGCGGCCCCGGAAGTAGGCACGGGTGTCCTCCGGCGGCTCGGTCATCGCGGCCTGCGTCTCGGCATCGGGCAGCAGCGTCTTCATCGCCCCCCGGGAGACCAGGCGGTGGTAGAGCCCCTTCTCCGGGCGGACGTCGGAGTACTGCAGGTCGACCAGTTGGAGCTTGTGCGAACCCCACCCGAGCTTCTCCCGGTCCCGGTAGCCCTCCAGCAACCGCAGCTTCGCCACCCAGTCCAGCTCGTCGGCGCAGAGCATGACGTCGCGGCCGAGCCGGTCCAGCACGTTCTCCCACCGGTCCAGCACGTCGGTGGTCTGCTCGTCGACGTCGCTGCCGTACCGGTCCTCCACGAAGGCGCGTACCCGCTCCAGGTACGCCCACTGGACGTCCAACGCGGTCAGCCGTCGGCCGTCGCGCATGCGCATCCGGTGGGTCAGCGACGGGTCGTGACTGACCGCGCGGAGTTCACCGACCGGGTCGGCGATGCCGAGGTCCGGACCGAGCGCCTTCTCCTCGATCATGGTGAGGATCAGCGCGGCGGTGCCCACCTTGAGGTAGGTGGAGATCTCCGACAGGTTGGCGTCGCCGATGATGACGTGCAGGCGGCGGTACTTGTCGGCGTCGGCGTGCGGCTCGTCCCGGGTGTTGATGATCGGACGCTTGAGCGTGGTCTCCAGCCCCACCTCGACCTCGAAGAAGTCGGCCCGCTGCGAGATCTGGAAGCCGCTCTGCCCGCCGTCCTGGCCGATGCCGACGCGACCGGCGCCGCAGACGATCTGCCGGGTCACGAAGAACGGGGTCAGGTACGCCACGATGTCGGCGAAGGCGGTCTGCCGGCGCATGAGGTAGTTCTCGTGCGCGCCGTAGCTGGCACCCTTGTTGTCGGTGTTGTTCTTGTAGAGGTGGATCGGCGCGCTGCCCGGGATGGTGGCCGCGCGGCGGGCCGCCTCCGCCATCACCCGCTCCCCCGCCTTGTCCCAGCGCACCAGGTCCCGGGGGTTGGTCACCTCGGGGGTGGAGTACTCCGGGTGGGCGTGGTCGACGTAGAGCCGGGCCCCGTTGGTGAGTATGACGTTCGCCAGCCCGAGGTCGTCGTCGGCGAGCGCCTCGGCCGGGTCGTACGCGGCTCCGGAGTAGGTGAAGCCGCGGGCGTCCCGCAGCGGCGACTCCTCCTCGTAGTCCCACCGGGCCCGACCGCCCCGGTTGAGTTCCGGGCGGGCGCCGTACGCGTTCACCACCTGGGAGGAGGTGACCATCGGGTTGGCCCCGGCCTGACCGGGCACGGAGATGCCGTACTCGACCTCGGTGCCCATGATCCGTCTTACGCTCATCGACCTACCCGCTTCGCTTGCCCGACCGGTCCCCCGTCACGTCGAGCGTAGTCGCCGCTCGGGCAGGCGGGGGCCTGCCGGGGTGCTCGGAACGTCGCGGGTCGCACCGGTCAGTCCCCGGGCCGCTCGACGATCATGGACTCGATGGTGACCCGCTCGCGTATCTCGGGCAGCGAACGCAGCAGTCTCCTGGCCCGGGACTCGGCACCGGTGTCGGTGGCGACCAGCCGGATCTCGCCCGGCGTCGCGTGCAGCATCTGCCAGGTCCGACCCGGCTCGATGAAGAGCAGGCTGTAGGTGGCGTCCTCGGTCTGCGCAGTGGTGCCCTGCAGCGTCGAGACGCAGATGTTCTCCAGATAGGAGTCGTACGTGCCACGGTCGAGCACGAGCGTGGTCACTCCGTCGACGGCCGGATAGCGGCGGACCACCTCGTCGCAGACCACCGCCGCCCGTGCCGGCGCAGTGACCTCCATGTGCACCCAGCGCTGCGCCCACGTCTGCGGCTCGACCACGAGCAGGCTCCGCTGCCAGCCGGTGACACCGCCGAACAACACGACGGTGGCGGCGACCGCGACGGCGGTGACCCCGGCGACGGCGGTACGTGCCGGACGCCCCCGACGCGGCACGGGCAGCAGACGGATCGCGGCGGCCGTGCCGACGATGAGGAAGGCGGTCGTGAGGTGGGCGGCCTTGTTGAAGTAGTAGCCGATCTCGCCGCCGAGAACGAGGCTGACCAGCCCGATCCCCGCCGTGAAGAGGGTGCTGGCCAGCAGCACGAACAGCCAGCGCCGCCAGGTGGGGTCGGTGCGTTCGACATGCAGGGCGAGACCGAGCAGGGCCGGCACGACGATGGCCCCGAGGATGCCGAAGGCCAGCCAGGTCTCGGTGAGGTCCGGCCCGACGGTGGCGGTGAGCGACTCGGTCTGGTTGGCCCGGAGCACGCCGAGCAGGATCGGTATCGGGGCCAGCACGAAGGTGGCCAGACCCACCACCCGGGCGGTGTGGCGGACCCGGAGCACCTCGCGGCGACGTACGAGCAGCGAACCGACCACGAGCAGCACGGCCGGAGGCAGGAACAGGTAGTAGACGTACCCGATGCCGACGACCAGGGCGCCGAGCAGCAGCAGGTGCTCGCGGGAGGCGGTGAGCGGCCGGGCGACGAGGACGGCCAGCACGACGGCGAGGGTCAGCCCGAGCGTCTCGGTGGGGTAGCCGGACCACAGCATCCGGGGTAGTTGGCTGCCGAGGACGAGGGCGCCGACGACGACGGTGAGCAGTCCCCGGGTCAGCGGGTGCAGTGGACCGGGCAGCCGCTGGGCGGCCCAGAGCATGGTGAGCACCAGCAGGCCGAATCCGGCGACGTTCCACCACAGGAAGGGCTCCGCCAGCGCGGCGGCGTCGGCGGTGCTGCCGGGCGGCACGAGATGGCCGTTGAGCAGGGCGACGATCAGGTGCCACCCCTGCGGGTAGTAGACCAGCAGGCTGACCAGGTGGTCGCGGATCGCGTCCGCGTCGGTGAAGGCGTACCCGCCGTGCCGGCCGATAACGTCGACCAGGGTGAGGTGACGCAGGTAGTCCTCGCCCCGGGTGAAGACGGTGAGCCGGCCGACGAGGTCTCCGGCGCGCAGCAGTGGCTGGGCGAGGTACCAGACGATCGCGGCGGTGCCGACGACCGGGAACAGGTCGGCCCAGGCGGGACGCGGCAGGGTGGGGCGTCGGCCGCTGGCCAGCGCGGCCAGCACGAGGACGGTCAGGGCGGTGCCGGCCAACGGCACCGGCGCCATCCCCCAGGGCCAGGTGGTGAAGAACAGGCCCGCGACGGTGGTGAGGCAGACCAGCAGGACGGTGGCGAGCAGCAGCCGGTCGAGCAGGGTACGCCCGCCGCGCAGCAGGCTCGCGGTGGTGAGCAGCACCACCGGGGGCAGGAGCCAGGAGGCGTCGACAGCGGCCACGGCGAGCGGCAGGAGCCAGGCCGTGGCGAGGGCGACGAGGGCGAGGAGGAACCGCCGCCGGTACGGCGACGCGGAGCTCGCGGTCGGGGCGACCGGTGGGGCGAGCGCGCTCTGGTCGATGGACACGCGCATCCTTCACCAATAGGGATGGAAGGGAAAGATCAACAGTCTAGCGACACATCCCGGCCGGCACACCTCGGGCCGGTGTGTCCACCGCCATCCCCGGATACGCGGCGGGGCCCGTGACGCGTCGCGTCACGGGCCCCGGTGGCGCGACCGGTCAGAGGTACTGGCCGGTGTTGCTCGCGGTCTCGATGGAACGGCCGGCTTCGGCGCCCTTGCCGCCGGAGACGAGCGTACGGATGTAGACGATCCGTTCGCCCTTCTTGCCGGAGATGCGGGCCCAGTCGTCGGGGTTGGTGGTGTTGGGCAGGTCCTCGTTCTCGCGGAACTCGTCGACGCAGGCGTCGAGCAGGTGCTGCAGGCGGAGTCCCTTGCGACCGGAGGTGAGGAACTCCTTGATGGCCATCTTCTTGCCGCGATCCACGATGTTCTGGATCATGGCACCGGAGTTGAAGTCCTTGAAGTACAGGACTTCCTTGTCGCCGTTGGCGTAGGTGACCTCGAGGAAGCGGTTCTCCTCGGTCTCCGAGTACATCCGCAGGACCACCGCGTCGATCATCGCCGCGACGGTGGCCTTGGCGTCCTGACCGTGCTCGGCCAGGTCGTCCGCGGAGAGCGGCAGGCCGGAGAGGATGTACTTGGAGAAGATGTCCTTGGCCGCCTCGGCGTCTGGACGCTCGATCTTGATCTTCACGTCGAGCCGACCCGGCCGCAGGATCGCCGGGTCGATCATGTCCTCCCGGTTGGAGGCACCGATGACGATGACGTTCTCCAGGCCCTCGACACCGTCGATCTCGCTGAGGAGCTGCGGGACGATGGTGTTCTCCACGTCGGAGGAGACACCCGAGCCTCGGGTCCGGAAGATCGAGTCCATCTCGTCGAAGAAGACGATCACCGGAGTGCCCTCGCCGGCCTTCTCCCGCGCCCGCTGGAAGATCAGCCGGATGTGCCGCTCGGTCTCGCCGACGTACTTGTTGAGCAGCTCAGGACCCTTGATGTTGAGGAAGAAACTGGTGTGCTTCTCCTCACCCCGCCGCTCGGCGATCTTCTTCGCCAGCGAGTTGGCGACCGCCTTCGCGATGAGCGTCTTGCCACAGCCGGGCGGACCGTAGAGCAGGATGCCCTTCGGCGGCCGGAGCTGGTGCTCGCGGAACAGGTCGGCGTGCAGGAACGGGAGTTCCACCGCGTCCCTGATCTGCTCGATCTGGGAGTGCAGGCCGCCGATGTCGGTGTAGTCGACGTCCGGCACCTCCTCCAGGACCAGTTCCTCGACCTCGCTCTTGGGGATCCGCTCGTACGCGTACGCCGAGCGGGGTTCGATCATGAGCGAGTCGCCGGCCCGGATCGCGCTGCCGATCAGGGTCTCGGCCAGGTGCACGATCCGCTCCTCGTCGGAGTGCGAGACCACCAACGCCCGGTCACCCGGTACGCCGTCGGGGCCCGCCAGCACCTCCTTGAGCATGACCACCTCGCCGACCCGCTCGAACCCGAACGCGTCGACGATGTTGAGTGCGTCGTTGAGCAGGACCTCCTGGCCGCGCCGCAGCTCACCCACGTCGAGCGAGGGTGAGACGGCCACGCGGAGCTTGCGCCCGCCGGTGAAGACGTCGACCGTGCCGTCCTCGTGTCGGGCCAGGAAGACGCCGTAGCCACTGGGGGGCTGGGCGAGACGGTCGATCTCCTCTTTGAGCGTCACGATCTGCGCGCGAGCCTCTTTCAAGGTGCCCACGAGCCGTTCGTTGTTCTCGGTCAGCCGCGCCAACTGCGCCTGGGTGGCCGCCAGCCGCTCTTCGAGCTGCCGGACGTGTCGGGGGCTTTCGGTCAACTTGCGCCGCACGAGAGCGAGTTCCTCTTGCAGGAACGCGACCTGCGTGGAGAGATCGTGGGCCTCCTTCTCCCACCGTGCGGCGCGCGAGTCCGCGTCGTCGCTGCGTGCCACGTCCCACCTCCCCGGGGGGCTCGAACGTTCTGCCCTAACACTAGCCGCTATGAGCCCGATTCGGTCCTCCGCAACGCGCTCGTCACCGAAGCTTGATCGCCAAGGGTGGGTGGCTGGGCGGGTACGGGCATTCGGGTACCGTCGTGGCGTGGGACGGGAGAACATGGGGGGTGCACCGATGGTCGAGGTCGCGACCGACCAACTGCAGGTCTGGGTGGACCAGGACCTGTGTACGGGTGACGGGCTGTGCGTGCAGTACGCGCCGGACGTCTTCGAGTTCGACGTCGACGGTCTGGCCTACGTCAAGGGCCCCGACGGCGAGCTCCAGCAGGCCCCGGGCGCCCGGGTGGACGTGCCGGAGCACCTGCGCCTCGAGGTGATCGACTCGGCGAAGGAGTGCCCGGGCGAGTGCATCCACGTCGTACGCGGCAGCGACGGCGTCGAGGTGGCCGGCCCGGAGGCCGAGGACTGACCGGCCCGCGTACGCCGGGCCCGATCGACCGCCCGGGGGTACGCGGGTCGACGGTGGCCGCCCGAGCACGGCGATTACGGTCGGTCATCCGACTGTCACGGAAACCGCCGATCGGTCCGCCGCTACAGCAACGGGCGGCCGACCACCGAGGCGACCAGCCGGGCGAACTCCTCCAGTCGGGCGATCTGCCCGGCACCGCCGTCGTCGAGCGTCTTGCCGAACCGCAGCGCGTCGTGTCGGGGCCCACCGGCGGCCTCCTCGCTGGGCGGTGACTCGTCCAGCGAGGTCAGCAGCAGATAGACGTCGATGCTGTCGACCCGGATCTCGCCGTTGTCGTGACGGAACAGCCGGCGCCGGCATCCCACCTCGGTGACCGAGGAGACCGGGACGACCCGCAGCGACGAGGTCATCGAGCCGGGCGGGCCCTCCCCCGGCGGCACGTCCTCGCCGTGCCAGAGCACCAGCCGGCTGCCGTCGCAGACGACGACCTCCTGCCACACCCCGTTGACCTCGTTGACGAAGCGTTCCAGCGTGAAGCCGAGCACCGAGGCGCCGCGCAGCACGCCGCCGAGCGCCTCCAGGGCGACGTCGGGGTCCCGCAGGTAGGCGCGGGCCGCCGACTCGAGGTCGGTGTAGGGGGACCAGTCCGGGAAGACCGCCGGCAGGTCGCCACCGCCGAAACCGGGACGGCTCATGCCGTCACCCCACCCCGCCGGCCCGGGCCGGCAGCATCGGCCCCCGTCGACCCGCGTCGAGGATCAGCCCGTTCACTCCGCGCCGCCCCAATCCGCCGTCACGGCCTGTCCGTCTCCTGCGTCGTGTCGGGTTCGGCACCGTCGGTCGGCGCCAGCCGGGCCGCCTCCTCCGCCGCGCGCAGTGCCTGGCGCCGTTGCGCGTACGCCTCACTGCCCTTGCTGGGCTTGCGCCGCCGGGGCGGGGCCGTGACTCCGGGGGCGAGCTTACGCGCGGAGACGAGGAACGCCGTGTGGGCGATCATCCGGTGGTCCGGCCGGACCGCCAGCCCCTCGGCGTGCCAGTCCCGCACCAGTGACTCCCAGGCGCGCGGCTCGGTCCAGCCACCCCGCTCGCGCAGCGCCTCGACCAGTTCGGACAGCTGCGGGGTGGTGGCCACGTACCCGATGAACACACCGCCGGGCAGCAGCGCCCGCTCGATCATGTCGAGGTTCTCCCACGGGGTCAGCATGTCCAGGATGATCCGGTCGAAGCCGGTCTCCGGGCATCCCGCCACGTCGCCGACGTGCAGGTGCCACGCGGGGTGCGGCCCGTTGAAGAACGCCTCGACGTTGCGCCGCGCGATCTGGGCGAAGTCGTCCCGCACCTCGTACGAGTGCAGCTCACCGGAGGTGCCCACGGCCCGCAGCAGCGAGCAGCTCAACGCGCCGGAGCCGGCGCCGGCCTCCAGGACCTTCGCGCCCGGGAAGATGTCGCCCATGGCGACGATCTGCGCCGAGTCCTTGGGGTAGATCACCTGGGCGCCGCGCGGCATCGACAGCACGTAGTCCGAGAGCAGCGGACGCAGCGCCAGGAAGGCCGTGCCCCCGCCGGAGGTGCTGACCACGCTGCCGTCGGGCAGACCGATCAGCGCGTCGTGCGCGAGGATGCCCCGGTGGGTGTGGAACTCCTTGCCCGGCTCCAGGGTGACGGTGTGCATCCGGCCCTTCGGGTCGGTCAGCTGCACCCGGTCACCGGGACGGAACGGCCCACGGTGCACGGGCGGCTCCGCGGAAACGGCGGGCGGTTCGGTGCCCGGGGTGGCCGGGCCGGCGGAGTGGGTCACGGTCACGTGTTCATCTTCCGGTGAGGTTCGAGCAGTCGCGCCAGATCCGCGATGTGCAGAATGCCGACGACATCTTCGCCTGCCGTCACGAGGTACTGCGCGGCCGGGTGGGCCTGCACCCGCTCCAGCACCTGTTCCCCGTCGGTGTCGGCCGGCAGGGTGGGCAGATCGCCGAGGGAACGCGCCACCGCGTCGACGGCGATCCAGGGGCGGCGGGCCTCCGGCACGGCCGCCGCGGCGGCCGGGTCCACCACCGCCACCGACCGGCCCGCCGAGTCGGTGACCAGCAGCGCCACGGTCGCCTCCCGCACCGCTTCGGCGGCGCGCCGCTGCGCCTCGGCGAGCGGGGTGCCGGTGGGTACGCCGAAGGTCGGCCGGGCCAGCCGGGCCAGGTCGACCAGGGGCAGCCGGCGTCCGATCCGGGACATCCGGATCGACTGCCCGGCGCCGTGCCAGAGGGTGAGCGCGACCAGCGCCGTCAACGGCAGGGCGAGCAGACTCAGCACGTCCATCGCGTAGAGCACCGCCACCAGCAGCGCGGTGCCCACGGCGAGGATCCGGCCGGCCCAGCCGGCCACCTCGGTGGCGGCGTGCTTGTCGCGGGTGACCGCCCAGATCACCGCCCGCAGCGCCCGCCCGCCGTCCAGCGGCAGGCCGGGCAGGATGTTGAAGACCGCGACGATGATGTTGCTCGCCGCCAGTTGGAACGCCAACTGGTCGGCCACGGTGCGGTCGGGCAGGACCAGCATGGCGGCGACGGCGATCACGCCGAGCACCGCGGAGACCGCCGGGCCGGCCAGCGAGACGTAGAGGTCCACCCGGGGGGACGGGGCCTCCCGGTCCATCTCGGTGTACCCGCCGAGCAGTTCCAGGGTGATCCCGCGCACGCCGATGCCGAACCGCCGGGCGGTCAGGGCGTGCCCGAGTTCGTGCAGGAGCACCGAGCCGAGCAGCGACACGACGAACCCGGCGCCGACCAGGTAACCGCCGATCGGGGAGAGTTGCAGGCGCTGGCCGGCCAGTTCGCCGTAGAGCACGATGATCAGCACGGCGAGCAGCAGGATCGAGGCGTTCAGGTAGAGCGGCACCCCGAAGACCCGGCCCACCCGCATGCCCGGACGCCGGCCGGCGCGCGGTCGACTCCTCTGTTCCACCGGCCCGATGCTACGCGGCGGGAGATCACCTCCCGGTGCGGTGCCGGTGGTCCTGTCACACTCGTGCCCTAACCTTCGGGACATGACGGCGGATCCGGTGATCACCCAACAGGCCCCGACTCCGACGCAGTTGCCGGCGACGGTGCGCGCCTCACTCTCACCGTCGCGGGCGGCCGACTTCAAGACCTGCCCACTGCTCTACCGGTTCCGCAGCATCGACCGCCTGCCCGAGCGGACCACTCTGGAGCAGGCCCGGGGCACACTGGTGCACGCGGTGCTGGAGCGCCTCTTCGACCTGCCGTCGGCCGGGCGCACCCCGGAGGCGGCCGGTGACCTCGTGGCACCACAGTGGGACCGGCTGGTCACCGAGCAGCCGGAGCTGTCCGGGATCTTCGAGGGCGACGACCCGGCCGCCGTGACGCAGTTCCTGACCTCGGCGGCGGCGCTGCTGGAGGGCTACTTCACCGTGGAGGACCCGCGCCGCCTGGAGCCGGCCGAGCGGGAGAGTCTGATCTCGGCGGTGGTCGACGACGAGCTGTTGATCCGGGGCTATCTGGACCGGCTCGACGTGGCACCGGACGGCGCGCTGCGGGTGGTCGACTACAAGACCGGCGGCGCTCCGCGCGAGGCGTTCGAGGCGCGCGCCCTGTTCCAGCTCAAGTTCTACGCCCTGGTGCTCTGGCGGACCCGGGGTGTGGTGCCCAAGGTGCTGCGGCTGCTCTACCTCAAGGACGCCGAGGTGTGCGACTACGCCCCCGACGCCGAGGAGCTGGTGCGCTTCGAGCGCACCGTGGTCGCGTTGTGGCGGGCGATCGAGCAGGCCACCGTCAACCAGGACTTCCGGCCCCGGCCGAGCCGGCTCTGCGACTGGTGCAGCCACCAGGCCCGGTGTCCCACCTTCGGCGGCACCCCGCCGCCCTTCCCCGAGCAGGTGGCGACGGCGGATCCGCTGCGCGACGCCCGGTCCCGTCCGGCCCCTCCGGGCGCCGACGACTAGGGACCTCTCCTCCCCAGGGAGGAGAGCAGGTCACCGCAGGAGACGATCTTTCGCCCGAACGGGCGGATAGCGTCGGAGCGTGGGTACGGATCCGAGGGAGTGGCTGCGGCGGCACCCGCTGGCCGGTGACGGGCTGCTGGCTGTCGGGCTGGTGGTCGCGGAGGTCGTGCTCACCCTGCTGACGCCACGGGACTTCTGGCCCCGGCCGCTCTTCGCCGCGCTGGGGTGGAGCCTGGTGTGCGCCGCACCGGTGGTGGTGCGCCGGACGGCACCGTGGCCGGCGGTGGTGGCCTCGCTGGCGATCCTGGCCCTACCGCTGACGCTGGAGATCTCCCCCGCGACACAGGGCTTCGCCTTCGTGGTGCTCACCTACACGATGGCCGCGTACCGGCCGCTGCGTCCGGCGGTGGTGGCGGCGGTGGTGCTCTGGGTGCCGGTCGCGCTGGTCACCACGGTCACGCCCTTCGAGACCATGCCGCAGGTCAATCCCGCCTACCTGGTGGCGAACAACCTCCTGATCGGCGTCGTGTCGTTCTCGGTGGGCCGGGCGGTGCACGCCCGGCGGGCCAGCACCCAGGCGTTGCGGGAGCGGGCCCGGATCGCCGAGGCCACCCAGCGCGCCCTGGCCGAACAGGCGGTCGCCGACGAGCGACGACGCATCGCCCGGGAACTGCACGACGTGGTGGCCCACCATGTCAGCGTGATGGGGGTGCTGGCGACCGGGGTCCGGCGGGTGCTGCGGCGGGACCCGAACGCCGCCGAGGAGGCGATCGGCACCATCGAGGAGACCAGCCGGGCCACCCTGCGGGAGCTGCGCCGGCTCCTCGACGTGCTGCGTACCGAGGCGGAGCCGGCGGCCGACCTGGCCCCGCAACCGGGCATCGCCGGCATCGAGGCGCTGGCCGAGCAGGTGCGCGAGGCCGGGCTGCCGGTGACGCTGACGGTGCGGGGAGCACCCGCCGCGCTGGCCGAGGGCGAGGCGCTGACCGTGTACCGGATCGTGCAGGAGGCGCTGACGAACGCGCTCAAGCACGCCGGCACGGCCACCGCGCAGGTCCGGGTCAGCTTCGCCGACGACGCGGTGGAGGTCGAGGTCACCGACACCGGTCGGGGACCGTCCCCGGACACCGACCGGGTCGGGCACGGACTGGTCGGGATGCGGGAGCGGGTCGCCCTCTACGGTGGTGTCCTGCGCACCGGCGCGCGGCCCGGCGGCGGCTACCGGGTGCACGCGAGGATCCCGGTGGAGACCCTGCTGGACGCCGGGGCGTCCGGGTGACGGCTGACGTGGAGGACGACATGACCGAAGCGACGCCGTCGCGCCGACCGATCCGGATCCTGCTCGCCGACGACCAGCCGCTGCTGCGTACCGGCTTCCGGATGGTGCTCGGCGCGGAGACCGACCTGGACATCGTGGCCGAGGCCGGTGACGGCGCCGAGGCGGTGGATCTGTCCCGCCGGCTGCTGCCCGACGTGGTGCTGATGGACATCCGGATGCCCCGGATGGACGGGGTGACCGCGACCCGGGCCATCGTCGACGCGCGGCTGCCGGTCCGGGTGCTGATCCTGACCACCTTCGACCTCGACGAGTACGTGGTGGGCTCGCTGCGGGCGGGGGCGAGCGGCTTCCTGGCCAAGGACGTACCGGCCGAGGACCTGGTCACCGCGATCCGCACGGTCGCCGCGGGCGACGCGGTGGTGGCCCCGCGCATCCTGCGTCGGCTGCTGGACCGCTTCGCCGAGTCCCTGCCCGATCCGGCGGCGTCGCCCCCGAAGGGCCTCAGCACGCTGACCGAACGGGAGCGGGAGGTGCTGGTGCAGGTCGCCCGGGGGCTGTCCAACGCCGAGATCGCCCGCGCGCTGTCGGTGAGCGAGACCACCGTCAAGACCCACGTCGGGCACGTGTTGACCAAGCTCGGGCTGCGCGACCGGGTGCAGGCGGTGGTGCTGGCGTACGAGTCGGGCCTGGTCCGGCCCGGGGCGTAACGTCCGCGTTGCATTGGTCACCTACAGTGACCGCCGGTGACGGAAACCGGTTGACCCTCACGTGACGGCACGGTGCACGATGATCCCGTCCGGTCGTGAGGGGGAGGCCGACCGGCGCGGGATCGGGGGCAACCCTGACGGCGCTTAGGGGGTACCCGCACCCGGAAATCCGCCTCGTCTCCGCCCGGAGTCGGACGGAACCGCGTCGGGCAGCACAGAAGATGGACTCGTGCCGGACCAGCGGGGGCGGCGCGATTCGACACCGACGGAGAGGTACGAGACGTGACCGCTACGACAGGCCAGTCGGCACCGGCCGCAGCGCGGGCGAGCGATGTGTGGAAGGTGTACGGCAGCGGCGAGGCCCAGGTCGTCGCGCTACGGGGGGTCAGCGCCGATTTCGAGCGTGGCCGGTTCACGGCCATCATGGGCCCGTCCGGGTCCGGCAAGTCGACGCTGATGCACTGCCTCGCGGGGCTGGACACGGTGACCAGGGGCACGGTGCACGTCGGCGACACGACGGTCACCGGTCTCGGTGACGCGGGCCTGACGAAGCTGCGCCGAGACAAGATCGGCTTCATCTTCCAGCAGTTCAACCTGCTGCCCACGTTGACCGCCAAGGAGAACATCCTGCTGCCGTTGTCGATCGCCGGCCGCAAGCCGGACACGGCGTGGTATGACGTCGTGATCGACACGGTCGGTCTGCGGGACCGGCTGGACCACCGGCCGGCACAGCTCTCCGGCGGTCAGCAGCAGCGGGTGGCGTGCGCCCGGGCGCTGGTGGCCCGCCCCGAGGTGATCTTCGCGGACGAGCCGACCGGCAACCTCGACTCGCGGGCCGGGGCGGAGGTGCTCAACTTCCTCCGGAACTCGGTGCGTGAGCACGGCCAGACCATCGTCATGGTGACCCACGACCCGACCGCCGCCGCGTACGCCGACCGGGTGGTGTTCCTCGCCGACGGCCAGATCGTCTCCGAGCTGATCGAGCCCACGGCCGACACGGTGCTGGACACGATGAAGAAGCTGGACACGCCCGCCGAGGTGGCCGGCTGATGTTCCGGGCGACTCTGAAGAGCCTCCTTGCGCGGAAGGTCCGGCTGGTCCTGTCCGGCCTGGCCGTGGTGCTCGGCGTCATGTTCGTCTCCGGTGCCTTCGTGCTCACCGACACGCTCGGCCGCACCTTCGACCAACTCTTCGCCGAGGCGTACGAGGAGGTCGACGTCAGCGTGTCGGCGAAGCCGAAGCTCGCGGTCAACGAGATGGAGGGCGAACAGGTCCAGGCGCCCTTCCCGGCCGACACGGTGGAGACCGTGCGGGCGGTGCCGGGCGTGGCCGACGCCACCGGTGTGGTGGTCTCCGACGGCGCGCGGATGATCGGCGGCGACGGCAAGGTCGTCGCCTCGTTCGGGCCACCGCAGCTCGGTGGCAACTGGGTCGGCGAGAGCGATCTGGTGCAGTTGCGCGAGGGACGCGAGCCCCGGGCCGACGACGAGATCGTGATCAACAAGTCGTTGGCGAACGCGGGCAAGGTCGCCGTCGGCGACCGGGTGGGCGTGCTCACGCTCAGCCCCCGACAGGACTTCACCATCGTCGGCATCTTCGGTTACAGCGGTGACCGGGACTCCCTCGGCGGCGTCAACGAGGTCATGTTCACCACCCCGACGGCCCAGCGACTGATGCTCGGCGAGCCGGACGTGTTCAACAACATCACGGTCACCGCCTCGTCGGGCGTCTCCGACGACGCGCTGCGCGACAGCGTGGCCGCGGCGCTCGGCGACGACTACGTGGTCAAGACCGGGGAGCAGCTCTCCGCCGACGCCGCCGCCGGGCTGAAGGAGGGACTGACCTTCTTCAACCGGATCCTGCTCGGCTTCGCCGCGGTGGCGCTGCTGGTCGGTACGTTCCTCATCCTGAACACGTTCTCGATCATCGTGGCGCAGCGCACCCGCGAGTTGGCGTTGCTGCGGGCCGTGGGCGCCAGCGGTAAGCAGATCATCGGCTCGGTGGTGCTGGAGGCGATCGCCGTGGGCCTGATCGCCTCGGTGCTCGGCCTGGCGGCCGGCTTCGGTGTCGGCGCGTTGCTGGCGTACGTGTTCAGCTCCATCTCCGGCGGCCTGGAGCTGACCGGGTTGAGCATGCCCGCGTCGGCGGTGATCGGCGCCTTCTCGGTCGGTCTGGTGATCACGGTGCTGGCGGCGTTGTTGCCGGCGCTGCGGGCCGCCCGGATCCCGCCGATCGCGGCGATGCAGGACGTGGCCACCCCGGACCGTCCGCTTACCAAGATCACCGTTGCCGGGGCGCTGGTGACCGCGATCGGTGCCGTCCTGCTCTTCCTCGGGCTGGGTGGTCACGCGGGCGGCAACACCCTGGCCACCATCCTCGGCGGCGTGCTGTTCACGTTCATCGGAGTGGCCCTGCTGACGCCGCTGATCAGCAAGCCGGTGGTATCGGCACTCGGCTCGGTCTTCGCCGGCTGGGTGCCGGGCAAGCTGGGCCGGCTCAACTCGGGTCGCAACCCGCGCCGCACCGCGATCACGGCCGCCGCGCTGATGGTCGGCATCGCCCTGGTCACCGGCATCACGGTGATCCTGGACTCGGCCAAGAGCAGCATCAGCGGTCTGGCCCGGGACAGCATCAAGGCCGAGCTGGTGATCGCCGGGGTGCAGAGCGGTCCCCGTCCGCCCACCTTCGACCCGGCGGTGCTGGAAGAGGCCAAGACGATCCCCGGCGTACGCGTCGCCGACGGTCTCTACGGCGACCTGGCCCTGGTCGGTGACGAGCGCACCTTCGTCGGCGCGGTGACCGAGCCGGCCGCGCTGCGCCAGGTCTACAGCCTCACCGCCGCCGCCGGTGACATCGACCGGATCGACGCGGGGCAGATGCTGGTCAGCGAGGAGACCGCGAAGGCGCGCAACCTGTCGGTCGGGTCGACGACGACGGTGCAGCTTGCCCGGGGCGAGCCGGCCACGTACACCGTGACGGGCATCTTCGAGGACACTCCCCTGTTCACCGGCGTGCAGATGGTGCTGCCGACGGAGGTCGCCCGCAACTTCACCGTGCCGCAGCCGAGCCAGGGCTTCATCCAGCTCGAACCGGGCACGTCGGTCGCCGACGTCCAGCCGCGCATCGAGACGCTGCTGGCGGACAGCCCCGAGGTGTCGGTGGTCGACCTGAACGCCTTCGTGGAGCAGCAGGCCGGTCAGCTCGACACGTTGCTCACGATGATCCAGATCCTGCTGGCGCTGGCCATCGTGATCGCCGTACTCGGCATCATCAACACCCTGGCCCTGTCGGTGCTGGAGCGGACCCGAGAGCTGGGCCTGCTGCGTGCCATCGGCCTGCGGCGTTCGCAGACCATGGGCATGATCACCGTCGAGGCAGTGGTGATCTCGGTCTTCGGCGCGCTGCTCGGGGTGGTGGTCGGCGCCGGTCTCGGTGCCGCGGTGGTCGAGGCGCTGCGCAGCGAGGGGATCAACAAGCTGGTGCTGCCCTGGGGCCAGATGGGACTCTTCCTCGGCCTGGCCGCGATCATCGGCGTGATCGCCGCCGTGCTGCCGGCGATCCGGGCCGCCCGGATCAACGTCCTGGGTGCGATCGCCCACGACTGAGCACGACGACCGGGCCCCGGCACCACATGGTGCCGGGGCCCGGTCGTTCGTCCGTGGTCCGGGGCGTCAGGCCCGCGACGGCCCTTGCGGCACCCGCCTCAGCAGCGCGGCGAGCAGGTCCAGGTCCGCAGCGACCAGGCTCTCCAGTTGGTGTACGCCGTCGCGAGGGCTCAGGGGCACCTCCGCCGGCACGGCCAGCACCGCCGCCCCGGCGGCGACCGCGCTGGCCACTCCGGTCGCCGAGTCCTCGATCGCCACACACTCGTCGATCGGTACGCCGAGCAGCCGCGCCGCCGTCAGGTACGGCTCCGGATGCGGCTTGGTGGAGTCGACCTCGTCACCGCAGACCACCACGTCGAAGCTGTCCCGGCCGAGGGTGTCCAGGGCGATCTCGACCAGGGCCCGGCCACTGGAGGTGACCAGCGCGGTCGGGATCCGGGCCTCCCGGACGGCCCCGAGCAGCGCCAGCGCGCCGGGGCGCCACTGCAGGCCGGTGCGGAACAGCTCCAGGATGCGGGTGTTGATCCACTCGGCGCTCGCCTGCGGATCCCGGTGCGGCTGGCGCAGGTCGTCGTGCAGGATACGCATCGAGTCGGCCATCCCGGTGCCGACGATCGCGCGACGGGCGTCGGCGGAGAGGGTGCCTCCGTAGCTCTCCGCGAGCTCCTGCAGGGCGACGTCCCACAACCGCTCGCTGTCGACCAGCGTGCCGTCCATGTCGAAGAGCACTGCGGCCGGTCGGGCGCTACTCACCGGATCCTCCTCGGGTCGGGTACCCGGTCGATCCTTCCAGCCCGCCGGAGCCGTCTGCCGCGCGCCGCCCGGCACGGTGACCTTCGTCAACCGATGTCGCAGGCGGCCAGGGAGCGTTCGTACCCCCGGAAGAACATCTCGGAGCGCTGCTCCGGGGTGCCGTGCGACCCCTCGGCGAACCACGGCTGGCCGGGATCGTCGCCGACGGCCAGCAGGCCCTCGGTGAACTCGTCGAGGTCCCCCTCGTCGAGAGTCAGCGTGCCGGCGCGTACCGAGTCGCCGAGGTACGCCCCGGCCATGCAGTCGGCCTGCAACTCCTGCTGGATGGTGAAGGTGTAGCGGATGCCGAGGCGGGTCTGGACGCCGTGCGCGTACTCGTGCCCGAGCAGGTAGAACACGAACGCGTCGCCGATCTGCCGGAACGCCCGGAACGACCAGTTGACGTCGTAGGCGATGTAGTCGCTGACGGTGCAGTAGACCGCGTTGTTGCGGGGCACCTCCTGCCCGCCGCAGGAGATCTCGCCGTCCCGCTCGTACGGGATGATGCGCCGGATCGGCTGGAACGAGCGGCCGGAGGCGCGGAAGTACTCGGCCCAGTACCGTTCCGCCAGGCGCGTGGCGTCGGCCATGTCCCGCTCGAACTCCTCGACGGTGTCGGTGCCGTCGGCGCGCGTCACCTCGGTGCTCGGCGACGCCGGGGCCGGTGGCTCGGCGGGCCCGGTCGGCGCGCCCACCGGCTCCACCATGCACGCGGTGGCCGCCACCAGCGCCACCGCCAGACCGGCGAGCCTCCCCCGGCTACGCTGCCCCGCACCTACCCGCACCCTGTGCCTCCCGCCTCGACGCCGGACCAGTACCCCGACGGTAGGACCGTCACGCCCGTCACCGTCTGGTACGCCGTACCGGCCGGTCCGGTTCACCGGCACACCGTCCAGATGCTTCGGTGCCGGGCGCGGCGAGACCCCGGGACCGGCCGGCGTGGCCGCGTGGCCGCAGGGGCCGGCCGGCGTGGCCTCAGGGTTGGCGGCGTGGCCTCAGGGGCTCGCGGCGAGGAAGACGAAGGCGGCCAGGAGCACCAGGTGTACCCCGCCCTGGAGCAGGGTGGCCCGTCCCGGCACCACGGTCAGCACGCCGGTGACCACGGTCAGCGCAAGCAGCGTCACCTGGGTCCCGCCTAGGCCGAGCAGCAGCGGCCCCTCCAGCCAGATCGAGGCGATCGCGATCGCCGGGATGGTCAGCCCGATGCTGGCCATCGCCGAGCCGAGCGCGAGGTTCAGGCTGATCTGTACGCGGTCCCTGCGGGCCGCGCGGGCGGCGGCGAGCGTCTCCGGCAGCAGCACCAGCAACGCGATGATGACGCCGACGAACGCCGGGGGCAGGTTCACCGCGGCCACGCCGGCCTCGATCGCCGGCGAGACCGACTTGGCGTCGCCGACCACGGCCACCAGGGCGACCAGCAGCAGCCCCAGGCTCACCATGGCCTGCCGGGTCGACGGCGGATCGGCGTGCGCCTCCTCCGGCAGCACCTCCCCCTCGCTGCCGACGGGCAGGAAGTAGTCCCGGTGCCGACCGGTCTGCACCATCACGAACAGCGCGTAGAGCGCGAGCGACACGACCGCCGCGAAGGTGAGCTGGGCGGGGCTGAACTGTGGGCCGGGACGACCGATGGTGAACGTCGGCACCACCAGGCACAGCGTGGCGAGGGTGGCCACGGTGGCCAGCGCACCACCGGTCCCCTCCGGGTTGAACACGGCCAGCCGACGGCGCAACGCGCCGATGAGCAGCGACAGGCCGAGGATGCCGTTGCAGGTGATCATCACGGCGGCGAAGACGGTGTCCCGGGCCAGCGACTCGGTCTTCTCCCCGCCACTGATCATCAGCGTCACGATCAGCGCCACCTCGATGACGGTGACCGCCACCGCCAGCACCAGCGACCCGTACGGCTCACCGACCTTGTGCGCGACCACCTCGGCGTGGTGCACGGCCGCCAGCACCGCGCCGGCCAGGAAGAGCGCCACCACGATGACCATCACGCCGGTGAGCCTGCGGTCCCAGGTCAGCCCCAGCACCAGCAGCGCGGCGACGGGCACCGAGACGGTCCAGGTGGTCATGGCGCGACGCAACGCGAGCATGATCTGGATCCTGCCAGCAATAATGATCATGAGCGGCGAAGCGGCGAAGACTCCCCCGACCGCGCCCGCCCGGATGTAAGGAGGGGACCCTTCCTATACCGGAGGCGTTAGCAGGGGGCCCTTCCTTTCACACAGGCCGCCGCGCCTGCACGCAGCCCTCACTCGACCCGCGCGTCGACGGGGCCGACCCGCAGCACCCCGTCGGTCAGCGGCGTGCAGCGCACACCGCCCTTGCCGCGCAGTCCGCGCCACGCGCCGGGCCCGATCGTCACGTCCATCCAGGCGCACGGGTGCGCCGGCCGGTTGACCCGCAGCCGCACCGGCCCCTGCCCCGAGTCCAGCACCAGCACCGAGCCGACCAGGCCGTCCACGTCGACATCACGGATCAGCACGTTGCGCCGGACCTGCGCCAGCCCCGCGCCGGGCGGCAGCGACTCGACCGCGATGACCGTCACGCTCGCCCCACGGTGCGCCGGCTTGCCGAAGTACCGGTCGCCTACGATGCCCAGCTCCGCGCGGATCCGGATCTCGTCGACCAACTCGCCGCCGGGCGCGGGCGCCGGCCCGTCCGAGGGCCGCCCCACGTAGCGGTGCGTGGGCGAGGCCAGCAGCTCGACGATCTCCGGCATGGCACGACTGTACGGGCGAGCGACGTGACCGCTCCGGCCGCTCGTACTTTGGGCCGATCCGACGGGTCCGCCCCGTTCCTACGATGGAGTCGTGTCGGGTCTGTTGCGTTCGGTGTGGGAGGAGCCCGCCCCGCCCGACGCGCCGAGGCGCGTGTGGCGGGACTGGCTGCTGCTCGCGGTCCTCGTGCCGGTGGCGCTCGTCGAGGGGCTCGTCCGGCCCGAGCTGGCCTGGCGACCGCTGTCGGTGGCCGTGGCGGTGGCGCTGACGGCCACGGTGCTGTGGCGCCGGACCCGACCGCTACCGATGGTCGCGCTCGCCTTCGGCACCTGCGCGGTGATTCCCCTGCTGACCGACCGGCAGGCTCTTCAGCAGGATGTCCTGGTCTTCGTCCTGCTGCTGGTGTACGCGCTGTTCCGATGGGGTTCCGGACGGGCGGCCGTGATCGGCGGCGTGATCGTTCTCGGCAAGCTGGGTCTGTGGGTTGCCGCCGGTCAGGCCGGTCCCGCGGACACGGTCGCCGCCTTCGTCGTGCTGTTCGCGGCCGCCACGCTGGGCAGCAGCGTACGGTACCGGGCGCGGGCCCGGCAGCGCGAGCTGGACCAGGTCACGCTGCTCGAACGGGAACGACTCGCCCGCGACCTGCACGACACCGTCGCGCACCACGTGTCGGCGATGGCGATCCGGGCCCAGGCCGGGCTCGCCGTGGCGGCCACCCGTCCGCAGGCGGCGATCGAGGCGTTGCACCTCATCGAGGCCGAGGCGTCGCGGGCACTGGCCGAGATGCGCGGCCTCGTCCGGGTGCTGCGGACCGACGAACCGGCCGCGCTGTCGCCCGCGCCACGCATCGCCGACCTGGCCCGGTTCGCAGCGGAGGCACCGGACGGCCCGGCGGTGGAGGTGCAGATAGTCGGAGACGCCGACGGCATCACCCCGTCCGTGGACCGCACGGTCTACCGGCTCGTCCAGGAGTCGGTCACCAACGCCCGCCGGCACGCACGGCACGCGACCCGCATCCGGGTACGCGTCGAGGTGGACGACGCCTCGGTACGACTGCGTGTCAGCGACGACGGCGAGAGCCCCGCCGGACCACCGTCCGGATCCGGGTACGGGCTCGCCGGGATGGTCGAACGCGCGGCGCTGCTCGGTGGCAGTTGTGCCGCCGGACCCGGTCCCGAGCAGGGGTGGATCGTCGACGCGGTCCTGCCTCGGGCCGGGGTACCCGCGTGACCCGGCCGGCGGCCGGAGGACCGGACCCGTCCGCCGCCGACGGCCACCGGCGGATCAGGGTGGTCGTCGCCGACGATCAGGAGATCATCCGGAGTGGACTCACGATGATCCTCGACGCCCAGCCGGGCATCGAGGTCGTCGGCACGGCCGCCGACGGTCACCACGCCGTCGAGATGGCCCGGCGGATGCGTCCCGACGTGTGCCTGTTCGACATCCGGATGCCCGGTGTGGACGGCATCGAGGCGACCCGCCGGCTCGCCGGGCCCCGAGTCGCAGATCCACTCGCCGTCGTCGTCATCACCACCTTCGACCTCGACGAGTACGTCTACGCCGCGCTGCGCGCCGGAGCCCGGGGCTTCCTGCTCAAGGACGCCGGCACGGCGCTGCTGGCCCAGGCGGTGCGCGCCGCGGCCGACGGTGACGCGCTCATCGCGCCCAGCGTCACCACCCGCCTGTTGCGCGCCTTCGCCGACGCCGGACCGGCCGCGCCACCCCGACAACCGGTGGACCGGCTCACCGAACGGGAGGAGCAGATCCTCACGGCGGTGGCCCGGGGACGGACCAACAGCGAGATCGCGGGCGAGTTCCACGTCAGTCTCAGCACGGTGAAGACGCACGTGGCGAGCCTGATGGCCAAGCTCGGCGCCCGGAACCGGGTCGAGATCGCCATCTGGGCGTACGAGACGCACCGGG
Organism: Verrucosispora sp. NA02020; assembly: GCF_013364215.1. Classification (NCBI taxonomy): domain Bacteria; kingdom Bacillati; phylum Actinomycetota; class Actinomycetes; order Micromonosporales; family Micromonosporaceae; genus Micromonospora; species Verrucosispora sp. NA02020. The sequence continues at coordinate 3,921,884 of NZ_CP054923.1, read as the reverse complement.
TACGCGGCCGGTAGCTCCCTGGCTCCTCCCGCCGACACACGACCGCCGTTAGGACGAGCCGGGGCTCCCTCCGAGGACCGACGGGGCCCGAGCCCATGCACCGATGAGTGCACACCGTCGCGCGCCGAGCATCGGGTCATGTCCACGAACCGCTTCCTCCGCAGACACGAGTGGGCGATACCCACCGGCCTGATCCTGCTCGCCCTCGTCCCGGTGGTCGCCGGGGTCGTCCGGACCGTCGAGCTGTCGAGCCATCCGACCGTGACGCCGGCCAACGCCCGCTTCGTCGCCGACCCCGCGCCGGTGCTGGTGCACATCGTCACGGCGAGCCTGTACTGCCTGCTGGGCGCCTTCCAGTTCATGCCCGGCTTCCGACGTCGGAGACCGGGATGGCACCGCGTCGCGGGTCGGCTGCTGGTGCCGGCCGGTCTCCTCGCCGCGCTCTCCGGCATGTGGATGGCCGCGTTCTATCCCCTCCTGCCCATCGACGGTGCGTTCCTCATCGGCCTGCGGCTCCTGTTCGGCGGGGCGATGGCCGGGTGCGTCGTCCTCGGTCTCCGCGCGATCCTGCGGCGCGACGTCAGCCGGCACCGGGCGTGGATGATCCGTGGGTACGCCATCGGTCAGGGGGCCGGCACCCAGTTCCTGACCCACCTGCCGTGGCTCGTGGCCGCCGAACCACCGGGCGAGCTGACCCGGGCGTTGCTGCACGCCGCCGGCTGGTTGATCAACCTGGCGGTGGCCGAACGGATCATCCGCGCCGGAGCGGCGGGACCGCTGTTACCCGCGCCGACCGTCTCGCGCCAGGGCCGGACGCGAACGGGCGAGACGCGCCGGGGCCGAGCGGAGACGGGCCGAACGTGAGCGGACCGGCCCGCCGGACGGGCGAGACGCGGACGGGCGAGACACGGACAGGCCAAACGCGGACAGGCCAAACGCGGACAGGCCAAACGCCGACGGGCCGGACCTGGACGGGCCGGGCGCGAACGGGTGGCGGGCGGAGACCGCTGCTGAGGTCGAGCCGCCGGGTCAGGCCATGGACTTCACGCCGTCGATCGCCTCCCGGATGATGTCGGCGTGCCCGGCGTGCTGCGACGTCTCGGCGATGACGTGCAGCAGCACCCGTCGGGCCGACCAGCGGGCACCCGGCTCGAACCAGGGCGCCTCGGGCAGCGGCTGGCTCGCATCCAGGTCGGGCAGGCTCCGGATCAGCTCGTCGGTGCGGGCCGCGACCTCGTCGTACGTGCTGAGCACCCCGGCCAGGGTCTCGCCCGGCAGCAGCCGGAACGACTGCGCGTGGCGCTCCTGGGCGGCGGGGTCGTCGTGGTCCGGTGTCTCGGCCGGACCGTCGACGATGAAGTCGGCCCAGCCTCGTTCGACCTCCGCGACGTGCTTGATCAGACCGCCGACGCAGAGCGCGCTGACCGTGCTGCACGTCGTCGCCTGTTCGTCGGTCAACTCCCGCGCGGCGCTGCGCAGGAAGAAGCGTTGCTGACGCAGCGCCTGCAGCAGATCCGCGCGCTCGGGTGACAGGCTGCTCTCGGTCATGGCTGGTCCCTTCGTCGGCGTCCACCCGACGCTATCGGTGACCACCGACAACTCCCGGGACGTCGCACGGGCGGGACCACGACCCGGCTACCGGCTGCCGGTCAACACCTCGCGCATCCGGTTGATCTCGACGCCCTGTTCGACGACGACGCCGCTGGCGAACTCGTTGATGATGATGTCGGTGCCGAGTGTGAGGACCTCGTTCGCCATCGCGATGGCGCCCTGGTGATGGTCGGTCATCATCGCCACGAACATCCGGTCGAAGTCGGCGCCCCGGGCCGCGGTCAGGCGGTTCAGCGCATCCGCCGTCTGCATGCCGGCCATCTCGTGCCGGTGCCCGTCGCCCGAGTTGCGGTCCAGGCCACGGTCGGTCAACCAGCTCTCCAGGGTCTTGATCTCCGGGTCTTGAGCGGCCAGGATCCGGTCCGCGATGATCTTCAAGTTCGGGTTCTCGGCCCGGTCACCGACCAGTTTGGCCATCACCAGGGCCTGCTCGTGGTGCGGGATCATCATCGTGACGAAGCGGGTGTCGGCGTTGTTGTGCGGCGGCCGGGCCATCGGTGACATCTCGTTCGCCGCCAGGGTCTTCGCCGGTTCACCGGGTCCGCCCGGCATCAGCACCGGAGCGGTGGCGTCCGGGATGCCGGGCAGGTCGAGCGGCGCGGGCTCGTTCGTCTGCGCCGTCGGCGCGGGCCCACTGTCCGGCCACGACACCGCCACCGCGATCCCGACGGCCAGCACCGCGAGTACGGCCAACTCGATCAGCACAAGCTTGCGGGACTGTCGCAGCAGCCCACGAATCCGCACACCTAGCACAACTCGACTCCCGCCGTTCACCGTTGGCCGGGATGGTAGCGCGGGCCTGAGCTGCGACGGGAGGCCCACGATCGACAGAACGATCGTTTAGCCCCACCTGCGCCAGTTTGCGTCGAGACATCGGCGGTCGTGTTGCTAAACCGTGACCACATGGCCGACGATCGAGCACCACCACAGGGTTAACCTCCGCTAACCCTGCTCATCCTTGACGAAGGGTGTTCCTACATGTTCAAACCGACCCCACGAGGGAACCGGAGGCTGGCGATCAGCCTGGCCGCCACAGGTGCCCTTCTCGTCGCGGGTGTCGCGGTGGCGCCGTCGAGCAGCGCCGCCGAGACCGCCGCGAACACCATCCCGGCCGTCGACGAGATCGTCAGCAGCCCCAACCTCACCCAGATCGCCAACGTCCCGAAGTTCGGCGGGTTCGCCAGCGAGGCCGCGTACAACTCGGACCTGGCGTTCCAGGACAACCACGTCATCGCCGGCAACTACAACGGGTTCAGCATCTTCGACGTCAGCAACCCGGCCTCACCGCAGGTGGTCAGCCAGGTCGTCTGCGTCGGAGCGCAGGGTGACCCGTCGGTCTACGGGAACCTGCTGTTCCTTGCGGTCGACTCGCCCCGCAGCGACGACTCGTGCAGCAGCAGCGCCGGTTCGGTGGCCCAGGAGAGCGCCTGGGAAGGCGTCCGGATCTTCGACATCAGCGACAAGGCGAACCCGCGCTACATCAAGTCGGTCCGCACCGACTGCGGTTCGCACACCCTGACGCTGGTGCCGAGCAAGGACGACACGAGCGTCTACGTGTACGTCCAGTCGTACAGCCCGTCGAACAACGCGTTCTACTGCAAGCCGCCGCACGACAAGATCTCCATCATCGACGTGCCGCTGGCGAACCCCACCAGCGCCTCCGTGGTCGCCACCCCGGTCCTCTTCCCGGACGGCGGCAACACCAACACCAGCGGCTGCCACGACATCACCGCCTACCCGGACCTGGACCTGGCCGCCGGCGCCTGCATGGGTGACGGCGTCCTGATGGACATCTCCGACCCGGTGAACCCGGTGGTCCTGAGCCAGGTGCGCGACACCAACTTCGCGTTCTGGCACTCGGCCACGTTCAACAACGCCGGCACCAAGGTCGTCTTCACCGACGAGCTCGGCGGCGGCAGCGGCGCCATCTGCACCCCGGCCTACCGGGCCAACCAGGGTGCGAACGCGCTGTACGACATCGTCGGCTCCGGCGCCGACCGTCGACTGGTCTTCAAGAGCTACTTCAAGATCCCGAGGGAGAACAGCGCCCTCGAGAACTGCGTGGCGCACAACGGCTCGCTGATCCCGGCGATGGGCCGCGACATCATGGTCCAGGCGTGGTACCAGGGCGGCATCTCGGTCATCGACTTCACCGACTCGGCCAACCCGGTCGAGATCGCCTTCTGGGAGCGGGGCCCGCTGTCGGACACCCGCCGGATCCTCGGCGGATCCTGGTCGACGTATTACCACAACGGTTACATCTACTCCAACGACATCCAGAAGGGACTCGACGTCCTCAAGCTGGACGACCCGCTGACGAACAACGCCCGCGCGGTCGTGGCCTTCGACGAGCTGAACGTGCAGACCCAGCCCAGCTACCCGGAGTGCACCACCGTCCTGCGCGGTCGGCACAACGGCAGCATGACCATCTCCTCCGGCATCACCTGCATGGACGGGGTCACCCAGAACGGCGCCATCAAGGTCAACCCGGGTGCCGGTCTGATCGTGTTCAACTCGAACCTGAACGGCGCGATCCACGCGCACAACGCCTCGGTGGTCTCGATCGTGGAGAGCCGGGTCAACGGTTCGGTGAACGCCGTCGGCGCGACCATCCGTGACACCAAGGTCAACGGGTCGGTGCGGACGAGCTGATCCGCACACCCCGTAGACAGCACCACCTCCGGCCCGGCGGTCCCCGCCGGGCCGGAGCCCGTCCCACCCCGGGGACGTCGGGTGACCTGCCGGGACGTGGCTGTCGGAGCGGCCTGTTACGGTCTCGCCGCTATCGCGGTCAGGTCGGAGGTCTCAGAGTGTTCAGAACGCACGCGTCGTCGTTCGCCGGTCTTCCGGTGATCCCGTTCACGCCGGGGATGGAGGTGCCGGCCGATCCGTCGGCGGTGGCCTGGCGGCTCGAGGTGGGGGATCTCGACGACGAGCCGGAGCCCGAGGAGTTCGTCGCGCTGGTCGAGGCGATGCTCAAGGAGGTTCCGGCCGATTCGGTCCGCGCCGTCGTGATCGGCGAGTGGGGCATGGCGTACGAACGGCCGCTTCCGGTCGACCTCCTGGTGAACGCGGCGTCGCAGTGGACCGGGCTCCGGGCGATCTTCCTCGCCGACCTGGTCTCCGAGCAGTGCGAGCTCTCCTGGCTGACCCATGACGACATCACCGCACTGCTCACGGCCTACCCGCAGCTGGAGACGCTGTGGGTGCGCGGCGGCGAGGGCCTGCGGCTCGACGCCATTCGCCACGTCGGCCTGCGGGAGCTGCGGTTCGAGTCCGGTGGCCTGCCCGGCACGGTGGTGCGGGCGGTCGGTGAGTGCGACCTGCCGAATCTGGAGCTGCTGGAGATGTGGCTGGGTCGATCGGACTACGGCGGGGACGCGACCGTCGACGACCTCGCCCCGCTGCTCGCCGGCGCCGGACTGCCGGCACTGCGACGGCTCGGCCTGCGCAACGCCGACATCGCCGACGTGGTCGCCGGGGCGGTCGCCACCGCACCGGTGGTGCCCCGGCTCTCGGTGCTCGACCTGTCGATGGGCAACCTCACCGACGACGGGCTCGCGGCGCTCCTGGCCGGGCAGTCGCTGACCCACCTGGCCGAGCTCGACCTGCACCACCACTATCTGTCCGAGCAGGCACAGCAACGTGCCGTGGCGGCCCTGCCCGGCGTGCGCGTGGACGTGTCCGAGGGGCGGACCCCGGACGTGTACAGCGGCCGGACCTACCGCTTCACCGCGGTCGGGGAGTGATCGGGCATGACGTTCTCTTCGCACCTCGCTGAGTTCGCCGACCGTCCGGTGGTCGAGTTTCCGCTGGAGGGGCCGCTGCCGACCGTGACCGGCCCGGTCTCGTGGCGCGTCACCCGTCCGGAGTTCGACGACGACCAGGAAGACGCGCTCTCCGAGGAGTTCGCCGCCACCTTCGAGCGGTTCGTCGCGCAGCTCGGCGAGACGGTGGAGTCGCTGGTCATCGGCGCCTGGGGGTACGCGGCCTTCAACCCCGCGCCGATCGCACAGATCTGCGCGGCAGCCGATCGACTGCCAGCCCTGCGGGCCCTGTTCCTCGGGGACATGACCTTCGAGGAGTGCGAGGTCTCCTGGATGAAGGTCGGTGACGTCAGTCCGCTGCTGACCGCGTACCCGGAGTTGGAGGTGCTCTGGGTACGCGGCGGCGAGGAGTTCGACTTCTCCCCCGTCCAGCACGCCAACCTGCGCGAGTTGGTGGTGCAGAGCGGCGGGCTGTCCCGCGAGTTCGTCGGCGCCGTGCTCGACTCCGACCTGCCCGAGCTGGCCGACCTCGAACTGTGGCTCGGCACCGACGACTACGGCGGCACCACCGAGATGGGGGACCTCGCCCCGCTTCTGGCCGGCGAGCTCTTTCCGGCGCTGCGCCGGCTGGGTCTGTGCAACGCGATGATCACCGACGACGTCGCGAAGGCCCTGGCGACCGCGCCCGTGGTGCGCCGCCTGGAGGTGCTGGACCTGTCCAACGGCACGCTGAGCGACGAGGGGGCGGCGGCGCTGCTCGCCGGTCAGCCCCTGACCCACCTGACGGTGCTGGACCTGCACCACCACTACCTCTCCGAGGAGGTCGCCGGTTCCGTGATAGCCGCTCTGCCGGACGTCCGGGTGGACATCTCCGACGTGCAGGAGGCGGAGGAGGACGACGGCGAGAGCTACCGCTACGTCGCGGTGGCGGAGTGACATGCGGTTGACCGTGGTCGGTAATCCCGGCAACCGTCGGGTGTCGATGTTCAGCGACGCGGTGCTGGCCGCCGGCCTGCCCCGCCCCGAGGTGCTGCCCTGGTGCGACGTGCTGACCGGGGCGGCACCGCCACCGGCCGGCACGCTCGTGCGGGTGGACTCGCCCGGGGAGGACGCCCGGGTCGACCGGTTGCTGCGCCGGTCGGCCACCGTCGCCCGGCACGGCGAACTGGTCGGCCTCGCCGACGCGTACGCCGGTCTGGTGGACGGCATGGCCCGGGTGGCCGCCGGTGGCGCGACCCTGCTCAACCCGCCGGAGGACGTCGCCGTGCTCTGTGACAAGCGGCGCTGCCACGCGCGCCTGGCGGCGGCCGGTGTGCCGGTGCCGGACGCGCTGCCGCAGGTCGGCGGCTACGCCGAGCTGCGGTCGGCGATGGCGCAGGCCGGTTGGGGTCGGGTGTTCGTCAAGCCGGCGCACGGCTCCTCGGCCGCCGGGGTCATCGCGTTGGCGGTCGGCACCGGTCGGGTGCAGGCGGTGACCACGATCGAGCACACGCCCGAGGCGCTGTTCAACTCGTTGCGGCTGCGCCGCTACACCGACGAGGCGGAGGTCGCCGCCATCGTCGACCGGCTCGCGCCGGAGGGTCTGCACGTGGAGCGGTGGCTGCCCAAGACCGGGATCGGTGACCGGGTGGTCGACCTGCGGGTGCTGGTGATCGCCGGTCGACCACACCAGGTGGTGGTGCGGTCGGCGCGGGGGCCGCTGACCAACCTGCATCTCGGCAACGCACGCGGTGATCTCGACGAGGTGCGGCGGGCGGCCGGTGCCCGGCAGTGGTCGGCGGCGATGGAGACGTGCGAGCGGGTCGCCGCCTGCTTCCCCGACTCGCTGCACGTCGGCGTGGACCTGATGTTCCTGCTGGGATGGCGGCGGCACGCGGTGGCCGAGGTCAACGCCTTCGGTGACCTGCTGCCCGGGGTGCTGGTCGACGGGCGGGACAGCTACGCCGCCCAGGTGCACGCCCTGACCGAGGGCGGATGGCGTCCCGGGCAGACACGCACGGTCCCGCCGGAGGTGGTCGGGTGCGGAGCCTGATCGGAAGCCACGACCTGCTGCTGGTCACCCTCGACACGCTGCGCTACGACGTGGCGTCCGAGCTGGCGGCGGCGGGCCGGACACCGCACCTGACGCGGGCGCTGCCGGGCGGCCGGTGGGAACGCCGGCACTCCCCGGCCAGCTTCACCTACGCCGCGCACCACGCCTTCTTCGCCGGGTTCCTGCCCACGCCGGTGCCCCCGGGTCGACACGAACGGCTGTACGCGGCGGCCTTCCCGGGCAGCGAGACCTCCGGTGCCGACACGTGGGTGTTCGACGCCCCGGACCTGCCGACCGCCCTCGCCGACGTCGGCTACCACACACTCTGCCTGGGCGGCGTCGGCTTCTTCAACCTGCGGAGCCCGCTCGGGGCGGTCCTGCCGGGGTTGTTCCGCGAGGCGCACTGGGAGCCGGAGTTCGGCGTCACGTCGCCCACCTGCGTGGACGCCCAACTCGACCGGCTGGCGGCGGTGGTGGCCGACGTGCCGCCGACCCGGCCGCTGTTCACCTTCCTCAACGTGGCCGCCCTGCACCAGCCGAACCGGCACCACCTGCCCGGCGCGCAGGACGACGACCTGTCCAGCCACGCCGCCGCCCTGGAGTACGTGGACGGCCGGATGGAGCGGCTGTTCGGCCTGGTCAGCGGCCGAGGGCGGCCGGTTTTCACGATCATCTGCTCCGACCACGGCACCGCGTACGGCGAGGACGGGCACACCGGCCACCGGTTCGGCCACGACGTGGTGTGGACCGTCCCGTACGCGCACTTCACCCTGCACCCTGGAGAATGGTGACCAGCACCGACGTGGGCCTGGACGGTTCGCCGTACCAGCAGTACCTCTACGCCTACCCGCACAAGACCTCGTACCGCGCGTTGCGCCCCCGTCCGTCGTTGACCGACGTGTGGCGGGAACAGGCACGCGACGCCCTCTTCCTCTATCTGCACGTGCCGTTCTGCGAGATGCGCTGCGGGTTCTGCAACCTGTTCACCCGGGCCAACGCGCCCGCCGAGCAGGTCACCGCCTACCTGCGGCAGCTTCGTCGGCAGGCCGAGCAGACCGCCGAGGCGCTCGGCGGCTCGACCGGGTACGCCCGTGCGGCCTTCGGCGGCGGGACCCCCACCTATCTGACCGCCGACGAGCTGACCGAGCTGTTCGGCATCGCCACCACGATCCTCGGGGCGCGGCTGCCCGGCGTACCGCTGTCGGTGGAGACCTCGCCGGCCACCGCGACGCCGGACCGGCTCGCGGTGCTGGCCGCGTTCGGCACCACCCGGGTCAGCATCGGGGTGCAGAGCTTCCTCGACGTCGAGGCCCGTGCCGCCGGTCGACCGCAGCGGCGCGAGGAGGTGGAGGCGGCGCTGGCGGCGATCCGCGACGCCCGCGTCCCGGTGCTCAACATCGACCTGATCTACGGCATCGACGGGCAGACGGCCGACACCTGGCGGGAGAGCCTCGACGCGGCGCTGGCGTGGCGTCCCGAGGAGTTGTACCTCTACCCGCTCTACGTCCGGCCGCTCACCGGGCTGGGCCGACGCACGCACGCCCGCGCGGACTGGGACGCGCAGCGCCTCGCGCTCTACCGGCAGGCCGTGGAGACGCTCGGCGCGGCCGGCTACCGGCAGGAGTCAATGCGCCAGTTCCGTCGGGCCGACGTGCCGGCTCCGGACGGCCCCGACTACTGCTGCCAGGACGACGGGATGGTCGGCCTGGGCTGCGGTGCCCGCTCGTACACCACCGCGTTGCACTACTCCTTCGACTACGCGGTGAGCGTCTCGCAGGTGCGTGCGGTGCTCGACGACTACCTGGCCCGACCGGCCGACGACTTCCGGTACGCCGAGTTCGGGTACCACCTCGACGGCACCGAGCAGCGCCGTCGGTGGCTGCTGAAGTCGCTGCTGCGGGTCGACGGGGTCGACCCGGACGCCTACCTGGCCCGGTTCGGTCGCCTGCCGGGCGAGGACTTCCCGCAGCTCGACCGGCTGGTCGAGCGGGGCTGGGCCACCGACGGCGGGCTCTGGCTCACCCCCTCGGGCCTGGCCCGGTCGGACGCCGTCGGCCCCTGGTTGACCTCCGCCGAGGTGCAGCACGCGATGGCCGGGTACGTGCCGCGATGAACCTGGCGATCCTCTACCGTGGCCCGCTGGCGAGCTGCAACTACGACTGTCCGTACTGCCCCTTCGCCAAGCGTCGGGACCCGCCGGAGCTGCTCCGCGCCGATCGGGAGGCGTTGGCGCGGTTCACCGACTGGGTGACCGCGACCACCGACGTACGGCTGTCGGTGCTGTTCACGCCCTGGGGCGAGGGGCTGACCCGACGCTGGTACCGGGACGCGATGGTGTCGCTGTCCCATCTGCCGCACGTGGAGCGGGTGGTCATCCAGACCAACCTGGCGGCCCGGGTGGACTGGCTCGCCGACGCCGATCCGCGCGCCGCCGCGCTCTGGACCACGTACCATCCCGGGCAGGTCACCCGGGAGCGGTTCCTGAGACGGTGTGCCCGCCTGGCCGAGCTGGGTGTCCGGTACTCGGTCGGGGTGGTCGGCCTACCCGAGCACCTGGCCGAGGCGCGGGCGCTGCGGGCCCTGCTGCCCGACGAGGTCTACCTCTGGGTCAACGCCGCCGAGGGGCGGCGCTACGACGCCGCCGAGGAGGCGACGTGGACGGAGGTGGACCCGCACTTCGGCTACAGCGTGCGCCCGCACGTGTCCCTGGACCGGCCCTGCCACGCCGGGGAGACCGCCGTCTCCGTGCTCGGCGACGGCACGGTCCGCCGCTGCCACTTCATCGACACGCCGATCGGCAACCTGTACGACGGATCCTGGCGGGCCGCGTTGACGCCCCGGCCGTGCAGCAACGCGATCTGCGACTGCCACATCGGCTACGTCCACCTCAAGCCGTTGGGGTTGCGGGACGTCTTCGCGGGCGGGGTGCTGGAACGCATTCCGGCAGGCTGGCCGGGAAGGCGGGTCGGGGCGCTCTGACCAGGAGCGACCCGGGTCGGCGGTGGACCTGCGGTCAGGGCCGGGACGCCATGCGGCGGGCCAGCTCGGCCGCCCGGTACGCCGCGACCCGACGTGCCTGCCCCGCCACGAAACGCCGTAGCGGCAGTGGGGCGTCGGCGGTGACCGACTCCCGGATCCGCGTACCGCCGGCCTCGGGCGTCAGGTCGACCACCGCGCGCAGGCGGACCCACCCCGGGCTCCGCACGTCGCTGATGATCTGGCGTCCGGGACGGGTCGCCACCATCCGTACCCGGATGGGGTTGTCCCAGCGCAGCGGACCGACCATCCGGAACCGTTCGACGGCGACGTAGTCGGTGACCGGGCGGCCGTCGGCGTCCTGGCCGGTGCGCACGTCCGTGACCGCCACGATCAGCGGCGACAGGCCGACATAGCTGTGCGGGTCGGTCAGGTGGCGGTAGACCTCGTCCGGCGACGACGCGACGACGCCGACCGTCTCGAACGCAATCGACGCTGTCCGATCACCGGGCACGCCTCATCCTGCCACGTCCTCACCGGCTGCCGTGGCGCAGGATCCGGTCGGGAAGCACGGACCGGTCGAGGTGCGGACGACTGGCATACTCGACCCGGCCAGGGTGGGGACCGGACAGTGTGGTGGTCAGGTGCAGTTCCGCATGTTGGGACCGCTGGAGGCCGTCCGGGACGGGCACACCGTGCCGCTCGGAGGGCCGAAGCAGCGGGCGCTGCTCGCGCTCTTCCTGCTGCGCCCGAACCGGTTCGTCGCCGCCGACTGGCTGGTCGACGCGCTCTGGGACGGCCGACCGCCGGCCAGCGGCGAGATGACGCTCCGGACCTATGTGGCCGGGCTACGCCGTGCGGTCGAGCCCCAGCGCAGCCACCGCGAGCCGGCCCGCATCCTGCGCAGCCACCCCAGAGGGTACGAGCTGCGCGTCGAGCCGGAGGAGATCGACGCGGTCCGGTTCCACCGTCTGGCGGCGTACGCGGGGCAGGCGCTCGCGGCGGGCGACGCCGTCTCGGCCGAACGGGGCTACACCGAGGCACTGGCACTCTGGCGGGGTGAGCCGTTGACCGGTGCGGCCGAGCTGACGGCGGTGCGTCCCGAGGCCGCCCGCCTGACCGAGGCACGCCTCGGTGCCGAGGAGGGACGGTTCACCGCCGCGGTGGCGGCGGGACGCCATGGCGCCGTACTCGCCGAGTTGCGACACTTCGTGGCCGCGAACCCGGTCCGCGAGACCGCCCGCGCCCAGTTGATGCTCGCGCTCTACCGGTCCGGACGGCAGACCGAGGCGCTGGCCGCCTTCGACGAGGGCCGCCGGGTGCTGGCCGGCGAGTACGGGATCGACCCTGGCGCGGAGCTACGCGGGCTGCACGGCCGGATCCTGACCCAGTCCGTGCCGCCGCCGACGGCCACGCCGGTCACCAATGTCGCGCAGGACCGCCCAGTGACCGTGGGGACCGACCCGACCATGTCCGCTCCGGCCGACCGGCCCGGACCGGCTCACCCGGTGACCGGCGGGGGCGGCCCGGCTCCGGCGACGCTGACGGACTCCCTGGTCGGCCGGGACGTCGAGCTGACCGGGCTGCTGGCGGCGCTGACGGACGCGACCGGCGGTGGTGGCCGGGTCGCCGTCGTGGTGGGTGAGCCGGGAATCGGCAAGACCACGCTCGCCGCCGCGCTCGACGCGCACGCCGGGGCGCGGGGCGTACCGGTGGTGTGGGGTCGCTGCCCCGACGTCGGGCAGGCACCGCCGTTCTGGCTGTGGAACCAGGTGGTGCGGACACTCGCCGCGATGCCGCAGGCGGGCGCGACCGGGTCGGCGCGCCGACTGGACGGCTTCGCGGCCGGACCGGCGCAGGGGTCGACCGGCGACGCGGCACCCGACCCGACTGCGCGGTTTCGCGCGTACGAGGCGGTGGCGGACCTGGTCCAGACGGTCGCCGCAGCGGCCGGACTGCTGGTGGTGCTGGACGACCTGCACGCCGCCGACCCGGACTCGCTGCTGTTGTTGCGGTTCCTCGCCACGACCGTGGCCGACACCCGGGTCCTCGTGCTGGCGACGATGCGCCCCTACGAGCACCACCCGGCGCTGGTGGCGACGGTGGCCGACCTGGCTCGTGGCGCGGACTTCCGTCACCTGCGGCTGGCCGGGCTGACCGACACCGACGTGGCCACCCTGGTCCGCCGACGCACCGGCACGCCCCCGCACCGGCAGGTGGCGGCGCGCCTGGCCACCCGGACCGGAGGCAACCCGTTCTTCATCACCGAGCTGCTGCGCGCCGGCACCGACCCGACCGACGCGGACCTGCCGCCGAGTGTCCGGGACACCGTCCGACTACGTCTCGGTGACCTGCCCGACGCGGCCCGCGACTGCCTGGAGCTGCTCGGCGTGGCCGGGCACGACCTGGACACGCAGACGATGGCGACGGTCCTGGAGGTGTCGGCGACGCGGATCGCCGAGGGGCTGACGGCGGCGTACGCGGCGGCGCTGGTCGCCGAGGCGGGGCCGGGCGCGGTGCGGTTCAGGCATCCGCTCTTCGCCGAGGTGGCGTACGCGCAGGTGCCGCCGCCACGACGTGCCGCCCTGCACGCCCGGCTGGCCCTGGCGTACCAGCGGGTCGGCGGTGTGGCCCCGGCCGAGCTGGCCCACCACTTCGGGCAGGCGATCGGACTCGGGCACGGCGAGGACCATCTGCGCTGGTCGCTGGCGGCGGCCGACGACGCGACGCGGCGGTTCGCGTACGAGGACGCGCTGGGGCACCTGGACCGGGCGGCCCGGCGCCTGTCGCCGCTCGCGGGCACCTCGCCGTCGGCGGCGGCCACCGAACTCGCCGTCCAGTTGCACCGGGCCGCCCTGTTGCAGATGACGGTCGGCGTCGGTGCCGACGCCGTCGACGAGGTCTGTGCCCGCGCCCGGGAGTTGCTGGCTCTGGTCGATCCGGAGACCGACGTGCGCCCGGCGTTGTGGGCGCTGGGCGAGCTGGCCGCCAACCAGGCCGACTACCCCGGCTGCGTCGAGCTGGCCGAGCGGCTGGTCCGGGCCGACGACGGCACGGGGCTGATCGCCGCTGCCGGCGAGTACCTGCGCGGGGTGGTCGGCTACTTCACCGGCGCGCTGGTCGAGGCCGACCGGCGACTCACCGCCGCCGTCGATCGGCTGTGCTCGGTCGACCCGGATCTGCTGGGCCGCCAGGTCGGCCGGCTGCCGGTGTTGGCCGCGTACAACTTCCGGGCTCTGGTCCGCTCGTTGCGCGGGGCGGCCGAGGACGCCCGGCGGGACATCGCCGAGGCGGAGCGGTTGGCCGAGCGGCTCGCCGACCCGTACGGGCGGGCGAACGCGGCACTCTTCGCGGCCTGGATGGGCATGCAGGAACGGGACGTGGCGACGGTCCGCGCGGCGGCGCACCGGTGCCGCGAGATCGGTGCCGCCAACGGGATGCCGCACTTCGTGACCACAGGCGGCTTCTTCCTGGAGTGGGCGGCGGCGCGGGGCGGCGAACACGACCGGCTGCCGGCGATGCGGGCCGCTGCGGAGGGCATCTACCGGCCCGGACTGCGGGCCACCCGCACCGTCACGTACAGCGCGATGGCCGAGGCGTACCTGGCGGCGGGTGACGCGTCGACGGCGGCGGAGCTGGCCGACGAGGGCCTGTCGGTGGCGGACCGCCTGGGCGAGTCGGTCCTCGCGCCGGAGCTGCTCCGCATCCGTGGCATCGCCCGCCGCGACCCCACCGCACTCACCACCGGCGCCCACCTGGCCACCACCCAGGGCAGCACCCTCCTCCGCTCCCGCTTCCCCCACCCCTGACCCACCCCACCCACTCCGACCACGCCAGATCCCCACCAGGCCAACCCGCCCCACCCAGACCACCACGCCAGATCCCCACCAGGCCAACCCGACCCAGTCAGGCAAACCAGGTCGGGTTTCCGGCAGGCCCGACCCGCGCAGGGATCAAGCCTGACCGCCCGGAGCGGGTCGGGCCTGCCGGAAACCCCACCCACGCGGCACCAGAACCTGCCGAAAACCCCACCGGAAATCCACAGAACCTCCACGCGCCCCCGCTCTGCTGGACCCATACAACGGTCCCCGCCCGAACGTTCCGGGCGGCCAGGTGTGGAGGAACGAGATGAACCCGGCCCAGTCGTCGTCGCCCGGCGAGGTCCAGGAGGTCGATGTCGTCATCGTCGGGTGTGGTCCGGTCGGTGCGCTGGCCGCGAACCTGCTCGGGATGCGGGGCGTCCGCACGCTCGTCGTCGAGCGGAGCACCGCACCGCACGGCCAGCCGCGCGCGTTCTCCTGCGACGACGAGGCGCTGCGCATCTATCAGCAGGCCGGTCTGCTCGACCGGATCGTCGGCGACCTGCACCAACCGGTACGCGCCGACTACGTCAACGCCGCCGGCCGGCGGTTCGCCACCATCGCCTTCGACGAGGTGGACTTCGGGTTCGGGCACGCGCCGCTGAACTTCTTCGACCAGCCGTTGCTGGAGCAGGCTCTGCGTACCGGGCTGGAGCGGTTCGACCACGTGACGCTGCGTCTCGGCACGGAACTGGTCGACCTGCGGCAGGACGAGGGCGGGGCCGACCTGGTGTTGCGGGACGTGGTCGCCGACCGGTCGTACCCGGTGCGGGCCCGGTTCGTGCTCGGCTGCGACGGTGCCCGGAGCACCACCCGCACGGCGGTGCGGATCCCGCTCGCCGGCGCGAGTTACGCCGAGCCGTGGCTGGCGGTCTCCGGGGACGTGGCGTCGGACGGGATCCGGGCGCCGCACACCACCTTCGTCTGCGACTGGCGGCGTCCGGCGTTCGTCTCACCCGGGTCGCGGGGCAGTTACCGGGCGGAGTTCATGCTCCAGCCGGGCGAGACCGAGGACGACATGCGGCAACCGGCGAAGATCGCCGAGCTGGTGTCGCCGTACGTGGACCCGGACCGCTTCACCGTCACCCGCGCCGTGGTGTACACGTTCCACCATCTCATCGCCACCCGGTGGCGGGAGGGACGGGTGTTCCTGCTGGGCGACGCCGCGCACCAGATGCCGCCGTTCCTCGGGCAGGGGCTGTGCAGCGGACTGCGGGACGCGGCGAACCTGACCTGGAAACTGGCGCTGGTGCTGGCCGGCGAGGCCGACCCGGCGCTGCTCGACACGTACGAGACGGAACGTCGGCCGCACACGGCGGCGATGGCGGAGACGAGCGTCCGCCTGGGTCGGGTGTTCCTGGCCAGTAGTCGCCGGGCCGCGTGGGTACGCGACAGCGTGCTGCGGGCCGTGCAGACCGTGCCCCGGGTACGCCGTTTCGTGCGGCACTTCGAGTTCAAGCCGCTGCCCGCGTACGCGCGTGGGCTGTTCGCCGGCGGCCGGCGCGACGGTGCCGTCGGGACGATGTTCCCGCAGCCCCGGGTGGCTGTCGGCGGCGATCCGACGCCCCGCCTGCTCGACGATCTGCTCGGCGACGGCTTCGCGCTGGTCGGGCGTACCCTGCCGGCGGAACCGCCCCGCCTGCCGGGGCCGGCGCGGTCCGTCGTGACGCATCCGGCCGGCACCGATCCGGCGCGCCTGCCGGCGGGCGACGACGCCCGGGTCCACGTCGTCGATCTGGACGGAACGGTCGACGCCTGGCTGCGGCGGCACCGGGCGGACGTCGTGGTGCTGCGGCCGGACCGGTTCGTCTTCGCCGTCGCCGGGAGCGACGGCCTGGACGAGGTGACCCGCACGCTCGCGGTCGACCTGGGTGCGACCGCCTCCCGCCAGCCCACCGGCTAGACCGCACGGCGGCACCGGACGCGGGCGGCGCGGATCCGTCCCCCGCTCGCTCCTGCCGGTCGGTGTTCCGGGACGGGCCGGTGACGTGCCAGGATGCGGCCATGCGTGCCGTGATCTTCGACGAGTTCGGTGCCCCGCCGCAGGTCCGCGACGTGCCGGACCCGACGCCACCGGCCGGTGGCGCGGTCGTGCGGGTCGAGGCGACCGGGTTGTGCCGCAGCGACTGGCACGGCTGGCAGGGACACGATCCGGACGTCGTCGTGCCGCACGTACCCGGGCACGAGTTCGCCGGTGTCGTCACCGCCGTCGGCGACGGCGTGCGGGGCTGGCGACCGGGTGACCGGGTGACCGCGCCCTTCGTCTGCGCCTGCGGGCGGTGCCCGTCGTGCCAGGCGGGCGACCAGCAGGTCTGCGAGCGGCAGAGCCAGCCCGGTTTCACGCACTGGGGCTCGTTCGCCGAGTACGTGACCGTGCGCGACGCCGACGTCAACCTGGTCCGGCTCCCCGACGAGCTGGACTTCCCGGCCGCCGCCGCGCTCGGCTGCCGCTTCGCCACCGCGTTCCGGGCCGTGGTCGGGCAGGGACGGGTCGCGGCCGGCGAGTGGGTGGCCGTGCACGGCTGCGGCGGGGTGGGGCTGTCGGCGGTGATGATCGCGCTGGCGTGCGGGGCCCGGGTGGTGGCGGTCGACGTCGCCCCCGGTGCGCTCGACCTCGCCCGGCGCCTCGGTGCGGCGGTCTGTCTGGACGGGCGCACCCTGGACGGGCCGGACGCGGTGGCCGAGGCGGTCCGGGAGGCGACCGGCGGCGGCGCGCACCTGTCCCTGGACGCGCTCGGCAGCCACGCCACCTGCACCGCCTCGGTCCGGAGCCTGCGTCGCCGGGGGCGGCACGTGCAGGTGGGGCTGCTGCCCGCCGCCCAGGGACACCCGGTCGTGCCGATGGACCTCGTGATCGCGTACGAGTTGGAGCTGCGTGGCAGTCACGGCATGCCGGCGCACGCCTATCCGGAGTTGCTCCGGCTCGTGACCGCCGGGGTGCTGCGTCCGGCCGCGTTGGTCACCCGCACGATCGGTCTCGCCGACGTACCGCACGCACTGGCCACCATGGACGGTCCGACCGGTGGCGGGATGTGCCTGATCCGACCCTGACACCGGCCGACGCCGCCCGCCGTTCGCCCAGGGTCAGCGCGACGACGGCACCGAGCAGCACCGCCGATCCGACGGTGGCCGCCGGGGTGAGCCGTTCGTCGAGGAACAGCACCGCGATGACCGCGGCGGTGACCGGCTCGACCAGGGCGATCACCGACGCGGTGGTCGCCCGGATCGAGACCAGGCCGGCGAAGAACAGCGCGTACGCCAGCGCGGTGGGCACCGCACCGAGGTAGGCGAGCAGACCCAGCACCCGGCCGACGTCGCCCGCCGTGGGCAGGATCCCCTCGATCAACGCCAGGGGCAGCAGGCAGAGCATCCCCACCGTGAAGCCGCCCAACGCGGTCGTGCCGGCGGCTGCCCCGATGCCGTCCCGGCCACGCTTGCGGTGCAGCAGGGTGACCATGGCGTACCCGGTGGCGGAGAGCAACGCGTAGGCCAGACCGCGCAGCGGGGCGGATGCCGTACCCGCGCCGCCGCCGCCGACGAGGAGCAGCAGTCCGATCAGCGCGGAGGCCACGGTGAGGGCACCAGTTCGCCCCAACCGCTCCCCCATCGTCAGCCGGGATCCGACGGCGATCAGCACCGGCCCGGAGCCGAGGGTCACCACGGTGGCGACCGCCAGTCCGGCGTACCCGACGGCGGCGAAGTAGGCGGTCTGGTAGACGGCCAGACCGATGCCGGTGGTCACCAGCGTGCGCCAGCGATCGCCCGGTCGGCGACCGGCGGCCCGCGCGGGCGTGCCGACCGGTCGGCCCGGATGCCGCCGGCGGAGCACCAGATGCCCGGCGGCGAGCAGCAGGACGCCGCCCGCGAACCGCCAGAAGGAGACCGCGACGGGCCCCATTCCGCTGATGTCGTAGAGGATCGCGGCGACCGCTCCGCCGGTCCCCCAGGCGACCGCCGCGATGAGGATGTACGAGACTCCCCGTCCCACGGACGGGGGCATGGTGGTGTGCACAGGATTCTCCGTTGTCGTCACCGCCCGGGCAGCACGGTCGCCCCCGGGCTCGAATCGTCAGAGCCGGGTCGGCGAGAACGCCGTTACCGGGTGGGTGGTGGCGACACGACGGAGAAGGTCACCGGCGCAGCGTACCGCCCGGTCCGCACACGGGCCGCTACCGGCGGTGAGGGATCCGCCTCCGACCGCGCGGCATCGCCGCACATCTATTGACAAACGTAGTTAACAGTCAGAGTCTGAGAGAGCGCTCTCTCACACCGTGTCACCACCGAACGGAGGAGTACCCGTGGTTGTCCGAAGAAGACTGCTGGCGGTCGCCGCCGCCCTGATCACCGCTGTCCCGACCGCGCTCGTCGCCACCGCACCCGCCCAGGCCGTCGGCCCGGCGTTGCTGCCCGTCACCGTCACCAACAACACCGGCCGGTCCGGAGCCGTCCACGTGTACGTCATCGGCGTGCAGCTCTCCTCCGGCCGACTCGGCTACGTCAACCAGGCCGGCACGTTCATCCCCTGGTCCGGCGGACAGATCCCACCGTCGCCCGCGCCCGACGCCTCGATCCCCGGTCCGACCAACGGCGCCAACACCACCGTCCGCTTCCCGCGCGGCTTCTCCGGCCGGGTCTACTTCTCCTTCGGCGAGAAGCTCAAGTTCTTCCTCACCCCGACCGGCCTGGTGCAGCCCGCCCCGTGGGCGGCCGGCGACGCCAACCGCGACATCCTGTTCGACTGGAGCGAGTTCACCTACAACGACGCCGGGCTCTGGCTCAACAGCTCCCAGGTGGACATGTTCGCGGTGCCGCACGCGGTCACCGTGACCGGCGCCAACGGCGTCACCAAACGGACCGGCGACGTCGTCGCCAACGGCCGCACCGCGATCATCAACGGCGTACGGTCCCAGTCCGGCTGGGCGAACACCGTGTACACCCGCTCCGACGGCACCGTGCTGCGGGTCCTGGCACCGGGCAAGGCTGCCGGGGCGGGCCTGTTCAGCAGCACCTACCTGGACTCCTACATCGCGTCGGCGTGGAACGCGTACACCAGCCGCACGCTGACCGTGGTGCCCTTCGGCGACCGGCCCGACGTCCGTTACTTCGGGCGTACCTCGGGCCGGGTGATGACCTTCACCAACAGCGCCGGACAGGTCGTCGCCTCGTTCAACCGCCCCTCGTCGGCGAGTGTGTGGGGCTGTGACGGCGACCTGCCCGCCCCCAACGACCAGGTGGTCGGGCCGATCTCCCGGACGCTATGCGCCGCGCTGAACCGGGGCACCCTCGGCACCATCCACACCCAGCCCAGCACCAACGCCGCCGAGTTCTACCGCAGCAACCCGACCAACCAGTACGCCCGGATCATCCACGCCAACATGCGCGACGGTAAGGCGTACGCCTTCGCCTTCGACGACGTCGGCGCCTTCGAGTCGCTCGTGCACGACGGCGACCCGCGCGCCGCCGGCCTGGTCCTCAGCCCGTTCTGATCCCGACCGACCCTCACGTGGGTGGATTTGTTGTCGCTGGAGCGACAACAAATCCACCCACCTTCACTCAGTCGACGTCCGGAGCCGGTACCTCGCGCAGGCCGTCTCCGTCGAGGCGCAGCCACCGTCGTACGCCGATGGCGTGCAGGAAGCGCTCGTCGTGGCTGACCACCACGAACGCGCCCCGGTAGGCGTTCAGCGCGTTCTCCAACTGGCCAACGCTGACCAGGTCCAGGTTGTTGGTGGGTTCGTCGAGCAGCAGCAGGTGCGGGGCGGGTTGGGCGTAGAGGACGCAGGCGAGGGTGGCCCGCAGCCGTTCACCTCCGGAGAGCACGCCCACCGGCAACTGGGCCCGGGCGCCCCGGAACAGGAAGCGCGCCAGCAGGTTCAACCGCTGCGACTGCGGTCGCTCCGGGGCGTACGCGGCGAGGTTCTCCGCCACCGTCCGGTCGAGGTCGAGCAGGTCCAGCCGCTGCGACAGGTACGCCATCCGGCCGTCTGCCCGACGCACCTGCCCACCCTCGGACGCGGTCTGGCCGGTCACCAAGCGCAGCACCGTGGACTTGCCGACGCCGTTCGGACCGGTGAGCGCGATCCGTTCCGGGCCGCGGATGGTCAGCTCCAGACCGTCGCCGGGGAACAACGGTCGGCCGTCGTACCGCACCTGCATCCGCTGCCCCTCGACGAGCGTCCGGCCGGCGGGCACGTCGGTCTCCGGCAGGTCCAGCGTGAGTGCCTGGTCGTCGCGCAGACCCCGGCTGGCCTCGTCGAGGCGTCCCTGCGCGTCGCTGACGCGGCTGGCGTGCGCCTGCTGGGCCCGGCCGGCCGACTCCTGCGCGCTGCGTTTGAGTCCACCGGCGACGATCCGGGCCAGGCCGGCGTTGCCGAGGTTGCGGGCGGCGTTCCCGGCCCGGCGTTCGGCCCGTTCCCGGGCCTGCTGCATCTCCCGCTTCTCCCGCTTGACCTCCAACTCGGCGCTGCGCACGGTGCGCTCGGCCAGCTCCCGGGCAGCCTGGGCGGCCTCCTGGTAGGCGGTGAAGTTGCCGCCGAACAACCGGAGCTGCCCGCCGTCGAGTTCGGCGATGCGGTCCATCCGGTCCAGCAGCATCCGGTCGTGGCTGACCAGCAACAGGCAGCCGGACCAGTTCTCCAGCACCGAGTACAGCCGGTGCCGGGCGTCGACGTCGAGGTTGTTGGTGGGTTCGTCGAGCAGCAGCACGTCGGGGCGGCGCAGCAACTGCGCGGCCAGGCCGAGGGAGACGACCTGCCCGCCGCTGAGCGTGTGCAGCGGCCGGTCGAGCGCCACCCCGTCCAGACCGAGCCGGTCGAGTTCGACGCGGCTGCGCTCCTCGACGTCCCAGTCGTCGCCGACGACGGTGAAGTTCTCCTCGCCGGCGTCGCCGGCCTCGATCGCCCGGAGCGCCGCGATGGTCGGGGCGACGCCCAGCACCTCGGCGACGGTCAGCTCACCGGCGAGCGGAAGGTTCTGCGGCAGATAGCCGAGCACGCCCTCGACCGTCACGCCACCGCCGGTGGGGGTCAGCTCACCGGCGATCAGGCGCAGCAGGGTCGACTTGCCGGCGCCGTTCGGCGCGACCAGGCCGGTGCGGCCGGGCGGCACGGTGAACGACAGGTCCCGGAACACGGGGGTGTCGTCGGGCCAGGAGAAGGAGAGGTTGGTGCAGACGACGCAGACGTCGGACATCACAGTGAGACCTCGGGAGGAAGGCCGGGACGCAACCGGCGCCCCGGTCGGACAGACAGGGCGGTGACATGACAGGCCGCCCCGGCAGTGGCCGGTCGGCGGCGGGGCCGCTCACCCCGAGATGTCGTCGTCCCCCGACAGCATGTCGCGCTCCTCGTCGCAGATCGCGCGGCTGACCCGCGCTCCGCCAGCCTAACAACTTCGCGGTACGGCCGCGCACGTCAATTCCGCAGACGTCGGGCCGTCAGCGGCGGTCGCTACCCACCGGTTCGCGAATGCGTGAGCACGCCGATCTCAGTCGGGTCGGCGGGGCGGGGACGGCGGGGCGTCGAGGTGGCTGGTGAGCACCACCAGCAGCTCGAAGCGGGTCGCCGGGTCGTCGAGGTCGGTGCCGTACCGCTCGCGCAGGCGCTTGAGCCGGTAGCTGACCGTCTGCGGGTGGACGAACAGCTCGGCGGCGACCTCGGCCCGCGAGCCCCAGTGCCGCAGCCACGAGTGCAGGGTGACCAGCAGGTTGTCCCGCTGGGCCGGACGCAGGTGGGCCAGTGGTGCCAGCCGGCGGGCGGTGAGCACCGCCAAGGCGCCGGGTTCGCCGCGCAGGGTCAGCGGGATCAGGTGGTCGTCGGCGAAGACCGGGCCGGGGTCGGGTCCGACCAGGCCGGCGGTCAGTTCGGCGAGGCGTACGGCGGCCGGCACCTGGGGCCAGTCCAGCGCGGGGCCGACCACGGCGCGTCGACCGGCAAGCGCCTCGGCCAGCGGGGCGCGGGCCGCCCGGGGACCGGCCCGCAGCAGCAGCACCGCGTCCCGGCCGCGATCGATCACCAGGCCGTCGGCGCCGTACCGGAACCGGGCGTCACGGGCCTGGTCGGGCGGCAGGAGCACGGGCACCACGGTGTCCAGGTCCGGCCAGCCGATCCGGGCGGCTGCCGCCGCCACCGCGCTGGGCATGCCGTCGCCGCGCAGCAGCAGCTCGGCGAGCTGCCGGCGGCGGTCACCCTCGCCGGCCTGCTCGCGCACCTGGAGGGCGTACCCGTCGGTGCTCGCCGCGGCCAGTTCGGCGACGTACGCGCTGACCGCGTCGGAGAGGTCGATGAGTTCCTCGGTGTCGACCGGGCGGAGTCGGGCCAGCGACTGCGAGGCGGTCCGCAGCAGCAGCCGGGCGGCCATCCGCAGGGCCGCGAGCAGGGCCTCCGGCCCCCGGTCCTCGCGGGCCTCGGCGGCACCGAGGGCGACGAAGACCTCCCGGATCCGGGGCGGCAACGCGGGCTCGTCGGTGCCGACCAGGTCGAGGAACCGGTCGAGGGCGACCTGGACGGCGGTGTGCACGTCGCGGACGAACTTGTCGTCGGCGATGCCGGCGAAGGCGGGTGTGGCCTCGGTGACCGCGCCCGCCACGGCGGCAACCGTCGACGGCAGGTACGGACGCATGGAGGCGGCCAGGTCGGCGGGGAGACGCCGCCAGGGGGTGGCGGAGACGGGGGCGTTCACCCGGCCGATTTTGTCACGTCGGGATAAAAGAGCCGCCGATTCTCGCTGCCTACGGGACGGTGCTTCGACCTGTACGTCCGGGCGAGGATGGAGCCCGCCGCCGATCCGACCGAGGAGCGCATCGTGCAGCACCGACTCTCCCGTCAGCACGTGGTCGACATGTGCCGGACGATGCTCGCCCGGGGATATCTCAAGGCCACCGAGGGCAACGTCTCGGTGCGGGTGCCCGGCCACCGGCTGTACGCGGTGACCCCGAGCAACTACGACTACGACCGGATGCGGGTCGAGGACATCTGCCTGGTGGACTTCGACGGCAAGCACGTGCCCGACGGCACCGGTGCCGACCTCAAGCCCTCCATCGAGTGCGGGATGCACGCCAACATCTACCGGGAACGCCCGGACGTCAACGCGATCGTGCACACCCACCAGCCGTACGCGTCGGCGCTGGCCTTCCTGCGCAAGCCGATCCCGGCGCTCACCGACGAGCAGGTGCGCTTCCTCGGCCGGGAGGTGGCGATCATCGACTACGCCCCGTCCGGCACCGGCTTCCTGGCCCGCAACGTGCAGAAGAAGGTGGCCAGTGGCGACAACGCTTTCATCATCGCCAACCACGGCGTGGTGGCCGTCGGCACCGACCCGGACCGGGCGGTGTTCAACATGGCGCTGCTGGAGAAGGTCTCCATCGCGTACCTGCTGGCGTTGACCAGCGAGACGGGCAAGGTCTACACCATCCCGACCGCGATCCGCGAGATCGCCTTCGGCAAGCTGCGCGCCGACGAGAAGCGGATCGCCGCGCAGATCACCGAGGCGGTCGAACCGCTGCGGGTACCCGCCGACGAGGACCTGCCCAGCGCCGACGCGACCGCCGCCGCCCAGACCGCGACCACCCGGACCGACGCCGGAGCCGAGAACGCCGCCGACGCCGACGCCGGGGCGACTGACGCCCGGGTCGCCGACGAGACCGAGGCGCCGGGTGCGGAGTCCGCCCGGCTCGGGTACGCCATCAGCGAGTACCCCGACGTCGACGACGTGATGCGCCGGCTCAAGGCGCTGACCGCCCAGCCGCTGCGTGGGCTGCGCCACGACGCGATGCTGGACGTGCTGAACTACTTCGAGACCAAGTGCCGGGCCAGCAAGGAGATCACCGACCGGGCCAAGCTGCGCATCCCCGGCGGGGTGCAGCACAACCTGGCCTTCAACTACCCGTTCCCGCTGGCGGTCGAGAAGGCCGACGGGGCGTACCTGGTCGACCGGGACGGCAACACCTACATCGACTTCCTCCAGGCCGGCGGGCCGACGATCCTGGGCAGCAACTACGGCCCGGTCAACGAGCGGGTGGCCGAGGTGGTGCGCGCCTCCGGACCGGTGACCGGCCTGTTCCACGAGTACGAACTCAAGCTCGCCGAGATCATCCACCGGTACATGCCGCACGTGGAGATGTACCGCGCCCTGGGCTCCGGCACCGAGGCGGTGATGGCGGCGGTCCGGGGTGCCCGCGCGTTCACCGGCAAGAAGATGGTGATCAAGGTCGGCGGCGCGTACCACGGCTGGTCCGACACGATGGTGTACGGGCTGCGGGTGCCCGGCACGTACCGGATGAACGCCAAGGGCATCCCGTTCGGCGCGACCAGCCGGACCCGGGAGGCGTTCCCGCACGACCTCGGGCAGCTCAAGCGCAAGCTGGTGGAGAACCGGCTGCGCGGCGGCACGGCGGCGGTGGTGGTGGAACCGGTCGGCCCGGAGTCCGGCACCCGGCCGGCGCCCCGCGACTTCAACGCCGGGGTCCGCGAGCTGTGCGACGAGTTCGGCGCGCTGCTGGTCTTCGACGAGGTGGTCACCGGCTTCCGCCTCGGGCTGGGCGGGGCCGCCGGCTACTTCGGCGTCACCCCGGACCTGACGGTGCTCGGCAAGGCGGTCTCCGGCGGGTACCCGATGGCCGGCGGGGTCGGCGGACGCTCCGACGTGATGGCGGTCTTCGGCTCCGGGCTGGACGGCAAGAGCGGCGCGCACATCCAGGTCGGCGGCACGTTGTCGGCCAACCCGCTCTCCTGCGCGGCCGGGTACTTCGCGATCGAGGAGATGGCGCGCACCAACGCGCCGGTGGTCGCCGGCCGTGCCGGTGACCGGCTGACCCGGGGTCTGCAACGGTTGATCGACACGTACGGCCTGCCGTACGTCGCGTACAACCAGGGGTCGATCGTGCACCTGGAGTGCAGCGGCGTGATGCTGCTGGACATGCGCAACCCGGTGAAGCTGCTGCGCGAGAACAAGGCCCGCAAGCGACTCATGGAGCAGATGGGCGCCGCGTACACCGCGCACGGCATCGTCACGCTGGCCGGCTCCCGGATGTACACCTCGCTGGCCGACACCGACGAGGTGATCGACGACGCGCTGGCCCGGTTCAACCGGGTCTTCGCGCAGGTCGAGGGGGTCTGAGGCGGGTGGTCGCCACGGCACCGCAGATCCTGGCGATCGACCTCGGCACGTCCGGGATGAAGGCCGCCCTGGTCGCCGCCGACGGCACCGTGACCGGCTGGGCCGAACGGCCGGTGCCGCTACACGTGCTGCCCGGCGGCGGCGCCGAGCAGGACCCGGTGGCGTGGTGGACGGCGCTCGGGGAGGTCGCCGCCGAGCTGGGCCGGGCGCATCCGGACCAGATGCGGGCGGTCCGCGCGGTGTGCGCCTCCACGCAGGGCGAGGGCACCATCGCGGTGGACGCCGCCGGGGAGCCGTTGACGCCGTGCATCAGTTGGCTCGACATGCGCGGCGCACCCCACCTGCGTCGACAGTTCGGCGGCTTCCCCGCGTACCAGGGGATGTCGGTGCGCCGCATCGCGCGGTGGCTGCGGCTCACCGGCGGGATGCCCTCGCCCACCGGCAAGGACCCGGCCGCGCACATGCTGCTGGTCCGCGACGAGATGCCGCAGGTGTACGCGCGGACCGCGTCCTTCCTCAACGTGCTGGACTGGATCAACCTGAAGTTGACCGGGCGGACGGTGGCGACCGTCGACTCGATCCTCACCTCGTGGGTGACCGACAACCGGCGGCCCGGCGACATCCGCTACTCCCCCGCCCTGGTCGCCGACTGCGGCATCGACCGCGACAAGCTGCCCCCGATCGTGGCCTGCACCGACGTGATCGGCACGCTGACCCCGGCCGCCGCCACGCACCTGGGGTTGCCGGAGTCGGTCGAGGTGGTCGCCGGGGCGATCGACAACACCGCGGCGGCGATCGGCGCGGGCACCACCGGCGACCGCGAACCCCACCTGTATCTCGGCACCTCGTCGTGGATCGCGGCGCACGTGCCGGGCAAGAAGACCGACGTGGCGGCGGGCATCGCCTCGGTGCCCTGCGCCATCGGCGACCGCTACCTGATGACCGCCCTCCAGGCCACCGCCGGGGCCAACCTGACCTGGCTACGGGACAAGATCGTCGAGTACGACGACCCGCTGCTCGCCGCCGGGCACGTCAGCCGGGACGAGGGCACCATCTTCGACGCGTTCGACGCGATCATCCCGACCGTGCCGCCGGGCGCCAACGGCGTGCTCTACACCCCCTGGCTGTACGGCGAACGCGCCCCTGTCGACGACCCGAACCTGCGCGCCGCCTTCCTCAACATCTCGCTCGACACCAACCGCTCCGACCTGCTGCGGGCGGTCTTCGAGGGGGTCGCCCTCAACACCCGCTGGCTGGTCGGGGCGGTGGACCGGTTCCTCGGCGCGCGGGTCACCTCGATGGCGATCACCGGCGGCGGCGCGCTGTCGGACTCGTGGTGCCAGATCTTCGCCGACGTGCTCGACGTGGAGATCCGGCGGGACGCCCAGCCGCTGGCGGTCAACGCCCGGGGCGCGGGCTGGATCGGCGCGGTCGGCACCGGGATGCTCACCTTCGCCGACATCCCCGGCCTGATGCGGACCGACCGGGCCTTCACCCCGGATCCGGCGCACCGGGCCACCTACGACGAGATCTTCGCCGACTACCGGGAACTGCACCGCCGACTGGCACCGCTCTACCGACGCCTGAACCGCCCGGACCGGTCCCGCCTCCCCCGAGGCTGACCCGCGCCCGGCGCCTGCCTCGTCGATCATGGGCTTGTGGTCGGCGGTTTGCACCGGTATAGCGCATTCGCGGCCACCACCACTCCATGATCGACGAGGAGCACGCCGGGTGGGAGTGGTGATCAGGGGAAACGGGTGTGCCGGGTGACCGGGTGGGTGAGACTGACGCCATGGTCGACGTCAGGCGGTACGTGGCCGAGTTCATCGGCACATTCCTGCTGGTGTTCCTCGGTGTGGGCAGCGCCGTCGCGGCCCGCGTCGAAGGTGGCGTGGTGGTGGTCGCGCTGTCCTTCGGGTTCGTCATGCTGGCGCTGGTCTACACCATCGGTCAGCTCTCCGGCAGCCACGTGAACCCGGCGGTGACCCTCGGCGTCCTGCTCTCCGGCAAGATCTCGCCGATCGGGGCGGTGGCGTACTGGATCGCCCAGTTCGCCGGTGCCGCGCTGGGCTCGTTCCTGCTCTGGGTGCTGGTCCGCTGGGGCGGCGTGACCGACCAGACGGGTGTACTGGGTGCCAACGGCTACGGCACCCACATCAACGCCGGTGGCGCGATGCTGCTGGAGACCGTCCTGACGTTCCTCTTCGTCCTGGTGGTGCTGGTGGTGGGCAAGCGCAGCACCGACCTGTCCGGCTTCGCCGGCCTGGCCATCGGAATGGCCCTCGCCGTGGCGAACCTGGTCGGCGTGGCGCTGACCGGGGCGGCGGTGAACCCCGCGCGGGCCTTCGGACCGGCGATCTTCGAAGGCGGGACCGCCCTCCGCCAACTCTGGGTGTTCATCGTCTTCCCGCTGCTCGGCGGAGTCCTCGCCGCACTGGTCGCGCCGCTGGTCGAGCACGGCTCCGGCGTCACCCGGGTCGGTACGCCCCGACCGGCGGGACGCTGAGCGCCCACCTCACCGGTCGGCGCCCATCGGTGCCCGGACCAGCGCGCCGTCGATGTAGCAGTACCGCCAGTCCTCCCCCTCCTCCAGGGAGCGGATCAACGGGTGGCCGGTCTGCCGGTAGTGCTCCTCGGCGTGGTTGTTGACCGAGTCGCTGCAACAACCGACCGCGCCGCAGGTGAGGCACATCCGCAGTTGCACCCAGTCGTCACCGGTCTCCAGGCACTGCGGGCACGCCTCGGCGTCGCTCTCGGTGATCTGGATGCGGTCCAGGTGGGTGCAGGCGGTGCTCATCGTCTCCTCACGGACGTACCGCCAACTTGAGTGCAGCAGCCGGTCCGGGATGACCCGGGCGAGGTAGCGGGAGTTCGCCGCGAGCAGCGGACTCGCCACCGCCAGCACCAGCACGTACAGGGCGATGAAGGGGCCGAGGCGCTCGTCCAGGCCGGCACCGAGGGCGAGGGTGGCCAGGATCAGCGAGAACTCGCCGCGTCCCAGCACCGTCAGGCCGACGTTGGCGGCACCCCGCTGGTTGAGCCCGAACAGCCGCCCGGCGATCAGGCCGGCCAGCACGTTGGTCACGACGGTCAGCGCGACGGCCGCCAGCACCGGCACCGCCACCGCGCCGAAGTCGCCCACGTCGATACTCAGGCCGAAGACCACGAAGAAGACCGCCGCGAAGACGTCCCGCAGCGGCAGCACCAGGCGTTCGGCCCGTTCCCGGATGGGGGTGCGGGCCACCACCAGGCCGATCATCAGCGCGCCGATGGCGTCGGAGACGCCGATCTCGGCCGAGATGCCGGCGACCAGCACCACCAGCCCGACCATCAGGACGGCCAGCAACTCGTCCTCGTGGCTGTCGATCAGCTTGCCGACCAGGCGGGCGCCGAACCGGGCCACGGCGAAGAGGAGGACCAGGTACGCGAAGCTCAGCCCGATGCGCAGCGTGAGTTCGCCGGCCGACCCGGCTCCGGAGAGCAACGGCGACAGCAGCGCCAGATAGAGCGCGAGGAAGAGGTCCTCGATCACGATGATGCCGAGGATCACGGGTGTCTCGGCGTTGGCCAGCCGGCGTAACTCGATGAGCAGCTTGGTGACGATGGCCGACGAGGAGATGCCGAGCGCCCCGGCGATCACGAACGCCTCGTAGCCGCCCCAGCCGAGGGCGAGCCCGAAGAGGAGTCCGGCGCCGACGTTCAGGGCGATGTACGCGGCGGCGGCGACGAACAGCCGTTTGCCGCTGCCGAGCACCTGCTCGACCGGGAACTCGACACCCAGGTGGAACAGCAGGAGCACCAGACCGAGGGAGGCCAGCAGGCTGAGGTCCTCGGGGTGGGCGACCAGCACGGGACCCGGGGTGCCCGGCCCGAACAGGATGCCGGCGAGCATGAAGAACGGCACGGTCGGCAGGTTGATCCGGCGGCCGAAGCGGGCCAGCAACCCGGCGATGAGCACAAGGGCACCGAAGCCCACGAGGTCAGCGTGCACGGTGAGGACTCCTGGAGCGGGCTAGACGGAGCGGAGCGGGCGGCGCGCCGGTTACTCGGAGAAGTACGTGCCGGACAGCAGCGCGCCCACCTTGCGGGCCTGCTCCTCGGACATCTCGATCACGGCCACCGGGTCGTCCGCCCCGGCGGCGAAGACGTACAGGTCGCGGTTGCCGTCGCGGCGTACCACGATCGAGATCCGTTGGGTGTTGCTGCCCAGGTCGACGTCGTACCGCTTGCCGATGCCCGGTAGTTCCTGCACGTAGATGCCCTTGCCCATGGCCCCTCCCCGCTGTCCTGTCCACGATCCCGGGGCAATCGTACGAGCCCGCCCGCCTTCCGTGACACCACCACCACCGAGTAGTCGACGACGCGCCGGCTCCGGCGCCGCGTGGCGCCGGAGCCGGCAGGCTCGCCCGGGCGTACCTCTCAGGAGGTGAGCCGGAAGGTGGCGTCGTTGCGCGCCTGGGTGTCGCCGATCTGGTCGAGCCGCAACTGGTAGTCGTAGTGCCGGATGTGGCGGTCGGGGTAGTTGTAGGACTGGAACGAGCTCCAGGAGGAGTTCCCCAGCCCGGCGACCTGCCGGAAGGTGGCGTCGGCGGCGAACACCGAGCTGCCGTCGTTGGCCGCCAGCACGAAGTCGAAACCGTAGTGCCGCAGGTAGTACCCGGGGTGGTTGACGGACTCGAAGGAGACGTTCCCGGAGGCGTTCGCCAGACCGGGCACCACCCGGAACTGGGCGTCCTGGGCCGGGTTGACGTTCGGGTCGATGCGGACGTCGTAGTTGACGTGCCGCACGTACCGGTCCTGGTGGGTGTACGCCTGGATCCGGTTGACCGGCGTGCTGGTGCCCCAGCGGGCGAGCACCCGGCTCTCCTCGGCCGCCGTCAGGTTGAGGATCGAGCCGTGCCGCTTGCGGGTGCCGCCCATGGCGTAGTCGGTGCGGGTCCGGAAGTTGGTGACGCCGCCCAGGTTCGTCGAGGTGACCGGCATGTAGCCGCGCCCGGTGGCGTACTGGTCGAGCCAGAGCGCCCATTCGTTGCGGCCGTTGAACTGGGCCCACATCGGTCCCTCCACCACGTTGCCGCCACCGGTGCCGTTGGAGATGCCGAGGTGCGACAGGTTGCCGAGGGTGGTCCACGAGCCGAGGATCGAGTTGCTGGCCTCGATGGTGATGTGCCCGTCGGCGGAGGCCCGGTAGTAGCGGTAGCCGCCGACGCTGTTCGGCACCTCGACGATCTGCGTGTCGATCAGCCCCTGGGTGCCGGGGCGTTCGATGTAGAGCTGGGGTGCGGTGAAGCTGCGGAAGTCGGTGGTCCGCACGTACCAGATGCGGTGTTTGGTGACGCCGTTGCGCGCGGAGTTGGTGGCCCAGTAGACGACGTAGTCGCCGGTGGCCGCGTTGTAGATCGCCTCGGGTGCCCAGGCGTTGCCGGCGCCGGGGATCGCCCCGGCGACGTTGATCAGCCACGGCGCGGACCAGTTCACCAGGTCGCGCGACTCCCACACGACCAGGTTGGTGCTGCCCCGGTTGGCCGCGTCGCTCCACGAGGTGCCGCTGGCGATGCGCAGGTCGGTGGCGACGATCCAGTAGCGGTCACCGGCGGGCGAGCGGACCAGGGCGGGGTCCCGGACGCCCCTCGTGCCGATGGTGGAGAGCAGGACGGGCGCGCCGTTGTTCAGGTCGCGCCAGGTCAGCCCGTCGCGGCTGTGGGCGAGGTAGAGCTGTTCCCCGTTCGCCGACTCCCCGATGAAGTGCGCCATCAGGTACCCGGTGAACGGGTCGAGTGCGGCGGCGTCGGCGCGCGGCGCGGGCGCGGCGGACACCATCAACAGGAAGGCGGTGAGCAGGGCGCTCACCCGGGCCAGGACTCTCGGCATCGGCGACTCTCCTCGAACGCACCGGATCGGATCCACTGTTAGCGCTAACAAGCCTCGCGAAACCGATCGGCGAGAATCACTGTTTCGGGCTTGTTTCGAAGTCTCGACGTCCCTTCGTCCACTGTCAAGAAGACCCGGATGTAAGGAGGGGTCCCCTGCTATACACCAGGCGATAGCAGGGGACCCCTCCTTACATCCGCGTCAGAGCCGCTCGGGGGCGTCGATGCCGAGCAGGCCCAGGCCGGTACGCAGGGTGTCGCCGGTGAGGCGGCACAGCGCCAACCGGTTGCCCCGGTACGGCGACTCGGCCCGCAGCACCGGACACCGCTCGTAGAAGGTGGTGAAGCTCTGCGCCAGCCGGTGCAGGTGTCCGCAGAGCCGGTGCGGCTCGTACCCGGCCACCACCTCGTCGAGGACGTCGGCGAAGGCGTCCAGGTCGAGGATCAACGCGCGTTCCGCCGGGTCCAGCGCGACGCCCGGGTCCACGGTCTCGTCGGCACCGTCGGCGCGGGCCAGGATGGACCGCACCCGGGCGTGCGCGTACTGGAGGTAGACCCCGGTGTTGCCGGTCAACGCCAGCATCCGGTCCGGGTCGTAGGTGTAGTCGCGGGTCCGGCTGGTCGCCAGGTCCGCGTACTTGACCGCGCCGATGCCGACCTGCCGGGCCCGTTCGTCGCGTGCCGCGTCGGTCAGGTCGGGGTTCTTGGCGGCGACCACCTCGCGGGCCCGGTCCACCGCCTCGGTGAGCAGGTCGACCAGGCGGACGGTGTCGCCGGCCCGGGTCTTGAAGGGCCGCCCGTCGGGACCGAGGACGGTGCCGAACGCGACGTGGGCGGCGGGCACGTCGGACGGCAGCCAGCCGGCCCGCCGCGCGGTGTCGAAGACCATCCGGAAGTGCAGCGCCTGCCGGGCGTCGACCACGTACAGCAGCCGGTCGGCGCGCAGTTCGGTGACCCGCTGCCGCAGCGCGGCGAGGTCGGTGGCGGCGTACCCGAACCCGCCGTCGCGCTTGCGCACGATCAGCGGCGTCGGCTCGCCGTCCGGCCCACGCACGTCGTCGAAGAAGACGCAGAGCGCGCCGTCGCTGGTCACCGCCGTCCGCTGGGCGGCGAGGTCGGCCGCGACCCCGGGCAGTGCGGCGTTGTACGCGCTCTCCCCCACCGCGTCGGCGGCGGTCAGCCGTACGCCGAGCAGGTCGTAGACGTCGGTGAAGTAGCGGGTCGACTCGGCCACGATCTGCTGCCAGGCACGCGTCGTCTCCGGGTCGCCGCCCTGGAGGGCCACCACCCGCCGCCGGGACCGCTCGGCGAACGCCGGGTCGGCGTCGAACGCCGCCCGTGCCCGGCGGTAGAGCAGGGCCAGCCCGCGCAGGGAGGTGTCCTCGGTGACCGGCGCGGGATGCTCGGACCGGTACTGGATCAGCATCCCGAACTGCGTGCCCCAGTCGCCGACGTGGTTGCGCCGCACCACCGTTCCGCCCAGGTGCTCCAGGATCCGCACCAGCGCGTCGCCGATGATCGTGGACCGCAGGTGACCGACGTGCATCTCCTTGGCGATGTTCGGCTGCGAGTAGTCGACCACGGTGGTGACACCCGCCTCGGGGGTGCCGACGCCGAGCCGGGGATCGGCGAGCCGGCCCGCGACCTGGGACAGCAACGCCGCGTCGGTCAGGCCGAGGTTGACGAATCCCGGACCGGCGACCTCGGCGGTGGCCACCAGACCACCGACCGGCAGGCCCGCGACGATCTCCGCCGCCACGTCCCGAGGGTTGCGCCGCAGCGTCCGCGCCGCCGCCAACGCGCCGTCGACCTGGAAGTCGGCCCGCTCGGATCGGCGCACCAGCGGGGCGAACCCCGGCAGCGCGACAGCGGCGGTGGTGACGGCGGCGGACAACGACGAGGCCAGCGAAGGCACGGTCACGGGGACTCCCGGTGGGGATGGGCAGGATCGTCACGAGACACGTCGCGCGCACGCACGAAGGCGGGCACGACGGGAGGAACGCGCGGAGAAGCGGACGACTATCGTCGTCGCAGGCGCGAGCGGCGGACGGTGACCAGCACCATGTCCATCACCGCCTCACGCGAGGGCCGCGCATCGCGGCCAGATGCCGGCCAGTGTACGCGGCGACGGTCATCCCCGCGCCGGGCTCCTCCGCGACCGGCGTACCGGTCACGCCGACCCGGGCTCGACCCGTCACCCGATCTGGTGGACGGGACCGCCAAACCGTTGTCGGGAAAGCGATCCGGTCGACTTCCCGGCTACTGCGGATAGACGAGCGGCGTTCATACTCCTGCGGGGAGTGCTCCTGCCACGAGAGGACAGCATGCGAGTCAGCACCATCACGCGCCGGTTCCCGGCCGTCGCGACCGCGATCGCGCTGGGGGTCGCGTCGCTGGCCACACCGGTGACGGCGGCACCGGTCGCCACCGGCACGCAACAGCTCACCGCCGCCGCCGCCGCGAACACAGCTCCGATGACCCGGCAGATCGTCGGCGCGGTCGCGGTGGGCGACCGGTATCCGTACGTCTTCGTCATCGGGACCGACGGCAACCTCTGGATCAACTGGCAGGACCAGTCCGAGCAGTGGAACTGGTCGAACATGGGCACGCCACCGGGGGTCGCTCTGCGGATGGCGATCGGCGTGACCATCGTCGACGGCTTCAGCCGCCCGTACGCCTTCGTGCTCGGCAGCGACCAGAACGTCTGGAGCCTGTGGCGGTCGGCGACGAGTTGGCAGTGGCGTAACCAGGGCGCTCCGCCGGGGGCAAACTTCGTGAGCTGGCCGAGCTTCGCCGCCGTCGCGGTGAACGACACCAGCCCGTACCTCTTCGTCCGCAGCGACGGCGACGAGACGGTGTGGGTGAACTGGTGGAACGGGTCGGTGTGGAACTGGACGAACATCAGTTCGCCGCCCGACGGCATCGCGGCCACCGGCCCGGTCGGTGTGCTGCTGGAGAACGGCACGCCGCAGGTCTACACCGTCGGCAACGGCGGCCGGCTCTGGACCACCCGCTTCGACGACACGGCCGCGCCCTGGGTCGACCTCGGCCAGCCGCCGGGTGTCTGGCTCACCGACGCGGGTACGCCGTTCGGTGCCCGCAGCGCGGTGCAGGTCGCGCCGGACGCCCGGCCGTACCTGCTCGCCACCGGCAGCGACGACAACGCCTGGCTGCGCTGGTGGACCGGTACCCAGTGGGAGTGGCACAACCTGGGTTCACCGCCGGAGCAACTGGTCCCGGGCACGCTCGGTGCCCTCGCGGTGAACGGCACCTCGCCGTTCTCCTTCTTCGCCACCGACGGGGGCGGCCTGTGGATCAACTACTGGGACGGGTCGAACTGGTACTGGAGTGACCAGAGTCCGCCGTTCCGGCCCGCCCTGACCGGCACGGCGGTGCTCGCGCCGCAGAACTCCACCCGGCCGGCGATCTTCCTGCGGGACACCGCCGGCAACCTGTGGAGCCGATGGTGGAACGGCAGCTACTGGAGCTGGACGAACCGCAGCCTCTGACGGACGGCCGCGCCACCGGCACCACGAGCCGGTGGCGCGGCCGGCGGACCAGCGGCGGGTCAGTGGGTCGGTGGCGGGCCGTCCGCGACCGGTGCCGGGCCGCCGTCGGTGCCGAAACCGTCGAGCGCGACGCGCTCGTCGAGGGTGCGCAACTCCTCGAAGACGGTGATGTGCAGGTCGGCGGGCGCGTCGAGGCGGGCGTTGACCGACTGCCAGGGCGTACGCGTCGGCGGGGCCACCTCGGCGGCGCCGCCGTCGACCAACCGGTCCGTGGTGGCCCGCGCGTCGTCGACCTCGAACGCGACCCGGATGCGCGGTGCGACCTGGCGGCCCACCTCGACGTCGTCGATCATCCGCTTCTGCGCCGGGTTGGCGATCTCCAGCGTGGCACGGCCGGCGTCCAGGATCACCACCTCGGCGCCGTCGCCGCCGGAGTAGGCCGCCTGCTCGGGCAGGCCCAGCACGTCACGGTAGAACCGGACCGCCGCCTCGTAGTCCTCGGCCTCGACCACCAGCCGCAACTGGCGTACCGGTGGCACCGCACCCGGACCCGTCACGATCGTCCCCCTCCGCTCCGGCGCGACACGGCAGGCCGCGACACCCGCCCGACCATACCGGCGGCCCGACACCGTGGGTGCGGGCGCTCGCGACGCCGTCGGTGCTGGGCAACGTCGGTGGGACGTGGCACCATTCGGCGGGTGACCAGCAGCCCCGCCGAAGCGGCCCACCTGCGTGATCTCGCGCGACTGCGCCGCGTCCGGGACCGGATCGACCGCGAGTACGCCCAGCCGCTCGACGTCGAGGCGCTCGCCCGGGGGGCGAACATGTCCGCCGGGCACCTCAGCCGCCAGTTCCGCCTCGCCTACGGCGAATCACCGTACGGCTATCTGATGACCCGCCGCATCGAACGCGCCATGGCGTTGCTGCGGCGCGGCGACCTCAGCGTCACCGATGTCTGTTTCGCGGTCGGGTGCGCCTCGTTGGGCACCTTCAGCACCCGCTTCACCGAGTTGGTCGGTGTGCCGCCGAGTGTCTACCGTCGGCAGGCCGCCCAGGCGACGGCGGGCATCCCGGCCTGCCTGTCGAAGCAGGTGACCAGACCGATCAGGAATCGAGAAGCACAGGTCAGGCAGCCGCAACTAACGTGACCGGCATGGACGTCACCATTCACGCGAGTTTCCTTCCGCAGACCGACCCGGACGCCGCGGTGCGTTTCTATCGGGACGCGCTCGGCTTCGAGGTCCGCAACGACGTCGGGTACGGCGGGATGCGCTGGATCACGGTCGGTCCACCCGACCAGCCCGGCACCTCCATCGTCCTGCACCCGCCGACCGCCGACCCGGGCGTCACCGAGGACGAGCGTCGCACCATCGCCGAGATGATGGCGAAGGGCACGTATGCCGGCATCGTGCTGGCGACCAGGGACGTCGACGCCACGTTCGAGCAGTTGCAGGCCGGCGACACCGACGTCGTGCAGGAGCCGACCGACCAGCCGTACGGGATCCGCGACTGCGCCGTCCGCGACCCCGCCGGCAACCTGATCCGCATCCAGCAGATCGCCTGAGCCGCCGTCCGCCCCGCGCGCCGACGCACGACGGCCGGGGTGGGATGCACGACGGCCTGGACAGGGATGCACGACGGCCGACGGCCGGTGAGACCGAGGGAGAGACGATGAGCACGGTCCCGAAGGGCCGCTCGCAGGCGGGTACGGCGCACGTCGCCGACAGCCACGACCTGATCCGGGTGCACGGCGCACGGGAGAACAACCTGGCGGACGTCAGCATCGAGCTTCCCAAGCGCCGTCTGACGGTGTTCACCGGGGTCTCCGGCTCGGGCAAGAGCTCGCTGGTGTTCGACACCATCGCGGCCGAGTCACGGCGGCTGATCAACGAGACCTACAGCACCTTCGTGCAGGGCTTCATGCCGACGCAGGCCCGGCCCGAGGTGGACGTCCTCGACGGGCTGACCACCGCGATCATCATCGACCAGCAGCGGATGGGCGCCGATCCCCGCTCCACGGTCGGCACCGCCACCGACGCCAACGCCATGCTGCGCATCCTGTTCAGCCGGCTCGGGAAGCCGCACATCGGCTCGCCCAACGCGTTCTCCTTCAACGTCGCCTCGGTGAAGGCCAGCGGCACGATCACCGTCGAGCGTGGGGCCGGCAAGACGACGCGGCAGACCTTCACGCGGACCGGTGGGATGTGTCCGCGCTGCGAGGGGCGCGGCTCGGTCTCCGACATCGACCTGAGCCAGCTCTACGACGACTCCAAGTCGATCGCCGAGGGGGCCTTCACGATCCCCGGCTGGAAGTCGGACAGCTGGTGGACGGTGCGGACGTACGCGGAGTCCGGTTTCCTCGACCCGCACAAGCCGATCCGGAAGTTCACCAAGAAGGAGATGCAGGACTTCCTCTACCGGGAGCCGACCAAGGTGAAGGTCGAGGGGGTCAACCTCACCTACGAGGGGCTGATCCCCAAGGTGCAGCGCTCGTTCCTGGCCAAGGACCGGGAGTCCCTCCAGCCGCACATCCGGGCCTTCGTGGACCGGGCGGTCACGTTCACCACCTGCCCGGAGTGCGGCGGCACCCGGCTCAGCGAGGCGGCCCGGTCCTCGAAGATCGAGGGTGTCAGCATCGCCGACGCCTGCGCGATGCAGATCAGCGACCTGGCGCAGTGGGTCCGTGGCCTGTCCGAGCCCTCGGCGGCCCCGCTGCTGGCCGCGCTGGGGCACACCCTGGACTCGTTCGTGGAGATCGGGCTGGGCTACCTCTCGCTCGACCGGCCGGCGGGCACGCTCTCCGGCGGCGAGGCGCAGCGCACCAAGATGATCCGGCACCTGGGTTCCTCGCTGACCGACGCCACGTACGTCTTCGACGAGCCCACCACCGGGCTGCATCCGCACGACATCGCCCGGATGAACGACCTGCTGCTGCGGCTGCGGGACAAGGGCAACACGGTGCTCGTGGTGGAACACGAGCCGGACACCATCGCGATCGCCGACCACGTGGTCGATCTCGGTCCCGGCGCGGGCGCGGACGGCGGCACGGTCTGTTTCGAGGGCACCGTCGAGGGGTTGCGGGCCAGCGGCACCGTCACCGGCCGGCACCTGGACGACCGGGTCGCCCTGAAGGAGTCGGTCCGCAAGCCCACCGGCACGCTTCAGATCCGGGGTGCGAGTACGCACAACCTGCGCGGCGTCGACGTCGACATCCCGCTCGGCGTGCTGGTCGCGGTGACCGGGGTGGCCGGCTCCGGCAAGAGTTCGCTGGTGCACGGCTCGATCCCGCCCGGCATGGACGTGGTGTCGGTGGACCAGGCCCCGATCCGGGGTTCGCGTCGCAGCAACCCGGCCACCTACACCGGCCTGCTGGAGCCGATCCGCAAGGCGTTCGCCAAGGCCAACGGGGTGAAGCCGGCGCTGTTCAGCCCGAACTCCGAGGGTGCCTGCCCGGCCTGCAACGGCGCCGGGGTGCTCTACACCGATCTGGGGATCATGGCCGGCGTGGCGACCACCTGCGAGGAGTGCGAGGGCCGCCGGTTCGACGCCTCGGTGCTGGAGTACCGGCTGGACGGTCGGGACATCAGCGAGGTGCTCGCGATGCCGGTGAGCGAGGCGCGGGAGTTCTTCGGCGCGGGTGCGGCGCGTACGCCTGCCGCGTCCACGATCCTCGGGCGACTGGTGGACGTCGGCCTCGGCTACCTCAGCCTCGGCCAGCCGCTCACCACGCTCTCCGGCGGCGAGCGGCAGCGCCTCAAGCTCGCCACCCACATGGGCGACAAGGGCGGCGTCTGGGTCCTCGACGAACCGACCACCGGCCTGCACCTGGCCGACGTCACGCACCTGCTCGGCCTGCTCGACCGGCTGGTGGACGCCGGCCGGTCGGTCATCGTGGTGGAGCACCACCAGGCGGTGATGGCGCACGCCGACTGGATCGTCGACCTCGGGCCGGGTGCCGGTCACGACGGCGGCCGGATCGTCTTCGAGGGCACCCCCGCCGACCTGGTCGCCGCCCGTTCCACCCTCACCGGCGAGCACCTGGCGGCCTACGTGGGCCGCTGATCGCCGGTAGCTCAGCGGCTCAGGTGGGTGGGCATGCTGGTCACCACGATGCCGGGGTGCCGTCGCAGGGTCCGGCGCAGCCGCTGCTCGGTGCGGTAGTGCAGCAGCCGCTGCCAGGGGTGCTCGACGATCACGTCGGGCACCACCACGGTGAGGGTCAGGTCGGGACGGCTGTGCCGCAGCGCGCTGACGTACCCGGCCAGCGGCGTGATGATCACGCGGTGCGGTGACAGGATCGTCTCCAGCGGGACGTGGTCGCCCCAGGTGGCCCACTGCGCGCGGAACCGGTCCGCCTCGGTCCGCTCCGGGCTGACGTGCAGGGCGAGCGCCGGTTGGCCGAGCGAGCCGACGTAGGCGAGGGTGCGCAGTGTCGCCTGGTTGAGCCGGGCCACCGGGACCAGGAACAGGTGCCGGACCTGCTGCGGGACGATCGGCGGTGGTTCGTCCCCGGCCGGGCCCGCGTCGTCGGTCCGCGCCACCGCGTGCAGGCCGAGGGCCTGCTGAACCTGGTCGTAGTGGCGGCGGACCCGGCGGAACAGGTGGATCAGCAGCGGTACGGCGAGCACCACCACCCAGGCGCCCTCGGTGAACTTCGTGACCGCGGCGGTCACCAGGACCAGCGCCGACAGTGCCGCGCCGGTGCCGTTGATGGTGGCGCGCCGCCGCCAGCCCCGTTCGCGGTGCCGCCGCCAGTGGCGGACCATCCCGGTCTGGGAGAGCGTGAAGGCGAGAAAGACACCGACCGCGTACAGCGGGATCAGCGAGTGGGTCCGACCGCCGAACGCGACCAGCAGCACCGCGGCGGCGACCGCGAGCACGATCAGCCCGTTGCTCAACGCCAGCCGGTCCCCCAGGTGCAGGAAGCGGCGGGGCACGTAGCTGTCGCGGGCCATGAAGTACAGCAGGCGCGGCAG
The DNA here is from genome assembly GCF_013364215.1 of Verrucosispora sp. NA02020. Lineage (NCBI taxonomy): Bacteria > Bacillati > Actinomycetota > Actinomycetes > Micromonosporales > Micromonosporaceae > Micromonospora > Verrucosispora sp. NA02020. The sequence continues at coordinate 3,882,168 of NZ_CP054923.1, read as the reverse complement.
GTCGTTGAAGGCGGTGTTCGCGGCCAGCAGCAGCACGAGGGCGGTGGCGGCCTGCACGAGTGCGTACCAGGGCCCGGTGGGGAAGGTGTGCCGGGCCAGTTGGGACAGCAGCGTCTGGTCGGCAGTGGGCACCAGGCCGTTGAGGTGGAACAGCACCACCAGGCCGACGAAGATCACGATCAGGATGCCGACCATCCAGGTCAGCACCGTACGGGCGTTGCGCCACTCGGTGGGCCGGAAGACCGGCACCGCGTTGGAGACCGCCTCGATGCCGGTCATCGACGTCGCGCCGGAGGCGAAGGCGCGCAGCACCAGGAGCAGCCCGAGCCCCTCCACGGCCGGCGTCGGCGGTGGGGCGGCGACGGTGAACCCGTCGGCGGCGGCCCGCACCAGCCCGACGACGATCAGCCCGAGCACGGCGACCAGGAAGAAGTAGGTCGGTGCGGCGAACACGTTGCCGGCGACCCGGATGCCGCGCAGGTTGCCGGTCAGCAGCAGCCCGATGACGGCCAGCGCGAACGGTACCCGGTACGGCGCGAGCGCGGGCAGCGCCGAGGTGATCGCGGCGGTCCCGGCCGACACCGACACCGCGACCGTGAGCACGTAGTCGAGGACGAGACCGGCCGCCGCGCCCAGGCCCGCGCGGGGCCCCAGGGTGTCGCTGGCCACCAGGTACGACCCGGCGCCGTGCGGGTACGCGTACACGGTCTGCCGGTACGACGTGCCGACCGCGAGCATCAGCACCACCAGTCCCGCCGCGATCGGCAACGACAGCCCCAGGGCGCCGCTGCCGGCGAGGACCAGCACGGTCAACATCGCCTCCGGCCCGTACGCGACCGAGGAGAGCAGGTCGGAGGCGAGCACCGGCAGCGCGAGGAACTTCGGCATCCGCTCGCGCAGGATCGCCCCGCTGGTCAGCGGCGGCCCGAGCAGGAGTCGACGCAGACCGCCGAGCGCCCGCCCCTCGACGGTGTCCTGCCGTTCGACGGTGGGGGTGGCGGTCAGCCGACCCGCCTCGTCCGGCACGAACAGCACACTGTGTCGGCCCGTACCCGTCGCGGTCCGCACCTCGTCCGCCTGCGGGTCCACCGGCAGCGCCCGTACGGTGTCGTCGACCCGCCACCGCGCGCCGACCCGCCGCAGCACGTCGAGGTCGGCCGGGGACGGCGGCGGCAGTTCCGCCGAGGGGCTGAAGGTCGCCGACCCCGCCTCCTGCTCCGGGTCCTGCCCCGACCTGCCCACCGTGCCTCCGCCTCGCGCCCGCTGCCCGCACCGTCGACCCTTCCAGGAACACCGTGCGGGCAACGCCGATCGGCGGAAGCGAGACCGGCTCGTGGCGGATCAGGCGGTGGCGGACCGGACGGCCACCGCGTTGGCCGTCACGACCATGGCGATGCCGAGCCACTCGTGCGGTCGGAGCACCTGACCGAGCAGCACGAGACCGGCGAGCGCGGCCAGCACCGGGTGGATGCTCATGAAGACGCCGAAGAACCGGGCCGGCACGGTGCGCAGCGCGACGAGGTCGGCGGCGTACGGCACCACCGAGGCGAGGACACCGGCGGCGACGGCGAACAGCAGCGCGGTGCCGGCCAGGCGTCCCTGGGCCAGCAGGGTGACCGCGACCGGCAGGGCGAGCAGCGCGGAGACCAGGCTCGCCGCGGCCGGGGCCTGCAACCCCGGCAGCCGGGCCCCGACGAGCCGGTTGAGCAGGATGTACGACGCCCAGCACGCCGCCGCGAGCAGCCCCAGTGCCACCCCGACGAGGTCGCTGGCCGGGCCCGGCAGGACCAGCACGTAGACACCGAGGCAGGCGCCGGCCGCGCAGAGCAGGTCGCGGCGGGTCCGGGAGGCGACCAGCGCGACCGCGAGCGGGCCGAGGAACTCCAGGGTGACGGCCAGGCCGAGACCGATGCGGTCGACCGCGCTGTAGAGGCTGAGGTTCATCGTGGCGAAGACCAGCCCGAGCAGCAGGGTCGGCCACCACTGCGCCCAGGTGAAGCGACGCAGGTCGGGGCGTACGGTCGGCAGGAGCACCGCCGCCGCGACGAGTTGCCGGACGGCCACCACCCCGGCGGGCCCGATTGCACCGAAGGCGTGCGCTCCCAGGGCCGCCCCGACCTGGTTGCTCGCCGCGCTGCCGGTCATCGTGACGATCCCGCGCAGCAGCGGCCCTCGGCCGACACCGGCCACCCGACCGTCGCTCGGGGTGACGTCGTCGCGCTCCACTGTCCGCACCGTCATGAGGTCAGTGTCGAGCGCACCGACTGATACCGGAAATGCATGGACCGTGTCACCTATACGCTGAGCGTATGGATGTGCAGCTCCGCCAACTCCGTACGCTGGTCGCGGTGGTCGACGCCGGCACGTTCACCGACGCGGCGGCGGTCCTGGGCGTCTCCCAGGCGGCGGTCTCCCGGTCGATCGGCGCGCTGGAGGCCACGCTCGGCGCCCGGCTGCTCCAGCGGACCACCCGGCACGTCTCGCTCACCGGCACCGGCACCCGCGTCCTCGCCGCCGCGCGTCGGGTCCTCGACGACGTCGCCCACCTGCACCGGATCGTCGAGGAGTCCCGCGCCGAGCTGCGCCTCGGCTACGCCTGGGCGGCGTTGGGCAAGCACACCCGTCGCCTGCAACGCGTCTGGGCCGCCGCCCACCCGCAGGTGCCGCTGGTGTTCGTGCACTGCAACACGCCGACCGCCGGGCTCAGCGAGGGCAACGCCGACGTCGCCGTGGTCCGCCGCCAGCTCACCGACCCCCGCTTCGACAGCGCCCTGCTCGGGGTGGAGTCCCGCTACGCCGCCGTGGCCACCGACAACCCGCTGGCCCGACGGCGGTCGGTACGCCTCGCCGACCTGATCCGGTATCCGGTCGCCATCGACAGCCGCACCGGCACCACCACCCCCGCCTTGTTCCCGTCGGGCGCGGCACCGGGCACCATCCGCACCACGCACAGCGTCGACGAGTGGCTCACGCTGATCGCGGCCGGTCAGGCGGTCGGCATCACCTCGGAGGCCACCGCCCACCAGAATCCCCGCCCCGGGGTGGCATACCGGGCCGTCCGCGACACCCCGCCGATCCCGGTCTGGTTGGCCTGGTGGAAGGACGACCCGCCGGCCCACCTCACCGAGCTGGTCACCCTGGCCTGTGAGGCGTACCGCCCGATCCGGCCCGCAGCGGAGACCGGATAGCCCTCAGGAACCGGACGGCGGGAGCGGCAGCTCGACGGGGGACGCCTCGCCGACCCGCCCGGCGGAGTGCGCCGGTGGCTGCATGTCGGCGCGTGGCAGCCGAGTGTGCAGCCGTGCGCCGGCCGGGTCCGTCCGCCCGGACACCTCGCAGGTCACCATCAGGATCGGCGGCGGCGGCGCGGTGAACCGGCCGGCACCCCACCGCACCCACAGCGGTACGCGTCCCGCGTCGGCCTCGGCGATCAGCTTGTCCCAGGTCCGCCGCCGGGTGCCGTGGTCGACCTCGACGACGACCGGTGGCCCGTCCGGTCGGGCACATGCCACGTCCAGGACCGACTGCCGGTCCGACATCGGCGGCGGCAACGGCACCACGCTGGGCGCGCGCCGATAGACCCGCCAGCCCCGCTCCCCCGCCCAGCGCACGACCTCGTCGATCAGCCGGGCGGTGACCTGGTCGACGGTCAGGTCGGTGAAGGTGACCGCGTCGAGCCGGACCGCCAACGACGCCGCCACCCGTTCCGCGTCGTCAGCCACCGCCGCAGGGTAGCGGTCGCGCCCGACCCGCCGCACCGGCGGCCCGGCGTCCGACCGGACTGTCAGCACATCGGCGGCCCGGTGCCCGGACGGCGACCGGCCCGGCGTCAGTGATCCGACGGACCGCCGCGTCGGCCCTGGAGGAAGGCGATGACGCACCAGACGACGAATCCGAGCAGCGCCACGGTGATCACCACAGCGGTGAGGTGCCAGGGCTTCACGTGGTCCTCCTCTGTCGACGACCGTCGCACACACCGTAGTCGCCACCGTCGACCACGGGTACGCGGATCACTGCTCGACGGCCGCCGGACGGTAGGTCGCCTGGTTGCCGCCCGCGCGTTTCGCCGCGTACATGGCGCGGTCGGCCTGGGCGAGGGCGTCGCCGACCGCGTACACCGGCCCGCTGGCCACGCCGACGCTGACCCGGGCGCGCCACACCGCCATCCCGGCCACCGCGTCCACGGCCCGTCGGGCGACCTTCGTGCCGTCGGCGGTGTCGGCGTCGGGCAGGATCGCGACGAACTCGTCGCCACCGAGCCGGGCCACGAAGTCGCCCTTGCGGACGCTGGCGGTGAGCACGTGCGCGACGGCCCGCAGCACCTCGTCGCCGGCCGCGTGGCCGAGCGAGTCGTTGATGTGCTTGAACCGGTCGATGTCCACCGCCAGCACCGCCACCAGCCGGTCGGCGGGGGCGCCCGAGGCGGCCAGGGTCCGCAGGAAGACGTCGAGTCCCCGACGGTTGGCGACGCCGGTGAGCGGGTCGGTCTGCGCCGCCCGTTCGGCCTGCTCGTGCTGCCAGCGCAACACGTCGTACGACTGCATGGTCATCGCCGTGTGCAGCCAGCGGTGCCGTTGCCGCCAGAGCAGTTCGGCGAGCGCGTCACCGTAAGTGAGCCCCGGCACGGCGTCCGACGAGCCGTTGATGGTCAGCAGCACCGCGTGCGTCCGGTGCAGGGCCGCCGAGATCAGCCAGTCGGTCTCGACCGGCAGGGCGGACACGGCCCGCTGGATGACCCGGAGCGCCTCACCCGGTCGCCCCGAGCGGCGCAACGCGACGGCGTGGAACGGTCGACACAGCAGCAGTTCCTGGTGTTGTCGCAGACCGGAGTCCTCCAGCAGGGCCGCGTACCGGGGAATGTCGGCCGCCGCGCCGGCCGGGTCCTGGCGGTCGGCGCGGGCGCAGGCGGCATAGAGCAGCGCCAGCAGCCGCCATACCCGCGCCTGGGGGCCGGACGCCTCGGCCGCCGCGCGGGTCGCGTGCGTCTCGGCGGTGGTGGTGTGCCGCTCCGCCACCGCGACCTGGCCCACCTGATACAACTCCAGCGCCCACAGCAGGTTGAGTTCGGCGAGGTTGCACAACCACATGGCCCGGTTGCCGTTGTCCGGGTAGTCCGGATGCCGGGTCGTCTCGTACGCCGCCTCGAACTGCGGCGCGGCCAACTCGTAGAGCCGCAGTTGGGCGTAGCCGATGGCGATCCCGGTGTGCGCGTTGCCCATGATCACCGGGTCGGGTTCGTCGACGAGCAGGGCGGTCTCGGCACTGACCAGGTCCCGCAGCACCGTCTCCACGTCGTACTCGGAGATGTCCTTGTCACCGACGCGCAGCCGCCGGGTGGCGCGCAGCGACAGCGCGCACGACCGCCAGCCGGCGCTGCCCTCGCGGTCCGCAGCGGCCAGCATCAGATCGGCGGCGGCCACGGCGGCACGCAGCTCACCGAGCCGGGTCAGCGCCACGACCCGGGCGAAGTGCAGCGCCGCCGGACCGTCGGCGATCTCCCCGGTGGCCTCGCGCAGCGTCGTCTCGGCGGTCGCCAACGCCGGGGCGGCGGCGCCGGTCTGGGCCTCCTCGACGAGTCTCAGCGCCCGGAGGGTCACATCGTCCATGCGGTCCTCCGCACCGCCCAGGAAAGAAACAGGACGATGTTACGACATGAATCCGCCATCACGATCCGCCGCCGTTCGGTATGTGATCACGGCAGGCAGGTCGGATCGGGTGTCGTACGAGGTCATCGGGTCTGGTGGCGTTCGGTTTCGGTAGGCATGGTTGCTGTGCCTCGTTGCGGTGCTTCCGGCGGCTGTCGGGTCCAACCAATGAAACGGCGGTGCAGGGTGCCGGCAGGTGCCCAAGGCATGTCCTCGGCGGCCTGGATGAGGTAGGCCCCGAGGTAGAGAGCCAGCGACACCGGCGCATCCGCATACTCCGCGCGTAGTTCCCGCCGTCGCGTCGGACACGGCCACGGCAGGTCGCAGCCGCCGCAGCTCCAGATCGGCATCACCGGACCGTGACTGGTCACCGTTGATCCTCCGCCTGAGGCCAGTGCCCTCGGTTGATCGGTATCCGGTGCCGGGCCCGGCACGGCAGGTCAGCCCCGCAGTTGCAGATACGCCGCCAGTGCTGCCAGGACCACACCGGCCGATGCCGCCGGGCAAAGGTCAACGCGGTGGCGGACAGATAGCTGTCGTATGAGACGCGCCGCACGTACCCTCCCTCGTCGCTCATGAGGGCGGCTCGGTCGCCCTCTGGCTGGGAGACACGGCGGCCGGGCGTGACTCGCACCGACCACCGCATCCCGTGAGCGGAAAGCTACGGTCGGTGGCCGGGCAGAATGGGTAAGGTCCCTACCCCTGGTTCAGGAGACGAGTCCGACCTTCGCCGCCAGGTCACGGGCGGCATCCCGGGTGGAACGCGGACCGTCGAGCAGGTCCATGGTGATCTGACGGGCGTACCCGTTGAACCGAATCGTCTCCGGAGCCGACTCGTACGCCTGCCGCAGCGCCGCCACGGCCGCTTCCTTGTCGTCCTTGCCGTAGTACGCCCGCGCGACCTCGATCAGATGGCGTGCCCGACGCGGCCTCGACGGAATCGCCGCCGCATCATGACGACGGGCCTGCCGCACCGCCTCGCCCGACTGCTGCAACTCCACCGCCACCGTCACCGCATGAGCACCCATGATGACCCGCGAGAACGACGTCTGCGGCTGGTAGAAGCCCTCCGGCAGACGCTGCGCCACCTGGTCCGCGCGGTCCCAGTACCGCCAGGCACGACCTTCCTCACCAGCACGAGCAGACGTGTACGCGGCCTCGAAGTTCAGCGCACCCCACAACGCCAACAGATTCGCGCTCCCGTCAGCCGCCCTCGGCTCCAACGCCGACAGCACCTCCAGCGTCACCCTCATCGCGGTGTCCCAGTCACCGGCCTCCCGATGCACCTGACACAGAAACCACCCCGCACGGGCAATTGCCTCCGGATCACCGGACTCCTGCGCCGCCACCATCGCCCGATCCGTCACCCGCCACAACAACTCGGCCGCAGGCTGATAGGCGACGAACATCTGCGCCAACCCCAGCGTCTCCGCCCACAGAGCCTGCGCCTCCCGCCGCCGGTCACCCTCGTACCCCAACACCGCCCGCTGCCCGTCCCGCAGCAACCCCGGCAACAACCCGCCCAGCACCGTACGGTGATCCGCCGCCTGATGACGCGCCCGCCACCCCGCCGCAAGCCGCTCCCGCAGACCCGACAACAACACCGGCGGGGTGTCATCGGGAAGCGCGACATGATTCAGGGCAGCCCGGACCGACACCAACGCCGGATGCTCCGGCCCGTTAACCACAGCAGAGCGATCACCCAACTCGGCTGCCAAGGCCGACACGTCGATCTTCAAGGCTCGCGCGATCCGATCCAGCATGTGAATGCGCGGCGGCAGGATCCGATCCGTCTCGACCGCCTTGACCCACTCGGCGCTGCGACCCACCAACCCACCCAGCACCGTCCGAGACTTCCCGGACCGCTCCCGATAGACCTTCAACCGCTGCCCGAACGTCAACTCCGGCAAGGAATCCACCCGGAACCCTCCTCGCGTAGCGCAGGACGCACCACCGACCCACCGGCCACCACCACCACCGCCAACGCTACCGACCAGACCGACCCCTCATAACCCCCGAGACTCCGGGCGCTCTCCCACGCCTTGATGGGTAGCCGAATCTCTTCCTTGCAAGTTCTGGGCGCACTGTCCAGCGAGATTAAGCTACATGCGTGGCCCCGGTGATCGTCCAGCCCTCGGCCACCCAGCCGCGTCCACGTACCGACTGACTAACGTCTTAACTACTGTCCGCACTCCGATCGTCCTTGGTGTCTGGCCTTTCCCTACCCATCACCCAGCAGATGATCTCTTGCTTGCGCATGGAACCATCGGGCGCATGACTACGTTCATTGCGGCAAGCGTAAGTCTTGCAGTCGCGGCCATAGCAGGGGTGGCGACATACCTGAATACCCGAATCATGAACCAGCGGCAAGAAAGCTTGAGAAGAATTAACACTCAACTAGAGGAGCTATACGGCCCACTGCTGTCCTTGTCCTCTACCAGCCAGGCAACCTGGCGCGTCTTTCGAAGCGTCTTTAAGCCCGAGCTTAAGGTTGACATCACGGCAAATTTGAGCAGCAAAGAGATGGATTTATGGATTGCGTGGATGAGTCAGGTTTTCATGCCCGCCAACAGGAATTCCGTTGAGATAATTGCGTCGAAAGCTCACTTGATTGTTGGAGATTCTATGCCTGATTGCTTCCTGGATTTCGCGGCACATGTTGCTGGCTTCGAAGTTGTAGTTAAACAATGGGAGTCCGGCGATCGCTCGACCCTCACATCAATCATCCCACATCCCCGAGACCCCTATCATGACTACATTCGAGGCTCGTTCTTGGAACTGAAGAAGCGACAGCAGATACTTCTTTCCTTGACTCAGGTCAAGTAGATTAGTACGTCTCCTATCGGCAATGCAGCCAGGGTGCCTAATTCGTATAACGGCCTGGCGACGGCCTGAACTCTAAGGGACGTCTCGTAACTCGCTCGTGCATCCATGGTGGATCATGTCGGGGTGCAGGTGATCTCGGCGGCCCGCCAGGAGTGGATCTTTCCGTTCACCGGGCTGCAGCCCGCTCAGTTCCGCCGGCTGGTCCGGCTGGTCGCCGAACGCGGCGGTGGCGCGATCGCCGACGGTCGGCCGGGCCGGCAGTGGTCGCTCGACCTCGCCGACCGGGTGCTGCTCGTCGCCGCGTACTGGCGCACGAACCTGACCATGCGGCAGATCGGCCCACTATTCGGGGTGTCGCACTCCGCCGCGCACCGGGTCATCGACACCCTCGGCCCACTGCTCGCGTTGGCGCCGGTGCGTCGGCGGCGGGTCGACCAGATCACCATCGTCGACGGCACCCTCGTCCCGACCCGCGATCACCGGCTGGCCGCCCCGAGTAAGAACTACCGCTACTCCACGAATCTGCAGGTCGCCATCGACGCCCACACCCGCCTCGTCGTCGCTCTCGGCGACCCGCAACCGGGCAACCGCAACGACACCATCGTCTACCGCACCAGCGGCATCGACCAGCAACTCTCCGGGCGGCCAGTCATGGCAGACGGCGCTTACCGCGGCAACCCCGACGTCATCATCCCGTACCGCAAACCCACCGACGGCACCGAACTACCCGACTGGAAGAAAGACCTGAACCGGCAACACCGCACCGTCCGTGCGCAGGTTGAACACGCCCTGGCCCGCATGAAGACCTTCAAGATCCTGCGCGACTACCGCCGCGCCGCCCACACATTGACCGACACCACCTCCGGTATCGCCCACCTCCACAACATCATCCTCACCGGATGACACCAGTACCGTTGCCCGGCAACGCCTTCACCGAGTTACGAGACACCCTTTAATGCGAGGAGTTCCAACCTCGCACGAATCAGGAGTCCGGTCAACAGTCCGAGCGCAGGAATATCCCAAGGGTTGCCGGCCACAGATAAGTTATCGCCCACGGAACCAGTCCTCGCCTGGCTCATAATCCGAGTACGGGTCACTATTCGCTTCAAGCTCAATCTCCATAGGGTAGTCAAACTCAGCCAACTCCTCCTCTTGCAAGTCAAGATCACACACCGGACATTCGAAGGTAGATGGGTAGGCTGCCCTCGGCGCAAATTCATGCCGGGTTCCATTATCGTCGTATTCCACTTCGGGCTGCCCTTCATCAACATGACAGACTAGCCATCCTTGCTGTTTACAGGCAGGACACTCTTGAGGCTCGTTGTGGTCAGCAATCGTATACGGAGTACGCCCAGACAAGGCGGCAAGAACGACCGTCTTTCCTGCTGAATCAAGCCCAGAAATCAGGATCGAAAAACGCCTTTCAGCAGCAGCGATCTTCGCGGCAACGATGCGACGAACCTCACTCTTGGCCATGTCAAGAATCTCGTCGACCACTCCAACTGCATGATCGCCCCAGTAATCATCGCGGTCCAAAGATAGGGCTGCCAGCAATCCGTCCACGAGACGACACATCACCGCAACGGACGCGCGCAGCTCGTCCGGCAGAACCATCGCCATATGTACGGCCGCATTCCGGACCCGCAGAACGACCTGGTCAGACTGAACAATGAAAGGTAAGGCTGGATGCAGGTACTTGGCCATCTTCAAAGATTCCAACGCACCGATCGTCTTCATCTCAGCGATTCGAGCAGAGGCCAGGTTCGCATTTCCGGAAAGAATGAGTACCGTATCCCGGTCACCCTTCTCGGCAAGCAATCCGTGCTCAACGCTGGCAATATACGCTTTGGCAAGCAATTCCACGGCGCAGCCCGCACTGATAGCCGCCTGACTCAGACCCTCTTGGTCCTCATTTGCAAACAACTCGATTGCCTGTCTCGCGTGATTCCTAGCAGACAGAGCGAGCACCTGCTTCAACCGATCGTGTTCTACTACACGGTCTCCCACCGGCCACCAGGTACCTCCGGTCGCACCCGGCCCACCCCAATACGTCGTTCCCCAGCTTTCGACAGTCATTCGGATCCATTTCGTTTATCGGGTCGACCGAGAACGAGGCCAGCGCTTGTTGAAAATGCCGCACAGCTATCCATTGTGCGGCGCGATCCCCGACACTCCTACGGATGTTAAGTTCTGCTGCAAGACGGGAAGCGGCGGAGCTTGACATACGGCGTTGCATTGATCATGCGAGGGGGCGTAGTCGATCAAAGCGGACGACTTAGCCTCTAGGCTGCCATTACGCTTAACATTGATGATAATTGATGGAACTGCGGGTTGGCCTCTGACGGCCTGGGAACGTCATGATCTTGGGCCTTCCTCCCGGCGGCACGCCAACCTCTTAACCCATTGCCGGGCACGCTGGTGCTCCCACGCTGTGGCGACCTGGTCCAGCGGACGACCGACGCACTACGAAATCACACCCTGATCAACGGCAGCGCGGCCCGGCGGTTCTCCCGCTCCACGAATGTCGGGTTGCGGCGGGCTGTAGGGGCTGGTGCCCCGAAAGGCCGCCTTGTACTCCTCGTAAGACTCGCTTCTCAAGGCAGGCATCCGCAACTCCTTACGCACCGCTTCCAGGAAGCGAGCCTGCGCATCGTAGAGGTGTCTGTCGACCTGCTCCCAGCCGCGCCCACGTCGTGCCCAGAGATACGAGGAGGCGTCGTAAACATCATCGAGCGCACGGTCGGTCCTCCGGTGACGTACAAGTAGCGCCGCCTCTGTGTATGCATCCCGAATTTCTGCACGCGATTCGCCGACGGTTGCCCACTCTTCGGGCTCCTTGCCGGCCTCGTCGTAGGCGTCCCAAGCGGCCATCACTGCGCGGTACATCCGCGCGTAGGCCGATCGGCGGGTCTCCTCCCATCGCCGTTTGTCCTGCCCCAGGAAGGTCAAAAACTGCGTGAGCGTGGTGGCGAGGAGACCAGCGAGAAGCGCCCCGCATGCCCCGATCAGGCCGGCGATGAGCGCAGCCTGCGGCTGGGAGAGTGAGTGCCAGGAATCCATCCGATCAGCATGCCGTATGCCCCAGGGTGACCTCCAGAGGAACGACAGCTCAGCCGAACCTTAGACCGCAACTCAGGCTTGAGAGCCGCACTCAGCAAGTTCGAGGCGCAGTCACCCCAGGCCCAAGCCCCGGTTGATCGCTGACGCAAGAAACGTTGCCAAGCAAGTCCCTTCTGCCCTCGCCGAGAATATGGCGGTTTGCTTTAATTTGGACCGCTTCCCCATATCTGCCTCAACGTCGGCGGCAGACTGCAATGCTGCGAGAAGGCGCTCCGCGAGGTCTTCAGGCGTAGGCCACTGTCCGATAGCGCTGCGTGCTGGGGGGTTAGATCCTTCTGACTCCGGTACGGGACAGACCCCTTCGATGTAGGTGCCATCAAGTCTCAACAGCGCCTTTCCGACCTCGTTCTCGTCAAGATTGACTAAAGCTGCAAGGTCGTACGCTTGGGGGGAACACGCCGTAGTCTCGCTCCTCGATGTACTTCACAGCGGCCTTGAGGACCGATAGATCACTGCCCGTCCAAGTGTCTGTCACGGCCAGGATGTTAGCGGTGGCTGCAAGCACTCGGCGTTCATAGAACTTCGGTCGACACCTCCGCATCGCTGCCATCCCGTCTGCCGCCGATCCGCCCCCATTGGGACTGGCCGCCGCGCGGCCCGCCACGTCAAGCGGACCTTGACACACATACGGACGCTGGTAGGTCGGGCGGTGCTCTGCCCGACTCGCCCGGGTTGTCGGCTGGCGGGATGGCTGCGCAACGACCCACGGACCGCAGCCCGCAGACGGAGCCCCAGCCATCCTGGAGTCGTTGCCCCCCGCCGGAGGCGCAGTAACCGCGACCGGTTCGCCAGCGCGACTCGCCCGCGCGGACCCGGCGTGCCCTTCCTGCGCCGCGTCGCTCCGGCGCGGCCCAGCCGGCAGCCGGCCTGGAGTCGGAGCGCCAGCGGAGCGACGGACGTGTGTCCTGGCGGCGGCGCGTGCGGCCCGCTCAGGGCCACCTTGAAGACGTATAGATACTTCTCACCGGCTGTCCGACGTGTGTCCGGCGTGTTGTAGCAAACTTACTGGCCCTCCATGGCGTGACTGTTTATTCTGGATGGCTGGCTTCCGTCAGCAGGCTCTACCTCTGAAGGAGAGTTACGGTGATTCCGAACCAGCAGCACAGGGAGGCCAAGACGCCGCTAAAGCCTGTGTATAGCTTCAATAAGCCCAAAGAGCCCGTACTGCTGCACCAAGGAGAAATCGGCGGACTTGGAGCGACGGAGCGCCAAGGCGTAGTTCGGCTTGAATTTACCCCGGAGCCCGGGCTCCGATGGTCGGTAGGCCCGCTTGATGATGAGTGGTTTACCGATCCTGGAAAAGTCGACCTGTCGATCGAAAAGCAGGGCCGTTCTTGGACAATCTCAGGCGCTCACCGAGTCTCCAATGATGGTTGGATCGGGCAGTGTGAGTACGTAGAACCGGAGGCGGAGCTCGATCACTTGCTTGTCCACTGGATGAACTTACCGGCAATTCTCGGAAATGCCGTTTTGACCAATGGGCGGAGATTGTGGGCAGGGCGGTGGCAGGGGGACGTTGAAGGCTGGCGAATAACGCTTGATAGCCGCTCGGACCTGACGGAGCTACTCAAGGAGAGTCGAAGCGATCACCTTTACGTGCTGACGCACGTGATGGAGATCAGGCGCGTGAATGACGAGGCATTCTCGGTGGAGGCTGCGAAGGCATTACTGGAACAACTGAGGGTGGGACTTTCTTTCGCCTTCGGTCGTTGGGTCTCGCCGGTTTTGCCAATTGGCTACGCTCCGGATGGCAAGGTGTCGTGGGAGTCATGGGTATCGCCTATTTGTGACCCAGCAAGCAAGGGGCCAGGGTCAGCGTGGCTTTACTACTACTCCACGCAAGATTTTCACGCCTACTTATGCTCGCTAGTGCAAGCCTTTGCCTGCGACGGTGAGCAAGGAATTCTGCGCTTTCAGATGGTTTCCGCCGTACAGACAAACAGCGTCGGCTTCGTGGAGCAGCGGGTGCTATCCGCCTTCACCGCCCTAGAGAATATTGAATGGGTGAACCTCGTACTTGGGGGTCATGTCCGTCGTCGCGACTATCGCGGCCTTACGGGCGAGGATCGACTGCGTCGCGTATTGGAGCTTGGCGCTATTCCCTTTGCCCTAGATGGCTTAGAACTGCCAGCCTTGCAGGAGTTCGCGGCGAGGGAAAGCCTCTCTGATGGGCCGGCAGCGCTTGTGCGGTTTCGTAACGGGCTGGTGCATCCCAAGTCGCCTCGGGAGCAGATCTACCACGTGGCAGGACTGTCGCGGGACGCATGGTTCTTGTCCCGGCATTATCTGACGCTCCTTGTTCTGCATTCAATGGGTTACCGGGGCAAATTCTGTCGTCAGATGCCACCGTTCGGATGGTTCAGCGATACTGAGCCGGTGCCTTGGGCGTAGCTGCCGGGCAGATGCGTTGAACGTCTCACTCACAAGGCACAGTGAGGGTGTGGTGAGTGAGCCGAGCCGGGACGCCTCGGCGGCGCACAGGTCATGGATGCGATCTTCGGGCCTTCAGAGGCGTAGTCACTCAGGAATGGAAAGAGTCTCGGACCATCAATGTGATCCGGTCCTCTACCTGGTGGGCGATATTGAGATCGCACCAGTGATCTCTCGGGTGTGAACCGACACCGCCTCTGGCCCGATCGCCGTGGTTCAGCGGTTCTGGCTGGTCACCTCGACGGTGCCGAGGTTCGGTGCCAGGGCCCGAGCTACCTCCTCGGCGGCTGACCGGTCCTCGGGCCGCGTCAGGACGATGCTGACCCGGTCGACCCGCAGTGTTGCCCGGACCATCGGATACCTGCCGACGACCGCCCGGAACGCGGCGATCGCCTCCACCGGGACCGCACCGTCGGCACCGGTCTCCACGGAGACGGCCGGCTCGACGGTGCGGTCAGTGGAGATCAGCACCGTCGTGACGCCGGTCAGCGTGCCGTGTCGGCCGCCGCCGGTGGTCAGGTCGTCGAAGAGTTCCATCGCGCCGACCACGTTGGGCGCGGTGCCGACGATCCGCCACCGGTTGACGTCGGCCCGGGACGGCTTCGAGATGTGGGCCGACGTCACCTGGGGGTCGGTGCTCATCGACCGCCACAACGACACCACCTCGTCGGTGCGGGCGCTGTCCGGGACGACGGTGAAGATGATGTCGGCGGCGGCGATCTTGCCCGTGACGTCGTCGCGGCCGGCGACGTACTGCCGCAGTTCGCCCGCCAGCTCGCTGACCCGGTCGGCCGAGGTGCCCTCCTGCACGGTCAGGGTGCCGGTCGACGTGCCGAAGAAGGGCAGGGTGTTCTCCTCGGTGGCGTGGACGGTCGCCACGTCGGGCGTACCGGCCCAGTCGGCCTCGAAGTCGGCGGCCAGGGCGCTGCCCTTGTTGACGGCGCACCCGGACAACACGGTCAGACCGAGCACGAACGCGAGGCCGGTCCGGAGTCTGCGCTCAGCCATGCGTCGTCACCGGGACCGGCGGCACGGCAGAAAGACGATCACGATTCACGCCTACTTCCTAGCACGTGCCGTCGAGCCCACCAGGGTGCTGACCTGCCGATCCCTACCCGCAGGACGTCAGGAGACGGCCCGGACCGCCCCGTGGTCACTACTCGCGCGGCCGGTGTCGCGGGCGAAACGCAGCAGCGCGGTGAAGGCCAGCGCCGCCGTGACCGCGCCGCCGACGAGGCGTACCCGGTGCCCGGCGACGAACTCGGCGGCGACCTGACGCAGGTACTCCGGCGAGTGGGTGCCCACCGGGTCCACGAACATGATCTCGTTGCGCGGCCAGAAGAAGACCGCCGAGAAGAGGAACTCGCAGACCACGAAGACCGCCGTCGCGGACGCCACCCACCAGCGCAGCCGCCGGTCACGCCAGGTGAGCACCGTGGCGGCGAGACTGCCGAGGATCACCGAGGCACCCAGCGGCGGGAAGTAGTCGCTCGGGCCGCTGACCACCAGGAACTCGCGGGCGCGCAGCAGCGATGCCGGAGCGTCGTCGAAGATGTTCGGATAGAGCATGACGGTCTCGGCGGCGACACCGCCGAAGGACATCATCGCCGCCCACACGAGCGCGACGAGCACGATCCAGGTCAGTCGGGTACGGGTCACGACGGGCACCTCCTGGCGCGACGGCACCCGGACCGGGCGCGCTGACGTCGTCTCCCATGCTGGGTCCGGCGGCCCGCACCGTCTGCCGCCCGCAGACGCGGGCCGAGTCGCCCGTGGGCGTACCCGGTGCGGTGTTCCCGACGCGCGTCGGCGACGGTCCACGTCGACGCGCGCACGACGACGCCCCGTCGGCGCGGAGCGACCCGCACCGACGAGGCGTCACCGGAGGAGGGCTACCGGGTGATGGTGACCGTCGCCTTGCGGTAGTTGTTGCGCTTGTCGTTCTTCGTCGGGTCGTAGCCCTTCTCGACGTTGCCCGCCGTGTCGACCGAGAACCAGTGGAACGTGGTCGTCTCGGTCACGCGGAACACCTGACCCGGCTCCCGGAACTCGGTCGCCTGGTAGCGCGGCGACTCCAGGGTGGGCCGGCTGCCGTCGGTCGTGTAGTAGATGGTGGCCGGTTCGCTGGTCTCGAACCGGACGTCGACCGGGCCCGCGTACCGGCCGCCGCCGGGCACGAGCGTGGACGTCGGCTTCTTCTTGTCCTTGCCCCAGTCCGCCGCGATCCGGAACATCTCCATGATCCCGTTGGCGTACTCCATCGTCTCGGCGTGCCCGCTGACCAGCTCGGGGTTGCCCACCCACGGCGGCTGGAACGAGCCGCCCTGCCAGTTGCCGGTGGCCGGGTTGTAGATCGAGCCGCCGACCTCCCAGCCGAACGAGTAGATGCCGTACGTGTGGTAGAGGTCCTCCCGGACGTTGCCCGCCGAGGAGTAGAGGACGTCCGAGGAACCGCCCACGTTCTGCGGCGTCACCACGGTCTGCCGGTGTGCCTTCACCTGCGACAGGATCCGGGCCGCCGACTGCCAGTAGAACGCCTCGTCACCGAGCGGCGGCCGGGGCGTGGTGATCCGCCCGTTCGCGATGTACGCGCCGGGCTGCCAGAACAACTGGCCGCCGTTGGAGTGCACGGACATCATGAACTTGATGTTCGAGTACGTCTCGACGAGCCAGACGACGTTCTTCGACTCGGGCTCGGACAGCTTCTCCGGCCCCTGGAACGTGTCGCTGACGCAACTGGTCGAGCCGCCCGCGTACCCGTCGTGGCCCGAACCGACCCGGTAGTTGCGGTTCAGGTCCACGCCCCAGGCGTTGCGGCGGGCCGGGTCGGCGTTGTCGTCCGCGCAGTGGTTGGTCATGTTGCGGCGCTGCGAGGCGAAGTTGTAGAAGCTGTAGTTCGCGCCGTCCGGGTTGTTGGAGAGGATCAGGAAGACGTCGGTGTTGTCGACGATCTTCTTGGTCTCCTTGTCGGTGCGGTAGTTGTGGACCAGCCGTTCGGCCGTCTCCAGCGTGGTCGTCGGCGGCACCCACTCACGGGCGTGGTCCTGCGCCTGGATCAGCACGCCCGGGTTGCGGCCGTCGCGGTGCTTGCCGATCCGCAGCACCGGGATGGTGGCGGGGCCGCGCGGCACCTCACCCTCCGGCGCGCCGACCCGCTTCTGGTCGAGGAAGTCGGTCAGCGCCACCGGGCCGGTGGTCGGCGCCACGACGCCGGTGCCGGCATTGCTGCGGTACGGGTGCGCCCGGTCGATCAGCCCCTGCGACCGGGTACGCAATGCCTGCGCCACCTCGGCGGCCGTGCTCGCCACCGCACCGGTGGCGTCCGTGCCCAGCAGGACGCGGACCGCCGTGCCGGTCACCTCGACGGTGAGTGGGAGGTTCTCCCCCGACTGGTGCGCGAACTCGACGGTGACGTCGTTGCCGCCCTCGTGCCCCCACGCCGCCGAGCTGACCACGACCGCCGACTGTCCGGTCCCGCCGATCGTCGCCTGCGCCTTACGCTGGTAGCCGTTCGTGCGGTGCGGCAGGTGGACGATCTCGGCGATCTGCGGGAACTCGCGGGCGATCTCCTCGGCTCGGGCGAAGAGCTGCTGCGGGTGCCGGTAGCCGTCGACGAAGTCCGACCGGTAGCCGGGGTTCGACGTCAGCGGCGGGGCACCGTTCTCCAACCAGTCCGAGACCGGGCCGGTGACCACACCGCCGGTCGAACTGGTGACCCGGATCCGGTCCGGGCGGGTGTCGAGTTTGAACAGGTTCCGGTGGAACATGTACTGCCCGGAGTCGACGAACCGGCTCATCGTCCGGGCGAAGCCGAACTCGGTGCCCTTGCCCGAGTCGTTCTCCACCTGCATCCCGACGATCGGCGTGGTCTGGCTGCCCTCCGTGGTGCGCGCCTCGACGTACAGGAAACCCTGGCCCTTGGTGGTGAACCAGTCGGCGCGGGCGATCCGGACCGCGTTGTCCTCGCCGGCCGCCGTCAGGGTGCGGGCCGCGACGGCCTGAAGTCCCCCGTCGGCCTCGTCGCTCCACTCGAAGCCCTCGTCGTCGGCGAGGATCCGGACGCCCATCGCCTCCAGCGCGGTGCGCTCCTCGGCGGTCGCCGCCACCTCGCCCTCGATGCCGTCCGGCACCCGGGTCAGACCGTGCTCGATGTCGAACCCGGCGGCGGCCACCCGGTCCAGCATGTCGGCGCCGGTCATCTGGACCCGGACGTGGCCGACGTGGTCGGGTTCGTCGAGATGGGTGTCGGCCGGACCACCCGTGCCGGCGGGCACCGCGCCCACCGGCACGGGTGATGCCGCCGCCATGAGTACTCCGCCCACCAGGGCGGGCAGCGCGAAGAGCGCGAGGCGCAGTCGTGTGCGTCGCATCTCCCCTCCTCCTGCTTGTGGCGTGTCACGCACGTCCATCGGTTGCCGTCAAACTAGTCGCGGCGACGGAGGTCGATAGATCTTGAGCTGCCCGGTTGAGGAAACCTTGAGGATTCCGCACACCGAACGGTGCCGTTAGGAGGGGTCCCCTGCTATGCACGAGGCGTTAGCAGGGGGCCCTTCCTTTCAGCTCGGCCGTACGGCCACGGCTCAGCGCGACAGGTGCCGGGCGAGTTCGGTGCGGTTACGGACGCCGAGCTTGCGATAGATGTTGCCGAGGTGGAACTCGATCGTCTTGGCCGACACCGCCAGCAGCCGGGCCGCCTCCAGGTTGCTGAGTCCGTCGGCGACGGCACCGGCCACCCTGGTCTCCATGGCGGTCAGCCGGACCTGCGTGCCGGCGTCGGCCGGTCGGCCGCGCCGGGTCGACGGCACCTGCGCCACGGACCACGGCGTACCGACCGGGACGTCGGTGACGGCGTCCAGGTCCACGGTGACCCGGGCGAGCAGACCCGCCGCGCCGGTCGCCGCGTACTCGCTGCTGGCCAGTTCGAGCAGCCGGATCGCGTCGACCCGCCGGCCGAGGCGCGCGTGCTGGGCGCCGAGCAGCCAGGCCAGCCGGGCCCGGGAGAGCCGCTCCACCGGCCGGTTGAGCCCGGCGAGCGCCTGTTCCAGCCAACCCATCGCCGCCGGGTCCGCCGGATCGGCGATCCAGGCCCGCCAGGCCGGCAGGGCGGGCGCACCCGGCCAGTCCAGCGGCGGGTCCGCGATGGCGGCGAGGACGGCCTGCGCGGCCTCGGCGTCGCCGCCCAGCGCGTGGTGGGTGGCGAGTTCCCACCGGTGCTCGAAGACGAGCCCGGAGTTGCTGCCGACCGCCGAGTCGACCAACCGCCCCACGACCCCGACCCACGCCTCGACGTCGCCCGCCGCCAGGTGCAGCGCGGCGGCGCACTCGGCGATGTGGAACCCGACCCAGGCCGACCCCGAGCGGGCCGCCAGCAGCCGAGCCTCGTCCAGACAACGCCGCGCCTGCGTCAGGTCACCGCAGAGCGCCTCGCACTTGGCCAGCCACGACACGATCTCGGCCTGGAGGTCGAGCCGCCCGGCCTCGACCGCGTACGCCTGGGCGCGACGCAGCGTCGCCCGGCCGCGCAGCAGGTCCCCGGACCACGCGTCGCCCATCCCGAGCATCGTGGTGAACCGGGCCCGCCGCGCGGGGTCGGTCGCCTCCTCGCCGGACACCCACCGCTCGACGAGGGCGGCGAACCTCGGGCGCACCTGGTCGGGTCGCAGCGCGCTCAACGTGGCGATCATCGCGCACTCCACGTGCAGCGGATCGTCGTGCAGCCCGGCGCTGGCGAAGAGGCGCAACGCGTCGTCGGTCTCCCGGGGAGCGACCCGCCGCCCGGTCCGGGCACCCACCGCGCAACCGACGGCGTGGTGCAGGAACTCGACCTCGGGACGTGGCGGGAGGGTCCGTAGCCGTGCCAACCGCCGGACGATCGGCGGCAGGACGGTCGGGTCGGCGGTCCGGGACACCGCGACGAACGCCTCCGCCACCAGCCGGGCGGCGGCCACCGGATCGGCGGTCCGGTCGGCGGCGGCCAGCAGTCGGTCGGCGTCCTCCGGCCGGTGGCCACACTGGTCGATCTCCACGTCCGTCACCTTCGTCGTACCAGCGCAGCAGCCACACCCTAGCTGGGGATCCTCCCAGGGTGCCGCGACCCGGCGACTGATTGCCGACTCAGCGGTCGGAAAGCGCCCGGACGGGTGCGACGGTACCGCTCATGATCCTTCGTAACCGCAGGCGAGTGGCGATGGTCGTCGCCCCGCTGCTCGCCATACCGCTGGCGTTGACCGCCGGCAGCACCGCCGCCTCCGCCGACAAGCCGCCGCGCAAGAAGCTGTCGTACGCCCGGGTCTGCGACCCGACCGGCTGCTACCTGTCCTGGCGGGTGGTCGACAGCGACAAGGACGGCTTCAGCGACGCCGACGAGGTGGCGGCGGGCACCGACCCGTGGGACCCGGCGAGCCGGCCCAGCCTGGAGGTCGCCGTGGAACTGGCCTCGGTGAACAAGCTGCCGTCGTTCGGGTATGGGCGGGGCAGCTTCATCGCGTTCCCGGAGGACCTGCTCGCGCTCCGGGAGACCACCAACCTGCCGACCCTGGGGGTCTTCGCCCTTCCGGTGCGGCAGGACACCTACAGCCGGCTCGGCATCGACCTCAAGCAGTTCGACGAGCTCAAGCTCTCGGTGCAGCGCGACGGCGTCGCGATCGGCCGGGGCACCCGCTCGCAGGCCGTCGGCGAGCCGGGCAACCCACTGATCACGCCCTTCGAATCGATGTTCGTCGAGTACGAGCCGGGCGAGACGACGCACAGCCCGGCCGCGTACGGCGGGGTCGTGAAGACCGAGAAGCCGTGGTTCGGCGACTCCGACTACCGGCTGCACTACGCCGACGGGTCGCGCGACGAGGTCGACCTGGTGCCGGGCGGGTCGGTGCGGGAACACGTCAACGCCGACGGGTCCAAGGGCAACACCGTCTTCACCCAGTACGAGGAGCGCGGCGAGCCCGGCGACCTCTACACCGAGCAGACCGTCATGGTCTTCGACCCGCACGGTCGCCTGATCAGTGAGACCACCACCAAGAGCCACACGAAGAACGGCCAGTCGGACACCCACTCCGAGACGACCGTGCACCTCTACGACCAGAACGGGAAGAAGACGGGCACCGTCCATGTGGAGAGCGTCACCTTCAACAGCTCGACCCACAGCTCCGGCAACCAGACCGTCACCACCTGCGACAACAGCGGCAACTGCGACGACGGCATCAACACCCACTACGACTCCGACGACGACTCCGACGGTGGCGAGCACGGCGACGACGGGGGTGACGACGGCAGCGGCCACGGCGACCAGGAGGGCCACCACGGGTACGTCAACCCCGACTACTCCGGCGACGTGGTCTCCGTGCTGACCGGTGCCGACGGCATCACCCGCTTCCTCGGCGCGAACATCACGCCGGTCCGGAACTGGACGCCGCCGTACGCCAACGGCACCATCCCGGAGAACAAGCTGAGCGGGATCATCTACGTCGACGACACCGCCAACGCGTACAACACGGTCTTCTCGGAGCCCCGGATCAGCGGGGCGCAGCCGGAGCACGTACCCGGCCTCTCCCAGCCCTGGATCGGTGCGCCGCCGCGGAATCCGGACGGCTGCAACGGCCTCTGCTGAGCCCCTGGCCGGGCGTCGTCGACCCGACGGCGCCCGGCCTGCTCATGCTCCCCCGCCGCATCGGTACCGCTGGTGGGCCGTGCGGACGAAAGATCTTCGCTCCGGTGGCCCGGCTTGATCGTTACGCCTATCGTCGGGCCCGGCCAGGGATCCGACGAGGCGAGGAGCACCATGACCGGCCCGGTACTCTCCGTGACGAAACCGTCCACCCGACCGGGCACCGGTGCCCGCGTCGGCATCGGGCTCGTGCTGCTGCTACCCGCCTTCCTCGCCCTGCTCTGGTCCTATCTGCTGCCCACCGGGTTGGCGATCCAGCGGTCCACCACCCGGGACAACCTGCTCGGTCCGGCGACCGACGTCGGCGCCGAGCACTACCGGCAGCGCTTCGAGCAGGGTGTGATCGGCGAGTACCGGATGGCGCTGCTGCTGGCGATCGTGCCGCTCGTGCTGGCTCTGCTGGTCGCACCGCTGCTGGCCCTGCTCGCCGACCGCGCCGGGCGAGGACCCCGGCTCGCGGCCCGTGCCCTGCTGGCCGTGCCGGTCGCCGGGTACGCCCCGGTGGCGCTGCTGCTCGGCTGGCGTCTCGACCGCATCGAGCCCGGACAGGCCGTGGACCGCCCGTACGCGACGCTCGTGGAACTGACCGCCGTGGGCAGCGCCGGGCTGGTCGTCGCCGTCGCCACCACCGCCTTCCTCGCCACGCTTCGCGGCCGTCGCCGCCCGGCCGACGCGCTGCCCGCGATGGCGACCGTGGCCGGTCTGCTGGTGCTCGGGATCGTCGCGGCCACGGTGCAGAGCTTCGTGGCACCGCTGCTGGCCGCCAGCAACCGCGCCCAATTCCCGCTGATGACCATCGTGGTGCAGTCCCTGGCACGGATGGACGTCGGCCGTGGTTCCGCCGACGCGATGCTGCTGCTCGCCGTCCTGGCCGTGTTGGGCCTGGCCGCGACGGCGCTGCTGCTGGTCACCCGCGCCCGGATCGAACTCGCCGACGCCCCGGCCGGCGATTCCGCCACGGCCACGCCGGCCTCGACCACCGCACCGGCCTGGCCCGCGTCCAGCGCCGTCACCACGCCGTCGGGCGTCCCGACGAGCGGGAGCAGCGCCCCGACGACCGGGGGCAGCGGCCCGGCCCGGATCGGGCTGACCGTGGCGGGCGTGGTCGCCGTCGGCCTGATGCTCTGGGTGGCGTGGCCCTGGCTGAGGCGCAGCTTCCGGTTCACCAACGACCTCGGACCGGTGCCGGGCGCCGGTCTGTCCGACATGCTCATCTGGACCTGGCTGCCGACCCTGGTCGCGACGCTGGTCACGATCACCGTCGCGGTGGCCGGCGGCTTCGCCATCGGCGGGCTGCGCCCACTGGGCCGGTTCAGCGAACTGCTCCTGCTGCCGTTCGCGCCGTGGCTCTTCGTCGGCACCGGGCCGCTCGCCGTCGAGTCCTACCTGCGTACCCGTGACTTCGACCAGGTCAACACCTTCCTGGGGGTGATCCCGCCCGGCTGGGTCAGCATCCCCGCGCTGTTCCTGTTCACGCTGCTGTTCCGTGGGTTGGAGCCCCGGTGGCGGGCGGGTGGCGGGTTCGGCCGCACCATGCTCGCCCCGGCCGTACCGATGGTGCTGCTGGCCGGTCTGGTGACCTGGCTGGTCAGCTCCGGGCAACTGCTGTGGCCGTGGATCGTGGCACAGACCCCGAGCACCCGGACCGCACCGGTCGAGGCGCTGGCGCAGGGCACGACCGGCCGGATCCCCGCCGACGAACTGGCCCTCGGCGCGCTGCTCCCGCTGCCGATGCTGCTGCTGTTCCTGGTCGCGTTGGTCGTGCTCCAGGTGCGCTACCTGGACCGGCTGGCGATCCGGGTCGGTCGTGCGCCGGAGCGCTCCTGACCGGCCCCGGTCGGACGTGGCCGGCACGGACGTCCGTGCCGGCCACGTCGACGGGTCAGCTCGTGTACGCCTCCACCTCGTAGAGCGAGTGGCCCCAGCCGGTGCCCCGGGCGGTGGCGTGGATCCGCAGGTACCGGCCGTTGGCGCCGAGTCCGGCGTGGTCGTCCACTCCGCCGTCGGCACCGGTCACCGTGCGCACGGTGGTCCAGGTGGTGCCGTCGGTCGAGGTCTGGATGGTGTACGCGCTGCTGTAGGCCGCCTCCCAGGTCAGCTTGACCCGGCCGATCGCGGTCGGGGCGCCCAGGTCGACCCGGATCCACTGCGGATCCGAGAACGCCGAGGACCATCGGGTGGTCAGGTCACCGTCGACCGCCTGGGCGCCGGTCATGCCGGCCCCCTCGTCGCTGGAGGTCGTCGTCGGCTTGTTCCGCAGCAGGTTGCCGCCGGACGGGCCGCCGCTGCTGCTGCCGTACACCTCGAACTCGAACAGTGAGTAGCCCCAGCCGGTGCCGCGCGCGGTGCCGGTGATCCGGACGTACCGGCCGGTGCCGGTCAGGCCGGTCAGGTCGTCCACCCCGCCGTCGCCGCCGGTGACGGTGCGGACGGTGGTGAAGGTGACGCCGTCCGGTGAGGTCTGGATCTGGTAGCCGCTGCCGTACGCCGCCTCCCAGGTCAGCTTCACCCGGTCGACCGCGTACGTGGCGCCCAGGTCCACGTCGATCCACTGCGGATCGCTGAACGCGCTGCTCCACCGGGTCCCGGCGTCGCCGTCGACGGCGTTGGCCGCGACGTAGGCCCCTTCGGTACTGGACGCCCGCGCCGGCTTACCGCGCGCCAGGTTGGTGCCGGGGTCGGGGTCCGGGCCAGGGCCGGGACCGCCGACGGTGCTGGTGGAGAGCGTGAACTCGTCCAGGTCGAACATGCCGCCGCCACCGGAGAACACCAGGAACAGGGTGCGGGTGCCGGTCGGGGCGGTGACCGCACCGGCGACCGTGGCGAAGGTGCCGTACCCGCCGGTGGGTGTCACGGTGGTCGAGCCGACCAGCGGCCCGGTCGGCGAGTCGACCCGCAGGTGGAGGGTGCCACCCGCACCGGCCGGCGCGCCGACCCGGGCGCTGAACGACCGGATGCCCGTCAGGTCGTACGGGCGGAACGAGATCCAGTCGTTGTCGTCGATGTAGCCGACCGCCGCGCCGCCGTGCGCGCTGCCCGGCCGGGTGATCTGGATGCCGGAGGAGTCCCCGAAGTGCTCGGCCTGACGGGTGCGGGGTTGCAGCACCGCCTGCGTGTGCGTGGTCAACGCCGGCTGCCCGCCTCCGCCACGGTCGGTGTACTCGGCGTCGATGATGCCGAAGATGTTCGCCGCGGTGTCGTGCTCGCCGTCGACCGAGGTCTGGATGACCCCGGTGCAGCCGCGCACGCTGCCGAGTTGGTGGCCGTGCGAGTCGTGGCCGAGGACGTAGTTCACGGTGACCCGGGCGCAGTCGATCGGGCCGTCCTGGGCGTCGGTGACGGTGACCGAGAACGGCACCGCGTCACCGAAGGCGAAGGTCTGCCCGTTGGTCGGGGTGTTGACGGTGACCACCGGGGCACTGTTGCCGACCGTGACGACCGTGCTGGCGGTGCCGGTCTTGCCGGTGCTGTCCCGGACGGTCAGCGTCGGGGTGCGTACCCCGTTGGTGGTGTAGGTGTGGCTCGGGTTCGGGGCGGTGGAGTCGGTGGTGCCGTTGTTGTCGAAGTCCCACGCGTAGCTGAACGGGTCGCCGTCCGGATCGAGTGACCCGGCCGAGGAGAACTGCACGGTCAGCGGGGCGACCCCGCTGGTCGGGGTGGCCGAGACGACGGCTCTCGGTGCGCGGCCGTCGCGGGCGTACTCGATGCGGTACAGCGCCGAGTTGGCGTCGCCGTTGAACCAGCCGGTGCCGTAGTCGAGCACGTAGAGCGCGCCGTCCGGGCCGAACTCCATGTCCATGACCTGGGTGCCGGTCCACGGAAACGGATTGATCGTGAAAGGTTGGCCGGCGGAGTCGAGCGTGATGTTCTTGATCCAGCGTCGACCGAACTCACCGGCGAAGTAGGTCCCGTCGTAGTACTCCGGGAACGCCACGTCGGAGGTGCTCGCCGGGTCGTACCGGTAGACCGGGCCACCCATCGGGGAGAGTCCGCCGCCGGTGAGTTCCGGCGGCGAGCCGGACCCGCCGTACGGCAGCCAGGCCGGCACGGCCGGTGGAAGCTGGGTGATGCCGGTGTTGTTCGGCGAGTTGTTCACCGGCCCGCCCGCGCAGTCGAACTTCGGGCCCGACGGTCCGGACGGGAAGGTGTAGTCGTTGTAGGCGTCGTTGCGGGCGGTGCAGTACGGCCAGCCGTAGAAACCGGGCCGGTCGATCCGGGCGAACTCGACGTTGCCCGCCGGCCCCCGGTTCGGGTCGGCGGTGCCCGCGTCCGGCCCGTAGTCGCCGAGGTAGACGACGCCGGTGGCCCTGTCCACGCTCATCCGGAACGGGTTGCGGAAGCCCATCGCGTAGATCTCCGGGCGGGTCCGCGCGGTGCCCGGGGCGAACATGTTGCCGGCCGGGACGGTGTAGCCGCCGGTGGCGCTCGGCCTGATCCGGAGCACCTTGCCGCGCAGGTCGTTGCTGTTGGCCGAGGTGCGCTGGGCGTCGAAGGCCGGGTTACGGCCAGGCCGCTCGTCGATCGGGGTGAACCCGGCCGAGTCGAACGGGTTGGTGTCGTCACCGGTGGACAGATACAGGTTGCCCGCCGCGTCGAAGGCCATGTCCCCACCGACGTGGCAGCACATGCCCCGGTCGGTGGGTACGTCCAGGACCAGCGTCTCGCTGGCCAGGTTGACGGTGTGGTCGGCGTTCACGGTGAACCGGGACAGCCGGTTGACCCCCGCCCAGCGGGCGAAGTCGGCGGCGGTGCCGGTGGCCGGTGCACCGCCGCCGGGAGTGTCCAGGGGTGGTGCGTAGAAGACGTACACCCAGCGGTTGGTGGTGAAGTTCGGGTCCACCGTGATGCCCTGTAGGCCCTCCTCGTCGCCGGTGTAGACCGGCAGCGTGGCGGCGACCTTGGTGTTGCCGACCGCGTCGGTGTAGCGGATGACGCCGTTGCGGGAGGTGTGCAGCACTCCCCGGTTCGGCAGCACGGTCAGACTCATCGGCTCGCCGGTCTCGGCCGCGCCCTTGGCCAGCTCCACCTGCTGGAAGTTCGAGTCGACGGTGGCACCGCACTCGGCCTCCGCCGCACCGGCCGCGCCGAGGATGCCGCCGAGCAGGTGCCGGCGGAAGTCCGGCTCGGCGTACGACGCGTCGGTGTGCCCCATCCCCGTGTACCAGGCACGACCGCCGGAGTAGGTGTGGCACCAGGAGATCGGATGGTCGGCACCCATGCTCCCGCCGGTGTAGGTGCTCTCGTCCAGCGTCGCCAGCACGTGCACGTCGCCCCGGGGGTTGGTGCGGTAGTTGTACCACTCGTCCAGCCGGGTCCACCGCTGCGGCAGGTTCGCCGTGGACGGGTGCACCCGGTCGGCGACCTTCACGGTGGCGGTCTGGTCGGCCGGGTGCGAGGCGAAGTACGCGCCGACCAGACCGCCGTACCAGGGCCACTCGTACTCGGTGTCGGCGGCGGCGTGCACGCCCACGTACCCGCCGCCGGCGGTGATGTATCGCTCGAAGGCGGCCTGCTGGGCGGCGTTGAGCACGTCGCCGGTGGTGGAGAGCCAGATCACCGCGGCGAACCGGCTCAGGTTGGCGTCGGTGAACTGGGCCGAGTCCTCGGTGGTCTCGACGGTGAACCCGTTGGCGGCGCCGAGCTGCTGGACGGCGGTGATGCCCGGGCCGATGGAGCCGTGCCGGAACCCGGCGGTCTTGCTGAACACCAGCACGCTGAACGGCGCGGCGACGGCGGGCGGTGCCGCCGCGACCAGGCCGCCCAGCACGAGCACCGCGCTCAGCGCGGCACCGAGCCAGGCTCTGGGGGATCTGCGCACGATACGTCCTTTCCACGGTGTGGGGAGGGCGTGCGCCGATCACGCCTGGTGAGGTGATGGAGGTGGAAGCCTGCCCCGTCGCGACGCGTCCGACAGGTCGCCGGTGCCGCGAAAGGCGGGGCAGGGCATTCATCGTGATGGCTGGGCCGGCGGCCCGTCAAGGGCTCCGCCGCAATCCGTGAGAGCGTTATCTCCGCAGGTCACAGGCGACTGGCGAAGCCGAGATCGAATAACGCTTTCTGCGCGGTCATTCGTCGGCGCCACCGGTGCAGCCGGAGCCGGACGCGGCGGGCAGGTGCACCACGCGCCCGCCGCGCCGGTCACGGACCGTCCATCAAGCCGCCGTTCTCCGCCCCGCCGCCGTTGTCCGCCCCGCCGCCGTTCTCCGCCCCGCCGTTGTCCGCCCCGCCGCCCGGGGAGTGCTTTCGAGGGCGGATCGCCGGTGCGGCCCGCTGCCGGTCAGCCGGCGAGCAGCGCCACGGCGATCAGCACCGGGACGGCGGTCACGGTGGAGAGCAGGATGGCGTCGCGGGCCAGCACGACGCCCCGGCCGTAGCGGACGGCGTAGACGAAGACGTTCTGCGCCGTGGGCAGGGCGGCGGTGACCGTGCAGGCCAGCACCAGCGGTGCGGACAGGCCGAGCCCGAAGCGGGCCACCAGGTAGGCGACCGCCGGGTGGACCAGCGTCTTGAGCACCACGGCGAGCCGGACGTCCCACGCGGTGTCCCCGGAACCGGGCGGCGGGGCACCGCGCAGGGACAGGCCGTAGGCGAGCAGGGCGGCGGGCACCGCCATCGCGGCGACCAGGTCCACCGGTCGCATCACCGGCTCCGGCGGCGACCAGCCGACGACGCTCACGAGCACCCCCAGGCCGCAGGCGACGGTGATCGGGTTCAACAACGGCCGGACAGCCGCCCGGACCACCGACCGACGCTCCCGCGCCGCCGACGGCTCCCGCGCCGCCGACGAATATCGTGCCGCCGACGACTCCAGCACCGCGAACGCCAGGGGTGCCATCACGACCACCTGGAACATCAGCACCGGCGCGACGAGTGCGGCGTCACCGAGCACGTAGACCGCGATCGGGATGCCGATATTGCCCGCGTTGACGTACGAGGCGGCGAGCGCACCGATCGTCGCCTCGGGTGCCGATCGCCGCCACCACAGCATCGTGACGGCCACGAAGACCGCCGCGACGACGGTGGTGCTGATCAGCGTGACGAGCAGGGCCGACGAGAAGACGGTGGCCACGTCGGCGCGGGAGACGGTCTCGAAGAGCAGGGCGGGTGTGGCGACGAAGAAGGAGACCCGGGAGAGCACGGCGGGCCCCTCCGGCCCCAGCAGCCCGATGCGCCCGACCAGGTAGCCGATCGCGATGACGGTGGCGATGACGGCGAAGCCCGTGAGTACGCCCTCCACCCGTCCGCCCTCTCCGTGCCGGTCCTTCCCCGGCCCACACCAGCAACCCACCAGGTGTAAGGAAGGGACCCCTCCTATACACGAGGCGTTAGTAGGGGGCCCTTCCTTACACGCGGGTCAGCAGGTGTTCAGCATGCCTGACAACGCCGACTTCTCGGCGCTGTCGACGGAGAGGCCGTAGTACCACTTCACCTGGATCCAGGCGCGCGCGTAGGTGCAGTGGAAGGCGGCTCGCGGCGGCTTCCACGCCGCCGGGTCCCGGTCACCCTTGGACGAGTTGACGCTGCCGGTGACCGCCCACAGCTCCGGACCGCCCAGGTCGTTGGCGTAGGTCTGGCGCCGCGCGGTGGTCCAGGACCAGGCCCCGGACCGCCATGCCTCGGCCAGCGGTACGACGTGGTCGATGGAGATGTCGGCCGGGTTCGTCCGGGTCACCCCGTCGTACGGGCTGTACCAGGACCCGGAGGTCGGATAGCAGTTGGCGTCGACGACCACGTTGCTGCCGTCGCGCTTGAGGACCTGCTCGCGGGTGTTGCAGGTGCCGGTGACGGTGATCCAGTGCGGGAAGAGGTCCCGGCTGTAGCTGGACTGGTGCGACTCGGCGGCCACGGTGAGCGCGCCGAGCCGGCTCACCGCCGTGCTGTGCGACGGGATGTTGGGCGGGGTGGCGCCGGCCGGTGCCGGGGCCACGACGAGGGACAGGGCGACGGCGACCACCGAGGCGAGGGCGGCCGTACGGGCGTGAGCCACTGGGCGACTCCTGACTGTCGCCTGCCACGGCGGGCGGGGGTCCCGCCTGACGGGATGGCAGGCACAGACGGATTGTCGCAGACATCGCGATCAATGGATGCTAATCGGTCGCCAACCTGCGGTGAACGCGGCGTGACGCTACGCCTGGCGGATCGCCTCACCGGCGATCTCGATGCGGACGCTCTTGCCGACCAGCACCCCACCGCTCTCCAGCACCACGTTCCAGACCAGGCCGTAGTCCTCACGGTTGATCTCCGCCGTCGCGCTGAACCCGAAGATGTCCTGCCCGTACGGGTCACGCCGGGCGCCGCCGAACTCCACCTGGAGGTCGACGGGACGGGTGATCCCCTTGACGGTCAACTCCCCGGCGAGCACGAACCGGGCGGTCGCCGGGCTCGCCGGATGCGCCGACTCCTCCGGGGCCGGCCGCCGGCCGAGGCGATGGTTCCTGAGCTTCGCCCAGTAGAAGATCGGATCGGTCTTCTCCAGTCGCGCAATTCCGGTACTGCGGTACTCCAGGGTGGGAAACGTCTCCACGTCGAGGAAATCGGCACTGCACAGGTGCGTGTCCCGATCCGTACTCGTCGTATCGATACTGCCCGCTTGAATGGTCGCCTCGATCGTCGACAGAAGCGGATCCTCGGCGACGACAATCTGCGCGGTGGCGTCCCGGAACTCACCCCGCACCGGGCTGACCATCATGTGTCGGGCGAGGAACCCGATCCGCTTGTGCGCCGGGTCGAGTCGATAGGTGCCGGGGGCGGGAATGGACAGCCCGTCCCAGGTCCGCGTGGAGCTGGTCATTGCTCGCTACTTCCTCCCCCGCCTCGCGCAAGGCACCCGCCACCTGCCCGGTCCGGCCGCGCGGGGCGGACGGTAACGGGCGATCACCGGGCCAGCATAGGGAGATCGCAGGCACTTCCCCGTGCTTCAGGGGTGCCGGTCGTGAGCACAATCACGGCCGCCCTGGGCGGGCCCGTCCGACGGTGGGGGACGATTCCGTGAATCGGTCGGCAATTGGTGTGCCGAGCCGATCACCGTACGAGAGGGAATGCATCGCCCACCGCGACGTCGACGGGTGACGATCAGCCCCGCGAGGTCGGTTTCCGGGCGGTCACCAACTCCCAGGTGCCGGGCAGCACGGTCACCTCGGTGAAGCCGGTGTCGACGAGCAGTGTGGTGTAGTAGCCGGCCTCACGCAGTCGACTCACACAGGTGTCGACACCGATCAGGAAGTAGCTCCAGAAGAACTGCATGGCCAGCCGGTCGGGGGTGCGGAACTCCTCGCAGATCAGCAGCAGGCCGCCCGGTTCCAGCGCCGCGTACGCCTGGGTCACGAGGTGCCGGGCCACCTCGTCGGGCCAGTCGTGCAGGACCCGGACGAAGGACATCGCGTCGTAGCCCGGGGGCAGTTCCTCGGTGAGGAAGTCTCCACCGACGAAGCCGAGCCGGTCCGGATGGCCCCGGGCGACGCGGGTGTGGTCCACCAGCGGTGCCACCGCGGGCAGGTTGTACACGTCGGCGCGCAGCTCCGGCGCGGTGTCCAGGACGTGCGCGGCCAGTGTGCCGTCGCCACCGCCCACGTCCAGCAGCCGACGACGCCCCGGCCAGAGCCGACCGGCGTGCTGCCGGACCGCCTCGACGACCGGCCCCAGCCCGACGGCCATGCTGCGTTCGAAGTCGGCGGTCTGTTCGTCGGTCTTCGGCGGCCAGGCGAAGTCGTCGTCGTCGATGCTCACCTCGCCCCGCAGGCTGTCGGCGAGCCGCCCGTGCAGCAGCCGCCACGGGTAGCGGTCCCGGTCGCGTTCGAGCGCGTCCGGGCCGACCACCGCCTCGACCGCCGCGCGCAGTCCGGGCACCGCCCGGTAGCGGGTGGCGCCGATGTCGCCGCCCGAGCCCTCCCGGACGAGGAAACCGAGACTCTCCAGGCAGTCGAGGAACTTGTACAGCCGCAGCGGGCGTACCTTCAGGTCGTCGGCCAGGGTGTCGAGCCGGACCGGACCGGGCTCCAGCTCGTCGAGCAGCCCGAGCGCGAGCGCCGTCTCCAGCACGTCCATGGCCTTGGGCCCGTTGGCGAGCAGGCTCATCAACGCGCGCGGGGAGAGCGTGACGGTCATCGACCCAACTCCTTGCCCAACGCGTCCATGAACGCGTCGATCTCGTCGAGGGTGTTGTAGGCGTGCGGGCCGACCCGTAGGTAACCGCGCCAGCTACAGACGAACTGCTGCGCGGCCAGCCGCCGCTTGACCGCCTCGCCGTCGGGCACGTCCAGGAACACCACGCCGCCGCGCCGGTGCGCGGCGGTCGGGCTGACCACGGCGATGCCGGCCTGCGCGGCGCGGTCCAGGACCCGCTGGGTGAGAGCGAGCGAGTGCCGACGGATCGCCGGTACGCCGACCCCGGCCAGCAGGTCCAGCCCGACCTGGGAGACCAGCGAGGTCAGCGGGTACGGCGTGCCGCCGGCGAACCGGCGCGCGTCGGGGGCCCAGCCGGTGGAGGGGCGGAAGGTGAGTGCCCGGTCGCCGGCCTGCCAGCCGGTCGCCGCCGGTTCCAGGTGCGGCACCAGGTCGGGCCGGACGTAGAGGAAGGCGGTGCCGACGCCGCAGAGCCACTTGCTCGCGCCGCCGAGGACGGCGTCGACACCGAGCGCGGTCACGTCCAGCGGCACCACCCCGACGGTCTGGAAGGCGTCCACCACCACCAGCGCGCCGACCCGGTGGGCCGCCTCCACCAGCCGGGGCAGGTCCAGGGTGGCGCCGGAGGTGAAGGCGGCGTGCGTGACGCAGACCAGCAGCGTCCGCTCGTCCAGGCGGGCCTCCAGGGCGTCCTGGTCGAGGTCCGGTCCGCCGGTGCCGACCACGTCGAGTCGCGCGCCGTAGCGACCGAACGCCCGGAAGACGAACGGGACCGTCGGAAACTCCAGGTCGGTGATGACCACCCGGTCGCGGGGCGGCCGGTAGTCGAAGCAGGAGGCCAGCCGGGCCAGCAGCGTACTCAGGTTGGCGTCGGTGACCACGCTGCCCGGTGGCGCGCCGAGCAGGGCGGCCACCGAGTCGGCGTACCGGTCGAGGCCGACGTGCCAGTCCTGCCAGGCGTCGTCACGCCAGGTGCGCAGGGTGTCCCAGTAGTCGTGCAGCACCCGCTCGGCACCGGCCGGCACCGCCCCGGTGGAGTTGTTGTTCAGATAGACGCAGGTGCGCAGCAGCGGGAACTCGGCGCGCAGCGCCGCGTGCACGGCCGGGTCGAGGCAGGCCGGCGTGTCGGGGCCGGGCGGGAGGTCGACGGGGTTCACGCGGGACGACCTCCGGTCGGACGAGACGGGTACGGGCCGACGGCGTCGAAGACCGGCAGGTCGCGTACCGCCGCCAGGTAGGGCGTGCCCTCGGTGTAGCCGGTGCCGGGACGGCGGCCCAGCATCCGCACCGCCACCCCGTAGTGGGTCCGCCGCCACTGCGCCAGGGCCTCGGCGAACCTGCCCATGCCGGCCGCCATCAGGCGGCGCGACGATTCGTCCAGCCGGCCGTCGTGGACCGCGCGACGGTACGCCTCGTCCACGGTCGGCTGGCCGTCGCGCACCCGGGCGCGGACCTCCGGCACGGACCGGTAGGCCACCGAGTCCAGCCGGTCCGGCGCGGGGGTACGGCAGAGCGACTCCACGAGCTTGTACGACCGGGACTGGATGGCGCTGGCGCCCTCGGTGTACTGCCGGAACGTCTGGAACGCGGCGGGCTGCATGGTGGCCAGCAGCGAGAAGAGCGAACCGGCGGTGCCGAGCAGGTCGCGGGCGTAGCCGAGCCGGTCGACGGCCCGGTCGGGCGGCCCGGTCCGCAGGGCGTCGACCACGCCCCGGAGTTCGTCGGCGACCCCGGCGAAGACACACTCGTATGCCTGGAGCACCCGGATGAACAGGTATTCGTCGTGGGTGACGTGCACCGGCAGCATGCTCAGCCGCAGCGACGGGTCGCCGGTGGTGTCCAGGCCGGCGACGACGGCGGACAGGGTCGTGGCGGCGGTGACGGGCGTGGCGTCGTCGATCGTCCCGGTGAGACCGAGACGGGCCAGGGCGGGCAGGGCGGCGCGGACGCCGAGCCGGAAGCGTTTGGCCACCACCGCCCGCCCCGGACGCTGCTCCGGCAACAGTCCGGTGACCTTGGCGGCAGCCGCCAGTTCGAAGGAGACCGCGTCGGCGACCAGCCGGACGACGAGCCGGTCCCGGCCCTGCCGGGCGTCGGCCCCGGCGTCGGGCGGCGGGTCGTCGGTCCCGTCGGGCAACCGGAGCAGCCGCAGGGCGAGGTAGCTACGGTAGTCGTAGCGGCCGTCCCACTTGTCCAGCGCGACGTCGAGGAAGTCACGCAGCAACCGCGCCCGTTCGTCGTACCCGGTCACCCTCGCGCGCGCCTCGTCCAACCGGGCGAGCAGTTCCTTGTCGACGAAATGTTTGCCGACCCGGTGGAATGCGTCGACCACCTGGTCGTAGGGGAATTCGTCGGGATCGGCCGCGCCCGCCGACCAGCTCGTCAATTCGCGCACGAAACCGCACCTCGACATTCCGAAGAGGATCGTAATCGGGGTCGGCCGAAGGCCGAGGAAAGGTCAGTGCAGCGCGACGGATTCCGCGTCGGGGGTGTGCAGACGCACCTGCCATAATTCCGGGAAGAATCGGTGGCCGACGAGCTTGGCGAGCATGTTCGCCGGGCTGCCCGGGGTGCCGGCCGGTGGGTGACCACCGATCCGCAGCGCCACCTGGTAGTGCCGCACCCGCCAGGACGCCACCCGCTCGTCCCACTCCACCATCGCCTCGGCCAGCCGGTGCGTCGGGTCGGTCGGGTCCAGGTCGGGCAGCGCCGCCGGGGCGATGCCCCGGGCGTCGAGGTGGTCGTGGAAGGCCCGGCCGAGTCGGCGGCTGAGCGTCTGGACCTGCCGCCATCCCGGCGACTCGGCACCGGAGCCGTTGCCCAGTGCGGGCTGCATGGCCTGGAAATCCGCTGGTGAGAGGTGCCTCAGCATCTCCAACTGGTCGGTGACCAGCCGGACCCCGAGGCTCGCCCGACCGAGCAGCGTCTCGGCCGCCACCATCTCCCCGGCGTCCACCCGGGCCACCGACTCGACCAGTTCCGCCGCCGCCAGCTTCAGCCACAGCTCGGTGGACTGGTGCACCACCTGGAACAGCAGTTCGTCGCGGTGGATCATCTCCTCCGGGGCCCGCTGAAGCCCGAGCAACGCCTCCGTACGCATATAACGTGCGTAGTCCGTGGCACCGTCGCCGGGCAGCACAGGTGACTGGTCACGCTTCACGGAATTGTCCCTCCACCGGCGGCACAGCCCGAATTGGCAATGCGGGGCGACTGACGCCCGGATATTATCCAACGCGGATCTCGCTTGCGCTAGCCGTCGCCGAAAAATCACCGAGAGTCAACTGCGAGGCGGCGCGGAGGAGAACTCGCCACCTGAATGTGGCCGTCAATTATCATATTGACGATAACCAGTCAACCCATTCGGATCGGATCACGCGCCGAACAGCGCGAGGCGGCGTGGCCCGGACCGGGCCACGCCGCCTCGTCGTGCGGGAGAGAGGTCAGCCGGAGAAGACGGTGAACTCCGCCACCGACCACCAGTTGCTGGCCGAACCCGTCTGCACCACCCGCACGTGGCGGGCGTCGCGGGCCTCGAAGTCGACCAGGGTCTGGTT
This sequence comes from Verrucosispora sp. NA02020, assembly GCF_013364215.1. Classification (NCBI taxonomy): domain Bacteria; kingdom Bacillati; phylum Actinomycetota; class Actinomycetes; order Micromonosporales; family Micromonosporaceae; genus Micromonospora; species Verrucosispora sp. NA02020. Next base: position 3,846,808 of record NZ_CP054923.1, on the reverse strand, counting down.
CGTGAAGCCCTTGCCGCTGGCCACCGGACCGGTCCAGTTCCTTCCGTCGGTGGAGAGGAACACCTGGTAACCCCGGGCGTGGTCGGCACCGGTGGAGAGCAGCGAGACACCGCTGACGGTCCGCACCGACCGCATGTCGACGGTGAACGACTGCCCGTTGGTCATCGGCGCACCGGAGGTCCACCGGGTGCCGGTGTCACCGTCGAGCATCCGCGCCGCGGTGTCCGCGCCGCCGGAGGCGGTGGCGGTCCAGCCCGACCGGCTCAGGACGGTACGGCTGCCGGGCACCTGGTACTGCTCGTCGAGGGCCGCACCCGCGCCGGGCTCGAACTGGTCGTAGCCCCGGCTGTCGCACTGGCGACCGGCGTTGATGCAGTGCTTCACCAACGCGGCCAGGGTGGGCGTGTCCCACACGTTGTAGAAGTCGTAGTGGAACGAGTAGCCCCGCCCGCTGGAGAGCCGTACCTGCGACATGTCGCCGCTGACCGGCCAGGCCATCTTGAACTCGATCATCGGCACCGCGACCGGGTGGCTGGTCGGGCAGACGCCGTTGACCGGGTACACGATGTGGCTGACGTGGTCGGGGGTGTCCAGGTGCCGCCCGTCCCAGCAGCTCGGCGCCTGCATCCGGACGTTGAGCTGGGTGCCGGAGGGGCAGTTCGCCGGGAAGTCCACGTTGTCGTAGCTGTTCCCGCACTCCCAGCCCTTCTGGTAGGCCGGGGAGGACTCGAACTGCGCGGCGGTGGTCATCGGGCTGCCGACGAGGAACCGCAGGCCGGGCGGGAACGGACGGACGCTGGTGTAGTCGCGTACGCCGCTCTTGTAGTAGATGACCTGCGGCCCCTGCGGCACGATCGGCGTGTTGCCGTTGAGCAGAGTCGGCATCCAGTAGCCCGACTTGTCGCCCGGCACCCGGCAGGTGGTCGCGCCCCTCGGCAGCGACTGCATGGTGCTCGCCGCGTTGGTCGTGGTGTTGCCCATGAAGGTGTGGTCGTGCGACGCCCCGGGCCGGTTGAAGAAGACGATCGGGTCGTCCTCCAGCCGGTGGCTGACCGCGCAGTTGACCTGGAACTCGCGGTGGTCGCGGCGCGGCGGGTTCGCGGTCGAGGGCGTCACACCGGTGACCGGCCGCTCGGCGAGCACGTAGTCGCCGGGGGTCGGCGCACCGGTCGCCCCGTTGCCGTGGCCGGCGGGGTGGGACTGGCTCGGGCTGCTCGATCCGGGGGTGCCCGACGCGCTGGGCGTGCCGGAGGCGGCCCCCGACGTCTGTGGGGCGGCGGGGGTGGCGCTCGCGCCGGTCAACGCCCCGAACACCTGGAACTCCCACAGTGAGTAGCCGTACCCGGTGGCCCGCTTCGTGCCGTACATCCGTACGTACCGGCCCTCGCCGGACACGTCGAGGCGTTGGGTGCCGCCGGTGCCGTTGCCGGTGCGGTAGATCGAGGTCCAGGCCAGCCCGTCCGGCGACACCTGGATCTCGAACTCGGTGGCGTAGGCGGACTCCCAGTTCAGGACCACGCTGTCGATCCGGGCCGGAGCCCCGAGGTCGACCCCCAGCCACTGCGGGTCGGCGAAGGTGCTGGACCAGCGGGACTTGGTGTCGCCGTCGACCGCGCGCTCGGCGGACCACCGTCCGCCCTCGCTGGACGAGGCCGTCGCGGGCTTGCCCTGGGACAGCGGGGCCTCCTCACCGGCGGCCAGACGCAGCGGTCCCATCGCGGTCCAGGAGGTCAGCGCGGCGGTGACGGCGAGCGTCACCGCCACCATCCAGTACCGCCAGCGCGGCCGGCGGCGCGGCCCGGACGCGGGCAGGTCGCGGGTTGGCATGGAACCTCCGAGGTCTCGATCCGTTCGTCGGCGACGAATGTCGCGGTACGCTAACCACGCCCGACGGCCCGGGAGATGAGGCTTAGGACCCAGGTGAGGGTCGCCCAGGGCCCAGCGGGGCCGGCTTCGGTGCCGGGCCGGGCCGCCTCTGGGCCCGACTGGGTCTTTCGGCTCAGGAACGGGCACGAACCGGCGTCTACCGTCGTGGCCATGTCTGCGGCAAGTGATGATCAACCCGGTCCGACCGGTCCCGGACTGTGGCGGTTGATCGGCGCTGCCGCGCTGGCCTGTCTCGGTGTGATCGTGCTCTGGTCCACCTTCCGGCAGCCGGAGCCGCCGGACGGGAGCACCCGCGCGCTGGACCAGATGCCGTCGCAGGCACCGGTGGAGTCGCCGTCCGACCCGCCGACCCTGTCACCCCTGGGCGCGGAGGGCGGGTCGGTGCTCCCCACCGGCGACCCGGAGAGCACGCCGTCGGTCGCCACCAGCGGACCGGCCGCACCGACGCCCGGCCGCACCAGCGCCGGCCCCACCCCGTCGGCCACGACGCCGGCCGCGCAGGTCCTGCCGACGTCCGCCGCGGCCACGCCGAGCGGTACGCCGAGCCGGAGTCCGGCCGCGCAGTTCCGGCCGGTCACGGTCCAGGCCGAGGCACCCGGCAACCTCCGCAGCGGCGGCGCGGACGTCGCCTACTGCGACTCCTGCGACGGGGGCGCCCGGGTGCGCTACCTCGGCCGGCTCACCGTCTACCTGGATGTGGCGGCCGCCGGGTCACGCACCGTGACGGTGGGTTACACCGCCGACGGCCCTCGGGATCTGAAGGTCGTCGTCAACGGCGGTGCGCCGCAGACCTTCAGCGTCACCGGAAGTGACTGGGAGACGCCGCGCAGCTTCCGGTTCACATCGTCGATACCTGCCGGACGCACCGCCGTAACGTTCTACAACGACAGCGGACCACCGCCCGATATTGACAAAGTCACGGTCAGCTAACAGCGACCCTTGCCGAGGCAAGTACACATAGGTGTTGTGTACATTCGCTGCCGTGTGTACGGAGAAGCGGGCCCCTCGTCCGATTTCTGACTCCCGAGTCAGGGGGATCCACGGTGCCGTCTGAACCGTCCCCGGACAGTAGTGGTTCTGACCAGCGGTTTCTCGGCGCCTCGACAGACTCGACATCACTGCGGGTGCCCCTCTGGGCCGGGATCGGCAGCCTGGCGGGCGCCATGGTGCTGGCCGCCGTGCTGATCCCGCCGCTGATCCTCGCCAACGACGACGACGGTCGGTCGGATTCGACGCAGAGCCAGGTCGACCCGTCGAGCGCTCCGCCCAGCGTGGCCGGTCAGCAGCCCGAGGGCCCCGCCGTCCCGACCGGGCCCGAGCGTACGCCGAGCCCGGGCGCTCCGAGCGGCACACCGCGTCCGGGCGGTGGCGGCCACGCCTTCCCGGTGCCGGAGGAAGAGCCGTCGCGCACACCCACGTCCGCCCCGACGAGCCGGAACCCCGGCCCGACCGCGAGCGCCAGCGCGACCGGCGGCACCGAGCGGTTCCGACCGCTCACCGTGCAGGCCGAGGCACCGGGCAACACCCTCGGCGGCGGCGCCCAGATCGCCACCTGTTCCGCCTGCGACGGCGGCGCGCGGGTGCGCTACCTGGGCAACCTCACCGTCTTCTTCGACGTCCCCACGGCCGGTCGCCGGACCGTCACCGTGCACTACACAGTGGACGGGCCACGGGAACTCCGAGTCGCCGTCAACGACGCCAGCCAGCACACCTTCGCCGTCACCGGCACCGCCTGGGACTCGCCGCGCAGCGTCCAGTTCGACGCCACGGTCCCGGCCGGACGCGTCGCGGTGCGGCTCTGGAGCGACAAGTCGGCACCCGACATCGACAAAGTCACCATCAGCTGACGGCAACGGATGAGCCGGTTCGTCGCATACGCCGCTCTCTGTCGGGCAGTCCTGCTCGGCCGGCTCGTCGTGACCATCGCCGCCGTCGGAGTGGGACTGCGGCTGGTGGACGACGCGTGGGCGGCGGTCCACACGCTCGGGCTCATCGCCGCGACCACGGCGGTGCAGGTCACCGTGCTGAGCAGGTGGCCGACCGCGATCCGGTGGCGGTTGAGCTTCCTCGCGCTGGACGCCGCGCTGATGGTCACCGTGCTGGTGGTCAGCGGCGGCGGGATCGGGTTCTTCTGCTACGCGGCCGGGCACGCCGCCCTCACCGGGGCGCTGCTGGGGGCGCACGGCCTGCCACTCTGGACCGTCAACGCGGTCCTCGGCTTCGCCGTGGCGACCCAACTGCTCCGCGCGGACGGCGGCGTGGCCGGCACCTCGGTCGCCGCGCCCTTCATGCTCGCCTTCCCGATGATCAACATCGTCTGCGGCTTCGGCGCGGCGGTGGCCACCGCCGCGCTCGCCCGCTACATCGAGGCGACGGTGGCGACGGTGACCGCCGCCCAGCGCTCCGCCGCCGCCTCGGAACGGGCCCGGCTCGCCCGGGAGCTGCACGACTCGGTGGCCAAGACGCTGCGGGGCGTCTCCTTCGCCGCGGTGGCGCTGCCCGGTCTGCTCCGTCGGCAACCGGACCTGGCCGAGCAACTCGCCGGCACCGTCTCCGAGGGCGCCGACGCGGCCGTGCGCGAGGCCCGTGACCTGCTCGCCGGGCTGCGCCGTGACCTGCCGGACCGACCTTTCCCGGATAACGTGAGGAGCATCTGCGCGGAGTGGTCGACGCGCAGTGGCGTCCCGGTTCAGGTGATCGCACACGCGGTCGAGCCTCCCGTGGCAGCCCGCTACGAACTCGCGCAGATCCTCAGCGAGGCGTTGCAGAACGTGACCCGGCACGCAGAGGCGACGCTGGTCCAGGTAGTACTCCACCGCTCGGAGGCACATGTGGAACTCACCATCACCGACGACGGCAGGGGTTTCCCGATGCCCGGGGATCTGACCGACCTCTCCGGCGCGGGCAGCTTCGGCATCGTCGGCATGGCCGAGCGGGCCCACGCCGTCGGTGGCACCCTGCGCGTCGAGTCCCACATCGGTCGCGGCACCCGGGTGATGGCCCGGGTTCCGCTGTCCGGTCCGGTGCCGGAGTCCGGCCGCGCCCGCCAGGCGGCCTCCCGATGATCGACGTGCTGATCGTCGACGACAATCCGATCGTCCGCACCGCCATCCGCGGCTACCTCGCCAGCGCCGAGGACGTCCGGGTGGTCGGTGAGGCCCCGGACGGCCGGACCGCGGTGACCGTGGCGACCCGGCTGCGGCCGACCGTGACCCTGCTCGACCACCGCATGCCGATCGCCGACGGACTCAGCGTCGTGGACCAGCTCGCCCAGCAGACGTCGGTGCTGGTGTTGACGAGCGACTCCGACGACGAGCTGATCGCCGGGATGCTGCGCGGCGGCGCCAGCGGCTACCTCGTACACGGCGAGTTCGACCCGGCGGAACTGCTACGCGCCGTCCACGCGGTGGCCGCCGGTCAGGGCTGGCTCTCCCCCCGGGGCGCCTCGGTGACCATCGCGGTGCTGCGCGAACAGGCCAACCGGGAACGCGACACGGTGGGCCGTGCCGAGCAGATCCGCCGGATGCGGCAGGAGTTCGGCCTGACCAGGCGGGAACAGGAGGTGGTCGAGCTGCTCGGCGCCGGCCACTCGAACGCGGCGATCGCCCGACGCCTGCTGCTCACCGAGAAGACCGTGAAGAACCACCTCAACCACATCTTCGCCAAGCTGCGGGTGACCAACCGAACGGAGGCGGTGGTGCGCTGGTCGGGCCCGGACGGTACGCCGATTCGGTGACCGGCTGAACGCGGCGCGCCCCGGCGCCGTTGTGTGGGCGGTGGTGACGTCGCACCGCCCGACACCGACGGGAGCGGGGACCGGATGGCAGCCGTATCAGCCCAGGCGCGACTTCGGCGTGATGGGTAGTCGGCAGGTACGCGCGGTCGGTCGGACCGCGCCGACGATCAGGGTGTTGATCGCGCATCCGCACCCGGGCGAGCGGTCGGTGATCCGTACCGTGCTCGACACCGGGGAACGGATCCGGGTGGTGGCGCTCACCGGTGACGCCGGTGAGGCGGTGGCACTCGCCGACCGGATGCGGCCCACCGTGACCCTGCTCGACGATCGGATAACCGCCCCCGAGGGCACCGACCTGGTGCGGGCGCTGGCCCGGCGATCACCGGTGATCGCGTTGACCGCCGCCACCGAGCACCGCACGATCAGCACCATGCTCCGCGCGCCGTTCAAGGGCTGCCTGGTGTACGGGCACCACGAGCCGGCGGACCTGCTCGGTGCCGTGCGGGCCGTCGCGTCCGGACTGGGCTGGCTGTCACCGGTGGCGGTGGCGGCGGTCGCCTGGGCGCTGCGCGAGTCCACCCGACCGCAGAACACCTAGGTCCTGCTTCGTCAGGGCGGTCGCGCCGAGGCGGAGTCCGGGCGGCGTTCCGGCGGGGACGTCTGTCCCGGGCCGGCGTTGCGCGCGCGGTGGTCCGGGCCGGTGGGGGCCGCTCTCCCCCGCTAGACGGTCGGGCTGATCCGGATCGACCAGCGCGTCGGCACCGCGTCGCCGAGCAGGACCGGCACCGGCCCGCCGCAGACGCTCAACTGCCGGGCCACCTGGACGGCCCGCCGGTCCAGCCCGGCGGCGAGCACGACGCCGGAGGTCTGCGACAGTCGTGGGTCGAAGACGTCCGCGACCCGGCGGCACTCGGCCGGCAGGCGGTCGTCGGTCAGGTCGCCCACCACGGTGACCTGACCACCGGCGTCGAGGACCTGCCGGACCAGGCGCGACGCGTACCACCGCTGCTGCGGCGGCGGACCGCCCAGGGTCAGCGCGTCCGGGCAGCGGGCCAGGTCGACCTGGAGGATTCGGCCGGACGCCGCACCGAGCAGGAGCGGAAGGGTCGCCGAGCAGGGCTCCCGGACCCCGGCACGCCAGGTGTGCGGCGGGCCGGGCCGATCGGCGCGGGCACCGTCGAGCGACACCGTGACCGCCCGTCCGTCGAGCAGGACCTCGGTGGTCAGGGCGTACGGGTCGACCAGCGTGGACCGCCCCGGCGGGCGGGGGCGTGCGTCGGGCCTGGACGCGACGGTGGGTCCGATCGGGCGGGACAGCACGGCGGTGCGGGCCGGCGACGTCCCGGTGCGCCGAGGCGAGAAGTGGTCGGCGAGCGTCGGCACCGCAGCGGACACGGCCGGGGTCAGCAGGGTGATCGTGGGTGGCGATCCGGCCGGCATCGACGGGTCGGGTGCGGAGGGCGGGCGGGGGCGACCGCGCAGCACCGCCACCGCGAGGGCGAACAGGATGACCGCGCCGAACACGCCGGCGGCCTGGGTCAGCGGCGCGCCCGGCGGGAAGGGCGTCGGGGCGGCGGCCTGGGCCGGACCGGCCGGCAGGAGCACGATCGGCACGAACGTGCCGAGACCCGAGACGGCGACCCGCCGCAGTCGTCGCACCCCTGGTTCCCCTCCGGCCGAGCCGTCCCGACCGGCAGTGGTCGCCGGTCGGCCGTGGCGCGGGGACGGGGACCCCGACCCGCCCCGCCGCACGGTGCCCAGAGCTTCCCAGCCGCGACGGGACATCGGTAGTCCCCGATCACCTCGGGGCCATCGACCCGGTCCGGTCCCCCGTCCGCCCTCCGGACAGGGGCGTCCCGGAGTCCCTTTCGAGGGGCACCGCGACGTCCCTCCTCCGACGGCGGGCGTACCGGGCCCACAGGTCACCGGGATCGTGCCGTCCACGCTGAACGGAGCGTTCCGTGTGCGCGTCGAGACGGTGACGTCAGCACCGGAAGGGAAGACACGTGGAGCCCGATCGACCCTCCGCCCGCCCCCGGCTGGGCACGTTCTCGCGTCGCGCGGTGGCCGGCGGTGTCGCCGGCCTGGCCGCGTTGTGCGCGGTGGCCGCCGCCGTCGGTTGGGGCGTGGCCTCGGACACGGACGCGCCGACCGGCCGTCCCGTCTCCGACGAGCACCTGACCACCATCCAGGCCGCCGCCCGGTCCTGTCCCGTCCTGACCCCGTCCCGGCTCGCCGGCCAGCTCATGGCCGAGTCGGGCATGCGCGCCACCGCCACCGGCACCGCCTCCGGCGGCGAGGGCATCGCGGGGCTGGACTCCGAGGCGTGGCGGTCCTGGGCGCCATGGCCGAACGCGCGGCGCTCGGACACCACGGCGAACGTGATGGCGCTGGCCCACCACATGTGCGACCTGAGCGGACACATCCGGGTGTCCCGGCTCGACGGGGACGCGTGGCGGTTGTCGCTGGCCGCGTACCACACCGGGCTCGACGACGTCCGGACCAACGGCGGCATCCCGCCGTCGGCGGTCGAGTACGTCGACCGGGTCAGCGGCTACTCGGCGTACTACAACAGGCTTCCCTCGTTCGGCCGCTCCGACGAGCCCGGGCCGGGCCCCGACCGGCAGCCGCCCAGGGCGGTCCCGGCCGACTACGTCCAGCACGTCGTCCGCGCCGGCACGATCTGCGCGGAGGTCCCGCCCGCCGCGGTCGCCGCCCAGGTGATGGCCCTGTCCGGGTTCGATCCGAACCTGCTCGGCGCGGACGGCCGGCGCGGTATCGCCCAGTTCCTGCCGGAGGTGTGGCAGGAGTACGGCCCGACCACCGCCTCGGTCTGGGAACCGCGCACGGCCATCCCGGCGCTGGGCGCCACGATGTGCGCGATGCGGACCGAACTCGCCGGCATCGAGGGTGACCCGTACCTGCTGGCGCTGGCCGCGTACCGTGGCGGGCCGACGGCGGTGCGGCAGACCGGGGGCGAGCTGGACCGCTCCACGCAGGCGTTCCTGCGTACGGTCCGCGAGCACACCGAGTACTACGAGCTGGACAGCCGGCTCGCGGTGAAGGTACGCACCACGAGCCCGGCCCCCTCGGCCTCCCCCACCCCGACCGGCAGCCCGTCCCCGGAGCCGTCCGACCCGCAGTCGCCGGACACCGACCCGGACAACCCGTCGCCGCGCCCCTCCGCCTCGCCGTCGCGAACCCGTGCCGAGACGCCGGTGGCGAAGCCGCCGGCGCGCCCGTCCGGGGCGAAGCAGCTCGTCGGCATGGAGACCGGGCTCTGCGTCACCGCCGGCACCAGCGACGGCGTACGCGCCACGCTGGAGCGGTGCCGGGAGACGCAGTCGCAGTGGTGGACCTTCCGGTCCGACGGCAGCGTCCGGGCCAACGGCCTCTGCCTCGACGTCGCCTGGGGCGAGGCGAAGGACGGCACCCCGGTGCAGGTCGCACTCTGTAGCGGCAACCCGGCGCAGAAGTGGGAGTGGATCGAGTCCAACGGCCGCCGCTCCCTGTTCAACCGGGACACCGACCGGTGCCTGGACGTCGAGGGACACTCGGCGGGCGCCCCGATGATGAGCTGGCTCTGCGTGTTCAACCCGAAGCAGACGTTCACGCTGAAGTAGCGGCCACCCACCGTGGAGCCCGGCACCCCTCGGGGATGCCGGGCTCCACGTCGTCGCGGGGCTCTCCGGAAGGCCGACCCGCTCGGGTGGTCAGTCGGTCGGGGTGGGCGGTGGTGTCGCCCGGCGACGGGTGACCGCCCAGACGGCCTCCATCAGCAGGCCCGCGCCGACGGCGACGGCGGCCCCGGTCACCGGGGCCTGGACGCCGATCAGCCGGAGCTGGAAGAACTCCTGGAGGCCGGGCACCACCAGCACCGTGGTGAAGGCCAGACCCATGCACAGCACCAACAGGATCCGCCACCAGGTGTACGGCCGGGCGATGATGGACAGCGCCCAGAGCGCCACGACGAACAGCGTCAGCGTGGCGACCGACGTCTCCGCGGCGAGGTCGCCGCCGTAGTGGGCACGGGCGGCCGCGTACGCGCCGATGGTGGCGGTGGCGGCGAGGACGCCGCCGGGGACCGCGAACCGCAACACCCGGCTGACGAAGTCTGGCCGGGCGCGTTCCACGTTCGGCGCCAACGCCAGCACGAACGCCGGGATGCCGATGGTGAGCGACCCGATCAGGGTCAGGTGCCGGGGCAGGAACGGGTACGGCACGGACGCGAGCACCACGATGATCGCGAGCAGCACCGAGTAGACCGTCTTGGTCAGGAAGAGGTTGGCGACCCGCTCGATGTTGCCGATCACCCGTCGGCCCTCGGCGACCACCGAGGGCAGCGCGGAGAAGTTGTTGTCGAGCAGCACGATCTGGGAGACGCCCCGGGCCGCCGCGCTGCCCGAACCCATCGAGATGCCGATGTCGGCGTCCTTGAGCGCGAGGACGTCGTTGACGCCGTCGCCGGTCATCGCCACGGTGTGCCCCTGGGACTGGAGGGCGGCCACCATGGCCCGCTTCTGCTGCGGGCCGACGCGGCCGAAGACCGAGTGGGTCTCCACGGTGCTCGCCAGCACCTTCGGGTCGGTGGAGAGGGTCCGCGCGTCCACCGGCTCGGCGGCGCCCGGCACGTCCACGCTGCGGGCCACCGCGCCGACCGAGACCGCGTTGTCACCGGAGATGACCTTCGCGGCGACGCCCTGGTCGGCGAAGTAGCGCAGGGTGTCCGACGCCTCCGGGCGGACCCGCTGCCGGAGCACGACGAGCGCGACCGGGACGGTGGCCTGCGGCACCGCCGCCGGGTCCGCCAGCGCCTCGGTGAGCGGGCGCGAGTATCGGGCGAGCAGCAGCACCCGCAGGCCCTGCCGACCGTAGGTGTCCGCCTCGGTCAAGGCCGGATGCTCGGTGAGCAGCATCTCCGGCGCACCGATCAGCCAGGTGCCGGTGCGGCCGGACGGCTCGGCGAGCGTCGCGCCACTCCACTTGCGCGCCGAGGAGAACGGCGCGGTCTCGCGTACGCGCCAGCCGGGCGGGGCGGGACACCGCTCGACGATCGCCCGCATGCTGGCGTTGGGCCGTTCGTCGCCGATGCCGAGCGCGCCGAGCACCACCTCCACCGGCACGTCCGGCGTCAGCGACCGGATCTCCGCCACGTCCATCGTCGCCTCGGTGAGCGTGCCGGTCTTGTCCAGGCACACCACGTCGACCCGGGCCAGACCCTCGATGGCGGGCAGTTCCTGCACCAGGCACTGCCGTTTGCCGAGGCGGATCACGCCGACCGCGAAGGCGACCGAGGTCAGCAGCACCAGGCCCTCGGGCACCATCGGCACCAGCCCGGCCACCATCCGGCGTACCGCCTCGGGCAGGTCGTCCCGGTTGACCAGCAACTGGCTGATGATCAGCGCGATGCCGGCGGGGACGATCGCCCAGGTGACGAAGCGCAGGATCCGGTCGATGCCGCTGCGCAGCTCGGAGTCGACCAGGGTGAAGCGTTTGGCCTCCTCGGCGATCTGTGCCGCGTACGCGTCCCGGCCGACCCGGGTGGCGCTGAAGACGCCGGTGCCGGCCACCACGAAGCTGCCGGAGAGCACGTTGTCGCCGACCGCCTTGACCACCGGGTCGGCCTCGCCGGTCAGCAGCGACTCGTCGACCTCCAGGCCGTCCACGGCGGCCAGCCGCCCGTCCACCACGATCTTGTCGCCGGGGCCCAGCTCGATCACGTCGTCGAGGACCAGCTCGGACGAGGTCAGGTCGACGGTCCGGCCACCACGGCGTACCCGGGGGCGGGCCTCGCCGACGATCGCCAGCCGGTCCAGGGTGCGCTTGGCGCGGACCTCCTGGATGATGCCGATCAGGGTGTTCGCGATGATCACGCCGCCGAAGAGGGCGTCCTGGATCGGGCCGACCACCACGATGATGGCGAACAGCACGCCGATGATGGCGTTGATCCGGGTGAACAGGTTGGCCCGGACGATCTGCCAGAGGCTGCGGCTGGTGCTCGGCGGCAGGTCGTTGACTCCTCCGGCGGCGACCCGCTCGGCCACCTCCCCGACCGACAGCCCGGTCCGGATCCGCTCTGCGGTGACCGGATCGAGACTCTGCGTGTCGACCGGATCCATCTCGTCCGTGGCCTGCCCTCGACCGGCGGCACCGGCGGATTCCACGTGGTTGCTCCCCCCGATGACGCGCGTGGACGTGCTCGTGACGAGCACCCCGCTGACGCTACCCGGCGGCCGTGAGCAGCCACCACGCATCAGCGACCACCGGCGACCCTGAGTTTTCCCGGGGTTGCCGGTGGTGAGAACGCGGTGACGGCCGGCTCCCGGCGCGGAGGCGGGAACCCCCGCGCCGGGAGACCGGGGCGGTCAGCGGACGGTCACGTCCTGGACCTCGCCGATCAGCTCCTCGACGATGTCCTCCAGGAAGATCACGCCGGTGGAGCCGCCGTCGGAGTCGAGGACCCGGGCCACGTGGGCGCCGCTGCGGCGGATCGCGGTGAGGGCGTCCTCCAGCTCGCTGTCGCGCCGCACCGACGCGAGCCGGCGGACCCGCTTGGCCGGGACCGGGCTGGTCCAGGCGTCGCCGGTCAGGTCCATGACGTCCTTGATGTGCAGGTACCCGCTGGGTTCCCCGCCGGTGGTGAGCAGGTAGCGGGAGTAGCCGTGCGCGGCCACCGCCTGCTGGATCTCGGCGGGCGTCACCGGTGCCGGCAGCATCACCAGGTCCACCAACGGCACCTCCACGTCACCGACGGTCTTGCCGGTGAACTCGACGGCGGCGGTGAGGGCGCCGTTGCCGTCGACGAGCACTCCCTCGCGGGTCGACTGCGCCACGATGGTGGCCACCTCGTCGAGCGTGTACGTGCTGGTGGCCTCGTCCTTCGGGGTCACCCGGAACAGTCGCAGGACGCCGTTGGCGATCCCGTTCAGGGTCCAGATGATCGGGTTGAAGACCCGGGCGACAAGCACCAGCGGCGGGGCCAGGATCAGCGCGGCCCGGGTCGGCACCGAGAACGAGATGTTCTTCGGCACCATCTCACCGAACACCACGTGCAGGAAGGTGACCAGCACCAGCGCCACGACGAACGCGAGCACCGAGACCATGCCGGGCGACAGCGGGGTGTTCGCCAGCGGGATCTCCAGCAGGTGGTGGATCGCCGGCTCGGAGACGTTCAGGATGAGCAGCGAACACACGGTGATACCGAGCTGGCTGGTGGCGAGCATCAGGGTGGCGTGCTCCATGGCCCAGAGCGTGGTCTGCGCCGCCCGGCTGCCGGCCTGCGCCTTCGGCTCGATCTGGGAGCGACGGGCGGAGATCACCGCGAACTCCGCGCCGACGAAGAACGCGTTGACCACCAGCAGGACGAACAGCCAGATGATGCCGGGCAGGTACGCACTCATCGGATCGCCCCTTCCTGACGGTCGTCGACCCGGCGGTCCGCGCCGGAGCCGCCGGTGGTCTCGGTGGGTACGAAGCGCAGCCGGTCGGCCTGCACACCGTTGAGGTGCTCGACCCGGAGCACCCCGCCCTCGATGGCCACCTCGTCGCCGACCGTGGGGAAGCGGCCGAGGTGGGCGGTGACGAACCCGGCGACGGTGTCGTACTCCTCGTCCTCGGGGACCACGATGCGGGCCCGCTCGAAGATCTCGTCCGGCCGCAGCGAGGCGTCGAAGTAGACCGACCTGCCCCGGCGCCGCATGACGACGCGGGCGCGGTCGTGCTCGTCCTCCAGGTCCCCGATGATCTCCTCGACCAGGTCCTCCAGGGTGACGATCCCGGCGGTGCCGCCGTGCTCGTCGTAGACGACCGCGAACTGCAGGCCACCGCCGCGCAGGGTCGGCAACAGCACGTCGAGGTGCATGGTCTCGGGGATCCGGGCCGGCTCGACCACGAGGTCCTGCGCCCGCACCCCGGCGCGTTCGGCCGGCGGGATCGCGAAGGCGTGCTTGACGTGCAGCACCCCGACGATGTCGTCGACGTCCCGGCCGATCACCGGAAACCGGGACAGCCCGGTGGCGGTGGCCCGCTCGATGATCTCGTCGGCGGTGGCGGAGGCGCCCACCGCCGTCATCCGGACTCGCGGCGTCATCACGTCGGACGCGTCGTGTCCGGAGAAGCGCAGCGTGCGGTCCAGCAGCGTGGCATGGTCCGGGTCGAGGACGCCGGCGCGGGCCGAGTGGCGCAGCAGCGAGCTGAGCTCCTCGGCGCTGCGAGCTCCGGACAGCTCCTCCTTCGGCTCGATGCCGAAGGCCCGGATCACCGCGTTGGCGGTGTTGTTGAAGAGCAGGATCACCGGCTTCAGCACGGTGGTGAAGAGCGCCTGGAACGGCACCACGAGCTTCGCCGTCTGCAACGGCACGGCGAGCGCGAAGTTCTTGGGAACCAGCTCACCGATCACCATCGAGAAGAGCGTCGCCAACAGGATGCCGACGACCGCGCCGACGGCGGTCACCGCCCCGTCCGGTACGCCGACCGCGCCCAGCGGGTCGGCCAGCAGCGAGCTGACGGCGGGCTCGAAGGTGTAACCGGTGAGCAGGGTGGTCAACGAGATGCCGAGCTGTGCGCTGGACAGGTGCGTCGACGTGATCTTGAGTGCGGCGATCGTCGGACCGAGCCGCTTCTCTCCCCGGGACTGACGCGCCTCGAGGTCACCCCGGTTCAGATTGACCAGCGCGAATTCGGACGCCACGAACATGCCAGTGCCCACGGTGAGCAACAGGCCTATTCCGAGCAGGATCCATTCAGACACGAGTCAGCCCCTGTCGCGGGTCGACGGCCGTACGGGCGACCGGGACGACGAGGGGCCTCGGACTATGATGCGGAAGATCATCCATGAGCAGCAGAGAGTAGTCGGTCGCGCTGAGAGCATGCTGAAAAGGGCCACCGGCGCGGCGACGAACCGGTCGTCGGGATGACGGGCTTTCCCGCCGCTCACGTGGGCGCCCGCCAAAAGGTTTTGTGGGGTTCCCACAACTCGGGTCGCCCAGGGTTCGGCGGTTACGACATGGCGCTGGCTGCCCATAGGCAGAACAGTGATCTGTGCGGGGGCCACCGTGCCCTGACGCGTGTCGCCGTAGGTCTACCGGAGGGGTCCGTCGGGTGTTCAGCCGTATCGCCATCGTCAACCGTGGTGAGGCCGCCATGCGGCTCATCCACGCGGTCCGGGAGCTGGCAGCGGAGACCGGATCCCGCATCGAGACCGTGGCCCTGTTCACCGACGTCGACCGCACCGCCACGTTCGTGCGTGAGGCGGACGTCGCGTACGACCTCGGGCCCGCCGCCGCGCGTCCGTACCTGAACCTCGCGACGCTGGAGCGGGCGCTGGTGGAGACCGGCGCGGACGCCGCGTGGGTCGGTTGGGGCTTCGTCGCCGAGGATCCGGCCTTCGCGGAGCTGTGCGAGAAGATCGGCGTCACCTTCGTCGGGCCCAGCCCGGACGCGATGCGGCAGCTCGGCGACAAGATCGGCGCGAAGCTGCTCGCCGAGCAGGTCGGTGTGCCGGTCGCGCCGTGGAGCCGGGGCGCGGTCGAGACGCTGGACGCCGCCCGCGCGGCGGCTGCCGAGATCGGCTACCCGCTGATGCTGAAGGCGACCGCGGGCGGCGGCGGACGCGGCATCCGGGTGATCACCGACGAGGCGGAGCTGGCCGACGCGTACGAGCGCACCAGCCAGGAGGCCGCGCGGGCCTTCGGCAGCGGTGTGGTGTTCCTGGAGCGCCTGGTCACCGGCGCCCGGCACGTCGAGGTCCAGGTGATCGCCGACGGTCAGGGCACCGCCTGGGCGCTCGGCGTCCGGGACTGCTCGGTGCAGCGCCGCAACCAGAAGGTCATCGAGGAGTCGGCGTCGCCGGTGCTCGACCCCGAGCAGACGGCCGAGTTGAAGACGTCGGCCGAGCGGCTGGCCGTGGCGGTCGGCTACCGGGGCGCGGCGACCGTCGAGTTCCTCTATCACCCGGGCGACCGGCTGTTCGCCTTCCTGGAGGTCAACACCCGGCTCCAGGTGGAGCACCCGATCACCGAGGCCACCACCGGCTTCGACCTGGTCAAGGCCCAGCTGCACGTGGCCTCGGGCGGACAGCTCACCGGGCGGCCGCCGGTCGAGCGCGGGCACGCCGTCGAGGCCCGGCTCAACGCCGAGGACCCGGACCGTGACTTCGCGCCCGCCCCCGGGCGGATCGCGCGGCTGGACCTGCCGGCCGGCCCGGGCATCCGGGTGGACACCGGCGTCAGCGAGGGCGACACCATCCCCGCCGACTTCGACTCGATGATCGCGAAGGTCATCGCCTACGGCCGGGACCGGGACGAGGCTCTGGGCCGGCTGCGCCGCGCGATGGCGGACACCACCGTGATCATCGAGGGCGGCGCGACCAACAAGAGCTTCGTGCTCGACCTGCTCGACCAGCCCGAGGTGATCGACGCGAGCGCGGACACCGGCTGGATCGACCGGGTCCGGGGCGCCGGTCGGCTGGTCGCGCACCGGCACTCCGGCGTCGCGCTGGCCGCCGCCGCCATCGGGGCGTACGAGGAGGAGGAGCGCGTCGAGCAGCAGCGGCTGCTGGCCACCGCCTCCGGTGGGCGTCCCCAGGTGCGGCACGCCAGCGGCACCCCGTCGGACCTCAAGCTGCGGGGCGTCACGTACCGGATGCGGGTGGCCCGCACCGGCGCGCACCGGTTCCGGGTCGGCATCGAGGCGGGCGGCACCGTGCACACCGCCGACGTCGAGCTGGACCGCTTCGACCGGCACACCGGGCAGATCGTCGTCAACGGCGCCCGGCACCGCCTGCTCACCGGCACCCACGGCCCGGTGCACCTGGTTGAGGTCGACGGGGTGGCGCACCGGGTCAGCCGGGACGAGGGCGGCGTGCTGCGCTCGCCGATGCCGGCACTCGTCGTCGCCACGCCGCTGACGGTCGGCGCCGAGGTCGAGGCGGGCGCGCCGGTGCTGGTGTTGGAAGCCATGAAGATGGAGACGGTGCTGCGGGCCCCGTTCCGGGCGCGGCTGAAGGAGTGCACCGTCTCGGTCGGCAGCCAGGTGGAGGCCGGCGCGGCCCTGCTGCGGCTGGAACCGCTCACCGACGGGGCGGCCGAGACGGTGGAGGCTCCGGTGACCTCCGTCGAGTTGGACCTGCCCTCCCGGCCCGCCGGGCTCCCGGCCCGCCAGCGTGTCCGGCGCGGTCACGAGGACCTGCGCGGCCTGCTGCTCGGCTTCGACGTCGACCCGCACGACGGCGGGCGGGTGCTCGACGAGTACCTGGTCGCGCGGCAGACCGCCACCGAGGAGGGGTACCGGCCGCTGGCCGAGGAACTCGACCTCGTCGACGTCTTCGCCGACCTGGCCGAGCTGAGCCGCAACCGGCCCACCGGTGAGGACGGCGAGGCCGCCCACGTGCACAGCGCCCGGGAGTACTTCCACACCTACCTGCAGAGCCTCGACGTCGAGCGGGCCGGCGTGCCGGACGCCTTCCAGGCCAAGCTGGCCCGGGCGCTCGGGCACTACGGTGTCGCCGAGCTGGACCGCGCCCCCGCGCTGGAGGGTGCCGTCTTCCGCATCTTCCTGGCCCAGCAGCGGGCCGCCGCCGACGCCACGGTCATCGCGACGCTGCTGCGTACCTGGCTGCGGGAGCCGCCGCCGGACGAGGCGCTGCGCGAACCGACCGGCCTCGCGCTGGAGCGGCTGCTGGCCGCGACGCAGGTCCGCTACCCGGTGATCGCCGACCTCGCCCGTGGGGTGGCCTTCGCCTGGTTCGCCCAGCCGCTGCTGCGTCGCAACCGGGCCCGGGTCTACGCCGAGGTCCGCCGCCACCTGCGGCACCTGGACACGGTGCCGGACGCGCCGGACCGCGCCGAGCGCGTCGCTGCCATGGTCCGCAGCACCGAGCCGCTGGTCCGGCTGCTCGGCCAGCGGTTGCAACGCGGCCACCTGGACAACACCGTGATGCTGGAGGTGCTGACCCGGCGGTACTACGGCAACAAGGGGCTGACCGGGGTCACCAGCCGCGAGGCGGCCGGCTGCCGTTTCGTGGTCGCCGGGCGCGCGGACTCCGAGCTGGTCTCGGCCGCCGTCGGCTTCGACGCGCTGGGCGACGCGCTGCGTGGGCTCGCCGAGCTGGCCGCCGACGGGCCCGCCGTCGACGCCGACATCTACCTCGCCTGGGAGAACCAGCCGGAGAGCTTCGACGAGATGGCGGCGGCCCTGCTGGCGGTCGTCACCGCGCACCCGCTGCCGCCGCAGGTCCGCCGGTTGACCGCCACGGTCGCCGGCAGCGGCGGGGCGGTGATGCACCACCACTTCACGTTCCGCCCGTCGAGCGACGGGATGGCCGAGGAGCGGCTGATCCGTGGCCTGCACCCGCACATCGCGCAGCGGATGCAGTTGGAGCGGCTGCACAAGTTCGACCTGACCCGGCTGCCGTCGGCGGACGAGGAGGTCTATCTCTTCCAGTGCGTGGCCCGGGAGAACCCGTCCGACGAGCGGCTGGTGGCGTTCGCGCAGATCCGCGACCTGACCGAGCTTCGGGAGCACGACGGCCGGCTGGTCGCCCTGCCCACCACCGAGGACACCGTGGCCGCCTGCCTCGACTCGATCCGGCGGGCGCAGTCCCGGCGGTCGTCGAAGAAGCGTTTCCACACCAACCGGATCGTCATCTACGTCTGGCCGCCGAGCAGCCTCACGTTGGAGGAGATGGAGAACCTCGCCGCCCGGATCCGCCCGACCACGGCCGGCGCCGGCCTGGAGGAGATCCTCTTCGTCGGTCGGCAGCGCAACCGCCGTACCGGCGAGCTGACCAAGATCGCGGTACGGATCTCCTTCGACGCCACCGGCGGAGCCGAGCTGTCCGTGGGCGAGCCGCCGGTGGAGCCGGTCGAGCCGCTCGACGACTACCGGCTCAAGGTGCTGGGCGCGAGCAGCCGCAACACGGTCTACCCGTACGAGCTGACCCGCCTGCTCGGCGACTTCGTCGAGCACGACCTGGACGACGCGCACGTGCTGGTGCCGGTCGACCGGCCGAAGGGACGCAACCGCGCGGCGATCGTGGCCGGTGTGGTCACCACCCCGACCTCCCGGCACCCGCAGGGCCTGACCCGGGTGGTGCTGCTCGGCGACCCGACCAAGTCGCTGGGCGCGCTCTCCGAGCCGGAGTGCCGCCGGGTGATCGCCGCGCTGGACCTGGCCGAGCGGATGCAGGTGCCGCTGGAGTGGTACGCGCTCTCCGCCGGTGCCCGGATCTCGATGAGCTCGGGCACCGAGAACATGGACTGGGTGGCCGCCGCACTCAAGCGGATCGTGGAGTTCACCCAGGACGGCGGCGAGATCAACATCGTGGTCGCGGGCATCAACGTGGGTGCCCAGCCGTACTGGAACGCCGAGGCGACGATGCTCATGCACACCAAGGGTGTGCTGGTGATGACGCCGGACTCGGCGATGGTGCTGACCGGCAAGCAGTCGCTGGACTTCTCCGGCGGGGTGTCCGCCGAGGACAACTTCGGCATCGGCGGCTACGACCGGGTGATGGGCCCGAACGGGCAGGCGCAGTACTGGGCGCCGGACCTGCCGGCCGCGCGGGACGTGCTGATGTCGCACTACGAGCACACGTACGTCGCGCCGGGCGAGCAGGGGCCGCGACCGGGCACCACCACCGACCCCGTCGACCGGGACGTCTCCGACTTCCCGCACGTGGTGGCCGGCAGCGACTTCACCACCGTCGGTGAGATCTTCTCCCCGGTGGCGAACCCGGACCGCAAGAAGCCCTTCGACATCCGTACGGTGATGCGGGCGCTGTCCGACCAGGACCACCCGGTGCTGGAGCGGTGGGCCGGCATGGCCGACGCGGAGACCGCGGTGGTGCAGGACGTCCACCTCGGCGGCGTACCGGTCTGCCTGCTCGGCATCGAGTCGCGTGCGGTGCCGCGCCGAGGCTTCCCGCCCACCGACGGCCCGGACACCTACACGGCGGGCACGCTGTTCCCCCGCTCCTCCAAGAAGGCCGCGCGGGCGATCAACGCGGCCAGCGGCAACCGGCCGCTGGTGGTGCTGGCCAACCTGTCGGGCTTCGACGGGTCGCCCGAGTCGATGCGCAAGCTGCAACTGGAGTACGGCGCCGAGATCGGCCGGGCCATCGTGAACTTCCGTGGCCCGATCGTCTTCTGCGTCATCTCGCGATACCACGGCGGGGCGTTCGTGGTGTTCTCCAAGGCGCTGAATCCCCGCATGACGGTGCTGGCGCTGGAGGGCTCGTACGCCTCGGTGCTCGGTGGCGCCCCGGCCGCCGCCGTGGTGTTCTCCCGCGACGTCGACGCCCGCACGGCGGCCGATCCCCGGGTCCGGGACCTGGAGGCCCGCGTGGCGTCCGCCTCCGGCGCCGACCGGGCCACGCTCACCGCCGAACTCGACGAACTCCGCTCGTCGGTACGCGCCGAGAAGCTCGGCGAGGTGGCCACGGAGTTCGACCGGGTGCACAACATCGCGCGGGCGGTCGAGGTGGGCTCGGTGGACGCGGTGATCCGCGCCGCCGAACTCCGCCCCCGCGTCATCGCGGCGATCGGGGCGACGGCGACCGAGTAGGACGGATCGCGACGGGGACGCCGGTGGCCGGATTCGGCTGCCGGCGTCCCCGTCGTCGGGCCACCCGCACGTAGGATCCGGCGGTGACCTCCGTACGCGACCAGCTCTCCGCGCCACAGCGGGACCTGCTGGACCGGTGGCTCCCCGACGCGACGGTGCTCCGGGACCTGGGGTGGGACCTGCTGCCGACCACCGTGCTGGAGGTCGCCTCGGACGGGGCACGCTACATCGTGAAGGCCGGTGGCCCCGAGGACCAGCACATCGCCCGTGAGCTGCGCGCCCACCACCAGTGGCTGACGCCGTGGACCAGCCGGGACCGCGCGCCGGTGCTGGTGCACGGCGACGAGTCGGCCAAACTGCTGGTCACCCGCTACCTCCCCGGTGAGCTGGTGCTCGACAGCGCCCACGTCGACGATCCGGCCGCCTACCGGCAGGCGGGCGAGTTGCTGGCCCTGCTGCACGCCCAGACCTCCGTCACCGACGACGACTACGAGAGTCGGGAGAACACCCGGGCGCTGGCCTGGCTCGCCGGTCCACACCGGATCGCCCCGGCGACGGTGCGGCGGCTGCGCGCCGAGATCGCCGACTGGCCGACGCCGCCGGCCACGCTGGTGCCGACGCACGGGGACTGGCAGCCCCGCAACTGGCTGGTCCACCGGGGGCGGGTCAGCATCATCGACTTCGGCCGGGCCGCGCTGCGACCGGCGTACACCGACCTGGGGCGGCTGGCCGTGCAGGACTTCCGGCGGAACCCGGCGCTGGAACGGGCGTTCCTGGACGGATACGGCGCCGATCCGCGCGAGCCGGGGAGTTGGCACCGGACCCGGGTCCGCGACGCGATCGGCACGGCGGGGTGGGCGTACCGGGTGGGCGACGAACGCTTCGAGGAGCAGGGGCACCGGATGATCCGGGACGCACTCGCGGCGACCGGGTAGCCCCCGCCGATGTCCCGCGCACCCGACGGTCCACCGGGCCGCCACCGCCTCTGGTACGCGCGTCCCGCCACCGACTGGCAGTCCCAGGCGTTGCCGATCGGCAACGGTCGGCTCGGTGCGATGCTCTTCGGCGGGCCGGAGCGGGACCGGATCCAGTTCAACGAGCAGAGCCTGTGGGGCGGGGCCAACGACTACGACAACGCCCTCGCCGGTCGACCCGACGACGACTTCGACCTGAGCGACACCGGCTTCGGGTGCTACCGGCCCTTCGGCGACCTGCTGCTCACCTTCGCCCTCGCGAGCGGCCCGGTCGCCGCCGACGGTGCGGGCCGGGTCACCGACTATCACCGGACCCTCGACCTGGAGACCGGCATCCACTCCACCGGTTTCGCCGTGGCCGGGCAGCGGGTCCGGCGGGAGGCGTTCGCCAGTCGGTCCGCCGACGTGCTGGTGCTGCGTTACCAGGCCGCACACCCCGGACCGCTGGACTGCGACATCGCCCTCACCAGTGCGCAGGGCGCGCCGGTGACCGTGGACGCCGCCGCGCGTACCGCCGCCTTCCGAGGCCGGTTGGGCAACGGCCTGCGGTACGCGGCCGGGTTGCGGCTGGCCGACACCGACGGGGTGGTCACCGCCGTGGGCGCGCGGCTGCGGGTACGGACGGCGACCTGGATGACGCTGCTGCTGGACGCGCGCACCGACTACCGGATGGACGCGTCGGCCGGGTGGCGCGGCAGCGCGCCGGAACCGGCCGTCGAGGCCGCTCTCGACGCGGCGGCGGACCGGCCCTACCCGACGCTGCGCGCGACGCACCTCGCCGACAGCACCGAGGTGGCGCGACGCGTCTCGGTCACCTGGGGCGACTCCGACGAGGACCTCCGCGCGCTCCCGACGGACGCCCGGTTGGCCCGCTACCGCACCGGCGGCGAGGACCCCGCGCTCGAACAGACCATGGTCGCCCTCGGCCGCTACCTGCTGTACAGCTCCTCCCGACCTGGCGGGCTCCCCGCCAACCTCCAGGGACTCTGGAACGACAGCGACCGGCCGCCGTGGGCCTGCGACTACCACACGAACATCAACGTGCAGATGGCCTACTGGGCGGCCGAGACGACCGACCTCGGCGACAGCCATCGCGCGCTGGTCGAGTTCGTCCGCCAGGTGGCGGTGCCGAGCCGCGTCGCGACCCGGCACGCCTTCGGCGCCGACACGCGGGGCTGGACGGCCCGCACCAGCCAGAGCATCTTCGGCGGCAACGCCTGGGAGTGGAACACCGTCGCCAGCGCCTGGTACGCGCAGCACCTCTACGAGCACTGGGCCTTCTCCCGGGACCGGGCCTACCTGCGGGACGTCGCCCACCCGATGATCAGGGAGATCTGTGAGTTCTGGCAGGACCGGCTGATCGAGCGGGACGGCGTTCTCGTCGCGCCCGACGGCTGGTCGCCGGAGCACGGCCCGCGCGAGCACGGCGTGACGTACGACCAGCAGGTCGTCGCCGACCTCTTCGGCAACTACCTGGACTGCGCCGAGGCGCTCGACGTCGACGCCGGGTACCGGGCCGTCGTCGCCGACCTGCGGACCCGGCTCGCGCCGCACCGGATCGGGCGGTGGGGCCAGCTCCAGGAGTGGCGGACCGACCGGGACGACCCGGACGACGTGCACCGGCACACCTCGCACCTGTTCGCGGTCTTCCCCGGCCGCCAGATCACCCCCACGGCGACACCGGATCTCGCGGCGGCGGCCCTGGTCTCGCTCACCGCCCGCTGCGGCGAGCGCGACGGCATACCGTTCGACGAGTCCGCCGTGCGGGGGGACAGCCGCCGCTCCTGGACGTGGCCGTGGCGGGCCGCCGTCTTCGCCCGACTCGGCGAGGCGCAGCGGGCCCGGCACATGATCCGTGGCCTGCTGCGCTACAACACGTTGGAGAACCTGCTCTGCGACCATCCGCCGATGCAGATGGACGGCAACGTCGGCGTCACCGCCGCCGTCGTCGAGATGCTCCTGCAGAGTCACCAGGGTCTCGTCCACCTGCTGCCGGCGCTGCCCCGCGAGTGGGCCGACGGGGAGTTCCGGGGCCTGCGCGCCCGAGGCGGCTACCGGGTCGACTGCACGTGGCGGGAGGGTCGGGTCGTCGACTTCGCGGTGGTGGCCGACCGGGCACCGCACCGCGATCCGGTCCGGGTCCGGGTCGACGGCGCGGACGTCTGGGTCACGCCGACGGCTCCCGGGGCCGGTCCTCGGCCGGGATCAGCCCCTCGCTGACCAGCTCCGCCCAGAGCGCGTCGGGCACCGGGGCGGCGAAGCGGGCCGCGTTGTCGGCGACCTGCGTGGCGGTGTTCATCCCGACGACCACCGACGCGACGGTCGGGTGGCGGGCCACGTACGCCATCGCCACCTGCGGCAGAGTCGTGCCGTGCCGTCGGCACACCTGCGCGATGCGGACGGCCCGCTCGCGCAACGGCGGCGGCACCGGGCCGTAGTCGTAGGTGTCACCCGGCTCGACGGTGGCCAGCACGCCGCTGTTGAAGACGCCGGCGGCCAGCACCGACACGCCGCGTTCCCGGCACCGGGGCAGCAGCCGTTCGGCCGCCGTCTGGTCCAGCAACGTGTAGCGGCCGGCGAGCATGACGGTGTCCACGTCGGTCTCGGCGACGAACCGCTCCAGCATCCGCGCCTGGTTCATGCCGACCCCGATCGCGCCCACCACCCCCTGGTCGCGCAGCTCGTGCAGGGCCGGATACGCCTCCCCGACGGCCTGGCGCCAGTGCGCGTCCGGATCGTGCAGCAGCACCACGTCCACCCGGTCCAGTCCGAGCCGGTCCAGGCTGGCCGTCAGCGACCGGAGCACCCCGTCGGCGCTGAAGTCCCAGCGGCGCACGTGGTCGGCGGGCACGTCGAACCCGCCGTCGTCGCGCAGGTGCGCGCTGGTGGGCGAGGGCACCAGCAGCCGACCGACCTTCGTGGAGACGGTGAACTCGTCCCGGGGACGCCCGGCCAGCGCCGCGCCCAGCCGACGCTCGGAGAGTCCGAGACCGTAGTGCGGCGCGGTGTCGAAGTAGCGGACGCCCATCTGCCACGCGGTGTCCACGGCGCACTGTGCCGTCTCGTCGTCGACCGCGTGGTACAGGTTGCCGATCCCGGCCGCGCCGAATCCGAGGGCGCTCACCGGGACCGCCGTGCGCCCCAGTCGGGTGTGTCGCATCGCCGTCTCCTCACGGGGCGTCGCCGTCGGCGACAGGTGGTCAGTTCTCGGCGGGGGCGCGCAGCCGCAGGGAGTGCATCCCGCCGTCCACGGCGAGCACGGTCCCGGTGGTGGCGCCGGCCGACGGGCCGGCGAGGTACGCGACGGCGGCGGCGACCTCGGTGGCGGCGACCAGCCGTCCGGTGGGCTGCCGGGCACGCAGGGCGGCCAGTTCGGCGGTCGGGTCGTCGGCGGCGTCGATCAGCCGGCGTACCCACGGGGTGTCGACGGTGCCGGGGTTCACGCAGGTGACCCGGATGCCCTCGCCGACGTGGTCCGCCGCCATGGCGAGGGTGAGCGCCTGCACGGCGCCCTTCGTCGCGCCGTACAGGGCCCGGTCGGGCAGGCCGGTGCTCGCCGCGATCGAGCCGATGTTGACGATCGCGGCGTGGGCGGAGCGCCGCAGGTGCGGCAGGGCCGCCCGGGTCACCCGGACCATCCCGACGACGTTGACGTCGAACACCCGGTGCCACTCCTCGTCCGGGTTGGCCTCGACGGTGCCCCGGGCACCGGTCCCGGCGTTGTTGACCAGCACGTCGAGACCACCGAGGCGGGTCGCGGCGGCGGTCACCGCTGCGGTCACCGAGGTGGGGTCGGTGACGTCGCACCGCACCCCGAGCAGCGGTGCCGGTACGCCGGAGGGGTCCAGGTCGAGGCAGGCCACCGACGCTCCCCGCGCGGCCAGCAGTCGGGCCGTGGCGAGGCCGATGCCCGAGCCGCCACCGGTGACCACCGCTGCCAGCCCGGTGAACTCGCCGGTCACGACGCCTGCCCGACCGTCTGACGTTGGGTGCCGAGACCGTCCACCTCAAGCTCGATCACGTCGCCGGGACGCAGGTACGGCTTCGGTTCCGACATCCCGAGCGCCACGCCGGCCGGGGTGCCCGTGTTGATCACGTCGCCCGGTTCGAGCACCATGAACTGGCTGACGTACCGGACCACCTCGGCGACCCCGAAGATCATGTTCTTGGTGCTGCCGTCCTGACGGCGCGTGCCGTTGACGCTCAACCGCAGACCGAGCTGCTGCGGGTCGGGCACCTCGTCGGCGGTGACCAGCCACGGGCCGAGCGGGTTGAACGTCTCGCAGGATTTGCCCTTGTCCCACTGGCCGCCGCGTTCGAGCTGGAACTCCCGCTCGGAGACGTCGTTGGAGACGGTGTAGCCGGCGACACAGGCCAGCGCCTCGTCGTCGCTGTCCAGATATCGCGCGGTGCGGCCGATGACGACGGCGAGTTCGACCTCCCAGTCGGTCTTGACGCTGCCGCGCGGGATCAGCACCTCGTCGTCCGGGCCGATCACGGTGTTGGACGCCTTCATGAACAGGATCGGTTCGGTCGGCAGCCGCGCGCCGGTCTCGGCCGCGTGGTCGGAGTAGTTCAACCCGACGCAAACGATCTTGCCGGGGCGGGCGATCGGCGCCCCGATCCGTGGCGCGGGGTCCGCGAGCAGCGGCAGCCGTCCCTCGGCGAGCGCGGCGCGGACCCGGGCCGGGCCGTCCCCGGCGAGGAAGGTCCCGTCGATCTCGGTCACCAGGTCGGAGAGGTCCCGCAGACGGCCGTCCCGGTCCCGTGCGGCGGGGCGTTCCTGACCGACCGCGCCCACTCGAAGTAGCTTCACGCCGCACCTTTCGGACAGAGATCGACCTTGCTGCATCGTTATAGAGGAGTCACGACGGTGTCGGCAAGGGGTCGCCGGAGCGGGGCACGGCGGTCACCCCGCGCCGCGGCGTACGCCTCGACATCGCCCCGGCTCCCCTGCCCCGCACGCCTCCGCTGGCCCGCACGGCCGTGCGGGCAACTACTCGTCAGGGCTCCAGCGGTGCGGTCGAGCCGGCGTCGAGCGCCTGCCGGGCCCGCTCGACACCCGACCGGATCATCGCGCCGTACCCGTCGTCGGGGAGCGCGTCGAGGTCCGCCACCGCCGCCGCCAGGTGGCGGCGCGCCTCGGCGGCGTCGCCGGTCCGCCGGTGGGCGTCGGCGAGGTTGAGCCGCAGCGACGGCAGGAACGCCCGTACCCGCAGCGAGTCGTGGTACCGACGGGCCCGCTCGTCGCTGAGATCGGTGATCGCGGCCAGAGCGCGCTGGTCCCAGGCCAGCTCGTCGGTGACCGAGTCCTGGAGGTCGGCGAGGAAGTGCGCGACGGTGCACCGGTGCAGCGCGTCACCGTCCGCCCCGATCGTCTCCCAGAGGCGTTCCAGCGCGTCCCGCGCGCCCGCGCGGTCCCCGGCGTGCCCCGTCTCGACGGCAGCGCCGATGGCGGCCATCACGTCATCCGTCACGTCCGTCGTGGACTCCGGCACGGGCTGCTCCTCCTGGTCTTCGTGACCGGTGGCGGGCCGCGACGGCGGATGGCGCACCGGGCGGGTCGGATGTCCCGCACCGCACCAGGATGTGCCCTCGACCGGGTCGAGGGTCAAGACCGGTCGGCCGCCGCCGGGCCACACCGTCGGGCCAGCCACAGCCAGGTCGTCAGCTCGTGTGCGACGACACCGCCGTGGGTGTCGACGAGGTCGGCCAGCGCGCCGTGCAGACGGGTCCGCTGCGCCTCGGGCAGCATCCGGTGCGGCGAGAAGGTGGAAAGCAGGGTGAGGTAGCGCGCGGTGTCGTACGGCACCACGGTCACCACCCGCTCGTGCGTGACGTCGGTGAACCCGGGTGCCGTACGCAGCTCCTGCGGATCGAACGCGCCCGGGTGCCGCGTGTGCACCGGCCGTCCGGGCAGGTCGGCGATCTCCGGGGCGTACCGCTGGTAGACCGCGTCCATCGCGGTGCGCAGTCCCACGTCGGCGAACCCGTAGTCGTGCCCGAAGATCGCGAGCACCCCGCCGGGTGCCAGCGCCTCGGCGGCCATGTCGGTCCGTCGGGTGTGGTCCACCCAGTGCCACGCCTGCGCGCTGGCCACCAGATCCACTCCGCCGGGCGGCGGACGCCAGTCCTCGAACCGGCCGACCACCACCGACACCAGGTCGTCGCCGGTGAAGCGCCGCGCCAGCAGCGCGGCCATCGCCGGATCCGGCTCGACACAGGTCAGCGGTACGTCGAGACGACGCAGCAACGCGCTGCCCTTGCCGGTGCCCGCGCCCGCCTCCACCACCTCGGCCGGTGTGCGGGTGGTGTACCCGGTGATCAGGTCCAGCAGCGCGGCCGGATAGTCCGCCCGGCTCCGCTCGTACGCGTCGGCGACCTCGCCGAACACGGTCCGCTGCTCCCGTGGCACCGCCATGCCGCCACCCTACGGAAGAAGTCCGGCGGCCGTGGGGACCCGGCGGGGCGTCGGCGCGAGCTGGCCCAGCTCGCCGTGCAGGCGGGCGGCGTCCTGGCGGGGCGGTAGGCCGAACTGGCGGCGGTACTCGCGGCTGAACTGGGACGGGCTGTCGTAGCCGACCTGCCGGGCGACGCCGGTGACGTCGTCGGGACGGGTGGCGAGCAGGAGCCGGGCCTCCTGCAACCGGATCTGCTTCTGGAACTGGATCGGACTCATCGCGGTGACCGCCTGGAAGTTGCGGTAGAAGGCGGAGACGCTCATGCCGGAGAGCCGGGCGAGATCCTCCACCCGGAACGCCCGGGAGTAGTGCTCCCGGATCCACCGGACCGCGCGGGCGACGTGGCTGAGGCTGCTGTCGGCGAGACCGAGCTGCCGCACGGTGGCCCCGTGCTCGCCGGTCATCAGCAGCCAGAGGATCTCCTGTTTGACCAGTGGCGCCAGCACCGTCGCGTCGCGTGGCCGGTCGAGCAGGCGTACCAGTCGGACGGCCGCGTCGAGCAGCTCCGGGGGTGCGTCGCTGACGGCCAGGCCGGACGGCGCGCCGCCGCCGACCGGCGGCAGGTCTCCGGGCGACGCCCGCAACAGCACCTCGGCGACCGCTGTCGGACGCAGGACCAGGCCGACGCCGAGCGCCGGGTGGTCGGGGTCGATCCCGAGGAACTGGCCGGTGACCGGCAGGTCCACCGAGGCGACGAGGTACTGCCCGGCGCGGTACTCGTACACCCGGTCGCCGGTCGCGAGTCGTTTCGCGCCCTGGGCGATGAGCGCCAGCACCGTGCCCGACATCGACGGCGACGGCGGCCCCGACCGGCCGACCCGCGAGATCAACAGGTCGTCGATGGCGGTGTGCTGGTCCGGGCGGGCATGGCGGTCGAGCAGGTCACGTAACTCGTCGAGGCTCACCGGACCATTGGAGCAGAAGAACGATCCTCGCCACAACGAGAGGATCAGGCAAGAGCACAGGACCATCGTTCTAACGTCCTCGCTGCCCCGGCTGCTTATATGGGTGAGTCGATATCTCATCGACAGCGTCCCCACTGGAGGAATAACCGACATGACCATCGACCACGGCTTCCACGCCACCATGACCGCACAGCCCGGCATGGGCGACGAGGTGGTCGCGCTGCTGCTCGACGCCCCCGCGCTGACGCACCCGGACTGTGTCGTCTTCCTGGTCGGACGCTCGGCCGGCGACCCCGACGTCGTCCACCTCACCGAGGGCTGGACCAGCCGGGCGGCACACGCCGAGTTCTTCACCACCGCCCCGGCACGCGACCTCGTCACGCGACTCGAACCGCTGCTCGCCGCCGAGGCGACCTACACCGACGAGGTGCCGGTCGGCGGTAGAGCCGCCCTCTGAGCCGACACCCACCCCCGCCGACCCGAGGACCCGCCATGACGTTGCCCCGCCCCGACCTCGACCCCGACCTGCGGGCACTGCTCGCCGACCTGCCGCTGGTGGCCCGACTCGACGCCGACGTGCTCGAACAGATCCGGCCCTACGCCACCACCCCCGTGGAAACCCTGCTCGACGGCGTGTCGGTGGACCGACAGGAGATCACCGTCCCGGCCGCCGATGGCACCACGATCCCGCTCGCCGTGCTGCGCCCCGCCGGGAGCAGCGACGGCGCACCGGCACCGTGCGTCTACTGGATCCACGGCGGCGGGATGGTCCTGGGCGACCGCTACGCCCAACTCGACATCCCGCTCGAATGGCTGGACCGCTTCGGTGCCGTGGTCGTCTCGGTGGACTACCGGCTGGCGCCCGAGGTGACCGGCACGACCCTCGTCGAGGACTGCTACCAGGGTCTGCTCTGGACCGCCACGCACGCCGCCGACCTGCACATCGATCCGGCCCGCCTGGTCGTCGCCGGGGCCAGCGCGGGCGGCGGCCTGGCCGCCGGGGTGACCCTGATGGCCCGTGACCTCGGCACTCCGCCGATCGCCGCCCAGGTGCTCATCGGCCCGATGCTGGACCACCGCAACGACACCACCTCCAGCCGGCAGTACTCCGGTGGACCCGGTGTCTGGACCGGCGAGTCGAACGAGTTCTGCTGGCGCTGCGTCCTGGGTGAGGAGACCGATCGACCGGTGCCCGCGTACGTGTCGCCGGCGCTCGCCGACGACCTGGGCGGACTGCCCACCACCTACGTCGACGCCGGCTCGGCCGAGGTCTTCCGGGACGAGAGCGTCGACTACGCCAGCCGGATCTGGGCCGCCGGTGGTCAGGCCGAACTGCACGTGTGGGCGGGTGGCTGCCACGGTTTCGACGCGATCCTGCCGCAGGCCGCCATCTCCAGCACGGCCCGCCGTACCCGCACCGACTGGCTCGCCCGGGTGCTGAGCTCCGACGAAGGGAACCACTGACCATGCGTATCGCCATCGTCACCGGCGGCAGTTCCGGCATCGGCCAGAGTGCCGCGCTCCAGATCGCCCGACGCGGCACCGGGGTGATCCTCACCTACCAGAACAACCCGACCGGGGCGCACGACACGGTGGCGCGCATCGAGAGCGACGGTGGACGCGCCGTCGCGTTGCCGCTCGACCTCGGCGACTCCACGCGCTTCCCGGCCTTCCACGACGCGGTGGTCACCGCGCTGCGCGACACCTGGCAGCGGGACACCTTCGACTACCTGGTCAACAACGCCGGGGCGAGCCGGACGGCGACGTTCGAGGACACCACCGAGGAACTCTTCGACGACCTCATGCGGGTGCTGTTGCGAGGGCCGTACTTCCTCACCCGGACGCTGCTGCCCCGGCTGGCCGACGGCGGCGCGATCGTCAACGTCGCCAGCAACGCCGTCGGTGCCGGCCTGGAGTCCGGCTACTCCGCCTACGGCACCATGAAGGGCGGCCTGGTGGTGCTGACCCGCTACCTGGCCAAGGAACTGAGCGGGCGGGGTGTACGGGTCAACTCGGTCTCCCCCGGCTCCACCCGCACCCGCATCGCCGGCGACGCCTTCGCCCGGCACCCGGAGGTGATCCCGCAGTTGGCGGCCCAGACCGCTCTCGGCCGGGTCGGTGAACCGGACGACATCGGGGTGGCCATCGCCGCCCTGCTCGACGACGCGGGCCGATGGATCACCGCCCAGGACATCGAGGTGTCCGGCGGTTATCGGCTCTGACGGGGGCGGCCGGGGCGGGTGGCTCGTCCGCCCGCCCCGTCGACCGGGCACCAAGGTGGCCGACAGGAGGGTTGGCGACGACGCGGCGTAACGGGCATGATCGTGTTTCGCTGCGAGGGACCGTCCGGATCGTCAGATCGGGGTGGCAGGAGGGACGCCGTCGATGACGCCGGCACAACTACGCGCGTACGTCGCGGTGGTCCGGATGGGTTCGGTCAAACAGGCCGCCGCGCAACTCGACGTCTCCGAGTCGGCCGTCTCGTTGCACATCGCGCAGTTGCGCAAGGAGTTCGGCGACAAGTTGTTCACCCGTACCGCCGTCGGGCTCGCCTTCACCCCCGGCGGGCTGCGGCTGGCCAGCCGGGCCTCGGAACTGCTGGGCCTGCAGGACCGCACGGTGGTCGAGGTGACCGCTGCGGCGCGGGGACGACGGATGTTGCGGGTCGCCGCGTGCAGCCTCTTCGCCGAACTCGCCGCACCCGGTCTGATCAAGCTGTTCACCCGGCGCGCCGCCGACCTCGACGTCGAGCTGAGCGTGCGTGACGCGGGTTCCTTCGAGACGCTGCTGCTGACCCGCGCCGTGGACATCGCGATCGGTCCGCAGCCGCCGGTGGTCGACCCGGCGATCACCTGCCGGCCGGTGATGAACTACCGGCTCGTGACCGTCGTCGGACCGGAGCATCCGCTGGCCGGAGTGCGGGCGTCGGCGGCCCAACTGCGCGAGCAGACCTGGCTGCTCGGCCCCTCGGGCACCGCCCAACTGGGTGCGGTGCCGGCGATGCTGCGCCGACTCGCCGTGCCCGAGGACCGGCAGCAGATCTTTCAGAGCCACGCCGCCGCGCTCGGCGAGGCGAAACGGGGCAAGGGCATCGCGCCCGCGCTGGCGTTCACCGTCGCACCCGAGGTCCGCAGCGGTGACCTGCTGCTGCTGGCCGGGCCGCACACCCCGGTCGAGGACGGCTGGCACTCGCTGCTGCTGTCCAGTGCGGGTGCGCCCTCGGCCGCCGCGGAGCTGTCCCGGTTCGCCTCCACCTCCCGCGCCATCCAGGCGATGATGCGCGGCGCGGGCGTCAGCGTGGGTCACTTCAAGCCGGCGGTCCACGTGACGCTCTGGAGCTGACCGGCGGCGTCCAGCAGGTCCTGGAACGTACCGGCCGGCAGCAGCCGGTCGCAGTAGGGCAGCGCGGCGGCCATGCCGGCCACCCGGGGGGCGAAACCGGGTGCACCGGCACGCGGGTTCAACCAGACGATCCGGTACGCCCGACGGCGCAGCCGGGCCATGGCGGCGGCGAGGTCGTCGGGCGGGTCGCTGTCCCACCCGTCCGACCCGATCACCACCACGGCACCGCGAACGAGATCGCCGTGGTGGGAGGCGAGCAGCGTCCGCACGTTGGTGGCGATCCGGGTGCCGCCGAAGCGGTCGGTCACCGCCACGCCGGCCCGGTCCACCGCCTCGACCGGCGAGGAGTGCCGCAGCACGGTGGTGAGCCGGGTCAGCGTCGTCGCGAACGCGAACACCTCGGCGTCGCTGACCGTGGCGAACGCCCGCATCAGGTGCAGGTAGGCGGTCGCCTGGGCCCGCATCGACTCACTGACGTCGCAGAGCAGCACCACCCGGCGCGGTCGGCGGACCTGCCGTTCGCGTACCACCTCCACCGGCTCCCAGCCGGTGCGGCGGGCCCGCGCCACGGTCGGTCGCAGCGCGATCCGCCGTCCGGCCGGACTGACCCGGTGCCGCCGGGTACGCCGGGTCGGCCAGCGGCGCACGGCGGCCCGCAACACCTCGCCGAGCAGCGCCACCTGCCCGTCGTCGAGGTCCTCGAACGGCCGGTCGGCGAGCCCGGCGAGGGCGGCCGGACGCCGCTCGGGCAGGCGCAGCGCCGCGTCGGACTCCTCCGCCTCGGCCACCGCCGGAGGCAGCGTCGCCCAGGGCAGCCCGCCGCCCGAACCCGCGCTGTCGGTGTCGGCGGGCAGCGGCACGTGCACCTCGTCGCGACGACCCGGCCCGGTCGCCGCCGCACGGGTCACCGGCAGCGGCGGCGCGTCGGCGAAGACCGCCTGGAAGACGGCGTCGAAGGTGGCCAGGTCGGCGTGCCGCCGCACCAGGCTGACCCGGGCACTCCAGTACAGCGTCGACCGGTCCGCCGGGGGCGCGGCGACGATCGCGCGGACGAAGTCGTCGACCTGGGTGAGCTCGGCCGGTACGCCGGCACGACGCAACCGGTCGGCCAGCGCCACGGCGAACGCGGCGCGGTCGACGCCGCGCAGCACCCCTGCGGTCACCTGCGGGCGATCAACCAGGCGATCACCGCGCCGACCACGACGAGACCGACGACCAGCGGCACCACGCGCTTGGTGATCGACCCACCGGCGATGCTGAGCAGGTCCAGCGCCTCGTCGTCGTCGCGGTCGGCAGGAGTCGGCGCGGCGGCGCCCCGGGTCACCGGTGCGACGGGGGCCGATGCCGGTTCGGCGACCACGGTCTGCCGCGTGGTCGTGGCGTCCCCGGTGGTCGTCGTCGCGGCGGCGGGGGCAGCGGTCGCGGTCCGCAGGGGGTCACCGCCACCGGCGGTCGCCTCGGTGACGACGGCCTCTGTGGCAGGGGCGAGGTCCACCGGGTTCGGGTGCGCCCCGGCGGTGACGGTCTCCCCCGCTGCCGGTGCGTCGGTCGCCGCTGCGGCGTCGGTCGGGGCGGGCGCGGGGCGCGACGTGGCCGAGGCGGGCGCGGCGTCGGCCACGGTCGGTGCGGCGGCGGGCGGCGCCTCGGTGGCGGGTGCGGCGGTGTCGGCCTCCTCGGCCGCCAGCTTGGCCTCCAGGTTGGTGACGAACTGGGCGAGCAGCTTGCCCGACACCTCCTTGATCATGCCGCTGCCGAACTGGGCCAGCTTCCCCGAGATCCGCAGGTCGGTGTCGACGCTCACCAGGGTCCGGTCGCCGTCGGGACGCAGGGCGGCGGTGACCACGGCGGCGGCGTTCGCCGCCGAGCGGGCGTCGCGGCCCTTGGCGTCGATCACCGCCCGGTAGGCGGCGTCGTCCTTCTCGACGAACTGCGCGGTGCCGGCGAACTCGGAGATGACCGGGCCCACCTTGACCTTCACCTTGCCCTTGTGGACGTCGCCGTCGACGCCGGTGAGACGGGCACCCGGCATGCAGGGGGCGATCCCCTCCAGGTCGGTGAGGACCGCCCAGGCCCGATCGATCGGGATGTTGACCACGAAATCATTGTTGAGCTTCACGATTGACTCTCCTGGAGTGTGCCGAGCGCGGCGGCCACGGTGACGCGGTCGTCGGGGGTCTTGGCGATGGTGCCGATAGTCCGCAGGACGTCGTCACCGGCGAGGTCGGTGGCACCGAGCACGGACAGCGCGGACACCCAGTCGATGGCCTCGGCCATCCCGGGCGCCTTGTCCAGTTCCCGGCCGC
Source organism: Verrucosispora sp. NA02020 (assembly GCF_013364215.1). NCBI lineage: Bacteria > Bacillati > Actinomycetota > Actinomycetes > Micromonosporales > Micromonosporaceae > Micromonospora > Verrucosispora sp. NA02020. The sequence goes on along the minus strand of NZ_CP054923.1, from coordinate 3,812,638 downwards.
GTACGGCACCGACGAACTCGGTCGCGGTGCGGATCAGCGGCTCGGCGGCCGTCGGCACCGCCCGGCGGACGATCTCGGCGGCCCGGTGCGGCTCCGGGAACTCGATCCAGTGGTACAGGCAGCGACGGCGCAGCGCGTCGTGCAGTTCGCGGCTGCGGTTGGAGGTGAGCACGACGATCGGCGGGGTGTGCGCGGTGAACGTGCCGAGTTCCGGGATGGTGATGCCGGCCTCGCCGAGGAACTCGAAGAGCAGCGCCTCGAACTCGTCGTCGGCACGGTCGATCTCGTCGATCAGCAGCACCGGCGGCACCGGCCCCGGATGGCGTACCGCCCGCAGGATGGGCCGTTCCTGGAGGAACTCGGCGCTGAACAGGTCACCGTCGGTCAGCCGGGACCCCTGCGCCTCGGCGAGCCGGATGGCGAGCAGTTGCCGCTGGTAGTTCCACTCGTAGAGCGCCTCACCGGCGGTCAGGCCCTCGTAGCACTGCAACCGGATGAACGTGGTGTCCAGTGCCCGGGCCAGCGCCTTGGCGGCGGCGGTCTTGCCGACGCCGGGCTCCCCTTCGAGCAGCAGCGGCTTGCCGATCCGCACGGCCAGGAACAGCGCCATCGCCAGGCCGTCGTCGGTCAGGTAGTCGACGGCGTCGAGGCGACGCGCGACGTCGGGCGCGTCCTTCACCGGGCCTGCTCCGTCAGCAGTCGCTCGTAGTCGGCGCGGGTGTCCACGTCGATCGGCACCGGCCCGTCCACCGGCAGCTCGGTCACCGGATGACGGCCGGAGTGCAGCAGCTTCCACACGGCCTTGTCGCCGTGCAGGTCGGCGAGGTCGGGGAAGACCGCACGGCCGAACCGGAACGGGTGCCCCGGCCCGTCGGCGTACCGGCACACCCCGAGCGGCGCGTCCGTGGCGGCGAGCCGCCGCACGTCGTCGGCGCGGACGCCGGGCTGGTCGCCGAGGAGCAGCACGAGCGCGTCGGCGCGCGGGTCGACCGCCCGCACGGCGGTGCTGATCGACGAGCCGCACCCGGTGCTGAAGGCCGCGTTCTCCACCACCTCGCACCCGGTCAGGTCGACCCGGTCCCGGACCTGGTCCGCCGCGCCGCCGAGGGTCACCAGCAGCTGCCCGAAGCCGCACGAGCGGGCCAGGTCCAGGGTCGCGTCGAGCAGGGTCCGCCCCCGGTACGGCAGCAGTTGCTTGGCCTCACCGAGACGCACCGACGCCCCTGCGGCGAGCACCAGACCGGTCACGTTCACGGCTACCCGCCCGTGAAACGCGCGAGGCATCCGGGGCAGCAGAACCAGTGGTCCGTGCCGTCCACCCGGGCGTGCGGGGTGTCCGGTCCGACGGCCACCGTCATCCCGCACACCGGGTCCACCGCCTGCTGAGGACGGATCACGGGCGCACCCGCCGGGGGCCGCAGGTCGTCGCGCCGGACCGCGCGCACCACGTCGGCCATGATCGCCAGGGCGATCTCCGGCGGAGTTCGCGCACCGATGTCCAGCCCGGCCGGCGCGTGGACGCGGGCCCGTTCGTCGTCGGTCAACGTCAGCTCGTCCAGCAGCGCGGCGGCCCGCTTACGGCTGGCGACCAGCGCGACGTGGCCCACGCCCGCGTCCAGCGCGGCCCGGATCGCCTCCGGCTCGCCCTTGCCGAGACCGGCCACCACCACGGCCGTGGCGCCGGCGTAGTCACCGGTCTCGACCACCTCGAAGTCGAGGAAGCGTGCCAGCGTCGCCACGGCGGCGCCGATCGGGCTGGTGCCGGCCACCCCCAGCACCGCCGCCGGCAGCATCGGCCGGAGGAAGATCTCGACCGCGCCGCCGGAGTGGCACGGGTTCACCACCACCCGCGCACCCGGGGTGTCGGGGAAGGTGTCCGTGCCGTCCGGCAGCACGCGCAGCAGCAGGGTGCTGCCGTCGCGCAGGGTGTCCAACGCGGCGGCACGGACCGAGTTCTCGGCACACGCCCCACCGACGAAGCCCTCGATCGACCCGTCCGGCAGGATCACCGCGTCGTCACCCGGCCGCGCCGACGTCGGTTCCTGCGCGCGGACCACCGTGGCGTGCACGAACGGTTCCCGGGCGGCGCGCAACGCATTCGCCCGGTCGGCGATCGTCGTCGACATGTCGCCTCCTCAGATCGGCGGTCGGGCCTGGCCGCGCATGGCGTCCCAGACCCGCGACGGCGTCAGCGGCATGTCGGCGTGCCGGACACCGAAGGGCTTCAGGGCGTCCACGACCGCGTTGACGATCGCCGGTGGTGAGCCGACGGTGGCCGACTCCCCCACGCCCTTGGCGCCGATCGGGTGGTGCGGCGACGGGGTGACCGTGTAGCCGGTCTCCCAGTCGGGCACCTCCAGCGCGGTCGGGATGAGGTAGTCCATCATGGACGCGCCGAGGCAGTTGCCGTCCTCGTCGAAGGCGATCATCTCCATCAGCGCCATGCCGACGCCGTCGGTCAGGCCGCCGTGCACCTGCCCCTCGATGATCATCGGGTTGATCCGGGTGCCGCAGTCGTCGACCGCGATGAACCGGCGCACCGTCACCTGGGCCGTGCCCGGGTCGATGTCCACCACGCAGATGTACGCCCCGTGCGGGTACGTCAGGTTCGACGGGTTGTAGCAGATCTGCGCCTCCAGTCCGCCCTCGATCCCGTCGGGCAGGTCACCGGCGCCGTGCGCGCGCATGGCGATGTCCTGGATCGTGACGGACTTGCCCGGGTCGCCCTTGACGTGGAAGGTGCCCTTCTCCCACTCCAGGTCGGCGACGGACACCTCCAGCATGGCCGAGGCGATGATCTTCGCCTTGTCCCGGACCTTGCGGGCGACCAGCGCAGCGGCGGCCCCGGAGACCGGGGTGGACCGGCTGCCGTACGTGCCGAGACCGAACGGGGTGTTGTCGGTGTCGCCGTGCACCACGTCGATGTCGTCCGGCGGGATGCCGATCTCCTCGGCGATGATCTGCGCGAAGGTGGTCTCGTGGCCCTGTCCCTGCGACTGCACGCTGAGCCGGACCACGGCCTTGCCGGTCGGGTGTACGCGCAGCTCGCAGCCGTCGGCCATGCCCAGCCCGAGGATGTCCATGTTCTTGCGGGGACCGGCGCCGACGGCCTCGGTGAAGAACGCGATGCCGATGCCCATCAGCTCGCCCCGAGCACGCTTCTCCTCCTGCTCGCGGCGCAGCTCGGCGTAGCCGGCCATCTCCATGGCCAGCCGCATGGTCGGCTCGTAGTCGCCCGAGTCGTAGACCCAGCCGGTCTTCGTCGTGTACGGGAACTGCTCGGGCTGGATGAAGTTCTTCAGCCGCAGCTCCGCCGGGTCCATGCCCAACTCGTCGGCGAGACAGTCGACGATCCGCTCCACCAGGTACACGGCCTCGGTGATCCGGAACGAGCAGGCGTACGCGACACCGCCGGGAGCCTTGTTGGTGAAGACCGCGGTCATCTTGCAGTAGGCGGCCTCGATGTCGTAGCTGCCGGTGAAGACGCCGAAGAACCCGGCCGGGTACTTGACCGGCGCGGCGGTGCCGTTGAAGGCGCCGTGGTCGGCGAGCACGTTGGTGCGGATGGCCAGGATCTTGCCGTCCCGGGTCGCCGCGATCTCACCGCGCATGATGTAGTCGCGGGCGAAACCGGTGCTGATCAGGTTCTCCGAGCGGTCCTCCATCCACTTCACCGGCTTGCCGGTGACGATCGAGGCGACGATGGCGCAGACGTACCCGGGGTAGATCGGCACCTTGTTGCCGAACCCGCCGCCGATGTCCGGCGCGATCACCTGGATCTTGTGCTCGGGGATGCCCGCCACGATGGCGTACAGGGTGCGGTGCGCGTGCGGCGCCTGGGTGGTGGACCAGAGCCGCAGCTTGCCCTCGATCGGGTCGAAGTCGGCGAGCGCGCCGCAGGTCTCCATCGGCGCCGGGTGCACGCGGGGGTAGACGATGTCCTCGCTGACCACCACGTCGGCTCGGGCGAACGCGGCCTCGGTGGCCGCCTCGTCGCCGGTCTCCCAGTCGAAGCAGTGGTTGTTCGCCTTGCCCTCGAGGTCGTCGCGGATCACCGGGGCGTTCGGCTCCAGCGCGCGGCGCACGTCGACGACCGGGTCGAGGATGTCGTACTCGACGTCGATCAGTTCCAGCGCGTCGCGGGCGGCGTACCGGTCCTCGGCGACCACGAAGGCCACCTCCTGGCCCTGGAAGCGCACCTTGTCGGTGGCGAGCACGGCCTGCACGTCGTTGGAGAGCGTCGGCATCCAGGCGAGGTTCTGCTCGGCCAGCATCGCCCCGGTCACCACCGCCTTGACCCCGGGCGACGCCTCGGCGGCGCTGGTGTCGATGGAGACGATCCGGGCGTGCGCCACCGGCGACCGCAGGATGGCCAGGTGCAGCATGCCGGGCAGTTGCACGTCGTCGACGTAGCGGCCCCGGCCCCGGACGAAGCGCGGGTCCTCCTTGCGGAGCATCCGGCCGTACCCGACCGGCTTCTGGTCGTTGTCGTGGAACGTGTCCACGGGCTCGTGCACGGTCGTCATGCGGGGCTCCCGGCAGGCTGGCCGGCGTCGGAGATCTCGCCGGCGGCGGGTGATTCGGTGGACTCGACGACCTTGGCGGCGGCGGCCTGCTCGTGCACGGCGGCCCAGCGCACGGATCGGACGATGGTGGAGTACCCGGTGCAGCGGCAGATCTGGCCCGAGATCGCCTCGCGGATCTCCGGCTCGCTCGGGTCGGGGTTGCGGTTCAGCAGCGCCCGCGCGGTCATCATCATGCCCGGCGTGCAGAAACCGCACTGGAGGCCGTGGCACTGCATGAAGCCCTGCTGCACCGGGTCCAGCTCGGCGCCGGAGGCAAGGCCCTCGACGGTACGCACCTCGTGGCCGCCGGCCATCGCGGCGAGCACCGTGCACGACTTCACCGGCTCGCCGTCCAGCCAGACCACGCAGGTGCCGCAGTTGCTGGTGTCGCATCCCCAGTGCGTGCCGGTCAGGCCCAGCACGTCCCGCAGGAAGTGCACGAGCAGCAGCCGACCCTCGATCTCCCGGGTGACCTCGACGTCGTTGACGGTCATGGTGACCTGCATGCTCAGCTCCTCGCCCGCTCGGCGGCCCGGCGCAGGGCCCGCTTGGTCAGCTCGGCGGCCAGATGCCGCTTGTAGTCGGCACTGCCGCGTTGGTCGGTGACCGGTTCGCACTGGCTCGCCGCGATCTCGCCGGCCCGCGCGAACACGCTCTCGGTGGGCTCCTGCCCGCGCAGCGCGGCCGAGACCTCCGGGATGCCGGTGGTGTTCGGGCCGACCGCGGCCAGCCCCACCCGGGCGTCGGAGATCACGCCGCCGTCCAGCCAGATCGCCGCGCCGGCCGAGACCACGGCCCAGTCGCCGGCCCGGCGCTCGACCTTCTCGTACGCGCTGCCGCCGCCGGGGCGTACCGGCAGCCGGACCTCGATCAGCATCTCGGCCTCGCCGACCGCCGTCTCGTACGGTCCGACGTGGAACTCCTCCATCGACACGATCCGCTCGACGCCGCCGGGCCCCCGGATCACGCAGCTCGCGTCCAGCGTCGTGCAGACCGCCGACAGGTCCTCCGACGGGTCCGCCTGGCAGAGCGACCCGCCCAGGGTGCCCCGGTTGCGCACGATCGGGTCGGCGATCACCCGCTCCGCGTCGGCGAAGATCGGGAATGCGGCGGCCAGTTCGGCGGACTCCAGCAATTCACGGTGCCGGGTCAGTGCGCCGATCCTCAACTCGTGCCGGCCGGGTCGGATGTAACCGAGTTCCGGGTGCAGATCGTTGATGTCGATCAGATAGTCGAAATTGGCCAGGCGCAACTTCATCATCGGCAGCAGGCTGTGCCCACCGGCGATCAGCCGGGCCGTTCCGCCCAGCCGTTCCAACAAACCTATGGCCTGGTCCACACTGGTGGCGCGCTCGTACTCGAACGGTGCCGGAACCTGCATGATGTCGCTCCTCCGCGGTCCCGCCAGAATCTGGTCGGGCCCGTTTCCAAAGTCAACGTCGACCTAAGCAATTGCTTAGGTCGGGTTGACGATCACACCGGCGGCCACGGATGGTGCAACCATGCGGGACATCGCGGACGGACTGACCGACTGGCGTGCGGCCGGCGTCGCGTTCGCCGTGGCGACCGTCGTCCGCACCTGGCGCTCGGCGCCCCGGCAGCCGGGCGCCACCATGGCGGTCAACGCCGAGGGTGAGGTGCTGGGCAGCGTCTCCGGCGGCTGCGTCGAGGGCGCGGTCTTCGAGCTGTGCCGGGAGGCCATCGAGACCGGCAAGGCGCGGACCGAGATCTACGGCGTCAGCGACGACGACGCGTTCGGCGTGGGCCTGACCTGCGGCGGCACCATCGAGGTCCTGGTGCAGCCGGAGGTGACGCTGACCGAGACCGACGCGGTGCTCGACGCGATCACCGTCGGCCGGCCGGTGGCCACCGCGTCGACCGGGGACGCCCAGCTCGTGGTCTGGCCCGACCGGGTCGCCGGCAGCCTCGGCGATCCCGACCTGGACCGCGCGGTGGCGCAGCAGGCCGCCGGGATGCTGGCGCAGGGCAGCACCGGCACCGTCCATCTCGGTACGCACGGCGAGCAGCGCCGCGACGAGGTGTCGGTCTTCGTCCAGTCGTACGTGCCGCCGCCCCGGATGATCGTCTTCGGCGCGATCGACTACGCCGCCGCCGTCGCGCGGATCGGCCGCTTCCTCGGCTACCACGTCACGCTCTGCGACGCCCGCGCGGTGTTCGCCACCCGGAAGCGCTTCCCCGACGTCGACGACCTCGTGGTGCGCTGGCCGCACGAGTACCTCGCCGCGACCGTCGTCGACGAGCGCACCGTGCTCTGCGTGCTGACCCACGACCCGAAGTTCGACGTCCCCCTGCTCCAGGTCGCCCTGCGCACGCCCGCGCGCTACATCGGCGCGATGGGCAGCCGCCGTACGCACGACGACCGGATGCGCCGGTTGCGCGAGGCGGGGGTGGACGAGGAGACCCTGACCCGGCTGCGCTCCCCGATCGGGCTCGACCTCGGTGCGCGTACCCCGGAGGAGACGGCGGTGGCCATCGCCGCCGAGATCGTCGCCGGGTCCTGGGGCGGCTCGGGTCGTCCGCTGACCGAGCTGGACAGCCCGATCCACCACGCCTGAGCGCCCACCGCACCGCCGATCCCGGCTCAGACGGTGATGACGACCTTGGCGCGAGCGTGCTCGCTCTCCAGGTACCGCATCGCCGCCGGCACCTCGGCGAGCGGATAGGTGCGGTCGACGACCGGGGCGACCAGACCGGCCTCGACCAGGTCGCGCACGCCGGCCAGCAGTTCCCGGCTCGGTGGCGTCGCGAGCAGTTCCCACCGCTCACCGGTGACGCGCGCCGCCACCTGCGCCCGCAGGAGCAGCGCCATCGGCCCGACGAGGGCGGGTCGGCCCCGGAAGGTCCCGCCGCCGGAGAGCACCAGCGTGCCGCCGGGAACCAGTGCGCGTCGCAGGTCGGCCAGGGATCGGTTGCCGACCAGGTCCAGCAGGACGTCGTAGCGGCGGCCGAGGCGGGCGAAGTCGTGGGTGGTGTAGTCGACCACGTGGTCCGCGCCGAGCGACCGGACCAGGTCGACGTTGCGGGTCCGACACACCGCCGTCACGGTGGCCCCGAGCGCCTTGCCGATCTGGACGGCGAACGTCCCCACACCGCCGGAGGCGCCGTTGACCAGCAGGTGCTGCCCGTCGCGCAGCCGCCCCACGTCGCGGACGCCGAGCAGGGCCGTGTTGCCGGCCAGCGGCAGTGCGGCGGCCTGCGCGACGGTGAGCGTCGCCGGTGTCGACTCGACCCGCGCGGCGGGTACGCAGAGGTACTCGGCGAACGCGCCGTGCAGGTCGCCGGTGTCGCCGTACACCTCGTCGCCGGGGCGGAACCGGTCGACGTCGGCGCCGACCGCCTCGACGGTGCCCGCGAAGTCGGTGCCCCGGATGACGCGCCGGGGCCCGCGCAGCCCCATCATCTGCGGCGCGGCCAGCCGGGCGAGGTAGGGGTCGCCCCGCAGGACGTGCCAGTCCCGCGCGTTCAGCGCGGCCGCGTGCACCCGCACCAGCAGTTCGTCGGCGGCCGGGACCGGCCGGTCGACCTCCTGGAGCCGCAACACGTCGGGTGAGCCGTATCGGTGCGCAACGATCGCCTTCATGTCGCCATGGTGTCGCTCGCGGCGGGGCGACTCATCGGCACACGGGCCGCCACCGCACCGGTCCCCGGCAGGAGACCGTACGGCCGAAAGTACGGCGCGGTACCCGCCGACGCCGGTCGGGTGGTGTTCAGTCCGGCAGGTCGGCGATACGGGTGGAGAGGTCGCGCAGCAACGCCAGCTCGTCGGCGTCGAGGTGGTCGAGGAAGCGGGTTCGCACCGATTCCACGTGCGGCGGCGCGGCGCGTTCCAGCACGCCGAAGCCGTCGTCGGTCAGGCGCAGCAGGCAGCCCCGGGCGTCCTGCGGGTCGGGTTCCCGGGCGACGAGCCCCCGGGCCTGCATCCGGGTGGCGTGGTGGGAGAGCCGGCTGCGCGACCACTCCATCTTGGCGGCGAGGTCCTTGAGCGCCCAGCGGCGGTCCGTCTTCTCCGACAGCGTGCTGAGCACCTCGTAGTCGGCCGGGGAGAGGCCCGAGTCGCGGACCAGGTCCCGGTCCAGGCGGGCGGGCAGCGCGACGAGCAGACGCCGGAACGCCCGCCATGCCCGCTCCTCGTCGGCACTGAGCCACGGTGTCGCCATGTCACCACCGTACCCGTCGTTGACATGTCATCGAAACTCCGGCTACGTTCGTTGACATGTCATCGACCGTTCCGTCCGCACCCCTGCGCGTCCTCGTCATCGTCGCGAGCACCCGACCCGGCCGACTCGGCCCGGCCATCACCGACTGGTTCGTCCGGGCCACCGCGCCGGACGCCGCCCGGCACCGGACCCGGGTGGAGGTCGCGGACCTGGCCGACGTCGGGCTGCCGATGTTCGACGAGCCCGAGCACCCGTCACGCGGCGAGTACGCGCACGACCACACCCGCGAGTGGAGCCGCCGGGTCGCCGACGCCGACGCGTTCGTGGTGGTCACCCCGGAGTACAACTTCGGCATGCCGGCGGTGCTCAAGAACGCCTTCGACTTCCTCTATCAGGAGTGGGCGTGGAAGCCGGTGGCCTTCGTCAGCTACGGCAACACCTCGGCCGGCACCCGCGCGGTGCAGATGGCCAAGCAGGTCGTCACCACGCTGCGGATGGTGCCGATCGGCGCCACCGTCGCGCTGCGCCTCGCCGAACACACCCGCGACGGCCGGGTGCTCGACTCCCCCGCGCTGGCCGACGGCGCGCGTAGCGTGCTGCGCGAACTCGACCGGGTCGCCCGGGCCCTGCGTCCGCTGCGGGCACCCGCGCTCCCGGAGCTCACCGCCGGGCCGGTCGAGGGGCTGACCCTGTCCGAGGTCCGGGACGAGGACCTGGCCGAGCTGTTCGTGCTCCAGCGCTGCTGCTGGGTGCAGGAGGCGATCGTCAACGACACCCTCGACCTGCCGCCGTTACAGGAGTCCTTCGCGGATCTGCGCGCCTCCACGTCGACCTGGCGGATCTGGTGCCTGCGCCGCGACGGTCGCCTGGTCGGGTCGGTGCGGGCCCGCGCGGACGGGGACGCGTGGCTGGTCGGCCGCCTGATGGTCGCCCCCGACCAGGCGGGCGGCGGGATCGGCTCCTGGCTGCTCGCGCACGCCGAGTCGCAGGCCCCGGAGACCACCACGCACCACGCGTTGTGCACCGGCCACCGCAGCACCCGCAACATCGGGGTGTACGAACGGGCCGGCTACACGGTGACCGAGGTCGACGCCGCACAGGGCGTCGTCCACCTGGTCAAGCGGCGCCCACCGGTGAGCAGCTAGCCGACGGCGGGTGCCGTCCGGGCCCGCAGTCGGCGCAGCATCCGGGCATCGGCGAAACCGACCGCTCGGGCGGCGGCCTCCGCGGTGACGCCGTGCCCGATGAGGTGTTCGGCGCGCTCGACGCGCAGCAACTGCTGGTACCGCAGCGGGGTGAGCCCGGTCGCGGCACCGAACAGGCGGGTCAGGGTGCGTTCGCTGACCCCTGCCGACTGGGCCAGCTCGCCCAGCGGCAGCGGCTCGGTGAACCGCTCGTCGAGCAGGTCCTGGGCCCGGTGCACCACGTCGCTGAGGTGGGCGCGGTGCCGCAGCATGACGCTGTCCTGCCGTTCGTGTCCGTTACGCCGCGCGTACACCACCATCTCGCGGGCGACCCGCGCGGCCGGGGCCGGTCCGTGGCGCGTCGCCACCAGGTGCAGCGCCAGGTCGATGCCACTGGCGATACCGGCGGAGGTGGCCACCCGGTCGTCGACCACGTACAGCCGGTCCCGCAGCACCGTCGCCGCCGGATACCGACGGGCCACCTCGTCCTGCACCTCGTGGTGGGTGGTGCACCGCCGCCCGTCCAGCAGCCCCGCGCGACCTAGGGCGTCGGCGCCCGCGCAGACGCTCACCACGGTTCCTCCGGCGGCGTGGTGTGCGACCAGCCGGCCCAGGGTCGTGGTGTCCAGTCGTCCGGTGCCGGGCGAGGCCGGTGACCGCCAACCGGGGACGACGACCAGGTCGGCCGGGCCCAACGCGGGCCAGTCGACGCGGGCGCGCACCGGCAGCCCCTGTGCGGTCACCACCTCGTCCTGCTCGGCGACGTACCGCAGGTGGTACGGGTACCCCTGGTTCGCCGCCGTGGAGAAGACCTGCGCCGGACCGGCCAGGTCGAGCAGGTGCACCTGCGGCACGAGCAGGAACACCACCGTGGTCATCGACGGCCTCAGCCCGTGGCGACGGCCACCGCCGCACCGGTCAGCTCGTCGACGGTACGGATGGTGGCGAACCGCCCGGCCAACGCGTACTCGGTGCGCGCGATGATCTCGTCGGTGCCGAGCGTGCGCGGGTCGGCGAGGATCTCGGCGAGCGGTCGACCGGCCGGGGCGTCCCGGTGCGCGATCGGGGTGGTGGCGGTCGCGTCGACGGCGAACGTGACCGCGTAGCCGAGATCCGCCGCGACCCGGGCGGTGGTCTCGCAGCACTGCTCGGTCCGGATTCCGCAGATCACCAGCTCGCGTACCCCGGCGACGGTGAGCAGCTGGTGCAGTCGGGTGGTGGTGAAGGCGTTGTGCGCGTACTTGGTCAGGACCGGCTCGTCCGCGGCGGGCCGCAACCCGTCCATTGGCCGGACGAAACCTCGGGCCGGGTCGAACACGTCACCGGTGCCCGGCTCGGCGTGCAGCACCCAGACGACCGGGTCGCCCCCGCCGCGTGCCGCGTCGACCAGACGGCTCACCTGACCGACGATGCCCGGGTTCGAGGTGGCCGCCCAGATCTCCTGTCGCCGGAACGACTCCTGCACGTCGATGACGAGAAGTGCGCTGCTCATGGCATCCATGGTTGCCCACCGAATCCGGCCCCCACCAGCCACGATCGGGCTGGGCTGCGGACCGATCCGGTCACCGGCGAGCGGCCGTGGTCGGTGGTCCGGCATCCGGCCGCCGCACGTACCCCGGCGGAACTGCTGGTCACCGGTTGATACGGTCGCCCGCGACGCCGATGATCACCTGGCCGACAGGGAGGGTACGCGATGGGACTCATGGACCGGCTCCGGGGCGAGTTCGTCGACATCGTGGAGTGGCTGGACGACAGCCGCGACACGATCGTCTGGCGCTTCCCCCGGTTCCAGAACGAGATCAAGATGGGCGCCAAGCTGATCGTGCGCGAGTCGCAGACGGCGGTGTTCGTCAACGAGGGGCAGATCGCCGACGCCTTCCCGCCCGGCACCTACACCCTGGAGACCCGCAACCTGCCCATCCTCTCCACCCTCAAGGGCTGGAAGTACGGCTTCAACTCGCCGTTCAAGGCCGAGGTGTACTTCGTCAACACGCGGCAGTTCACCGAGATGAAGTGGGGCACCCAGAACCCGGTGATCCTGCGGGACGCCGAGTTCGGCGTGGTCCGGCTGCGCGCGTTCGGCGCGTACGCGGCCCGGGTGGTGGACGCGCAGCGTCTGCTGCGGGAGCTGGTCGGCACCGATCCGCAGTTCCGCACCGAGGAGGTGCAGGAGTACCTGCGGCAGCTCATCGTGGGACGGCTCGGCGGGGCGCTGGCCACGGCCGGCGTACCGCTGCTGGACCTGGCCGCGCACCAGGACGCCATCGGCCGACGGCTGGCCGGGGTCCTGACGGCGGAGCTGGCCGATGTCGGCATCGCGATCCCCACCTTCGTCATCGAGAACATCTCCGTGCCGCCGGAGGTGGAGCGGGCGCTGGACAAGCGCACCAGCATGGGCGCGGTCGGCGACCTGGACCGGTTCACGCAGTTCCAGGCCGCGACCGCGTTGGAGGAGGCGGCCCGCAACCCGGGCGGCGAGGCGGGTGCCGGCGTCGGCCTGGGCATGGGCATGGCGATGGGGCAGCAGATGGCCCGCACGATGGCCGGTGAGACCGCGCCCGCCCAGCCTGCCCCGGCGGCGCACGCCCCGACACCGCCGAGCGCCGAGCCGCCGCCGCTGCCGACCCAGACCCAGTGGTTCATCGGCGTCGACGGGCAGCGGCAGGGCCCGTTCGACCTCGGTGGGCTGGCCGCCCAGGTGGCCGCCGGCACGCTGGGCCCGGAGACGCTGGCCTGGCGGGCCGGCATGGCACAGTGGCAGCCCGCCGGGCAGCTTCCCGAGCTCGCCTCGGTGCTGGCCAGCGTTCCGCCGCCGCTGCCGCCGCGATGAGCGGCGCGACCGTCCCGCCGGCGTTCGGATGCGGCAACTGCGGCGCCCGGGTGGAGTACGCACCGGGCGCGGCAGTGCTGCGCTGCCCGTACTGCGGCAGCCAGCAGGAGATCGCCGGAGCCGGCCGGGAGGTACGCGAGCACGCGTACGCCCAGTTGGCGACGCTGGCGCGCAAGCCGGCGGCGCAGGTCGGCGCGTACACCTTCGTCTGCCCGGGCTGCGGTGCCCGCACCGAGAGCAACGCGCTGGCCAAGCGGTGCCAGTTCTGCGCCGCGCCACTGGTGGCCGACCACGCGACGGGCAGCCTCATCGCCCCGGAGGGGGTGCTGCCGTTCCAGGTCGACCGCGCCGGTGTGCGGACGGCTCTGAGCACCTGGTGCCGCAGCCGCTGGTTCGCGCCGAACAGCCTCAAGAAGGTCAGCGAGGCGGAGACGCTCAAGGGCACGTACCTGCCGCACTGGACGTTCGACGCGCGGACCGTGTCGCAGTACCGGGGGCAGCGCGGCCAGCACTACTGGGTCACCGAGACGTACACGGTGATCGTCGACGGCAAGGCGGAGACGCGGACCCGGCAGGTACGCCACACCCGGTGGTATCCGGCCGGCGGCACGGTCCGGCGGGACTTCGACGACGTGCTGGTCCCGGCCACCCGGTACCTGCCGGAGCAGCAGCTGGACCGGTTGGCCCCGTGGCCGCTGACCGAGGCGGTCGCGTACCACGGGGACTACCTGGCCGGTTACCACGCGCTGCGCTACGACACCGAGCCCGAGGCGGGGCTGGCCACGGCGAAGACCCGGATGGCGCCGGTCATCCAGGGTGACTGCCGCAGCGACATCGGTGGCGACGAACAGCGCGTCGACTCCGTCGACACCAGCTACTCGGACGTGACGTACAAGCTGATGCTGTTGCCGGTCTGGATCGCCGCCTACCTGCACGCCGGGCGGTCGTACCAGATCCTGGTCAACGCCCGCACCGGCGAGGTGATCGGCGAACGCCCGTACAGCAAGGTGAAGATCGCTGCCGCGGTGCTGGCCGCGCTGGCGCTGGTCGCCGCGATCGTGCTGGCGTTCGCGCTGGGTCGGTAGGAGCCGCGCGGGTCTCGGACGCCGCCGCGTGCCTCACGCGGCGGCGATCTGGATCTTGCGACCGACGCCGGCCCGGAACTGCGCCATCGCGTCGGCGTACTTCTCCAGCGGGAACCGGTGGCTGATGAAGACGGCCGGGTCCAGGACCCCGACGGCGAAGAGTTCGGCGGCACGTTCGAAGCTGTGCAGCACGGCCATCGAGCCGGTGACGGTGATCTCCTTGTTGTAGATGCGGTAGGGCTCGACCGGCACCCGGGTGGCGTACTCGGAGACGCCGAACTGGAGGAACGTGCCGGCCGGCGCGACCCGGCCCAGGCCGTCGGAGATGGCGGCCTGCACGCCGGTGCAGTCGATCACCACGTCCCAGCCACGCGGCCGGTCCAGGTCGTCGGCGCTCGCCGCGCTCGCCGAACAGCCCAGCGCGACGGCGGTGGCGAGGCGGTCGGCGTTCGGGTCGACCACGCTGACCGTGGCCGCGCCGCACCGTTTGGCCAGTTCGAGCATCATCAGGCCCATCGTGCCGGCCCCGTAGATCAGGTAGTGGTCGGCGAGCCGCCGGGGCAGCACGTCGAAGCCGCGTACCGCGCAGGAGAGCGGTTCGATCAGGGCCGCGTCGGCCGGGGCGACGCCCTCGGGCAGCACCACGCAGTTGCGGACCGGAGCGAGGGCGTACTCGGCCGCTCCCCCGGCGACGGTCACGCCGATGGCGTTCCACCGTTCGCAGAGGTTGCCCCGGGCCCGCCGGCACTGGTAGCACTCGCCGCAGTGCAGCGACGGGTCCACGGCGACCGGGTCGCCGACGCGGACCTCGGTGACGTCGCCGCCGACCGCGACCACCGTGCCGGCGAACTCGTGGCCCGGCACGATCGGGTACGCGGGCGCGAACTCGCCGTCCATGATGTGCAGGTCGGTGCCGCAGATCCCGCTGCCGGCCACCTCGACGACCACGTCCCGGGGGCCGGGCGTGGGGTCCGGTACGGATTCGACGCTGATCTGACCCGGCGTGACGATGACTGCTGCCTTCACTTGACCGCCCCCATGGAGAGTCCTCGGACGAGTTGTTTCTGGGCGATCCAGCCGGCCAGCACCACCGGCAACGACACGATCGTCGCCGCCGCGCAGAGCCGGGCCAGGAACAGCCCTTCGGAGGTGATGAAGCCGACCAGGAAGATCGGCGAGGTGCCGGCCCTGGTGGCGGTGAGATTGACCGCGAGGAAGAACTCGTTCCAGCTGAAGATGAAGCAGATCAGCGCGGTGGCGGCCAGGCCGGGCGCGACGATCGGCAACAGGATCCGCCGGATGGTGACCAGCAGGCTCGCGCCGTCCATCGCCGCCGCCTCGATCAGGGCGGTCGGCACCTCCAGCATGAACGAGCGCATCATCCAGACCGCCAGCGGCAGGTTCATCGCCGTGTAGAGCACGACCAGGGTCCAGACGTTGTCCAGCATGCCGAGGTTCTGCACCAGCAGGTAGATCGGCAGCAGCGCGGCGACCACCGGCAGCATCTTGGTGCTGATGAAGAAGAACAGCACGTCACGCCACTTGGCGACCGGCCGGATGGAGAGCGCGTACGCGGCCGGGGTGGCCAGCAGCAGCACCAGCAGCGTGGACATCACGCTGGCCATCAGCGAGTTGAGCAGGTACGGCATGAGGTCCCGGTCGAAGACCTGTCGGTAGCCGTCGAGCACCGGGGTGAAGAACCAGGCCGGCGGGTTGCTGGCGGCGTCCACCTCGCGTTTGAAGCCGGTCAGCACCATCCATACCACCGGCAGGAAGAACAACAGTCCGGCGAGCCAGGCCAGCACGGTCCAGACCGCGCCGGTGACGCCCGCCCCGCGCCGGACCGGGGCAGCGGTACGCCTCATCGCGCGTCCTCCATCCGGAACAGACTGGAGAGCAACCGCAGCGCGAAGGTGGCGACGACGATCGTGCCGATCACCACCACCACACCGGCTGCGGCGGCCTCGCCGTACTCGAACTTGCGGAAGGTGGTCAGGTAGATCTCGTACGGCAGGTTGGTGGTGGCCCGCCCGGGACCGCCCTGGGTGATGGTGAAGACCGCGTCGAACGTCTGCACCAGGTAGATCGCGCCGAGCAGGGCGCCGAGTTCCAGGTAGGGCCGCAGGTAGGGCAGCGTGATCCGGGTGAAGGTCTGCCACGGTCCGGCGCCGTCGACCCGGGCGGCCTCCAGCGTCTCCAGGGACTGGCCCTGCAACCCGGCCAGGATGATCAGCATCATGAACGGGGTCCACTGCCAGACCAGCGAGGCGACCACGGCCACCATCGGGTACTGCGACACCCAGTCGGTGCTGCCGCCGACGATGCCGTTGATCAGGCCGTACGACGGGTTGTAGATGGCGTGCTTCCAGAGCAGCGCCGCCGCCATCGGCATCACCAGGAACGGGGTGATCAGCAGGGTCCGCACGATGCCCCGGCCGGGGAACTTCCGGTCCAGCAGGATGGCCAGGCCGAGGCCGAGCAGCACCGAGACGATCACCGACGAGGCGGTCAGCACCACGGTGTTGACCAGGGCGGCCCGCAGTCGGGCGTCGCTGAGCACGGTCGCGTAGTTGGCCAGCCCGATGAACTCCTGGCTGCCCGGACGCAACGCGTTCCAGCTCTGGGTGGACAGGTAGAGGGTGAACAGGAACGGGAGCTGGGTCACCACGATGGCGAAGACCAGGGCGGGCAGCAGCGGGGCGCGGCGGGCCCAGCGCTGTTTACGGTCCGGCCGGGTGGGACGGACGGCGGGACGCGGACTCGCGTCCGGGTCGGTGGTGGTGGTCGTGGTCATCGATCCGCCTCACAGGGCAGGGTCGGGGCCGGCCGGTCGACCGGCCCCGACACGCGGCTACCGGTGTTTGCTGGCGGCTTCCTCGGCCAACCGCTGGCCGTCGGCGAGCGCCCGTTCGACGGTGCTCTGGCCGGCGATCGCCGCCGACACCTCCTGGGAGACCTTGGTGCCGAGGTCGGCGAACTCGGGGATGCCGACGAACTGCACCCCCAGCGCGGGCCGGGGCTGCACACCCGGGGCGACCGGGTCGGCCTCCTGGATGGACTTGAGCGTGATGTCGGCGAAGGCGCTCGCGGACTCGCGGTACTCGGCGATCTCGTAGGTGGACTGGCGCTTGCCGGCCGGTACCCGGGACCAGCCGAGCGAGCCGCCGATCAGCCGCTCGTACTCCTTGCCGGTCGCCCAGGAGATGAACTTCCAGGCGGCGTCGGCGTTCTTGGTGGTCTTCGGCATGGCCAGCGCCCAGGCCCAGAGCCAGCCCGACGAGTCGGTCTTCTCGACCGGCGCGTACACGTAGCCGACCTTGCCGGCGACGGTGCTGGAGTTGGGGTCCTCCAGGGTGCCGGCCGCGGAGGTGGCGTCGTACCACATCGCCGCCTTGCCCTGGCCGAACGTGTTCAGGCACTCGGTGAACCCGGACTGCGGTGCGCCCGGTTGACCGTGCGCGCGGAGCAGGTCGACGTAGAACGTGGTCGCCTCGGTGAACTCCGGCGCGTTGACCTTCGGCGTCCAGTCCTTCTCGAACCAGGTGCCGCCGAAGGTGTTCACCACGGTGGTCAGCGGCGCGAACAGCTCACCCCAGCCGGGCAGCCCGCGCAGGCAGATGCCGGAGATCCCCTTGTCCTTGTCGTCGAGCTGGGCGGCGAACCCGGCGACCTGCTGCCAGGTCGGGCGCTCCGGCATGGTGATGTTCTTGGCCGCGAAGAGTTCCTTGTTGTACATCAGGAACGACGACTCGCCGTAGAACGGCGCGGCGTAGAGCTTGCCGTCCTGGCCGGAGAGTGAGGCGACCATCGGTTCGAGCAGGTCGCCCTTGTCGTAGCCGGTGTCCCCGTCGGCGTACGAGCTGAGTTCGTGCAGCCAGTCGTTCTGCGCCCAGATGGGCGCCTCGTACGCGCCGATGGTGGCCACATCGTACTGGCCGCCCTGGGTGGCGACGTCCTGGGTGACCCGGTCTCGCAGCTCGTTCTCGGGCAGGATCGTGAACCGGACGGTGATCCCGGTGTCCTTGGTGAAGTTCTCGGCGGTGACCTTGGCCAGGTCCTCCATCTGCGGGTTGCC
The DNA here is from genome assembly GCF_013364215.1 of Verrucosispora sp. NA02020. Taxonomy (NCBI): domain Bacteria; kingdom Bacillati; phylum Actinomycetota; class Actinomycetes; order Micromonosporales; family Micromonosporaceae; genus Micromonospora; species Verrucosispora sp. NA02020. The sequence goes on along the minus strand of NZ_CP054923.1, from coordinate 3,794,721 downwards.
GACCATCAGCACGGTGATGGCCGTGCCGTCGCCGGACGACCCGCCGCCGGCTCCGGAGCAGGCGGTCGAGACCAGCGCGACGGCGAGACCGACGGCGAGCGTGCCGCGCCATCGGCGCGGAGATCGTGTTCTGGGCACAGCGAACCTCCGGAAGTGGTGGTGAGGGTGAGGGTGAGGGGACGGTCGGCCGGGGCGCTCAGACGCGCAGCACCACCGGGCCGAGCAGCGAGTAGCGGTGCGCCTCGGAGGCCGGCAGCGCGGTGTCCGTGACGACGGTGTCGAGGTCCGCCACGTCGGCGAACCGGCAGAAGCTGTGCCCGCCGAACTTGGTGTGCACCCCGGCGAAGACGACCCGCCGGGCCACCGCCATCACCTGGGCCTTGACGGCGGCCACGGCCGGGTCCGGTGTGGTCAGCCCGTGCTTGCGGGAGATGCCGTTGGCCCCGACGTAGGCGAGGTCGATCACGAAGCCGGCGAGCATCCGGGTGGCCCAGTGGTCGACGGTGGCCAGCGTGCGTCCGCGCACCCGGCCGCCGAGCAACAGCACCGTGACCGACGGGTACGCGGCCAGCGTCGCCGCGGTGTGCAGCGAGGCGGTCACCACGGTCAGTTGCCGGTGGGTGGGCAGCGCCTCGGCGATGAGCTGCGGGGTGTAGCCCTCGTCGATGAAGATCGACTCGGCGTCGCCGAGGTGTTCCACGGCTGCGGTGGCGATCCGTCGCTTCTCCACGACCATCCGGGTGGCCCGGGTCTCCAGGGTCGTCTCAAAGCGGGCGGTCTCCATCGGGTAGGCACCGCCGTGCGTCCGGCGGACCAGGCCCTGCTGCGCCAGCAGGCTCAGGTCACGACGGATGGTCTCCGGCGCGACGCTCAGCTCGACGGCGAGGTCGCGGACGTCGACGTCGCCCTGCCGGCGCGCCACGGCGAGGATGTGGTGGCGGCGCTGGTTCGCGTCCACTGTGTACCTCCCGTCGGCGTGTGTGTCTTTTTGTAACACCGTGGACGGTCAGGTGACTCCGGTCACATGCGGGTGATTCTGGTGGGTTTGTTGCCCGCAAGCCAGCCCGAACGGGCAGCACATAACGGTCATTGAACCTTTACCGCGCAGAACGACCGCCCGATTGGTGCCCCGGGTTGCCCGATCAGCACCCGGTGCGCCCGGTCGGGCGTCGCCTCGTCAGCTCGACGCGGGCCCGTTGTCGACCAGCCGGAAATAGGTGGTCAGCGTCGCGTCGCCGATCTCCTCGAGGATCAGCCCCCGGGTCGGCGAGTGCTGGAGGAACGCGGACAGGTTGCTGATCGCGTACGCGGGCGCGCCGCCCCGCTGCCCGTCCCGCACGATCGTGAACCGCTGCCTCGGCTCGCCCGGATCACAGGCGGCACCCACCACGCGTAACGGCGCACTGCCCGAGGAGCGCGACTCCCAGCAGGTGTCCCCCGCCCCGGCGACCCGGACCAGATAGGTGTCCCCGCCCTGCGGCACGAAGACGAAGAGCTGGTCGCCCTCGTCCCCGTCGACCTCGCCGAGACCACCCTCGTCGCGCAGCGACACCCCGCCGATCCCGTCGACCCGCACGACGGTGGCCCGGCGCTGCCCGGACAGCACCCCGCCGGCGCCCACCGGCGGCGCACCGGTGGTGCCCGAGGCGGGACTCGACGGGTCCGTGACGGACGGCCGAGAGCCATTCGGCGCGGGGCGCGACGACGTGGTGGACGGACTCGACGAGCCGGTGGGGGGACCGACCACGTCGGGACTCGGCGTGGCCCCGGGTGGGCCGGTGGCCGGGACGGGGGTCGGTCCCGCCGGCCCGACCGGGATGGTGTGCGGCGGCCCGGCGAGGCGGATGGCGGCGGTGCCGGCACCGAGCGCGGCGACCAGGAGGACACCGACCGTGACGGTCGCGACGTGCCGTCGACGGCGTCGGGTGTCCCCCCGGCGCCGGATCTCGGCGGCGGGGTGGACCCGGCCCTGCCCGCCGTGCCGGGCCAACCCGCGCAGGGCGTCGTCCAGCTCGCGGTCAGCGGTCATGTCCCCTCCCCCCGCTGGTCACCTGGTGCTCGTCGTCGCCCAGGTGGGCGGCGAGGGCGCGTCGCCCCCGGGCGAGCCGCGTCTTGACGGTGTTCACGTTGGTGCCCGCCTCGGTGGCGATCTCCGCCACGCTGAGGCCCACCAGATGGTGCAGGACCACCACCCGGCGCTGGTCTGCGGGGATGCGGCGCAGCGCGGCCACGATCGCGACGTGGTCGACCGAGCTGCCCTCGACGCGCTCCTCGGCGGCGTGCCGTCGGTGGGCCGTGAGCCGGTTGACCGTCTTGCGCCAGGCGCTGACCGCCACCCGGTACGCGACGCTGCGCACCCACGCCTCCGGGCTGTCGCACTCGCGGACGGTCGCCCACCGGTCCCAGGCCCGGGCGTACGCCTCCGCCACCGCGTCCTCCGCCTCGGCCCGACGGCCGATCATGGCGTAGAGGTGGCCCAGCACCCGCTGGGCCGACGCGGAGTAGAAGGCGTCGAACTCGTCAGCGTCGCGCATCGATCACGGTCTCCAGCCGATCCGGTCGCTCCTGGTCATGCCGCATCCCCGCCGGACGTCAGCCCTGCCGTGGCGCGGGCCCGGTGTCGTTGAACCGGAAGCTGTCGAACGGCGCCGCGTCGCCCAACTCCTCCAGGATCAGCCCGTTGCGCGCCGTGGTCCGCAGGTAGGCCCAACTGTTGCTGATCACGAACTCGCGGGCACCGCCACCCTGCGCCCTGGTGATGACGAACCGCTGGAGCGGGTCACCGGCCCGGCAGGTGGCGCCCCGCACCACCAGCGGTCGGGCGTTGCCCGGGTTGTGCGTCTGCCAGCAGACCGGCTGCCCGGTGCCGCCGCCGTAGTACGACTTGATGAGGTACTCCTGCCCGCCCAGCGGGGTCGGCACGAACACCTGCCGTCCCCGGTCGTCGTCCACCTCGGCCAGCCGTCCCCCGTCGAGCAACGACAGCCCGGACTCGAACGCGCCGACCCGGACGATCGTGACCCGACGCGTGCCGGAGAGTACCGGCTCCACGGTCGGCGTCGGCGTCGGCTTCGGCGTCGCCGCGACGAACGGCGCCGCCATCGACAGCGGCTCGACCGCCGGTGGCGCACTCTCGGACGCCGACGCCACCCCGTACACACCCACTGCGGCGGCGACCAGCGCCACCAGGCCCGTACCGGCGATCCACCTACTCGTCACCATCATGGCCTCCCACCTTCCGGCTACCGCCCCGAGCCCGTCCGACCGGTCCGGGTGTCGGTCCGTACAGCCTGATGACGCCTGGCACGCCGCGGTGGTTTCACCACGACGCACGATCACTCTGCGTACGGATTTCGGGTACGCATCGACGACTTCTTCCCTTTGCGTGACCGAGGCAATACGGTAAGTCGGCTGCCGGGCCGCGAGCCGGAGGGTTCCCCATGACGGAGTACGACTATGTGGTGGTCGGCGCGGGTTCGGCCGGCTGCGTACTGGCCAACCGCCTGACCGAGGACCCCGGTGTCCGGGTGCTGGTGATCGAGGCCGGCGGTTGGGACGGTAGCCCGTGGGTGCGCATCCCCAAGGGCTTCAGCCGGCTGATGGACGACCGGCGCACCGCCTGGCACTACCCCGCCGAGGTGCGCTCCGGCCGGCAGGAGATCTGGCAGCGGGGACGCCTGATCGGCGGTTCCAGCTCGATCAACGGCATGGTGTACGCCCGGGGCGACCGGCTCGACTACGACCAGTTGGAACGCCTCGGCAACCCCGGCTGGGGCTGGGACACCATGCTGCCGATCTTCAAGCGGCTGGAGGACAACCCGCTCGGTGCCTCCGACGTACGCGGAGCCGGTGGCCCGTTGCGGCTCTCCACCGCCACCGCCACCGACGAGGTCAGCGAGGAGACCATCGCGGCCGGGGAGGAACTCGGCTGGCACCGCACGGACGACCTGAACGCCGGTGACGGGGAGCGGATCGGCTACCTGATGGCCACCATCCGCGACGGCCGCCGCAGCAGTGCCGCCGACGCCTTCCTGCACCCGGTCCGGCATCGGCCCAACCTGCACGTCGCGGTGAACACGGTGGTCCGCCGGGTGATCGTGGAGAACGGTCGCGCCGTCGGCGTGCACGCGCACCGGAGCGGGCAACCGGTCGACTTCCGGGCCCGGGCGGAGGTGGTCCTCGCCGCCGGGGCGATCGCCACCCCGCACCTGTTGCAGGTCTCCGGGATCGGCCCGGCCGACACGCTGCGCCGGGCCGGGGTCGACGTGCTGCTCGACCGGCCCCGGGTCGGTGCCGGGATGCGGGAGCACCGGACCACCCCGATCCAGTTCCGGCTGACCGGTCGGGTCGGCTACAACCCGCGTCTGCGCGGGCCGCTCGGGCAGGGTCGGGAGATGCTGCGCTACCTGCTGACCCGCCGGGGTCCGCTGGCCCTGCCGGTGTACGACGTCGGCGCGTACCTCCGCTCCACGCCCTCCGCCGGGCATCCGGACGCGCAGTTGCTGGTCGCGCCCTTCTCGGCGGCACCCCGACGGCCCGGACGGGCGCTGGAACTGGAGGCCGAGTCGGGGCTGATGGCGCAGGTCACGGTGACCCGGCCGGAGAGCGAGGGCAGCCTCGCCATCACCTCCGCCGCCCCGGAGGCTCCGCCCCGGATCGTCGCCGGCTACTTCGACGCGGCGCACGACCGGCGGGTGGCCGTGGACGCCTTCCGGCGGGCCCGGGAACTCTTCGCCACCGGCCCGATCGCCAAGCGGATCTCGATGGAGACGCTACCCGGCCCGGCGGTCCGCGAGGACGACGAGATCATCCAGGCGGGGCTGGCGCTCGGATACTGCGGCTACCACGCGGTCGGCACCTGCGCGATGGGGCCGGGCGACGACTTCGTGGTGGATCCGCAGCTGCGGGTACGGGGCGTCGCGAGCCTGCGCGTGGTGGACGCCTCTGTGCTGCCGACCCTGGTCAGCGGTTATCTCAACGCACCGGTGATGGCACTGGCGTGGCGCGCCGCGGACCTCATCCGAGCCGCCTGACGACGGTATGCTTCCGCCACCGTCCATCTTGGAGTCGTACATGTTCTCGATGCGTCGCGCACGGCTGGTCAGCCGCCTGCTCGCCCTCACCCTCGTCGGCACGGTGCTGTCCGCCGCACCGGCCGGCGCCGCCCCGACACAGATGTCGTCACCCCCGGGGTGGACGACCGTGCCCGGCACCACCCCCGCGCTGTCCCGGCCGGCAGCCGCCGTCTACGGAGGGGACGTGCACCTGGTCGCCGAAGGCCCCGGCGACAGCGTGGTGCACAACCGGTACTCCATGCAGACCGCGGCCTGGTCGGGCTGGCAGACCGTGCCGGGCCTGGCCCAGGCGGCCTCCGCCCCGGCCCTGATCCTCTACGGCGACGGGCTGCACGTCTTCGTCCGGGGGCCGGCGGGCACCATCCGGACCGCCCACTACTCGCTGACGACCGCGAGTTGGTCCGCCTGGTCGACGGTGCCCGGGTCGGGCGCGACCACGTCGGAGCCGGCTGTCGCGGTGTACGGCGGTCACCTGCACCTGTTCGTCCGGGCAACGCCGGGCGTCCTGCGCACGGCCCGGTACGACCAGAGCACCGGCACCTGGTCGGGCTGGTCGACGCTGGCGGGCCTCCAGGGCGCGACCTCCGCGCCGACCACCGCGGTCTACGGGGGCTGGCTCTGGGTGTTCGTCCGCAGCTCGGTCGACACCCTCCGCACCGTCCGGTACGACCTGTCCACCGACGCCTGGACGACCTGGTCCACAGTGCCCGGCTCGGCGGGTACGCCGTCCGGCCCGGCCGCCGAGGTGTACGGCGGCGACCTGCGGTTGTACGTCAGCGACGTCGACACCGGCACGGTCCGCACCGCCGCGTACACGCTGAACACCTCCACCTGGTCGCGATGGTCGGCGGCGACCCGCCCGGTCGACCTGGTCTCGGCGCCCGGCACCACCGTCTACGGCGGTCACGTACACCTCTTCGTGCAGGGTTCGCAGCAGCAGGTCCACCGGTCGCTGATCGGGTAGTGACGACGGTCGGGCGGGCCGTCGGCGCGACGGCCCGCCCGCACCCGACGACCGGATGGTCACCCACGCCCGACCGGCTGTGAGCTGCGTTACCAATACGTCGACCGGGAATCAGCACGCCGGTCGCGGGTTGGAGCCAGATATGACCGTCGCACCACTGCCTGCTCAGCGTCCGGACCGGCCGGAGATCCTCCGATGAGCGCCCCGCCGCCGGGCGCGCTGATGCCGGGCGACCTGATGAGCCCCCGGCAACGCGTACGGCTCATCCTCGTCCTCGGCTCCCTGATCGCGGTGGGGCCGCTGACCATCGACATGTATCTTCCGGCGCTGCCGGCCATCGCCGAGGACCTCGGCACCAGCTCGGCGGCGGTCCAGTTGACCCTCACCGGCACACTGGTCGGGCTCGCCCTGGGCCAGTTGCTGATCGGCCCGCTCTCCGACGCCGTCGGTCGGCGCACGCCGCTGATCGCCGGCACCGCGCTGCACATCGTCGCCTCGGTGCTGTGCGCGCTCGCCCCGAACGTCGCCGTGCTCGGCGCGCTACGGGTCCTCCAGGGCCTGGGCGCCGCAGCCGCCGCCGTGATCGCCATGGCCGTGGTCCGTGACCTGTTCAGCGGAAGGGCCTTCGCGCAGGTGCTGTCCCGCCTGCTGCTGGTGATGGGAGCCGCTCCGGTGCTCGCGCCGACGCTCGGCAGCGAACTGCTGCGCTGGACGCGGTGGCAGGGTGTCTTCGCCGCGCTGGCCGTCTTCGGCGTCCTGCTGATGCTGGTCGCCGTCTTCGGCCTGCGGGAGACGTTGCCGCCGGCCCGCCGCCAGCGCGGCGGGGTGGTGTCCACCGCCCGCCTCTACCGCTCGCTGCTGCACGACCGGCCCTTCGTCGGGCTGGTGCTCGTGGCCGGGCTGGCGATGTCGTCGATCTTCGCCTACGTCAGCGGATCCTCCTTCGTCCTCCAGGAGCAGTACGGCCTCGACGAGCAGCAGTTCGGGTTCGCCTTCGGCGCGGGCTCGATCGGCCTGATCGCGGCCACCCAGGCCAACGTACGTCTGCTGCGGCGCTATCCGCCGCAGCGGATCCTGGCCGGCGCCCTGCTGGCGGGTACGGTCGCCGGTCTGGTGCTGCTCGGTCTGGCCGCGACCGGGATCGGTGGCCTGCCGGCGCTGCTCGCGGCGCTCTGGGCGGTGCTCGCGGCCGCCGGCCTGGCGCTGCCGAACGCCCCGGCCGTGGCGCTGACCCGGCACGGCGAGGCCGCCGGCACCGCCTCCGCGCTGCTCGGCTCGGTGCAGTTCGGCGTCGGCGCGGTGGCCGCGCCGATGGTCGGGGTGCTCGGCAACGGTGCGGTGGCGATGTCGCTGGTGGTGGCCGGTGGCATGGCCTCGGCGCTGGTCGTGCTGCACCTCGTGGTGCGGCCGAGGCAGCTCGACGCCCCGGAGCCCGACGCGAAACCGCTGGCCGTCGCGGTCCACTGACCGCAGCACCCGCGCCGGTTACCGGTGTGCCTCGCCCGTCTCGACGAGGCGGGCGAGGTTCGCCAGCGACATCCGGGTGCCGGTCTCGTTGTCGGCGGCGGGGACGGCGTCCGGTACGCCTTCGTGCACCACGCGCACGTCGGTGCCGCCGTCGGCGTCGGTGAGCGTGGTGGTCATCGTCATGACACCGCGCAGGGCGGGATCGTCGGTCTCGAACTCCAGGACCTCCACCACCACCTCGTCCGGCACCAACCGGCGGAAGTGGCCGTGGTAGGTGTCGGTGTGCGCCGTCGTCTTGCCCGTGGCGTCGGGCGCGTCGTAGGTCAACGACACCCGGAACGCACCGCCCTCGCGTGCCTCGAAGTGGTGCACCTGGCCGGTCATGCCCTCCGGCGCCCGCCACACCGCGACCGCGTCGGGATCGAGCAGGGCCCGGTAGACCGCCGGACGCGGTGCCGCGACGTGCGCGGTGACCTGGGTCGTGTACATGCGGCGGACGGTACCGGTCACGGGTGACGAAACCGGCGCTCACCCGGTCCGTGTCGCAGGCGTGCTCTAGCGTGCGACGGCGTGAACGCAGTGCAGACGTACCGGTATCTCGCCCCCTCCGCGCTCGGCGGCGGCGCACTCGCCCTCCAGACCAGCGGCGGGCCGACCCCGAATCCCCGCTTCTTCCGTGGCTTCCTGACCACACCGCAGGCGGCGGCGGTCGGCCTGCTGGCGGTCGCCGAGGTCGCCCGCACCCGCTACCACCGGCCGGTCGACGTGGCCAGCCTCGACCCGGTGGTCACCGGCAGCCGCGACCGGTTGCGCTTCGAGTCCTTCTCCGGCTGCTGCGGCGTGTACGCGCGCCTCGACGCGCTGCCCGACGGCCTCGACGGTGACGTGGTCGAGCACGGCACCACCAACGTGGACGTCAACACGCCGCTGCGCGAGGCGCTGTCCCGGGTCGGCGGGCTGGATCCGCTGCACCTGTCGGTCGGCCCCGAGGACCTGACCGTCTCGACGATGGACGGCGAGGTGGTCGAGAAGAAGGTCCCGCTGCCGAAGCGCTGGCTGCGCGGCTTCGCCGAGGTGCAGGTGCTCGCCGCCCGCTTCGAGCCCCGCGCGGAGCTGTCGGCGGCCGAGGCCACCACGTTCCTGCGACGACTGCCGAAGGGCGGCAGCCGCTCGGTGCTGTGGGTGGTGCCCGCCGGCCGCTCGCTGCGGCTGACCTCACGCCCGGTCCCCGGGGCGGTCTGCCTGGCCGGGCCGAGCCGGTTGGTCGCGCTGCACCCGATGCTGCGCTTCGCGAAGACCCTCCGGGTGTACGGCCCGACGGTGCGGGCCGGTTCCGCGCCACTGCCCAGCGTGTGGGAGCTGGACACCGGGGCGCTGCGTCTCTCGCTGACCCTCTCCCCCGAGCCCTACCGTGGCTTCTCCGGCGAGGGAGCGGCACTCACCGCACTCGCCGGTGACGACGTGGTCGACGACGCCGAGCTGGTCTCCGCGCTGCTCTCCTGGGACCCGACGGTCGACGTGGACCGGCTGGCCGGCGAGGCGGGCATCGACGTCGACCGGGTCCGGGGCGCGCTGGCGCAGCTCGGCACCGCCGGCCGCGTCGGGTACGACGTCTCCGAGGCGGCGTACTTCCACCGGGTCATGCCGTACGACGCGGAGCGGGCCGAACGTGACAATCCCCGGCTGGTCGGCGCGCGGGCGTTGCTCGACGCCGGGGCGGTGCAGCTCGACACGGGGGCGGTGCAGGCGGACGCCGCGTCGGCCACCATCCGCAGCGGCGACCATGTCTACCGGGTCCGGCTGCTGGCCGACGGCGCGCTCACCTGCACCTGCCCCTGGTGGGCAAAGCATCGGGGGCAACGGGGGCCGTGCCGGCACGCCCTGGCCGCCCGCATGATGGTCACCAACCGGGTCGAGGAGCGGGTGTGAGGCGTCCTACGCAGGTCGACATCATCACGAGCATGCCGCGACGTCGGCGGGAGTTGGCGGAAGGCGGCACCAGCGACCTGTTCGACCTGGTCGGCAACGGTTCCGCCGAGCAGGTCGCGGAGGCGCTGGCCGGGCTGCCCGAGCCCCGCCGCCGGGAGATCGGCGTGGGGCTGACCGCCTGGTTCAAGAAGCGGGACAGGGAGACCTGGTGGACCTCGGGACCGGGCACCGCGCTCGCGGTCGCCGTCGTCGGTTGCCTGCCGACCGCTGCCCAGGCCGCCGCGATCCTCGGGCGCGCCTCGGTGCCGGTGGACGGCACCCGTGCCGCCAGGTTGGTCCTCGCCGTCGCCGAGGACCGTGGTGTCACCTGGCTCGGTGACCTGGCCTACCGGGTGGCCGCGCGGTTCAGCGAACGGTCCTGGGTCGACCGGTGGCAGTTCGTCGCCGCGTTGTTGCAGGCGCAGGGATCACCACCGCCCACCGACGACCGTTCGGTGCAGCAGTGGCTGACCGCCGTGCAGTTCCCGGACCGGGGCCGCCGAGGTGCCCCGACCCCGGTGGCGGACCGCCTGCGCGACGATCCGTTCCTGCCGGCCATGCTGCCCCGGCTGTTCGAGGTGGACGGCATCGGCACCCAGATGATGTTCGACGTGCACTGGAAGAGCTGGGACGAGCCGAAGCGACACGCCCTGCTGACCGCGCTGGCCCAACTCGCCGCCGAGGGAGTGGTCGACCGGGCGGCACTCGTCGACGGTGCGCTCGGCCGCCTGCTGCGGGGTGACCGACCGACCGCGCTGCGCGCCTTCACCACCCTGCTCGGTCTGCTCTCGCTGAGCACCGCCGAGGTCGCCGCACACGCCACCGATCACCTGCGCCTGCTCACCGACGCGCCCGCGCCGGTGGCCACCATGGCGCAGAAGGCGCTGCGTCAGGTGCCCGACCTGGAACTGGAGTCGATCCTCGACGCCTCCCGCCAGGTGCTCACCCGGCCCGACAGGGCGCTGGTCCGCACCCAGCTCACCTGGCTCGACAAGCTGGCACGCCAGCATCCCGACCGGGTCACCGAGATCGCCGAGGTGATCGCGCTCGGTGCCGACCATCCCGCCGTCGAGCTGCGCGACCGCGCCACCACCCTGGCCGCCCGCCACGGCGTCGCGCCGGTGTCACCCGACCTCGGCGCGGCGGTCACCGGCCCGCGCGGCGACGACCTGCCCGCCCCGACGCCGCCCGCCCCGGCGCCCGAGCCGATCACCGACGTCGACGAGCTGGCCGAGGAGGTCGCCGCGCTGCTCGGCACCCAGTACGACGGCGCGTCGCTGGACCGGATCCTGGACGGTCTGGTCCGGCTCACCGCCACCGACGCCGTCCGGGTACGCGCCGCCCTCGACCCGGTGATCGAACGCCGACACTGGTCCTGGGCGAACGAGCACCGGTACGACCCGCTCTGCCTCTGTCAGGTGCTCGTCGACGTCTTCACCAGCGCCGGAGTGGCGCAGCCCGCCCAGCCTCGGTCCCGATGGCAGGCGCTGCTCGCGGCGTTGCGCCGCAGCGAAGCCTCGACACCGGAGCTGGTCGGCACCAACCCCCGGGTGCCTCCGGTGCACCGGCTGCTGCGCGCCCGGCTCGTCGAGATCGGCGCACACGTCACCGACCGCGGCGACACCGGGCTGCTGGCGCTGCCCACCTCCGCCAACGGCACCCTCGACCCGATGGTCCTGGTGGAACGGCTCGCCGCGCTGGGTGCGCGTACGCCCGGGCACTGGGATCTGACCCAGGCGTTGCTGCGGTTGCCGACGAACGCCGACGAGGCGGTAGCCGGCAAGGCGGCGGCGCTGGGCAGCCCGGCCGGTGACCGCCTCGCCGCCTGGTTGCGCGACGGCGGACTGCCGCAGCCGGTGATGCGGCAGAGCACCCTGCGGCGCAAGCGCACGGGCCAGTACAACTTCGACCACCCGTACATGCCGCCGGAGCGGCTCCTGGTCGAGCTGAGCCCACCCGACGGCCACGCCGACCCCGACGGGCTGCTCACCCTGCACCCGTCCTCGATCGGCGTGGAGCACACCGGCTGGGTGAACCTGTGGCCCTCGCTGCTGCCCGGCCACCGGGGCGTCGTCGCCGCCGCCGTCCTCCCCCTCGTCGCGAACACCGCCGACCTCGACCAACGCGACGGCACGGCGGTGCTGCCGCTGCTCGCCGAGACCACCGGCCCCGGCGGGATCGCCCTCGACCTGGCGATGGCGTACGGCCTCGGCGCCCGGCACGCCCCCGACCGCGTCGCCACCCTGGACGCCCTGCTCACACTCGCCGCCGCCGACCAGTTCGACGCGGTGGGCACCGGCGCGGCACTCGGCGCCCTGGCCACCGGCGCACGGGTCAAACTGTCGCGGGTCGTCGAGCCACTGCGCGACGCCGCCCAGGCCGGCGCACCGTCGACCGTGTGGCGACTGCTGGCCGCCACGCTGCCCGCCCTGCTCACCCCACCCACCCCGCCACGCGGCACCATCGACATGCTCACCCTGGCCACCGAGACCGCCACCACCACCGGGGTACGCCTCGACGTGCCCGGCCTCGCCGAGGTGGCCGCCCGAGGTGGATCCAGCCGCCTGGTGACCGAGGCCCGCCGCCTGCACCGGGCGCTGCAGAGCCGGTGAACGAACCGCCACCGACGACGGAGACCGCCCGGGCCGCACCCGGGCGGTCCCCCGCCGACAACTGGCGACGGTTCTGGCGGCGCTCTCCGGACGTCCACCCCGAGCCGGTCGACCTGCACCAGGCGGTCGCCCTCGGCCTGTCGGCCCTGGCCGTCGGGGCGGTCGTCGGTGTCGCCCTGGTGCTGCTGATCCCCTACCACCCGCCGACGCTCGTCCTCCTGGCCACGGTGTCGCCCGTTCTCCACCAGCACGCGGAGGGGGTACGGCACCGCTGGTGGGCCCTTGCCGTCGGCCTGGCGACCGGCGTCGCGGCCGGTCTCGGTCTCGCCGCCCTGCTGGAGACCGTCGTCGGGTCGGCGTGGGCGACATTGTGGGGGCTCCTGCTCGGCAGCGCGGTCGGCATCCTGACGCACGCGGGGACAACCCACCTTCCGGTCCGCACCGCACGATGACCGAGCACCTGGTCGCCGTTCCCTCTGCGCCAGTAGCGCGACACGATTCCCCTGATCGTGGCAGTGTGGCTGTTCGCACGTCGGCGTGTCGGCCAGCCACACTGCCACGATGAGCCGCGGACCGCTTCGTGGTGGCGGGCGCGGGGTAGCGTCGACTCGCATGGGGATCTTGGGGAGGGACGCGGGGGGCGTCGAGTGGCTGGTGCGACCTGCGGAGACGGGCCGCTGGGTGGTACCCGTGCTGGTGCCGCTCGTGGTGGTCTTCGTCGCGTACGCGTGGATCGTTCCCGACGGACTGGGTGAGGCCACCCGGAGCGTCGGGGTGGCGGCGGTCTGGGGTCTGGCCCTGATCGGCACGCTGCTCGCGACGCTGCTGGTCCTCTTCGCGATCACCGCGGCACGGCGGGGCGCCACGGCGGCGCGGCAGGTCGCGCGTACACCCGGCACCTGGATCGCGGTCGCCGTGGTCGCCTACCTCGTGCTGCTCACCGCCGTCTCCGGCCGGATGGCGCCGCTGCCGGTGTTCGACGCGCTCGATCGGCACTGGCAGGGCAAGGTGCTCGACCTGCTCTGGCTGGCCATCCTGTTCGGCATGTTGCACCGCTGGGCGCGGACCGAGGCGGGCCTGCGCCTGAGGATCACGCCCGGCTCGGCCCGGCCGGCGCTGCTCACGATCGTCGTCGTCTTCGGGATCTTCGTCGGGCTCAGCGCGCTGGCGGTCGCGCTGGATCCGTCGGCCGCCACGACCGTGGACGCCGAGCGACTGGCCTTCAACGCCACGATCCCGAACCTGACCGAGGAGCTGATCTGGCGCGCCGCGATGCTCGCGGTGCTCGATCGGGCCTTCGGTACGCCCTGGGTCGTGCTCGGTGCGCCGGTCGGCTGGGGCATCGTGCTCACCAGCGTGGTGTTCGGCGCCGGGCACGGCATCCTCGTCGACCTCGACGGCGTCTGGGGGTTCAACGTCGCCGGTGGTCTCTTCGCGATCGTGATGGGGTTGGCGCTCGGGTGGATCTGGGCGCGGACCCGCAGCGTCTGGCCCGCGTTCCTGCTGCACTGCGCGCCGGAGCTGGGCGTCGACGTCGGGATGCTGGTCGCCGGGTAACCCGAGGTGGGCTCCCGGCGGCGTACCGACGGGAGCCCACCGGCTCAGACGGCGTGGCGCTGGGCCCAGTCGAGGGCGTAGTCGGCGACCTGCTCCCAGCCGGGCTCCGCGCACGTCCAGTGGGAACGCTCGGGGAACTCGTGGAAGTCGGTGACGGTGCCGGACGCCTTGTAGTGGTGGGCGTTGGAGCGGTTCACCGAGGCCGGCATGATGTGGTCCTTGCCGCCGGCGATGAACAGCAGCGGGGCCCGCCCCTCGTTGCGGAAGTCGACCCAGGTCTCCTGCTTGCCGGGGGTGAAGTTGGCGAGCAGCCCGTACGACCAGACCCAGCTTCCCGGCGCGGCGATCGCGTAGCGGTCGTAGGCGGCGCGGGCCTCCTCCTCGGGCAGCGTGTTCGTGAACGCGTAATGGAACTGTTCCGGGGTGAAACCGGCCGCACGGTGGCGCTTGGCCGGGTTGTTGAGGATCGGGAAGAGGGACTTGATCTGCGAGGGCGGGTTCACCCGGATACCCTCGGGCGGCGCGGAGTTGATCACGACACCGGCCGCGCCGTGTCCCCGGTCGAGCAGGAGCTGGGTCAGGGTGCCGCCGAAGGAGTGACCCATGATGATCGGCTTCTCCGGCAGCGCGGCGATGACCTTCTCCAGGTGCGCGACGGTCTCCGGCACGGTCACCGTGGCGATCGGCGTCGGGTCGGCCCGCAGCGCCTCCACCTCCACCTCGAAGCCCGGGTACGTCGGCGTCAGCACCGTGTGCCCCTGCGCCTCGAAGTACGGCACCCAGTGTTCCCAGCTGCGCGAGGTGACCCAGAGACCGTGCACCAGGACGATCGTGCTCATGCGTCGTACTCCTTCAGGAAGGCCAGCAGATCCTGGCCGAGCTGCTCCTTGTGAGTGTCGGTGATGCCATGCGGCGCCGACGGGTAAACGATCAGCCTGGCGTCCTTGATCAGGGCGGCGGACGCCTTGCCGCCGACGTCGAAGGGCACGACCTGGTCGTCGTCGCCGTGGACGACGAGCGTCGGCACGTCGAACCGGGCGAGGTCGCCACGGAAGTCGGTGGCCGAGAAGGCCGCGATGCACTCGTACGCGTTGCGGTGTCCGGACTGCATGCCCTGCCGCCAGAACGCGTCCCGGATGCCGACGGAGACCGCCGCTCCCGGCCGGTTGTTGCCGAAGAACGGACCGTCGGCGAGATCCCGGTAGAGCTGCGACCGGTCCGCCAGCGACCCGGCCCGCAGACCGTCGAAGACCTCCCCGGGTACGCCGTCCGGGTTGTCGTCGGTGCGCAGCATGAGCGGAGGTACGGCGGAGACCAGCACCGCCTGCGCCACCCGGGAGGTGCCGTGCCGGCCGATGTACCGGGTCACCTCTCCCCCGCCGGTGGAGAACCCGACGACCGTCACGTCACGCAGGTCGAGCGCGTCGACCAGGGTGGCCAGGTCGTCGGCGTACGTGTCCATCTCGTTGCCGTGCCAGGTCTGGGTGGAGCGCCCGTGCCCGCGCCGGTCGTGCGCCACGATCCGGTAGCCGTGCGAGGCGAGGAACAGCGCCTGCGCCTCCCAACTGTCGGAGTTCAGCGGCCAGCCGTGGCTGAGCACGACCGGCCGTCCCGTACCCCAGTCCTTGTAGAAGATCTCCGCGCCGTCCGCGGTCGTGACGAAGGGCATCCTGCCGTCCTTTCGCTGCCTGGGGGAGAAATGTCGCACCGATCGCGCGGGCTGGGTTTCGTGTCGACGCACGGTTCTTGCGCCTGACGGCACACTGTTCAGCGCGAGCGGGCCGGTTCCGGGGTACGGGTGGTCGGCCTCGTCGCGGCCAGTTGTCGCGGGGTCAGCCCGAAGGCCGCCCGGAAACGGTGGGAGAAGAAGCTCGGGCTGGAGAAGCCCCACGCGCGGGCCAGCGCCGCGATGGAGGTGTACCGCCGGTGCGAGGCGGTCAGCTCGGCGCGGGCACCCTGGAGGCGTTGCTCGATGATCGACTGCTCCAGGCTCTGGCCCATCTCCTCGTACAGCTTGTAGAGGGCACGCAGCGAGATGGCGTTTGCGGCGGCGACGCGGGCCGGGGTCAGATCGGGCTCGCGCAGGTGCGCGCGGACGTAGGCCTGGATCCGCGCGGACATCGAGGACTCGACGGTGTCGCGCAGCAGGCGACCGCTGCCGGCGGCGGAGACCACCAGCGCCCGCATCAGCTCGACCGACGCGGCACCGAGTTCGGCGGCGGCAGCGGAGGCGGCGAGCGGGTCGGCCTGCGTGGTCATCCGGGTGACGTGATCCCGCACCAGGTCGTACATCGGGCTGCCCGGCAGCGTCCGCGCCGCCTCGTGGATCAGGTCGCGGGGTACGCCGAGCCGGTCCACGTCGACGTGCAGCGCGTACGAGGCGCCGCCGCCCTCCCAGCCGTAGACGTACGGCAGCGACAGGTCGACGAGCATCAGGTCACGCGGCCCGAACCGGCGGTCCTCGCGCGCCCAGCTCAGGTGGTTGTCGGTGCGCAGCGGTACCGCCAGCACGATCGAGGTCTCGGTCTCCGCGCGGCACATCCGGGGGGTACGCCGCAGCGTGGTGCCGGACGCCTCGATGTTGAAGACCTTCGCGGGCCCGAAGTCGAAGACGGTCATCCGGGCGTGGATCGCGGCCGGGTCCTCGAACGACGCCATGCTCGACGAGCAGTTGGCGCTGACCGTGGCCTGGAACGCCTCGGCGCGCTCGCCGGCCGGCAGGTCCCCGGTGTCCAGCACGAGCATGCTCCCTCCCTCCGTCGGATCGAAACCTAACGCTGGCCCGACGGGGCGGGGAGGGCTGTGAGTGCACGGGCTCGACCGACAGTGCACGGATGCGGGGGCGGCCCGTCGCCGTGCGACGAACCGCCCCCGCAGGACCGGTCGCTGGGTCAGCCGACCGAGGCGGGGAACCGTTCCCAGACCCGGTGGTCGGCCATCAGCCGGTGCACTCCGGTGAAGACGTCCTCGCCGGAGTCGCCGGTCACGACGCCGGGCGTACCGGCGACGCCCGCCTGCTCCAGCACGGAGACACCGGAGCCCCAGGCGCCGATCGCCTTGGCGTGCCGCCAGCACTCCTCCACCATCAGCAGCACCCGGGGGTCCACCGGACCTGCGGAGGCCGCACCGGCCTT
This sequence comes from Verrucosispora sp. NA02020, assembly GCF_013364215.1. Taxonomy (NCBI): domain Bacteria; kingdom Bacillati; phylum Actinomycetota; class Actinomycetes; order Micromonosporales; family Micromonosporaceae; genus Micromonospora; species Verrucosispora sp. NA02020. The sequence goes on along the minus strand of NZ_CP054923.1, from coordinate 3,777,944 downwards.
GGCGTCGCGGGCCGGCGGCGCGTCCGGTGCCGGGGCGGGTGCGCTGGCGATCAGCAGCGCGTCGAGTTCCACCGACCGGCCGGTGGCGAAGCTGCGCTGCGCCGGCAGGTCACCGATCAGGCCACCATGCGGGGCGATCAGCAGCGGCACCATGTCGGCGGCGAAGACCGCCCGCCGGACGTCACTGACCGTGTCCAGGTCGACCTCCGGGTCCACGACGATGCCCACCATCCGTCCGTCGGCTGGCCACTGCCGTCCCACCTGGGACAGGGCGGGGCTGGGCGTGACGTCGGCGAGCGGCACGGTCGGTTCCGGGGCGGGTAGCCCGAGACCGGTGGCGACCTGGGCGCAGAGCACCGGGTCGATGTTGGCCAGGCACTGGAGCTGCCGTTCCTTGATCTCCTGGTGGTAACACTTGCCCAGCTCGAAGGTGTAGGCCCGGATGATGTGCTCCCGCTCCACCGGCGACATGCTCAGCCAGAAGAGTCGCACCTGGCTGTAGTGGTCGTCGAAGGAGACCGGGTTGGCCCGGATCTTCGGCGCCTCGGCCACCCGCACCGGCACGTCCAGGAAGGCGTTCTCGGCGTCGCCGGCCGGGAACGGGTTGCCGCCGTCGAGCGAGTTCGGCCGGTACGGCGCCACCCCGGCGTGCACGGCGTGCTGGTGGAAGCCGTCGCGCAGCATGTCGTTGACGGCCGCGTGCGGCCGGTTGATCGGGATCTGCGCGAAGTTCGGCCCGCCCAGGCGGGTGAGCTGGGTGTCGACGTACGAGAAGAGGCGGCCCTGCAACAGCGGATCGTTGGTGACGTCGATGCCGGGCGGCAGGTGGCCGACGTGGAAGGCGACCTGCTCGGTCTCGGCGAAGAAGTTCGTCGGCGTACGGTTCAGCGTCAGGCTGCCGACCAGCTGCACCGGGGCGAGTTCCTCCGGCACGATCTTCGTCGGGTCGAGCAGGTCGATACCGGCGAACGTCTCCTCCGGGGTGTCCGGGAAGACCTGGAGACCGAGTTCCCACTCCGGGAAGGCACCCGCCTCGATGGCGTCGTACAGGTCGCGCCGGTGGAAGTCCGGGTCCATGCCGGCGAGCATCTGGGCCTCCTCCCACACCAGGGAGTGCACGCCCAGCTTCGGCTTCCAGTGGAACTTGGCCAGCACCGTCTCCCCCGCCTCGTTGACCAGGCGGAAGGTGTGTACGCCGAAGCCCTCCATGGTCCGGTACGAGCGCGGGATGCCCCGGTCGGACATGTTCCAGATGGTGTGGTGCTGCGCCTCGGTGTGCAGCGAGACGAAGTCCCAGAACGTGTCGTGCGCGCTCTGCGCCTGCGGGATCTCGCGGTCCGGGTGCGGCTTGCCGGCGTGGATGATGTCCGGGAACTTGATCGCGTCCTGGATGAAGAAGACCGGCATGTTGTTGGCGACCAGGTCGAACGTGCCCTCGTCGGTGTAGAACTTCGTCGCGAAGCCCCGGGTGTCGCGCACCGTGTCCGCCGAGCCGCGTGCCCCGAGGACGGTGGAGAACCTGACGAACACGTCGGTCGTGCGTCCCTTGCGGAGGAACCCCGCCCGGGTGACGGCCTCGGCCGCACCGTACGCGGTGAACACGCCGTGCGCTCCGGCGCCCCGGGCGTGCACGACCCGCTCCGGGATGCGCTCGTGGTCGAAATGCGTGAGCTTCTCGCGGAGGTGGTGGTCCTGGAGCAGCACCGGCCCCCGGGGACCGGCCTTGAGCGAGTGGTCCGTGTCGCGCAGGCGTGCCCCCTGCGCGGTGGTCAGGTAGGCGCCCTGCTGACCGTTGGCGGTGGCCGGAGCGCCGGTGCGCGCGCCGGTCGGCGTACGGGTCTGCGGGCTCCCCTGCTCCGGTTTGGGGGGCAGCGGATCCTGCGGTGTGGTCGGCTCCGACACGGTCGCTGGCGCGCTGCCCGGTTTGCCGGGCACTTCCGGCGTGAGGGCGTCGGTGACCTTCTCCGCGGCGGACTCCACCGCGTCCTTGACCACCTTCGCGGGGTTACGGGCATCCATATCGGCAAGTACCTCCTGGAACACAAGTACCGGATGCCACCGCGATACCCTGGCCGGAGTCGGCAAAACAGGGCGAACGGTATGAGTCTGGTGAGGCCCGTTCCTCGGTTCCCGGCTAGGGCCGGCGCGCGTGCACGCGTTCGATGGCGCCGTAGCTGAGGCGTTCGGTGGCGAGCACCTCGACGTCGAGCCGCCGCAGGGTGTGCAGTGGGCGACGGGTGTAGTGCTCGCCCTGCAACGGCACGCTCACCAGGTCGACCACGTGCTGCGCGGCGCGCAGCAGCGGGTGGGAGGCGACGATGTGGTCGGCGAGCAGCAGGCTGCCGCCGGGGCGCAGCACCCGCAGCGCCTCGGTCAGCGCGGCCCGCTCGTCGGGGACGCAGCAGAGCGCGAAGGTACAGACCACCGTGTCGAACCGCGCGTCGGCGAAGGGCAGGGCGGTGGCGTCGGCGGCGGCCAGCGCGACGGTACGACCGAGGTCGGCGGCACGCCGCCCGGCCGCGTGGACCATCCGGGGACTCCAGTCGACGCCGCTCAGTCGCACGTCGGCCGGATAGTGCGGCAGGTTGAGGCCGGTGCCGACGGCCACCTCCAGGGTCTGCCCGGTGGCCCGGCGGCACACCCATCGGCGGCTGGTCCCGAGCAGCCGACGTTCCGCCGAGGCGGTCCGCCGGTCGTACCCGCTGGCCCGGTCGTCCCAGTAGTCGATGAGCCGGTCGCGTCGTCGCACGTGCAGCCTCCGCTCTCCCGCTCGACCCCGCCGGGCCGCCGCCGCCCAGGCATCGCCCCAAACCGATGGTGCCACCCACCCGCACCCCCCGACCGCCCCCCAACCCTCCCGCCCGCCGACCCCCGACCGACGGCCGGTTGATCAAGAGGTTTTGGCCCTGCGCGCCGAGGCGTCGTGACCAAAACGTCTTGATCAACGCGCCGGAGCGGACGAACGACGCCTGCGGCGGGCACGCACATCGGCGACGGTGACATCCTGTGACAGTCGCTGAGTGTGACGACTTCCCGCCAGTACCGGATGTCCACCTCGCCGCCTTTGCTCTGCTTCAACCCACGCAATAGCGCGTGAGCTGCACCAATTCGACGACGGCGCAGCGACCATGGCACCGAATCCACTGCGGAGGGTTACCGATGCGTGGGTTGAAGCAGAGCAAAGGGGTCGCACGGGGGACGATGGGCGGGCGACATGACTACCAGCAGTGATGTCGCGGCACGCGCTGTCGGGGTGCGGGGTGCGGGGTGCGGGGTGCGGGGTGCGGGGCGTGCCGGTGGGGACCGGCCCGGGCCGGGGCCGGGCACTAGCGGGGCCGGGCGCTAGCGGGGCCGGGCGCTAGCGGGGCCGGGCGCTAGCGGGGCCGGGCGAGGCGGTGGGGCCGCCTCACGGGTCGCCCCGGCGAGATTGCCCGGGCTAGTCGATGGTCCGGTGGTCATGCGGGGGCCGGATCCGGGGCGGGTGGTCAAGGGTGGTCGGGTAGGCGGCCTTCGGCGCGGAGTCGGGCGAAGTGGACCTCGGGTGGCGGTTCCGGGTCGGGGTCGGAGGGACGGGGTCCTTCCGGACCGTCGGCGGAGAAGCGCAGCAGCGTCTCGACGCGGGTGACCCGGAAACGGCGGCCGAGCACGGTCACCTCGCTGGCCCGGGTGGACTCGATCCGGTCGGCGGCACGCCGGTACTCCGCCGCCTCCGCCTCGGTCGGATCGGCGAGCCGGGGTACGAGCCACCGGAACTCGAACGTGATCAGGTCACGGGCCTCCTGCGGGGTGGCGACCGCCCGGCTCGTCGGCTGCCATCCGGCCCCGACCTGTTCGGCCACCGCGAAGCGGGTCGGCAGCAGGACTCCGTCGGGGTACGCACGCACCGCGGCGACACTGTCGGCGTATACGTCGGCGGGCACCTGGGCACGCGGATAGCGGGCCGGCAGCAGCTCGACCTTGAGCACCGCCGCGCCGAGGCCGGTCGGTTCGGCCGGGTCGGCGACCAGGTCGGTGCCGCCGAGGAAACTGTCCGAGGTGTCGGCGTCGCGCGGGTCCGGGTCGGTGGGGCGGGGCGGCTCCGGCCCGTCCGGGCCGAAGCGGACGAAGGTGTCCGCCCGGATCACCCGGTGCCGGCAGCCTCCGACGGTCACCTCGTCGACCTTCTGCCAGTCCAGGACCGTCCGCGCCGCGGTCAGCTCGGCCAGCAGGTCCGCGTCGGCGGTCTCGGCGATCCGGTCCCGGAGCCGGTGCGCGAGCGCGTCGCGGGCGGCCTGCGGGGTCTCCTCGACCAGTTCGTGTACCCGCCAGCGCCCGCCGCCGAGATCCACCGCGTAGCCGAACAGCGGGGCGCCGAGCCGCAGCGTCGGGTACGCGCCGGCCCGCTCGACCGCGTCGTGCTCGGTGACCAGCCCCACGGGGTCGTCCCGGTGCCGGATCCGAATCACCGCGTCCGGCGGCTGCTCACCGTGATGCATAGCTCCACATTGTGTTACGGCAGTCGTCAGTGCGCCAGAGGCGACGGTGGATTCACCGTCCGGAGGACCAGCGGCGACGCACCTCGGCCGCCGCCGGGACGAGCAGCGCGAAGCCGAACAGCCCGGCCAGCCCCCACGGCTGGTGGTCGGTGGTCGCCTCCACCCGGCGTGCCGCCCCGGAGGTGACCAGCTCGCCGTGGATCCGGTAGTCACCGACGGCCGGGGCGGGCAGCGTCATCGGAACCCGGACGACGCGTTCCTCCCCGGCGGCGAGATCCGGCGTGTCCGGGGACGCGACGAAGCCGGTCGGCTCCGGTCCCCGACCGACGCTGAAGGAGAGCGTCACCGCGACCGGCACCGGCTCGTCGTTACGCAGCCGCAGCACCACGGTCCGCCGCGCGGACGCACCGAACAGGGCGGGCCAGCCGCCGTCGCGTTCGACGTATGCCCCGACGACGACCGGGGGGCGGGTCGCCGCCGATCGGAGGGTGCCGCCGGGTTGCCGGGTCGCGCCGGTCACGCGCAGCGGCGCGGTCGCCGAGAGCCGACCCTCCATCGTGCGTACGCGCACCTGGCAGGGACAGCCGTCAGCCGGCGCGGCGACGGTCAGCGGCGCGCCACCGGCACCGGAGCCGGACAGGTGGATCTGGGCCGAGGTGTCCACCGCGCAGCGGGGCGGCGTACCCGCGTCACACAGCTCGATCACGACGGTGCCGGCGGGCCAACCGGTGAGCCGGACCAGCACCTGCTCCCCCGGTCTCGCCTCGGCCCGGTCCAACGTCACCCGAGGGTCCGGCCCCGGGGCGCCGGTCAGCGCTAGGCCGGCGAGCAGGGCGACTGCCCCGTACGCGAGCCACCTCATGCCGGCGACGTCCGACGACGCCGGATCGCCCGAAACCGGCTGACCAGCAACGCGCCCAGGGCGGTGAGCAGCAGCGCCGTCCACACCCACGGCACGGCCCAGGTCACGGCGGTGCGGTGCACGGTGGGCAGCATCCGGTCCGGGGTAGCCGGGTCGACGGCCACGTCGGCGGCGAGCCGTCCAGCCGGCACCACACCGTTGATCTGTTCGGTGACGGTGATCGCCGCGCCGGGCAGCAACTCGGGCACCTCGACCGGCTCGGTGCGGGCCAGTCCGATGCCGAAGGGCGCGGTCAGGCGTACCTGGGTGGTGCCGGTCAGCCGGGTATTGCCGGTGTTGCGCAGCCGGTAGCTGACCACCACCGGGCCGGTGCCGAACGGGTTGACCGGGTTGTCGTACCCGATCCGCATCGCCTCGACCTGGAGGCCGGGGCGCACCGGGCCGGCGACCCGCAGGTAGATCCGGGCGGCGACGCGGCGGTCGAGCCTGACCTGCCCACCCGTCTCCGCCACCTGGGCGATCGAGGCGACCACCCCGCCGGCGTGGTCACCGGGGCTGGCGTTGGCCGGTACGCCGATCCGGAACGGCAGGATCACCTGCTCGCCCGCAGGCACCCGGTAGGTGCGTTCGGCGAACTGCGTCCAGGCGCCCACGTCCACCGCCGGACGGCTCGCCGGTTGCAACGCGAAGCCGCCGTCGGCGGTGGTGAAGGCGTCGGCGCCGTACACCGCGAAGGTCATCGCGGTCGTGCTCAGGTTGGTCAACGCCACCCGGTCCTCGATCACCTGACCGGGTTCGGCGTCGTGGACGAAGTAACTGCGGCCGGTGGGGCCGGACGGTCCGGACGGCTGCACCGCCCAGGTGAACCCCGCGTCGCTCGGCGACGGTGACGGGGCGGGAGCCGGCGCGGCGAGGGCGACGGCGGGTCCACCCGCCAGCACGGTGACGAGCAGGACCACGGTCACGGCGACCAGGTGCGGGGAAGGGCACCTCGTCATCGATCTGCGCACAACAAGATGCCCTTCCACGCGTCAGGACAGGGTCAGGGTCAGGGTGGCGGTGTAGTCACCCGGACCGGTGGCGGCCGGGACCCCGAGGCCCAGGTCGGCACCGCACCGGAAGCTGCCGGCGCTGGCGCCGGCAGTCGAGCCGCACAGGGTACGGGCGCTGCCCAGACCCGTACCGTCACCCGGGTTGGCCCGTCCGCCCGGGGTGACCACCCCGGACGAGCCCACCAGCTTGTCGGCGAGCACGGACGCGTTCGGCGTCCAGCCGAGGTTGTCGGCGGCGATGGTGCCACCGAGCGCGCTGGTGAAGTCCTCCACCTGACCGACCACGTTCCAGCCGGCGTTGGTGCCGCGCAGGTCGCTGACGGTCACCGCGTTGAGCGCACCGTCGGCGACCCCGCCGGGGTGCACGGCCGACAGCGCCACGGCACTGCCGGACGAGGTCAGCGTCAGCGGACCGGACTGGAGCACCGTGGCGGTGATCTCCTGCTCGGCGCCGCTGGGCCCACCGGCGGCCCCCCGGAAGGTGACCGGGGTGAAGGTGTCCTGGCTGCGGTCGCTGGAGGCGTGTGCCGCGAACGTCAGCACGTAGCACTGGGTCACCGTGCAGTCGACCGTGTCGCCGTTGCCGTCGGTGTAGCTCGGCACCAGGTCCAACGTGGTGGAGAAGGTGCCGTCGGCGGCGAGCTTCACCTGCGCCGCGGAGGACGAGGCGTTCTTGTGCACCCACTTCACCGGCTTGTACGGACGGGAGTTCGTCCAGTGGTTGTCGACCTTCGGGCCGAACGCCACATAGACGCCGACGCCGCCGTTGGCGTCCGGGTCGAACCCGGAGCCGGTGACGGTGACCGACGTCCCCTCGGGGTCGAGGGCGGCGGACGGGTCCACGGTCACCGACGGGGTGGCGGGGCCGCCGCCGCCCGTCCCGGTGGTGAAGGTGAACGACGTCGGGTCCAGGGCCGTGCCGGCGGTGAAGAAGCCGGCGAAGGCGGTGGCCCCGGTCTCGGTGAGCGTGGTGGCCAGGTTGTTCCAGCTCACCGAGCCACCCGAGACGGTCGGGCTGGCGCCGCCGGTGCCGAGGGTGGCGATGGCGGCCTGCTCGATCTGCACCGGCTCGAATCCGCCGCCGCTGACCTCGAGGTCGACATCGGCGAGCAGCGAACCACCGGCACCGTCCACCACCACGGTGGGGTTGGCCAGCGTGATCTTGAAGAAGTGCGAGGGGTACGAGAACACGACCGTGCCCCCGTAGTTGACGGTGGTCGCGCCGGTGGCGCTGTCGTACGTGCCGCCGGTGACCGGGAACGTGAAGGTGCCGTCCGCCTTGCGGGTGGCACCGTCGGCGACCCCGATCGGCGGATTGCCGTTACCGGTCGAGACGTACGCCCGGAACGAGCTCTTGAAGCCCCAGTCGAGGCTTCCCGCGGTGACGTCGGCGGGTGCCGCCGTCGCAGGGGCCACCACGGCCAGTGACGCGGCGGCGCCGAGCACCGCTGCCGACGCCCACCGGTACGACCGTCGGCGGATACCGCCGGGTCTGGGTACGGACATGAGTCTTCCTCTCGGAGGGGGTAGGGCTCGATTAGGTTAGGCTCACCTAATCTTATGGGAAATCCTCCGAACACCCTCTTGCGGACGCGGCAAGATCTACTTAGGTTAGCCTAACCAAATCTTCGGAGGTCACTCATGCCTGCCCGCCTCGCCGCCGCCCTGGTCAGCGTGGTGCTGCTGGTCATCGGCGCCCTCGCGGCCGGCCCCGCGTACGCGGACACGGTCGGCAGGGGCCCCGACGGCCAACGCCTCTCCGTCAGCCGGACGACCGCGATCCCCCTCGCCGGTGCCACCGTCACCGTCTCCGGATCCGGCTACGACACCGCCAAGGGCATCTACGTCGCGTACTGCGTCGACAACGGTGCCGGCGCGCCGCCCTCGCCCTGCGGGGGCGGCATCGACACCAGCGGCGCGACCGGCGCCTCGCACTGGATCTCCTCGAACCCGCCCGCGTACGGCGAGGGGCTGGCCGTCCCGTACGGCTCCGGCGGCTCGTTCAGCGTGCGGCTCCGGCTGACCGCGACGATCGGCGACGTGGACTGCACCGTCCGGCGCTGCGTGGTGGCCAGCCGCAACGACCACACCCGCAGCTCGGACCGCGCGCAGGACGTCAAGGTGCCGGTCACCTTCGCCGCGCCGGCGGCCAGCCCGACCACCCGGGCCACCGCCCCGGCGTCGTCGGCGCCCGGCGGCACCACCCGGACCTCCGCCGCCCCGGCACCGGCGGCCTCCGACGCACCCGTCGGCACCACCGGTCCGGCCGGCGCCGTCGAGGGATCGGCTCCGCCCGAGGCGGGTACGGCCACCGGCACGGGCGGCACCGGTGGTGATCCGGTCAGCGCCGACCAGCACCTGCTCACCACCCAGGTCAGCGACAGTGGACCGGCCGGACGGTGGTTCACCCTCACGGTGGCCGGACTCGCCGCGCTGCTGGTCCTGCTGGTGGTCCTGCGGATCCGTCGACGTCGGCAGGGACAGCGGTGAGGCGCGTACTGCCCGCGCTGCTGGCCTTGCCCGCGCTGCTCGGTCTCGTCGCCTGCGACGCCGCCGCCGGCACGCCGGGCGCCACCACGGCGACCGGCTGCGGGCCCGCCACCGCCGTGGTGACCGACACCGACGTCGTCCCGGTCGGCGGCGACCCCGGCAGCAACCTGCCGGTCACCGTGGACTCGGCCGACGGGACGACGGTCACCGTCACCGACGCCAGCCGCATCCTCGCGGTGAACCTGTACGGCTCCATCGCCGAGATCGTCTTCAGCCTCGGCCTCGGCGGCCGGGTGATCGGGCGGGACACCTCCACCACCTTCGCCGCCGCCACGCATCTGCCGGTGGTCACGCCGGCCGGACACGACCTGGCCGCCGAGGCGGTGCTGCGGCTGAACCCCACGGTGGTACTCGCCGACACCAGCATCGGCCCACCCGAGGTGCTCAACCAGCTCCGTCGCGCCGGCATCCCGGTGGTCCTGATCGACGACGAGCAGAGCCTCGCCGCCATCCCCCGCAACATCCGCGCCATCGCCGCCGCCCTCGGCGTACCGGCGGCCGGGGACCTCCTCGTGTCCCGGGTGGAGGCGGAGATCGCCGAGGCCCGCCGCAGCGCCCCGGCGGACGGCCCGCCACTGCGCATCGCGTTCCTCTATGTGCGGGGCACCGCCGGGGTGTACCTGATCGGCGGCAAGGGCGCCGGCTCCGACGAGATGATCCGGGCGATCGGCGCGACCGACGCCGGCACCGAGATCGGGTTGTCCCGGTTCCGGCCGCTGACCAGCGAGGGTCTGATCAACGCGGCACCGGACGTCATCCTGGTGATGACCGAGGGGCTGGAGTCGGTCAAGGGCGTGGACGGCCTGCTCGCCCTGCCCGGCGTCGGCCAGACCCCGGCCGGTCGGCACCGCCGGATCGTGGACATGGACGACGGGATGCTGCTGAGCTTCGGGGCGCGGACCGGCCGCACCATCCAGGCCCTCGCCGAGGCGGTCCACCGACCGTGCACATGAGACGGCCCCTGCTCCTGGTCGGGCTGAGCGTCGCCCTGGTCCTGCTCTGCCTCGTCGCGGCCGGCACCGGGCAGGTCCAGGTGCCGCCCGCCGAGGTGCTCGGATCACTGCTGCACCGCGTCCGGCTCGACGTCGGTCCCCTGCCGAGCGCCCCGCACGGGGAGAGCGCCCTCTGGGTGGTCCGGTTCCCCCGGGTCGTACTCGCCGTCATCGTCGGCGCGGCGCTCGGCTGCGCCGGCGCGCTGATGCAGGGCGTCTTCGGCAACCCGCTGGCCGAGCCGGGCGTCATCGGCGTCTCCTCGGGCGCCGCGGTCGGCGCCGCCACGGTCATCGTCACCGGCGTCGCCACGCTCGGCGGCTGGACCGTCGCGGCCGGCGCGTTCCTGGGCGGTCTCGCCGCCACCGCGCTGGTCTACTCGATGTCCCGCACCGGCGGACGCACCGAGGTGGTCACGCTGGTCCTGACCGGCATCGCGGTCAACGCGGTGGCCGGCGCGCTGATCGGCCTGCTGATGTTCTTCGGCGACGCCGACGCCGTACGCGCCATCGCGTTCTGGCAGCTCGGCAGCCTGGCGCAGGCCAACTGGGCGGCAGTGGGAGTGACCCTGCCGTGTGCGGCGGTCGGCATCGCGATCGCCGCCGCCACCGCCCGCCGCCTGGACCTGCTCGCCCTCGGTGACCGGTCGGCCCGGCACCTGGGCGTCCACGTGGAACGGTTGCGGCTGGCCATGATCGGGGTGACCGCGCTGCTCGGTGCCGCCGCGGTGGCCTTCACCGGCGTGATCTCCTTCGTCGGGCTGGTCGTGCCGCACCTGGTCCGGATGGTCGCCGGGCCGGGTCACCGGCTCCTCCTGCCGGCCAGCGCGCTGGGCGGGGCCATCGTGGTCGTCGCCGGGGACCTGGCCGCCCGCACCCTGGTCGACTACCAGGAACTACCGCTCGGCGTGCTGACCGCCGTGGTGGGCGGCCCGTGCTTCTTCTGGCTGCTGCGCCGGACCCGGACCCGGGCGGGAGGATGGGGATGAGGCGGCGTACGGCGGTGCCGGAGATCGGTCGCGATCCGGTCCGCCTGCGGGTGGACGGGTTGGGTGTCCGGCGCGGCGGCCGACCGATCCTGACCGACGTCACCTTCGACGTGCGGGGCGGGGAACTGCTGGCGCTGGTCGGGCCGAACGGCGCCGGCAAGAGCACCCTGCTCGGCGCGATCTGCGGCGACCTGGCACCGGCCTTCGGCGACATCGCGTTCGCCGACCGGCCGCTGCACCGCTGGGCTCCGGTCGAGCTGGCCCGACTCCGCGCGATGCTGCCGCAACGGGCCACCATGACGTTCCCGTTCACCGTCGGCGAGGTGGTCGCGATGGGCCGCGCACCCTGGGCCGGTACGCGGTACGCCGACGAGGACGACGACGCGATCCGCGAGGCGATGCGGCTGACCGGCACGGAGTCCTTCACCGACCGGGTCTTCTCGGCGCTCTCCGGTGGCGAGCAGGCGCGGGTGGCGCTGGCCCGGGTACTCGCCCAACGCACCCCGATGCTCCTGCTGGACGAGCCTACCGCCGCGCTGGACCTGCACCACCAGGAGTTGGTGCTCCGGTTGGCACACGAGCGGGCCCGTCAGGGCGGTGCCGTGGTGGTCGTCCTGCACGACCTGGCGCTTGCCGCCGCGTACGCGGACCGGATCGCGTTGCTGGCCGGTGGGCGGCTGGTCGCCGACGGGCCACCGGTCGAGGTGCTCACCGCCGACCGGCTCAGCGAGGTCTACCAGCACGAGATCGAGGTGCTGCCGCACCCGCGCACCGGCGTACCGCTGGTGCTGCCGGTCCGCACGGACGGTTGACGGCCCGCCGGTGGTGACCGGCGGGCCGTCGTGCACAGCACGGAATCAGCTCGCGTCGGGCCGTGGGGTCAGGCCCAGCGCCGCACACGCCTCCCGGTACATCCGGGCGGCCTCGGCCCGGATCTGCCGCCGCTCGGTGAGCGGGGCACTGAAGGGCACCCGCACCGGGACCGGGACACCGTCCACGGTGGCCGCGAAGTACATCGCCTCGGCGTCCATCCCGGACATGGTCGCCGCGGTGGCGGTTGGTCGACCGCCCAGGCCCTGGCAGATCAGCCGGCAGTCGTCGGCGTGGTCGGTGTTCATGTGCCGCATGACGGCCGACACCACGTCGGGCGGGAACGGGTCCGCCGCGTTCACGCCGCACTCCCCTGCGCCACGTCCCGGCCCAGCTCGGCGATCATCTCGGTGTTCAGCCGGTACGCCCACGACACCTCGTCCAGGAAGCGCTGCCGCTCGACCTCGTCCCACGGTGCCGTGTCGAGCAACTCGCGGTAGTGCTGCTTGAAGGCGGCCGCGTCCAGGTCCGGGAAGAGGAAGAACCGGACGCCGTCGGTGTCGAGGCCGAACGTGCGGCGTACCGCCCGCACCATCACCTGACCGCCGGAGAGGTCGCCCATGTACCGCGTGTAGTGGTGGGCGACGAAGCCCGCCGGCCAGGTGAACGCGACCTCGCGCAGCCGTTCCTGGTACTGCCGGGTGGCGGGGCTCGGCGCGATCCGGGTGGCCCAGTCGGGGCCGTGCAGGAACCGCAGGTCGTCGACGATGCGGGGCAGGCGGCGCAGTTCCTCCACGACGAACGGCCCGGCGACCGGGTCGTCCCGCATCGCCTCGGCGGCCTCCTCCAACGTCTGGTAGACGACGTGGAGCTGCTCCAGCAACGCGGCGTACCCGGCCCGGTCGAGCTGCCCCGACAACAGGGCGTCGAAATACGTCACGTTCTGCGCGGCCCGGTGGTCCGCCCTGGTCAACTCGCGCACCTGTGCGGCGAACCCCATGAACACCTCCTGTTAGGTAAGGCTAACCTATCATGATCATCGGTCGGTGGGGAGAGGGCACCAGGTCAACATTCCAGGAAGGTAAACCCTTGTTCCGCTTGGTCGCCTGGCCTGGCGCAGTCCACCACATCTTGCGACGCTAGTGATCGTGTATGACTACGACCTGTTGGTACTGGGCTCAGGGCCGAGCGGTCAGAAGGCCGCCATCGCCGCCGCCAAACTCGGCCGACGGGTGGCCGTCGTGGATCGACGCGACATGCTCGGCGGAGTCTGCATCAACACCGGCACCGTCCCCTCGAAAACCCTGCGCGAGGCCGTGCTCTATCTGACCGGCCTGAGCCAACGAGACCTGTACGGCAGCAGCTACCGGGTGAAGGACGAGATCACCGTCAGCGACCTGGCGGCCCGCACCCAACACGTGATCAACCGACAGACCGACGTCATCCGCAACCAGTTGACCCGCAACCGGGTCACCCTGATCACCGGCACCGGCCGCTTCGCCGACCCGCACTCGGTCTGGGTCGACGGCGGCTCCGGACGGGATTCGAAGATCACGTTCGACAAGGCCATCATCGCCGCCGGCACCAGACCGGCCCGACCGGACAGCGTCGACTTCGACGACCGGACCATCGTCGACTCCGACGGGGTCATCAACCTCCAGGCCGTGCCGCGCAGCATGGTCGTGGTCGGCGCGGGCGTGATCGGCATGGAGTATGCCTCCATGTTCGCCGCGCTGGGCACGAAGGTCACCGTGGTGGAACGTCGCGAGCGGATGCTCGACTTCTGTGACGAGGAGATCATCGAGTCGCTCAAGTACCACCTGCGCGACCTGTCGGTGACGTTCCGCTTCGGCGAGGAGGTCGCCGCGGTGGAGAAGCACCAGAACGCGGCGCTGTGCGTACTCAAGAGCGGCAAGCGGATCGTCGCCGACACGGTGATGTACTCGGCCGGACGGCAGGGCCAGACCGACGGGCTGGACCTGGAGGCGGCCGGACTGACCGCCGACCGGCGCGGCCGGATCGAGGTCGACGCGAACTACCGGACCACCGTGGAGAACATCTACGCCGTCGGTGACGTGATCGGTTTCCCGGCCCTGGCCTCCACCTCGATGGAGCAGGGCCGGCTGGCCGCCCAGCACGCCTGCGGCGAGCCGGAACGCCCGATGCACGAGTTGCAGCCGATCGGCATCTACACCATCCCGGAGATCAGCTTCGTCGGGAAGACCGAGGACGAGCTGACCGAGAGCGCCACACCGTTCGAGGTGGGCGTCGCCCGCTACCGCGAGCTGGCGCGCGGCCAGATCGTCGGCGACTCGTACGGCATGCTGAAGTTGCTCGTCTCGCCGGACGACGGCCGACTGCTGGGCGTCCACGTCTTCGGCACCGGCGCCACCGAGATCGTCCACATCGGACAGGCGGTGATGGGCTGCGGTGGAACGGTCGACTACCTGGTCGACACGGTGTTCAACTACCCGACGCTGGCCGAGGCCTACAAGGTCGCGGCGCTGGACGCGTCCAACAAGATCCGCAACATCACCCGGATCGACACCTGACCGCCCGGCGATCGTGCGGTGCTGCCCTGGTGGCGTCTGCTGGGAGCACTGTCGAGCTGACCCGTCTATGCCGTCGCCCGTCGAGACCGTTCGGCCGGTGGGCCATCGCCACTCCGCGACCGCGACCGCTTGGGCCCCGCAGCCGTTCAGCCCCACCGACCGCCCGCCGATCATTCGCCCTGACCACCTTGCCGGACGCCGTGTCCGGAGCCCGTTCCCACCCCCGCCCCCGACACAGGTCCGAGCCTGGACAACGTCCGAGCCTCGGCAAGGTGCGTATCTGTCGACGGCCCGAGCCTGGCCAAGGGTCGAGGTGGGGAAAGGTCCGAGCCCGGGCACGGCTCCGAGTCCGGGCACGGGTCAGCATCGCCCAACGGCGGCCAGAGGAAGTCCCGATCCGTTGACGCTCTCAGCTCGACAGCGCCCCAACCAGCACGACCCGCACCGGCCCGACGACGATCCGCCACCAGCGCCCGCGCCCGACGGTGGACGCTCAGACGGTGACCGGAGCAGGGCAGCGCACCGGGCTGAGGTGGCGGGCGTACGCGCCGGTGGTGAAGAAGGCGGGCAGGACCTCACCGAGCGCGGTCTCCTCGACGATGCGCGCCGCATGCTCGGCACGCTCGCGCTCGACGGCGTTCCCGCGCCCCTCGACCAGGGCGACCAACTCCTCGTCGAGGATCGCCCGGACCCGCTCCTCCGTGACGCTGCCGCCACCGGCCAGCGGCGTACCGTGGTGCAGCCACTGCCAGACCTGGCAGCGGGCGATCTCGGCGGTCGCCGCGTCCTCCATCAGGTTCCACAGCGCCACCGCACCGGCCCCGCCGAGCCAGGCGTCGACGTAACGCAGCGCCACCGCGATGTTGGATCGCAGGCCCGCCTCGGTGACCTGACCGGGGGTCTTGTCCACGGCGAGCAGATCGGCGGCGGTGACCTCGACGTCGTCGCGCTGCCGGTCGAGTTGGTGCGGGCGTGCGCCGAGCACCGCGTCGAACTCCTCGCGGCAGGTCGGCACCAGGCCGGGGTGGGCCACCCAGGAGCCGTCGAAACCGGCTGCTGCCTCGCGCTGCTTGTCGGCCCGCACCCGGCTCAGCGCCGTCTCGTTGACCTCCGGGTCCCGGCTGGGCACGAACGCGGCCATGCCGCCGATCGCGTGCGCCCCGCGCCGGTGACAGGTCCGCACCAGCAGCTCCGTGTACGCGCGCATGAACGGCACGGTCATCGTCACCTCGGCGCGGTCCGGCAGGACGAAGTCCGGCCACTGCCCGAAGTTCTTGATGATGCTGAAGATGTAGTCCCACCGGCCGGCGTTCAACCCCGCCGAGTGCTCCCGCAGCTCGTAGAGGATCTCCTCCATCTCGAACGCGGCGGTGATCGTCTCGATCAGGGTGGTCGCCCGGATCGTGCCCTGCGGCAGCCGCAGGTAGTGCTGGGCGAAGACGAAGATGTCGTTCCAGAGCCGCGCCTCGCGGTGGTCCTCCAGCTTCGGCAGATAGAAGTACGGTCCCGCGCCGGCCGCGAGTTGCCGTCGGGCGCAGTGGAAGAGATAGAGCCCGAAGTCGACCAGGCTGGCCGAGATCGGCCGACCGTCCACCACGATCCCCTTCTCCACCAGATGCCAACCACGCGGACGGACCACGATGGTCGCCAGGTCGTCGCCGAGGGAGTACCGCTTGCCGCGCGCGTCGGTGAAGTCGATCCGCCGGTCCAGCGCGTCCATCAGGTTGAGCTGCCCACGGATGACGTTGTCCCAGGTGGGGGCGGTGGCGTCCTCGAAGTCGGCGAGCCACACCCGGGCCCCGGAGTTGAGCGCGTTGACCGTCATCTTGCGGTCCGGCGGGCCGGTGATCTCGACCCGCCGGTCCTCCAGGCCGGGGGCGGGCGGCGCCACCCGCCAGCTCGGGTCGGCGCGGACGCCGATGGTCTCCGGCCGGAAGTCGGGCAACTGGCCGGTGGCGAACCGGTCCCGGCGGGCCCGCCGGGTGTCCAGCAACGCCACCCGGCGAGCCGAGAACTCGCTGTCCAGCGTGACAAGGAACTCCAGCGCCTCGGCGGTGAGCACCTCGGCGAAGCGCTCCGCCACCGGGCCGATGATCTCGTACCTCATGCGAACTGCTCCTCTTCGGTCGAACCCCGCAGCGCGGTGGTCTCGGCGGTCGGGTTGAGCACCGTGCTGATCAGGTCGAAGTAGCCGGTGCCCACCTCGCGCTGGTGCTTGACCGCGGTGTAACCGGCCGCCTCGGCCGCGAACTCCCGCTCCTGGAGCGACACGTACGCCGGCATCCCCTCGGCGGCGTAACCCCGGGCCAGGTCGAACATCGAGTAGTTCAGCGCGTGGAAGCCGGCCAGCGTGATGAACTGGAACCGGTATCCCATGTGGCCGAGTTCGCGCTGGAACTTGGCGATGGTGGCGTCGTCGAGGTGTTTGCGCCAGTTGAACGACGGCGAGCAGTTGTAGGCGAGCAGCTGGTCCGGGTACTCGTCCTTGATCGCCTCGGCGAAGCGGCGGGCGACCTCCAGGTCCGGCTTGCTGGTCTCCATCCAGAGCAGGTCGGAGTGCGGGGCGTACGCGAGCCCTCGGGCGATGCACGGCGCGATGCCGTTGCGGACGCGGTAGAAGCCTTCCGGGGTGCGCTCGCCGGTGACGAAGGGGCGGTCCCGCTCGTCCACGTCGGTGGTGAGCAGCGTGGCCGCCTGCGCGTCGGTGCGGGCCACCACCACGGTCGGCACCCCGGCGACGTCGGCGGCGAGCCGGGCCGCCTCCAGTGTGCGAATGTGCTGGCCGGTGGGGATGAGCACCTTCCCGCCGAGGTGGCCGCACTTCTTCTCGGCGGCGAGCTGGTCCTCCCAGTGCACGCCGGCGGCGCCGGCCGCGATCATCGCGCTCATCAGCTCGTACGCGTTGAGCACGCCGCCGAAACCGGCCTCCGCGTCGGCGACGATCGGGGCCAGCCAGTCGATGCCCGACGTGTCGCCCTCGGCGGTGGTGATCTGGGCCGCCCGCAGCAGCGCGTTGTTGATCCGGCGCACCACGGCCGGCACCGAGTTGGCCGGGTAGAGGCTCTGGTCCGGGTAGGTGTGCCCGGCCAGGTTGGCGTCGGCGGCCACCTGCCAGCCGGACAGGTAGATCGCCTTGAGCCCGGCCCGGACCATCTGCACCGCCTGGTTGCCGGTGAGCGCCCCCAGCGCGTGCACGTAGTCCTCGCTGGTGAGCAGCCGCCACAGCCGGTTGGCGCCGTGCCGGGCCAGGGTGTGCTCCTCCTGGATGGCGCCGCGCAACCGGATGACGTCCTCGGCGCGGTAGCTGCGCCGTACTCCCCGCCAGCGGGGGTTGGTCTCCCATTCGTGCTGCAACTGCTCGACCGCGGAAAGCATCGTATTCATCCCCTTCGGATTTCTGTGTCACACACGGTCACACGGCCTGTCAGGGCCGGTCGAGAGACGGAAAGAGCCAATTATTGAAAAGCCGAAGAGCGATTTTGCAAAGTTGTGAAAGGCTCTATTCGCAGCAGTGCTAATGTGGCCCGACCCCATCCGCCGACCGGGAGGCGAGGCGATGACCAAGACCTTTGCCGGCGCCCGTCTGCGCCGGCTGCGCGAGGAACGCGGGATGAGCCAGACGGAGCTGGCCCGTCACCTCAGCATCTCCCCGAGCTACCTGAACCAGATCGAGCACGACACCCGCCCGCTGACCGTGCCGGTGCTGCTGCGCATCACGGAGCTGTTCGGCGTCGACCCGACGGTGTTCGCCGCGCACGACACCCCGCGCCTGGTCGCCGGGCTGCGCGAGGCGCTGCCCGCCCGGGCCGGCATCACCGAACTCACCGAGCTCGCCACCCGCCTGCCCGAGGTCGCCGCCGCCGTCATCGACCTGCACCGCCGCTACCAGCAGGCCGACGAGCAGCTCGCCGAGCTGGTCGGCGACCGGGAGCGGATCGGGCGCAGCCCACACGACCAGGTGACCGAGTTCTTCTACCGTCGGCAGAACTACGTGCCGGACCTGGACGAGGAGGCCGAGCGGTTGGCCGCCCGGATGGCGCTGCGTCGCGGCGAGGTGCGCGTCCTGCTGCGCGACCGGTTGGCGCAGCGACACGGGGTACGCGTCACCCGCGAGGAGCCCGGCTCGCTCGGCGGCGAGTTGCACCGCTATCGCCCGCAGACCCGCACCCTGCACCTGTCCACCTCACTGCGGGGCGGACAGGAGGCGATGCGGATGGCCGCGCAGATCGCGTTGCTGGAGTGCGCCGACGTGATCGACGAGATCGTCGAGTCGGAGAACTTCGACGACGTGCAGACCCAGATCCTGACCCGGGTCGGGTTGGCCAACTACTTCGCGGCGGCACTGCTGCTGCCGTACGAGCACTTCCTGGCCGCCGCCGAGCAGCGCCGCTACGACATCGACCTGCTGACCCAGCACTACGCGCTGGGCTGGGAGACGGTCTGCCACCGGCTCAGCACCCTGCAACGCCCCCGGGCGCGCGGCGTGCCGTTCTCCTTCGTCCGGGTGGACCGGGCCGGCAACATGTCCAAACGGCAGTCCGCCACCGGTTTCCCGTTCTCCCGCACCGGCGGCACCTGCCCCCTGTGGAACGTCTACGAGGCGTTCGGCGCGCCCGGCCGGGTGGTCACCCAGGTCGCCGCGATGCCCGACGGGCAGCGGTACCTCTGGATCGCCCGCACCATCACCCGCCACCACGGCGGCTACGGCCAACCCGGCAAGGTGTACGCGATCGGGCTGGGCTGCGAGACGCGGCACGCCGGGCGGTTGGTCTACTCCACCGGGGTGGACCTGCACGCGGCCGAGGCGGCCATCCCGATCGGGCCGGGCTGCAAGACCTGCGAGCGGATGAGCTGCCCGCAGCGGGCCGCCCCACCGATCAGCCGGCACCTGGACCTGGACGAGAACCGCAGCACCTTCATCCCGTACCCGTTGCGGGACTGAAAGCCGGCGTCCGGCGCGCATGGCCCGGACCGGCCGGTCCGGGCCACCGGCGTGGCCACCCACCCCGACGACGCCGGTCGCGCAGCGTCACGACCGCGACGGAGCTGCCGATACACTTGCCACCCCTCCGCACGTCCAGGGCAGGTGCATTGGCTCGTCGTCGCTTCCGCGTCCCCCGTCCGCTGCGCGCCGCCCTCGGCCTGCTCGCGGCCACCGCGCTGCTGGCCGGCTGCTCGGTGACCGCCCCGCCCACCACGCCCGCCCCGTTGCGGGTGCTCCAGATGAACCTCTGCAACAGCGGCATGGCCCTGGGCTGCTACACCGGGCGGGCGGTGGACCAGGCCGCCGAGGTGATCCGCGCCGAACGCCCGGACATCGTCACGCTCAACGAGATCTGCTCCGGTGACGTGGACGCGTTGGAGCGCGCCATGACCGGCGTGCACTCCGGCACCGTGGTCGCGGCCTTCCAGCCCGCCCGCAACGGCCGCACCGGCGAGCCCTACCGCTGCGTCAACGGCCAGCAGTACGGCGTCGGCGTGCTGGCCCACGTCGCCGACCCGTACCAGGGGCACGAGCTGCACCGGGGGGTCTTCCCGGCGCAGGACCCGGCCGACCCCGAGCAGCGCGCCTGGCTCTGCGTGGACGCCAGCACCGTCTTCTACGCGTGCACCACCCACCTGGCGTACACCAGCTCGACGCTGGCGCTGGCCCAGTGCGGGCACCTGCTCGGGGTGGCCGTACCCGAGCTGCACGCCGGTGCCGGCTATCAGCCGACGGTGGTCAGCGGCGACCTCAACCTGCGGCACGGCGGCACGCCCGACGTGCGGTCCTGCGTACCCGCCGACTACCAGCACCTGCACGACGGCGGGGTGCAGCAGTTCATGGCCACCCCGGACCTGACGATCACCGCCAGCAGATCGATCGACATGCGCGGCACCACCGACCACGCGGCGTTCCTGGTCACCCTCACCACCGAGCGGGCCGAGAACCCCGCCGCCTGACGACCCGGACCGTCAGTCCCACCAGAACGCCCAGGTCGGAGCGTTGACGATGCGGTCCGCGTAGCCGGCGAGCGTGCACGGGCTCTGCCCCTGCCAGATGTTGTCCGGGCAGAAGGCGAAGTGCTCGGCGGCGATCGGCAGCGCCTCGTCGACGGTCGTCGGCGGGGCGGCGACCGAGAGGTACAGCTCGGCGAAGCCGAGGCCGATCACGCGTACCCCGAACCGGTCCTCCCAGCTGCGCAGCACCGCGGAGAGCCGGCCGGCGTCGTTGGTGTAGTTCACCGGCCCCTGCCAGCCGAGGACGGCGAGCGCGTCGCTGCCCCGCTCGGCGGCGACCAGACCGAGCCGCATGTCGGGCTGGGCCAGCGACAACTGCTCGGCCCAGTGGTCGGCGTGCTCCTGCGGCGTCACCCGGGGCGACGCCGGTGCCGCCAGGCCGGGCCAGTCCTGGCCGTACGGCGCGGAGACGGCGAGCTGCCTGCTGGTCGGCTCACCGCCCTCGTAGTCGGTGGTGTGGTCGGACCACCATCCGGCCAACAGCCGCTCGGGGTCGTGCTCCGCCGGGTCGGAACTGCTCGCCGGCCACAGCTCGCCGTCGGCCCAGGGGCGATCCGGGTCGCCGTGCAGGTGGTCGAGGAGCAGCGGCCACAGCCCCGACGTCGCGTGCGCCGCGTGCAGCTCCGGCCACAGTCCGGACGGGGCCGGGCCGTCGCTGAGCCACAGCGCGGGAGGCTCGTCGGGTGCCTCCTCGCTGCGGACCGTCCGGCCGGGCGGAAGCGACACGGGCAGGGTGCGGCGGTGCGGCTGCGCGTCGGCGAACAGCTCGGCCAGATCGGTGGGAAGGTCGTTCAACTGCGAGGTCACGAGGCGTGAGGATAGTCGCCTACACCGACAACTCCGGCCGACGAGCCGTTCGCTCCGACCCGTGTCATCCCGGCGCGTCGGCCAGGATCTGCTCGCGCAGGATGTCGGCGTGCCCGCAGTGCTCGGCCAGCTCGCGCAGCACGTGCAGATAGACCCAGCGCAGCGGGATCGGTCCGCGCCGGTTGCCGTGCAGCAGGTCGTCCAACCCCAGCGGGGCGGTGGCACGACGGGACGCCGCACACGCCTGCCGGTGTGCCTCCTGGACGCTGGCGACGGTGTCACCGTCGTCGAGCAGGAACGACTCGTCCGGCGTGGCCGGGATGCCGATCTCGGCACGCGACCGGCGCGTCACCGCCTCGTCGAACCAGACCTTCTCCACGAAGGTCGCGTGCTTGACCAGACCCAGCAGGGTCGTCCGGGACGGCACCAGCGACCGGCGGGCCTGCTCCTCGGTCAGCCCGTCGAGACAGTGCTGCAGCTCGGCACGGTGCTGGTCGATGAAGACCTCGAACTGGTCCCGCAGTGCCGCGTCGATGACCCGCTCGAAGTCGGGCACGGAGGGCGATGACATGAGCGAAGCATGTCAACCCCGCGGCGGCGGGGCAAACAGGTTGCCGAATCCTCGCCGTATGCTGCCGTCAGCAGAATTCGTTGGCCGGTCGCGGCCGGTCCGGACATCCTGGCCGCATGGACCTGGGCTTCGGTGGTGAAGTGGCACGGCTCTACCAACGCTACCGGCGCGGCTATCCGCCGGCCGTCTTCGACGTGCTGGCGACGACGTTCGGTCTGACGCCGCAGGACGTGGTCGTCGACCTCGGCTGCGGCACGGGCCAGCTCACCCTGCCGCTCGCCGCTCGGGTGCGGGCGGTCGTCGGGGTCGATCCGGAGCCCGACATGCTCGTACTCGCCCGTCGGGCCGCCGAGGACCAGCAGGTCGCCAACGTGAGCTGGGTCCTCGGTGCCGACTCCGACCTGCCCACGTTGGGCCGACTGTTCGGCGACGTGGGCGCGGTGACCGTCGGGCAGGCACTGCACTGGATGGCGCACGAGAGCGTGTTCGCCACGCTCCGTCCGCTGCTACGTCCCGGTGGCGGAATCGCGGTGGTGGCCAACGGGACGCCGCTGTGGCTTCAGGACACGTCGTGGTCTCGGGCACTCCGTGCCTGCCTGGAACGCTGGCGCGGCACCGAACTGAGCCGGAGCTGCGGCACCGACACCGACAGCCGACGCCGGTACGCCGACGCACTCACCCGGCACGGTTACCACGTCACCGAGACCGTGGTCGAATACACCGACGAGATCGACCTGGACGCTCTTCTCGGCGGCGTCTACTCCAGCTTCCCGGTCGACGCCCTGCCCCCGACGGCGCAACGGACGGAGCTGTCCACGATGATCCGCGACGCGCTGGGCCCGGCCACCCGGTTCCGCGAGCACGTCCGCGTCTGCGTGCTGACCGGCCGGATCGGGTAGTCCCGACCCGGCCGGTCGCAGGTCAACGTTGCACGCGGGCGCCGGCTCCGCGCACCAGTGCCTCCACCTCGGCGAGGTTGGCCATTGACGTGTCGCCGGGGGTGGTCATCGCCAGGGCGCCGTGGGCGGCGCCGTACTCCACGGCCTGGGCCAGGTCGCCGTCGCGCTCCAGCAGTCCGTAGATGAGCCCGGAGGCGAAGCTGTCGCCGCCACCGACCCGGTCCATGATCTCCAGGCCGGGGCGGTGGGTGGCCTCGGCGAACGCGCCACCCGACCATGCCACGGCGCCCCAGTCGTTGACCGTCGCGCTGTGCACGCCGCGCAGCGTGGTCGCCACGACCTTGAAGTTCGGGTACTCCTGGACGACGGCCTCAATCATCGTCTTGAAGTTGCCGGCGTCGAGCGCGCCGCTGTGGATGTCGGTGTCCGGCACCTCGAACCCGAGGCAGGCGGTGAAGTCCTCCTCGTTGCCGATCATCACGTCGACCAGGGCGGCGAGCCGACGGTTGACCTCCCGGGCGCGGTCCTGGCCGCCCACCGCCTTCCAGAGGCTGGGCCGGTAGTTCAGGTCGTAGGAGACGATGGTGCCGTGCCGGCGGGCGGCGGTCATCGCGGCCTCGGCGGTCTGCGCGGCCGTCTCCGACAGCGCCGCGTAGATGCCGCCGGTGTGCAGCCACCGCACCCCGAGCGTGCCGAAGAGGTGGTCCCAGTCGACGTCGTCCGGCTTGAGCTGGCTGGCGGCGGAGTGGCCCCGGTCGGAGGTGCCGACCGCCCCGCGTACGCCGAAACCGCGCTCGGTGAAGTTCAGTCCGTTGCGCACGCTACGGCCGATGCCGTCGTAGGGCAGCCAGGTGACGAAGCTGGTGTCCACGCCGCCCTGCAGGATCAGGTCCTCCAGCAGCCGGCCGACCTCGTTCTGGGCGAACGCGGTGACCACCGCGGTCCGCAGGCCGAAACAGCGGCGCAGGCCCCGGGCCACGTTGTACTCGCCGCCGCCCTCCCAGGCCCGGAACTGACGGGCGGTGCGGACCCGCCCCTCACCGGGGTCGAGTCGCAGCATGACCTCGCCGAGCGAGACCAGGTCGTACCGGCACTCGTCCTTCGGCCGAGGGGTCAGCTCGCTCTGCGCGCTCATGCCGGCACTCCGCTCCGCTGCGTGCCGCCATGAGGCACCACCGCACTGCACCCGATGATTCGCTCGCTCTGCGCGCTCATGCCCGGCCTCCCGCCGCCGCCACCGCCGAGGCGGTCCGGCTGGTGATCTCGTCCCACTGCTCACCGGCGATCAGGTCCGCCGCCACCATCCAGGTCGCGCCGACGGCCAGCACGGCCGGCAGGGCAAGGTACTCGTCGATCACGGCGGGCGTGAGGCCGCCGGTGGGGATGAACCGGATGTCGCGGAACGGCGCCGCCAGCGCCTTGATCATCGGAGCGCCGCCCAGCAGTTGGGCGGGGAAGAACTTGACCACGTTCAGGCCGGCGTCGACGGCCATCTGGATCTCGGTCGCGGTGGCCGCGCCGGGGAAGACCGGCACGCCGGCCTCCTGACAGAAGCGCACCACTGCGGGGGCGAAACCGGGGGTCACCACGAACCGGGCACCGGCGCCCACGGCCCGCTCGGCCTGCTCGGCGGTGAGCACGGTGCCAGCCCCGACCGTGAGATCGCCGCGCCCGGCCACCGCCTTGATCGCGTCCAGCCCGGCGGCGGTACGCAGGGTCACCTCGATCGCCGACAGACCACCCTTGACCAGCGCCGAGGCGAGTGGATCGGCGTGCCGGGCGTCTTCGAGGACCACCACCGGCAGCACCCGTCCGACGTCGATTTTTCCAGATCCCTGGCCAGATCGTTCAGATCCTTGAACGTTAGTCACGTACGTGACCTTACTGGAGGCGTACCGGCTTCGCTAGAGTGGGCCGGTGCCCACCGCGCCAGAGGAGTTCCAGCCCGTCAAGTCGGCCGGCCGCACTCTCGACCTGCTCGAACTGCTCGCCGACCAGCCGCGCTCCTGGGCCCTGGGCGACCTGGCACGCGCGCTCGGCATCCCCAAGAGCAGCCTGCACGGGCTGCTGCGCACGTTGACCAGTCGCGGCTGGGTGCAGACCGACGACACCGGCACCCGGTTCCGGCTCGGCCTGCGGGCCCTGCGGGTCGGCGCCGCCTATCTCGACGGGGACGACCGGGTCGGCCTGCTCGGCAGCGTCCTCGACGAGCTGTCCCGCCGGTTCGGCGAGGCCGTCCACCTCGGCCGGCTCGACGGCGACCAGGTGGTCTACCTGGCCAAGCGGGAGTCGGTGCACCGGCTGCGGCTCTACAGCGCGATCGGCCGCCGGTTGCCGGCGCACGCCACCGCCCTCGGCAAGGCCCTGCTGGCCGGGCACCCGGAGCAGACGGTCAACACGTTGCTGACCTGGCCGCTACCCCGCCTCACCCCGCACACCGTCTGCGACCGGGACGCCCTGCACGCCGCGCTGGCCGACGTCCGAGCGACCGGGCACGCGGTGGACCGGGAGGAGAACGCCGAGGGCATCGTCTGCTTCGCGATGGCCGTCCCGCTGTCGTCCCCGGCGGTGGACGCGGTGAGCATCTCCGTTCCGGTCTCCCGGCTACGGCCGGAGATCGAGGCGTCGATCGTCGCGGCGCTGCGGGAGATGGTCGGTGGCCTCACCCAGGCCCGCAGCATGGTGGTCGCGTAGCGCCCGGAAGCGGGTCAGCGCAGTCACGCGGATCGCTGTAGTGTCGGCCTCGATCATCGACAACAGGTGATCGAGCCATCACGGGGGCTCCTCAACATGATGTTGGGCGCCCATCGACGATCCGTCGGAGGGTACACATGAACACCGCACTGAAGGCTGGCCTGCGCACGGTCGCCCTGACCGCGCTGCTGGCACCCGCGCTCGTCCTGGTTCCCGGCGCGGCCCAGGCCGCGCCGAGCGGCTGCTCGGGCCGGTACAACCTGGAGTACCAGAACACCTACGCGGTCTACTGCGGCACCGGCAGCGGCGAATACCGCGCCAAGGCCCGCTGCTACCGCATCGGCAGCGAGAACTACACCACCAGGTACGGCACGTGGAAGCGTCCCGGCGGCACGCACTCGACGGTCTTCTGCCAGTCGAACGAAGAGGTGGCGAGCGGGAGCTGGGAACTCCGCGGCTGAGCCTCGACCTGTCCCAGGGCAGCGCCGACATCCGGGGCTGACGTCCGCCGTTTCACCACCTCCTTGATCGGGCCGGGGGGTTCGGGACGGGATCACTCCTCCTGAACCCCCCGGTGTCACCCGACCTGCGTCAGGCCGGCAGGCGCCAGACCTGGTTGGCGCCGCCGAAGCAGTCCCAGATCTGCAACCGGGTGCCGTCGGCGGAGCTGTTGCCGGTGGCGTCCAGGCATCTGTTCGACGCCGGGTTGCGCAGCGTGCCGTTGGACTGGGCCTGCCAGACCTGCGCGGTGGTGCCGTTGCAGTCCCAGAGTTGCACGGGCGTGCCGTTGACGGTGCCCGCACTGGCCACGTCCAGGCACTTACCGAGGGCCCGCAGGGTGCCGCCGGAGGCCACCGTCCAGCTCTGCGCACTGGTGCCGTTGCAGGTGTAGAGCTGCACGGCCGTGCCGTTGGCGTTGCTCGCGGCGGCCACGTCCACGCACTTGCCGGCGATGCCGGTGATCGGGCCGGTCCGGCCGGTCGGCGGCGGTGTGCCGCCACCCATGACGGTGTCGTAGATCGCGCTGACCAGTGAGGTCGAGCCGCTGGTGTCCTGGGTCAGCTCCCAGTTCATCATGCCGCCGGCGTTCGCCATCGCCCACTGGGTCTTGCGCTTGACGGTCGGGATGCCGTTGTAGCACTGCTGGACGCCGCCAACCGTGGTGCAGTCCCGGTTGGCGTTGGCCGGGTCCATGCCGACCAGTTGGGTGTACGTGTAGTAGCCGGGCCGGCTGTAGAAGGGCACCCCGAGGACGGCCTTGGCGGCCGGCAGTCCGCGCGCCTTCCATCCGTTCACCGCGTTGATCGACCAGTCGTAGTTGGCGTGCGGGCTGCCGCCGTCGTACGCCATGATGTTGAGGAAGTCGACGTGGTTGAAGACCGAGGTGGGCACGCCGTCGCGGTAGTAGCCCTCGGCGACCACGGCGGCGGTCAGCAGCTTGCCCTGCGGGCGCAGCGCGTTGCCGAGCTGCTGCATGAGCAGGGCGTAGTTGGCGGCCGAGGCGCCCGGGTCGGGGTACTCCCAGTCCATGTCGACGCCGTCGAGGCCGTACTGGTTGACGAACGAGACCAGGCTGTTGACGAACGTGGTGCGGGTGCCGGCGTTGGCGGCGAGAGCCTCGAAGGCGCTGTCGTCGCCGTCGTTCCAGCCGCCCACGGCGATGGAGACCTTGACGTTGTTGGCCCGGGCCAGCGACACCAGCGAGGAGAGCTTGCTCGGGTTCTCCACCGGCCGCAGGGTGCCGTTGCTGTTGGGCAGCACGAACGCGTAGTTGATGTGGGTGAGCTTGCCGTACTGGACCGAGTTGACGTTGCCGGTCCAGGACGGCATGTAGCCGACGCTCTTGAAGTTGTTCGGCAGGACCACGGCGTGGGCGGCGGTCGGGGTGACGGCGAGTGTCGCTCCGGCGGTGACCAGGGCGAGCAGGCCGGCTGCCAGGGCCGAACGGGGGCGTGGACGTGGTGAGGACATCGAGGGCCTTCCCGGTGCGGATCACGGCGCCGTGCCGCCGTCCGGCGCCGATGGTCGTCGGCGCCGGACGAGCGTACGGGTGGACAGGGTGGTTTCCTCGAGGCAGCAGAATCTTAAAGAGTGTTAACCGTTGGGGTCAACGACAACTTTCGATGGCAGCCATGAAAGTCGGACGACCGGCGACGAAACTCGCCAAGCGCACCACCGCCCCGGCGACAGCCGCTAGGTTCATCACCGACACCGCCGATGACGTGGCGGAACACGTCCACCGCCCGGCTCGACGACGACGGGAGCAGTCGTGCCGACAGCACCGCACGCCGACGCTCTGCGGGACGCCGCCGTCGTGCTGACCGGCGCGACGAGCGGCATCGGCCGCGCCACCGCGCTGGCCATCGCCGACCGGCCCGGCAGTCTCGTCCTGCACGGACCGGAGCCGGAGAGCGAGGTCGCCGACCTGCTCGACCAGGTGCGCTCCCGGCAACGCCGGGATGCCGAGTTGACGTACGTGACGGCCGACTACCACGATCTCGCCGAGGTCACCCGGTTGGCCGAGCGGATCCGCGTCACGACCGATCCGATCGACGTCCTGATCAACAACGCGGGCCGTCCCGCGCCGGCCACCCGGACGGTCAGCGACGCCGGGAACGAGATCACCTTCCAGGTCGACTACCTGGCGCCCTTCCTGCTCACCACCGACCTGATCGACCTGGTCGCCGGCCACGACCGGGGACGGATCGTCAACATCGTGTCCGCCACCCACCACTCGGCCACGCTGCACCTGGACGACCTCGACCTGACCCGGCAGGCGTACACCCCGTCGGCCGCGTACGCGCACGCCAAGCTCGCCCTGGTCACGTACACCGGTTGGCTGGCCCGGAACCGACCGTCACCGTCGCTGGACGTGGTCAGCCTGCACCCCGGCGTCATCTCGACCGGCCTGCTGCACACGATGTTCTCGGTCGACGGGCAGCCCCCGGAGCAGGCCGCCGACACCGTCGCGCAAATCACGGCGAAGCGCGAGGACAACGGCACCTACTACGACGAGCGGGTCCCCGGCACACCCCATCCGCAGGCCGCCGACCCCGAGGTCCAGGACCGGCTGTACGAGCGCACCGTGGAGTTGCTGCGCGGCCATCTCCCGGAGTGACCGGCGCGCCACCCGGCGGCGCATAGCATCGACCGGGATGGCTACTTCGCCCAGACGACGAAGGGTGACCCCGAGGTGTCCGCTGCCCCCACGTTCCGCAATCCCGTCGTCGCCGGATTCCACCCCGACCCCAGCGTCTGTCGGGCCGGCGAGGACTACTACCTGGTCTGCTCCAGCTTCGAGTACTTCCCCGGCGTACCCGTCTTCCACAGCCGGGACCTGGTCACCTGGCGGCAGATCGGCAACGTGCTGGACCGCCCGAGCCAGCTCGACCTGCCACCGGACGCGCACGCCTCGGGTGGCGTCTTCGCACCGACCATCCGCTACCACGACGGCCGGTTCTGGATGGTCACCACCAACGTCAGCATCGGCCGGCACCTGATCGTCACCGCCACCGACCCGGCCGGGCCCTGGTCCGACCCGGTCTATCTCGACCTGCCGCACATCGACCCCTCGTTGGCCTGGGACGACGACGGCGACTGCTGGTTGACCCTGTCGGGAGTGGCGTCGTACCGGATCGACCCCGAGGCGGGCAAGGTCCTCGAAGGCCCGGTGCCGATGTGGTCCGGCAGCGGCGGGCAGTATCCGGAGGCGCCGCACCTCTATCGCATCGACGAGTGGTGGTACCTGCTGGTCTCGGAGGGCGGCACGCACACCGGCCACGCCGTCTCCGTCGCCCGCTCGCGCAGCGTCCGGGGCCCGTTCGAGCCCGCCCCGGGCAACCCGTTCCTGACCCACCGGAGCACCGGGCATCCCGTGCAGGCGACCGGGCACGCCGACCTGGTGCAGGCGACCGACGGCAGTTGGTGGATGGTGCTGCTGGGCATCCGGGCCAAGGGCCAGTGGCCGCCCTACCACGTGCTCGGGCGGGAGACGTTCCTGGTGCCGGTGCGCTGGGAGGACGACTGGCCGGTGGTCGACCCGGTGCAGGAGGTGACCTCCGCGCCGGCCGGAAGCCCGCCCGCCCTGGCCGCGCCGCCCGGCCCGGCGGCGTACCGGGACGACTTCGACACCGCAGGTCTCGCGCCGGAGTGGATCTCACTGCGCGACCGGCCCGCGGACGTCTGGTCGCTGACCGAGCGGCCCGGCTGGCTCACCCTGCGGGCCGCCGGCACGACCCTGGACCGGGTCGGCGTCACCATGATGGCCCGCCGACAGCAGCACCACGACTGCCGCGCCGCCGTGCGGGTCGACCCCGGCACGGGTCGGGCCGGGCTGACGCTACGCATCGACGAGGCCCACCACTACGACATCGAGGTCGGCGACGGGCTGGTCCGGGTGGTCGGCCGGGTCGGACCGTTCCGTCAGGTCTTCGGCGAGCTGCCGGTGCCCGCCGGCCCGGTCACCCTGAGCATCGCCACCCGCACCGACGACCTGCTCCCGCCGACCGTGACCGCCGCCGACCAGGTGACCGCCCCCGGTGTGCCGTTCGGCGTACGCGCCGCCGCCTGCGACACCGTCAGCTTCGAGGTGCTGACCGGGCAGGGGCCGGTCGTGCTCGCCGAACTCGACGGGCGCTACCTGTCCACCGAGGTCGCCGCCGGTTTCACCGGTCGGGTGTTCGGCCTCTATGTGACCGAGGGCAGCGCCGCCTTCGACTGGTTCGACTACCGCCCGACCGAACGCCCCTGACCGGGGCACGGGCGAGCGCCCGCCCCCAAGTCTCGGGGACGGGCGCTCGCGTGGTGGTGGAGGTCGGCCGTACGGCTCGTCGTCAGCCGACGGAGCAGGACCGGACCTGCGGGCGGGCCGAGGAGTTGCCGTTCATCATCGTGGTGAAGCCGAACGTGTTGCCGCTGCCGTTGGAGCGCATCGTCATCACGTTGCCGCTGCCGTCCCAGGTGGGGTTGCCGCTCCACGTGGCGGAGATGCGCTGCGGCGAGGTGATCGCGACCACCACCGACCAGGTGCTGGCCCCGCTGACGGTCACCGAGGTGTTGTAGCGGTCGCCCCAGACCTGACCCGGGGTGATCGTCGCGGTGCAGCCGCCCGGTGCCGGGGTGGTCGGCGGGGACGTCGGGTCGCCGCCGCCGGGGCTGCCGTTGTTCAGCGCGGTCAGCACCGCGTCGTAGGCGGCCTTCTTGTTGCCGTTGCCGTCGAACAGCAGCGGGCTCTCGTTGGAGCGCCACGAGTCGGAGTCACGGATGCCCCAGACGGTGATGCCCTTGCAGCGCGCCACGGCGAGGCAGTCGTTGACCACGTTGCGGTACGCGTCGGTCGGCGCGTTGCGGATGTCGAGCTCGGTGATGTGCACGTCGACACCGAGGGCGGCGAAGCTGGAGAGCGTGGTCCGGTAGTTGCTCGGGTAGTTCGAGCCGCCGGTGAAGTGCGACTGGAGGCCGACGCAGTCGATCGGTACGCCCCGGTTCTTGAAGTCCTGGACCATCCGGTAGACGGCCTGGGTCTTGGCGTCGTTCCAGTTGTCGATGTTGTAGTCGTTGTAGCAGAGCTGCGCGTTCGGGTCCGCCGTCCGGGCGGCGCGGAAGGCGGCCTCGATCCAGTCGTTGCCGGTGCGCTGGAGGTTCGAGTCGCGGCGGGCCCCGCTGGACCCGTCCTGGAACGCCTCGTTCACCACGTCCCACCAGGCGATCTGTCCACGGTAGTGGGTGGCGACCTGGGTGACGTGGTTGAGCATGGCGTTGCGCAGCGTGGTGCCGGACATGTTCTGCATCCAGCCGGGCTGCTGCGAGTGCCAGGCCAGGGTGTGCCCCCGGACCTGCATGCCGCGGCTGAGCGCGTGCTGGACGAGCCGGTCGCCGTTGGCGTAGTTGAACTGGCCCTGGTTGGGCTGCAGCGCGTCGATCTTCATCTCGTTCTCGGCGGTGACCTGGTTGAACTCGCGGTTCAGGATGGTCGTGTACGCCGAGTCGTTGAGCCGGTTCACCGCGACGGCGGTCCCGAAGTACCGGCCGCGCTCGGCGGCCGAGGCACCGAGGGTGCTCGCCGCGCTGGCGTTGCCCGGCAGCACCACGGCGCCCGCCACGGCCAGCAGACCGACTGCGGACAGGACGATCGCCGCCCGCAGCCGTCTCGGCCGCCTGGGTGCCTGGGAAGAGTCGTTGCTCATCTCATGCTCCTTCCGGGTCCGGTGGCCCGATGACGGGCAGTATGGCTCCGGACTCGCGGGATAGGGATGATGCCCGCGATCCCTGACAAAGGGACCGCATCGGCCTTACTGGACGGAAGTATTTCAGCGGGGTTTCACGTCCGTCAATGACTTCCGGAAGTTTTCCGCAACTACCGCTGGCGGCGCCCCGCGACCGAAGCGGCCAGCCACCGCCCATGCACCCTCTCTTCCGCTGCCCAGGGCAGCGAAAGGCGACCGACACCCACGTCGACTGAAACTTCCGGAGATCGAGGCCCCACATCGGACAGAGCCCATGATTCCGGTCGCCCGCCGAGCGTCGCCTGTCGATCTATCGTCACCATGGGCAACGGCCCGAACTGCGACGACAGCCCGCAACACCCCGAACGGACCACCGACGGCCGAAGCCGCCGACCACCCGCACCGCACCGACCCACCACCGGCACCCCACCCCGACAGCACCCCTGATCAGCACCGACACCCCCGGCCGGGCCCGTCGACGGCGGACGCCGCTCGCCGCCCGTCACCCGGGAGGACACGGAGAGTTATTGACCTACTTCGATATGGCGGTCTAATATTCCCGAACTACTTCCGGCAAGTTCACCGGAAGTTTCAGAGGCGTTCGGCTGGTCCTGCACGGTACGTCGGAGGTGCCGTGGACGGTCGCCGGTCGGCGCGGCGGCGATCCAGGAGGAAGTACGAGATGTCGCAGCTGATCCTGTTCGCGATCGACATCGGCGCGGTGGCCCTGCTCGTCTTCGGGCTCTACTTCCCCCGCCACCGCCGCCGTGACCTCGTCGTCGCCTACCTGGGCGTCAACGTCGGCGTCCTCGCGGTGGCGAGCGCACTGAGCGCCAGCAACGTCGGCGCCGGACTCGGGCTGGGACTGGCCCTGTTCGGCGTGCTGTCCATCATCCGGCTGCGCTCGACCGAACTCGACCAGCACGAGGTCGCGTACTACTTCTCAGCGCTGGCGCTGGGCATCCTCGGCGCGTTGAGCACCACCCAGGTCTGGCTCAGTGGCGGTCTGATGGGCCTGATCCTGGTGGTGATGTTCCTCGGCGACCACCCCCGGCTGCTCCGTCACTACCGGCACCAGATCCTGGTGCTCGACTCGGCCGTCACCGACCATCTCGCCCTCGTCGCGCAACTGGAACAGCTCCTCGGCGGCCGGGTGCACGTCGTCACCGTGCAACGCCTCGACCTGGTGAACGAGACCACCGTGGTGGACGTCCGGTACTCGGTGAAGGGCCGGGCCACCAGCACCCTCTCCCCTGCCGGCACCGCCGCACCGGCGGGAGCCCAGCGGTGACCGGGTCGCCCGCCAGCCCGATGCTGTCGGCGATGACCCCGGTCGGGCTGGCCGACGTCCTCGGGCTGGCCGCCCTACAGACCAGGGTGGACCGCAAGTACGTCGTCCCGGTCCACGCGCTGCCCGACCTGCTGGATCAGCTCACCACGGACGCGCGGGTGCTGGAGATCGACGGGGAACGCAGTTTCCGCTACGAGTCGGTCTACTTCGACACCCCACGGTTGGCCAGCTACCACTGCGCGGCCTACCGACGACGGCGACGGTTCAAGGTGCGGACCCGCACCTACCTCGACTCCGCCCAGTGCTGGCTCGAAGTGAAGATCAGCGGAGCACGCGGCAGCATCACCAAGCACCGACTGCCGTACGACCCGCAGGACCGGAACACCGTCGGCCCCGGCCGCGCCTTCGTGGACGAGGCGCTGGTCCGTGAGGCGGTCGCACCCACCGCCGCCGGCAGCAGTCTGGAACCGGTCCTGGTCACCAGCTACCGCCGCGCAACGCTGCTGCTGCCGTCCTCCGCCAGCCGGGTCACCATCGACACCGGCCTGACCTGGCAGGACGGCGACCTCGCCCTCTGCCTGCCCGAACTGGCCGTGGTCGAGACCAAGACCGGCTCCGCCGCCACGCACGCGGATCGGCTGCTCTGGCGTCGAGGGCTGCGCCCCGTCCGCATCTCCAAGTACGCCACCGGTCTGGCCGCCCTCCGTCCGGAACTGCCGGACTCACCGTGGCGACGCACGCTGCGGCGGCACTTCCAGGGCGGCACCGCACCGGTCGACACCGCACCGACCACCGTCCCCCACCGATCCGTTCAGGAGGCATCGTGCGTCTGACCGTCCGCACCGCGGCGGCACCGCTGCGCACCGCCGCGATCGCAGCCGTCGCCGTACTCGTCGCCGGGTTGCTCGTCCCGTCACCGTCGCCCGCCGGCGCCGAACCGACCGCCGGCACCGAAACACTCGCCGGCTCCGAAGCGGTCGCCGGCTCCGCCACCCGGACCACCGCCGCCGCCTCCGAGGCCGCCGACGACCTGGTCGGCGACATCGGCTTCTCGGTGCCCAGCGGCACCTTCCAGGGCGCGGTGACGGTGGAGTTGAGCACCACCGTCAGCGGCGCGCAGATCCGATACACCACCGACGGGAACCTGCCCACCGCACAGTCGCCGCTCTACTCCGGCACCGCGCTGCGCTTCACCCGGACCACCCAACTGCGGGCCCAGGCCTTCGTCGGGCAGACCGCCTCCGGCGCGCCGGGCACCGCCATGTACGTCGCGCAGAACACCAGCACCGCCCACGACCTGCCGGTGGTCCTGATCGACTCGTACGGCGCCGGGCGGCCGGACCGGGAGTACATCGACGCCGCCACGATGGTCTTCGAGCCGGGCGGCGGCACCACCTCGCTGGCCGCCGCGCCCACCGTCGCCACCCGGGCCGGGTTCCGGTTGCGCGGTCAGTCCTCGGCGACGTTCGAGAAGACGCCATTCCGGCTGGAGTTCTGGGACAACGATGACGACGACGCGGACTATCCGGTGCTGGGCATGCCCGCCGACTCGGACTGGGTGCTGCGCGGGCCGTTCACCGACAAGGCGCTGATCCGGGAGGCGTTCGTCTACGACCTCGGTCGGGAGATGGGCCTGCCCGCCCCGCGCTACGCCTTCGCCGAGTTCTATCTCAACACCGACGCCGGGCCGGTCGGGGCCGACGACTACATGGGCGTCTACATGATCGTCGAGACGATCAAGAACTCCAAGAACCGGCTCGACCTCAAGCAGTTGCGTGCCGACGACCGGACGCTGCCGAGGATCACCGGCGGGTACATCTGGAAGTTCGAGTGGATGGCCGCCGAGGAGCCGATCCTGCCGTGCACCGGCCCGGCCGCGACCTGCTGGAACTACCTGGAGGTGGCCGACCCGTCGTCGTTGCAGCCGGAGCAACGGGACTGGCTGCGCAACCACATCCAGGAGTTCCACAACGTGCTGCGGGCCCCGAACTTCGCCGACCCGGTCAGCGGCTACCGGGCGTACATCGACGTGGGCTCCTTCATCGACCAGCTCATCATCAACGAACTGAGCCGCGAGATGGACTCGTACGTCCGCAGTGCCTACTTCTACAAGGACCGGGACACCAAGATCTTCGCCGGTCCGCTCTGGGACTACGACCTCAGCTTCAGCGTGGGCGGCTTCTTCGCCAACGACCAGACCGCCGGGTGGCAGCACCAGCAGGTCCGCCAGCCGGTGGCGAACGACTGGTTCACCCAGTTGCTGCGCGATCCGGCCTTCGTCAACGAGGTACGGCAGCGGTGGCAGACCCTGCGCCGGGGGCTGCTCTCCGACGCGTCGATGCAGGCCCGGATCAACGCGTTGAGCGCGCCCCTGGCCAACGGCGCCCAGCGCAACTTCCAGCGCTGGCCCAACCTGACCACGCGGATGGTCAGCTTCTTCGTCACGCCGACCGCGCCCACCTGGCAGGGCCAGGTGCAGGTCATGCGGGACTGGATGCTGCGCCGGGCGGCCTGGCTGGACTCCACCGCCGGGTGGGGCGGCACCATCACCATGCCCCCGCCGACGACTCCCCCGCCGACCACGCCGCCCCCCACCACTCCCCCACCGACCACGCCTCCGCCCGGTGGTGGTGGCTGCACCGCCACGTACTCGGTGACCAGCCAGTGGACCGGCGGATTCCAGGGCGAGGTGCGGGTCACCGCCGGCACCCGGGCGATCAGCGGCTGGACGGTGACCTGGACGTTCGCCGGTGGCCAGACGATCAGCCAGGCGTGGAACGCGACCGTCACCAGCCAGGGCTCGGCGGTCACCGCGCGCAACGTCAGCTACAACGGCACACTGGCCGCCGGGGCCAGCACCACCTTCGGCTTCCTCGGCGCCACCACCGGCACGCCCAGCGCACCGACACCGACCTGCACGGCGAGCTGAGCACAGGCGTCCCTGGCACCGGGTCACGGTCCGGTGCCAGGGACGTACCGTCAGCGCGGGTGGTCGAGTTCCCCCGAGACCGGGTCCGGCGGCGGTTGGGGCAGCGGCCGGGCGCCCGCCGGCCCGAGCCCGTCGAAGATGATCGCCAGATAACGTCGCCACAGCTCCGGTGACGCCTGCGGCACGAAGCTGACGACGTGGCTCGGCGCGCACATCAGCAGGATCACGTCCGTCCCGGTGATGTCGTGCCGGACCGCGCCCGTCGCCTGTGCGCGTTCGACAAGGGCGGTGATCTCTACGAAGAGGCGACCTCGGGCTTCGGCGAGTTGGTCGTTGAGCGCGCCGGACTCACGCAGAAACGACAGGTCCAACCGCTGCTGCCGACTCGCCGCAGCGTCCAGGAACTCCAGGAGTGCGGCACCCGCGTCGGAAGCGGCCCCGAGCCGCCGCGCCAACTCGGCGAGCCCGTCGATCCGGTCGAGCACCACCGCCGCGAGGAGATCGTCCTTGGTCGGAAAGTGGCGGAACACGGTGCCCTTGCCGACGCCGGCCCGCCGGGCGATGTCGGCCACCGACGCGTCCGGGCCACGCTCGGCGAACTCCGCCTCCGCTGCGGCCAGCAACGACGCCCGGTTGCGCGCGGCGTCCGCGCGCAACGGTCGGATCGAGGCGGTCACCGACCCAGCCTACAAGTTGACCGCGCGGTCCGTTCATCACTAACCTGACCGCACGGTCCGTTTCGGACCGCCCTGACGAACGGGGGGATCATGAAAGCTGTCGTCGCCACCGGGTACGGGCCACCCGAACGACTCACCGTCGCCGACATGCCGATCCCCCGGCCGGGGCCAGGACAGATCCAGGTACGGATCGCCGCCGCCTCGATCAACCCGATGGACGTACGGCTACCCGCCGGTGAGTTTCGAAGCGCCGCCGAGCTGACCTTCCCACACGTCCTCGGCAACGACTTCGCCGGCACGGTCAGCGAGGTCGGCGCGGGCGTCGAGGCGTACCACGTGGGCGACGAGGTGTTCGGGCACGCCGTGCCCCGGGCGTTGCGGGCGATGGTCGGCGCCGGCCGGCCGAGCCTGACCACCGGCACCCTCGCCGAATACGCCGTCTTCGAGGCGGACACGCCGTTCATCGCGCACCGGCCCGCAGCGCTGGACGTCGCCGAGGCCGCTGCGCTGCCGACCGTGGGCCTCACCGTCCAGGCCCTGCTCGCCACCGCGGCACCGCAACCCGGGGAGACCGTCCTGGTCGTCGGTGCCAGCGGCGGCGTGGGCACCACCCTGCTGCCCAAGCTGACCGGCGCCACGGTGATCGCCACCGGACGCCCGCCGGACGCGGAACTGCTGCGAGCGAAGGGGGCCACCGAGGTCATCGACTACGCCGACGACTATCCGGACCAGGTCGACCTGGCATTCAACCTGGTGTTGCCCAGCGACCGCCTCCAGCGGGTCGGACGGGCACTGCGGCCCGGTGGACGGCTCTACACGATCACCTTTCCCCAGCCGGATCCGCGTTTCCTCGACCGCAGCGACGTGCGCTTCGAACTGGTGCTCGACGTGGAGGGCCGGTTCGGCGGGATGCGCGAGGTCGCCGACCTCACTCCGACCGTCGGCCGCCGGTACCCGCTCGCCGAGGGCGTACGCGCGCTCACCGACTTCGCCGGCCGGCACACCCTCGGCAAACTCGTGCTGACCGTATGAGCCGAGGCCGGCTCACCGCTCGGCGGCGGCCAGCATCGCCACGAGGTCGTCCAGGGTGTCGAGTCGACGACCGGCGCCGGTCAGCTCGACCTCGACGCCGTACTCCGACTCGATCGCGTCGACCAGACGCAGCAGTCCCAGGGAGTCGACGCCCAACGCGATCATCGACCCGCCGGCGAGGAGGTCGGCCGGCTCGACCTCCCCTCCGGTGGCCTCGCTGACCATCTGGGCGATCCGTGCCCGCAGTCCGGGGTCGGCCGTCATCAGAACTCCTTCCCGGACTGCCGCACGATGTCGGCGATCTCGGCGATGGTCGGGGTGTCGAAGAAGGCGTCGAGCGGCACCTCGACCCCGAGCCGCTGCTGGATCCGGCCGCTGATCCGGGTCACCGTCAGCGAGTGCCCGCCGAGGTCGAAGAGGTCCTCGTGCACGCCGATGTCGGGGATTCGCAGCACCTCCTGCCAGATCAGCCGGAGCTGCGCCACCACCGGGTCGTCACCAGCGTCGACGTCCACGCCGCCGGGCGCACCGGCCACCGCGCCGCCGGGTGAGTCGGCCGGCGCGCCGCCGGGTGCCTCGGGCCCTGAAGCGCGCGAGCCAGTGACGGCGTCGCGGGGTGCCGGGGCGGGCAGGGCGGCCCGGTCGACCTTGCCGCTCGGGTTCAGCGGCAACCGGTCGAGCGTCACGTAGTCGGTGGGCAGCACCGCCGTCGGCAGACTCGACGCCAGGTGTCGACGCAAGCCGGCCGGCTCCGGAGCGGCACCCGGCCGGGGCACCACGTACGCGACGAGGCGGGGCTCGTCGGCGTCGCGCCGCAGGACCGTGGCCGCAGCGGCGACCTCGGGGTGCTCCAGCAGTCGCGTCTCGATCTCGCCCAACTCGATCCGGTGTCCCCGGATCTTGACCTGGTCGTCGGCGCGGCCGAGGAACTCGATCCGCCCGTCCGGCAGCCACCGGCAGCGGTCGCCGGTGCGGTAGAGCCGGTCACCGGTCACCCCGAACGGATCCGGACCGAACCGCTCGGCGGTCAGGTCGTCACGTCCCCGGTAGCCGGCGGCCACCCCGGCGCCGCCCAGCCACAGCTCGCCGGGGAGCCCGACCGGCGTGGGCCGCCCCGCCTCGTCCAGCAGGTACGCCCGAACGTTGGGCAGCGGCCGGCCGATGGTCACCTCGTCGGGGTCGACCGGGATCTCCGCCATGGTCGCGTACACGGTCGCCTCCGTCGGACCGTACCCGTTGATCAGGCGCGCGGTGCGGGACCGCAGCTCGCGGGCGAGGGTGACCGGCAGTGCCTCCCCGCCGGTGACCGCGACCAGCGGGGCGTCCCCGTCCGCCGACCCGGTCCGGTCGCCGAGACCGGCCTCCAGCAGCACCCGCCAGCCGGACGGTGTGGCCTGGGCGTGGGTGACTCCGGCGGCGCGGATCAGCCGCAGGACACCGGCGCCGTCCAGGGCGCTGACGGCCGAGGCGACGACCACCGTGCCGCCGGTGACCAGCGGCAGGAAGACCTCCACCGTGGAGATGTCGAACGACGGCGAGGTCAGGTGCAGCCACCGGTGCGTCGGACCGCTCTCCAGCAGGTCGCGGACGCCGAGCAGCAGGTTGGTCAGCGAGCCGTGGCGCACCGCCACACCCTTCGGGTGCCCGGTCGACCCGGAGGTGTGGAGCACGTAGGCGAGGTCGGCGGCGGTCGGCGAGAGGTCGGGCGCGGCCGGGACCGGGCCGTCGAGCAGGGCGCTCCGGTCGAGGGTGAGCGTGGGCCGGGCGGGGTCCGGCACGGCGGCACCGGTGACCACCAGCGTGGGCGTGGCGTCGGCGAGTACGGCCTGCTGGCGGGCCGGCGGGTGGCCGGGGTCGACCGGCAGGTAGGCGGCCCCGCAGCGCCACACCGCGAGCATGGTCACCACCGCCTCCCACGACCGGTCCAGCGCGACCGCGACGAGCGAACCGGGCCCGACGTCCCGCTGCCGCAGCAGGACGCAGAGCCGGGTGGCGGCGGTGTCGAGCTGGGCGTAGCTCAGCGTCCGGTCACCGTCGACCACGGCCGCCGCGTCCGGGTCCGCGGCGACCCGGGCGGCGAACAGGGCCGGCACGGTGGCGTCGACCGGGTACGTCCGGGCGGTGTCGTTCCAGACGCGGGTGACCTGTGCGAACTCGTCGGCGGGCAGCAGCGGCATCTCCGCCACCGGCTGATCGGGGTCGGCGACCACGGCGGCCAGCATGGTGCGCAGGTGCCCGCCGATACGGCGTACGGCGGCGGTGTCGATGGCCGCCGGACTGTGCTGGAGGCTGACGGTGAGCCCGGTGGGCGCGTCCACCACCTGGACGTGCAGCGCGTTGCGGGCGGCACCGCAGAACAGCGTCCAGTCGACCTCGCTCTCCACCCCGGGGAAGACCGGTGCGCTGCCGCGCCGCCGGTAGCCGATGCTGACCGGGGTCAACGCCGGTGCGGGACGCAGGCCGGGCACGGCCTGGGCCAACGGCACCGCGCGGTACGGGTACACCTCGCGCAGCCGGGCCCGGACGGTGTGCGCGTGTGCGCGGAACGTCCCGCCGGCCGGGTCGGCGGCGACGGGCAGTTCGTTG
The DNA here is from genome assembly GCF_013364215.1 of Verrucosispora sp. NA02020. Classification (NCBI taxonomy): domain Bacteria; kingdom Bacillati; phylum Actinomycetota; class Actinomycetes; order Micromonosporales; family Micromonosporaceae; genus Micromonospora; species Verrucosispora sp. NA02020. The sequence continues at coordinate 3,737,955 of NZ_CP054923.1, read as the reverse complement.
ACGAACAGTCCGATCCGGTCGGCCTGGTCGGGGGTACGGGTGGAGAGCGCCACCCCGACCGGGGTGTCCCGGTTGCCGTAGCGGGCGAGCAGCGCGTGCAGCACCGCGAGGAGCAGTTCGAAGCGGGTCACCCCGAGCGACCGCGCGGCCCGGTCGACGCCGTCGACCAGATCGCTGGGCAGGTCGACGGGGACGGCGACGCCGGGTTCCGCAGCGGCGGGCAGCCGCCGCAGGCCGGGCAGGACCACCTCACCGGGCCCGGACCAGTGCCGCCGCCAGTGGTCGCGGGCGGCGGGCAGGTCGACGGCGACGCGTTGCTGTTCGGCGGTGGCGAGGCCGGCGTACTCGTCGGGTCGGGGCCCGGGGTCCACGGTGGCACCGTCACGGGCGGCGGCGTACGCGGCGGCCAGGTCCCGGAGCAGGATGTCCTTCGACATGCCGTCGAAGACCAGATGGTGTGCGGTGACGAGCAGCAGGTGCGTGTCGTCGGCGTCGGTGAGCAGGGTGAACCGGGCCAGTGGTCCGGTCGTCAGGTCGTACGTCCGGGCGATCTCCTCGGTCACCCGGGCGTCGGTCAGTTCCGCGAAGCCGACCGTCGGACGGGTGTCGGCCGGTGCCAGGCGCGGGGTGCCGTCGTCGTCGCCGACGATCCTGGCCGCGAGGATCGGATGCCGGTCGGTCACCGAGGCGCAGGCCGCGACGAGGGCCCGACGGTCGAGTCCGGCGGCGAACCGTACGCCGACCGCCATGTGGTAGGCCGTGCCGGCGACCCCGGCCCGCTCGGTGAACCAGACGGCGTGCTGTGCGGAGGTCGCCTCGGCGGTGCCCACATGTGCTCCCTGGGTTGTGCTGGTGGTGGTCAGTTCTCGAAGAGGTCGGTGAGCTGCCGCTTGAGCACCTTGCCGCCCTCGTTGCGGGGCAGCTCGTCGAGGAGCAGGAGCCGGGCGGGCAGCTGGTAGTCGGCCAGTCGGTCGGCGAGGAATCCGCGCAGCGCGGGCAGGGACAGGCCGTCCGGGGCGGCCTGCGGCCGGGGCACGACGGCGGCGGCCACGGCGGTGCCGAGCACCGGATGCGGGACACCGACGACGGCGACCTGGGCGACCAGGGGATGGTCGTGCAGCGCCGCCTCGACCTCCAGGGTGGAGACCTTGAACGCGCCGGTCTTGATCACGTCCTGGTGCCGGTCGGTGAGGTACAGGTAGCCGTCGGCGTCGACCCGGCCGACATCCCCCATGCGGACCCATCCGTCGCGGAAGGTGGCCCGGTTGGCCGCCTCGTCGCGGAAGTAGGCGCGGGGGAAGGGCGCCCGCAGCCAGACGTCACCGGTCGTGCCGGCGGGCAGCGGCCTACCGTCGGCGTCGGCGACCATGAGCCGGCCGCCGACCGGTCGACCGACCGCGTCCCGCCGGGACGGGTCCCAGATCATGGTGGTCTGGGCCGGTGCCGCCTCGGTGGAGGTGTAGTAGTTGACGATGGTGGCCTGCGGGAACGTCTCGGCGAGCCGGGCCGCGACCGCCGGCGCGAGGAACGCGGCGGTGGAGCCGATCAGGTGTACGCCGCTGGTGTCCCGCCCGCGCAGGGCACCGGAGTCGAGCAGCTCGACGGCGATCGACGGGACGACGAAGACGGTGCCGGTCCCGGGGGCCTCGACCAGTCGGGCGAACCGGGCCGGGGTGAACCGGGGCAGGGTGAGTGCGGCGGCCTTCGCGGTCACCGCGTTGAGCAGCATGGTCTGCCCGGCGTTGGTGCCGATCGCGAAGGCGTGCAGGAACCGGTCCGAGTGGGCCAGGGCCAGCCGGCGTGGATGCTGTGGGGCACCGGCGGTGAGGTTGGCGTGGCTGGCGGCGACCCCCTTGGGACGTCCGGTGGTGCCCGAGGTGTAGAGGATCTGCGCGAGGTCACCGGGACGGGCGACCGACTCGCCGTCGCGGTGTGGCTCGGCCAGCAGCTCGGCGCAGGTCCAGACCGGCAGGCCGGACGGCACCGGCGGGGCGGGGGTGTCGTCGCCGTGCAGCACGGCGGTGGCCGCGCAGTGGTCCAGGGCGTGTCCGAGCTGTCCGGCGGCGAGCCGGTCGGAGAGTGGCACGGCGACGCCACCGGCGCGCAGCACCCCGACGTACGCGACGGCGAACCAGGTCCAGTCCCGGGCGCCGAAGTAGAGGCCGACGCGGTCGCCACGACGCAGGCCGCGCCGGGACAGGGCGGCGGCGACGGCCCCCGCCCCGGCGGACCAGTCGGCGAAGGTCAGCTCGGCCACCCCGTGCACCTCGACCGCGACCCGCTCGGGGTGCAGGGCGGTACGCCAGTCCAGCAGCTCGGGCACGGTACGGGGGGTGGCCCGGTCCGGCGACGCCGTACTCACCTCAGTCCGCCTTTCCGCCGGTCGCGGCGGCCGGTACCCGCTCGTCCCCGCCGGCGGCCGACCGCGCCCGGCGCTCCTCGATGCCGACCAGGTCGTCCGGGGGCGCGTCGGGCACCTCGTCGTCGAAGCGGGACAGCACCGGCGTGGCCAGCGACACCAGCGCCGTCACCGCGATGCAGAGCCCGAACAGCACGTAGAGCAGCCCGTGTCCGCGCCCCGGCCCGACCCCGATCACCGCGCCGACCGTGCCGGCCAGCACGCCGTCGGCCAGCAGCATCGGCTCGGTCACCCGGGCGGCGTACGGGGCGACCAGGCCCCAGCCCAGCGGCATGGTGGACTGCGCCACCATCTGGTTGAGCGCGAAGACCCGCCCGTGCACCCGGGGCGGCACCTTGGTCTGGATGATCGTGTTGTAGACGCCGTTGACGATGGCGAGCGCGAGGTACATGCCGAACGCGCCCGCGCCGATGACCAGCAGGTTCGGCCGCAGCCCGGTGACCACGGCGGCCACCGCGATGCCGAGCGTGCCCAGCAGCACCGCTCGCATCCGACGCTTGCGGGGACCGCCCCAGAGCAGCATCACCAGACCGCCGGTGGCGGCGCCGACCCCGCCGGTCAGCGCGATCTGCGCCACCTCGTTCAGGTCGGCGAAGCCGAGCACCAGCGGGGAGAGCAGGAACAGCACCGGGAAGAGGAAGAAGTTCAGCGCGGCGAAGAACGCCAGCATGGCGCGGAACTCCCGGCGGCGCAGCGCGTACCGCAGCCCGGCGACGATCTCCGCACCGATGCTCTCGCGGCGGCGCAGGGCGAGCGTACGCGGGAACCTCACCACGGCCAGCACACCGATCGCGAAGAGGTATGACACCACGTCGATGAGCAGGATGCCGCGCAGCCCGACGGCCTGGAGCAGGGCCACGGCGATCAGCGGGACGGTGAACTGGGTGAGGCCGACAGCGGTCTGGGCGAGACCGTTCGCGTGGCCGAGAAAGCGCTTCGGCACGAGCTGCGGCACCGCCGAGACGAACGCGAGCCGCTGGAACGCCAGTGCCACCGACAGCCAGGCGGTGAAGGGGTAGAAGTGCCACACCTGGGCGACGTCGGTCAGCACCAGCACCGCCATCGCCGCGTTGCCGCCCCCGGCGGCCATGCAGGCGCCGAGCAGGACGCGTCGCCGGCTGAACCGGTCGATCACCGCGCCGGCCAGCGGTGCGACGAGCAGGCCGGGCATCAGCGCGAGCACCGCGAAGAGCGCGAACCGGGCGAGCGACCCGGTCTGCGTGTAGATCCACAGTGGCACGGCGAACGTGGTCAGCGCCGTCCCCATGCCGGAGACGATCTGCCCGGCGGCGACCAGACCGAAGCGGCGCATGCTCGGTGGCGGCGCGGTGGCCGTACCGTCGCTCCCGCCCGAGGGTCCGTCCGGTCCCCGCTGGGAGACGGCCGCGAGCTGCCAGGCGGCCGGCGTGCCGTCCGGACGCGGCGAGGCGACGGACGGCGGGCCCGGCTCGGCGCGGACCGGCGCGGCGGACGGCGGCGGCGCGGCGAGGTGCCGGTGTACGTCGGTGACGATCTCGGCCAGCTCGGCCGCCCGGTACTTGAGGAAGTAGTGTCCGGCCTCGTCGATCACGGCGAGCGCGGTGCGGTCGCTGAGGAAGTGCCACTCGCGGTAGCGCTCCTCGTGGAAGTCGGTGCTGCGGTCACGCTCGCCGACCACGGAGACGATCGGTGCCCGCAGCGGGCCGACCCGTCGCCGCATCAGCTCGGTGAAGTACTCCTCGGAGACCTCGGCGTCGTGCCGCATGGCGCGGATCAGGAACGCGACCTCGTCCGGTGCCAGTGACCCGATGGAGGTGCCCTGCGCCTGCAACCAGGTGCGGTAGATCCGGTCGCTGCGCAGCCGCTCGGCCAACCGCAGTCGCAGCAGCGGGCCGAGCAGGCCGCCGACGGGACGGGCGAACGGGAAGACCGCGCCCAGGTACACCGCCTCCAGGTCCCGGCCGGCGGCCTCCAGCCGGCGGGCGACCTCCACGGCCAGCGCCCCGCCGGGGCCGCAGTGTCCATACAGGATCAGCGGCCCGGTGACCCGGTGCAGGATCTCCGCGACGACGTCGGCGGCGACCTCCGCGATGGGTGCCGGGTCGTCGGCGAGGCCGATGTCGTGCCCGGGTACGGCCACCGACAGCAGCCGGTACCCGGGCGGCAGGGCGTCGGCCAGCGGTTGGTACACCACCGCGCTGCCGCCGCCGTACGGGACGCAGACCAGGGTGGCGATCCGGGTGCCGGCGGGCGTCGGCGGGGTCAGTTCGTGCAGCAGCCCGCCGCGGTCCGTGCCGTCCCCGGCGACCAGCAGGGCCAGCTCGCGTACGGTGCGGTGGCGGAACAGGTCCATCACGCTGACCGGCGGCGCGTCCGTGCCGACCACGTCGGGCAGTTCCCGACGGAGCCGGGCCACCACCTGGGTGGCCAGCAGGGAGTGCCCGCCCAGCTCGAAGAAGTCGTCGGTGGCGCCGACCTCGGTCACCCCGAGAACGGCTCGCCAGACGTCGGCCACCAGCGTCTCGACCGGCCCGGTCGGCGTCTCCCGCGCACCGGTCGGGGCGTCGTCGACGGGCTCGGGCAGGGCCCGCCGGTCCACCTTGCCGTGTTCCTGCAACGGCAGCCGGTCCAGGGCAACCCACCGGCTCGGCACCATGTGCTCGGGTAACCGGTCGGCGAGCCGCCGACGCAGCGCGGCCGGCTCGGGCACGGCCTCGTCGGGTGCCGCCTCCAGGTACGCCACCAGCCGCTCGTCGCGCAGCAGCACCGCGGCCTGCCGTACCCCGGGGCAGTCCCGCAGCGCGGCCTCGATCTCGCCGAGCTCGACCCGGTAGCCACGGATCTTGACCTGGTGGTCGCGGCGGCCGAGGAAGACGAGCTGCCCGTCGGCGCGCCAGCGTCCCAGGTCGCCGGTGCGGTAGAGACGCGCGCCGGGTGGACCGTACGGGTCGGGGACGAAGCGCTCGCCGGTCAGGTCGGGCCGGTTCAGGTAGCCGCGCGCCAGCCGGTCACCGCCGAGGTACACCTCACCGGGTACGCCGACCGGGACCGGACGCATCCGCTCGTCGAGCACGTACACCCGGGCGTGCGGCAGGGGCCGGCCGATCGGCACCGGTCCGCTGGTCGGCGCGTCGGCGGTGACCTCGTAGGTGGTGACGCCGACGGTGGCCTCGGTGGGGCCGTAGTGGTTGAAGACCCGGGCCGGACCGGCGGCGGCGAGCGGGCCGACCCGGTCCAGGTCGGACGCCTCGCCACCGAGCACGAGCGCGCGGGCGGGCAGCAGCTCCCCCGGTGCGGCGTCGGCGGTCAGCGCCCACAGGTGCGACGGTGTGATCTTCAGGTAGTCGATGCGGGCGGTCCGCAGCCGCTCGGCGAGCTCCGCGCCGGTACACCGGCGGGGCAGCAGGTGCACCGCGCCACCGGTGGCCAGCGCCAGATAGAAGAGGGTGACGCTGAAGTCGAACGACATCGACTGCATCAGCCCGTACCGGGCGGCCGGGACGACCCCGAACCGGTCGGCCACCCCGTCGAGGTAGCGCAGCACCTGCCGGTGTGCCACGGCGACCCCCTTCGGGGTGCCGGTGGAGCCGGAGGTGTAGATGACGTACGCGAGGTGCTCGCCGGTGGTGCCGGTCTCCGGCGCGGTGTCGGGCTGGGCCGCGACCTCGTCGGCGATCTCGTCCAGGGCGACCGTGTTCGCCTCGGCGGGCCGCCCGTCACGCAGGGCGGAGCTGGTCAGCACCACGGTCGGACGGGCGTCGGCGAGCATCAGGTCCCGCCGCGCGGGGGGCTGCTCCGGGTCCAGCGGCAGGTACGCCCCACCGGCCCGCAGCACCCCGAGCAGCGTCGCGGCCAGGTCGACCGACTGGTCGAGCAGCACCCCGACCAGCCGGTCCGGGCCGACGCCCCGGCGGCGCAGCCAGTGGGCGAGCTGGTTGGCCCGCCGGTCCAGTTCCCGGTAGGTGAGCGTGTCCGGGCCGAGGACCACCGCCGGGGCGTCGGGGGTGGCGGCGACGTGCGGGCCGATCAGCTCGGCCAGGGTGGTCGCCGCGCCGGTGACCCGGGCCACCGCGTCGTGCTCGGGTCGGCCCAGGGCCAGCACCCGGTCCCGTTCGTCCGCGTCGAGCAGGTCCAGGTCGACGACGGGCAGGTCCGGCCGGGCGACGGCGGCGCGCAGCAGCGTGGCGAGACTTGCGGTCAGCCGGCGTACGGTGGCGGCGTCGAAGAGGTCGGTGTCGTAGACGACCATGCCGCGCAGCCCGTCGGCGGACTCGCCGACGTAGAGCGACAGGTCGAAGCGGGCGTTGGCCACGTCGGTCCCGACGCCCTCGGCGCGCAGGTCCTCGGGCCACCGGGTGCCGCCGGGCGCGAAGTTCTGGAGGGTGAACAGCACCTGGAACACCGGGGAGCGGCTCACGTCCCGGGCGACGTTCAGGTCCTTGACCAGGCGTTCGAACGGGATCTCCTGGTGGGCCAGGGCGCGGACGACGGTGGTGCGGGTGCGCCGCAGCAGGGTCGCGAAGCTGGGTTCGACGGCGGCGCTGTCGGCGGTCGCGGCGACCGGGGAGAGGTCGGCGCGCAGGGCGAGGGTGTTGACGAAGAGACCGACGAGGTTCTCCAGCTCCGGCACCACCCGACCGGCGACCGGCGAGCCGATGGCGAAGTCCCGTTGGCCGCTGTAGCGGAACAGCACCGCCTGCAGGCCGGTGAGCAGGGTCATGTAGAGGGTGGCCCGGTGGGCGCGGCTGAGCCGGCGCAGTCCGTCGGTGAGGTCGGCGTCGAGGGTGAAGCGGTGGGTCGCACCGGCGTAGGACTGCACCGGCGGGCGGGGCCGGTCGGTGGTCAGTTCCAGCGCGGGTACGCCGGCCAGTGCTCCGGTCCAGTAGGCGAACCCGTCCCCGGTGGCCGGTCCGTCGAGACGGTCCCGCTGCCAGGCCGCGTACTCCAGGTAGCCGGTGGCCGGTGCCGGGGGCGGTGGCGTGCCGTCGCGCAGTGCGCCGTAGGTCGCGGCGATCTCGTCGAGCAGCAGGGTCAGCGACCAGCCGTCGCTGACGATGTGGTGCATGGCGAGATGCACCAGGTGCTCCTGGTCGCCGAGCCGGACGACGAGCACCCGCAGCAGGGGCGCGACGCCGAGGTCGAACGGGGTGCGGACCGAGCCGGCCACCAGCTCGCGGGCCTCGGCCTCACCGGGCACGGCGGTCACGGTGACCGGCACCCGTACCTCGGGGGCGACGTGCACGACGGGCTCGCCGTCGGCGTTCTCGGTGAACCGCATGCGAAGGCTGTCGTGCCGGGCAGCGGTCGCGTCGACGGCGGCCCGCAGCAGCTCGACGTCGAGCGGGCCACGCACCCGCACGGTCGAGTGGACGAGGTACGCGGCGGTGCCGGGCACGAGCTGTTCGGTGAACCAGATCCGTTCCTGGCCGAAGGAGAGTCGGGGCGCTCCGGCGGGCGGAGTCGCCGTCGGGATGACGGTGGTGTCTCGGGCCGGCACGTCGACGTTCGTCACGCTATGCCTCAATCCGATGACGGACGGGAGTCAGTAGTCTGCATCCCGCTTCCCAGAGGGTGGATCGGCTGATCGGTCCACTGTGTAGGACTCGATCGATCGATCCAGCAGCGGAACGGACCGTCGTACCGTCAGGAATGCGATTCGCGGATACGGTGGTCCCCGCCGAGTGGGCGGCAGAACCGCTGCGCTACGCCGAGTTCTCCGGTGGTGGTGCCGGGACGGCGCCGCCGACCTGGGCTCAGCAGGTCCTCCTGCGCTCGATCGCCCGGTTCGGCTCCAACCACCGGTTCCTCAACCTGCGGCGGGCCGTGCCGGTCTCCCCCCGCGCCGGGGTGACCGTGACGACCGCGACCCGGGCGGTGGGTGCGCTGGTCAGCCGGCACTCCGCGCTGCGCACCCGGCTCCCGGTCGTCGACGGCGAGTCCCGGCAGGAGGTCGCCCCCGCCGGGCTGTTCCCGCTGCTGCTCCATCCCGGCACCGGTGACGGTGCGCAGGCCGCACGGCAGGCCGCCGAACGGCTCGGCGACGTCGCGTTCGACCATTCGGCCGAGTGGCCGCTGCGGGTCGCACTGGTGACTGTGGACGATCGGGTACGCCAGATCGTGCTGGTGTTCAGCCACACCACGGTGGACGCCCACGCGGTCGAGATCGTGCTGCGTGACCTGCGGTTGCTTCTGCTGCGCGGCGGCCTGCACACTCCGGCCGGTCCGCAGTCGGCGGAGGTGGCCCGGCTCCAGCAGGGACCCGACCGGGGGCGCTCACAGCGGGCGGTGGCGTACTGGCAGCGGGAGTTCGACCGGCTCCCCCGGCAGCCGCTGGTCCCGGCCGGGCCGGGGCTGACGCCGCACCTGCGTCGGGGCGTCCTGGTCTCCTCCGCGATGGACAGGGCGGCCCGGCTGGTCGCCGCCCGACATCGGGTCAGCGTCTCCGCCGCACTGCTCGCCGGCTACCAGGCGATGGCCGTACGCACCTCCGGGCACGAACTGTCCGGCCTCTTCCCGATGTCGCACAACCGGTTCCGCACCGAGTACGCGCAGGCGGTGGCGAACCTCGGTCAGATCGGATTCTGCGTGGTGGACCTGGCCGGGTGCACCGACTTCGCCGAGTTGCTGCGCCGGGTCTGGGCGGCGTCGCTGAACGGCCTGCGGCACGCGTACTACCAGCCGTCCGCGCTGCGGCACGCCTTCGAGGAGCAGGGCGTCGACTACGAGACGGCGTTCCACCCGCACCACTACTTCAACGACGTCCGGCTGCCACTCGGCGGCCTCGACCAGCCGCCCGAGGTGACCCGGGACGAGTTGCGGGCGGCCACCGCCCAGAGTGACTTCTCCTGGACCGCCGGGCTGAACGCGGCCTCCTGGCACCTGCTGGCCCACGTCGTGGACGAGCCGGACGCGGTGGGCGTCACGCTCACCGTCGACACCCGGCACCTCGCGATGGACTCCGTCGAGCCGTTCCTGCGGGGCATGGAGGAGTTGCTGGTCGAGGCGGCCTTCGACGACGTGCGATGGCCCTGGTCACCGACGTCCACCGGCGCCGCCGGGCCGGTCCCGCGCCGCGCCGGGCACGCCGAGGAGACGGCGTACGCGGACTTCGCGGGCGGGCGGGCCGCCAGCGCGCCGCTGACCTGGGGACAACGCGCCATGTGGCGGACCGTGGAGGAGTTCGAGTCCCCCGCCGCGTACCGGGTGCTGAGTCTCCCCCGCACGCTCGCCGTGTCGGCGCGGACCGAGGTGACCGTCCCCGAGGCGGTGCGGGCCCTCGGCGCACTGGTCGCCCGGCACGGATCGCTGCGCACCCGGTTCCGCCGCCGGGACGACGAGGTGCACCAGGAGATGGCGGCGACCGGGCGGCTGCCCGTCGGCGTGCACGCCGTACCCCGGCCGGTGGACGACCCCGACGGCCGCGCGCTCGCGGCGGAGCTGACCGCCCGGCTGCGCGCGTCGCGCTTCGACCACGTCGCCGAGTGGCCGCTGCGGGTCGCCCTGGTCACCGTCGACGACCGGGTACGCCAGATCGTGCTGGTGTTCAGCCACGCCACCGTCGACTTCCACGCCACCGACGTCGTGCTGCGTGACCTGCGCAGGCTCCTGCGGCACGGCACCCTGGACACGCCGGTCGGCCTCCAGTCGGTCGACCTCGCCGGGCGGGAGCGCGACGCCGGACGACGACGGTCGGAGCGGGCGGTGGCGTACTGGGTGCGGCAGCTGCCCGGCCTGGCGGCGAACCTCTCCGACCCGGTCGGCGCCGCGCCGGCACCCCGTTACCGGCGTGGGTCGCTGGTCTCCCGCGCCGTCCACCACGCGGCCGGCCTGATCGCGACCCGCAACGCCGTCAGCACCTCCAACGTCGTGCTGGCGGCGACCGCCGCCGGGCTGACCGGCGACGGCGGGCAGGAGTCCTGCGGCATCGTGGTGATGGCCAGCAACCGCTTCCAGCCTGGGCACCAGGACGCGGTCGGCACCCTCAACCAGATCGGGCTCTGTCGGCTCGACCTGGCCGACCGGCCCGGCTTCGCCGACCTGCTGTCCCGGGCCCGGCGGGGAGCGCTGGACGCCTACCGGCACGCCTACTACGACCCGGCCGTGTGGGAGCGCACCTTCACCGACCTCGGCCACGACCACCGGACCTTCCTGTCCGCGTACTGCTACCTCAACGACGCCCGGCTGGCCCGCGACGTCGACCCGACGGCGGCGGGCCCGGACGAGACCGCCCTGCGGGCGATGGTCGGCGACAGCGCGTTCCGCTGGCTGCCGGAGTTGGAGCGGTTCCCGTGGCGCTGCCGGGTCCAGGTGCTCGACGCGCCCGGCGCGGTCGAACTGGTCGTCACCGCCGACACCCGCTACTTCCCGGCGGAACGGATCGCGCCGTTCCTGCGCGGCGTCGAGGCGCTGCTCGTCGAGGCGGCCTTCCGCGACGTGCCCTGGCCCTGGTCCCCGACCGCGGCCGGGCCGGGATAACCGTTCGACCGGGCCGCCACCGGGTGTGAGGATCGCCGGATGCCGTCTTCCCGTCGTGACCTGCTGCGCTGGCAGTTCGACCTGACCTGGTCGCTGTTCGAGTACCACCTGGACCGGCTGGAGCCGGCGCACTTCCGCCGCGAGGCCGCCGCGCTCTCCTGGACGGTCCGCCCGGACGACGCCGGCCGGTGGGTGCCGGACTGGGCCGACACCGAGCCGGACCCGGTGCCGGTCCCCACCATCGCCTGGCTGACCTGGCACGTCGGCTGGTGGTGGAGCGTGGCCATCGACCATCTTCAGGGCCGGTCACCACGGGAGCGCACCGACGTCCACTGGCCGGGCGACGGCGAGCCCACCGTGTCCTGGCTGCGCGAACTGCGGACGGAGTGGTCGACCGTGTTGGACCGGCTCTCCGACGCCGACCTCGACGAGGTGGCCCCGTTTCCCTGGCCGCGCGATCCGGAACACACCGTCGCGCACCTGCTCGCCTGGGTCAACGCCGAGCTGATGAAGAACGTCGCCGAGATCGGCCAACTCCGGCTGGTGCAGGACGCCTCGTCCTGACCGGTGCCCGGACCGTCCGAGCCGTGGCCGAGGGCAGCCGACCTACAGCGGGGGCCCTGTCGAGCTGAACCGTCTGTGCTCTCAGCTCGACAGCGGCCGGGTACCCCTTGCCCTGTCGCAGCGGACCGCCCACCGGACCGACCGCGAAGCACTCCGACACGGTCCCGCAGACGCCTCCGCGATGGACGACCCCTCGACCTCCGGTTCCGGCGCCACGACAGGGCCGGTCAGTCGTGTTCGGGGGTACCGGTCACCCGGTGGGAGGCGGCGTGCAGCGTCTCCGCGACCAGTCGGCGTACGTGGCCGTCGCGGGCGCGGTAGAGGACGCGGCGACCGTCCCGGCGTACGCTGACCAGCCCGGCGAGGCGGAGTTTGCCGAGATGCTGGGAGACCGCCGGGCGGGCCGCACCGACGGCCGTGACCAGGGAACCGACGTCGTGTTCGCCCGCGCTGAGCAGCCACATCAGGCGGAGCCGGGTGCCGTCGGCCAGCATCCGCAGCATCTGCACGGCCGCCTCGACCTCACCGTCGCCAGGGGTGGGTTGTTGCCGCTCACTGGCTCCTGCAACGTTGTCGCGTGCGTACATGGGCACATATTATCGCCGGGACCACAGGCCCCGCTCTCCTCGGGGGGACACGTGACCCAGGGCCGGCACGACCATCATCACCACCACCACGACCACGACCGCCGTGACGACCACCGTCACCACGGCAGGCCCGGCCGGTGGCACCGGCTGCGGCATGCGGCCGTACCGCACTCGCACGACTCGCGTACCCGGGTGGACCCGGCGCTGGAGACCTCCCGCGAGGGGCTGCGGGCACTGTGGATCTCGCTGGTCGGGCTCGGTGTCACCGCCGCCGCCCAGGCGGTCATCGTGGTGCACTCCGGCTCGGTGGCGCTGCTCGGCGACACCCTGCACAACGTCACCGACGCGCTGACCGCCGTCCCGCTCGCCATCGCCTTCCTGCTCGGACGGAAGGCGGCCACCCGCAGCTACACGTACGGGTACGGGCGGGCCGAGGACATCGCCGGCATCATCATCGTGGCGGCCATCGCCGCGTCGGCCGTCGCCGCCGCGTGGACTGCGATCGGCCGGCTGCTGCACCCCACCGACATGAGTCATGTTCCCTGGGTGGCCGGTGCCGGTGTCGTCGGGTTCGTCGGCAACGAACTGGTCGCCCGCTACCGCATCCGGGTCGGACGGCGGATCGGATCGGCCGCCCTGGTCGCCGACGGCCTGCACGCCCGCACCGACGGCTACACCTCGCTGGCCGTGGTCGCGGCGGCGGGCGGCGCCGCGCTCGGCTGGCGCTGGGCCGACCCCGTGGTCGGTCTCGCGATCGCCGTCGCCATCACCGTCGTGCTCGCCGACGCCGGACGGCAGATCTACCGCCGGCTGATGGACGCGGTCGACCCGACGCTGGTGGACCGGGCCGAACGTACGCTGCGCGACGTGGACGGCGTCCGGGACGTGACCGGGGTACGCCTGCGGTGGATCGGCCACCGCCTGCACGCCGAGGCGGACCTGGTCGTCGACGCCGGTCTCAGCCTCGTCGCCGCGCACGAGATCGCCGCCGACGCGGAGCACCGGCTCACCCACGCGGTGCCCCGGTTGACCAGCGCGACCGTGCACACCGACCCGGACAGCCACCCGGGCGGGCACCACCATGCCGACCTCTCCCACCGGCGACGGCAACCGGCCGGCTGATCCGCGCCGGCCCGACGCCGTGAGAGGCTTACCCGGCCCAGGATCCGCCGCACCACCACGCTCCGGCTCCGCGCCCGGCACGGCCCACCCGGCCCGCCGTCCGCCGGGTAGCCCCGCTCCACCTCGTCGTTCGTACCCTGAGGAATCCGCCATGTCATCTTCCGCTCTCCGGCGTCGGCTCGCCGGTGTGGCCGTCGTCGGCGTACTCGTCGCCACCGCCGTCGGCGGCGCGCCCGCCGCGGCCGAACCGACCTCCGCGCCGACCACCTCGGCTCCGACCGCGACGCCTCCGGCCGCCGCCGACCGGACGGCCGCGCCGCGAAGCGACATTCGCCTGCGGAGCGTCACCGTCGCTCCCGGCGTCGGAGGCAAGTGGATGTCGGTCGAGCAACGCGGCGGCACCTACGGCACCACCTACCGGATGCGGGTGGACCGCAGTGACGTGATGGCGTTCGCCGACGTCCGACACGCGGGCGGTCCTCCGCTCTGCACGACGGCGGGACCCGTGCTGGACTGCGCTCTGACGACCGACACCGACTGGGGTACGGAGCTGTTCAGCCTGCGCGTGACGGCGGCGGCGGACGCGAAGCCGGGCCAACGCGGTGAGGTGGTCGTCACCGTCACGGAGCCTCGCTTCGCGGCCGGGACCTACCGGGCCACCGTCACCGTCGGCGAGGGCGTCGATCTCGTCAGCGCGAACGGCCGCGACCTCCGCCTCGACAGCAGTCTCGGTGCCCGCGTCGACGTCCCGTTGGCGGTGTCGAACCGTGGCACGACGACCGCCCACGGACTGCGGTTGTACGTGTCCGGCTCGCTCGGATTCACGCCGTCGAAGCGGTACCGGAACTGCGAGTACGGCGATCCTGCACGGGACGACAGCGTCTTCGTCTGCGTGTTCGACGACTCGCTGGAGCCCGGGGAGACGGTGCGGGTGGACTCCACCTTCGGCGGGACCGTCCCGACCGACAGTTGGGCACCGAACCGGCACCACAGCCACTACACCTGGTTCACCCCGGCCGACTGGGAGGAGTACCAGGACCTGATCCGCAAGCCCGGACCGCTCGGCCCCCGGGGGACCGACGAGGAACTGACGCTGGCGGCGGTGGACGAGATGCGGGCCCGCTCGCACCCCCAGACCGACGTCGACGGATTCAGCAACGAGATCTCGGTACGGCTGGACGTCGCCGGTGACCTGCGGGGCGACGTCGCCGCCGAGGGCGCGACCGTCCGAGGCGCGGTCGGCGCCACCGTCCCGATGCGGGTCGGCTACCTCAACAACGGGCCGGCGCGCGCCGGGGCCGACGGCCAGGGCGGTCTGCAGGTCCCGACGCACGTGACCCTGCCGGACGGCGTCACCGCCGTCACCGTCCCGACGTCCTGCAGCGACCTGGACTCCGAGGAGTACGCGCCCGGCAAGCCCGGCGGACGGCGCTACGTGTGCCAGGCCGGCGGCACGATCAGCACGGGTGAGCGGGTGGCGTTCGAGTTCGGTCTCCGGGTCGACCGGGCCGGCGGTCAGACCGGCACGGTCACGCTCAAGACCAGGTCGGGTGAGGGCGCGATGGCGGATCTGGACCCCGGCAACGACACCGCCGCGATCCGGGTGAACCCGACCGGCGGCGGAGCAGGCGGTGAGTTGCCGATCACCGGCGCCTCCACCGGCCTGCTCGCCGGGGCGGGTCTCCTGCTGGTCGTCGCCGGTGCGGGCGGCTTCCTGCTGGCGCGTCGGCGGCGGACCCGCTTCGTCGCCTGATCCGACAGGCGTGGTGGGCACCGGCTCGGGGAGGTATCTCCGAGCCGGTGCCGCGTCCGGTCCGTGATCGACGACGGAAATATCACAACGCTGTGTGATTGCACGGAGACTCTGGGCAAGGTATCCGTCAGGCGACGTGGTGCGGTGGGGGCCCACCCACGTCGCTCCGGGGGCCGCCGACGGGCGGGCGCCACCCCCCGCCGACGGAGGAGGATCTGCCGTGCCCGCGACCAGAGCGGCGAACGTCGTACCCACCGCACGCTGCCGGGACCATGTGGCGTCCCGCCCCACCTGGCGGTGCCGAGCCTGCGGGACCGCCTGGCCGTGCGGGCGGGCGAAGCGGGACCTCCTCGCCGAGTACGGCACCCGCCGCACCGATCTGCTGGTCTATCTGGCGATCCTCTGGGAGGAGGCGCTCCGGCAGCTCACCGAGCGGCACCCGGGGACCGGCCCGGCGGAACTGCATGAGCGGTTCGTCGGCTGGCTGCCACCCCGAACACCCTCCCGCTGACCAACCCGCCGTCCGACCTGGACGGATCATGCGCCGACATAACTGGCAGGAGTCTTGACAGTTACCTGTCACATCGACAGACTTGATCGTGAGAGCGCTCTCTTGGTCGAACTCCCGGTGATGCCCCCGCGTCGCCCCACCCCCGTAGGAGGAGTCCCATGCCACGAGCGCCACGCGCCCTGCGCGCGGCCCTGGCGGCCGTCCTGGTCGCCGGTCTCGCCCCACTCGCCGCTCCGCCGGCCGTGCTCGCCGCCGACACCGCCGGTACCCCCTCCGCCGCCACCTCGGTCACCGGCCTCGCGCCGGAGATGGTCCGCGCGATGCGCCGCGACCTCGGGCTGACCGACACGCAGGTGCTGACCCGGCTCCGCGTCGAGGCCGGTGCCGCCACCGTCGAGCGACGCCTACGGGCCCGACTCGGTACGGCCTTCGCCGGTGCCTGGATCCCGGCCGGCGGAACGAGGCTGACCGTGGCGGTCACCGACCCGTCGCTGGCCGCCGCCGTCCGCGCCGAAGGTGCCGAGGTGACCACCGCCGCCCGCAGCGAATCCACCCTGGACGGCATCAAGCGGACGCTCGACCGGCACGCCGGCAAGGCGCCACCGGACGCCGTCCACGGCTGGGCGGTCGACGTGACGACCAACCGGATCGTGGTGACCGCCGGCCGGGGTGCCACCGCCGAGGCCGCCGCCTTCGTCAAGGCCAGCGGCGTCGACGCGGCCCTGGTCCGGATCGTCGAGTCCGCCGAAGCGCCCCGGATCAACTACGACATCCGGGGTGGGGACCAGTACGTCATCAACGGCAACACGCTCTGCTCGGTCGGCTTCGCGGTGCAGGGCGGCTTCGTCACCGCCGGCCACTGCGGCCGGGTCGGCAGCCCGACGCTCGGCTACAACAACGTCTCGCAGGGAACCTTCGCCGGCTCGACGTTCCCCGGCCGCGACTACGGTTGGGTGCGGACCAACAGCAACTGGACCCCGCAACCGTGGGTGAACAACTACTCCGGCGGCAACGTGTCGGTGGCCGGCTCCCAGGACGCCGCGATCGGCAGCTCGGTCTGCCGGTCCGGTCGCACCACCGGCTGGCGGTGCGGCACGCTGCTGGGTCGCAACCAGACGGTCAACTACTCGCAGGGTGCCGTGCACGGCCTGACCCGCACCAACGCCTGCGCCCAGGGCGGCGACTCGGGTGGCGCCTGGCTCAGCGGCAACCAGGCGCAGGGCGTCACCTCCGGCGGCTGGGGCGACTGCTCCACCGGCGGAGAGACCTGGTTCCAGCCGGTCAACGAGATCCTCGGCGCGTACGGGCTCACGCTGGTCACCAGCGGCGGTGGCAGCGGGAACCGGCTGATCAGCAACTGGAACAACAAGTGCATCGACGTGCCGAGTTCGAACTTCTCCGACGGCGTACCGCTGCAGACCTGGAACTGCAACGGCACGGCGGCGCAGTCGTGGAGCTTCGTCAACGGCACGTTGCGTACCCAGAACAACATGTGCATGGACGTGGCCTGGGGTTCCCGGGACAACGGCGCGGCGATCCAGATCGCTACCTGTAGCGGCAACGCGGCCCAGCAGTTCGTCCTCTCCGCCGCGGGTGACCTGGTCAACCCGCAGGCGAACAAGTGCGTCGACATCAGCGGATGGGTCAACGCCGACGGTGCCCGCCTCGCCATCTGGGAGTGCCTCGGCGGCGCGAACCAGAAGTGGCGGCGCGGCTGACACCCACCCCCCGGATGTAAGGAAGGGTCCCCTGCTATCGCCTGGTGTATAGCAGGGGACCCTTCCTTGCACTCACGACGACGGCGCGGCCCCGTTGTCGTTGAAGCGGAAGCTGTCGAACGGCGCGGCGTCACCCAGCTCCTCCATGATCAGGCCGTTGTTCCGCGTGTTCCGCAGGTACGCCGAGTTGTTGCTGATCAGGTAGGTCTCCGCGTTCTCCGGGTTCGGCGCGATGGTGAAGAGCTGCCGCTGCTCGCTCTCCTGGCACTCCGCGCCCTGCACCACCAGCGGCTGCGAGTTGCCCGGGTTCTGCACCTGCCAGCAGACCGGCTCGCCGGTGCCGGGGCCACCGCCGGCACCCCGGTACGACTTGATCAGGAAGGTCTGCCCCTCGACCGGGGTCGCCACGAACAATTGCCGGCCCTCGTCGCCGTCGACCTCGGCCAGCCGCTCGTCGGTCAACGACAGCCCCGACTCGACCGCGTCGACCCGGGTGATCGTGACCTGGCGGTCGCCGGACAGCACCGGCGGATTGGCGCTGGTCGGCGACGGTGACGCCTCCGTCGGGGTGGGCGCGGCGGAGGTCGCGCTGGCGGCCGGCGTGCCCGTGGCCTCGGGGGTGGCGGCAGCATCCGGGGTGGCGTCACCGCACGCCCCCGTCGAGACGACCAACGCCACCACGCCCGCACCGGCAAGCCACCTACGCATCGACATCATCCACTCCTCCTCGGCGGCGGGGATTCCCGGTCGGGAGACCGGCGCACCATCCTCGCCACGGTCGCTGAAGATCGACGTACCCCGGGTGCCGGCGCGATATGCGAGGACGCGGCAACAGGGTGGTTTTCCGACAAAGGTCGTAGGTCGAATGCCGTCCTGCGCCAGATGGCACCACGCTCCGGTTCACGCAGGCTTCTCTCAGGCACCGGGTGACGCCGCACGGACCCCTCCGGACACCCGATCGGCCTGGAAGGCAGCCCGACATGTCTCGCCACGATCCCGCCCGGTCCCGGGCGTTCCGCCTGCGTCGACTCGGCGCGGCCCTGGTCGCGGCGGTCGCCGTCGCCACCGCCGCCGGGTGCGGCGCCGCACCGACCGTCCTGTCCGTTCCCACGCCGCCCGCTCCGGGCGTACCGGCCGACCCGGCCGCGCTGAACGCCGCCGACCTCGACGCCTGGCTCGACGGCCTGTTGCCCGCCGCGCTCCAGCGGACCGGCATCCCGGGTGCCACCGTCGCGGTCGTCCGCGACGGCGAGATCCTGACCGCCCGTGGCTACGGCCATGCGGACACCGGCTCCGGCTCCGGCTCCGGCTCCGGCTCCGGCTCCGGCCAGGCCGTACCGGTCGACCCGGACCGGCACCTGTTCCGGGTCGGCTCGGTGTCGAAGCTGGTCACCGCCGTCGCGGTCCTCCAGCTCGTGCAGAGCGGCGACCTGGACCTCGACGCCGACGTCGACGAGTACCTGGACTTCACCGTGCCCCGCCGCTACGACGAGCCGGTCACCCTGCGGCACCTGTTGACCCACACCGCCGGATTCGAGGAGCGGGTCGCCGGCCTGATCGGCCTCGACGGCGGCAGCCCCGACCTGCGCAAGGCCCTGGCCACCGACCCGCCGGAGCAGATCTACCGGCCGGGCACCGTGCCCGCGTACTCCAACTACGGCAACGCGTTGGCCGGATACATCGTCGAGCACGTCAGCGGGACGCGGTTCGAGGAGTACGTCGACCGCAACGTCCTGGCCCGGGCCGGGATGGCGTCGTCGACGTTCGCGCAGCCGCTGCCTCCGGCCCTGGCCGATCGGGTGGCGAAGGGGTACGACGCCGCCGGTGTCGCCGGCCCGTTCGAGATCGTCGGCACTCCCCCGGCCGGCGCGTTGAGCGCACCCGCCACCGACATGGCCCGCTTCATGCTGGCGTTGACCGGCGAGACGGTCGGCGAGGGGCCGCTGCTCGACGCGCCCACCCGCGAGCTGATGCAGCGTCCCGGGCTCGACGCCACCTCGCTCGGCACCCTCGCGGACGGCCCCCGGATGACGCTCGGGCTCTTCGACGAGAGCCGCAACGGCCGACACATCCTCGGCCACGGCGGCGACACCATGTACTTCCACTCGCACCTGCAGATCTATCCCCAGGAACGGGCCGGCATCTTCCTCTCGCTCAACGGCGGTGGCCGGGGCCAGTTGGACAGCCACGAGTTGCGCCAGGCGGTGGTCAACGGCTTCGCCGACCGCTACTTCCCGGCCATGTCGGAGCGACCGGCGGGCGTCGACGCGGAGACCAGCGCCGCACACGCCGCCGCCGCAGTCGGCACGTACACCGACTCACGCGGGATCCACAGCAACTTCCTGACCCTGATCGGTCTGGTCGGCCGGACCACGGTCAGCGTCGCCGACGACAACCGACTGCTGTTCGAGCCGGGCCCGCTGTCGGCCACCCCTGCCCTGTACGAGGAGGTGACCCCCTGGGTCTGGCGTGAGGTGGGCGGGCATCGCTTGCTGGCGATGCGGGTCACCGACGACCGGGTGACGGCGATCAGCTACGACTCCGCGTTCACCCTGCTGCCGGTCGAGCCGGCACGGGCCACGGCGGTGGTCGTACCGGTGCTCGGCGTCTCCGTCCTGGTGCTGGCGCTGACGGTGCTCTCCTGGCCGTTCGGCGCCCTCGTCCGACGGGTCCTCGGTCGGCCGCGTCGTGACCGGGCCGGACGCACCGCGCGGGTGCTCAGCCGCGTCGCGGTCGCCGGTGCGCTGCTCGCGCTGACCGGCTGGGCGGTGAGCGTCGTGGCCGTCATGGGGTTGCAGGACGTCTCCGCCACCTCTCTGCGCACCGTGCAGGCGCTCCAGTTGATCGGCCTGCTCGGGGTGCTGCCCGCCACGGTGCGGCTGGTCGACGACGTACGCCGTCGCGTCGGCTGGCACCGGATCACCGCCAGCGCCCTGATCCTGCTGGCCCTGGCCGGTACGGGCTGGTTCGCCGTCGAGTTCATGCTGCTCGCGCCTAGCATCTCCTACTGACACGTCGATCCGGGACGGACCGGAGCAAGGATGTCCACCGCATGAGCACCCACCCTGATCCGCAGATCGAGGCGACGCCCCGGTCGCCCCGGCTGACCAGGCGGCTCGACGAGCAGCTCACCCGACTCGGCGTGACCGGCCGCTTCGCCCGGGACGGCCTGTTCGCGGCGGCGGTCACCGTGCTCACCCTGCTGCTGCTGGCGCTGCTGCTCTGGATCGTCGCACCGGCGGAGGGGCTCTCCGTCGACCCGGAGCGGGCCTGGCCGGTGCTCGGGCTCTGCGGCGTGCAGGCGATGCTGCTCTGCCTGCGCCGGGTGCGTCCACGGCTCTGTCTCGCCCTGGTCGTCGCCCTGCAACTGGCGATCGTCGGGCTGTCCCTGCCGGAGATGTCAATCCGGGGCATCGCACCGTTCGTCGCCGCGTACACCGTCGGCACGCTGCGGCCGGTCCGGACGGCGCTGCTGATCGCGGGGGCCGCCACGCTGGTGGAGACGGCGGGGGCGGTGGTCACCACCGCCGTCCTCGCCGTCCCCGACGTCCTGCTCGCCGTGCTCGGCAGCTTCACCGCCAGTGCCCTGACCTACCTCGGCGCGGCCTTCGTCGGCGGTTACGTCGCCACCTACCGGCGCTACGTCGAGCTGGTCAAGGTACGCGCCGACGAGGCGGTCCGGGCACAGCGGGCAGGCGTGCAGGCGGCGATCGGCGCGGAGCGGTCCCGGATGGCGCGGGAGCTGCACGACGTGGCCGCCCACCACCTCTCCGGCATGGTGGTGCAGGCGGCGGCGGTGGAGCGGCTGATCGACCGCGATCCGGCGGCGGCCCGTGCCGGGGTGGCCTGGATCCGAGCCCAGGGCAAGCAGACCCTGGACAACCTGCGGCTGGTGGTGGGGGTGCTGCGCGGACGGACCGGGGCGGACGCGGGCGACGGCACGGTCCCGGTGCCCGGCCTGGCCGTCCTCGACGACCTCGTCCGCACCGCCGGTGACCTCGGCGGCCCGGTCGGGTTCGTCCGCGAGGGGCAGCCGCGCGAGGTGCCGCCGATCGCCGACGTGGCGCTCTACCGGGTGGCGCAGGAGTCGCTCTCCAACGCCCGCCAGCACGCCCCCGGCGCCCCGGTCCGGGTGGCCCTGCGCTACCTGGACCGCCGGGTGACGCTCGAGGTACGCAACGATCCGCCGCCTCGACGGCCCGAGCCGGCGGCCCGCACCACCGGCGGCGTGGGCCTGGTGGGCATGCGGGAACGCGCCCAGCTCATCGGTGCCGAGTTCACCGCCGGGCCGACCGCCGACGGCGGCTGGTCGGTCACCGTGAGCCTGCCGACCGCACCGGAGGCCGCGCGCTCGGCGACGGCGACCGCGAAGGGGGACCCGGCGTGATCAGGGTGATGCTCGTGGACGACCAGGCGGTGGTGCGGATGGGATTCCGGGTGATCCTGGAGCAGGCCGGGGACATCGAGGTGGTGGCCGAGGCGTCGAACGGCGACGCGGCGGTCGACCTGGCCCGCCGGCACCGGCCGGACGTCATCTGCATGGACGTCCGGATGCCCGGCGGCGACGGGCTCACCGCCACCCGCCGGATCGTCGCCGAGGCCACCGAGACGCCGCCCGCCGTGCTCGTGGTGACCACGTTCGACCTCGACGAGTACGTCTTCGGCGCGCTGGAGTCCGGTGCCAGCGGGTTCATCCTCAAGGACTGCGAACCCGACGAGCTGATCGAGGCGGTACGCCGCCTGGCCGGCGGGTACGGCCTCGTCGACCAGGCGGTCACCCGCCGGGTGATCACCGAGTTCGCCCGCCGCACCGCCGCACCGCGCACCGACGCGGTGGCCGCGCACCAGCTCACCGCACGGGAGGCCGAGATCGTCGGGTTGCTCGCCCAGGGTCTGTCGAACGTGGAGATCGCCGCCGAGCTGTTCATCGAGACCAGCACCGTCAAGTCGCACCTCGGCCGGGCGATGGCCAAGATCGGCGTACGGGACCGGTTGCAGACGGTGGTCTGGGCATACCAGAACGGTGTCGTGCCGCGCTGACCCACCCGCCGTCAGCGTCGACGGTCAGCTGACGAAGTCGCTGACGGCCTGCCCCAACTGGGTCAGTCCCGGTTCCTCGACGGGCAGGTGTCCGGCCCGCTCCAGCAGCACGAGCCGCTTGTCGGCGGCGATGCGGTCGAAGAAGGCACGGCTGAGCGCGACCGGCGTCCAGCGGTCGTCCGCCGGGTGCGTCATGAGCACCGGGCAGGCGGTGAACGCCTCCGGCTCCACCGGCGGGGCGGAGGTGAGGAAGGTCCGCAGGAAGCGGAGTGCGACCCGGTTGCCGCCGCCGGAGGGATCGGTGGCGACCAGCGCGGTGAGGGCCGGGTCGTTGCTCATCGCGCCCATGTTCGCGATCCAGCGCATCGGCACCCGCCAGGCGTCGAGCGGCCGGGCCGGGCCGAGCAGGGACGGCGTGACGCGGCCAATGGCCGGCAGACGGGTCATCCGCATCCGCGCGGTGACGTCACGCGGGTCCAGCAGGCAGGTGACGACCAGGCCGGCGACGTCGACGGTGGCGGCGACCGAGTACGCCAGCATGCCGCCCATGCTGGCGCCGAGGAGGAAGACGGGACGGCCGTCGCGGGCCTGTTCCGCCGCCACGAGGTCGGCGACGCAGTCGATCCACTCCGGGTACGCCACCGGTCGGTCACCGCGGGTCAGTCCGTAACCGGGCAGGTCCGGGGCGAGCACCTCCACCGGGGCGAGATGGGCCAGCATCCGCGCGTACGGGGCGAGCATCCGCCCGTACCCACCGGCGCCGTGCAGCAGGAGGAGCTTCACCGGGGCATCCGGTGCGGCGAGCCGGTCCAGGTGCACGTCCAGCCCCCGCCAGCGCCACCACTCCTCGGCCGGGGCGTCGTCGACGTCGCTGCGCAGCCATGTGGGATAGAAGCGCTGGTAGTCGAGCCACCGGGTGACCTCCTGGTACGTACGCCGACCGGATTCCACACTCCACCTTTCATCGTTTTACCTGCTCATGGCTATGATATGAGGAATACCTCGCTTTGTTTACTCGCGTTTGGAGTCGCCCGGTGCCACCCCGGCCCGCACCGCATCAGCCCAGGAAGACGCCCCGGCAGCAGCGCGCCTGGCAGACCCGTCGGCGCATCCTCGACGCGGCGGCTCGCGTTTTCGCCGAGTACGGCCACGCCGCCGGCACCACCGACCGGATCGCCGCCGAGGCCCGACTCTCGGTGGGTTCGCTGTACCAGTACTTCCCGAACAAGGACTCGATCCTGCTGACCCTGGCGCTGGAACACGTCGACGAGACCGCCCAGGCGGTCCGGGTCAGCCTCGCCGGTCTCCCTGACGGCCCCGTCCCGGTGGACCGGTGGCTCCCGGCGGTGGTCGGCGCCTGCGCCGAGCTGCACACCCGCGACCCGCGCCTGCACCGGGTGCTGTTCGAGGAGTCACCGCGCCCGCCCGACCTGCTGGCCCGCTTCCACGAGGCCGAGCGTGAGGCGGCTGCCGCCGTCGAATCGTTGCTGCGGCGGGATCCCGACCTGACACCGGCCGACCCGGAGCGCAGCGCCCGAGTCGTGGTCGCGGTCGTCGAGTCGCTGGTGCACCGCTTCGTCGCACAGCAGCCGGACCGGATCAGCGAGCCGGAACTGACCGGCGAGATCGTCGCGGTGGTGACCGGCTACCTGGGCCGCGCGACCGTGAGCTGACCCGCCCGACGCGACCGAAGGGGCAACCCTGCCGCGTCGCCGTCGTCAGCCGTCGAGCAGACGCAGCGCGTTGCCGCCGGCGACGAGCCGGGTGTCGGTCTCGTCCAGTCCCGCCAGCGCCAGCGCCGACTCGACCCGTACGCGGCTGGTGGCACGCGCACCGATCGGCCAGTCCCCACCGACCAGCACGTGGTCGGCACCGAGCAGGTCGGTGGCGAACCTGATCGCGGCCGGCGCGAACCCCATCGTGTCGAGATAGACGTGCGCGCGCTGCGACGCGGGCGCCGCCGATGTCAGGACCTCTCCCCCGTCGGTGGCGGCGGCCAGGGACAGGCCCGCGACCCCGAGCATCGGGAAGACCACGTGCAGCCCCGGCAGGTCGGCCAGCACGCCGTCGACCAGCAGCGACAGCAACGCGGCGGCGTTGATGGTGCCCCGGGCCAGCGAGGTGCCGAACCGGCCGAGACCGGCGAAGGCGGTGGTCATCGCCACCGGGCTGATCGGGTGCGCGAAGACGGGTACGCCGAGTTCCGCCGCGACGACCAGGGTGGGGCGGGCGGCCTTCGCGCCGAGCAGAAGCCCGTCGGTGGCGCAGTCCACGACCAGCCCGGACAACCCGAGGTCCCGTACGGCGCGTACCGCCTCGTCGGCCGCCGGCTCACCGGCGAAGGCGTCGACGGTGGCCAGACCCCGGAGGCGGTCCGGTGCGCTCGCCACCGCCTCGGCGAGGTGGTCGTTGAGCCGCCGCAGGTCGTCCGGACGGGTGCGTTCGCCGTGCGGGGTCACCAGCGCCGGTGGCGCGCTGAGCACCCGCAGGTCGATGCCGTGCCGGCCGGTGTCGGCCAGCAGCCCCTCCAGGTCGGCGATCCGGCGGGCCAGCCCGCGCCAGCGCTCGGCCAGCTCCGGCGCGGCGTGCCGGGGCGGCAGCGCCGGATGGGCCGGACAGGCGTGGTGGGTGTGGAAGTCGGCGACGAACAGCGGCGGCATCAGACCTCGATGAAGGTGTACGTGAAGCCGCGCTCGGCCCGGTGCACGTACCCGGCGGCGGGGAACGGGAAGTGCGTCGGCACCAGCAGGTCCCCGGAGTCGGCGGCCCGTTCCAGCAGGCGGCGACGCTGGTCGGCGGAGTCCCCCGGCACCACGCAGTACCGGATGCTCCACTCGGGACGCTCCAACTGCACCCCGTGGTGCAGCATGTCCCCGGCGAACAGGGCACGTCGGCCGGCGGACTCGACCACCAGATAGACGTTGCCGGGGGTGTGCCCGAACGCGGGCACGAGGTGGATCTCCGGCGTCAGCACGTGGTCGGCCGGCACCAGGTCGAGCACACCGGCGTCGCGCAGCGGCAGGATGCTGTCCGCCAGGTAGTCGCCGGTGCGCCGCATCGCCGCCGCGCCCTGCGGGCCGGTCCACCAGTCGAACTCCTCCCGGACCACCAGGTAGCGGGCGTTCGGGAAGGTCGGCACCCAGCCACCGGAGCCGTCGGCGCTGGTGGCGAAGCCGACGTGGTCGACGTGCAGGTGGGTGAAGACCACCGTGTCGACGTCGTCGAGGCTGACCCCGGCGCGGGCGAACTGCTCCAGGAACGGCCGGTCGGCGCGGTCGAAGACACCGCCGTTGCGGGGTTTGCCGTTGCCGCCACCGGCGTCGACCAGGATCAGCCGATCCCTGGTCCGGAGCAGGTGGGCCTCCTGGTTGAGCACGATCCGCCCGTCGCGGGTGAAGGGCTCGGCGGTGTAGAAGGCGTCGTCGGTCCAGGACTCGGTCTCCAGTTGCGGGAAGAAGTCCGTCGGGAGCGGGAGGTAGTCGACCTCGCGGATCGGGAAGACCTCCACCTCGCCGACGGGGAAGGACCAGAGCGGGCCCTCTCCGCCGCCGGTGTCCTGCCAGCGTGGTGCGGTCTCCGGGGACTGCTCGCTCATCGGGTCACCTCTGCTCGCGGGGTTTCGGGTTCGGGTGCGCGGCGGACCCGCGCGTAGACCTGGGCACGCAGTTCGCCGAAGCGGGCCGAGGAGCGGGTGCCGAGCTGGTCGCGGTCCGCCGGCAGATCGACCGGGAACTCGGCGACGACGCCGGTCGGGGCGGCACCGAGGACGACGACCCGCTGGCCGAGGTACACCGCCTCGTCGATGTCGTGCGTGACGAACAGGACGGTCATCGCGTACCGCCGCCAGAGCGTGGCCAGCAGATCCTCCAGTTCACCGCGGGTCTGGGCGTCGACCGCGGAGAAGGGCTCGTCCATCAACAGCAGCCGGGGCCGGTACGCGATCGCGCGGGCGATGGCGACCCGTTGCTGCATGCCGCCGGAGAGCTGCCACGGGTACGCCCGTGCCGTCTGGCCCAGCCCGACCGCGTCGAGCGCCTCGGCGACCGCCTCCCGGCGTGCGGCGCGACCGATGCCCCGGTGCCGTAGCGGCAGCTCGACGTTCTGCTGCACCGTCTTCCAGGCGAACAGGCTGCGGCCGTACTCCTGGAAGACCACGCCCAGGTCGGCCGGCGGCTCGGTCACCCGCTGCCCGGCCAGGTACACCTCGCCGGTCGAGGCGGGCAGCAGCCCGGCGACGATCTTCAGCAGCGTGGTCTTGCCGCAGCCGGACGGCCCGACGACGGTGACGAACTCGCCGTCGCCGACCGTGAGGCTCACCCCGGCCAGGGCGTCCACGGTGCGTTCCCGGGCCCGGTACGACTTGCCCAGCGCGACGATCCGCAGCAGGTCGGGTCCGACTGTCACGATGACTCCTCTCGTCCGGTGGCGCCTCGGTGCCACCGCAGGGCACGCCGCTCGACCAGCTCGAAGACCTTCGCCAGGGCGAAGCCGAGCAGGCCGAGCAGGAGTACGCCGCTCCACATCTGCGGGATGGCGAAGGTGCGCTGGAACCGGATCACGGTGAAACCGAGGCCGTCGGTGCTCATCAGCATCTCGCTGACCACCATGACGATGAGCGAGATGCCCAGCGCCTGGCGGGCACCGGCGAAGACCTGCGGGCTCGCGGCACGCAGGATCAGGCCGTGCCGGGTCCAGCCCGGCAGCCGGTACGCGGCGGCGGTCTCCAGGTGGACCTGGTCCACGGCCCGTACGCCGTCGGCGGTGTTCAGCAGGATCGGCCAGACCGCGCCCAGCACGATGACGATCAGTTTCGTGGCGTCGCCGATGCCGACCGCGACCAGCAGCACCGGGATCATCACCGGTGCCGGGAGCACCCGGAAGTAGGCGAGGATCGGGCCGGTCAGTGCGCGTACCACCGACCAGCGGCCGACCACGTAGCCGACGCCGACGCCGATCACCAGCGCTGCGGCGTAGCCGGTGGCGAGCCGACGCAGGCTCGGCACCACGTCGCGGACGAAGACGTCGGAGAGCCAGACCTGACCGAACGCCTCGACGATGCGGCGCAGCGGCGGCAGGAAGATGGTGGTGCTGTCCGCGCTGAGCACCCACCAGAGGGTGAACAGCAGCACCGGCAGCCCCAGCGCGAATCCGACGGCGGAGGCCCCCCGGGCCAGGCCGGTACGCAGCGGGACGGATCGTGGGCCGGTCATCCGGTCGCCACCTCCCGCCGGGTCGCCACGTGCCAGTGCAGCAGCCGGCGTTCGGCCAGGCGGGCGCCCAGGTCGAGCAGGATCCCCACCCCGCCGGTCAGCAGCACCAGCGCGTACATGCCGGTGAACTCGCCGGACTCCTGGCTGCGCCAGATCAGCTCGCCGAGACCGGCGGCGCCCATCACC
This sequence comes from Verrucosispora sp. NA02020, assembly GCF_013364215.1. NCBI lineage: Bacteria > Bacillati > Actinomycetota > Actinomycetes > Micromonosporales > Micromonosporaceae > Micromonospora > Verrucosispora sp. NA02020. Next base: position 3,710,391 of record NZ_CP054923.1, on the reverse strand, counting down.
AGTCCGCCGGTGACGGCCAGCGCGAGCGCCACCGAGACGATCAACCGCAGCGCGGTGCCGAGGTACGGCAGCACCGACGGCCAGGTGACGTGGACGACCCGGGCCAGCGGGCCCAGTCGCAGGCTGCGGGCGGTGTCCACGGCCACCCGGTCCACGTCGCGCAGCCCGTACAACACCTGGAACAGCACGATCCAGAAGCACGAGACGGCGACGAGCAGGACGGTGATCTGGGCGACGTCCAGCACCAGGACCAGCACCGGGATCAACACGATCGACGGGACCGGGCGCAGGAAGTCCAGGGTGGACGAGGTGACCCGCAACAGCCACGGGACCGAGCCGATGGCGAAACCGACGACGATCCCGGCCACCACGGCGATCACCAGGCCGGACGCGACGGCCAGCAGGGTGCGGCCGGTCGCCGTCCAGAACCGGGCCTCGGTGAGCAGGCGGAGCGCCTCCGGGGCGACGGCGGAGAGCGGTGGCACGTGCAGCGGCGAGAAGAACGTGCGGGTCACCGCCTCGTACCCGGCCGCCGCGACCAGCAGCCCGACCACGCCGAGCAGCCGGCGACCGGCGACCGGGCCGCCGGCCGACCCCCGGGTGGGGGCCGGCACGCGGCTGCTCGTGGTCACGGCAGGATCAGCTCGTCGAGGTTCGGCGTGGTGCTGATCAGACCGTCGCGTTGGGCGTACCCGGCCAGCTTCTCGGCGGCCTGCCGGCTCACCTCGTCCCGCCAGCCGGTGATGGTGATGCTGTTCGCCACCTCGGGGCTGATCTGGGTGAAGGTGGGGATCTTCGCGCGCACCTCCTCCTCGTGCTCGCGGGCGTACGCGTACGCCTCCCGGATCGCGTCGCGGAAGGCCGAGACGACCTCCGGGCGCTGCCCGATGTAGGTGCCCGAGGTGTACCAGGCGGAGACGGTGAGGTCCTCGGCCAGGTCGGTGAAGCCCCAGCCGATCGGCACCGCGCCCTGCGCCTTGGCCGCCGACAGGAACGGCTCGACCACCCAGGCGCCGTCCACCCGGCCCTCACTGATCGCGGCCGGGACCTGCGGGAACGGGATCTCGACCAGCTTCACCGAGTCGGAGTCGCCACCGGCGGTGCGGACCGCCTCGCGGGCGGCAGCCGCCGCGATGTTGGTCAGGATGTTCACCGCCACCGTCTTGCCTTCGAGCTGCTTGGGGCTGGTGATGCCGGAGTCGCCGGCCACCACGAGCGCGCCGTAGTCCGCACCGGCCTTGCCGGTCGACGCCGACGCGGGCACCACCGCCTTGACGTCCAGCCCCTGGGTACGCGCCACGATCAGCGTGGTGAGGTCGCCGGTGGCGAAGTCCACCTTGCCGGCCAGCACCGACGGCACCGAGGTCAGGTCGGAGGTCTGGGTGTCCACCTCGACCCGCAGGCCGTGCCTGGCAAAGATCCCGTTGTCCTGGGCGAGGTAGATCGGGGCGAGGTGTCCGAGCGGCGCGGAGGCCAGCCGGACCGTGGTCAGGCCGTCCGTGCCGCTGGCCGCGTCGGCGGAGTCGTCGGCGGCGGAGCAGGCCGCGAGGGCGCTGGTCAGCAGCGTGGCGGCGAGGACGCCGGCCAGGCCGCGACGAAGGGCGGGTGTGGCGGGTACGTGCCGGAGGGTCCGGGTGGTACGGAACATGCTCTGTCTCGATTCTCAGGGGGTGAACGGGGTCGGTCAGAAGCGCAGACGCAGGTCGAGGTCGCGGACGTGCTCCGGGAAGGGCACCGGCCCGCCGAGCGGCTGGGCGCCGACGCTCGACACGGCCGCCTCCTCGATCGCCACCACCAGGCTCGCCGCGTGCTTCGCGTCGTCCCCGGCGACGAGCAGGCCGTGGTTGCCGAGCAGGACGCCGTAGGTGTCGGGGTGGGCCCGGTAGGTGTCGGCGATGGCGCGTACCGCGTCGGCGGTGCCACGCGGTGCCCAGGGTGCGACCGGGACGTCGACGGCCTGGCCGTGCACCAGCAACGCCTCGTACCGGGCGGGCAGGCTGGTCGAGGCGAGGGCGTAGCTGGTGGCGTAGGGCGAGTGGGTGTGGATGACGGCGGCCACGTCCGGGCGGGTGCGGTAGACGCCGACGTGCATGGTGAGGATGGCGGCCACCGACGGGCTGGGCGTGCCGAACAGCACCTCGCCGTCGAGGTTCACCACGACGACCTCGTCGTTGACGGTCCGCAGAGCGGGTACGCCGACGCGCAGGTCGTCGGCGGGCCACGGGCGCAGCAGCTCACCGGCGTTGATCGCGAGCAGGTCGTGGTGGCCCGGCAGCCGGACGCTGATGTTGCCGTGTCCGCTGGCGGACATCGCCGAGGCGGCGAAGATCCGGTTGATGCCGGTGGTGAGGTCGGTCCGGGCGGCGGCCAGTTCGTCGGCACCGAAGGGTGCGTCCCGCAGTGCCGAGGGGGTGGGGATGTGCTCAGTCATGACGTCACTGCCTTGTCGTTGTCGGGGTGCCGGTCGACGCACCGTGCGGCGGGCAGGCGAAGGCAGCGTCCGAGGTCGGACGCGTGCGTGTACCGGTGCGTGGGGTGGGGGAATGCCGTGGCGCGGGCCCTCGGCGATCTGCGGCCGGGTCAGCGGCAGGGACAGAGCGCGCTGCCGGTGCGACCGTAGTCGACCGCGCGGCGGGCGGTCAGCGGCGTTGGCATAACCCTAGTATGCCCCTAGGATTTGCAGGAGATCAAGCCGGTGGACGCTGTGACCTGCACCCCAGCCCCGACCACACCCCGACTGCGGCCCCGTTCCCGCCCCACTCCCGCCCCGACAGGACCCACATGCCCAAAATCAACGTGTACCTGCCCGACGCGCTCGCCGAGCGGGTACGCCAGGCCCGGTTGCCGGTCTCGCGGATCTGCCAGGCCGCGCTTGCCCAGGCGCTCGACGGCGTCGACCGGGCCGCGCACGACGCGGTCGCCGACCTCGCGCTGCCCGAGCCGGTCGACCTGGCACCGCCGCCCAACCACCACGTCGCGGCGATCCTGCGCCAGGCGTACGACGTCGCGGCGGCTCGCGGGGCGGCGCTCGTCGAACCGGTCGACCTGCTCCAGGCGTTCCTCGACGAGGGCGAGAGCCTGGTGCTGAACGCCGTCGAGCTGCTCGGCTTCTCGGCCGCCTCGATCCAGGCCGCGATCGACGGAGCCGTCGGCCGTCGGCCGGGCCGGTCCCGCGCCTCGCGACGGAACGGCGGGGCGACGCCACCCACGTTGGGCACCGGCGCCCGCACGACGTTGACCACGGCCGCCACCCAGGCCGCCGCACACGGGTCCGCCACCATCGCCGGCAGCCACCTGCTGCTCGGGCTGACCACCGATGACGGCACCGCCGGTGCGGTACTGCGGGACGTGGGGGTCACCGAGGTGGTCACCCCCGCCGTCCTGTCCGCGCTCTACTACGGTGCGACCTTCGGCCGGGTGACCACGGACCGGGACGCGGACACCGCCTCGCTCCGGATCATGATGCTCGACGTGCTCGACCGGCTCGACCGGCTGCACCACCAGATCACCGGGCCCGCGCCGGGTCGCTGAGGCTCCGGCCGCTCCCCGCGCCGCCTCACCCGTCCGCGTCCGCGTCACCCGTCCACTTGTCGCTCACCGGCCGGAGTCACGTCGCTGCTCTCCGAGTGGTTCCCCCCTCGCAGGGCAGTAGTCGGCCGGGGCGGATCCGGTCCGGGGTCCCAAAGTCTGTCGAGCACGGCGCGGGCTGCCGGCGGGGCATCGGCCCGCTGGTGCGGGTCGCGAGGCGTTCGCCGGTCCCGGCCTCCGGGTGCCGTACGGTGTATCGATGACCGACTTGGTGGCGACCATCCGAAGGGTCTGCCTGGACCTGCCCGAGGTCACCGAACGCCCGAGCCACGGCACGCCGGCCTGGTTCATCCGGGGCAAGAAGTCCTTCGCCCAGGTGTGGCCGGACGGCCATCACCAGAACGACTTCCCGCACCTGTGGTGCGCCGCGCCACCGGGCTCGGCAGAGGAGCTGATCGCGTCCGCCCCGCAGACCTACTTCCGTCCGCCCTATGTGGGGCATCGGGGCTGGGTGGGCGTACGCCTCGACACCGGTGTGGACGAGACCGAACTCGCCGAGGTCGTCGAGGACGGGTACCGGGTGGTGGCGCCCAAGACCCTGCTCGCCCGGCTCGACGCCCGCTGAGAGGCACTACCGTGGGCCCGGTCGGCGGCCGGGCCCACGGCGTGCGGCTCACTGGAACGACACGTCGTCCAGGTACAGGCCGTCGGTGCCCGCTGCCGTCTCGACATAGAGGCGGGCACCGGTCAGACTGCCGCTCCACGACACCGTGGCGGTGCCGGTGAGCTGGGTCCAACCGTTCGCGTTCACCGTCGCCGCCGGGGTGAGCTGCACGTAGTTCGTGGTGCCGTCGGCGGTCACCGCCAGCGTCGGGCGCACCGACGGGGTGCCGCTCTGCGACCGCACCCAGAGCGTCGTGGTGTACGTGCGGCCGTTGGTCAGCTTCGACGTCACGTCCTGGCTGGGGCCGTTCCACGACGCGGTACGCCCCGAGTGCAGCAGCGAGCGCGTGCCGCCCCGGACCACGCTGGTGTTCGACGCCAGCGTGCCGGCGCCGAAGACCGTCCAGCCGGTCGTGCCGCTCTCCATGTCGCCGTTGGTGACCAGGTTGCCGCCGGTGCCGGTGCCGCCGGTGAAACGCCAGTTGTTCATGTTGAACAGGTAGCCGCTGCCGCCGGTGAAGCGCAGGTACAGGTCGCGGGTGCCGGTGGCGCCGCTGACGTTGCAGGTGGTGTTCGCCCAGTTCTGCCAACCCCCGGTGCCCGGCACGGCACAGGTCCCGACCAGCGGGCCGGTGCTGCTGTCCAGCCGCAACTCGATGGTCCCGCCGCTGGTGCCCGAGGCCACCCGGGCGGTGAAGGACGAGGCGCCGGTGCCGAACGCGACGCCCTTGACCCGGATCCAGTCGCCGTTCTCGATGAACCCGACGTTCATCCCACCCTCGCTGGACACCTCGGTCTCGATGCCGTTGGCCCAGTCGATGGTCTCGGCCTCCTGCGTCACGTACGGGTTGAGCGTGCCCACCTGGGGCGGCCCGGCGGTGGTCATGTTCATCGTCGGGATCGACCCGTCGGCGTTGTAGGTGAAGCGTTCCACCGCCACCGACCTGGTGTAACCGCCGCCGCCCGGCAGCGCGCCGTTGTGGTAGAAGAAGTACGAGTTCCCGGCGAAGTCGATGATGCCGGGGTGGTTGGTGAAGCTGCTGCCCTGCCTCGGCATGACGGTGCCCCGATAGGTCCACGGGCCGGTCGGGCCGGGGGCGGTGGAGTAGCCGATGAATTCCGAGCAGCACTCGGCGGCGAAGACGTTGTAGTAGACGCCGTTGCGCTTGTAGACCCACGGCCCCTCCTCGTAGAGGGTGGGTCGGCTCGCGTTGCCGGTGCGAGTGCCGAAGCCGGCCGTGGTCAGCGGGATCTGGGTCGGGCTGCCGGAGAACGAGATCATGTCCGAGTTCAGCCGGACGTACCACAGGTTCGGGTTGCCCCAGTAGAGATACGCCTGACCGTTGTCGTCGATGAAGGCGTGCGGGTCGATCTCGTTGTTGCCGACCAGCGGCCGACCCAACGCGTCGCGGAACGGCCCGGTCGGCGAGCTGGAGACGCCGACACCGATCACCATCTGCCCGTTGGAGCGTTGCCGCACCGGCACGTACCAGTAGAACTGGCCGTTGCGGGGGACCACGTGCCCGGCCCACGCGTTGGCGTCGGCCCAGGCGAACGTCCCCAGGTTCATCGGGGACCCGTGGTCGGTCCAGTTCACCATGTCGGCCGAGGAGAAGACCCGCCACTCCCGCATGGTGAAGTAGGTCGAGCCGTCCTCGTCGCGTCCGGTGTAGAGGTAGACCCGGCCGTTGTGCACCAGTGGCGCCGGGTCGGCCGTGTAGACGTGCTGCACGAGCGGATTGTCCGCCTTCGCCGGAGCGGCGAAGAAGATCACCATCATCAAGGGAACCGTCAGCCAGGCGATCCCACGTCTGGCTCTGGCGCTGCGCGGCAGCGCGGACACGAAGCTCACAACGGACTCCTGTTCCGGTGGTGGCGCGCTCGCCGGACCAGCCGTACGGGGACGGGAACGGCGGGACGAGCGGTGCCGGTCGACCGTGACCGAGGCGGTGTTAGCGACAACATCAATTCCTCGGCTGCCCGCCGGAGAGCCGCAGAGGGCGTGCTCACCATCACCACCGATGCGAACGCTAACATGTGAGCGATCACACAGACAAGGATGAGCATCTATCTCTTGGCGCGTCGGGCGGGAGCCCGGCACCGCCCCGCACCACGGCCGCCGAGGGGGTGCAGACCTGCACCCGTTACGGTGGCAGGCGTGTCGAGGGCGGGGTGGGTGACGGTGTGGTCGAGCTGACCTGGCACGGTCACAGCACCGTGTGGATCGAGGACTCCGGCACCCGACTGCTCACCGACCCGCTGCTCCGCGACCGGCTCGCCCACCTGCGGCGGCGACGGGGACCCACTCCCCGGTTGTCGGCCGCACCGGACGCCGTACTCGTCTCGCACCTGCACGCCGACCACCTGGACCTCGCGTCGCTGCGCCGGCTGCCCCCGGACACGCGGCTCGTCCTCCCGGCCGGGGCCGCGCCGCTGGTGCGGCGGGGCCTGGGCGCGACCGCCGACCGGTACACCGAGTTGGCCCCCGGCGAGGCGACCACGATCGGCGAGGTCACCGTCACCGCCGTGCCCGCCGCCCACCCCGCCGGACGCGGCCCCTGGTCGCGGCACCAGGCACCGGCCATCGGCTACCTCGTCGAGGGGCGGGCGCGGACCTGGTTCGCCGGGGACACCGGCTTCTTCGCCGAGATGGACTCGCTCGGCCCCCTCGACCTGGCGCTGATCCCGGTCGGCGGGTGGGGACCCACACTCGGCCCGGGCCACCTCGACCCGGAGGGCGCGGCCGAGACCGCCCGGCGGGTGGCGGCAGCGTGGGCCGTACCGATCCACTACGGCACCTTCTGGCCGATCGGGTGCGACCGGGTCCGGCCGGACCGGTTCTTCCAGCCGGGCGACGACTTCGCCCGGCACGCGCGACGGATCTCCCCCGACACCCGGGTACGCGTCCTCCAGCCGGGTGAGTCCCTCACCGTGCCCGGCGCATGACGGCGGCCCTCGGCACGCTGGCGTGGCTCACGCTGGTGGTGATGTTCGGCGCGGTCGTCCCGGTGGTGCCCACCGGGGCGGCGGTCAGCGGTGCCGCCGCCCTCGCCGCCCACCAGGACCCGGTGACCGTGCTCCTGGTCGTGTTCGCCGGGGCGCTCGGCGCGTACCTCGGTGATCTGGTGGTCTTCGCGGTGCTCGGCTGGGGCGGCGAACGCATCGCCCGGCGACTGCGCTGGCTGCGCGGGCCGCAACGGCTGGACCGGCTGTCGGCACGGGTACGCGAGGGCGGTGTCCCGATGCTTTTGGTCTCCCGGCTCGTGCCCGGCGGCCGGTTGCCGGTGCTGCTGGCCGCGGCGATGGCCGGGATGACCTGGCGGCGGTTCGCGGTGGCGAACCTGCCCGCCGTCCTGCTCTGGTCGGCCCTCTACGCGATGATCGGCGTGCTCGGCCGGGCCATCTTCCCCGAGCCGTGGCAGAGCGTGCTCGCCGCGATCGTGCTGGTCCTGCTGGTCACTCAGGGGTGGAGCCTGCTGGGGCGACGCCGGCCCGAGCCGGCTCATCCACCGGCGACGCCATAGCCGGTAACCGCACTCCGGTCTCCCCCGGACGCGGTCGGGGGGTCGGCTGACCCGGCCGGCCCGCCGGAGCGAGCCTGTCCCCCGCGTCGGACCCCGCCGCCGTTCCGGCGGGCCCCTCCGCCATGCCGGACCGGGTCGGTGCGTCGCCCACCCCGTGCGCCGGGTCGTCGGGCTCGTCGGGGCTGCGCAGGCCGAGCCGGGACAGCCAGTCGAGCAACTGGCGGTGCACCGCGTCCGGGCCGACCAGCTCGCCCTCCTGCGGCCAGTCGGCGGGATGCACCAGCAGCGCGTCGTTCTGCCAACCGCCCAGGCCGCCGTGGCTGCCGACCAGCTCCTCGAAGGCGGTCACCTCTTCCAGGCCGGGGTCCACGGAGCTGATCAGCACCAGGTCACCGACGTGGTCGATGCCCTGGTGCCGCAGCAGGTCGTGCCGGGCCCTCGGCCCGTACGGCAGCAGCGGGTCGTCGCCCTCGACGTGCCCGTCGGTCAGCCGGTGGGTCCCGGACCGGCCGACCGCCAGCGCTCCGGCGGCCGAGTCGACGACGACCACGCCGACGCCGGGATGCGCGGCCAGACCCGCCACCAGCCCCGGCGTCACCTCGTCGAGGCGCTCGCGGGTGAGCCGCCCCGGATGCCGGGTCAGATAGACCATCGCCAGATTCCCGGAGGCCACCACCACGGTCTCCGGTTCGGTACGCCCCGACGCGGCAGCCTGCTCGTGCGTCGGGTGCGGGCCACGGGCCGCCTCCGGCCGGGCACGTACCGCCATCCGGGTCGCGGTGGCGGTCACGCCGCTGCGGCCGGACACCTCGCTGAGCAGGGTGTCGACCCGGGCCTGCTCCTCGGCGTTGCGGGTGGTCTCGTGCTCGCCACCGGCGAGCGCCGCGTCCCGGCCAGGCCCACGTGGGCGTCGGCGCGGTGCCGGCGCGGGCTCGTCGACGCCCGGGGCGACCAGTCGGGACACCACCTGGGTCAGGGTCTCGCCGTACCGCTGGCGGAACGTCGCGCCCTGGCTCTGGCCGTGGTCGCTGAGCACCACGATGTGATAGCGCCGCGTCGCCTCGGCGGCCAGCCGTTGCAGGATGCCGAGGGTGTGGTCGAGCGACTCCAGCGCCGCCATCGCCTCCGGCCGGGCCGGGCCGGCGTGGTGGGCCACCTCGTCGTAGTCGACGAAGTCGCAGAAGACGACGGGGGCGCCCCGGGCCATCTGCTCGGCGATGAGCGACACGTTGAGATCGCTGAGCAGGCTGGCCAGCGGACGCAACGCCAGGTAGGAGCCGCCCCGGTCGGCCCGGGGCTGTACGCCGCGCACCCGTCGCCGCCGGGCGGCGTGCAGTTCCCGCAGCACCTGCCCGGCACCGAGCACCACCGTTCGGGCGAAGCCGTACGGGCTGGTCATGAACGCCGCATAGCCGGGCGTGGAGCGGCCGGGCAACCCGGCGTGGCTGACCGTCAACAGGGTGGTGGGGGCGTCGCCGGAGAAGGCGGTGCTGATGCTCACCCCACCGTCGCGCAGCAGCCCCCGGCCGGTGGAGATCCGCCGCTCGACCTCGGCCGCGTCGCGGGGACGACTGGTCACCACGAGCCGCCCGGGCGGCACGGTCCCGTCGGGGCCGGCTGGTGCCTTCTCGTACCAGCGGTAGGCCGGCACCCGACCGAACTCGCCGTGCAGCAGGCCGGCCTGGGCGGCGGGCGTGGTGGCCGGCAGCCCGGTGTGCCAGCGGGTCATCCGGTGGCTGCGTGATCGCAGCCACCGGCCCATGGTGGGCAGGTTGCCGGCGCGGACCGCCCACTGCAGCACCGGGGCGGCCACCCCGTCGAGCTGGATGACGAGCAGGCCCTCGGCCGGGACCTCGCCGGGCGTGTCCCGCCGGGCCGGGCCGCTGCGGCGCCAGCGCCACCAGCGGCGACCATCACGGTCGGTGGAGCGCCGGACCCGGCTCATCAGCCGCAGCATCTCGCTGACGAAGGTGTCGTCGGTGCCGGCGTCGGCGAGCCAGTTGACCACGGCGGCCAGCGCCACGGCGAGCCAGGCGGCGGCGAACGCGACGGCGAACCCGGCGACGTGCGCCTCGGGGGCCAGTTGCAGTGCCACGTACATGACGACGGCCTGGACGCCCACGCCGATGGTCAACGCACCGAGTCCGCCGAGCGCGGTGGCCAGGGCCAGCAGCACCGGCCGCAGCACCGCCCCGACGCCGGTGACCAGGGCCACCAGCCAGAGCAGGCCGACCAGGCCGCTGATGGTGACGCCGGGCAGCAGCCAGAACGTCGTGCTGAGCACCAGGAACGAGGTGACCATGCTGCGCACCAGGGCGCGTACCCGGGCGAAGGTCGGCCGGTAGTCGCGCAGCACCCGCAGGGCGACCCGGACGGGTTCGGGCAGAGCGCGGCGCTCGGCATCCACCTGCGGTTCCATGCCGCCACCATGTCACACGGCACCAACAAGATCGAAAAGCCGGACCCGGGTTCCCGGCCGGTGGTGGACCCGCGCCGCGCGGACGGTCAGGGGTCGAGACTGGTGGCGTTCTCCGGCGGCCCGGACAGCGCGGTCGTGATCCATCGGCGCTGGGTCGCGTCCCACGACAGGAGCAACCAGCCGGGCCGGTACGGCGGCAGCGGGAGGTTCTCCAACCGCAGTGCCATCTCGGACGTGACCTGTTCCGGCAGCCGCAGCACCACCCGCGCGGCGGCAGCGGTGAGCGTGACGGTGCCCTCGGTGCGGATCTCGTCCTGCACGTCGCGGCGAGCCCGGCGGGACAGTCTGTCCCGGATCAGCTGGTAGACGTCCTCCCCCGCCTTCGTGGCCAGCGCCTGGACGAACGGCAGCAGGGTGGACCCGGCCAGCGCGCCGATGAGGAGTTCGGTGGCACCCCGGTCGGTGTCGTCACGTCGATCGGTCACATCGACCATCGTGTCACGGACCGACGTGCAGGAAGGGCGCCCAGAGCGCGGGCCGGTCCGGTTGCGCGGCGCGCAGCGTACGCACCGCCTGGTGCAGGGCCGACGCGGCGTCGTCGGCCCCGCTCAACCGGGCGTAGAAGTCGGCCGCGACGCCGGGCGCGACGGCGTCGTCGATCGCCCACGCGGTGCCGACCACGTGCCGGAACCCGGCGATGTGGCAGGCACCGGCCACGTGCAGCGCCTCGTCGTTCAGGTCCTCGTGGGAGACCCCGGTGTCGCACGCCGACAGGTAGGCGATCTCGGCACGCGTCAGCCGCAGCCGCGCGATGTCGGCGACGGTCAGCGGGGCGGCGGCGTGGTCGTGCAGGACGAGATGCCCGTCCGCGCTCCCGTCGGCGGCACTGACCGCGTGACCGGCGAAGTGCAGCCACGGGTGCCGGGGCAACGCGTCGAGCACGGACCGCCGGACCGCGCGCGCACCCAGGAGCACCGCGCTGCCCGGATACCGGGCGGTCAGCATCCGCACCTCGGTCGGCACGTTCGGCAGGTCGCCCAGTCCCGGCGTCTGCGGCAGGGCCACCACCAGCGGCACGGCCGTCCGGGCCGCCGGACGGGATCGCCAGGCGGTGACCAGGCTGCGCACCGTCGGGGCATACGAGGAGACGACCCGGTCCAGCACGCCCGGTCCGTCCGCCGGCCCGGCGGCGTGCAGCGGGAGGCTGGTCAGCGGCCCGGTCGGCACCCACCACAGCCGCGAGCCGGACGGCGGCGCGAGCACGTCGAGCACCGGCGCGGCGACGGTGGCCCAGAGCCAGTCCAGGGTCTCGGCGACCGTGGACCGGGCCTCCTCGCGCAGTGGAGCGGGCAGGCTCGGCCGGTTGGTGCGGGTGACGGCCGCGCGCAGCCGCCGGGCCCGGTCGACCACCTGGTCGAGACTCAGCCGCAGCGGTACCACCCGCACCCCGCCCCCGGCGAGCACCAGGGCGTCGCACCGCAGCCCACTGATGTTGAGCACCACCACGGGACCTCGCCGGGCGATCTCGGCGAGCAGGTCGTCGACGGGGGGCGGGCGCAGGAACCCGGCGAGATCGTCGACGCCCCGGATCTCCTCCAGCAGCGCGTCCCAGTCCCGGGCCAGCGCGTGCCGGTCCTCGCCGGGCACCGTCAGGTCGTCCGGCAGGGAACTGAAACCGATCCCTTCCGGCCGGTCGAACGCGTTCCGCACCGCCTCGAAGCGGTCCGCCAGGTCGGCACGCCGTCGACGCAGCTCGGTCAGCTCGGTCCGGGCGTCCAGGGCGTGCCCGAGCAGCACCCCCCGGCCGTGTTCGAGCAGCCGCAGCGCGTCGAGCGGGTCACCGGCCGAGATGGCGCAGGCGGCGGCGTCCCGGGCCAGACCGACGAAGGCACCCAGGTGCCGTTCCCGGTCGGCGTGCGTGACACGCCTCGGCGCGGTCCGGGGCAACAGCTCGACCGCCAGGTGGTACGCCTGCCGGGCCCCGGCGAGGTCCCGTCCCCGGCTGCTGGCGAGGAGGGCGTTGGCCCACCGTCGGGCGGCCTCGACACGTACGCGGACCGGTGCGGTCGGGTCCCGCGCCACCCGCCGGAGGATGGTGATGGCCTCCTGGTACGCCTTCGGCTCGCCGCTCACCGCCCACACCGTCAACGCGGCGGCCTCGCCGAGCAGGGCATCGGCCCGCAGGTAGTGCCCCTCGGGCACGGCCGCCGCCGCGTCCCGGGCGGCACGGGCGAGCCGGCGGGCCTCCCGGAGACGGGGTACCTCGGCGGCGAGTCGGGTCACCTCCGCCCGTCGGATGCCGGCGAGCACGAGCATCCGCTCCGCCCGGTTGGGGTGCCCCTCGGGCGTGGCTCGCACCGCGTGCTCGGCGAGCCGTCCCGCCTCGGCCAGGTCGGCCGGGTGCCGCCCGGCGGCGTACCGGTCGACCAGGACGAGCGCGAGGTTCGACTCGAACCGCGCCCGCAGCGGGTGTCGGTCGCCGGCCGCCGCCACCGCCTCACGTCCCCGCTCGACCGCCTCGTCCAGCAGGACCCGCTCCCGGCCGTTCGTCGAGCGGTACCGCAGCCGCAGTATCTCGGCGAGGTTGGAGAGCATCCCGGCGAGGTCGTCACCGGGCCCGGCCGCCGTGACCGCCTCGCGGGACACCTCGACCGCCTCGGCGAGGGCGGACGAGTCGTCGTACCGCAGCGACAGGGTGAGCAGCCCGTCGGCGAGGTTGGTCAGCCGGCCCGCGCGGCGCGGATGGGTGGGACCGGTCGCCGCCAGCGCCGCGCGGACCTGGGTCACCGACTCGACCAGGTCCGCCTCGACGCCGGTACGCCGCCAGCGCAACCGCAGCACACCACCGAGGTTGGCGTGGAAGGACGGCGTGGCGGGGGTGCGCTCGTTCGGATACATCGCCAGCGCGTCCCGGAACAACCCGACCGCCGCGTCCAGGTCGGCCAGGTCACCGAAGCGCTCGTAGCGGGACCAGCGGGCCGTCCCGAGACCGTTGGCGGCGGTGCTGCGGATGTCGACGTTCCGGGCGACCCTCAGCACCTCGGTGAAGACGGCGAGGGCGAACTCCAGGTCCCGCAGTGACCCGGTGCGCTCGTAACTGTCGTGGTGGGCCTCGGCCTGACCGCAGGCGCCGACGAGGAGGTGGTACTGCGGTGTCCCCCAGGCGTCGGGGATGCCGGTCACCGGTCGGGCGGATTGTCGGGCTCCGACGACAACCGTCGCGCGAACGCCTCACCCAGCGGGTCGCCGATCCGGCGGAACCACTCGGCGGCCTCCTGGTTGCGTCCCTGACCCATCAGATAGAGGGCGAGGTTGGCCATCCCGTCGGTGCTGCCGGCCTCGGCGGCCCTGCGGAACCACTGCGCTGCCTCGTCCGCCCGGCCGCCGAGCTTGAGGGTGATCCCGAGACGGTTCATGTCCTCCGGTGACCCGCCCTGGGCGGCCTGCCGAGCCGCCGTCTCGGTGGGCAGTGGGGTGACGCTGATCCCCGGCCCCAGCCCAGGGCCCGGCCCGGCCGACGGTCGCGCCTCACCTGACGGTCGTTGCGTACCCGTCGGTCGTCGCGCACCCGACGGTGGTGCCTTCCGCTTGCGCCACCGACCGAACATCGCGCACCCCCGGGACATCGACTGTCGTCCAGTCTTCACCGGGCCTTCACGCCGTGCAGTCCCCGAGGAGGAAACCCGACACTGCCCGCCGCCCCTCGCCGGGCGGACGGCGGCGGTCAACGGAGGGCGGCCTCGTCGAGGTCGACGGCGAGCGACTCCGGCGCACGCATCCGCCAGGCATCGGTCACCAGCTCGGCGAGTCGGTCGACCCCCACCGCCGCCAGGCGCAGCATGACCAGGGGCAGCCCGTCGTAGCCGGGGGTGGTGAAGAAGAGGTCGGGCTCGCCGAGCAGCAGGGCCTGCTTCTCGGCCTCGTCCCCGACGAAGAGCACGGCCACGTCGGTGCGGATCACGCGCGGCTTGCCGGGCCGGCGCTCGGGGTAGGACCAGACGAACCCCTTGTCGGCCACCCGGAAGTCGAAGCCGTCGCTGTCGTTCTCGACCACGTGGGGCAGCGCGAGCGCCAACCGACGGACGTCGTCCGCGTCAGCCATCAGGACCCCTTCCGTCCGCACGGTCGCGACACGACGACAGGCTAGCCGCCGGGTCGGACATCACGGCGACTCGGCCGGGACGCCGTGGTCGGCCGGCGGTCATTCGCGGGCCCGTACCTCGGTGGCCCGCACGGGCGGCGATCTCCCGCCGCTGGCGGCACCACGCTTCGCGCCTGCCGGTACGACGACGGCGGGGGCGGGACCTCTCGGTCCCGCCCCCGCCGGTCAGGCGCCTGTGCTCAGGAGGTGAACTTGTCCAGGGCCAGCTCGATGGCGCCGTTGTCCGGCTGGGCGTACGACTTCAGGGTCTCCCGGTTGTAGGAGATGAAGCTCGGGCAGCGCCCGGCCGGGGCGTTGATCCGACCGCCGTCGCCGACCTTCTCGCCGGTCTGGGCGTTGTGGAAGGTCAGGGTGTAGCGCGAGGAGATGTAGTCGACCGTGATCTGCTTGTCGTCGCGGTCCTTGTACTGGCACTTGCGCGGCTCGCCCTCGCTGCCCTGCACGAAGGTGAGGCAGCCGACGACCGAGACGGTCGCCCAGTCGGAGGTCCGGGCGTAGTACGGCTTGTTGAAGCCGACCGACTTGCTCAGCCAGGAACCGGGGCGGTCCGGGTTGTTGGCGAAGGTGTAGACCTTGGCGCCCTTGGGGGAACTGTACGGCGCGGCGTTCAGCACCGGGTTGCCGTCGCACACCGCGTTGAAGTCGCTGGAGTTGCGGGCCGTGACGGCGTTGTTGTTGCCGTTGCCGCCGTCGTTGTCCGGCTCGGCGGGCGTCGGCGAGGGCTCCGAGCCTTCGCCGCCGCCGTTGTCGCCGTCGGGCGAGGGGCTGGTGCTGGCGGCGATCTGCGTGGGCTCGTCGT
This sequence comes from Verrucosispora sp. NA02020, assembly GCF_013364215.1. NCBI lineage: Bacteria > Bacillati > Actinomycetota > Actinomycetes > Micromonosporales > Micromonosporaceae > Micromonospora > Verrucosispora sp. NA02020. The sequence continues at coordinate 3,695,296 of NZ_CP054923.1, read as the reverse complement.
CGTCACCGAGCATGAAGTAGCCGATGGTGCTGCCGCAGGCGACCAGCACGGCCATCACGGCGGCACCGATGCCGAGGCCGAGCCAGACGTTCCGGTTACCGGACTTCTGCTGGCCCTGGACGGCGTAGGGCGGAGGAGGGGGCGTGGGTGCGCCGTACGGCGATGACGGGTACCCCGGGGCGCCAGGCCCGCTCGTGGGATATCCCGGCGCGCCGGGCCCGCTCGTGGGATATCCCGGCGCGCCGGGCCCGCTCGTGGGGTAGCCCGGGGCGCCGCTCGTGGGGTAGCCGGGGGCGCCCGGCCCGCTCGTGGGAGCACCCGGCGGCATCGGGTAGCCCGCCGGACTGCCGGGCGGCATCGGCGGCGGACCGGGCGGGTTACCCCACGGGGCGGCGTTCGGGTCCGGCTGCCCTCCGTACGGAGAGTGGCTGTCGCTCATCTGAAACCCTTGTCAAGTCGAGAGGCTCACTACCGATGATCAGAATCAGGGTAGTGAGCAGCGCAAATCGTGGTGGCACACCTGTGCCACCGTCCCGTGCCGTGGACACGTCACCCACCGGAAACAATCACTCTGGGTATCCACTGTGCTGCCGTCCGCGAATCTCGCGCTTCCCACCGCACGGAAACGGGCAATCATAGGGACCCAGCGTGATCTTTGCCATACGGCAAGCGAGGCAACGATCCGGCAACGATCCGGGACATCGACGAACCCTTCCAGGCTCCTGATCGTGCGTTCAGGAATGGCGTTTCCTGGTCCGGGGTGGACGCACACGGCGGTGTGGGCCGCGCCGGTGGCGGGTACCAGAGCGACACACCGGCGACGAGGAGGACGACATGACCGAGCCCCGCTACACGCCGATCGCGTTCGCCGCGGCCGGCGATCTCGTACGCACCGACGGCGACCCCGATACCGGCGAGGTGGTGGGCGCGGACGACGCGGCGGCCGACGCCGCCCGGGCCGGCGCCGACATCGACCTGACCGGGGCGCAGCGCGACACCGACCCGACGCCGGTCGGCGCCGCCGACGCCGAGGCCGACCGGCGACGTGCCGCCGGTGAACTCTGACGCTCGGCGCCACGACACCGTCCACGGTGACGCCCCGGGAGAGCCTCCCGGGGCGTCACCGCGTCACCTCGCTTCGACGGCGCTAAATATTGCGCGGGTGTTTCCGACCATCGTAGGCTGCCGTGGGAGCGCTCCCGCGCCTTCGTCCTTTCTCGCCGGAGGGCCGTACCCCACCATGACCAGATTGCGACGGTTCCCATGAAGCATCCTCCGCGCCGCGCCCGGCGCCTCCTGGTCGCGGCCGGTGCCGTCGGCGCGCTGACCCTCGGCACGCTGGCCGTCCTGCCCACGACCGCCGCGATGGCCGCACCCGGCTGTTCGGTGACCTACACGACGAACAGCTGGTCCGGCGGGTTCACCGCCAGCGTGACCATCACCAACGTCGGCGACCCGATCAACGGGTGGACGCTCGGTTTCCGTTTCCCGGACGGCGGCCAGCGCCTGGCGCAGGGTTGGTCGGCGACCTGGAGTCAGAGCGGCAGCGAGGTCACCGCACGGAGCCTGAGCTGGAACGGGTCGCTGGCCACCCGCGCCAGCACCACCATCGGCTTCAACGGCACCTTCACCGGCGCCAATCCGGCACCGACCTCGTACACCCTCAACGGCACGGTCTGCACCGGCTCGACCACGCCGACCACTCCCCCGCCGACCACGCCGCCACCGACCACCCCACCGCCCGGCGGGCAGACCCCGGTGGCCGTCAACGGGCAGCTGCGGGTCTGCGGGGTCAACCTCTGCAACCAGTACGGCCGGCCGATCCAGTTGCGCGGCATGAGCAGCCACGGCCTCCAGTGGTTCGGCAACTGCTACAACGACGCCTCGCTGGACGCGCTCGCCACCGACTGGCGGGCCGACCTGTTCCGGATCGCCATGTACGTGCAGGAGGACGGGTACGAGACCGACCCGGCGGGCTTCACCAACCGGGTCAACGCCCTGGTCGAGGAGGCCACCGAGCGGGGCATGTACGCGATGATCGACTTCCACACGCTCACGCCCGGCGACCCGATGCACAACCTGGAGCGGGCCAAGACCTTCTTCGCGGCGGTGTCCGCACGGCACGCGTCGAAGAACAACGTGATCTACGAGATCACCAACGAGCCCAACGGGGTGAGCTGGTCGACCATCAAGAACTACGCCGACCAGGTCATCCCGGTCATCCGTGCCAACGACCCGGACGCGGTGGTCATCGTCGGCACCCGGGGCTGGTCCTCGCTGGGCGTCTCCGAGGGCTCCAACCACACCGAGATCGTCAACAACCCGGTGAACGCGAGCAACGTCATGTACGCGTTCCACTTCTACGCCGCGTCGCACCGGGACAACTACCGGGCCGAGGTCGAGCGGGCCGCCGCGCGGCTGCCGTTGTTCGTCACCGAGTTCGGCCTGGTGGACTACACCGGTGACGGCGCCGCCGACCTGGCCAGCAGCACCCAGTGGCTGGACCTGCTCGACCGGCTGAAGATCGGGTACGCCAACTGGACGTTCTCCGACAAGGCCGAGGGCAGTGCGGCGTTGCGGCCGGGCACCTGCAACGGCAGCAACTACACGGGTACGTCCATGCTGACCACCTCGGGCGCGTTCATGCGCGAGCGCATCCGGACCCCGGACAACTTCCCGACGAGCTGACCGACGGCGGCCCCGGCGCAGACCCGCCGGGGCCGCCGCTCACCGGGCGTTCCAGTAGCCCACCCCGGTCAACTGCTGGCGGCCCACGCCGAGACCGCGTCGGATGTGCTTGACGATGCTGCGGGCGGTGGCCGCCTCGCAGGCAACCCAGTAGTAGCCGCCGTCGCTGGCCTTCATCCCGTCGCGGACGGTGTCGACCAGGTGCCGCCCGTCGTCGCGGCGCGGCACCCACACCACCTCGTGGTGTGCACGGGCGCGGGCGGCCAGTTCCTTCTCGTCCTCGTGGGCGTACTCGATCCAGACCGTCGCCGGGATGTCCCGCGCGCTGTCCAGCAGGCTGTTCACCGCCGGCAGCGAGGCCGCGTCCCCGACCAGATAGAGGTGCCGGGGCGCCGGGTCGGGCAGGGCGAACCCGGTGCCGTGCACGGTGGCCTCGATGGTGTCGCCGGGGCGGGCCGCGCCGGCCCAGCGGGCGGCGACGCCGTCGTGCAGCGCGAACTCCAGGTGGAAGCGGCCGGTTTCCGGGTCCGGGTCGACGAGCGTGTACGCCCGCTGGTGCGCCCGTCCGTCGTTGTCGAACCAGAGCCGGATCCACATCGTCGGGTGGACCTCACACTCCTGGAGCAACCCGCCACCGTCGACCAGCAGACGTTGGTACCGCTCGTTCACCGGCGCGGAGTCCAGGACGGTCAGTCGGAAGTTCCGTCCTCCCATCGCCTTGAGGACCAGCGACTCCCAGTTCCGCTTCACCCGTGCCTCCTGCTACCGTCCCGGAAAGTTAGGTTAGGTTAACCTAACTCGCCGATCGTGGCGAGGACCCGGCGCTCCGACCGCGTGAGGGTCCGCCCGCCCGGCCCATCCGAAGCGAGGCAGCATGTACCAGGAGAAGATCGCCGACCTCGGCACCCTCAGCCTGACCACCGTCGACCCGATGGTCGACGCCGAACTCCTGCACGGCTGGGTCACCCAGCCCCGCGCGGTGTTCTGGGGCATGGGTTCGCACACCCTCGACGAGGTGCGCGAGATCTACGAGTTCGTCGACGCTCTGACCACCCATCACGCGTACCTGATCCGGATCGACGACGTGCCGATCGGCCTGTTCCAGACGTACCAGCCGGCGGCCGACCCGGTCGGCGAGCGCTATCCCGTACGCCCCGGCGACATCGGCATGCACCTGCTGCTCGCCCCGCCGCCCGGCCTGCCCCGCGCGCTGGCCGGTCCGGTCGGCGCCGCCCTGGCCCGGTTCCTGTTCCTGGACCCGACCCGGGACCGCATCGTCGTCGAGCCCGACGTCCGCAACGACGCGGCCCGCCGCCGACTGCTCGCCGAGGGGTTCACCCTGGCCGAGGAGATCGACATGCCGGACAAGCGCGCCCGGCTCGCCTTCCTCACCCGGGCCCGGTTCGAGGCGGACCGACCGGCGCTGACCAGCCACTAGACCTAGACCCGGCACACGACACCGCCCGGCCACCAGTGGGGAGCCTGGCGACCGGGCGGCCGTCGCGGGTGGAGACCCGCTTCGTGGTGACGTCGACGGGGCGACGAGTCAGCGAGTCACTCCTCGCCGCCGTCGTCGCCCTCGTCGTCACCGAAGGAATCGAAGACCTCGTCGGCGACCATGCCGCCGGCAAATCCGAGCGCCGCACCGCCGACCACACCGGCGGCGACCGCGCCCATGCCGGGCCCGCGCCGCTCGTGGTGCTCCTCCTGGTGGTGCCCGTACATGGGCTGCTGCGGCGGGTAGCCGACCGGCTGGCCGTAGCCGGGTTGGCCGTAGGCGGGCTGGCCGTAACCCGGCTGCCCGTAGCCCGGCTGGCCGTAACCCTGCGGGCCGGGCTGGGCGAAGGCCGCGCCGGGGTGCAGGGTGCGGTACTGGTCGAGCGCCTGACGGAACCAGCCGTCGACCTCGGCGGCCCAGTCCCGCTGGTCGGCGTCGGCGTGCGCCACGCGGTAGCGGCCGTAGGAGTCGTGCCCACCGGTGAACAGGCCACCGCGCCGGTCGAACTCCAGCACGATGTCGACGCCCTGCTCGTCGGCGAGGAAGGTCAGCTCGACCTCGTTGATCTCGTGGGCGTACTGCGGCGCGGCGAAGTACTCGATCTCCTGATAGAAGGGCAGCGTCTGGCGCGCCCCGGCGATCTGCCCGTGCTCCAGGTCGGCGCCCTTGAACTGGAAGCCCAGCCGCCCGAACGCCTCGAGGATCCGCTCCTGCACCGGCAGCGGGTGCACGTACACCGGGTCGAGGTCGCCCTTGTCGACCGCGCCACGGATGGCGACCTCGGTGCGCAGGCCCATGGTCATGCCGGGCAGCCGCTGGCCGTAGACGTCGGTCACCGGGGTCTGCAACGGCATCGGGATCTGGAACGGCAGAGCCAGGTGCTGCCCCTCCGCGAGGCGCAGCCCGCCCGCGACCGGCACCCGGTGGAACTCGACGGTCGCGTCGTGGTCGCCGTCCGCGCCGTCGACCTCGACGCGGGTGACCAGGCTCAACACGACCTGGTCGATGTCCACGTCCTGGTTGCCGCCGGTCAGGTTCACCTGGCCGGTCAGCATCGAGCCGGGGCGGGTGCCCGGATCGGACAGGACCGTGTCGACGCTGGGCGCGCCGATCCCGAAGGCACCCAGCATCTTCTTGAACACCACGAGCTTCTCCCTCGACCACAGGCGCGACCGTGGCACGGACGTGAAACTTCTACGCCTCAGCCGTTGTGTCGCAACGGAATCGGCGCCGTCCATCATGGATCCCGTCGAGACGGGAAGCTAGCACCGGTGCCTGAAAAGTAGCTGAGAGATATCACACTGTCACCATCAGTGAGAATCCCTCACGCGGTGCAGCCGCCGGTCGCCCTGGTCAGCCGCGTACCGGGCCGAGCAACGAATCCTCCGGACCGGCCGAACCGGCCGCGTACTCCTGCAACGGCACGCTCCCCGCCTTCCAGGCCGCCAGCACCGGCTCGACGATGCGCCAGCACTCCTCGGCCACGTCGCCCCGCACCGACAGCGTCGGGTCGCCCTCGAACGCGCCGCGCAGCACCTCGCCGTACGCGGGCAGCTCGCCGGGGCCGAAGTCCGCCATCAGGTGCACCTGGTCCAGGTCGAACGGGTTGCCGGGGCCGTTGATGTTCAGGTTCAGCCCGAGACAGTCCGGCCCGAACCCGATCCGCAGGCGGTCCGGCTCCTCGTACCCGGTCAGGCCGTCGGGCACCCGGGCCGGCTGCTTGAAGGTGATGACGGCCTCCTTGCGTACCGCCGAGGTGGCCTTGCCGGAGCGCAGCCGGAACGGGACGCCCGCCCAGCGCCAGGTGTCCACCTCCAGCACCACCTCGGCGAGGGTCTCGGTGTTCCGGCCCGGGTCCACGCCCTCCTCCGCCGCGTAGGCGGGCAGGTGGCGGCCGTCGATGTCGCCCGCCGTGTACCGGGCCCGGCGGCTCGCCGCCACCGGGTCGTCCTGCCACAGGCGGACGGCCCGCAACACCTGCGCCTTGCGCCCGCGCAGCTCCTTCGCGCTCAGCGTGGGCGGCGGTTCCATGCCGAGCAGGGCGAGCACCTGGAGCAGGTGGCTCTGCACCATGTCGACCAACGCGCCCGCACGGTCGTAGTAGCCGGCCCGACCCTCCAGGCCCAGGGTCTCGTCGAAGACGATGTCCACGCAGGCCACGTGGGTGTTGTTCAACACCGGCTCGAAGATGCGGTTGGCGAAGCGCAGGCCGAGCAGGTTCAGCACGGTGGACTTGCCGAGGAAGTGGTCGATGCGGTGCACCTGGTCCTCGGGCACCAACGTGGCCAGCAGCTCGTTGAGCGAACGCGCCGAGATCCGGTCGACGCCGAAGGGCTTCTCCAGCATCAGCCGGGTGCCCGGCGGTACGCCGATGCGGGCCAACGCGGCGGCCGACCGGGCGGTCACGAACGGCGGCAGCGCGAAGAAGATCACCACCGGGCCGGCACAGCCGCTGAGCAGCCCCCGCAGGTCCTCCTCACGGGTCACGTCGGCGGTCACGTACCGGGTCTCGCGGAGTACGTCGGCCTCGACCGGCCCCTGCGCGTCGACACTGGCGAACGAGTCCGCCACCCGGCGACGCCAGCGCTCGTCGTCCCAGTCCTCCATGCCGCTGCCGATCAGCCGCAGATTCGGCACCGCGCCGCTGGCCAGCAACCGGCCCAGCCCGGGCAGCAGCAACCGGCCGGTCAGGTCCCCGCTGGCGCCCAGCACCAGCAGCGTCTGCCGGGGGGCTGCGGAGGTCGCGGAGGCGGCTGCGGGATTCTTCGGTGCCGGCGTCGTCATGCCTCCACCTTGCCCTGTCCGTTCCCGCGTCGGGCAGCGACCCCGCCGACGTCCGCCGCCCGTGCGCACAGCGCATCGACACCCGCGCGGATCGTGACCGGTGACCCCGCGTCCGGCCCGGTGCGGCGATCTTCGTGTGGCAGGCTGGTCCCATCCCGCCGGCCGGACGACGCCGGCGGCGCGCCTACCCTGCGAGGAGACGATCGATCCGATGGCTGCGGACGTCACCACCACCGACGAGTGGCAGGCCCTGCGCAAGCACGCCGACGAGATCCGCGCGACGCACCTGCGGGACCTGTTCGCCGGTGATCCCGACCGGGGCGAGCGGTTGACCGTCGAGGTGGCCGATCTCTACGTCGACTACAGCAAGAACCTGGTCACCGACGAGACCCTGGCCCTGCTGACCGCGCTGGCCGAGCGGGTCGGGCTCACCGACCGGATCGCCGCGATGTTCGCCGGAGCGCACATCAACGGCACCGAGGACCGGGCCGTCCTGCACACCGCGTTGCGGCTGCCCCGCGACGCCACGCTGACCGTGGACGGTCAGGACGTGGTGGCCGACGTGCACGCCGTCCGGCAGCGGATGGCCGACTTCGCCGACCAGGTGCGGTCCGGCCAGTGGCGCGGACACACCGGCGAGCGGATCCGCACCGTGGTCAACATCGGCATCGGCGGCTCCGACCTCGGACCGGTGATGGCGTACGAGGCGCTCAAGGCGTACCGCGACGCCGGCATCTCCTGCCGGTTCGTGTCGAACATCGACCCCACCGACATCCACGACACCACCGCCGACCTGGACCCGGCCAGCACGCTGTTCGTGATCGTGTCGAAGACCTTCTCCACCCAGGAGACCCTGGCCAACGCCCACCAGGCCCGACGCTGGCTGCTGGCCGGACTCGACGCGGGCGACGAGGCCGTGGCCCGGCACTTCGTCGCGGTCAGCACCAACGCCCAGCGGGTGACTGACTTCGGCATCGACCCGGCGAACATGTTCGGCTTCTGGGACTGGGTCGGCGGACGCTACTCGCTGCCGTCGGCGGTCGGCCTGTCGGTGATGCTCTCCATCGGCCCGGCGCGCTTCGACGAGATGCTGGCCGGCTACCACGCCATGGACGAGCACTTCCGCACCGCACCGCCGGCCCGCAACGCCCCGGTGCTGCTCGGCCTGCTGAACATCTGGTACGCCAACTTCCTCGGCGCGCAGACCCACGCGGTGCTGCCCTACTCGCAGTACCTGCACCGGTTCCCGGCCTACCTGCAACAGCTCACCATGGAGAGCAACGGCAAGTCGGTCCGCACCGACGGGCAGCCCGTGGCGTACGACACCGGCGAGATATTCTGGGGCGAGCCGGGCACCAACGGCCAGCACGCCTTCTATCAACTGCTGCACCAGGGCACCCGGCTGGTGCCGGCCGACTTCATCGGGTTCAGCGAGCCCAACCACGAGATCGGCGACATGCACGACCTGTTCATGTCGAACTTCTTCGCCCAGACCGCCGCGCTGGCCTTCGGCCGCACCGCCGAGCAGGTCGCGGCGGAAGGTACTCCGGCCGACCTCGTACCGCACAAGGTGATGGCGGGCAACCACCCCACCACCTCGATCACGGCCGACCGCCTCACCCCCGCGGCCCTCGGCCAACTGGTCGCCCTCTACGAGCACATCGTCCTCACCGAGGGCGCGATCTGGGACATCAACCCCTTCGACCAGTGGGGCGTGGAACTCGGCAAGGTGATGGCGAACCAGCTCGCTCCCCTGCTCACCGGCGACGGACCCGACCTGACGACGCTGGACAGCTCCACCGCCGCCCTCATCCGCCGCTACCGCACCCAGCGCAACCGCCTCTGACCCCTCCCCTAGCGCCTCGACGCTCGACGCGTTGATCAAGAGGTTTGGTTCACGGAACCCGCGCGTAGAGGACCAAAACCTCTTGATCAACACGGGCTGGCGCCACGAAACCCGCCGATCATGGAGTTGTGGCGGCGGCAAGTGTGGACGTATTTGGACAAGCCGTCGACCACAGCTCCATGATCGGCGGGGCGATGGGCGGGACCGCGGCGGGGCGTGCACTTGGTCAGGTGGGGGTGTGGGGGATCAGGCCTACGGTGGTGGCCAGTCGGGCCACGTCGGCGGGGGCGGGGGTGCGCTGGATGATCTCGGCGAGGAGGGTACGGGCGACGGGGCGACTGCGGACCTCGGCGGGTGCGCGACGGATCTCATCGTTCGTTGCTGATTGAATGCCATCGTGACCAAGGACTGGCTCCGGTGGCATCAGGATTACGACACCCCGAACTCGTCACTGGCACGCAGGCTGCACATCGTCCAGCGTGACCTTCGGCGGGCTCTGGCCGAAGCACCTCGCGATGAACGAGGCACCCGGCGGCTGATCAGCATCTGCGCTGGTGATGGGCGCGACGTGCTGCCGGTACTTGCCGAACATGACGGCGGACGCACAGTCGAGGCGCTACTCATCGAACGTGACCCGACATTGTCACAGCGCGCCCGTGCCGCGGCCATCGGTCTCGGCCTGCCCGGGATCGAAGTGCGAACCGCAGACGCTGGTGCGACGGATACCTACGTGGACGTCCAGCCCGCGCACCTACTCCTCTCGTGCGGCGTGTTCGGCAACATCACGTTCTACGACGTACGCCGGACCATCGCCATGTTGCACACCCTTGTCGTCGCCGATGGCATTGTGATTTGGACCCGAGGACGCGCCGACGACGGTCAGGACCCCAGCCACGACGTCCGCACCTGCTTTGCCGAGCACGGCTTCAGCGAAATGTCCTTCACCAGCCCCGCCAATGCCCGATTCCGGGTCGGCATGCACCGGCTCACCGCCCGCCCCGCTGCTGTTCCGCCGATGCCGCCCGCCACACAGATGTTCAGCTTTGTCTGACTGCCAGCGTCTCCTTGGCCGCCTGACGACCACTCGCGCGCTGGGATCAAGGTCGTGCTCGATCCTGGATCGAGTGGTTATCGGGGCGCTGGGATGCCACTCGATCCAGGATCGAGCGTGATCTTGACGGGGGTGAGCCACCCGCTCATCTGGTGAATCAGTTCGCGACCGGAGACGGCGTACATCTGTGGGTATTAGCCCTGTCGAGCTGAACCGTTTGTGCTGTCGCGCAAGGGCATCGCCGTGCGCGACGGCTAGCCGTCCCACGAAGCGATCCGTCTGCGCCATCAGCTCGATAGCGCCCGCACACCCCACTCCACCTGCCCAGACGCTCTGTGCACCACACCACCGCGTCCACATGGCACCCCACCACTCGCCGAATCCGGTCCATCGGCCTGGCGGTGCCCGGCCTTCACGGTCGTCGTTCGGTTGGCTTTCGGGGGGCTCTGGCCCAATGGGTCAGGAGCGGGTACCCGGCCTCCCCCGCAGGTCGGGTACCCGCGTCCCTGACGCGACCGAGGAGCGAGTGCGTGACGACGACCGACATCCGCGAATTCGACGTCATCGGCGAGCACGCCGGGGCGGCCCGACTGTTGGAACAGACCCTGTTCGAGGTGAAGCGGGTCATCGTCGGCCAGGACCGGCTGGTGGAGCGGCTGTTGACCGCACTGTTGGCCCGGGGGCACTGCCTGTTGGAGGGCGTACCCGGGGTGGCGAAGACGCTCGCCGCCGAGACCCTGGCCACGGCGGTGGGTGGCAGCTTCGCCCGGATCCAGTTCACCCCGGACCTGGTGCCGTCGGACATCCTCGGCACCCGGATCTATCGCCCGTCGACGGAGAGCTTCGACGTGGAACTGGGACCGGTGATGGCCAACCTGGTGCTCGCCGACGAGATCAACCGGGCTCCGGCGAAGGTGCAGTCGGCGCTGCTGGAGGTGATGGCCGAGGGGCACGTGTCGCTCGGTGGGCGGACCTATCCGGTGCCGACTCCGTTCCTGGTGCTGGCCACCCAGAACCCGATCGAGTCCGAGGGGGTGTACCAGCTCCCGGAGGCGCAGCGGGACCGGTTCCTGATGAAGGTGGTGGTCGACTACCCGACCGACGACGAGGAGCTGGGCATCCTCTATCGGATGGGCACCAGCACGCCGGCCGCCCGGCCGGTGCTGGACCCGGCCCGGCTCGCGGCGCTCCAGGCCCGGGCGCGGGAGGTGTTCGTCCATCATGCGTTGGCCGAGTACGTCGTCCGCCTGGTGCTGGCCACCCGGGACCCGCGCCGCTTCGGGTTGGCCGACGTGGCGGACCAGCTCGCGTACGGTGCCAGCCCCCGGGCCACGCTCGGCCTGGTCGCCGCGGCACGGGCGCTGGCCCTGCTGCGGGGCCGCGACTACGTCCTTCCCGCCGACGTGCGGGAGATCGCCGCCGACGTGCTGACCCACCGGCTGGTGCTCAGCTTCGACGCGGTCGCCGACGACGTGGACGCCGGTGAGCTGGTGCGGCGGATCGTGGAGGCGGTGCCGCCGCCGCAGATCGCCCCCGCGCAGGAGCAACAGGGGCCGGGCCTGGGGGCGGCGGCGTGAACGCGCACACGACAAGTGTCGGGCGGCTCGCGCCGCAGCGTCGGTTGCGCCGGCTGGAGTTGACGATCAACCGCCGCCTGGACGGGCTGCTGCACGGCCAGCACCTGGGGCTGCTGCCCGGTCCGGGCAGCGAGCCGGCGGGCAGCCGCGAGTACCGGGCCGGTGAGGACGAGGTCCGGCGGATGGACTGGTCGGTGACGGCGCGTACCGCCGTGCCGCACGTGCGGACCGTGGACGCGGACCGGGAGCTGACCACCTGGACGCTCGTGGACGCCACGCCCAGCATGGACTTCGGCACCGCCGAGTTGGAGAAGCGGGAACTGGCGGTGGCGGCCGTGGCCGCCGTCGGGTTCCTCACCGCCGGCACCGGCAACCGGCTCGGCGCGCATCTGCTCGGTGACGCCGGGGTACGCCGCTTCCCCGCCCGCACCGGACGCCACCACCTGATCAATCTGCTGCGGACGTTGATGGAGGTGCCCCGGGGGCGGCCCGCCACCCAGCCGGTGCCGCTGGCCGACGCGATCGACGGGCTGCGCCGTTCCGCCGGTCAGCGCGGTCTCGCCGTGGTGGTCTCCGACTTCCTCGACGGCCTGCCCGACGAGGGGATGGGCGGCGCGGACGGGCCGCCGCCGGACTGGGAGCGACCGCTGCGGCGGCTGGCCGCCCGGCACCAGGTGCTCGCGGTCGAGGTCCGCGACCCGCGCGAGCTGGAACTGCCCGACGTCGGCCTGATCACGCTCGTCGACCCGGAGAGCGGCCAGCGGCGCGAGGTGTCCACCGGCAGCCGCGAGCTGCGGGAGCGGTACGCGGCAGCCGCCGCCGCCCAGCGCCTGGCGGTGAACCGGGCGTTGCGGCGGGCCGGTGCGTCACACCTGCCGCTGAGCACCGACCGGGACTGGATCGCCGACATCGTCCGCCACGTCCACGCCCAACGACGGCTCGCCCGAGCCACCCGACCGGCTGGAGGGAGAAACGCGTGAGTTGGGAGTCCCCGGAAAGGTTGTGGCTGCTCGCCGGGGTGGTCGCGCTGGTCGTCGGCTACCTGGTGATGCAGCGGCGACGCAGCCGGTACGCGGTGCGGTTCACCAACCTGCGGCTGCTGGACAAGGTCGCGCCGGCCCGCCCGGCGTGGCGGCGACACGTGCCCGCCGGTCTGTTCATCGCCATGTTGGCGCTGCTGGTGGTCGGGTTCGCCCGGCCCACCGACGAGGTGCGCGTACCCCGTGAACGGGCCACCGTGATGGTCGCGGTGGACGTGTCCCGGTCCATGCTCGCCGACGACGTACCGCCGGATCGGTTGGTCGCGGCCAAGGACGCGGCCCGGGAGTTCGTCGCGGACCTGCCGGAGGAGTTCAACGTGGGGTTGGTGGCGTTCGCGGGCAGCGCCTCGGTGATGGTGCCGCCGACCGGTGACCGGGAGGTGATGGCGGCCGGCATCGACCGGCTCGACGAGGGCGTCACGGGCGTGCAGGGCACCGCGATCGGCGACGCCATCGACGCCTCGCTGGAGTCGATCCGCACGCTTGACGCGCAGGCGGTCGACGAGCCGCCGCCGGCCCGGGTGGTGATCCTCTCCGACGGGGCCAACACCACCGGGCGCAACCCGACCTCGGCGGCGGGCGACGCGGTGGAGGCCGGGGTACCGGTCGACACCATCTCGTTCGGCACGCTCGACGGCCAGATCGGCGCGGGACAGCGCGTCCCGGTCGACGGGGAGACCCTGCGGGTCGTGTCGGAGCAGTCCGGGGGCGGCTACTACGAGGCGGGCAGCAGCGCCGAACTTCGCGAGGCGTACGCCGACATCGGCTCGTCGGTGGGCTACCGGATGGAGCGGCAGGACGTGTCGGCCCGGTTCATCGGTGGCGGGCTGGTGTTCGCGCTGCTGGCCGCGGCGGCGTCGATGCTCTGGTTCTCCCGCCTGCCGTGACGACTTCGAAGGGACAGTTCATGACGAGCACGATTCCGGGCCTCGGTGAGCCGCGCGGGCCGCGGTTCGTCTCCCCGAACCTGCATGGCGATGCCGCCACGGCGGGCGTACCGGGAGTCGCGTCGGCGCCGCCGGTCGTACCCGCCGTGCCGGGTGGGCCGGTCGGGCCGGACACGCCGCCGGACGTCTCCCCCGGCGGCGGCCCGTCCCGGTGGCCCCGGTTGTTGCTGGTCGGGTTGACGCTGGTGGCGGTCTCGGCGGGCGCCGGTGGCGTGGCCGGTCACCTCGCCGCCCGCGACGATATGCCGGAGGCGGCGGAGGCCGCCGCGCCGCCGCTCACCCTCGGGCCCGGGGGTGACCTGGTGGCCGCCGCCGACCGGGTGCTGGCCGGGGTGGTGTCGGTGCAGACCTCGTCCGGCGGGCGCGGTGCCTCCGGTTCCGGTTTCCTGATCGACGGTCGGGGGCATGTGGTCACCAACGACCACGTGGTGGCCCGGGGCGGCACGATCCAGGTGGTCGGTCAGGACGGCCGTCGGCTGACCGCGCGGTTGGTCGGCCGTGACCCGGGTACGGACATCGCCGTGCTACGTGTCGATCCGGGCAACGGGCTGCGCCCCCTGCCGCTCGCCCCCACCGGGCAGACTCGGGTGGGCGAACCGGTGCTGGCCGTCGGTTCGCCGCTGGGGCTCTCCGGCACGGTGACCGCCGGGATCGTCAGCGCGCTGGACCGCCCGGTCCGGCTCGGTGGTGGCAGCACCCGGCAGCCGGCGGTGCAGACCGACGCGTCCATCAACCCCGGCAATTCGGGCGGGCCGTTGGTCAACGGGCGGGGCGAGGTGGTCGGGGTCAACACCGCCATCGCCACACTGGAGGGAGGCGGCAACATCGGGATCGGCTTCGCGGTCCCGATCGACCGCGCGTCGCAGGTGGCGCAGAGGCTGATCGCGAGAGGGTGACGGACAGATGCGGCTGCTCGTGGTGGAGGACGAGGAGGACCTGGCCGGCGCGTTGCGGCTCGGGCTGGTCCGCGCCGGTTACGCCGTCGACGTCGCGGTGGACGCGGCGCAGGCGTACGAGCTGCTGCTGGTCAACGCGTACGACCTGATGCTGTTGGACGTCAACCTGCCCGACGAGGACGGCTTCGCGGTGTGCCGGGCGATCCGCTCCGGCGCGGTCGAGGTCGCCGGTGGGCGGGACCTGCGCGTGTTGATGCTCACCGCCCGTGGCGCGCTCGGCGACCGGGTACGCGGGCTCGACGAGGGCGCGGACGACTACCTGGTGAAGCCGTTCGCCCTCGTCGAGCTGTTGGCGCGGGTGCGGGCCCTGTTGCGGCGGGACACCGGCGGCACCGGGGTGGTGCTGACCGTGGGGGCGTTGAGCCTGGACGTGGCGCGGCAGGAGGCCCGTCGGGGCGTACGGGAACTCCAGCTCACCCGCAAGGAGTTCGGGGTGCTGGAGTACCTGATGACGCATCCTGGCCGGGTGGTGCCCGCCGAGGAGCTGCTGGAGCACGTCTGGGACGCCAACGCCGACCCGTTCACCGAGACGGTCCGGGTCACCGTGGGTACGCTGCGGCGCAAACTCACCGGCACCGACACCGAGCCACCGATCGAGACGGTGATCGGGCGCGGCTACCGGTTGCGAGAGGTGGCGACGTGAGCGAGGTGGCGACGTGAGGCTGTTCCGGTCGATCCGGTTCCGGTTGACGGTGCTCTACTCGACGCTGTTGTTCGCGCTGGCCGGGGCGGGGCTGGCGGTGGCGTACGTGGCGGTGGACCGGGCGGTCGACCCGAAGCCGATCTCCAAACGGTACGAGGCGCAGCTCTACAAGCAGAAGGCCGACGGCCGGACGGTGGCCACCGGCACCACCATCGAGGTGGCCGAGGTGCAGCAGATAGAGGACGAGGTCAATCTGCGACTGTTGCAGACCGTCCGGGACTACTCGCTGATCGCGCTCGGTGGACTCTTCGTGGCGAGTCTCGGCATCGGGTGGGTGCTGTCGGGGCGGGCGTTGCGTCCGGTGGGCGCGATCGCGCGTACCGCCCGGGACATCCAGGCCACCGACCTGTCCCGCCGGATCCGGCTGGCCGGTCCCCGCGACGAGCTGCGGGATCTCGGCGACACCATCGACTCGATGCTGGATCGGCTGGACCACGCCTTCCACGCCCAACGTCAGCTCATCGACGACGCCTCACACGAGTTGCGCAGTCCGTTGGCGATCATCCGGGCGAACCTGGACGCCTCGCTGAACTCGCCGGAGGCCACCGAGCCGGAACGGACGGCGGCGGTGGCGACGATCGACCGGGCCACCACCCGGATGTCGCGGCTGGTGGAGGACCTGCTGGCCACCGCGCGCCGGGACGCCGACGCGATGGCCGACACCGACGTCGACCTGAGCGCGGTGGCGCGCGAGGCGGGCGAGGACTTCGCCCCGCTGGCCGCCGGGCGCGGGCTGCGGCTGCGGTACGCGCTCGGCAACGACCTGGGGCTCATCGGCGACCCGGACGCCCTGCGTCGGGCGGCGGGCAACCTGCTCTCCAACGCGGTACGCCTCTCCCCGCTGGGCGGAGCCGTCCAGGTGGCGACCGGGCGTGCGGGCGGCTGGTTGTGGCTGGCGGTGGCGGACGAGGGACCGGGTATCGCCGAGGACGACCAGCGCCGGGTCTTCGACCGGTTCTGGCGCGGCGAGACCGGGCGGGGCGAGCCGGGTGATCGGCGTACCGGACTCGGGCTGGCGATCGTGCGGCAGATCGTGGAGTCGCACGGCGGGCAGGCCGCGGTCTTCTCCCGGCCCGGAACGGGCAGCGTCTTCGTGTTGTGGTTGCCCGCCGCGGACCGGGCCGACGACACGCCGCCGCCGGTCACCTCACCGCTCTGACCTGGCCTTCCGCCGCACAGCCGCCGCTCCGGGAGAGGCCCGACCGTCGGGCGCGGGCACCGGTCGGCAGCGGGCACCGGCAGGATCTGTCATGCAAATGTCATCCAACCGTGCGGTCCACTCCAAGGTCGTTGCGCAGTGTGGTGGTCGATCGGGACGGCGCCTCGCGTCGCCGGCGTCGACGACGAAGGAGACCGCTGTGGTGATGCCGTGGCCCTGGCCGATGCCGGACGACCACTCCTTCCGCGCGCTCTGGGACGAACCGCAGCATCACGACGAGGACGTCCGACTGGCCGCCCTGGTCGCCCAGCGGCTGAGCGCCGACTGGACCACCCGGCGGCAGCAGATCACCGTGATGGTGCAGAACAGCGTGGTGATCCTCACCGGGTTGGTCGGCAGCGCGGAGACCCGCCGCGCCGCCAGCGAGCTGGCCTGGGACGTCGAGGGTGTGCTGGACGTCTGCAACGCCCTGCGGCTGGCCAATACCAGGCGCAGCCGCCACTGAGCTCCGGCTCGCCCGTACCGCCAGGCACCGGTTGGTACGGGCGGGCCGGATCGGTTCGAGTCGCCTATCCCCGGCCGGGTCCCGCGGCCGGTCCGATCCCGGGCCCCTCCCCCAGGGCCCGGGATCGGGCGACACGATCACCCCGGCCCCGTTCTGACCGCCCCGCCCTCGCTCCCGAGACGGAGTCGAGGGCGGCGTCCGTTCCGGCCACCAGGGGGCCAGCGAATTCCGGCGGTCAGCGGGCCGGATCGGTGGTGGCGTCGGCCGGCGGCCGGCGGGCCTCAGGTGGCCTGCGGAGCCGGCCGGCGGTCAGCGGGCCGGGTCGGTGGCGTCGAGGCGGGCCAGCGCGTCGGCGCGGGTCTCGACGAGCGGGAACACCTCGTCCAGGCGGGTGACCCGCAGTACCTGACGGATCAGCGGCGATCTCGCCGCGACACAGAGCGTCGCGCCACGCTCGGCGACGCGGTGGTGGGCCCGGACGAGCAGGCCCAACGCGGTCGAGTCGATCAGGTCGGTGCGGCCGAGGTCGACCACCACGTGGCCGCCCATGTCGGTCGCGTGCCGCAACGCCAACTCCAGGGCGTCGCCGGTGTCGAGGTCGACGTCACCGGCGATGGTCACCACGGTCACGCCGTCGAGGTGCTCGATGCCGGTGACGCCTCCCGGTACGCCGTCGGGGGCCGGGCCGAGTCGGGTGCAGTGGGCGCATCGGTGCGGGCCGTCGGCGAGCGGGGAGCCGCTCCACCCGTGCTCGGAGAGCAGCGTCCACACCACCTCGCCGCCCGAGGGCGCACCCGACCCGGTGACGATGTCACCGCAGTTGTCGCAGGTCAGGGTGACCAGGTGGTCGTCCAGTGCAACGGCCATAGCGCGCTCCTTTCCACGTCAGAGGGGGTCGGCCCCACCCTGCCGCCGGCAGGTGGCGGGTACCGCGCGGACGCATGACGGTTGCGTGACGAATGGATTTCCGGCCGACGGCGGGTCGGATGGCTGACGCGAGGTGTCGAACCGCCTGACCGATTTGCAATGATTGATACAGAGAGATCAACCGATGCCGGTATCTTCCGGGAGGTCGCAGATGCGCAACGGAATACCCACCGACGAGCCGGTCGGCAAGCTGGACGTGGTGCACCGCTTCCGCGGCCCGATGCCGACCGGGGTCACCGTCTCGCACCGGGGACGAATCTTCGTCAACTTTCCCCGCTGGGGCGACGAGGTGCCCGCGACCGTGGTCGAGCTGCGACGCGGACGCGAGGTGCCCTATCCCGACCGGGCGTGGAACACCCCGTCCGGCAACGACGACGCCTCGGCCTTCGTGTCCGTGCAGAGCGTCGTCGTCGACCCCGCCGACCGGCTCTGGGTGCTCGACACCGGCAGCCCGATGTTCCAACTGACCGAGCCGGGCGGGCCGAAACTGGTCCGGATCGACCTGCGTACCGACACCGTCGCCCAGGTGATCACGTTCCCGCCCGACGTGGCACTGCCCACCTCGTACCTCAACGACGTCCGCTTCGACCTGCGGCGCGGCGAGGCGGGCCTGGCGTACCTCACCGACTCGGCCGACGGGGCGCCGAACGCGCTGATCGTGGTCGACCTGGCCAGCGGCGAGTCCTGGCGGCGGCTCAACGACCATCCGTCGACCAAGGCCGCGCCGCTGGCGGACTTCCGCCCGGTGGTCGAGGGCCGCCCGTTCCTGGTCCGGCCGCCGGACGGCCCGCCCCAACCGGTGGGCGTCGGCGCGGACGGCATCGCCATCTCCGCCGACGGGGCCCGGCTCTACTACTGCGCCCTCGCCACCCGCCGCTGGTACAGCGTCGCCACCGACGCGCTGGCCGACCGGACCCTGACCGACGCGGCGGTGGCGGCGACCGTGATGGACGAGGGCGACAAGGGCGGCGGCGCCGACGGGCTGGAGTCCGACGACGCCGGACGCCTCTACCTGACCAACTACGAACACAACGCCGTGCTGCGCCGACGACCCGACGGCGAGTACGAGACCGTGGTGCACGACGCACGGCTGCTCTGGCCGGACACGCTCAGCGTGGCCACCGACCGGCACCTGTACGTGATCGCCAACCAGGTGCACCGGCAGCCGCCGTTCAACCGGGGACGGGACCTGCGACGCAAGCCGTACGCACTGTTCCGGACCCGGATCGACGCCGGTCCGGTGCTGTTGCGGCCCTGACCCCGTTCGGGTGGTCGGCGGCATCGCCGCACCTGGCGTGCCGTCGGCCGCCCGTAGCGTCGGGGAGCAACGCCCACGAGCGGAGGAGAGGGTCGTGACCGAGCCGGAGGAAGAACGCGAGAAGACCGCGAAGACCGACCAGGTGCTCTTCTCCCCCGACGGCGATCCGCACCACGACCCGGCGCAGGCACCGCAACCCGACGTGCACCTGCCGTCGCTCTTCTCCCACGACGGCGAGACCGACGTGGTCGACGACGAGCAGTGAGCACGGGCACCCCGGTCAGGCGGCGCTGACAGTCCCGCGCCAGCCGGGACGGGTCGTGCGTCTTGCCAGCCGCCGCCCTGCCGACTGATAATCATCGATGTTCCTGAGCCGGACGACCACGGGCACCGGGCAGCCCTCGATCGGAACACCGCCCTGTCCGCACCCCCGTCCGGAGGACACGTCCCGATGAGAACGGCGATCAGACTGTGGTGCGCCGCCCTGGCGGCCATCGCGTTGACGGCGCTGGCCGCGCTGTCGGTCCCGACACCCGCTTCGGCAGCGACACTGACCGAGGTCACCAACTTCGGCACCAACCCGAGCAACCTGCGCATGTACCTCTACGTGCCCGACCGGGTCGCGCCCCGGCCGGGGCTGCTGGTCGCGGTGCACTACTGCACCGGAAGCGGACCGGCCCTGCACTCCGGCACCCAGTTCGCGGCACTGGCCGACCGGTACGGCTACATCGTCGTCTACCCGTCGGTGACCCGCAGCAGCCAGTGCTTCGACGTCTCCTCGCCGCAGGCACTGCGCCGGGGTGGCGGCAGCGATCCGGTGGGCATCATGTCGATGGTGGACCACGTCCGGCAGCGCTACCCGGTCGACCCGGCACGGATCTTCGTCACCGGCGTCTCGTCCGGCGCGATGATGACCAATGTGCTGCTCGGGGTCTACCCGGACGTGTTCGCCGCCGGGGCGGCGTTCGCGGGCGTACCGTTCGGCTGCTTCGCCACCACCAACGGCTCGGAGTGGAACAGCGAGTGCGCCAACGGGCAGGTGACGCGTACCCCGCAGCAGTGGGGTGACCTGGTCCGCGCCGCGTACCCGGGCTACACCGGAGCACGACCGCGCATGCAGATCTGGCACGGCACCAACGACGACATCCTGCGGTATCCGAACTTCGGCGAGCAGGTCAAGCAGTGGACGAACGTGCACGGGGTGAGCCAGACCCCGACGACGACCGACAGTCCGCAGGCCGGCTACACCCGGACTCGGTACGGGGGCAGCGGCGGCACCGCGCCGGTCGAGGCGATCAGCATGCAGGGGGTGTCGCACAACCTGCCGGTCGACGCCGCCGGCGCGCTGCGGTTCTTCGGTCTGGACAGCACGCCGCCGACCACCACCCCGACGCCGACGATCACCCCCACCACCCCGCCGCCGACCCCGACCGTGCCGCCCAGCCCGACCGTGCCGCCGGGCGCGGGTTGCCGGGTGGGGTACACGGTCAACGCCTGGAACACCGGGCTGACCGCCTCGGTGACGATCACCAACACCGGCCCGACCACGGTCAACGGCTGGAGCCTGGCCTTCACGCTGCCCGGTGGTCAGAGCATCACCGGCGGCTGGAACGCCACCTACGCCCCGACCTCAGGCGCGGTGACCGCCCGTAACGCCGCCTACAACGGCACCATCGCGCCCAACGCCTCGGTGACCATCGGCTTCCAGGCCACCCACGGCGGCAACACCGCCGCACCGTCGGCCTTCACCC
This sequence comes from Verrucosispora sp. NA02020, assembly GCF_013364215.1. Taxonomy (NCBI): domain Bacteria; kingdom Bacillati; phylum Actinomycetota; class Actinomycetes; order Micromonosporales; family Micromonosporaceae; genus Micromonospora; species Verrucosispora sp. NA02020. Next base: position 3,674,606 of record NZ_CP054923.1, on the reverse strand, counting down.
TCAACACCACGCCCTGCGCGATCGCCTGACCCGGACCGGCGTACCCCTCGCCACCCGGCGGCGCCCGCGCGGTTCACGGCCGCGCGGGCGTCGCCACGCCCTAGCCAACCACCACCGATCCCCACACCGGAGGAACCGCATGCTGCTCAGGACAACGAAGGGACGACCACGCCTCGGCCTGGTGGTCGTCGCCGCGCTGGTGCTCCTCGGCACCGCCGAGACGGTCACCGCGCCGGCCGCACGGGCCGCCACCGTCGACCCCAACGCCACGTACGTGTTCGTCAACCGGCACAGCGGCAAGGCGATGGACGTGTGGAACTGGTCCACCGCCGACAACGCCCCGGTCAACCAGTTCACCCGCAACGACGCGGCGGTGCAGCAGTGGCGCTTCGTCGACGTGGGCAACGGCTACTACCAGATCCGCTCCGTGCACAGCGGCAAGGTCCTCGAACTGCCCAACGCCAACGACGGCGTCCAACTCGTGCAGAACGCGCCGGTCAGCGGCAACAACCGGCAGCACTTCCGGTTGGCCGACTCCGACAGCGGTTACGTCCGCTTCGTCAACCGACACTCCAACAAGGCGCTCGACGTGTGGGAGTGGTCCACCGCGGACGGCGGCATGATCTCGCAGTACCAGGACGTCGGCGGCACCAACCAGCAGTGGCAGTTGGCCGTCCTGGGCGGCTCCAGCGGCTGCGGCAGCGGCGCGTTCCAGGCGGAGGCCGTCCTGAACGGCGGCACCTGGACCGCCCGTAACGGCGGCAGCACGGTCTACACCGGCACCGACATGCGCGCCGCCGTCCAGGCGGCGGTGAACAGCCTCAGCGCCGGCCGGACCAGCAAGCAGCGGGTCGTGGTCCGGGGCTCCGGAACGATCAGCGCCGGGTCCCGCATCTCGCTGCCCAGCTACACCACGATCGACGTGTGCGGCACCATCAACGTCACCGGGTCCGGCACCGGCGACCAGGCCCCGATCTACTCCCGCGGCACCACCCAGGTCGAGGTGCAGAACCTCAGCGTCACCGGCGCCCCGTTGTACGGCATCTTCATGCGCAACGTCACCAACGTGATCCTCGGGCAGATCGACATGCGGCTCTCCGGCGGTCTGGGCGTCCGCATCGACAACCGGGGCGACACCAGCCAGTGGTCACGCAACATCCGCATCGACAACGTGTACGTCTCCGGCGCCCGGGCACACGCGGTCGAGACGTACGGGGTGGACGGGCTGACCATCGGCACGGTGACCGCCCGCAACGTCGGCGAGTCGGGCCTGCTGCTCAACGAGACCATCAACGCCACGGTGACCACCGTGGACGCGGAGAACGCCGGCACGGGTACCGGTTACGCCGCCTTCCGGGTCGCCAACCGCGCGGGTCGGATCGGCTCGTCGTACCCGATCAACATCCGGGTCGGTACGGTCCGCGCGCGCGGCGGCGGCCGGGGCGTCTTCTGCGTCTCGGAGTCCGGCGGCACGGCGATCAACCGGGTGGACATCGCCAACACCGGCAACAACGCCGTCCTGATCGAGAACTGCACCGGCGTGGACATCGCGGCGGGCGGCGGCACCATCAGCGGTGGCGGGGAGGTCCGCCTGGCGGCCCGTGCCGAGTTCCCCGGCAACCGGGACATCACCCTGCGGAACTTCACGCTGGCCAACAACCGGATCGTGGAGAACCCCTGTGCCACCAACCTGACCATCAGCAACGTCACGCTCTCCAACGCGAGCATCAGCCGCTGCTGACCCCCGCACACCGCGCCCGGCGCGCCGGGTGCGGTGTGCGGAGTGCAGTGTTAGCAAGGGCCCCCTGCTATGCACGAGGCGTTAGCAGGGGGCCCTTCCTTTCATCTCAGCTGGCGGTGCAGGTGGGGGTGGCGGTCGGGCCGGTCCCGTTGCCCTGGAAGCCGAACTCGGTGGTGGTACCCGCGTTGACGGTTCCGTTGTAGCTGACGTTGCGGAAGGTCACGTTGCCGCTGGTGCCGCTGCCCTGGGCGTTCCAGGTGTTGGTCACCGTGCTGCCGCCGGGCAGCGCCACCGTCACCGACCAGCCGTTGAGGCTGCTGGAGCCGGCGGTGACCCGCACTGTGGCGACGAACCCGCCGGTCCAGGAGTTCAGCGACACGGTCGCGGTGCAGCCGGATCCGCCGGGCGGCGGGGTGGTCGGCGGCGGGGTCGTGGGCGGCGTGGTGGTCGGCGGCGTGGTGGTGGGCGGCGGGGTGGTGCCCGCGTTCAGGGCCTCCAGCGTCGAGTTGTACGCGGCCTTCTTGTTGCCGCTGCCGTCGAAGAGCAGCGGGGTGCCGTAGGAGCGCCACGAGTCGGTGTCCCGGATGCCCCACACCGTGATGCCGGTGCAGCGGGCGACCGCGAGGCAGTCGTTGACCACACTGCGGTAGGTGTTGGCCTGCGAGGTGCCGGAGCCCTCGATGTCCAGCTCGGTGATCTGCACGTCCACGCCGAGCGCGGCGAAGCTGGACAGCGTGGTGCGGTAGTTGCTGTTGTACGCCGACTGGGCGTTGAAGTGCGACTGGAACCCGACGCAGTCGATCGGTACGCCCCGGTTCTTGAAGTCCTGGACCATCCGGTAGACGGCCTGGGTCTTGGCCCAGTTCCAGTTGTCGGTGTTGTAGTCGTTGTAGCAGAGCTTCGCGCCCGGGTCCGCCGCCCGGGCGGCCCGGAACGCCGCCTCGATCCAGTCGTTACCGGTGCGCTGCAGGTTCGAGTCGCGCCGGGCGCCACTGTCACCGTCGGCGAACGCCTCGTTCACCACGTCCCAGGAATGGATCTTGCCCCGGTAGTAGGTCGCGACGCGCGTGACGTGGTTGAGCATGGCGTTACGCAACTGGGTGCCGGACATGTTCTGCATCCAGCCCGGCTGCTGCGAGTGCCAGGCCAGCGTGTGGCCACGACCCGCGATCGACATCGCCAACACACCCGGCTCCACCAACTCCTCGATCTCCACCGTGACCGTCACGTCACCGCTGTCACCCGGATCGGCCGACACCGGCGCGGCCATCGCCACCGACCCGACCAGCAACGCCCCGGCGGCACCCGCCGCCAGCAACCGCTTCCGATTCCCTGTGTTCATGCGACTCTCCGTTGTCTCTCGTGGTTACTGGGCTTGACGGGGGTCGGCGGCGCAGTTCGCGCCGGGATGGTCCTGGGTGACCACGGTCGTCACGTCCGTGCCGTCGACCGTGCCGGTGGCCCGGACCGTCGCGCTGCCGGACGGCACCGACGCGGCACGGGTGGTGAACTGCTGGAACGCGCTCGCACCCGGCGCCAAGGCCGACACCGACCGCTGCCCGTACGCGCTCTCCAGCACCACGTCCACCGCAGCGTCGTGGTCGTTACGCGCCTGCACCGCCACGTACGCCTTCCCGGCCACACACCGCGCCTGCACGGTGACCGTCACCGGCACCTCGGGCCGGACGCCCGGGTCGTCGGCGAACACCCGCCACTCGGTGACGGCGACCGCCGAGTAGGTGGTGCCGTTGCCGTTGGCCTGGATGGTGGCCCGCACCCTCGACGTGGTCACCGGGTCGAAGGAGACGGTGTTGAACGCGGTGGTGCTGGTGCCGTACGGCGACGCGCCGGTCACGTCACGCCAGGTCGAGGTGGTCGCGTCCCAGTACTGCAGCACCCACCCGTCGGGCTGGGCGACACCGTCGCCGGTGCCCCGGTTGGAATCCCGCCAGAACTTCAGCTCGGTGCCGGTGATCCGCACCGGGCGGTTCCACTCGTACTGGATCCACTGGGTGGCCGGGCGGGTGCCCGACCAGGTGCCCCAGATCTGCGCCTGACCCGGGTTGGTCGGGTCGGCACCGTCGTTGAGCGCGGTGAGACTGTTCCAGCTCGCCGTGAACGAGGCGGTCGGCGTGCCGATCGGCCCGATGTTGCCGGTGAGCGGCCCGGACAGGTCGGCCGGGATGGCGACCGTCCGGGCGGTCTCCAGGTTCCCGGCCACGTCGACCGCCCGGTACGCCAGCGTGTGCCGGTTCGCGTCGGGTGCCGGGACCGCACCGTCGTACGTGGTCCAGGCGCCCGTGCCGATGGCGTACTCGATCCGGGCGACGCCGGAGGTGGCGTCGGTCGCGGCGAGCGTGACCGCCCGCGTGGTGCTGTTCACGGTGGCGGTGCTGACCGGTGCGGTGGCGTCGACGCGTACCTCCAGGGAGGCCGGGTCGGAGACGTTGCCGGCGCGGTCGGTGGCGGTCGCGGTGACCGTGTGCCGGCCGTCCCCAGAGACGGTGACGTCGACCGACCGGACGTCGGTGGTCTCGACCGGCGTGTCCGAGCCGACCCGCGTGGAGATGGTCATCCGGCCACCCCGGTCGTCGACACCGGCGGCCCGCACGCGCACCGTGGAGCGGAACCAGCCGTCGCTGCCGGCGCTGCCGCTGGGCGTGAGCGTCACCGTCGGCGACGTCACGTCTCCCTCGGTGTCGTCCGGTGAGATGACGGTGACCTGCGCGGAGACGCGATCGGCGGCGTAGCCGAGCACGGTCCCACCGATGGTGAACGTCCGGGGCTCGGCGACGTCCGCGGACGCCACCTCGTCCCAGTAGACCGGCACCCGCAGCGTCTGCGCGCCGAACGACACCGGCAGCGTGTCCGGCAGGTCGGTCTCGCCGACCTCCACGGTCATCGCCGGTGCGCTGACCGACTCCGGCTGCGCGGCGAGGACCTTCCACTCCTCGACCGCCACCCCGGAGTACGTGCTGCCGTTGGTCGACGCCTCGAACACCGCGCGGACCTGGGTGGTGGTCACCGGGTCGAAGGTGGTGTTCTGGAAACCCTGCGTTCCGGTCGGGAAACCGCTCGGGTTGGGCACGTCGGCCCACTGCCCGGCCTCCAGGTTCCAGTACTGCATACGCCAGCGGGCGGGCGCGGCGACTCCGACGCCGGTGCCCTGCGGCTGGTCGTTCCAGAAGTCGATCTGCGAACCGGAGATCCGCATCGGCTGGTCCCAGGTGTACTGCACCCACTGCTGCGGCGGATTGTTGCCGGTCCAGGTGCCCCACATGTCCGGCGGCAGCGGGTTCGACCGGACGATCTCGTCGTTGAGTGCCTTCACCCAGTACTGCACCGGTACCGGCTCGTTGGAGACGGTGACCCGGGCCTCCTGGGCGATGTTCGGCCGGGGCGTGAGGTCACGTCCCGTGGCCGGGGTCGGCGTCACGAGCTTCATCCGGGGCGGCGTCAGCGAGTCGTCCCACTCGACCGGGTCGATCGCCACCGAGCGCCGGAAGTGACCGCCGCCCACGGCGTCGGCGGTGTGGTACGCCAGGTACCAGGTGCCGTTGAACTCCAGGACACCCGGATGGCTGGTGGTCGAGGAGACCGGCCGCAGGAAGGTTCCCCGGTAGGTCCACGGTCCCTCCGGCGACGCGGCGGTGCCGTAGGCGAGACAGGCGTGGTAGTTCGCCGGGGTGCACTGCGAGGTCGGGCCGGCGTTGTTGCCGGCGTACGCCATGTAGTAGGTGCCGTTACGCGTGAAGATCCAGGCGCCCTCGAAGAAGCCGGTCAGGCCGGTGACGGTGCGCGGGGTGCCGATCGGGGTCTTCATGTCCTGCTGGAGTTCGAGCATCCGCAGTTGGCTGAAGGAGCCCCACCAGATGTAGACGCGCTGGTTCGGGGCCTCGCCGTCGACCAGGATCGTCGGGTCGATGTTGTGGATGGTGTTCGGCGTGGGCACCCGCTGGGAGATGATCGGGCCGCCCGCGTGGTCGGTCCACGGGCCGGTCGGGCTCTCCGACACGGCCACCCCGATCGCGAACCGGTCCGACGCGGTGCTGGTGCGTTCGTGGATCGGGACGTACCAGTAGTAGCGTCCGTCGACGCCCTGGACGACCTGGCCGGCGTACGCACGGCCGGGGGTGGCCCAGGCGAAGACGGCCTCCGGGCGCATCAGCGACGGGTAGTGGGTCCACTCCCCCGCCTCGACGTCGGCGGTCCGGAAGGCGCCCCACTCGTTCATGATGAAGTCGTTGGTGGACGGCCCGGCCTGGTCGTGGCCGGTGTAGACGTAGAGCTGGTCGGCGTCGGTGTCGTTGCCGGGGGCACCGGCGCGGACGACCATCGGGGCCGGGTCGGCGGAGTAGTAGCTGCCGTCGCCGAGGATCGGGTTGACCGTGGTGGTGAAGGTGTACGACGGGGGCTCGGCGGCGTGTGCCGGACCGGCGACGCCGGTCAGACCGCCGGCGACGAGCCCGACGGACGCGGCCACGGCGATCGCTATGCGCCATCGGCGCGACGGCCGGGTGGAGGGTGGGGCGGCGCCGCGTCCCACGGTGGTGTTCACGGTGTCGATCTCCTCACTCGTGCGCGGGGGTGGTGGCGGCGCCCCAGGCCGGGCGCCGCCACCACGAGGGGGTCAGCCGCAGGTGAGCGCGCCGAACGGCGCCTCGAACTCGACGGTCACCGGCTCGCCGTCGACGGTGCCGGTGGCCTTCACCGTCGCGGTCCCGGCCTGCACCGAGGTGGCGCGGGTGTTGAACGCCTGGAAGGCGGACTTCCCGGACGCCACGTCGGCGACCGTCCGCGAGCCGTATGCCGTGATCAGCTCGATGCGCAGCGGCACTTCCCCGGCGTTGTGGGCGTTGACGGAGACGTAGACGTTCCTGCCGGTGCAGCGCGTGCTGGCCTGCACCTCCACGTCCCAGACCGGGGTCTGGGGCGGGTCGCCGACGGTGAGGGTCAGCGTGGTCCGGGTCGCCCCGGCCTGGCTGACGTACGGGGGCAGGATCAGGTCACCGATGATCGTGTAACGGCCGGGGGTGTTGACGATGCGCTCGTCGAAGTCCCAGTCGACACCGATGGCCTGGTTGTCCCGCGACCCGTCGTTGTAGGAGACCTCCACCTTGTCCGGCAGGAACGGCAGCTCGCCCACCTCGACGGACTGTGCGAAGGTCTCGGCGCCCTGGATCGAGATACCGCCGGTGGACATCTCCGGCCGTACGTAGATCCGCGCCTCGGCGATCAGCCCGTACGCGTCGTTCGTGCCGTAGACCACGAACGGGTCGACGTTCGGCTCGGCGACCTGCTCGGGCGTGATCTCCTGCCAGTTGAACGCGACCTGGCCGCGCTCGCCGCTGGCGTAGACGGCGTCCAGCGTGCTCGGCAGTGTCGGCACGTCACCGACACCGGTGCGGATGAGCACCGGGGACCGCACCGAGTCGACCGTCTCGCCGTTGGCCCGCCAGCGCAGCACGCCGGTGCCGGCACCGCTGCCCTGCACGCCCCAGATGCGGATGCGAAGGTAGCTGGTGGTGATCGGCGTGAACTCGAAGCTGTTGAACCGGTTGGTCGCCAGCCCACCGGCGTACGTGCTGCCCTCGGCCAACGTCACCGGCGTCCAGGTGGTGCCGTTCTCCGAGGTCTCGATGGCGTACGTGCCGGCGTTCGGACGGCGGGTGCCGCCGTTGTCGTCGTACCAGTAGATGTCGGTCGAGGAGAGTCGCACCGGCGCGCTCCAGCGGTACTGGATCCACGCCTCCCGTGCGGTGCTGGTGCCGTTCTGCGGTTGGCCCCAGTTGCCCCAGCCGCTGCCGGCACCCGGGTTGGAGTTGGTCGGCGTGGTGGGCTCGTTGACCCGCGAGTGGTTCTCCCACGATGCCGTGCCACTGGTGCTGATCGTGGCCGAGGCACCGAACTCCGCGGTGACCTCGCGCTCGGCCAGCGTGACCGACACGTTCGCCGTCGACCGCTTCTCGCCGTCGTCGGCCCAGAACCGGAACACGTAGTCACCGGCGACGGTGCCGGTGACCCGGGTGGTCAGCGCCCGCGCGTCGGCGAAGATGACGCCCGCGCCCTGCGGCGTGGAGACGGTCTCCCAGCCGAAGGTCAGCTCGCTGTCGTACGGGATGCCGTCGTCGGCGGCCGTGGCGACGAGCCGGGTGGAGAGGTTTCCGTCCGCCGAGCCGTCCCGGTTGGCGGTGACCTGTGGCGCCTGGTTGGTCACGTCCGGCACGTCCCGCCCCGACTCGAACACCTGGATCTCGCTGATCGCGGTGAAGTGGGTCGGGTTGTTGGTGAAGGTGACCCGGAGCTTGTCGGTGGTGACGGTGTCGAACAGCGCCTCGTTGAACTTGGCCGAGGGCACGACCGGGTTCTTGAACTGGTCCGGCACCTCCTTCCAACCGCCGTTGCCGTCGGGCACCTGTACCCACCAGCGTGCCGGCTCGCGGTAGCCACCGGCCTGCCGGTCGCTGACGAAGAAGACCTTGACGTTGTCGAGGCTCTTGGCCGCGCCCAGGTCCAGCTCGATGTAGCCGTTGCGCTCGGTGGTGCCGTAGTTGCCCCAGTAGGGTTCGTTGGCGGTGATCCCGTCGGTGACGGCCGCCAGCGAGACCGGACGCTCGGTCTCGGAGATGGCGCCGGGCGTGTAGTTCATCGAGGTGGTGCTCCAGCCGGGCGTGTGGAACTGCCGCCACGGCGTGGGCCGCACACCCTGCTGGGTGTACGAGGAGCTGAGCTGGGCGCCCTGCGCCAGGTTCGGCGCCTGCTCGGTGAGGTCGATACCGGCCGTCTTGAGGTAGCCGACGACGCGGTCGTCGGAGATCGGGGTGTCCACCGCGCTCGGGAAGTCGGCCCCGGTGGTGGCGGTGAAGGTGACGGTCACGCCCTCCTCGGCCTGCACCTGGTTGGTGTTCGGGTCGTAGGTGACCTTGCCGAGCTTGTCGGTGGTGACCTTCTTCTCGCCGTTGAGGAAGAGGCTGTAGCCGGCGCCCAGGCCGTACTTGCTGCCGTCCGGGTCCCAGACGATGGTGACGTCCTGACCGTGGTACCGCAGGTTGTTGACCATGAAGTGCTCGTAGCCGAACTGGATCGGCCACAACTCGATCTTGTCATCGGAACGCGGCTGGATGCCGCCCATGTCCTCGATGAAGATGTAGTTCATGTTGCCGAGCATGATGTGGTTCTGGTTGTTGCGGTTGTAGGAGCGCGTCGTCGGGTTCCAGTTGGAGTAGTACTCCGCCTGGTTCGCGACCCGCATGTCGGCGTTCGGGTAGATGCTCCACGCCATCCAGTCCAGCAGCCGCTTGGCGTACTCCGGGGTGATGTACTTCTGCTCCGGGTCGTAGTGGCGCAGCGCCGACCGCACACCGCGGTACTGCACGGTGAAGTTGATGTTCGAGAAGTTGTTCGAACCGCCGATCCCGTACGCCGACCGGTCGTACTGGTTGGCGGTGTAGAACGGGAAGATCGGGAAGTTGTCGCCGTAGGTCAGGAACCGGAACCCGTCGACGTACTTCTCCCACTGGTCGGTCGGGATCAGGTTCTCGGCGTAGATGTCGTAGAGGTTCGTCTCCTTGGCCGGGATCAGGTTCCGGGCCGAGGCGGGCAGCGGGTTGGCCCGCCCGTTCGCGGTCGCCGCGCTGCTCGCGCCGTGCGACGTGCCGGACAGGAACATCCGCATGTCCGGGCTCCAGAGCCGGGTCAGGATCGCGTCCCGGATCTCGTCGGCGCTGGCCCCCATCGCGTCGACCTTGGCCTGGTCGGCGTCGGAGAGCTGGTAGAGCTGCCGGGCCGCGTCGAACGCGCCCCACACGTACGCCGACTCCGGGCGCTCGATCGTCCGCGCACCCGGTGCCCCGGTGTTCACCTTCGGGAAGCCGAACGTGATCGCGTCGGCGTCGTTGCCCGGCATGTAGTTGGTGTCGTACGCGATCAGCTTGTCGTCGTTGCCGTCGTAGTGCTCCAGCTGACCGACGCCGTCACCCTCGAAGTACTGGGCGAACTTGCGGGCGACCTGCTTGCCGCCGCCGTGCACCTGGTACGCCTCGAGCCCGGCCGTGCCGAGGTACTGCGAGTAGTGGTTGTTCCAGCTCGTGTGCCCCGGGCTGTCCAGGAAGGCCGACGAGCCGGACAGCTCACCGATGTTCAGGATCTGGCCGTACCCCAGATAGGGCGTCCGCAGCCACTTGGTGTCCTGGAGGTGCATCGGTTGGGTCAGCGCGACCGAGTTCTGATAGAGGTTCACCCCCTCGATCGTCGTGGGGTACTGGTAGACGTGGCCGGAGGCGTTGGCGTCGAGCGAGTTGTAGCGCTCGCCCCACCAGCGGTACACGATGGCCTTCTCCATCGCCGCGTCCGGGACGTTGATGTACGGCACGTCCTGGGCCCACTGGCGGTGGAAGGCGGTGATGCCGGTCCGCACGGCCACACTCGGCGACAGGCCGGCGTACTCCTGGTAGCTCTCCACCGTCTCGGGCAGCGTGGCCGAGGAGACCGCGCCCACCACGGACAGCGACAGCGAGCCACCGGCCGGGACGGTGATCTCGCGGTCCAGGTTGCTGCCGGTACGCGTGAAGCCGGAGCCGGTGAGGTCCACCCGGACGGAGTCCCACGGGGTGTCGACGAGCCCGTTGTTCGAGCCGCTGGTGATGGTGCGGGTGCCGGTGAGCGCGCTGTCGCCCGCAGCCTGGGTGGCCAGCGGCGACGCGGCCCGGACGGTGAAGGTCGCCGCCGAGCCGCCCGGGTTGGTGAACTCGATGGCGGTGACCGCCACGTTGTCGTAGGTGATGAACTTCGTCAGGTCGGCGCGGACCCCGGTGGAGCCGATGGTGTAGCGGCTCCGGGCGTGGCTCGGTGCGTTGAACCGGTTGGCGTTGACCTCGGACACGGTCTGGCCGGGCACCGTGACGGTGTAGAGGTTGCCGAGGTTGTTGGGGCCGCCGACGAACGTGTTGCCGGCGAAGCCCATCACGGTGAAGTTGTTGTTGCTGGCGCCGCGCATGTAGAGGGTGCGCCCTCGGGTCATCAGCACCGCTGACCCGAGCGTGCCGCTCACTCCGAGGATGCGGTCGAGGTAGTAGTCGGTGCCGCCGGCGGCGAGGTCGGCGTCGAAGACGGACTGGTGCATGTTGCCGGCGGTGAACGGTACGCCCGGCCGGAGCTGGTTCACGACGTCGCCGACGTTGCTGTAGGTCGGGTCGCCGATGTCCATGACGTGGTTCTGACCGTTGGTGTGGACCCCGACGTCGCCCTCGTTACCGGGCAGGATCGGGCCGGCCGCGTGGGCCGGGGACGATACGGCTACCGTCCCCGACACCACGAGCGCGGCAAGGGCGCCCCAGAGGGGCACCCTCCGCACGCGTCTGCGGATCATCTTCTTCCTCCTTGATATCGGTGCGGGCGGGCGGGTGAGGCGGTCCCCCACGTCGCACCTCGGTGGTGATTCGAGCGGCTCGTGGTGCTGTCGGCGCGGTTCGGACAATCCGATGTGAGCGTTAACATCAGCTCCGCCCCCGGCCCTGCTCCGGCAGGTCACCGTCGACGGGGATCCAGACCCGCATGGTTGAGGGCCCACGGTTGGCCCAGGCGTGGTACGGCACCAGCGTCACCTCGTCGAACACCTCGACGGGCGCGGGCGAGGACTCGGCGACGTCGGCCCGGTAGGGCCATTCGTGGTCGTGCGGGCGCACCCGGCGGCACCGCACCACCACCCGACCGTCGATCAGCCGGGGCGGTTGGCTGGTGTCTATCCGCAGCTCGTCGACGCTCGTCACCCCCGGCACGTCCACCGACTCGATCGCGAACACCAGCGGACCGCGCTCCACCGCCACACAGCCCCGCACCGCGTCGATGCGGCTGTCCGGATGGGTGAACCGGGGCGCCATCGGCAGGGCGAGGACGACCTCGTCGCCGCGTTGCCAGGTGCGCTGCTCGGTGACCATGCCGGGGGCGACCGGTCGGGTGGCTCCGGCCACCGTGACCGTGGCGCCGTCGACGGCCCAGTCCGGCACCCGCAGCGACAGTGACCACGGGCGGTCGTCGTCGCTGTCGACGCGTACCCGGATCTCGCCGTCGTGCGGGTAGTCGGTGGTGATGACGAGGCACCGCTCCCGCCCGTCGGGAAGGCGGTGCGCGATGGTGCCGGGCAGGTACTGGTGCAGGTGCAGACCCTCGTCGTCGCAGGTGGCGGCGTACGCGCCGAGGCTGGCCACGGTGCGGGCCACGTTGGTCGGGCAGCACGAGACCTCGAACCACGGCGCCCGGAGCGACGCCGCCGCGCGCAGGCTGGGCCGGTCGGCGTCGGGCACCGTGCCGAGTTCCCGGCGGTGCAGCGTGTTGGTGTAGAAGAAGCTGCGTCCGTCGGTCGACGGCGAGGTCGACACCACGTTGAACAGCGTCCGTTCGATGAGGTCGGCGTAGCGGGACTCGCCGTCGGCGAGCAGCAGCCGCCAGGCCAGCATCACCGAGCCGACACCCGCGCAGGTCTCCGAGTACGCCCGGTCGGGCGGCAGCATCCAGTCCTCGCCGAACGCCTCGTCCTGGTGCCGGGAACCCTGCCCACCGGTGACGTACGTGCGGCGGGTGACCGCGTGGTGCCACTGACCGCGTACCGCGTCCAACAGGCTGGCGTCCTTCAGCTCGACCGCGACGTCGACGGCACCGGCGGCCAGGTAGTTTGCACGCACCGCGTGCCCGCGCAGCACGGTGGCCTCCCGGATCGGGGTCTCGTCCTGGAAGTACTCCCGACCGAACTCGATGTCGGCGAGCCGGCCGTGGCCGCGCCGGTCGACGAAGAGCGCGGCCTGGGTCAGGTAGCGGTCCTGACCGGTGGTGCGGGCCAGTTCCACGAACGCGGTCTCGATCACCGGGTGGCCGCAGACGCTGTCGATGCCGTCCACACCGAACGTCTCGCACACGTGGTCGGCGGCCCGGCAGGCGATCTGGAGCAGGCCGTCGTCGGCGTCCGGCCGGGTCCGGGCCCGGGCCACGGCGGCCTGGACGAGGTGCCCGACGCAATAGAGTTCGTGCCCCCATTCGAGGTCCGACCAGCGCGGTTCCTGCCCGGGTCGGCCGAACTTGGTGTTCAGGTATCCGTCGGGCTCCTGCGCCGCGCCGACCCGCCGCACCAGGGCACGGAACCGCGATTCGAGATCCGGGTCGGCGGTCCGGCCGATCTCCCACGCCAACGCTTCGAGGAACTTGTAGATCTCCGAGTCGGAGAACTCGCGCCCCCGCCGCTCGCCGGCAAGGTCTCCCGCCACGGCCAGGTCGAAGTTGCGGACCCAGCCCTCCCGTTCGAGCCAGTGCGCGATGTGGTCGAGGGTCACCCCGTTCACCGACTGGCGCTCGGCCCAGAATCCGCCCGCGATCCGGACCTCCCGCAGGTCGAGGGGGCGCAGGCGACCCCGGACCGGCAGGACGGGTGCGGCCGGATGTGCGTTGCCGCTCATGGTCATCCTTTCAGCGCGCCGGACATGAAGCCGCGCACGTAGTGTCGTTGCAGCAGGAGGAAGAGGACGATGCACGGCAGGGCGAGGACGACGACGCCCGCTTCGGTCGCCCCGTAGTCGACGACACCCTGCACCTGGCCGCGCAGGTTCGACACGGCCAGCGGCAGCGTCATCTTCTCGGTGTCGTTGATCAGGATCAGCGGGGCCATGAAGTCGTTCCACGCGGCGAGGAAACCGAAGAGACCGACGGTGATCAGACCCGGTTTCACGGCGGGCAGCAGCACCCGCCACAGCGCGCTGAACGACGAGCACCCGTCGACCATCGCGGCCTCGTCGAGTTCACGGGGCACCGCCTCGAACGAGATGCGCATCAGGAAGGTGGAGAACGGCAACTGGAACATGGTCAGCACGAGCGCGACGCCGACCAGGGAGTTCTGCAACCCCACCTGGTTGAGCAGCACATAGAGCGGGATCAGCAGCGTCGCGTACGGGACCATCAGGATGGCCAGGGTGAGCAGGAACAGGATGTTCTTGCCGGGGAAGCGGAACCGCGCGAAGGCGTACCCGCCGAGGAACGAGATCAGCAGCGTCAGCGCGACCGTGAGCAGCGAGACGAACGCCGAGTTGCCGAGGTAGCGCCAGACGCCGGCCTGGTAGGCGGCCAACGTCTGGTAGTTGCCGATGCCCCAGCCGTCCACCTGGTTGGTGCCCGGTTGCGGGGAGACCGAGGCGACCGCCGTCCAGACCAGCGGTGCCAGGAAGATGAGGGCGACCGAACCGGTGAACACCCAGTACGGCGTCCGCAGCGCGATCCCGGCGATGGTGGTGCCGCTCGGCTTCCTCGGCCGCGACGGCTCCGGTGCGGACGGCGGTGTCCCGTCGGCGACGGTCTCTGTGGTGCGGGAAACGACGGTCATCGGATCAGTTCCCCTCGGACCGGAAGGCGCGCATCTGCAACGCGTTGATCATGATCAGGGCGACCAGCACGATGACGGAGATGGCCGCCGCCACCCCCAGGTCGTTCTGCCCCTGGAAGGCCACCATGTAGATGAGCTGCACGACGGTGATCGTGCTGTTGTCCGGGCCGCCCTTGGTCAGGATGTAGAACTGCTCGAAGGCGAGCAGGGAGCCGGTCACGCAGAGCACGGTCGTCAGTGCCAGGGTGGGGCGCAGCAGCGGCAGCGTGACCTTGCGGAAGGTCTGCCAGCGGCTCGCCCCGTCGGTACGCGCCGCCTCGTACACGTCGGCGGGGATCCCTTGCAGGCCGACCAGCATGAGCACCATGTAGAACCCGGCGTACCGCCACACGATCAGGAAGGTCGTCGAGAACAGCGCCGCGTTCGGGGAGCCGAGGAACGTGATGCCCAGGCGGTCCATCAGCGGGGCCAGCGGGCTCGCGTACGGCGAGTAGATCACGTAGAACAGCAGCGACGCCGAGGCCAGGCCGAGCGCGCTGGGGATCAGGAACGAGGCCCGCAGCAGGTTGTTCCACCGGCTGGACTCCTGCACCAGCAGGGCCAACCCGAGAGCGAGCGTCAGCAGCAGCACGGTCGCGAGCGCCGTGTACTTGAGGGTGAACACCACCGAGTCGGTGAAGAAGCGGTGCTCGACCGCCTTCACGAAGTTGTCGGGCGCGTTGAACCCCTGGTCACCGGTGAGCAGCGGCCACCGCGACAGCGACATCTTGATGACCAGCAGCAGCGGCACGGCGAACAGCAGCGCCACGAAGACCGCGGTCGGCATCGCGTAGAGCCAGCCGAGCAGTGCCTGACGACCTCGGGGACGGGCGCGGCGCCGTGTCGCCGCACTGGGCGGGCGAGACGGTGCGGTGACGCTCATGGGACCTCTCGTTTCCTTCGCTGACGGACCGAACGTGGGCGCGGCGGGGGCGGGTGCCGACCGGTAGGGACTCCTCGGGCGGCACCCGCCCCCACCGGGTACCTACTGCTTCAGGACGGCGGTGATCTCGCCGTTGTCCTTCGGCAGGTCGCCGTTACCGTTGAGCACCTGGTTGCGGACGAGAGTCAGCCACGGGCTGTTCGGCGCGTTGAACGCCTGCTGGAAGTTGAGCGCGACCGGGGTGTCGCCCTGACCGGCCACCTCGTTGATGGTCACCAGGCGCGGGTCCTCGGCGGCGTACTTGTTGTTGGCCAGGTCGGCGCGGGAGACCACGTCCTTGTTCTTGGCCAGCACCTCGACCTGGGCCTCCTCGGACATCATCCAGCTCAGGAAGTTCCACGCCTGTGCGGCCTTCTTGGAGTCCTTCGAGATGCCGACACCGTCGCCACCGACGAAGGTGGAGGCGCCGCCGTTCGGGCCGGGGATGCCGGCGACACCGGCGTCGAACGGCGTCGAGGAGAGCAGCGTCGCCGGGTAGAACATCAGGCCGACCTTGCCCTCGGTGAAGGCGGCGGTCCAGGTCGGACCGGTCTCCCCCGCCGAGGCGGGCAGCACAGCACCGGAGCGCCACAGGTCCTGCCAGGTGCTGAAGACCTTCTGCGCGGTCTCGTCGGCCAGCTTGGACTCGGTGCCGTCGTCACTGAGCACCTGCCCGCCGTCGGCCCAGATGGACGGGAACCAGGTGAAGACGAGGCAGCCGCCGCAGTTCAGGCCGGCGGCCGTACCGTAGACGCCCTCCTTGCCCGAGGCCTGCACCGCCTTGGCGGCGGCGGCGTACTCGGCGAGCGACGCGGGCGCCTTCTCCGGGTCGAGCCCGGCGTCCCGGAACAACTGCTTGTTCCAGAACATCATCGACAGGTCCAGCACGAAGGGCAGCACGTGGGCCTTGTCGTCGACGGTGCCCGCCGACAGGTGTCCCTTGTTGATCTGGTCCTTGAAGTCCAGGCCGTCGATGTTGGAGCTGATGTCCTGGAACAGGCCCTGGCTGACCCAGTTCGGCACGTAGACGATGTCGGCGGCGAACAGGTCCGGCAGGCCACCGGAGCCGGCCGCCGCGCCGACCTTGGCGACGTAGTCGTCGTTCGGTACGACGGTGAGCTTGACCTGGTTCTGGTGTGTGGCGTTGTACGCGTCCACCAGCAGCTTCGCCTGCTTCTCCAGCGGCGCGCGGGTCCACAGGGTCAGCTCGCTGCCGTCGTCGACGCCGGTCGGGCCGGCCTCGGCGGCGCTCGGGCCGCTCGGTTCGTCGCTGCCGCAAGCCGCCACGGCGAGGACCATCGTCGCCGCCATGGCTCCGGCCAGCGAACGCAGGGCAGTACGCCTGCCCAGGGTTTTCCTCATGATTCCTCTCCTAGTCTGCATCGATGCTCGCCGGGGAGCCGCGAGGCGGTTCCCGTGAGCCGGGTAGCGGGCGGTTCCGCTCGATCGGGTGGGACCGGAGCCGCCGCACCGGCCGTCGGCCGTGGACGTGATCGGCGAAGCCGGATGATCAGGTACGGCCGGCGGGTGACCGGCCGGGCAGGGTCAGGGTGTGGACAACAGGTCGCCGACGGAGTCCCGCCGAGCCGAGGTGTCGTGTGGACGGTCCGATGCGGCACCGCCGCATCGCTGCGTCGCGCGGGTGGGGTGGACCGGTGACGACGACGCGGTCCGCACCGTCTTCGTGGGCGATGCCTCGTCCGTCCTCATCGGTGTCGCCTCCCGCCGGGTCCGACGGGACCGGCACGGCGAGCCGCACCGCCGCCGAGGTGGTCGGTATCACTTTCCGCCGCTAGCGTGTCCCACGAAAACGGTTTCGGCAAGATGTCTGATGGGTAAAACCTGAACCCGTTTCGGTGTGGGCTTCACCTTCCCTTACATGCACCCTGCGCTCTACGCTTGCCCGTCATACGGGGGCGGCGACCACCTGCCGGCCATCCTGAAACTCTTGCGAAAGGCTTTCGGTGGGTCGACGACGATCACAGTCAGTGACGCTGAGTGACGTGGCCAGCCGGGCCGGAGTCTCGGTCGCGACCGCGTCCAAGGCGCTCAACGGACGCGCCGAGGTGGCCCAGGCGACCCGGGAACGCGTGCTGCGCGCGGCCGACGAGCTCTCCTTCCAGCCCAACGCGCTGGCCTCCGGGCTGATCAACGGCCGCACCCGCACCGTGGGGCTGCTCACCGACGAACTCGGCGGCCGGTTCGCCATGTCCATCCTGCTCGGTGCCGAGAACGCCCTCGGCAACGAGCAGATGTCGGTGCTGCTCTGCGACGCCCGGGGTGACGCGATCCGGCGCCAGCACTACATCCGTACGCTGCTGGCGCGGCAGGTCGACGGGTTCATCGTGGTCGGCGACAGCAACGAGGTGGGTCCCTCGCTGACG
The DNA here is from genome assembly GCF_013364215.1 of Verrucosispora sp. NA02020. NCBI lineage: Bacteria > Bacillati > Actinomycetota > Actinomycetes > Micromonosporales > Micromonosporaceae > Micromonospora > Verrucosispora sp. NA02020. The sequence goes on along the minus strand of NZ_CP054923.1, from coordinate 3,657,159 downwards.
CAGGACATCCCGGTTCCGGTGGTCTACGCCTACGCCGAGTCGACCGACCCCCGGGACCTGTCGGTGATCGCCGACGACGAGGGCGGCGCCCGGCTCGCCGCCGAGCACCTGGTGCTGCACGGACGACGGCGGATCGGGCACATCACCGGCCCGGACGGTTACCGGTCGGCCCGGGACCGGGCGGCCGGGCTGCGGACGGTGCTCACCGAGGCGGGCCTCGATCCCGCCGGGGACCCGCTGTTCGGCGAGTGGTCGCAGCGGTGGGGCCGGCACGCCACCCGACTGCTGCTGGCGGCCCGCCCGGACGTGGACGCGATCTTCTGCGGCAACGACCAGCTCGCCGCCGGAGCCGCCGACACACTGCGTGACCTCGGGCGACGCATCCCGGACGACGTGGCGATCGTCGGCTACGACAACTGGGAGTTCTTCGCCGCCGACTGCCGACCACCGCTGACCACGGTGGACCTCAACCTGGAACGGCTCGGCGCGACCGCGGTCAAGCACCTCTACGCCGCCCTGGACGGCAATCCCGGCAGTGGCGTCATCCGCCAACCCGGCCGCCTCGTCGTCCGCGAGTCGACCGGACCGGCGGTGCACCGCTGATCCCCACACCGGCCCGGTGCCGACGGTCCCGGCGAGGGAGCCGGCCCGGTGTCCGCACCCCCGTCGGAGAAGCGGACCGGGCCGCGAGACGGCCCCGGCCTCCGACAGCTGCCGGGGACGTCGGGAGGACCTAACCGATCAGGCTGGCCGGTCGCAGCGCGCGCAGCGGTCGGCCGACGCCGCACGGGGCCGCCGCGCTGCGCCGGCTGACCAGTTCCGGCACCAGCAGGTCGCGTCGGCGCGCCGGCGTCTGCCCGGCCGGGTCGAGCTGCGCCAGCAGCAGTCCCAGGCTGCGCCGGCCCAGTTCGGCGAAGTCCTGCCGCACCGACGTCAGCGGCGGCAGGAAGTGCGCCCCGTCCGGCGTGCCGTCGAAGCCGACCACGCTGACGTCCTCCGGCACCCGGCGGCCCGCCTCGTGCAACGCCCGCAGCACGCCGAGGGCGAGTTGGTCGCTGGCGCAGAAGACGGCGGTGACGTCGGGGTCGGCGGCCAGCCGCTCCCCCTGCTGGTAGCCGGTGCTGGCACTCCAGTCGCCGGGGACGACGGCCGGCACCGGCGCACCGGCGGCCCGCAGGGCCTCCCGCCAGCCACGGATCCGTTCGTCCGCCTCGGGCCAGTCCTCCGGGCCGGACACGTGGTGCACGGTGGCGTGGCCGAGGTCGAGCAGGTGTCGGGTGGCGAGTCGGGCACCCGCCACGTTGTCGATCTGCGCGCTGGCGATCTCGTCGCTGCATCCACCGCCGACGGTCACCGCCGCCAGCCCGCCAGCCGCCTCGGCCAGCGCCCCGGCCATGGCGGGTTTGGGCGCGATGGCGATGAGTCCCTCGACCGACTGCCGACGCAACCAGTCCGCGGCGTCGAGCACCGACCGCCGGTCCAGGTGTCGCACACTGGCGACGCTGACGAAGTAGCCGGCGGATCGGGCCGCGCCCTCGATGGCGTAGAGCATCGAGGTCGGCCCGTACAGCGGGCTCTCGTAGCCGATGATCCCGAGCGTGCCGGAACGCCGGGTGACCAGGGCGCGGGCCGCCGGGTTGCGCTGGTAGTCCAGCTCCCGCATCGCCGCCAGCACCCGCTGGCGGGTGTCGTCGGCGACGTACGGGTGGCCGTTGATGACCCGGGAGACCGTCTGCGCCGACACCCCCGCCCGCGCCGCGACGTCACGCATGATCGATCGACCGCTGGACCGCCCGGCGCCGGCCCCACTGTTCGCCGCGCCCATCCGTGACCCGCCGCTCTTCTCGATCATCGCCTGCTCTCCCCTGCCCAGAGGTCCCCGTCGCGTCGCCCGTGCCGCCGGGACCGATGGCCCGCGTACGCGCGAGGACCCCGGTGGTCTGATCTCCGACAATGAACCTCGAAAACCATTTCGGCAATCCCTCCCAGGAGATCTCCGGCTAAAACCGATCGCAGAGATCACGGGATTTCGGCAATCAGGCCCGCTCCGGCACCCCGCAGAGGACCAAGCGGGCCAGCTTCGTCCACGAAAACCATTTCGGCAATAGCCCGGGGCCGAATACGGCAGGGTTTGCGAACACCGGTCAGCCCAACCAGACCTCCCACCTGCCACCATTTAGTTTACATCGACGCCAATCTATCGCTGCCGGTGTGTCCACCGACGGCGTCTCCGACACCGGGAGGAGCACCTATGAGATCACCCCGAACAGGACCACGGCTCGGTGTGGCGGTCGTCGCCACCCTGGCCTTCACCGGTGGAGCCACCCTGGCAGTGACCGGTGCGCAGGCCGCCGCGCCGGGCTGCCGGGTCGACTACCGGGTCACCAACCAGTGGTCCGGCGGGTTCGGTGCCGAGGTCACCGCCACCAACCTCGGCGACCCGCTCAACGGCTGGACGGTGACCTGGACGTACGGCGCCGGGCAGAGCGTCACCCAGGCGTGGAACGCCACCGTGACGCAGAGCGGAAGCCGGGTCGACGCGACCAGCGTCGGCCACAACAGTGCCCTCGGCACCGGCGCCGCCACATCGTTCGGCTTCAACGGGTCGTGGAGCGGCAGCAACCCGGCACCGACCACGTTCGCCCTCAACGGCGTCACCTGCACCGGCACGCCCGGCACCCCGGCACCGACCACGCCCGCCCCGACGACCCCCGCACCGAGCCCGACCACGCCCCCGCCGACCAGCGGCTGGAATCCGCCCGCGCACCTGGTGAACCCGCTCAACCAGGTGTGGCAGCACGTGGAGCAGACCTACAACAACGGCAACCCGTACGGGTTCCGCAACTACGGCTGGGACCAGGTCATGGCCAACCGTGGAGCACTGAACTTCTGTGTCCGCTGGGACTCCGGCGCCACCGTCACGGCCGCCCAGCGCGACCAGATCCACGCCACCCTCGCCCGGCAGTACAAGAAGTGGATGGACGTGATGGTCGGGCACAACGCCTGGCCGTACCAGCAGGTGCCGATCAAGGTGGTCGGCTGGGCCGTCCGCAACCGCAGTCAGCTCCAGTGGACCGACACCAGCGTCGACGTCTACGTCAACGACATCCGCGAGAACGCCCCGCAGTGCGCGCCCGCGTGCGGTCGCTTCTTCAACCAGGGTGGGCAGTACCCGAACTGCCCCGGCGGGGTGGCCCGCCACTACGACCAGTCGCTGTGGCTGACCGACGGGTTCGGCGGCGGTGCCGGCGGCGACTGGGGCCAACGCATGGGCCGCGAGTACTACATGAACAACCTGAACGCCGAGAACATGCACATCCTGCTGCACGAGATAGGCCACACCTTCGGCCTCGACGACTTCTACGACTGGACGCCCAGTGGAGTCGGCGGGTTCCTGATGCGGGCCGGCAGCGCCAGCTCGATCACCGAGTTCGACGCCTGGATGTTCCGGGACTGGTGGCGGCACCTGAAGAGCCGTTACGGCTACTGAGGCCGCACCTCGCGGGGCCCGGCGCGACGGCCGGGCCCCGCAGGGTTCACTCCTCGACCCATTCCAGCAGGTCACCGGGTTGGCAGTCGAGCACCCGGCACATCGCCTCCAGGGTGCTGAACCGGACGGCCTTGGCCCGGCCGTTCTTGAGCACCGCCACGTTCGCCGGCGTGAGCCCCACCCGCTCGGCGAACTCACCGACGCTCATCTTGCGCTTGGCGAGCTGGACGTCGATGCGTACCACGATGGGCATCAGATCACCGCTTCCATGTCGGTCCGCAGCGTGGTGGCCTGGCGCAGCAGCGCGCGCAGCACCACCATCAGCAGCCCCAGCACGGCGACGCCGGTCGAGAGCAGGAGCAGCAGGAACGGGACTCCGGGGTCGTCGGCCCTGAATCCTACGTAGAGGAAGACGGCCACCAGCACCACCCAGGCGGCGGCGACGGCCCACACGATCACGTCCACCCAGACCAGCGCGGCCGGGCTGAAGATGCGGTCGTTCTTGACCAGGGTGAGCAACTTCCAGGTGCAGACGACCACCACCTGGACGCAGAGCACCCAGAACACCGTGACGGCGGTCAACGGCCACCGCAGGTACGCCTGTTCCGGTGACTCCTGCGCCATGTGGGCGAACTGCCCCGGCAGCGAGAGGGTCTGGAACACGACCAGGATCCCGAACAGCACCACGAGGAAGACTCTGAGGGCGGCCACCGCCCAACGTGTCACCAGCATGCATCGACTATCACTCGCTACCTATCGAGAGTCAATAGGTTTCGACTGTTCCCACCCGATCGGTCACCCCACCAGCTCGCCCAACGCGTCGCCGAAGATCTCGTGGTGCCGGCGTACGTCCTCCACCGTGGTCTGCGGACACATCAGCGCCATGTTGTGGAACGGGGTCATCAGGATCCCCCGGTTGAGCAGGTAGACGTGCAGGTAGTCCTCCAGGTCGGCGTCGGCGCACCGGGCCGACTCGGTGCCGGTACGCGGGGCCGGGTCGACGAGGCGGTACTCCACCCGCGCGCCGAGCCGGCTCACCGACCACGGCAACGCGTACTCGGCGAACAGCGCGCCCACCCCCTCGGCGAAGCGGGCCGCCGTCTCGGCCATGCCGGCGAACGCCTCGTCGGTGAGCACCTCGCGCAGGGTGGCCAGGGTGGCCGCGACCGACACCGGGTTGCCGGCCAGCGTGCCGCCGACGCCGCCCATGTCGACCAGGTCGAGGTCCGTCCGGGCGGTCAGGTCGGCGGCCAGCTCGGCCGAGAGGCCGTACGCGCCGACCGGGATCCCACCGCCGATGGCCTTGCCGATGGTGACCACGTCCGGCGTCAGGTCCCAGGCGGCCGTCGCGCCTCCCGGCCCGGCGGAGAACGTGTGCGTCTCGTCGTTGACCAGGTAGGTCCCGTGCTGCCGGGTAAGCGCCCGCACCCCGTCGAGGTAGCCGGACTCCGGCAGCACGATGCCGATGTTGGTCAGCGCCGGCTCCATCAGCACGGCGGCCACGTCGCCGTGGGCGAGTTCGCGGGCCAGCCCGTCCAGGTCGTTGAACTCGGCGACGCGGCTGGTGGTGGTCACGTCGCAGGGGGCACCGACGTTGCCCGCCCGGCTGCGGGGCCGCCCGTCCGGCCCCACCACGATCAGCGACTCGTCCACCGATCCGTGGTAGCAGTAGCTGTTCACCAGGATGCGCGGACGGCCGGTGACGGCGCGCAACAGCCGGATGGCCCACCGGTTGGCGTCGGTGGCGGTGAGCGTGAAACTCCAGGCGGGCAGCCCGAAGCGACGGGTCAGTTCGGCACCGACCGACGCCGCCTCCTCGGTGGGCAGCATGGTGGCCGCCCCGCCGAGATCGGCCAGACGTCGGGTGACCGCCTCGACCACCGGCGCCGGGGAGTGCCCGGCCATCGCCCCGGTGTCGCCGAGGCAGAAGTCGACGTACTCGTTGCCGTCGACGTCGGTGACCCGGGCCCCGCGCGCCCGGTCCAGATAGACCGGGAAGCCGGCCGCGTTCTTGTTCATCCAGGTCATCGGGACCTTGCCGAACAGGTGCCCGGCGTCGGCGTACGCGGCGGCCGAGCGGGGGTGGCGGTCCACGAACGTGGACCGCTCCCGCGCGAGCAGCCGACCCAGGCGGGTACGGTCGACGCCCTCAGCTTCGAAATCCGTCGGCATCGGGCGACAGTACCAACGAGATGGCCCGCCAGCTAGATGCCCGACGACTGATTACTGCCGCCGCCCCCGGTCAGCGCTTACGGCCGACGGCGCAGTACTGGTCGATCTCCTCGGGCAACTCGGCCGGGTCGCCGTCGGGACGCCAGCGGGTCACCGACACCACGCCCGGCTCGACGAGTTCCAGGCCCTCGAACAGTCCGGCGATCCGCTCCGGGCTGCGCAGGTGGTATCGGGGGTTGGCGGAGACGTTCCAGATCCGGACGGCCTCGGTGACCGCCTCGCTGGTGTCGCTGCCGTCGTACATCGCGAGGTAGCTGCCGGAGGGCAGACGGTCGACGAGCCCGCGGATGATCGACTTCGCCTCCTCGTCGGACTCGACGTGACCGAGGATGCCCATCAGCATCACGGCGACCGGCTGGTCCAGGTCCAGCGTCCGGGCCGCCTCGTGCAGGATCCGGTCCGGGTCGCGCAGGTCCGCGTCGACGTAGTCGGTGGCGCCCTCGGGGGTGCCGACCAGCAGGGCACGGGCGTGCGCCAGCACGAGCGGGTCGTTGTCGACATACACGATGCGCGCCTCCGGGGCGACTGACTGCGCCACCTCGTGCGTGTTGTCGGCGGTCGGCAGGCCGGTGCCCACGTCCAGGAACTGCCGGACACCCGCCGTGCCGGCCAGGTAGCGCACCGCCCGGGCCAGGTACGCCCGGGACAGCCGGGCGTTCTGCGCGAGCTGCGGCAGGTTGGCGATGATCTGGTCGCCGACCTCGCGATCGGCGGCGAAGTTGTCCTTGCCGCCGAGCAGGTAGTTCCAGATCCGCGCGGTCTGCGGCACTCCGGTGTCCAGAGTGGGCCTGTCCTGTTCGCCGCCGGTCACCGTCGCACCGTCCACCACGTTCGCACCCTCAGTCTGATTAGGACCACTGTCGTCGGTCAGCCTAGCCGCGCCGGAGGGACCGTCGCCGACCCCGCCGCCCCCGCGTACGCTCACCGACCGGCGGGCCGACGCAGCGTGACCGGCGCACCGAACCGCACCGCGACACCGGGCGAATAGAGCACGCTGGCCGGCGGCCCGGTCGGCCGGGGCAGACCGGCTGCGGTGACCAGATCGTGGTCCAGGTCCAGCGGACGCCGGAAAGCCTGCTCGGGCGCGCAGTCGACCGGCTCGATGTCCACGTGCCCATCCTGCCGAACTCCACCGGCCTGCACTATGTTGCAGGCGCCACGCCCCGCACCGGCGCCGGACCACCCGCTCGACCGCCAGGAGACCGAGATGACCTCCCCCGCATCCGCCGGACCGACCGGATTCGACGTCGCCGCGCTCCGTGCCCACTTCCCCTCGCTGGCCTCGGGCATCGCGCACTTCGACGGCCCGGGCGGCACCCAGACGCCCCGGTCGGTCGCCGACGCCGTCGCCGCCACGATGACGGCCCCGATCTCCAACCGGGGCACCGGCGCACTGTCGGAGACCAACGCGGACGCCGCCGTCGGCGCGTTCCGGCTCGCCTACGCCGACCTGCTGGGCGTACCCGCCGCCGGGATCGTGTACGGACGCAGCGCCACCCAGCTGACCTTCGACTTCTCCCGGACGCTCGCCCGGGACTGGGGTCCCGGTGACGAGGTGGTGGTGACCCGCCTCGACCACGACGCCAACGTCCGACCGTGGGTGCTGGCCGCCGAACGGGCCGGTGCCGAGGTGCGCTGGATCGACCTCGACCCGACCACCGCCGAACTCGACCCCGCCTCGGTGGCCGCCGCCATCACCGAGCGGACCCGCCTGGTCGCCGTCACGGGCGCGTCGAACCTGCTCGGCACCCGACCCGACGTCCGGGCGATCGCCGACGCCGCGCACGCGGTCGGCGCACTGGTCTTCGTCGACGGCGTGCACCACGCCGCCCACCAGTTCGTCGACGTACCGGCACTCGGTGCCGACTTCTACGTCTGCTCCCCGTACAAGTTCCTCGGACCGCACTGCGGTGTGCTCGCCGCCGACCCGGCCCTGCTGGAGACGCTGCGACCGGACAAGCTGATCCCGGCCACCGACGTGGTGCCCGAGCGCTTCGAACTCGGCACCCTGCCGTACGAGATGCTGGACGGTGCCACCGCCGCCGTCGAGTTCCTCGCCGACATCGTCCCCGGTGACGACCCGGCGAACACGTCCCGGCGGGAGCGGCTGCGCGCCTCGCTGCACGCCGTCGACGCGCACGAGACCCGCCTGCGGCAGCGGATCGAGGAGGGACTGGCGGACCTGGGATCGGACGTGGTGGTCCACTCCCGGGCCGCCGACCGCACCCCGACGCTGCTGGTCACGCTGCCCGGCCGCAAGACCCGCGACGCCTACCGCTTCCTGCTCGACCACGACGTCCTGGCCCCGGCGGGCTCCTTCTACGCGTACGAGCCGTTCCGTCGCCTCGGCCTGGACGACGAGCACGCGCTCCGGCTCGGCCTGGCCCCGTACAACGACGACAGCGACGTCACCCGGGTCCTGGACGGCCTGGCCGCCTTCCTGGACCGGGTGTAAGGAAGGGCCCCCTGCTAACGCCTCGCGTATAGCAGGGGACCCTTCCTAACATCTCCGGCCGCCGGGCGGCGCGGGGCGAGGTCCGGCGGTCGCGATCGGTCGGGGTCAGCCGTCGAGGCGGACGGTGACGGTGACCCGGCCCTTCCCGTCGCGTCGGGCGACCGCGTGGCCGGTGCGGTCCACGCCGTCCAGGTTCAGCGTGATCGGGCCGCCCTCACCGAGGAAGTTGCGCCACCACTTCTTGGCGTCGGCGAGGCCCACCGGGATCGTCACCGTGTCGCCGGTACGCCGGTATCCCACCGGGGTGCTGAAGGTGCGTCCCGAACGACGTCCGGTGTACGTCATGACGGTCAGATACCTGCCGACCAGGCGACCCCATCGGCGCGAGGAGCGCAGGGTCAGCGCACAGGCGTTCACCCGCGCCACGGTTCTGACGGGCAGGGCAATTCGGTAGCGCACCATACCTCCAGCGATCTCGGTGCCCGCCAAACTAACAGCTCAAGCGGAGAGCACCATCCGCTTAGGCTAAAGTGAGAAGGATGAGTGGGAGCGCCTCTCGGATGCCGACCACGGTCGGGCTGCGCGCCGACGCACGACAGAACCGCGACCGGATCGTCGAGGTCGCCCGCGCACTGTTCGCCGAACGCGGGCTCGACGTGCCGATGGCCGCGATCGCCCGCCGTGCCGGGGTCGGCGTCGCCACGCTCTACCGTCGGTTCCCCACCAAGGAGTCGCTGGTCGCCGAGGTCTTCGCCGACCAGTTCGCGGCCTGCGTGTCGGTGGTCGACGAGGCCCTGGCCGACCCCGACCCGTGGCGCGGCTTCTGCACCCTGGTCGAGAAGGTGTGCGCCATGCAGGCCGTCGACCGGGGATTCAGCGCGGCCGTCGTCGCGTCGCTGCCCCGTGCCGTCGACCTCGACCGGGAACGCGAACGCGGCCTGCGGGGGTTCGCCGAACTGGCCCGACGGGCCAAGGCCGCCGGGCGGCTGCGCCCCGACTTCAGCGAGGACGACCTCGTCCTGCTGCTCATGGCCAACGGCGGCATCGTCGCCAACACCGCCGACGCGGCGCTGGCCGCCTCCCGGCGGCTCGTCGCGTACCTGCTGACGGCCTTCGCCGGCGACGGCCCCCTGCCGCCGCCCGTCGCGCTCAGCCTGCGCGACGTCCCGCATCTGGCCACGAGCCGGGCCTGACCCGCCGCACCCGACACTTCTCACGGAGGAAACCCATGGACGGCATCGACCCCTCGGTCCCACCCAGCGGCCCGGGATGCGCCGACTGCGAGGCCGCGGACCCACCGGGTTGGTGGGTCCACCTGCGGCGCTGCGCCCGGTGCGGGCAGGTCGGCTGCTGCGACTCGTCGCCGAGCCAGCACGCCAGCGCCCACGCCGCCGCAACCGGCCACAATGTCGTCCGCAGTTACGAGCCGGGCGAGGCATGGTTCTGGGACTACACCGCGGAGACGATGTACGAGCAGGGTCCGGAACTTGCCGCCCCCGCTCACCGCCCTCTCGACCAGGGCGTGCCCGGCCCCACCGACCGGGTCCCCCTCGACTGGCGGCGGCACCTGCACCGCTGACGGATGTTAGGAGGGGTCCCCTGCTATGCACGAGGCGTTAGCAGGGGACCCTTCCTTGCGTCAGAAGAGCCAGGTCGGCAGCGCCGGTGTGCCGCGCAGCGGCGCCAGGGGCGGTACCTCGGCTGACGGACCCGCAGACCGGCCCCGGGCCTGGTCGGACTCGGTGCCCGGCGGCGGTGCTGCCGCGCACCGCGTACCGTCCGCCGGCACCACGAGGTCGATCAGGTACGCCTCGATCGCCTCGTCGGCGCAGGCCACCCGGCCGTAGACGATGTGCCCCCAGCCCTCGTAGGTGAGCAACTCGGCGTGGTCACCGAACTGTGCGGTGGCACCGAGCGCCCAGTTGTAGCCGGTCGCCGGGTCGTGCAACGAGTTGACGAAGAGGAGCTTGGCCTGGTTGGTCGGGGCGACCGGCCGCTGTGGGTTGTCCGCCGTGCTGGGCCAGCCGAGGCAGATGGCACCGATGGCCGCCCGGGGAAGGTCCGGCAGGTCCGGCGAGGCGAGCTGGGCCGCGTCGACGATCGACCGCCACTGCCCGATGTTCTGCGCTCCGAGGTTCCAGTCCTCGCAGAGCACCGCCTGGTACGCGAAGGGCACCACGGTCGGCGGCTGCTCCTCGGTCGACTGGCGGGCCGCCGGTACGCCCCAGGGACGGCCGGCGTCGACCCGCTCCAGTTCGGCGGCGATGTCGAGCCAGTACGGCTGGTAGTTCACGTTGCCCAGCACGAAGTTGACCAGATCCCGCTTGGTGATCTTGTAGCTGTGGTCGTCCGGGTCCGGCAGTTCACCCCGTCCGGCACGGTCGAGCAGCCGCCGCCAGAATGCACGGATGTCCCGCCCGTGCAGCGCGCACTGGGGCAACCGGGAGCAGCCGGCCACGAACTCGTTGAACGAGTCCTGCCCGGTGACCGCCTGGGTGACCGCGAAACCCCGGGCGTCCAGGCTGTGGTCCATGGTGCTGTCGGCGACGATGGCGCGTACCCGGGTGGGGAACAGTTCGGCGTACTGCTGGGCCATCAGCGTGCCGTACGACATTCCGAGGAAATTCAACTGCGGGTCACCCACGGCGACCCGGATCGCGTCGATGTCCCGGATCACCTGGAGCGTGTTCACGTGATCGAATACCGGCCCGCTCCGGGAGCGGCAGTCGTCGGCCAGCGCCCGACTCGCGGTGACCATTCGGGTAAAGTCGGTGGACGTCCGGATGGCGCCCGCCGGCAACGCCGAGATCTTGTCGACCGCGCACATGACAGGCGCACTGCGGGCCACTCCACGCGGGTCGAAACCGATGATGTCGAAATGACGACGCAATTCGTCGCCGTAGGTCGCCCACAACGCGGAGTCCACGCCCGACCCACCCGGACCACCCGGGTTCACCAGCAGCGATCCGCGCCGCGCCTCAGGGTCGGTCGCCGGCCGTTTGGCCAGCGCCAACTCGATCGTCGGTCCGGACGGATCGGCCCAGTTCACCGGCACGTCGAGCGTGCCACACAGGGCAGTGCCATCCTGCTCACAGGGCTCCCACCGCACCTGCGACGACTGCACCTGCGACACGGGTGCCGCCGAGGCCGGCGACACCACGACCGGCACCAGCGCCGCCCCCACCGCGATACCGGCGAGTAATTGCCGGATCAGTTTTCTGCGCATGCGCCCTCTCCCCGATTACTTTCCCGGCCCCCTGCCGGGCGACGCTGAAGTTAGCGAATCCGCCGAGGTGCGGGGTTACCGGAAAGTGTCAGCGACAATACCGTTCGGACAGCGTCGGCCAACAATGATCCAGAACCACGTGTGATCCCATTCCGGCACACCGACGTGAATAGCGAGGTCACTGCCGAAACGGAGGACGTGAATCGACTCGTGAAGCGACGCGAATCGAGCGCCACCGGAAACTGTCAACATGGTGGACGTCACAGGGCGACGCATTCTTGGAATTCACCTACCCAGCACTTTCCCGCAACGCCCGACAGAACTGCGTGACGGATTCGAAACGTCGCCGCGCCACGACCACGCGCCACGACCACACCGGACACCGCTCGCGGTAGGTTGCCGAGTCATGGCCACCACCGCCGCCGACGTCCGGCACGACCTCGCCCAACTCGCCGACCCGGCCCGCGCCGCCGGCGTGAGCCGGTACCTCCAGATGTTCCCGGGTGGGTACGGCGAGGGCGACCGCGCCATCGGGGTCACCGTGCCGCAGCAGCGCCGGGTCGCCGGTCGGCACTGGCGCGGACTCGCCCTGGCCGACACCGCCACGCTGCTCAGCAGCGACGTGCACGAGGAGCGGCTGACCGCGATCTTCATCCTGGTGCGCAAGTTCGGCGGGGCCGACGAGCCGGAACGCGGTCGGATCGTCGAGCTGGTCCTGACGCACACCGGCCACCTGAACAACTGGGACCTGGTGGACTCCTGCGCGCCGTACGTCCTCGGGCCCTGGCTGCTCGACAAGGACCGCGACGTCCTGGACCGGCTGGCCGGATCACCCCTGGTCTGGGACCGGCGGATCGCCGTGATGGCCACTCTCGCGTTCATCAAGGCCGACGACTTCGCGTGGACGTTCCGGCTCGCCGAGCGACTCCTGCGCGACCCGCACGACCTGGTGCACAAGGCGGTCGGATGGATGCTGCGCGAGGTGGGCAACCGGGACGCGGCGGCGGAGGAGGAGTTCCTGGCCCGCCACTACCGGGCGATGCCGAGGGTCATGCTGCGGTACGCGATCGAGAAGTTCCCGCCGCAGCGACGGAAGGACTACCTGTCCGGGACGGTCTGACGACGCGCCCGTCGACATCGAGAAGATATTGACGACCTTGCATGTGTTGCCGCAGCTCGTGTATGAAGACTGAGCAATCGTTAAGGTTCCGGTCTCCTGGGAGGAGCGACGATGACACACGCCCCGCGCCGTCTGCGCACGCTGGCGGTCATGCTCAGCGCCTGCACGCTCGGGCTGAGCCTGCTGTCGGCACCCGCCGAGGCGTACTCGGCGCCACCTCTCGCGCCGCAGTCCGAGCGCGCCCCCGAGTCCGACCAGTTCGTGGCCGAGGGCGTGACGACCGTCGGCGAGCTGCGCACCGTCGACAGCGCGCTGTCGTACGCCCGTGACGGCCGGACCCAGGTCATCCACCACCCCGGCGCCACCTACGTCAAGGTGCACTTCGCCTCGCTGCGACTCGGCCCCGGCGAGTACGTCACCGTCTCCAGCCCCGACGGCCGGGAGAGCTACCGGTACGACCGGCACCTGAACCGGGCGACCGGCGCGGACTACACCACCGACGGGCGGCCGGGCTTCTGGGCCATGTCCGTCGAGGGCGACACCGCGGTGGTGACGCTGCACAGCACCCGCGCCACCCGGAGCAGCGCCGCCACCATCGACCGGTTCTGGCGCGGCTACGACCGCACCGAGATCGCCGCGCACAACTTCTCCACCCAGTCCGTGTGCAGCACCGACGCCCGCCGCGACGTGGTCTGCTACCAGAACAGCCACCCGACCGAGTTCGCCCGGGGCAACGCCGTGGCCCGCCTGCTGATCAGCGGCGGCGGCATGTGCACCACCTGGCGGGTCGGCAACACCAACCGGATGCTGACCAACAAGCACTGCTTCTCGACGCAGTCGGCGGTCAGCGGCAGCGAGATGCAGTTCAACTACCAGTGCGGCACCTGCGGCGGTGCCAACCCCGGCGCCGGCACCAAGGTCAGCGGCGCCACGCTCTACCGGGTCAGCAGCGGCGGTTCCAACCAGCTCGACTACGCCCTGTTCTCGGTGAACAACTTCGCGGCCATCCAGGGCTTCGGCACGCTCTACCTGGCGACGACCGCCACCACCACCGGCACCCAGATGTACATCCCCGGCCACGGGGACGGCAGCCCGAAGCGCCTGTCCATCTTCGAGGACGCCCAGAACGGCGCACGCTGCACCGTCCGGAACGCGAACTACAACACCTGGAACATCAGCTACAGCTGCGACACCTCCGGCGGCAACTCCGGCTCGCCGGTGCTGAACAGCAGCCACCGGGTGATCGCCCTGCACCACCTCGGCGGCTGCCCCTCCAACCAGGGCGCGAAGGCGCACCTGATCTACAACGAGATCGCCGGCCTGATCGACAACGGCTGACCCGACCAGCACCACAGACGACGACGGCAGGCCGCCGCCGACCCCGGCGGCGGCAGAGCCGGGCTCGCCACCGCTTCGGGTACGAACGTCGAGGTCAGGGGTTGCGACCGGGGCATACGATCCGGCGCATGAAGGCTTACCGCGCGTGGCCGCTGGCCCTCCTGCTTCCGCTGCTGGCCGCGTGCGTCGTCAGCCCGGTGGAGGAGGTCGTGGCGTCGACGGTCACCTACTCCTGCTGTGAGGCCGCCGACGTCGAGAAGCTGTACCAGCCGGGGCAGACCTTCACCCTGAACTGGATCGTCGAGTCGCCCGACGACCCGCCGGTCACGCCGACTCCCGGGCCCGGCGTCGAGCTGACCGCCCACCTGATCGGCCCGTTCGAGTCGGTCGAGCAGCTCACCGCGCACGCGATGGGCACGCTCACCGTCCCCAGGCTGGTCACCTACCCGGCCGAGCCGGTACGCCCCGCCGACGCGCCCGACCGGCGGCCGGTCAGCACCATCGCGATCGCCCCGGACGCCGGCCCCGGCTACTACAACCTGATCAGCTCCATGGCCGACCAGGGGCACGCGGTCGGTGGCGAGAGCGTCATCCAGGTGGTGGCCGGAAGCTGAGGAGCCCGCTCAGCACGCCTTGCGGACGTACGTGCGGGAACCGGGTGCCGACACGGCGAGGTCGCGCAGCACGATCGAGAGCCGACTGCCGTGCGACCCGCACGCCTTGGTGAAGCCGCTCTCGGTGTACTCGATCACGATCACGTTGGCGCCGTAGGTGCGGGTGTACGCGTCACACTCGTTCCACGTGCCGCACTCCTCGGCGACGGCGAAGTCGAACCCGGCCTTGCGGGCGTTCGAGGTGCTCAGCTCCGCGAGGTTCTTCTGCGCCACGGCCAACCCCTTACCGTGCGCGTACGCGCTCAGCGACGCCGCGTACGCGACCGCCTGCGACTCGGTCAGCAGCCCCTTGGACCGGGTGAACGAATCCAGGTTGTCCGGCTCGATCGCCTTGAACCCCTTGCTGGCGCACCGGTCGATCCACCCGCCCACGATCGTGGTCAACGCGGTCCGCTTGGCGGCGGTCGAGAAGTCCAGCATCAGCTCGTTCCAGTCCTCGTCGACCACGAGGTTGCCCTGCGCGTCCCGCAGCAGCAGGTCCGGGTGGTTGGTCTTCCACCACGACTCCGCGCCCGGCTGCGCCTGGAAGGCGTTGACGTAACAGATGTTGTACAGCCCGGCGGCCGGCGACGCCTCCAGGTCGCGGCTGACCACGGTGACGCCGGACGGCGGCGCGTACACCCCGCCGATCTGGTAGTCGAACCCGGCATCGGCGGGCGGCGGCGCCCACGTCGCGGCAGTGCTGCCGGTACTTGCCGGCGTCGTCGTCGCCGGGGCGGACGCGGCCGGGCTGCCGGAGGCCGACGGGGTACGCGAGGGCGACGGCGTGGTCGCGGGCACGCTCGGGGACGTACTCGCCGACGGCGCCGCCGTGGTCGGCCCGGCGCTCACCGGCGCGCCCAGGGCCGACGACGCATCGGAGGTCGGGGCGTCGCTCGGGGTCACGCTCGGCGTGGGCGTGGGCGTGGCCTGCTGCCCGAGGCCCCACCAGGGCTGTCGGCCGCTCGCGCCGGCGGCGCCGATGCCGACACCGAGTACGACGACAGCCACCGCCGCCGCCGTCAGCCCCACCCGGGCCCGCCTGCGCTTCGATCCCATCGAGCCCAACTCCTCCAGGTACGTGTGAGCGCACCCTACGAGACCTGGTCGGGACCGGGACACCCCCCGCTTCGAGGGGTGCGGACGCCCCCTTCGACACGGTGGTTGTCCCTCGGAACGGTATGCCCAGTCAAGGGCAGGAGAACTGCCAGGGCCCGCAGGATTGCCGGGCGCTCGCTCGGCTTCGTGCCGCGAAGAGCTATCAACACGATGACGACGCGGGCAACAAGAGCTAGTACGGGCACAAGGACCCAGGCCACGATCCCGATGGTGATCCCCATCGAAGACACTCCCATCGCTCGGGTCGAGCGATGGGGTCTCAGCGACCTCGGCTCGACCAGGGTAGGTCGGCCGAAGGTCTCCCCCAGCCCGTTGCCGGGCTCTCGGCCCCGGGCGCGCTGCCTGTGCTGGCGCCTTAGGCGGGTACCGAGCGGAGGGGTACTCCCCTTCTAGCTGCATCCAGTGTAGAGCCCGGTCTACAGGTACGCACCAAATCATCAGCGCGGGCCGACCCGAGAGCTGAGGCCGGCTCGTGGGCGACGTTTCGCCGAGCTAGCGGTACTCACCGAGCAGCAGGTGTACGGCAGCCGCCAGCCCACCCACACCGGCCAGCACGATCAGTGCACCGATGAACCTGTCGAGCAGGACGAAGCGAGCGCGGCGACGGACGATTCGGTCGTCAGACGACCGGAAAGGATTGAGCGGACGGATAAACCGCGTCGAGAGGTCCACGTGCTTCGTCGTAACGCCGCGGTAATCGCTGGCGAGGGCCGTCCCGATCACGATCAGCAGGACGCCGAACACCAGCCCGAGCAGAACCCGCCACATCTCGATGCCTCCGAAAGGCGGTCAGCCTAACCAGTTCGGCTGATCCGTACGCCCGCTCACCGTCACGCGGAGCACGGTGGATGCAAACGAGAGTGGCTGCCGCGACTCGCGGGTAGCCGACGTCATCCGATCTCGACGCACACGGTGTGCGACATCGGGTCGGGGTCCGCGTCGATACGATGCCTCGGTGGATCGGGGAAGTTTCGTCGGCCGAACCGGTGAGCTCACGCACCTGCGAGCGGTGGTGGAAGGGATCGGCCGGCGTGGCGTCCTCTTCAGCGGCGACGCCGGTGTCGGCAAGAGTCGGCTGGTGCGCGAGGCCGTGGGGAAGCTTCCCGCGAGCCGGTACGTCGTCCTGCCCATCGCCGCCGGCCATCCGAGTACGGCCCTGCCCTTCGGCGGTCTGGCCCAGGTGCTGCCCGTCGCGCAGCCGGCCGGGCTCACCCCCGCCGGGGTGCTGCGGTGGGTGGTGGACTCGGTGCACGAGCAGGCCATGGGCCGGGCGATCGTGCTCACCATCGACGACGCCCATCTGCTCGACCCGCCGTCGGCGGCACTGGTGCACGTGCTCGCCCGGCAGGAGGACGTCGTCCTGCTCGGGACGGTGCACGACGGGGAGCAGGTGCCGTTGCCGCTGCGGCCCCTCTGCGTCGACGATCTGGTCGAGCGCGTCGAGTTGACCCCGTTCGGCCGGGACGAGACCACCGAGTTGCTCGCGGACGTCCTCGGCGGGCCGGCTGACACGGGGTCGATCGACCGGATGCTCCGCCTGTCGGTCGGCAACCCGCTGCTCCTCCACGAGTTGCTCCGCAGCACGACGGGCAGTGGCGAGTGGGCGTGTTCCGGCGGGCTGTGGCAGTGGAACGGCGACTCGACGCGACCGCTCGACGTGACGGACGTGATCGGCACCCGGATCGACCACCTCACTCCCGGCGTCCGCAAGGTGGTGGAGTTGGTCGCCCTGAGCGAGCAACTCGGCCTGCGGCTGCTCACCACGGCGACACATGCCGACGACATCAGGCAGGCCGAGGAACACGGCCTGATCGCGATCGTCCGGCGGGACCGGCGGGTCGACGTCCAGCTGACGCATCCGCTGTACGGGGATCTGCTGCGCCGCCGCTGCCCGCCGGCCCGGACGCGGCAGTTGCAGACCGAGCTGGCCGAGTTGGTGCAGGCCACCGGTGCCCGCCGCCCGGGTGACCTGCTGCGGGCCGCCCTGTGGCGGCTCGGCGCGGGCTCCGCACAGGATCCCCGCCTCCTGCTCGGCGGTGCCGCGCAGGCGTTCGCCCGCTACGACGTACCGCTGACGGTCCAACTGGCGCAGGCGGCGCTGCACGCCGGTGGTGGTTACGACGCCGCCGAGTTGCTCGCCACCGTCCTGATGCTCTGCGAGCGCCCCCACGAGGCACTCCATGTGCTCGACCGGGTCCGGGACGATCTGGTCGACGAGCGGCGTCGGAGCCGTTGGCTGACGGTGCGGGGCATGGTGACGTACTGGAGCCTCGGTGCGGAGTCCACCGTCGACAGCCTGGCCGAGGCGGCCGTCACGCTGACGGATCCCGGCCACCAGGCGCGGGTCTGGGCCTTCGAGGCGCTCATGCGGATGCACCGGATGGAGATCGCCGCCGCACTGCGGTTGAGCCAGTCGGTGCTGGCCCGCCCGGCGTCCGGTCCGGGTGCCCGTGGCCTGGCCCGGTGCGTGGTCGCCTACGTCGACGCGACACGCGGTCTGTTCCGCCGCAACGCCGACGCGGTCGCCCAGGTGGAGGCGGACGTCGCCGGTTGGCGAGCAGACGTGCCCTACCTCCAGGCGATGGTGGAGTCGAGCCGGGCCGCCCGGCTGGCGCTCACCTGCGACCTGGCCGGCATCGACGCGATCGCCGCCGACGAGTTCGCCGACCTGGTCAGCTCCGGCGGCCTGCGTCTCGGCAGCGGCTTCCTGACCGTCCTCCAGTCCTACGCCGCACGGCTCCGGGGGCGGACCGACCAGGCCGTCACCTTCAGCGACACGGCCGGCGCGATGCTGGCCACCAGCCGGCTCTACGGCAGTCTCGCGCACGGCGAGCGGGCGCAGGTGGCGGCCTGGCGCGGGGACGCCGCCACGGCTCTCGCGGCGATGACGGCGGCAGACCGTTCGTACTCCCCGTGCATCGCGGTGTTCTATCCCTGGCTGGAGTTGGCCCGTGGCGGGACGATCGCCGCCACGGGCGACCTACCCGCCGCCGTCAGGCACCTGGTCGCGTTGGCCGACCGGCTGCGTTCCGACGGGATGACCGGGTACGAGGTGCTGGCCCTGCACGACCTGACCCGACTGGGCCAGGCGGCCACCCTGATCGGCCCGACCTGCGCCGACGGCGCACGGCGTTCGGTGGCCCAACGCCTCTCCGAGCTGGCCGAGCGTACCGACGGGACCCTGTCGCCGCTGTTGGCCCGGCACGCGCGGGCCTGCGCCGCCGAGGACGGCGCCGGATTGCTGGCGATCGCCGACGCCTTCGCCGCGGCGCAGCTCACCGTCTGGGCGGCCGAGGCCACCGCGACGGCGGTACGCGTGCTGCGCCGCGAGGGCGATCCGCTGGTGACCGACGCGCGTCGCCGTCTCGGTACGCTGCTCGCCGCCTGCGACCAGGTCCACACCCCGACGCTGGACGCCACCCGCGACTCCTGACCGGCCGAACCACCGAGCTGCGGGGCAGTGCGCGGCGTCGGCGACAGCGTAGGTTCGTGCCGTGGACTATGGGGACTACGGCTTCTTCGGTGGTGTCGCCGCCCTGCTCTGCGGCGGCGTCGGATGCATAGTCCTCGTCGGCACGCTGGGCTTCCTGACCCTGTGGTGGCGGGAGAAGTGGTAGCGCAAGCCCGCCATGTGACGCGGACTATGCCGTCACGACCGGCCCGGTCGAGATCGGGCTCTGCTCGGATTGGACGGCCGGGAACGTGACGCCGGTGAGGTCTTCGGAGACAGCCCAGAGCCGCTTCTGGACGGCCACCTCGTAGGACTTCGGGCTGGAGGTGACCAGTCGGGGGTGGCCCATGACCTCGTTGCGTCCGCCGGGGCCGTAGTACTGGCCGCCGAGCACGGCGGGGTCGGTGGCGGCGCGCAGGGTCGGCAGCGCGCCCATCGCCGGTGACTGGGTGATCAGCGGCGCGAGCCAGGTGAGTGGCAGCCGGAGTGCCGGCGGGCTGTTGCGGGCGAGTTCGGTGCTGGACATGCCGGGGTGCGCGGCGACCGCGACGGTGGTGCCGTGCGGGGCGAGGCGGCGCTGCAACTCGTAGGTGAACATGAGGTTGGCGAGCTTGGACTGTCCGTAGGCGGCGACCCGGCCGTACGACCGCTCCCAGTGCAGGTCGTCGAAGTGGATGTCGGCCCGGATGCGGTGGCCGACACTGCTGACCGTCACCACCCGTGAGCCGGGCACCGGCCGCATCAGGTCCAGCAGCAGCCCGGTGAGCGCGAAGTGCCCGAGGTGGTTGGTGCCGAACTGCAGCTCGAAGCCGTCGCGGGTGGTCTGCTTCGGGGTGTACATCACCCCGGCGTTGTTGATCAGCAGGTCGATCCGGTCGAGTCGGGACCGTAGCTCCCCCGCTGTGCTCCGGACGGAGTCGAGCGAGGTCAGGTCCAGTGCCTGCACGGTCACGTCCCCGGCGATCCGTGCTGCGGCCTGCTGGCCCTTCGTCACGTCGCGTACGGCGAGCACCACGGACGCGCCGCGTGCGGCGAGCGCCTTCGCGGTCTCGTACCCCAGTCCGGTGTTGGCGCCGGTCACCACGGCGACCCGCCCGCGCTGGTCCGGGATGTTCGCCGTCGTCCACTTCTCGCTCATGCGAGGCTCCCCATCGCTTTAGGTACCGGAGGTACTTTGTAACGACGACGCTAAAGTACTCACGGTACGTTGTCAACGTACCGGAGGTACCTAAGCTAGGCTGGCGATCGTGACCTTCCAGCGGGCGCGGACCGAGGAGCAGCGCGAGATCCGCCGACGGGCGATCCTCGACGCGGCGTCGGCGATGCTCGACGAGATGCCCGTGGCCTCGGTCACCCTGAACGAGCTGAGTCGCCGGGTGGGTCTGGCGAAGCCGAACGTGCTGCGCTACTTCGAGTCCCGCGAGGCGGTGCTGCTCGAACTGCTGGACCGCCACCTCCAGGAGTGGCTTGCCGACCTGGCCGGCGAGTTGGCCGACTCGGTCGACGACGACCTGCCCATGGCCGAGCGGGCGACGGCGGTGGCCGAGGTCCTCAGCCGCTCACTGGCCGCCCGAGTGGTGCTCTGCGACCTCTTCGGCGCACAGGTCGCCGTCCTGGAACACAACGTCTCCGTCGAGGTCGCCCTGCGCCACAAGCGCGCCTCGAAGGCGCACCTGGCCACCATGACCGCCCTGATCGAGAAGCGCCTGCCGGAGTTGGGCGAGACCGCCACGCTGTTCAGCCTGCAGACCATGGTCATGGCCGGAGCGCTGTCGGCGTACAGCACACCGCCGCCCAGCCTGGAGGCGGCCTACCAGGCCGAACCCGACCTGGCCCGCTTCCACATGGAGCTACGGGACTCCCTGAGGCTGGCCCTGACCGCGACCCTCCTCGGCGTGCTACCCCGCCGCTGACGCCCGGCGTGACGGCATCGGACATGATCGAGGCGTGGGTGACCTTGTGATCAATCTGCTGGCGAGCGTCATCGCCGGTACGGCGGTCTGGCTCTCGGGGTTTCTGTTACGTCGGCGCAAGCTGAACCGGGCACGGGCGTTCTTCGGCCTGACCGCCGGAGCGAGCTGCCTCCTGGTGGTCTCCCGGCACGCGTCGTCGCCGCGCGAGTTCAGCGTCCACCGCCGCGACGTCGCCGCACTGGTGGAGCTGGCCACCATCGCCCGGGAATGCGGCGCGCACGCGGACCGCGTCGGTGAGGACCAGCCGACCGGGGAGATCGGCCGGCTGACCGAGTTCTGCGTCGGCGGCCCCGGCGGTGCCAGCCCGCGCAGCGTCACGCACGTACGCGCGATCCTCCGTGGCGTGACGTACGAGATCTTCGACGAGGAGAAGCGTCGGAGGTCGTTCACGGTCGGCGGCACCGAGTACGTCTACCGCCCGGAGACCAGTTACGTCCTGCTCGCCCGGTTCTGGGGTCCGGTGGGTGGTCGCCCGGTGTTCTTCATCGGCGGCCTGACCGCCGGCAGCAACCTCGCCGCCGCCCGCTACCTGAGCACGCACCACCCGGAACTGGCCCGCACCTACGGCGCCGACCGGCCGTTCGCGCTGGTGCTGCGCATCATCGAGCCCGCCGCCTACGGCACCGACTTCACCGAGCTGGTCGCCGACGTCACCGACGTGGCGTTCCAACCGGATCCGCAGCCGGCGCAGCCGACGCAAGGAACGCAGCCGGCGTAGGCGGCTCCAGACTCGGTGACGCGCGGCGTCGCATGTAAGGAGGGGTCCCCTGCTATACACCAGGCGTTAGCAGGGGACCCCTCCTTACATGCACCGACTACGCAGCCGCCGCCGTTCCCGCCGTCGTCGCGTCGGCGAAGTAGGGCTCGGCCGCCTCTAGCCGGGGCACCCGTATGCCGAGCCGGCGCGCCTCCGCCAGCGTGTCGCGGCAGACCGCGCGCAACTCCTCGGGGTTGGCGTGCGCCGTCGTCACCCTGCGCGCCGGCGGGAATCGGCCCATCATCCAGGCGAGTGCCGGCGCGGCCAGCCAGACGGGTCCGGTGAACGGCAGCAGCGAGGACCGATGCCGCCGCAGGTCGACGCCCCGCGCCTCGACCAGCGGCAGCAGCTCGCGGACGGCGAGGATCGCCTCGCGCATGTCGCCCCGCGTCAGCGTGGACAGGGAACCCCGCCGCAGGCTCTGCGTGTGCAGACCCGCGTTCTGGACGAAGTGGACCGCCAGCCAGCCCCGGAAGTCGGAGTTCTCCTGGGTCCGGAACCCGGCCCCGCGAAACACCTCGCGGACGGCCCGCTCCCGCTCGGTCGGCGGCCGGTCGAGCGTACCGAGGAAGACCATCGGCAGCAGGGACGCCCGCAGCACCCCGTCGTCGCCGAACCCTCCGCCGGCCCCGGGAAAGCCCCAGGCCACCTGCTCGGTGGGGAGATGCTCGATCGCGGTGAGCGGCTCGACCCACAGGTTGTTGAAGACGAGCACGGTGGCCCCGCCCACGCGTGGCCCCAGGAACGCCGCCGCCTCGGCGAAGCCGTAGTGCTGCACACTCAGCACGATCAGGTCGAAGTCATGGTCCGGCTCCAGCGACTCGCGGAGGCGCACCGGCCACTTCTCCACGACCCGCTTCCCCCACGGCCGCCGTCGCGCGTCCAGCAGATCAACGTCGATCGTGTCCCCGTACGTCGCCGCACGCCCCGGCCGGACGTAGAACTCGACATGGTGCCCGGCCCGTTCCAGGGCCCACCCATAGGCTGCACCGACAACGCCCCGGCCGAACATCAAGATCTTCACGCGCCACCTCGTACCCTATAATTGGAGATTGCCTCCACTTCCAAAAATATGGAGACAGTCTCCACTTGTCAACCTGGGACCTCACGTGACCGACGCCAAGCCGCTCCGCGCCGACGCCCGCCGCAACCGCGAAGCCCTGATCGCCAAGGCCCGCGAACTCTTCGCCAAGAACTGCTTCAACCTGCGCTTCGACGACTTCGCCAAGCTGGCCGGCGTGGGCACCGGCACGCTCTACCGCCACTTCCCCACCCGGGAGGCCCTGGCCGAGGCGGTCTACCGCGAAGAACTCGCCGCGCTGTGCGACCGCGCCCGCGAGCTGCACGCCGCCCTCCCCGCCGACGAGGCGCTGGAGTCCTTCCTGCGCGGCTTCGTAGCCCACCTGGACGCCCACGAGGGTCTCGCCCGCACCCTCGCGACGCTCATGACGACCCGCTCGGAGACCCTGGCCGAGGGCGCCCAGGCCCTGCACCAGGTCATCGCCGACCTCCTGACCGACGCCGCCGAGGCCGGATCCATCCGCGACGACGTGAGCGCCGACGCCGTCATGATCGCCATCAACGGCATCTGCGCGGCCTACGACCACCCGAGCTTCCGCACCAATGCGGACCAGGTCCTGACGCTCGTCGTCGACGGCCTCCGTCACACCGCACCCTGAGCGGCATCCCGGCACCCGACCTACGCACAACTCGCCCGCGCGGCGGGCGCGCGGTCCTCGGAGCGACCCACAGATCCCGGCGGAACTGGCTGCACTGACGGGCCGTTGGCAGTGCGTGCTAAATTTTGGCCATGGTGCCAAATCCTGATCACGGCGGCCAGCCACGCTCCTTCATCGAGGAGGCGCGGCGGGCGCAGATCGTGAACGCCGCCGTGGAGACCATCGCCGAGGTCGGCTATCACCGCGCGTCGATGGGCAAGATCGGTGCCCGGGCGGGTATCAGCCGTGGGCTGATCTCGTACCACTTCGCGGGGAAGTCCGAACTGATCACGCAGGTCGTCACCACCGTCTACGCCGACGCCGCAGCGTCCATGGCACCGGTGATCGATGCCGAGACCACACCGGCAGGCCAACTACGGGCCTACATCAGTTCGAACCTGGGATACATGCGCGTCCACCCGGCCCGGATGATCGCCCTCGTCGAGATCCTCACCAGCGGCGGCCTGGCCGATGTGTCCGACGCCGACCCCGCCGAATTCGACCGGCAACTGCTGTTGCCGCTGGAGCACCTGTTGACGGCCGGGCAGGAATGCGGCGACTTCCGGGACTTCGACGTCACCGTCATGGCCCGGATCGTGCGCGGCGTGATCGACGCCGTGCCCACCGCGCTCTCCCGCGATCCCGCCCTCGACATCGACCGTTACGTGCGGGAGATCACCACCGCCATCGACCACGCCACCCGGCCGGTCCCGTCCCGCACGGAGAAGACATGAACCCCCTCGACGGCACAGTCGCACTCGTCACCGGTGGCGCCAGCGGAATCGGTGCGGCCATCGCCCGTCGCTTCGCGGCCGGCGGCGCCCGCGTCGTCATCGCCGACGTCGATCCGGCCGGGGAAGCGGTCGCCCGGGAGGTTGCCGGCGCCTTCGTGCGTACCGACGTCGCCCGGCTGGCCGACAACATCGCCGCCGTCCAGGCCGCGACCACGCACTTCGGCCGCCTCGACGTCGCCGTGCTGAACGCCGGAATCGGTGAACAGGGCAGCTTCACCGACGATTTCCGGCCCGAGCACTACCGCGACCTGGTCTCGGTCAACCTCGACGGGGTGGTCTACGGGCTGCACGCCGCTCTGGGGGTGTTCACCGCGCAGGGATCCGGCGCGATCCTGGCCACCTCCAGCCTGGCCGGCCTGAGCGAGAGCCCGATGAACCCGCTCTACGCCGCCACCAAACACGCGGTGATCGGGCTGGTCCGCTCCGTCGCGCCGATCGTGGCCGCCCGGGGCGTCACCGTCAACGCGCTGTGCCCCACCTTCGTCGACACCCCGATCCTGGGGGAGGCGGTCCCCTTCATCAGCGACCTGGGAGTGGCCGTCCTGTCGCCCGAACGGGTCGCCGAGGTCGCCGAGCTGGTGCTGACACGCGGCGGGACCGGGCAGGCGTGGCCGGTCGTACCGCACGGTGACCCGAGCCCGTTCGCCTTCCCCGACCTTCCGTCGATCATGTCCGACCCGCACCGACAGGTCCCGGAGGCCGCCGCATGACCGTCCTCGCCCGCGTACGCGACCTCACCCGCCGCTACCACGACAAGGCCGCGCTCGACGGTGTGTCCCTGGACATCCCGGCCGGGCAGGTACTCGGACTGCTGGGCCCCAACGGTGCCGGAAAGTCCACCCTGATCAACGTCATGACCGGCCTGCTCCGGCCCAGTTCCGGCAGTGTCGAGCTGTGCGGCGGTGACCCGCGCAGCGAGTCGACCCGACGCATGATCGGCGTGACGCCGCAGGAGACCGGGCTCCCGGAGACCTGGCGGGTCGCCGAACTGGTGGACTTCGTCTCGGCGCACTTCCCCGATCCGGTGGACCGGGCCGAACTACTCGACCGCTTCGACCTCACCTCGTTGGCCGACCGGCAGGCCGGCGGTCTTTCCGGCGGACAGCAGCGGCGGGTCGCGGTCGCGCTGGCCTTCGCCGGGCGGCCCCGGCTGGTGTTCCTGGACGAACCCACCACCGGTCTCGACGTGGACGCCCGGCGGGCGTTGTGGGACGGCATCCGGTCCTTCCACGCCGACGGTGGAGCCGTGCTGCTGACCAGCCACTACATCGAGGAGGTGGAGGCACTGGCCGACCGGGTGGTGGTGATGGACCAGGGCCGGGTCATCGCCGATGGCGGTATCGCCGAGATCCGTGGCCGGGTACGGCTCAAGCGGGTCACACTGACCGACCCGGTGCTGCCCGCACTCAGCGGAGTCGCCTCGATCGAGCCGGACGACGACCGCGCCCATCTGCTCACCAACGATGCCGCCGCGCTGGTCCGGGAACTGGTGACCGCCGGCGCGTCCTTCACCGACATCGAGATCGAATCCGCCTCGCTGGAGGACGCCTTCCTGGCGATCACCGGCGATCGGCGGACCACCTGACCGGAAAGGCCGTTCGATGTCCTCCTTGACCATGACCTACACGCGGCGGAACCTCGCCGACACCATCCGGACGCCCACCATGTTCCTGACCGTGGCACTGGTTCCGGTCGGAGTCATGGTGTTCTTCGTCGTACCCTTCATCGGCCAGGACCCGGTGGCGATCACCTCGGCCACCGCGACCCTGGTGGTGTTCGGGGTGCTCATGGCCTGTGTCGGTCACTTCAGCGTGGCGATCGCGGCGCAGCGGGAGTCGGCCTGGGGAAACTATCTGCGCACCCTGCCCGGTGGAATCGGGCCGCAGATGTCCGGCTATCTGCTGGTCGGGCTGGCGGTCGTCGCCGCGGCGGTCATCCCGATCCTGCTGGTGGCCGGCGTGTTCACCGCCGCCTCGGCGCCGCCGTCACGGGTACTGCTGGCGGCGGGGGCGCTGATGGTCGCGGTGGTGACCTTCACCCTGCTGGGGCTGGCGATGGGCTACCTGATGTCGATGCGGGTGGCCGCCATCGCCAACAGCGTCGGCTTCCTGCCGCTGGCGGTGGCCGGCGGGATGTTCTTCGACGACGCGGACACGCCGAAGATCATCGAGCAGATCGCACCCTTCGTACCCACCCGGGGCGCGACCGACCTGGTGCTGGTCGCGCTCACCGGGGAGTCCGTCGGGCCACTGTCACTGGTGATGCTCGCGGTCTGGATCACGGTCCTCGCCGGACTCACCGTCTGGGGCCACCGCCGCGATCAGGTCCGCCGGTTCACCTGAGGCCGCACCCCTCTCCCACCCTCGGGTGTGGCGTGCCCGTCATTGCGGCAGACCCTGGTAGTCGGCCGGGCCGGCGATCTGCCCACCGTCGCCCGCCACCTCGCTGCCGGTGACGAACGTCGAGTCGTCGCTGGCGAAGAAGAGGACGATCCGGGCGATGTCGTCCGGCTGCCCGACCCGGCCAAGCGCGACGTTGCTCGTGTCGAACGTGACGCCTTCGGTCATCGGCGTCTGGATCTGGCCGGGGTGCACCGCGTTCACACGGATCCCGTGGACGCCCAACTCCAGCGCGGCGGTCTTGGTCAGGCCCCGTACGCCCCACTTCGACACCACGTAGCCGGACATCCTCGGCACGCCCTGGAGAGCGCCGACGGAGCCGATGTTGACGATCGATCCGCCGCCGGCCCGCTTCATCGCCGGGACGACGGCCTGGATGCCGTTGAAGACACCGATCAGGTTGACGTCCAACGTGCGCTGCAACCGCGCGGCGTCCCACTGCTCCAGTGGAGCGGGGTCGGCGATGCCGGCGTTGTTGACCAGGATGTCGACGGAGCCGAAGCGCTCCTCCGTCCGCCCGACGAGGGCTGCCCACTCCTCTGCCGACCGGACGTCGAGTCTCTCGGCGACGGCCTGCGGCCCGAGTTCCGCGGCGAGCGCCTCCGCCACGGTGCGGTTGACGTCGGCGATGACCACGTGGGCGCCCTCCGTCACGAACCGGCGTACGGTTGCCGCTCCCATTCCCATCGCTCCGCCCGTGACCAGCGCGGTCTTACCCTGAAGTCGCTCCATGGCGAGTTCCTTCCTCCCGCACCAACGGCGCGGGAATCTCATTCGTCGGTATCGGTGCGCCGGCTGAGGCGGCCCCAGGCGACCTGCCCGGCCTGGGGCCGCCTCGACGTGAGTCAGTCCGCCCAGCGCCAGTTCTCGACGCCGTCGGAGCCGGCGAACTCCACCGTGAGTTGGGCGTGGACCCCGTGGTCGGTCAGGTACAACGGAACCGGTGCACCGTGGAACCCGGTCATGTTGTAGATGCTCATCGAGTCGGTGTCCTGGTGCATGCACCACACCTGGCCGTCGCTGTTCGGCGCGTACGGCTCCAGTACCACCTGCCCACCCGGCAGCGGCTCCGTCCCGCCGGGCGACGACGTCAGGTACTCGTCACCGAAGAGCAGATGGAAGCAGCGGTCGGCACCCCGCTGGCCGACGAAGATCGGCTCCCAGCCTTCGGTCGCCGTGTCGTTCGGCAGCAGCCGCACCGGTCGATTCTCGACGCCGTCCGGATCGGCGACATCGATCTCGGTCTCCCCTTGCGGCGACGTCGCCACGTGCCGGATCTCCCGCCGCTCCCCGACCTCGGTCTGGGAGGCGAAGAACCAGAGCTGCTCCGCCGAACCGTCCGCGTCCCGGACACCCAGCAGGAAGTCACCGGGCGTGATGGCGGTGAGCAGTTGTCCGTTCACGTGGTTCCGCAGCGTCCACGCGCCGTTGTCGGCGATGATCGGCCGCCACAACTGGTCGAGCCTCCGTGCCGAGCTGAGCGTGGCGCGGGAGTTCGGCGCGCTGCTCTCCAGCCCGATGTACCGGCCGTCCGCCACGTTCTGTAGCCGCAGGTGACCGTCGAACTCGTAGTCCCAGTCCAGCCGCCACCGCTGGTCCCGTCCCGCGTCATAGGCGGTGTCCGGAACCAGCGGGCCACCGCCCGGCTCGACGTCGGCCACGTTCGTGGTGGCGGCGTTGCGCAGCAACGCCAGGCCCGGCAGCGTCGGAGTGGCAAGCGGTGGGTTCTCCGCAGCCGCGCGCAGCGTCAGGCTGTACCGGACGGGAAAGTGATCCGAGGAGACGGTCGTCGTCAGTGTCCTGGCGTTGAGCAGGGTCGGCGCCCCGCCCCCGAAATCCGTCACCCCGTAGTCATAACTGTGCGTCGGATTCTGGGTGGGATGCGTGTGCTGAGGCGGATCCATCACTCCGAACTGTTGCGCAGGCAGCGCGTTACGGAGATTGTTCGGTTCCCGGTTGAAGTCGCCGAGCACGATCCATTCGTAAGGACCGTTCGGGCCCGGGTTGTTCTGCATGTGCGTACGAATGTTCTGCAGCAGAGCTGGCGTGTCGGGGCCGCCGGGCGACCAGCCGTGCACGGTGAAGAACACCGTCTCGCCGCGCCGCACGCCGAGAGCGGGACGGGAGCCGTTGAGTCCGGCGGCGACCACGATGACCTCGTCCGCCGGCTCTCGGGTGGCCACCGCCAGGTTGACCCGCCCGAAGCCCGCCGGTGAGGTGTCGGTGTGCAACCAGTACAACCTCGCGCTACCGGGGCGCCCTTCGCTGCCCCAGCGATACTCATCGACGGTCGGGAATCCCGGGCCATTCGGGACATTGCCTCGATCGTAGACATTCTGCTGGTGCTGGGCTAGACGGGTCATGCCCGGCGAGGGCACTCCGGCTTCCTGCAGAGCTACGACAAATGCCTGGCTCTGCGTGAGGAAGCTCCTCACCTCTTGGTACTTGTTCTGGTAGCTGCCATCCGCCGCGGACCCCGCTCCCTGCATGTTCCAGGTGATGACCTCCTGGCGGTTCTCGTCCCGGGGATCGAGCTGGCCGACGTCGCGGAGGAACAGGGAGGGCCACCGCTCGTTGCGGACGACGACGCCCTGGCCGTCGAAGGTCGCGGTCTCCCGCCCGGCCCAGTCCTTGATCGGTGCGCCGCCCTGGCTCAACGGGGCGAACGCGCGCGGGTTGTTCGCGTCGGAGCCGAACTGGTAGATCGCGCTGCTGTTGCCGCTACCCACCGAGTAGGGCGCGTACGGCAGGAACGGGCCGCCGGGCGTGGACTGCTTGATCAGGGTGTTCTGGTGGAAGACGTTCTGCGGGCCGGAGGCACCGGACCACTTGATCGCCTTGGCCGCCGCCGCCCACCAGATCGGGAACCAGGTGCCGTCCTCCAGCTCGCCGCCCTCACCGCCGCAGTTCGCGGTGCAGTTGCCGGACCGGTGCTCGTACGGCACGCGTACGGTGTTGCCCTCGAACAGGTTGTACCGTTCCCAGCCGCCGTGCAGGTTGAGGTCGGAGTCGAGGTCGTTGCGGAACGCCACGTTGCCGCTGGCCGACCACTGGAACGTGAAGTGCCGCAGGTTCCGGCTGGTGTTGTAGGCCCAGAGCGAGTCCCACACCCGGCTGCCGCGCAGGTAGCCGTTGCCGCCCTTGCCCTTGTTCCACGCGCCGTCGAAGGTGTTGTGCTCGATCTGCAGGTTGCGGGCGACCTCCGTGACGACCGGGTGCGAGCCGGTCATCGTGCCGGTCAGTCCGCGCACCCAACTGTTCGCGGCCCACTTGAAGGCGAGGCCGTGCATGGCGTACTCGGGCGCGAGGTTGCCGTAGTTGTGCACCGCGTCGCCCGGCGGCGTGGTGTAGCGACCACCGCCGTGCTTCGGCATGTCCAGCAGTTCCTGGCTGAAGGCGAAGTTCTCGAAGCCGACCCCTTCGACCACGCGCAACGGCGTGATCTTGCTGGTGTAGGCGGTGCTGCCGATCGGCGCCGAGCCGTCCGACGTCGAGTCGACCGGCACGTCGTACTCCAGCGGCCGGTCGAGGGTCACGGTCTTGCGGGTGCGGTCCACCTGGACCGCCCGGAACATCTGCTGGCGCATGTGCAGGTTCTCGCGGACGCCCGGGTCGTCCGGCGACAGGCCCTGCTGCTCGTAGAAGTTCCGGCTGTTCGCGGCGCCGACCCAGACGTAGCCACCGACGACGAACCGGTCCATCTTCGCCGCCGCGTCGATGTGGATCACAGAGCGTCCGGTACGGGCCGAGAAGCCCGGGTCGCCGGAGGCCGCAGCCAGTTTCACGCCCGAGGCCCAGTGCTGGTTGATCGACCCCTCGAACAGGTCCTTGCGGTTGCGCGGTGCCGTGGTCCACTCGTCCAGGTACCGCTCGGCGACCTCGCGGGTCTGCACCTTGAACAGCGCACGACCGGGCCAGATCCAGCCGCCCCTGCCCTCGTCGGGGGCGGTGCCCCAGATCATCGAGTCCTGGTGCCACCGGCTGCCGTCGGCGGTCAGCGTGTCGTACCGGGTGTCGGCGCCCGGCCGGAAGACGACGCGGGTGCCGCCGTCGCCCGCGCCCTGACCCCGCAGGATCAGGAAGCTGGCGTCGACGTAGATCTGCCGGGTGATGTCGATCCGCCCGGCGGGCAGGGTGATCAGGGAGAGCCGGCGGTGGTTGCCCGAGGGCGAGCAGGAGTCCTTGATCTGGTCGATCGCGGCCTGAAGGCCGCTGCTGTCGTCGATGCTGTCGTTCGCGCGGACGCCGAACTCGCTGGCGAGCCGAGCCGTGCTGATCGTGCAGGCGCCACCGGCCAGGTCGCCGTCGGACGGCAACGGCGCGCCACCCAGATAGCCCGCGCGGGACCAGTCGGGCATCCCGGCGACGGGCTCGATCCGGTTGGCAGCGGTCAGGTTCGCGGCGGCCGGGTCGACGGCGGCTGTCTGGACCGCCGCCGCCGGTGCTGTCGCCTGGGCCGGGGAGGGGGCCAGCACCGCCACCGGTATCAGCAGCAGCGTCGATAGTGCTCGGACGAAGCGCGCTATGGATTTCCCACGCGCGGTGGATCGAATTTCCCGCATACCGATGACGACGATCCGGGCGGTCGATGGTTCACGTGACCGACAACACTTATCCGCCGCTACGACACCACTCGCCCAAAGTTCACTACAGATCTTGTGTAGAGGGTCACCGGATCGAAACTTGCGCCGACAACAACCGTGTCGATGTAATGACTGCCGCCGCCGTCCACAAAGCTCACTATTCAGCGTGAGCAACCACGGCGAATGTCATCACCTCATCCGGGAGACCGCAGAATGATCCGTAGCAAGTCCGCCGGGGCGCTGTTCACCATGGTGATCACCCTCCTCGCCAGCCTCATGACGGTGATCGCCGCGCCACAGGCGGCGTCCGCCGCAGCGGCGCCCGTGTACCACCTGCGCAACGTGCAGACCGGGCTCTGCCTGGACAGCAACTCGTCGGGCACCGTCTACACCCTGGCCTGCAACGGCGGAAACAACCAGAAGTGGTACGACCTGCCCGCCGCCCCCATCGTCCACCGATACATCATGGTGAACGTCGCCACGGGTCGATGCCTCTCCACCAACTACAACGGCGACCTCTACACCGCAGCGTGCGAGAACAGCCAGCCGCTCCAATTCTGGTACTTCCTCACGCAGCCGTCGCGAGTGGCGAACGAATTGACCGGCCGGTGTGCCGACAACAATTACAGCGGATGGGCCTACGCCGAACCGTGCAACAACGGCAATTACCAGAGGTGGCACAAGAACTGGCTCTGACCGCACCGGAGCAGGGGCTGCGTCGGGGCAGTGATGCCCCGACGCAGCCCGGTCGGTTTCCGAGGCGCTCAGATCAGTAGCAGGGTCTTCCCCACTGCGGTGCGGTTCTCGATCGCCGCGTGGGCATCGGCGGCACGTTCCAACGGAAAGGTCTGCCCGATGACCGGCCGCACCACTCCCGCCGCCGCCCGGGCGAACATCTGCTCCGCCCACCGCGCCACTTCCGGCCCGAACCCGAACAACTGCTCGATGCCGATCACCTCCACACCCCTGCGACGCGCCTCGGCGGGCTCGATGACCGTGGCCTCGCCGCTGGACGCACCGTGCACCGAGAACCGACCGCCACGGGCCGTCACCTCGAACGCGGCCCGCCCGATCGGGCCGCCGACACCGTCGAACACCACATCCGCTCCCCTGCCGCCGGTCGCTTCGAGGACCCGCCCGGCCCAGCCCGGTTCGGAGTAGTCGACCACCGCGTCGGCGCCCAGGCCCCTGACCACATCGAGCTTCCGGGACCCGCGCGCAGCTCCGACCACCCTCGCGCCCGCCGCACGGGCGAGCTGCACCAACAGGCTGCCCACCCCACCTGCCGCCGCTTCGACGAGAACCCACTCACCGGCGCCGATCGTGGCGTGCTCGACCAACCCCTGCGCCGTGCTGCCATCGCTGTACAGTGCGGTGGCCTCCGGAAGCCCCAGGCCGTCCGGCACCGGAAACAGATCCCCGACCAGCGCCACCACCTGCTCGGCGAAACCGCCGGTCTCGCGCGTGCGGGCCAGAACGCGCCGTCCCCGCCACGCCGGATCCACCTGCGCACCGACCGCGCTCACCAGCCCGGCGACCAGAGTTCCCGGCACGTACGGCACCTCCGGCCGTTCATGCCACCTGTCGGTGCCACGCCGGATCTGCGTCTCGACGAACGTCATCCCCGCCACCGCCACGCTGACCACGACCTGGTCCGGTCCGGCCACCGGATCTGGCACCTGAGCCGGCACCAGCACCTCGGGTCCCCCGAAACGAACTACCTGGACCACTCGCATTCCACCCGCTCCCGTCCGTTCGCCGACGCGAACATCGAGAGCATGCAACCTGACGTCAGGTTGAGGTCAACCGATGCAGGTCGACGACCGCCGTCAGCCGGAGTCACCCTCTTCCGGCTGTCCTGCGAGGCTCCACAGCCGTGTTTCCTTCGCCGATCGGAGGACGTCCCGGGCGGCGGCAGCCACCGGGCAGTCCGCCGTGCGGCAGATCGGGCAGCAGCCGTCGGGGCCGGGTCGGTGGTCGCGCAGTACCCAGCGGGCGGTCAGGATCAGTCGGTTGCGGATCTGGGCCAGGGACAGGAACGGCGCGGTCATTCTCAGCCCACCCCGATGGTGGCGGCGAGGTGCACAAGCGTGGTCGGCGCGGTGGGGTCGCGGACGATCTGCGCGAGTACGTCCCGGCCCGCCGGACGGTGCCGGCCCTCGGCCGGCGCCATCCGATCGGCCTCCACCAGTGCCCGGCCGGCGTTGATCGGATCATCGGTGTGCAGGTACGCGCGAGCGGCGTCGATCAGGTGCCCGGCGCGGTACTCGACGGGCAACCACCGCCAACCGTCCCGGTCGGTCGCCTTCTCATGCCACGCCACCGCGTCGCCGCCGTCGCCCAACTCCACCGCTGCGCTCACCCTGGCCGCCTGCACCGCCGTGGGCCCGAACCCGGCGCGGTGGTGATCATGCCCGTCACCGACCTGGACGGCCAGTGCTGCCGCCTCGTCGAGCAGATCAGCCACCGCCGTCTCGTCGCCTGATCGGGCGGCAGCCAACGCCGCCTGCACCAACAGGGTCCCGCCCAGCGACAGTTCCTCAGGTGCGCCTTCCTCGACGACATGCGGCGCGATCCGGTAGGCGGCGGCCAACATCGCCGACCTGGCCGCCCGCACCTGCCCACACCCCCGCAGCACCTGACCGAGCTGCACCGCTGCCGCAGCCACCAGGATGCGGTCCCCGGTGGCAGCGGTCATCGCCCGATCGACCGCCAGCCACGCCAGATCCGGCTCACCCATCTTCACCAACAGCGACGCGGTGATCCGGTACGCCTCCACCAGCGACCCCCGACCCGCCACCGGATCCGCCGCGTGAGCGTGCTCGACGTCGGCCAGCAACTCCGGCAGCCGGTCGGCCACCCTGGCGTAGCGGGCATGCTGGAAAGTCGTCCAGACGTAGGCGACCTGCCGGTCCACCTGCGCGCCGGACGGCAGCGGACGACTGCCCGCCGGTCGGCCGAGGGGAATCGCGTACCGCGACAGGGCCGCGCGGACCCGTTCGACGTCTGCGGTCCGGTCGGACACATCCGTCGGCTGGACGTCCCGGCCGAGCAGCACCGCCGTGTCGATGCGTAGGACCGTGGCGACTTCCTGGAGCGTGGACACCTTGTCCAGCGAGCGGACTCCCCGCTCGACCTTGTCCACCCAACTCTTCGACTTGCCCAACCGATCGGCGAACACCTGCTGCGACAGCTTCCGCCGCCCCCGCCAGTACGCCACCCGCCCCACCGGCAGCAGCTCAACGACGCCCACGACGCCACCGCCGATCCGGCACCGCCCGCGTGGTCTCCTCCACCGGGATTCGATCCGCCTCCGCCTCGACCAACAGCCGACGCTTCGCCGCCTCGCGCTCGGCCGCCTGGATCTGCTCACCCCGGCTGACCGCCGGCTCGTCGCCTTTACCCGGCATCCTTTACCTCCGCCTGTAGGAAGCGGCGGCACGCCGTCCGTCGCAGATCCACAGTGACGTCGGGATGTCACCTGTTGCGACGGCACAAGACCCGACAAATCAACCACATAGCCGGCGACATTTGGGCGACATGACGCTAGGGTGACGGTCATGACCGCCCCCAACACCGCGTTGCGCGCTGTCCGCACCGGCATGCGGATGAGCCAGGACGACTTCGCTCGCGCGCTCCAGGCCGCGGGCCACCGCGTCGGCGAGCCCAATGACGCCAACAAGCGACTCGTCCAGCGATGGGAGTCCGGCACGATCGCCGCGCCACGCCCCGTCTACGCCCGCGCGCTGGAAGTCGTCACCGGGCTACCCATCTCACTTTTGGGCTTCGCAGCGGTACCCAACGGGCATGTCGCTGACGACGACCACGGCGGCCACGACCTGACTTCTCCCGTGTCCAGCCTGGCTACGCCGACACCGACGTCCAAGCCCACGACAACCGGCCGTTCGTACGAAGGCGTGTGGCTCAGCCGCTACCAGTTCTACTCCAGCGGGCGGGGGGACTCCTTCGCTGGACAACACTTCGTGGTGCTGCTCCAGCACGGCGATCGATTGACGGCACGCAGCCTGCCTGGCTCGGCGTCCTCGTCTCTCTCGCTGGACCTGACTCTGGACGGTGCCGTCGTCACCGGCACCTGGGTAGAGCAGACCGACCCGACCGGCTACTACCGGGGCGCCCGGTACCACGGGGCAATCCAGCTCATCGCCGAGCCGACCGGTCGACGGATGGCCGGAAAGTGGATCGGCTTCGGCAAGGACATGGACGTGAACACCGGCCCGTGGGAACTTGTCTTCCGCGACGCCTCGACGTCTAAAGCGACACTTGATCGCTACAACACGTCGGCGGGGTAGGTCGCTGCTGGTCCGGAAGCCCATCCTCGTCCACCCATGTGTGCCGGTCGTCACCCAGCTAGTCACTCATCGACGTCGGCACTCCTCACGGAAGCCCCGAAGTCATCGGGCCTCAGCCGCCGTAGAAGCTCGTAGCGCTCGACGAAGGCGTCAACCGCTCGTTGGAGACTGCATTCCTCGGCCTGGCGGATCGCCATTTCGCTAGGAGGTGCCGCCCTTGCACGGTGAGGCCGTCGATCGGCTGCCAAGGGTGCACGCGGTCATCATGCAGGACGACTGTCATCTTGGGAATCGCGGTGATCCGCACCGTGGATAGCCCTCCCCACCCGGCAGGCGCCATCGTTACGCTGCGCGCCATGACTAGACGACCCACGGAAGACTGGGGCCGCGAAGTGGAGGACCAGAAGGGTCGCATCGCCGTAGGCACCCTTGCTGAGCACGATGCCTGGGCTCTGCACCTATGGCCAGAACCCTTCATCGCTGCTATCGATGCTGCTCTTGACGCCTACGAAGCGGACGTGCGTGCGCTCTCAGCGCCCTCCGACGCCGAGATCTTCGCACCGGTCAAGCGGGTCGTCATGGCGCTCAATGCAATCGACGAGGGACACGGAAGCAGGATCGAGACCGGCGAGCGCGAAAGCCTGTGCGAGTACATCGACGATGCACTGAGCGAGGTAGGCGTCGATGTCGATGGCCTCACCCACCGGCGAGGCATCGACCGGGCGGAACTTACCGACGAGTGGCGCGACTGGTGAGGCGCTGACACAGCCAGCAGGGCCCTGCCAACTCGTCGCCGTCGACCCGCCCTTGCGGGGTCGGGCAGCCACGTCAAGACGGCCTTCACACACGTTGACGCTGGCGGCTCCCGGTAATGGTCTGCTCGGCCGGCACGGTCCGGGCCACCCCACCTCGGGAGCGCAACCGCATCGGCCGGGAGGAACTCGCCCACAAGACGTGGTCGGGGTGGCGGCATGACCCGACCTCTCACCCCCGCTGGTACTCACCTGCTGAGATAACCGCCCTGCGCGGCTTCGGCATCTCCAACGTCAAAATGAAGATCGCTCACCGGCGAACTGCACTCCACCAAGGACGGCAGGTACCGCCGCATCCCGCCCGAACGGGTCGACGACCACATCCGCGACAACACCCGCGCGGACCGACGCACCGCAACCACCGCACCGTGGGGTATCCGGGGGCTCGGCCCCCGGAGCAGAAATAACAAGGCCCCCTGGTCCGCGCATTCTGCGGACAGGGGGCACCTGGGGACTTGTGGGCGATACTGGGATCGAACCAGTGACCTCTTCGGTGTGAAGCAGGACGCCGCACCGACTCTGACCTGCGGGAACGGAAACTTGCTGGTAGGGGTGGGTGCAGTTGAGTGCTGTTCGGCGCGATTGGGAGCCGTTCAGGGCACGCCGCTGCTCCCAATCTGCTCCCCCGACCGGAGCTGGCACGGGGCTGCTGGCGGTCGACCTGGCGGCCGGGCTGACCGGTTCAAGGTGTTGATCCGCAACCGGACCGGACAGTTCACCGACCCCTTCGACGCGGACGCCGAGATTCTCCTCATCCGCCCGCTCGTGAACGTCGGTCAGCAGGTGGTTGCCGGGCAGGTCATCGGCTGCCTGGGGTCTTTCGGCCACAGCAGCGGACCGCATCTGCACTTCGAGGTGGACCTCGACGGAGACCGCAACGAAGGCGGAGCCGTCGACCCGGTGCTGCACCTCGCCGTGCGCGGAATTGATCTCGCCTGACGTCAAATCGGGCGGCTACCCGCCAATGCAGCGTCCCGAAGCTCGCGAAGAGACACTCGCGCACCGTCGAGCCTACTCACCTGCCAAAACTTCATGCCTTCGCAGCGCCGTCCCTTGACCGCTCGACCTGCGTCATCGGCCTTGCGGAAGACGTCACCGGTCGAGAGGCGGATCGCTCCGTCGGCCTCGATGGTCGCCGTGACCTCGGCGTTCCCAACGACAGCGGTGATCACCGTGCCGGCGGACAGAACGCCGTCTCGCAGCATGCGTTGCACGTCCGTCAGCCGTCCGGCGGGCTTCCTAGGCGCTGGGACGACCGCCGCCGGGGTGACCGTGTCGGGAGCGGCATCGGCTACCGGTGCCTCGACGGAGAAGCCAAGCCGATCAAGTCTCCAGACGGCCGCGCAGAGGCGTCGGTAGAGCTCTTCGCGGACGGTGACGGCGGCGCGCAGCCCGCCCGAGCCCAACGGGCGCAGGTGACCCTGCAGGTCGTGCAGCTGGATGAAGGTCCGCATTGGCTTGTTGTTCTGCTGAAACATCGGGTGCAGGCAGCGAAGGAGAAGGTTTTCACTGCGGTACACCTCGATCTTGCGTTCGATTGGGGTGTCCTGGAGGCTCGCGTTGACGCTGGCTTTGAGCAGGCCCAGGACGCCGATGCGATTGCGCAGGAGGCGAAATTCGATCGGGTCGGGTACCTCGGAATGCCGTTCGGGTCGATTCGGGAAGATGTGTTCGATCTGCCACCGCCGGTCCGACTCCAGGTAGTCGTCGGTGAGGTCGTGCTCCCCCCAGCCGGTCTGGGCGAAGGCGGTAAGGCGCGCGAGCAGGTACTTGACCTGTGCGGAGTTGTTGCCCCGCAGCCCGAACGACGTGACGGGGTGAAAACTCTGGTCGTCGGGCAGTTCGTGGACGAGGAACGACGCCACGTCGGCCGGCCGCTCGCACTTGCGAAGCTGCGGGATGAGCCTGGGCATGAGTTCGTCGAGGTCCCGGTCGAGGGCCGACTCGTCCGTGAGTACCCGGACGACATACCAACGGTCGATGAAGTTGGCGACGAGGCGCGCCTTTTCCATGGCGACGGTCAGCGTGTCGCCGGGGCGTATCGCGGCCAGGACGAACGCCATCTGGTTCGACAGTCCGTTGATGTTGTTGAAGTAGAGCGCTTCGAGACCGTGGTCGCGGTCGAGCTGGTGGGTGGCGGACTGGAAGGTGCGGTAGGTGCCGGCCAGGCGGATGAGGCGTTCGACGAATCCGAAGAACTGGTGTGGACCTCGCAGGGCCAGATGGTCCTCGGCGTTGCGTTTAACCCACAAGTGCAGGGACGAGTTGATGTCCTCGACGTCGGTGAAGCCTTCGTCCAGGCGGCCGTGATGGGCCACCAGTGCGGCCTTCAGGAAGCGGCTCGGTGCACCCGGGTCGTCGCGAGCGGGGGTCAGCTCGGCGAGCATTTTGCGCCACTGGAGGTTCAGTTCCTCCTCGTCGTGGCCGACCCGAGAGAGCAGATAGCTCTTGAGGAGGTCGACCGGGGTTAGCCGGGCGCCGCGGTCGTTCATCGACTCGAAGATCTTGAAGCCGCTGTCCCGGCTCGGCGCCTCGATGCCGACCAGGAGGACCCGGTTCAGGATCCAGTCGACGAAGCTGGGAACGTCCTCGGCCTCAATCCGCGCTTCGAGCAGCTCACGCAACTCCTCGCTGCGGGTGCACAGATTGCGTAGTGAGAGCGACGAAGCCAGCGGCGGCTCGTAACCGCGTCCGTCATAGAGCGCCTGCAGTGCGTCGCGGCGCTCGGC
This sequence comes from Verrucosispora sp. NA02020, assembly GCF_013364215.1. NCBI lineage: Bacteria > Bacillati > Actinomycetota > Actinomycetes > Micromonosporales > Micromonosporaceae > Micromonospora > Verrucosispora sp. NA02020. Next base: position 3,618,000 of record NZ_CP054923.1, on the reverse strand, counting down.
GATGTTGATGCGGAAGCGCCAGCCGCCGACGTGCGGTTCGCGGATGACACGGACCAGCTTGTCGACCGCGTTGCGGTTCCCGAGTGCGAGTGCCTGCCGGTAGAGGTGCATGAAGATCAGGTGCAGTGTGGTGAAGCGCTGCTGACCGTCGACAAGAAACCGGAGCCCGCGGCGCTGTTCGTAGTAGACGAACGGGCCCAGGAAGTAGGGGTCGGCGCGATGTATGCCGCGCCTTGTCCGGGGGTCCGCTTTGGCCTCTTCGAACTGCGTGCCCAGGTCGTTGACCAGCGTGCGAATGTCCTCGTGGGTCCAGGCGTACTCACGCTGGTAGTAGTCGATGTCGTAGGTCGCACGATCGAACAGGTCCTGCAACGTGAAGGTCTGTCCGTTGATCGTCGCCCCAGACATCGATCACGTCCCCTCTGTGCGCCTCACGGGAAGACAGGGTACACGTGATCCGCACTCACTGTTACGTATCACGTGCTGTCTGGCTTGGCGGACCCCGGCGAGCGTGCTTTGCGCGCGCCACACGATGAGGGATATCCGACGGCCTCCGCGCCACTCGCGAGCCGCAAAAGCCACTAATGCTGACGCCTTCGGGATCGCCGAAGAGGTCACCGAGCAGAAGGCCCTGCCCAGAAGGTTGCCGGTGGGATTCAAGTCTCAGCTTCCGGGATCGAGACCGATGCCACCGCGACGGCATTCAGTGCCGTGTGTCGCTGCTGCATGGCCTCCGTGAATGAGGTCAGCGGGCCTGGGACGACGGCCGGCACCATCCAGACGGGAACAGTGAGCCGCCAACTGCAACGCGTACGCGGAAAGCTCCTGCACCGCGACACCAAGACCCAGGCATCCGACGCCACCCTGCCCCTGCCCGACATCTGCCTGGCCGCACTCAAGCTGAGGAACGAGCAGCGCGACGAGGCACGGGCAGCCGCCGTTAAGGCGTGGCACGACAACGACCTGGTGTTCACCACCCGCTACGGCACGCCCATCGAGCCGCGCAACTTCCAGCGCTCCTGGCAGACCCGCTGCGACAAGGCGGCAACGAAGCCGATCACCGTCCACAACGCCCGACACACCCGCGCAAACCAACGCGCAGCACCCACGCAAATCAACTCGCGGCCCCCGCGCGGACCGACGCACCGCACCCACCGCACCGCGGGGTATCCGGGGGCTCGGCCCCCGGAGCAGAAATGACAAGGCCCCCTGGTCCGCGCATTCTGCGGACAGGGGGCACCTGGGGACTTGTGGGCGATACTGCAACAACGTGGGTCTGGTCGACCAGGAGTTGCTGGTCTCCACGTTCGACTCGGGTGCGGTCGCCGGTGGGGCATACTCGGTCGACGCCGACCTGTTCCTGCGCACCCCGGCCGACGTGGCCGCCGGCGCGTACACCTCGACACTGACCCTGTCCCTCTTCGAGTGATCCGCTGAGGGCGGGGCCGCCGGTCCACGGCGACCCCGCCCTCGTTCCCCGTCGCGCCGCCCCGGACCGGCGCGTCAGGCCGCGATGGCGATCGCGAAGATGTGCATGGTCGGCACGTTGGCCGCCGGGCGGGCACTGATGTTGGGCAGCTCGACCCGGACGACCGCCTTGTTCTGCACCGTCACGCCCACGAAGTAGACGCAGGCCGCCGTGTTCTGCCGCTGGTTGCCGGGCCGGTTCTGGTAGGCGCTGACCACGGCCGCGGTGGCCCCGCTGTGCGGCCCGCCGTACCAGTCCGGGGTGCTCAGCGTGAAGGTCTGACGGGTGCCGTCGGCGTACACCACCGTGCCGGTGCCGGACACCGCGCCGTACGTGCCGGTGGCGAGGAAGCCGAGCGTACGACCGGTGCCGGTGACGCTGATCGACTGCCCGGAGGCGATGGCGTTGTCCGCTCCGCCCGCCGCGACGCTGGGCCAGCGGAAGGTCACCCCGTTGCGGCTCAGGGTGGCGCCGGGGGTGACGCCCGCAGCGGCCAGGGCCTGCGCGGAGAGCGAGGCACCGTTGCCGTCGAAGTTGCCGACGCCGGTGTTGGTGTCGTTGGTGGTGCTGACGTTGGTGAAGCTCTGTTCCAGCGTCGGGAGGGCGACGCCCTGCCCGGTGGCCCGGTAGGTGCGACCTGCCTGGACGGTCACCTCGACCAGGTCCGACTCGATCCGCGTGGTCCGCGCGGGCGTGCCGTCGGCGACGTCGACCACCGTGTACGTGGTGGCGAAGAGCCGTCCGCGCAGGCGTACCGTGCCGGCCCGGTCCGGCCGGACGAGGACCTCGCTGGCCTGGCCGTTGGTCCACGCGATGCCGACGGTGTGTCCGCCCCGGCCACGCAGGCCGGATACCCGCCCGTTCGGCCACGCGGTCGGCAGGGCCGGCAGGACGTGCAGTTCACCGGCATGGCTCTGGAGCAGCATCTCGGCGACCCCGGCGGTGGCGCCGAAGTTGCCGTCGATCTGGAACGGCGGGTGCAGGTCGAACATGTTCGGCGCGAGCCGGGCCGGGGTGGCGAGGAAGCGGATCAGGTCGTGGGCGCGGTTGCCCTCCTCCATCCGGGCCCAGAAGTTGATCTTCCAGGCGAGTGACCAGCCGGTGCCGTCGTCACCCCGGATCTCCAGGGTGCGCCGGGCCGCCTCGAACAGCTGCGGGGTGCCGCGCCGGGTGATCTGGTTGCTCGGCGCGAGCCCGTACAGGTGCGAGATGTGCCGGTGGTTCCGCTCGGTCTCCACCCAGTCGTAGAGCCACTCCATGATGTTGCCCCGGGAACCGACCCGCGTCGGTGCCAACCGGTCCCGGGTCGCGCGGACCTGGGCCCGGAACGTGGCGTCCACCCCGAGGATCTCGCTGGCCCGGGCGCAGCCGTCGAAGAGGTCCCGCAGGATCTGGTTGTCCATGGTCGGGCCGGCGCACACGCTGGCGTCCGTGTGGTGGCCGATCTCCGGCGAGTTCGACGGGTTGGTGACCAGGTAGCCGAGGGACGGCTCGGTCACCAACGTGTCGAGGAAGAACTGCGCGGCACCCTTCATCGCCGGGTAGTTCGCGCGCAGGAACTCGACGTCGCCGTTGAACAGGTAGTGGTCCCAGATCAGGGTGGCCAGCCACGCACCGCCGGTCTGCCACATGCCCCAGAACGCGCCGTCCACCACCGAGGTGGCCCGCCAGGCGTCGGTGTTGTGGTGGGTGACCCAACCGCCCGCGCCGTACTGCACCTGCGCGGTGCGGGCACCGCTGACCGCCAGGTCGCGGACCATGTCGAAGACCGGTGCGTGGCACTCCGCCAGGTTCGTGGTGTTGGCCGGCCAGTAGTTCATCGGCAGGTTGGCGTTGATCGTGTACTTCGAGTCCCACGCCGGGGTCAGCGAGTCGTTCCAGATGCCCTGGAGGTTGGCCGGCTGGGTGCCCGGCCGGGAGGACGAGATCAGCAGGTACCGGCCGAACTGGAACAGCAGCGCGGAGAACTGCGGGTCGTTGACGCTGTTGTGCTGCGCGATCCGCACGTCGGTCGGCTGGTCGGCGGCGGCGGTCCGGCCGAGGTCGAGACTGACCCGGCCGAACAGCGCCTGGTAGTCGGCCACGTGCCGGCTGCGGAGTTGGTCGTAACTGCTGGCCCGGGCGGCGGTCAGGTGGCGCCGCGCGATGCCCTGGTAGTCCCCGCCGACGTTGCGGTAGGTGACGTAGCTGGATCCGATCGAGATCAACAGGGTCACGCTGGTGGCGTTGGTGACCCGCAGCGTGCCGCCGGAACTCGTCACCGTGCCGCCGCTGACGGTCGCGTTCGCCAGGGCGTGGAACCGCACCGCGCCGGTGACGCCCTCCTGGTTGCCGGAGACCCCGTCGAGGGCGATCGTGGTGCCGTCAGGGCTGGACAGCGTGGTCCGCTGCGGGCTGTCGAAGGTGGCGGTGAAGGAGATCGACCCGCTCCGGTCGGCGGTCAGGCGCATCGCGATGACCTGGTCCGGCGCGCTGGCGAACACCTCGCGCTGGTAGCGGACGCCGTTCATCAGGTAGCTGACCGAGCTGGTCGCGGTGGTCAGGTCGAGCTGCCGCTCGTACTGCGACGCCCCGCCCGAGGTGGGGAACGTCAGCCGCAGGTTGCCGACGAGCTGGTACGCCAACTGCCCGACCGGGTTGCCGAGCATGTTCTGGTTGATCAGGTTCTGCGCCTGCGTCCACTGGTTGGCGAAGACCAACCGCCGGATCTCCGCCAGCGCCCCCGACCCCCGGGTGTTGCTCGGGTCGTGGGGGCCGCCGGCCCAGACGGTGTCCTCGTTGAGTTGCAGCCGTTCGGCGTCGACGTTGCCGAACACCATGGCACCGAGCCGACCGTTGCCGATCGGGAGCGCGCGCAGCCAGTCGGTCCCGGCGGACTCGTCGTACCACAGTGCCAGGTCACCGGCGGCGAGCACCTGGGCTGGTGGGGCGGAGTCCGCGCGGGCCAGGGCGGTCCACGGCAGCGGCAGCAGGGCGCCGCTCGCGCCGGCCGCGCCCATCTTGAGAGCCTGCCGTCGGGTCAGGTCTGACATCGATCCTCCAACCGGTGGCCCGAGGAGCCACGCCGGTGCGCGGGAACAGGGTGGAAAGCCGACATGCCGGAGCTGTTCGGTGACGTCGGGCGGGACGTGTCGGGCGAGACCCGAGCGCCACGGAGACAGCCAGACATCTGATGTGTTTCGCGAAGGTTACTCCGGGACGACAAAATAGGCAATGGTCGATGATGATGCCTGACGCCCACGGGCAATTCACTACCGATCACACCGATGTGCAGGCACAACGGAGTGGCCCGCGCCCGTCGCCAGACTTTCTCGCGTGGCCGGGCCGATCAGCGACGACACGGAGGGGCGCCCCGACGAGGGGCTGAATACATCACATGTATCGCCCCGGGGCGGGGTCGGCGGAGTGCGGAGCCCGCCGCGATCAGCGCCGGGCGGCCGTACCACCTCGGGCGGTCGTGCCCGGTCGGGCGTCACCGAGCCGCGCCAGGGCCGCGTCACGGTCCACGGCGGATTCGGTGAGGGCGAGCCGCCGCACGTGGTCGACGACCCGGTCGGGGAACCGGTAGCGGCTGCCGCACCGGACGAGCAGGCGGCGCTCGCGCAACTCCCCCAGACCCCGTCGGACCTGCACGAGGGTCAGGTTGCACAGCGCCGCCGCCGCGTCGGCGTCGAAGTCCGGGCCGGGATGCAGGCCGAGGTAGCGGACCAACCGCTGCCCACGAGCGGGCAGATCGCGGTAGGCCAGGTCGAAGGCGGCGAGCAGGGCTGCCGCCGGGTCGACGCCGACCGACTCGTCCGCCAGGTCGAAGGGAGAGGTGGCGGCCTCTCCGGTCCGCTGGTCGACGACCGGCTCCGCGCCGCCGACCTCGTCGATCATGGTGCTCAACAGACGTTCCATCCGGTCGGCGCGGTCCACCACCACGGCGGTGTCGGACGGTCGGACCGGGCTTGCCGACGGGCGCCGGTCGGTGCGGACGCCCATGGACGCGGCGGTGGCAGGTACGCGCATGACAGCCCCCCTTCCTCGTCAGACATCAGGTGGCGTGGCGGCGGACGTCCGTCCCGCACGCGAACCTGGCCCGCCGGGGCGTCGCGGTGACCGGCTCGGCCGGCCGGGACGGTGGACGCCGAGCACCCGGGTGAGCACGTCGCGAGTGAGGGGAAGTCTGCACTCTTGCTGACGAAAAGTAGTCTGTGAGCGATAACATAGCAAGGAGTAGATGTTCTTGCGATGAGGTGGACGCACCTCATCGGGCCAGCCAACCTCCGTCGACCGGGATGACGGCGCCGTGCACGTAGGCGGCCGCGTCGGAGGCGAGGAAGACGGTGACTCCGGCGAGGTCGTCGGGGCGCCCCCACCGCCCGGCCGGGATCCGTTCCAGGATCGCCCGGTTGCGCTCCGGCTGGTCCCGCAGTGCCCGGGTGTTGTCCGTGCCGATGTAACCCGGCGCGATCGCGTTGACGTTGACCCCGTGCGGCGCCCACTCGTTGGCCAACGCGCGGGTCAGACCGGCGATCCCCGACTTCGCGGCGGCGTATCCGGGCACCGTCACGCCGCCCTGGAAGCTCAGCATCGACGCGGTGAAGATGATCTTCCCGCTGCCCCGCCGGACCATCTCCCGGCCCAGCTCCCGGGCGAGGACGAACGGCGCGGACAGGTCGACTTCGAGCACGTGGTCCCAGTCGGCGTCGGAGTGCTCTGCGGCGGGCGCGCGACGGATCGTGCCGGCGTTGTTGACCAGGATGTCGACGGGCCGGTCGGCCCCGACGAGCCAGTCGCCGAGCGCGCGGACGGCGGCGCGGTCGGACAGGTCCGCCCGGTACGGCACGAACCCGCGCCCGTGCGCCGCCACCCGGTCGGCCACCTCGCTACCGGTCTCCTCCAGCGCCGCGCTCACCCCGATCACGTCGGCTCCGGCAGCCGCCAGGGCCTCCGCCATCGCCAGTCCGATGCCGCGTCGGCACCCGGTCACCACGGCCAACCGGCCGCTCAGGTCGAACAGGTTCACGTGTCTCCTCCACAGTCGACGAGCACCTTCACGTCACCACCGGCGGCGAGCGCCTCGAAGGCCCGCGACACGTCGGCCAACGGCACGATCCGGGAGACGAGCCGGTCGGCGGGCACCTGACCGGTGTGCACCAGGCGGACCGCCTCGGCGTAGTCCCCGCGTTCGTAGACCCGTACCCCGATCACCTCCAGCTCGCGCCAGAAGATCCGGTGCAGGTCCACCTCGCGGGGGGTGGGGTGGATGGCGACGACGACGAGCCGTCCCCGGACCGCGAGCAGGTCGGTCGCGGTCCGGACACCGGCCGCCGAGCCGGAGACCTCGAACACCACGTCCGCGCCGGCCTCGGCGGTCGCCTCCCGGACGTACCGCGCGACGTCGACCGTCGCCGGGTCGACGGCGGTGAGACCGAGGTCGGTGGCGAGTTCCCGGCGGCGCGGGTCGAGTTCGAGCACGGTCACCTCGGCACCGGTGGCCCGGGCGACCGTGCCGATGAGCAGACCCACCGGCCCGGCGCCGATGACGACCGCGTGTTCGCCGGCGACGAGCCGGGAGCGGCGCACGTCGTGCACCGCCACCGCGGTCGGCTCGACGAGCGCGGCGTGGACCAGCGACAGGTCCGCTGGCAGCGGCACCAGGAGCCGCGCGGATACGGTCCACGACCGTTGCATCGCGCCGGGCGAGTCGATGCCGACGAAGTCGAGCCGGTGGCAGATGTGCGTGTGTCCGGCACGGCAGGCGGGACACTCACCGCACCAGTCCAGCGGCATCACGGTGACCGGGTCCCCCACCCGGAATCCCTCGACGCCCGCGCCGACCTCGGCCACCCGGCCCGACATCTCGTGCCCGATCACCGCCGGTACGCTCACCCGCTGGTCCATCGCCCCGTGCGCGATGTGCAGGTCCGTGCCACAGATCCCGGTGTACGCGACGTCGAGGCGCACCTGGCCGGGACCGGGCGGCACGACGGGGGTCTCCTCGACGACGAAGGTCTGCTCGCCGACGTACTGTGCGCTGCGGTTCACGCCGCCTCCTCGGGTCTCTCCGGTGGGCTGTTCTTCTCCCGCGAGCCGCTCGGCCGGGCCCGACCGAGTGCACCTGCCAGCGGTGGATCGCTGGGACGCCGAGGGTGCCGTGAGGGCACCAAACGTCCGACGTCTCTATAGTGGTGAGGGCTGCCGGTGTCTGCCACAGGCGGTGGCGGACCCATGTCGACGCCCCAGCGCGGGCCGGTCCGAAGGGGGCGTGGATGGCACTCACCGACGACGCGATCGCCAGGATCCGCAGCATGATCCAGAGCGGGGAGCTGCCGCCGGGCGCACGGCTGCCACCGGAGCCGCAACTGGCCGCGCAGATGGGGCTGTCCCGCAGCGGGGTCCGGGAGGCGGTGAAGGTGCTCGAATCGGCGCGGGTGCTCGACGTGCGTCGCGGCGACGGCACGTACGTCACCAGCCTCGCCCCGCGCCTGCTGCTGGAGGGCCTCGGCGTCGCGGTGGAACTGCTGCGCGACGACACGCTGCTGGAGGTGATGGAGGTCCGCCGGATGCTGGAGCCGGTGGCGACCGGCCTGGCGGCGCTGCGGATGACCGACACCGACCTCGACGAGCTCGCCCGGATCCTGGAGGACATGCGGGCCGCCGCCGACGACGCCGAGAAGCTGATCCAGTTCGACACCGCCTTCCACCACACGGTCATCGCGACGACCGGGAACGAGACCCTCACGTCGCTGCTGGCCGGGCTCTCCAGCCGGACGCTGCGGGCGCGGGTGTGGCGCGGGCTGATCGAGGGCAACGCGGCACACAAGACGATCGACGAGCACCACGCGATCTATCTCGCGCTGCGGTCGCGTGATCAACTGCTCGCCCAGGCCAGCGCCCTGATGCACGTCAACACCTCGGAGGCGTGGCTGCGTACGGTGCTCGCCGCCAAGGCGGCGGACGCGTGATGCCCGCACGACGGGGTTCACCCGGCCGCCCCGTCGGGCTGGGACCGCCGGGGCAGTCCGTAGGTCCGCAGGGCGGTGCCGGCGAAGACGTCCTGCCGTTCCCGGGCCGACAGCGGCGGTAACGCGGCCTCCAGCGCCCGACGGACACCCGGGTAGTCCGACCTGAGCAGACACACCGGCCAGTCCGAGCCAAACATCAGACGATCCGGGCCGAACTCGTCGATCGCGACCGCGACGAACGGGCTCAGGTCGGCCGGTGACCACTCCGGCCGGGCCTCGGTGACCAGGCCGGACAGCTTGGCGGTGACGTTCGGGTGGTCGGCGAGCGCGGCGAACGGGTCGCGCCAGGCCCGCAGACCCGCCTCTCCCGCGTCGATCCGGGGCTTGCCGAGGTGGTCGAGGACGAACCGGAGCTGCGGTACGGCCCGTGCCGCCCGGGCCGCCGCCGGCAACTGGTCGGCCCGGATCACCAGGTCGAACACGAGCCCGGCATCGGCCACCTCGACGAGGCCGCGCCGCACCTCGGGCCGGTCGAGATAGTCGGGGTCTGCCTCCCCCTGCACCTGCGGGCGTACCCCGACCAGCAGCTCACCGCCGCGCAGCCGACGGTAGCCCGCGACGGTTGCGGAGACGTCGCCGGCCGCGATGTCGAGCCAGGCCACCACGCCGAGGATGGCCGGTGTGTCGGCGGCGTGGCCGAGGAACTCGGCGGCCTCGTCGGGATGACAGCGACCGCCCTCCACCAGCACGGTGCCGTCCACGCCGGTCGCGGTCAGCTCGGTGGTGAGGTCCGCCGGGGTGAACGGTCGACGGATGGCGGCCAGTGCGGGATCGTCCAGCCAGTCGTAGCCGTGGTCCGGCTGCCACAGGTGGTGGTGCGCGTCGATGATCATGCCGGCGCTCCCGCCACGACCGGCGCGGTGGTCCACTCCGGGCCGTCGGGGAACCGGTAGTCGGTCAGTGCGGCGGGGACGATCTCGGCGCTCATGCCCGGCACGCGCGGTGCGAGGTAGCGTCCATGCTGGACGCGGACCGGGTCGGCGAAGTGCTCGTGCAGGTGGTCGACGTACTCGATGGCCCGGTCGTCCGTGGTGCCGCTGAGTGCCACGAAGTCGAACATGGCCAGGTGCTGCACCAGCTCGCACAGCCCAACACCTCCGGCGTGCGGGCAGACCGGCACCCCAAACTTCGCGGCGAGCAGCAGGATCGCCAGGTTCTCGTTGACCCCGGCGACCCGGCAGGCGTCGATCTGCACGACGTCGACCGCGTCGGCCTGGAGGAGCTGCTTGAACATCACCGCGTTGTGCACGTGCTCACCGGTGGCCACCTTGACCGGGGCGAGGGCCTTGCGCACGGCGGCGTGCCCGAGCACGTCGTCCGGGGACGTCGGCTCCTCGATCCAGTACGGTTCGAAAGGCGCCAGCTCCCGCATCCACCCGATGGCCTCGGGCACCCCCCAGATCTGGTTGGCGTCGACCGCGATGCGGACGTCCGGCCCGACCGCGCGGCGGGCGATACCCATCCGGCGTACGTCGTCGGCCAGATCCCCGCCGACCTTGATCTTGATCAGCCGGTACCCGTCGTCGACCGCCTCCCGGCAGAGCCGGGCGAGCTTCTCGTCGTCGTAGCCCAACCAGCCCGGCGTGGTCGTGTAGGCGGGATAGCCCTCGGCCAGCAGGCGCTGCTCCCGGGCGGCGCGCCCGCCCTGCGCGGCCCGTAGCAGGTCCAGCGCCTCGTCCTCGGTGAGCGCCTCGCGCAGGTAGCGGAAGTCGACCTGCGCGACGATCTGTTCCGGGGCGAGGTCGGCGAGCAGCTTCCACAGCGGCTTGCCCGCGCGGCGGGCGGCGAGATCCCACACCGCGTTGACCAGCCCGCCGGCCGCCATGTGCACCACTCCCTTCTCCGGGCCGAGCCACCGGATCTGGCTGTCGCCGACGAGCCGCCGGGCCAGCGCGCCGGGGTCCGCGAGCACCTCGTCGACCGGCTGACCGACCACCATCGAGGCGAGCGACTGCACGGCCGCGACCTGGATCTCGGTGCCGCGCCCCACGGTGAAGACCAGTCCGTGTCCCTCCGCGCCGGCCGATGTCCGCAGGATCAGGTACGCGGCGGAGTAGTCCGGGAACGGGTTCATGGCGTCCGACCCGTCGCGGTGCCGGGACGTGGGGAACCGTACGTCGATGGTTTCTACGGACGAGATGCGCTCACTCACCGAAACTCCTGGGGGTCGAACAGCTGGCCGGGTCGGGCCCGGCTTCGGGTCTGGGGTGCGGCGGACCGCCGGCCTCATGTCTGCGCCTTGCCTCCGGTGATGCGGGAGACCACCAGGGCCACCAGGATGACGGTGCCGTTGAGGAAGTTCGTCCACTGTGCGGGCACCCCGGCCAGGGTCAGCACGTTGATGATCATGAACAGCAGCAGGACACCGGTGAAGGCGCCGAAGACGCTGCCCTTGCCGCCGTTGAGACTCACGCCGCCGATCACCGCCGCCGCGAAGACCTGGAAGATCGCGCCGCTGCCCTGCGCCGCTGGCACCGCCGCCAGCCGACCGCTGATCAACAGGCCGGCGAGCGCGGCGAGGACGCTGGCCACGATGAGGGCGACCCACAACACGCGGTCGGTGCGGATGCCCGCCGCCCGGGCGGCGTCGGCGTTGCCACCGATGGCATAGAGCGCCCGGCCGGCACGGGTGTAGCCGAGAACCACGATGCCGACGGCGACCAGCAGCAGCGACACCCAGATCGACGCCGGCACCCCGGCCCAGGAGGCGGAGCCCAGATAGGTCATCGACTCCGGCAGCGCGAAGAAGGTCTGGCCGCCCGAGATGCCGGTGAGCAGGCCACGCAGGACGATCAGCATGCCCAGCGTGACGATGAAGCCGTTGAGGCCGAAGCGGACGATGAGCAGGCCGTTGAAGGCACCGACGAGCGCGCCGACGAGCAGGACCACCGGCACCGCCCAGGCGTCCGGCACCACGTCGAGCCCGAGACCTCGGGTGAGGGCGGGGTCGATGACCAGCCATGCGGCGATGCCGGGCGCCAGACCGAAGGTGGACTCCAGCGACAGGTCCATCTTGCCGGTGATCAGCACGATGGTCTGGGCGAGCACCACGATGGCGATCTCCGACATGCTCTGCAGCACGTTGATGATGTTGTCGCTGCTGAGGAAGACCGGGTTGACGATCGAGCCGACGACGGCGACCGCGATGATCGCCGGCACCAGCGCCAGGTCGCGTAGCCGGGCGACGGCCAGACTCCGTGAGGCGGACCTGGACGGTGGTGGTGCCGCCGCCGGTGGGGTGGTGGGAGTCAGCGTCTCAGACATGGTGGAGGTCCACCCCTTCCATGGCGGCTACCAGATCGTTGTCGCGCCAGCCGTGTGCCATCTCGCCGACGACCCGGCCCTGGAACATCACCAGCACCCGGTCACAGATCCGCAGGTCGTCGAGTTCGTCGGAGACCACGAGCACGGTGGTCCCGCCCCGACGGACCTCGTCGACGACACCGAGGAGCGTCTGCTTGGACCGCACGTCGACACCGGCGGTGGGGGTGATGAGCACCAGCACCTTGGGCTCGCTGGCCAACGCCCGACCCATCACCACCTTCTGCTGGTTGCCGCCGGACAGGTCGGAGACCGGCACCTGCGGCCCGGACGCCTTGATCGCCAGATCGGCGATGGTGCCACGGGCCAGCGCGTCGCGTCGGGCCGGTGAGATGAGGCCCCGTCGCGCGACCCGGTCCGGCACGGTCATCGTGACGTTCTCCGCTATGGACAGCAGCGGCACCAGCCCCTCCCGGTGCCGGTCCTGCGGCACCAGGCCGACGCCGGCGTCGAGCGCGTCCGGCACGCTGCCCGGACGCAGTGTGCGGCCGTCCACCACGACCGATCCCCCGGCCGCGCGGGCCAGGCCGACGATCGCCTCGGCGACCTCGACCTTGCCGCTGCCACCGCCGCCCGCGATGCCGACCACCTCGCCGGCCCGGGCCTCGAGCGACAGCTCCACACCGGAGGCGGTGGTCAGGTCACGCACCGACAGCAGCACCGGCGCGTCGGCCGCGAGCGGTCGGTGGTCCGCCTCCGGCATCGTCACGTCCTCACCGGTCATCGCGGCGACCAGGTCCGGCCGGCGCAGCTGCGCCACCGGGGCCGTCAGGATGTGCCGCGCGTCGCGGAAGACCGTCACCTGGTCGCAGATCTCGTAGATCTCCTGCAGGTGGTGGCTGATGAACAGGAACGTCACACCCTGGGCCCGCAGGTCCCGGATCCGGGTGAACAGACGGTTGATGCCCGCGCCGTCGAGCTGGGCGGTCGGCTCGTCGAGGATGATGAACCGGGCGCCGAAGGAGAGCGCGCGGGCGATCTCCACGAACTGCCGCTGTTCGACCGAGAGCGACGCGGCGGGCTGGCGTACGTCCACCTCGACCGACCACGTCGCGAGCAGTTCCTCGGCCTGCCGGCGCAGCCTCGACCACTGGATCAGCCCGGCCACGCCCCGGGCGTGGCGGTTGAGGAACAGGTTCTCCGCCACGGTGAGGGTGGGGATGATCGTGGACTTCTGGTAGACGCAGGCCACCTGCCGGCGCCAGGCGTCGCGGTCACCCAACGGTGGAGCGGGCCGGCCGGCGAATGCCACCGCGCCACCGTCGGCGGCCTGGAGTCCGGTGAGGATGCCGACCAGCGTCGACTTGCCGGCGCCGTTGCGCCCGACCAGAGCGTGCGTCTCGCCGGGCCGGACCACGATGCCCGCGTCGAGGAGGGCCACCGTCGACCCGAACCTCTTGGTGATGTTCACCGCCTCGACGACGGGCCGGGTGTCGCCGGCCGGCCCGTCGGCCGAGTGGTGTGGGACGGTGTTCATGCGTTGTTGCCCCACAGGGAGGCGTCGTCGAACTTCAGCGTCGGCTCACCCGCGACCGGTGCGCCGTCCACCGTCACCAGCGGCGCCGGGAGCTGGTCCTCCAGCAGGCCGTCGCGCACCTGGATGATGGTGCTGCCGTGGTCGGTCGGGCCGGGCTGGAACGTCTTGCCGTCCATCGCCGCCTTCACGTACTCCAGCCCGTACTTGGCGTACAGGTCGGCGGGTTGGCTGACGGTGGCGTCGATGAGGCCCTCGCCGATGTTCTTCAGCTCCTCGGGGATGCCGTCGTTGGAGACCACGAAGACGTGCTTCGGGTCGCTCGGCGGCACCTGGAGGCCGCGCTGCTTGAGGATCTGCAGCGTGCCGGACAGGGCGAACGAGGACTGCATGTAGATGCCCTTGACGTCCGGGTCCGAGGCGAACCGGGTCTGCAGCTTCGACGCCGCCACGTCGGCCTTCCAGTCGGTGGCCTCGCCGAAGACGGTGATGGCGGGGAAGTCCTTGCGCATGCACTCGTTGAACGCCTCGGTGCGGTCCCGGCCGTTGATCGAGTCCAGGCCGCCCTGGAGCATCACGACCTTGCCCTTGCCACCGAGCTTGGTGCCGAGGAACTGGCAGGCCTTGATGCCGTAGGCGCGGTTGTCGGCACGGACGACCATGAACACCTTGCCGGTGTCCGGTCGGGTGTCGATCGTGACCACCGGGATGTCCCGGCTCTCCAACTGCGTCAGGGTGGGCGCGATGGCGGCGGTGTCCTGCGGTGCCATCACCACGCCCTTGACCCCTTGGCTCATGAACGCCTGGGTGTTCGAGATGAGGTTGGCGATGTCGTTCTGCGAGTTGGTGGTCTTGATCTCGACGCCCAGCTCGTCGGCGAACTGCGGCACGTACCTGATGTAGGAGTTCCAGAAGTCGGTGTCGGATCGCGGGTAGTCGACGCCGACGAGCTGCGTCGTCCCGCCTGAGCCGGTACCGTCCGCGCCGCACCCGGCGGCGAGCGTGGCCGAGGCACCGAGCAGCACGGTCAGCCCCACGCTCAGCAGAGCTCTACGTTCCATGGTGTGTCCTCCGTATCGGGATGCCGTCGACGGCGGAGCCGCCGCGACCACCCGGGCGCGGCGACGGACGTCCGACGGAGCAGGTGCGATCAGGCGGCGGTGACGTCCACGGGAGACAGCCGCGGTCGTCGCCGCAGGTGTTTCAGGGCGAGCCGGAGGCGATGCCGCCGCGACCGTCCGACATCGGGCCGTCGGCGGCGTTCGTGATCCGCGGACGGGTGGCCGGGGCGAGCCGGGGACGGGACATGGGGATCCCTCCAAAACACGGACGGCGTAGGGGTGGTGTCGCTGGCACGGGCTTAGACATCAGACGTTATTCGTTTCGGGCGCACAGCGTCAACGCCTAGATCGCCCGCCAGGGCCGGTTTTTCGGCAGGAGGCGCGGCGGGCAGGCAACGCGGAGGGTCGCGATACATCACATCAATTCGGCATCACGGCGTACGCTCACCCACGGGCCGCCAGATCGGGCGCGCCGGGCCGATGTTGGCGATCACACCACGGTGATCGATCGATGCCACGTCAGCACATCGACGCCTCTGCGAACGTTAACATCGACGCCCCTCGTGTTGCTAGCGTGTTTCGCGTCGGGTCGCGGCAGGCCCGAGAGGCCCCGCGTCCAGGGATGCCGTCAGCGCCGCCCGAGCAGCGGCCGACTGAAAATATCGATCAATGTCATCTTGTTGCTGGCGCTCTCGGCGCGACTCCATACTTTGGCTTGCGCGCGAGCCGCGAATCGGCACGAAAGTGTCATCGTCACGGCGAGGTGAGCGGATCCCTCCGCAGGGCAGCACCTCCCGCACCGCGACGCCCGGTCCCCGCCCCCCGGTCGATGTCGGCTGACCCCGACGTCCACCGTGCCCGGGTTCCGGCGTCGACCCAACCACCGGAGAGGTGAACATGACCCGAACGAGAGCGGGGCTGCTGGCATCCCTGGCCACCGCGTTACTTCTCGCCGTGGCGGGCGTCGCCCTGTCCCCGTCACCGGCCGTCGCCGCGTCGCTGGTCGAGGTGACCAGCTTCGGCAACAACCCGGGCAACATGCGCATGCACATCTACGCGCCGGACAACCGGCCGGCCAATCCGGCGATCGTGGTCGCCATGCACGGCTGCGGCGGATCCGGCACCGGCTTCTACTCCAGCAGCGAGTTCGCCCGGCTCGCCGACCAGTACGGCTACCTGGTCATCTACCCCACCGCGACCCAACAGGCCGGTTTCGGCAACTGCTTCGACGTGTGGTCGGCCGCCTCGAAGCGCCGCGACGGCGGCAGCGACCCGGTCTCCATCATGTCGATGGTCAGCTACGCCCAGCGGCAGTACGGCGGCGACCCGCAGCGGGTCTACGCCACCGGCAGTTCCTCCGGCGGCATGGCCACCCAGGCCCTGCTCGCCCTCTACCCGGACGTGTTCAAGGCCGGCGCGGCCTTCATGGGCGTGCCGTTCAACTGCTTCGCCAACGCCGCCGACTTCCCGCCGACCAACAGCCAGTGCGTCAACGGCCGGATGGACCGCACCCCGCAGCAGTGGGGCGACGCGGTGCGGCAGGCGTACCCCGGCTACAGCGGTGCGCGTCCCCGCATCCAGCTCTGGCACGGGACCAACGACACGCTCATCCCGTTCCAGCTCCTGCAGGAGGCGGTCGAGCAGTGGACCAACGTCTTCGGGTTGAGCCAGACGCCGACGTCCTCGGACACCCCGCAGGCCAACTGGAACCGGCGGCGGTTCGCCAACTCCTCCGGCACGGTCCAGGTCGAGGCGTACAGCATCCAGGGTGCCGGGCACACCCTGCCGTCGACGGGCATGGCCCGGGCCGCCATCGACTTCTTCGGCCTGACCTCCACCCCCACCACTCCCCCGCCCACCACCCCACCCCCGACCACGCCGCCGCCCACCACCCCACCTCCGACCACCCCGCCGCCCACCACGCCGCCGCCCACCACTCCGCCGCCGGGCGCCACGACCTGCCGGGTGCAGTACTCGGCCGACTCGTGGAACAACGGTCTCGTCGGCACGGTGACCGTCACCAACAACACCCCGAACCCGGTCAACGGCTGGACGTTGCAGTGGACCTGGCCGAACGGCCAGCAGGTCACCAGCGCGTGGAACGCCACGGTGACCCAGAGCGGCAGCCAGGCGACCGCGCGCAACGTCGCCTGGAACGCCACGATCCCCGGTAACCAGAGCGTCAGCTTCGGCTTCCAGGCCACCCACAACGGCACCAACAACCCACCCACCGGCTTCACCCTCAACGGGCTCGGCTGCCAGTGAGCGACGCCGGCCGACGAGCCGGGCCCCGGTCGCACCACGACACGGGCGCGGCGACGTCGACCGGTGCCGGCACCCGGATCTGATCGACACCTGACGGCGACCCGGCCGTCACCGAGTACGCGGCCCGGTGCCGCGGGCGCGCCACCTGCGCCCGTGGCACCGGGCCCGCTCGTTGTGCTCGTGCACACCCGCCGCACGCCGCGTCCCGGAGCGGACGCCGCCCGACCAGGCGACCAGAGCATATTTACTGCTGTCACTTGAGCGTGTTATCGATAACATGCTAACTTCCGGTCGAGGGGTGCAGGGCACGCTCCTTCGAGGTCATCGACCCGGCCGGCAGGGCACGCCGGCCGATCGCGGCACCCGCCGGTGACCTGTCCGGGCCCGCCGACAAGGCGCAGCGCGCCGGCCGTCCGAGCCGCCCCGACCGCAGGTGGCACCGGATCCCATGCACCACGGCCGGGCCACCGCGCCCGCACGAACTCCACCGATCGCCCCAGCACCCGAAGGGCCGAGCCTTGGCCGCCCCCGGGTGTGGTCGCCGCTCGTCCCGTGTCGGCCGAGAGGCGTACCGACCACCACCACGAGAGGTCTGTCATGAATCACAGATCCACCGACGACAGGGGCCCGACGATCCGGCCGCGCGCCCTGCTCTTCTCCATCGTGGCGGGCACCGCGCTGCTCGCCTCGACCATGCTCGTCGCTCCGGCCGCCAACGCCGCCGCCAGCACACTCGGCGCGGCGGCGGCCCAGAGTGGGCGCTATTTCGGCGCCGCCACCAACTCGTTCATGCTCAACGGTCAACACGTGACGATCCTCAACCGCGAGTTCAACTCCATCGTGGCCGAGAACGAGATGAAGTGGGACGCCACCGAACCCCAGCAGAACGGCTTCAACTTCACCGGCGGCGACCGGCTCGTCGCACACGCCCGGGCCAACGGCATGTCGGTACGCGGGCACGCCCTGGTCTGGCACGCCCAGCAGCCGGGCTGGGCACAGAACCTCTCCGGCACCGCGCTGCGCAACGCCATGACCAACCACATCACCCGGGTCGCCGGCCACTTCCGGGGCCAGATCCACTCCTGGGACGTGGTGAACGAGGCGTTCGCCGACGGCGGTGGCGGCGGTCGGCGTGACTCCAACCTCCAGCGCACCGGCAACGACTGGATCGAGGTCGCGTTCCGGACCGCGCGCACCGCCGACCCGAGCGCCAAGCTCTGCTACAACGACTACAACACCGACGGGGTCAACGCGAAGTCGACCGGCATCTACAACATGGTGCGCGACTTCAAGGCCCGTGGGGTGCCGATCGACTGCGTGGGCTTCCAGTCCCACCTGGGCACCACGCTCTCCAGCGACTACCAGGCCAACCTGCAACGCTTCGCCGACCTCGGCGTGGACGTGCAGATCACCGAGTTGGACGTCGCCCAGGGGTCCAACCAGGCGAGCATCTACGAACGGGTCACCCGCGCCTGCCTGGCGGTGGCCCGGTGCACCGGCATCACCGTGTGGGGCGTACGCGACAACGACTCGTGGCGGCGCAACGAGAACCCGCTGCTCTTCGACGCGAACGGCAACAAGAAGCCGGCGTACCAGTCGGTGCTCAACGCGCTGAACAGCGTCAGCGGGCCGAACCCGACCACCCCGCCGCCCACCACCACCCCGCCCCCGTCGACCGGTGGCGGATGCACCGCATCGGTGTCGCTGAACTCGTGGAACGGCGGCTTCGTGGCCACCGTCAAGGTCACCGCCGGCAACTCCGCGATCCGTGGCTGGAGCGTACGGGTCGCGCTGCCCGGCGGCACCGCGGTCACCGGCACCTGGAACACCCAGGCCAGCGGCAGCAGCGGCACGGTGAACTTCGCCAACGTCGGCTACAACGGCCAGGTCGGTGCCGGCGGCAGCACCGAATTCGGCTTCCAGGGCACCGGAACGGGTCCGTCCGGTACCCCCACCTGCACGGCGAGCTGACCACCCACCGGCAGCGGGTCCGGTCCGGCATGGCCGGGCCGGACCCTGCCTGCCGCACGGGTGCACGCCGGACCGCCTCAGCGGACCGGTGGCCGCCCCACGCTCTGCCGGGAGACCAGGGTCGGTGCGACCGTCTCGCGCAGCGCGCCCCCGCTGGCCGACTCGATCTGGGTCAGCAGCATCTCCAGGCTGGCCCGGGCCACCGCGTCGAAATCCGGCCGCACGGTGGTCAGCGGCGGGATGAAGTAGGCCGCCTCGGGCACGTCGTCGAAGCCGACCACGCTGATGTCGTCCGGCACCCGGCGACCGTGCTCGTGCAACGCCCGCAGCACCCCGAGCGCGAGGTGGTCGTTGGCGGTGAAGACGGCGGTGACGTCGGGCATCCGGGCCAACATCTGCCCGCAGCGGTAACCGGCGGCGGCGGACCAGTCCGCCGGCACCAGCGGTGGGATCTCCGCCCCGGCCGCGAGCAGGGCCTCCCGCCAGCCCTCGATCCGGCCCGCGCTGTCGAACCAGTCGGACGGACCGGAGACGTGCCACACCGTACGGTGCCCGGCCTCGAGCAGGTGCTGGGTGGCGGCCCGGGCACCGGCGGCCTGGTCCACCGTCACCAGTGGCATCGGTCGGCGCGGATCCCCGTCGACGGTGACCAGCGGGACGTCCTTCGGCAGCCGCTCCAACGCCTCGCCGGCCGACTCCACCGGCGCGATCACCACGATGCCGGCGACCCGGTGGGCCAGGTGCCGCTCCACCGCCGCCGAGATGGACCGGTGGTCGAGGTCCCGGACGCTGCCCACGCTGACCGCGAAGCCGGACTCGGCGGCGACCTGTTCCAGCGCGGTGAGCAGCGACGCCGGGCCGTAGAGAGTTGTGTTCTGGGCGACCACGCCGATCACCTGCGAACGACCGGTGACCAACGCGCGCGCCGCCCGGTTGGGGCGGTAACCGAGCTCGGCGATGGCGGCCTGGACCCGCAGTCGGGTCTGTTCGCGGACGTTCGGGTGGCCGTTGAGCACTCGTGACACCGTCTGGTGCGAGACACCAGCGAGGCGAGCCACGTCCGTCATCGCAGGATCGCGTACGGCCATCTCAGACTCCCCGCATGTCGGTCGGCGCCGCGACCGGTCGACGCTGACTGGAACGGCTAAGGGTACAAAGATCCCCTCTCGCGGTACCCACACCGGCCCGTGCCGTCCGAGTGGAGAGCGCTCGATCACGCACAGTCTACGTCAGCGCCGATCCCGATCGTTGCCAGGCCGTGGGCCGAGTCCGCGTCGCGCCGAGGGCTCCGGCGTCCGACCCGGTCGACGGCGTACACCGGGATTCCGCATGACGTGCTGTGCCGGGACGCGGGTGGTGCCCGGCCGGTCGCCGGGCACCACCCCCTCGGTCACCGGAGCGCGGTGACCGTCCGTACCGGCGGGCGGCGCGGTCGGAGGTACGCGCCGCACCCGCCCCGAGGGCGCCCTGACATCGAGGTCAGGGCGTCGTCAACTCGAAGCGTCGCACCGTCACCGCACCACCAAGGGCGCTGGTGGCGAAGTTGAAGATGCCGAACCGGTACCCCATGAAGAACGTCCAGTTGTTGTTGAGCGTCAGGGCGTTGCCCAGCGAGACGAAGTTGACCCCGTCGGTGCTGTACGAGAAGCGCGCCTGCCGCCCGGAGCCGGGTCTGATGTCGGCGTTGGCCCGTAGCCAGATCCGGCCGCCGGACACCGCGGCACTGGCGATCTCGCTGCCGGTGCTCGTGGTGCTCCAGTTGCTGCCCATGGTGAGGCCGTTGGTCATCACCACCCGGGTCGCGCCGTTGTCGCGGCGTACACCGATCCAGGCCGAGTTGTCGCGCAGCATGGCCAGGCCGGTGCGGTCCCCGTCGCGCATCGTGGAGTAGTCCAGCTCGACCGTCGCGGTCGAGGTGGGCCCCTGGATACGGTGCGTGACGGTGTTGCGGGCCCGGTAGAGGTCGTTGGTGACGGTGGCGGTCTGCAGGCGCAGTCCGTTGTTCACCGAGAACCGGCTGGTGTCGGGGTTGTGGTTCCACTCCCACTGCACGCCGAGCTGGGTGCCGGCGAACGTGTCCACCCCGGTGAGCGGCTTGACCGGCCGCAGCGGCAACGGGTTGGGGTAGTTCACGCCCCACGCGCCGTTGACCGTCTGCACCTGCGGCCAGCCGTCGGCGGTCCAGGTGATCGGCGCCAGCGTCGGCATCCGGCCGCCCGGGTACGCGTCGGTGAACGCCATGTAGTACCAGGCACCGTTCTGGGTCTGCACCAGCCCACCCTGGTGCGGTACGCCGCCGCCGGAGATCGGCCCCTGCATGTTGAGCAGCACCTGCCGCTGCTCGTACGGGCCGAACGGGCCGTTGGTCGACTTGAGCACGTACTGGCCGTTGGCCGGACGGGTCAGCCAGATGTAGTAGGCGCCGTTGCGCTTGTAGAAGCGGGCCCCCTCCAGCGTGCCGATGCTCGACGGCGTCTGGTAGACCTGCTGGGCCCGTACCTGGGAGCGTCCGTCGGCGGAGAGCTGCGCCACGCTGATCGTGCCGTTGCCGTACGCGACGTACATGGTGTCGTTGTCGTCGATCAGCATGCCGGCGTCGTAGTAGCAGTTGGGGATGGTGGCGTGCCGGCTCCAGGTGCCGTCCACGGCGGAGGCGGTGTAGATGTGGGTCTGGGCGAAGTCGATGCAGCCCGCCCAGTAGTACGTCCGGTTGCTGGGTCGGTAGTTCAGCGTCGAGGCCCAGATCCCGTTCACGTACGCGTGTTGCCCGCTGGGCAGGTCGTACTTGGTGCCGAAGTCCAGCCGGGGCACCGAGTGCCCGGCGAACTCCCAGTTCACCAGGTCGTACGAGCGCAGCACCGGCGCGCCCGGCGAGTAGTGCATGGTCGAGGCGGACATGTAGTAGACGTCGCCGACCCGGATGATGTCGACGTCGGCGAAGTCCTGCCAGACCACCGGGTTGGTGAAGTTGCCGCCGGGGGTGCCCGGGTTGCCGGTGTCGCCGACGCGGACGAGCTGCCACTGCTGGTTGGTGCCGCCCCAGTCGTCGTACTGCACGATGTTGCCGCCGTCGGCGGTGGAGGCGTTCTGCACCTCCATCGCCTTGTTGCTGTTGCGGTTGATCAGGCGGACGTACCCGCCGTCGGAGTCGGCGAGCCGGAACTGCTGGTTGGTGCCGTTGCCGTCGCTCCACTGCACGATGTTCGCGCCGTTGGCGGTGGAGAAGTTGTAGACGTCCAGCACCTTGCCCGAGTGCCGGGACTTCAACCGGTAGTAGCCACCACCGGAGTCGACGAACTGCCACTGCTGCTGGTTACCGTTGTTCCGGGTCCACTGGGTGATTCGCGCACCGTCGCTCGTGGCCAGGTTGTACACGTCCAGGGCCTTACCGCTGTTGCGGTTGACCAACACGTACCACGCGTTGGTGTCGACCGTCGCCGCCGCGGCCGGCGACGGTGCGACCGCCACCAGCGTGCCGCCCACCACGACCGCCGCCACCGCCGCGACGGCCCGGGACAACCACCCGCGCCGACGCGGAGCGACGCGGGGGACCTCGAAGGTACCCATGATCCTCCTTGGGAGAAGAGAGCCGAGCGACCACAGGAGACGGTCGCGGGGTAGATGCGTCCCGCGTGGTGTGATCGCTAACAACCGCCGCCGTGCCCACGTGCGGCGTGGTGATCGCTTGCGCCGAAGCGGAACGCGCCTGGCCCGGTCGACCGCAGATATCGTCCGTCTTCACTATCGACTGTGAGCGATAACAGATCCTTAGTCAAGATGTAACACCGACGACTTGCGCGGGGCCGGATCACGCGCCCGGACACGACGAAGCCACCGCCCGACGGGGCGGCGCGGACGCGTCGTCCACGCCGGGCGGTGTGGCGGCAGGGATCGAGCCGATCACCGTCGACGCGGCGGGTGCGGCGGGCCGCCCGCGCGGCGACCGCCCGCCCCGGCGGCCCCGCCCCGAACACCGAGCAGGCCAGGGTCGGCAGCGATGATCCGGTCGCGCATCGGGCGGCGGGCGAGCGCGGCCAGCGCCTCGTCCACGAGCACGTGCAACGGCATGGACAGCTCGGTCTCCAGCTCGCGGGTCGCCGTGGTGGTGGCGGCGACCTCGGCCCGCAACGCCGGCAGGACGCGCCGCCCCTCGTCGGTGAGCGTGACCATCCTGGTGCGCGCGTCGCGGCCGGGGATCGCCTCCACGAGCCCGGCACGCGCCATCGCGGCGACCGTCTGACTGGCCGCCGAATGGGTCACGTCGATCGCCGTCGCGACGGCCCGGATCGAACACGGCCCGTCGTCGGCCACCACCAGGAGCACCGGCGCGAACCGCGCGCGCAGACCGGGGAGGCCGATCTCGGCGTACACCTGGCCGATGCCGCCGTCGAGCAGCTCCATGAGCGTCGCGAGTCTCGTGCCGAGGACGCCGGGACCGGGATCGGAGGTTGCCATGGCGGGTACTGTAACAGCGCTGTCATATCGCGAGGAGCGCACATGATCGAGCCGTACGACACCGGGATGCTCGACGTCGGCGACGGCAACCAGGTCTACTGGGAGGTCAGCGGCAACCCCGAGGGCGTACCCGCCGTCGTCCTGCACGGCGGTCCCGGCAGCGGCAGCACGACCCGGCACCGACGGGCACTCGATCCGGAGCGGTTCCGCGTCGTGCTCTTCGACCAGCGCAACTGTGGGCGCAGCACGCCGTCGGCGGCCGACCCGAGCACCGATCTGAGCGCCAACACCACCGCCCATCTCGTCGCCGACATCGAACGGCTGCGCGAGCACCTCGGCATCGCCCGCTGGGTGGTGTACGGCGGGTCGTGGGGCGCGACGCTCGCGCTGGCGTACGCGACGCACCATCCCGACCGGGTACGCGGCATGGTGCTGGTCGCGGTGACCATGACCCGACGCTCCGAGGTGGACTGGTTGTACCGCGGCGGGGGCCGGTTCTTCCCCGAGGCGTGGCAACGATTCGTCGCCCACGCCGGCGTGCCGGGCTACGCGCTGCCGACCGACAGCCAACCACCGATCGAACCGGTCCTGCTGCGCTACGGCCAGCTCCTCGCCGACCCGGACCCGGCGGTACGGGCCCGGGCCGCAGCGCAATGGTGCGCATGGGAGGACGCGCTCATCTCCGAGGAGAGCAACGGCCAGCCCGGCCAGTACTCCGCCGGGGAACTGCGACAGCGGCTGACGATGACCCGCATCTGCGCGCACTACTTCGGCAACGGCGCGTTCATGGCCGACGGCGAGATCCTGCGCGACGTCCCGAAGCTGACCGGCATCCCCGGTGTGCTGGTGCACGGCCGCAACGACGTGAGCGGACCGGCGATCACGCCGTGGGAGATCGCGCAGGCGTGGCCCGGGGCACGTCTGCACGTCGTCGGGGACGCCGGGCACACCGGCAGCGAGACCATGCGGCGCGTCCTGTCCGAGGCGGCGGACACGATGGCGCGCACCTAGCAGGCCCGAACCCCCGCCACAGGGGAAGCGGGCGCGTGCGTCGGTGCCGCCCAGCGGAGGGGCGTCACCGACGCATCGCGGACGGCGCGGTCAGAAGCCCCGGGCGAGGCGGTAGTACGCCTGGTTCCAGCGAAGCTCGTCGGCGAAACGACGAGACTCGGTGTTCGCGTCGATGACGACCAGCTCGGTACGGCTCATCTCGGCGAGGTCGTGCAGTTCCTCCACGCCGACCGCGTGCGAGAGCACGGTGTGGTGCGGGGCACCGGCGGTGATCCACGCCTCGGCCGACCCGGCCAGGTGCGGGCGTGGCCGCCACACCGCCCGGGCCACCGGCAACCGGCGCAGCGGCTGCGGCGGGGGCACCACGTCCACCTCGTTGGCGACCAGCCGGAACCGCTCCCCCATGTCCGCCAGCCCGAGCACCACCGCCGGTCCCGGCTCGGCGTCGAAGACCAACCGGACCGGGTCCTCCCGACCGCCGATGCTCAACGGGTGGATCTCCACGTTCGGCTTGTCCGCGGCGATCGTCGGGCACACCTCCAGCATGTGCGCGCCGAGGATCAACTCCTCGCCCGGCGTCAGGTCGTAGGTGTAGTCCTCCATGAAGGAGGTGCCGCCCTGCGCGCCGGCCGACATCGCCTTGAGCGTGTGGACCAGCACCGAGGTCTTCCAGTCACCCTCGCCGCCGAAGCCGTAGCCGTCGGCCATCAGCCGCTGCACCGCGATGCCGGGCAGTTGGCGCAGGCCGCCGAGGTCCTCGAAGTTCGTGGTGAAGGCCCGGAACCCGCCCGCGTCCAGGAAGGTCCGCATCCCCAGTTCCAGCCGTGCGGCGTACCGCAGCGAGTCGTGTCGCTCACCGCCGGGACGCAGCTCGGCGGCGACCCGGAAGGTGTCGTTGTACTCCTTGACCAGGTCGTCGATCTGCGCGTCGGCGACCTCGTCGACCACCCGCACCAGGTCGTTGACCCCGTAGGTGTTCACCGAGACACCGAAGCGCAACTCCGCCTCGACCTTGTCCCCCTCGGTCACCGCGACGTCGCGCATGTTGTCGCCGAACCGCGCCAGGCGCAGGGAACGCATCGCCGACCAGCCGATCGCCGCCCGGGTCCACGAGCCGACACGGGTGACCACGCGGGGGTCGCTGACGTGGCCGGCGATGGTCTTGCGGGCCACCCCGAGCCGGGTCTGGATGAAACCGAACTCCCGGTCGCCGTGGGCGGCCTGGTTCAGGTTCATGAAGTCCATGTCGATCTCGTCCCAGGGCAGCCGGACGTTGGCCTGGGTGTGCAGGTGCAGCAGCGGAGTACGCAGCGCGTCCAGACCCGAGATCCACATCTTCGCGGGCGAGAAGGTGTGCATCCACGCGATGACCCCGACCGCACCCTGCACCGCGGCGTCCCGGCAGACCTCCAGGATGTCCGCGCTGGTGGTCAGCACCGGCTTCCAGACCACCCGGGCCGGGATGTCCGGCGAGTCGTCGAGCAGTGCGGCGATCTGACGGGACTGCTCGGCCACCTGCCGGAGGGTGTCCTCGCCGTACATCGCCTGGCTTCCGGTGAGGAACCAGACCTCGGGTTCAGGATGCGTTGCCATGGGAGTTGCCTTCCGCGAGAGGGGCGGTCACTTGTAGCGGATGCCGATGAGGCGCTGGAGCAGGATGAACGCGAAGAGCAGGCCGCCAATAACGATCTTGGTCCACCAGGAGTTGAGGCTACCGTCGAACGTGATCAGCGTCTGGATCACGCCGAGCACCAGCACACCGAGCACCGTGCCGAAGACGTACCCCGAACCGCCGGTGAGCACCGTGCCGCCGATCACCACGGCCGCGATCACGTCGAGCTCCATCCCGATCCCGATCAACGGCGCCCCGGAGAGCGTGTAGAACGAGAGCAGGATCCCGCCGATCGCCGAGCAGAGACCGCTGATCGTGTAGACCGCGATCCGGGTACGCCCCACCGGCAGCCCCATCAGCAGCGCCGACTGCGGGTTGCCGCCGATCGCGTACACGTTGCGACCCAACCGGGTGTACGCCAGCACGTACGCGCCGATGAGCACCACCGCGAACGCGACCAGCACGCTCACCGAGACGAAGTTGCCGCCGGGATCACCGATCCGGTGCTGCGCCATCGTGGTCCAGAAACCGTCGGTGATGCGGATCGACGAGTCACTGATGAACGTACACATGCCCCGGGCGAAGAACATCCCGGCGAGTGTCACGATGAACGGCTGGATGTCGAAGAAGTGGATCGCACAGCCCATCAGGAACCCGAGCGTCGGCCCGATGAGCAACGCGATGACCAGCACCAGTAGCGCGGGCAGACCCGACTGGAGCAGCCACGCCGAGACCATCGCCGTCATCGCGACCACCGACCCCACGGACAGGTCGATCCCGCCGGTGAGGATCACGAAGGTCATCCCCACCGCGACGACGAGAAGGAAACCGTTGTCGATGAAGACGTTGAAGATGACCTGGACGTTCGAGAAGGCCCGGTACTGGGACACACCGATCGCGTACATGACCAGCAGCAGGGCCAGCGTGGCCAGCACCGGCACGTGCCGCCGGGGCAGCCGCGCCCAGCTCGGCCCGGTGGTCAACGACGTACTGCTCATGCCGTCACTCCGCTTCGCTGCATGCCGCCACGAGACTCCATCGCGCTGAACCTGATGATTCGCTCGCTTTGCTCGCTCATGCCGAAGCCTCCTCCTTCTGGCGCTGCGGCGTCGGGGCCGGCGGGGGTGGGGTGCCGCGCTTGCGGCGGTTGAACGTGGCGCGGAACGCCGGTGCCTGGATGAGGCAGACTGCGATCACGACGACCGCCTTGAACAGCAACGCCGTCTGCGGCGAGATGTTCATGGCGTACACCGTGGTGGTGAGCGTCTGGATGATCAGCGCGCCGAGGATGGTGCCGCTGAGATAGAACCGTCCGCCGGCCAGGGCGGTGCCCCCGATGACGACCGCGAGGATGGCGTCCAGTTCCACCCAGAGGCCGGCGGCGTTGCCGTCGGCACTTGACACGTTGGCCGTCATCATGAAGCCGGCGACCGCCGCGCAGGCCGCGCTGACCACGTAGACCAGGAAGACCATCCGGCCCGACCGGATGCCGGCCAACCGGCTGGCCTCCCGGTTGCCACCCACCGACTCGATGATCATGCCGAGCGCGGTACGACGGGTGAAGGCCGCGACCAGCAACGCCGCCCCGAGCGCGATGAAGATCGCCAACGGCAGGGTGAGGAAGTGACCCAGACCGATCGCCCGGTACGGGCCGGAGTTGATCGTGATGATCTGACCCTCGGTGATCAACTGCGCCAGTCCCCGACCGGCCACCATCAGGATCAGCGTGGCGATGATCGGCTGAATACCGATCACCGAGACCAGTACGCCGTTCCAGGCACCGAGGACCAGTGCCACCCCGAGCGCCATCGCCAGTGCGGTCGCCACCGTGACGAAGCTGTTCTGGTCGGGTGCCTGACTGATGTGCAGACAGGCGATGGCGCCGCTGATGGCGCAGATCGACCCGACCGAGAGATCGATGCCGCCGGTGGAGATGACCAGGGTCATGCCGAGCGCGACCAGGATCAGCGGCGCGCTCAACCGGAGGATGTCGATCGGGGTCCCGTACAGGTGGCCGTTGTTCATCTCGATCGACAGGAAGCCGGGGCGGTAGATCGTGTTCGCCGCCAGCATCACCACCAGGACGGCGATCGGCCAGAACAGCCGGTGCCCGAGCAGGGGCTTGATC
Source organism: Verrucosispora sp. NA02020 (assembly GCF_013364215.1). Taxonomy (NCBI): domain Bacteria; kingdom Bacillati; phylum Actinomycetota; class Actinomycetes; order Micromonosporales; family Micromonosporaceae; genus Micromonospora; species Verrucosispora sp. NA02020. The sequence continues at coordinate 3,590,221 of NZ_CP054923.1, read as the reverse complement.
CGTTCGCTCATGACGGCACTCCGCTTCGCTCCGTGCCGCCATGAGGCACCACCGCCCTGAGCCCGCCGATTCGCTCGCTCCGCTCGCTCATGACGGCACTCCGCTTCGCTCCGTGCCGCCATGAGGCACCACCGCCCTGAGCCCGCCGATTCGCTCGCTCCGCTCGCTCATGACTCAACCCCTTCCCGCTGGGATCCGCTGGCGATGGTCTGCATGACCCGGTCGGCGTCCACGGTGTCGTCGTTGGTCAGGTGCGCGACCATCTCCCGGTCCCGCATGACGGCGATCTTGTGGCTGAGCCGGAGCACCTCCTCCAACTCGGCGGAGATGAACAACACCGCCATCCCGCCGTCGGAGAGCTGGACGACCAACTTCTGGATCTCCGCCTTGGCGCCGATGTCGATGCCACGGGTCGGCTCGTCCAGGATGAGCAGTCGGGGCTCGGTGATCAGCCACCGGGCCAGCAGCACCTTCTGCTGGTTGCCGCCGGAGAGGTTGCGGACCGGCGTCTCGGGGTTGGGCGGGCGGATGCTCAACGCCTTGATGTACTTGGCGACCAGCTCGTCCTGGCGACGCCGTGGGATGGGTCGCAGCCAGCCACGGGCCGCCTGCATGGCCAGGATCATGTTCTCCCGGACCGACAGGTCCCCGATGATCCCCTCGGCCCGGCGGTTCTCCGAGCAGAAGCCGATGCCGTGGTCGATGGCCTGCACCGGGTTGCGCAGACCGGTAGCGTTGCCGCTGACCGCCACCTGGCCCCGGTCGGCGCGGTCCGCGCCGAACAGCAGACGGGCCACCTCGGTACGGCCGGAGCCGAGCAGGCCGGCCAGGCCGACCACCTCCCCGGCGTGGATGGTCAGGCTGAACGGGGCGACCGCGCCCTTGCGCCCGAGGTCGGACACCTCGACGAAGGGCGTGCCGTCCTCCAGGACCGCCAACTCCCGCCGGGGCTGCTCCTCGATGCGTTCGAGGACGTCGAGCTCCTTGCCGATCATCTTCTCCACCAGCGCGAGCTGCGGCAGCTCGGCGGTCGGGTACTCCCCCACCAGCGTGCCGTTGCGCAGCACGGTGATGCGGTCGGCGATGCCGTACACCTGGTCGAGGAAGTGCGTGACGAAGAGGATGGCGATGCCCTCGTCGCGTAGCTGCCGCATGATCCGGAACAGCTGCGCCACCTCACCGGCGTCCAGGCTGGAGGTCGGCTCGTCGAGGATGAGCACCCGGGCCTGTACGTCGATCGCCCGGGCGATCGCCACCATCTGCTGCACGGCCAGCGAGAAACTCGCCACCGGCGCGCTGACGTCGATGTCGAGATCCAGGCGGGTCAGCAGAGCCCGGGCCCGTCGCCGGACCTCACCCCAGTGCACGGCGCCGAAGCGACGCGGCTCCCGGCCGATGAAGATGTTCTCCGCCACCGAGAGGTTGGGGCAGAGGTTGACCTCCTGGTAGACGGTGCTGACTCCGGCCGAGGCGGCCTGCATCGGTCCGCTGAAGGCGACCTGCTCGCCGTCCAGGGTGATGGTGCCCTCGTCGATGCCGTAGACGCCGGTCAACACTTTGATCAGGGTCGACTTGCCGGCGCCGTTCTCGCCCATCAGGGCGTGCACCTCACCGGGGTAGAGCCGGAAGTCGACGTTGTGGAGTGCACGCACCCCGGGAAAGGACTTGCTGATCCCGGTCATCGTCAGGACCGGACGGCTATCCGTCATCCCATCAGATCCTCTTCTGGGTTCTCGCTGTACGGAAGGGCCACGGAGCCCCCGTGGCGTCCGCCCGGTCAGCCGTGGGGCCGACCGGGCGGACGTGGCACGGGGGTCTCGGGCCAGGCGCCCAGTCCGTCGGGAAATGGGCGACGCGGCGGGGCCGCCACGTCAGCGCGGCGACCCCGGGCGTCGATCAGTACTTGCGGTTGGGCAGGGCCTCCTTGGCCTGCTCCTGGGTGAAGGTGGTCTCCTCGGTCTCGATCCGCGGCTGCACCTCCTCACCCGCCTTGACCTTCTTGGCCAGGTCCATCAGCTGTGGGCCGAGCAGCGGGCTGCACTCCGCGATGAAGTTGAACTTGCCGTCGGCCAGGGCCTGCATGCCGTCCTTGACCGCGTCGATGGTGATGATGGTGATGTCCTGGCCGGGCACCTTGCCGGCCGAGGTGATCGCCTCGAGGGCGCCCAGACCCATGTCGTCGTTGTGCGCGAAGAGCACGTCGATCTTCGGGTGGGCCTTCAGGAACTGCTCCATGACCTGCTTGCCGCCGGCCCGGGTGAAGTCACCCGACTGGGAGGCGATGACCTTGAGCTTCGGGTCGGCCGCGATCGCCTCGGCGAAGCCCTTCTTGCGGTCGTTGGCCGGGGCCGAACCGGTGGTGCCCTGGAGCTCGACGATGTTCACGTCGCCGCTGGCGGCCTTCTTCTCCTCGACCAGCCACTCACCGGAGAGGCGGCCCTCCTTGACGAAGTCCGAGCCGAGGAACGTCTTGTACAGCGACTTGTCCGCCGAGTCCACCGCGCGGTCGGTCAGGATGACCGGGATGCCGGCGTCCTTGGCCTCCTTGAGCACGGTGTCCCAGCCGGACTCCACCACCGGCGAGAAGGCGATCACGTCGACCTTCTGCTGGATGTAGTTGCGGATCGCCTTGATCTGGTTTTCCTGCTTCTGCTGGGCGTCGTCGAACTTCAGCTCGATGCCCGCCTCCGCCGCCGCCTCCTTGATGGAGTTGGTGTTGGCGGTCCGCCAGCCGCTCTCCGCGCCGACCTGGCTGAAGCCCAGGACGAGCTTGCCGTCGTCGCCACCGGCGTCGCTACCGGTGTCGCTGTTACCGCAGGCCGCCACGCTGCCGGCGAGCAGCACGGCGGCGGCGACCGCGATGGCGCGACGACGCGCCATCGGCATTCGCATGTTCCTCATCGGATCTCCTCGAGTGGGTGCGGTTGTCCACGCCCCCCGCCGTGCTGCACGGGTGGCCTGAGTCGGTGGTGCGGATCCTGTGCGGGTGGTGCGAATCAGGTCGCGGGTCGCCGGGACCCGCGACCGGTCAGGAGCTCGCCGGAGGCGAGGGGCGTTGTCCGTAGACGTTCTGGTAGCGGTCGTAGAGCGCGTCGATGTCGGCCTGCGCCATCGGCACCGGTTGCCCGAGCGCACGCGCCAGGTGCGCGGTCCGGGCGACGTCCTCGCACATCACCGCGGCCTTGACCGCGGCCCGGGCGTTGCGCCCGATGGTGAAGACGCCGTGGTTCTGCATCAGCACCGCGGGCGACCGGTGCCCGGTGAGGGTGCTGACGATGCCCTTGCCGATGTCGTCGCCGCCGATCAGCGCGAACGGGCCCACCGGGATCTCCCCGCCGAACTCGTCGGCCTGCGCGGTCAGGTGGCAGGGGATCGACTCGCCGCGCGCCGCCCAGGCGGTGGCGTACGTGCTGTGGGTGTGCACGACGCCGCCCACCTCGGGCATGGCCCGGTAGACGTACGCGTGCGCCGCGGTGTCGCTGGACGGCGACAACTCCCCCTCGACCGGTACGCCGTCGAGGTCGCAGAGCACCATGTTCTCGGCCGAGAGGTCGTCGTAGTCGACGCCGCTGGGCTTGATGACCATCAGATCGTGGCCCGGCACCCGCGCGGAGACGTTGCCGGCCGTCCAGGCGACCAGCCCGTAGCGGGTCAGCTCGCCGTGCAGCCGGGCGACGCCGGCACGCAACTCGGTCACCAGTGCGGTCAGGTCGTCGCTCATGCCGGCACCTCCACGGTCTCCTGCGGCGACCCGGTCGACTCGACCGCCGCGTTGCGGATCGCCCGCAGGCGCAGCATCACGTCGTTGGCGCCACGACCGAAGTGGTCGTGCAGGGCGCGGTACTCGGCGTAGAGGGCGTCGTAGGCGCGTACCCGCTCCGGGTCCGGCTGGTAGACGGCCTCGTGCACGCGGCCCATGGTCTGCGCCGCCTCCCGGACCGAGGGGTACGCACCGGCGGCGACGGCGGCGTGGATCGCCGAACCGAGCGCCGGGCCCTGGGCCGAGCCGATGATGCCCAGCGGCCGGTTGGTGACGTCCGCGTAGATCTGCATGAGCAGCTTGTTCGAGGTGAGCCCCCCGGCGATCACCAGGTCGTCGACGGGCACGCCGGCGTCCACGAACGCCTCGACGATCATCCTGGTGCCGTACGCGGTCGCTTCGAGTAGCGCACGGTAGACGTCCTCCGGGCGGGTGGCCAGGGTCAGACCGACGATCATGCCGCTCAGGTCGTGGTTGACCAGCAGCGACCGGTTGCCGTTCCACCAGTCCAGCGCCACCAGGCCGTGGGCGCCGACCGGCTGCGCGGCGGCCAGCTCGGTGAGCCGCTCGTGCGAGTCGAGCCCGGCCGGGGCGGCGTGCGTGACGAACCATCCGAAGATGTCGCCGACCCCGCTCTGCCCCGCCTCGTAGCCCCACGCGCCGTCGCTGATGCCGCCGTCGACGACACCGCACATGCCGGCCACCTCGGCCGGGACGGTGCCGTTGACCACGTGGCAGGTGGAGGTGCCCATGATGGCCACCAACCGGCCCGGCTCGATCGCCTGGGCGGAGGCCGCGGTCACGTGCGCGTCGACGTTGCCGACGGCGACCGCCACGCCCTCCGGCAGCCCGGTCCAGGTCGCGGCGGTGGCGGTGAGCCCGCCCGCCTTCGCGCCCAGGGGCAGGAGCGGACCGTCCAGCTTGGCCGTGAAGTCGCCGAAGTCGGGGTTGAGCGCGGTCAGGTAGTCCGCCGACGGGTAGTTGCCGTCCTGGAGGATGCCCTTGTAACCGGCGGTGCAGACGTTGCGGGTCTCGACGCCGCAGAGTTGCCACACGATCCAGTCGGCCGCCTCGACGAAGCGCTCGGCCCGGCGGTAGACCTCCGGGTCCTCCTCCAGGATCTGCAGGCCCTTGGCGAACTGCCACTCGGCCGAGATCTTGCCGCCGTAGCGGCCGATCCAGGGCTCCCCCCGCTCGTGGGCCAGCGCGTTGATCCGGTCCGCGTGCGGCTGGGCGGCGTGGTGCTTCCAGAGCTTGACCCAGGCGTGTGGGCGCTGGCGCAGCTCCGGCACCTCGCACAGCGGGGTGCCGTCGGCGAGCGTCGGCAGGACCGTGCAGGCGGTGAAGTCGATGCCGATGCCGATGACGTCGGCCGGGTCGATCCCGGCGGCGGACACCGCCGCCGGAACGGCGTGGCGCAGCACGTCGCGGTAGTCCTCGGGGTCCTGCAACGCCCAGTCGGGCGGCAGCGGGGTGCCGCCGTCCGGTAGGGCGGTGCTGATGACCGCTCTGCGGTACTCGTGCACCGCAGTCCCCAACTCGGCACCGTCGCGGACCCGGACCACCAGGGCCCGTCCCGACAGGGTGCCGTAGTCGACGCCGACGACGTACCGGTCGCCTGCTTCGTCCACTCCGCTCATCTTCACCTCCGGCCGATGACGGACCTCAGTGTTAACGCTCACATCCTGCGCCGTCAAGACACCTGCCGGCAACAGCTCCGTAACGGAGTACACCGAGGAATAGACCGTCGTCAACAGGTTACCGAAGGGTGGCGCGCGGCGACGCCCCCACCCCAGGTCATGCCGCATCCGGCTCATCGGCGCACCGGCCACCGTGGGGCCGGGCACGAACCCCGCCGACGCGAGCCGGGCGCCAGGGGCGCACCGGAGGGTGGGACGACGACCGCACCCGGCCCTCTTCGGCCTGCTGGGACGGCGTGCCGGACCGGTCGGACCGGAGCGGACGCGGGCGCGCGACGACCGCCGCACGATCACCGCGCGGGGCGCCCCGCGCCGGAGCGCCGCACCCGGACCCGCACGGTCTCGGCACCCGGGTACGAGCTGCGCACATCCGTACGGACACCGGGCACCGTGGACGGCACACGGGAACCGACCTCCGCCACCGTCCGACCGTCGGCGCGGCACCGATCGGCCCCGGCGACCGGTCCGTTCAGCCGACCCTCAAATGAGCGTTAACATTGGCGATTCATCAGACGATCAAGGCAGATCGCGTCCGGCGTCCTTCCACCGCACGCACGCCGCCTTGCCGCAAGGGTCCGTCTCCGCATTGACGTGCACGATCACCGCGTCGACGACCGATGAGAGCGAGGGCAGACCTGCCGCACACACCTCGACCACCCGTCCCGAGTGATTTACAGAATTGAATGTCAGCGATAACATTCGCGACATCCATGCTGAGCGTGGCCGGCCGAGGACTCCGTGCGGCCACGGCCGACGGCGAGGGCCGACCGCCGCCGGTCACCGGCGCACCCTCGCCCGGCCGGTGCTCTGCCACCACCGGTGCGCCCACCCGGCGACGCACCACGCACGTCGTACCACCCCCACCACCACACGGGCACCTCGTCGTCGGTCATCGACGGACGACACCTGTTGGCTCCCGTGACCTTGAAGGAGGTCCGCATGCGCGCACGACCACGATGGTTGGCCGTCCTGAGCGTCCTGATGCTGGCGTTCACGGCCGTCGTCGTCGACGGGCTCCACTCGCCGAGACCCGCACAGGCACTCAACAACGGGGTGGCCCGTACGCCACCGATGGGCTGGAACACCTGGAACACCTTCGGGTGCAACATCAACGAGGCCCTGATCCATCAGATGGCTGACTCGATCGTCTCCACCGGGATGCGGGACCTCGGCTACAAGTACGTCGTCGTCGACGACTGCTGGTTCGACCCGAACCGCGACGCCCAGGGCAACCTGCAGGCCCACGCCGGCCGGTTCCCCAGCGGCATGAAGGCGCTCGGCGACTACCTGCACGCCCGGGGTCTGCTCTTCGGCATCTACCAGGTGCCCCGGGAGAAGACCTGCGCCCAGTACTTCGGCGCCTGGCCGGGCTCCACCGGCAGCCTCGGACACGAATACCAGGACGCCCGCCAGTTCGCCGCCTGGGGCGTGGACTTCCTCAAGTACGACTGGTGCTCGCCCTGGGGCACCATCAACGACCAGGTGGCCGGCTTCTCCCTGATGCGTGACGCGCTGGCCGCCACCGGCCGACCGATCGTCTACAGCATCAACCCGAACAGCATCCACGAGAAGACCGGTCCGCAGCGCAACTGGGGCGACATCGCCAACATGTGGCGGACCACCGAGGACATCACCAACTCGTGGAACACCGGGCAGACCAACGGCTACCCGATGGGCGTGCAGAACATCATCAACGTCACCGTTCCCCTCGCCCCGTGGGCCGCACCGGGCGCCTTCAACGACCAGGACATGATGGTGGTCGGCAACGGGGGCATGAACGACACCGAGATGCGCAGCCACTTCGCGCTCTGGTCGATCATGGCCTCGCCGTTGATCGCCGGCAACGACATCCGCAACGCCAACGCGGCGACCCTGGCCATCCTGCGCAACCCGCAGCTCATCGCGATCAACCAGGACCCGCTCGCCCTCCAGGCCGTGCAGGTGTCCCACGACGGCACCCGCCGGGTGCTGGCCAAGCGGTTGGCCAACGGCGACGTCGCGGTGGCCCTGCTCAACCAGGGCTCGTCCACCACCACCGTGTCCACCACGGCGGCGGCCATCGGCAAGTCCGGCAGCTCGTTCACGCTCCGCGACGCCTGGACCAACGGCACCTCGACCAGCACCGGCGCGATCTCCGCCAGCGTGCCGGCACACGGCACGGCGGTCTTCCGGGTCAGCGGCGGCGGCACGACCAACCCGCCGACCACCTTCCGGTTGCGCAGCGAGTCCTCCGGCCGGTGCCTCGACGTCAACAACGGCGGCACCGCCAACGGCACCGCCACGCTGATCTGGGACTGCCACAGCAACAGCAACCAGAGCTTCACCCAGAACGGCCAGAGCCTCCAGGTGCTCGGCAAGTGCCTGGACGTCTCCACCACCGCCACCGCCGGCAGCCCGGTGCAGATCTGGGACTGCAACGGGGGCACCAACCAGCAGTGGACCTTCAACGGCAACGGCACGGTCAGCAACGTCCGGTTCCCGAACCTCTGCCTGGACGTGAACAACAACGGGACCGCGAACGGCACCACGGTCCTGGTCTGGAACTGCCACACCGCCGCCAACCAACGGTGGAGCCGGGCCTGACCCGGACGGCGCGGACCCGTCGCCCGGCGTGACCGGGTGACCGGCCGGGCGGGTGCCCCGACACCCGCCCGGTCCGCCGTGCCCGGACGTCGACACCCCGGCGGGTACGCCCCCGACGCGGCCAACGTCCGGGGGTGCGCGCGAGACGGGCGTCGACCGGTACGCCGGCACTCAGCCGCAGCGGGCGGGCGGCTCGCGGCGGGCCGTCGTGGGTGTGGCACACCGGCCGGTGATGGTGTCCTGCGGCACCGGCGCGCAGATGCCCAACGGGTCGTCGAGCAGCGGGGCGAACCCGAGTTCGGCCGCGCCGACCAATGTCGCGTCGTCACCGAGCGCGGCGGTACGCAGGCGCACGCTCTCCCGGGCCACCGGCAGCACGTTGCGGGCTATCCGGCTGCGCACCTGGGCCGCCGCACCCGGGTACACGTCGCACAGCATCCCGCCGAAGACGACCATGCCGGGGTTGAACAGGTTGATCAGGTTGGCCACGCCGATGCCGAGCCAGTCCCCGATCCGTCGGAACGCCTCGCGGGCGACCGGATCGCCGCGATCGGCGTCGTCGGCGACCGACCGGATGGCCGCCCGGCCGACCATCTCGGCGGGGCGGCCCGCGACGTCGAGCAGGGCCCGCTCACCCACCTCCGCCTCCAGGCAGCCGGACGAGCCGCAGCCGCACGGCCGTCCGTCGTACGGGTTCACCACCATGTGCCCCAGCTCGCAGCCGTAACCGCCGTCGCCGCCGAGCAGCCGTCCGCCGACGATGATGCCGCCGCCGACGCCGACGTCTCCGTGCAGGTAGATGAGGTTGTCGAAGCCGACACCCGCGCCGCGCCGCTGCTCGGCCTGGGCGCCGAGATGGGCCTCGTTGCCGACCGCGACCGGCAGGCCGAGCCCGAGGCGGCGGCCGAGTTCCGCGCCGAAGTCCTGGTCCACCCAGCCCAGGTCCGGTCCGAAGCGGACCATCCCGTCACCGGGCCGGATCATCCCGCAGTACGAGGCGCCGATGCCCACGCATCGCGCCTGCGGCGGCGCGGCACGGTGCAGTTGGCGACCGAACCGGGCCAGGACGGCCACCACGCGGTGCAGGTCCGGCCCGGCGCGCGGGCGTACCGCTTCGCGTCGGTCCAGGATCGCCCCGCCCAGCCCCACGCGGGCCGCGACCAGCCGGTCCACCGCCACGTCGAAGGCGAGCACATAGAACCGGTCGGCCGAGGGCCGGACCATCAGCGAGGGGCGACCGGCGCGGCCGGTATCGGTCGGCAGTTCCTCGTGGACCAGGCCCGCCCGGCTCAACTCGGTGGTCAGCGCCATGATGGTGCTGCGGTTGAGGCCCATCCGCTCGGCCAGCCCGGCGCGGGACGTCGGGCCACCGAGGTGCACGTGCCGCAGCAGCGTGCCGGCGTTGCGCCGACGGATCTCCTCCTGGACCAACCCGACCTCCGGCATCAGCGACGGGACGTACGGCCGACGGGAGGGAGTGTGTCCACTCAGTGGGACGACGTCAAGCGCGGGTCGACCGTGGACCGGTCGACCCGCGCCCGTCGATCAGCGACTCGCGCCGGCACGCCGCTTGTTGTAGACGTCGAAGGCGACGGCGACGAGCAGCACCAGTCCCTTCACCACCGACTGCATCGACTGGTCCACGCCCATCAGCTGCATGCCGTTGCTCATCACCGCCATGATCAGACCACCGACCATCGCGCCGACGACCGTGCCGACCCCACCGGTGACGGCCGCGCCGCCGATGAAGGCCGCCGCGATCGCGTCGAGTTCGAACATGTTGCCTGCGGCGGGCTGCGCGCCGTTGGAGCGTGAGGAGAAGATGATGCCGGCCACGGCCGACAGGAAGCCCATGTTGACGAAGATCCAGAAGTTGACGGACTTCACCTTGACGCCCGACAGCATCGCCGCGGGAAGGTTGCCGCCGATGGCGTACACCTGGCGACCGAAGACGGTCCGCCGGGTGAGCATGCCGTAGACCAGCACCAGGGCGGCGAGGATGATCAGCACGATGGGCAGACCCCGGGCGTTCGCGAGCTGCCAGGCGAAGTACATGACCACCGCGCCGACAAGCACCATCCGGGCGACGAACAGCGCGAAGGACTCGACCGGCTGCTGGTAGCGGATGCGCGCCACCCGGGTGCGGAAGCAGCTCACCACGTAACCGGCCACCGCGATGGCGCCGATGAGGAGTGTGAAGGCGTCGTACCCGTCGCCGCCGATGAGTCCGTTGAGGAAGCCCGCGGCGATCCTGTTGTACTCGGCCGGGAACGGCGACAGCGAGATGTTGTCCAGCACCCGCAGGGTGAGACCACGGAACAGCAGCATGCCGGCCAGGGTCACGATGAAGGCGGGAATGCCGACGTACGCGACCCAGAAGCCGTGCCACGCGCCGACCGCCAACCCGACCAGCAGCGCGGCCACCACGCCCATCCACCAGGGTTGGCCCTGCCGGATCACCACCACGGCGGAGACCGCGCCGGTCAACGCGACCACCGAGCCGACCGACAGGTCGATGTGCCCGCCGATGATCACGATGACCATGCCGATCGCGAGCACCAGGATGTACGAGTACTGGAGGACGATGTTGGTGATGTTGCCCGGGCTCAGCGACAGTCCGTCGGTGAGGAACGCGAAGAGCGCGACGATGACGACGAGGGCGACGAAGATGCCGCTCTGCCGCAGGTTGTTCATGATGAACGTACGGGGGTCGCTGCTGCCGACGTGCAGCGCGGCGGCGGGAGCACTCTCGGTCGACGGGCCCTTCGACACCGAGGAGGGCTTGGTGCTGGTCATCCGACGGTTTCCTTGTCCTTCGCCATGAGTTCCATGAGCTTCTCCTGGGTGGCCTCGCCGACCGGCACCATGCCGGTGATCCGCCCCGCCGACATCGTGTAGATGCGGTCGCACATGCCGAGCAGCTCGGGCAGCTCCGAGCTGATGATGATCACCGCCTTACCGGCGGCGACCAACTGGTTGACGATCGTGTAGATCTCGAACTTCGCGCCGACGTCGATGCCCCGGGTCGGCTCGTCCAGGATCAGCACGTCCGGGTCGGTGAAGAGCCACTTCGACAGCACGACCTTCTGCTGGTTGCCGCCGGAGAGCTTGCCCACGACCGACATCACGCTCGGCGCCTTGATGTGCATGTCGCGCCGGCTGGTCTCGGCGACCTTGGTCTCCTCGTTGTCGTGCACCCATCCGAGGTGGGCGAGCTTGCGCAGGCCCGCCGCGGAGACGTTGTGGCGGATGTCGTCGATGAGGTTGAGGCCGTACCGCTTGCGGTCCTCGGTGGCGTACGCGATGCCGTTGCGGATCGCCTCCGCGACGGACCGTGCCCGGATCTCGCGGCCGTGCATGACCAGCCGCCCGGAGATGTCCCGACCGTACGACCGTCCGAAGACGCTCATGGCCAACTCGGTCCGCCCGGCCCCCATCAGCCCGGCGATGCCGACCACCTCACCGGCGCGGACGTTCAGGCCGGCGTTCTGGACGACCAGCCGGTCCTGGGTCGGATGCCGCACCGACCAGTCCTCGATCCGCAGCACCTCCGCGCCCGGTGACGAGACCCGGTCGGGATAGAAGCTGTCCAGGTCGCGGCCGACCATGCCACGGATGATCCGTTCCTGGGTGACCTCGCCGGAGGCCATCTCCAGGCGTTCCACCGTGCGGCCGTCGCGCAGGACCGTGGTCGAGTCGGCGATGGCGGTGATCTCGTTGAGCTTGTGCGAGATCATGATGCAGGTGATGCCCTGGTCGCGCAGCCGGCGCATCAGGTCGAGCAGATGCGCCGAGTCGACGTCGTTGAGCGCGGCGGTCGGCTCGTCCAGGATCAGCAGCCGGACCTTCTTCGAGATCGCCTTGGCGATCTCGACCAGTTGCTGCTTGCCGACGCCGAGCTGCACCACCGGGGTCACCGGGTTCTCCGGCAGCCCGACCGAGGCGAGCAGTTCTGCGGCCTCGGCGTTGGTGCGGTTCCAGTCGATCAGGCCGCTGCGGCCACGGCGCTCGTTGCCGAGGAAGATGTTCTCGGCGATCGAGAGGTACGGCACCAGCGCGAGTTCCTGGTGGATGATGACGATGCCCCGGTCCTCGCTGTCCCGGATGCCACGGAAGTGCACCGGGGCGCCGTCGAAGAGGATCTCACCGTCGTAGCTGCCGGACGGGTAGACGCCCGACAGCACCTTCATCAGGGTGGACTTGCCGGCGCCGTTCTCGCCGCAGATGGCGTGGATCTCCCCCCGGCGTACGGCGAGGGAGACGTCCTGGAGCGCCGCCACCCCGGGGAAGGTCTTGGTGATGTGACGCATCTCGAGGATGTTGTCGTCCATCTGCACCGTCCTGGCGATCTGTGTCGTGAGGTCTGTCGTGGGTGGTCGATGCGGGTGGGGCTCGGCGGCGGACACCGCCGCCGAGCCCCCGGGGGGTGTCGCCGTCAGCTCTTGGCCTGACCGGCGGCGACCTCCTCCGCGGTGAAGTAACCGGAGTCGATCAGCACCTTCTGGATGTCGTCCTTGAAGACGGTCTCGACCGGCAGCAGGTACGACGGGACGACCTTGACACCGTTGTTGTAGGTCTCGCTGTCGTTGGCCTCGGGCGTCTTCTCCTGGAGGAACGCCTCACCGGCGACCACGGCCTGATCGGCCAGCAGGCGGGTGTCCTTGAAGATGGTGGAGCTCTGGATGCCGTCGTCGATCAGCTTGACCGAGGCGATCTCGGCGTCCTGCCCGGTGACGACCGGGATCTCGTCGGCACCCCGGTAGCCGGCGTTCTGCAGCGCGGTGATGATGCCGCGCGAGATGCCGTCGTACGGCGACAGCACGCCGTCGATCTTGCTGTTGTCGTTGTAGCTGGAGGTCAGCAGGTCCTCCATGCGCTTCTGCGCGGCCTCCTGCTGCCACCGCAGGATCGCCACCTGCTCGATCTTGGTCTGCCCGGACTTCACCTTGAGCGTGCCGGCGTCGAGGAACGGCTTGAGGGTGTCCATCGCACCGTCGAAGAAGAAGTGGGCGTTGTTGTCGTCCAGCGACCCGGCGAACAGCTCGATGTTGAACGGCCCGGTCGCCTCGCCCTTGCCGCCGTCCTTGGTCTGCAGGCCGAGGCCGACCAGGAGGGCGCTGGCCTGGGCCACGCCGACCTTGTAGTTGTCGAAGCTGACATAGAAGTCGACGTTCGGGCTGTCCCGGATGAGCCGGTCGTAGGAGATGACCGGGATCTTCGCGTCGGCCGCCGCCTGGAGCTGTCCGCTCAGGGCGGTGCCGTCGATCGCGGCGATGATCAGCACGTCGGCACCGCGCGTGATCATCTGGTCGACCTGCTGCGACTGGGTCGGGATGTCGTCACCGGCGTACTGGAGGTCGACCTTGTAGCCCTTGGCCTCCAGCTTCTCCTTGACGGAGTTGCCGTCGGCGATCCACCGCTCGGAGGTCTGGGTCGGCATCGAGACGCCGATGGTGAGGTCGGACGGCTTCTCGTCGCTGGTGTTGCCACTTCCGGCACCGTCGCCACTACACGCCGCCATACTCAGCGCCAGGGCGGCGCTACCGAGAGCGGCCAGAATTCTTCTGCTCACTGGCTTCCCCAATCTGGAACTCGCGCCGTCGCACCGGCTGCGTGGATCGCACTTCGGGGCCCAAGTGTTAGCGCTCACATTGCCCGGGTCAACACCTCGCCGGAAATCCACCGGTCACGTTCTCGTAACGAAGCCGAGGCTCCACCGGTCGGCCGAATCACCCCAGTTCAAGGCGTTGCACATCGAAGGAAGTCGCGCGTTCGCACCGGCCACCCGAATAACATCCATCGAGAGCAGAGAATACGCCAACCGGTGGCCCGGGGCGACGGTCCGGACACCGGCAGTCGCATCCGTCGACACGCAAAGGAAAACGGATCACCCGGTCGACGGACACCCACCCGGCGATCACACAGTGTGACCGGCCGCGCCTCACGCTCCACGACGGACCGGAGGGGCGGGGTCGCACCCGGCACGCCGGTCCGGACTTCACCGCAGGCGCGTCTGCGGCCAGGGGGCGCACGGTCGGTCCCCGTGCCGTCACCAGCGCGGTCTTGACATCGCCCAGCCGGACGTCGATGCTCTGCTAAATCAGTTTAGCGCCCGTCCTCCCCCACACCACCGCAACCGGTCCGGGGCGCTGCCACGGGACCCGCCCGCGGCAGCCGGACGCGTCCAACAAGGAGGACCGATGAGACTGCGAAGGACGCTCACCGCCGTGGCGGCGGTGGCACTTCTCGCCACCTCCGGCACGGCCGCGTACGCCGCGTCGAAGGGTCCCGGTGGCAACACCGGGGGCATCCGCAGTGTCACACCGATCACCACCGTCTACACGTACGGCCAGAAGGTCTCCGCCGTCGCCGTCGAGTACCCGCAGACGGTGAACCCCCGCGAGCTCGACAACTCCACCTTCTCGGTCTCCGACACCGTCTACAACTTCCGCTTCAACCAGATGGAAGACCTGCCGAAGCTGGCCGACCGCAAGGTCACCCACACCTACACGAACAGCGCGCCGACCACCCGCGCGGACCGTCGTTCGGTGGACGGTCGGTACGTCATCGTCGAGCTGGACCCCGCCGAGAACCTCGGCTGGACCGTCATCGTCTCCAAGTGCCCGACCTTCCTGTGCAGCGTGAAGGTCAACACCGAGTTGCCCACCCGGGTGACCCAGCGCAAGGACGTGCACGCCCAGCCCGGTAAGGGCAAGGGCAAGGGCCCGGTGCAGGCCAAGGCCGCCCCGAAGACCCCGCGTGGGGTCACCGAGGAGCCGGTGAACCTGCTCGTCGACGACTTCCAGTACGGCTCGTACCTGAGCAGCGGCATGGTGCTGCCGTACCACTACCACCTGCCGAAGAACTACCAGCCCGGCAAGAAGTACCCGCTGATGGTCGTCCTGCCCGGGCACGGCATGGGCTGGGACGGCGACAACCTGGGCGTCCAGATCGCCGCCGACATCCCGGCCACCGCCTGGCTCCAGTCGAGCTGGACCGGCAGCCGCGAGGACGTCATCGTGCTTGCCCCGCAGAACCAGCGGGTCGGCCTGCCCGCCGAGGGCGACCTGCTGATCCGGCTGGTCGACCAGTTCGTCAAGGACCACGCGGTGGACACCGACCGGGTCTACGCCACCACCGTGTCGTACGGCTCCCGGCTGCTCTGGGAGGCGTTCGCGAAGCGTCCCGACCTGTTCGCCGGTGGTCTGGTGACCGGCGGCTTCCAGGTCGGCGCCGACCAGGCCAAGGCCATCGCCGCCGGCGAGGTGCCGCTCTGGATCACCCACGGGGTGAACGACCACCTGCTCAACATCTCGCTCGCCCGCAACACGCACACCGCCCTGCGCGCGGCCTACGAGGCCCAGGGCAAGACGCCCGCGCAGATCGCCAAGCTGCTGCACTACACCGAGTACGGCAACGACGCGTTCTCCCTGCCCGACTACCACGCCGCCTACGGCCCGACGTACGAGGACCGCAACATCCTCCAGTGGCTGCTGGCCCAGCGGAAGGGCTGACACACCGCTCAAGAGGCACCGTCCGGGCTCGCCGGCCGCGATCGATCTCGCGGCCGGCGAGCCTCGTTCGTGGTCCACGCGACCCGAACGACTCCCCCCAGCTCCCCCCGGCCCTCCCGGCCCTCCCGCCCTCCGCCGAGGGGGCGCCACCCCCGCCGCTCCCCCGGCATCGCCTCGTCGATCATGGAGTGGTGGCTGCCGAATTGCACCGGTAGATGGCTTTCCTGCACGCCACGACTCCATGATCGACGGGACTGACGCCGGGCAACGGCGCGCGGACGGCGCGGCCTGGTCCGTGCCGGTGGCGTGGGAGCGGCGGGACGGCACGTACGGTGCGGGGATGCGAGTCGTACCGGGATGGGCGCTGGTCTCCGCCGTGGCGGCACCGATCCTCCTGATCGGTGGGTGGACGCTGGGCGCGGCCCGCCAACCGGGCGGATTCGACCAGGTCACCGGGACGATCAGCGCACTCGCCGCCGTCGGCGCTACCGACCGGTGGATCATGACGGTCGCGCTGGCCGGTCTCGGGCTCTGCCACTGTGTGACCGCCGTCGGGCTGCGTCCCCTCGCACCCGCCGGGCGGGTGCTACTGGCCCTCGGCGGGGTGGCGACCCTGGCGGTGGCGGTGTTCCCGCTCCCGGCCGACGGTGGCGGGTCGGTGCCCCACACGCTCGCCGCCGCCGTGGCCTTCGGCGCGCTGGCACTCTGGCCGGCCGCAGCACGGGCGGCGGGGCAACGGGCGGCGGGGCAACGGGCGCCGTGGGTGGCGCTGGCGGTCGGGCTGCTGCTGGCCGTGGCCTGGTTCGTTGCCGAGATGGCGGCCGACGGCGGGCGGGTCGGTCTGGCCGAGCGGGTGGCGGCCGGCGCGGAGGCGTTCGCACCCCTGCTGGTGGTCAGCGCCCTGCGCCGCACGGGCCGGTCAGGTCGGACGGGCCGCACCACGCCGGACGGGTGACGGCGGGGTCGACGTCACGGCTCGTCGGCCGTGACGTCGACCCGATCCGCCTACTTGCTCAGGCAGGAGAGCAGGGCCGCGGCGAGCAGATTGGCCCGCTCGTCGACCACGCCGCCCATCTGGTTGACCACGTAGCCGAAACCGACCCGGTGCTGGTCGTCGCCGAAGGCGAGGTGTCCGCCCGCACCGTCGTGGCCGAAGCTGCGTTCGCCGAGCATCGGGCGCGGCGTCGAGTGGACGAGGAAGCCGGTCCCCCAGCGGTGTCCGACGTCGGGGAGTCCGTACACCTGTTGGCCGGCGACGCGGACGGTGACGGCGTCGTCGACGGACGCGGTGGTGAGCAGCGGTCCGCCGCCGACCTCGGAGACGCAGGCGGCGTAGAGGCGGGCCAGCGACTCGGCGGTGCTGATCCCGCCCGCACCGGGGATCTGGGCGGCCTGGATCGCCGGGTCGTTGAAGCTGACCAGGCCGGCGGCGTCGGCGGGGAAGGCGAACGCGCCGCCCATGGTGATCCCACGGTCGGCGACCGGGTCGCCGGCCGGGAAGGGCTCGCCGAGCGGTGCCAGCATCCAGGCGACCGCGTCGCGCTCGGCGGGCGGCAGGCCGACCCAGGTACGCAGACCGAGCGGCTCGGCGAGGGTCCGGGCGAGATAGGTGCCGGGCATCTCCCCGGTGATCCGGCGGATCACCTCGCCGATCAGCCAGCCGTAGGTGATCGGGTGATAGCTGTGGGCCGTACCCGGCTGCCACAGCGGGGTCTGTGCCTCGATCGCCTCGATCACCGGGTCCCAGGCGAGCACCTCCGCCCGGGTGAAGGCGCGGTCCAGCGTGGGCAGTCCGGACTGGTGGGTGAGCAGCCAGCGGACCGGGATCTCGGCCTTGCCGTGCCGACCGAACTCGGGCCAGTACCGGATGACCGGGGCGTCGAGGTCGAGCCGGCCCTGCTGGACCAGGAGGTAGGCGCAGATCGCCATGATCCCCTTGGTCACCGAGAAGACGACGGCCGGGGTGTCGGCGGTCCAGGGCCGTCCGGAGCGCTGGTCGGCCAGCCCTCCGTACAGGTCCACGACCTTGGTGCCCCGCAGGTAGACGGCGACTGCGGCGCCGACCTCCCCACGGTGGACGAAGTTGTCCCGGAACACGTCGGCGACGGGCCCGAAGCCCTCGTCGGCGTGGCCGTGGATCGGGGTGTCGTTCAACCCGTCATCCCTTCACGGAGCCCTGCAGGAGCGCCTTGATGAACTGGCGCTGGAAGATCAGGAACACGATGAGCGTCGGAGTGAGGATGAGCAACGATCCGGCGCAGAGCAAGACCAGATCGGTTCCCCACTGTCCCTGGAACGCGCCGAGGGCACCGGCCATGGTCCGTTTGGTGGCGTCGTCGACCATGACGATGGCGAGCAGGAACTGGTTCCAGGTCCAGAGGAACAGCAGGATGGTCAGCGAGGCGATGGCCGGTCGGGCCAGCGGCACGTGCACCCGCCAGAACAGCTGCCAGGTGTTGCTGCCGTCGACGCGCGCGGCCTCGGACAGCTCACGCGGCACGTTGGTGAAGTGGGCGCGCATCCAGAAGACCGCGAACGGCATGTAGAGGCCGACCAGCGGCAGGATTATGGCCCACCGGGTGTTCAGCAGACCGAGGTCCCGCATCTGGTAGTACAGCGGGGTCACCACCGCCTCGAAGGGCAGCGTGAGACCGAGCAGCAGCAACCCGAAGGCGATGTGACCGCCGGCCACCCGCAGGTGCCCGAGGCCGAAGCCGGCCATGGTCGCGATGATCACGCCGAACGGCACCACCCCGGCCACGATCAGCATGCTGGACCCCAGCAGGGCGCCCATGTTCGCGGCGGTGAAGGCGTCGGCGAAGTTTCCCCACTGTGGATCGGAGGGCCAGGCCAGACCGGTGGGTACGGTGCCACGTGGTTGCAGGGCCGCCGAGAGCATGCTCAGGAACGGCAGCAGGGTGACGACGACCAGGGCGATCAGGAAGATCCGCCCGGTCAGCCGCTCGCTGCGGGTGGTCATGTTCATGGCTTCTCCCCCCGGGTCAGCCGCTGGATGGGCAGCACACAGATCAGCACCAGCAGCATCAGCACCACGCCCAGGGCCGAGGCGAGCCCGACCTGGCGCTGGGAGAAGGCCAGCCGGTAGATCTCCAGCCCCGGCACGGTGGTCTGGATGCCCGGGCCGCCGCTGGTCGAGATGTAGACGATGTCGAAGCTGGCCAGGGCCGCGATGATGGTCACGGTGAGGCAGACGCCGATCTCCTGGCGGAGGCTGGGCAGGGTCACCGCGAAGAACTCACGGATCGGGCCGGCACCGTCCATCCGGGCCGCCTCGTACAGCGACGGGTCGATCTTGCTCATGCCGGTGACCAGCAGGATCGTGCAGAGGCCGAGCATGATCCAGGTGCCGATCACGCCCACCGACGGCAGCGCGGTGCTGAACTCGCCGAGCCAGGCCCGGGTGATGCCGTCCAGCCCGACGGCCCGCAGGGCCTGGTTGACCAGACCGTTGCTGGACAGCACCCAACTCCACGCGATACCGGCCGCCACCAGCGGGATCACCTGCGGCAGGAAGAGCACGGTCCGGACCAGCGTGCCGCCGGGGCCGGTGGTGATGCGCCGGACCAGGCTGGCCACCACCAGGCCGAGGACGACCGGGATGAAACTGAAGAAGATGATCAGGACGAAGGCGTTACCGATGATCTTCAGCAGGTCGCGGTCGGTGAAGACGGTGACGTAGTTGTCCAGGCCGACCCAGGTGGCCGCCCCGATGCCGTTCCAGCGGTAGAGCGAGTACTGCACGGTCATCACGAGCGGACGCAGGACGAAGAAGCCGTACATGGCCAGGGCGGGCAGGACCCAGAGCCAGCCGCTCCACCGCACCACGCGGCCCCACCGCTTCCGGTGGGGCCGCATGGCGGGACGGGGGTCCGCACCGCCGGGTCGGGCAGGGGTGCCCGACCCGGCGGGAACGCTGCCGAGGGCAGACGTCATCGGGAGAGTTCCTTCTCATACTCGGCCTGGACCGCCTTGACGTAGCCCTCCGGGTTCTGCTGGCCGGCGATCAGCTTCTGCATCTCCGGGGTGATGGCGGCGGCGAAGATGCCACCGGTGGCGTTGGCGGTGAAGTCCACCGCGCCGTTGTCGGCGCCGAGCTGCTGGGACGCCTTCAGCGTCTCGGCCAGGACGGTGCCCTCGGTCACCGGCGGCAGCGCCAGGTCGGCCGGGCCGCCCGGGTGCGAGCCGCCGACGTTGACCGAGATCTCACGGGCCTTGTCGTTGGTGTGCACCCAGTTGAGGAAGAAGGCCGCGGCGTCGGCGTTCTTGGCCCGGGCACCGACACCGAAGGTGTTCGGCGCGGACATCGCCACGTTCTTGGCCTCGGCGGTCTCACCGGGGAAGAGGAAGAACCCGACGTCGCCGGCCATGTTCTTGTCCAGGTTCGCCGACTCCCAGTCGCCGTTGAACATGAACAGGCCGTTGCCCTTCTGGAACTCGCCCATCATCGCGGTGTAGTCGATGGCGTTGGCGTCCTTCGGGAAGTAGCCGGCCTTGGCCCACTTCTCGATGGTCTGGGCGGCCTTCAGCGACGCGGGGGTGTCGAAGGTGGCACCCGGCTTCTGGAAGATCCAGTCCGCGATCGGGGCCGGGTCGCCGAACTGGTTCTGCAACGCCTGGTACGGGAAGTTGATGCCGGCGGTGTTCTTGTTGAACTGCATGATCGGCTGGAGGTCGGCGGACTTGGCCTTGGCCAACAGGTCCTCGAACTCGGCGATGGTGGCCGGCGGCTGGGTCATGCCCACCTGCTCGGCCTGCTTCTTGTTGTAGAACACGCCGGTCACGCTGTAGCCGAGCCCCATGCCGTACAGCGAGCCGGTGCCGCGCTCCGCGCCGCCGTCGGTGAGCCGGAGCTGGACGAGCTGGGAGGCGGGGAACTTGTCCCAGCCGTGCGCGTCGAAGTACGGGTCGAGGTTCTTAAGCAGGCCGTCCTTCACCAGGTCGACCATGGTGGGCAGCCGGATGATGTCGGGCGCGTTGTCCGAGGCGAGCACCCGGGGCGCGTTTTCCACGATGACCGTGAACTGGTCCTCGCGGATGTTGAACGTGACGTTGGGGTGCTGCTTGGTGAACTCGTCGGCGAGCGCCTTGGCCAGCGGGAAGCCGGTCTCCGCGTACATCTCCAGGGTGATCGGGTCGGTCCCGAGCTCGGTGCTGACCGGGGCGCCGGAGTCCTCCGGCGCGGTCTGTTCCGAACCGGGTGCGCTACAGGCGGTGGCCGTCAGACCGACGGCGAGTAGTGGCACCATCAGTGCCAGCCGGCGACGGGTGAATCTGGTGGACAACTCCCGCACGTCAATGGCTCCCTTGACTCATCCGCACGTCCCCACCGGTCGTCGACCGGGGGTACGCTCGCCACCACGGTCGGTGAACGCCACGCCTGCGCGTCGCGCACCCGACCTCGGCTCGCGGTATCCGATATGACCTCGGAGGTCGCTGTGACAGCGGCCCCCGCAGTGGCGAAACAACGTCGCTAAACTGATTTAGCAGAGCATGCGCGCGGCACCCCGGCCTGTCAAGGACGAGTTGGCAACGGTCCGGAAACAAGGGGTTCACCAGGGGGCTTCGCCGACACCCGGCCGGTCACCGGTGAGCCGGAACGCGACTCGACCCATCATGATGGGCAACGGCGGCGTCGTACGGACGACCGCGAACGGAGGACTGATGGGCCGCAACAGGGCAACACTGGCCGATGTCGCGCGACGGGCTGGGCTGTCCAAGACCGCAGCCTCGATGGTGCTCAACGGGCGGGAGGGCACCCGACTCTCCGCCGAGGCGCACCAGCGTGTCTTCGCGGCGGCGGAGGAACTCGGCTACCGGCCGAACGTGGCCGCCCGCAGTCTGCGTACCCGCAAGACGGCGACCATCGCCTTCGTCTCGGACATCGTCGCCACCACCCGCTTCGCCGGCGGCCTGATCCGGGGCGCGCTGGACGCCGCCCGCGAGCGCGACCACGTCCTGCTGATCACCGAGACCCAGGGTGACGCGTCGTTCGAGCAGTACGCCATCGAGGCGATCCTCGACCGCCAGGTCGACGGCGTGATCTACGCGGCGATGGCCACCCGCCGGCTGACCGTGCCGAAGGCCATCCTGAACGGCCCGGTGGTGCTGCTCAACGCCACCAGCTCGGAGGAGCTGCCGAGCGTGCTGCCAGACGACGAGTTGGCCGGCGCCACGATCGCCGAGGCCCTGCTCGCCCGGGGCCACCGGGACCGGATCGCCCTGATCGGCCGCAACCGACCCAAGGAACGCGACCCGGAGATCTCCCTCGCCGCCGAGGCGCGGCTGCGCGGCATCCGGAGCACGCTCGCCGCCGACGGTGTCGCGCTGTTCGCCGAGGGCTTCTGCACCGAGTGGCTGCCGGAGCACGGCTACACCGCGACGCAGGCCCTGCTCGCCCGCCCGGACCGGCCGAGCGCCATCATCTGCATGAACGACCGGCTGGCCTTCGGCGCGTACCAGGCGCTCGGGGAGGCCGGCCTGACCATCCCCGACGACATCTCGGTGATCTCCTTCGACGACGATCCGATCGCCTCCTGGCTGCGCCCGGGGCTCTCCACCGCCGCCATCCCGCACGAGCAGATGGGTCGCCGGGCGGTGGAGCTGCTGCTCGACAAGGACGACTCCGGCCCGGCCCTGGTGCCGATGCCGCTGCGCCGTCGGCGTTCGGTCGCGACTCCGGCCGGGCGGACCCCGATGCCGCGAACGGAGAGCGACTCCGCCCCGAGGTCGCGGGCTAAACCGATTTAGTGATACCTTCCCCGCCATGCTTCGTCTGCCCGACCACTGGGTGTGGGACAGCTGGTACGCCCAGGACGACGACGGCCGGTGGCACGCGTTCTTCCTGCGCGCCTCCCGGGCCCTCCTCGACCCGGACCGTCGCCACCGCCGCGCCACGATCGGCCACGCCGTCTCCACCGACCTGCGCGACTGGCGGCTGCTCCCGGACGCGCTGGTCCCCGCCGACTCACCGGGCTGGGACGATCTGGCCACCTGGACCGGCAGCACCGTACGCGGGCCGGACGGGCGGTGGTATCTCTTCTACACCGGTGTCGGCCGCGCCGAGGACGGCCTGGTCCAACGCATCGGGCTGGCCGTCTCCGACGACCTGGTGACCTGGCACCGGCACGGCGACACCCCGCTGCTCGAGGCCGACCCGACCTGGTACGAGCTGCTCGACCTGGACGCGTGGTACGAGCAGGCCTGGCGTGACCCGTGGGTCTTCGCCGACCCGGACGGCGACGGCTGGCACATGCTGATCACCGCCCGCAGCAACCAGGGCCCGGCCGCCGAACGCGGCGTCATCGGTCACGCCACCTCGCCCGACCTGCTGAACTGGACCGTCCGACCGCCGCTGTCGCCACCGGCCGGATTCGGTCACCTCGAAGTGCCGCAGGTCGCCGTGGTGGAGGGGCAGCCGCTGCTGCTGTTCTGCACCAACCCGGCCACCGCACCCGGCGACTCCCGGGAACGGCTCTGGATGGCCACCGCCCCGACCGTACGCGGACCATGGGACATCGCCGCCGCCCGACCGATCGCCCAGCCGCACCTGTACGCGCCCCGGCTGTTGTCGACCGACGACGGCTGGGTACTGCTGGGCTTCGTCGAGCACGGTGACGGGACGTTCGTCGGCGAGATCAGCGACCCGGTGCCGGTGCGCTACGAACCCGAGGCCGGCCTGGTGGCACGCGAACCGCTGCCGGCCACCGGTGGTGCCTGAGGTGACGGCCCCGGACGACCCGGAGCCGTCGTCCGCCGCCCCGGCGGTGACCGTGGTCGGTGAGGCTGTCGTCGATCTGGTGCAGGAGCCGGACGGCCGGTTCGTCGCCCATCCCGGTGGCAGCCCGCTCAACGTGGCCGTGGGCCTGGCCCGGCTGGGCGTACCCACCGCGTTGCTCGCCCGCTTCTCCACCAACCGCTTCGGTCGGCGGCTGCGCGCACACGCCGAGACCAACGGCGTCGACCTGCGGCACGCAGTCGACGCCGACGAGCCGGCCACCCTGGGGATCGCCACGCTGACCGGGACCGGTGTGGCCACGTACGACTTCTACGTCGACGGCACCGCCGACTGGCAGTGGCGCGCCGAGGAACTGGCCCCGGCGGTCGCCGGACGGGGCATCGTGCACACCGGCTCGCTGGCCGCGTTCCTGCACCCGGGCGCCGACCGGTTGGCCGCCGCCCTGCGGACGGCGCGCGAGCGCGGCGCGCTCGTCAGCGTCGACCCGAACATCCGGCCCGGCCTGATCGGCGGTGTCGACGCGGCCCGGAGCCGCGTCGACGCGCTGGCCCGGATCGCGCACGTGCTCAAGGCCAGCGAGGAGGACGTCGCCTGGCTCTATCCGGGCCGGACGAACGAGGACGTCCTGCGGCACTGGCGCGACCTCGGCGTGACGCTCGCCGTGATCACCCTCGGCGTCGGGGGCGCGGCTGCCGCCTCCGGCACGGGCGGATTCCGGCAGCCGGCGCCGGTCGTCGCGGTGGCGGACACCATCGGCGCCGGTGACGCCTTCACCGCCGGGCTGCTCGCCGCCCTCTCCACCGCCGGGCCCGGGTGGTCCGACGACGACGTCCGGGCCGCGCTGCGGTACGGCGTCGAGGTGGCCGCCGTGACCTGCACCCGGGCCGGTGCCGATCCGCCGTACCGGCACGAGCTGGCGAGTCGCTTCCCGACGGGGTCCTGAGCCCGGCGGGCGGTGCCTCAGCGCGGCAGGTCGGTGTGCATCCGGCGCCACTGTCCCGGGGTGAGCCCGTACGCCGCGCGGAAGCGCCGGGCGAAGTGGGTGGGGTCGCCGAACCCCCAGCGGCGGGCCACCACCGCGATGGTCAGGTTCCGGCTCTGCGGCCGGAGCAGCTCCTCGGCGGCGCCCTTCAACCGCTCCCCGATGATCCACTGTTCCAGGCTGAAGTCGGCCTGGGCGCAGACCTTGTACAGGTGGCGCAGGGAGACGTTGTGTGCCATCGCGATGGTGGACGGCCGCAGGTCGGGGTCGGCCAGGTGCTGCCGGACGTACGCCCGGACGAGGGTCAGCAGCGTCCCGGCCCGGTCCACGTGAACGTGCCGCGCGGTGGCGTACGCCGCCGAGGTGAGCAGCGCCCGGGCCAGCTCGACACTGGCCGCGCCCAGCACCGGTGCCGCCGGGTCGGCGCCGAGTCGGTCCGCTCGCCCCACCACGTCGACGACGTGCCGGGCGACCAGCGGATAGAGCGGGCTGGCCGGCAGGTTGCCCAGGGCCCGCCGGATCACGTCCACCGGTAACGCGAGCCGGTCGATGGGGATCTGGAGACATCCGGCCGCACCGTCGCCGGACCAGGAGAAGTCGTACGGGGCGGAGAGGTCCATCCCCATCAGCCCGCCCGGTGCGACCAGCGCGTGACGTCCGCCCTGCTCCTGCCGACCGTCGGCGCGCCGCTGCACGGAGAGCGCCACCACCGGCGTCACGTCCTGCCGCGTCTGCCGGGGAGTGCGCAGCAGCCGGATGCCGGACGCCTCGGTGGTGAAGACCGAGACGTCACCGAGGTCCCAGAGCGCCATCCGGGCGTACACGTCGCCGCTCGGATTCTCGTGGATCACGTGGCACGGCGCGGAGGCGTACGCCATCGTGGCGTGCACCGCCTCGACCCGGTCGCGGACCGGTAGCTGCGCGGTGTCCAGGACGACGGCCATCAGCTCACCTCGTCGGCTCGACCGGGCCGGCTGCCGCGACGGCGCGGTGGGCGGGCGACGGTGCCCGTGCGGGCCCCGGCGCCGGCACACCGGGTGGTCCCAGGATCCCATGCCCGCGTTACGAAGGAGAGAATCCCCGACGCCCTCGGACGGCGCGGGGGCGGGGTCCGGCGCCGATGGTCAGGCCGCGACCGGCCCGGCCCAGCCGTCGTTGCCGGGCACCAGACCGGTGTAGCGGCCCCGGTGGTAGAGCAGCGGCGATCCGGCGGCCGGGCTGTGCACCAGTTCCGGTTCGGCCAGCACGATGGCGTGGCTGCCGACCGTCACCCGGTCGATCACCCGGCACAGCAGCCAGGCGAGGGTGTCGTCGAGGATCGGTACGCCCTCGGGGCCGGCCTGCCACCGGGTCGGCGCGGCGAACCGGTCGATGCCGCTGGTGGCGAACGTGCGGGCGAGATCCTGCTGGTGGTGGGCGAGCAGGTGGACGCCGACGTGCCGGGCGGCGGCGACCGTGGGCCAACTGGACGAGCCGAGGTGGAGGCAGAACGACACGACCGGCGGCGACAACGACACCGACGTGAAGGAGGTGGCGGTGAACCCGACCGCCGGTGTCCCCGGGGCGGTCACCACCGTGACCGTGCTGGCCTGGTGCCGCAGCAGGGTCCGGATCTCGTCGGTCTCGGCGTCGAGGGGCGGCTGGTCGTCGGTGGGGGGTGTCACGAGTTCCTCCCGGGGGTGCTGTGCTGCGGTGGGGGCACGCCGTCCGCCCGCCGCTCGTACGGGATCTGCTCGCCGGCCTCGACGGCGACCGGCAGCCGGTTCTCCGCCGGCGGCAGGGGGCAGGTGGCGAAGTCGGTGTACGCGCAGGGCAGGTTGGTGGCGCGGTTGAAGTCCACGGTGACCCGGCCCTGCTCGTCGGGCGGGTCGACGCTCAGGGCCCGGTTGGCGGCGTACGTGGTCACGCCGGAGGTCTCGTCGGTGAACAGCACCGACAGGCTTCCCGGGGACCAGCCGTTGAAGGCGGTCAGACGCAGCGGCACACCGTCCACGGTGAACTCGATCGTGCCGGGGGCGTCGTAGACGTGCTGGAGTCCTTCGACGGCGGCACCGACGGTGGTCGGCCGGGGGCTGTCGAAGGGGACGAACCGTCCGGACAGGACCCAGCGGGTCGTCGGCGGGTACGTCGGTGTGCCCCGGAAGGCGGTCCGCAGTGGGTGGTCGGGGCGGCGTGGACGCAGGATGTCGTACCCACCCCGACGGGCGATCTCCAGCACGCCGCCGTCGAATCCGACGGTGACGCCGCCGCGCTCCGGGATCGGGCCGAACTCGTGGCGACCGGTCACCGGCTCTCCGTCGACGAGGAGTTCCTCACCGTCGGAGAGGTCGACCACCACGCCGTCCGCACCGGTGTGCCACCGTCCGGGCAGGTCGGCGACGCGCTCGGGGCGGTCGGTGAGCCAGTGCAGCCCGGTCACGGCGAGGAAGCCGTGCGGGGCGGCCAGGGTCTCCTCGTGGCGGCGGTGCCACTCCCGCCATTCGAGGGTGAAGGCGTCGACCTGCGCCTCGGCGGCCTCGGGCACGTCTGGGGTCGCCGCCGGAAGCGGGTGGGGCCGGGTCATGTCGGGTTCCCTCCGTCGGGGATGGATTCGGCCGGCGTCGGCCCGACCGCCTCGGGCGACCGGGTACGCGGGAGGTGCCGGGTCGCCGGGCGCGGCTGCCCGATCGGCGCCAGGACGGTAGCGCGGGGTGTCCACACCGTCACCCTGCCAGTGACCGCGTTCACAGGCCACTCCTCTCACGTCGATCCTCCGTCGGCAACCACCCGAGACCCGGCGGAGGCCCAGGTGGACGGCGTCCCACCCGGGCGCGACGCCTGCCTTCGGGAGCCACCCTCCCGGCCCGCCCGAGATATACCCTACTCATCCGGTTGGTTATATGGGTATTGTGAGCCGACCCACCGGACGAGGCAAGGAGGTGGCATGTCGACGAGCGCCGCGCGACTCGCGCCGGGGCTGCACACGGCACCCGCACCCGTCTCGATGCGCCAGGTGGGGCGCGCCTTCGTCGGCCGTCGCGGCACGCACCGGGTGCTGGACGACGTCACCCTGCGGATCGAGGCCGGTGAGGTGATCGCGCTGCTCGGCGCCTCCGGGTGCGGCAAGTCGACACTGCTGCGCCTCGTCGGCGGACTGGACCGGCCGAGTGCCGGGGAGATCACCGTGGACGGTCGAGCGGTGCGCGGGGTCGCGGCCCGCACCGCGATGGTCTTCCAGGACCCGCGCCTGCTGCCGTGGCGGACGCTGGCCGGCAACGTGGCCTTCGGTCTCGCACCCGGCCACGACCGGACGACCGCCCGCGCCGACGTCCGGGCCTGGCTGGAACTGGTGGGGCTGGGCGACTTCACCGAACACCGCCCGCGGCAGGTCTCCGGCGGGATGGCCCAGCGCACCGCGCTCGCCCGGGCACTCGCCCGGCGACCCGGCGTCCTGCTGCTCGACGAGCCGTTCGCCGCCCTCGACGCGCTCACCCGGTTGCGCATGCAGGACCTGGTCGGCCAGGTGCAACGCGCCGCCGGCAGCACGGTGCTGCTGGTCACCCACGACGTCGACGAGGCGCTGCGGCTGGCCGACCGGATCGTCGTGCTCGGCCCCGCCGGTCCGGCCGGACAGGGATCGACCGTCCAGCACGTCACCGCCGTACCCGGGGTGCGGCCCCGCGACCTCGGCTCGCCGGCCTCGGCCGCCCTGCGCACCGACCTACTCGACCGTCTCGGCGTCGCCCCCGAAGGAAGCAGGAGTTCATGAGGAAGACAGTCGCCGTCGTGCTGGCCGCCGCCCTGCTGCTCACCGGCTGTGTCGCCGGGGAGGACAGCGGCGGCTCGGCGGCCGACGGCACGACCCGGTTGCGTCTGGACTACGCGTACTGGAACCCGGCGAGCCTGGTGCTGCGCGAGCAGCGCTGGTTGGAGGAGGAGTTGGCCGACGAGGGCGTGTCGGTGAGCTGGTTGCAGTCCGCCGGCAGCAACAAGGCCAACGAGAACCTGCGCGCCGGCGCGCTCGACGTCGGCTCGACCGCCGGTGTCGCCGCCCTGGTGGCCCGGGCCAACGGTTCGCCGATCAAGACCGTCGGCGTGTTCAGCCAGCCCGAATGGGCCGCGGTCGTGGTCGCCAAGGGTTCCGCGATCACCTCGGTCGCACAGCTCAAGGGGCGCAGGGTCGCCGCGACGAAGGGCACCGACCCGTACTTCTTCCTGTTGCAGGCGCTCGACGAGGCCGGGCTGACGCCAGGCGACGTCACCGTGGTCAACCTCCAGCACGCCGACGGCAAGACCGCGCTGGAGCGCGGCGACGTGGACGCCTGGGCCGGCCTCGACCCGCACATGGCGCAGACCCAGGTCGACGCCGGTTCCACCCTGCTCTACCGCAACGTCGCCTTCAACACCTACGGCGTGCTCAACGCCCGCGAGGAGTTCGTCTCCACCCACCCCGAGCTGGTGCAGCGGGTGGTGAACGCCTACGAGCGGGCTCGCCAGTGGATCGTCGCGCACCCGGACCAGGCGGTGGAGCTGCTGGCCCGCGAGTCGCAGGTCTCCCCCGCCGTCGCCCGGGTGGTGCTCGCCGAACGGACCCGGTTCGACGTCGACCCGGTGCCGGGGGCGGCGCAACGGCAGGTCTTCGAACGGGTGCTGCCCATCCTGGTCGCCGACGGCAACGTCCGCACCGACGCCGAGGCCCGCGCGGCACTGGACAGCATCTTCGAGCCCCGCTTCGCCCAGGCGCGGGCGCAGCCGTGAGCGCGGGCAGTCCGGTGGCGGTGCAGCCGCCACCGGCCCGCCCGGCCGAGCCGCCGGCTCCGGCCACCGCCGGTCCCGGCCAGAGCTGGACCGCCCGGGTGGGGTACGCCGCCGCCGGCCTGCTGCTCCCGGTGGCGCTGCTCGTCGGCTGGCACCTGCTGGCCACCTCCGGCGGCTACTCGCGGGCGCAACTGCCGCCGCCGTACGACGTGCTGCTGGCACTGCGGGAACTCCTCGTCCGGGGTGAGCTGTGGCAGCACCTGGCGATCAGCGTGCAGCGGGTCCTCCTCGGGTTCACCGCCGGATCCGTCGCCGGACTGGTGCTGGGCGCCCTGGTGGGGCTCTCCCGGGCGGCCCGCTCGCTGGTCGGCCCGACCATCCAGGCGGTCCGGGCCATCCCGTCACTGGCCTGGGTGCCGCTGCTGCTGCTCTGGTTCGGCATCGGTGAGACCCCGAAGATCACCCTGGTCGCGATCGGGGCGTTCTTCCCGGTCTTCACCACCGTGGCCGCCGCGCTCCGGCACGTCGACCCGCACCTGGTCGAGGTGGGCCGGGCGTACGGCCGCTCCGGCGTACGGCTGCTCGGCACGGTGCTGCTGCCCGCCGCCACGCCGCCGGTGCTGGCCGGGCTGCGCCTGGCCATGGCGCAGTCCTGGCTCTTCCTGGTCGCGGCCGAGCTGATCGCTTCCTCGATGGGGCTGGGCTTCCTGCTCATCGACAGCCAGAACACCGGCCGCACCGACGTGATCCTGCTCGCCATCGTGTTGCTGGCGGTGCTGGGCAAGCTCGCCGACACCCTGCTCGGGCTCCTGGAACGACGCTTCCTCGCGGCCTGGACGTGACCGGGTGACCCGCCGGCCCGCCGACGACGCGCCGCTCCGGTCAGAGCTGGCCGTGACGCGGCGGCGGGGTGCCGTCGAGCAGCCAGCGACCGACGTGCTGGACCTTCCACCGGGCCGGATCGTGCAGCGTGTGGGTGCGCGCGTCGCGCCAGTACCGGGACAGGTTCAGCGCATCGGCGGCGGAGCGGGTGCCGCCGAGATCGAACAGGGCCGAGGAGACCTCTACCGAGGCGCGGGCGCCGGCCACCTTCGCCACGGCGGTCGCCACCGAGGCGCGCGCCGTGCTGTCGTCGGTCAGGTCCGCCTCGGCCGCGTCGATCGCGGTCGCCGCCTCCCGCAGCAGCGCCTCCGCGCCGCGTACCAGGATCTCCAGCTCGCCGGCCTGCTGGATGAGCAGCGGCTCGTCGGCGGCCCGGTCGACACCGGACTCGAACCACGGCCGGGCCCGGGCCACCTGCGCCACCGCGGCGTCCAGCGCGCCCCGGGCGATCCCGGTGTCCAGCGCGGCGTGCAGCACCTGGGCGCGCGCGCCGTAGGTGGTCGCCGCACCGAAGATCGGCGTGTACGGCACCACCTGCGTCTCGTCCACCGCCACCTGCGCCAGCAGCACCGTCCCGCTGGCGGTGGTGCGCTGCCCCATACCGTCCCAGTCGTCGCGCACGGTCACCCCCGGAGTGTCCCGGGGCAGGTAGGCCAGCATCTTCAACGGTGGGCCGCCGGACGCACCCGGGCCGCCGGACGCAGCGGGACCGTCGGGAGCCGCGGGACCGTCGGGCTCGGCCGGGTCGGCCAGTACGGCGCGGACCACGATCCAGTCGGCGAACAGCGCACCGGTGCAGTAGAACTTCTCGCCGTCCAGCACGTACCCGCCGTCGGGCCGACGACGCAGTGTGGTGGCATCGTCGGCGACGGTCCGCCCGCCGCGCTCGGACTGGGCGTTGGCGAACCGCTGCCCGGCCAGCGCGGCGGCGAAGTAGCGCCGTTGCTGCTCCTCGGTGCCCTGCAGGCGCAGCGCCTGGAGGAAGACGACGTGGCTGTGCGGGATCTGGGCGAGGCTGGCATCGGCCGCCGCCAGCGTCCGGAACACCTCGGTCAGCGTGGCGACCGAGACCTCGGCACCACCGAACTCGGCAGGCACCGTGATGCCCAGCAGACCGGAGGCGGAGAGCTCGGCCACCTCGGCCTCGGGCAGTCGACGCTCCCGGTCTCGGACTCCGGCCTCGTCGGCGAGGAGGGCCGCCAGTTTCCGGGCGACCTCGACGGCCTCCTCGTCCGTCCGGATCACACGCGTCATCCCGTCGACCACCTTCCCACCGAAGACCGCGAATCCTATCGGTTGAATAGGGTTAGTCTCGCCCTCACCGGCGCCCGACGTCAATCTCGCCGTCCGACCGGACCACGCCGCCGTTCCGGGACACCGCCGGCCCGGACAGCACTCGATCCCGGATCGAGTGGCCACGTGGTCGCGGGAAGGCCACTCGATCCGGGATCGAGCATGATCTTGCGCGCGCGTCGTGCGCGGTGCGCGTCGGTCGTGTCGGGCACGATCGTGCGCGGTGTGCGTCGGGGCCGACGAGGCGCTTGCTAGTGCGAGGGTGCGAGAGTCGGTTCCTCCGAGCGCTGGGTGGGCGCGGTGACCGTGGTGGTGGGGCTGCCCGGGGTGATGCGGATCCGCACCGGCGAGTCGACCTGGATCCCGAGCGCGTGGAACTCGTTGCGGGTGAGGGTCACGATCACCGGCTGGCCGCCGGAGGTGGTGACCTCGACCCGGATCTCGAAGCCGATCCGGGTGACCCGGGTGACCCGGCCGACCACGCCGGCGCTGTCCGCGCCGTCGGCGGAGAGCTGGAGGTCGTGCGGGCGCACCAGTTCGTCGCCGAGCTGGGTGACCGGGCCGAGGAAGCGCATCACGAACTCGTTGGCCGGGCGGTCGTACAGGTCGTCGGGCGAGCCGATCTGCTCCACCCGGCCCTCGTTGATCACCACGATCTCGTCGGCGACCTCCAGGGCCTCCTCCTGGTCGTGGGTGACGAAGACGGTGGTGACGTGCACCTCGTCGTGCAGGCGACGCAGCCAGTCACGCAGTTCCTTGCGGACCTTCGCGTCCAGTGCACCGAACGGCTCGTCGAGCAGCAGCACCGTGGGCTCGACGGCCAGCGCGCGGGCCAGCGCCATCCGCTGACGCTGGCCGCCGGAGAGCTGCGACGGCAGCCGTTCGGCGAACTGTCCGAGATGGACGAGCGCCAACAGCTCGTCGACCCGGCGGGTGATCTCGTCCTTGGCACGCTTGCGGATCTCCAGCCCGAAGGCCACGTTGCGTCGGACGGTCAGGTGCTTGAACGCCGCGTAGTGCTGGAACACGAACCCGACGTTGCGCTTCTGCGGCGGCAGATGGGTGGCGTCCACACCGTCGATCTCGACCCGCCCGGTGTCGGCGCGTTCCAGTCCCGCGACGATCCGCAGCAGCGTGGACTTTCCGCCGCCGGAGGGACCGAGCAGCGCCGTGAGCCGACCGGCGGGGATGCTGACCGACACGTCGTCGAGCGCGACGAAGTCTCCGAAACGCTTACCGACCTGGGAAATCTCGATGCTCAACGGTCTTCCTTCGGCCTGAGGACGGATACGACGATGATGCAGGCCACGGCGACGAGGGCGAGGAGGAAGGCGGTGGCGTACGAGCCGCCCTTGTCGAAGTTCAGGTACTTCTCCTCGACCACGAGGGTGGCCGTCCGGGTCGCGCCGAGCACGTTGCCGGAGACGATCTTGACCGCGCCGAACTCACCGAGCGAGCGGGCCAGGCTGAGTACGACGCCGTAGATCACGCCCCACTTGATCGCCGGCAGCGTGATCCGGCGGAACGTCTGCACGGCGTTCGCGCCGAGACTGCGGGCGGCCTGTTCCTGCTCGTCGCCGACCTCCTGGAGGACCGGGACGACCTCTCGGATGACCAGCGGGAGCGCCACGAACACGGTGGCCATCACCATGCCCGGCACGGCGAAGATGATCTGGAATCCGGCTGCTTCGAGTGTCGGGCCGAACCAGCCCTCCCGGCCGCCGTAGACCAGGATCAACGCGAGGCCGACGACGATCGGCGACACCGACAACGGCATGTCGAGCAGGGCGTTCAGCGTCCGTTTGCCGGGGAAGTCGTAGCGGACCAGCAGGAGCGAGATGCCGACGCCGAAGACGGTGTTGATGACCACCGCGACGACCGCGACCAGCACGGTGAGTTGCAACGCGTGGGTCACGTCGGGGTCGGTCAGGATGTCGTTGAGGTTGACGAAGCCGTCGGCGAACGCGTTCCGTCCGACCAGGTACAACGGCCAGGCCACCAGGAAGAAGAGGTACGCCGTCACGACGAACCGCAGGACGTACCGGCCGGGACGGCGGCCGACGCGGTTCCGCGCGACGGTGCGGTGTTCAGCCACGGCGCATCACCCTCCGCTGAATGACGTCGAGTACGACGATGACGGCCAACGACACGGCCAGCAGCACCACGGCGACCGCTGCCGCGCTGTCGGGATTGTCGTTCTCGATGCTGCTGAGGATGCGGACCGAGGCCACCTCGGTCCGCATCGGCAGGTTGCCGGAGAGCAGGACCAGTGAGCCGTACTCGCCGACGGCCCGGGCGAACGACAGGGTGGCGCCCGCCGCGATGGCCGGCGTGAGACTGGGCAGGATGATCCGCCGGAAGGTGGTGAACCGGCTCGCGCCCAGCGACGCTGCCGCCTCCTCCGCGTCCGGGTCCAGTTCGGAGAGCACCGGTTGCACGGTGCGCACGATGAACGGCAGCGTGACGAAGAGGAAGGCGAGGAAGACCGCGATCCGGGTGTTGGCGATGTTGACGCCGAGCGGGCTGTCCGGCCCGTACAGCGACAGCAGCACCAGGCCCGCGACGATCGTCGGCAGCGCGAACGGGACGTCGATGAGGATCTCCAGCGCCCGCTTGCCGAAGAACCGGTCCCGCACCAGCACCCAGGCGATCAGCGTGCCCATCACGACGTTGACCAGCGTGACCAGCAGCGCGGTGCCGATGGTCAGCCGGAGGGTGGCGGCGGTCTGCTCGTTGGTCACCGTCCGCCAGAAGCCATCCCAGCCGCCCTCGCTGGCGGTCACCACGACGGCGGCGAGCGGGATGAGGACCAGCAGGCTGAACCAGACCATCGCCACGCCGAGCCCGAGGCCGGAGACCCAGGTGAGCGGGAGGCCGGCCCGGGCCGACCGGCGGTTGCCCGCCGGCCGGTCCGGAACCAGGGTCGCCGAGGTCACTTGGCCTTCCCGGAGGCCGCGATGATCTTGGTCACGATGCCGTCACTCTCGTCGAAGAACTTCTCCGACAGCGCCGACCAGCTCTCGAAGTCCTTCTCCACGGTCAGCAGCTTCTGCGGGGCCGGGAACGGGTTGTTCGGGTCGATCGCGCCCTCGACGCCGCTGGTGTCGACGCCGTCGATGATCGGCCGGAAGCCGGTCAGCGCGAACTGCCGCTGCCCCTGCGGGCCGAGCACGAAGTCCAGCCACTCCTTAGCCTTGGGGTCGGCGTCCTTGAGGATCGCGCCCGGGTTCTCGATCAGCATGGTGGTCTCCGGCAGGACCCAGTCCAGCTTCTCGCCGTTCTGCCGGGCGAGGATCGTCTCGTTCTCGTACGCGAGCAGGACGTCACCGGTGCCACCGAGGAACGTGGTGGTGGCGTCCCGTCCGCTGTTCGGCAGCGACACGACGTTGCCGAAGAGCTTGGTCACGTACTCCTGCGCCTGGGCGTCCGTGCCGCCGTTCGCGGCGATGTGGCCCCAGGCGGCCAGGGCGTTCCACCGGGCGGCACCCGAGGACGCCGGGTTCGGGGTGACGATGCCGATGCCGGGCTTGACCAGGTCGTCCCAGCCCTGGATGTTCTTCGGGTTGCCCTCGCGGACCGCGAGCACCACCACCGACGACGAGACGATGCCCTTGGTCGGGCCGTCGTCCCAGGTTTCCTCGACCAGTCCGGCGTCGACCAGACGGGTCACGTCGCTGCTCACCGAGAAGTGCACGTAGTCGGTCTTCAGGCCGGCCACCACGGCGCGGCTCTGGTCGCCGGAGGCGCCGTACGAGGTCCGGAACCGGACTCCCTCGCCCGCCTCGGTCTTGTTCCACTCGGCGGCGATGGCCTTGTTGGCCGCCTCGGGTACCGCGAAGCCGACGATGCTCAACGTGGCGGAGCTGCCGCCGGCCGCGTCACCGCCGCCGCAGCCCGACAGCGCCACGCCGGTGACCATGGCGAGAGCGATGGCCGCTCTGATCCGGTGCCTCATCGGAACCCGTCCTCCTCCAGTGCGTGACCGCACTATATAAATCCGACCGATTAGATAGGGAATATGCCCGTTTTGGGCTGTCGTGTACCGAAACAGTGGTGGGGGCGGTCGCGAACCGGGCGCCGATGCCCGGCCGGCACGGCGACGATCCCCCCGTCGCGCCCGACTCCACATCGGACGCGGCAGGTCTGATCGTCCGCGCCGACCGCGCACCGAATATCCCACTAACTCGACAGGTTTTCAAGCCTTGCCCAGAGGGGCTGTCCGACCGGCTCGACGCACCGATCCGTCACGCCACCCGGGGCGGCCGATCAACGACGTCGCGCGCCAGCCCGACCGCCGGCGCGAGCAGGTCGGCCAGCGTGGTGTGGTCGACCACGTCCTCGATCGCCCGATGCACCGACAACCACACCTCCCCCAGCCCGGCGGCCACGCCGTGATAGGTGGCGACGTCGGCGGGCGCGCCACGGACCGTCGTCAACGCCCCGCCGGTGGCGCGCAGCACGTCACCCACGGTGATCCCCTCCGGCGCGCGGGTCAACGCGTACCCGCCGTCCGCGCCGCGCAGACTGTGCAGCAGGCCGGCCCGGCGCAGGTCCAGCAGGATGCCCTGGAGGAACGAGTACGGGATGTCCTGATTCGCGGCCAGCACCGCCGCCTTCACCACCGCCGGGTGGCGCTCGGCCACCGCCAGCATCGCCCGTACGGCGTAGTCCGATCGCGCTGAGACGTACACGTCACCCCACCAGCGCCCTACATAATCCATCAAACATATAGGAATGGTGGACAGTTAGGGGCGGCGCGTCAAGGTGTCGGGCCCGACGGGCTACTCGCCGCGCATCGCGCGTACCGCCTCCCCGGCGAAGAGACAGGCGGCCCGGTGCCCCGGGACGACCTCGACCGGCGGCGGATCGGTCCGGGCGCAGTCCGACCTGGCCTGCGGGCACCGGGTCCGGAAGCGGCAACCCGTCGGCGGGTCCACCGGGCTGGGGATGTCGCCGCTGAGGATGATCCGCCGACGGGCCCGCTCGACCTGCGGATCCGCCACCGGGATCGCCGACAGCAGCGCCGCAGTGTACGGATGGGCGGGCTGCTGCCAGATCCGGGCCGGCGTACCGGACTCCACGATCCGCCCCAGGTACATCACCGCCATCCGGTCGCTCATGTGCTCCACGGCGGCCAGGTCGTGCGCGATGAACAGATAGGTCAACCCCAGATCCCGTTGCAGCCCCCGCAGCAGGTTCATGATCTGCGCCTGCACGCTGAGGTCGAGCGAGGCGATCGGCTCGTCCAACACGATCAGGTCGGGCTCGCCGGCCAGGGCGCGGGCGATGCCGACCCGCTGCCGCTGACCGCCGGAGAGCTCGTGCGGATGCCGGTCGGCGAGGTCCCGACGCAACCCGACCATGTCGAGCAGTTCCGCCACCCGCTGCCGCCGCGCGGCACCCCGATCGGTGAGCCGATGCACCACCAGCGGTTCGGCGATGCTCGCGCCCACCGTACGACGAGGATCGAGAGACGCCTGCGGATCCTGGAAGACCATGGCCACCCGGCGACGCAGCGCCCGCAACCGCCGCCGCGACCAGTGGGTCACGTCCTGCCCGGCCACCCGCACCGTGCCCGAGGTCGGGTCGACCAACCGCAGCAACGCCAACCCGGTGGTCGACTTGCCGCTGCCCGACTCGCCCACCAGCCCCAACGTCTCGCCTCGGCGTACCCGCAGCGACACCCCGTCCACCGCGCGGACCACACCCGCCGGGGTGGGGAACCACACCGTCAGGTCGTCGAGGGCGGCGACCACGTCGGCCGGCTCGCCGGGCCGGTCGCCGGTCAGGTGCGGCTCGGTCCGCTCGGCGGTCATCGGGCCTCCCCGTCGTGCCGGTGCGGATAGAACGTACGGACGTCGTGCCCCGCCGACACCGGCACCAACGGCGGCGGCTCGTGCTCGCAGCGGGCCTCACCCCGCACCGGACAGCGGGGCCAGAAGGCACACCCGGGCGGCAGGTCCAGCGGACTCGGCGGGGCACCCCGGATGGTGACCAGTTCGCCGCCGCCCGCCGCCGGGTCCGGCCGCGCCGCCAGCAGGGCGCTGGTGTACGGGTGCGCCGGCCGGCCGAAGACCGCCTCGACCGGCCCCTGCTCCACGATGCGACCGGCGTACATGACCGCCACCCTGTCCGCGATGCCGGCGACCACGCCCAGGTCATGGGTGATCCAGACGACCGCCGTACCGAGTCGTCGCCGCAGGTCCGCCACCAGCTCGACGATCTGCGCCTGCGTGGTGACGTCCAACGCGGTGGTCGGCTCGTCGGCGATCAGCAGGTCCGGCTCGCAGGACAACGCCATCGCGATCACCACCCGCTGCCGCATACCGCCGGAGAACTGGTGCGGGTACGCGTCCACCCGCCGCGCCGCCGACGGGATCCCGACCAGGTCGAGCAGCTCGACGGCGCGCGTGCGGGCGGCCCGCCGACTCAGGCCGAGATGCTCCTCGCTCGCCTCGGCGACCTGCCGACCCACCGTCAACACCGGGTTGAGCGACGTCATCGGATCCTGGAACACGAAGCCCACGTGCCGCCCACGCAACCGACGGCGCTCCGACTCCCGCAGCCCGGTGAGTTCCGTACCCAGCAGGTGCACGCGCCCGGTCACCCGGGCAGAGCGCGGCGCGAGCCCGGTCGCGGCCAACACGCTCATGCTCTTGCCGGAACCCGACTCACCGACCAGGGCCAGGGTCTCCCCCGCCCGGACCGACCAGTCCACCCCGACGACCGCCCGCGCGGGCCCCCGCCGGGTCCCGATCGTCACGGCGAGATCCTCGATCCGCAGCACCATCCGCTCGCTCATGTCACCTTCCTTCGGGCTTCGGCGACGGTGAGCTGGCGGGGGTCGAGCACGTCCCGCAGCGCGTCGCCGACCAGGTTGAACGCCAGGACGGTGAGGAAGATGGCGGCACCGGGGAAGACACCGAGCCACCACGCGTCGGTGACGAACTCCCGGCCGTCGTCGAGCATCCGCCCCCAGGCCGGTTCCGGCGGCTGCACGCCGAGACCGAGGAAGGAGAGCGCCGCCTCGGAGAGGATCGCGAACGCCAGCGACAGCGAGGTCTGCACGATCAACGGCGCCGCGATGTTGGGCAGCACGTGCTGACCCATGATGCGCAGGTCCGACGCCCCGATGGAGACCGCCGCCCGGACGAAGACCTGCTCGCGCACCGAAAGCACCCCGGCTCTGGTGACCCGGGCGAAGATCGGCGTGTAGACCACCCCGATCGCGATCATCGCGGTGAGCAGGCCGGGGCCGAGCACGGCCACGATCGCCACCGCGAGCAGCAGCACCGGGAACGCGAACACCACGTCCATGCACCGCATCAGGACGTTGTCCAGCCAGCCGCCGTAGTAGCCGGCGAGCAGCCCGAGGGTCACCCCGACCGCCAGGGCGATGCCGACGCTGACCAGCCCCACCTGGAGCGACACCCGGGCCGCGACCATCACCCGGCTGAGCACGTCCCGGCCCAACTCGTCGGTGCCGAACGGATGCGACCAACTCGGCGCCTGGAGCATCCGGTCGGTGTCCACGTCGTTGATGCCCGACGGTGCCAGCCAGGGACCGGCCACCCCCACCACGACCAGCACCACGAGCACCGCGCTGCCGCTCAGGGCCAGCGGATCACGCCCCAGCGCCGACAACGCGCGGCGTACCTGCCCGTCGCCGCCGGATCCCCGCGAACGGACGCCGGCCCAGGGCGGGACGAGGCGTCCGAACCGCCCGCTCATCGGACCCTGATCCTCGGGTCGAGGCGGGCGTAGAGGACGTCCACCAGCAGGTTCACCAACAGGAACAGGGCCGCGACCAGCAGCACCGCGCCCTGCAACACCGGGTAGTCACGGGCCCGGACCGCGTCGAAGGTGAGCCGGCCGATGCCGGGCCAGGCGAACAGCACCTCGATCACGATCACCCCGCCGAGCAGACTGGCCAGTTGCACCGCCACCACGGTCACCACCGGGATGAGCGCGTTGCGCAGGACGTGCCGCAGCACCACCACCCGGGCCCGCAGCCCCTTCGCCTCGGCGGTGCGGACGTAGTCCTCGGAGAGCACCTCCAGCATCGACGAGCGGATGAAGCGGGTCAGGATCGAGGCGGTGACCAGGCCGATCGTGGCGGCCGGCAGGACCACGTGCGAGGCCCACCGCGCCGGGTCCTCGGTCAGCGCCACGTACCCCGACGGTGGGAACCATCCCAGCACCCCGGCGAAGAGCAGGATGCCCATGATGCCCATCCAGAAGTCCGGCACCGAGACACCGAACTGGCTGAACACGCGGACCGCGTGGTCGACCAGCGAGCCGCTGCGGATGGCCGAGACGATCCCGAGCGGGAACGCCACGAGCACCGCGAACAGCACCGCGGTGAGCGCCAGCGACAGTGTCGCCGGCAGCCGTTCCAGCAGGATCGCGGTGACCGGCCGGCCACTGCGGAAACTGACGCCGAGGTCGCCGGTCAGCGCCCGGAAGAGGTAGTCGAAGTACTGCGGGACCAGCGGCTGGTCCAGCCCGGAACGGGCCCGCAGCGCGTCGTACGTCTCCTGGTCGAAACGGGTGCCGAGCGCGACGCGTACCGGGTCACCCGGCACCAGTTGGATCAGCAGGAACACCACGAGGGTCACGCCGATCAGCACGACGCCGGACTGCACCAGCCGGCGGATCACGAAGCGGGCCACCTGCGGTCCCCGCCCCGGTCACTTCGCCAGCGCCGCGTCGCGGAACCGGATCGCCCGGTCGGTGCGTACCTCGTAGCCGGTCAGACCGCTGGACCAGCCCTGTGCCACATCCGGGTTGTAGAGGTAGATGTAGCTGGCGTCGTCGACGATCTGCTTGGCCACCTGCTCGTACCGCTGCTTGCGGGCGCCCTGGTCGGTCTCGGTGCGGGCCTGGTCGAGAAGCCGGTCCACGGTGGGGTTGGCGTACTTGTGGAAGTTGAAGGTGCCGCCACTGTGGTGCTGGGCGTAGTAGAACTCGTCCGGGTCGATGTTGCCCAGCCAGCCGAGCATGAACGCGTCGAAGTTGCCGTTGCCCTGTTCGTCGAGCCACTGCGCGAAGTCCAGCGTACGGATCTTGACGGTGACGCCGACTCCCGCCAACTGGGAGGCGATCACCTGTGCGGCGGTGACGGTCTCCGGGTACTCGGTGGTGACCATCAGGTCCAGGGTCAACCCGCTGACACCGGCCTGGTCGAGCAGTTGCCGGGCCTGGTTCACATCGTGCGTGTACGGCGCGTACTCGTAGTGGTAGGCACTGTTCTGCGGGATGGCGGTCTGGTTGACCGTGGCCAGCCCGAACTTGGCGGCCTTGGTGATCGCCTCCCGGTCCAGGGCGAAGGCGATCGCCCGGCGCACGGCGACGTTGTCGAACGGCTTACGGGCCTGGTTGAGGGCGAGGTACCAGTAGTCGGTGGACGGCACCGAGCGCACCGTCAGGTCGTCGGCGTCGAGCAGCGCGGGCACCTGCTGCGGCGGCAGGTTGTCGGTCCAGTGGACCTCGCCGCCACGCAGGTTCTGCAGGGCCACGGTGGGGTCGCTGACGAAGGTGAAGTTCACCCCGTCCACCTTGGGCTTCTCGCCCCAGTAGTTGTCGTTGCGGACCAGCCGGATGCTGTCGCCACTGGTGTAGGAGCCGATCGCGAAGGGACCGCTGCCGACCGGCTTGGTGGTCACCTCACCGGACTCGATGTTGGCCTTCTGCACGATCGCCACACCCTTGAAGCCGCCCAGGTTGGCGAGCAGGTTCGGGGTGGGCGCGGTCAGCGCGATGACCACCGTGGCGGGATCGGGCGCGGTCACCGACGTCACGGTGGAGAATTTGTACGCGGTGTTCAGCTTCTCGTCGATGATCCGGGTGTACGAGTAGACGACGTCCTCGGCGGTCAGTGGCGACCCGTCGGAGAACGTGACTCCCTCGCGGAGCGTGAACGTCCAGGTGAGCTGGTCGTCGCTGGTGGTCCACTCAGTGGCCAGCGCGGGTTGCATCTCCAGGTTCGCGTCCGGCTCGACCAGGGTGTCGTAGACGTTCTCCAGGACCTGGAAGCTGTAGTAGGCGGAGGTCTTGTGCGGGTCGAGCTGGTCGGGTTCGCCACCGATGGCGGCGTTGAGGACACCGCCCGCGCTCGCCCCGTCGGCCCCGTCGACGTCGACCCCCTCGCCCGTGGTGCAGCCCGCGACTGCGACGAGCATCAGGGTGAAGGTGGCGCCGGCCAACCGGAATCTGGTGCTGGACATGGTCCTCCCCTGGATTCTTTCCCGGCTACTACTGAAAGATTTTGGCGAGTCTGGCCTGCTCTCCGGCGATTGTCAACATAAATCGGGGTATATCTGGCAGGACGTGGTTCCGCCGGCTCCCTCCTGGACCTCACGCTAACCGCAAACGGCCGTGACGGCAGGACGCGTACGGCGGCAGGATCAGAGGCAGGACCAGCAGTAGAGGTGTTCGTCGGCGTCCCGGGCCCGTCGGGCGAGCGCGCTGACCTCCTCGATCACCGGCTGCATCTGGTCGTCGGGAAGCGGCCCGTCCCAGGCGAGTTCCTCGCTGCGTCCCCATCGCGCGGACAACTCGGGCGTCTGGTCGGCGGTGATCGACGCCAGCGTATCCCGGGTCGCGTCGTCGAGCGCGGTCAACCAGGGGCCGTCCTCGGCCCCGCTCCACACCAGCCGGTCCTTCACCGGGTCGTCGGCGTCCGCCTCATTGCGCACGAGAGCCACCAACTCGCCCAGCGTCACCGACGGGTCGATGCCCTTGCAGTCGATCGCGTCGACACCGGGCCGCCCGTCGGCGAGAGCCACCGGCCCGCCGTCGATCTCCGCCATCAGCCGCACCGCCGCGGCGTCGTCGGCCGCGCGAAAGTAGTCGTACAGAACACCCATGCCGGTATCCCAGCAGAGGGGTCCGACACTGTCGTCCTCGCCGCTGACTCAGGGCTGCCCGTCGGGGCAGTTGTTGCTGGTCAGCTTCATCGTGAACTCGGCGTCGTCGCTGGTGATGCCGGACGGCACGCCGTCGAACCAGGTCTCCACCTTCTGCCAGCCCACCCGCTGCTCGTAGTGCAGGTGCGGAGCGCCCGAGTTGCCGGTGCTGCCGATCCGCCCGATCTGCTCACCCTGCGCGACCCGCTGCCCCTCCTCCACCAGCGGCGGTTCGAGCAGGTGCAGATACTGCGTCTCCCACCGACCGCCGTGGTCGATCTTCACCCAGTAGCCGCCGCCCCGGCCCCGGGGGCCCTCCGGATTCTCCGGTGTACGCCCACCCAGCGACCCGTTGATGCCGGACACCGTGACGGTGCCCGCGTACGAGGCGAGCACCGGCTGCCCCCACTGCTCGCCCTGGAGCGGGAAGAAGTCGACGTCGTACTCGCCGTGGCCGGGGTAGGTGCCCACCTGCCACGTCTCGCCGCAGCCCACCGGCATCTGGAACAGCGGGCGCGGTCCCGGCGGCAGCAGTTGCGGCACCACCACGTAGGCGGCCGCGCCCAGGGCCGCGACGGCACCGAGCGCGAGCAGGAGTCGCCAGGGACGGCGGG
The DNA here is from genome assembly GCF_013364215.1 of Verrucosispora sp. NA02020. Classification (NCBI taxonomy): domain Bacteria; kingdom Bacillati; phylum Actinomycetota; class Actinomycetes; order Micromonosporales; family Micromonosporaceae; genus Micromonospora; species Verrucosispora sp. NA02020. The sequence goes on along the minus strand of NZ_CP054923.1, from coordinate 3,547,493 downwards.
TACGACGATGGGTGCGGGGATGGCCGGTCGTCACCCTGCCAAGCATGGCAGAGGCCGGCGAGTGGCTTCGCCGCCGCCGAGGCCCGACCCCGACGGCCACGTTCACCAGGGCCGCGTTCGGGTAACGACCCGGCATGGCGCGGTACACGAAACCGGAACTCCGGGAGCAGATCAAGGCCGAGATCATGGCCTCCGACCGGGGCGGCCGGCCCGGTCAGTGGTCGGCCCGTAAGTCGCAACTGCTCACCAAGGAGTACGAGCGGCGCGGCGGCGGCTTCCTGGGGCCGAAGGACTCACGGCAACGGTCGTTGGAGCGCTGGGGTGCGGAGAAGTGGCAGACCAGCACCGGCTCCACCCGGGCCCGCAAGGGTGACGAAACGGCGCGATACCTGCCGAAGAAGGCGTGGGAAAAGCTCTCGGACGAGCAGAAGCGCGACACCGAGACCAAGAAGCGGCAGGCGTCACGGACCGGTCGGCAGTTCGTCGCCAACACGGGACCGGCCAAACGCGCCCGCAAGGAGGCGACCTCGCCCCGAGGCCGGTCCGCCACCTCGGCCGAGCGGCTCACCGAACTGACGGTTCCCGAGGCCAGTCGACTCGTACCCGGGCTGGACAAGAACCAGCTCCGGGCGGCGCTGCGACGCGAACGCGGCGGCAAGGCCCGCAAGACGCTCCTGCAACGCCTCCAGTCGGAACTGGACCGCCGCTGACTCGCGCTGGTACCTCCGGCGCGCATTCGTGCAAGGAAGGGTCCCCTGCTAGCGCCTGGTGCATAGCAGGGGACCCTTCCTAACATCTCCTCGCCGGCGTAGGGCGGCGTGGGCGCGCGAGGCGGGGCGAGCCCGCGAAGGTGGGTAGATTTGTTGCTGCTGGAGCGACAACAGATCTACCCACCCGCCACATCAGGCGCTTCATCCGACAGACCGGCAAGACGGATGGAAGCGTCAACGGCGATCGCGAAGCCAGCCATCTCAGGTGTGGGCTCTTTCGAGCTGAGCGGCGTGGACGGATCGTCAGCAGCCGCCGTCGGCCGACTGGCAGGAGTTCACCGGCAGGTGCGCTACGGCGCGACCCGATCAACGCTGAGGTACGTGACCGGCCCGCATCTCGGGACATTCTCGCCGACACGATCCGCCATCCCGACGCGCCCGCGACGGTCGTCTCGCTGGCCGTCACCCTCGGGGTGACCTGAGCCGCACTCTGCCCGGGTCAGCTACGGCACAGCAGGGCGTCGGGTTCCTTGCCGGGTGACCAGATCCAGGCGCGGTAGGCCACGCCGACGAGGTGTTCACCGACGGCGCACTGTCCCTTGTGGTGGCCGTTGGCGAAGTCGCCGCCGGGATTGCCGGGCGGGCGGTTGTCGCCACGGTCGAACCAGACCGTCCGGCGGGTGCCACCGACGGTGGTGCCCGCGTCGCGGCAGAGCACGGACGACAGGTTGGCGCCACGGACGGCATACCCGACGACGGTCTTGTGCGGCGGGCATTGCAGCTTGGTGAAGCCGGAGGCCCAGTCGACGTCGACGTGCGACTCGTCGCGGACCACCACGTGGCCGCCGGTGTCCGGGGCGTCGGTGCACAGGCCCCGGTTACCGGTGCGGCTCAGGCCGATGAGCCGCTGGTCGTCGGGGCAGACCGCCTTGCGGGCGCCGGAGTCCCAGTCCGGGGCGGCACGCATCCGCACTGATTGGTTCAGGTCGGTGTGGTCGAGGGTCAGCATCGACCACTCCCGTACCGGGGTGACCGGACCGGTCCGGCCACCGGTGACCAGGCGACGCCACGCGTCGGCCCGCCAGTCGTCGCCGTCGTAGAGGCCCATCCGGTGACCGGCGGCGTCCCAGTGCAGCAGCGCCCAACCGTTGCCCCGCCGGTTGTCGTGCCAGCCGACCAGGGGCCAGTACGCGAAGTCGGCGTCGGTGGCGATCAGGTGGTCGACGAAGTGGTGGAACCAGTCCCGGGATCGCTGGTTGGTATTGTCCCGGCCGCCGACGCCGAACTCGCTGATCCAGACCGGTGCGGTGAAGTGCCGGTCGGCGTCGAGCGCCACGTACGTCGCCTGCCGCCGTACGGTCTCCACGAGCTGGTCGCGGGTGAGGTCCTGGTAGCGGGGGTCGCTGGTCTCGCCGATGCCGGTGGCACCGCTGTGGTTCGGGCCGGTGTAGCCGTAGAAGTGCGCCGAGTAGACCAGTTTGTGGGAGCGCACCAGGGTGTGCGAGAGCCGGCCGACCGGTTCGAGGGTGGGGCGCCCGTGCGGGAATCCGTCCACCGGCAGGCCGTACCAGTTGATGCCCTCGATGATGATCAGCAGGTGGGGGTTGGCCTCGGTGAGGATCCGGTCACCGACCCGCTGGGCGGCGGCGTGCCAGTCGTGCCGGTCGCCGAGTCCCCAGTTCGGGTCGTCGAGGACGGTGCAGCGTACCTCGTTGTAGAGGTCGGCGCCGACGACCCGGGGGTTGCCGGCGTACCGGCGGGCCATCAGGAGCCAGTCCTGTTCCCACTGGGCGGTGCTCTGGCTGGCGTTCCAGCGTTCGTTGCCGTCGACGCCACAGCACCAGCGCGAGGTGTTGGTGTGGTTGTTGAGGATGACCGCGAATCCCTCGGCGGTCAGCGTCCGGACCGTCTCGTCGTACACCTGGATCGGGGTCCGGCCGCGCAGGTGCGGGTTGGCGCGGACGGCGGCGTCCGGCACCGGGCGGGTGTCGCGGATCATCTCGTTGGAGAACGGCAGGCGGATGCTGTTGAGGCCGAGTTCGTGGAAGCCGGCGACGATCTCGGCCATCGGGGCGCGGTCCAGGCCGATCGGGATCTGGTCGGCCATCTCCCCGGCGTGGTGGGTGGCCGGGTCGGCGCGGTCGCCGCTGCCGGTCCAGGTGCCGCTGGCGCCGTGCCAGTTGCCGGACCTGAGCTTGAAGCGGTTGCCGTGGGCGTCGACCACGTACCGGCCCCGGGTGCTCAACGGGCCGGTCCAGGAGGCGGCCAGATCGTCGGCGGCCGTCACGCTGCCGGCAGCCGTCGAAGGACGGGCACTGTCCGGCACGACCGCCAGAGCCAGCCCGGCCAGCAGGCCGGAGACGGCGACGAGGCACGGCATCGACCTGCGCATGGCGACCTCCCGGCACCGGCTGATCACCGTCGATAGTAGACGGTCGATGGCAGTCGCGCACCGGCCGCGAGCCCCGTCCTCCAGACCGGGGTCGGAGGAGGGGCTCGCGGATACCGGTCGGTCAGGCCGCGTCGAGGCGGGCCAACTCCTCGGTCGAGAGTTCCAGGTCGGCCGCGCCGACCGAGTCCCGGATCGTCTCCGGGCGCGACGAACCGGGGATCGGGATCACCGTGGGCGCCTTCGCCAGCATCCAGGCCAGGCAGACCTGTTGCGGACTGACGCCGCGCTCCCGGGCGACCTCGGCGAAGACCGCGAACCGGGAACCCAGTTCGGCGGCGTTGGAGATGCCGCCGAGCGGACTCCAGGGCAGGAACGCGATGCCGAGCTCGGCGCAGAGCGCCAGCTCCGGTTCGCTGGACCGGAAGGCGGGCGAGAACTGGTTCTGCACGCTGACCAGTCGGCCGCCGAGGATCTCGTTGGCCTGCCTGATCTGGTCGGGGTCGGCGTTGGAGATGCCGGCCATCCGGATCTTCCCGGCGTCGAGCAGGTCCCGCAGGGCGCCGATGGAGTCCGCGTACGGGGTGTTCGGGTCGGGGCGGTGGAACTGGTAGAGGCCGATCGCCTCGACCCCGAGCCGCTTGAGCGACGACTCGACGGCGTCCCGGAGGTGCTCGGGCCTGCCGTTCAGCGTCCAGAGGCCGTCGCCGGGGCGTACGTGGCCGCCCTTCGTGGCGATCAGCACGCCGGACGTGTCGCCGCCGTAGCTCGCCACGGCGTTGGCGATCAACGACTCGTTGTGACCGGCGTCGGCGGGGCCCAGGTGATAGGCGTCCGCGGTGTCGATCAGCGTGACCCCGGCGTCCAGCGCGGCATGGATGGTGGCGATCGAACGCTGTTCGTCGGGGCGGCCCTCGATCGACATCGGCATGGCGCCGAGGCCGATCGCGCCGACGGCGACGTCACCGATACGGCGGGTCTGCATACAGGCTCCTCCTCGAAGCAGTGCGGTTGGCGGGCGGGCGGGTGGCCCGCAACGCCCGGATTCCACCTTCTACCCCGATAGCTAAGCTGTCCAACAGAAGAATCTGATTCCGGCAATCGGTGGCGGTGATGAATCGTGGAGTTGCGCCAGCTCGAGTACTTCGTGGCGGTCGCCGAGGAACGGCACTTCACCCGCGCCGCCGAGCGTCTGCACGTGGCGCAGTCCGGCCTCTCCACGTCCATCCGCTCGCTGGAACGTGAGCTGGGTGCCAGCCTCTTCGTCCGCAACACCCGCAGCGTGGAGCTGACCGACGAGGGGCGGGCGCTGCTCACCCAGGCCCGGCACGCCCTGGCCAACGTGGCCGCCGCCAAGGACGCGGTCGCCGCCGTACGCGGACTGCTGCGCGGCACGCTCGCCATCGGCACCCTCCAGTGCCTCGGCGCGGTCGACCTCGCGGCGACGTTGGCCCGGTTTCACGCCGCCCACCCCGGTGTCGAGATCCGGTTGCGTCAGGGCGGCTCACCCGACCTGATCGAACGGGTCCGCACCGGCGACCTCGACCTGGCGTTCGTCTCCGCGCCCGCGAGCGTGGTGCCCGGCGTCGCGTTGGCTCCGTTCCGGGCCGAGCCGCTGGTGCTGGCCTGCGGGCCGACCCATCCGCTGCGCGAACGCACCGCAGTCGACCTGCGGGAGTTGCCGGGCGAGACGTTCGTCGACTTCTCCCCCGGCTGGATCAGCCGCGACGCCGTCGACCAGGCGATGGCCGCCGCCGGGGTGGAGCGGCGCGTCGCGTTCGAGGTCAACGACGTGCACTGGTTGCTCGACCTGGTCGGTCACGGGCTCGGCGTCGCCGTCGTACCCCAGGTCTTCCGGGGCAAGCGGACCGCCGCGCGCTTCGTGCCGCTCACCGACCCGCCGCACTGGCAGCTCGCCGTGGCGACCGCGGGTGGTCGGCATCCCAGCACCGCCGCCACCGCGCTGCTCGGCCTCGACGGCATCCGGGCCGCCACGACGAGTCGGCCGGCCTGACCGACGCCGAGTCGGCGCTGCGGTACGTCCGTGCGCCGACCCGACGCACGGCACCGGAGCGGTCCGTACACACTGGATGGTCATGCCTGACGACACCAGGACGACCGGATGCCGCACGCCGCTTCGTTTGTACGCGGAATAAATAATCTCCGCCTTCTCGATGCGGCAACGCGCGCTTCTTCGCACCCTCACATCGCCCCGCGAATCGGACATCTGACCAGCTCAGAGCGGTGTCGTCGGACGCCCGAGACCAACTCGTTACTTGACGCAATAGTTCGTTCGCCGTAGGAAGGAAGTGTGACTGACGTGGTGACGCCACCAACGAGCCCGGTGAGCCGGGAGCGGTCGAAGGAGATCAAGCGCCTCTCGGTGATCTCCACCGCCCGCCAGGTGCGGCTGCTCTCCCGCGCCGAGCTGACCGAGCTGACCGGGTTGAGCCCCGCCACGCTCACGCCCCTCGTCCGCGAGCTCATCGCCGAGGGCTACCTGATCGAACGCGGCCCGGGCACCTCCCGGGCCGGTCGCCCCCGGGCCATGCTGGAGTTCAACCCGCGCGCCGAACTGGTCGCCGCGGTGTCGTTGGAGCCCACCCGGATCAGCTGCGAGATCGCCGACAGCGACGGCACCGTCATCGCCCACCGGGCGGTCCGACTCGCCGGCGACATCGTCGAGAGCATCTGCCGCTCCGTACCCGAACTGGCCGGCGACGGGCTGCCCGCGCTGCGCGGGGTGGCGATCGCCGCGCCGGGCGTCTCCTCGGGCGGCACGGTCCGGCTCGCCCCCTCGGTGGGGCTGGTCGAGGGCCGGGAGATAGGCGAATCGGTGCAACGCCACCTCGGCGTGCCGGTCGTGGTGGACAACGACGTCAACCTGATGGCAGCCGGTGAGCACGCGGCCGGGGCCGGCATCGACGTGGCCGACCTGCTGCTGCTGCACGTCGCCGACGGCATCGGCGCCGGACTGGTCCTGGACGGGCAGGTCCGTCGGGGCGCCGGTGGCGCGGCCGGCGAGGTGGGCTTCCTGCCGCTGGACCCGAGCGACCGGGGACACGACGGGATCGGCCCGTTCGAGGCCCGGTGGTCGGAGAACGCCGTCGCCGAACGAGTCGTCGCACTGGCTCCCGGGCGGCGGCCGGACGCACCGGTGGCCGCCCTGGTCGAGCTCGCCCGCACCGACGCGCGGGCGGCGGCGTACCTGGACGAGGTCCTGGCCGCCTGGACCCGGTTGATCGTCTCCTGCGTCTGCGTGATCGACCCGGGCCGGGTCCTGCTCAGCGGCGCCGCCACCCAGCTCGACGACGACGCCGTGGCGCGGCTCCAGACGCTCGTCGACGCCTCCGCGCCCGCCACCACCGAGGTACGCCGGGCGGTCCTCGGCGACCGCGCGGTGCTGCATGGCGCGGTCAGTTACGCCCTCGCCGCTGCGGCGGCCGGCACACCCCAACTCCTACCCACCCCTTGATCCCTTCCCTCGGAGGTACCTCATGAAACGACGACTTCTCCTGGCCGGGGCGCTCGCCTCCGTGCTCGCCGTCGGCACCGCCTGCGGCGGTGGCGGCTCGGACGACGCGGCCGGTGACGTCCAGCAGCTCACCATCTACACCGCCCGGGACAAGAAGGTCACGGACTTCGTGGTGGAGAAGTTCACCGAGAAGTACCCCGAGTACCAGGGCAAGGTCGAGATCCTCAACATCGGCGCCCAGGAGATCCTGGAGCGGGTCCGGGCCGAGAAGGCCAACCCGCAGGCCGACGTCTGGTGGGGCGGCACCCAGCAGGGTCTGTCGGCGGGTGCGGCCGAGGACCTGCTGGCCCCCTGGCAGCCGTCGTTCGCCGGGGACATGGACGCGCAGTACAAGGACGCCGAGGGCCGCTGGTTCGGGGAGATCCTGCTGCCCGAGGTCATCATGTACAACAACGCGGCGCTCACCCCGGAGCAGGCCCCGAAGGACTGGGACGACCTGCTCGACCCGCAGTGGAAAGACAAGATCATCATCCGGGACGTGGCCGCCTCCGGCACCATGCGGTCGATCTACGCCTCGATGATCCAGCGTCTCTCCCCCGACGGCAGCAACCCGCAGCCCGGGTACGACTGGCTCAAGCGCCTCGACGCCAACACCGGCTCGTACGCGGCCAACCCGGCCGACCTGTACCTGAAGCTCTCCCGCCAGCAGGGCACACTGAGTGCCTGGAACCTGCAGGACGTGCTGTTGCAGGCCAACCAGTCGAACATGCCCTTCGGCTACGTGATGCCCACCTCCGGTGCGCCGGTGCTGGTCGACGGCCTCGCCGCGGTCAAGGGCGGCAACTCCGAGGGCGCGCAGAAGTTCATCGAGTTCCTCTTCGACGACGGGCTCCGCGCCGACCTGGCCAAGGACTTCTTCCAGATCCCCGCCATCGAGATCGCCGACCAGCCGGAGTGGCTGGCCCAGCTCGACCTGCGCCCGATGAACGTCGACTGGAACGTGATCGCCGAGCACGAGACCGAGTGGATCAACCACTGGAACAGCCAGATCAAGAACAAGGGCTGACCGCGTCGGCACCGGGTCGGGGTACGCGTACCCCGACCCGGCCGCCGTCCGGCCGACCGCTGTTAGGAAGGGACCCTTCCTATACCGCAGGCGTTAGGAAGGGTCCCTTCCTTTCATCGCGGCCGGCAGCACCCCTCTTACCTACGACCGGCAGCACGAGAAGGAGGACATCATGATCGATGTCACGCTGGAGTCGGTGAGCAAGCGATTCGCCCGCGCCGGTGACACCGCGGCCGTCGACGATGTCGACATCAGCATCGCCGCCGGTGAGTTCTTCACCCTGCTCGGCCCGAGCGGCTGCGGCAAGACCACCACCCTGCGCATGGTGGCCGGGTTCTACTTCCCCACCTCCGGCCGGATCCGCTTCGGCACCGAGGACGTCACCCGCCGCCCACCGAACAAGCGTGACACCGGCATGGTGTTCCAGAACTACGCGCTGTTCCCGCACATGTCGGTGGCGCAGAACGTCGCGTACGGGCTGAAGATCCGCAAGGTGGGGCGGGCCGAGTCCCGGCGACGCGTCGAGGAGGCGCTGGGCGAGGTGCACCTCGGCGGGTACGGCGAGCGGCGCATCGATCAGCTCTCCGGCGGTCAGCAGCAGCGTGTGGCGCTGGCCCGAGCCCTGGTCATCCGCCCGCGTACGCTGCTGCTCGACGAGCCGCTCTCCAACCTCGACGCGAAGCTGCGCGAGGAGACCCGGACCGAGATCCGCCGCATCCAGAAGGAGAGCGGCACCACCGCCATCTACGTCACCCACGACCAGGCCGAGGCGATGGCGATGTCGGACCGGATCGCGGTGATGGAGTCCGGCCGGGTGCAGCAGATCGGTGCTCCGCAGGAGATCTACCACCGGCCGACCAACGCCTTCGTGGCCCGCTTCATCGGCCGCAGCAACGTGTTGTCGCTGCCGGTCACGGCCGTCACCGACGAGACGGTCACCGTCGGCCGTCCGGACGGCACCGAGATCGTCGTGGCCGCGCCGGTCGGGCACGGCCTGCGTTCCGGCGAGACCGCGCTGGTGTCGGTACGCCCGGAGCACATCGGGCTCACCTCGGCCACCGAGGCGGGCGCGCTGCCCGGCCGGGTGACCGAGCTGGAGTTCACCGGCATGGCCACCAACCTGGTGGTCGAGGTGGCCGGCGAGTCGGTGCAGGTGGCCGCCATCGACGTGCCGTCCGGCGTCGCCGTCGGCGACCAGATCGGGCTGCGACTCAACCGGGAGCGCATGTGGGTGGTGCACCCGTGACGGCCGCACCCAGCGCCGCCACCGTCCCGCCGATCACCGAGGACCCGACCCCGCCCGGACGGGGTCGCCGTCCCCGGCTGGGCGGACGCTTCGCCGGTGGCGCCAGCTCCCGCTGGTTCCCGTACGCGCTGGTGTTCCCGCTGGCGCTGATCCTGTTCGGGTACGTGGTCCAGCCGATGTTCGCCACCTTCGCGGAGAGCGTCGGGGTGGACGGGGTGGCCAACTACACCGAGTTCCTGCGCGGCGGGGGCGTGGCCCGGTCCGCGCTGCTCACCTCGCTGGGCATCTCGGCGGCCAGCGTGCTGCTCTGCGGGATCGTCGGCGTGGCGATGGCGTTCCTGCTCAAGCGCTTCCAGTTCCCCGGCCGCCGGCTGATCGAGGCGATCATCCTGGTGCCGGCCGCGCTGCCACCGCTGATCGGCGCCATCTCGTTCCAGTTGCTCTACAGCGAGACCGGCATCCTGCCGCGCGGGCTCCAGCAACTGTTCGGCACCGAGAGCCCGGTACTGCCGTTCACCGGCATCGCCGGGGTGCTGGTGGTGCACACCTTCACCATGTACCCGTTCTTCTACCTCGCCGCCTCGGCCGCCCTCGCCGGGATGGACCCGTCGGTGGAGGAGGCCGCGTACAACCTCGGCGCCGGTCGGGTCCGGGTGTGGCGGACCGTGCTGCTGCCGATGCTCACCCCGGCGCTGGTCTCGGCCTCGCTGCTGGTGTTCATGACCTCGCTGGCGTCGTACACCGCTCCGCTGCTGTTCGGGGTGGACCGCACGATGACCATGCAGATCTACATCAACCGCACCAACGGCGACCTGCCGATGGCCTCCACGTACGCCTCGGTGCTGGCGGTGGTGTCGATCCTGTTCCTGCTCGGCATGCGCTGGTACGAGGGGCGGCGCAGCTACCGCTCGCAGTCCAAGGGCGTCGCCGCGCACCGGCGGGAGATCACCAACCCGTTCGGCAAGTGGGCCGCGCTCGCCGCCTCGATCCTGGCCACGGTGGTGCTGCTGGCACCGGTGGTCACGATCGGCCTGGTGGCGTTCTCCGAGGACGGGTCGTGGACGACCGAGGTGATCCCCTCGGCGTACACCTGGCAGAACTTCGTCACCATCTTCTCCGACCCGAGGGCGTTCCAGCCGATCCTCAACTCGTTGCAGATGAGCCTGATCGCCACGGTCGCCTGTGTGGTGGTCGGCGTGCTCATCGCGTACGCGGTGCGGCGGTTGGACTTCCGGGGTCGGGCGCTGCTGGACGTGGCGGTCATGCTGGCGTGGGCGCTGCCCGGCACGGTGGTGGCGATCAACCTGATCTCGGCGTTCAGCACCGGCAACGCGTTCAGCTTCGGGCAGGTGCTGATCGGCACCTTCTGGATCATGCCGTTGGCGTACTTCGTGCGGTTCCTGCCGCTGGTGTTCCGGTCCAGTTCGGCCACGCTGGCGCAGATCGACCCCTCGCTGGAGGAGGCGGCCCGCAACCTGGGCGCCTCGTGGTGGCGGGCGTTCGGCACGGTCACCCTGCGGCTGATGATCCCCGGGGTGGCGGCCGGCGCGCTGCTGGCCTTCGTCAACGGCGTCGGTGAGTTCGTCGCCTCGGTGCTGATCTACACGTCGCAGACCGCACCGATCTCCGTCGAGATCAACAATCGGATGTACTCGTTCGAGGTCGGCACCGCCGCCGCCTACGGCATGCTCCAGGTGGCGCTGATCTTCGTGGTGATGGTGGTCTCCGGTCGGCTCCAGAGCGGCCGGTCGGCGTCCCGGGAGGCGGCGAAGTGGACGACGTGACGCGTACCGAGGTGACCGTGGGCTGGCCGGAGTCGGGCCTGCTGCCGGTCGGCCGGGTGCCCGGTGGCGAACTGGCGGCGGTGGCCGCCGCCGCGGACTTCGCGGTGCTGCCGGTGGGCGCGGTGGAGTGGCACGGCCCGCACCTGCCGCTGGGCACCGACCTGATCCTGGCCGAGGGGTTCGCCGCCGAGAGCGGCGCGACCGGCGACGGCCCGCGCGGGGTGCTCTTTCCCGCCGTGCCGTATGCGGCCTGCCCGGGGCAGACCCGCCCGTGGCCGGGGACGGTGGCGATCCGTCCGGAGATCGCGGTCGGCTACCTGGCCGACGTGATCGAGGGGATCGTCGCCGCCGGTTTCCCCCGCCTGCTGATCGTCAACGGGCACGACGCCAACATGTCCACCGCGCGGGCCGCGATGGAGTGGGTCTCCGGCCGCCGGCAGGCCAGCCTGCTGTTGGTCAACTGGTTCCAGTTGGTCACCCCGGCGGAGACCACGCAGATCTACGGCGAGCTGCCCGCGCGGGGGCACGGCGGGGCCTACGAGACCTCCGGCGTGCTCGGCTTCGACCCCGACGCGGTACGCCTCGACGCGGTCGAGGACCTGCCGCCGAAGCCGAAGCTGCCGGTGGCCCACCCGTACGTGCTGGTGGAGTCCCGGCCCGACCCGTGGCAGGGCTGGTCCGGACACATCTCGCTGGCCGACGTGGAGAGCGGCGAGCGGGTCCGGCACATCGCCGGTGCCCGGTTACGGGAGATCGTGGCCGCCTGGGTCGCCGCCCCGGCACCCGCTGCGCCCACGGCCGATCCCCTGCCCACCGATCCACCGCTGTCCGCCGATCCGTCCGGTGATCCGCCGCTGTCCGGGGAGGAGGGGTGACCGTGGACCGGGGACTGGACGTCGTCGACTTCCACCTGCACTTCCGCATCGGCGCCGACGAGACGATCCACGCCTGCGAGGAGGCCGCCGGGATGCACCCCGGCGGGGCACCCGGGCGGGCCGCCCGCGCCGCCGCCTCCGCCCCGTACGCGCGGGCGTGGCGGCAGGCGTGGTCGTTCCCGGAACCGGAGCCGCCCGCCGCGCACTGGCCGGACGAGGCCGACCGGTGGGCCGACGAGTTGCGCCGGGTGGGCGTACGCCGGGCGGTGTTCGTCACCGGCGGCGGCAACGACGCGGTGGCCGACGTGGTCGACCGGCACCCGGACCTGCTGCTCGGCTTCGCCCACCACGACCCGTACGCACCGGACGCCGCGGCCGAGCTGGAACGGGCGGTCACCGAACGCGGCCTGCGCGGGTTGAAGCTGTTCGCGCCGTTGCTGCGCGGCCCGCTCGACGGGCCGGACCTCGATCCGCTCTGGGGCACCGCGCAGCGGCTCGGTGTGCCGGTGCTGATCCACATCGGGCACTACGGCAGCGCCGGCGGCCTCACCTTCGGCCGGCACGGTGGTCCGGAGGAGCTGGCCCGGATGGCCCGTCGGTTCCCGGAGCTGCCGGTGGTGGTGCCGCACTTCGGCGTGCAGTACGTGCAGGAGCTGCTCTTCACCGCCTGGGGCTGCCCGAACGTGCACGTCGACACCTCCGGCTCCAACCAGTGGGTGCGGTGGATGCCGTACAAGCTGACGCTGGAGGACCTGTTCCGGCGCTGCTACGAGACCATCGGCCCGGAGCGGATCGTGTTCGGCAGCGACTCGTCGTGGTTCCCGCGCGGGTACGTCACCCGCTACCTCGACGACCAGCTCCGCATCTGCCGGGAACTGGGCCTGCCCGACGAGCACCTGCGCGCGATCTTCGCCGGTAACGCCGAGCGCCTGCTCGGGCTGGACGACTGACCGGCCGACCGTCCGGGACGGCCCCCGCGCCGACCCGGCCCGCAGAGGAAGTAAGGAACTCCGTCATGAGCACACCCGCGCTGACCACCTACCAGCGGCACCACCTGCGTCCCACCTACGACCACCACGTCGGGCACCTGTTCCCGGCGATGGTGCGGGCCAGCCAGGCGCACGTGGTGATGCTGACCGAGCAGGGGTTGATCCCCGCCGATCGGGGCGCCCGGTTGCTGCGCGGACTGGCCGAGCTGCGCGCCGACCAGGCCGACGCGCCGCCCTTCGACGGCACCTTCGAGGACACGTACTACCTGGTGGAGAAGCGTCTCGCGGCGGCCTGCGGGATACCCACCTCGGAGCTGGACGTGCAGATGGCGCGCAGCCGCAACGACCTCGACGCCGGGGTGTTCCGGATGCTGCTGCGCGACCAGCTGACCGGCGTGCTCGACCGGGTACTGGCCACCGGCACGGTCGCGCTGGACGCCGCGGACCGGTACGCGGACGTGGTGATCACCGGCTACACCCACCGGCGTCCGGCCCAGCCGACCACCATCGGGCACGCCCTGGCCGGGTACGCCGAGGCGCTGGCCGGGGAGGCGCTCGCCTACGCCGACGTGATCGAGGCGCTCAACGTCTCACCGCTGGGGTCCTGCGCCTTCGCCGGCACCGACCTGGACATCTCCCCCGCCCGGGTGGCCGAGTTGCTCGGCTTCGCGGGTCTGGTGACCAACTCGTACGAGGCGGTGGCCGGCGCCGACCATCTGGTGCGGGTCGGCACCCTCAACGCCCAGGCGCTGGCCACCGGGGCGCGGCTGGCGCGCACCCTGATGGACTGGCTGAGCTGGCAGTGGGTGACCACGCCCGGTGACTTCACCCAGGGCAGCAGCATCATGCCGCAGAAGCGCAACCCGGTGGTGCTGGAGCACCTGGTCTCGTACGCCGGGCAGGCCGCCGCCGACGCCGCCTCGGTGCTGAACAACGTGGGCGCGGCCTGGTGGGAGGACTCGAACAACGCCACCACCGACGTGCAGGTGCGGCTCTGGGAGAGCAACGACCGGGCGGACCGGTTCTTCGCCCTGCTCGGCGGCTTCCTCGCCGAGATCGCGCCGTTGACGCCGCCGTCGGCGGCCGAGATCGTCGCCTCCGGGGCCACCACGACCGCCGCCGCCGACGCCCTGACCCGGCACGGTGTGCCGTTCCGGGCCGCGCACTCGGTGGTGGGTCGGCTGGTGCGCGGCGGTGCCCCGCAGGGCTGGACCGCCGACGATGTGCGGGCCGCCGCCGAGGGGCTGGTTCCCGGCGGGCTCGACGACGCCGCCGTGGACGACCTGATCGCCGCCGCCGTCCGGCCGGAGCTGGTGCTCGGCCGCGCCCAGGCCGACGGGCCGGGCAGCGACGCGGTACGCGCCCAGGTGGCGACGCTGCGAGGCAGCTTCGACGCGGCGCGGGCACGGCTGGCGGCGGTACGCGACCGTCTCGACCGGGCCGACACCGCACTGGACGCGGTCGCCACCGAGATGGCGGCCCGATGAGCGTGCAGCTGGCGCGACCCGAGTCGGGCGCGTACACCGACGGGCTGCTGCTCGGCATCGACTTCGGCGGGACGAAGATGGCCGTCGGGGTCGCCGACCGGCAGGGCCGGCTGATGGCCCGTGAGCGGGTTCCGACGTACGCCGAGCGCGGTGCGCCGCAGGCGCTGGACCGGGCGCTGCGGCTCGCCGCCCGGCTGCTGGCCGAGGTGGGCGGCCCGCTGCTCGCCGCCGGGGTGGCCTCCCCCGGGGTGATCCGGGCCGACGGCATCGAGCTGGCGCCGAACGTTCCCGGCTGGGAGAGCCTGCGGCTGGCCGACGCGGTGCGGGAGACGCTCGACGTCACCGAGGTGGCGGTGGACAACGACCTCAACGCCGCCGCCCTGGCCGAACTGCGGCTCGGCGCGCTGCGCGACGCCGACCCGGGCCTCGTGCTGGGGCTGGGCACCGGAGTGGCCGCGGCGATCACCGTCGGCGGCACGGTGGTCTCCGGCCACCGGGGTGCCGCCGGTGAGATCGGGTACGCGGTCTCCGGCGGCCCGTGGCCGGGCACCATGCTGGAGTTGGACTTCTCCGGCCGGGCCCTGGACGTGGTCGCCGCCGAACTGGGTCTCTCCGGCGGCGCGGCGGCCCTCGCCGGTGCGGCCGAACGACCGGGGTCGGAGCGGCAGGCGTTGATCGCCCGGCTCGACGAGTTGGCCCGGCACCTGGTCACGTGTTGTCTGCTGCTGGACCCGCAGCGGGTGGTGCTGGTCGGTGGGGTGGCCGGCAGCGCCCTGATCCGGGAGCTGCTGGTCGACCGGCTCACCGAGGTGCTGCCGCATCGGCCGGAGGTGGTACTGTCCCGGTTCGCCGACGACGCCGCCCTGCTGGGCGCGGTCACGCTCGCCCGGGAGGCGGTCGTGGTCACCGGCTGACCGCCGGGACGACACCCGCTACCGGATGGCGCCGCGCCACGACCACAGGTTAGCCTCACCTAACTTGTGGAGAGTGAGGCGAGATGGCAGAGCCGACGGCGGGGGTCCGCCGCACCGACCGACGGCGGGTGAGGTGACCGTGCGAGTCAGCCCGACCGGCCGGTTGTTCGGCGAGATGTTCTGGCGGCAGCGCCGGGACACCGCGCTCTGCACCGCCTTCTGGTCGCTGCACCAGGTGTGCGAGGCACTGGTCCCGGTGGCCATCGGCCTGGTCATCGACCAGGCGGTGAGCACCGGGTCGACCTCGGCGATGCTCTGGTCCGTCCTGGGGATCTTCGCGTTGTTCACCGCGTTGACCATGGGGTGGCGGTCCGGCTTCTGGTTCCTGTCGAAGGCGGTGACCGAGGAGTCACACGTGCTGCGGATGCGCGTGGTCCGGCGACTGCTGGGCGGGCAGGGCATCCGCACCGGCCGGCAGAGCGGAGAGCTGCTCTCCATCGCCACCACCGACACCCAGGCCGCCGCCGACTCACTGGAGCTGGGCAGCCGGGTGATCTCCGCGCTGCTCGGGCTGGTCGTCTCCACGATCGTCCTGCTGCGGATCGACTGGACCCTCGGCCTCGGGCTGGTGATCGGCATCCCGGTGCTGGTGCTCGCCCTGCACGCGCTCGGGCCGCTCGTGGAACGCCACACCTCGGCGCAGCAGCAGGCCATCGGCCGGGCCGCCGCGACCGCGTCGGACCTGCTGCGGGGGCTCCGCCCGCTGCGCGGGTTCGGCGGCGTCGACGAGGCGTCACGGCGTTACCGCACCGCCAGCCGCATCTCGCTGCGCGCCAACGTCGGCGCGGTCAAGGCCGGTGCCGCGTTCGTCGGGGTGTCGACGTTCACCACCGGCCTGCTGATCACCATCGTGGCCGCCCTGGCCGGCTGGTTCGCCCTGGAGGGGCGGATCACGGTCGGGCAGCTCATCACCATCGTGGGCCTGGCCGCGTTCATCACCGACCCGGTGCTCAACCTGGCCGACTGCGTCTTCCGGCTGGCCACCGCGCGGGCCAGCGCGGCCCGGGTGGCCGAGGTGCTGGCCGCGCCCGAGCGCGCCACCTCCGGCGTACGGGAGGCGCAGCCCGGTCCGCTGGTCCTCGCCGAGGTGCACACCTCGGGCCTGGACGGTGCCAGTCTCGAGGTGCGCCCCGGGGAGGTGCTCGGGGTCGTCACCGGGCAGACCACCACCGCCGACGACGTCACCGACCTGTTGGCCGGGGCACGGGCACCGGAGCGGGGCGAGGTGACCCTGGCCGGGTCACCGGTCGGTGACCTCGACGTCGCCTCGCTGCGGCAGGTCGTGCTCGTCGAGCCGCACGCGGTCGACCTGTTCGGCGGCACCCTGCGCGAGGTGCTGCAGAGCGGGGACGACCGGGACGACGCGGCGCTGCGGCAGAGCATGGCGGCGGCCTCCGTCGACGACCTGCTCGCCGAGGGCGGCACCGGGCTGGACCGCGAACTGCTCGACCACGGACTGAACCTCTCCGGCGGGCAACGGCAGCGGATCGCCCTGGCCCGGGCGCTGCTCGCCGACCGGCCGGTCACCGTGTTCCGCGACCCGACGACGGCGGTCGACGCGGTCACCGAGCACGCCATCGCCGAGGGCATTCGCTCCCGTCGGGCCGGGGACGACCGGGCCACCGTGCTGGTCACCACCAGCGCTCCCCTGCTCGACCGGTGCGACCGTGTCGTCTTCCTCGACGCCGGGCGGGTGGCCGCCGTCGGATCGCACCGGGACCTGCTCACCCAGTCCGCGTACGCCGAGGTGGTCCTGCGATGAGCGCGACGACGATGCTGCCGGTCGCCTCCGGCCGGGAGACCCTGGCCACGTTCTGGCGCAACCTGCGCCGCTATCCGCTGCTGGCCTGGACGTCGGTCCTGACGTCCGTGGCGGCCAGCGCCGCGGCCGTGGTGGTGCCGATCCTGCTCGGTCGGCTGGTCGACCTGGTCGTCGCGGGCGGCACCGGCGAGGCGCTGCTGGTGATCTCGGCCTGGATCCTCGGCATCGGTCTGCTGGCCGCCGTGCTGACCGGCGTGTCCCGGTGGCTGGTCACCGAGTGGGGCATGCGGGCCTGCGCCGACCTGCGGGAGGAGGTGCTCGACCGGGCCCTGCGGATGGACTCGGCCCGGTTGGAGAGCGCCGGCTCCGGCGACGTCGCCGCCCGGGTCACCGACGACGTGGAACAGGTCACCGACTCGGTCCGGCTGGCCGCCGGGATCTTCACCGCCCTGGTCACCGTCGTCATCACCTTCGCCGGTTTCGCCACCCTGGACTGGCGGATCGCGCTCGCGTTCCTGGTCGTCTTCCCGGTGCACGTGCTGAGCCTGCGCCGGTTCGTGCCCCAGGCGAAGCGGCTCTACGCCGCCGAGCGCGAGGCGGCGGCGGAACGGACGCAGAGCCTGCTGACCACCTTCACCGGCGCCCGGACGGTGCACGCCTACGGCATGGCGCAGCGGCAGGGCCAGCGGGTGGACGGGGCGTCGCGCAAGGCGGTCACCGCGCGCCTGCGGGCGGTACGCGGGTTCCTGTGGTTCGCGAACATGATGAACTACGCGGAGGCGATCGGCCTCACCGCCGTCCTGCTGACCGGCTTCCTGCTGGTCCGCGCGGGCGAGAGCAGCGTGGGTGACGTCACCGCCGCCGCGCTGCTGTTCCACCGGCTCTTCGGCCCGCTCGGCATGCTCCTGATCTCGTTCAACGACGTCCAGTCGGCCGGTGCCGCGCTCGCCCGGCTGGTCGGCATCACCGGACTCGACGTGCCGGAGTCGCGCCCGCGTGCCGGTGACCGGCCGGCGGGCGGGATCGGCGCCAAGTCGATCGGGCACCGCTACCCCGGCGGCCCCACCGTGGTGCACGACGTCTCGGTGGAGATCGCGGAGGGCGAGTCGCTGGCGGTGGTCGGCGAGAGCGGTGCCGGCAAGACGACGCTGGCGGCCATCCTCGGCGGGGTGTTCCCGGCCGCCGAGGGCGAGGTGCTGCTCGGCGGGCGACCGATCGCCGACCTGGATCCGGTGGAGCTGCGCCGCACCGTCGGCGTCGTCACCCAGGAGGTGCACGTCTTCGCCGGCACCCTCGCCGACGACCTGCGACTGGCGGTGCCGCACGCCGACGAGGAGCAGATGTGGGACGCGCTGCGGCTGGTCGGTGCCGACCAGTGGGTCGCCGCGCTGCCGGAGGGGCTGCACACCCGGGTCGGCGAGGGCGAGCACCCGGTCACCCCGGGGCAGGCGCAACAGGTGGCGCTGGCCCGGGTCGCCCTGCTCGACCCGCCGATCGTGGTGCTCGACGAGGCGAGTGCCGAGGCCGGCAGTGCCGGTGCCCGGCAACTGGAGCTGGCCAGTGCCGCGCTGGTGCGCGGACGCACCGCCGTGGTGGTCGCGCACCGCCTGACGCAGGCGCAGAGCTGCGACCGGATCGCGGTGATGGCGCACGGACGGATAGTCGAGCTGGGCACCCCGGCGGAACTCGTCGCCGCGGGCGGCCGGTACGCCGAACTCTGGGCCGCCTGGCAGCGCTGACCGTACGCCGGGCGGCGGGCAGGCAGCGCCGTCCGGACCGCCTGCCGCCGGTCAGGGCCGTCCGCGCCACCGGTCAGGGCCGTCCGGCGGGGGTCAGTCGGCGGTCGGCTCCGCCCGGCCGGCCCAGCGGCCGCGTACGTGACCGATGTGCACGCGCATCAGCCGTTCCAGTCCGGCCCGGTCGCCCGCCTCGATCAGGTCGAGCATCTCGACGTGCTCGCGGGCGGAGGGCACCAGTTCCCCGGTCTCGGCGAGCCGGGTCAGCCCGAACAGCCGCGACCTCGCCCGCAGCTCACCGACGAGCGAGACCAGGTGACTGTTGCCGGCCAGCGCGAGCAGTTCCAGGTGGAAGCGGCGGTCGTGCTCGATGTACGCGATCAGGTCCCTGTGTTCGGCCACCTCGACGATCCGGTGGGCGATCGGCCGCAGGCGCGCGACGTCCTCGGCGGTGGCCACACCGATCACCCGGACGGTGGTCGGCACCTCGATCAGCTGGCGGATCTCGGTCAGGTTGTCGAGCTCCCGATCGGACAGTTCGGTGACCCGGAAGCCCTTGTTCCGCACGGTCTCGACCAGGCCCTCCTTGACCAGGTCGAGCATCGCCTCGCGGACCGGGGTGGCGGAGACGCCGAGTCGGGCGGCGAGCGTCGGCGCCGAGTAGACCTCGCCGGGGCGCATCTGGCCGGCCACCAGCGCGGCCCGCAGGGCGTGCGCGACCTGTCCCCGCAGGCTCGGTCGCGCCCCCAGGGACGGCAGTTCCAAGGCGTCAGTCACCACCACGTCTCCTTCCCGCCGCATGGTAGGCGACGCCACGGCGGCGGGTCCCGGGACACCCGGCGCGGCTCAGCCTCCGGCGGGTGCGACGGTCACCGTGTGCAGTGCGGTGTAGAAGTCCTGCGCCGCCTTGCCCTGTTCGCGAGGTCCGTAGCTGGAGGCGCGCTCGCCGCCGAAGGGCAGGTGGAAGTCCACTCCGGCGGTCGGCGCGTTGACCTTGATCTGTCCGGCCGCCAGCCCGTCGGCGAAGCGCAGCGCGGCGTCCAGGTCGGCGGTGAAGACCGAGGCGGCGAGCCCGTACCGGACGTCGTTGGCGGTGGCCAGCGCCGCGTCGACGTCGTCCACCCGGCTCAGTGTGCAGATCGGACCGAACACCTCCGCGCGCTGGAGCAGGTGGTCGGCGGGGACGTCGGCCAGCAGCGTGGGGGCGACGAACCAGCCCGCTTCCCGGGGCGTACGGGCACCGGTGAGCAGCCGCGCACCGGCGGCGACGGCACTCTGTGCGGCGTCCCGCACCCGGGTCCGGGCGGCCTCGTCGATCACCGGCCCCACCACGGTCTCCGGTGCGGCGGGATCGCCGCAGGCCAACGCCGCCACGGCGGTCACCAGCGCGTCGGTGAACGCGGTCGGGTCACCCACCACGATGACGCGCTTGGTGGCGGTGCACTTCTGGCCGGCGTACCCGAACGCGGCGTAGGCGACCTGCCGGGCGGCGGACTCGACGTCGGCGTCCGGCAGGACCACCGCGGGGCTGAGCCCGCCCATTTCGCACTGCACCGGCACGCCCCGCGCCACGGCGGTCGCGCCGACGCCGGCGCCCACCTCGGCGGAGCCGGTGAACGACACGACGTCACCGGCGTCCACCACCGCCCGGCCCGTCTCGGCGTCACCCGGCAGCACCGTCAGCAGCCCGTCGGGCAGGTACGGCGTGACCAGCTCCGCCAGGCGCACCGCGCAGGCCGTCGCCTGCGGTGCCGGCTTGAGCAGGACGGCGTTACCGAAGGCCAGCGCCGGGGCCGCCTTCCACATCGGGATGGCCAGCGGGAAGTTCCACGGCGTGACCAGGCCGGCGACGCCACGCGGTCGGCGACGGGTGTACGCCAGGCCCCGACCGCCGCTGGGGTCGTGCACCGCACCGGTCGGGTCGTAGACCTGCTGGGCGTAGTACCGCAGCAGCGCGACCGTCCGGGCCGCCTCACCGCGCGCCTCCGTGATCGGCTTGCCCACCTCCCGCACGACCAGGTCGACCAGTTCGGCGGTGGCGTCGGCGACCGCGTCGGCGGCGGCGTGCAGCGCCCCGGACCGCTCGGCGGGTGGTGCCGCCGCCCACCCGGGCTGCGCGGCGCGGGCCGCCCCGGCGGCCGTGCCGACG
Source organism: Verrucosispora sp. NA02020 (assembly GCF_013364215.1). Lineage (NCBI taxonomy): Bacteria > Bacillati > Actinomycetota > Actinomycetes > Micromonosporales > Micromonosporaceae > Micromonospora > Verrucosispora sp. NA02020. The sequence continues at coordinate 3,526,851 of NZ_CP054923.1, read as the reverse complement.
TCCTCGATGGTCGCGGCGGGCACCGAGACGACGACATCCTCCGGACGCTGGGGGGAGGCGGACACGACGACGGACATGAGAACTCCAGTGCTGGTCAGAGCAGGAAACCGGCGGGGAACGGGTCGGTGGGGTCGAGGAGGTACTGGGCGGTGCCGGTGATCCAGGCGCGGCCGGTGACCGTCGGGATCACGGCCGGTCGGCCCGCCACGGTGGCGCGGTCGAGCAGCCGGCCGACGAAGCGGCTGCCGATCAGCGACTCGTTGACGAAGTCGGCGCCGAGCGCCAACTCGCCCCGGGCGTGCAGTTGGGCCATCCGGGCGGAGGTGCCGGTGCCGCAGGGCGATCGGTCGAACCACCCGGGGTGGATGGCCATCGCGTGCCGCGAGTGCCGGGCGTCGGACCCGGGGGCAGCGAGGTAGACGTGGTGGCAGCCGGCGATCGTCGGGTCCTCGGGGTGCGCCGGCCGGAGTTGGTCGGTGACGGCGTCCATGATGGCCAGACCGGCGTCGAGCATCCGCTGCCGGGTCTGTGGGTCGGTCGGCGTGAAGGCGATCCCGAGCCGGTCGAGGTCGACGACGGCGTAGAAGTTGCCGCCGAAGGCGAGGTCCAGGGTGACCGGGCCGTACCCGGGCACGTCGACCGTGGCGTCCAGGTCCGACACGAAGGCGGGCACGTTGCGCAGGGTCACCGACTCGGCGTGCCCGTCGCGGACCGCCACGTCGACCGTCACCAGCCCGGCCGGGGTGTCCAGCCGGATCACGGTGGTCGGCTCGGTGACGGTGACCATGCCGCTCTCCACCAGCACGGTGGCCACCCCGATGGTGCCGTGCCCGCACATCGGCAGGCAGCCGCTGACCTCGATGAAGAGGACGCCCCAGTCGGCGTCGGGCCGGGTGGGCGGTTGCAGGATCGCCCCGCTCATCGCGGCGTGCCCGCGTGGCTCGCACATGAGCAGGGTGCGGAGGTGGTCGAGATGGGCGACGAAGTGCCGGCGCCGTTGTGCCATCGAGTCGCCGGGGATCACACCGATGCCGCCGGTGACCACCCGGGTCGGCATGCCCTCGGTGTGCGAGTCGACCGCGTGGAACACCCGCGTGCTGCGCATCGTCCTACCGCCCTTCCCGTCACCGGCCGCCGGCCGCCACCGCCTTCTCGGTGGCCTCCCGGACGAGGCGCTCGTGGTCCGCCGTGAGGGGCACCCGGGGCGGGCGGCAGGGCCCACCGTAGCGTCCGACGACGTCCATCGAGAGCTTGATCGCCTGCACGAACTCGGTCCGCGAGTCCCAGCGCAGCAGCGGGTGCAGCGCGCGGTAGAGCGGCAGCGCGGTGGCCAGGTCGCCGTCGGCCGCCGCGTCGAAGAGCCGGACGCAGGCCCGGGGCAGCGCGTTGACGTACCCGGCGATCCAGCCGGGCGCGCCGGCCACCGCGAGTTCCAGGGTGACGTCGTCGGCCCCGGCGATGAGGTCGAGACCGGGTGCCGCCTCGGCGATCCGGTAGGCGCGGCGGACGTCGCCGGTGAACTCCTTGACGCCGACGATCAGGCCCTCGCCGTGCAGGCGGGCGAGCAGCTCCGGGGTGAGGTCGACCTTGGTGTCGATGGGGTTGTTGTACGCCACCACCGGCACGCCGACCTTGGCGACCTCGCGGTAGTGCGCGACCACGGCCCGCTCGTCGGCCCGGTAGGCGTTCGGCGGCAGCAGCATCACCGCCGCGCAGCCGGCCTCGGCGGCGTCCTCGGCCCACCGCCGCGCCTCGATCGCGCCGTACGCGGAGATGCCGGGCATCACGGTGAAGCCGTCGGGTGCGGCGTCGACCGCGACCCGGACCAGCGTGCTGCGCTCCTCGGGGGTGAGGGTCTGGTACTCGCCGAGCGAGCCGTTCGGCACGACCCCGTCGCAGCCCTCGTCGGCGAGCCAACGGACATGCTCGGCGTACCGGTCGACGTCGACCGCGAGTCGGTCGTCGAGCGGCACCGTGGTGGCCACCAGTACGCCGTGCCATGGTCTCGACCGAGCGGGCATCGGGTGCTCCTTATTCCGTGGCGGCCAGTACAATGTCACACACTACAACGGCGTCCCGCCGCCCTCCAGCCCCCGACGTCGGAGGTGCCATGCCTGCGCCCCGCCACCCCGCCGCCCCGCCACCCCACTGCCCCGCCGGGCCCTGTGGCACCGCTGCGCCCGGCCGACCGGGCCGGTGCTCGCGTGCGTAGCGGGGCGGTGGATCTGGTCGTGGTGGGGGCGGGCATCCTCGGCGCGGCCTGCGCCCACGAGGCGATCCGGGCGGGCCTGTCGGTGACCGTCGTCGACAGTGGACCGATCGTCGGCGGCACCACCGGGGCGGGCGAGGGGAACATCCTCGTCTCCGACAAGGAACCCGGCCCGGAACTCGACCTCGCGCTGCACTCGCACCGGCAGTGGCGCGCCCTGGCCGACCTGCCGGTGCGCGACACGACCTTCGGTGACCTGGTGGAGATGGAGGCCAAGGGCGGACTGGTGGTCGCCACCGACGGGGCGTCGCTGGACGGTCTGGCCCGGCTCGCCACGCGGCAACGTGACCTCGGCGTCGAGGCGGTCGCGGTCGACCGGGACCGGCTGCACGCACACGAACCGCACCTGGGCGACGACCTCACCGGCGGCTACCGGTACCCGCAGGACATGCAGGTGCAGCCGATGCTCGCCGCCGCCCACCTGCTGCGACTGGCCCGCCGGGGCGGCGCCACCGTGCTGCCGCACGAGCCGGTCACCGACCTGCTCCGGGACGGACCACGGGTGGTCGGCGTACGGACTCCGCGACGCGACATCCCCGCCGCCGCCGTCCTCAACGCCGCCGGCACCTGGGCCGGTCAGGTCGCCGCACTGGCCGGTGTCGTGCTGCCGATCGCGCCCCGACGCGGCTACATCCTGGTGACCGAGCCGCTCCCGGCGCTCATCCGGCACAAGGTGTACCTCGCCGACTACGTCGCCGACGTGGCCAGCGACTCGGCCGCGCTGCGGACCTCCACGGTGGTGGAGGGCACCCGGGCGGGCACCGTGCTCATCGGCGCCAGCCGGGAACGCGTCGGCTTCGACCGGAGCCTCTCCGTCCCGGCCCTGCGGCAGCTCGCCGCCGGTGCGGTACGCCTCTTCCCGGTGCTGCGCGACGTGGCGGTGATCCGCGCGTACCGGGGATTCCGGCCGTACTGCCCCGACCACCTGCCGGTGATCGGCCCGGACCCCCGGGCCCCCGGGCTGCACCACGCGTGCGGCCACGAGGGCGCCGGCATCGGCCTGGCACCGGGCACCGCGCGTCTCGTCACGCAGAGCCTGCTCGGCACGCCGCCCGAGATGGACCTGACCCCGTTCCGCCCGGACCGGTTCGACCCGGAGGTGCCCCGGTGATCCACCCCGACGAGTTCGAGATCCTCCTCGACGGCACGCCGGTGCCCTGTCGCGACGGCTGGACCGTCGGCGCCGCCCTCACCGCCGCCGGGGTGCTGTCCTGGCGGGACACCCACGTCGGCGGGCGACCCCGGGGGCTGTTCTGCGGCATCGGAATCTGTTTCGACTGCCTGGTGACCGTCAACGGACAACCGTCGCTGCGGGCCTGCCTGGTGCCCGCCACACCCGGCGACGACGTCCGCACCCAGCAGGGCACCGGGCGATGACCGGCGTACGCGTGGACGTGGCGGTCGTCGGTGCCGGGCCGGCGGGACTGGCCGCCGCGCTCGCCTCGGCGGAGGCCGGCGCCCGGGTCGCGATCGTCGACGCGGGCGTACGCCACGGCGGGCAGTACTGGCGCTCCCCCGCTCCCGGCGCCGGCCGCTTCCGGCCGGCCACCCTGCACCACGGCTGGCGGCGGTTCACCTCCACGGTGGACCGTCTCGCCGCGCTGGCCGACGCCGGTCGGGTCGTCCGGCTGGCCGGGCACCACGTCTGGTCCGTCACGCCGGACGGCGACGGTTGGGCGCTCCGCTGCCTGGTCGGCGCCGAGCCTCGGCAGCACGGCACACCCGACCCGGTCACCGTCGCCGCCCGCCGGCTCGTCCTCGCCACCGGCGCGTACGACCGGCAGGTGCCCTTCCCTGGCTGGGACCTGCCCGGCGTGATCACCGCAGGCGGGGCGCAGGCCCTGCTCAAGGGTCATCTGGTCGTACCCGGACGGCGGGTGGTGGTGGCCGGCACCGGGCCTTTCCTGCTGCCGGTCGCCGACGGTCTGGCCCGGTACGGCGCACGGGTGGCGGCGGTGGTGGAGGCGAACGGTCCGCTCGCCCTGGCCCGGCACCCCCGCGCGCTGCTCGGCGCGGCCGGCAAGTTCGGTGAGGCGGCCGGGTACGCGGCCCGGCTGGCGCGGCACCGGGTGCCGGTCCGGCATCGGCACGTCGTGCTGCGGGCCACCGGCACGGACCGGTTGACCGGGGTGGTCGTCGCCCGGCGAGGTCGGGACGGCCGGGTACGCACCGGCACCGAGCGGCGGATCGACTGCGAGGTGCTGGCCGTCGGGTGGGGGTTCACGCCGCAACTCGACCTGGCGCTCCAACTCGGGTGCGCGACCCGGGTCGACGCCGACCAGAGCCTGGTGGTGTCCGTCGACGAGCAGCAGGCGTCGAGCGTCGCCGGGGTGTGGGCGGCCGGTGAGGCCACCGGCGTCGGCGGCGCCGACCTGGCGACGGTGGAGGGTCGGATCGCCGGTGCCGCGGCGGCGGCTTCGCTCGGCGCCGGACCGCTGCCCGGGGATCGGGCGGCACGTCGTCGACGCCGTGCCCTGCGCCGGTTCGCCGCCGCCCTGCACCGGGCCTACCCGATCCCCGACGACGTACTCGCGCGGTGTGCCGACGAGACCGTGGTCTGCCGGTGCGAGGAGGTCGACGCGGGCGAGATCCGGCAGACCGTGGAGTTGCTGGGCGCTACCGAGGCCCGCACCGTCAAGCTGCTGGCCCGGCCGGGGATGGGCTGGTGCCAGGGCCGGGTGTGCGGCTTCGCCACCGCCTGCCTGACCGCCCACCACGCCGGTCGGGCGGTCACCGGGGCGGACCTGCGGGCCTTCGCGGAACGACCGATCGCCGCCCCGCTGTCGCTGGGACGACTGGCCGCGTCCGAGGAGGACGGATCCGGGGTGGATCACCGCTAGGCGGACGCCCCCACGGCGCCCGAGAACCCCAGGTAATCGCGTCTGTGAGCGTTAACATCGCGTCGTTACCTACCGGTTTCGCACTCCGCACATCACCGGGTCACGGGATTGACGAGCGGAAAGTTAACGCTCACACTCGCTGACAATCCACCCCGCGCCGCCGCACCGGTCGAGCCGTACCCCACCTGGAAGGACGATCCTAAGTGGCTGAATCCGTTGAGATCCCCGTGAGTCGACGTCAGGTCCTGCAGGTGTCCGCCGCCGGAGTAGCCGCGGTCGCCACCGCGAGTGCCTTCCCGACCGCCGCACAGGCGGCACCGACCCCGGGTTCGGGCCCCGGTACGCCCGCGCCACGCCTCGCCGATCCCGGGCCGGGCGGCACCGCACCGGTCCGGCCGTTCCCGCTCCGTGACGTCCGGCTCGGCGACGGCCTGCTCCAGGAGAAGCGGGACCGGATGAAGAACTACCTGCGGCAACTCGACGAGCGGCGCTTCCTGGTGCTGTTCAACAACCAGGCGGGCCGACCCAACCCGGCCGGGGTCACCACACCCGGCGGCTGGGAGGACGGCGGCCTGCTCAGCGGCCACTGGGCCGGGCACGTCATGACCGCCCTCGCGCAGGGATACGCCGACCTCGGTGAACCGATCTTCAAGAACAAGCTCGACTGGATGGTCGGCGAACTCGCCGCCTGCCAGGCGGCCATCACGGCCCGGATGGGCACCGGCGATCCGGGCGGCGATCCGCAGGAGCCGGAGGAGCCGGAGATCGACCGGGTGCCCGGCCGGTTCGGCAGCGGCCTGCGACTGGGCGGTCCCAGCCGGGCCGAGCACGTGACGCTGCCGCAGGAGGCGATCAGCCAGCTCACCGACTTCACCATCGCGACCTGGGTCAACCTGGCGGCCACGCAGAACTGGAGCCGGTTGTTCGACTTCGGTCAGAACAGCACGGTGAACATGTTCCTCGCCCCGCGTGCCGGATCGACCGGTAACGCACCCCGGTTCGCGATCACCGTCGGCGGCAGCGCCGGCGAACAGCAGATCAACGGCACCACCGCGTTGCCCGTCAACCAGTGGGTGCACCTGGCCGTCACCCTCACCCAGAACACCGGCACGTTGTACGTCAACGGCGTCCAGGTCGGCCAGAACACGAGCATGACGTTGAGTCCGGCGAACCTGGGGAACCCCGGCAACCGGTGGATCGGTCGGTCGCAGTACGGCGACCCGATGCTCAACGCCACCGTCGACGAGTTCCACATCTTCGACCGGGCGCTCAGCGCACAGGAGGTGGCGTCCCTGCAGAACTCCCCCGCCGGCAGCACCGGAGGCGGCTCGATCGCCTGGTACCGGTTCGAGGAGGAGGGCGGCTCGACGATCCTGGACTCGTCACCGAACGGCCGCGACGGCGGGATCGTCGCCACGCAGAGCGGCGGGACCGAGCTGTGGGTGCCGACCCACCCCGGCTACCTCGGTGCCATCCCCGAGGACGCGGTGCTGCGACTCGGGCCGCCCCGGTGGGCGGTGTACGGCAGCAACGCGGCCACGAACACCTGGGCCCCCTGGTACACCCAGCACAAGATCATGCGTGGTCTGCTCGACGCGTATTACCACACCGACAACGCCACCGCGCTCGACGTGGTGACCAGGATGGCCGACTGGGCGCACCTGGCGCTGACGGTCGGCGACAAGAACCACCCCGGCTATCCGGGACCGATCACCCGGGACAACCTGAACTACATGTGGGACCTCTACATCGCGGGCGAGACCGGCGGCGTGAACGAGGTGTTCCCGGAGATCTCCGCGCTCACCGGCGACAGTCGGCACCTGGAGACCGCCAGGCTTTTCGACAACCGCGAGTCGCTCTTCGACGCCTGCGTGGAGAACCGGGACATCCTCGTGACCACCCCGGCCACCAACCCGGGACGACGCCGCCCCGACCGCTTGCACGCCAACTCGCACGTGCCGCAGTTCGTCGGCTACCTGCGCGTGTACGAACACAGCGGCGACACCGAGTACTTCCAGGCCGCGAAGAACTTCTTCGGCATGGTGGTCCCGCACCGCGCGTACGCCAACGGCGGCACCGGCGGCAACTACCCCGGCTCGAACAACAACATCGAGCTGTTCCAGAACCGGGACAACATCGCCAACTCGATCGCCCAGGGCGGTGCCGAGACCTGCACCACGTACAACCTGATCAAACTCGCCCGCAACCTGTTCCTGCACGAGCAGGACCCGGCGTACCTGGACTACTACGAGCGGGGCCTGATCAACCAGATCGCCGGGTCACGCGCCGACACCACCACCGTCAGCAACCCGCAGGTCACCTACTTCCAGCCGTTGACCCCGGGGGCCGCCCGTGGCTACGGCAACACCGGCACCTGCTGCGGCGGCACCGGGGTGGAGAACCACACCAAGTACCAGGAGACGATCTACTTCAAGTCCGCCGACGACTCCACCCTCTGGGTCAACCTGTACGTGCCGTCGACCCTGACGTGGTCGGAGAAGGACCTCACCGTCGTCCAGGAGACGGACTACCCCCGCCGGGACCACACCCGGCTGACCGTCAACGGCAGCGGTCCACTGGAGATCAAGCTTCGCGTACCGGCCTGGGTGCGCAAGGGCTTCCAGGTCAGCGTCAACGGTGTCGCACACCAGCACACCGCCACCCCGGGCAGCTACCTGACACTGAGCCGCACCTGGCGCTCCGGCGACACGGTCGACATCCGGATGCCGTTCAGCATCCGCATCGAACGCGCCATCGACCGCCCCGACACCCAGGCCCTGTTCTGGGGACCGGTGCTGCTGCAGATCCTCGGCAACCCCGGTGGGGGCGCCTTCCGGGAGCTGTCGTTGTACCGCCACCTCCGGCGCGACGGCGACTACAGCCGGGCCGCCATCACCCCGAGCAGCACCACGGCCGCCGGTGACCAGCTCTTCGCCACGCACGGGTTCACCCTGCGGCCGTACTACGTCGCCGACACCCAGGCCGTCTCGTCGTACTTCCGGCGGGTCGAACCGACGGTCGTGTTCGGCGGCATCGACACCGGCGTACCCAACCACAAGCGCAACGACGGCCTGCCCGCGTACGACATCCCGGTCACCGGAGTGCCGTCACCCGGCACCGACGGTCCGACCTTCCTCGACCTGCTCTGGGACGAGGCGCCGTTCGCCGGCCACGGTCAGTTCGTCACGGCCGTCACCCGCATCGCCGACGCCTTCGTCGACGCGGACGTCTTCACCGCCGCGCAACGCGACCGGATCGTCGCTGACGCCACCCGGGCCAGGGCCGAACTCGACCCCGGGTCCTCGTTCGATGTCGAGGTGACCGCGAAGACGCACCGCATCGGCGGCACGGCGTACGTCTCCGTCTCCGCCCGCAACGACGACCAGGTGCCGCTCACCATCGAGCTGGTCACCGCGTTCGGCTCGCGGACGGTGACCGGCGTCGCCCCGGGCAGGAGCGCCTTCCAGCAGTTCACCACGCGCGCCGCGGCGGTACCGGCCGGCACCGCCACCGTCCGGATCACCGGCACCGTCGACGGCGAGGAGATCGTCACCGAGGTCGAGGCCCCGTACCCGGCGCTCGGCTAGTGCTCTGCCGGGTGGCGGCGCCCGCCCGGGGCGTCGTCACCCGGTCTGCCGCCCACCCGCTCGCCGCGAAGTTGCCGAACTGCCCGACACGACGGCCGTTCCCGGTGGAGTCTGCCAGGGAGGAGACGGCGGGGAGGCAGGATGCGGCAGCGCAGACGGGCGGGACTGCTGCTGCTCACCGCCGTGCCGCCGACCGTCGAGGCCACCGTCCTGGTCGCCCTGGGCTTCGTCGCCGCCACCGGGCTCGCACCGCAGACCTCGGCCGTCTGGCCGTACGACACCTACCACGACCTGCGGTGGCTGTACGTCTACCACGAGTCCTGGCCGAAGTTCCTGTTCTGGTTCGGCGTGCTGGTGGTGGCGCGGGGCGTGTTCCACACCGTGCTGGTGGTGCTCGCCTGGCCGGACGGGGTGCCCCGCCCGCCGGTGCGGTGGCTGCTGCGGCGCAGCCTGGGGCTGGCCCTGCTGGTGGCGGTGATCGTGGCGCCGTGGGCGTTGATCTCGGTGGCCGCGTCGGTGGTGGCGCTCTCCTGGGTGCTGCTGGCCTCCCTGCTACCGATGTTCCTGCTGGCACCGTTCCTGCAACGGGCCGCCGTGGTCGGTCCCTGGTGGCGCGGACTGCCGTCGCTGTCCCTGGTCGGCTGGTCGCTGCTGAACTTCGTGGTGCTGACCATGGCCGGTGCGCTCTGCTGGAGCGTGCCGGGCTGGTGGACCGTGCCGGTGGCCGCCACGGCAGGCATCGTGAACGGGCTGCTCTGGGACCGGACGGTGCACGCCGCCCTGAGCGCGCACCGCATCCGGTTGGCGTGGCTGCCGGCGACCCCGGTCGCGGCCGTACTCGCCCTGGCGGTGCCGCTGCTCATCCCGCCGCTGATGCACGCGGTGCCGGGCAAGAACCTCCAGGCCGAGACGATGGTGCTGGACCATCCGCTGCCGCCGGAGGTCCCGCAGGCGATCATCGTCCTCGCCGGCTACGGCTCCGCGTACGGCGGCGAGGCGCCGGTCGACGACCGCGTCGAGCGGTTCTCCTACCGGGGGCTGGACCCGGACGGCACACCCCTGCCGTACGCGCCACGCGACACCACGATCTCGGTGGCGCAGAGCGCACGGCTGCTCGGCGAGCAGGTGCAGCGGCTGCACAGGCGTACCGGTCGGCCGATCGCGCTGCTCGGTGAGAGTGAGGGGGCCATGGTCGCCCGCACCTACCTCCAGGAGGGCGCCCATCCGGCGGTCGACGCGCTGGCGATGTTCAGCCCACTGATCAACGCGGGGCGCGCCTACTATCCGCCACCGCACCAGGACCGGGGCTGGGGTGTGGTCACCGGGTGGCAGTTGCGTCTCATGTTCGGCGTACTGCACAAGGGCGGTGGTGCCGGCACCGGTCCGGACGAGCCGTTCATCCGGTCCCTGGTCGACAACGCGCCGTTCTACCGCAACCAGCTCATGTGCCCGGTGCCCGGCGTACGGATCGTCGCCTTCGTCCCCACCAGCACCGCCGCCGAGGCGCCACCCGGCGACTACGCCGACATCCCGGTGTTCCAGATGCCCGGCGTCCACGGCGGCCTGCTCGACCGCGCGCTGGTCGAGGAACGGCTGGTCGCCTTCCTCTCCGGCGAGTCGATCGAGCAGGAGCGCGACGAGTATCCGCTGCTCCAGCGGCTCGGCGCCGCGTGGCAGGCACCGCCGTTGGCCATCGCGGCCAACCCGGCCTGGGCGGCGTTCCAGCAGCCGGACCCCGCGTTCACCGGCAAGGTCTGCCTGCCGACCCGCTGACCCGGTCGCGGCCGGCACCGCCTTCACCGGGTCGCGCGCGGTTCAGGGGGCCGGCGAGGCGCGGTGCAGGAGGATCAGCCTGGCGGCGGCCAACGCCGGTCCGAGCACCAGCACCGTCTGCACCGGGTGGTAGGTGAAGAGGAACAGGTGCAGCACGACGAAGACCGCGACGGCGGCCAGCGCGAGCAGCCCCGACCAGCGACGGCCCAGGGGTACGAGCGCCCCGGCCAGGGCGACACCCACCCCGGCGGCCAGCCGCAGCCAGACCCACCCGGTGATGTCGTGCCGGTGGACGACGCCGTCGCCGAACGAGACGTACCGGTCGCCGGTCAGGTCGGCGCCGGCCGCCACCGCGTCGAAGATCCCGGCCGCGCCGAGCAGCACCCCCGCCAACAGCAACGCCCGTGCGCGTACCTCGCCCCTCGTCACCACTCCCCCGTCGTCCGTCGACCCGACGGCGGCCCGTGGTGCCGCCGGCCGGTCGGCGCGTTCCGCTCCGGCGCCCGCCGAGTGTCCGGCGCGTTCAGCGGGTGATCTCCAGATAGCGGTCGATCATCGCGTTCACCTGTTCCGGAACCTCCAGTTGCACGAAGTGCCCGGAGCCGGCGGTCTGCCCGATGTGCGACTCGGGGACGAGTCGGGTGAGGTGGGCGTAGTCGGAGAAGGGCTGGTCGGTGCCGACCATCAGCAGCGGCCGGGCCCAGGTGGTCAGCGCCGCCACGTCGCCGCCCTGCCGCACGTACGCGGCCAGTCCGGCGATCGGCTCGTAGGCGATCTCGGTGGAGGGTCGGCCCATCGCCCGGACCACCCGCTCCACCAGGCGCGGCTCGGAGTAGGGCCGGAAGTACGAACGGACGATCTGCTCCCGGGCCGCGCCCGACGTGTCGTCGCGCAGTGATTCGGCCACCTCGCCGATCGCGTCGGCGGCCCCGGGCGGCCCGGCCACCGCGGAGTCCAGCATCACCAGGCCGGTGAACCGACTCCGGTCGGCGGCTGCGGCGGCCAACGACCAGACCCCGCCGAGGCTGTGCCCGATCACCGTGACCCGGCGCAGGTCCAGCGCCTCGGCCAGGGCGCGCAGGTGACCGCCCATCTGGTCGACGCCGTACCCGTCGGGCGAGGGCTGACTGTCGCCGTGGCCGGGCATGTCGACGGCGATCACCCGGGCCGGCCGGGCGGCCAGGTGACGGGCCACCGGTTCCAGGTACGTGTGGTCGCCGCACCAGCCGTGGACGAGCAGGAACGTGCCGCCCCGCCCGGGCCCGTACGTGTGGTAGCGCACTCCTGCCGCGACCCGTCCGTCCACCGTCGCACCTCCCCGGACTGATGTGCCCCGTACTTCCACTGAAGCACGACCCCACACCAGAAGACAATTATATGTTGTATGTCCGATTTACCGCGTTGCCGACACGGCAGTGGACGGGGAGGGGCAGGTGGACGGAGTGCTCGACAGCTTCTTCGCGAGCCTGGCCGAGACTCCGCCCGGCCGCCTGCCCACCACACCCACCGGGGTGCTCCGCTTCGACTTCGACGGGCACGACACCTGGTTCGTCGCGCTCGCCGACGGCCGCGCCCGGGCGTACCGGGACGGCACCGACGCCGACTGCCGGGTGGAGATGAGCCGGGCCTCGTTCGAGCGTCTCCTCGCCGGCCGCGACCACTTCGTCTCCATGCTGTTCCGGGGAGTGCTATCGGTCGGGGGCGACCTCGCCCTGATGCACCTCTTCCGCCGACTGCTGCCGGTGGCCGCCAACAGCGTCGCCGTCGAGCCGGCCACACCGGGTACGACCTTCGCCGAACCCGGTCTGGTCGGACTCCAGCAGGCCACCCGCATCTTCGCGGGCAGCCTGTTCATGATCAGCGAAGCCAACGGGAACGTCGGGACTACGCCGACCACCCCGATGGGCCTCTACTTCTTCGACACCCGGTTCCTGTCCACCTGGGACCTGACCCTCGACGGGGAGCAACTCTCGGTGCTCTCCCACGACGCGGTGAACACCTGGGAGTCCCGGTTCGGGCTGGTGCCCGGCGAGCCCACCCACTACGTCAGCGCGACCACCTCGGTCATGCGGCGACGCCAGGTGGACAAGGAGTTCCAGGAGGAGATCACCCTGCTCAACCACGCGCCCGCACCGGTGCGGTACACCATGCGGCTGGCGGTCGCCGCGGACTTCGCCGAAGTCCCCGAGGTCCGCAGCGGGCTGCGCCGGGACCGACCGGTGGTCGCCCTGGTGGAGCAGGACACGCTGCGGCTGCACTACAAGCGGGAGAGCCTGCACCGGGAGACGGTGGTCACGGCGAGCGAACCGGCCCGGATCGACGAGGACGGGCTGACCTTCACCGTCACGGTCGACGCGAAGAGCACCTGGAGCACCCGGCTGCGGGTACTCACCCTCGTCCGCGACCTGCACAGCCGCGACCTGCGGGAACGGCTGAACAGTTCCACCGGGCGCTCCGACAGGCGGGTCCTGACCGACATCGCCCGGTTGACCGCGTCGGCACCCCGACTGCGTGCCGACTACGAGCCGTTGCAGCACGCGTACGAGCGGTCCGTGCGCGACCTCGCCGCACTGCACTATCCCGGCCTCAACTACCTCGACGGCCTGCCCGCCACCGGCCTGCCCTGGTCGATGACCCTGCTGGTCCGGGAGAGCCTGATCAGCAGCTTCCAGGCGCTGCCCTTCCTGCCGGAACGGGCGGCCCGGACCCTGCGCATCCTGGCGCTGACCCAGGGCGCACGGGACGACCCGTTCCGGGGCGAGCAGCCGGGCAAGATCGTCCAGGAGTGCCGGTACGGCGACTCGGCAGCCTTCAACGACACCCCCGAGTCGGCCAACTTCACCGCCGTCGACACCACCGCCCTCTTCGTCATCCTGCTCGACGAGTACGAGCGGTGGACCGGCGACGCCGACCTGGTCCGTGGGTACGAGTACGAGGTGCGGGCGGCCATCGCCTGGCTCGACGGCCCCGCCGACCCGCAGCGGACCGGTTACGTCTGGGCCGGTTGCCAGACCAGCCGCACCGAGGAGGTGGGCGGCACCTGGCGCAGTTCGGCGCACGCGATCTGCTTCGCCGACGGCCGTCCGGCCGGATTCCCGCAGGCGACCTGCGAGGTCCAGGGCTACACCTACGACGCCAAACGGCGGGCCGCCCGGATGGCGCGCCTGTTCTGGCAGGACCTGGAGTGGGCCGACCGGCTGGAACGCGAGGCCGCCGAGTTGCAGGACCGCTTCGACCGGGATTTCTGGCTGCCCGACCGGGGGCACTACGCGGTGGCGCTCTCCGCCGACGGTCGACCCGTGGACGGGCTGGCCTCGAACATGGGCCACCTGCTCTGGAGCGACATGGTCCCGATGTCGCGGCGCGACGACGTGGTGCGGCACCTGTTCGGTCCCGGCCTCTGGTCGGGCTGGGGCATCCGCACCGTCGCCGAGGACGAACCCGGCTACAACCCGCTCGGTCGCCACACCGGTGCGGTCTGGCCCTGGGACAACTCGATGATCGCCTGGGGACTGTGTCGGGCCGGGTTCCGGGCCGAGGCGGCGCGCATCGCCGAGGGCATGCTGGAGGCGAGCCGCTACTTCGACGGCCGGTTGCCCGCGTACCTCACCGGCTACGACCGGGCCGCCACCAAGGTCCCGGTGCCGTACGGGCTCGCCGACAGCCCGTACGCCCCGTCCAGCGGTACGCCCCTGATGGTGCTGCGTACGCTGCTCGGCCTGGAGCCGTACGCGAACCACCTGGCGGTGGAGGCCGGGGTGCCGGAGGAGATGGGCCAGATCGAGCTGCTCGACATCCCGGGTCGGTGGGGGTACACCGACGCGCTGGGGCGGGGCCGTCCGTTCCGTGCCCGCCGTACGCCCTGAGGTGTAAGGAGGGGACCCTTCCTATACACGAGGCGTTAGTAGGGGGCCCTTCCTTACACGCGGTCGGCGGGGGTTGGGGGGTGCCGGTCGGCCCAGCGGCGGGCGATGGCGGCACAGACGACCAGTTGGATCTGGTGATAGATCATCAGGGGCAGCACCAGCAGGCCGAGCGCCTCGGGCTGCACCAGCACGGCCGCCATCGGCAGACCGGTGGCCAGGCTCTTCTTGGCCCCGCAGAACAGGATCGTGACCCGGTCTGGCCGGTCGAAGCGGAGCACCCGGCCACCGGCGTACAGCAGCCCGAGCACCAGCGCGAGCAGCCCGGTGACGACGGCGATCAGGACGGCCAGCCGCCCGGGTGAGACCTCGTCCCAGACCCCGGCCACCACGCCGGCACTGAAGGCCGAGTAGACCACCAGCAGGATCGCGCCCCGGTCGACCCGGCCGGTCAGGGCTCGGTGCCGCTCGATCCAGCCGGCGGTCCAGCGGCGGGAGAGTTGCCCCGCCACGAACGGCACCAGCAGTTGCAGCACCACCGTGCCGATCGAGCCGGCGCTGACCCGTACCTCGCCGGAGCCCTGGAGCAGCAGGGTGACCAGCAGCGGGGTGAGCGCGATGCCGGCGATGTTGGAGAAGGAGGCGGTGAAGACCGCCGCCGGCACGTTGCCCCGGGCGATGGCGGTGAACGCGATCGAGGTCTGCACCGTGGACGGCACGGCGCAGAGGAAGAGCAGACCCTGGTACAGCTCGGGGGTCAGCACCGCCGGTCGCAGCGGCGCGGCGGCGAGCCCGAGCAGCGGGAAGAGCACGAACGTGGCGAGCAGCACCACCACGTGCAGCCGCCAGTGCCGGGCACCGTCGAGCGCCGCCCTCGGGGCGATCTTGGCACCGTGCAGGAAGAAGAGCAACGCCACCGCGAGCGCAGCCGCCACCCGCCCCACCTCGGCGGCCGTGCCGCGCAACGGGAGGAGGGCGGCCAGCGCCACGGTGCCGAACAGTGCCGCGATGAACGGGTCGATCGGCAGCCGACGCGGCCAGCGCATCGCCTCTCCTCTCCGGTCGCTCCTGCTCTGCGCCGCCTCGGGGGCGGCTGCCCGACCATTGTCGGCCCGGATGGATCAGTGGGAAAGGCGATCATCGCGCTGACTGCCATCACGGACCGTGATAGCTTCTCCCGGGTGTACGACCCTGTTCAGCTACGCAGCTTCCTGGCGGTGGCACAGGCGCTGAGCTTCACCCGGGCGGCGGCCCGGTTGGGCCTGCGCCAGTCCACGGTCAGTCAGCACGTGCGGCGGCTGGAGGACGAGACCGGGCGACCGCTGTTCGTGCGGGACACCCACAGCGTCGGCCTCACCGTCGACGGCGAGGCGATGGTGACCTTCGCCCGCGACATCCTGGACGCGGGCGACCGGGCCCGGCGACACTTCGCCACCGGGCCGGTACGCGGCCGGCTTCGGCTCGGCGTCTCCGACGACCTGATCTCCACCCACCTGCCCCGGGTCCTGCGCGACTTCCGGCACCGGCATCCGCTGGTGCACCTGGAGCTGACCGTCGACCTGAGCGGCACCCTGCACCACCGGCTCGACGCGCAGCAGTTGGACGTGGTCTTCGCCAAGCGCCTCGCCGGGCAGGAGCGGGGTCGGCTGGTCTGGCGGGACCGGCTGATCTGGCTGGCCGCACCCGACCATCGGCTCGCCCCGGACGAAGCGGTGCCCCTGGTCGCGTACCCGCCGCCCAGCATCTCCCGGGCGCAGGCCCTGGACGCGCTCGGCGCGGCGGGTCGGGCCTGGCAGCTCGCCTGCACCAGCACCAGCCTCGGCGGGCTGGTGGCGGCGACCCGTGCCGGTCTCGGGCTGATGGCCCACTCGGCCGAACTGGTCCCGCCCGGGTTGGTGCCGGCCCCGGCCGGGCACCGGCTGCCGCCGCTGGGCGAGGTGGAGTTCGTCCTGCTGCACCGCGAGAGCGCGCCCGCCGACACGGTGGCCGCCCTGGCCGAGGCGATCCTGACCGCCGGGGCCCGGACCACTCCCACGTCCTGAGCGCCGCCACAGCGGACGGCCCCGCCGGCCGGATGCGGACGGGGCCCATCGGCCATGATCATGACGGGCGTCGCCGTACTAGGCTCGCGCCGTGGACGACACCCCGACGGCGTACCGCGAGGCGGTGCGGCGACTCACCACCACGGCGCCCGGCGCGCGCTACGCGGCGGCGCAGGCCCTGATCGCCCTCGGCGCGACCGACTCCGAGCGGCGGCAGCCGATCACCGACACGATCTGCGCGTGGCTGCGTGACACACCCGCGCCGGACGGCGTCGACACCGAGGAACGTCGCGCGGCGCTGCGCCTGCTCACCGACCGGTTGCGCGGCGCCGGTCCGGCCCCGCGCACCCCGCCCTGGGACGGGATCAGCGTGGACCTGTCCGGCGCGACGCTGCACGACGCCGACTTCCGCGCCTGCCGGCTGCGGGCGGTCCGGTTCGCCGACACCCGGTTCCACGGGGCCACCGCCTTCGAGGGCGCCACCGTCGACCGCGACGCGTCGTTCCCGCGCGCGGTCTTCGCCGACGACGCCACCTTCACCGGCATGCGGGTCACCGGCGACGCCGGTTTCGGCCGGACCCGGTTCCGGGGACGGACGGACTTCACCGGCGCGGTGTTCGCCGGCATGGCCTGGTTCGGCCGGGGCGCCGAGACCTGGTGGGAGGAGGACGAGGCGTGGGACACGGTGGACGAGATCGCCCCGGCGCCGTGGGACGAGCCGAACGAGGACGACCCACACTGGCCGGTCGCGGTCCTGGTGGAGGATTACCAGGACTGGGCGGAGGGTGGCGACGGCGCGCGGTTCGTCGGGGACGTGTCGTTCCGGAACGTACGCTTCGACGGCCCCGCCTGGTTCCACCACGCCCGGTTCGGGGCCCGGGCCACCTTCGCCGGTGCCCGGTTCGCCGGGCGGAGCCACCTCACCCACCCCGGCGGTGACCTGACCGGCGCCCACTGGGCCGGCGGCACCGACGACGGCGAGTCGGAGTGGCCGTTCGGCTGGACGGTCGACGCCGCAGGCGGTCCCCTGACGCCGGACGCCTCGGTCGGGCCGTACACGCGGCAGTTGGCCGATGCCGACCCGGTGGTCCGCGCGGCCGGGCTGCGGATCCTGGCCCGCCTCGGCGACGACCGGCCCGAGCTGCGGCAACGCGTCGCCACGGCGCTCTGCGCCTTCCTCCGGGTGCCCGTCCCGTTCCCGCTGGACGCCTCGCACCGTACCGCCGGCCAGGACGCCCTGCTGCGGGAACGGCGGCTGGCGCAGCGGTTGCTCGCCGACCGGCTACGGCCCGGTCCGGGACAGTGGCGCGGTGTGCACCTGTGGCTCTGCGGCGCCACCCTGGTCGACCTCGACCTGCGCGGCGGCGAGGCCGGACACGTCGACTTCACCGGCGCCCAGTTCCACGGCACCACCCGACTCGACGGCAGCCGCTTCGACCGCGTGTCGTTCAGCCTGGACGGGCCGTCGGGCCGCGCCGTCTTCCACGGTGACGTGGTGTTCGGCACCACGCCGCCGAAGCACGTGGTCCTGCACGGCGCGGTGGCCTGACACCCGCCGGCGGGCCCGACGGTGTCACCGTCCGGCCCGCCGGGTCACGGGTCAGCGGGCCGGGAAGCGCAGCACCCGGTCGTCGCCGTCGCGGACGTCGCCCCGCCCGTCGGTGTTGGAGGTGGTGACCCAGAGCGCCCCGTCCGGGGCCACCTGCACGGTGCGCAGCCGCCCGTACCCGTCGAGACGCGCGGACGGCTCACCGAGCCGGTCACCGTCGAGTGGTACGACCCAGAGCCGCTCGCCGCGCAGCGCCGCGACGTAGGCGTTCCCGCCGGTGATCGCCATGCCGGACGGCGACGCCTCCCGGGTGGACCAGGTGATCAGCGGGTTGGTGTAGCGTCCGCCCGCCGTGTCGCCCTCGCCCTCGACCTCGGGCCAGCCGTAGTTGCGTCCGGCCTCGATCAGGTTGACCTCGTCGACGTCGTTCTGGCCGAACTCGGTGGCGAAGAGCCGTCCCTCCGGGTCCCAGGCCAGGCCCTGCACGTTGCGGTGCCCCAGGCTGTAGACCGGGGAGCCGGCGGTCGGGTTGCCGGGTGCCGGTTCGCCCTCCGGCGTGAGCCGCAGGATCTTGCCGGCCGGGCTGGCCGGGTCCTGGGAGCTGCCGGTGTCCCCGGCGTCGCCGGTGCCGACGTAGAGCATGCCGTCGGGGCCGAAGGCGATGCGTCCGCCGTTGTGGAAGCTGGCCTTGGGGATGCCGGAGAACACCACCTCCGGCTGACCGCCGTCGAGCCGGAACCGCACGATGCGGTTGTCGTCGGCGGCGGTGAAGTAGGCGTAGACCAGGTCGTCGTCGGCGAAGTCCGGCGACACGGCGAGCCCGAGGAGTCCGCCCTCGCCACCGGCGGTCACGCCGGGCACCGTGGTGACCTCGCCGGGTGTGCCGCCGCCCGGGGAGATCCGCAGGACCCGCCCGGTGTTGCGCTCGGCGACCAGCGCGTCTCCGCCGGGCAGGAACGCCAGCCCCCACGGCACGTCGATGCCCCGGGCCAACTCCTCCCCCGCGTCGAGGTCGGGCGCCGCCGACGGGGAACTGCTCGCCGTACTGGTGGCCACCGGGCCCGGATCCGGGCCGGGGCCGGTGGCGTCGGTGTCGCCGTTGCCGCACGCGGCGGTCCCGGCCACCAGCAGTACGGCCAGGGCCGATCCGGCCCACATTCGGTATCGCATTCGTCTCCTTCGGCAGTCTCCTGCGTCGTCCCGGTCCCGCGAGCAGCGAACCAGGTGGCGGCGAAAATTAGGGAAAAGGCGGGCCGAGGGGCGTCGGCCTCCCCGGCTCAGGCCGCCAGGGTGGAGATGTCGATGACGAACCGGTAGCGCACGTCGGCGGCGAGGACCCGCTCCCAGGCATCGTTGACCTGCGCGGCGTCGATGACCTCGACCTCGGGTGCGATCCCCCGCTCGGCGCAGAGGTCGAGCATCTCCTGGGTCTCCCGGATGCCGCCGATGGTGGACCCGGCCAGCGACCGCCGGTTGTCGAAGAGCGTGAACATCCGGACCGGCATCGGCTCCGGCGGCGCGCCGACCGTGACCAGCGTGCCGTCCAGGGCGAGCAGGTTCAGGTAGTCCTCCAGGTCGATCTGCGCGCTCACCGTGTTGACGATCAGGTCGAAGCCGTACCGCAGCCGGGTGAAGGTCTCCGGGTCGTTCGTGGCGTGGTAGTGGGCGGCGCCGAGGCGAAGCCCGTCGGCGCGCTTGTTCAGCGTCTGGGACAGCACGGTCACCTCCGCGCCCATCGCGGCGGCGAGCTGGACCGCCATGTGACCGAGACCGCCGAGGCCGACCACCGCGACCCGGCTGCCGGGCCCGGCCTTCCAGTGCCGCAGCGGCGAGTACGTGGTGATGCCGGCGCAGAGCAGAGGCGCTGCCTTCTCGAACGGGATCGCCTCGGGGATCCGCAGCACGAAGTGCTCGTCCACCACGATGTGCGTCGAGTAACCACCCTGGGTGACCGTGCCGTCCCGGTCGGTGGCGTTGTAGGTGTCGGTGAACCCGCGCAGGCAGTACTGCTCCTGACCGGCCTGGCAGTTGGCGCACTCCCGGCACGAGTCGACCATGCAGCCGACCCCGACCCGGTCACCCACGGCGTGCCGGGTCACCTCGGCACCGACCTCGGTGACGACGCCGACGATCTCGTGCCCGACGGTCAGCGGATACGGCACGGTGCCCCAGTCGCCGCGCACGGTGTGGATGTCGGAGTGGCAGATCCCCGACCAGGCGATCTGGATCAGCACGTCGCGCGGCCCCACCTCCCGCCGACGGATCTGGCCCGGCGCGAGGGGCGCGGACGCGGACGTGGCGGTGTAGGCGCTGACGAGGGTCACAGCTCTCCCAGGTGGGGTGGTCGACGGTGCCGCGTACGGGGTGGCCGAGGGCGGCTCGATCGAGCCTAGCCGCGCCTGCTGACCGGAGCCGGACACGACGACGCGCCGCGACACCCCGCGACGAGGCGGGTACGCGGCGTGTGGTGCTGCGACGGACGGTCGAGGGGGTGCGACGGTCGGCCGAGGATGCTGCGGCGGTCAGCCCAGGGTGCGCAGGCGCTCGGCCAGGACGTCGCGGAAGAAGTCGAGGAACCCGTCCGGATCCGGTCCGGCGTTCTGCAGCACGATGTGGTCGAAGCCGGCGTCGACGTAGGTGCGGACCGCCTGGACGTACGTCTCCGGGTCGGGGCCGACGGCGAACTGCGCGCGGATGTCGTCGTGGGTGACGGTCCGCGCGGCGGCCTCGAAGTTGACCGGGTTCGGCAGTTCGCTCATCACCTTCCAGCCGGTGACCGCCCAGCGGCTGGTCTCCCAGGCCGCCCGCACCGCCTGCTCCTCGTCAGTGGCCCAGGCCATCGGGACCTCCGCGTAGCGCGGCCCCTGACCACCCATCCGCTGGTAGTTCCGCACCAGGTCGGCCACCGGCTCGGTGGCGAACAGACCGTCACCCAACTCGGCGGCGATGGCCACCGACACGGCCCCGCTGGCGGCGACGGCGATGACCGGCGGACGGTCCGGCAGGTCGAACACCCGCGCGTCCTCCAGGTGCAGGTGCTTGCCCTCGTACGAGTGGTAGCCGCCGGACCAGAGCAGCCGGATGATGTCCAGCGCCTCCCGCAGCCGTTCGTGCCGCCCGCGTGCGCTGGGGAACCCCTGGCCGACGACGTGCTCGTTGAGTCGCTCACCGGCACCGACGCCGAGCGTGAACCGGTTGTCCGAGATGATCGCGAGGGTGGCGGCGGCCTGCGCGATGATCGCCGGGTGGTAGCGCACCGTCGGGCAGGTCACGCCGGTGGCCAGACCGATCCGGTCGGTGCGCGCGGCGACGGCACCGAGCACTGTCCAGGTGAACGAGGAGTGGCCCTGGCCGTCCAGCCACGGGTGGAAGTGGTCGCTCATCTCGACGAAGTCGAACCCGACCTCCTCGGCCCGGACCGCCTGCCGGATGATCTCCTTCGGCCCGAAGCCCTCACTGGCCAGCTTGTACCCGATCCTCATCGACTCCCCCGACCTCCGACCGTGCGCCTGGTGACCACTGTCGCACTGTCCGACCGACCGGACGGCGGAATCGGGACACACCTCGGACGCCGACGGCCGGCTCCGTCGGCCGGCGCGGTGGCTGCGACACCTGTCGAGGCACCGTGAACGATTACGGGGAAATGGTCCTACGATTGTCGGGCCTTCGTCCGACAATTGTCGAAACGCCTCCCCAGCGTCCGCATCCGGGCGCGCGAAAATAGTCGGTCGCGCGTTCCCGGAACGACCGAACGGTCTCCTTCTGAGGATTTACTGAGATTCCCCGACCACGCTCGGAGAACCCTCCCGAGAATCGACCGGAACGCTGTCAGGAAATCGCTTCCGACATTCGGCTGCAAACGGTGGCTGATCCCTCTTCGATGCATTGCTAGCGGCCCTGGCCTGTGCTTAGGTGACGGACTAGATCCACCCGATCACTGTGGAGGACATTCATGAGCCCAACCATGCCGGCATCACCGACGCGTCGGGTAAAGCGTTCTGTCGCGATCGCCGCCGCACTCCTCATCGGCGCTCCCGGCGCCGTGGTGGCACTCACCGGTCCGGCGGTCGCCCAACCCCTCGAATCGCACTGCGGAAACGAGACCGGCAACAAGTCGGTCCAGGGCTTCATCAGCCACGAGGAACTCCGTCGGAGCCTTCGGCAGATCGAGCACACCAGCAACGGCAAGGTCCGTGTCGACGTGGCCGGGCACTCGAATCACGGTCGCGAGATCTGGACCGCGCGGGTCGGTGAGGGCGACCGGGTCGTCCTGATCCAGAGCCAGATCCACGGCAACGAGATGCACGGTACGGCCGCCGTGCTCGACGCCCTGCGGACGCTCGGCAACAACTCGAAGCGGTCCCAGGAGATCCGCAAGGCGGTCACCGTGGTGGCCATCCCCAAGCTCAACCCGGACGGCAGTGAGCTGGACACCCGGCAGAACGCCCGCACGTGGGCCGATGTCGTCGCCGACTTCCCGCAGTTGTCCGACGCCCGGACCGCCTGGAACTACAACACCCGGGTCGGCGGGTTCGACGTGAACCGCGACTTCAACCCCGACCTCGACTACGTGCCCCGGCCCGCCGACTTCCCGGGCAACAGCGCCTCCGTCGGCTGGTTCATCACCCCGGAGGCCCAGGCCGCCCGGGACGTCTACCGCGCGCTGGAGCGGGAGTTCGGCACCGTCGACGTCTTCGCCGACCTGCACAACCAGGCCGCCTGCTACACCGGCGTGGGGATGGACGACTACACCACCCTCTCCATCTCCGGACGCTTCATCACCGACCCGGCCCAGCACGGCACCTGGCCCAAGTTCGACTACGACGCGTCGCGCCGGGTGAACGTCGCGGTCTACGACGCGCTCCAGTCCGGCAACTCCCCGCAGAGCAAGGTCACGCTCTACCCGCAGAACACGAACCTGCCCGGCACCGCGCTGGGTTCGTTCGCGCTGCGCGGCAGCGCCACCATCCTGTTCGAGACGCGCGGCCAGACCCAGTCCTGGGGCCAGAAGCAGCACGGCATGCTGACCAAGCAGGTCGAGGACGGACTCTTCGGCATCGTCGACTCGATCACCGACGGCACCCTGGACGACATCGACCCCGCGCGGTACGACCTGATCCCCGCCCGGATGAACGTCCCGCGGAGCTGACCCCGCGACCACCATCGTCGCCCCGGCCCCGCTACGGCCGGGGCGACGCCGTTTCCCGGCGGGGTTCCGCCGTCCCGCGTCCACGCCGCGGCGGCCTCGCCGACCACGAGCGCCGGCACGTGAAGAGACCGCACATCCCGCCTTCTGATCGGGACTGCGCACCGGCCCGGCCCGGACACTGTCCGTTGCCGGTACAGGCCGGTGCGGTGCAGGCCCGTCGTGGGGAGTGGCGCGGTCATGGTGACGAGATGGCGCAACAGATGGCGGCGCGGCCGGTTCGGCCCGGACAGCGCCGACGCGCTGCGGACGGCGACGAGTGCCGCACCGCCGCCCACGGGGGCCACTCCGCCGGGCCGAGCGGCCGGACGTAACCCGTTCACCCGACTGTTCCTGTGGTGCGCGGGGGTCGACCGCACCCTCGTCGAGACCCGGTCGGAACGGTACCGCTACGTCGGCATCGGCGTGTTCATCGTGCTGATCGCGACCCTGTCGGCGGTGATGTTCGCCCTGTTCGGGTCCGTGATCCGGGGCGGGTTCACCGTCGCGTTGATCCCGTTCGCCGTCGGCTGGGGTGTGCTGATCTTCTGGGCCGACCGCTCGATCATGGCCGAGCCGAACTACGGCGACCTCCGTCACGTCGACGCCGGATCCGGCACGCGGCGCGCCGGCTGGTGGTCGCACGGTCGGCAGGTGTCGCAGTACGGCTTCCGGGTGGTCATCGCCATCGGTGCCGCCTTCCTGGTCACCGAGGCCGTCCTGCTGCTGCTCTTCCAGTCCGAGATCCGCCGCGAGCTGGACCGCAGCCACACCGACCAGGTAGCGGTGGCGCAGCGGGTCGACTCCCGGGGCGAGACCGCCGAGATCGCCGCGCTGCGGTCCGAGAAGCGGGCGAACGACGACCGGGTCACGGCAGCCGAGCAGGCGGTCACCGAGGCGGCGGATGCCCTGGCCGGCGAGGCGGACGGGTCCAGCGGCAGCGGACGGCCCGGCTTCGGCCAGGTAGCCGCGCAACGTGAGACGGAGCTACGGCGACTGCGCAAGGTCGCCCGGCAGACCCGCGATGAGGTCGCCACCGCCAACGCCGTCCTCGACGAGCGCATCGAAAAGCTGCAGAGCGACCGGCAGAGCAGGATCGACGCGAGCGTCGCGGCGATCACCGGCGACCGCGGGTGGATCACCCAGGAGCGGGCGTTGCACCGGTTCCTCCAGGCCAACCGCGACAACCTGCTGGTATTGGCGATCCCCTGGGTCCTGCGGGTGACGCTGCTCGCCATCGACCTGCTGCCGGTCTCGCTCAAGCTGCTCGCCCCGCCGACCCTCTACGACCGCCGTGTCCGGGCACAGGCCGAACTGTCGGCGTATCGCACCAGGCGCTGGTTGGAGGCGGGTCGCGACTCCGTCGACCAGCTCGCCGATCTCGACCAGGTCCGCGCCAACACCCTCTACGACCTCGCCCGCGAGGAGGAGAACTACCGCAAGTCCACCCGCCTGGGTCACCTCAGGAACGGCGGCTGACCAGCCCGACCCATCCCCGAAGCGGAGATGCCGATGTCACACTCCACACAGGACCTGATCGACGGGTACAGACGCTGGGCCGAGCGGGTACGCGCGCAGACGCAGGCCGCCAGCCCGCCCGCCGAACTCGTGGACCTGCGCAAGGACCTGGTCGCCCAGACCTACGAGCTGGAGAACGCCTGCCTCGCACCGGTGACCATCGGCGTGGTGGGCGAGTACAGCGCCGGGAAGTCCCTTCTGCTGGGCACCCTGCTCGGCCGTCCGGAGCTGCTGCCGGTCTCGACGGAGGCGACGACCGGCAACGTCACGGCCGTACGACTCGGCGCCGGGCCACCCGGCTCACCGGTGGAGGTGACGTCCGCCTCGGTGAGCCTGCTGTCGGCGGCACAGGTGTCGGCCGGCGCCGTCTTCGTCCTCAACAAGATCTGCAACACGGTCGCCGAGACCAACCTGCCCGTCGACGTGTCGACGCTGCGCGAGTACCACCCGGTGCGGGACGGCTGGACGACCTTCGAGAAGTGGTGCCGCAGGTACGTCTGGCCGGAGCGTCCCGACAGCGGCCTCCCCGAGTCCAGCCTCCTGGCCATCCGGGACTCGGCATGGGAGCTGCTGCGTATCCGTGACGCCCTGGACCGGGCCGGGGAGCTGGTGCACCCGACGAACGCGGGGGCGTCGCGGCCGCTGCACCTGGACGCGTACGCCGAGGGGCTGACCATCGGCGGCTCGCGCAGACCACCGACGTCCTATCCGGTCCGTCCACCGGCGATCCCCCTCTCGGCGCACACCGAGCTGACCGCCACGGTGCTCCGGGAGATCTTTCCCCTGCTGGGGCGGATCACCCTCCAGGTCTCGGTGCCGGCGGACCGCTGGCCGGTCGACCGGCTGGCCGGCGTGCAGGAGGTCGAGTTCCTCGACTTCCCCGGCCTCAACGCGCGCGGCGCCGCCCGCGACGACTTCCTCTCGGCCGCCCTGCTTCGCGACACTCACACCATCCTCATCACCGTGCGGGCGGAACGGCCCGGCACCGAGGTCGCCACGAAGTTCCTGGCGCTGCTGGCCGGGCACGGACGCAGCAAGGCCGAGCTGGCCGATTCGGTGCTCGTGGTGGCCACCATGTTCGACCTGCTCACCCCGCCGGCCGTGCCCGCCGGGACACTCACGATCGACCGGCTCGCCCACGCCGACGCCGGCTTCCGGGACCTGGCCCGCACCGGGTACGAGCTGACCGGCCAGCGCCCGGACCGGATCGCCCTGGCCAGCCTGCTGCACGCGATCGACGTGCATCGGATGCCGTACCAGCCGGACCGGGAGCTGGCCGGGGTGCTCGCCGCCCACCGGACGGTCGTGCAGCAGCGGATGGCGGCCTGGCACGGGATCGGGGATGCGCTCTCCGCCGGGGACAGCGGCGCGCCACTGGCCCGGGCGGTCTGCGCCGCCGCCGAGGACGGCGGCGTCGAGGCGTTGCGGGCACTCGTCGCCCGGCACGTGACGGAGCACGGCGTACGGCTCAAGCTCGACGCCCTGCGTCGGCACACCGCGACGATGCACCAACTCGTCACGACCCTCCAGTGGCACGACGCCAGCACCTCCCGTCAGGCCGGTGACGACGTGGTGGGCGACCTGTTCCGGCTGCGCGACGAACTGCTCGCGGCGGAACAGGTCCTCGTCGGTGGTGCCGCGAAGCTGCGCCCCGGCACCGCCGACCCGGTGTGGCGACAGCATCTGGACGACTCCCTCGACCTGCTGCGGGTCTCCGTGGCCCGCACCGTGTTCGGCTGGCAGGGCTGGGACGAGACGCTCGACGCCACGCTGGACACCGGACGGGTGGTGGTCCCCGGCCACGCCGCCCGTGGACACGTCGTCGACGAGGACGACGACGAGGAGGACCGGCGTACCCACACCCCGCAGAGCGGGGGCGGCGGTGCCGAGCTGCTGACGAACACCGCCCAGTTGCGGCTACGCTTCGCCGGCTTCGTGGGCGATGCCACCCGGGAGGCGGGTCATCAGTTCCACCGGCTCACCGCCCTGTGGGTCGACGAGACGAGCAAGGCCCTGACCTCGGTCTGGAACGGGCCTGGCGACCCGTTCGACGAACCGGACCGGGCGGCGGCGCTCGCCGCGCTGGACCCGGACGGCGGGGCCAACCGGCGCACCTGGCTGCGCAGCTACACCCAGCTGCAATGGGTGGTCAAACGGATCCGTCGACGCTCCGAAGCGCTGGCGCAACCGGCGCCACTCGACGGCCCGGACGTGCCCGACCTGTTCCCGTTGCTGCCCGCCCAGCAACTGCCGTGGGCGACGGCACCCGGGCAGGCACCGGTGACCAGCCAGGACGAGGGGCAGGAACAGCACGTCGTCCGGCTGCTGCGGATGCGCCAGGAGGTTGCCGACGGCGTGCTGCGCATCGCCCAGCAACGCCTGTTCGACGCGCTCGTGGACCTGGCGAACCGGGTCCGGCGGGAGGTCACCGAGGTCCACCAGGAGATCCCCAAGGCGGTGTCGATAGAGCGGCTCGTCGCCGACGCCTCCGCCGACTGGCTCGGCGGGAACGCGCCGCCGGGCGGCACCACGACCGGCTCGGTGTGGCAGCGACTGCTCCGGGACTGGCCGACCGATCTGGATCCCACCCAGGAGGGGGAGGCATGACCGTCGAGATGGTCTTCGAGCCGGCGGCGGGCAGCCGTACCGCCGTGGTGGCACCCGACCGGTTCCGGCTGTACCTGCACCACGGGCGCTACCACCTGCCCCGGGTGGCGATCCGCGCCACGGACGGACCGGTGGAGGTGTGGGACGTCTTTCTCGCCGACGCCACACCGGCCACCGGGGCCCTCGGCCGCTACCTGGCCCGCAACTACCCGACGACGTCGTGGCGGGCCGTCACGGTGGGCGAGCCCCATGAGGTGTCCGCCCCGGTTCCGGTCTTCGAGTACCTGAACCTGCCCGGCGCGGCCGGTCGGCTGGAGTCCGTCCGGCTCACCTGGCGGGTGACCTTCGGCGGCGAGTCGGTGACCACCCGGGACTTCACCCTGCTGCTGGAGTTCGCGGCACCCGACGCCGAGCCCGGGACCGACACCCTCGCCGGGTCCGAGGGTCTGGGCAGCGGGGTGGCGGAGCAGCCGCTGCGGCAGCCGGTGACCGGGCACCAGGTGGCCAAGATGTTCGCCATCGACTTCGGCACCTCCAGCTCCACCATCACGATGGTGGACGACCAGAAGATCCAGGGCAGCGACCTCGACCCCGCGCAGGACGAAATGCTCCGCGCCGCCCTGGCGGAGCTGCTCCAGTCCGCGGGGCCGGACGACGGCGCGGCCCGACCGGCCTGGCTCGACCTGCGCGACAAGTGCCTGCGGCTGGTACGGGAACGGACCGCCGGCCTGCCGGGCTCCCAGGACCATCCGTTCACCGACGTCGACGAGCTGGTCCGGTTGCTCGACGACACCAGGGAGGGCGTCACCGAGTTCCGGGCCCGCGTGCGTGACCTGGTGATGACCGCGCTGAGGCCGGGTGCCACCAGCGATCTGCTGCTGAGCGCCTGGCTCGCGGGCCGCCTGCACCGGATCCTCGACGACGCCTTCTACACCCCGGCGCTGGCCACCTCGAAACTGATGAAGGTCGAGTTCGACCAGGTCGACAACCCGGACACCGTCTCCAGCACCGTGCACGTCATCGGCACCGACCCGGCGCCGGCCCGGGTCAGCCTGGTCCGGCCGACCGAGGACGAGAGAGGGTACGTCCGCTCGCTCCCCGGTCTCAAGCGCGCGTTGGGCCGGAGCCGGCCGCTGGCGCCCGACCTGGCACGCCTGCACTGGAAGCCCGCGCCCAGGACGCCGGCCAGCAGCGACTTCCTGGTGCTGCACGCCTACAACTGGCTCATCGACAGCGCCCTGCGCTTCGCGGCACGCACAGGTTCGGGGCAGCCGCTGGGGGTGGGCCACGTCGTCGTCACCTACCCGACGACCATGCCGCCGGCCCGCCGGGAACGGCTGCGCAGCCTGTTCCAGGACGACCTGCTGGTGCCGCTGCCGACCTTCACCTACGACGAGGGGGTCGCGGCGGGCATGTACTTCCTCATGCGTGAGCTGCGCGGCAGTCTGTCGGAGGGGATGGAACGGTTCCGCAGTCGCAGCCGTCCCGTCGACGTGGCCGGGCAGCGGATCTGGCGCCGGAACCTGCTGGTGGTCGACATCGGTGGCGGGACCACCGACATCGCCCTGCTCGCCCTCGACCTGGAGGACCGGACCCCGCCGGCCGCGAACGACCCGAGGGCGGGCTGCTCCTACCTGATCACCCCACGGGTACTCGGCTCCACCGGTCATCCGCAACTCGGCGGCGACCTGCTCACCCTGCGGGTCTTCTACTGGATCAAGGCGAGGTTGGCGGACGCGCTGGTGGAGAACCTGCCGGAGCAGGAGCGTCGGCGGATACAGGACACCTACCAGTGGCCCGGGGTCAGCCGTGCGGCCGACGGCAGCTACCAGCCGCTGGCCCCGATGGTGCTGGCGAACCAGACGCTCGACCCGGCCCCGTCGTCGGTCCGCCAGGCGTTGAGCGACCTGCTTCCGACCGACGCCGAGTCCGGCATCTCGACGTACGCCTTCACCGTGCTGTGGACGGAGGCGGAGACTGTCAAGATCGAGTTGGGTCGGCTGGCCGGGCCGGGCTCCGTCACCATCCTCGACACCCAGCTCGACCAGGTCCTCGCCGAGGTCCGCAGGAGCGGTGTCCCGTTGGTGAAGGCCGACGTGCGGGCGCCGTCGTTGGAACTGTCCAGTGCGGACTTCGTCCGCCTCGTCCGGCCGGTCGTGGTCAAGGCGGCCGACCTGGCGGCGGACATCGTCAACGTGCGCCTCCGCGGCGCCGACGCGGAACCGCTCGACCAGGTCTTCTTCTCCGGCCGGAGCGCCCAGATGCCGGTGGTACGCCAGATCGTCGGCGAGACGCTCGCCCGGCGGCTCAGCCAGCACGGCGCCACCGGGACCTGGGACCCGTCGGCGATGGCGGTGGAGACCACGAACGCCAAGCAGGCCGCCTCGCTCGGCGCCTGCTGGGCGGAGGAGCAACAGAACCTGCGCGGCACCGCCGAGGACGGCGCCGGGATCGTCGCCCAGCTCAACCGGGGCGGCAGCGCCGTGATGATCGACGTGAACAACATGTTCCTCTCCCTGCCGTGCCACTTCTTCCTGCGCGAACCCGACGGCGGCAGCGGTCTGCTGCTGCTGGAGGCGGGCACACCCTGCCGCTACAGCGACCGCAACGGCAACCTGGCCGCGCGCAGCCG
Organism: Verrucosispora sp. NA02020; assembly: GCF_013364215.1. Lineage (NCBI taxonomy): Bacteria > Bacillati > Actinomycetota > Actinomycetes > Micromonosporales > Micromonosporaceae > Micromonospora > Verrucosispora sp. NA02020. The sequence goes on along the minus strand of NZ_CP054923.1, from coordinate 3,496,986 downwards.
CTGGTATCCGGTCCCCCGCAACCTGCGGGTACACCGCGACCTCGGTGCCCGCGAGTCCATCGAGTGGGGCGAGTTCCAGTTCCACCTGGCGACCCACGCACTGCGCCAGACCGGGCTGACGCTACCCGGCGAGCCCCCCGCCGACCTGTACTTCCAACTGCAGATCGACCAGGACCTCACCCCGACGGTCTTCCTGTGTGTGGGCGGCGCTCCCGACCACCTGCTGCACGAACCGGGGGTGAACATCCTGCCCCGACTCCGCGCGGGGGCCACCGGCCCGGACGGGACCATCGACCGGCTGCCGGTCGCGATCCACGTCGGGGCTCCGTCGACCCGTCACACCGAGCACCGGCCGGACGGCCCGGCCCTGGTCTTCCCCGCCGACCCGGACCAGTCGGCGTGGCAGCACCGGATGCACACCCTGCACCCGGACGAGCCGCCGGTACCCGGGATGGTCGGTGAACATCCGCTGCCGGCACCCGTGGACGTCGGCGACGGGCAGCGGCTGTGGCAGTTCGAGGGTGTCGACGCGGCGGGCGACACCGTCGCCCTGGCGCAGCTCGCGCCGCCCGACGGGCCGTACGACCCGGCGGTGCGCTACGTCGCCTCGCTGGACCGGCGAGGTTGGCTGCGGGTGCACCGCGGCTATCCGAGATACCTGACCACCACCCGGCTGACCGACATGCTCGGCCATCCCGGGGCCGTCTTCCACACGGCGATGAGCGAGGGAGAACCGATGTGGAACGAGAACTGGGACCCGTTCACCGGGAGGCACTGATGGATGCGGTCCACCTGGACGGCCGGTCGCTGGAGTCGGCGTTGTACACCCTCGCCCGGCGCGGCGGGCCCCGCGCCGAGCAGGCCCGGCGGGCCTTCGACGGTCTCGGCCGGGCGTTGGCTGCCGCCGCCCACTGGCCGCCGCCCGGTGACGACGACGACCGGGAGACCGGTCGGCTCATCGACGTCGTGCTCCACCACCTGTCGGCCGCCGTCGATCCGGCGTCGACCGTGGCTCGGCCGACCGTCGAGGCGACGCCCACCACGTCGATACCCACCGGCGCCGCCACGTCCACCGCCGACTCCGTGTCCGGCCGTGGACCGGCGCCGGGTCGGCCGGATCCGACGCTGCCCACGGCCGAGGTGGTCCCGCTCACGGAGATGTTCCTCGCCGACCGCGAGGTGGCCGCCTGGCGGGACGCCGCGCCGCCGTCCGACCCGGCCCACTGCTGGGAGTGGATGTGGTTGACCTGCCTCGCATTTCCCGAGCCGCACGCCACCGAGTGGCGGCGTCGCCTGGCACACCTGGGAGGTGCCGTCGTCGGGCCGCCGAGCGCGTTCGCGCCGGACCTGTCGACCGTGGGCGGCGAGGGACTGGACCTGTCCGGCACGGAACCGGACGCCGAGGTCTCCATGGTGCTGCACGGACGCGAGGACGACCTGGCGCGGCTGGTGACCGACGTGCTCAGCCTGGCGGGCAGTCACGCGTCGCTGGACCACAGTCTGCAACCGGACCGAGCGGGCAGGCACCGGTTGGACGACGAGGGGCAGCTGCGGCACTACCGGGAGCATCTGTGGCGCCGGCTGCGGGAGTACGCGGACGAACCCGACCAGTACGGCCGACTGCGCCGTCTGGTGCTGGTCGACGAGGCGGTGCGTTCCCTGTTCCCGCGCCCGCTGCCCGCGCCGGGCAGTTGGTGGCGGCAGTTCGCCGCGCGGTCCGACGCGCTGCTACGCCACCGTTTCGCGGACCACGACGCCGACATCGTCGTGCCCGCCGGCCCCTATCCGCCCACCTGGCCGCGGCATGGAGGTAAGTCGACCAGTCCGAATCAGGACATGAAGGTGGTGAGCGCGCCGACCAAACGTCGTCCCTCCGTGGAATGGGTGCTCCGGGTCGCCTACCGAGACGCCGACCACACACTGGCCGGTCGAGTGATCTACACAGAGTGAACGGGTTGCCGGCGTACCGTGAAAGATGATGCCGGGTGGCCACCGAGGAACGCTAGCTTCCTCGCATCCGCTTCGCCGGCCCACCCGGGAGCTTCCGTGATCCCCGAACAACGATCCGCCCGCAGCAGCGCGTGGCCGGCCGGCAGCTTCCTCGCCGGGCTGGCCGAGAACGACCGCGCGGTGATGCTGGCGGCCGGCAGTCCCCGGTCGTGGCGGCCCCGCGACCTGATCATCCGCGAGGGCGACACCGGCACCGCGGCCATCCTGCTGCTGCGCGGGCATGTCCGGGTGCTCGGCTCGAAGGCGGACGGCAACCCCACCCTGCTCGCCGTCCGGGTCGCCGGTGACCTCATCGGTGAACTGGCCGTCCTCGACGGTGGTCCACGGTCCGCGTCGGTCGTGGCGGCGGCGCCCGCCTCGGGACGGGTCACCCCCGCCGCGGACTTCCGCCGGCTGCTCGACGAGCATCCCCGCCTCGCCGAGGCGGTACGCCGGGTCGTCACCGCCAAGCTGCGGATGGCCAACCGGCACCGGGTGGACGTCGGGGGCGACCCGGTGCGGGTCCGCATCGCCCGACTGCTCGTGCACATGGGCGAGGTCTACGGCCGCCCGGTCAGCGACGGCATCCTCGTCGACGTGCCGTTGAGCCACTCGGACCTGGCCGAGCTGGTGGCCGCGGCGGAGCCGAGCGTGCAGCGGGCGCTCGCCGGGCTCAAGCGCGACGGCGCGGTGACCGTCGGTTACCGGCGGGTGGTGATCACGGACGCGGGGCGGCTGCGGATCGTGGCGACGACCATCGCGCCCTAACCGGCGAGGGTCACCAGGGTCATCGCCGCCAGCGCCGCCAGCACCATCAGCGCCATCCAGTTCAGCGCCCTGACCACGTGCCGGTTCTTCACCATCGCGATCTCCGCCAGCCGCCGGGCCGATTCCCACGCCTCCACACGCAACCGGCCGGAGGCCACGCCGGCTGCGGGCGCCTCCGGCCCGCCGAGGGCGCCCGTGGCGACCGCCGGGAACGCGAACCGGTTGTCCGGCGCCGGCGGGGTCAGCCGTGGACGCAGTCCCTGCATGAGGTGGTATCCGGAGATCAGGAACCCGACCATCACGGCTGCCAGCAGCGGTACGGCCGTCAGCCCGGCCGCCCCACCGGAGGCGACCAGCGCGACCGCCTCCCGCAGATGGGTGGAGACCACCACCGCGATGCCGGAGTGCACCACGAGCAACATGCTGACCTTGCTGTCCGCCTGCTGTGTGGCGACCTGGAACGAGGCGTTGATGGTGCCGGCGACGGCGATCTCCTCGGCGGGTGTCAGGGGCGGGTCGGGTGGTGGCGTCGGTGGTAGGCCGGTCATGTCGACAGCACACCACCGACACGCCGACCGATCGACATCAGGTGATGGCATCGACACGAAACGTCACCGCCCGTCCGGCCGTGGCCGCCGGTCACGGGTGCGGATGGTCGTCCTGGTGCAGGTCGTCCTGGTGCAGGTCGTCGTGGTGCACCACATCGTGTCGCGGTTCGTCGACGTCGTCCGGGTGGCTCGGATGGTCGGGGTCCAGCCGGTCGGAACCGTCGTGGTCACCGCGACGCGTGTGGTGACCGTCGGCGACCACCGCACGCCCACCGGCGGTCGAGGCCGCCCGGTAGCGGTGGGCCAACTCGGCGGCGACGGTCGCCAGCCCGGAGACCGTGAGCACGGTGGCGACCCCGTCCCAGCGGATCTCCGGACCGTACGGGTCCGGTGCCGGCCCGGCGGGCGGAAGGCAGACCCAGGCGACCACCGGTTCCTCGCGCAGGGTCAGCGCGACGCGCGAGAAGTGCTCCCGGGTCAGTCCGGGATAGTTCTGGCTGACCAGATCCGCGTAGAGGGCGTGCGGCACGATGACCGCGAGATCGCTGTCCGGTCGGGCGTCGGCCAGCTTCCGCTTCAGCACCGGGACGCCGACCAGGTCGTTGACGAGAATCGAGGCCGGACCGGCGAAGCCGTTGGGGCTGCGGGCGGTGGCACCCTCCACGATCGCCATCCGGGCCCGGATCGGCCCGAACTCACCCGGGTCACGGTTGTTCTCGGACAACCCGTGCCGGAAGCCCCGGATCAGCGCCGGGACCACGCGGGCCTCGTTGAGCCCCGGCGGGAACACCAGCATCAGGCCGTCGCCGCTCTCCTGGGGCTCGACCTGGCGGATCCGCGCGTAGCGGCAGGCGCACTGCACGATCCTCAGCAGCCGCACCTGGGCGTCGTAGTGGGTCGCCGCGGTACGCCGGCTGTACTTCTCGATGTCGACCGCCATCAGCAGTCTGCGGACGAAGTTCCCCTGCAGGACCATGTCTCCGTCTCCTCTCGGGCGCCGGGCGGGACCCACCACACCGGACCGGCGCCGCGGCACGGCCATTGTCGGACCGGGTGACCACGCCAGATGCCGTCGTATGACCGGAACAGCCGTCGCCGACGGACCTAGCCTCGACGCGACCGGCATCGTGACCCGGAAGGCCAGGTCCATGTCCACCACTGTCGTGCCCCCGTACCCCCCGCCGCGCTCCGTGCTGACGGAGCTGGCGCGCTGCGCCGCCCTCGCCCGGACCGGCGGACCGGCACTCGACCCGTTGGCCGACCTGTTGCGGCAGGCCGGTGACCGGCTGTCCCAACCGATGCGGGTCGCCGTCGTCGGCCAGATCAAGCGCGGCAAGTCGACGCTCGTCAACGCGCTCCTCGGCACGCCGGTCGCGGCCACCGGCCAACTGGAGTTGACCTTCACCGTCAACGAGCTGCGGTACGCCCCGGTGCCCACCGTCCGGGTCCACTACCGCGACGATCCGACGCCGACCGAGCTACCGCCGGAGCGGCTGCGCGAACTGACCGTGCGCGATCCCGCGCAGCTGGCACACCTGCGGCGCATCCGGAAGGTGGAGTTCGGGCTGCCGCACGACCTGCTGCGCCGGTTCCGGCTAGTCGACACCCCCGGGCTGGGCAGCGTCCACGGCGTCGACTCGGCGAACACCAGCGAGTTCCTCGGGCTCGTGCCGACCGACGGCGGCACCGTGGGCTCCACACTCGACGCCCTGCGCCGCACCGCCCGGGAGGTGCACCACGACAGCGCGGCCGAGCTGGACCGGGCCGACGCCGTGCTCTATCTGTTCAGCCGCGCCCTGCACCAGACCGACAAGGCGACACTGGAGGACTTCCTGGGCGATGTCGGGGGCGCGGTCACGCCGTTGCGGGCGTTCGGCGTGCTCACCCGGTGCGACCAGTTCTGGCCGCCGATGGCCGACCTGCCCGGCAGCCCCGACCCGATGACGTTCGACCCGATGGTCGCGGCGCGGGCCCTGGCAGACGACCATCTTCGCCGGCCCCGGATGCGGCGGATGTTCTACACCATCCTGCCCGTCTCGGGGCTGCTCGGCATCGGCGGGCAGACCCTGACCGACGCGCACCTGAACTGGTTGGCCGAACTCGCGACCGGCGACCCGCGACGGGTCGCCCGCCACGCCTCCGACGCCGGACGCTTCGCCCACGCGCCGCACCTCAACGGCATCACCCTGCCGGTCGCCGAACGTCGGGTGCTCGCCGAACACCTCGGCGTCTGGGGCGTCACCCGTGCCTGCGGGTACGTCCGGGACGGTCTCACCCCTGCCGAGATCCGGGACCGGCTGCGTGCCGACAGTGGGGTCAGCGCCCTGGAGGACCTGATCGTCAGTCATTTCGGCAACCGGTCCACGCTGCTCAAGCTCGACCACGGGTTACGCGACACCGACCGGGAGGTGGCGCGCATCCGGTTGACCGCTCAGCGGGGCGGCCCGCCGGTGCCCACCCCGGTGGGCGAGGTCGCCGCCGCGGTCGAGCGGCTCCGCGCCTGGATGCCGGCCTTCGCCGAGCTGCGGACCCTGTCGGCCTTCTACAACGGCGAGGTGACGCTCACCGCGCCGGAGTCGGCCGAACTGCTGCGCGTCACCGGGGAGCACGGCACCAGCTGCGCTGCCCGGTTGGGCCTGCCCGAGGAGAGCGCGCCTCGGCTCGTCCTCGACCGCGCCCGGGAGCGGGCTCGTGCCTGGGCGGCCCGGGAGCAGGATCCGACGCTCGACCGGCCCACCGCGCGAGCCGTCCGCACCATGCGACGGTGCCACGAACACATCGCCCACCGGGCCCGCCAGGCGCTGCGCCTGCTCTCCGACGTGGACGACCTGGACCAGCCGCCTCGGCTGAACCCGGCGTGGTCCACCGCGGCCAGCACATGATCGTCCACCACCCGGCCCTCTGAGAGGTGATCGCAGTGCACACACTCGACCGACTCCGGCAGGACACCCTCTCCCTCCTCGACCACGTCCAGGTCGTCCTCGCCGACGACCTGTCACAGTCCGCCGCGCGGATGCTCACGGCCGAACGCGAGCGGGTGGCGGCCGGCCGCTACCACGTGGTCGTGTGCGGCGAGTTCCGGCAGGGCAAGTCCAGCCTGCTCAACGCACTTGTGGAACGGGTCGGACTCTTCCCCGTCGACCTGGACGTCACCACGGCGACCGTCACCGCCCTGCACTGGGCCGAGGCGGAACAGGCGGTGGTCTACTTCGCCGAGGACCCGGACGACCCGTCGGCCGCCCCCACGTCGCGACCGGTCCGGCTAGAGGAGATCACGGAGTTCGTGACCGAGCAGGCGAACCCGGACAACACCCGCCGGGTGAGCCTGGTGGAGATCGGGCTGCCGCTGGAGCCGCTGCGCTCCGGCCTGGTGCTCGTCGACACCCCCGGGATCGGCAGCCTCAACCCGGCGCACACGGCCGCGACGCGGGCGTTCCTCCCCCAGGCCGACGCGTTGGTCTTCGTCTCGTCGGCGGTCGAGCCACTGGGCACACCCGAGTTGGAGTTCCTCACCCATGCCCTGACCCAGTGTCCGACCGTCCTGGTCGCGATCACCTGCACCGACAAGGTCGTCGAACCCCAGCCCGTGGTGGCGGCGGCCCGCGCCCGCATCGCCGCGGTGGCCGGCGTACCCGAGGAGGAGCTGCGGGTGGCCGCCGTCTCCGCCTACCGCAAGAACGCCGCGCTGGCCGACGACGACCCCGACTTGCTCGCCGAATCCGGGTTCCCCGCCCTCGAACGCGAGCTGTGGGGCGCCCTCGCGGCCACCTGCGGTGCCCGGCAGGTCGTCCGGGCCGCGGACGCCGTGACCACCCTGCTCGACGACGCCATCGCTCCACTCGCGACCGAGTTGACCGCGCTGGTCGACGACACCCTCGACGAGTTGGGCACGCAGATCGAGAAGGCCCGGGCCGAAGCCGACAGACTCCGCGCCGAGACCCAGGGGTGGCGACGGGGCCTGCGTGGTGACATGGAGATGGCCGCCCGCGACGTACGCGACCAGCTCGGCGTGGACTTCGACCAGATCGCCGAACAGTTCCGCCGCAGCCTCGGCACCGACGAGGCCGTCTCCGACCCGAACGCCCTGGCCCGCCGGATCTCGCACCAGATCGTCGACGCGGGCCAACGCGCCCAACGGGAACTCCGGATGGCCGCCGAACACCTGGCGAGCCGGTACGCGCAACGCCTGTCCGTCGTCGTCGACCTCCCGCAGGGCGCCGACCTCGTCACCGCCCCCAGAGTGGGCGACGTGCATCCGACGCGCAGCAGCCAGCCCACCCGCTTCGCCACGTTCCGCACGGGGTGGAGCGGCAGCATGGCGTACGGCGGGGCGGGCGCCGCCATCGGCGCGGTGGCGGGCAGCGTCATCCCGATCGTGGGCACCCTGCTCGGCGGCATCGTCGGTGGCATGGTCGGCCAGATCACCGGCTGGTTCGCCGGGCGGCAGGAGGCCCAGCTCCAGGCCGAGCACCGCCGCCGGCACGAGCAGGTGGCGGCGCTACGCGACCGCGTCATCCCGATGATCGAATCCTCTCGTCGACGGGCCGAACGGCAGTTCACGTACCAGGTCAACGACTACGTCGACGCGTTGGCCCAGGCGTTGGAGGACCACGTGGCGGCGCAGAGCGAGTCGTACGCCGCCACCGAACGGCGGTTGGCTGCCGCCCGGGCCCGTGACGAGCTCCAGCGGGCGGAACGGATCGCGGAACTCAACGCGCGGGTGGCCGTCTTCGCCGGCCTGCAGGAGCAGTTCGACCGGCTCCGGGACCGGGCCGACGACCTGACCCGCCCGACGGACGAGCCCGAACGGCGACCGTGATGCCGAGCGGCCTCGTCTACGGCGTCGACTTCGGCATGTCCACCTCGGCGCTGGTGATCGGCCGCCCCGGTCGGGAGCCGGTCCTGGCCCGCGACCCGGCCGGGCGGCCCGACGTACCCACCGTGCCGTCGGCGGTGTGCCTGTTGCCCGACGGCACGCTCGCGGTCGGCGCCGTGGCCGAGAACGCCGGGCGGCTCCGCCCGCAGCACTACCGATGCCGCTTCAAACGGGACTTCGCCGATCCGATCCCGTGGGCACTCGGTGAGGACTGCGAGCTCACCACGCACGAACTGACCGCCGAGGTGTTGCGCTTCCTGCGCGAGCAGGCCACCGAGACGGTCGCGGGCACACCGGAGCGGGTCGTCGTGACGGTGCCGGCAAGCTGGGAGGACCACAACCGCCACCTGATGCGCACCGCTGCCGGCCTCGCCGGCTTCGACCCGGCCACGGTACGGCTGGAGCCGGACCCGGTGGCCGCCGCCGCGTACGCCTTCGCCGACACCACGTTGCCGGCGCAGGTCACCGCGCTCGTCTACGACCTGGGCGGCGGCACGTTCGACTGCGCGGTGGCGCAGACCGGCCCGGACGGCGCATTCGAGGTGCTGGGCCGACCGGGTGCCATCCCCGACCTCGGCGGCACCGATATCGACCGGATGCTGCTGGCCCACATCCGCCAGCGGTTCCCGGACCGGTGCGCCCACCTGTTCGCCGACACCACCGACCTCGACCTGCTGCCCCGCCGGCTTCAGTTGCGCGACACCTGCGAGCAGATCAAGATCCGGCTCTCCACGGTCACCACCCACTCGGCGGATCTCACCGACCTGGACCCGCCGACGACGTTCACGTTCACCCGCGACGAGCTGGACGAGCTGGTCCGGCCGGCGTTGCGGGAGACCATCACCGAGTGCGAACGGCTTCTCGACGACCTGGGCCTGCGATGGTCCGACATCGACCGGATCGTCCCGGTGGGCGGACCGACCCGGATGCCCTCGGTCGGGCGGACCCTGTCCGGGCACACCGGACGGCCGGTCCTGCGTACCGCCGAACCGGAACTGGCCGTCGCGTACGGTGCGGCGCTGCTGGCCGCCCGACCCACGCCCGACACCCGACGGTCGGCGCGCCGCGCCTTCTCCGCCAGGCCCGGCCCCGGCCAGGCCACGACGCCCGCCGCCGCGCCGACGACCGCCACACCCGACGGTGGACGCAGGCCCGACGGCGGTGGGACGCCGTCCGGCGTCGACCAGCACGGCCGGACCGACCCACGGACGATCGCGGTGGGACGCCGGGTCTATGCGGTGGCGGTCGACGGCGCGGGGGCCACCCTGGCGACCGGCTCGCCCGGCGAGGTGCAGCTCTGGGATCTGCGCCACGACCGGCTGCGCTGGCGTCGTCGCCTCGGCCCCGGTGACGATGCGGCCAGCGGCGTCTGCTGCACCCCCGACGGTGCCCGGATCGCGGCGGCGGGGCGGGACGGCACCGCCCGCGTCTGGGACGCCGTCACCGGTGACCAACTGCTGCGGGTACGCCACGACGACTGGGTCGACGCGGTGACCTTCAGCCCCGACGGCACACTGCTCGCCACCGCCAGCCACGACCAGACCGCCGTGCTCTGGGACAGCCGGTCGGGACGCCGGTTGGCCACGTTCGCCGGCTCGCACCGCCTGCACGGAGTCGCCTTCCATCCCGACGGCTCGCTGCTGGCCACGGCTGCCGGACGCCGGGGCGCCGAGGTGTGGAGCGTCGCAGAACGCAGACCGCTGCGGCTGCTGCCACACGACGACTGGGTCAACGCGGTGACCTTCAGCCCCGACGGCACACTGCTCGCCACCGCCGGTTACGACGGCACCGCCGTGGTCTGGGACACCGCATCCGGTGACCGCGTCGTCTCCGTCCGTCACGACGGCGGGGTCCTGGCGGTGGCGTTCGGATCGCGGGGTCGCCTGCTTGGCACCGCCGGGGACGACCGCACCGGACGGGTGTGGACGGTGCCGGAGGGCCGGGAGGTGAGCCGGATCCACCACGCCGGAGTGGTGCACGGTGTGGCCTTCGCCGGCCCGCGCACCCTCGTCACGGGTGGACACGACCTGGTCGTCCGGATCAGCACCTGGTCCGACGCTGGGCAGGAGGGCCGGTAGCGTCCGGCCCGGCCTCGGGGGCGAAGATGCGTACGGTTCTCCGGGTGTACGCGCCGCCCGTCACGGAAGACGCGGTGTCGAACGGGTTCGGACGCGTCCGGCGGCCACACGTGCAGGTGCGAACGGGCGCCACGGTCTACATGGATCGTCGTCGACGGGTTGACCCGACTGTAAGACATCTTTACAGTCCTGTTTCGACGCGTGTCGGCAGCTACCCCACGACGACAGAGGGAGTGGAATGTCCAGACTGCGTACTGCGGTGTCCGGAGTCCTCGCCGCCACACTCGCCATGGCCGGCGTCCTGGTCGCCGCCCCCGGCGCACAGGCCGCGACCGCCGACTTCGCCAAGGTCCAGGAGTGGGGTGGCGGCTACGAGGCCCGCTTCACCGTCCGCAACGACACCGCCACCACCATCGCCAGTTGGCGGGTCGACTTCGACCTGCCGGCCGGATCCACGCTCGGCAGCTACTGGGACGCCCTGCTGACCAGCAGCGGCAACCGGCACAGCTTCACCAACCGCACCTGGAACGGCACCCTGGCCGCCGGGGCGTCGACCACCTTCGGCTTCATCGTCTCCGGCAGCGGCACGCCGACCAACTGCACCGTCAACGGCGGCTCGTGCCGCGGCGGCAACGCCGACACCCAGGCGCCCAGCGTGCCCGGCAACCTCCGGGTCACCGGCACCAGCACGTCGAGCGTGGCGCTGGCCTGGAACGCCGCGACCGACAACGTCGGGGTCGCCGGCTACGACGTCTACCGTGGCAGCATGCTCGCCACCAGCGTCGTCGGCACCACCACCGCCACCGTCGGCGGCCTGAGCCCCGCCACCGCGTACACCTTCTCGGTCCGGGCCCGCGACGCCGCCGGCAACGTCTCGGCGGCGAGCACGACGGTCACCGCGACCACGGCACCCGGCACGGTGACCGGCACCCCCGCCTCGATCAACGGTCAGCTGCGGGTCTGCGGCGTGCAGCTCTGCAACAAGTACGGCCGACCGATCCAGTTGCGCGGCATGAGCACCCACGGCATCCAGTGGTACTCGCAGTGCGTCAACAACGCCTCGCTGGACGCGCTCGCCTACGACTGGAACGCCGACGTGCTGCGCATCTCCATGTACATCCAGGAGGGCGGCTACGAGACCGACCCGCGCGGCTTCACCGACCGGGTGCACGACTACATCGAACGGGCCACCGCACGCGGCATGTACGCCATCGTCGACTGGCACATGCTCACCCCGGGCGACCCGAACCACAACCTGGCCCGGGCGCGCACCTTCTTCACCGAGATCGCCCAGCGCCACAAGGACAAGACCAACATCCTGTACGAGGTGGCCAACGAGCCCAACGGGGTGAGCTGGGCGTCGATCAAGAGCTACGCCGAGCAGATCATCCCGGTCATCCGGGCGCAGGACCCCGACGGCGTGGTGCTGGTCGGCACCCGCGCCTGGTCGTCGCTGGGCCTCTCCGAGGGCTCCTCGGAGACCGAGATCGTCAACAGCCCGGTCAACGCCTCGAACATCATGTACACCTTCCACTTCTACGCCGCCTCGCACGGCACGACGTACCTGAACGCGCTGTCCCGGACCGCCGACCGGCTGCCGGTCTTCGTCACCGAGTTCGGCACCCAGACCGCCTCCGGCGACGGGGCGAACGACTTCACCCGTGCCCAGCAGTACCTGGACCTGATGGCCACCAAGAAGATCAGTTGGGTGAACTGGAACTTCTCCGACGACTTCCGCAGCGGTGCCGTCTTCCTCACCGGCACCTGCGGCGGCAGCTCGTACACCGGGACCGGCGTCCTCAAGCCCGCCGGGGTCTGGGTACGCGACCGGATCCGTACCCCGGACACCTTCCCGACCAGCTGACCACCGACGTGCGGCGGGGCGGCCCGGAGGTCCGCCCCGCCCTCGCGGACGGTGACCGTCGGTGGAGAGCGGACGCCTGAGACGGAACGTCGACCCCCGTCAGGGGTTGAGGTACGCCAGTACGGCGAGGACCCGCCGGTTGTGGTCGTCCGAGGGCGGCATGTCGAGCTTGGTGAAGATGTTGTTGATGTGCTTGCTGACGGCCTTCTCGGTGATGTGCAGCTTGCCGGCGATCGCGGCGTTGGAGCGGCCCTCGGCCATCTCGCCGAGCACCTCCCGCTCCCGGACGGTGAGGACCGCGAGAGGCTCCCGGCGGGCCAGCAGTCGAGAGATCACCTCAGGGTCCATCGCGGTCCCGCCCTGGGCGACCCGGCGGACCGCGTCGACGAACTCGCCGACGTGGGACACCCGATCCTTGAGCAGGTAGCCCACGCCGCCGTGCGGTGTGCTGAGCAACTCCCGGGCGTACAACGGCTCGACATGTTGGGACAGCACGAGGATCGGCAGACCGGGGATCCGGGTACGGGCGGCGATCGCGGCGTGCAGGCCCTCGTCGGTGAACGTCGGCGGTAGCCGCACGTCCACGACCGCCACCTGGGGCCGGAGGCTGACCAGCGCCGGCAGCAGGGCGGGGCCGTTGTCGACGGCCGCGACGACGTCGAAGTCGAAGGCCCGCAGGATCCGGGTCAACCCGTCCCGGAGGAGTGCGTGGTCCTCGGCGATGACAACGCGCACGGCAGCTCCATGGTGACGACGGTGGGCCCTCCGGCCGGGCTTGACACGGTGATCGTGCCATCGAAGGCGGCCAGACGGCGTTCGATACCCCGGAGGCCGGAACCGGCGCCCGGGTCGGCACCACCGGTCCCGTCGTCGGCGACCACCATGGTCAGCGTGCCGTCGGAGTGCCGCAGGGACACCGCCCCGGTCCGCGCCCGACTGTGCCGGACCAGGTTGGTCAACGTCTCGGCCACGGCGAAGTAGGCGGCCGACTCGACCGGGGTGTCGAGTCGGCCGGGCAGGTCGACATCGACCGTGATCGGCACGGGCAGGCCCAGCGCCAACGCCCGCACCGCGCCGTCGAGCCCGCGCTCGGCCAGCACCGGCGGATGGATGCCCCGGACGAGATGGCGCAACTCGACCAGGGCGGTGCCGCTGGACTCCCGCGCTTCCGCGAGCATCTCACGAGCCGCGTTCGGGTCACGGTCGATCAGCTCGTCGGCCAGGCCGATCATCATGCCCAGGGAGACGAGGCGAGCCTGGATGCCGTCGTGCAGGTCACGCTCGATGCGACGCAGCTCGGCGGCCTGGGCGTCGACGGTGTCGGCCCGGGTGACGGTCAGTTCGGTGACGCGCAGTCGCAGCTCCGCGGCCTTGGTCGGGGCGAGCAGCAACCGGGCGAAGTACCCGTCGACGCGGCGCAGCCACGGGGCCGACCAGAGCCCACCGGCGAGGATGGCGACGCCCTGCGGCACACAGACCAGCCCTTCCACGACATTGTCGACCGACCAGACGAGGCCGTAGCCGTACCAGTCGGTGCCGAGCCAGATCCAGACCGGCACCAACGTCAGGCCCATGACGCCGTAGAGCGGCACGGCCAGCGAGATCAGACCGAGGGCGGTGGACACCACCGCGCCGGGCAGGAGCCAGGCGAGATCGCGCCAGGTGGCCGGGTCGGTGACGATCCAGCGGAACCGCCGCCACCCGCCGGGGACGCCGCGTGCCGGGGGCGGACGGTAGGGCCGGGACACCGGGACACCGGCGCGGGTGGCCCGCCGGCGTTCGAGATCCGCGCGGTGGCGGACCAGCGTCATCGTCCACGGCAGCAACGCCATGCCGAGGAACGGCACCGGGACCAGGGCCAGTGCCACCAGCGAGACGCCGAGCAGCACGAGGTTGGTCACGGCCAGACCGACGGCGGCCAGACCGGCGAGTACGGCGCGCAGGCCCCGCCACGCCCACGCGTACGCCCGCTCGTCGCCGTCGACCCGGTCCATCGTCACATTGTGCCTGCGTGTCAGCCGCTTCTCGGTGGTGCTAGCACCCCGTCGTAGGGTGGGGGCAGAACTCCTGACGGGGGCGTCCCCTGTGCGGTCTGCTGGGACCATGACGACCGCCACGACGCCGCCGCGCCCGACGAGCGGCAGCGATTTCGCCGTCCTGTCCCGCCGGATCACCGATGCCGGGTTGATGCGACGCCGGCCCCTCTACTACGCCCTGAGGTTGGGTGTCGTCGGGCTCATGTTCGTCGGTGGCTGGACGGCCTTCGTCGCCCTCGGTTCGTCGTGGTGGCAGATGATCACCGCGGTCTTCCTCGCCGTCACGTTCGCCCAGGTCGCGCTCGTGGCACACGATTTGGCACACCGCCAGGTGTTCCGGACCAGGCGTCCGAGTGCGGTCGCCGGGCTGGTCGCCGGCAACCTCGGCGTCGGGATGAGCTACGGCTGGTGGATGGAGAAGCACACCCGCCACCACAACAACCCCAATCACGACGATCTCGACCCGGACGTGGCCCCGGAGGTGCTCGTCTGGACCGCGGAGTCGGCCGTCGGCCGTCGCGGGCTGCGCGGATTCGTCGTCCGGCACCAGGGCGTCCTGTTCTTCCCGCTGCTCACCCTGCTCGCCGTCAGCCTGAAGGTGTCCAGCGTCAAGGCGTTGCGGGACGGCACGGTGAAGCGACCCGGTGTGGAGACCGCCCTGCTTCTCCTGCACGCCGGTGGCTACCTCACGGCCCTGCTGCTCGTGCTGACCCCGCCGCAGGCCGTCGCCTTCCTGCTGCTGCACCAGGCGCTCTTCGGCGTCTATCTCGGGATGACCTTCGCGCCCAACCACAAGGGGATGCCGCATCCGACCGGCACCGAGGACTATCTGCGCAAGCAGGTGCTGACCTCGCGCAACGTTTACGGCAGCCGGTTGGTGGACGCGGCACTCGGCGGCCTGAACTACCAGATCGAACACCACCTCTTCCCCGCCATGCCGACGCCCAACCTGCGCCGGGCCCAGCCGATCGTGCAGGCGTACTGCGCCGAGATCGGGGTTCACTACGAGCAGACCGGCCTGGTCGACTCGTACCGGCAGGCGCTGCGACACCTGCACGAGGTGGGTGCCCCCGCCCGGGCCGCGTACGCCTCCCGGTGACTGTGTGGCGTAGGCGGAGGCAGGCCGGGTAGGCAGCGGGTTCGGAGATTCCCCGACCACCGGGCACTGCCCGCCGGGAGGAGAAGTCGTGTCTCAGGACTACCGCAAGAACCCCGAAAAGGTCTCGAACCTGACGCCCGAGCAGTACCGGGTCACACAGGAGGCCGCGACCGAGACGCCCTTCGCCAACGAGTACTGGGACAAGAAGGATCCCGGTCTCTATGTCGACGTGGTGTCCGGTGAACCCCTGTTCGCCTCCGTCGACAAGTACGACAGCGGCACCGGCTGGCCGACGTTCAGCAGGCCGGTCGAGTCCACGAACCTCGTCGAGATCCCGGACAGCAGCCTCGGCGTCACCCGCACCGAGGTCCGGTCCGCGCACGGCGACAGCCACCTCGGCCACGTCTTCGACGACGGTCCGATCGAGACCGGCGGGCTGCGCTACTGCATGAACTCCGCCGCGATGCGCTTCGTGCCCCGCGACGACCTGGAGCGCGAGGGCTACGGGGCGTACCTCGACCGATTCGCCGCACGGCGCTGACCCCGTCCGACGACTCCCGTACACCCGCGAGAGAGGGAGAAGGAGGCAGAGATGGCCGTCAAGACCGAAGCCCGACCGCGTACCACGCAGATCCGGCCGTTCACGGTCGAGATCCCGCAGGCGGAGCTGGACGACCTGCGCCGCCGGATCGCCGCCACCCGGTGGCCGGAGCAGGAGACCGTCGCCGACCAGTCGCAGGGCGTGCCGCTCGCCACGATCCAGGCGGTCGCGCGCTACTGGGAGCAGGAGTACGACTGGCGTGGCGTCGAGGCGCGGCTGAACAGCGTTCCGCAGTTCATGACCGAGATCGACGGACTGGACATCCACTTCATCCACGTCCGCTCGAAGCACGAGGACGCGCTGCCGCTGATCATCACGCACGGCTGGCCCGGCTCGGTGATCGAACAGCTCAAGGTCATCGGCCCGCTGACCGATCCCACCGCCCACGGCGGCAGCGCCTCGGACGCCTTCCACGTGGTGATCCCGTCCATGCCCGGGCACGGCTTCTCCGGTAAGCCGACCATGCCGGGCTGGGGTCCGGAGCACATCGCGAGCGCGTGGACCGAGCTGATGCGGCGCCTCGGGTACGACCGCTTCGTCGCCCAGGGCGGCGACTGGGGCGCGATCATCTCGGACCTGATGGGGGTCCAGGCACCGCCGGAGCTGGCCGGGATCCACACCAACATGCCGGGAGCCGTACCAGCGGATCTCGACAAGCTGTTCCAGTCCGACATGAGCGGGGCGAACGATGCCCTCGGCTCGCTGCCGTCGAACCTCTCCGACGAGGAACGGCGCGCCTGCGAGCAACTGAACTTCGTGTGGAAGCACGTCGCGTACGCCCTCATGATGGGCACCCGGCCGCAGACCCTGACCGCGCTGGCGGACTCGCCGGTCGGCCTGGCCGCGTTCCTGCTCGACCACGACGCGCGCAGTCTGGACCTCATCTCGCGGGTCTTCGCGGGCGGGCCCGGCGGCCTCAGCCGGGACGACGTGCTGGACAACATCACGTTGTACTGGTTGACGAACACCGGCGTCTCGTCGTCCCGGCTCTACGCGGAGAACGCACTCTCGTTCTTCGCCACCAAGGGCGTACGCGTGCCGGTGGCGGTGAGCGTCTTCCCGGACGAGCTGTACGAGGCACCGCGTAGCTGGGTGGAGCAGGCGTACCCGAACCTCGTCTACTACCACCGGCTCGACCGGGGCGGGCACTTCGCCGCCTGGGAACGGCCGATGGCCTTCGCCGAGGAACTGCGCGCCGGCTTCCGGCCGCTGCGCTAGACGGCAGTCGCACCACCGTCGTGCCCGGTGTCCTCGGACACCGGGCACGCGCGTACTCCCGTTCGCCGGATCACCGGTCATGCGCAGACCCCGCCTCGGATCGTCGGTCGTCGCGTCAGCGGTCAGGCATGGCGGTGCAGGGATCGGCCTCGGCGTCCGCGCGCAGCCGCGCCACCGCGCGGGCGAGGAGTTCCTGCCGACGGTGGTCCCGGCGGACGTGCACGACGATGCGACGCCGGACGACGGGACGGACCACCGGCCTCGCCACCGCGCCCCCGGGCAGCTCCACGACGGCCAGACGCGGCAGCAGTGTGACGCCGACACCGGCCGCCACCAGGCGCAATGCTGTCCGGTGGTCGTCCAGACGGGCGGCGAATCGGGGGGTGAACCCGGCGGTCCGGCAGGCGCTGGAGATGATCTGCCCGATCGGGCTGTCGTAGATGTCGTGGTCCACCCACGGCTCGGCACCGAGGTCCCGCAACGCGATCTCGGGGGCGTCCACGAGCGGGTGCCCGGCGGGCAGGACGGCGACGAGTTCCTCGACGGCGAGGTCGTGCCGCTGGTAGCCGTCGACCCGTACCTCGACGCCGCCGGCCGGCTCGGTGCGGATGTCCAGGTCCGGCTGACGGCGCCCCCGCCCGTCGACCGGCTCGTTGAGGCTGATCTCGACGGTGAGGTTCGGTCGGTGCTGCCGAACGGTCCGCACCAGCTCCGGGATCCACCGTTCGGCCGCCGAGGCGAAACAGGCGATCGCCAGGTGCTCGCCCTGGCCGCCACGAAGGTCCGCGACGACCCGTTCCAGCCGCTCGAAGTCGGCGACCAGTGTCTGCGCCTGGTCGGCGAGATGTCGGGCGGCGTCGGTGGCGACGATGCCCCGTCCCTGCCTCACGAAGAGGACCAGGCCGGTCTCCCTGGCCAGCTCGGTCATGTGCTGACTGATCGTGGCCGGGGCGTAGTTCAGGTTCCGGGCGGCCCGGTTGATCGATCCGGCCGCCAGGACCGCCCGCAGCACCACCAGGCGTCGAGGGTTCAGCATGCGTCGACCGTACGGCGACGACGAACGATCAGCGATCTTTGTCTGCTTGTCGCCCCGCCGGGGCCGTCGCAGGATGACCGGCAGGGACCGGCTCCGCCGCCCGACGGACGAGAGGACCGCTGATGGACACGACCTTCTGGGACCAGGCGGACCGCCTGCTGATCCGGTACGGGGCCAGCTTCACTCCCCGGATCATCGAACGCGCCCGGGGGGCGTACGTCTTCGACCGC
Organism: Verrucosispora sp. NA02020; assembly: GCF_013364215.1. NCBI lineage: Bacteria > Bacillati > Actinomycetota > Actinomycetes > Micromonosporales > Micromonosporaceae > Micromonospora > Verrucosispora sp. NA02020. The sequence continues at coordinate 3,478,643 of NZ_CP054923.1, read as the reverse complement.
GAGGGCAGGTCGATCCTCGACTTCACCTCGGGGCAGATGAGCGCCATCCTCGGCCACGGGCACCCGGACATCGTCTCCACCGTCTCGTCCGCGGTCGCCTCACTGGACCACCTCTACAGCGGCATGCTCAGCCCGCCGCTGCTCGCGCTGGCCGAACGGCTCGCCGCCACACTGCCCGACCCGCTCGGCAAAACGCTGCTGCTCACCACCGGCGCCGAAGCGAACGAGGCGGCGATCAAGATGGCCAAGCTCTACACCGGCCGGTACGAGATCGTCTCCTTCGACCGGTCCTGGCACGGCATGACGCAGGGGGCGGCCTCGGCGACGTTCTCCGCCGGGCGGCGCGGCTACGGTCCGCCGATCCCGGGTAACCTCGCCCTGCCCACACCGAACGCCTACCGGTCGCCGTTCCGTAGCGCAGACGGCGCACACGACTGGGAGGCCGAACTCGCGTACGGCTTCGCCCTGGTCGACCAGCAGTCCGCCGGAAGCCTCGCCGCCTGCCTGGTCGAACCGATCCTCTCCTCGGGCGGCATCATCGACCTGCCGCCCGGATACCTGGCCCGCCTCCGGCAGATGTGCGACGAGCGCGGGATGCTCCTCATCCTCGACGAGGCGCAGACCGGCCTCGGCCGCACCGGCACGATGTACGCCTTCGAGCGCGACGGGGTCGCCCCCGACATCCTGACCCTGTCGAAGACCCTCGGGGCGGGACTGCCGGTGGCCGCCGTGGTGACCAGCGCCGAGATCGAGCAGGTCTGCCACGACCGGGGGTTCCTCTTCTACACCACCCACGTCTCCGACCCGCTGGCGGCGGCGGTCGCGCTGACCGTGCTCGACGTCATCGCCCGAGAGGACCTGGTGCGGCGTGCCGCGCGACTCGGCGAGCAGCTCACCGATCGGCTCCAGGCGCTGCGGGACGAACACGAGGTGGTGGGCGACGTCCGGGGCCGGGGCCTGCTCCAGGGCATCGAGCTGGTGACCGACAAGGTGAGCCGCACACCGGCCGACGCGTTGGGTGCCCGGGTCACCTCGGCCTGCCTCGACCGGGGACTGCACATGAACATCGTCCAACTGCCGGGCATGGGCGGGATCTTCCGGATCGCACCACCGCTCACCATCAGCGACGAAGACCTGCACGCCGGCCTGGACATCCTCGACGCCGCACTCACCGCCGTCCTACGCGAAGGGTGACACCGCTCGGTGGCCGACGCGCCGCATGTGGTGACCGAGAGACCGAGCATGGCGGCGGAAGTCCTCCACACTAGGCTTGCCGCCATGTCAGAGCCAACGCCCGAGCCGCGCAGGGTCGGCCAGCTGGTATGGGCCCCCGACGAGGTGACCGCCGGCATCGGAAGCCAGGTGCAACCACAGGTCAGCCGAGGTCGCAGGGCGTTGCAGACCGGGCTGGCCGCCTTCCTCCTGACGTGGGTACCAACCCTTGCCATTCTCCTGGTGGCCAACTTCGCCGTACCGTCGCTGACCGACGACGCCGGTGCCGGACGAGTCGCCCTCTGGGCGTTGCTGATCGCCGTGTTGTTCGCGGTCACGGCGGCGGTGAGCACGCTGTGGTCGAGGCCCGACCGGGACGGAGAGGAGCCCTCGGGCCTGGTCGTCGCGCTGCGCGTCGTGCGTGGTGCGCTGCTGACCGGTGTGGGTGCGGGCGCGGTGCTGGTGTGGCAGGGGCTGTCGGTGGAGCAGGCTGCCACGTTGGCGGTGATTCTGGCGCTACTCCTGCGCGTCCTGCCGGTGGTGGCGGCGCGGACGTTCGCGCGACGCCGGAGCGGCCCGGCGGAAAGCCCCACCGCCCCGTAGCCGTACCCACTCAGGCCAGCTTGCCAGGAGGTGGGGAGATTTGTTGTCGCTCTAGCGACAACAAATCTCCCCACCTCCCCAGGCACCGCCCCACCCGCATGCAAGGAAGGGTCCCCGGTTAACACCTGGTGTTAACCGGGGACCCTTCCTTGCATCCGTATCGACGGCCGTGCGTCCGGCGACTCAGCCGCGCACCGCGCTCGTGTCCGCACCGCGAGGCGCCACACCCCGCGCCGCGACACGCGGGGATGAATCCTGCGAAGGTCTGGCGACGTACAACTGATTGGTTGTATGTTGGGGTGGTGACGGAGACGAGTGACGACCGGGCTGACGCCCTGTTCCACGCGCTCGCCGACCGCACCCGGCGCGACATCCTGCGCCGCGTGCTCGCCGGGGAGCACTCCGTCTCCGCGCTCGCCGCCAACTACGACATGAGCTTCGCCGCCGTGCAGAAACACGTCGCCGTGCTGGAGAGGGCCGGCCTGCTGACCAAGCGACGCAGCGGCCGCGAGCAACTGGCCAGCGGCGACGTGCAGGCGGTGCGGTCGGTGGCGTCCATGCTCACCGAGCTCGAACAGGTCTGGCGCGGCCGCATCGCCCGCATCGACATGCTCATCGCATCCGAGACCGACCAGGAGGACTGAACAGTGCCCGTCACCGACGTCAAGCAGGACCTCGACAACCTGAGCCTGACCATCACCGCCGACTTCGCCGCACCGGTGGAGCGGATCTGGCAGGTGTACGCCGACCCACGCCAACTGGAGAAGGTCTGGGGACCGCCGACCTATCCGGCCACCGTGGTCGACCACGATCTCACGCCCGGGGGCCGGGTCACCTACTACATGACCAGCCCGGAGGGCGAGCGGTACGCCGGGTACTGGCTGGTCACGGCCGTGGACGAGGCTCGCAGCTTCGCCTTCGACGACGGCTTCGCCCACGACGACCTCTCCCCCAACCCGGAGATGCCGGTCTCCAAGTGCGTCTACACCTTCAGCGCGCACGACGGCGGGACCCGGGTGACGTACGTGAGCACCTACCCGTCCGCCGAGGCCCTCCAGCAGGTGCTGGACATGGGCATGGTGGAGGGCGCCACCGGAGCGATCAACCAGATCGACGGGTTCGTCGCCGCCTGACCGCTGCGCAAGCCGGCGCCGGCACCCACGCGGAGGGCCCGTACCGGCGCCCACCGCCGAGCCGGCGCCGGCCCCGCAACAAGGTGCCCGCACGGGGAGAGCCGGCGCCGGCGCCGATGTTAGGAGGGGACCCCTTCTATACCGTAGGCGTTAGCAGGGGGCCCTTCCTTACACGAAGGCGCGTGGTTGACTGGTCGATCGGGGAACGAGCAGCAGGGGGTGGCGGGTGCGGGTACTCATCCTCGGGGGCACCGCCGAGGCACGTGATCTCGCCGCCCGACTCGTCGACCGGCCGGGGCTGTCGGTGATCTCCTCGCTGGCCGGGCGGGTCGCCGATCCCCGCCTGCCGGTCGGTGAGGTACGCATCGGGGGGTTCGGTGGTGCCGACGGCCTGGCCCGGTGGCTCGACACGCACCCCGTCGACGTACTGGTCGACGCCACCCACCCGTACGCGGCCCGGATCCGGACCGCCGCCGTCACCGCCGCTGCCCAGGTCGGCGTACCTCATCTGCGGCTGGAACGACCGGGCTGGACGGCGCGGCCGGGTGACCGCTGGCACCGTGTGCCGGACGTGGCCGCCGCCGTCCGGGAACTTCCGGCGCTCGGGCGGCGGGTCCTGCTCACCACCGGACGGCAGAGCCTCGCGGCGTTCGGCCCGTCGACCGGGCTGTGGATCCTGGCCCGGGTCGTGGACGCGCCGGACGAGCCGCTGCCGCAGCACATCCGACTGCTGCGCAGCCGGGGTCCCTACACGCTCGCCGGTGAACTGGAGCTGATCCGTACCCATCGCCTCGACGTGGTGGTGACCAAGGACAGCGGCGGCCGGCTCACCGAGGCGAAACTCGACGCGGCCCGACAGCTCGGCCTACCGGTGCTGATGATCGACCGGCCGGTGCCCGCCGTCCATCCGACGACGGTGTCCCGGGTGGACGAGGCGGTGGACTGGGTGTCGGCGCTGCCGGTTCAGCCGGGATAGGTGCGCGGCGTCCAGACCGCCACCGAGTCGTCGCCCCGCGTGCTGACCTGGGTGGTCGACGAGCCGATGATGAGCAGGCACCGCATGTCCACGGTGTCCGGGTCGAGATCACCGAGCGTGATCACGGTGACGGACTCGGTGGCCCGGCCCACGTCTCGGGCCAGCACCACGGGCGTCTTGGGGTCACGGTGGCGCAGCAGCGTCTCCCGGGCCGCGCCCACCTGCCAGCGACGGCTGGCCGAGGCCGGGTTGTAGAGCGCCAGGACCAGGTCGGCCGCGGCGGCGGCGGCCAGGCGGGCCTCGATGACCGGCCACGGTTTGAGCCGGTCCGACAGGGACAGCACCGCGAAGTCGTGCCCGAGCGGGGCACCCACCCGGCTCGCCGCCGCCTGCGCCGCCGTCAGGCCCGGCAGCACCCGTACCGGCACCCCGGCGAATCTCGCCTGGCCGGTCGCCACCTCGTAGACCGCGCTGGCCATGGCGAACACGCCGGGGTCGCCGGAGGACACCACCACCACCCGGGCCCCGCCGAGTGCCAACTCCAGGGCGTGGGCGGCCCGTTCGGTCTCCACCTGGTTGCCCGAGGTGTGCCGCTGCTGGCCGGGACGCACCGGCACCCGGTCCACGTACGGGCCGTAGCCCACCAGGTGCTCGGCCTCGCGCAGCGCCCGCGCCACCTCGGGGGTGAGCCAGCGGGGTCCGGCCGGGCCGAGCCCGACCACGACCACCTCCCCCGCCGACGCCGGTCCGGGTGCCGGCAGGTCGTCGCGGCTGGCGGCGCTGGTCGGGCTGGGCAGCAACGCCAGCGAGAAGTACGGCACTTCGTCGGTGGACACGTCGGCCAGCGGGGCGTGTCGTCCGCGTGGTGAGGTGGCCCGCTCCACGTACCAGGTCTCGGGCAGTCGGCCCGCGTCGTCCAGGGCGGCGCGGACGTTGTCGAAGGTCCGGCCCAGCTTGAGTACGGCGGCGGCGTCGGTGTCGGCGAGCCGCCGCGCGAGTTCCTCGGCGGGCAGCGTGCCGGGCAGGACGGTCAGCACCTCGTCGCGTTCGACGAGCGGCCGACCCAGCACGGCGGAGGCGGCGCTGATCGAGGTCACCCCCGGCACCACCTCGGCCGGGAACCGGTGCGCGAGCCGCTCGTGCAGGTACATGTAGGAGCCGTAGAACATCGGGTCGCCCGCGCAGAGCACCACCACGTCGCGTCCGGCGGCCAGGTGGACGGCCAGCCGTTCGGCGCTGTCGTCGTAGAACCGGCGGATCACGCCCTCGTAGCCGGCCGGGTCGTCGGTGCCCTCGGTGGTGACCGGGTAGACCAGGGCCTCGTGTACGTGGTCCTCCCGCAGCAGACCGGCCACGATGGAGCGGGCGATGCTGCGGCCGTGCCGGGCCGAGTAGTACGCGACCACGTCGGTCTCGGCGATCAGCCGGGCCGCCTTGACCGTCAACAGTTCCGGGTCGCCGGGTCCGACCCCGACGCCGTAGAGCGTGCCGGGCTCCACCATGGTCACTCCACCTCGCTCGCGATGCCGTTCACGGCCGCCGCGGTGACGGCGCTGCCGCCCCGACGACCCTGCACGACCAGGTACGGGATCCGGGCCGGATGCGTGGCCAGCGCCTGCTTGGACTCGGCCGCGCCGATGAACCCGACCGGTACGCCCACCACCGCCGCCGGCCGACCCGCGCCCTCGTCGACGAGTTCCAGCAGCCGGAACAGGGAGGTCGGGGCGTTGCCGATGGCGACCACGGCGCCGTCGAGCCGGTCCCGCCACAACTCCATGGCGGCGGCGCTGCGGGTGGTGCCGAACTGCCGGGCCAAATCGGGCACCGCCGGATCACGCAGCGTGCACACCACCTCGTTGTCGGCGGGCAGCCGGGTGCGGGTGATCCCGGCGGCGACCATCGCCGCGTCGCAGAGCACCGGCGCACCGGCGGCCAGTGCGGCGTACCCGGCGGCGACCACCTCGGGGTGCGCCTCCACGTCGTCGACCAGGTCGACCATGCCGCAGGCGTGGATCATGCGCACCACCACCCGGGCGACGTCGGCGGGGAAGCGGGACAGGTCGGTCTCGGCGCGGATGGTGGCGAACGAGCGGCGGTAGATCTCGGCGCCCTCGCGGACGTAGTCGTAACTCATCGTGGTCTCCGTGCCTGTGCCACCCGCTCGGACAGCGGGCCGTGGTGATCCCCTCGGGGACCGGCGACACGGTAACCGGCGCCGGTGGCCACCGCCAGGGCAGCCGGACCGGACGGTCGGCCGCAGCACCGGTCACAGCCCGCCCAGTGCAGGGGAAGCGCGTCGTCGGCGGGCGGTGTGGCGGCGGTCAGTGCGGCCGTGGCGTCGGCGCGGACGTCGGCCAACGCGCTGCCGCAACCGGGTCGGCCCGCGCAGGCGGTCACCCCGACCCAGGGCGAGGCGGGATCGACGACCAGCCCGGCACCGGTCAGCACCGGCACCGCCGACTCGGGTGCGGCGACCACGACGACGGTCCGCCACGGGGTCACCACCACCGGCCCGTCGGTCAGCGCCGCGACCGCCTCGGCCTGCGCGGCGGTGAGCCGGCCCAGGGGTGCGGCGGCGACCACGAACCCGGCCGGGTCCGGACCGACCGGCGGCGGGCCGTAGCGCGGCACGTCGACCGGCGCGGCGTGCGACCCGCCCAGTGCCGCGACGATGGCGGCGGGTGCCTCGGGCAGGTCGGCCACCCGCCACACGTCCCGCCGGCCGGCCCGGTGGCGCAGGAAGGCCCGGGCGGCGGCGACGATCGTCTCAGCCGCCTCGTCGGCGTCGGCCCGCAGCCCGACGTCGCGTCCCGCCACCAGCAGCGCGCCCGGGTCGGCCAGCCAGCACAGGTCCGCGCCGAGGGCGGCGACGTCACCCCGGCCGTCGTCGACGGCGATGAGGAAACGGCCGCTGAGGTCGGCGAGATCGGGACAGGCGCAGAGCGCCTCGTCGACCCGGGCCACCACCGGCCGTACGTCGGGCCGCCCGTCGTGCTCCAGGCCGCTCAGCGGTGAGGCGACGATGTTGCGGACCGTCTCGTGGGTGGCGCTGGGCAGCAGCCCCGACTCGACCAGGACGGCGGCGATGCGGTCCACCGCCACCTGGTCGGGGATGCCGCGGAGCTGCACGTTCGCCCGCGAGGTCAGCTCCAGCGTGCCGTCGGCGTCGCGTCGGGCGGTGGCCGCCAGCCGGCGTAGCTGTGACGTGCTCAACCGGCCGCCGGGAAGCCGGACGCGGACCAGCAGACCGTCGGCGGCCTGGTGGGCCCGAAGCGCCCCGGGACACCGGTCGGCGCCGGAACGGCCGGACGGGGAGGAGACAGCGGGCACGTGCTCATCGTAGAGTCAGACTCTCGGCACGGAATGCGCCGAGATCAGCATCACGCGGTCGGTGCGGAGGAACCCGGTGCGAGTCCGGGGCGGTCCCGCCACTGTCACCGGTCCGGCCACGTGCCGGGCCGCGAGCCAGACACTCCGGTCGACCGCGACCGACGGCCACGGGCGCGGACCCGGGGAGGAGTCAACCATGCCCGGTGACGGCGTGATCCTACTGCTGTCCACCTCGGACACCGACCTGCTCAGCGCCCGGTCCAGCGGTGCGACGTACCGGCTGGCGAACCCGGCCCGCGTCGGCGAGGAACCGGAGGCACTGGCCGACCTGACGGCCGGCGTGGACCTGGTGGTGGTCCGCATCCTCGGCGGTTACCGGATGTGGCAGCGTGGCCTGGACACGCTGCTCGGCGGCGACGTGCCGGTGGTCGCCCTCGGCGGTGAACAGCTTCCCGACGCCGACCTGATGGCCCGCTCCACGGTGACCCGGGGCATCGCCGCCCAGGCGCACGCCTACCTGGCGCAGGGCGGTCCGGACAATCTCCGCGAGCTGCACGCGTTCCTCAGTGACACGGTGCTGCTGACCGGCCACGGCTTCGCGCCGCCGGTCGCGCACCCCACCTGGGGGGTGATGTCACGTCCGGCCCCGACGGGGACCGGGCCGACCGTGGGCATCCTCTATTACCGGGCCCACCAGCTCAGCGGCAACACCGCCTTCGTGGAGGGGCTCTGCGCGGCCGTCGAGCAGGCCGGTGGCGTGCCACTGCCGGTGTTCTGCGCGAGCCTGCGCGCCCCCGAGCCGGACCTGCTGGCCACGCTCGGCCGGGCCGACGCGCTGCTGGTCACGGTGCTGGCGGCCGGGGGTACCCGGCCGGCGGAGGTCTCCGCCGGGGGCGCCGACGAGGCGTGGGACGTCGGTGCGCTCGCCGAGTTGGACGTGCCGATCCTCCAGGCGCTGGCGCTGACCCAGGACCGGGCGTCCTGGGCGGAGAGCGACGACGGGCTCAGCCCGCTGGACGCGGCCACCCAGGTGGCGGTGCCGGAGTTCGACGGTCGGCTGATCACCGTGCCGTTCTCGTTCAAGGAGACCGACGCCGACGGGCTGCCGCACTACGTCGCCGACCCGGAGCGTGCCCGCCGGGTCGCCGGCATCGCGGTCCGGCACGCACGGCTGCGGCACGTGCCGCCGGCCGAACGACGGATCGCGGTGGTGCTGTCGGCGTACCCGACGAAGCACTCCCGGGTCGGCAACGCGGTCGGTCTGGACACCCCGGCCAGCGCCGTACACCTGCTGCGGACGCTGCGCGGGCAGGGTTACGACGTCGGTCCGGTCGACGGCCCGGACGCGCTGCCCGGCCTGCTGCCCAGCGGCGACGGCCAGGACGCCGACGGGGACCGCCTGATCCACGCACTGATCGCGGCCGGCGGCCAGGACCCGGAGTGGCTCACCGAGGAGAAGCTGGCCGGCAACCCGGTACGCGTCCCGGCCGCCACCTACCGCCGCTGGTTCGACGCGCTCCCCGACGACCTGCGGGAGGCGATGACCGAGCACTGGGGTCCCGCCCCGGGTGACCTGTTCGTCGACCGGTCCGCCGACCCGGACGGCGAGATCGTCCTGGCCGGGTTGCGGGCCGGGAACGTGCTGCTGATGATCCAGCCGCCTCGCGGGTTCGGCGAGAACCCGGTGGCCATCTACCACGATCCGGACCTGCCGCCGACGCACCACTACCTGGCCGCCTACCGGTGGCTGGACGAGGAGTTCGGCGCGCACGCCGTGGTGCACCTGGGCAAGCACGGCTCGCTGGAGTGGCTGCCCGGCAAGAACCTCGGCCTCTCCGCGAGCTGCGGCCCGGACGCGGTCCTCGGCGAGCTGCCGCTCATCTATCCGTTCCTGGTCAACGACCCGGGTGAGGGCGCGCAGGCCAAGCGGCGGGCGCACGCCACCATCGTGGACCATCTGGTGCCGCCGATGGCCCGCGCGGAGAGCTACGGCGACATCGCCCGGCTGGAGCAGTTGCTCGACGAGCACGCCAACATCGCCACCATGGACCCGGCCAAGCTGCCGGCCGTACGGGCGCAGATCTGGACGCTGATCCAGGCCGCCCGCCTCGACCACGACCTCGGCATGGAGCAGCGTCCGCACGACGCCGAGTTCGACGACTTCCTGCTGCACGTCGACGGGTGGCTCTGCGAGGTCAAGGACGCGCAGATCCGCGACGGCCTGCACGTCCTCGGGCACGCCCCGACCGGCGAGGCGCGGGTCAACCTGATGCTGGCCATCCTGCGCGCCCGCCAGGTCTTCGGCGGTCAGGCCGACGCGGTGCCCGGTCTGCGGGCCGCGCTCGGCCTCGACGAGGGCGGCGCCGAGCAGACCGCCGAGGTGGACCGGATCGAGGCAGTGGCCCGACGGCTGGCCGAGGAGATGGAACGGCACGACTGGTCCGCCGAGGCGGTCGACCGGGTACGCGTCGAGGTGCTCGGCGACGACCACCCGCACGGCGCGGAAGTCGGCCGGGTGTTGACGTTCGCCGCGACCGAGGTCGCGCCACGGCTGGCCGGCACCACCGGGGAACTCGACGCCGTGCTGCACGCCCTCGACGGGGGTTACGTGCCGGCCGGACCGAGTGGGTCGCCGCTGCGCGGCCTGGTCAACGTGCTGCCGACCGGCCGCAACTTCTACACCGTCGACCCGAAGGCGATCCCCAGCCGACTGGCCTGGGAGACCGGGCAGGCGATGGCCACCTCATTGCTGGAGCGTTACCGCCGGGACACCGGCGAGTGGCCACGCTCGGTCGGTCTGTCGGCGTGGGGCACCTCGGCGATGCGGACCTCCGGCGACGACATCGCCGAGGTGTTGGCGCTGATCGGGGGGCAACCGGTCTGGGATCCGGCGTCCCGGCGGGTCACCGGCGTCGAGATCGTCCCGCTGGCCGACCTGGGCCGCCCCCGCATCGACGTCACGTTGCGCATCAGCGGCTTCTTCCGGGACGCCTTCCCGCACGTGGTGCTCCTGCTGGACGACGCGATCCGGGAGGTGGCGGCGCTGGACGAGCCGGACGAGGAGAACTACCTCGCCGCGCACGCCCGTGCCGACAGCGCCCGGCACGGCGACGACCGGCGTGCCACCACCCGCATCTTCGGCTCCAAGCCCGGTGCGTACGGTGCCGGGCTGTTGCCGCTGATCGAGAGCGGGAACTGGCGCGACGACGCCGACCTGGCCGAGGTCTACACCGTGTGGGGTGGGTTCGCGTACGGCCGTGACCTGGACGGGCGGCCCGCCCGGGAGGACATGGAGTCGGCGTACCGGCGGATCGCGGTGGCGGCGAAGAACACCGACACGCGTGAGCACGACATCGCCGACTCCGACGACTACTTCCAGTACCACGGCGGGATGATCGCCACGGTGCGGGCGTTGACCGGGCAGGCGCCCCGGGCGTACATCGGGGACAGCACCACCCCGGACGCCACCCGGACCCGGTCGTTGACCGAGGAGACCGCACGGGTGTTCCGCGCCCGGGTGGTCAATCCACGGTGGATCGCCGCGATGCGCCGGCACGGCTACAAGGGCGCGTTCGAGATGACCGCCACGGTCGACTACCTGTTCGGGTACGACGCGACGGCCGGCGTGGTCACCGACTGGATGTACGAGCAGCTCGCGGAGAGCTACGTCCTGGACCCGGAGAACCAGCAGTTCCTGCGCCGGTCGAACCCGTGGGCGCTGCGCGGGATCGTCGAGCGGCTCACCGAGGCCGCCGACCGTGGGCTCTGGGCCAAGCCCGATCCCGCCCTGATGGACGCGCTACGGCAGGCGTACCTGGAGGTGGAGGGCGACCTGGAGGAGTCCGGCTGAGCGGTGCCCGTCCCGGGGAGCCGTCGGTTCCCCAGGACGGGCTCAGGCGACGTGCCCGGGACGGGGCTCAGACGTCGGCGAGCTGGGTGACGTCAGCGAACGCGGCGACCGCGCCGATCACGGTGACGGCGGGTGCGCACAGGTGCCCGGCGGCGGCGACGTCGGCGATGTCGGCGAGGCTTCCGCGCAGGACGCGTTGCCGGTCGGTGCCGCCGTTCTCCACGCTGACCGCCGCCGTGGCCGGGTCCATGCCGTGCCGCAGCAGCGCGTCGGTCACCTCGGGCAGCGTCTGCACCGCCATCAGCAGCACGATCGTGGTGCCGGAGCGGGCCACCCCGGCCCAGTCGACGGTGCTGCCCGGGTCGTCGGGCGGCAGGTGGGCGGCGAGCACGGTGAAGCCCTGTGTCAGACCGCGATGGGTCACCGGCACACCGGCCAGCTCGGGCACGGCCACCGCGCTGGACACCCCGGGTACCACCTCCACCGGCACCCCGGCGGCCCGGCAGGCCAGCACCTCCTCCATGCCCCGGCCGAAGACGAACGGGTCGCCGCCCTTGAGCCGCACCACCCGGTGTCCGGCCTGGGCCTCGGTGACCAGGATCTGGTTGATCTGCTCCTGGGGAACGAACGCGCCGCGTGGCACCTTCGACACGTCGACGACCCGGACGCCGGGCCGCAGGTCGCGCAGCACCGCGTGCGGCACGAGCCGGTCGGCCACCACCACGTCGGCCTCGGCGAGACGGTCCAGCGCCCGGCGGGTGAGCAGACCCGGGTCGCCGGGGCCGCCTCCGACCAGCGTGACCCGGCCGACGGCGGGCGCATCGGCCGGGGTGGGACCGGTCGACCCGGACACGCGCGGGGCCGGGATCACCCCGGCCGCCGGGCTTGCGACAGCCGGGACGGCGCCGGAACCACCGGGTTCCGGATCCGCGACGGCAGCGGGGGTACGGGGTGCCGCTCCGGTGGTGTGCCGGTGCACGGCGGTGGCGAAGCGGGCCGCCAGGCTCGGGTGTCCGGCCCAGTGCACGTGCAGGTAGGAGGCGTGCACGGTGCCGGCCACGACACCGTCGGGCACCGGCGCGGCGGTGCCGTGCGCGGCGGACGGGCGGGGCCGGAACCGCCAGGCGGGCGTGCTGTCGGGATCGGCGTCGACGCGGGTCCGGTGGAACTCGTGGCCGGTGACCGCCTGGTCGGCGTCGGCGAGCACGCTCTCCGTGGTGGCCCGCGCGTCCCGGTAGCCCAGCGTCAGCCGGTCGGTCATCCGGGCGCGTACCGGCAGGACCCCGGTCATCGGCGCGCCGTCGAGGTCGCGGGCCAGGTAGAGCAGGCCGGCGCACTCGGCGACCGTCGGGACGCCGCGCGCCGCAGCGTCGGCCACCTCCCGACGCAGGGGTGCGTTCTCGGTCAGTCCGGCGGCGTACACCTCGGGGAAGCCGCCGCCGAGGTACAACCCGGTGGTCCGCTCGGGCAGCGTCGGGTCGTGCAGCGGGTCGGCCGGGGCCAGCCGGAGGCCGGCGGCGGTGAGCAGTTCGTCGGTCTCGGCGTACCGGAAGGTGAACGCCGGCCCGGACGCGACCGCGACGGTCCCCTCCACGGTGAGACCGGACAGTTCGGCCACCGGGTCCCAGGCCGGGCCGGGCAGCGCGGGTGCCCGGCGGGCCACCGCGACGACCTGGTCGAGGTCGACACCGGCGGCGACGTGGGCGGCGAGCGCGTCGACGGTACGCGCGGCGGCGGCGGCCCGCTCGGCGACCGGCACCAGGCCGAGGTGCCGGCTCGGGGTGTCCAGGGTCGCGTCCCGGCCCAGCGCCCCCAGCACCGGCACGCCGGTGACGGCCAGCGCGTCGCGGATCTCCGCCTCGTGGGTCACCGAGCCGACCTTGTTGAGGACCACCCCGGCGACGGTGAGCTGCGGGTCGAACGTGGCGAAGCCGTGCACCAGCGCGGCGATGCTGCGCGAGGCACCGGAGACGTCCACCACGAGCAGCACCGGGGTACGGGTCAGCCGCGCCACGTGGGCGGTGGAGGCGTACCCGGCCCGACCGACCGCGCCGTCGAGCAGGCCCATCACGCCCTCGACGATCGCGATGTCGGCGGGGGCCCCGACGGTGGCGCCGTGCCGCAGCAGCGGCAGGATCCGCTGCTCGCCCTGGAGGAACGGGTCGAGGTTGCGGCCCCGGCGGCCGGTGGCCAACTCGTGGTAGCCGGGGTCGATGTAGTCCGGGCCGACCTTGTGGCCGCTGACGGTCAGGCCGCGCCGCCGCAGGGCCGCCATCAGGCCGGTGGCGACCGTCGTCTTGCCCTGCCCGGAGGCCGGAGCGGCGACGATCAGCCGGGGCGGGAGGGTCACCATTCGATGCCCCGCTGCCCCTTCTGACCGGAGTCCATCGGATGCTTGATCTTGGTCATCTCGGTGACCAGGTCCGCCGCGTCCACCAGCCGGGGATCGGCGTCCCGCCCGGTCACCACCACGTGCTGGTGACCGGGGCGCTGCCGCAGCGTCTCCACCACCTCGTCGACGTCCACCCACCCCCACTTCATCGGGTAGGTGAACTCGTCGAGCACGTACAGGTCGTGGGCGGACGTGGCGAGCCGGCGCTTGATCTCCGCCCAGCCCTCCGCGGCCTGCGCCGCATGGTCGCTCTCGGTGCCCTGGGTCCGGCTCCAGCTCCAGCCGGCGCCCATCTTGTGCCAGGAGACCGGGCCACCCTGGCCGGTCTGCTCGTGCAGCGTGCCGAGGGCGCGTAGTGCGTGTTCCTCGCCGACGGTCCACTTGGCGCTCTTGACGAACTGGAACACCGCGATCGACCAGCCCTGGTTCCAGCCCCGCAGGGCGAGCCCGAAGGCGGCGGTGGACTTGCCCTTCGACGGTCCGGTGTGGACCATCAGCAGCGGCCGGTTGCGGCGTTGCCGGGTGGTCAGCCCGTCGTCCGGCACGGTGACCGGTTGGCCCTGTGGCATCAGGCGGCACCCCTCTCGGTGCGGACGGCGGTGTGGGCGCGTACCGCGTCGGTGAGCGCGTCGGCGGCGACCCCCTCCAGCGGCAGGTACTGACCGCCGAGCGTGGTGGCCAGGTCGGCGGCGAGTCGCATGCGTACCCGGCCCTGCTCGCAGTCGACGACCACGGTGCTGGTGCCGGCGGCGGCGAGCAGGCGGGCCGCCTGCCGGGCCCGACCCACCGCGTCCGGGCCGGTGGTGGCGCGCCCGTCGGTGACCAGCACCAGCAGCGGACGCCGTCGCGGATCGCGGATCCGTTCCACCCGTAGCACCTCGCGGGCGCGCAGCAGCCCCTCGGCCAACGGGGTGCGGCCTCCGGTCGGCAGCGTGGCCAGCCGGGCGGCGGCCACCTCCACGCTGGCGGTCGGCGGCAACGCCACCTCGGCGTCGGTGGCGCGGAACGTCACCAGGCCGACCTTGTCCCGGCGCTGGTAGGCGTCGAGCAGCAGGGAGAGCACCGCCGCCTTGACCGCGCCGACCCGTTGGCGGGCGCCCATCGAGCCGGAGGCGTCCAGGCAGAACAGGATCAGGTTGCCCTCGCGGCCCTGCCGCACCGGCAACCGCACGTCGCCGGGACGGACCAGGATGCCGGGACCCTGTCGGCCCCGGGCCCGTTGGTGCGGGGCGGCGGCGTGCAGGGTGGCCACCAGGTGGGGCCGTCCGGTCGTCGCCCCGTCGGGACGTCGGGCGCCGACGGTGCGGCCGGTGGTGGTGCGGGCCGGCGAGCGGCGGCCGGCGACGCCGAGGCCGCTGCCGGGGACCTGTAACAACCGGGCCCGGTAGGGCGCGCCGGCCGGCACCGGTGCGGGGACCGTCCGCTCCCCCTCGGCGCCCGGGGCGGGCGGGGTGTCCGGGCGGGAGCGGTACGGGCGGTCGTCGGCGGAATCGCCCTCGGGGTCGCCCGGGCCGCCGCCGTCGGGCGGGCCGTCCGGGTCGTCCGGGCCCGGTGGGCCGTCCGTGGGCGGATCCAGCTCCTCCTCGGGCGGCCCGGGTTCGTCCAGCCCGGCGTCGTGCAGCGCCCGGTCGAGGTCGGCGGCGTCCTGCTGCGGCGGGTCGAAGGGGTTGCGGCGGCGGCGGTGCGGCAGGGCCAGCCGGGCGGCGACCCGGACGTCACCGACGCTCACCTCGGTGCGCCCGCACCACGCCGCGTGGGCGATGGCGGTCCGCGCGATGACCAGGTCGGCGCGCATCCCGTCGACCTCGGCGGCGGCGCAGAGGGCGGCGATGCGGGTCACCGTCGCGTCGTCGAGACGGACCGTCGGCAGCAGGGTCCGGGCCCGGGCGACCTGTGCGCCCAGCGCCGCGTCGGCGTCGGCGTAGCGGGCGGCGAAACCGTCCGGGTCGGCCTCGTACGCCAGCCGTCGGCGCATCACCTCGGCCCGCACCTGCGGGTCCCGGCTGGCGGCGACCTCGACGGTCAGACCGAAGCGGTCCAGCAGCTGCGGGCGCAGCTCCCCCTCCTCGGGATTCATGGTGCCCACCAGCACGAACCGGGCCGCGTGGGTGACCGAGACGCCGTCGCGCTCCACGGTGGCGCGCCCCATCGCCGCCGCGTCGAGCAGCACGTCCACCAGGTGGTCGTGCAGCAGGTTGACCTCGTCGACATAGAGCAGGCCACGGTGGGCGGCGGCCAGCAGGCCCGGGTCGTACGCGGTGACGCCCTCGCGCAGTGCCCGTTCCAGGTGCAGCGCGCCGAGGAGGCGGTCCTCACCGGCACCGACCGGCAGCTCCACCAACCGGGCCGGACGCGTACGGGCCGGTGGGTCGGCCGGGTGCGGCCCGTCCGGACAGTCCGGGTCGGGTGCCGCCGGGTCGCAGGAGAAGCGGCAGTCGGTCACCACGTCGACCGGGGGCAGGAACGCGGTCAGGGCCCGCACGGCGGTCGACTTCGCGGTGCCCTTCTCGCCTCGGACCAGCACACCGCCGATCGCCGGGGAGACCGCGCACAGGTTCAGCGCCAACGCCATGTCGTCCATGCCGACGACGGCGGAGAAGGGGTACGACCGCACGGCCACACCTTTCACCTCGCGTGGGTCCTCGCCCACGGCCGGTCACCGACCACGCCGACGCAGCGGCCGACGTGGCACGACGCAGCGAGTGTCTGGCTTCCGGTGGCCGGCGCGGGGCCGGACCGGTCACAGTGGCGGGACCGCCCCGGATTCGCCGACCCCGTTCGGGCCGGCTCACCGGTGTTCCCCACCGCGCCGTCGTCGCCGATGATGTCACACCGACCCCCCGGGGCGGCAGGGTCGCGGATTGCTGGACTACCGTTGCGCCGCGTGAGGTCCATGACATCCCCGGTCGCCGTGGTCGGCGTCGGCGCGGACGGCTGGGCGGGGCTCGGCGAGCGCGGACGCGACGCGGTGCGGCAGGCGGAGGTCGTGCTGGGCGGCCGGCGGCACCTGGACCTGCTGCCGGAGAGCGTGCCGGCGCAGCGGGTCGCCTGGCCGACGCCGTTGCTGCCGGCCCTGCCCGACCTGCTCGCGATGCACGCCGACCGGCGGATCTGCGTACTGGCCAGCGGCGACCCGATGTGGTTCGGCATCGGCACGCACCTGGTCCGGCTCCTCGGCGCCGACCGGGTGCGCGTGGTCGGCCATCCCTCCTCGATCACGCTGGCGTGCGCGCGGATGGGCTGGCCGGTGGAGCGGGTCACCGTCCGCAGCGCGGTCGGCCGTGACCTGGACGAGGTCCGCCGCGACCTCGCCCCGGGCCGACTGCTGCTGGTGCTCAGCACCGATGCCGCCACCCCCGCCGCGCTGGCCCGGCTGCTGACCGACGCCGGGTACGGCGACAGCGAACTGACGGTCCTGGGCGCGCTCGACGCCGACACGGAGCAGCGGGTCGACGGCCGGGCCGAGGGTTGGGCCGCCCCACCCGGCGATCCGCTGAACGTGGTCGCGGTGCGGGTCGTCGCCGTAGCCGGCACGCGGGTGCTCTCCACCGTGCCCGGTCTCCCGGACGACGCCTTCGCGCACGACGGCGCCCTGACCAAGCGGGAGGCCCGCACGTTGGCCCTGTCCCGGCTCGCACCCACCGGCGACGAGCTGCTCTGGGACGTCGGGGCCGGCAGCGGCAGTGTGGCGGTCGAGTGGCTGCGCAGCGATCCCTCCACGTCGGCGGTGGCGGTGGAGGGCCGTGACGACCGCGCCGACCGGATCGTCGCCAACGCCCGGAATCTCGGCGTACCCCGGTTGCGGGTGGTCCGGGGCCGGGCGCCGCAGGCCCTCGCGGACCTGCCCGCACCCGACGCGGTCTTCGTCGGCGGCGGGCTGACCGCACCGGGGGTGTTCGACGCGGCCTGGGACGCGCTGCGTCCCGGCGGGCGGCTCGTCGCCCACGCGGTCACCCTCGAAGGCGAGCGCGAACTCACCGACCAACTGGCCCGGCACGGTGGGGACCTGACCCGGTTGTCGATCGAACGCGCCACGCCGCTGGGCGGTTTCACCGGGTGGAAACCGGCCCGCGCGCTGGTGCAGTGGGCGGTGAGCAAGCCATGACAGTGCACTTCATCGGCGCCGGACCGGGCGCCGCCGACCTGATCACCGTACGCGGGCAACGCGTCCTGGCCCGCGCCCAGGTCTGCCTGTACGCGGGCAGCCTGGTCCCCGCCGACCTGCTCGCCACCTGCCCGCCGGACGCCCGGCTGGTGGACACCGCCGAGCTGACGTTGGACGAGATCGTGGCGGCGATGGTCGAGGCGCACCGCGACGGTCACGACGTCGCCCGCCTCTGCTCCGGCGACCCGGCCGTGTTCAGCGCCGTCGCCGAGCAGACCCGGAGGCTGGACGCGGCCGGGGTGCCGTACGAGATCGTGCCGGGCGTGCCGTCGTACGCGGCGGCGGCGGCCACGTTGCGCCGGGAGCTGACCGTGCCGACCGTCGGGCAGACCGTGATCCTCACCCGTACCCAGGCCCGGTCGACGCCGATGCCGCCCGGGGAGACCCTGGCCGAGCTGGGCCGCAGCCGCGCCACGCTGGTCCTGCACCTGGCGGTGGCGCGGACCCGGCAGATCGCCGGAGAGCTGGTCGGGCACTACGGGTCGGACTGTCCGGTGGCCGTGGTCGCCAACGCCAGCCGTCCCGACGAGATCGTGCTGCGCGGCACCCTGGCCGACATCGCCGATCAGGTGGAGGCGCACGGCATCCGCCGGACCGCGGTGATCATCGTCGGGGCCGCGTTGGCCGCCGACTCCTTTCCGGACAGTTACCTCTACTCCCCCGGCCGGGACCGTAGCGCCAAGCGTCCGCACGGGCCGACGGCATGAGCGCCGCGCGGACGATCCTGGTGATCGGCATCGGGGCCGGCGACCCGGGTCAGCTCACCCTCGCCGGAGCCGAGGCGATGCGCCGGGCCGACGTGTTCTTCCTGCTGGACAAGGGTGCCGAGAAGCACGACCTGATCGCGTTGCGGCAGGAGCTGCTGGCTCGTTTCGCCCGGCCGGAGCATCGGGTGGTCGAGGTACGCGACCCGGACCGGGACCGGACCGCCGCCGGGTACGTCTCGGCGGTGGACCAGTGGCGACGGGACCGCGCCGACCTGCTGGAGGAGGCCATCGCCGCGCACCTGCCCGACGGGGGCTGCGGCGCGTTCCTGGTCTGGGGCGATCCGGCGCTCTACGACAGCACCCTGGCGGTGGTGGAGGAGATCCGGGCGCGCGGCCGGATCGAGGTGGAGCACACCGTGATCCCGGGCGTCAGCAGCGTGGCGACGCTCGCCGCGCGGCACCGCATCGGGCTCAACCGGGTGGGCCGGGCGTTCCTGGTGACCACCGGCCGTCGGTTGGCCGAGCAACTGCCCTCGGACGTCGACGACATCGTGGTGATGCTGGACGCGAACTGTTCCTTCACCCACTACCTGGACGAGGACTTCGACATCTTCTGGGGCGCCTACCTGGGCACCGCCGACGAGATCCTGGTCGCTGGACGGCTGTCGGAGGTGGCGGAGCGGATCGTGGAGACCCGCCGGGAGGCCCGCCGCCGCAAGGGCTGGATCATGGACACGTACCTGCTGCGGCGCCGGGATCCGGACGGCGAGGCGTGACCGGGCCGACGGGCGACGTGGCCCGGACGCGGGCGCGAGGGTGCCTCTCGCCGACCCGCGTCCGGGCGGTCACGTCGTCACCACCGGGTCAGTAGCTGACCGTCGTGGCGGTGGCGGTGTCGGTGACGATCGCGATGCCGGCGCTGGTGCCGAGCAGTTCGGCCCCGGCCCGCAGCAGCCCGACGGCCTGCGGGTAGGACTTGATGCTGCCGGACGCCTTGACCCGGCTCCGGCCGGCGGCCCGGGACACCAGGTAGCCGATGCTCTCCGAGTTCGCGACCTCGACGGCGCCGCTGCTGGCGTTCTTCAGGTACGCCGCACCCGCCTCGATGGAGAGTTCGATGGCGGTCTCCCGCTCGGCCGCGGTCAGCAGCGGCAGTTCCAGCATCACCTTGACCGGCACTCCGGAGGCGCGGACGACACCGGCGATGTCCTCGCGGAACTCGTCGTACATGCCGCTCTTGAGCCAGCCGATCTGCACCCCGATGTCGATCTGTGCGGCACCGGCGCGCACCAGGCTCTCCGCCTCGAACGCCTTGCCGGCGCTGGTGGTCACGCCGACGGTCGGGAAGTCCAGGGCGGAGGCCACCTGCACGTCGGTGCCGCGCAGCACCTCGGCGACGACCGACACCCAGGAACCCGGCACCATCGCCGCGTTGAAGCCGTGGGTGAGCGCCTCCTCGGCGTGCGTGATCATGCGTTCCCGGGTGGTGCCCACCTCGATCAGGGTGTGCTGGATGTACGGCGCGAGGGCGGCCGGGGTCAGGTCGGCCGGCAGGGCCGTCGTGGCGGACGTCATGGCGGGGATCTCCTTTGTGCGGACGTGCGGCACCCGGCGGCCGGCGTCGCGCGCCTCGGCCGCCGTAGTGGCGGATCTGGGGATGGTCAAGGACCGGGTGAACGGGAGCGGCACACCGCTCGGTCGGGTCACGACCAGTCGATCAACACCTTCCCGACGTGGCCGGCGTCGGCCGCGGCCAGCGCCTCGGCCGCCTGGTCGGCGGGGAAGGGCGGGGCGAGCAGGTGCGCCAGCGCGGGCAGGCCACGGGCGGCCCGGAGCACGGCCGGGAACTCCGGCTGGGTGAAGACCCAGCTACCGAGCACCCGCAGTTCCTTGCGGATGACGTCCACGCCGGGGTCGATCTCCATGCTGTTGTTCGCGCCCAGCAGCACCACCGTGCCGTGCGGCCGGGCCAGCTTCATCACCTGCGCCTGCGCGGTCGGGTTCGCGGAGCACTCGAAGACGATCTCCGGTCCACGGCCCTCGGTGACCGCCGCGACGGTCGCGACGGGGTCCTGTCCGAGCGGGTCGACGACCACCGCCCCCAGCGTCTTGGCCAGGTCCCGCCGCCCCTCGATGGGGTCGACCGCGTAGACCTCGGCACCGGCGGCCACCGCGAGGGCCACCACGCTGCAACCGACCGGCCCGAGGCCGAAGACGGCGACCCGGTCGCCGACGCCGACCCCGGACTTGCGGACCGCCGAGTACGCGGTGCCGAAGTTGCAGGCGATCAGCGTCGCCAGTCCGTCGCTGACGTCGTCGGGTACCGGCAGGACGCCGGTCGTCGGAGCGGTGACGTACTCCGCGTCGGCGCCGCCCCGGTGGTTGCCGAGCGTCCGCCGGTCGGCGCAGAACATCGGCTCGCCGCTGCGACAGAAGACGCACTCGTCGCAGCCCGAGTGCTGGTAGACGATGACCCGGGTGCCCTCGGCCGGTCCGGTGCCGGAGGCGGCGGCTGCGGCGATCACGCCCACCGCCTCGTGGCCGGGCACGGTGTGCAGGCGGTTGTCGAGTTCGGCCGCAGGCTTGCGGTAGTGCGGCAGGTCGCTGCCGCAGACCGCCGACGACGTCACGCGTACCAGTACCTCGTCGGGGGCCGGCACCGGGCGCGGCACCCGGCGTACGACCGAGGTGCGGTCACCGGTCAGCATCAGCGCCCGCATCGACGGTTCTTCCGTGGGGTGGGCTTCCATCTCGCGTTCTCCTCGAATGGTGCGTGTCACGCCGCAGCCAGGTCCGTCACGTCGAGGTACCGGCTGTACAGGGCGTCGTAGACAGGGACGGTGGTGGGATCGGGCAGGTGGCGGCGGGCGGCGGCGGGGGAACCGGCGGCGTGCGCCAGATCCGGGTACCGGCCGAGGCCCACCCAGGCGGAGAGGGCGGCGCCGCGCAGCGGTGCGGCCTGCGGATCGCCGGCCGGGACCTCGATGGCGCGGCCGGTGACGTCGGCCAGGATCTGGCCGAAGACCTCCGAGCGGGCACCGCCGCCGATCGCGGTCAACGTCGGTCCGGCCAGGTCCGTCGGCAGGTGTCGCAGCACGTCGCGGACCTGGAGGGCGATTCCCTCCATGGTGGCCCGGACCAGGGCGCCCGGTCCGTGGGTGAAGTCGAGGCCGTCGATCCGGCCGCCGGCCGCCGTCCAGTGCGGGGTGCCGACGCCGGCCATGGTGGGCGCGAAGAGCAGACCGCGTGCGCCGGGTTCGACCTGCCGGGCGTCGGCCGACATCCGCTCGTACGCCGTGTCGTCGTCGCCGTAGCGCAGCAGAGTCCGCAGCCAGCGCAGTGCCGACCCGCAGGCCGGGATGGTGCCCTCGACCGAGACGCAGTTCTCGACGACGTGGGCGGCGCGGACGAACCCGGCGTGGTCGACGACGTCACCGACGGCGGCCGGGAAGACCATCGTCGCCGAGGTGCCGAGGTTGACGGTGGCGGCGCCGGGACGGACCCCGCCGCCACCGGCCGCCGAGCACTGCTGGTCGCCGCCGCCCACGTACACGGGCAGCCCGCGCGGCAGGCCGGTGGCGTCGGCGACCTCGTCGCGCAGGGCACCGGCGACGTCGGTGGCCGCGCGCAGCTCGGGCAGGCGGGCACCGTCGAGGTCGAACGCCGTGAGCAGGTCGTCGCTCCACTGCCCGGCGTGCAGGTCCAGCAGGCCGTACCAGGAGGCGCAACTGCGGTCGACCTGCGGTCGGCCGCCGGTCAGTCGCGCCAGCAGCCATTCCTGGACACCGACGAAGGAGGACGACGCGGCGTACGCCTCGGGGGCGTGGGTCCGCAGCCAGACGAGGGTGGCCAGGGCCGGCATGGTGCTCAGCGGCATCCCCGACACCCGGCTGTAGGTGTCCGGGTCGACGGCCGCCCGCAGGGCGTCCAGCTCGCTCGCGCCCCGCTGGTCCATCCAGAGCACCAGCGGGGTGACCGGGCGCAGGTCGGCGTCGAGTCCGGCGACGGAGGCCCGCTGGGTGGACAGGGTCAGCGCGACCACCCGGTGCCCGGCCTGTGCGGCCACGGCCCGCATGGCACGCAGCTCCCCGACGGTCACCTCCCACATCGCCGGCAGGGACTGTTCCGCCCGGCCCGGCTGCGGGTGGTCGACGGCCAACTCCCGGCTGTGTTGGCCGTGCACCTCGCCCCGCTCGTCGACCAGGGCGCAACGGATCCCGGTCGTGCCGGCGTCGACCACACACACGACGTCGGTCATCCCTTGACCGCCCCGAAGCTCATACCGGTGACGAGCTGCTTCTGCGACAGGAAGAGCACGATGGCGACGGGCAGCACAGCCAGCGTGCCGGCGGCCATCATCGGGCCGATCGCCACCGACTGGAACTGCATGAACCCGAGCATCGCCACCGAGACGGTCTTCGCCTCGCCGCTGGCCAGGGTCAACGCGAAGACGAACTCGTTCCAGGAGAAGATGAAGTTCAACACCGCCGCCGCGGCGACGCCGTTGCGCACCATCGGCCACGCCACGCTGACGAACTTGCGGGTCTCCGAGCAGCCGTCCAGGTCGGCGGCCTCGAAGACCGCGGCCGGCAGGTCGGCGAAGAAGCTGCGCAGCAGGAAGAACGTCACCGCGAGGTTGACCACCGTGTGCATCACGGTCAGCGCCCAGACCGTGTCGATGCCGCCGAGCTGGCGGAACAGCACGAAGTACGGGATGACCACGACGACGGCGGGGAGCATCCGGGTGGACAGCACCCAGAACTCGAAGTCGGCGCGGCCCCGGAACTTCATCCGGGCGCAGGCGTACGCGGCCGGGGTGGCGGCGGCGATGGCGATCGCCGAGGACACCACGGCGACCAGGACCGAGCGGCCGATCGCCGACATGAAGTCCGCGTCGCCGAACAGGTCGACGACGTTGAACATGTAGAGCGGGGCCAGCCAGTCCGGCGACCCACCACGGATGTCGCTGGGGGCGGCGAAGCCGACGCGGAGCATGAAGGCGAACGGCAGGACCGACCAGAGGATGAGGCCCCAGATCGCCACGGTCCGCAGGACCCGGCCTTTGCGCGTCTCGTGCACTAGTGCTCCAACCGTTGCAGCGCGGGCGCGGCGAACCGCTTGCCGAGGATGAAGAGGACGACGAGCAGCAGCAGGCCGAGCGCGGACGCCTCGCCGATGTGCAGGTCGTTGAAGGCGGTCCGGTAGATGCGGACGACGAGCGTCTCGGTCGCCGCGCCCGGTCCTCCCCCGGTGATGATCCAGATCGAGTCGAAGGTGCGGATCGCGTCGATCGCGCGGATCGTCACGACGAAGGCCACCAGCGGCTTGAGCATCGGCAACGCGATGCGGACCAGCCGCTGCACGGCGTTCGCGCCGTCCAGGGCGCCCGCCTCGAAGGTCTCGTCCGGCAGCGACTTGAGCCCGGCGAGCATGACCAGCGTGATGAACGGCGCCCACTGCCAGATGTCGACCACCACGAGGGCCACCACGGCCAGCATCGGCTCGGACGTCCAGCCCGGAGTCGGCAGGCCGAGCGCGCCCAGGGTGGCGTTGATCTGCCCGCCGTCCGGGTTGAGCATCAACCGCCAGGAGAGGTACGCCGCCACCGGCGTGGCGCCGAAGGGCAGCACCAGCAGGGCCAGGTAGAGCCGGCTGCCGCGCAGCGGCCGCCAGAGCAGCGAGGCCGCGAGCGTACCCAGGGCGAACTCGGCGACCACGGCGACCACCACCATGCCGACGGTGAGCAGCACCGCGCGCAGCAGACCGGGCTCGGAGAGCGCGTCGGCGAAGTTGGCCAGGCCGGCGAACCCCTGCTCGTCCGGGCGGGTCAGGTCGTTGCGTCGCAACGACCCGACCAGCACCGACACGAACGGGTAGAGCGTGAACGCGAGCAGCAGCACGGTCATCGGCGCGAGCATGCCGACGAGGAAGAGTCGCCGGCCCCGGTCCTCGCGGGGGCGGCGCGGCGGGCCGCCGGTGCGACCCGGACGCGTCGGCGGCGTCGGGTCGGCGGCCTGCCGCGCGAGCACGGCTGTTCGATCTGCGGACATCACAACCTCGTTCGGCCTGGACTGCTCCGGCAGTCGTCCACGGTGGTGGGGCGAGACGTCATCGGCCGGCCCGGGCCATGGCGGCCGCCGCGTCCGACATGGCCCGCTTCGGGTCCTTCCCGTCCACCAGCACCTTGATCAGTTCGAGGGAGAGCGCGTCGGCCTCGCTCGGGAAGGTCGGCCGCGCGTACGGCACCCGCTCCGGCTGGACGGCCTGGAGGTTGGCGACGATCTCCTGCGACATGTCGCCCGGGTAGAAGGAGAGGAAGTCCTTGTTGGACCAGACCGACTCGCGGGCCGACGGGCTGCCCGACTCGGCGCTGACCGCGGTGGCGGTCTCCTTGCTCATCGCCCAGGCGTAGAAGAGCGCCGCCTGCTCCTTCTTGCGCGACGCCTTCGGGATGCCGGCCATCCAGTACCAGTAGTTCGGGGCGGCCGGGGCGGCGGCGCTGCCGGGCCAGCGGGACACCGCGATCTGGTCGGTGTGCTGGCTGCTGCTCTTGTCCAGCACGACCGACAGCAGCCCGCTGGCGTCGGTGTAGAGACCCGCCCGGCCCTCGTTGACCGAGCCGGTGGCCTCCAGCCAGCTCATGTTGGACGCGCCCTTCGGGCCGTACCGGCTGAGCAGCTGCTGCACGTACAGTTCGGTCGCCGCGACCGCCTCGGGGCTGTCCACCGCCGGGGTGTTGCCGGCGTAGAACTCGCCGCCCTGGGTGAGGAAGTAGTTCGTCCAGGTCCAGACGATGTCGAGACCGCGTCGACCGCGCCCGGCGAACGGTCGCTCCATGGTCGCGGAGAGCTTCTGACTGGCGTCGACCAGGCTCTCCTGAGTGGGGAAGCCGGTGATCCCGGCCTGCGACGCCAGGTCCTTGCGATAGATCACCACGCCCGCCTCGGCGGAGAGCGGCAACGCCATCAGCTCACCGTTGAGGCTGCTGGCCCGGCGGGCCGGCTCGAAGAAGTCGTTCGGGTCGAACCAGCCGGTGTTGACCAGGTCGCCGCCGCCGAAGTACGCGTCCAGCGGTTCCAGCCAGCCCGCGTTCATGTACTGCCCGGCCTGGAGGTTGCCGACCATCAGGGCGTCGTAGGTGGTGGCGCCGGAGGAGAGGGCCACCAGGGCCTGCTGGTAGTAGCTGTCCTCGGAGAGCGTGTTGGCCTTGAGCGTCATACCGGTCAGCGCCTCGAACTCGGCGAACCGCTTGCTGACCGCGGAGGTCCACCAGTGCTCGCAGAGCAGGAGGTTGAGCGTCTCGCCCTTGAAGCGGTCCCAGGTCATGCCGGAGCCGTCGAACGTGTCGGCCGCCGCCGCGACGTTCGCGGTGCCGGTGTCGCCCTCGCGGCCGGCGCAGGCGCTGAGCGCCACGGCGCCGCCGATCCCGAGCACGCCGGTCAGCAGGCCGCGCCTGGACAGCCGGAAGGGAGCCTCGTTGCGCATGATGTCTCCTCAGGGCAGCGTGCGACGACGGCGGTGGCGAACCACCGTCGGCACGGGTGGGGGTGGGGTGTGGTGTTGGGGGAAGGACGTGGTGGGGCGGGGCGTCCTACCGTTTGATCCAGGAGGAGATCCGTACGCGGTCGCCGCGTACCCAGACGTCGGAGTACTCGACGGAGCCTCCGTTGGCCTGGTAGGAGATCTGCTCGAGGTAGAGGACGGGCACCCCGGGACGCAGCGCCATCGCGGTGCTGACGTCGTCGTCGGGAAGTATCGCGGAGAAGGTACGCCGGACCGAGTCGACGGTCACGCCGTAGTCGTGTTCGAGCACTCCGAACAGCGACCGTTCCTGGAGGACCTGCGGTGACAGGTCCGGGCACAGGGCGGTGGGCAGGTAGTTGTCGAGCAGGTAGACCACCTCGCCGCCGACCGATCGGGTCCGGCGGATGGCCAACACGCTGAGGTCGTCGGCACGCAGGCCGAGGTGGGCGGCGATGTGCGAGGGGGCCTGCACGACACGGGCGGAGAGCACCTGCGTGTGGTACTCGACGCCCTCCCGGTCCAGACTCTGCGCGGTGGAGATCAGCTCCTGGGCGAACTCCTGCTCCAGCATCTGGCCCCGGACGAAGGTGCCCTTGCCCCGGGTCTGCTTGAGCAGGCCGGCCTCGATCAGCGTACGGATGGCCCGGCGGACCGTGCCCCGCGAGACGTTCAGCGCGGCGGCCAGCTCGGGCTCGGCGGGGAGCTTCAGGTGTTCCGGCCACTCCCCCGACTCGATGCGCTGCCGCATCAGTTGCGAGATCTGCTCGTGCAGCGCCTCGGCCTCGGCGGGCGAGACCTGTCGGGTGAGTGCCCTGATCGCGGCGGGGTTCAGTTCCTGCGTCGTCGCCACGCCTGCTCCTCGTCGCTTGTTCAGTGATGTCCGCATTAGTCTGTGGACATCACTGAACATAGGGCCGGTCGATCACGCCGTCAAGCCCCTGACCTGAGGAAACTTGGCGCGGGTCGACTCACCCCACGACCGGGCAGTGATACACGACGACGGACGGGGTGCCGGCCGTTGGCCGACACCCCGTCACGGTCGATCACGTCAACTCGCGGAGCAACTCGCGGTCGGCGTGGTGTTGTTGCCGTTCTTGTAGAGCGTGACGCCGAAGTTGTTGCCGTTGCCGTTCGGCCGGGCGGTGAGGGTGCCGCTGGAGCCGCTGATCGACGCGTTCCAGCTGTTCTGCACGCTCTGGCCGCCGTTGGTCCGGATGGAGACGGTCCAGTTGTTGCTGCCGCTGACCGAGAAGTTCACGTTGAACCGGTCGCTCCAGTCCTCGGCCCGACTCACGCTGACCGAGCAGCCGCCGCTGCCGGGCGGCGGGGTGGTGGGGTTGGTGGTGCCCCCACTGTTCACCGTGATGTTGGAGCTACCGCTGCTCTGGTACCCCTCGGTGGCCATGATCTGGTAGTAGTGGTTGCCCAGGTTCATGCCCCGGGCGGCCCACGCGTCGAAGTGGTTGCCGGTGGTGATGGTGCCGCCCACCCGCTTCGACGTCCGGACGCTCCAGTACTGGTAGAAGGTCTGCGTGCCGTCGATCGACGGCTGGTTGACCCGCTGGGTGCGGTAGATGTCGTACGTACCGCCGTCGGTGTTGATCGTGCCCATGGAGTTGGCACCCGGCGGACGCCAGCTTCCCCAACTGTCCACGATGTAGTACTCGACCAGCGGGCTACGCGTCCAGCCGTACAGGGTCAGGTACGAGTTGCCGTTCGGGCTGAAGGTGCCCGAGTAGGTGACGTTGCGCCGCGTACCCGGGTTCCAGCCCTTGCCGGCGACGAAGTTGTTGACGTTGCTCCACTGGGTGCTGTACTGACCGCCGTTCCCCATCGTCATGGAGACGTTGCCGCTGTCCTTCCAGAAGGAGAAGAAGTAACCGTTGTGGTTCCCCTCCTGGTTGGACGTCACGGTCTGGGCGTGGGCGGGACCCGTCGCGATCGCCACGGTGCCGGTCGTGACCAGCGCCACGGCGCAGGCCGCGCCGATGAGCGACCGGAGGCGACCGCTTCTGCGGCGTCTCGGTGGGACGAGGCCGTCGGGCATGCTTCCTCCTCGGGACGGCTGGCCGGAGGCCAGCGGTGCGTACGCGCCGACCGCCTCTCGGCGGCCCGGGCGACCGCCGTCGACGGTCGGCGCGTATCGCGTTCGGTGGTGGTGGGGTACCGGTCGTGCCGCAGGGTGACCGGCGGAACTGGTGGCGACCTCGACGACGATTGAGCCGCGTCGATGGGCAACAGTATTGGCCGACTTCCCTGGACACGTCAACAACTTCCGGAAACACTCCCGACATCAGCGACCGACCGGAACAACCGAGCACCGCGCTGTTGATCCTGTTCAGCGGCGCCGCGAGCGCGTCACCTCGGACGATAGCCACCGCAACTATCGGTGTCGCCGCGGACACGCCGGGCCCCTGCCGTCGTAACTTCCAGGAGGTTTCCGGACGGTAGCCGGCACCGGCGGGCGCTCACCGACCCTGACCGCCTCCGAGCGCCAGCGCGGTCAGCGCGGCGTTGACGATGCTTCCCGGCATCAGGTCGTGCAGTTCGTAGAGGTCGGCCACCGTGCCGGACTCGCCGAACCGGTCGACCCCCAACGGCACCGCCGGCACCCCGAGCGCCGAACCGATCCAGGACATCGCGTGCGACGCCGCGTCGTGGACGGTGACCACCGGCGCCCGGGTGCCGAACGCGCAGTGCAACGCACCCGGCAACTCCGGCAGGGTGGCGGTCCGCACCGACCGGCGCAACGACCGCTGCCAACTCCGGTACAGCCGGTCCAGGCTCGTCACGTCGACCACGTGTGCGGCGATCCCCTCCTCGGCGAGTTCCGCGGCGGCCGCGAGGACCTCGGGCAGCACCGCCCCGGAACCGACCAGGTGCACCAGCGGTGCCGGCGCGAGCCCGTCGCCGCGCAGGTGCGGATACTCCAGGTACGCGTCGACCAGGCGGTACGCGCCGTCGAGCACCTGCCGACGCAACGCCACGTCGCCGATGCGCTGCCGGGCGGCCTCGTACGGCTGCTGGTCGATCGGTCGGGTGGTGAGCCGGAAGTAGTAGCTGCCCTCCCCGTCGCCGGACGCGTCGGTCCCGCCGTCACCGGTCGGCTGCGCCGCCGTGCCGACGCGGTGCAGCGCGTCGCAGAGCAGCCAGTCGAGCGCGCCCGCGTAGGCGGGCTCGACGAAGGTGACGTTCGGCAGTTCCAGGCCGACCGAGGGGGTGATGGTGGACTGGTGCGCCCCGCCCTCGGCGGCGAGCGAGACCCCGGACGGGGTGCCGGCCACCACGAACCGCGATCCGGAGTAGGCGCCGTAGACGAAGGCGTCCAGTCCACGCAGGACGAACGGGTCGTAGACCGTGCCCACCGGCAGCAGGCGCTGGCCGGACAAGTGCTCGGCGAGACCGAGTTGGCCCAGCAGCAGGAAGAGGTTCATCTCGGAGATGCCGAGTTCGACGTGCTGCCCGGTGGGCCCCTCGCTCCAGCGCAGGATGCCGTCCTCGGTCCAGCTCCGCCGCGCGGTCGGGGCGAACACGCCGGTGCGGTTGATGAATCCGGCCAGGTTGGTCGAGGTGGCCACGTCCGGCGCGGTGGTGACCAGGTACGGGGCCACGGTGTCGATCCGGGCGAGGTCGGTCAGGATGCGACCGAACGCCTCCTGGGTGGCGATCGGCCGGCGGGTGCCGACTCCGGTCTGCGCCGGCAGGGCGATCGGCGGTGCGGGGGCGGCGGCGGGTCGGCGCAACAGCTCGGCGCGTCCGGCGGCCAGGGCCCCGGCAGCGGTTCCCGGGTCGAGGCGGTCCCACTCGGTCTGGGCGGTGAGGCCGAGCTGTGCCCGCAACTCGTCGATCTGCGCGCCGGTCAGCAGGCTGGAGTGGTTTCGCGGATCACCGGCGGTGGGCAGACCCCAGCCCTTGACCGTGTATGCGAACACCACGCTGGGCCGGTCGGTGACCGCGTCGCACTGCGCGTACGCGGACAGCAGCGCCTCGACGTCGTGGCCGCCGAGGTCGCGCACCAACGTCGCGAGGTCCTCGTCGGCCACCTCGGCGAGGACGTCACCGAGTTCGGCCGGCGCCCCCTCGGTCAGCCGGTCGCGCAGGGTCCGGCCGGTGAGGCCGAACATCGACTGGTACTGCTCGTTGGGCATCCGGTCCAGCCAGGCGCGCAGGTGGTGACCGCCGGGGCGGGCGAACGCCGCCTGGAGCCGCCGGCCGTACTTCACCTCCAGCACGTGCCAGCCCGCCGCCTCGAACTGGCCACGCCACTGGTCGATCCGGACCCCGGGGACCACCCGGTCCAGGGACTGCCGGTTGAAGTCGACGAGCCACATCACGTCGCCGAGCCCCTGGGTGGCCGGGTCCGCCACGGCCTCCCAGATATTGCCCTCGTCGAGTTCGGCGTCGCCCAGGATGGCCACGAAGCGGGACCGGGGGCGGGGCCCGAAGTGCGCGTCGACGTACCGGCGGGTGGCGGCGGCGAACAACGGTGCGGCGGCGCCGAGCCCGACCGAGCCGGTGGAGAAGTCGACCCGGTCCGGGTCCTTGGTCCGGGACGGGTACGACTGGAGGCCGCCCCGGCTACGCAGCCGGGTGAGGTACGCGCGGTCCAGGTCGCCGAGCAGATACTGGATCGCGTGGAAGACCGGCGCGGCGTGCGGCTTGACCGCCACCCGGTCGTCCGGCCCGAGGTGGGCGAACCAGAGCGCGGTCATCGCCGAGACCAGCGAGGCGCTGGACGCCTGGTGGCCGCCGACCTTCACCCCGTCGAGGTTGGGTCGTTCCCGGTTCGCGGCGTCGACCATCCGGACGGCGAGCCACAGCACCCGGCGCTGAATCTCGTCGAGGTCGGCGTACCCGGGCTCGGCCGGCTCACGGGGTGCGACGGCGGTCGGGGTGGACGGAGGCATGGCAACTCCCAGCGTGGCCGGTGGTCGGTGGTGAGGGGACGGACCGGGCGGCGGTCAGCGGATCAGCGGCCAGCGGGCGAAGCGGTCCGGGCCGATGGCGCGTTCGTGTCGGCGGGCCTGGTCGGCGACGGCGGCGAGTACCTCGTCGGTGTCGATCCGGGTGAACCGTCCACGGTCGTAGAGGATCTCGCCGTCGACCAGGACGGTGTCGACGGTGCGGGCCCCGGCATAGAAGACCAGCCAGTCGACGGGGTCGTCGAAGGCCGGCAGGGACTGGGGCCGGTCGGTGGCGTGGACCACCAGGTCCGCGCGTTTGCCCACCTCGATCGAGCCGACCTCGTCGGACATGCCGAGTGCGCGGGCACCGTGCAGGGTGGACATCTCCAGCACCTGCTCGGCGGTGAGCGTGGGCAGTTCGTCGCGCAGTTCCCGGAAGACCGTCGCCGCGAGGTATGCCTGACGGAACAGGTCACGCGGGCCGGACAGGCCGTCCGAGCCGAGCGCGACCGTGACGCCGTCGGCGACCATCTCCGGGAACCGCCCGTCGCGCAGCGCCCCCTTGGCCCGCCGCAGCGACGCCGACGGGCAGTGCACGACCCGGGTGCCGGTCTCCCGGACCAGGTCCCGCTCGGCGTCGTCGGTCTGGATCATGTGCACGAGGGTGGTGCGCGCGCCGAGCAGACCGAGGTCGCGCAGCCGGGTCACGGGCCGGACGCCGCACCCGGCGAGGCTGGCGTCCACCTCGGCCCGGTCCCACGACTGGTGCATGATCAGCGGTACGTCGTACTCCTCGGCCAGACCGGCGGCGGCGGTCAACAGCGCGTCGCTGTCCAGGCCCATGCCGACCAGGGTCACCGCGGCGCGGACCCGCGCGTCGGGCCGCCACGGGTACCGGTCGAGCTGGTCCCGGAGCCGGGCCAGGCAGGTGTCGGTGTCGGTCGCCACCTCGACCAGCACACCGTCCTGCGGCACGTCGCAGAGGATGTGGCCGGGGATGCCGCGCATCCCCACCGCCGCGATCCCCCGCGCGGTGGCGTCCAGGTGCACCGAGCCGCCGGTGTCGGCGAACAGCGTGGTGCCGCTGGACACCATGTCCATCGCGCTCAGGGTGGCGGCCAACTCCTCGTCGTACGGGGTCTTGCCGAGGTAGGCCACCTCCTCCACGGTCTCCCAGCTCTCGGCGCCCTTGGGCGCGAGGCCCCGGACCGTCTCGGTGCCGGTGTGCACGTGCGCGTCGACCAGGCCCGGGTGGACCACGGCGCCGGCCAGGTCCCGTTCCGGCCCGGTGGTCGCCGGACGGAGCCGGTCGGGGCCGACCCAGCGGATCCGGCCGGCGTGCACGACGATCGTGCCGTCGGTGAGGATGCGGCGGCGCGGGTCGAGGGTGACCACGCGCCCGTGGCGCAGCACGAGGTCGGCCGGCACGGGCGTGTCGGTGCCGTCCGGCTGCGGCCCGGTCGTCGACGGGTCAGCCACGGCCCGCTCTCCCCAGGTGCAGGATGGTGCTGCGCACGGTGGAGAACTCCAGCAGCGCGTACGGCGCACCGACCCGGCCGATGCCGCTGCCGCGTCCGGGGTGGCCGCCGAACGGCAGGTGCGTCTCCCAGACGTTGGAGTGGTCGTTGACCACGACGCTGCCGCACGGCAGTGACTGCGCCACCCGGAACGCCCGGTCCAGGTCGGCGGTGAAGACCGCGCCGTTGAGCCCGTACCCGCCGGCGGCGACCAGATCGGCGAGCGCCTCCTCGTCGCGGAACGGGGTGAGCGGGACGACCGGGCCGAAGGTCTCCTCGGTGAACACCAGTGACGCCGGGTCCACCCGGTCGAGCACGCTCAACGGCCAGTACCGGTCGGTGGGGGCGTCGGTCAGCGGCTCGCCGCCGACCACCAGCCGGGCTCCCCGGTCGGTGGCGTCGGCGAGGTGCTCGCGCATGGTGGCACCGGTCTGCGCCAGGTGCAGTGGGCCGAAGGCCGCGTCGGTGTCCTCCGGTGCGCCGACCCGACGCTCGGCGGCCACCGCCGCGACGGCGTCGAGTACCTGCCGGTAGCGGCCCTGTTGGACCAGGACCCGCTCGGTGGCCGCGCAGCTCTGCCCGGAACAGAACGTGGCGGCGGTGACGACGGCCTCGGCCACCTGGTACGGGTCGGCGTCGTCGAAGACCACGGTGGGGCCGTTGCCGCCGAGTTCGAGCAGCAGCCGACGCATCCCACCGGTCGCGGCGATACGGTGCCCGACCGTGCTGCTGCCGGTGAACCCGACGGCCGCCAGGCCCTGGTGGGCGGCGAGTGCCGCACCGGTCTGCGGTCCGCCCTCGACCAGGGTGACCGCGCCGTCGGGCCAGCCCGCCTCGACGATCGCGGCGAGCACGTGGGCGCTGCTGCGCAGGGTGCTCTCGGCCCCCTTCCAGACCACCGTGTTGCCCATCGCCAGCGCGGGCCCGAGGTACTCCAGCGGGATGTTGACCGGGAAGTTCCAGGGAGTGATCACGCCGATCACCCCGAGCGGGATCCGGTCGACGAAGACGCGTTTGGCCGGGTCGGACATGGTCGGCGTGCCGTCGTCGAGGCGGCGGGCGTACTCGGCGGTGCTCTCCAGCGCGTGGATGGCGGTGTCCACCTCCGCCTCCGCCTCGGCCCGGACCTTGCCGTGCTCCACCAGGAGATCGGCGACGACCCGGTCCCGGCGGGCCCTCAGCGCACGGGCGGTCGCGATCAGCAGGTCACACCGCTGCCAGCGGGACAGCGCGGCCATCCGGGGCAGTGCCGCCGAGGCGGTGCGTACGGCGGCGTCGACGCCGGCCGGGCCGACCTCCGACCATTCGCCGAGGTGTTCCCCGGTCACCGGACTGGACAGCGGGTTGACGGTCATCGTGGCCTCCTGCCGTCGGCGGCGCGGCGCAGCACCCGCCCCGCCGGTCGTGGTGTGGTGGGAAGGAGTTCGCCGTACCCGGCGATCCCGTTGACGAGGACCTGCCGCACGCCGTCGGGCCGTACGGTCGGGTCGTCGCCGCCGTCGTGCAGCGCGGCGAGGTCCACCACGACCAGGTCGGCCCAGTGCCCGGGGACGACCCGGCCCCGCCCGACCAGCCCGAACCGGTCGGCGACGGCGGCGCTCTGTCGGCGGACCGCGTCGGCCAGTCGCTCGGGTCGGTCGGCGGCGGCGCGCAGCGTCCGCACGAAGGTGGCGAAGTTGCGCGGATGCGCGCCCGGCGTGGGGTCGATGACCCATCCGTCGGAGCCGACCATCGCGGCGGGGTGGGTGAGGACCCGGTCGACGTCGTCGGCGGTCATCGCGTCGACCAGCATGGTGGCCCCGGCGGCGTCGTCGGCCAGGATGTCGAGCAGCAGTTCGCCGGGGGTGACGGCGAGCGCGGCGGCGGCCTGCGGCAGCGGGCGTCCGATCACCGGCCGCCACCGGGGCGAGGCGTGCGAGACGACGACCTCGTCGAGGCCGACGTAGCCGCCTCCGGCGGCGAGTTCGGTCAGCAACCGGGCCCGGCCGGCGGGGTCGCGGACCAGCCGACGGATCGCCTCGGCGCCGCCGGTGTCGGCCCAGTCGGGCAGCGCGGCGGTCAGCGTCGTCGCGCCGACCGTGTACGGGTACATGTCGACGGTGACGTCGACGCCTGCGGCGCGGGCCCGGTCGATGTGCGCCAGGGTGGTGCGGGTGGATCCCCAGTTCGCCCGTCCCATCGCCTTGAGGTGCGAGATCTGGGTGGCCACGCCGCTGCGCGCGGCCAGGTCGAGGATCTCGTCGACGGCGGCGACGCAGCCGGACCGTTCGTCGCGCAGGTGCACCGCGAGCACCGCGCCGGTCGTGGCGGCCAGCGTCGCCACGTCGGTGAGTTCGGTCCGGTCCGCCGCACGGCCGTCGGGGTACGCCAGCCCGAGGCTGACCCCGACCGCGCCCTGGGCCAGTGCCCGGGTGATCGCGTGGCGGACACGTGCCCGGTGCGCCCCGGTGTCCCCGTCGGCCCGGGCGGTGGCCGCCCGTACCGAGCCGTGGCCGATCATCGGCGCGACGTTGACCCGGATTCCGGCGGCGGTGAGCGCGGTGCGGTAGGCGGCCAGGTCCGGCCAGCCGTGCGGCAGGATGGGGTTGAGGAACCCGCCGCTGGCCGGTGGGGCGTCGGGGTGGCGCACCGGGAAGGGCGAGAAGCCGCAGTTGCCGGTGACGACGGTGGTGACTCCCTGACGCAGCAGCCCGGCGGCGTGCGGCGTGGTCGGCAGGGTGAAGTCGGCGTGCGAGTGCGCGTCGACGGCACCGGGCAGCACGTGCAGGCCACGGCAGTCGACCTCGACGGCGTCGCGGACCCGGCCGGTGGGGCCGAGCCCGTCGATCCGGCCGGCACTGATCCGGACGTCGGTGACCGTGGGCGGACCGCCGGTCCCGTCGACGACGGTGCCGCCGCGCAGCAGCAGGTCCGGGCCGCCGGTCATCGGCCACCGCCGGAGGCGGCCACGGCGACGGTCTCCAGCACCGTGTCACCGTCGACGAAATACAGGTGGCGGGTGAGGTTGGCGGCGACGCAGGCGTGGTTGGGCACGAAGCGCAGGCGGTCGCCGACGCGGAACCGCCCGGACGGGTCGTCGACGACACCGTGTTCCTCGGAGAGCCAGGACAGCACCGCGCCCCGGTCCGGGTCCTCGCCGTAGCCGTCGAGCACGCTGACGCCGTGCGCGCCGCGATCGAGGCCGAAGACCTTGGAGCCGGCGTCGACCACGGCGCGTCCCGGGCCGGTGCTGACCACGGTGCAGAGGACGGAGAGCGCGCACTGGTCGAGGGTGGCCACGCCGAGGGCGACCTGGGTGCGGTCGAGCAGCGCGTAGTTGCCGGGTCGGGTCTCGGTGACGCCACGGCGGTCTGCGGCGGTGAGGAACGTCGGGGTCGAGCCGACGCTGACCACCTCGCAGGTGGTGCCCGCGGCGCGGAGCGCGGCGGCGGCCCGCCGGACGGCGTCGGCCTCGGACTGGGCGGTCCGGGCCAGGTGGGCGGCGTCGCGGGCGGCGTAGGCGTGGCCGGCGTGGGTGAACACCCCGGCGATCCGCAGGCCGGGCCGACCGGTGACCAGGTCCGCCAGGTCGGCGGCGTCGTCCGGCGCCACGCCGCAGCGCCCGAGGCCGCTGTCGACCTCGATCAGCACCTCGATCTCGACGCCGGCGCGGATGGCGGCACCGCTGAGCACCTCGGCGCCGGCCGGGCTGTCCAGCCCGACGAGCATCCGCGCCGGGGTGGTCGTCGAGAGCGCCACCAGGCGGTCCGCCTTCACGGCGGTGACCACCGGGTAGGCGAGCAGGTAGTCGGCCGCGCCGGCCGGACGCAGCGCGTCGAGTTCGTCCAGCTTGGACACGGTGAGTCCGGTGGCCCCGGTGGCGAGCTGCCGGCGGGCTATCTCCACGGTCTTGTGGGTCTTGGCGTGCGGACGCAGCGCCAGCCCGTCCCGGTCGGCGATCTCGGCGCCCCGACGCAGGTTGGCGTCGAGCCGGGGGACCTCCACCAGTGGCGCGGGGGTGTCGAGATCGGCCAGTCGGCGGGGTACGCGGGTCGAGGTACTCGCTGCGGCGCTCACGCTGGTCGGGCTCCCCTCGTCGGGTGGTTCCGGGCCCTTGTCCGACGGTCCTTGAGGCCCTACTGTGACGTCAGACGCTGTGACTACGAATGCACAGTAGGGTTGAGGCGGGAGGCTGTCAACGGATGGGCGCCGGGACTCGGATCGCAGACTGGATCACCACCGAAAGGTCCACATTTGAAGAGCGTACGCCCGCATCGGCGGCTCTCTTCCACCGCGCTCGCCAGGTCCTTCCCGGCGGCGACACACGCTATTCGCTGGCGATGAATCCGTATCCCGTTTACGTGGAACGCGCCGCCGGGACACGTCTGGAGGACGCCGACGGTCACCGGCTGCTCGACCTGATCTACAACGCGACGTCGCTGATCCACGGCCACGTCCACCCGCAGGTCACCGAGGCCATCCGGGACCAGGCCGGTCGGGCCACCGCCGTGCTCGCCCCCAACACGGTGCAGATCGACCTCGCCGAGGAGCTGTGCGCCCGGGTGCCCTCGCTGGACCGGCTGCGGTTCACCAACTCCGGCACCGAGGCCACCATGATGATGATCAAGACGGCCCGGGCGTACACCGGTCGTGACCTCGTGCTGAAGATGGACGGCTCGTACCACGGCACCTTCGACGGCATGGAGATCAACGCGGCGACCCCCGGCTCCGAACGCGGCGCGCCGTACACCGCCGGGGTGCCGGCGAACCTCGCCGACAACGTGGTCATCGGGTCGTTCAACGACACCGACGGCGTGGTCTCGCTGATCGAGCGGTACGCCGACCGGCTGGCCGCCGTCATCGTCACCCCGATGGCCTCCATCGCCACCTGGATCCCGCCGGCACCCGGCTTCCTCGAGGCCGTCCGGGCAGCCGCCACGGCCCACGGTGTACTCCTGCTCTTCGACGAGGTCATCGCGTTCCGGGTCGCACCCGGGGGCGCGCAGCAGCGCTACGGCGTCACCCCGGACCTCACCGCCTACGGCAAGGTGATCGGCGGCGGCATGCCGGTCGGCGCGTACGGCGGACGGGTCGACGTGATGGCGGTGACCGACGCGGCCGGTGGGCCCCGGCTGGCACACGCCGGCACGTTCAACGGCAATCCGGTGACCGCCGCCGCCGGGCTGGCCACGCTGCGGCTGCTCGACGCCGACGCGTACCCGCGCCTGGAACGGCTCGGTGAGCGGTTCGCCACCCGGCTCCGGGGCGCCTTCGCCGACCTGGACCTGGCACTGGAGGTACGCCAGGTCGGTTCGCTGGTCAGTGTCGCCACCACCGAGCGCACCCCGGCGGCCTGGGGTGAGGTCAACGCCGC
The DNA here is from genome assembly GCF_013364215.1 of Verrucosispora sp. NA02020. Classification (NCBI taxonomy): domain Bacteria; kingdom Bacillati; phylum Actinomycetota; class Actinomycetes; order Micromonosporales; family Micromonosporaceae; genus Micromonospora; species Verrucosispora sp. NA02020. The sequence goes on along the minus strand of NZ_CP054923.1, from coordinate 3,440,977 downwards.
GATGCGGCTCGCCCTGCTCAACCGGGGGGTGTGCGGCTGGGGGGTGTTCGCGTTGCCGACCGTCTTCGACGACGCCGAGATCGACGAGGCGGTCGAGATCATCCACGACGCGCTGCGGGTTCCGGCGGCGGCGCTGCACGAGGTGCCGGTCGGATGAGCGCGGGACGGATCGTCACCGTGCTGGGCGAGATCGACCCGGCCACGCTCGGCACCACGCTGATGCACGAGCACCTCTACATCCGGCTCTGGGAGATCCCCGGCCGTTTCGACGTCGCCGGCCTGCCCGACGACGACGACCTGCTCGTCGAGGAGCTGACCGCCTTCACCGCACAGGGCGGCAACGCCCTGGTGGAGCTGACCGTGCCCGGCATCGGGCGGGAACCGGCACGGATGGCGGCGCTGGCCCGCCGCACCGGCCTGCACATCGTGATGGGCTGTGGGTGGTACCGGCAGCCCTACTACCCCGCCGCCGAGGACGTCGACCGGCGCAGCGTCGACCAGCTCGCCGACCGGCTGGTCGAGGAGATCCGGCACGGTGCCGACGGGACCGGCGTACGCCCCGGCATCATCGGCGAGATCGGCGCGGACAAGTCGTGGATCTCCGCCCAGGAGGAGCGCTGCCACCGGGCGGCGGCCCGGGCCAGTCGACGGACCGGGCTGGCGATCGCCACCCACTCCGTCGGCAGCGACGTCGGCCTGCACGCCCTCGACCTGTTCGAGGAGGAGGGCGTCGCGCCGGACCGGGTGGTGATCGGCCACGCCGACAGTCATCCGTCGCTCGCCTTCTATCGCACCGCGCTGGACCGGGGCGCCTGGCTGTCCTTCGACAACCTGGGCGCCTTCCCTCCGGCGTACACGGAACGGATCCTGGACGCCGTCGCGACCCTGCTCGGCGAGGGACACCACCGGATCGTGCTCTCCCAGGACGTGTGCAAGCGGGACATGTTCGCGCTGTTCGGCGGCAACGGGTACGGCTACGTGCTGGGCAGTGTCCTGCCGGGCCTGCGCGCCCGGGGTGTCGCCGAGGAGCAGTTGCACCGGCTGACCGTGGAGAACCCCCGCGAGGTGCTCACCGTGGCGGCGGTCGACTAAGAGCGGCACCCGTCCCGGGCGCGGGGCGGGTCACCCGCCCTGTTGCGCCCGACGCCACCGGGCACCGCCGTCGAGCACCACCACGGTGCCGTTGCCGGCGGTGCCGGTGACCAGCTCGACGGCGGCCCGCGCCACCTCGTCCACGTCCACCTCCGCCGCGCCACCGGCGGCCGACCCGCCGGAGTGCCGGGACGCCCACGGGGTGTCCATCCAGCCCGGCGCGATCGCGCTGACCGCGACTCCGGGCGGGGCGACGGCGGCGAGCCCCTGGGTGAAGGCGACCAGCGCCGACTTCGACACGGCGTACGGCAGGCTGCTGCCGGCCGGGTCGAAGGCCGACGTCGACGCCACGTTGAGCACCCGGCCCCAGCCGGTGCGACCCATCGCCGCGAACGTCGCCCGGCAGAGCGCCACCGGGGCGAGCAGGTTGACCCGCAGCAGCGACTCCCACACCTCGTCGTCGGCGGCGTCCAGGTCGTCGAAGGGGATGAAGCGGGTGGTGGCCGCGTTGTTGACCAGGATCTCGACCGGACCGAGGGCGGCCGTCACCGCGTCGACCAGGCGGGGCGCGGCGGCCCGGTCGGACAGGTCGGCGCCGACGGCGACCGCCTCGGCACCGGCCGCCCGGACCGCCGCCACCGTCTGCTCCGCGCCCCGCGCCGAGCTGGCGTAGTGCACCGCCACCCGGGCGCCGGCCAGCCCGAGCCGCACCGCGACGGCCCGGCCGAGTCCGCTGCCGGCGCCGGTGACCAGGGCCACCCGGCCGGTCAGCGTCGCGTCTGCCATGCGTCGATCCCCTCCACCAGTCGGTCGATGTCGTCGTCGTCGTTGAACCCGTGCGGGTCGACCCGCACCCGGCCGGACGGGTATCCCCACACGTCCACGCCGTGCTCACGCAGGTGACCGGCGAGCGCGGGGGCGTCGTCGACGGCGAACGCGACCACGCCGGCCCGCCACCGCGGCTGCGCCGGGGTGAGGACCGTCAGGCCCCGTCGGGCCAGCCCGTCGACGACCCGCCCCACCAGGTGTGTCACCCGGTCGGCGATGGTGTCGACGCCGGCGGCGCGGACCAGCCGGATCCCAGCGGTGGCCGCCGCGAGCAGCGGCAGCGCGGCCAACCCCACCTCGGTGCCGGCCGCGCCGGACGGTACCGGTGGGAGTTCGGTGAGCTGGTACGAATCCGCGATCCGGGCGCTGACGTAGCCGACGTCCAGCGGCGTGCCGGCGGCGGCGGCCTCCCGGACCGCGAGGAAACCGATCCCGGGCGGGCCGAGCAGCCACTTCATCGCGGTGCTGACCAGCGCGTCGATCCCGTCGCGGGCCATGTCGACCGGCACCGCGCCGGTGGACTGCGCGGCGTCGACGAACAAGCGCATCCCCCGGTCGGCGCAGAGACCGGCCAGGTCCGCCAGGTCGTGCCGGTAGCCGTCGAGCGCGGCCACGTGGGAGACGGCGAGACAGCTCGTACCCGGATCGGTGAGTGCGGCGAAGGCGTCCACCGCCGCCTCGTCCGGTGCCCGGCGGACCAGCCGGACCCGCAGGCCGTGGCGGAGCGCGGCCCAGGCCATCGTCGGGTACGTGGTGTCGTCGACCAGCACCGTCGAGCCGGCCGGCAGGCCCAGCAGCCGCAGTGCCAGGTTCGTCGCGCGGGAGGTGTTCTCGGTGATCGCGACCTCCGCCGGTGCCGCACCGACCAGACCGGCGAACTCGGTGCGCAACCGGCCCCAGTCACCGAAGTAGTCGGCGCGGTGCGTCAGCGGGTCGCCCGCCCACCGGTCGACCCAGGTCGCCATCTCGGCGCGTACCGGCTCGGCCAGCGGCGCGATCCCACCACTGAACAGGTACGCCCTGGTCGCCAGCAGCGGGACGGCGGCGCGCAGGGCGGCGAGCCGCTCCCGCTCGGGGTCAGTCATCGGTCCCACCCTCCCGTGCGGTCGCCACGTCGGCTTCGCCGAGGTGCACCACGACGTGTTTGAGTCGGGTGAACTCCTCGAAGCCGTACCGGGACAGGTCGCTGCCGTGGCCGGACTGTTTCACCCCGCCGTGCGGCATCTCCTCCGCGCCGACGCCGAAGGAGTTGACGCAGACCTGACCCACCTCCAGGTCGCGGGCGAACCGCATCGCCCGGCCGACGTCACGCGTGTAGACGGCGGCGGCCAGCCCGTACGGCGAGTCGTTGGCGCGGTGCAGCGCCTCGTCCTCGTCGTCGAAGGGCTGCACGGTCACCACCGGTCCGAAGACCTCCTCGGCGACGATCGGCGCGTCGTCCGGGACACCGGCGAAGACGGTCGGCGCGTAGAACGCCCCGTCGGGCAGCCCGTCCGGGTGCACGATCCGCCCGCCGGTCAGCGGGGTGTGGCCCGCCGCCACGGCGTCCGCGACCAGCGCCGCGACCCGGTCCCGGTTGGCCCGGTCGATCAGCGACCCCTGGTCCACCTCGTGCAGCGGGTCGCCGACGGTCAACCGGGCGGTCCGCCGGGCCAGCGTCTCGGCGAACTGGTCGTAGCGCGAGCGCTGCACCAGGAACCGGGCGGCGGCGGTGCAGTCCTGCCCGGCGTTGAAGAACCCGAGCGAGAGCGCGGCGTCCAGGGCCCGGTCCAGGTCGGCGTCGGCGAACACCACGAGCGGGCTGTTGCCGCCCAGTTCCAGATGGGTACGCGCGACGTGCCGGGCCGCCGCCGCCTGCACCCGTCGGCCGGTGGCCGTACCGCCGGTGACCGAGACCAGGTCCACGTCCGGGTGGGCGGCGAGCCGGTGGCCTTCCTCGGCCCCACCGGTCACCACGTTGAGCACCCCGTCGGGCAGGCCGGCGCGGGCGGCGAGCGGCCCCAGCGCCAGCGCGGTCAGCGGGGTCTGCGCGGCGGGCTTGAGCACGATGGAGTTGCCGGCGGCCAGGGCGGGCCCGACCTTCCACGCCGCCATCAGCAGCGGATGGTTCCAGGGCGCGAGTCCGGCCACCACGCCGAGCGGTTCGCGGCGCAGCATGCTGGTGTGCCCGGGGACGTACTCGGCGGCGGCGACACCGTCGAGATGGCGGGCGGCGGTGGCGAACCAGCGCAGCGCGGCGGCGGTGCCCTCGACGTCGACCGCGTGCCGCAGCCGCAGCGGCGACCCGGTCTCGGCGGTCTCGGTCCGGGCCAGTTCCGCGCCGTGTTCCTCGACCAGGTCGGCGAGGCGCAGGAGCACGGCGGCGCGGGCGGCCGGCGAGGTCCGCCGCCAGACCCCGCCGACGTAGCGCTGCCGGGCGACGTCGACGGCCAGGTCCACACCGGCCGTTCCCGGCCCGGCCAGTCGGCGTACCAGTCGGCCGCGCGCCGGGTCGGTGACCGGTTGTTCGGTGTCGCCGCCGTGCCAGGCGCCGTCGATCCAGGCGCCGGTGGCATCGGCGAGCAGGCCGGTCACGGGACCACCACCAGGGTCGGGCCGTCGGCGTCGAGGCCACGGGCCACCGCGGCGGCGAGGTCGGCCGGGTCGTGCGGTTCGGCGTACCGGCACCCGAGCGCGGCGGCCAGCGCCGGGTAGTCGGGGGCGCGCTGCTGGCAGCCGACCGGCCCGGCGCCCTGCTCGTCGAGCAACCGGGCGATCTCGCCGAATCCGCCGTTGCGCCACACGACGGTCACGAGCGGGATCTCCCGTTCGGCGGCGACCAGCAGTTCGGGCATGGTGAACATGAGGCCGCCGTCGCCGACGAGCGCCACGGTGGGCCGTCCCGGGGTGGCCACCGCCGCGCCGATGGCGGCCGGTACCGCGTACCCGAGGGTGCCCAGGCCGGAGGGGTTGAGCCAGCCACGCGGGCCGTGCACCGGGAACAACGGGGTGGCACCGTAGTAGTTGGCACCCGTCGAGTCGACGGCGAGACAGGCGTCGTCGGGCATGGCGTGGCGCAGCGCGGCGATCCACGACGCGTACGGCGCACCGAGGGCGGCGGCCTCGGCGTCGAGCCGTCGACGGCAGGTGTCCGCCGACGCGGCGCCGGAGCGGTCCGCCACCGGCAGCCGGTCGGCCAGTTCGGCGAGGACGGTCGCGACGTCGGCGGTGAGGGCGATGTCGGCGGGCAGGTGGCGGCCGATGGCGACCGGGTCGACGTCGATGTGCACGAGTCGGCCGGTCAGCCTCGGCCGGGTGGCCCAGAAGTCGGTCGGGCCGAGTTCGGTGCCGACGGCCAGCACCACGTCCGCGCCGGTGAGCAGGTCCTCGGCGGCACCCTGCGGTACGCCGTACTGCTGGGTGACGATCCCGGCGTGCAGTCGGTGCCGGGCGTCTATGGTGCCCTTGCCGTTGAGCGTGGTCAGCACCGGGGCGTCCAGCCGTTCGGCGAGGCGACGCAGGTCGTCGGCGGCACCGGCCGCTCCCCCACCGGCGACGACCACCGGTCGACGGGCGTCGGTGAGCAGTGCCACGGTCTCGTCCACGATGCCGGCGTCCGCCGGTGCCGGTCGGCGTTCCGATGCGGTCGGCCCGGTGCGGTCGGGATCCACCGGGGCGTCCCAGAGGTCCTGCGGCACCTGGACCACCGCCGGTGCGGGGCGTCCCCAGCGGCGGGGTGCCAGGGCGTCACGGACCGCGTGCAGGACGTCCTCGGGTTCGCAGGCGCGGGTGACCCGGTCGGTGACGGCGCGCAGCAACGCGTCCTGGTCGCGCAGTTCGTGGGCGTGGCCGCCCCGGCCGCCGCGCTCGGCGCGGGACAGGTCACCGGCGAGCACCAGGATCGGCACCGCGTCGGAGTACGCCTGGCCGACGGCGGTGGCCACGTTGGCGATGCCGGGGCCGCAGATGACCGAGCAGGCGGCCACCTGCCCGGTCGAGCGGGTGGCGCCGTCGGCCATGAACCCGGCGCCCTGCTCGTGCCGGGCGGTGACGTGGTCGACCCGGGCGGCGTCGAGGGCCCGGTAGAGACCGAGGGTGTGTGTGCCGGGGATGCCGAAGACGCGAGTCACCCCACCGGCGGCCAGAGCCCGCACCACGGCGGTGCCGAGGGTCGTTCCGGGAATCATCGTCACTCCTGCCGAAGGGTTAGACGGTCATGGTTGAGTCGGCCGGCCCAGGCGGCTTGGAATACGTATGCATGGTGCTATGATGCGTTGGCCGCCGTCAAGGCCACCGCACCGCCGAGGTCGCGGGCCCGACCGGCCGATACGGACGCGCGGCCCACTGATGCGATGGATGGCGAGATGACTGGTGGACCCGGTGTCGAGGCACAGCCTCCCGGGCAACGTCGGAAGGTGAGCAGTCACGACATCGCCAAGCTGGCGGGCGTGTCTCAGTCGACGGTCTCCCGGGTGCTCAACAACAACCCCCGGATCACCGCGGTCACCCGCAACCGGGTGATCGCGGCCATGGAACAACTGCGCTACACCCCGAACGCGGCGGCCCGGACGCTCATCACCGGCCGCAGCCAGTTGATCGGCCTGGTGGTCTCGAACATCACCAACCCGTTCTATCCGCAGCTCATCGAGGCGATCGTGGCCACCGCCGCCGAGCACGACTACAACGTCGTCCTCGGCAACACCCAGGAGAGCCCGCGCCGGCAGATGGACTACCTGAAGCTGCTGGTGGAGCACCAGGTCGACGGCGCGATCCTCACCTCGGCGTTGCAGAGCGGCGGCGACGACCTGCAACGCGTCATCCGCGCGGGCACCCCGGTCGTGCTGGTCAACCGCACGCTGTCGGGCAGCGCGGTGGACAGCGTGCACATCGACAACCGGCGCGGCGGGGCGATCGCCACGGAGCATCTGATCCGGCTCGGCCACCGCCGGATCGCGTTCGCCGGCGGGCGGGCCGACACCTCGACCAACCAGCTCCGGTTGGAGGGATACCAGCGGGCGATGGCCGAGGTCGGTCTGCACGTCGACCCGGAGCTGGTCGTGCACGGCGACTTCACCCACCTCAGCGGTGGCATCACCGCACACCGGCTGCTGACCGCCGGGCAGCCGCCCACGGCGATCGTCTGCGCCGACGACGTCATCGCGCTCGGCTGCATCGACGCCCTGCACGACCGCCGGATCCGGGTACCGCAGGACGTCGCGGTGGTCGGTTTCGACGACGTGCCGGTGGCGGCGTTGAAGGGGATCGGCCTGACCACGGTCCGCCAACCGGCCCCCGAGATGGGGCGACGCGCCTTCGACCTGCTGATGCACCGCATCGGCGGCGCAGACCGCCAGCGCCCGCCGGTCGAGGAGGTGCTGCCGGCCGAGCTGGTGATCCGGGACACCTGCGGGGCCCGGGCCGGCGGACGCGCCTGACCCCACCCCCGGGCCGCCGCCGCCCCGTCGGGCCACCACGGCTCGGCGGCGGCCCGACGGGGCCGAGCGGTACGACCCGGTGCGCTCAACCGGTCCGGGCCGGTTGCGCCGCTGTGGTGATCGCCGCACCGAGCCGCTCGACGATCTGGTCGAGTTGGTCGTCGGTGAGCACGAAGGCCGGTGAGAGCTGGAGGCTGTCGCCGTTGATGACCCGGGTCAGCACGCCCGAGGCCCGGGCCTGCCGCACCACCCGGTCGGGCAGCCCGGGGTCCCGGTCGACGTCCAACGCGACCGCGCCGAGCAGTCCGGCGTGCCGGACCTCGCGGACACCGGGCAACCCGGCCAGCGCCGGCAGCCGATCGGCGAGGCGCCCGGCCAGCACGGTCACCCGGGGCAGGAGGTCGTCCTCGGTGAGCAGGCGCAGGTTGGCGATCGCGGCGGCGCAGGCCACCGCGTGCCCGGAGTAGGTGTAGCCGTGGCGGAACACGCCCGCCGTGTCGTCGGTGAACGCCTCCCAGACCCGGCGGGCCGCGATCACCCCGCCCAACGGCACGTACCCGGAGGTGACGCCCTTGGCGAACAGCAGCAGGTCCGGCTCGATGCCGTAGCTGGCCGAGGCGAACCAGTCGCCGGTGCGCCCGAAGCCGGTGACGACCTCGTCGGCGACGAGCAGCACACCGCTGCGCCGGCAGATCTCGGCCACCTCGGCCAGGTAGCCGGGTGGCGGCGGGTGTACTCCCCCGGCCCCGATGACGGGTTCCACGAAGAAGGCCGCCACCTGCGCGGCGCCGATCTCGTCGATGGTGCGGCGCAGCGCCTCGGCGTCGTCGTGCGGCACCCGGTGGAAGCCCGGTGCCGCCACCCGGCCGTAGCCGGCACTGTTGGCCGCGATCCCGGCCAGGGCGGTGCCGTGCCCGTGCATGCCGTGGTAGGACAGGTCCCGGGAGATGACGACGCCGCGTTCGGGCTGGCCGCGCAGTGTCCAGAAGCGGCGGACCATCTTCACGGCCGTGTCGACCGCGTCGGAGCCGCCGGAGGTGAGGAAGACCATCGGGTCCGGCATCGGGGCGAGCTCGGCGATCCGGTCGGCCAACGCCAGCGCGGCCGGGTTGGCCATGTCGCCGAAGGTGGAGTAGGCGGCGAGACGACCGGCCTGCTCACCGACGGCGGTAGCGATCCGGGACTGGCCGTGGCCGACGTTGGCGTACCAGAGTCCGGCGGTGGCGTCGAGGTACCAGTTCCCGTCGCTGTCGCGTACCCGCGCGCCGTGTCCCTCGACGATGGTCAGTTCGCTGGCGAGCGTGTCGCGGAGGTGGGAGAACGGGTGCCACAGCCGGGAGGTGGTCGGCGGCCGGTCGGCCGCCGAGGGTGGGCGACGACGGGACGGCGTGGTGGTCACGGGCAGGCTCCTTACTGGGCCCGGCGTCACACCGGTCTCGTGCCGGGCGACCGCCCGGGTGCCGGGGCGGACCGTGGACGCGCGGCGGCGCGCCGGGTCCTCGGGCGGCGTGCGGGGCACGAGTGGCGCGAGGCGGCGTGGGGACGGTGGGGGTGGTCGGCCGGGGCGGCCGGCGGTACCGGTCGCCCCGGCGACGGTCAGCCGGCGATGAAGCTCTGGAACCGTTCGTTGACCACGTCGTAGTTGCTGCGGTCGGTGCCGTTGTACGGCTTGTACCAGTAGAAGGAGTCGATCCGGAAGGTGATGTCGTTGGGGACGCCGCCGAGTTCGGGCACGTTGTTGGTGGACGTCGTCCAGTGGTCGGCGAGGGACTTGTCGGCGGCCTCGTAGATCGCCGTCGAGGGGATCGGCTGCCGCCACGCCTCACCGATGCGGGCGCCGATGCTCGGCTCGAACCGGAAGGCGATGCTGGCCATCGAGGCCTTCACGTTCGGCGCGCCCTTCGGCACGGCGAGGAAGTCCACGTGCGCGAGAGCCTGGTTGAGCGTGTACGCGACGGGGGCGCCCTGGTCGATCAGGTCCTCGATGCGCGCGTTGGACATCGCGACCATGGTCGCCTCGCCGGTGGCGAGCAACTGCTGGGCCTCGGTGCCGGAACCCCACCACTTCACCACGTGCGGCTTGATCTGCTCCAGCTTGCGGAAGGCGCGGTCGAAGTCGAGCGGGTACATCTGCTCCGGCGTGACGCCGTCGGCCAGCAACGCGGCCTCGATCACCTTCACCGGCTCGAAGTTCTGCAGGGACCGCTTGCCGGGGAAGCGCTCGACGTCCCAGAAGTCGGCCCAGGACGTCGGGCGCGAGTCCGCGTTCGGGTACGAGTCGAGGTTGTAGGCGAGCACGATGGACGCCTCGGCGTACCCGATCGCCTTGGGCAGTTTGTACTGGTCGTCCATGGTGTCCAGCACGTTCTTCGGGAACAGCGAGTAGTCGATGTCCTCCAGGCAGCAGTCGGCGAACTGCTCGTAGTTGCCGGCGGTGACGCTGAACTGGTCGATGTCGACGCGTCCGGCACCGACCTGGCTCTCGATCCGGTTGTAGATGTCGGTCGACCACGGCACCTCGACGACCTCGACGCCGGTGATCGCGGTGAAGGGTCGCCACACGTGCTCGAACTCGGTGTCGGAGAAGGTACCGCCGAAACCGACGTTGGTGATCTTGCCGCTCAGGTCACCCGTGTTCCACGGGCGTCCCTCGAAGTCGCCGGCGGCCGGCGCGTCCGATCCGGTGTCGCTGCCGCAGGCGGCGAGGAGGGTGACCGCGGCCAGTGCGGCGGCGGCGTGGCGCAGGGCCCGGCCGGTACGGCGGGCGTGGGCATATCGTCCGGTAGGTGGGGTCATGTCGATCGGCTCCATTTCATCGCTGGGCGCTCCGGCCCCGTTGACTGGCGCACTCGGTCGTTCGGCACGGTGGGGGCGGTGGTCGTCGCGCGCTACTCGGAGGTGGACGGCCCGGCCGGTGGCGGGCCGTACCAGTGGGTCTGGACGTTGGCGAACTCGCCGAAGCCGTCGGCGGCGAGTTCGCGGCCGATGCCGGAGCGCCGGATACCGCCGAAGGGCAGCCGCCAGTCGCTCTGCACGATCTCGTTGACGAAGACCATGCCGGCCGGCAGGGCGTCGGCGAGGTGGTCGGCGCGTTCCGGCGAGGTGGTCCAGACGCTCGCGCCCAGGCCGTACTCGTCGCTGTCGGCGAGCCGCAGCAGGTCCTGCGTGCTGTCGGCGACGAGGACCGGTGCCACCGGCCCGAAGGTCTCGTCCCGCCACACGGGTGCGTCCACCGGCACGTCGGTGAGGATGGTCGGTGGGTAGTAGAAACCGGCGCCGGCGACCGGTTCGCCGCCGAGGACCACCCTCGCCCCGGCGGCGACCGACTCGCGGACCTGCGTGTGCAGCAGGTCGCGCAGGTCGGCGCGGGCCAGCGGGCCGACGTCGGTCCGTGGGTCGGCCGGATCGCCGACCCGGTGGGCGGCGAACCGGTCGGTCAGCGCGGCGAGGAACTCCTCGGCCACCGGCCGTTCGACGAGGAACCGTTTGGCGGCCACGCAGCTCTGCCCGGCGTTGCCCAGCCGGGACCGGGCGGCGGCGGACGCGGCGGCCTCGACGTCGGCGTCGGCCAGCACGATGAACGGGTCGGAGCCGCCGAGTTCCAGCACGACCTTCTTGACAGCGGCTCCGGCGGCGGCGGCGATCGCCGCGCCGGCGGTGACGCTGCCGGTGACCGAGACCCCGGTGACCGCCGGGTGGGCGATCACGTCGGCCACGGCCGACTCCGACACCAGCAGTGGGGTGAACACGCCGGGCGGCAGACCGGCCCGCGCGACGACGTCGGCCAGGGCGAGGGTGGAGAGCGCGGCGTTCGGCGCGGGCTTGACCAGGCAGGTGTTGCCGAGTAGCAGGTTCGGTACGGCCAGCCGTAGGGCCTGCCAGTACGGGAAGTTCCAGGGCATCACGCCGAGGATCACTCCGGTGGGACGCAACCGGATCCGGGCCGGCAGGTCCCCGGCCAGGGGCCGCCGGTCGGCGAGCAGGGTGTCGGCGTGGTCGGCGAACCCGTCGCACAGCGCCCGGCACTTGTCGACCTCGGCCACCGACTGCGCCACCGGTTTGCCGATCTCGCGGACCAGCAGGTGGGCCAGGTCGTCCCGGGCCGCGCCGAGGGCGGCGGAGAGGGCCCGCAACGCGTCGGCGCGCTCCGCCGGCGGGCGCTCCCGCCAGCGCCGTTGGGCACCGGCCGACTCGCCCACGAGTTGCCGGGTCGCGTCGGGGGTCAGCGTGGCGGAGCGGCCGATCCGTTCGCCGGTGCGGGGGTCGACGCTGAGGTAGTCACGGCTCACAGGATCGATCCCTTCATGCCGGTACGGCGCTGGCGGAGACGGAGCATCAGGGCGACCACCCCGAGCACGGTGATCACCACGAGCATCTCGGCGACCGAGACGACCGCGAGGATCGGCGAGAAGCGCACGTGCAGGTCCTCCCAGAGCCGCAGCGGGAGGGTGCGCAACCCGGTGCCGGCGAGGCTGATGGTGAAGACGAGCTCGTCGAAGCTGGTCAGGAACCCGAAGAAGGCGGCGACGAGGAAGCCGGGCCGCAGCACCGGGAAGGTGACCGTGAGGAAGGCGCGCACCGGTGACGCGCCCAGACCGCGCGCGGCCTGCTCCAGCCGGTAGTCGAACGCGCGCAGGTTGGCCACCAGGATCAGGGTGACCAGCGGTACGGCCGGAATGGCGTGTCCGATGACCAGCCCGGTGAAGGACCCGTCCAGTCGCAGGTTGAACAGCACGAGGTAGAGCCCGAAGGCGAGCGCCACGCTGGGGATGATCAACGGGGTCGCGATCAGCCCCATGATCAGGTCCTTGCCGGGGAAGGTGCCCCGGACCAGCGCCAGCGCCGCGAGCGTGCTCAGGACGGTGACCAGGACCGCCACCACCACGCCGAGCCGGATGCTGGTCAGGAACGCGTCCACCCACCGCGAGTCGGCCAGGAACTCCTGGTACCAGTTCGTGGTCAGGTCGGTGGAGGGGAACGCGGCGAAGGTCGACCGCTGGAAGGACATCAGCACCGCCGCCAGCATCGGCACCAGGCACAGCGCCAGCCCGAGCCCGGCCAGCAGGTGACCGGGCAGGCGGTAGACGGCCGACGGCAGCCGCCCGACCCGGGCCAGCACCGTCGCGCTGCGCCAGCCGGCGTCCAGGGCGCCACCGCCCCGCCGGGACACGGCGGCGTTCTCCGGACGCCAGATGGAGCCGATCGGCACCACCCGGGACACCGCCAGCAGCACCACGAACGCGGCCACCAGCAGCACCATCGACATGGCGGAGGCGAACGCGGGTTCGCCGACGGCGGTGGTGAGGGTGCGGTTGAGCAGCACCGGGTAGACCTGTTCGCCGGAGCCGCCGAGCAGGTCGGGCGTGATGAAGAAGCCGAGGCCGAGCATGAAGACCAGCACACAGCCGGCGAGCACGCCGGGCATGCTCAGCGGCAGGAACACGAAGGCGAAGGCGGCCGGGCCACCGGCGCCGAGCCCGTTCGCCGCCTGCGTCAGGCGGGGGTCGATCCGGCGCATCACGGTGTAGAGCGGCAGCACCATGTACGGCAACAGCACGGCGATCATGCCGATCAGCACCGCCTGCTGGGTGTACATCAGCTGGAGCGGTTCGTCGACCACGCCGAGCTTCAGCAGGACCGTGTTGACGGGTCCGTTGCGGGCGAAGATGGTCATCCAGCCGAACGTGCGCACCAGCAGCGCCACGAAGAACGGGATGACCACGAGCGTGGTGACGGTGGCGCGGACCAGCCGGGGTCCGTGCGACATCAGGTAGGCCAGCGGGTAGCCGATGACGAGCGCGCCGAGCATCGCCACGGCGGCGTAGACGAAGGTACGCCCGAGCGCCTCCAGGTAGAGCGACTCGGTGAGCAGGGTGCGGTAGTGCCGGAACGGGTCGCCGGCGGGAAGGCTCTGGGTGGCCAGCCGGACGACCGGATAGGCCAGTGTCAGGGCGTAGAAGGCCAGCACCGGGAGGAGCAGCAGGGCGGTCCGGTCGAACCGCGACCGTCGGGTGGGTGCCGGTGCCCCGGCGCCGGTCGGGGGGTCCTGCTGCGGCGAGTCGGCGGTGGGCCGGGGGTCCGGGACGCGGACGGGGACTCCGGTCACCGCAACACCACCGCTTCGTCGGCGGCCCAGCGCAGGAGAAGTTCGTCACCGGCGGTGTAGCCGGCCATGCCGACGGTGTTCTCCCGGATCAGGTGCAGCACGGTGTCGCCGCCGACGAGGACCGTGTAGCGGCTGCGCTGACCCATGTACAGCACCTCGGTGATCCGCCCGGACATCCCGGCGTCCGGGCCGTCGGCGGCCGGTCCGGACCCGGCCGACAGGGCGATCCGCTCGGGTCGCACCACCACCACGGCCTCGTCCCCGGTGGCCAGGCCGGGGCTGGTCCGGCCGTACGCCAGGGCGCCGTCGGCGGTCCGCAGGGCGCAGGTGCCGTCGGTGATCCGCTCGACGCGGCCCCGGAACTCGACGGACTCGCCCATGAAGGTGGCGACGAAGGCGTTCGCCGGGCTCGCGTAGATCTCGCGCGGGGTGCCGACCTGCTCGATGCGGCCCTCGTTCATGATCACGATGCGGTCGCTCATGGTGAGCGCCTCGTCCTGGTCGTGCGTGACGTAGATGATCGTGGACGCGATCTGGCGGTGCAGGTTGACCAACTCGAACTGCACCGCCTCGCGCAACCTGCGGTCCAGCGCGCCGAGCGGCTCGTCCATCAGCAGCACCGGCGGCTCGAACACGATCGCCCGGGCCAGCGCCGCCCGCTGCTGCTGCCCGCCGCTGAGCTGACTCGGGTACTTGTGCGCGTGCGCGCCGAGCTGCACCAGGTCGACGGCGTGCGAGACCCGGCGCTTCAGCTCCGCCCCACGGATGCCGCGCATGCGCAGCGGGAAGGCCACGTTGCGCTCCACGGTCATGTGCGGGAACAGCGCGTAGCTCTGGAAGACCATGCCGATGTCGCGGCGCTCCGGGGGCAGCCGGTCGAGGCGTTGCCCGCCCAGGTGGATCGTTCCCGCCGTCGGCGTCTGGAAGCCGGCGACCATCGACAGGACCGTCGTCTTCCCGCTGCCGGAGGGGCCGAGCAGGGTGAGGAACTCACCGCCGCGCACCTCGAGGTCGAACTCCCGGACGGCCTGGAAGTCGTGGTAGCGCTTGGCGACCGCGGTGAAGCGCAGTTGCCGGTCGTCCGCGTCGGCGGCCTCCGACGCCGTGCGCGGCACGGCCGGTGAACCGTCCGTCTCGTGTGCGGTGGACACCCCACCGTGCTGGGCCCGGCTCGACACTGCTACCGCTCCTTGCTGTCTGGGACGGTTGTGCATACGTATTCGTAGCATGCGACCCACCAACAGGGGAAGATCCGATCCGCAGGTGGAATCCGATTCGATACCTTGCGTTCGCCGTGCTGCCGCGCCGCTCGCGGTCCCTCCGTGACGATCCGCGAAGGCATCGACGGGGCAGATCCGGCCCGGCACCGGCGTGCATAGCTAGTACGGCGGGACCTCTGCCGGACCCGGCCGCGTCACTGTTGGCCGGGCAGCGATCGGGGTACGTCTCGTGCATGTTCGACGGATTCACCGATGAACGGATCGACGTCGGCGAGGTGGAGCTACGGGTCCGGCACGGCGGGCACGGCCCCCCGGTGCTGCTGGTGCACGGACACCCCCGGACCGGGGCGACGTGGCACCGGGTCGCCCCACGCCTGGTGGACCTCGGGTACACCGTCGTCTGCCCGGACATGCGCGGCTACGGGCAGTCCGGCACGGTGCCGATCCGGCCCGACCACTCGCAGCAGTCCAAGCGTGCGGTCGCCGGGGACATGGTCCGGCTGATGCGGGCGCTGGGTCATCCGACGTTCACCGCCGTGGGCCACGACCGGGGCTGCTACGTGGCACTCCGGCTGGCCCTGGACCATCCCGACGCGGTCGACCGGCTGGTGGTCGTCGACGGCGTACCGATCAGTGAGGCCCTCGCCCGCTGCGACGCGACCTTCGCCCGGCGGTGGTACCACTGGTTCTTCTTCGCCCAGCCGGACACGCCGGAACGCGTCATCGGTGCCGACCCGGACGCCTGGTACGGCGACAAGGCCCGGCCGGAGACCATGGGCGTCGAGAACCACCGGGAGTTCCGCCAGGCCGTCCACGACCCGGCCACGGTCCGCGCGATGCTGGAGGACTACCGGGCCGGCCTCGGCGTCGACCGCGAGCACGAGGAGGCCGACCGGCGGGTCGGGCGTACCGTCCGCTGTCCCACGCTGCTGCTCTGGACGACCCGCGACGACCTGGCCGACCTGTACGGCGACCCGCTCGCCGTGTGGCGCCCGTGGGCCGACGACCTGCGCGGGCACCCGATCGAGTCCGGTCACCACGTGGCCGAGGAGAACCCGGCCGGGCTGACCGAGGCCCTGCACCGCTTCCTCGGCTGACCGGCGCCGCGCCGCCTAGCCGGAGCGCGGCACCTCGGCAAGCCGACGCCGGGCGCCCTCGGCGGCCGGGTCGCCCAGGTCGTCGAAGATGGAGGCGGCCAGCCGCCAGGCCGCCGTCGCCCCGTCGAGGTCGTCCATGGCGGCGCGGGTGTCGCCGAGACGGGTCAGGGTCTCCGCCTGGTGGTAGCGGTCGGCCGAGTTCCGGAACAACTCGATGGACTGCTCGTAGCAGTCCACCGCCGACTGGTACTCCCCCATGCCGTGATAGGCGAAGCCCAGGCTGTCCAGCGTCGCCGCCTGCCCGTTGCGGTCGTCGATCAGCCGTTGCTGGGCGAGCGCCTCGGTGCAGTCCGCGATCGCCTGCCGGTGGTTGCCCAGCACGGCGTGGAGGTAACCGATCGCGTTCAGCGCCCGCCCCTCGCCCGCCCGGTTGCCGACGAGCCGGTAGAGGCGCAACGCCTCGTGGGCGTGCGTCAACGCCTCGTCCCGTCGGCCGAGCACGAAGCAGTGCTCGGTGTAGTTGTGCAGCGTCTGCGCCAGTCCGTCCTGGTCGCCGAGCTTCTCGTACAACGTGATCGCGCGCTGGAGGCGGTCACCGGCGGTGTCGTACTCGCCCAACCGGTAGGCGGCCCGGCCGAGCAGGCGGTTGGCGGTGGCCTGCGCCTCCAGGTCACCGAGACGTTCCGCCGACTCCAACGCGGCCTGCTGGGCGGTCAACTGGTCCTGCCAGAGCCCGCCCGGCGCGAGGAACGTGGTCAGCGCCCAGGCCAGCCGCCAGGCGTACGCGTCGAAACCGGTGGCGGTGGCCTGCCGGACCACCCGGAGCAGCACGTGCCGTTCGGCGGTGAACCAGGCCAGCGCGGCGTCCTGGTCGACCATCGGCACGCGGACGTTGCCGGGTAACGCCGGCAGCGCGGTGACCGGCGGCCACTGCGGCTGCACCAGGCGACCGGCCGGTTCGGCGCTGTGCAGGTAGTGGTCGTACAACCGGCGATGGGCCGCCCACCGCTGGTCGGCCGGCTCGTCGGCGTGGGACAACTCGGCCGCGTACGACCGCAGCAGGTCGTGGAAGGCGTACCGGTCCGGACGGTGCTCGGTCAGCAGGTGCAGCCGGGTCAGTTCGGTGAGCACCGGGGCGACCGCGACACGCGGCCAGCCGAGCAGCGCGGCGGCGGCGAAGCCGCTCAGCTCCGGTCCCGGGTGCAGGCCCAGCAGGCGGAACAGGCGTGCCGCGTCCGGGCTCAGCGCCTCGTACGACCAGGAGAACACCCGCCGTACGTCGCCGTCGGCGAGCACCGCGAGCCGGGTCTCCGGGGCCCGCAGCTCGGCGACGACCGCCTCCAGCGGGAACGTGGGCCGGGTGGCCACCCGGGCCGCGACGATGGAGAGCGCGAGCGGCAGCCGGCCGGCAGCCTCGATCATCTCGGCGACGGCGGCCGGTTCGGCGTCCAGACGGCTGCCGTCGACCCGGCTGCGCAGCAGGTGCGTCGACTCGGTGTCGGTCAGCACGTCGAGGGTCAGCAGTCGGGCGCCCTCGACGGCGACCAGCGTGCTGAGCTGGTCCCGGCTGGTCACCACGACGACGCAGCGACCCGCGCCCGGCAGGAGCGGGCGCACCTGGTCGGCGTCGCGGGCGTTGTCCAGCACGATGAGCATCTCGCGGTCGGCCAGCAGACTGCGGTACAGGCCGGTGCGGGCGTGCTGGCTGCTGGGTATGCGGGCCAGTGGTACGTCCAGCGCCTCCAGGAAGCCGAGCAGGGCGTCGGCCGGGGAGACCGTCTCGCCCTCGTCGTAGCCACGCAGGTTGACGTAGAGCTGCCCGTCGGGGAAGCGGTCGGCGGCCCGGTGCGCCCAGTGCAGCGCCAGGGTGGTCTTGCCGACCCCGGCCATCCCGCACACCACGGTGACGACCACGGAGGTCGGTCCGCCGGCCGGATGTCCGACGACCGCGTCGAGGCGGGCGAGCTGCTCCCGACGGCCGACGAAGTCGGGCGTGGTGAGCGGCAGCTGCGCCGGTCGGGTCCGGGCGGTGGCGGGCGCGGGTTCGGCACGCGGTGGCGGGCCGGGCGGCGGGCAGCGGTGGTGCAGGATGTCGTCGTGCAGGCGGGTCAGCTCGGGCCCCGGGTCCATTCCGGTCTCCTCGGCCAGCACCTGCCGGGCCTGCCGGAAGGCCGCCGTCGCTCCGGCCACGTCCCCGCTGTGGTACAGGCCGGTCATCAGGTGCGCCCAGGCACGCTGCCGTAGCGGATGCCGTTCGAGCAGGGCCCGCAGTCGGGGGATCACCTGCGCCGCCGCACCGAGCGCGAGCTGGGTGCCGGCGTGGTCCTCCTCGGCCAGCAGACGCCGCTCGGTCACCTGCCCCACCCAGCGCGACAGCGCCCGGGGCAACGGCAGCCCGGCCAGGACGGGGCCTCGCCACAGCGCCAGCGCCTGCGCCAACTCGGCCTCGGCACGAACCGGATCGCCGCAGGTCACGGCGGTGCGCCCGCGCGCCACGGCGGCGTCGAAGCGGTCCAGGTCGCGTTCCTCCGCCTCCACCCGCAGCAGGTAGCCACCGGCGGTGGTGACGATCCGGCCGTCGCAGTCGATCGCCTGCCGCAGCCCGCGCACGTAGGTGCGGATGTTGGCTGCGGCGGAGGCCGGCGGCTGGTCACCCCAGAGCACGTTCACCAGTTCGTCGGCGGGTACGGCCTCACCGGGTCGGGTCAACATCAGGGCCAGCAGCAGTCGTTGTTTGACCGAGCCGAGGTCGACCGGGTGCCCGTCCCGGGACACCGACAACGGGCCGAGAAGGTGGAAGCGGAGAAGCATCAGTCACCTCAGCCGACGGCCTGAGTCATGGGACCGGACACCATCCGAACCGCGTCGTCGCGCGGCCGGACCGGCCGACCGCCAAGAGTCGAGGACAATTCATTTGTACGCCAATTGTGCGCGACGGATACGCCGGAGACCGTACCATCGGCCGCCAATCGATGATCTTCCCAAACGGTGGCTGTCGAGGTGTACATGCGGGAACGGATGCAGCAGCCGGCCGAGCGGGCGGCTTGACGACCGGCGGCGACCGACCCCACCCGGGGCCACTCCGGTGGGCGTGGCGGTCCGGACCGTCGGCATCGGGACCGCCGACGGTCCGGACCGCCACGCCCACCACGGTCTGGGCGGGCCCGCCCACCGGCGGCCGGGCCGGTCGGGACGAAACGGCCACCGGCGTTCTGATCTCCTCCGGAGGTGTCGATGAGTGAGAACCCGCCGCCCCGGCACAACTCGTCGGGCGACCGGGCCACGGGCCTGGTTCACCCGGCCCGGCGACGAACGCCGCTGGCCGGTCGCCCCCTGCCACGGCTGCCGATCCCGGTGTCCCGGCTCTCCGGTGAGAACGTGGACCCTCTCCTGCGGACTCGGCGGCCGGTGCGGCGGTACCTCGCCGACCCGCTGCCCCGCGCCGACGTGCTGCGGGTCTGTCAGGCCGCCGTCGACGCCGCGCAGCCGGTCGCACCGGAGGACACCGACGCGGCCCGCTGGTTGGTGTTCGTCCGCGCGGTCACCGGCACCACCCCGGGCGTCCACGAGTACCGCGACGGCGAGCTGATCGACGCGGCCGGGCTACCGGCGGCCGAGGCGATGGCCGGGCTGGCCTCGGGCCCGTTCGCCACGGCGCCGTGCGTGCTGGCGCCGGTGTGGGATCTGGGCACCGCGCCGACCGGGCAGGGCGTCGACGTCCACCTCACCCTGTTGCTGCGTTCCGGCGCCAGCCTGCACGCTGCCCACCTGCTGGCGGTGCGGCGGGGTTTCGGCGGATGCCTGTTCCGGAATCCGCATCCGGCCGCGCCGTCCGGCGTCGCCGGTGGGTACGACCTGACCGCCCGGCCGTTCCTGGCGCTGGCCGTCGGCCGGCCGGACCCGCGGGAGCACGCCGGATGAGTCGATCGGGAGATCCACCGCCCGGTCAGCCGGTGGTCGACGCTCTTCACGACCTCGCGATGGCCCACGGGACGGAATAGCCACCTCGGCGACGGTCGATGTTGCCGGACCTGGTCCGCGCATGCTGGAATGGCTCATATCGCCGCAGCGCGGGGGCAAACGCGCTGGGAACGGCCAGCACGGGAGCAGTGCTATGCCGGCAGCGCGCCGCATCGGCAGACGGTCGCGCGCCGCATCGCCAGGCCATCACCACGACGACGGGCACATTTCCGGGCAGGTGTCCCCGCCGTACGTGTGTCCTTCGGTTCTCGTCAGCGACGCGGCTGCGGCGCGGACGTGCCGGGGGTGTCCGACGTGATCTGCCGACGCAGCAGAACCGGCGACGAGGTGAGAAGCAGTCATGATTTCCCGACAGAGTGTGGCGGGGTGGTACCGGAACCGCTTCGTGTGGGTGGCGGTGATCGTGCTGACGGTCTCGGTGACCGCAGTGGCGCTGGTCAGCGCGGCCGAGACGGACACGAAGCCGACGGACCTGCGCGGGCAGCTCATGACCTGGATGCGCGCCACGCTCGAACAGGCGGACCCGGGGCAGCACAACCACGCCGGCCATACGCCCCAGCAGGCGGCCGACGGGCAGGAGACGCCGCCGGAGGTGGTCTGCGGGGTCCACGTCTACGGCTTCGAGCCGGCCGAGGTGACCTCGATCGCCGACGTCCGGACGGTCTACGGCTTCCACCTCTGCGGGGTGGCCGAGCAGAAGCGCACCTGGGACTGGGCGGTCAAGCTGGCCGGTCCGGTCATCATGGACCGCTCCACCAACCCGCCGGGCATCCAGGTGGTCGAGGCGACCGAGGACGTCTTCTTCATCGACCGGCTGCGGCAGATGTTCCCGGCGAAGTACGCCGACCTGGCGCAGAAGGAGTCGCTGGAGCCCGGGGAGATGGCCGACCTGCGGCGCCGGTACGACGCGGCGGCCGGGCTGTGACCCGTACCGCCTGACGCGGCGACCGTTCCCGTCAGTTCCGGAGGTAAGGAAGGGTCCCCTGCTATCGCCTGGTGCATAGCAGGGGACCCTTCCTTACACATCGCTGTCAACCTCCGTCAGGCCGATCGTTACCGATCCATTTTCCGAAACTTTCCGGAAGTTCTGGTCACGACATTCGGTCCGACATAACATGCACGCGCTTGGATGCGTCCGGTACGCCTCCGGTGAATCACCCCGCCACCAGCCCCGATCGCGTAAAGGGAACACCGATGCGCTTCTGGAAATCCGCTCGCCGATCGCGACAGCGATCGCGACTTCTCGCCGTCCTCTGCACCACCACACTCGTCGCGGCGGTCGCCGTCGCACCCGGTCCGGCCGCCGCCGCGCAGACCGTCCTCTCCTCCGACTTCGAGTCCGGCTCGTACGCGCCGTGGGGGGCTCGGGGCGATGTGACCCTCGCTATCGCGCCGGAGGGCCACGACAGCGACAACAGCCTCTCGATCACCGGCCGGACGGCGAACTGGCAGGGCCCGGCGACCAGCGCGACGGCCCTGTTCACCCCCGGTACCCGCTACTCGGTCAGCGCCTGGGTGAAGCTCCCGGCCGGCACCGAGGGCACCGCCGGTGTGCACTTCACCGTCGAGTCGACGCCGGCCGACGGCGGCGACAACACGTACACCTGGATCGGCGACAGCGTGTCCGCGGGTGCGGACGAGTGGGTGCGGATCGGCGGCGACTACACGCTGCCCACCGGGCTCAGCGCGGCCACCCTCTACGTCGAGGCGGAGGGGACCACCCCGTTCCTGCTCGACGACGTACTGGTCACCGCGCCGGACGGCGGCACCGGACCGGCGCCGGGCACGGTGGTCGTCGACACCGACTTCGAGGACGGGTTGGACGGTTGGGGCCCACGCGACGGCGGGCCGGGGGCGCCGAGCGTCACGCTGACCGACGTCGCACACGGCGGGGAGGCCGCGGCGCTGGTCAGCGACCGGGTCAACCAGGGCGCCGGGCTCGGCCGGGACGTGACCGGGCTCGTCGAGCCGGGTGTGACGTACGAGTTCAGCGCCTGGCTGCGCTTCGCCGAGGGCCAGCCGACCGACGAGGTCTGGCTCAGCCTGGCCAGCACCAGCGGCGGCAGCCAGTCGTTCGCCACCCTGGCCCAGTTCACCACCGTCACCAACACCGGGTGGACGCAGGTGACGGCCCGCTTCACGGTGCCGGCGGCGGAGAGCGCGTACCTCTACGTCGAGACCCGCTGGCAGGGCGCGGACGTGCCCGGCAACACCAGTGACTTCCTCGCCGACGACATCGTCGTCCGGGTGCCCGAGCCGCCGGTGGTGGAGGACCTCACCGGCATACACGAGACCACCGACTTCCCGGTCGGGGTGGCGATCGACGGCCGGGAGACCGAGGGTGCCGCCGCGCAACTGCTGACCCGGCACTTCAACCAGATCACGGCGGAGAACCACATGAAGCCGGAGGCCTGGTACGACGACGAGGGCGCCTTCCGCCCGCACGACCAGGCGCTGACCCTGATGGACTTCGCCCGCGACAACGACCTGAAGGTCTACGGTCACGTGCTGGTCTGGCACAGCCAGACGCCGGCCTGGTTCTTCCAGGACGCGGCCGGGCAGCCGCTGGGCACGTCCGCCGCCGACCAGCAGGTGCTGCGCGAGCGGCTGCGCACGCACATCTTCGCCGTCGCCCGGTCACTGAGTGAGCGGTACGGCGCCTTCGGCTCCGCCACCAACCCGCTGAACGCCTTCGACGCGGTCAACGAGGTGGTCAGCGACAGCGGCGAGTACACCGACGGCCTGCGCCGCAGCGAGTGGTACCGGATCCTCGGCGAGTCCTTCATCGACCTGACGTTCGAGTACGCCGACGAGGCGTTCAACGACGTGTACGCGGTCGACGGCACCGACCCGGTGACCCTGTTCATCAACGACTACAACACCGAGCAGAGCGGCAAGCAGGCCCGCTACCGGGCACTGGTGGAGCGGCTGATCGCCCGGGGTGTGCCGGTCGACGGCGTGGGCCACCAGTTCCACGTCTCGCTGGCCACGCCGGTGAGCAGCCTGGAGGCGGCGCTGGACGCGTTCACCGACCTGCCGGTGACGCAGGCCGTCACGGAACTCGACGTCACCACCGGCACGCCGGTCACCCAGGCGAACCTGATCGAGCAGGGCTACTACTACCGGGACGCGTTCCGGATCTTCCGGGAGCACACCGACGATCTGCTGGCCGTCACCGTGTGGGGGTTGACCGACGGTCGCTCGTGGCGGTCCGGCAACGGCGCGCCGCTGCTCTTCGACGACAGCCTGCGCGCCAAGCCCGCCTACTACGGCGCGGTCGACGGGGAGCTGCCCGCCCGGCTGCGCACCGCCACCGTCTTCGCCGGGGACGTACCCCTGACGGCCGCCGCACCGACGGATCTGACCTGGCGCAAGCTGCCGCTGCACCCGGTGGAGGAGGCGGCCCGGTTCCAGTTGCGCTGGGCACCGGACCACCTCACCGCCTACGTCACGGTCACCGATGCCACGGTCTCCGCCGACGACCGGGTCGAGTTCGTCCTGAACGGGGAGACCTACCGGGTCCGGCGGGACGGCACGGGTGACGTACCGGCGGTGGCGGCGGCCCGGGACGGCGGCTACCACCTGGTCGCCCACCTGCCGCTGACCGAGGCGACCCGGGGCGACACGCTCTCCCTCGACGTCCGGGTCACCGACGACGGCACCACCTCCGGCTGGAACACGCCGGGTGCGGTGGGCACCCTGACCCTGGTGGAGGAGTTGTCGTACCTGGAGGTGCGCCGGGCACCGAGCGCGCCGGTGGTCGACGGCACGGTGGACACCGTCTGGGCGCAGGCGAGCACGGTGACCACGGCGAAGCAGGTCTCCGGCACCGACGGGGCGGTGGCGCAGGTCCGTACGCTGTGGCGGGACCAGACGCTCTACGTGCTGGCCGAGGTGACCGATCCGGAGGTGGACGTCTCCGGGTCGGACCCGTGGACCCAGGACTCGGTCGAGATCTACGTCGACGCGGGCAACGCCAAGAACGGCTCCTTCCGCTACGACGACACCCAGATCCGGATCAACGCCGACAACGTGGTGTCGTTCGGCACCGGTGACGAGGGGTTCCAGGCGGGACGGTTGACCAGCGCGGCCGTGCGGACCGCGACGGGCTACACCGTCGAGGCCGCGATCAGCCTGCTCGAGTACGGCGGCATCGACACGTTCCACGGCCTGGACTTCCAGGTCAACGACGCCTCCGGTGGTACGCGCACGTCGATCCGCAACTGGGCCGAGCAGGAGGGTGTCGGCTACCAGAGCACCGCCCGTTGGGGCGTCGGCCGGCTGGTCGAGGGCTCCACCGTGGAGGTCACGCTCACCCGGGTGGCCCGGTGGAACTCCGACAGCGGCGGGGGCTACTGCGCCACCGTCACCGCCACCAACACCGGCGACAAGCCGGTGGCCTGGACCGCGATCGTCGACCTGGAGGGCGACATCTACACCGCGTGGAACTTCACCCGGGAACGCCAGGACGACGGCAGCTACCGGATCAGCGGTGTGGACTGGAACCGCACCCTGAAACCCGGCGCCAGCACCCACAGCGTCGGATACTGCGCCAACCTGTAGGAGTCGACTCCGGCCCCGGTCGACGCCGGGGCCGGAGTCGGCGGATGGCGGCCATCGCGCAGAGCGATGGCCGCCATCGGCGTACCCGGCGACGGGTGGCGGAGCGGGCCGCGTAGGACATTCGACGGAGCCGCGAGCACCCGATCCTGAACAGACGACGGAACTTCTCCACCGCCCTTGACCTGCGAAAACGCCCCCTTGTTGAATGAGCGCACCGCGGAGCCTTCCGACCGGGAAGGTCGCAGCCAGCCAGCACAGCGGCGCTCACCGGCGCGCGGAGTCGCACACGATCGTCTTGCTGGGCGCTACCCGCGGTCACCCGAGAAGGGACGTCACCAGTGTCCAGACCACGTCGCCGGCATCTCATCCTCCTCGCCGCGCTCCTGCTCGCCCCCGCCGTCGTACCCGGAACCGCCCAGGCGAACGGGCCGTTCGTGCCGCCGAACCAGGAGACCGTCAACCGCTCCTCGATGCTCAGCGCCACCGAGGTCTCGGCCGAGCTGCGTGCGTTGCAGGCCCGCAGCAAGGGCGCCCTGCGGGTGCAGGAGGTCGGCCGCAGTGGCCAGGGCCGCCCGCTGGAGGTGGCCTTCATCGGCACCGGCAGCACCCGGATCTGGATCCAGGGCCGCATCCACGGCAACGAGCCGTACGGCGCCGAGGCCTCGTTGGGCTTCCTGAAGACGCTCGTCTCCGGCGGTAAGCACGCGCGGGAGGTGTTGCAGCAGGTCAGCTTCGCGGTCGTCCCGATCTACAACCCGGACGGTTCCGACGCGTACCGGCGGCAGGACAGCGTCCACAACGTCGACCTCAACCGCGACTGGGGAGTGGACCGGCCGATCTTCGACCGGCTCAACGCGGTCCGGGCCGGTCTCGGTCAGGCGCCGCTGTCCGAGCAGGCCTTCGCCAACTACACCCGGCACCGTGCCGTCGAGTCGCAGGCGTTCTGGTACGTCTGGGCCGACTTCAAACCACACCACATCATCGACCTGCACCACCAGGGCACGTACGTCGTCGGCGACACCGACGAGATGACCACGTTCTCGGTCGGCATCTCCCTCGACCCTGGCATGCTCACCCCGCAGCAGTGGGACACCGTACGCCGGATGGGCGTGGTGGCCGCGGACGCGGCGGGTCGCAGCGGAGTGGTCAACGTGACCCGCTACCCGTACATCAACATCCCGGAGGGCGTCACCTCGGCCGCCATGCTCAACGGCCCCGGGCCGCGCGGCGAGTACGCCAACTGGCGCAGCAACGCGATGTTCTTCGAGTCGCGCGGCGGCATCGGCCACAAGAGCAGCGGCTACCTGATCAAGCAGAACGTCGACGGGCTCTGGGCCATCGTCGACTCGATCAGTGACGGCTCGCTGGCCGACGTCGACGCCGACCGGTGGAGCGACATCCCGGCGCGGGGTGCCTCGATCTCCACCTGCGCCAAGTTCCCGCAGCAATGTGAGTTCTGATCTTCGACGCGATCGCTGACCCGACGGTGGTCCACGTTCCGGTCCCGGAGCGTGGACCACCGTCGTCGCGTCGACCTGACCGTCTCGGGACGAGGGCGGCTCAGGCGGTCCGGCGGCCGGCGCACCAGGTGCCGGTGACGGCGATGTCGCCGAGATGGTCGGGGTCGGCGTGCACCGGGTCCTGGTCCAGTTCGACCAGGTCGGCGGCGGCCCCGGGGCGCAGCACACCGGCCCGGCCGGCCAGCCCCAGCGCCACGGCGGCGTCCCGGGTGTAGGCCGCCAGGGCTTCGGTGACGGTGAGACCCTCGTCCGGGTGGACGATGTCGCCGCCCGCCACGCGTCGGGTGACCGCGGCCTGGATGCCGACCAGAGGCGAGAGCGTGCCGGCGGGATAGTCGGTGCTGGCCGCCACGGACGCTCCGGCGTCGCGCAACGTGCGCAGCGGGACGAGCCGCAACGGTGCGGGCAACGGGAGCACCGTCAGCTCCGCGCCGAGGTCGTGCAGGAAGGACGGCTGCGTGACCACGTGCACGCCCGCGTCGGCGAGCCGACGCGCGGTGGCCGGATCGCAGACCATCGCGTGCTCGATCCGGATCGGGGTGTCGAGCCCGTCGACGGCGGCGAGGGCGTCGGCGAGGGCACCGTTTCCGACCGCGTGCAGGGCCGGCGGCAGGCCACGGTCGACCGCCGCCCGGACGGCGGTGGTCAGCCGGTCACGATCCAGCACGCGAAGGCCGTTGTGCCAGCGGCCGTCCGGGCGGCGGGTCGGGGTGCCACCACGCCGGGACAGGGCCAGGGCCCGGCGCCCGTGCCGCAGCAGCGCCCGGGGCATGCCGGCGACCGAACGGAGCATCTGTCCACCCGTGAGGCACAGGTCGCACCGCTCGCCGCCGTCGACGAGGAGCTTGAAGCCACCGAGCGGGGTACGGGGATGTCCGTGATCCCGATCCGGGTCGAGGTCGGGCAGGGTGGGGTCACCGATCTCGGCCGCGCCGACATGCCAGCGGTGCACGGTCACCGCCAACTCGGGCGCGGCGCGGGCGTACCGGGCGGCGCCCTCCGGCGGCACCGCGAGGTCGCCGATGCGGGTGATGCCGTGCCGGGCCAGGATCCGGCTGTGCGCGACGGCGCGATCCACCCAGGCGTCGTCGTCGCCGGTGGCGCGGCGGGTCAGCGACTCGGCGACGAAGCTGGCCTGTTCGACGAGGACGCCGGTGGGGCGTCCACGGCGGTCCCGTTCCAGGTGGCCGCCGCCCGGGTCGGGTGTGGCGCTGCCGTACCCGAGGGCGGCCAGGCCGGCGGAGTTGACCGTGGACTCGTGATAGGTGACCGAGAACAGGTGCAACGGCCGGTCCGGGCAGGCGGTGTCCAGTTCGGAGGCGGTCGGCAGGCGGCCCTCGGCCAGGTGCAGCGGGCGTACCCCGTGCAGGCGCAGCCAGCCGGTGCCGTGGTCGGCACGGACGACGGCGGCGATCCGGTCGAGCAGCTCGCGCAGTGTCGCGGGATGCGCGTCGAAGGCCCGGGTGTGCTCGTCAGCGGCCACCAGATAGAGGTGGTGGTGCGGGTCGACGAAGCCGGGTAGCAGGGTCCGGCCGGCGAGGTCGTGCACGGGCGCGCCGGGGCCGGCGGCGGCGCGTACGGTCACCGCGTCCCCGGCCGAGAGAATCACCTCGCCGTCGATCGCCACCGCCTCGACGACCGGGTGGGCGGGGTCCATGGTGCGGATCGTGCCGCCGCTGAAGACGGTCCTCATGTCACGCTCCGAGTTGGGCGAGCAGCCCCTCGGCCCACGCCGCGAGGAAGCGGTCCCGCGCGACGTGTCCCGGCGGGCAGCCGTAGGTGAACTCGCTGATCGCGAAATAGAACAGCGACGACAGACTCACGGCGGCGACGGCCTCCGCGTCGAACCGGGGACGGTCGCCGGCGAGCTGCGCCAGCCAGGCGGCGACCTCGTCGAAGCCCGGTTGGAACAGCCGCTGGTAGACGTCGGTGAGGTCGACCGGCAGGTCGCCGCCGCCGCGTAGGACGAGTCGGTAGAGGTCCCGGTCCGCCTCGACGGTGGCGAGCACCGCCCGGCCGGCGACCGCGATCGCGGTACGCGGGGCGGTGAGGTCGGCGATCCCGGGTTGGGCCTGTGCGGCACGGCGACTGTGTAGGACCCGGTCGAAGGCGGCCACGAGCAGTTCGCGTTTCGACCCGACGTGGCGGTAGAGCCCGCCCGCGCCGGGAGACAGCCCGGCGGCGGCCTCGATCTGCGTGATCGTGGTGGCCCGGTAGCCCTGCTCGGCGAAGAGACGCAGCGCCACGTCGATGATCTCGTCCCGACGACCCATCACATAAGTAAACACTTACTTACCGGGTTCCCGCAACCGCTGCGCCACCCCGCTACCACCGCCGACGGTGGGCTCGGCGCGCGTGCCCCGCCCCGTTCGTGTCCGGCGGGGCCGGTTTGATCCGCCCGCTTCTTCTACGACGAGCGCCACGTCCGGCGGCACGGGGCGATCCCGGAACCGATCCGCGGCACGCTGTTCGGCAAGGGGGCGGCGGCGACCCCCGCACCGGCCACCGATGCCCCGGTGAACAGATCACCGTCGCACTGCTGGGTGCGCCCGCCGCGCCGGATCGGGGTTCTTCACCGGCCGGTCACCGTCCGTTCGGCTCCCGTGCGTACCGTGGCCGTAGCGTCCGACGCCGACTCACGTATCGGGAGAAGGACGGGTTTCGGGTGTGGCTCGGGGCTGACAAGAAGGAGTTCGAGGCGTTCCTCGACTCCGCCGCTGTCTACTGGCGCAAGAACGTGGGCGCCGCGTCGTCGGAGCGGTACCTCGTCGTCGAGGTGTTCCACCAGGACATCCGAGTGGCGATGCGCAACCTGGCGGTCGCCAACGCGATCCGCCGGATCGTGCCCGCCCAGCTCGTCGTCGTCACCGGCGTCGAGCAGATGTGGCACGAGGCGCTGTGGACCGAGTTCGACGTGAAGCTCGTCGAGCGTCTCGCCCGGGCGTACGGCGCGACCGAGGTGGTGGACCTCTATCAGCTTGTCGAGGGCCCGGCCCGGTCGGGTACGCCCGAGCAGGTGCCGGTGGAGCTGTTCGGCAGGCGGTTGACCCCCGGCCCGTCGATCGACGCGGCGACGCTGGCCGAGTTCGTCAGCGCCACCTACTGCCGGGTGACCAGGCGGCCCCGCCCGCCCGAGGAGCCCGGCGCCGACCCCCGCTACCGGCGGCGGGAGGCGTTGGCCCGGGCCATCTCGTCCGGCTACGACGCCCTGCTCGGTGGCGGATCCGTGGTGGCGCTGGTGACCAGTCACGTCGACTACGACCACTGGGGGCTCGCGGTGGACTCGGCGCGGCGGGCCGGCGTACCGGTGGTGCACACCCAGCAGACCGGGTGCCTGAAGGCGTACGCGCTGTTCCCCGAGGCGGACACCGGCCGGCACACGTTCCGGGGTGAACTCACCCACCAGATCGGCGCCTTCTTCGCCGAACGCGTCTGGTCGCGGCGCGACGAGGTGCGGCGCAACGCGGAGTTGGTGGCCTGGCGGTCGAAGGTCAACCTGGGTCGGCCGAGCTGGTGGCGCGGCGGTGCGAGCGCCTCCGTGGACATCAGCAACAGCGCGGAACGGGCCCGGCTGCGGACCCACTTCGCGGCGCGGCTGGGCTTCGACCCGACCCGGCCGGTGGTGGCGGTCTTCAACCACGCGGTCTCCGACGCCCCCGGCACCAACCACCAGTCCTTCCCCACCCTGGCCGACTGGTTCGAGGAGACCGCGCGGTATGCCGGCACCTGCACGGAGGTGCAGTGGCTGTTCCAGGACCACCCGAGCCAGTTCCGCTACGACAGCACCGGCTTCTTCGACTCGGTCGCCGCCCGCCACGGGCGGCACCGGCACATGGTGTTCCAGCCCAGCAGCGAGCTGAGCAAGAACGGCCTGTGGAGCCTGGTCGACCTGGGCGTCACCGTCCGGGGCAGCGTGAGCAACGAGCTGCCCGCGTACGGCATCCCGGTGATCCAGGCGGGGTGGTCCGAGTGGAGCGAGTGTGGTCTGTCCACCGTGGTGGAGGATCCGGAGGCGTACCGGAAGGCGCTCGACGCGGCGGTCAGCGGTCTCTGCGGTGGGCAGGAGCTGATCTCGGTCGAGCAGGTCGAGCGGGCGCGACTCTGGCTCTGGTTCTATCGCAGCGCCAGCGACCTGGTCACCCCGCAGGTGCCGCACTGGGAGGTGTGGCCCGCCGGGTATCTGCTCAAGGCGGTGCAGACCGCGTTCCGGCACATCGAGAGCGACGCCGATCCGCTGTTCGACGCCGTCGCGCGGATGTGGACCCGACGCGAACCGGTGCTGACCCGGACGGACCTGCGGGCGCCGGAAGGAGTCCGGTAGTGGCCGTCGGCACGTGGTTCGCCACCGAGTTCGACGAGCCGGCCGCGCCACGCGGTCTGCCCGCGCTCTTCGCCTCGGGCGCGGACTCCGAGGTGCTGGTGGCCGACCGGATGGCCCGGGGCGTCGCGATCCTGGGACGGGTCCAGGGCGTCTCCGGCGCGGTCGTCCTCAAGGTCCGCACCGGCGGGCGGGCGGTCCGCGTCCGCGTCGACCTGCACGTCGACGGCGCCTCGCAGACCGCCTGGTCCCGGGTGGCCGCACCGACCCGGGGCGTCCGCGAGCTGCCCCGGCTGGTGATGGTCCGGGCACAGGGCACCGACCGGGTCGCCGCCCTGATCCGCCGTCAGCACGGCCGGCTACGGATGGTCGAGGCGCACGCCTGGGTCGAGTTCGACCTGGGCGCGGAGGAGATCGGCGCGGACGAGCTGCTGATCGTCGAGGTGGCGGAGGCGACGCTGCCGGCGTGGGCGTCCCCGTCGTTGAGCGCGCTGGCCGCGGTCGGTGTACGGATCAACCAGGTGGAGGTCACCGCGCTCGACGACGTCGATCCGCCGGGCACCTCGGGCCGGGTGACCGGGCAGGCCGCCCAGCACACCGGCCTGGCCAGCGCCGGTGGTCTGGTGGGGGCACGCGGGCGCGGTGAGGGTCCCGCCCGCACCGGATTCGTCGTGGTCAACGCCGACGCCACGTCGGTGCGGTGCCGCCTCCGGGTGACCACCGCCTCGGTGGCTCCCTCCGCCATCCGCGACCCCCGTCGGGCGTGGATGCGTCGCGGCAAGGCACAGACCGTGTTGAAGGCGGTCCGGGTGGCGCAGCGCGGGGCCGGGTACGCGTTGTTCGAGGCGTCGCCGTTCACCGGGCCACCGCGCCCGGAGCAGCTCCGCGTACGCGCCGCGAACCTGGTCGACGGCGGTGACTGCCGGGTGGTGGTGACCACCGACGACGCGGAGACGCTCGACGTGGTGGTCACCCGGACGACGCCGGGTCCGGTGCTGATCGGAGTGGACGAACCCGACGCCACCGCGATGCGTCGACGGGTCTGCGAGGTCGTCTGCCGGGTCGTCGAACTGGAGTGGACATGACCGGGTCCCCCGGCCACGACCTGGTGCTCACCGACGACGCGACGGCCAACCGGGTCGCTGTCGAGCGGATCCTGGCGTCCGGGTCCGGCGGCACGCTGCGGCTGCCGGCCGGCACCTACCCGCTCGACCGGGGGCTGGTCGTCGGCGCCGGCTGGACCCTGACCGGCGCCCCACCGGCGGACGGTACGGTCCGGACCTGGCTGACCTCGTCCGCGTCGGACGGCGAGCCGCTGATCCACGTGCTCGGCTCGCGGGTCACCGTGCGGGACATCGGTCTGCGACCGCCGCCGTGTGCCCCGGGCACGCACGGCGGAGACCGGGGCACCGCGGTCACCGTCGGCAGGTACCTCTATCCGACCGAGACGGAGTGGATCTCCGACGTACGGATCCACGGTGTCCGGGTGGAGCGTCCCGGCACCCGGACGGCCAACTGCGTCACCCTGGTCGGTGCGGTCCGGGACGTCGTAATCTCCGACGTGACGATCGTCGGCGGCTGCACCGGGGTCGCCGTGCACTGGGGAGCGGTCGGCGACGGGGTCGACGCGATCCGTGGCCCCTCCTACCACCCGCATCACGTCACCATCTCCGACCTGCGGGTCTCCGACGCCTTCGAGGGCTTCTACCTCAGCTCGGTGCACGACGTCGAGGTGGACCGGGCCTGCCTGTCGGAGGTGGAGATCGGCTTCCGGCTGCTGCCCGGCGACAACACCGACCGTTTCCACCGGGCGCACGGCACCTCGATCGGCGAACGCATCCGGGTGTCGCGGATCCACGTCGCCTGGAACGGCCCGTTGTACGCGGTGCGGATCGCGGGCTGGGGACGCAGCGAGGTCGACCACTCGGTGCGGGTGCTGGAATACCGAGACGTGGTGGTCACCGACTGCACCCTCGTCCCGCTACCGCCGGCCCCGTCCGGCCCGGCCGATCCACTGCGGGCTCGCGCGCCCGTCGTGGTCGAGCAGGCGTCCGGAGTTCTCCTGGAGGCGATCCGCGTCGACCTGCGGACGCCGTCACCTGGGGGCAGGTGCTGCCCGGCCGGCGCCTGATCGGTCCCCCGGCGGTCCGGCCCGCTACCCGGTGCCGCTCTGCAACCGCGCGAGGGCGTGCACCTCGGCCCGCGTGTTGCGGTACAGCGAGGTGTAGCCGGCGTAGAGGCCGTCGTAGGTGGCGGCCACCGAGGGATCGGGGCGCACGATCTGCCCGGGCCGGGTCCAGTCGGTGTCCGGGGCGGTCAGACCGGCACCGATCGCGGCCAGCAGGGCGTCGCCGTAACTGGCCCCGATGGTCACCTCCGGCACCTCCTGCTCACGGCCGGTGACGTCGCTGACGATCCGGGTCCAGAGTCCACCCTGGGTGCCGCCGCCCACCGCGACCAGCCGCGCGACCGGGTTCTCCGGGGTGTCGAGCAGTTCCAGGATCTGCCGGATGCCGAAGGCGATCCCCTCGTACCCGGCGCGGAACAGGTGA
Source organism: Verrucosispora sp. NA02020 (assembly GCF_013364215.1). NCBI lineage: Bacteria > Bacillati > Actinomycetota > Actinomycetes > Micromonosporales > Micromonosporaceae > Micromonospora > Verrucosispora sp. NA02020. Next base: position 3,408,286 of record NZ_CP054923.1, on the reverse strand, counting down.
CCCCGGCCGTGCCGCAGGGTCAGTCCGGCGATCACGCCCCGGGCGTCCGGGTCGAAGATCGGGGTCCGTTCCCCGGCGAAGTACGGCAGCAACAGCAGGCCGTCCGCGCCCGGCGGCACCGCCGCCGCCTCCTCGACCAGCGTCTCGAACGGCACCTCGCCCACCAGGTCGCGCAGCCAGGTGGTGAGGCTGCCGGAGGTGGCCATGCCGGCCGCGAGGCAGTACGAGTCCGGAGACACCCCGACGGTGTTCCAGAGCTGCGGATGCCGGGCCACGCCCCGGAGTTGCTGGACGAAGAACATGGTGGAGCCGTACATCAGCATCAGGTCGCCGGGTCGGCGGACGCCGACGCTGACCGACTCGGCCCAGGCGTCCACAGTGCCGGCGCAGACCGGCGTGCCCACCGGCAGCCCGGTCGCCTCGGCCGCCGCCGGGGTCACCTCGCCGACGATCTGGGCCGACCAGGCCAGTCGGGGCGCGGGCAGGTCACCCATGATCTCGTCGTACCAGGGCCGGTGCCACTGCCGGGCCTCGATGTCGTACAGCGGCACGGACTGGCTGGCGGTGTGGTGGTCCAGGACGTACTCGCCGGTCAGCTTCCGCACCACGTACGAGCTGGAGTTGTACCACCGGGTGGCCCGCTCCCAGACCTGCGGTTCGTGGCGGCGTACCCAGAGCGCCTTGGGACCGACCGCCTGGGTGGTGATCGGGGTGGCCGCCCGCTCCAGCACCGCGTCGGCGCCGAACCGCTCGGTCAACTCGGTGATCTCGGCGGTGGCCCGCATGTCGATGCCGTAGAGGATCGCCGGGCGGACCGGTTCGTCCCGCTCGTCGCAGAGCACCAGACAGGGGCCGACACCGCTGACGCAGACCGCCGCGATCCGCGCGCCCTGGGCGGTGGCGGTCAGCTCGGCGGCGATGGACACCACGTCGGCCCACCAGACCGTCTCGGCGTCGACCTCCGCCCAGCCCGGCCGGGGCAGCGACATCGACCGGGGTCGGGGGCGGACGGCGGTGGCCAGCACCCGCCCGGTGGCGTCGGTGAGCACACCCTTGCTGCTCCCGGTGCCCAGGTCGATGCCGATCAGCAGCGGTGCCATCTACAGGTTCACCTGACCGCAGAGGTGCACCGCCAGGCCCAGTTCGGCGAACATGGCGGCCTTGGCGGCGAGCGCCCGGTCGGCGGTGGCGGCGTCCGGGGCGTACACCACGTTCAGGTGGTTGGCCTTGTGGCGGGCCATCAACTGGTCGCGGTCGACGCCGTGCAGGACGGCGTGCATGATCGGCCACTGCGGGGTGGTGGCGTCGAGGCGGCGCTGGGTCTCCTCGGCCGGCAACTCCACCGCGCTGCCCCGACCCAGGTCGACGTGGAGGACGCCGTCGGCGATGAAGACCCGGGACCAGACGATCTCCCCCGGCTTGGACACGCCGCTGAGGGTGCCGCCGCCGAGCGGGAAGTACATCGGCGGCTGCCGCATGCTCCAGCTCTTGTCGTAGCCGCCGTTGTGCGAGGCCGGGACCGAGCCGGAGATCTCCATGACCCAGACGAACCGGCCGTCGTACTCCTCGCCCCAGCGGATGTCGTGCAGGGTGGTCGCCGGGTCCAGCCCCATCGCGGTCCAGATCCGGTTGGTCACCAGGGAGTCCACCGCGACGCCCTCGTCGACCTCGTTGAAGTGCGGCAGCGGCGCGTCGGCGTAGAGTTCCCGGGCACCGTCGCGGCTGGTCACCGGCGGACGGGAGACGTTGTTCAGCAGCCCCTCGACCAGGTCGCTGGCGGGTACGACGTCCTTGAGCCCCTGCTGGTACTGGATGCCGACCGCGTCCAGGCCGAAGTCGTCGGCGATGCGCAGCGCGGCCACGTACATCTTGAACTGGCTGTGCAGTTGGGCGTCGGTCAGCTCGGTGGCCTCGTCGGTGCCGGTGTGGAAGGTGAACCCGGCCGCGTCCAGCCAGTCCCGAACGGCCTGCGCCTCGGCGTCGGTGACCGTCGCCATCTCGGCGACCAGGGCGCTCTGCGACAGCCGTTCCTTGTAGACGCCGAGCGGGTTGAGCAGCTCGTCGTCGATGATGGCGTTGTACATGCCCATGCAGCCCTCGTCGAAGACGCCGATGATGGCCTTGTCCCGGACGAGCTGCGCCGCGAGCGCCCGACCGAGCCGTACCTCCTCGGAGGCCGGCAGCTCCGGCAGATCCCGGACGTGGCTCTGGTCGTGCTCCAGCTTCCCGGTCTCCAGCCAGGTACGCAGCCGCGTCACCGCCCAGTCGTCGGTGAACTTCTCGCTCCACAGGATGGAGTGCGCCACGCCAGCCTTGGTGAGGCTGGCGGTCAGGCCGAGCAGGCCGACCAGGCCGGGGAACTCACCGCTCCAGTTCGCCACCACCAGGATCGGGCCCCGGTGGGTGCGCAGCCCGGCCAGCACGTGGTGGCTGTACTGCCAGACCGCCTCGGCGACGATCAGCGGCGCGTCGGGCGGGATCGACTTGAACACCTCGATGCCCTGGCGCTGGCTGGCGATGAAGCCGTGCCCGGCGGTGTCGTCGACCGGGTGTGCCCGCTGCACCCGGTGGCCCAGGGCGGTGACCGCCCGCTCCAGGTCGGCCTCGAACTGCCGCTGCACCGGCCAGCAGGTGACGTTGGCGCTGGGCCGCAGGTCGCCGCTGGCGACGGTCCAGACCACGCCGGGCTCGGCCACGGGCTGGTCGGTCAACTCGGGAAAGGCGTAGCTGCTCACGCGGGGCTCCTTCGAGGGCGGCGGTGTCGGGTGACGGCGGTGTCGGGGATCAGAGCAGGTCGGCGACGTCGGCTTCGAGCGCGCGACGGTCGTCGGCCGAGATCGGGTCGAGCGGGGCACGCATGCCGCCGGCCGACAGCCCGCGCAGTTCCAGGACGGCCTTGAGGTGGGCCAGGTTGCCCTGCCGGGTGGCGGCCACCGCCCGCAGCGACCGTTCCCGGGCCACCGCGAGCGCGTCGGTGTCCCCGCTGCGCAGGGCGTCCCGGACCGCGAGGAAGGGTGCCGGCAGCGCCGAGCTGACCCCGGAGACCACTCCGGCGCCGCCGGCCGCGACGACCTCGGTGAACTCCGCGTCGGCACCGGAGTACGCCGGCAGGTCCCGGTCGCCGAGCGCGGCGAGGTACTCGGCCAGCACCGAGGTCGGCTCGCCGCTGATCTTCACGCCCGCCAGACCCGTCCCGGCCAGCCGGGCCAGCGACCGTGGCGAGACCGTCGTGGTGGTCCGGGCGGTGAAGAGGTACGCGTACACCGGCCGTCCGGCGGCGGCGGTCACCACCGCCTGGTAGTAGTCGAGCAGGGCCCGCTCGGTGGCCGGGAAGTAGTGCGGGGTGAGCGCCGCGAGTCGGGCCGCTCCCCGGTCGACGGCCGCCCGGGTGAGACGAACCGCCTGGTGGGTGCTGGCGTGCCCGACGTGCCAGTAGGTGCGCTCGGGCCCGAAGGCGTCACCGGCGGCGGCGGCGACGTCCAGCCGCTCGTCGTCGGTGAGGGTGGTGAACTCGCCGGTGGTGCCGGCCACGAACACCCCGTCGACGGGGTGCGCGGCGAGTTGGTCGTAGGCCGCCCGGGTGGCCTTGAGGTCGACCGCGCCGTCGGGGTCGAACAGGGTCGGCAGGGCGCTGATCAGGTTGGCTCCGGGGTGGGCCGTGGTCATGAGATGTGCTCCGAGGGATCGAGCAGGGCGAGCACGATGCCGCGCCGCTGCCAGGTGTACGTCACAGCGAGCCGGTCCCCGACGGGGATCAGGCAGGGGTACGAGAACTCGTTGTCGCCGGTGGTCAGGACCCCCGAGTCGGCGGGCCGGTAGCCCTCGTCCGCCGTCTCGCCGAGCGATTCCTCAAGGGTCAGCCAGGGCCGGAAGGTCTGCCCCTCGTCGGTGGAGACGGAGACGGTCAGGGGCGCCCGGCTGGCCCAGTCCCCGGTGGTCGGGTTGTGGGCCAGGTGGACGCGGTCGCCGAGACGGGTCACCGCGATGCCGGAGTTGTTGTTCGGCACGGTGGACAGCGAGCCGGGCGACCAGGTGCGGCCGTCGTCGACGCTGGTGGCGGTGACGAGCCGGCCGGCGGTGCTGCGGGCCAGCAGGCGTACCTCGCCGGTCGGGGTCTGCCAGAGCGCGGGCTGGATGGCGCCCGCGCCGGGGAAGGTGGCGTGGTCGAGCCGGATGTCCGGGGACCGCTGCCAGGTGTCGCCGTCGTCGTCGCTGCGCTCCACGAAGCAGTCCCATCGGGGGCGCTCGCCCCACCTCTCGGTGGAGGCCCCGGCGAGCAGTCGGCCGGAGCGTAGGCGCAGCGGCGGGGTGCGGACCGGTCCCCGGCCGCCGGGCTCGGCGTCGCCGAGCGGTCGGGGCGTCGACCAGGTCCGGCCGCCGTCGGTGGAGACGACCCGGTGGGTCACCCAGGTCGAGATGGTCGCGCCGACCTTGAACCAGCAGACCAGGTCCCCACCGGTACGCCGGTGCAGCACCGGGTTCCAGCAGGGTGCCAGGTCGCCGCTGACCACCGTCGGGGCGCTCCACCGGTCGTCGGTCCCCCGGCTGAGCCAGATCCGCGAGTCGGCCGCCCCTTCGTGGTCGCCCTGGAACCAGGCGACCACGAAGGTGTCCTCGGTGACGCAGACGGTGCTGCCGTGGCACTGGCCGGGCACGTCCCGGACCACGAAGTGTCGTGTCGTCACCGGCTCGCTCCGGCGGGGACCGGCGGATCGGTCGGGGTGTCGCGGTCGGTGGTGCCCTGCCGACGCGCCTTCATCCGGCTGCGGATGCGGGGCACCGCCACGGCCAGCACGGCCAGCACGAGCAGGCCCACCGCGATCGGGCTGGTGTAGATGGTCTCCAGTCCGCCCAGCTCCATCGACCGGCGGAAGTTACGCTCGGCCAGCGGGCCGAGGATCAGGCCGAGCACGATCGGGCCGGCCGGGAAGCCGTACCGGCGCAGCAGCAGGCCGAGTACGCCGAACAGGACCATGACGCCGACATCGAAGACGCTGTTGTTCACCGCGTACGTGCCGACGATGCAGAAGGCCAGGATCACCGTCCACAGGAACCGGCTGGGCAGCTCCAGCAGCTTGGCTACGCCGCGCATGCGCAGCAGGCTCAACCCCAGCGTCAGCACGGTGGCGAAGAACATGATGCCGGCGATCGAGTAGACCAGGTCCGGTTGCGAGGTGAACAGGCCCGGACCGGGCTGGATGCCCCAGATGATCATCGAGCCGAGCATCACGGCCATCACCGAGTCGCCCGGTACGCCGAGGGCCAGCGTGGTCAGCACGGACCCGCCGACACCGGCGTTGGAGGAGCCGTCGGCGGCGGTGAGCCCCTCCAGGGAGCCCTTGCCGAACTTCTCCGGCTCCTTGGAGACCCGCTTGGCCTGGTTCCAGGCGACGATTCCGCCGATGTCCCCGCCGACGGCCGGCAGCACGCCGACCACGGTGCCGACCGAGGATCCGACGGCGATCGGCTTGACCATCTGCCGGGTCTCCTGCTTGTTCGGCCACCAGCGGCCGAAGCTGGTGATCGCCTTCTGGGTGCTGTGACGACGCGAGATCATCTGGCTGAACACCTCGGCGATGCCGAACAGGCCGATGATCACCGCGATGAACGGAATCCCCTCGACCAGTTGCGGGATGCCGAAGGTCAGCCGGTCCGAGCCGTCCATCGGGTCCCGGCCGACGGTGCCCAGCGCCAGACCGAACAGGCCGGCGATGAGGCCCTTGACGAGTTGCCGGCCGGAGACCTCGATCATCATGGTGAGACCGAAGACCACCAGCGCGAACATCTCCGGCGAGCCGAAGCGCATGGCCACCGTGCTCAGCGGGATCGCGGCGACCATCAGCACCGCGATGCCGACGAAACCGCCGACCGCCGAGGCGAAGGCCGACGAGGTCAGCGCCAGGCCGGCCTTGCCCTGCTTGGCCATGGCGTAGCCGTCGAAGGTGGTGGCGATCGACGCCGGAGTGCCCGGGGTGTTGATCAGGATGGCCGGGACCCGGTCGCCGAACTGTGCGCCGATCAGGATGGTCAGCAGCACGGCCAGGCCGGGCAGCGGGTCCATGGTCAGGGTGAAGGCGCTGGCCAGGGCGACCGCCATGGTGGCGGTGACGCCCGGGAACGCGCCGACGAGCATGCCGATCGCGGCACCTGCGAGGACGCAGACCAGCATCTGTACGGAGAGGAGGGCACCGAAGCCCTCGACCAGTGCGCTCATAGCGGGACCCTCAGCAGCAGGCCGAACAGGCCGTAGATCAGCACGGTCACCCCGGCGGGGAAGAACAGCAGGTCCTTGATCCCGCGACCCCCGGCGATCCAGGTGAGTGCGGCGACGAAGACCAGTCCGGAGACCAGGAAGTGCAGGTAGTACCAGAGCACCCCGAAGGCGAGCGTGGCCGCGACGAAGCCGACCACCCGGGCGATCCCCGAGCGGGTGGCCGGTCCCTCCTCGTCCTCGTCGTCGGCCACGGCGGGCGTGGTGACGAAGGCGAGGACGATCTGCAGGGCCGACAGACCGATGATCCCGATGGCGAGCGTCTCCGGCCAGATCCGGGGACTCACCGCCAGGGCCCGGGCGGGCAGCTCGATCGAGCGGGCCAGCCACAGGAACACGGCGCCCAGTACCAGGAAGACCATCCCCGGTGCCGCCGCGCGCCAACGCGCGGCGGCACCGTGATCACCCTGGATCGGCGGGTGGTGGATAGCCATCAGCCGTAGATCTGGCCGAAGCGGTCGTACTCGGTCTGGGCGAACTGACTGGCCTCGTCCGGCGAGGTCGCCAGCGGCGTGTTGCCGGCCTTGGTCATCACGTCCTTGAACGCCTCCGAGGAGGCGGCCTTGCGGACGGCGTCGGCGAGCCGCTGCCGGACCTCGTCGGGCAGTCCGGCGGGGGCACCCATCAGGCCCCAGCCACCGATGACCACGTCGACGCCCTGCTCGGTGGCGGTGGGCACGTCCGGCAGCGAGGAGACCCGCTCCGGGGCCAGCACGGCGAGGATGCGTAGCTGGTTGTTTCCGGCCGCGGCGGCGGACTCGCTCACCCCGGCCATCACGGCCTGGACCTCGCCGGAGACCCCGGCGGCCACGGCCGGCGCGCCGCCGTCGTACGGCACCGGCTTGAAGGTCGCACCGGCCGCCTCGCCCAGGGCGAGGGTGGCGGCCTCCCAGATGGCGCCGGCACCTGAGTTCGACACGGTGATCGTGCCCGGCTCACGCTTCGCCGCGGCCAGCAGGTCGTCGAGGCTCTGGTACGGACTGTTCGTCGGCACCGACAGCGTGGCCGGCGCGTTCATCACCTGCCCGAGCACGGTGAACTGCTCCGGGGCGATGTCGGCGCCCTGGTGCCCGAGCATCGCCACCTCGACCGGGATGAACCCGATCGAGTACCCGTCGGCGGGCCGGCCCTTGAGGTAGGTCAGGCCCACCCGGCCGCCGCCACCGGTCCGGTTCTCCACCACGATCGACCGGCCGAGGTCCGCCTCCAGCTCCTTGGCCAGGGTGCGGGCGGTGAGGTCGGAGCCACCACCGGCGGCGGCGTGCACGACGAGGGTGAGGTCCTTCTCCGGGAAGTTCTCGCCGGAGGCGGTTTCGCTCCCGCCGCGGTCGGCGCAGCCGGTCACCACGAGGGTGCCGGCGACGGCCAACGCGGCGAGGCGCAGCATGCGTGATCTCATAGGTCGTTCTCTCTCTGGACGGGGGTCGGGGGGTTCGCGGAACGCAGCCGGGAGCAGGTCGTCTGCAGGTGTCGGTGCAGCTCGGCCTTGACCTCGGCGACCTTGCCGGCGGTGATCAGCCCGGCCAGGTCGTGGTGCTCCCGCGCCGAGGGCGCGAGGTCGGCCAGCCGCTTGCCGGAGGCGTGCAGCAGACCTTCGATGGTGGGGCGGAACTGGTCCCACAGGACGCTGAGCCGGGTCATCCCGGCGGTGGCGAAGAACGCGCTGTGGAACCGGATGTCCGCGGTCGTGAAGGCGACCGGGTCCCGGTCGTTCACCGCCGCGTCCATGTCGATCAGGGCGGTACGCAACTGACGGGCGAGGACGTCGCGCCGGACGGTGATGGCCCGCTCCACCGCCAGCAGCTCGAACGACTCCCGCAGAGCCATCAGCTCCTCGATGTCGGCGTCGTTCAGCGACCGGGTGACGGCGTTGCGGCCGGAGCCGGTGACCAGTCCCTCCGACCGCAGGATGCGGATGGCGTCACGGACCGGACCCCGGCTGACCTGGAAGGAGTCGGCCAGCTCCTCCTCGACGAGCCGGGTGCCCGACGGCACGTCGCCCACGATGATGCGACGGCGCAGCTCGCCGGCCAGCTTCTCGCCGAGGGACTCCGCCCTGATCGGCCTCACGTCCAACACGTTTGCCCTCCTGATAACTGTTAACAGTTAACACTCGACTCATCCCACGGTCAACGGAAGATGACGAACGAGTTTCTCGATGTTTCCTGCCGGCATTTCGCCTGGTGGATGCCCCAGACGGGCCGAAGATCGGACCCTGCGCGTCGGTCACCGGCGCGCGGGGCGGGAGCACGAGGGCCGCCACGGGCCGCTCAGCGGGCAGCGGGGTCAGGCCCGGCCGCCGGTCCCCATGCCGTGGTCATGGCGACAGGGTACGGGCGCGGCCGTCTCGTCGACGCGCACGGAAGCGGGACGTGGACGAGGTCGGCACACTCAGGCTCGGTCGGTGTCCGGTACGAGCGCTGTCGAGCTGACAGCGGCGACGGATCGCGAGGCCGATAGCGCAACCGGTTCAGCTCGACAGCGGCCGACGACACGACCACGCCGGACACCACCTCCGCTCCGGCCACAGGGCCGGGCACCCGCCACAGGACCGGGCACGGCCGGAGCCGAGCCGGAACGCCGAGGTCCCGGGTGGCGTCACGCCACCCGGGACCTCGGCACAGCCAGGTCGATCAGAAGTCGTCGTCGAAGCTGACCGAGCCGGTCACCCCGACCTGGTAGGCGGAGACCCGCCGCTCGAAGAAGTTCGACAGCTCCTGGACGTCCTGCAACTCCATGAACGCGAACGGGTTGCCGCTGCCGTACATCGGGGCGATGCCGAGCACGGCCAGCCGCCGGTCGGCCACGTGCTGGAGGTACTCCCGCATGTCGGCCGGCGACATGCCGGAGACGCCCTGCTCCAGCAGGTCGACGGCGAACTGCACCTCGCACTCGACCGCTTCGGCCAGCATGTCCTTGACCTGCTGCTCCAACTCCGCGTCGAACAGGTCCGGCTCCTCGGCGCGGACGGTGTCGACCACGTCGAAGGCGAAGGCCATGTGCATGGACTCGTCGCGGAACACCCAGTTGGTGCCCGAGGCGAGGCCGTGCAGCAGCCCCCGGGAGCGCAGGAAGTAGACGTAGGCGAAGGCGCCGTAGAAGAACAGGCCCTCGATGCAGGCGGCGAAGCAGATCAGGTTCAGCAGGAAGGCCCGCCGGTCCTCGCGGGTCCGCAGCTCGCGCAGGTCGAAGATGGAGTCGATCCACGTGAAGCAGAACTCGGCCTTGCGGGCGATCGACGGGATGTTCTCCACCGCCGCGAACGCCTCGAACCGTTGCTTCTCGTCCGGGACGTAGGTGTCCAGCAGGTTCAGGTAGAACTGGACGTGCACCGCTTCCTCGAACAGCTGCCGGGAGAGGTACAGCCGGCCTTCCGGCGAGTTGACGTGCTGATAGAGGTTGAGCACGAGGTTGTTGGCGACGATGGTGTCGCCGGTGGCGAAGAACGCCACGAGCCGGGACACCAGGTGCTGCTCGGCCGGGGAGAGCTTGGCCAGGTCGGCGAGGTCGGAGTGCAGATCGACCTCCTCCACCGTCCAGGTGTTCTTGATGGCGTCCTTGAAGCGGTCGAAGAACTGCGGGTAGCGCATCGGCCGCAGGGTCAGGTCCATGCCGGGATCGAGCAGCAGGTGCCGCTCCCCCACGCCGGTGCTCGTGCTGGTGCTGGTCTCGGAGACGGTGGTCACTGGCATGCCTCGCAGCTCTCGGGGTTCTCCAGGGAGCAGGCCAACGCCTCGTCGTCGCTGACCGCCACGACCGGCGTGACGCTCGGGGTGACGGCGACAGTGGCCTGCTGGATCCGGGTCGCCGGACGCGACCGCAGGTAGTACGTGGTCTTCAGCCCGGACTTCCAGGCGTACAGGTACATCGAGGAGAGCTTGCCGATGGTCGGCGCGCTCAGGAACAGGTTCAGCGACTGCGACTGGTCGATGAAGGGGGCGCGGGCCGCCGCCAGGTCGATCAGCGCCCGCTGCGGCAGCTCCCACGCAGTCCGGAACAGCTCGCGTACGTCGGCGGGCAGCTCGACCACGCCCTGCACGGAACCTTCGGCGCGCTTGATCTGCTCCCGGATCGGGGCCGTCCACAGCCCGCGCGCCTTCAGTTCGCGGACCAGATAGGTGTTGATCTGGAGGAACTCGCCGGACATCGTCTCGCGCTTGAACAGGTTGGACACCTGCGGCTCGATGCACTCGTAGCAGCCGGCGATCGAGGCGATGGTGGCGGTCGGGGCGATCGCCACCAGCAGCGAGTTCCGCAGGCCGTGCCGACCGATCGTCTCGCGCAGCGCGGCCCACCGCCCGGTCTGGCCGACCTCGGCGCCCCACAGGTCCGGGTGCAGCTCACCCCGGGCGGCGCGGGTCTCGGCGTACGCGGGATGCGGGCCGAACCGCTCGGCGAGCCCGGACGAGGTCTCCAACGCGGTCAGGAAGATCTCCTCCTGCACGCGGGTCGACAGCTCCCGGGCGGCCGGGGAGTCGAACGGCAGGCGCAGCGTGAAGAGCGCGTCCTGGAGGCCCATCAGCCCGAGCCCGACGGGGCGCCAGCGCGGGTTCGACGCCGCCGCCTGCTCGGCCGGGTAGTAGTTGATGTCGATCACCCGGTCCAAGAACACCACGGCGGTACGCACCGTCGCGCGCAGCCGCTCCCAGTCGACCCCGTCCGCGGTGACGTGCGCGCCCAGGTTGACCGACCCGAGGTTGCAGACCGCCGTCTCGGCGTCGTCGTTGACCTCCAGAATCTCGGTGCAGAGGTTCGACAGGTGGATGGTGTTGCCCGGGGCACCGGTCTGGTTGGAGAGCCGGTTCGAGGCGTCCTTGAAGGTCATCCACCCGTTGCCGGTCTGCGCGAGCGTCCGCATCATCCGGCCGTACAGGTCGCGGGCCTTGACGGTCTTGACCGCCTTCTTCTCCGCCGCGCGGTACGCCTCGTCGAACGCCTCACCGAACAGGTCGGGCAGCTCGGGGGCGTCCGACGGGTCGACCAGCGACCAGTCGCCGTCCGCCTCGACCCGGCGCATGAACTCGTCCGGAATCCAGTTGGCGAGGTTCAGGTTGTGCGTACGCCGGGACTCCTCGCCGGTGTTGTCCCGCAGTTCGAGGAACTCCTCCACGTCCGGGTGCCACGGTTCGAGGTAGACGCAGGCCGCGCCCTTGCGACGGCCGCCCTGGTTGACCGCGGCCACCCCGGCGTCCAGTGTCTTGAGGAACGGCACGATGCCGTTCGACCTGCCGTTGGTGCCCCGGATCAGGGCGCCCCGACCGCGCACCCGGGACCAGGAGATGCCGATGCCACCGGAGAACTTGGACAGCTTCGCGACCTGGTGGTAGCGCTCGTAGATGGAGTCGAGCTCGTCGCGCGGCGAGTCGACCAGGAAGCACGAGGACATCTGCGTGTGCCGGGTGCCGGAGTTGAACAGCGTCGGCGAGCTGGGCAGGTAGGCCAGGCTGGACATCAGCCGGTAGAAGCCGATCGCCTCGCCGGGCGTCTGGGACAGGCCGCAGGCGACCCGCAGCAGCCAGTACTGCGGCGTCTCCACCACGAGCCGGGTCTGCGGGTGCCGCAGCAGGTACCGGTCGGCGACGGTGCGCAGGCCGAAGTACTCGAAGCGCAGGTCCCCCGCCGGGTCGACGGCGTCGTCCAGCTTGCGGGCGTTGCGGGCCACGAACGCGGCGGTGTCGTCGCCGATCAGGCCCAGGCCGTGTGCGTACCGGATGGACTGGCTGAAGCTGGCCACCTGCTGTCCGCGGACCTCCTTGTCCACGTACGCGGCCAGCAGTCGGGCCGCCAACTTCGAGTACTGCGGCTCCTCACCGATCAGTTCGGCCGCGGTCTGGATGGAGAGCTTGTCCATCTCGGCCGTGGTCGCGCCGTCGTACAGCCCGCTGATGGTCTTCGTCGCCACCCGCAGCGGGTCGATCTCGTCCAGGTCGGCGACCCACCGCTCGACCGCCTTGACGATCTTGTTGACGTCCACCGGCTCGGTGTCGCCGTTCCGCTTGCGGACCTGCATGACGTGCCGGCGTTGCTCCGGCCCCGCCTGCTCCTGGGTCACCGTCATGTTCCCCTCCTCACGCCTGTCCCCGAGATCGTCGGGTCCGCGCGGGAGGACGCCGCCGGTCTGCCGACGGCACTGCTGCCGTGACGACCAGCTCCTGGCGTCGGCCGTCCCACGCGGCCTTCGACCGCCGCACACGTCGCGTGCGGCGCGCTGGCAGGTCTTCGGACTCGTGGGCCTGATGCTCGCGCCTACTGGCCGTCGCTTCCCAGACCTGGCGGGTCCAGTGCGTGATGACGGCGGTCGTTCCCACTCACCGCTGCGGGGCAGTCCCGGATTCACACCGGGTTCCCTCTTGCCTCGACCGCCGTGGAGCGGCGGTCGAACCAGCTACGGGGCACACCATATATGGGTGCGGTGCGGAGATGGCAACACCAGATGCTGTGCCGGGCGTGTCGCGTGTCAGATGACGGGCATCCCGGCGACCGTCGGCCGGGTACTCGATCATGCCCACTAGCATCGTCGCGTGCAGACTGCGGCCGGACCCGGCGACCGACGGACACTGCTCGACGTCCTCGTCCAGGCCGCAGATCGCGCACCCGACCAGGTGGTCGTGCACGTTCGCGAGGACGGCACCGAGCGCACCGTCACCGTGCGGCAGTTGCGGGACGAGTCGCTGCGGGTGGCGGGCGGCTACCGGGCGGCCGGCGTGATCCCCGGCACCCCGGTGATCCTGGTCGCCGACGCCGGCGACGACTTCCAGCCGCTGTTCTGGGGGGCGCTCGCCGCCGGGCTGGTCCCGGTGCCGCTGCCGCCCGAACCGGCCCGGGTACGGGCGGTGCGCGAGCTGCTCGCCGACGCGGTGACCGTGGTGGACGACGCCACCGGGGCGGTCGCCGACGGGCTGGCGGGCCTGGTGCTGCGGCTGGTCGACCTGCGTACCAGCCCCCCGCTGGAGGAGTCGTTCGCCGCCGACCCCGACGACGTGGCGTTCCTCCAGTTCTCCTCCGGCAGCACCGGCACGCCGCGCGGGGTGGAGCTGACCCACGCCAACGTGCTGGCCAATGTGGAGCAGTCCCGGCTGGCCAGCGGCGCCGGACCGGACGACGTGCTGGTCACCTGGATGCCGTACTTCCACGACATGGGGTTGATCGGCACTCACCTGACCCCGCTGGCCATCGGGTGCACGCAGGTCCGCGTACCTCCGATGGCGTTCGCCAAGCGCCCGGCACTGTGGTTCACCGCCGCCCACCGGCATCGCGCGACCCTGCTCTCGGCGGCGAACTTCGCGCTGGCGCTGGCGGTCCGCCGGGTCCCGGCGGATCTTCTCGCCACGCTCGACCTGAGCCGCGTCCGGTGCGTGGTGGTGGGCGCGGAGCCCATCTCCCCCACGGTGTGGCGGGCCTTCCTGACGCACGTCCGCCCGACCGGGCTCGCCCCGGCCGCCCTGCGACCGGTGTACGGCCTGGCGGAGGCGACCCTCGCGGTGACCTTCCCGCCGCCCGGGGAGGTCGCCGCGCCGCTGGTGCTGGACCGTGCCGCGCTGAGCCGGGGCCGGGCGGTGAGCACCGCGCCGGGTAGGCACGCGGTGGAGCTGATGGACCTGGGACACCCCGTGCCCGGCTGCGAGGTACGCGTCGTCGACGAGCGGCACCGTCCGCTGCCCGAGGAGCGGGTGGGCCTGGTCGAGGTACGCGGCCCGAACGTGGCGCGCGGCTACCACCGGGATCCGCAGGCCAGCCGGGAGACCTTCGTGGACGGCTGGCTGCGCACCGGTGACCTGGGCTTCCAACGCGCCGGCCGGCTCTGTGTGACCGGCCGCGCGAAGGACGTGATCTTCGTCAACGGCCGGACGTTCCACGCGTCCGACCTGGAGGCGGTGGCCGCCGCCACCGCCGGGCTGCCGGCCACGATGACCGCGGTGGTCGGCTGCACCGACCCGGACAGCGGCGGCGAGCGGATCGTGGTCTTCGTGGCCTGGGCCCGTCCGCCCGCCGGGGCAGCCGTGGTGCTCGACGCCACGCGGGCCCGGGTCGCCGAGGCGGCCGGGCACCACGACGTGCGGGTGCTGCCGCTTCCGCCCGGCGCGTTCGCCCGCACCACCAGCGGCAAGCTGCGGCGGCGACGGATGCGCGAACGCTACCTGGCCGGTGACTTCGCCGAACGGGAACGCCGCTGGCACCTGGCGGCGACCAGCCGCCCACGCCCGTCGACGTCCGACCCCGCGCCACCGGCGACCTCGACGGACCCACACCCGGTATCCGCGCCGCCGTCCTCGGGGCCGCTGTCCCGGCGACGGGTCGAGCAGGTCGTCCGGGCGGTCTGGGCCCGGGTGCTGGACCGGCCCGCCGACACCATCGCGGCGGACGACCGCTTCCTGGCCATCGGCGGGTCGTCGCTCACGGCGATGGAGGTGCTGGCCGGGCTGGAGGACGCCCTCGGCACCACGTTCGATCCGGCGGACCTGCGGGACTGTCCCACCGTCGCCGCGCTCACCGACCGCATCCTGGCCGGGCCGTCGGCGACCCGGACGGCACCGCTCGGGAGTCCCGTCCCACCGGCACCGGACGACCGCTCCGGCGCGACGCCGCTCGCGGTCATCGGGATGGCCTGCCGGTTCCCCGGCGCGGACGACCCGGACGAGTTCTGGCGCGGGCTCGTCGACGGCGTCGACGCGGTGCGGCCGGTGCCGGAGCACCGGTGGACGCCGCAGGACGGCCGACCTCGCTGGGGGTCCTTCCTGGACGACCCGATGCAGCTCGACGCGGACTTCTTCGGGCTCTCCGACGAGGAGGCCCGGCTCACCGACCCGCACGCCCGACTGTTCCTGGAGATCGGGTACGAGGCGCTGGAACGGGCCGGGTACGCCGGCCCGCGCCGGCAGGGTCGACGTGTCGGCGTCTTCGCCGCCGTCGGCGAGAGCGCCTACCCCGAGCTGCTGGCCGCCACCGGTGCGGTGACCGGACCATCGGCGCTGGTCGGCAACCTGCGCAATCTCGTCGCGGCCCGGCTGTCGCAGACGCTGGACCTCGTCGGCCCGGCGATCGCGGTGGACACCGCCTGCTCGTCGGCGCTGGTCGCGCTGCACCTGGCCGCGCGCAGCCTGGCCACCGGCGAGTGCGACATCGCGGTGGTCGGCGGCGTGAACCTCAACCTCACCGAGACCGCCTACCGGCTGCTGGACGCCGCCGAGGCGTTGTCGCCGACCGGGCGGTGTCGCGCCTTCGACGCCGACGCCGACGGTTTCGTGCCCGGCGAGGGCGGTGCGGCGCTCGTCCTGTGCCGCCCCGACGACGCGTACGTCGCCGGGGACCGGGTGCTCGCGCTGGTCGCCGGCACCGCCGTCGGCAACGACGGCCGGTCGTTGAGCCTGCTCGCCCCGAATCCGCAGCGGCAGTGGGAGGTCATCGCCCGCGCGTACGCGGACGCCGGGCTCGACCCGGCCGCCGTCTCGTACGTCGAGGCGCACGGCACCGGCACCGGCCTCGGTGACCCGGTGGAGGCGCGGTCACTGGCCGCCGCGTTCCCGCCCCGCCCCGACGGCACGCCCCGCTGGCTCGGGTCGGTCAAGACCAACCTGGGGCACCTGCTCAACACCGCCGGCATGCCGTCGCTGCTGAAGGTGGTGCTGGCCCTGCGGCACCGGCAGTTGCCGCCGTCGCTGCACCACGTCCGGCCGTCCACGCGGTACGACCTCGACGCCGCCGGTTTCACGGTGCTCACCGAGGCACGCCCGTGGACCGCACCCGGACCGCTGGTCGCCGGCGTGAACGCGTTCGGTTTCGGCGGCACCAACGCGCACGCCGTCCTGCGCGAGGCGCCGCCCCGGAAGCCCGTACCGCCGCCGGACGGCACCGGCGCGCACCTCGTGACGCTCACCGCGCGATCGGCGGCCGCGTTGCGGCGCAGTGCCCTCGACCTCGCCGGGCACCTGCGCGCCCGGGGTGACCTCGACGTGGCCGACGTGGTCGCCAGCGCCGGCACCGCCCGTGACGACGCGCCGTACCGGTTGGCGCTCGTCGCCGACGACTCCGGGCTGGCGGACCGGTTGGCGGCGGCCGCGACCGCGTACCGGGACGAACCGGTCGGCCGGCGGCCACGCATCGTCTTCGCCTTCCGGGGCGACGGATCGCCGCCGGCCGCACCGGCGGTCCGTGACCTGCACGACCGGCTCCCGGTCTTCCGGGCCCTGCTGACCGGGGCCTGCGCCGCCGCCGGCCCGGTGGCGGGACGACCGCTGCTCGCCTGGTGCCTGCACGACGGGGCGGAACGGACGGACCAGCGGGTCAGCGCCCCGGCGGGCGTGGTGGTGGCCCTGGCCCTGGCCGGGCAACTCGACGCCTGGGGGGTGCGGCCCGATGCGCTGCTCGGACACGGTGTGGGTGAGCTGGCGGCAGCCGCCGCCGGGGGCGCGCTGGGCATCGCCGAGGCGGTCCGGCGGTCGGTCGCGCTCGCCGATCCGGCCGCCGCCGGGGACGGCCCCGCCGACCGGGACGACGACGGGTACGCCCTCGCGGCGCTGCGGGGCGTGCCGGTGTTCAGCCCGGCGGCCGGGCGGTGGGATCCGCCGGACCCGCTGCGGTGGGCCACCGGGGCGGCGAGCGGAGCGCAGTGGCGTGCGGTGTGGCGACGGCTCCACGACGACGGGTACGACACCGTGGTCGAGCTGGGCGTCGCCGACTCCACCCGGGACACTGCCGCCCTGGCGCCGGACTCCGGCACCGGTGGCGTCGGCGCGACGGGGCATCGTGGCGGGCAGGTCGACGGAGCGGCCCATCCCATGGTCCGGATGGTCGCCGTGCCCGGCGGGCCCACCGCTACGGCGTCGTTGCTGGCCACGGCCGGACTGCTCTGGGTCCGGGGTGGCCCGCTCGACCGTCCCGCCCTGTACGCCGGGCGGCAGCGGGTGCCGGTGCCGACCTACCCGTTCGCGCGTCGCGCCTTCCCGCCACCGGGATCGCCGCAGGCCGCACCGCTGCACGTCGTCGCCTGGCGGGAGGTGCCGGTGGTCGCGGGCGTACCCGCCGGGTGGGTGCGGCCGCGCGGCCCGGGGGTGGGCGGTCCGTTCGCCGACGCCCTGGTCACCGCACTCACCGCCGACGGGATCGAGGTCCGCACGGCCGACACCCCCACGGTCGTCGCTGACGACACCCCCGGCGTCACCGTGCTGCTCGCCGGGGCGGCGGTGGACACGCCGGACGCGGCCGCGCTCGACGCCGCCGTCACCGCGCAGGTACACGCCGTCCGCGCCCTGATCGACGAGGACGCCGACCGGCCGGGCCGGTTGCTGGTGGTCACCGAGGACGTGCACGTCACCGGCGCGGCGGCGGAGCGTGCCCGCCCGGTGCAGGCGGTGCTGGCCGGGTTGACCGCCGCGCTCGCCGACGAGCGTCCGGGCCTGCACGTGCAGACCGTGGACCTCTGCTCCTCGGACGGTACGGCGACGCGGGTCGACGCCGTCCGCCGCGAGTTGTCCGCCCTCGCGGCGGGCCCGGCAGCTGTCTCGCCCGGCCCGCGTGCGGCGACCGGGGTGGCCTGGCGGGACGGACGCCGGATGGCACGTTTCCTCGACCCGGTGTCGCCGGGCGCAGGAGGAGTCCCCGACCCGGTGGTGACGTCCGTCGACCGGGCCGTCGGCGCTGCCGGTGGCGGGTCTGCCGGGGCGGGTGCCGTGCACCTGATCGTCGGCGGTGCCGGTGGTGTGGGCGCGGCGCTCGCCCGGTCCCTGGCTCGCCGGGAGCAGCCGACCCTGCTGCTGGCCGGTCGGTCGGACCACGCACCGGCAGCGTTGCTGGCCGAACTGACCGCGCTGGGGGCGACGGCGACGTACCACCGGTGTGACGTGACCGTGGCCGCCGACGTGGACGCCCTGCTCGCCGCCGTGCCCCGGGTGGACACCGTGTTCCACGCCGCCGGCACCGTCCGGGTCGGCACCCTGCGCGCCAAGTCCGTCGCGGACGTCCTCGGCGTGCTGGGTCCGAAGGTACGCGGCAGCTACCTGCTCGCCGAGGCGCTGCGGCGACACGGCCACGACCGGACGGCCCTGGTCGGGTTCTCGTCGGTCAGCGCGGTGCTGCCCGGCCTGGCCGGCGCGATCGGTGACTACGCCGCCGCCAACCGGTTCCTCGACGCGTTCGCGACCGCACACCGGGCCACGGGCCGCCCCGTCCAGGCGGTCGGCTTCGCCGCGATCAGCGACACCGGCATGGCCGCCCGGACCGGCGGTGGCGGCCCCGGTGCCATGCCGGTCGACGACGCGCTGCGCGCCCTGGCGCTCGCCCGACGTGTCGACGCCGCACACGTCGTCGTCGCGGCCGGGCCGGAGAGTCCGGCCACCGCGCCGACGGTCGGCGTCCCGGTCGGGGCCGCCGTCGCGACTGCCGCCGTCGCGACCGCCACTGCCGACACCGGCGCTGTCGACGTGCCGCGTGGAATCGCCGGTGGGGACGGCGGACCGGGCCGGGACGAGGTGGCCGGGGTGCTGCGGCGGTTGCTCGCCGAACCACTGCACCGGCGGCCCGACGAGATCGCCGACGACACCTCGTTCCTCGCCCTCGGCCTGGACTCGCTGGCCGCCGTGGACCTGGTCAAGCGGCTGGAGGAGGAACTCGGCCGGGAGCTGCCGGTCACCCTGTTCTTCGAGTACACCACCGTCGCCGACCTGGCCGCCCACCTCACCGGGATGCGCGACGCCGAACCCGTGACGCGTACGCCGTCGGTCGGGTCGCGGACGTCGGTCGAGGGCGAGCCGTTCCCGCTGACCGCCGTGCAGCGGGCGTTCCACGTCAACGACCGGCTGCACCCCGCCGTGGCCAGCTTCGCCTTCGTCCAGCAGACCGTCACCGGTCCCCTGGACGCCTCGCTCCTCGGGCAGGTGCTGGCGCGTCTGGAGACGCGTCACCCGATGCTGCGGGTCCGGTTCGCGCCCGGTCCGGGTACGCCTCGCCAGGTGGTCATGCCCGTACCGGCCCGACCGGCTCCGACGCCGGACTGGTACACGGTGCGGACGCTCACCGAGCCGTTGACCGAGGTGCGGGAGCGGCTGTGCAACACCCCGGTCGACCTGTCCCGGCAGCCGCCGTTGCGAGCGGTCCTCGTCCGGGAGGCACCCGATCGGGCCCACCTGATGCTGGTGCTGCACCATGCCGCCGGGGACGGGTTCAGCCTGAACCTGCTCAGCGAGGAACTGTGGGCCGACTACACCACCCTGGCCCACGGCCGTACGCCGGTGCACCGCCCGCCCGCGCCCGGGTTCGACACGTACGCGCGCGAGGTGGCCGTGCCCACGACGGCCGACCTGGCGTACTGGCGGGATCTGCTGGCCGACGGCACGACGCTGCGGCTGCCCTTCGACGGTGACCCGGACGGACCTCCCGGCCCGCCCCTGCTGACCCTGCCGAGTGAGGTGGCGCCGGAGCTGGTGTCGGCGTTGCGGGACCGGGCCGCCGAGGCCGGCGTGACGCTGTTCCATCTGCTGCTGGCCGGGTACGTGCGCTGCCTGGCCCGGTGGGGTGGGCAGCGACGCGTGCCGGTGACGGTGGCGCGGGCCGGTCGCGACGCCCGGCTGGCCGGGATCGACCGCATCGTCGGACCGTTCGCCGACACCCTGCCCCTGGTCCTCGACGTGGACCCCGACGAGCCGGCTGGACGGCTCGCCGACCGACTCCGGGTCGCCTGGTCGGCGGCGCAGCGACACGGCTCGGTCACCAGCCTCGACCTGGCCCGTCTGCTCGACCGGCCCGGTGCCGGGCCGCGTACCGCAAGCCCGGCCGGGTTCAGCTTCGCCCGGTTCCCGGTCACCCTCGACCCGGACTGTCCGGTCGCCGTGACGCCCACGGCGGCCGGTTCCGGCTCCGCCGCCACCCGGTTGAGTCTGCTCTGCTGGGAGTCCGGTGACGGTCTCGGCCTGTCCTGGAACTTCCCGCGCCGACTGTTCACCCCGGCGACGGTGGCCCGGCTCGCCGCCGAACACCGGGACGACCTCGCCGCGATCGCCACCGGCCGACCGCCGCTGTCCACTGGTGACTCCACGCGTCCCGCGACGGTCCTGGCGGTCGCCGACGCCGAGCGGCAGCCGGTCGGCGGGGGTGACGTCACCACCCGGATCCGCGCGGTCTGCCGACGCACCCCGGACGCGGTGGCGGTGACGACCGGCGCCCGGACCGTGACCTACCGGACGCTGGACCGCGACGCCGACCGGGTGGCCGCGCTGCTCGCCCGGCACGGGGTACGCCCCGGCGACCGGGTCGGTCTGCTCACCGCCCCCGGACCGCAGACCGTGGTCGGGGTGGTCGGCATCCTGCGGGCCGGTGCCGCCTGGGTGCCGCTGGACGCGGCCCACCCACCGGCTCGCCTCGCCGACCACCTGGTCCGGGCCGGAGCCGACGTACTGCTGCACGACGACGACTCGACCGCCGTGGCGGCCCGCCTCGACGCTGCCGCACGACCGGTCCCCTTCGACGGGATCGCGATCGTCGCGGAACACGACGTGCCCTCGGTGCCCGAGGCGGCACCGGACCGGACCGCCTACGTGATCTTCACGTCGGGGTCGACCGGGCGACCCAAGGGCGTACCGGTCAGCCACGCGTCGATGCGCACGTACCTCGACTGGGCCGTCACCACCTTCGGCTACCGACCCGGGGACCGGCTCGCCCAGACGGCGTCGAGCTGCTTCGACGCCTCGGTCCGGCAGATCCTGGCCCCGCTGCTGGTCGGGGCCACCGTGGTCACGTTCACCCGCACCCAGCTCCGCGATCCGCAGGCGTTGCTGTCCCGGATCGCCCGGGACCGGATCACGGTGTGGAGTTCGGTCCCCACGCTGTGGGAGCGGATCCTGCGCGCCGCCGAGGAGCACGGACGCCGGCACGGCGAGGTGCCCGACCTGACCGCGCTGCGCTGGGTGCACGTGGGCGGCGAGGAACTGTCGCCGGTGGCGGTCCGGCGCTGGTTCGACCTGTTCGGCGACGCCCGGATCACCAACCTGTACGGCCCGACCGAGACCACCGTCAACGCCACCTGGCACCTGATCGACGCGCGGCCGGACGACGCGGTACGCCGACTGCCGATCGGCCGTCCGGTCGGCGGGGCGGTGGTCCGCGTCGTCGACCCGGACGGTCGGGACTGCCCGTCCGGGGTGGCCGGCGAGCTGTATCTCGGCGGTGCCGGTCTCACCAGCGGCTATCTCGGCGAGCCGGAGCTGACCGAGGCGGCGTTCGTGATCCACGACGGCGAGCGGTTCTATCGCAGCGGCGACCGGGGCCGACTCGCGCCGGACGGGACCCTGGAGTTCCTCGGCCGCCTCGACGACCAGATCAAGATCCACGGTCACCGGGTGGAACCCGGCGAGATCGAGGCGGTGCTGCGGACCCATCCGGAGGTCGCCTCGGCGACCGTCCTGCACCGGGCCGATCCGCACCCTCGCCTGCACGCCTTCGTGCTGCCCGCGCCGCAGACCACCCCCACCACGGCCGCGCTGCGCGCCCATCTGGCCGCTCGCCTGCCGGCGCACATGGTGCCCGCGCGTCTGCACCTGCTGGCCAGCCTGCCGTTGACCGCCACCGGCAAGGTCGACCGCGAATCGCTGGCGGCGCTGGCGGACCGCCGCGCACCGGCAACCGGCCTCACCGGTCCGGCCGGCACCGAAGCGGAGCTGGCCCGCATCTGGGCCGGTCTGCTGGACCTGCCGGTGGTCGGCCCGGACGACGACTTCTTCGCCCTCGGCGGCGACTCGATCCTGGCCCTGGAGGTCTTCGCCCACCTTCAGGAGCGCCACGCGGTCACGGCGAGCCCGACGCTCCTCTACGCGCACCGGACTCCGGCCGCCCTGGCCGCCGCGCTCGACGCCGGCGCTGCGGACGACGGGACGGGCCCGCGCACCGACGCACCGGCCGCCGATGCCACGACGGGCCCGGCGACCATCGACAGTGGACCAACGGTCGACGCCGCGCCGTTTCCGGTCACCGCCGCCCAGCGTGGGTTCCTGCTCGCCGACGCCGTCCTGCCCGGCGCCGGCACCGCCTGGCTGGCCCGGTTGCGGCTGCACGGGCCGTTGCGCCGGGACGCCTTCCAGCGTGCGGTGGACCTGCTGGTCGCCCGGCACCCGATGCTGCGGACCGTCTTCCCGGCCGGTGCCCGGCCACCGGTGCAGCAGGAACTGCCCGTCGCGATGCGGCTGCCGGTGGCGTACGAGAGCGTGACCGGCCCGGCCGAGGTGGCCGACCGGGTGGCGGAGGAACGTCGCCGACGGTTCGAGCCGTGGGCCTGGCCCCTGCTGCGGTTGCGCCTGCTGCGGGTCGCACCGGACGACCACGTCCTGCTGGTGCACGCCCACCACCTGATCGGTGACGGCTACAGTGCCGCGCTGCTGGGCCACGAGTTGCTGGCCGCGTACCACGCCGACGGGACGGCCGATCCGCTGCCGCCGCTGCGGGCCGGTTTCCGGGACTACGTACGGCTGCTGGCACAACGGGCCGCCGCCGCACCGGACCCGGCCGCGTACGCGTGGTGGTCGCAGCGGTTCGGGTCCGCGTACCGGCCACCGGTGCTGCGGGCGGAGACCGATCGGCGGCACGCCGACGGCACCACGGATCCGGGGACCCCGGTCCGCGCGTTCACGCTCGACGCCACGGTGGTGGCGGGACTACGCCGGCTGGCCACCGACGCGTCGAGCACCCTGTACGCGCCGGTGCTGACCGCGTACCACCGGGTGGTGGCCCGGTTCACCGGTCAGGACGACCTGGTGCTCGGGTTGGCCGTGACCGGACGCGACCACCCGCTGCCGGACCTGCACCGGATCTTCGGGCCGTGTGCGGCGATGCTGCCGCTGCGCCTGACCGGCACCGAGCCCTTCCCGGTCCATCTGGCCCGGGTCGCGGCCGAGGTCAGCGCCGCCCGGCAGTACGCCGACCCGCCGTCGATCGCGGCGGCCGTGCCGGCCGGACGACCCGACGGCGCGCCGACCGGCGGCCAGTTCTTCTTCAGCTTCCTGGACTTCGACGCGCTCCGGCCCGCCGCGACGGGGACGGTCGGGCCGGACCGGCTCGACCTCTCCTGGGACGAGGACAGCGAACTCGCCCCGCCGCCGCTGGGCACCGACCTGTTCCTCACCGCCCGGCCGGTGGCCGACGGGCTGCGGGTCACCCTGCGCGGCTCCCCCACGGCGCTGAGCGCCGCCGACCTGGACCACCTCGCCGACCGGCTCCGCGCCGACCTGAACGAGGCGGCGACCGGGCCGGAGCCGGCGGCAGCCGGCCCGAACGCCGCCCCGTCCCCGACGAGCCCGGTGGCGACCGCACCGAGCCAAGGGCCCGCCTCGCCGCACACGAGCACGGCGGCAACCGTCCGACCGGGTCCGACGCCGACACTGACCGCCGCCATCGTCGGGTACCTGCCGTCGCCCGCGCAGCTCGCCGTGATCGCCGGGCTGCCCGCCGGGAGCCTGCCCCGCGAGCAGCTTCGCGAGCTGCTCTTCCCCGGCGGGCGACCCCGGCTGTTGGAGGAGCTGTCCACTCCGCTGGGCACCTCCGGCTTCGTCTGTCTCCCCCGTTTCGCCGACGAGCTGACCACCGCCGGGGACGGGCTCGCCACCGAGGCCGCCGCCGCCGTCGACCTCGCCGCCGGCCTCGGCGCGACCTGCGTCTCCCTCGCCGGTCTGATCCCCGCCCACACCGGGTACGGGGTGGGGGTGCTGCGGCGCACGCGGACCGCCACGGCGGTCACCACCGGTCACGCGGCAACGGTCGTCTCGGTGGTCCTGACCGTCGAGGCGGCGCTGGCGGCGACCGGGCGCAGCCTGGCCGGACGGACCGTCGCCGTGGTCGGTCTCGGCTCGATCGGGTTCTCCTCGCTGCGGCTGCTGCTGGCCCGCGCGCCCCGGCCACCGGCGCGGCTGCTGCTCTGCGACCTTCCGGCGGCCGCGCCCCGGTTGGCCGACCAGGTGGACCGGCTCCGCGCCGACGGGCTCACCGCCGCCGTGGAGATCTGTCCCACCACACCGGCGGTGCCCGACCCGGCGTACGCCGCCGACCTGATCATCGGTGCCACCAGCGCGGCCACCGAACCGCTCGACGTCGACCGGCTGCGCCCCGGCACGATCGTGGTGGACGACTCGTTCCCGCACGCGCTGGATCCCGCGCGGGCGCTGGCCCGGATGCGGCGTGACCGTGACGTGCTGGTGGTCGGCGGTGGGCTGCTGCACGTGGGGCGGACCAGTCGTAGCGTGCCGGTGGACCTGCCGTCGGCGGCGGTCGCCGGACACGCGGCGGCACTCGGGCTGCCCGGCACGATCGCCTCCTGCCAGGTGGAGTCGCTGTTGCGGGCCGCTACACCCGCCCTGCCGCTGGTGCACGGCCTGGTGGACGACTCGACGGCGGCGGCGTACGCGGTGGCACTGACCGAGGCGGGGATCACCGCCGGGCCGCTGCACCTGCTGCGTCACCGCGTCGAGTCGGACCTCCCGGCGGCGTTGCCGGAGGTGCCGACGACCTGAGGCACGCGCTGCTCCGGCTGCCGCACCGCCGGCCGGGAGCTGCGGTTCTCGTGCAGCGCGAGCAGGACCACCGAGGCCAGCACCAGCGCCAGGCCGACCCACTGGCTGGTGCCGAGTCGACCGTCGAGCAGGGTGAGCCCGACCAGGGCTGCGGTCAGCGGGAAGGCCAGTTCGGCGAGGGTCGCGTTGGACGCGGGCGTCCGACGCAGGGCGTGGTAGTACAGCGTCAGGGCGAGCAGGCCGGGGATGGCGGCGAGCAGCACCAGCCGGGGCACCAGATCGATCGGCACGCCGACCGGGGTGCCGGTGGCCGCCGCGAAGGTGGTCAGCGTGACCAGGCCGACGCTGAACCGCAGCGTGGTGACGTGCAGGAAGGACAGTTCGGCGCTGACCATCCGGCCGAGGACCGTCCCGGCCGCCCAGAGCGCCGCCGCGCCGAGGGCGAGTGCCGCCGCGGCCAGGCCGCGCGGCTGCGCCGCCAGCGGGTCGGGGAAGGCCAGCAGCCAGGCGCCGACGAGCGCGGGCACCGCGAAGAGCGGGAACCGGGGACCGACCCGCTCCCCCAGCAGCAGCGCGGCCAGGACCAGGGCGAGCACCGGTTGGAGCTTCTGCAACACCTGCGGGGTGATCGGGTCGCCCAGCCGGAACGCGGCGGTGAAGAGCGTGGTGGCCAGGGCCGAGGAGCCGGCGCCGATCACCAGCACGGCCAGCTTCGTCCGCGCCGAGGAGCGGGCCAGCGCGCGGACGGCCGGGATCACCCAGGGTGACACCAGCAGCACCAGCACGACGTGTTCGGCCAGCACCACGCTCAACGCGGGGAGTTCCCGGGCCAGCGGCTCCCGCAGCAGGCTGGAGAAACCCCAGAGGCTGGCGGCCACGGCGACCAGCCAGGTGCGATCGCCGGTGGCCCGGCTGGTGAGCGGGCGCATCGTGTTCCTCCGGTGGGGTGCCGACCTCGTGATCAGTGAATCATTCTCGACGTCCGGGCCGAGGTCACCTCAGGCCGGGTGCCGGATGCCGTGCGGATGGGCCCGCCGAACGGGCCGGGTGCCGACGGGCGGGCCGACGGACGGTGGTGTCGCGGCCCACGCCCGGGTGCCGGCCCCGAGGTCACCGACCCGCAGGTCCAGCAGGTGGGCCACAGTGTCCACGTCCCGGCGCAGCCCCGGGGCGAGCACCGGCAGGTCGTGGTAGCCGTCGGCGAGGAAGCGGCGGCGCGAGCCGGGCCCGAGGTAGGGACGGAAGTCGGCGGCCTCGGTCAGTGCCAGCAGGGTGGTGCCGGTACCGTCGGCGTCCGACACGACCGCCCGTGGGTACGCTCCGGCCGCCGCCAGCGCCGCGTCGAACTCCGCCGGCCGGGCCGCGGCGAGGTCGGCCATCACCACGGCCAGGCGCGCGTCGCCGTACGCCTCGCCGGCGAGCCGGAGCGCCGCCTGGACCTCCGCGTTCAGGTCCGGCGGGCCGACGCGGCCGGCGACCACGGCACCGCAGGCCAACGCCGTAGCGGTGACCTGCGGGTCGGTGGTGGCGACGACCACGGCGCGGACCCGCCGGGCCCGGGTCAGCCCACCGAGCACGTCGGTCAGCATCGCCCGGGCCAGCGCGGCACGGTCGGTGGCGGCCAGGCCGACACACCTGGTCTTGGCCGCCGCGAAGGACTTGGCGGGTACGACCACCACCCACGGACCCGGGGTCACGTCTCCGGCTCCATCCGGGTCAGCCGACCGTACAGCTCGGGCCGGCGGTCGCGCAGGAACGGGCGGCGACGGCGGGACAGGTCCACCAGGTCCAGGTCGACCTCGGCCACCGCGATGTCGTCCCGGTCGTCGGCGGCCTGGGCGAGCACGTCGCCGTTGGGGCCGTAGACCGCGCTGAGGCCGAAGTACTCCTTGGTCCCCTCGGTGCCGACCCGGTTCGCGCAGATGACGAAGAGCCCGTTGAACACGGCGTGGGCGCGCAGCTCCAACTGGAACACCTCGCGCATCGGCGCGCTCGCCGAGGCGACCGGTACGCAGAGCACCGAGCCGCCGCGCAGGGCCACCACGCGGCTGAGTTCGGGGAAGTGCCGCTCGTAGCAGATGATGGTGCCGACCCCGGTCTCGCCGGTCTGCACCACGTCGGGCTCGGTGCCGCCCGGCTGGAAGTAGAACTTCTCCGGGAAGCCGTTGGAGAACGGCAGGTGCGACTTGCGGTACACCGACTTCAGCTCACCGTCGACGTAGGTGCAGGCCGTGTTGTGGTAGACGCCGGGGACCTGCCCCGCCTCGAAGATCGAGGAGACGACCGTCATCCGGTGCCGCTTCGACCGCTCGGCCGCCATCCGGTTCGAGGGACCGTCGAGTCCCTCGGCGTACCGGAAGTAGTCCAGGTCGGGTTCGGGCTGGACGAACGGCACCGCGAACAGTTCCGGCAGCAGCAGGATCCGGGTGCCCTGGTCGGCGGCGGCGTCGATCAGGTCGGCGGCGCGGCCGATCGTCTCGGTCCGGTCGTCGGTGGCGCGGAGTTGCAGGGCGGCGAGTTTCACGAGGGGACCTTTCCGACCACCGGGGCGACGCCGGTCAGAGCCGGCCCCGAACGGTCTGCTACCGCTGATGAGCGCTGATCAGGACTGCGGTCAGGGGTTCCGGCCCCGGTCATGCCTTTGCGGCCTGGGCCAGCCGGGTGAGGGTCTGCTCCTTGTCACCGAGCGTGGAGATGATCGGGCAGCGCACGCCGGCCTCCTGGTACGCCTGGAGCTTCTGGAAGGCGTCGTCGGTGGTGCCGCAGGCGGTGACGTTCTGCACCAGGCTGTTCGGGACCAGGTGCATCGCCCGCTTGATGTCCTCGGGCGTGGCGGGCCAGCCGGCGATCTCCTGCAACCGGTCGACGAGTTCCCGCTCCACCCCGCAGTGCTCGGCGATGTGCGGCTGCTGGCACAGATAGAGGGTGAGGAACGCCTTGCAGGCGTCGATGGCCTCCTGCGGGTCGTCGTCGTTGACGCTGCACGAGACGATCTGGGTCAGGTCGATGGCGTCGCGGCCGTCGGTCCGCTTGGCCAGGCCACGGCCGATCGCCTGCTTCGCACCCACCATGTACGACGGCGGCAGCAGGAAGTCCATGTGCACGCCGTCGCTGATCTCACCGGCGAGTTCGAGCATCCGGGGACCGACCGCGCCGATGTAGATCGGGATGTCCACCGGCTTGTTCTCCCGGTACATGCTGTCGAAGCGCACGTCCTGCATCTGGACGAACTCACCGTCGAAGTTGACGACCTCGTTGCGGAAGAACGTCTGGAGGACGGTGATGTACTCGCGCATCGACTTGAGCGGCTTGGACAGCGGCTGGCCGACCTTGGTCGCCAGCGGCTCCCACCAGGCGCCGATGCCCAGGATGGCCCGGCCCGGCGCGATCTCGTCCAGCGTCTTGAAGGTGACCGCCATCAGGGCCGCGTTGCGGCTCTTGTTGTTGACCACACCGGTGCCGATCTTCACGTTGCGCGTCTTGCTCGCGATGATCGCCGCCGGGACGATGCCGTCGCGGGCGAGTCGTCCCTCGGCGACCCAGACGGACTCGAACCCGTTCTGGTCGGCGAACTCGGCCTGCCAGTAGGTCTGTTCCAGGCTGAGTCGCTCACCGACGTGGATACCCAGGGGAAGTGTCATCTGTCCAGCTCCGCTCGTACGTGGTGCAGGGGATTCGGTGGGTCAGAGGAGACGCGGCGCGTCGCGGGTCAGGAAGGCGCCCCGGCCGGGGGTGTCGGTCCGCAGGCCGTCGGGGTCGACCAGGTGCTCGCCCCGGGAGAAGACGTGCACCGGTCGGCCGGTCACGCGCATGCCCTCGTAGATGTTGTAGTCGGTGCGCGTGTGCGAGCCCGCCGCCGTGATCACGTGGTCGGCGGCCGGGTCCCAGACCACCAGGTCGGCGTCCGCCCCGACCGCGACGACGCCCTTGCGGGGGAAGAGGCCGAACAGCTTGGCCGGGCGGGCGGCGACCAGGTCCACGAAGCGGCACGGGTCGATCACCCCGCTCACCACGCCGGACTGCCAGAGGACCATCAGCCGGTCCTCGACGCCGGGGACACCGTTGGGCACCTTGGGGAAGTAGCCGGGGCTGCGCAGCTTCTGCGGCGGCAGGTCGTCGGGTTGGTGCAGGCAGAAACCGGCGTGGTCGGTGGCGACGGTGGAGAGGGCACCGGTGGCGAGCATCCGCCACAGGCCGTCCTGGTTGCTGCGTTCCCGGATCGGCGGGGAGCAGACGTACGCGGCGGCCCGCTCCCCCAGGTCGGCGTAGTCCTCGTAGGCCACCACGAGGTACTGCGGGCAGGTCTCGCCGTAGACCCGTGACCCGGCGGCCCGGGCCCGGCTGATCTCGTCGGCCGCCTCCGCGCTGGACACGTGCACCACGTACAGCGGTGTGCCGATGGTGTCGGCGAGCACGACCGCGCGGTGCACCGCCTCGGCCTCGGAGTCGTGCCCGTGCGCCCGCATGTGGAAGCTCTCGGCGGTCCGGCCGCTGTCCACCAGGCGCCGCACCTCGCGGGCCACCATGTGTCCGTTCTCGGCGTGCACCATCGGCAGCACGTCGAGGTCGCGGGCCAGCTCGAAGCCGTCGAGCAGCTCGTCGTCGTCGACCATCTGGCCCGGGTAGGCCATGAAGAACTTCCAGCTCGTCGCGCCCTCGCCGACCAGCCGGCGCAGGTCGTCGAGGACGTCCGGCTGGGCGGCGCGGGGCGGGACGATGGCGTGCAGGCCGACGTCCACCACGGCCTTGGCCGCCGCCGTGTCCCGCCGCCGCAGGTACGTGTCGTACAGCGTCCGGTCGGGTTCCTTCTTGACGAAGTCGATGACCGTGGTGGTGCCGCCGCACGCCGCCGCGACCGTGCCGCTGTGGAAGTCGTCGGCGGTGTGGGTGCTGAAGCCGTCGACCGGGTACTCCAGGTGGGTGTGCGCGTCGATGCCACCGGGCATGACCAGCTTGCCCGTCGCGTCCACCACGTGGTCGGCGGTCCAGTCCGTGCCGGTGCCGAGGGCGACGATCCGGCCGTCGCGTACCAGCACGTCGGCGCGGATCGCGGCGTCGGCGTTGACGACCGTGCCGTTGGTGATCAGCGTCGTCGGCATCGTGCCTCTCCTCTCCCCGGCGGGTCCGTCACCCGCCGGGCCGTGGCTCAGTTCTGGTAGTGCTCGTCGGCGAGGTCGAGCACCTCGTCGAGGACGCCGAGCGCCAGGTCGATCTCGTCGGCGGTGATGACCAGGGGCGGGGTCAGCCGCAGGACGTTGAAGTTGGCGGTCAGGTAGACGCCCCGCTGCATCGCGGCCTTGAGCAGCCGGCCGACCGGTGCGGCGGCCGGTCCCTTGGCGTTGAAGGGCACGAGCGGTTCGCGGGTGTCGCGGTCGCGGACCAGTTCCACGCCGTAGAACAGCCCCCGGCCCCGGATCTCGCCGATGCTCGGGTG
This sequence comes from Verrucosispora sp. NA02020, assembly GCF_013364215.1. Lineage (NCBI taxonomy): Bacteria > Bacillati > Actinomycetota > Actinomycetes > Micromonosporales > Micromonosporaceae > Micromonospora > Verrucosispora sp. NA02020. The sequence continues at coordinate 3,378,099 of NZ_CP054923.1, read as the reverse complement.
GCGTTCCGCCAGCGTGGCCAGACCGGCACCGAGCCGCTCCCCCATCGCCCGCGCGTTGCCCACCACGTCCTCGTCCTGCATGATCCGCAGGGAGGCCACGCCGGAGGCGCAGGCGAGCGGGTGCCCGGCGTACGTCAGGCCGCCCCAGAACATGTTGTCGCGCAGCCACTCGGAGATCCGGGTGGAGACCGTCATCGCGCCGAGCGGCACGTACCCGGAGTTCAGCCCCTTGGCGGTGGTGAGGATGTCCGGCACGACGTCCCAGTGGTCGCAGGCGAACCACTCGCCGGTACGCCCGAATCCCGCCATCACCTCGTCGAAGATGAGCAGGATGCCGTACCGGTCGCAGACCTCGCGCAGCGAGCGCAGGTAGCCGTCCGGCGGGTAGAGCAGCCCGTTCGTGCCGGTGACCGGCTCGACGATCACGGCGGCGACGGTCTCCGGGTTCTCGTACCGGAGGATCTCCTCCAGGTGCGGCCCGCCGGAGCAGACCGGGCACGGGTCGGGGTGCCCGGCCGGGCAGCGGTAGGTGTACGGGTCGAGCATCCGCACCACGCCGCTCATCCCCGGCTCGGCCGCCCAGCGGCGCGGGTCGCCGGTCAGCGACATCGCGCCCGCCGTGGCGCCGTGGTACGAGCGGTACCGCGCGATGACCTTCTGCCGGCCGGTGACGTGCCGGGCCAGCCGGACGGCGTTCTCGTTGGCCGCCGCGCCGCCGGTGGTGAAGAAGCTCATCTTGAGGTCACCGGGGGTGATGCCGGCCATCATCTCGGCCAGTTCCGCCCGGGACCGTTCGGCGAAGCCGGGTCCGATGTAGCAGAGCTGTTCGGCCTGGGCGCGGATCGCCTCGACCAGTCGGGGGTGCTGGTGGCCCAGGTTCAGGTTGACCAGTTGGGACTGGAAGTCGAGGTAGCGGCGGCCGTCGTAGTCCCAGAACCACGAACCGGATCCGCCGGCCACGGGGATGGGGTCGAGCTTGCCCTGCACCGACCAGGAGTGGATGACGTACTCCTTGTCGGTCTCCTTGAGCCGCTCGCTGGTCCAGGTGGTGGTGGTGTCGGTGTCGGTGATGGTCATCGGCTGGCTCCGTCCCGTCGAGCGCTGGCGTCAGTTGCTCTTGAGCTCGGCGCCGAAGGCGGCGAGGCGGGCCAGCGGGCGTCCGGTGTTCGACGCGGCGCAGACCACGAGGATCTCCCGGGGCCGGGGCACGTCGGCCACCTGGAGGGTCACCGTCTGGTGGTGGGACCGGGTCTTCGAGTCCAGCTTGTGCTTGAGCGGGATGTCGATCGGGCTGCCGGGTACGCCGACCTTCTCGGCGGCGGGCAGCAGCTCGGTGCCACCGGCGGCCGTCCGGAAGACGTTGCCGAAGCGCAGGTTGTGGATCAGCGCCGAGCCGTGCTCGACCTCGCCGTCGATGCCGACGAGCGCGGCCTTGCCGAACGCCTCGACCTCGGCCCCGAGCAGTTCCACGCAGGCGGGGCCGACCAGCTCGCCGATCTCCTGGCCGATCTCGTCGGCCAGGGTGACCAGGTCCTGCACGTACTCGCTGGGGTAGGGATTCTCGATGACCACGCCGGCGAAGGCGACCCGGTGCACCGGCTGCACCGCTCTGCCGTTCTCCAGCCGCGTCTCTTCGAGGTGACGGATCAGCTTGCGAACCCGGATGCTCACGATCACTCCTTAGTGGTTCATTGGATGAACCATTGGTTCATATCCTGGCGTTGCCGAGGGTGCGAGTCAATAGCCCCCAGGGACGTATCCGGCTATCCGGCGAGGTTCATCTCTCGCCGTCCACGCAGGTCAGCGCGGTGACGGCAGCACTGCGGGCAGAGCCGGTCCGTCGGTCACATAGAGATCGGTCCGCCGGTCGGCGAGCGGTTGGTTGAACGGGTTGTGCAGCCGTTGCGCCCGCGTACCGATCAGGTCCACCTCGGCCAGCACGAGTTCCTCACGGTCCCCGCTGGCCGGGCCGGCGATCGGCCAGCCGTCCGGTCCGACCAGGACCGACCGGCCGATGAAGGGTTGACCGCGTTCCGCCCCGATCCGGCTGATCCCGGCGACGTAGCACTGGTTGGAGTGCGCGCCGGTCATGCACATCAGGTTCGCCATCGCCGGTGCCGCCCTCGGCTGTCCCGGCACCGGCACCCAGTTCGACGGCAGCACCACCAGGTCGGCCCCCTGCACCGCGGCGCTGCGGAACGTCTCGGGGAACCAGGCGTCGTAACAGATCCCGATGCCGATCCGGCCCAGTGGCGTGTCGAAGACCGGGAAGCCCTCGACGTTGCGGTCGTAGATGTCCTTCTCGTCGTTCCACAGGTGGGCCTTGCGGAACGTGCCGAGGTGCCCGGTCGGACCGATCAGCACCGCCGAGTTGAAGACCGCGTCGCCGTCGCGCTCGGTCACCCCACCCACGATCCACACGTCCAGTTCGGCGGCGAGCCGCGCCCACGCGGCGACCGTCGGCCCGTCCGGCACCGGCTGGGCGTACCGGGTGGCCTCCGCCCGGTCGGCGAAGACGTACCCCGCCGAGGCCGCCTCGGGCAACACCACGAGTCGGGCTCCCCGCTCGGCCGCCGCCCGGATCCAGGCGGACGTGCCGGCGACGTTCGCCGCGACGTCACCGAAGACCGGGGCCATCTGCACCCCGGCGAGCAGGAAGCGGGTCACCATGGTGCCCGCACCGCCGCGTACTTGACGGTGAGGTACTCGTCGATGCCGACCGTCCCGCCCTCGCGCCCCAGACCGGACTGCTTGACGCCGCCGAACGGGGCCGCCGGGTTGGAGATGACGCCCTGGTTGAGGCCCACCATCCCGCTCTCCAGCCGTTCGGTCACCCGCAGACCACGGCCCAGGTTCTCGGTGAAGACGTACGCGGCCAGGCCGTACTCGGAGGCGTTGGCCAGGCCGACCGCCTCGTCCTCGTCGTCGAAGACCACCACCGGGGCGACCGGGCCGAAGATCTCCTCGCGGATGCACCGGGCGTCGTCCGGCACACCGGAGAGCACGGTCGGCGCGAAGAAGTGCCCCGTTCCCTCGACCGGCCCGCCACCGGTGACGACCGCCGCACCGGCCTGCGTGGCGTCGGCGACCAGCTCGGCGACCGAGGTCACCGCGACGCCGTCGATGAGCGGCCCGACGTCGGTCGACGGGTCCAGCCCGTGCCCGACCCGCAGCCCGCCGAGTCGCTCGGCGAGCGCCTCGACGAAGCGCGACGCCACCGAGCGGTGCACATAGAACCGGTTCGCGGCGGTGCACGCCTCACCGACGTTGCGCATCTTGGCCTGGACCGCCCCCTCGACGGCCAGGTCGAGGTCGGCGTCGGCGAAGACCAGGAACGGCGCGTTCCCGCCCAGTTCCATCGAGGTCCGCAGCACCCGGTCGGCGGACTGGGCCAGCAGGGTCCGGCCGACCGGGGTCGAACCGGTGAACGACAGCTTGCGCAGCCGCTCGTCGGTGAGCAGGGCCGAGGTGACCCGGCCGGACTGCGAGGTGGTGATCACGTTGACCACGCCCCGGGGCAGACCGGCCTCCTCCAGGATCCGCACCAGCGCCAGCATGGACAGCGGGGTCTGCTTGGCCGGCTTGACCACGACGGTGCACCCGGCCGCCAGGGCGGGACCGATCTTGCGGGTGCCCATCGCCATCGGGAAGTTCCACGGGGTCACCAGCAGGCAGGGGCCGACCGGTTGGCGCATCACCACGACCCGCGAGTTGCCGCCCGGCGCCGGCAGGTAGCCGCCGTCGATGCGGACCGCCTCCTCGGCGAACCAGCGCAGGAACTCGGCGGCGTAGCTCACCTCGGCCTGGGACTCGGCGAACGCCTTGCCCATCTCCAGCGTCATCATCCGGGCCAGGTCGTCACGGCGCTCGATGATCAGGTCGAACGCCCGCCGCAACACCTCGCCCCGTTCCCGGGGCGGGGTCGCGGCCCACCCGGCCTGGGCCCGGGCGGCGGCGGCCAGCGCGTCCCGCCCGTCCTCGACCGAGGCGTCCGCCACCTCGGCGACGGTCGTGCCGGTCGCCGGGTCCTCCACGGGCAGGACGGCGCCGTCCCGACCCGCGCGCCACTCGCCGTCGACGTACAGCCCCTTGGGGGTCTTGTCGACCACCGTCAGTGCCGCCGCCAACACCTCGGCTGGTACGGCCATTGTCTCCTCCTTCACCGCACACCTCGCCGTGGACGAGCCGGTGCGGTCGGCGGGTGCCCTAGCGTCTGGCGAAGGCACTCGGAATGTCGATGTCTGCGTTACTGAGCAGGTCGGTGAGCTGCCGGGCGGCCTTGATCACCGACTCCGCCATGGTGTCGATGCGCTCGCGGGTGATCCGGTACGTCGGCCCGCCGATCCAGACCGCGTACGGCGTGTTGCCGCGCAGCCGCACCGGTGCCGCGACCGACGCCGCCCCGACCTCAAGTTCGTCGTACGCGAAGGCGAATCCGCGCTCCCGGACCGCGTCCAACGAGGCCACGAAGGACTCCAGGTCGCCCACCTCCGGCGGGGCGTGCTCGGCGAACTCCTCGGTGAAGTCCTCCCACACCGACTCCGCGCTCAGCGCCGCCAGCAGCACCTTGCCGGTGGAGGTGGCCCAGACCGGCTGGGTACGGGGTACCGGCTTGAGCGTCTGCCCGATCAGCGACGGACCCGGCACCTGCGCCACGACCATCACCTGTGGTGGCAGCAGCACGTCGAAGCCGGCGGTCTCCCGGGTCTCCTCGGCGAGGTTGCGCAGCACCTCGCGCATGTGGCCGTAGGCGCCACCGCCGTCGAGCAGTCCGCCCACGATGGAGAGCAGACCGAGGGACACCCGGTAGCGACGGGTGATCGGATCCAGGGTGAGCCAGCTCTCCCGCTCCAGCACGGTGAGCACCCGATAGCAGGTGGCCTTCGGGATACCCGCCTCGCGGGCGACCTCGCTGAGCCCGACACCTTCCGGGTGCGCCGCCACCGCCCGCAGGAGCCAGATCGTGCGTCGCACCAGGCCCGCCTCACTGGGCGCCATCGCTACCTCCATCAATTGCCGTCAGCCGTGAGATACGGCCCACATCTTGGCAGAAGCCATCGGCTGCGGCCGGGTGCCGAACGGCGGGAGCCGCGCGGCACCCGGCCGCTCGCCTACCTGCCGCCTTCGGTGATCGTCACGGTCTCCGGCGTGTAGGAGTTCCCGTTGGCGTCGAAGCCGTCGGCGTTCAGTTCGTCGTTGGCGCGCTTCGACAGGTCGGTGCGGAACGCGTCGGAGTCCGGCACGCCCTTGAGCACCCCGCCGCCCATCGCGATCTTGATCGTCTGGTCCCAGGCCGCCTGGTCCATCATCCCGACGCCGTTGGCGGCCGGCCAGATCAGCTTGTTGATCTCGTTGAGCATCCAGGTCTGGTGTCCCTTGCCCAGCGCGCTACCGGCGTTGAGCACGATGTCCACACAGTCGTCCAGCTCGTCGCGGCAGAAGCCCCAGCCCCGGTAGGACGCCTTGAGGAACTTCACCGCCGTGTCCTGGTTGACCTGCTCCTTGAGCCAGTCACCCCGGGCGTAGACGCCGTCCTCAAGGCTGGTGTAGCCGGCGTCCTGGAGGTTGATCACGGAGAAGTCCGACGGCTGGTACAGCTCGCCGGTGTCCGGGTTCTTGGTCTCCAGCAACTGGGCGTACTCGTTGTAGGTCTTGGCCTGGGCGGCGTCGACCTCCTTACGCAGCAGCAGCGACATGTCGAAGGGCTGCTGGATGATCTCGGCGTCCTTGGTCGGGTCGACACCGGCGTCCTTCATCGCGGCGAAGAGCACCAGCTCGTTGCCGTAACCCCAGCTGCCGACCTTCTTGCCCTTGAGGTCGGTCAGCTCCTTGATGCCGGAGTCGGCCCAGGCGACCTGGAGGTACGCGCCGCGCTGGAACACCTGGCCGATGTTGACCAGGTCCGCGCCCTGTTCCCGGGTGACCATCGTCTTGGTGACGTGGCTGACCGCGAACTCGGCGTTGCCGGCGGAGAGCACCTGCTGGGGGACGATGTTGACGCCGCCCTCCTGGATGGTGACGTCGAGGCACTCCTCGGCGTAGTACCCCTTCTCCTTCGCCGCGTAGTAGCCGGCGAACTGGGCCTGGGCGACCCACTGGAGCACCACCCGGACCTTGGTGGTCGACTCGCAGTTCTTGGCGGCCTCGGCCGCGGACTCGCTCGGGCCGTCGGACATGCCGCCGCAGGCCGAGGCGGCGAGCAGGACGGCGGCGAGGCTGGCGGCGATCGTGATCGGGCGGTTCCTCCGCGAGGTCCGCCGTAGGTGCAGGGCCATATCTGACTCCAACATTTCGTGGGGGATCCGGGCTCTTAGGAGTCGCTGTCGTGCAGGGACTCGTGCCAGGGCATCAGGAGGCGTTCCAGCAGGGACGTGGCACCGAACAGCAGCAGACCGAGGGCACTGGCCACGGCGATCCCGGCCCAGGCGTACTCGAAGCGGGGCAGGGCCGCCTGGTAGGCGATGTACACCCCGAGCGCGTTGCTCGGTCCACCGAAGTACTCGGTCACGATCACGCCGATCACGGCGAGCGTGCTGCCGAGTTTGAGCGCGTTGAACAGGTACGGCAACGCGTTGGGCAGCCGCAGCATGAGCGCCACCTGTCGTGGCTGTGCCGCGAGCGACTGCATGATCTCCAGGTGCAGGGGTGAGACCTGGAGGAGTCCCCTGGTGGTGTTGACCAGGACCGGGAAGAAGACCATCACCGCGGCCACGCCCGCCTTGGACATCGGGTTGGTGACCCCGAACCAGTTGTTGAAGATCGGTGCGAGGGCCACGATCGGGGCGCAGTTGATGATGACGGCGGCGGTCAGCACCGGGCCGGACACGCCCGGGAAGCGGCTGAGCGCCAGCGACACCGTGACCCCGGCGACCGCGCCGAGGAAGAGACCGAGGAGTACCGCCCGCACGGTGACCACCGAGGCCGACATGATCGTGCCGAACTCGGAGCGGAACGCGGACGAGATCTCCACCGGCGCCGGCACGATGAACGACGGGACGTCGAAGACCGTGACGACCAACTGCCATGAGCCGAGGATCACCACCGCCGTGAGCACGACCGGCAGGAACCGGCCGAGGGCCGTCCGCACCGCGGCGGCGGGCGGGGTGGTCCGCGCGAGAGGCGTGGCGCTCATCGGGCCGCCTGCTCGGCCGGGGCGCCGTGCAGCGCCGCGCGCACCTCGGTCACCTTGGCGAAGAACGCGTCGGTGGTCCGGGTCGCCGCGGTCCGTGGGTACGGCAGGTCGACGTCGATGCTGGCGGCGATGCGGCCGGGCCGGGCGGACATCACGACGATCCGCGAGGAGAGGAAGACCGCCTCGGAGATGCTGTGCGTCACGAAGACGACGGTGGTTTGGGTGTCCGACCAGATCCGGAGCAGCTCGCCCTGCAGGCGTTCGCGGTTCATCTCGTCGAGCGCGCCCAGCGGCTCGTCCATGAACAGGATCTCCGGGTCCGCCGAGAGTGCGCGGGCGATAGCCACCCGCTGCTGCATGCCGCCGGAGAGCTGCCAGGGGAAGTGGCGGGAGAAGTCGGTGAGCCGGACCAGTTCCAGCATCTCGTGGGCCTTGGCCCGCCGGGTCGACTTGTCCACTCCGGCCACCTGCAACGGCAGTTCGACGTTGCGCTGCACGGTCCGCCACTCGAAGAGTCCGGCCTGCTGGAAGACCATGCCGTAGTCCCGGTCCAACCGGGACGCGGCCGGCGTCTTGCCGTTGAGCGACACCGTGCCGCTGGTCGGCTCGGTGAGGTCGGCCAGGATCCGCAGCAGCGTGCTCTTGCCGCAACCGCTGGGACCCAGCAGGGACACGAACTCGCCCCGCTCGATCGACAGGTCGATGTCCTCAAGCGCCGTCACCGTGCGGTCTCCGCCGGTGAACTGCTTGGTGACTCCTCGCACGGAAATGATCGCGGCCTCGGACATCAGCTTCTCTCCAGGAGTTGTGGAGGCGGACGGGGTGGTCACCGGGTCTGCCGGTTCCGGAGCGCCACGCGCTCGATGAGTGCCAGGGACTGCACGAAGACGATGCCGGCCGCCGCCGCGACCAGGACGGCCGCGTACAACTTCTCGGGGCCGTTGGAGTAGTAGTAGGCGAAGGTGAGGATGGCCCGGCCGATGCCCCGGCCGGTGCCTGCGGAGAGCTCGCCGACGATCGCGCCGACCACGCTCGCGGTCGCCGCGAGGCGCAGGCCGGCGAAGACGAAGGGCAGCGCCGCGGGCATCCGCAGCCACCCGAGTACCTGCCAACGGCCGGCACCGACGCTGCGCATGAACTCCAGTTGGACCTTCGGCGGCGACTTGAGGCCGCGCAGGGTGTTGATGGTGACCGGGAAGAACGCGAGGTAGGCGGCGATGCCGGTGACCGCCACCCAGGGGGGTGCGCCGGCCTTGCCGCCCCAGATCACGATCATCGGTGCGATGGCCACCAGGGGGACCGTCTGCGACGCCACCAGCCAAGGCATAAGCCCCTTGCTCAGCGGCACCACGTTCAGGAAGAGGACGGCGAGCAGCAGTCCGAGCGACGCGCCGGCCACCAGGCCGTAGAACGCCTCGCGCAACGTCACGCTGGTCTCGCCGAGCAGATAGACGCCGAGTGTGGTCGCGTCGCCGCGCCGGGCCGGTTCGACGAGTGCGCCGAGGATCGTCCACACGTGCGGCATCGACAGGTCGTCGGTGGCGACGGGGAAGGCGATCCGGGTGCCGGGCACGACGTCGCCGACGGCCCGGCCCACCGCCTTGTACCCCTCCCACAGGCCGGCGAGCGCCGCCACCACGAGGACGGCACCGACGGCATCGCGACCGCGTCTGCTCGCGGCGGCCAGTCGGGCGGATCGGCGGCGTGGTGTCGGCGGGTCCACCTGACCGGCGGGTCCGCCCTGGGCGGCCACCGCGGCGGTGGTCGTTCTTGTCACGGTCATGCAGGCACTCTCCGAATCCCTCGGAAGCGTCGTCTGGCGTGGGATCCGCCGGGGTTCCCCCGGCCCGGATCGGATCACTGAGTGAACTGGTGGTTCACCATAGGAGCGTGAGCGAGGCCACGTCAACGGTTCTGAGCCGTCCTCAGATCACGATTTACGACCTCGTAACCCGCACCCACCTGCGGATACCTCGATCCGGGCAGACGTCCACCACCCGTCGCCACGCAGAGCGACGCCGCAGGCACCATGCGTGCCAGCGGTCCTTGTCGCCCGCATGGCGACGAGGCGGCAAGGACGGTGCGGACGCCGGGCCGTCAGTCCCGGAACACGTCCGGGCGCACCCGCACACCGTCCGGACACACCCGCCCATCGTTCGGGTGGCGGCCCGTCCCCGATTCGTCCCGGCGGGACCGTCGGCCGCGCGTCGGGACCGGCGACCCGGTCGCACGCCGGGCGTCACGCCGACTCCCGATGTCGGTGCTCGCCGCTATCGTCCGGCCATGACGAACAGTGATCTTGCCGTCCCCCCGACGCTGCCGACGGCCGAGGAGGAGGACCGCTTCTGGGCGCTGGTGGAGCAGGCGTGGGCCGGGTTGGGGCCGGAGCCGGCGGCCCTGCGTCGCGCCCTGATCGACCGCGATCCGGCGCACGACGACGGGTACGCCATGGACCCGTGGCTCGACCCCTTCCTCGACGAGCTGCGCCGGCTCTCCGCCGACCTGTCCCGCGCGGAGTTGGTCGCCCTCGACCGGGTGATCGAGCGCAAGCTGTACGACATCGACCGCGCCGACATCCACGAGATCACCGACGGTTCCGACGACGGCTTCCTGTACGCGCGCGGCCACATCGTGGCGTTGGGCCGGGAGTTCTACGAGGCAGTCCGGGCGAATCCGGCGACGGCAGTGCCCGACGCCGGCTGCGAGGGCTTCTGCTACCTCTTCTCCCACCTGCATCACGAGCGGTTCGGTGACTGGCCGGAGACCGGCTCGGGGATCAGCCGAGAGTCGTGCAGCAATCCGGCCGGCTGGGCCGACGCGTAGCTCCCGTCGGCACGACCAGGACACCCCCGGACCGACGTCGCCTGTGAGGTATGTTCGGTTCGACTCGCTCAATGCCACACACACGCTATCGGCGTATGCACATAAGTGAGCAGACGATCTCCCCCGCGACCGGCACCGTAGTGGTTCCCGAGTCGCGAGGGAGGTGATTTTCATGAAGAAGCTCACGGTTCGCCGGCTGGAGTCGGTGAAGACCAGCGCTGTCGCCGCTGCGTGTGTCGTCTCCTGACGGTGACACGCCACCTGAAGGCCGGCACCCGGACGGCAACTCCGGGTGCCGGCCTTCATCGATCCGCATGAGATGAGCGAAAAGGACGACTGACCATGGCCGGCTACCCACCAGACACACTTGTCCGAGTGCGCCCGTTCGACCACCGCACGGAGGGCGACACCGTCATCATCGGCGATGTCGAGCGGCAGGTATTCCTGTCGATCCCCGCCGAAGGGCTGGATCTGCTCCACTCGCTGGCCGCCGGCAACTCGGTGGGCGAGGCGGTCCGCCAGTACGAGCAGAAGTACTCCGAGACGCCCGACATCACCGACTTCCTGGACGCGCTGGGCGACGAGGGCTTCGTCGAGGTCGACGGCGAGGCCGCCGCACCCGGCCCCGCCCCGGCCCCCACCCCGGCCGCGACGTCCCGCCCCCGGCGCAGCTGGAGCCTGAACTGGCTCAGCCCGACGGTGGCCCGCCGCATGGTCAGCCTCCCCGTGCTGCTGCTCTGCGTCCTGGTCATCGCGGGCGGCGTGTATCTCGCCGCCGACGATCCCGACCTGCTGCCCACGCCCGGCGAGACGCTGCTGTTCCCCATCCACTTCGCGGCGCTGACCTGGGCGACGTTCATCCTCACCCTGGTCGGGGTCGCGATCCACGAGGCCGCGCACATGGTCGCGGCGCGGGCGGCGGGCGTACCGTCGCGGCTCGTCATCGGCAACCAGATGTACATCCTGGTGGTCCAGACCGACATGAGCACGATCTGGATGGCGCCGAAGCGGCAGCGCTTCGTCGCGTTCATCGCCGGGACCCTGGTGGACGGTGTGCTCGCCTCGTCCTTCGTCTTCGCCCTCTGGGCGGGCCGGCAGGGCTACCTGCAACTGCCGGAGTGGGGCGCGCTGCTGCTCACGGCACTGCTCTTCACGTACCTGGTCCGGATCATCTGGCAGACCTTCCTGTTCCTGCGGACCGACGGCTACTACATCGTCGCCACCGCGCTCGGTTGCCGGAACCTGATGTCCGACACCGAGGACTACCTGCGCAACCTGGTCGCGCGGATGGTGCGGCGCGCACCCCGGGTGGACCAGTCCGGCCTGCCCCGGCGGGAGATGCGCGTCGTGCGCTGGTACGCCCTGGCGTGGATCGGCGGGCGCCTGATGGCCCTGCTCACCCTGATCTTCGTCGGGATCCCGCTGCTGTGGGGCTTCATCTACCAGTTCCTGCTCTTCGTCTCCGGCCAGGACTCCATGATGGGGTCGTTTGACTTCGTCACCATCGCGGTGATCAGTTTCCTTCTCGACGGCGGCGGGCTGCTGCTCTGGGGACGCAGCCTCTATCGGGGTGCCCGGGAGCGACGTCGCCGGCACGACGTCCGGTCGGCCCGGGAGCAGGCCCGCGCAGCCACCCCGAGCACCACGACGCAGAAGGTCGTGGAACCGAGCGGCCAACAGTGACCCCTCGGTCGTCTCCCCCGACTCCCGCCTGCGGCCGACGTGGTCGCAGGTGGGAGTCGGCGGCGTTGTGGGTGGCGGCCGGCGCAGGGCGCGCAGCGGTCACGCCACGGCGTCGGGACGAGCCAGCCGGCCCGGCCCCAGGCCCATCCGTTCCATCAGGTAGTCGACGATCAGGCGCGGATCGGCGTGGAGGGAACCGCACGGTGCTCTCCGGATCATCCCGCGATCGGTGAAGCGTTGCAGGAACAGTCCGACCCGGGAGCGGGTCGTGCCGATCATCGCGGCGTAGTCCTCGTGGCGCAGCTTGAGACCGATCCGGATGGTGCGTCCGGAGGCGGTCCCGAACCCCTGTGCCAGGTCGAGCAGTCGCATCGCCAGGCGCGCCTCGCAGTCGGATGTGGTGTGTTGCAGCAGCAGCGAGCGGTGCCGACGCGCTTTCAACATCTGGCTGTGCAACCACACGTCGCAGATGCTCGCGTCGTCGAGAAGGTCCCGCAGGACGGCGGTGTCGAGCACGATCAGATTCGTGTCGACAACGGCAGCGGGAATGTACTGGTTCGGCATTCCGGGAAGTGAGTCCTCGCCGAAGTAGTCGTTCCTCGACAACACGTCGATAATGGTCCGGCGACCGGTCGGAGAATAGTGCTCCAGGTATATCGCGCCACCGTCGATGAAATAGACACGACCGTCCGCGCCCTCCGTCTGGTGCAACAGATCACCGGCCGCGAGCGTCACCCGTCGGGCCGCCACCGTGTGTGAGTAGAGAGCGGACCGTACGCCCCTCATGAGGCGGTGTGTCAGCTCGGAGCCGCGCGGCACGAGCATGTCGTCCAGGACGTTCGTGGCGGTCCGCGTACTGGCCAGGGTCATCTCCGTTCACCGTCCCGATGTCTCGTCAGCGCGGTGGGTGCCCAGGGATCGCGCCGGACCATCAATGATCTTGACGTCCGTTCCTGATACGCTAGCGAGTCACCCGGCCGCCCGTCAGTCGCGCGTTTTACCGGCTCCGGCGGACCGAACGGTTCCTCACATGTGACCACCCGGCCAGAATGGGTCCGATTCGACCGTGGCGTCAACCCGTGAAATGGCCGCTCGCACCGCTTGTCGCCCACCGCGCGAGGGCGTCCCGCTCCGCACGGCACACCACCGCGGCTGGTGTAGCATGTCGTGTTCCGCCGCCCAGGGCCGGACACGACACATCGTGGCCGAGGTGCCCGACCGCTCGGGTCACGCGTAGGCGAGCAGGAAGTCGACGGTGCCGGTGCCGCCGGGCTGGCCCGGCGGGACGGTCAGCCCCGGCTCGCTGTTCAGGACGTAGAAGCCCCCGTTGCCGATCAGGCGTGGGGTCACCGCCATCGCCTGGGCCGCCATGGTCGATCCGGTCGGTCGTACCACGCTGTCGAGCAGGAGGCGGAAGAGATTGTCGTTGAGGTTGGCGACGTGCAGGACCCGGTAGGAGCGCGGGGCGGGGGCGCCGGTGCTGGTCAGCCCCCAGATCGGCACGATCTGGTCGCGCCACCGGGCCGGGTTGTTGGTGATCGCGGCGTCGTGGTTCTGTAGTTGGGTCTGGATGCCCGAGTGGATCCCGGCCAGGTGGATGTGGAGTTGGTCCTGCTGCCGGATCATCGGGTCGGCCGAGTTGATGCCGAGCCCGACGTGTGGATAGACCACGTGTCCGGGCTGGCCGGGTTGGGCGTTCAGCCACGCGTCGAGCCAGTAGTTCGGGGCGGCGGCGGTGGTGATGAACGGGCACTCGATGCCGCTGACACGGCAGGTCGGGACGAGCAGGTAGTCGTGGTTGGACCCGGACCCGCCGTTGAGGACCACGTACGTCGCGGTGGTGCGCAGGCACTGTGGGAACGGCGGTCCGGGCTTCGCTCCGGTGCAGACCTGCACCCGGTCCCACAGGTCGTACCGACCACCGGTGTCGCTCGGGTAACCGCAGAGGGCGGAGGGCGTGGGACAGGCGGCGGCGCCCGGAGCACCGGGGACGTCCGGGTTCGCCGGGGGGCCTCCCCCGTCGGCGGGGCCGCCGTCGGCGCGCGCCCGACCGGCCGCGACCAGGCCCAGGAGGCCCGTGGCGCCTACCGTTCCCGAGAGCCTGACGAACTGGCGTCGGCCCAGTTCCGTACCGGTCCTGTCGTCGCCCACCGTCAGCCTCCAGGGTTCCCGATCCGCGCGGACGCGCCGGTGTCCACCTCCGGCCGGGACGCCGGGCGGACGAATCGGACGCGATGTCGACATTAGGGCGGAGAAGCCGAAAGCTCCTCGACGTCGAGGGCCGGTCCCCTGATCGTGTCCGCCGACCGGTGATCATCGTCTCCCGGCCGCCGCGTTGACCTGACGTGCGGTTGAGGTTTTAGCGTTCGAGGGAAGGAAACCGAGAAGGGCAAGCCATGCGACTGTCACGTCTGTTCACGCCACGCACGGTGGCGAGCGCCCACTGCGACCTGCCGTGCGGGGTCTACGACCCGGCCCAGGCCCGCATCGAGGCAGAGTCGATCAAGGCGATCTGCGAGAAGTACCAGGCGAGCGACGACCCGGAGTTCCGGACCCGCTCGCTGATCATCAAGGAGCAGCGGGCCGAGTTGGTCAAGCACCACCTGTGGGTGCTGTGGACCGACTACTTCAAGGCTCCGCACTTCGAGGCGTACCCGCATCTGCACCGGCTCTTCAACGAGGCGACCAAGCTGGCCGGGGCCGGCGGCGCGAAGGGGTCCGCGGACCCGGCCGTGGCCGAGCAGCTCCTGGCCCGGATCGAGGAGATCTCGACCATCTTCTGGGAGACCAAGAAGCAGTGACCGTGAGCCGGGCGGCACGTGCCGCCCGGCCTCGGCCGGGGTCGGGTGGGACGGGGCCGGACCCGTCCCACCCGACGTCTTCAGCTACGCAGGTTCCACTGCTGGTTCGTGCCGCCGTGGCAGGCCCAGAGGTGCACCTTCGTGCCGTTCGCGGTGCCGTTCCCGCTGGCGTCGAGACAGAGCCCGGACTGGGCGCCGGTGATCGTGCCGTTCGGGTTGACCGTCCACTGCTGGTTGACCTGCCCGTTGCAGTCCCAGATGATCGCCAGGGTGCCGTTCGCGGTGCCCTGACCGGACGCGTCGAGGCACTTGGTGCCGTACACCACGAGTTGCCGGGCGGCGGTGTACGTGAAGCGCTGGTTGGTGCCGCCGTGACAGTCCCAGAGCTGGGCCTGCGTGCCGTTGGTGGTGCTCGATCCGCCGATCTCCAGGCAGCGACCGGACTGCCCGCCGACGAGTAGGACGTTCTGCTGGCCGCCGCCGCTCTGCGGACCGGCCGCCGCCATCACCGCCTGCGCCCCGGCGGGCCAGTTGTTGTTGCTCACCGTCACGTTGCCGTTGACCACGTTGCCGCGATCGCCGTTGGTGACGTTGCTGCTGCCGTTGGTCGACCAGTTGTTGGTGACGGTGAAGTTGCCCATGTTCTCGGCGTACCAGTAGTTGGCGGTGGCCCAGGTGCCGGTCGACGAGAAGACGTTGTTGCGGGCGGTGAAGTAGCGGGAGCCCTCGTCGAAATAGAGCCCGAAGTGGCCGTTGGTCCGCAGGCAGTAGTTGTCGGCGATCAGTCCGCCCGGATTCGCCGACAGGGTGTAGATGCAGCCGCCGTCGTTCATCTGCTGCATGACGTCGTGCACGTAGTTGCCGATGACCCGGTTGTTGGACGCGGTGGTGGCGGTGCTGTAGCGCGGCTGGTAGTTGTACAGCCCCCGGTCGGCGTAGTGGTTGCTGCCCCCGGCGTCGTTGGAGCCCCAGCCGTACCCGACGGACATGCCGGTGTACGGCATGTTGTAGACCTCGTTGTACGAGACGGTGGAGTTGGTGACGTAGGTGGTCAGCACCGAGACGATGCCCCGGTACTCGATGCCCAGGTCGTGCAGCCGATTGTTGCTGATGGTGATGTCCCGGTTGACCATGCGCTGGTCGCTGGGGTGGTGGGCGTCGGCGCGTACGCCACCGACGACGATGCCACCGGCGACGTTGCGGGCGATCTCGGACCGGGTGATGGTGATGGTGCTGGCCCCGAGGCCGACGCCGCTGCCATGGGCGTTGGCGTCGTTGCCGATCCCGATGGCGGTCTGACCGAGGTTGACGAACGAGGAGTCGGTGAAGGTGACGTTGTTGGCGGCCGAGATCTGCACGGCGGCCGGCATCTGCTGCCAGTTCGGGCGGGTGGCCTCGAACTGCGGGCAGCCGTTGTGGCAGGAGGTGAAGGCGGGCCAGCTCCAGTTGCCGGCGATGTACGCGCCGGTCTGCTGGTCGACGTAGCCCTGCGCGCTGCTGGCGCCGAGCCAGCTCGTGCCGGTCACGGTGACCCCGCTGAACGTGATGTGGTGGGCCGGGGCCGCGTACGTGCCGCCGATCTGGATCAGGGACTGCACCGTCGGCAGCTCCACCCGGGCGGTGCTCATGTTCTGCCCGGCCAGCGGGATGTAGGAGAGGGCCCCGCTCCCCGGGTCCAGATACCACTCCCCCGGCGTGTCCAGGAACTCGTAGGCGTTGCTCAGGTACAACGGCCCGGCCCGGTGCGGGCTGGTGAAGGTGTCGTACCCGAAGTTGTTGTTGCTCCAGCCGGGTTGCTGCATCCGGATCTGGTTGCCACTGATGCTCTGCACCGACACGTACCGGTCGGTGAACGAGTTGACGCTCTCCATCTGGATGCGGCTCTGGTTGGCCAGGTTGTTGAGGTAGCCCAGCGCGCTGCTGGTGAACCGCATCCCGGTGCTGTCGGCGGTGAAGTCGGCCCGGTTGACCTGGGTACGCGCCCGGGTGGCGACGGCACCGTCGACGTAGAGCTGCCGGCTGTCCAGTCCGGCGCCGACGTTGGCCCGCCAGATGTTGCGTCCGGCGTCCACGAGGGACCAGCCGGTGACCGCGCGGGCGCCGCTGATCACCGGGCGGGCCGACGGGGCGGCCTGCCACAGCACGCGGTATCCGTTGGTGCCGGAGTCGGCGGCGGTGAAGCGCAGCGGCGCGGTGAGCCGGTAGGTCCCGTCGGCCAGTTGCACCACGATGTCGCCGGACATCGCGCTGTTCAGGGCACGGACGGCGGTCTGCGCGCCGGTCAACGAACACGGCGCGGCGGCGCTGCACGTGCTGCCGCTGCCCGTCGGCGAGGCGTAGAGGGTGGTGGTGGCGGCGAGGGCCGGGGCGGCGGAGGTGGCCACGACGGTGGCGGTGAGTACGCTGGTCAGCGCCACCGTGGTCACTGCGGCCAGCACCCGGCGGGGTGTGGAGGGACGAGGCGGTCCGGACACGGGAGGTCTCCTTCGGCTGGGACGGGTGGTGGTGATCGTGCGGGTGGTGGCCGTGCGGGGGTGGTGGCCGGCTCAGCCCAGGAGCCCGCGCAGGTAGGCCAGGCCGTCGAGGGCGAGCCGGTCCGGCGACGGGGCGAGGGGCCGCCAGATGGACGCGGCGGTGGCGATCGTCTCGTTCTCGGCGGTGAACGACTCGATGCAGACCGCACCCCGGTAGCCGGTGCCGGCCAGCACCGCGAACAGGCGCGGCCAGTCCAGGTGGTCGCTGCCGGGAGCGCCCCGGTTGGTGCCACTGACCTGGACGTGCTTGATGTACTGGCCGGCGACGGCAAGCGCGGCGTACGGGTCGGCCTCCTCGATGTTCATGTGGTACGTGTCGATCATCAGGCCGACGTTCGACGGCAGACCGTCGATCAGGTCCACCGCCTGGTCGATCGTGTTGACCACGCTCGTCTCGTACCGGTTGAGCGCCTCCACCCCGATGGAGACGCCCCGCGTACCGGCGTACTCGGCGACCGGGGCCAGGGCCCGGCGGAAGTCCGCGTAGCAGGCGACGCGTTCGGCCGCCGTCATCCGCCAGGTCCGGCCCACCGAGGCGTAGACCGGACCGCCGACGCTCGGCGCGCCGACGGCCGCCGCGCTGTCCACACAGCCCTTGAGGTACGCCACGGTGGCCGCCACCACCGCCGGTGCGGCGTCGACGAGGTCCCGGCCGGGCGGGGTGACCGCGCAGACGCCGGCGGCGCTCAGCCCGTGTGCCGCGAGCAGGTCCCGGGTCCGGACCGGGTCCCAGTCCCCGGGCTGCTCGATCGGCAGCTCGACCGCGTCGAAGCCGAAGCCGGCGATCCGGGGCACCAGTTCGGCCAGGGCCGCGTCGTCGACCGGTGAGGTCCACACCCAGGGGTTGACGCCGATCTCGTACACCGGGGCCTACTTCCAGCGCTGGGGGTACCCGGGCAGGTCGGTGCAGCCGCACATCGCGTAGTGCAGCGGCGGCATGTCCGGGTCGAGGTAGCTGTCCAGGTTCTCCTGCGTGATGGTCGGCTGCGGCAGCTTCCACGGCTTGGAGACCTGCTCACCGTCGAGGATCCGCAGGGCGGCGATGATCGGCGTGCGCCACTGGTAGGTCGGGTAGGTCGGCGCGATGGCGGTGAGCCCGGCCTCCTTCCAGACCTTGAGGAAGTCGAGCTGGTCCTCGCCGTTGATCGGCGGCACCGGCTTGCCGGCGTCCTGGAACGCCTCCACCGCCGCGACGGCGACCGCTCCGGCGTCCATCCAGACGCCGTCGATGGTGCCGTACCGCTGGAGGTAGTCGTCGACGATCTTCTTGGTCTTGGCCGGGTCGCCGTCGGTGAACTCGACGCCGACGACGTCGACGCCCGCCTTGTCGAACGCGACCTTCGCCGCCGCCCAGCGCGTCTCCAGCACGTCGACGCCGGGCAGGATGCGCAGCGCGAGCAGCTTGCCGCCGGGCTTCATCCGCTGGCTGACGAACTCGGCGCCCACGTGACCGAAGCCGTACCCGCCGATGGGGTTGATGAACGTCACCGGGCAGTCCGTGTCGACACCACGGTCGAAGACGATCACCGGCAGGCCGGTGCGGCAGGCGGCCTCCACCGCCGGGGTGAGGGTGGCGGTGGTGTTCGGCGAGACGATCAGGGCGTCGCAGTCGCGGCCGAGCAGGTCGTTGATGTCGGCGATCTGCTTCTGGTCCTTACCTTCGGCCTCCACGTGCACGAACTCGGCGATCCGGTCCCCCTGTGCGGCCACCTCGGCCTGCATGGTCTTGTAGCCGACCTGACGCCAGGGGTTGTTCAGCGCCGCGTTGGAGAAGCAGATGCGGTGCGGCCCGGCCTTCTTGTAGGAGGCGGTGTCCACCATCGCCGGGTCGAGCGCCTGCTCCCACGGTTTGTCCGCCGGGCCGGTCGGCGTGGCCTGCAACAGGGCCAGCTCGGCGTCGTAGGCGGCCTGCTCGAAGAAGGAGGACTGTTCGCCGGTGCCGGCCCCGGCGGGCGCGGACGAGGCACCGGACGGGTTCGCGACCGGTTGGTCGGTGGCGCAGCCGGCGAGGGCGAGCAGTGTCACCGCGCCGAGCGCGGCGAGAGAGCGTTTCATCGGGATCCCCTTTATCTGGACGTGGAACGTCGGGCCGCGACCGCCACGGCGACCAGGATGATGGCGCCCTGGACCGCCGGTCGGAGCGCGCCCGAGATGCCGTAGAAGTTCATGAGCGCGAAGAGCAGTTCGAGGGTGGTGGCGCCGAGCATCGCGCCGACGACCGAGCCCCGGCCGCCGCCCAGCGCCACACCGCCGAGGACGACGGCGGTGATGGCACCGAACTCCAGGCCGGCACCGGCCTGGAAGGAGACCCCGCTGTAGCCGCCGATCAGGATCGCCGCGACCGCCGCCGCGAGGCCGCTGAGGACGAAGGCGGCGGTGCGGGTACGCCACACGCGTACCCCGCTGAGCCCGGCGGTGCGCGGGTTGTCGCCGACGGCGACCAGGATCCGCCCGAAGTCGGCGCGGGTCAGCAGCACCGCCACCGTGGCGACGACCACCAGGATCACCAGCGCGTACGGGACTCGGCCGAGCAGCGGCACGTCCTCGAAGGCGCGCCGGCCGTACTGCCGGAACTCCTCGGTGAGCCCGCCCTTCGGCGCCCCGTCGGACCAGAGGTAGACCGCGCCGACGAGGATCAGGAACATGCCGAGGGTGGTGACGAACGAGGGCACCCCGAGCCGGGTGGTGACCAGGCCGTTGACCAGTCCGACGAGTGCGCCGCCGGCGAGCAGCACCAGCACCACCGGCCAGGTCCGCGTCGGGTCGCTGTCGATCAGCCGGGCGGCCACCACCACCTGCGCGGTGACCAGGGCGCCGACGGAGAGGTCGAACTCGCCGCAGACGATCACGAAGTACTGACCGGCGGCGAGCAGGATGATCGGCGCCGAGCGGCCGAGGAACGACAACAGCGACGGCGGGCTGAGGAAGTCGGGCTGGCGGACGGTGATCAGGACCAGCAGCACCACCAGGATCGCGAGGATCGGTGCCAGGCCACCGGGCCGGGTCCACTGCGCCGGCGCGAGCCGACGCCGGAGGGTCTGCGTGCTCACCCGGCCGCCTTCCGCATGCTCCGGCGGGCGTAGACGGCCACCGCCGCGATGATGATCACGCCCCGGACCACCTGCTTGGCGAACGCGTCGACGGCGAGCTGGTTGAAGACGGCGTCGATGGTGGCGAGCAGCAGCACGCCGCCGACCGTGCCGATCACGCCGCCCCGGCCGCCGGCCAGCGCGGTGCCGCCGATCACCACGGCGGCGATCGACTCCAGGTCGTAGAGGCCCTCCGAGCCGACCCGGGGCGCACCCGAGCCGAGCCGGCTGGCGAGATAGATGCCGGCGATTCCGGCGCAGAGCGAGCAGAGCACGTGCGCGGTGACCCGCACCCGGTCGGTGCGTACCCCGGAGAGCCGGGCGACCTCCTCGTCACCGCCGACGGCGAGCAGATGGTGGCCGAACCTGGTCCGGGCGAGCGCGAACCAGGCCGCCCCGGCCACCAGGAGCAGCAGCAGGAAGGCCACCGGCACCGGCCCGACGCGCTGGTAGCCGAGGGTCTGCACGAGGGTCGGTGAGGTGCTGCCGGCCGGTCCGGCGTACCCGTTGTCGAGGTATCCCTTGAGCAGCAGCCCGACGCCGAGCGTCGCGATGAACGCGTTGATCCGCCCGGCGGTGACGAGCAGGCCGTTGAGCAGCCCGATCCCGGCGCAGACCAGCAGCGTCAGGCCGATCGCGGGCAGCATCGCGCTGTCCCGACCGGCCATCGTCTCGGCGGCGACCAGCGTGCTCAGGCTGACCACGTACGCGACGGAGAGGTCCAGCGAGCCGCCGAGGATGACCAGGGTCTGCCCGACGGCGACGAAGCCCAGTCCGGCGGCGACGTGCAGCAGGCTCACCGTCGTCGACTGGTTGACGAGTTGACCGCCGTCGAGCAGGACGACGAGCCAGCCGATGGTGAGGGTGAGGGCGAGGGCCACGAACACCCCGGGCACCGGGCGTCGGGCGGGCAGCAGCGCGCGGGTGGTCACGCGGCGGTCTCCCGTACCGTGCCGAGGGCGAGCCCGACCACGTCCTCCTCGCGGCTGCCGGCGGGCAGTTCGCCCACGATCCGGCCGTCGCGCATGACCACGATCCGGTCGCTCATGCCGAGCAGTTCGGGCAGGTCGGACGAGATCATCAGCACGGCGGCGCCCTCTGCGGCGAGGCGGCGGACCAGGTCGTGGATCGCCGACTTCGCGCCCACGTCGATGCCTCGGGTGGGTTCGTCGAAGAGCAGGACCCGGGGGTGCAGGGCGAGCCACCGTGCCAGTACGACCTTCTGCTGGTTGCCGCCGGAGAGGAAGCGGATCTCCTGGTGGTCACCGGCGGCGCGGACCTCGACGGCGGCGAGCAGTTCCCGGATCCGGGCGGTGCGCGCGGCCCGGCCGGAGCGGATCGGGAAGGCGGCGCGGCCGGCCAGCAACGCGTTGTCGAGCACCGACTGGCGGCCGATCGTGCCCTCGCCCTTGCGGTCCTCGGTGACGTAGGCGATCCCGGCCCGCATCGCCGCACGCGGGGAGCGCAACCGGACCGGTCGGCCGTCGAGGCCGACCTCGCCGGTGGTGAACGGGGCGGCCCCGAACAGGGCTCGGGCCAGGGCGGAGCGGCCGGAGCCCTGGAGCCCGCCGACGCCGAGCACCTCGCCCGCGCGCAGGTCGAGGTCGATGTCGCGCAGTCTGCGGTTCCCGCCGCGCCGCACGGTGAGCCGGACCGCGCCGACGTCGGCCGGGGCGGCGCGCGGCGGGTAGTAGTGCGACAGCTCGCGGCCGACCATGTGCCGGACGAGGTCGTCGGCGCCGGTGTCGGCGGTGTCCGTGGTGGTCACCCGGCGGCCGTCCTTGAGGACGGTGATCCGGTCGGAGAGGTCGAAGACCTCGGCGAGCCGGTGCGAGACATAGAGGATGCCGATGCCCTGTTCCTGGAGCCGGCGCACCAGGGCGTAGAGCAGGGTCACCTCGTGGTCGGCCAGCGCGGCGGTGGGCTCGTCCATGATGATCAGCCGGGCGTCCAGGGCGAGCGCCTTGGCGATCTCCACGACCTGCTGCTGCGCGACGCTGAGCCGCCCCACCGGCGCGTCGGCCGGTAGGGCCGTCTCCCCGACCGAGGCCAGGAGTTGCCGGGTGCGTTCGCGCATCCGGCGGCGGTCGACCAGGCCACGGCGCGTCGGCTCGTGGCCCAGGAACACGTTCTCCGCGACGGTGCGTTCCGGCAGCAGGTTGAACTCCTGGTGGATGATGCCGATGCCGGCCCGCTGGGCGTCGCGGGGGCCGCCGAAGGCGCGCGGCTCGCCGTCGAGTTCGACGGTGCCCTCGTCGGGGGCGTACCCGCCGGAGACGATCTTCATGAGGGTGGACTTGCCGGCACCGTTCTCGCCGACGACGGCGTGCACCTCACCCGCGGCGACGTCGAGACCCACCCCGTCGAGGACGCGGACGCCGAGGAAGGACTTGCTGATTCCCCGCAGCGCGAGCAGGGGCACCGGACGCCGGTCTGACATCGTCGAAGATCCTCACGGATAGTAGCCAAGATCGGGTGCCGTCCGACGCCGGAGATCCTCCAGCGTGGACGGTCATACTGTTTTGTCATCCAGGTGCGGCACTTCGTGTTGTCGTGCGCAAACTTTCGCTTGACACAACCGAAACATCACACGTATGAAGATAGATGTTCGGGTATGAGTTCGCAATCCCCCGTCCGCCAGGGACTTTCGGGCACCGTCCCACCGGCGCGGACCGGGAAAAACACACCTGCGCGAGAGCCAGCACCGGCACGGAGACACCATCCATGGCGTCGTTAACATCCGACGACATCGATGCATGGTGCGCTCCGGCTTCCCACCCCCACCCGACGGCACCTCAGTCCGACATGACGGTGAGTCACCACCGGAAGCGTTGGCGCGCCACCCGTATCCCCCCGCCCGTCCCACGAGGAGACGCCATGCGTCGCACGACATCCATCATCGGAGTGATCGCGGGTCTGTTACTGACCTTCGCGGTCGTGAACCCGGCGGCGGCGGCTCCCGCCTTCCGGGCCCTGGTGTTCACCAAGACCGCCGGTTACCGGCACGACTCCATCCCGGCCGGCGTCACGATGTTCCAGCAGCAGGCGGCGGCCAACAACTTCGAGGTGGTGCACAGCGAGGACTCGGCCGTCTTCACCCCGGCCAACCTCGCCACCTTCGACGTCCTCGTGATGTTCCAGACCTCCGGCATGGTCTGGACCTCGGCCGCCCAGCGTCAGGCGGTGGAGGGTTTCCTCGCCTCCGGCAAGGGGATCGTCGCGGTCCACAACGCCACGGACATGGGCATCGAGGGTGAGTACCCGTGGTGGGACCAGACCGTCAACGGCGGCGCGCACATGCCGGAACACTCCCCCGGCGTGCTGCCCGGCACCGCCATCGTGGCCGACAAGAAGCACCCCTCCACGGCCACCCTGCCGGACCGCTGGAACCGCAGCGAGGAGTGGTACAACTTCGACAAGAACCCGCGCGGTGACGTGCACGTGCTGGTCACGGCCGACGAACGGACGTACAACCCCGGTTCCCGGGCGATGGGTCCGGACCACCCGATCTCCTGGTGCCGTGCCGTCGGCGGCGGTCGGGTCTGGGCCACCGCGATGGGCCACGCCATCGAGTCCTACAGCGAGACCCACTTCCGCAACCATGTGCTCGGCGGGGTGAAGTGGGCCGCCGGCAACGAGCCCGGCGACTGCGGCGGCACGGTCTGGGGCAACTTCGAGAAGCGCTCGCTGGACACCAACACCGTCGACCCGATGGCCCTGGCCGTGACCCCCGACGGTCGGGTGATCTACGTCCAACGCGGCGGCCAGATCAAGATCTTCAAGCCGAGTACGAGCAGCACCGTCACCGCCGGCACGCTCAGCGTCTACACCGGCGGTGAGGACGGCCTCACCGGGCTGGCCCTGGACCCGAACTTCGCCACCAACGGGTACGTCTACCTGTACCACTCGCCCGCCAGCAGCTCCACGGACATCAACCGGGTCTCCCGCTACACGCTGAGCGGTGACACGTTGAACATGTCCAGCGGGGTCACCGTCATCGACATCCCGGCGTACCGCGACCGGACGTACCCGGAGCCCGGCCACACCGGCGGGTACATGGACTTCGGGCCGGACGGCAACCTCTACATCGGCACCGGTGACGACGTCGCGCCCAACCTCGACCCTAACTGGCAGGGCTACGCGCCGCTGGACTGGCGCTCGGGCAAGCACATGCTCGACGCGGCCCGCACCGCCGGCAACACCAACGACCTGCGGGGCAAGCTGCTGCGCATCCGGCCCTCGGCGAGCGGCGGCTACACCATCCCGTCGGGCAACCTGTATCCGCAGGGCACCGCGCAGACCCGGCCCGAGGTCTACGCGATGGGCTTCCGCAACCCGTTCCGCTTCTCCATCGACCCGGCCAACGGCTGGGTCTACCTGGCCGACTACGGACCCGACCGGAACCCGCCGACCACCAACCGTGGCCCCGAGGGTCTCGTCGAGCTGAACGTGATCAAGGCACCGGGCAACTACGGCTGGCCCTTCTGCCACGGCGACAACCAGCCGTACGCGCCGTACAACCCGGACACCGGTGCGGTCGGAGCCAAGTTCAACTGCTCCTCCCCGGTCAACAACTCCCCCAACAACACCGGTTTGACCAGCCTGCGCCCGGTGGTCGCGCCGAACATGTGGTACGGCTACGGCACCTCGACCACCTTCCCGGAGCTGGGCTCCGGCGGCTCGGGGCCGATGGGCGGCCCGGTCTACCGCTACAACGCGGCGAACCCGTCGCAGACGAAGTTCCCGCCGTACTACGACGGGGTCCACTTCTTCTACGAGTGGTCGCGCAGCTACCTCAAGGAGGTGCACTTCGACTCGGCGACGGCGGTCACCCGGACCAACGCGTTCCTGCCCACCACCCGGTTCAACAAGCCGATGGACATGGAGTTCGGCCCGGACGGATCGCTCTACCTGCTGGAGTGGGGCACCAACTTCGGCGGCGGCAACAGCGACTCGGGTCTCTACCGGATCGACTACGTCCAGGGTGGACGGTCCCCGATCGCCAAGGCCACCGGTACGCCCACCAGCGGCAACGCCCCGCTGACCGTGCAGTTCTCCAGCGCCGGGTCGGCGGACCCGGACCCCGGTGACACGATCAGCTACCAGTGGACCTTCGGTGACGGCACCACGTCGACGGCGGCCAACCCGTCGCACGTCTACACCGCCAACGGCAACTACACCGCCCAGCTCAAGGTCACCGACAGCACCGGCAAGACCGGCTTCGCCAACGTGGCGATCACCGTCGGCAACACCGCTCCGGTGGTCACCATCACCACCCCGGCGCACGGCGGCATGCTCACCTTCGGTGACCGGGTCTCCTACCAGATCAGCGTCTCCGACCCGGGTGGGGCGGCGATCGACTGCTCCAAGGTGATCCTCAACCCGGCGCTCGGGCACGACGACCACGCGCACGAGACCACCGACCTGCCCGGCTGCTCCGGCACCATCCCCACCGACCTGCTCGGCGGGCATCCGGACGGCGCGAACCTGTTCTATGTGCTCAACGCGCGCTACACCGACAACGGCGGGGCGGGCGGGGCCGCACCGCTGACCGGGCACGCCCAGGTGATCCTCCAGCCCAAGCACAAGCAGGCCGAGTACTACAGCAGCCAGTCCGGCACCCGGGTGGTCGACCAGGCCGGTGCGGAGAGCGGCAAGCGGATCGGCGACATCTCCAACAACGACTGGGTGGCCTTCACCCCGATGAGCCTCTCCGGCATCAGCACGGTCAGCTACCGGCTGTCGTCACCGTCCGGCGGCGGCACGATCGAGCTGCGGGCCGGCTCCCCCACCGGCACGCTGCTGGCCACCACGCCGGTGCCGGCCACCGGCGGCTGGGACAACTACCAGTCGACGCCACCGGTGAACGTCACCGCCCTGGCCGGTACGCACACCCTGTACCTGGTCTTCAAGGGCAGCGGTAACAACTGGTTCGACCTCGACTCGCACACCTTCGGCGGTGCGGGGGTCGGTGTCGGTGGCACCGGTGGGGTGGCCGGGCGGACCTGGACCCTCACCGCGCAGCACAGCGGCAAGGTGATGGACGTCAACGGGGTCTCCACCGCCGACGGCGCCCAGATCCACCAGTGGGCCGCCAGCGGTGGGAACAACCAGAAGTGGCAGGCGGTCGACGCCGGCAGCGGTGCCGTCACCCTCAAGGCGGTGCACAGCGGCAAGTGCGCGGAGATCGTCGGCTCGTCCACCAGCGCGGGTGCCTTCCTCCAGCAGGCCACCTGCGGCACCGGCAACCAGCAGAAGTTCACCGTCACGGCGACCGGCACCAGTGGTGTCTACACGGTCCGGAGCGTGCTGAGCGGCCTCTGCCTGGACGTCAACGGCGCGGCCACCACCGACGGCGCCCGGCTGGTGCAGTGGACCTGCCACGGCGGCACCAACCAGCAGTGGCGGTTCGGCGCGGCCTGACGACCGCGACGCTGACCCGCCGATGACAGCGGTCGGGACCGGCCTCCGCACCACGGAAGCCGGTCCCGATCGCCGTGCGCGGACCCGGTCGGTTCAGTGGCCGTCGGACTCGGCCAGCGGCGCGCCGGCCCGCCCGCCGTGGCCGTTCACGCCGCCGACCGTCGCGCCGGTCGGCAGGTACGCCGTCCGGGCCGGTGCCGGAGCGCCGTACTCCGGCAGCAGCCGCCGTCCCGCCGACACGGGCCGGACGTCGGGCCCCTCGGTGCCGCGGGCCGCCGGACGGAGGACGGAGGCGCTGATCGCCCCCTCGTCGACGCGGACGCCGAGGCCCGGTGCGTCGCCGAGGACGAAGGCACCGTCCTCGACGTGCAGGTCGAGCGTGACGCCGGCCGGTGGACGCAGGTTCTGCAACTCGCTGGTCAGGTGGTTGGGCACCGACGTCGCCGCGTGCAGCAGCCCGACCGGACTGTTGCCGATCGGGCTGACCGGCAGGTCGTGGGCGTGCGCCAGGGCCGACGTGCGCAGGAAGTGGGTGACTCCCCAGACGGCGGCGGTCTGGACGATGTCGACCGCCCCGGCGGCGATCAGCGGGCGGTACTGCTCCAGCCCGGTCAGGTTCTCGCCGGTGGCGACGGAGGCGCGCACGCCCCGGCCGACCGTGGCCAGGCCCTCGGCGTCCCAACGGCGGACGGGCTCCTCGATCCAGATGAGATCGAGGGTGCGTTCGAGTTCGCCGACGTGGCGGACGGCCTGCTTGCGGGTCCACGCCTCGTTGACGTCGAGCATCAGACCGGGGCGGCGTCCGTGCCCGGCCTCGGTCAGCACCTCCTCGACCAGGCCGAGGCGATGCCGGTCGCGGGCGATGTCCAGACCGCCCTTGAGCTTGGCGGCGCGCAGGCCGTGCGCGGCGTACGCGCGATAGGTGTCGACCAGCTCGTCGTCGGTCAGGCCGATGTCCAGGCCGGAGGCGTACGCGGGCACCCGCCGGTCGCGTCCGCCCAGCAGTCGCCAGAGCGGCTGGCCGGCGGCCTGCGCCTTGATGTCCCAGAGGGCGGTGTCGAGCGCGCCGATGGTGCCGAAGACGGAGCCCCCGTGTCCGGCCTTGAAGCTGTGGCGCAGCATCCGGTCGTAGAGCGTCGTGACGGCGCGCGGGTCCTCGCCGTCGAGGGCCGCGAAGATCCGATCGATCTCCACGTGCGGGCCGAGGCCGACTCCGGAGATCCCCTCGTCGGTGTCGACGACGACGATCGACACCGGCACCACCCCGTCGGCGAAGACGCCGTTGGCGTCACCGACGGGGCGTCCCCATTCCTGCACCGTGCTGAGCGTCCGATATCCGGTGATCCGCATGTCAGCCCTTCGTGGAGCCGGCGGCGACGCCGTCGGCGATCTGGCGCTGGAGGAAGAGGTAGACCAGCAGGACGGGGAGCGCGGCGATCAGCACGCCGGAGGCGAAGGTCGGGATGTCGTCGGAGTACTGCCCGCGCAGCGAGGTGACGCCCACCATCAGGGTGCGCTGGTCGGCCGAGGGCATCATGACCAGCGACATCAGGACGTCGTTCCAGCAGAACAGGGCGTTGAGGATGCCGACGGAGAGCAGCGCCGGGGTGCCCAGCGGCAGCATGATCCGGCGGTACACGCCGTAGAGACTGTTGCCGTCGATCCGGGCCGCATCGATGATCTCCGGCGGGATCGACCGGTAGTAGCTGGTCATCAGGAAGACGGTGAAGGGCAGGAACTGGGCGACGTAGACGAGGATCAACCCGGGGTACGTGTCGATGAGCGCCGTGTCCGCCATGATCCGGGCCAGCGGCACCATGATCACCTGGAACGGTACGAAGAGACCCGCGAGGCAGCCGAGGAAGAGCGCCCGCGACCCGCGGAAGCGCACCTGGCTGAGGGCGAAGCCGGCCATCGAGCCGAGCAGCAACAGCAGGAGCACCGACGACGACACCACGATCACCGAGTTGACGAAGTATCGGCTCATGCCGACGCTGCTCCACGCCGTCTCGATGTTGTCCCAGCGCAGCTTGTCGGTCAGGGCGAAGCGGTCGAGGATGTAGTCGCGCCGGGTCTTCATCGCGACGTTCGCGGTGAAGAGCAGGGGGTAGATCGTCGCCAGGGCGAGCACCAGCATCGGGACGGCGATCAGCCACCGCCCCGGCCGCAGGCGTGACATCAGTTCTCCCTTCCGGCCCGGCTGAGCAGTTTGATCTGCACCAGCCCCACCACGAGCATGATCACGAAGAGGACCGTCGAGGCGGCCGAGGCGAGGGCGGGACGGTTCATCTGGCCCTGCTGGATCCAGATGTAGTACTCCGGGAGGTAGGTGGACCCCTCCGGGCCGCCGCTGGTCATCACGAACAGCAGGCCGAACATCGAGGTCAACATGCCGATCATCGTGGTGACGAAGACGAACTGGATGGTCCGGGACAGCCCCGGGACGATCACGTGCCGGATGACCTGGGGCAGTGAGGCCCCGTCCACCCGGGCGGCGTCCAGCAGGGCGGCGTCGAGGGTCGCGAAGCCGGCGAGGAAGACCACCAGGGACATCCCGAAGGTGGCCCAGACGTGCACGCCGACCACCACGAACATCGCGATGCCCGGGTCGCCGAGCCAGTCGATCGGGCCGACACCGGCCGGGCCGAGCAGGGAGTTGAGCGGGCCGTCCACCGCGAGCAGCAGGTTGAAGATCGCGCCGACGATGACCGGAGAGAGCACGGCCGGAAAGAAGTAGACGCTGCGGTAGAGCCGGTGCCCGGGGACCCGGAGGTAGATGAAGGTCGCCAGCAGGCCGGGGATCGCCACCGCCACCGGCAGCAGCAGCACCAGCCACCCGACGTTGCCCAGCGCGGTCCGGAACAGCGGGTCGGCCAGCAGTTCCCGGTAGTTGTCGACGCCCACCGCCGTGCCGTCGCGGGCCCCGTCCCCGGTGAACGAGAAGTTGACGCCGAGCAGCAGCGGATACAGCCGCAGCACCACGATGATCAGCACGGCGGGGGCGACCAGGACGTACGGTGCGAGGCGCTCGGAGCGCAGGCGGCCGGCGGCCCGCGCCGCACCGGTCCGGCGACGGTCGGTCGCCGCGTCGGTCCGTCCGGCCGGAGCCGGACGGACCGACGACTGTGCGTTCCCGATCGGCACGAACTCAGCCCGCCTGGTCGGAGGCGGCCAGTTGCCGCACCACCTCGTCGACGCCGGCCGAGCCGCTGAGCAGTTGCTGGGACAGTCGGCCCATCAGGTCCAGGGTCTTGGAGGAGAGCGCCACGTGCAGGGCCGGCTTGCCGTCCGCGGTCTCGGCCACGATGCCGGCCACCGCCGGGCCGCCCTGCGACACGTCGATCGTGGTGTCGGCGGCGATCGCGCCCGCGTCCGCGTAGAAGGCGTTGAGCGCCTCGGTCGAGGTGAGCGAGCGGACCAGGTCGGCGGCGACCTTCGGGTCCTTGGTCCACTTGGCCACGCCGTAGCCGATCCCACCGTCGAAGGGCAGGCTCGGGGTGGTGCCCTCGGTGACCACCGGGGCGTTCATCACGCCGAGCTTCTCCGGCGTCAGGAACTCGTTGAAGTCCTTCCAGTGCCCGACGTCCGACATCAGCCCGATGACGTGGGCGGCCTTGCCGGACTGGAAGAGGGCGAACCCGTCGTTGAACATCGCGGTCGAGTTGGCGCCGTCGGTGTTCAGCCCGGCGTCGCCGGCCTCCTGCCAGAGCTGGAAGACCCGCTTGACGTGGGGTGAGTTCCAGTCGCGCTTGCCGGCGACCCAGTCGTCGTACTCCTGCGCGGTGAGCGTGGCGGAGCCCAGTGCGGAGAGCCAGAACTGGATGCCCGCGCCCTCCTTGTTGCCCAGCGCGAAGCACTTGGCGCCGGCCTTGGCGATGGCGGCGCAGTCGCTGAGGAACTCGGTCCAGGTCGTCGCCGGGGCGGCGGGGTCGAGCCCGGCCTTCTCGTACACCGCCTTGTTGTAGTAGATAGGGTGGCCCTGCAACGTCACCGGGCCGGCGTAGGTGCGGCCGTCCTTGGTGAAGGCGTCCCAGCCGGCCAGGCGCTCCCGGTCCTCGGCGAGGTACTCGTCCAGCGGCACCAGCGCGTCGACCCGGTCCCGGATCTGACCGCCGCCGTTGAAGAGCATGACGTCCGGGCCCTTGCCGGTCTGGATCGCCGCGCCCAGCAGCGTGTAGTACTGGTCGAACGGCTGCGCGACGAACTCGACCGTCACGTCCGGGTGTTTCTTGGCGAAGTCCGCCTTGGCCTTGTCGAGGTACGGCGCGGCGGACGCCTCACCGGACTTCCAGTCCCACACCACCAGCTTGCCCTCCGCGCCACCGCCGGACCCGCCCGATCCGGTGGCGCTTCCACAGCCGGCCATCGCTACCAGTCCCACAACGAGGACGGCGGACCATATTGTGCGCTGTTTCATCGTTGTTCACCTCTGAACGGCAATGGCCGACGGCTCCACCGCAGGCCAACAATGTGCGAAAACGTAACTCGTATGACGTCTGACGTCAACGGTCGGACGTACACTGACCACCGGACGTCGTGCCACGGCAAGCAAATCGGAGGGGACATGACGCCATCGCAGGAGACGACCGTGGATGCCACGGCCGCCCCGGCCTGGACCCGCCGGCCGCAGAACCTGGCGCGCGCCGTCACCGCCGAGCTGGTGCAGCGGATCGTGCGCGGGATGCACCCGTCCGGGTCTCCCCTGCCCCCCGAGCCCGTGCTCTGCGAGACCTTCTCGGTGAGCCGGACCGTGGTCCGGGAGGCGGTGAAGGTCCTCCAGGAGAAGGGCCTGGTGCAGGTACGCCAGGGCGCCGGCACCACGGTCACCGAGCCCTCGAACTGGGACATGCTCGACGAACTCGTCCTCGCCGCCACCATCGCCGAGGACGACAGCCTCGCCATTCTCGACGACCTGGTGGTCACCAGACGGCTGCTCGAATCGGACATGGCGCACGTCGCCGCCCGGCAGGCCGACGCCGAGACCATCGAGCGCCTGCGGGCGCTGGTCGACCGGATGGACGAACTCGTCGACGACACGGTCGCCTACCACGAGCACGACCGGGCCTTCCACGACACGGTGATGCAGGCGTCCGGCAACCGGATCGCCCGTGGGGTGGTCCGCTCGCTGGAGAGCCAGGTCGCCAACACCGCGCGGTACATGGGCCGCACCCAGCGCTCGCTCTGCGTGGCGTCCAACCGGGGACACCGCCGCATCTACGAGCGGATCGCCGCCCGCGACCCGGCCGGTGCCGCCGACGCGATGTTCACCCACATCACCGAGGCGTGGCTGGTCCGCCGCAAGGGCTCCGGCAAGCCGACCCGACTGCAACGCTGACACCGCCCCTCCACTCGCCGCCGGCAGCCGTCACCGGTCGTCGACCGGTGACGGCTGCCGTGGTGATCCCGCTGTCCTGTCGAGGTCAGGAGAACTGCGCGAAGAACCGCCAGATCTCACCCTTGGTCCAGGTCGTGATGCCGCTCTCGCCGTACGTCCCGTCCACCGGGCCGGGCATGTGCCCGTTGTCGAAGGCCGCCCACTGCACCGGGTAACCCGACCGGCAGCCGGAGTACACGGTGGTGATGTGGGTGCGGCTGCCGCCACCGGGCTCGGGCGGGTTCTGCGCCGCGCACCCGTTGTTGCGGACGAACGTGTCGCGCAGCGCGCGCCCCTGACCGATGTTGAGCACGTTGTCCGTGATGCCGTGCAGCCCGAAGTACGCGATCGGCTGGGTGCCGCCGGAGCAGCCGCTGATCTGGGCACCGGCGATCACCGCGACGGCCCGGAACACGTCGGCCCGCGCGCAGGCCAGGGCGTAGCTCATGCCGCCGCCCCAACTGAAGCCGGTGGCGAAACGCTGCCTCGGGTTGACGCAGAGGTCGGCCTCGATCCGCCGGATCATGTCGTCCACGAACGTGACGTCCTCGCCACCGGCGTTGCCCCAACCGTTGCCGAGCCCCTGCGGCGCGACCAGGATCGCGCTGTTGTTGGACTGCTCCTGCTGGCCGTAGTACGACCAGGCGGTCCCGCTGGTGCCGCCGTTGGAGATCTCCTGCATGGTGCCGCCCCGCCAGTGGAAGGCGAAGATCAGCCGGTACGGGTTGTTCGGCTGGTAGTTGGCGGGTACGCGCAGGATGAACGACCGGCTCTTGCCGCCGCTCTGGATCGTGTGGGTGCCGCTGGTCAGGGTCGGCGTACGGCCGCATCCGCTGCCGCCCGTCGGCGGCGGGGTGGGGTTGCTCCCGTCGACGCGGACGAGCTGCCACTGCTGGTTGCCGCCGTTCCAGTCCGCGTACTGGACGATGTTCGCCCCGTCGGCGGTCGACGCGCCCTGGACCTCGACGACCTTGCCGCTGTGCCGGCTGACCAGCCGGACGTGACCGCCGTCCGAGTCGGCCAACCGGAACTGCTGGTTGGCCCCGTTGTTGTCCGACCAAGCGACGATCGGGGCACCGTCGGCGGTGGACTGGTTCTGCACGTCGAGGACCTTGCCGGAGTGCCGGGACTTGAGCCGATAGAAGCCGCCGCCCGAGTCGACGAACTGCCACTGCTGGTTCGCGCCGTTGTTCCGCGTCCACTGACTGATCCGCGCGCCGTCGTTGGTGGCCGAGGCGTACAGGTCCAGCGCCTTGCCGCTGGTCCGGTTCACCAGCACGTACCACGCGGTGGTGTCGACCGTCGCGGCGGACGCGGGCGCGGCGTTCACCGCCACGACCGTGCCGGCCGTCATGACCACGGCGAGCGCGGCGGCCAGTCCGGATCGTCGACCGCGTCTCGGCGGGGAGGCGGGACGGGCCTCGCCGATGACTGTCATGGTCCACTCCTTCGGTCGGGGTCGCTCGCGGGCGGGACCGCCCGCGCGCGCCCGGCTGGGGGTGCCGGCGTCGGGTGGTGGCGTCAGCACGTCGGTGTGTCGTGGGGATGCCCGGACGGCGGCGCCCGATCCGGCGACACGAGCCCACGAGGGAGCGGTCCACCAGGTCGGGACGCCGTGTCGACGCCGGACGACCGGACCGCTCGCTCATCGAAATCTAACGATGCAAACGTCATACGTCAAACGACAGATGTAGGGCTGGCCCGGAAAGTGGCTGCACTACGCCTCGCCGGGGACCAGAATGGCGCGGTGCGGATCACCGAGATCGACCCCGGCGCAGACGAGACACTGGCCCGAACGCTGCTGTCGATCCAGCACGCGGCGTACGCGGTGGAGGCATCGCTCATCGGCGACGACCGCATCCCACCCCTGCACGAGACGCTCGACGCGCTGCGCGCCGCGCCGCTGCGCTGGCTCGGCGCCCACCACGACGGACGGCTCGTCGGCGCGGTGGCCTGGTCGGAGAACCCCACCGAGCTGGACATCGACCGACTCGTGGTGGACCCGACGGCCCACCGTCGCGGCGCCGGCGCCGCCCTGGTGCGGACGCTCCTCGCCTCGGCCGGCGACCGGCGCGCGGTAGTCGCCACGGGCGCGGCGAACCTCCCGGCCCGCCGGCTCTACGAGCGTCTCGACTTCCGCCTGATCGGCGAGCGCGAGGTCATCCCCGGCCTCCGAATCGCCGAGTACGTCCGCGAACCGGCGACCTGAACCACCCTCCCGCCGTCACCTGCCTCGCCCCGGTCCAGGGAGAAGGGTGGCGCGTCGGGCTCCGGGACAGAAAGGGCGTGGTCAGACCAGCCCGAGGCTGATGGCGAGTTGGGTGATCGTCGTCGACGCGTCCTGGTCGCGGGCGACGTGGGCGACCATCTCTCGTACCGCCGGTCGGTGCCGGATCTCGGCGGGCGCGGTGGCGTCGGCCTGGATCAGCACTCGGGCCGCGTTGGTGGCGTCGTCGGTGTCCAGGTAGGCGCGAGCGGCGTCGACGAGGTGCGCGGCGCGATGCTCGACGGGCAGCCACCGCCACTCGTCCCGCCCGATCGCCTTCTCGTGCCGCGCGACGGCGTCCGAGGTGTCGCCGAGTTCGATGGCGGCGGTGACCCGGGCCAGTTCGACGGCGGTCGGCCCGAAGGCGGTGCGGTGGTGGTCGTGTCCCTCGCCGACCCGGGCGGCCATCTCGGCGGCTTCGTCCAGCAGGCCAGCAGCGGCGCGGTCGTTGCCGCAGGTCGCGGCGATGAGGGCGGCCTGCACGAGCAGACTGCCACAGAGCGACACCTCCGGCGGTTCGCCGGTGTCGGGGTCGGGTGGGGCGATCTGGTAGGCGGCGGCCAGCATCACCGAGCGCGCCCGCGCCGACGTCCGGAGCACCTGCCCGAGCTGCACCGACGCGCACGCCAACAACAGCCGGTCGCCGGTCGCGGCGGACATGGCCCGGTCGGCGGCCAGCCAGGCAAGCTGGTGTTCGTCCAGCTTGACCAACAACGCCGTGGTGACCCGGTACGCCTCCACCACCAACGTCCGGCCCGCCTCCGGGTCCTGGGCGTACGCCCGGTGCACCGTGGTCAACAGCCCCGGCAGCAGGTCGATCAGGTGCGGATATCGGGCGTGCTGGTAGGTGGTCCACGCGTGCGCGACCTCCCGCGCCACCCGCTCCGGCGGCATCACCTCGCCGCGCGCGGACGGTCGACCGAGGGCCATCTCGTACGTCGACATCGCCGCCCTGATCCGGGCGACACCCTCGTGACGCTCAACCGCATCGGCGGGCTCAACATCACGGCCGAGCAGGGTCGCGGCGTCCACCCGCAGCACGGTGGCGATGTCCCGGATGACCGACAGGCGCTCCAGCGACCGCACACCACGTTCGACCTTGTCCACCCAACTCTTCGACTTACCCAGGCGGTCGGCGAACGTCTGCTGCGACAGATTCCGCCGCGCCCGCAGGTAGGCGACCCGCCGCCCGATCGGTACCGGGTCACCGGGCACGACGCCACCGCCGATCCGGCACCGCCCGGGTCGTCTCCTCGACCGGTATCCGCTCCGCCTCAGCCTGCGCCAGGATGCGCTGCTTCGCGGCCTCCCGCTCCGCTGCTTCCGCCTGCTCGCCACGGCTGTGCCCTCGTTCGTGTTCCACGCCGCCCACGTACGACCCCTCATCGGACAGGGCGCGGCGGTATGGGAACTCGGGAGAATGTGGCCACCGCCGCGCCGGTTCAGAGGCGCGACCGCAGCACATCGAAGAAGCACGAACATGCGGACCGCGCTGTAATCGAGACGCTACGGAACGCACACTTGCTAGCTGGAACGCTTACGCACCACTACAACGCGGCGAGGCTCATCCGCTCGCACAGCCCCCGCAACTCCGGCGAGGTCGCGCCCTTACGCAGCAACGACCGTGCCGTCTCCCGCGCCGACACCGACGATCGGGCGTGTTGCGATCCGACCCGCTCCGCAGCGAGCAGCATCCGCACCGCATCCCGGTCCCGACCGACGGCCTCGGCAGCACGGCCCATGTCGAGCCAGAAATACACCTGCCGCACCGCTGGCAGGCCCGCCAACTCCACGCCCTTAGCCGTCTGCAACGCCGCCTCCGGACGCCCCGTGTCGAGCAGGAACGCCATCAGCCACAGCGCCACGTTCCGTGGCCCCCAGGCGAGGTCCCACCTGTCGGTCTCCCCGGTGTGCGCCGCGATCCGCCCCGCCTCGGCAAGGTGCTCCTCCGCCCCCGCCTGATCCCGCAGCCCGGCGAGGTGATGCGCCCGCGCCAGGTGCAGGAACCCCAACACGTCCAGCGCCCCATCAGCGCTGCTGCCCGCAAGATCGGCAGCCGCGACGTCACACAGCGCCCGCGCCGGACCGTACGCCCCCGAGTAGGCCGACACCCGCGCCCGATTCGCCGCCGCGACCCCGGCCGCCACCGGATCATCAAGCAACCCGGACGCCTCGGCACACCGCTCCGCCGCCAGCCACGCATGCGCCGGGTAGCTGACGTTCAGCAACGACCCCATCGCCACGCCGTACACCGGCACCATCTCCGTCAACGCCGCTCGTCGATCGGTGAGGCCGTGCATCGCCGGCACCAGGTCGACAAGCCGCCGCAACGCGCCCGCGTAGTCACACCGCCCGTACAGGCCACGCACGAGCGCCGCCTCTCGGCGTACCTGCTCGACGGTCGCCACCGCATCGGAACGCTTGGACATCGGCGTGTCCATCATGATCCGCCACACCCGCTCGGCGTCGATGCGCGCCGCGTCAAGCTGCCGATCAGCCGGCGTGTACGCCTGCCCGGTCAGGTCCACTACCGAGCATTCAAGAGCCGCCGCCAGATCCACCACCATGTACCGGTCGGTGCGCTGCTGGCCACGCTCGATCCGCGACCAGGAGGTGTGGGAGATCCCCGCCCGACTGGCCGCGTAGCGCACACTCCAACCACGCAACTCGCGGCGAGCACGAATACGATCACCAATCGAGGGATCAACAGGTATCGGCCGACGAGCCATCAGCGGCACTCCCAGTTCACACGAGAACCCCTGCCGACCATCCCCGGCAGGCTGCCACTCCGGACGGTACACCGATCAGCACCGACAGCACCCGCACGTGCTTGATCATCAAGCAAGCCGTCAGAAGTTGAGGCGGACCTTCGAGCATCCGCCACCAGCTGGAACGCTACTCAATCCCCATGCACACACGGCGCTCAAGGCTCTCACTGCTGGCCAACGTTTCACGGGGGTCCTGTTCCCCCGTCTCCAAGAGCGCATACGGTCTGCGGGTGGCCCGGTCGCGCCTCCTACCCGCTCGCGACCGTTCACGGCCTCACGCTTATGCCGATGAACGTACGTCGTGCGGTCGGTGATGTTCTCCGTGCCAAGGTCACGCTCGATCCTGGATCGAGTGGCATCCCTTCGCTTCCGTAACCACTCGATCCCGGATCGAGCACGACCTTGAGGCCGGCGAGCGAGTGCGCCGGCGGGACGTTGATCCGATGCCCGGACCTGCCCTCCGATGAGCTGTTCCAACGAGGGAGCCTGATCAACGCACTCCATCAAGCACGGCATGTGGAGGGCGATAGCCGTTGGGAGGCGCTGACGACTGCACGAGCTGACGCTCTGGAGGGCTTTGACAACCTGCTTAAGGTACTCAGCGCACGGTAGGCAACCACTCAGGTGGGCTTGGCTTGTCTTCGGGGTGCACCTGTCGTCAGTCACCCTGCCGGCGCGCCGACTCTACGAGCGTCTCAGCTTCCTCCTGGTCGATGAGCGTGAGGTGATCCCCCGCCTCCGGATAGCCAAGTGCGCTCACCGACTGGCGGACTGAGCCGGTACTCCGGACAGGCCAGGCAGCGCTGTCACCTGACGTCGAGCCGGAGCGGTCAGTCCAGGTAGAGCCGGTAGCCCTGGGCGGTGGGGCGCAGGCCGCATGACTCGTAGAACCGGTGGGCGTGGAGACGGTCCACGCGGGACAGCAACTGGACCTTGTAGCAGCCGGCCGTCCGGGCCAGGTCGACGACCGTGTCGAACAGGCGACCGGCGACGCCCAGACGACGCGCCGCGTGCGTGACAATGACGTTCTCGACCAGCATGAACGGTCGGCCGCCCCGGGTGAGGTTGGCGACCACCACGCCGTCGACGGTGCCCACCACCGCGCCGTCGCGCACTGCGACAAGCACGGTGCGGCCGGGCTGGCCGGCGATCTCACGCCAGATCCGCGCAGCCCGTTCGGGCGGCAGCACCGGATCGTCCGGGTGCAGTTCGGCGTAGAGACCCAGCAGCGCCGCCAGGTCATCCTCGGTCGCCGTGCGCACGACTGTCGTCACGGGCGTCACCCTACCGACACGCCACGCCACACCCCCTCCTTCCTCTCGCAAATGAAAACCGTTACCATTGCCATCGCCTGTTGCCGAGTGGGGAGGCGCCGATGGCGCACGTGTTGTTGGTGGAGAGCTGGGTCGGGGCGATGAGCCACCTCCTGCCGCGAGCGGTGTTGGAGGCCGGGCACCGGTTCTCGTTCCTGACCCGGGACCTGCACCACTACCTGCGTGGTGCGCCGCCCGGCGGCACACATCCGCTGCTGGCCGCGCAGAACGTGCTGACCGTCGACACCAACGACGTACCCGCGCTGTTGGAGCAGGCCGGACGGCTGCACGCGGCGCTGCGCTTCGACGGGGTCCTCACCTCGTGCGACTACTACCTGGACACGGTCGCCCAGGTGGCCGCGCACCTCGGGCTGCCCGGTGCGGATCCGGCGGCGGTGCGGCGGGCGTACCGCAAGGATCTGGCCCGGACGGCGATGGCCCGCGCCGGTGTGCCGCAGCCCCGGTTCGCGCTCGCCGACGGCTGGGCGGCCACCGCGCAGGCCGCGCGCGAGCTGGGGTATCCGCTGGTGCTGAAGCCGGTGGACCTCTGCGCCGGCATGTACGTGCGGCAGGTGGCGGACCCGACCGGGCTGCGCGCCGCGTTCGACGCCCTCGCCGCGTTCCCGGTGAACGCCCGGCGGCAGCCGAGGGTGCCGGTGGTGCTGCTGGAGGAGCTGCTGACCGGGCCGGAGGTGAGCGTGGAGACGGTCACCGTCGACGGGGTGACCACGGTCGTCGGGATCACCGACAAGAGTCTCGGCGGTGCCTCCGGGTTCGTCGAGACGGGCCACATGTTCCCGGCGGTGCTGGACCCGGCGACCCGTGAGCGGGTCAGCGAGGTGGCGGTGGCCGCCCTGGAGGCGGTCGGGTTGGATCGCGCGGTCGGGCACACCGAGCTGCGGCTGACGCCCACCGGGCCGCGCGTGGTGGAGGTCAACCCCCGGCCCGCCGGTAACCAGATCACCGAGCTGGTGCGCCGGGTCACCGGCGTGGACCTGCCGATGGTGTACGCGCAGCTCGCGCTCGGCGAACACCCGGACCTCACCCCGGCCGACACCGGCGTACGCAGTGCCGCGATCGCGTTCGTGCTGCCGCCGCGACCCGGTGTCGTGGCGCGGATCGACGGCACCGGGACCTGGTCGACGGATCCTCGGGTGGTCGACTGGTCGGTGAAGCCGGACGGCCACCGGGCCGGGGACGCCAGCAGCAACAACGACTACCTCGGTCACGTGATGGTGGTCGACACCGCCGGTGCCGGTGCGCGGACGGTCGCCGACCGGCTGGCCGGGCAGGCCCGGGTCTCGTACCTCGACGAGAGCGTTCCGGCTGGTGCCGACGCCCGGGTGGGGGTCGGGGCATGACCGCCACCTCGCCGGCCCGGCCGGCGTACCGGTCGATGTCGGCGCTGGTGGAGGCGGTGCGCGCGGGACTGCTCGGGGCCGATCCGGCGCGGGCCACGGTCAGCGTCGGGTTCGTCACCCGGCAGGGCGTGCGGCACGCCTCGCGGGCGCACGGCTACCGCAACCACGTGCTGAGTCTGCGGGTCGACGCGGTGGTCGGGTCCTGCGCCATCGAGCCGGGTGCGCTGCCCGACGAGACCGCCTACGACTGCGTCGGCGCGTCCGTGGCGGAACTGCTCACTCACCCGCTGCTGCCAGTGCGGGTGGCCGCGCTGGACGCGTACCTGATGTCGGTGCGCCCGCACGCCGAGGCGGCGGACGCGACGGTCACCGTGCCCGGCGGCGGGTCGCTGGCCAAGTCACGGGCGCGCGCCGAGGCGGTGGTGGACCTGCTGCCCGCGAGCAGCCGCACGGTGCTGGTCGTCGGGGTGGTCAACTCGCTGTTGGAGCGGCTGCGGGCGACCGGCCGTCGGTATCTGCCGTGCGACCTGGCCGGGGGCCGCACCGAGTGGGACGAGCCGCACCTGCCCGACGCGACGGCGGTGCTGGACCGCTGCGACGCGATCCTGGCCTCCGGCATGACGCTCGGCAACGACACGTTCGCGCCGCTGCTGGCGCACGCCGGCGCCGAGCGGAAACCCTTCGTGGCGTTCGCGCAGACCGGCAGCGCGGTGCTGCCGTGGTTCCTGGGCGCGGGCCTGACCGCCGTGTCGGCCGAGCCGTACCCGTTCTTCTGGCTCGACGGCGGGCCGACGACCCTCTACCGCTACGGGGTGTCCGGATGAGCGCGCCGCAACTGTTGAACCTGGTCGGACACACCCCGCTGGTGTACGTCGACGCGCCGCTGCCGCACCCGCACGGCGGCTTCTGGGCGAAGGTCGAGTGTGCCGCGCCGGGGGGCATGAAGGCCCGCGCGGCGGTCACCATGCTGGCCGGGGCGCGGCGTCGGGGCGAGTTGCGCGACGGCGCGCCGGTGGTGGAGTCGACGAGCGGCACGTTGGGGATCGGGCTGGCGTTCGCCGGGCACGCCTTCGGGCACCCGGTGGTGCTGGTGGTGGACCGGGAGCTGGAGCCGTCGATGCGGGCGCTGCTGCGCGCGTACGGGGCCCGGCTGGAGGTGGTCGACCGGCCGCATCCGACCGGCGGGTGGCAGCAGGCCCGCCGGGACCGCCTGACCGAGCTGCTCGCGACGCTGCCGGGGGCGTACTGGCCGGATCAATACCACAACCCCGACAACGTGGCCGGGTACGCGAGCCTCGGTGACGAGATCGCCGCCCAGGTCGACGCGGTGGACGTGCTGGTGTGCAGTGTGGGCACCGGCGGGCACAGCGCCGGGCTGGCGCGGGCGTTGCGGCGGTCCTGGCCCCACCTGCGGCTGATCGGTGTGGACACGGTCGGGTCGAGGATCTTCGGTCAGCCGGCCCGTCCCCGGTTGATGCGCGGCCTGGGCAGCAGCATCCATCCGGACAACGTGGACTATCCGGCCTTCGACGAGGTGCACTGGGTCGGTCCGGCGGAGGCGGTGGACACCTGCCGACGGTTGGCGCGTACCGGCTTCGTCACCGGGGGGTGGAGCACCGGGGCGGTGGCCCGGGTCGCTGCCTGGGCGTCGCGGACCCGGCCGGACGCGCGGGTGGTGACGGTCTTCCCGGACGGCCCGCACCGCTATCTCGACAGCATCTTCGACGACGGCTGGTGCGCCCGGCACGGGCTGCTCGACTCCGGTCACGGACACCCGGTGGAGATCCCGCACCCCGGCGCGGTGGAGGTCACCCGGTGGAGCCGGTGTCGCACGGTGACCGATCCGGTTGCCGACCGGGGGCGGGTGCCGGCATGAGGCTGACCTGGCAGGCATACCCGCTGGTGCTGCGGGAGCCGCTGCGCATCTCCCGGTCGGTGATGGCCAGCCGGGAGGCGGTGCGGCTGACCGTGACGCACGACGGTGTCACCGGGCACGGCGAGGTCGTCACCAGCCACTATCTCGGACTCGACCGGGCGGCGATCGAGGCGTGCTGCGCCGGGTGGGCGGAGCGGGTGGTCGGCTGCCCGGATCCGGAGGCGCTCCGGGCCGAGCTGGGCGCGTATCCGGGGCCGCCGGGGGTGCGCGGGGCGCTCGACGCGGCCGTGCACGACCTGCTCGGGCACGCCCGGGGCGTACCCGTGCACCGACTGGTGGGGGCGCCGCAGCCGACGCCGGTGGCCACCGCGTACACCATCGGGCTGGTGCCGGTGCCGGAGGCGGCGGCGACCGCCCGACGCCTGGTCGCCGCCGGGTTCTCGGTGCTCAAGGTGAAGGCCGGCGACGCGGACGATCTCGCCCGGGTGGCGGCGGTCCGGGCCGCCGCGCCGCACGCCCGGCTGCTGCTCGACCCCAACGGCGGCTGGTCCGCCGAACAGGCCGTGCGGCAGCTCGACGCGCTCGCGCCGCACCGGCTGGACGCGGTGGAACAGCCCATCCCGCCGGGCCACCCCGACCTGCTGGCCTGGGTGGGTGCCCGCAGCGGCACGCCCGTCGTCGCCGACGAGGACGCCGCCGGTCCGGCCGACCTGGACCGGCTGGCGGGCGCGGTCGCCGGGGTGAACGTGAAGCTGGCGCGGTGCGGCGGCATCACCGCCGCCGGGGACATGATCGAGGCGGCCCGGCAACGGGACCTGGACGTGATGCTCGGCTGCCTGGTGGCCAGTTCGCTCGGCATCGCCCCGGCGGTGCACCTGGCCGGTCTGGCCCGCTGGGTGGACCTGGACGGCCATCTGCTGCTCGCCGACGACCCGTGGACCGGCATCGGCGGTCGGGACGGTGTGCTGCGCCTGTCGGGGGCGGCCGGGCTCGGGGTGGCACCGGCGGCGGAGGCACCCCGGTGAGGGCCACCTGGGCGTCGTGGCGCGGCTTCCCGGTGCCGATCCGGCTGCTGGTGGTCAACCAGCTCGGCGTCAACGTCGGGTTCTACATGCTGCTGCCCTTCCTGGCCGGCTATCTCACCGACCAGATCGGGCTCTCGGCCGCCCTGGTCGGCCTGGTCCTCGGGGTCCGCAACCTGAGCCAACAGGGACTGTTCCTGCTCGGCGGATCGGCGGCGGACCGGCTCGGCGCACGCGGGGTGATCATCGCCGGGTGTGGGCTGCGGGCGGTCGGCTTCGCGGTGTTCGCGGTCGGCGGGTCGCTGTCGGCGCTGCTGGTCGCCTCGGTGCTGACCGGTCTGGCCGGTGCCCTGTTCAACCCGGCCGTGCGCGCCTATCTGGCCCAGGCCGCCCCGGACCGGCGGGCCGAGGCGTTCGCCCTGTTCAACGTGTTCGCCAGCGCGGGGGCGCTGATCGGGCCGCTGGTCGGCAGCGCGCTGCTGCTGGTCGACTTCCGGGCGGCGGCGACCGGGGCCGCGCTGGTGTTCGCCGCGTTGACCGTGGCGCAGGCGCTGGTGCTGCCGGCGCAGCCGGTGACGGCCAGCGGGCAGAGCGTCGGCCGGGACTGGCGGGAGTCGCTGACCGACGGCCGGTTCCTGGCGTTCACGGTGGCGTTGAGCGCGCTCTTCGCGTTGCAGACCCAGCTCTATCTGGTGCTGCCGGTGCAGGCGGAGGCGGTCACCGGCACGCCGCTGGCGGTCGCCGCACTCTTCGTCGTCTCCACCGTGGTCACCGTGGCGGGGCAGGTCCGCATCACCGCGCGGCTGCGTCGCCGCGTCGACCGGGGCACCGCGATCGCCGCCGGGATGGCGGTGACCGGCGCCGGTTTCCTGGTGCCGCTGCTACCGCTGGGCGGTCCCCCGGCGGTCCGCGTCCTGCCGGTGCTC
Source organism: Verrucosispora sp. NA02020 (assembly GCF_013364215.1). Lineage (NCBI taxonomy): Bacteria > Bacillati > Actinomycetota > Actinomycetes > Micromonosporales > Micromonosporaceae > Micromonospora > Verrucosispora sp. NA02020. The sequence continues at coordinate 3,334,708 of NZ_CP054923.1, read as the reverse complement.
GTCACCACGCTGGCGCTGGCGGTGGGGGTGATGGTGGCGCAGCCGTTCGTGCTGGAACTGCTGCCCGGATTCGCCCGCACCGGGCTGACCGGCACCTACTTCGGCGTCTTCTATCTCGCCTCGGGCGTGGTGGCGGCGCTCGCCACCACCGCCGTCGGCGGTCTCATGCAGACCGGATCGGACGGCGCGGCCGAGCGGGTCCCGGCCGGGGCGTGGCTGCTCTGCGCCGCCCTCGGACTGGCCTCGGCCGCGGCGGTGCGGGTGCTGCACCGCCGGAACCTGCTCGGCCCCCGACCGGTCGCCGACCCCGCACCGGACACCGTCCCGGGCGACGCGCGGATGCCCGCCGTCACCCCTCGCCGCCCTGGCGCGGCCTGAACACCGCGACACCTTCGAGAGGAAACCCCATGTCGATCCACCTGTCCCGCCGCACGCTGCTCGGCGGCGGCGCCGCCCTGGCCACCGCCCTGCTCACCGGCTGCGGCGGCGACTCCACCGGCGGCCCCGGTGCCGGTGACACCCCGAGGCGGGGCGGCCGGTTGCGGGTCGCGTTCGCCGGTGGCGGTGCCACCGAGACGCTCGACCCGCACCTGGCGAACCTGTTCAACGAGGCGTCGCGGGCCAAGGCCGTCTTCGACAAGCTGGCCGACTACGGCCCCGACGTGTCGATCCAGCCCCGACTGGCGCTGAGCTGGGAACCGAACGCGGACCTGACCCGCTGGCGGGTGGCGCTGCGCGAGGCCACCTTCCACGACGGTCGGCCGGTCCGCGCCGCCGACGTGCTCGCCAGCTACGCCCGCATCGTCGACCCGGACCGGGCGTTCCGGGCCCGCGCCAGCCTCTCCCTGATCGACCTGCGGGCCAGCCGGGCGGTGGACGACCGCACCGTCGAGTTCGCCCTGCACCGGCCGTTCGCCGAGTTCGGCAACGTCCTCGCCGCGTTCGGCGCGTACATCGTGCCGGAGGGTGCCGAGTCGTTCGACCGGCCGATCGGTTCCGGCCCGTTCACCGTCAGCAGCTTCACCCCCGGCCGCTCGCTGCTGCTGGCCCGCTACCCGGACTACTGGGAGGGTGCCGCGCACCTCGACGAGCTGGAGTACGTGATCGCCAACGAGGAGTCGGCCCGGATCAACGCCCTTCTCGGCGGGCAGGTCGACTACGCGCACGACGTCAGCCCGACCACCGCGCGGACGCACACCGGCAACGACCGCGTCGCGATCACCCGGATGCCGAACAGCAACCTGCTCGGCTTCACGATGAAGGTGGACCGTCCCCCGTTCGACAACCGGGACCTGCGCGAGGCGATGTTCCTGCTGACCGACCGGGAGCAGCTCGTCGAGACGGTGCTCTCCGGCACCGGGCAGGTCGGCAACGACCTCTTCGGCAAGGGCTTCCAGTACTACGCCGACGACATCCCGCAGCGCACCCGCGACCTCGACCGGGCCCGCGCACTGGTGGACCGGGCCGGTGCGCGCGGGCTGCGCATCCCGTTGGACACCGCGCCGGTCGCCGCCGGTTTCGTCGAGGCCGCCAGCGTCTTCGCCGACCAGGCCCGTCAGGTCGGGCTCACCGTCGAGCCGGTGCAGCGCAACAAGGACACCTACTGGCGGGACGTGCTCGACGGCGGGGTGATGGCCACCTTCCGCAGCGGTGCCATGCCGATCGAGACGCACATCTCGCAGCGGCTGCTGACCACCTCCACCACGAACGCCACCCGCTGGATGCGGCCCGAGTTCGACGCGCTCTACGGCACCGCCGTCTCCTCCACCGACGAGGCGGGTCGCCGTCGCGCGTACGGGGACATGCAGCGGATGCTGCACGCCGAGGGCGGGCTGCTGGTGTGGGGGTTCGCCGACTTCCTGGTGGCCACCGCCCCGACAGTGCGCGGGGTCTCCGCCGAGGCGCCCGCGAACACCCTGGACTGGGCCCGCTTCGACAAGGTGTGGCTGGCTTGAGTCTGACCCGCTACACCGTGCAGCGGCTGCTGCTCGGCGTCGGGCAGGTCGCCGGCATCACCACCGTCGTGTTCGTCCTCACCGAGGCGCTGCCCGGGGACGCGGCGGTGGTGATCGCCGGTGACCATCCCGACCCGGAGCGGATCGCGCTGATCCGCGCGCAGCTCGACCTCGACCGACCGGCCTGGTGGCGCTTCCTGGACTGGGTGGTCGGGCTGCTGCACGGCGACCTCGGTGCCTCGCTGATCTCGCAACGGCCGGTGCTGGACCTGATCGTCGGCGGGGCCGCCGCGACCCTGCTGCTCGCGGTCGCCACGCTGGTGCTGCTGGTGCCGCTCGCCGTCGGGCTCGGCATGCTCGCCGCCCGACGCGAGGGGGGCCGGCTCGACCGGACACTCACCACCCTCGCGGTCGGACTGTACGCGGTACCCGAGTTCGCCCTGGCCATCCTGCTGGTGGCGGTCTTCGGCGTCCGGCTGGGCTGGTTCCCGCCCACCGCCGTCGGCGCCGACCTGCTCGCCCAGCCGGGGGTGCTGGTGCTGCCGCTGCTGGTGCTGCTGGCCCGGCCAATCTGCTCGATCAGCCGGCTGACCCGCGCCGGCATGGTGGACGCCCTGCGTGCGGAGTACGTCCACCACGCCCGACGCCTCGGTCTCTCCACCCGGCGGCGCTGGCTGGCGCACGCGCTGCCGACCGCCGCCGCGCCGGTCGTGCAGCAGGTCGCCCGCACCACCGACTGGCTACTCGGTGGCGTCATCGTGGTCGAGGCGGTCTTCGTCATCCCCGGGCTGGGCACCGCCCTGGTCGACGCGGTCGCCGCCCGGGACGTACCCACCATCCAGGGGCTCTGCGTGGTCGTGGCGGTCACCACCGTGCTGGTCAACCTGGTCGCGGACCTGGTGGCGTTCCGACTCGCCCCGCGTACGGTCGGTGTCCGGTGACGGCCCGACGGCGGAGACCCCGGGCGGTCGTCGGGATCGTGCTGCTGGCCGTGCCGCTGCTGCTCGCGGTCGCCGGACCGGTGCTGGTCACCGAGTCCGAGGCGCGGACCCGACCGTTCGACGGCGCGGGCCTGCTCGGCACCGACTTCGTCGGCCGGGACGTGGTCGGGCAGGTGCTGCTCGGCGGGTGGTCCGTCGTCGCGGTCGCGGTCGCCGCCACCGCCCTGGCCTATCTGCTGGGCGTACCCCTCGGCCTGATCGCCGCCCTCACCCGGCACCGCCCGCTCGACGAGGCGCTGATGCGCCCGCTGGACCTGCTGCTCGCCGTCCCGTCGTTGCTGCTGCTCATCCTGCTGGCCGCCACCGCGCCACGCGGGCCGCTGACGCTGGTGGTCATCGTCGCGGTCGTGACCCTGCCCGAGGTCGCACGGATCACCCGCGCCGCCGCGTTGCCGCTGGCCCACGGCACCGTGATGGAGGCGATGCGGCTCTACCGGGAGACCTGGTGGCGGCGGGCGGTCGGCTACGTCGCGCGGGGCATCCGCCGGGTCCTGCTCGCCGACGCCGGGGTGCGGTTCATCGGCGCGGTCTATCTCGTCGCCACGGCCAGCTTCCTCGGCATCGGGGTCGCCCCGGACGCCGCCGACTGGGCGGTCATGGTCGACCGCAACCGGGGCGGGATCTTCCTGCAACCGTGGGCGGTCGTCGTACCCGCCGCGCTGCTCGTCGCGCTCGCCGTCGGCGTCAACCTGGTCACCGACGCGCTGTTGACCGGCCGGGAGCCGACGGTGGAGCCGGACGCCGCGCGTGTCCGGGAGGAGGTCCGATGATCCGGGTCGACGGGCTGGGTGCCGTCGCCGACGGACACCGGCTGCTGCGGGACGTGTCGTTCGCGGTGCCGGCCGGTGGGGTGCTCGCCGTCGTCGGTCCGTCCGGCAGCGGCAAGTCCACCCTCGGGCGGGCGCTGCTCGGCGAGGTCGGTCCCGGCGTACGCCTCACCGGCCGGGTCGAGATCGACGGTCGCGTGGTCGGTCCCGGAACCCCGGCGCCCGGTGGGCTCGTCGGGTACGTCCCGCAGCAGCCCTCGGCCGCGCTCACCCCGGTACGCCGCGTCGGCCCCGTGCTGCACGAGATCGCCCGCCGACACCGTCCGGTCCCCGGCCGCCGGGCCCGCCGCGTCGCCGTCCGGGAGGCGGTCCGGGCGGTGTTGACCCGGGTGGGGCTGCCCGCCGACACCGACACGCTGCGGCGCTACCCGCACCAGCTCTCCGGCGGGCAGCAGCAACGACTGGTGATCGCGCACGCCCTGCTCGCCGGGGCCCGCGTCCTGGTCGCCGACGAGCCGACCACCGGGCAGGACGGCCTGCACCGCCGCGACGTGGCCGCCGAGCTGCGCCGCCTGGCCGCCACCGGGGTCACCGTCGTCCTGCTCAGCCACGACCTGCACCTGGTCCGGGCGATCGCCGACACCGCGATCGTCCTGGACCGGGGCGTGGTGGCCGCCGCCGGTCCGGCGCACACGGTCGTCGGGGAGCCCACCCGGTCCGCTCCGGCGGCCCGTCCCGACGCCGGGTCCCCGCCGGTGGAGGCGCTGCTGCGGGCCGAGGCACTGACCGCCGCGCACCGGGGCACCACCGTCCTGCACGGTGTCGACGTGACGCTGGGCGACGCGCAGTGCCTCGCGCTGATCGGTCGCTCCGGCAGCGGGAAGACCACCCTCGCCCGCTGTCTGGCCGGGCTGCACCGGCCGGACACCGGCACCGTCACCCTCGACGGCCGTCGCCTGCACGCCTCCCTCGACCGGCGGGACCCGGCCGACCTCGCCGCCGTGCAGTACGTCTTCCAGGACCCCCGGGCGAGCTTCCACCCGTACGCGCCGGTGCTGGCGCAGGTGACGCGGCCCGCCGTACGGCTGCGGCGACAGGGACCCGCCGACGTGCTGGCGGCGGCGCGTGCCCTGCTCGATCAGGTCGGCCTCGACCGGGACCTGGTCACCCGTCGGCCGGAGCGGCTCTCCGGGGGCGAACTGCAACGTGCCGCCCTGGTGCGGGCCCTGCTGACCCGGCCACGCCTGCTGGTCTGCGACGAGATCACCTCCGGGCTGGACGGCGTCAACCGGGACCGGATCCTCACCCTGCTGGACGAGCTGCGGCAGGCGCACCGCCTGGCGTTGCTGGTCATCACGCACGACCCGGAGGTCGTCCGACTCGCCGACCGGGTGGTCGTGCTCGACCACGGTCGCGTCGTCGAGCACGGTCGGGCCGCCGACCTGCCCGCCGGTGCCCGGTCCCCGCTGACCCGCGCGCTGCTGGATCCGGCGATCGCGCTACCCGCAACCACACCCGACACCGAGGAGATGAGCAGGACATGACCGACGAGACGACCGGACCGTACGACCTGCGCACCGCCGGGCCGCAACACCTCGACGGCGCCCGCAGCGTCATGCTGGACACCTTCTACCAGGTCTTCGGGTACGGCTACCAGCCTCGTTGGCACGCCGACGTCGTCGACCTGGCCGGCACCTACCTGCGCCCGGCGCGGCACGCCCTGTTCGTCGCCACCAAGGGTGACGAGGTGGTCGCCACCACCGCCGTCCGTGCCGCCGCGCCGAACAGCCCGCCGCATCCGCGCTGGCTGGCGGAGCGCTACCCGGCAGCGAGCACGGCCCAACTCTTCCGGGTGTACGTCCGTCCGGAGCACCGGCGCAACGGGCTCGCCCGCGCCCTCGTGCGGCGAGCCGTCGCGTTCGCCGCCGATCAACCCGACTACCGGGTGGTCTACCTGCACACCGACACCCGGGTGCCCGGCGCGGAGGCGTTCTGGCGCGGGGTGGCCGACCTGGTGCACGACCCGCGCGACGGTGATCCACACGCCGCCCCCACCGTCCACTTCGAGATCCCGCTCCCCGGCCGCAGACCGGTGCACGGGGACCGGATCGCCGCCGATTCGGCACGGTCGGGGGCTTCCCCAAGGGCCACCTCCGTTCGATAGCATCGAACACGGGGGTCGGACGGGTTCCGGCCAGCGCGACAGGAGGTCCCCATGCGGTCCACGGGCAGTCATCCGGTCCCGGAGCAGGCCCGCCCCGACGGCGGGAGCAACGGCCACACCCCGGCCGACCTGGTCGGAGCCCGGATCCGCCAGTACCGCAAGGAGCGCGGGCTGACCCTGCGCGGCCTCGCATCCCGCTCCGGGCTGTCGATCGGCTTCCTTTCCCAGGTCGAGCGCGGCATCTCGTCGATCGGGCTGACCGCGCTCGGCAGCGTGGCCAAGGCGCTGGACCGGACGGTGGGCGACTTCTTCGACGCCAGCACCGCGCCGGTCGGGGGCACCGTCACCACGCTGCCCCACCATTTCTCGCTGACCAGGGCGGAGACCACCGCCACGCAGTACGTCTCCGGTCAGCAGACCTATCGGATGCTCTCCGAACGCGGGCCGGACCTGCTGCTCGAACCGATGCTGGTGCACATCGCCCCCGGCGGTCGGCGCGAGAACGCGTACGGGCACGCGGGCGAGGAGTTCGCCTACGTCATCTCCGGCGAGCTGCTCTACGAGGTCAACGGCGTCGAGCACCGGCTGCACCCAGGAGACAGCGTGCACCTGCGCTCCACGGTGCCGCACACGATGTACAACGACACCGACGCGGTGACCACCGTGGTCTCGGTCGTCACACCCCGACTGTTCTGACGACAGCCTCGGCTTGTTCACTGTGATGAAACAAGCCGGCAACTCCGGGCGGGCTCACCGCCCGAGGCAGCGCCCCACCTCATCCATGGTGGCCTGCCAGATCGGCGAGCCGGGACCGATCACGTCGAAGTGGTCGCCGGGCAGTTCGAGATGGGTCAGCTCGTCACCGGCCGCGCGAGCCGCCACCGCGTACCGGCGGTTGATGTCGACCAGGTCCGGGCTGTCGCCGGCCCCCTGCACCAGCAGCGTGGACACCCCGATCGGCAGTCGCGCCATCGGGTCGCCGGCCGCGTACCGCTGCGGGACGGTCGTCGGGGTGCCGCCGAGGGCGGCGCTGACCGCGCCGTCACCGAGCTGCCGGCCGTCGGCCTCGGCCAGGTCCAGCACACCGGCCAGCGACACCGCCAGAGTGACCCGTGGCCCCTGGGCGAGGTCAACCGCCAGGTCCGCCGCCGCCCGCAGGGCCAGTTGCCCACCGGCCGAGTGCCCGAACACGACGATCCGGTCCAGGTCCAGCACACCGGCGTCGGCCACGTCGGGCAGCACCGCCAGCGACGCCGCCACGTCGGCGGTGGTGGCGTCCCAGCCGTGCCGGTCCGGCCGCCGGTACTCCACGTTCCACGCCGCGTAGCCGCGTGCGGCCAGGTCCACGGCGAGCGCGTCCATCAGGTCGGCTCCCCAGTACGACCGCCAGAAGCCGCCGTGCAGCAGCACCGCGACCGGCACCGGACGTGCCGTGTCCGCCGTGGGCAGTCGCAGCTCACCCCACTGGTCGGCGTGCGCGCCGTAGGCGACGCGTACCGCCGGGGACCGGTGCTGGTGCACCGCGTGGCGGATCGCCCAGGCCAGACCCCACACGCCCCGGCCGGAGAGGTGGCGGGCACCGGCGACGGCCGTGGCCACGGTGAGGTCGTACCAGACGACGTGCGGTGCGGCCCCGCTCATCAGGGCCCGCGCGGACGCCGTCGGACCGGGCAGCACCACCACCGGCGCGGCGGTCGCCGCCAGCGCCGATTCCAGCGCGGCGGCCGAGTCGACGGCCACCAGACGACCGGTGCCGCCGAGGTCGGCGGCGGTGGCCGTGGTGAGCGACTCCAGCAGGGCGAGGTCGGCGACGAGGTCCGGGCCGACCAGCACGGTGACGTCCATGGGGCTCTCCTTCAGCGACGCAGCAGGGGCAGGACGGCGGTGCCGAGCAGGTCGACGCCCCGGTCGTCGGTCAGCCCGTGCGGGGTGCCGAACTCCACCCGCCGGACCCCGGCGTCGATGAGCTGCTGGGCCTGGGCGGCGACCTGCTCGGGGGTGCCGGAGAAGGCGAAACGGTCGAGCACCTCGTCCGGGATCAGCCGACCGGCGGCGTCGTGCTCTCCCGCGTCGACCAGTTCCCCGACGCGCGCCACCAGGCCGTCCGGCAGGGTGACCGTCGGGTCCAGGTCGGCGACCACCGCGAGGTACATGGCGACCTCGGTCCGGGCCTTGGCGCGCGCCGCCTCGCCGTCGGTGTCGACCACCGTCACGGCACCGAGGACGATGCCGACCTCGTCCACGTCGCGTCCGGCGGCGAGAGCACCGACCCGGAGCCGGTCCCGGACGACCGGCACCATGTCGGGGTTCGCGCTGCCGCCCACCTTGATCTCGTCGGCGATCCGGCCGGCCAGGGCCGCGCCCTTCGGTCCCCACGCCCCGATCAGCAACGGCGGATCGGGGCGCTGCACGGCGTAGCGCAGCGCGGTCTCCGGGGCCAGCGTGAAGACCTGCCCCCGGTACCCGTCCCGGTCGCCGCGCAGCAGGCGGTAGACGACCGCCGCCGCCTCCTCGATGGTGGCCAGCGGCTTCGGTTGGGGCAGTCCGACCGCGCCGAGCCAGGTGCCGCGCGCCAACCCCAGGTAGGCCCGTCCGGCCGAGGCCAGGTCGAGCGCGGCGAGCTGACCGGCGATCTCGTACGGCGCCAGGCTGTACGGGTTGAGGCAGGCCGGGCCGAGGCGTACCCGGCTGGTGGCCTGGGCCATCTCCAGCAGCGGGAAGATCGGCGGCTGGTACATCAGGTCGCCGAAGACGGTCAGCACGTCGAATCCGTGCGACTCGGCGGCACGGGCCAGCCGGGCGTACGCGCCGGCCGGCTTGTCGCTCTGCAGACCGAGTCCGATCTCGACCGTCATCAGGTGAGGTCCGCCGAGTTCATCCGGCGTCGGCAGGTGCGTTCCACCTTCATGATCAGCCGCTCCTCCGGGTCCGGGCAGGCGAAGAGCGAGTCCTGGTCGAGCCAGTCCCCGGCGGCCAGGTCCCGCTGCTTGGCGGCGAGGAAGGGCAGCACGGCGGCGAGGGCGTAGACGCAGAAGTGCTTGCCGTCGGGCAGCTTCAGGTGGGCGCTGTTGACCAGGTCGAAGGAGTCGCCGACGGCCATGCCGCAGACCGAGCGCCCCTCGATGCGGTCCACGGTCACCTTCAGGTCGTAGATCTCCATGTCGCCGTCCGGGCTGTCGGTCATCCTCGCTCCTCCTCGTCGAGTCGTACGATGATCTTGCCGGTGGTCCGTCGGGCGGCCAGGTCGTCCAGGGCCACCGGGGTCTGCGCCAGCGACACCACCCGGCTGACCGGGGGCCGGACCGCGCCGGAGTCACAGAGGTCGAACAGCGCCCGGTAGGCGGCGGCGACCGCCTCGGGACGACGCCACGGGTACTGCGAGCCCCAGGAGAGCCCGATCAGGTCGGCGTTCGCCGCGATCAGCCGGGCCGGGTCGACCGGCGGTGGTGGGCCACCGGCGGCGCCGACGCTGACCAGGCGACCCTCGAACGCGAGGCAGTCCAGCGACCGGGCGAGCAGGTCACCGCCGACCGGGTCGACGACCACGTCCACACCCTGCCCGTCGGTGGCCGCCCGGACCGCCGCCACGAAGTCCTCGCCGGTGTAGTCGATCGCCACGGAGGCCCCCTGGGCCCGGCAGACCTCGGTCTTCGCCGGACCACCGGCGGTCGCCACGACCCGCGCGCCCCGCGCGACGGCGAGTTGGGTGACCGCGATGCCGACCCCACCGGCACCGGCGTGCACCAGCACCGTCTGCCCGGCGGTGACCCCGGCGCGTTCCAGGGCGAACCAGGCGGTCTGGTAGGTGACCGGCAGGGCCGCCGCCACCGTCGGGTCCACGGAGGAGGGACGGGGCACGACCACGGTCGCGTCCACCGTCACGGTGTCGCCGAGGGCGCCGCGCGGCAGCGCCGGGCAGGCGATGACCTCCTGGTCCAGCAGGTGCTCGGCACCGGCACCGGCCGCCACCACGCGACCGGCCGCCTCGACGCCCGGGGTCATCGGGGGCTCCGGCCGCACCGGGTACTCGCCCCGGCAGAGCGAGACGTCGAGATAGTTCAGCCCCACGGTGCGGACCGCGAGCTGGACCTCACCGGGGCCGGGCGCGGGGTCGTCGGGCCGCTCGGCGACCGACAGCACCCGGCCGGGTTCACCGGTGTCGTAGGCGACCAGCCGCCGGATCATCGCGCCGCCACCGGCTCGCTGAGCGACTCGGCGTGGTGGTGCACGATCTGCCACCGGCCGTCGACGCGGCGCAGCACGTCGGTGACGCGGGCGGACGACGGCGGCTGCTCGGCGTCGGCCCGCGCGATCAGCAGGTAGCGGGCCAGGCCCACGTCGCCCCACACGTCGATGCGCTTGTCCTGCGCCGCGAGCACCGCCAACTGCGGGCGCTGACCGGCGGCATCGCGCTGGTCGCGGTAGGCGTCCAGCTCCGCCCGGGTCCGCAACGGCCCGGGCAGGTGGGTCTCCCAGGTGGTCACGTCGGCGTGCAGGTGCCCGTCGAAGCGGTCGCGGTCCCCGGCGAGGAAGGCCGCGTACAGGTCGTCGATGAGCGCGGCGATGTGTGCCGCGTCGGTTGCCACGATCGTCATGTCGTCTCCGTCCGGTCGTCCCGGGCGATCCGCCCGCCCTTCATCACCCAGCGCACACCCCGGAACGCCGAGGTGGCGGCGAGCGGGTCCTCGTCCATCGCGATCAGGTCGGCCAGCTTGCCGACCTCGACCGTGCCCCGGTCCTCCTCGACGCCCAGCCAACGCACCGGGCCCCGGGTGCCGGCGTGCAACGCCCGCGCCGGGCCGATCCGCTCGGCCATGTACTCCAGCTCCCGGACCGTGGCGTTGGTGCCCTCGAAGTGCCAGAACGGCGGCATGTCGCTGCCGAGCAGCACCTCCACCCCGGCCTCGACGGCCATCGCGAAGCTCTCCAGGTGCCGAGGCCCGGCCCCCAGCGAGCGGCACTGCATCCACTCCGGTACGCCGAGCTCGTCGAAGAACTCCTTGCAGCGGGTCACCAGCAGCGTCGGCACCAGGGCGGTGCCCTGCTCCGCCATCCGCGCCACCACCTGCGGGGTGAGCTGGTAGCCGTGCTCCACACAGTCCAGTCCCAGCTCCACCGCCGCGCCGATCACCTCGGCGGGCCCGGCATGCGCGGTCACCTTACGACCCCAGGCGTGGGCCGTCTCCAGCACCGCGGCCAGCTCGTCGGCGAACAACTGCGGGGTGTTGATGCGCTCGTGCTCCCCGGCGATGCCGCCGGAGATCATCACCTTGATCAGGTCCGCGCCGGCCTTGATCTGGCTCCGCACGCCCCGACGGAAGCCGACCGGTCCGTCGCACTCCAGGGTGTCGCTGCTCTCGTGGCCGTGCCCGCCGGTGCAGACCAGCGCCCGCCCGGCGGTGTGGATACGGGGGCCCTGGGCCCGGCCGGCGGCGATGGCGCGGCGCAACGCGAAGTCGGCGTGGTCCTTCTCGGCGACGCAGCGCACCGTGGTCACGCCGCAGTGCAGCGTGCGCCGGGCCCCGTCGGCCATGTAGTACGCCAGGTCGTGCGGCCCCATCGTCTTCACGTCGTCGCCGCCGGCACCGGGCAGCGACAGCGAGAAGTGGGTGTGCATGTTGGCCAGACCGGGCGTCAGGTACGCCCCGTCCAGGTCCACCTCGCGGACCGCACCGGCGGCCCGGGCCTCCTTCGCCACCTCGGCGTACGGGCCGACGGCCGCGATCCGGTCGCCGCGTACCCAGACGGCGGCGTCCGGGATCGGGTCCACGCCGTCCACCACGCGCGCGTCCAGCACGGTGCAGTGGGCCAGCAGCAGGTTCGGCTCGACGGCGCTCATGCGATCACTCCATAGGTCTCACGGGCGGCGTCGGCGGAGACGTATCCCTCCGCCACGTCACGGCGTACCGCCTCCGGATCCCGCAACCCCGGATCACCATGACCACCACCACCAGCGGTCAACAACGACACCCGATCACCCGCCACCACCGCAGTCCGACGCGTACTCACCCGCGCCTCACGATCCGTCCCCGGAAACACCACCACCTGATTCGGCTCCGGCGACAACCCACCCGCCAACGCCCACGGCGCACTCCGCGTCTTCTTGATCACCGAAAGAAACTCCCCCGACGACACGAAACGAATATCCCGCCGCAACCCACACCCACCCCGGAACCGCCCCGCACCACCCGAATCCGTCCGAATCTCCACCCGCTCGAAGAACATCCCGGTACCGACCCGACCGCGCGGTCGCGGGGCATCTCCGCCTTCGTGGTCGAGAAGTCCGATCCGGGGGTCAGTTTCGGTGCTCCGGAGAAGAAGTTGGGCATCAAGGGCTCGCCGACCCGCGAGGTCTACCTGGACAACGTCCGGATCCCGGCCGACCGGATCATCGGCGCCGAGGGCACCGGGTTCGGCACCGCGATGAAGACCCTGGACCACACCCGGGTCACCATCGCCGCGCAGGCGCTCGGCATCGCGCAGGGTGCGCTGGACTACGCCAAGGGGTACGTGGCCGAGCGTAAGCAGTTCGGCAAGGCGATCGCCGAGTTCCAGGGTGTGCAGTTCATGCTCGCCGACATGGGCATGAAGCTGGAGGCGGCGCGGCAGCTCACGTACGCGGCGGCCGGCAAGTCGGAGCGGGGTGACGCCGACCTGACGTACTTCGGTGCGGCGGCGAAGTGCTTCGCCTCGGACGCCGCGATGGAGATCACCACCGACGCGGTGCAGTTGCTCGGCGGCTACGGCTACACCCGGGACTACCCGGTCGAGCGGATGATGCGGGACGCCAAGATCACGCAGATCTACGAGGGCACCAACCAGGTGCAGCGCATCGTGATGGCCCGCCAGCTGCTCAACGGCTGAATCGTGACGGCCCGGTAGCCGCTCGACGGCTCCGGGCCGGGTCGGGTCAGACCAGCCCGTCGAGCACCATGGCGCTGAACTGGCGTGCCACGTCGTCGACGCTGAGCTTGCCGCCGACGTTGAGCCACTGGTAGGCCCAGGCGCACATGCCGACGAGCCCGAAGGTGACGATCCGGGAGTCGACGTCGGCCCGGAAGACGCCGCGCGCCACGCCGTCCTGGATCATGCCGGCGAAGGCCGCCTCCAGCCGGTCGCGCTTGCGGGTCACCTCGGCGAACAGGTCACCGGTGAGGTAGCGCCGCTCCTGGTAGAAGATGGTGACGTGGGAGCGGTACTCGGCCACGCTGGTCAGGCTGAGCCGGATCAGCTCCGCGACCCGCACCTTCGGGTCGTCGCTGCCGCTCTCGATCCGCTCGATCGCGGCGAGCTGCGCCTCCAGGTACTCCTCCTGGATGTGCCGCAGCAGGTCGTCCTTGCTCTCGAAGTGGTGGTAGAAGGCGCCCTTCGTGAGCCGCGCCTGGTCGGCGATCTCCTGCACCGACGTGCGGTCGAAGCCCCGACGCTCGAAGAGTTCGAGGGCGCTCGTGATCAGGGATCGACGGGTGTTCTCCGGGTCGTAGCCGTCGGGCCAACGCTGCCGGCGGCGTGTGGTTGCCGGGCGGCTGGACGTCGCACGAGCCATCTGTGGCCTCCGCCTTTCATACCCCGTCAATGTCCCGTCATCCTACCGCCCGGTCGGAAGGTTGTGGGGACCGCGCGCCCGGCGATTCACGCGGGTGACTCCGTGCCCGCTACCAGAAGGGTCGCAACGGCGGTACGTCGTCACCGGCGATGTTCCGGATCACCCGGGCGAGCTCCTGGCGCAGCGCGGTCAGCCCCTCGTCGTCCAGGCTGACGGCCAACCGGGACTCGATCTCGGCCAGGGTGCGGCCCGCCGTCCGCATGTGCTCGCGGCCCTTGTCGGTGAGGACGACGAGCTTGCGACGACCCCCGAGCGGGTACGGGCGGCGCTCGACGTAACCGGCCCCTTCGAGGTAGTCGACGATCTGCCCGGCCGCCTGCTTGGTCACGCCGAGTTGACCGGCCAGCTCGGTGCTGGTGGCACCCGGACCCTGCAGGAGCTGGAAGACGAATCCGTGGATGGGACGCAGGTCGTCGTAGCCGATCGCGTCGAGTTTGGTGACGAACTCGGTGAGGACGAGTTGGAACGCCATGCCCAACAGGAAGGTCAGCGGAGTTCGCTCGAGTGGGTCCGGTTCAGTCATGCAAAACAGCTTGACACAGCCTGCAAGCAGGACTTTACTGACGATACGCAAGTAAAGCTAATTTACTCGGAGGTCGCCGATGAATGTCGTCAGTGAGACGGAAGCCCGCACCACCACCACTCCCGCCGGCCGGATGTTCGGTCTCGCCGGCCCGAGCCAGGGCAGCGCGGAGGTGAGCACCTGGCGCGTGGAGCTCGGCGAGGACGCCGCCACCCCGGTGCACGGCATCGACGCCGAGCAGGTGTGGATGCCGATCTCCGGCGCCTTCGAGGTCACCGTGGGCGACGAGACCAAGCTGGTCAAGGCCGGCCAGGCGCTCGTCCTTCCGGGCGGCGTCACGCGTCAGCTCAAGGCCGTCGGCGGCCCGGCCCAGGCCCTCGTCGCCATGAAGGTGGGCGGCAAGGCCATGCTCCCGAACAGCGACAACAAGGTGCCGCTGCCCTGGGCGGAGTGACCCGCCCCCGGGTGTCGACTCCGCCGAGGTACGGAGGCACCACCAGTCCCGGGCGGGCTGGTGGCGCTTCCTCTCCCCCCATCACCTGGGTTCGATCGCATTACCACCCCTCCGGTTGAGCCTTCGACGCCCGGGTTTGGCGTGGTGATGCCAGTCTGCAAAGGACGGCAATGCAACCCCAAGCTCCCGCGTTACCCCCGCTGACCCCGGCCCGGCGCCGGGCGATCTCGACGCTGATGGCGGTCATCGTACTGATCGTCGTCATGGACATCACCATCATCAACGTCGCGCTGAACCCGATCCAGCTCAGCCTCGGCGCCAGCAACGCCGAACTCCAGTGGTCGCTGGACACCTACCTGATCACGTTCGCCGCCTTCATCTTCACCGGCGGGGTCTGCGCGGACCGGTTCGGTCGCAAGAAGGTCCTCGTCGCCGGGCTGCTGATCTTCGGTATCGCCTCGACACTGGCCGCGTACGCCGCCGACGTCGAGTCACTCATCCTCTGGCGGGCCGTGATGGGCGTCGGCGCGGCCGTCATCCCCACCGTCACGCTGGCCGTCATCATGGCCACCTTCCCCCCGCCTGAGCGCCCGAAGGCCATCGCCACCTGGGCCGCCGCCGCCGGGGTGGCCTTCGCCGTCGGCCCGATCCTGGGCGGCCTGCTGCTGGAGAGCTTCTGGTGGGGCTCGATCTTCCTCATCAACGCCCCGTTGGTGCTGATCAGCGTCGTGCTGATCGCCCTCTGGGTGCCGGAGAGCCGCAGCCCGATGAAGTCGCGTTTCGACCCGCTCGGCGTCCTGCTGTCGATCGTGGCGATCGGCCTGCTGGTCTACGGCATCGTGGTCGGCGGCGAGGACAACGCGTGGCTCTCGCTGCCGGTGCTGGGATCGATCGTCGCCGGGCTGGTGCTGATCGCCGTCCTGGTCCTCGTGGAGAGCCGGATGGCGAGCCCGTCGCTCGACGTGACGCTGCTGCGCAGCAGCCGCTTCTCCGCCGGCACGGCCGCCATCGCCCTGTGCTTCTTCGCCCTGATCGGCGCGATCTTCGTGATCCAGTTCTACTACCAGGCGGTGCGCGGCTACTCCCCCATGCAGGCCGGCCTGCTGATGCTGCCGATGGGCGTGGGCACCGTGCTCACCTCCGCGCGGTCGCCCAAGCTGGCGGCCCGGTTCGGGCCACGCACTGTGGTGGCGGCCGGTGCCGTGGTCATGGCGCTCTCCTTCGTGCTGACCACCCTGATGGACCGGCAGACCGGGGTGTGGCTGCTCATCGTCGCGCAACTGCTGTTCGGCATCGGCTGGGGCTGCATCATGGCGCCCGCCACCGGCTCCCTGATGTCCGTGGTGCCGCTGCCGAAGGCCGGTGCCGGGCAGGCGGTCACGCAGACCGCCCGCCAGGTGGCCGGTGCGCTCGGCGTCGCCGTGATCGGCAGCGTGCTGGGCAGCGTCTACCGCAGCTCCCTCGGCGACGCGGTCGACGTGCTCCCCGCCGGGCTGCGCGACGAGGCCGGTGACTCGATCGGCGGCACCCTGCGGGCGATCGCGTCCGCCGGCCTGACCGACGGACGGGCCACCCTGGTCGACGCCGGTATGGAGGCGTACCTCACCGGTATGCGCGCCGCCATGATCGTGGCCATCGTCGTCGTGCTCGGCGCGGCGGTGATCTCGCTGCGGTGGCTGCCGAAGCAGCTGCCCCCGCCGCCCATGCCGCCCGCGCCCCCGGCGCCACCGGCCACCTCGACGGAGCAGCCGCAGAGCGTGGCGGCCAAGCCGGTGGGCTGACCACTCCCCGCGCGCACCCGGGTCCACGGCCGTGAACGGCCGTGGACCCGCTGCGTCGGGCCCGACGACGGGTCACCTCGGGGACACAGACGACGAAAGCGCCGGGTCACGTCCTTGGTGTGGACGCGACCCGGCGCGTACTCCTGGCACCGGACCGTCGGGGATGGGGACGGTCGGCGGCCCGTCGGCGGATGACCGGCGCGACCGTCGGTGCTCATGTCCCCCGGTCCGTCGACTGACCGGGGAAACAGTGGGCCGGGCTCAGCCCCCCGCGGGCTGCCCGGGCACGGGGACGTGGAAGCCACGGCGGTACCACAACAGCGGCCGCGCCTCGCCCGAGACGTGGACCTCGGTCAGGTGGCCCACCAACAGGTCGTGGTCGCCGACGGTGAGGCGGTCGGCAAGCGTGCAGCGGAACACCGCGTGGGCGTCGCCCAGGTACGGCACCGTGCTGCCGGCCAGGTCCCGGCAGTCCGATCCGGCGAAACGGTCGGCACCCCGGGCCGCGAACCGGCGGGCGGTCCCCTGCTGCTCCTCGCCGAGCAGGTTCACCGCGAACTCGCCGGCGTCCACCATGGCCGTGAAGCAGCTCGACTCGTGCCCGATGCCGACGACGAGCAGGGGCGGTGCCAGCGAGGCGGAGACCACCGAACTGGCGGTGAAACCCCAGCGTCGCCCCTCGCGGTCTCGGGTGGTGACCACGGTCAGCGGTGCCGCGAGAAGCGACATCGCGTCGCGGAACGCCACGCTGTCCAGGACTGGTCGTACCGCACCGACGGGTGTTCCCACGGCCGTTCCTCCCTCGTGCCTGACCGTGCCCGGATGCCCGGAGCACGGCGCGGACGGTCAACGGGGCGACGACGCCCGGCGGGCGGCCTCCCGGGCCTGTGCCGAGAAGTCACCGCGGTTCTCCGACACCCATCGCTGCGAGGCCCGGCGGCTCTCCAGCGCGCCGGTGAAGTGCGGCGCCACGTACCGGGCCAGCAGCTCGTAGCTGTGCTTGGTCTGTTCCCGGGTGGCCCAGTCCTGGGTGTTGACAAGCAGGGTGCCGAAACCGCCGCTGTCGGCCTGCATGCGGGCGATCGCCTCGACGGCGTCCTCCACCGATCCGATGATGGCGGTGCGGGTCTCCATCGCCACCTCGGGTTCGCGTCCCTCCGGCAGCTTCGCCTCGGCGCCGACGGTGTCCTGGACGTACTCCCGGAACCAGTGGCCCATCCCGGCGCGGACCTGGTCCATCGCCTCCTGCCGGGTGTCGGCGATGTGCACGCAGATGGCGACGCGCCACGAGGCCCGGTCCATCGTCCTGCCGTGCGCGGCGGCCTCGTCCTCGGCCGCCGCCCACAACTGCGCCAACGGCGGCTCCACCATGCCGGGACGGCCGGCGAAGGTCAGCGCGGACAGCCCGTAGCGTCCGGCCAGGCGCATGCCGCGCTCCGAACCGGCGCTGGCCACGGCCACGTCCAGGGACGGCCGGGTGTACGGCTTCAGGTGCAGCCGGGCGTCGCGCAGCTCGAACCAGTCGGTCTTGCGGGTCAGCGGGGTGGGGTCGGTCAGCAGGTGGACGACGGCGTCGAGCGACTCGGCCATCATCCGCCGCTGGTCGGAGGCGGCGATGCCCATCATGTGCGCGTCGGCCGGCGAGACGCCCGCGCCGACGCCGAACATGGCCCGGCCCCGGCTCTGGTGGTCGAGCTGCACCACGCGGTTCGCGGCGGTGAGCGGGTGATGGTACGGCAGGCTGATCACGCCGGTACCCAGTCTGATCCGCCGGGTCCGCTCGGCGGCGGCGGCCAGGAACACCTCCGGGGAACTGATCGTCGACCAGCCGCCGGAATGGTGCTCGCCGACCCACGCCTCGTCGATGCCGAGGGTGTCCAGCCATTCGATGAGGTCCAGGTCGCGCCAGATCGCGGTGGTCGGATCCTCGCCGAGGGAGTGGAACGGCGGGATGAACGCGCCGAACGTGAGGGACATCGAACTCACCCTTCAGTCAGTGGGGAAACCTGCGGATCCGCTGCGGGCGGGGGCAGGAGCTTGCCGATCTCGTCGGCCAGCACGGCGAGGTGGGGCTGTTGCATCACGGTGTAGTGGTCGCCCGGCACGTCGAGGCGGATCCCATCGGTGACCAGGTCCATCCACGCCTGGGTGGTCTCCACGTCGGCGCCGCCGTCGCGGGCGCGCAGGAAGCAGACCCGACCGGAGTAGGGCTGCGGCTGGTGGTCGAGCAGGGCCCGGAAGTTGCGGGAGAAGCGGTCCGCGATGGCGGTGAGCGTGTCCAGGTCCACCTCGGCCGGCAGGACCTCGCGGCGGCGCGCCTCGGCGTACAACAGGTCCAGCGCCGAGTTGTCCGCCTCGGGGGTGAAGGTGGCCGGGTCGGGTCGCCACACCCGGCCGGTCAGCCCGGCCAGGTCGCGGGCCAGCCAGGACAGCAGCACCGTCTCGTCGACGGCGTCCTCGCGTCGCCGGGGCGGCTCCATGATGTCCACGGCGAGCACCACCTCGACCTCCGCCCCGGTGGCGGTGATCTGGCGGGCCATCTCCAGCGCGATCATGCCGCCCATCGACCAGCCGCCGAGACGGTACGGTCCGGCGGGGAACTCCCGCCGCACCACGTCCACGTAGTGCGCGGCGAGCTCCGCCAGGCTCTGCGGGGCCGGGTCCACGTCGGGCACCTGCAACCCGTAGAACGGCTGCCCCGGTCCCAACCGGTCGGCGAGTGCGGAGTAGCAGAGCACGTCGCCGCCGACCGGGTGGACGAAGAACAACGGGACCGCGTCCCCGCCGGTCCGGATCGGCACCAGGGCCGCCCGACGGTCCGGTGCGGAGGTGTCCCGGACCAGGTCGGCCAGGTGCCGGATCGTCGGCCGGGCGAAGAGTTCCGCAAGCGGCAGCACCCGACCGGTACGCGCCCGGATCCGCGCCATCAGGCGTACCGCGAGCAGCGAGTTGCCGCCCAGGGTGAAGAAGTTCTCGGTGACGCCCACCCGGTCCCGCGCGAAGAACTCGGCCCAGAGGTCGGCGAGTTGCCGCTCCACCTCGTCGCGGGGCAGGGCCGACTCACCCTCGGCGTCGCCGCTGTCCGGCTCCGGCAACGCCGACCGGTCGATCTTGCCGTTGGCACTCATCGGCAACTCGTCCAGGACCGTCAGGTGCTGCGGCACCATGTACTCCGGCAGCATCCGCCGCAGCGCCTGGTCGATCGCCTTGACCGCGATCTCGCCCGGCTCGGCGTGGTCCGGGTCGGCGTGGTCCGGATCGAGCACCACGTAGCCGTGCAGGCGCTTGGCGCCCTGCCGGGCACCGTGCGCGACGACGGCGGCGGAGCGTACCCCCTCGCACTGCGACAGCGCGGCCTCGATCTCCCCCAGTTCGATGCGGTAGCCCTGCACCTTGACCTGGAAGTCCTCCCGGCCGAGGAACTCGATCAGGCCGCCCGGCAGATAACGACCCAGGTCTCCCGTGCGATAGAGGCGCTCGCCGGTGAGGGGGTGGCGGACGAAGGCGGCCCGGGTGCGTTCGTCGTCGTTGAGGTAGCCCTGCGCCAGGCCGACACCGCCGATGTACAGGTCCCCGGTGACCCAGACCGGGCAGGGTTGCAGCGCGTCGTTGAGCACGTGGAACTGCTGGTTGCGCATGGGCAGGCCGTAGGGGACGCTCGCCCAGCGCGGGTCGACCGCGTCGATCGGGTACAGGATGGACCAGATCGCCGCCTCGGTCGCCCCGCCCAGGCTCCAGAGGGCGGCCTGCGGCGCGACCTGACGGAGCCGGTCCGGCAGGGTCACCGGGATCCAGTCCCCGCTCATCATCACCACCCGCAGCGGGATCGGGCGGTCGTCGGTGCGGGTCAGGACGTGTTCGGCGAACATCTCCGCCAGGGCGGGCACGCTGTTCCAGATCGTCACCCGGTGCGTGGTGACCAGTTCCCACCACCGTTCCGGTTCCCGTTGCGCCTCCGGCGGGGGCAGGACGACGGCGCCACCGACACCCAGGAGTCCGAACACGTCATAGACGGAGAGGTCGAAGTTGAGGGCGGAGAGCGCCAGCACCCGGTCCTCGGCGGTCACCCCGAAGCGCTCGTTGACGTCGTCGATCGTGTTCCGCGCGCTGGTGTGGGTGATCATGACGCCCTTGGGCAGGCCCGTCGAGCCGGAGGTGAAGATGACGTACGCGAGGCTGTCGGGGCTGGCCTGGCGGGCACGGGCGGACCGGCGGGTCCGGCCGGCGGGCAGGGTGTCCACGGTGGTGCGGACCACGCCCTCCGGCCACCGGGTCCGCTCCTCGACCCAGGACTGGGTGAGCACCAGCGAGATCGCCGCGCTGTCCAGCAGCAGGCGGAGCCGCTCCGGCGGGACGTGGGCGTCGACCGGCACGTAGGTGGCGCCCGCCTTGAGGACGCCGATCACGGCGACGATCTGCTCCCAGCCCTTCTCCATCACGACGCCGACCAGGGTGCCGGGGCCGGCGGCGTTGTCGGCCAGCCACTGCGCCACCCGGTCGGAGCGGCGGTCGAGGTCCCGGTAGGTCAGGCGACGGTCCGTGGTGATCACCGCCGGCCGGTCCGGGTACCGGGCCGCCGCCTGGAGGAACGGCGCGTGCAGCAGCCCCGCCGGCAGCGGGCCGGTGGTGGCGTTCACCGCGCGCCGGACCGCCAGGTCCGTCTCCGGGGTCAGCACGGGGGCCGGGCGACGCCAGGTCGACTCGTCACGGCACAGGTCGCGCAACGTCCCGACGTACGCGTCGAACATCGCGTCGATCATCCCGGCCGGGAACAGTTCCTCGATCACGTCCCAGTTGACGACCAGCGCACCGGCGTCCTCGACGACCTGGTGGTCCAGCCACACCTGGGGCGTCCGGATGGAACTGGCCACCTCGCGGCCACCGGAGCCGAGGTCGAGCAGGTGCTGGGCCAGCCCGGTGGCCGCCGCGCCGTCGTCCTTGGCGGCGAAGTTCACCGTGCTGGCGAAGACCACGGGCATGGTCGCCCGGGCCGAGCCGCCACCGGCCGCGTTCAGTTCGCGCAGCACCTGCACGCCGCTGAACTGGCTGTGTTCCAGGTCGCTCCAGAGCTGCCGTTGCACCCGCACGGCGCGGGTGCCGAAGTCGTCGGTACGGGTGCTGTCGACCTCCAGCAGCGACGTGGTGCTGAAGTTGCCGAGCATCCGGCTGACGTCCGGGTGCACCGGTGCCCGGTTGAAGAAGAGCACGTTGAGGGTGAACCGGCTGGACTTGCTCCAGGCGGCCAGCACCTGCGCGTACGCGGTGCACAGGGCCGCCGAGGCGGTGACGCCCCGAGCGGTGGCGAACTGCTTGAAGCGCGTCCAGTCGGCCGTGTCCAGGCGTGCCGACCGGTGTGTGAAGACCGGCCGGTCCACCTGGGCCGGGCTCGTGGCCAGCGGCAGCTCCGGTGCCGGGGGCAGGTGTTCCAGCCGCCGCATCCAGTACTCCCGGGCCTCGGTGTGCCGGGGCCCGCCGATCTCCTGCTCGCGGGCCAGCACGTAGTCGCGGAACGTCAGCTCCAGCGGCGGGAGCGACGCGTCGTCGCCCCGGTAGGCGGCGGCCAGTTCGCGGAAGAGCATCGACGTGCTCCAGGCGTCGATGATGAGCGCGTCGAAGCCGAAGTGCAGCCGGGTGCGGTGCGCGTCGACCCGGGTCGCCCGGACGTCGAACAACGGCCAGACCGTGGTGTCGAAGACCTGGGTGGTCATCTCGGCACGGATCTCGTCGAGCCGCTCGTCGCGTCGCCGGTCGCTCTCGGCGCGCAGGTCGACCACCCGGATGCGGTACGGCGGCACCTGCGGCAGGACCCGCTGGTGGCCCTCGGGGCTGACCACCGCCCGCAGCATGTCGTGGCGGTCCACCATCCGGCGCAGTGCCGCGCCGAGGCGGTCGACGTCGAGCTGCTCGATGTCGACCTCCAGGAAGAAGTACGTGGAGGTGTTGCCGAGTTCGAACGCGTCGGAGCGACCGACCAGGTACGCCTGTTGCAGGTCGGTGAGCGGGAACGGTGCGTACCGGTCGGCCGGGGCCGGTCGTACGGTGGTGCTCTCCGGGCGTCCGGCCGGCGCAGGCCGGTCCGTCGACGCGGCACCGCCGAGGCGGGTGTGCGCCGTCTCGGCGAGGCTGACGATGCTGCTGCCGTCCAGGAACGCCACCATCGGCAGCGAGACCCCCAAGGCGGCGGAGAGCCCCTCCTTCACCTCCAGCGCCATGAGCGAGTCCAGGCCGAGGTTCTGCACCGGCTCGTGCCGGTCGAGCCCGTCACCGTCGGCGGCGCCCAGGGCGCGGGCGACGGCGTCGGCGACCAGCTTCTCGACGGTCGACCGGTCCAGCGGGCCGGTGGGCACGGCGGTCGGCGGCGGTGACGCGGCCACCGTCGGTGCGGCGGTCACGACGGCTCGGGGTGCGGGGGCGTCGGTGCGCCTGAGGTTCTCCCGGCCGGCGCGCTTGAGCAGGACACCGTCGGCGGAGACGACCGCCCGCCCCGCGTCGTCGTAGAGACGCACCTCGGCGTGCAGCGTCGCCGGGCCCGCCGTGGGCAGCAGCCGTACGTGGCAGTACAACTCGCCGCCGTACGCGGGCATGCCGTGGAAGCGGAACCGTTCGATGCCGACGAGCAGGTAGGCGGCGTCGGCCTGCCGATCGGCGGGGAGGCAGGCGAACAGGGCCTGGAACATGGCGTCGGTGAGACCCGGGTGCAGCAGATAGTCGTCGGTCTCGTCGGGGTGCCCGGCACGCATCCGGGCCACCGCCTCGCCGTCACGCTGCCAGACGTGGTCCACCCACTGGGCGGACGGGCCCAGATAGAGCTTGCGGTGCCACATCCGCCGATAGAACTCGGCTCCGGTCAGCTCCCCGGCCAGGTCGGCCCGGAGTGCGGCGAGGTCGACCGGGGACTCTGGTGCCGACGGCGGCAGCAGGCCGGCGTGGCCCCGGCTGTGCAGCACCCAGGTCGGGTCCGCGTCGGAGTCCGGGTGGGCGGCGTAGTACCGGTAGCCGAGGTGCCCGGTGGCGTCGGGCTCGACCAGCAGGTGGGCGTCGACGGCACGTCCGTGTTCGAGGACCAGGCTCTGGGTCACCGTGCAGTCGGTCACCTCGATCGGGCCCGGTCCGCGCAGGTGCCGGACCGCGGCCAGGGCGGCTTCCAGGTAGACGCCGATGTTCACCACCGGCAGGCCGTCCATCACGCAGTCGCCGAGGCAGGGGTGGCGTGCGGCGTCGAGACGGGACTCGAACTGGACGACGTCCAGCGGGGACGGCACCCGGCGTCCCAGCAGCGACCGTGATGCGGTGTCCGGGACGGCCGCCGTCGTCTCCCCGGCCCGGTCGGCCGGGACGGTGCGTCCCGGTTCCGCTGCGGGATACCAGTGCCGTTCCCGGCGGAAGACACTGGTCGGCACCGGTACCCGGCGGCGTCCCCGGCCGAGCGTGGTCCAGTCCACCGCGACGCCCCGGGTGTGCAGCGCGCCGAGGCTGTCCAGGATGGTCCGGCAGTCGTCGTGGCCCTTGCGCAGCGAGGGCAGGAACAGCCGGGGCCGGTCGACGACGGAGGCGTCGTCGATCCGCCGCACCATCGCGGCGAGCACGGGCGCGGGGCCGACCTCCAGGAAGACCGTGTGGCCGTCGTCGAGCAGGGTCCGGGCGGCATCGGCGAAGCGCACCGTGCCGCGTACGTGCTCGCGCAGGTAGCGGGCCGAGAACCCGTCGGCGCCGTGGTAGGTGCCGGTGACGTTGGAGAGCACCGGGATCCGTGGCGGGTGGTACGTCAGCGTGCCCGCCTCGCGCTCGAACTCGGCGAGCACCGGGTCCATCAGCGGCGAGTGGAAGCCACGGGTGGTGGTCAGCCGCTTGCTGCGGATCCCCTGCGACTCCAGCGTGTCGAGCAGGGTCGCCAGCGCCGCCGGCTCGCCGGAGACGACCACGTCGGCGGGGCCGTTGACCGCGGCGACCGACAGCCGCCCGGCGTACGGCGCGAGTGCCGGTTCGAGCCGGGCCGGCGGAGCCGACACGTTCGCCATCGCCCCGGCGGCGGTGGTGTGCATCAGCTGGCCGCGTCGGGTGGCCAGCCGGAGTCCGTCGGCCAGGTCGAAGACTCCGGCGAGGCACGCCGCGACCAGTTCGCCGACGCTGTGCCCGAGCAGCGCCGCCGGCACGATCCCCCAGGAGCGCCAGAGTGCGGCCAGGGCGTATTCGACCGCGAACAGCGCCGGTTGGGTGTTGCGGGTGTCGTGCAGCGGCACGGCGTCCGGCGCGACGGGTGTGGGTCCGGCGGCGGCGAGCAGCGTGTGCAGCGGCGTGTCCAGCAGCGGTCGAAGCAGTTCCGCGCACTCGTCGATGACCTGCCGGAACACCGGTTCGGTCCGGTACAGCAGGTCGGCCATGCCCGGGTACTGGGCGCCCTGGCCGGTGAGCAGGAACACCACGCCGGGTGTGGCGTGCGGCCGGGCGTGGTCGCGGCGCAGTCCGGGCGCGGTCCTCCCGGCCCGCGCCGCCCGGAGCTGGTCACGCAGGTGGGCGGCGTCGGTGCCGACGGCGGTCAGCCGGTACGGCAGGTGGGCGCGGCCGGTGGCCGCCGAGTGACAGACGTCCGCCACCGCTCCGGCACCGGCCGGCTCGGCCAGCAGTGCCTCGTAGCGGCCGGCGAGTTCGTCGAGGGCCTGCGGGGAACGGGCGGAGATCGGGAGAAGGTGGGCGGTCCGGGGGGACTCGTCGGGCGCGGCCACCGGTTCCGGTGGTCCCTCGGCGACGATCAGGTGGGCGTTGGTGCCGCTGGCACCGAAGGAACTGAGCCCGGCGATGCGGGGGCGGTCGCCGCTGCGCCAGTCCCGGGCGGTGGTGGGGATCTCCAGCGCCATCTCGTCGAGACCGATGTCGGGGTTGACCGTACGCAGGTGCAGGTGCGCCGGGATCCGTTGGTGGCGCAGGCTGAGCACGACCTTGATCAGACCGGCGATACCGGCGGCCGGTTCGAGGTGACCGATGTTGGTTTTCACGGAACCCACCAGCAGGGGCTCGGCCGGGTCCCGCCGGCCGAGGACCGCGTCGGCGGCACGTAACTCGATCGGGTCGCCCAGCGGTGTGCCGGTGCCGTGCGCCTCCAGGTAGCCGACCTCCTCGGGGCGTACCGAGGCGGCCCGCAACGCAGCGCGGATCACCTCCTGCTGGGCGCTGCCGTTGGGTACGGTGATGCCGCCGCTGCGGCCGTCCTGGTTGACCGCCGAGCCCCGGATGACGGCCAGGACCCGGTCGCCCTGGGCGAGCGCGTCGGAGAGTCGCTTGAGCACCACCACCCCGCAGCCCTCGCTGCGGACGTAGCCGTCGGCTGCGGCGTCGAAGGTCTTGCACCGACCGTCGGGGGCCAGCATCCGGGCCCGCGAGGCGACGACCGACCACTCGGGGGCGAGCAGCACGTTGACGCCGCCGGCCAACGCCATCGAGGTCTCCCCCGACCGTAGGCTCTGGCAGGCGAGGTGGACGGCCACCAGGGACGACGAACAGGCGGTGTCGACGGAGAGGCTGGGCCCGGTCAGCCCGAGCCAGTACGACAGTCGGCCGGCGGCGAAGGTCGAGGCGTTGCTCGTCAGCGCGTACGCCTCCAGCGTCGCCGCGTCGACCTCGCGCATCTGGCGTTGGCAGTAGTCGTACGTGGTGACCCCGAACCAGACGCCGGTGGCCGAGCCGGCCAGCCCGTCGGGTGCCTGACCGGAGTCCTCGACGGCCTCCCAGCCGACTTCGAGCAGCAGCCGTTGCTGCGGGTCGAGCCAGGCCGCCTCGCGTTGGGAGATGCCGAAGAAGGCGGCGTCGAACTGGTCGATGTCGTCGAGGAAGCCGCCCCGCCGGGTGTACATCGTGCCGGGCGTCTCCGGTGACGGGTCGTAGTAGCGGTCCACGTCCCACCGGGAGGCGGGAACCTCGGTGATCGCGTCCTCGCCCCGGTCGAGCAGGTGCCAGAACTGGTCGGGGGTGCGGACGCCGCCGGGCATCCGGCAGGCCATCCCGACGATGGCGACGGGTTCGGTCGCCGCCGCGCGGGTCGCGTCGAGTTCGTCGCGCAGACGGCGGATCTCGCGCAGGCTCTCCACCAGGATCGCCTGGCGGTCCTTGGGGCCGGTCATCGGATCTCCCCGGTGCCGGTGGACGCGTTCAGTTCCTCGGCCAACATGTCGAGCAGTTCCTCCTCGGACAGTTCCTCGACGTGTTCCACCACCCGGTGCGGTGCCACCGGCGGCGCTACGTCGAGGTCCGGTGGCGCGTCGTCGCCGGCCCCGGCGACCAGGGCGGTCAGGTGCGCGGTGAGCGCTGCCACGGTCGGGTGTTCGAACATGACGGTGGCGGGGAGCCGGTGGTCCAGTGCGGCGCCGAGCCGGGCACGGATCCGGGCGGCGAGCATGGAGTCCATGCCGAGCTGCACGAAGCCGTCGTGCGGCTCGATCCGCGAGGCGTCCATCCGCAGGATGTCGCAGACCACGTCGAGGACGAGCCGACGGAGATCGTCGGCGGTTCGGGCGGTCGGCCCGGTCGTCGGGTCCGGCGAGGTATCGGTCACCTCCGGTGTGCGCGGCTCCGGTGTGGTCGGCTCGGATGCGGTGGCCGTCGGCCGGGGCCGCGTACGCGGACGGTCGGTCTGGTCGAACCAGAGCCGCTCGTGCTGCCAGGTGTATCCGGGTAGCGGCACCATCGGCACCGGGTCGGGGGCCCGGCGGCGCAGGGCGTCGGACAGTCCGTTGGCGTGCAGGGCACCGAGCACGGTGGCCAGCCCGTACGTCTCCGGTTCGTCGCGTCGCAGCGACGCCAGTGCCAGGCCGTCGCGGTCCGCACGGTCGAAGCCCTCCTCCACCGCGCCGGTGAGGATCGGGTGTGGACTGAGCTCGACGAAGACACCATGGTCCTCGGCGACCAGCGCCTGGACCGCCGGCCAGAACATCACCGGCGCCCGCAGGTTGCGCACCCAGTAGTCCGGGTCGAAGCCGGAGCCGTCGCACCACTGGCGGGTGACGGTGGAGAAGACGGGCACCGTGCCGGCGCGGGGACGGATCCCGGCCAACTCGGTGAGCAGGTCGTCGGTGAGGGCGTCGACCTGCGGGCTGTGCGAGGCGACGTCGACGCGTACCGGCCGGCTGAAGACGTTGTCGGCCCGCAGCCGGTCGGCGATGCGGGCCAGGGTCACCGGGTCACCGGAGAGCACCGTCGAGGTCGGGCTGTTGCAGACCGCCACCGACACCAGGTGCTCGTGCCCGGTCACCAGCTCCTCGGCGGCGGCCGTGGGCAGCGCCGCCAGCAGCATCTCGCCCTGCCCGGCGATCCGCAGCAACAACGCGCTGCGCCGGCAGACGATGCGCGCGGCGTCGTCCAGACCCAACGCCCCGGCCAGGTACGCCGCGGCGATCTCGCCCATGCTGTGCCCGACCACGGCGTCCGGTTCGACACCGGCGGCGCGGTAGCGGGCGGCCAGACCGACCGCCATCGCGAACAGGGCCGGTTGGATGACGTCGATACCGGTCAGTTCGGTGCCCTCGGGCAGGCCGTGCACCGCGTCGAGGATGCTGCGGCCGAGCACCCGACGGAACGCCTCGTCGCACTCGGTCACGGCGGCGCGGAAGTGCGGGCAGTGGCGCATCAGCTCCGCGCCCATGCCGGCGCGCTGTCCACCCTGGCCCGGCACCACGAAGACGACCTTGCGTCCGGCCCGGTTGCGGGCCCGGCCACGACTGACGCCGGACGCCTCGCCGGTGTCGAGCCACTCGGTGAGCCGTCGGGCCGCCTCCTCGTGGGTGGCGGCGACCACGGTGAGTCGGTGGTCGTGCTGGGTCCGGCGGACCACGGTGGCGTACGCGATCTCGGCCAGCGGTCGGGCCAGCGCCTCGGGGCTGCGCAGATGTGTGACGTAGGCCCGCGCCATCGCGGTCAACGCCTCGGGTGCCGCCGCGGTGAGGGACAGCACGACGGGCTCGCCGTCGGACTCGTCGACGACGACCGGGGTACGCGGCTCGGGCGCCGGCCCGAGCACCACGTGGGCGTTGGTGCCGCCGGCCCCGAACGAGCTGACCGCGCCGTAGCGGCGGTCGGTGGGCACCTCCCAGCTCTGCGCGGTGCGCGGAATGAACAGCCGCGTGTCGTCGAGGTCGAGATGGGGGTTGAGTCTCTCCAGGTGCAGCAGCGGCGGGATCGCGCGGTGCCGGATGCTGAGCGCCACCTTGATCATGCCGACGATGCCCGCGCCGGCCTCCAGGTGACCGAGGTTGGTCTTGGCGGAGCCGAGCGCACACCGGTCCGTCGCGTCGGTGGCCGCGCCGTAGACCTCCCCGAGCGCCTCGACCTCGATCGGGTCGCCGAGTTCGGTGCCGGTGCCGTGTGCCTCCAGGAGGGTGACCTGCCCGGCGTTGACCTGGGCGTTGCGCAGTGCCGTGGTGATGACCGCGCGCTGGGCGTGTCCGCTGGGCGCGGTGAGGCCGTTGGTGAGGCCGTCCTGGTTGACCGCCGAGCCGGCGATCACCGCCCAGATCCGGTCCCCGGCGGCGACCGCGTCGGAGAGGCGCTTGAGCACCACCACGGCGACGCCTTCGCCCCGGCCGTACCCGTCGGCGCGGGCGTCGAAGGTCTTGCACCGGCCGTCCGGCGCCAACGGCAGCCCTCGGGCGTGTGCCTCGGTCAGGGTCGGCGAGAGGATGACGTTCATGCCGCCGACCACGGCGGTGTCGCATTCCCGCGTCCGCAGGCTCTGACCGGCCAGGTGCACGGCGACCAGCGAGGACGAGCAGGCGGTGTCCAGGGTCAGGCTCGGTCCGCGCAGGTCCAGCAGGTACGACAGCCGGTTGGCGATGATGCAGCCGACACCGCCGACCACCGTGTACGTGTCGACGTCGGCCGGGTCGGCGAGCTGCAACTGGAGGTAGTCGGTGGCGTTGGCGCCGACGAACACTCCGGTGGCGCTGCCCCGGAGCTGGTCGCGGGTGAGGCCGGCGTTCTCCAGCGCCTCCCAGGAGGTCTCCAGGAACAGTCGCTGCTGGGGGTCCATCCGGGCCGCCTCGCGCGGGGAGATGCCGAAGAAGTACGGGTCGAAGTCCGCCACCCCGTCGATGAATCCGCCCTGGCGGAACACGTCCCCGGGCGGCGCGTCCTCGGTGTGCCACCGGTCGCGCGGCACCTCCACGATGCCGTCGACACCGTCGATCAGCGCCTGCCAGAACGTCTCCGCCGAGGTGACGCCGCCGGGCAGCCGGCACCCGATGCCGACGATCGCGAGTGGTTCGCGGGCGGAGCGTTCGAGCGCGTCGACCTTCTGCCGGAGTTGCCGGACGGCGGAGAGGGCCGCGGTCAGCGTGGCCTGTGGTCCTGGTGTGGCCGGGTCTCCCGGACGAGATCCGTCGGCCATGTCAGATCATCTCCATCCGTCGGTTGAGCTCGGCGAGTTCCGCCGCCAGCTCCGCTTCGAGGCTGTCCAGCGACTCGTCCGCAGGCGTCGGTGTCGCCGTCGGCGCGGGCTCGGGTCGGCGTGCCGCCGCCGGTTGCCGGGCGTCTTCCGGTTGGCCGAGTCGGTCGGCCAGATGGCGGGTGATCTGGTCGATGGTCGGGTGGTTGTAGATCAACGTCGCCGACAGGCGCAGGCCGGTGAGCCGTTCCAGCCGGTGCCGCAGTTCCAGCGCCATCACCGAGTCGACGCCCATGCTGCGCAGCGGCGTACCCTCGTCGAGGCGGTGTTCCGGCAGGCGGACGACCTCGGCGACGTGGGTCAGCACCGCTGCGGCCAGCAGCGCGCGACGCTGCTGCGGGTCGGTGACCTCGGCCAGGGTCGGCCCGGTGGCGAGCTGCGTCGGGGTGGTGTCGTCCGGGGACGCCTCGACGGGCAGGCCACGGGTCCGCACCAGACCGAGCCCGCGCAGATCGACCAACAGTTCCCCGTCGGAGCCGAACAGGCGTACGTCCGCGACCGGGTACCGCTCGTCGGACACCGGCCGGTGCACCGCGTGCGCCCACGCTGAGGTGCCCGGGGCCCGGTGCACGACCACGCGTTCGGCGCCGGTGCTCAGGTACGCGGTGTCCGGCGTCGCCGTGGCCAGCAGCGGCGCGAGTGCGGACTGCAGGGCGGCGTCCAGCACGGCGGGATGCACGCGGGTGTCCGGCAGCGCGGCCGTGGTGGGCGACCCGATGCGTGCCAGCGCCTCGACATCGTTGTGGCGGATCTCCAGGATTCCCTGGTAGGCGGGGCCGAAGCGCAGTCCCCGGGTGGCGAGGTCGGCATAGAAGGCGGCCCCCTCGACCAGGGTGGGCGTACGGGCGGCCACGGCGGCCGGGTCCACCGGTGGTGGTGGGTCCCCGGTGGCGGCGGTGAGCAGGACACGCATCACCGGCGTCGGTCCGTCGTCGCTGACGCCGAAGACCTGGAGCTGTGCCGGACGGGTGGTGGCGTCGAGGGTGACCTGCACCCGGCGGCTGCCCCGGTCAGGGATGGCCAGCGCCTGGCTGAACACCAGGTCGGACAGGACCGACGGGGCGCAGGGCAGGGTCTCGGCGGCGGCGCGCAGGGCGACGTCCACATAGAGCGCGCCGGGGACGACGACCTGGCCGCCGATCCGGTGGTCCCCGATGGCGGCGGTGTCGGCGTCGTACCGCATCTGCCAGTAGTGGTGCCCGGGGACGATCGGTGAGTCCAGGCGGTCGGCGAGCACGGCCGTGGCGGCTCCGGTCGGCGCGGCGACGGGCGGGGGCGTGTCGCCGCCGTCGAAGCCGGCCATGCCCTCCGGCCAGTACCGCTCCCGCTGCCAGGGGTAGGGCGGCAGCGTGACCCGAGCGTCGCCGGGGGTGAGTGCCCGGTCGAGCGCGACCGAAACACCGGCCACGTGCAGGGCGCCGAGGGTGGACAGCAGGGTGTCCCGTTCCGGTTCGTGCCGACGCATGCTGGCCAGGACGGTGACGGTGCCGTCGGAGGCGGCGGCCACCTGTTCGACCGCCGGCAGCAGGATGGGGTGTGGGCTGGCCTCCACGAACACGCCGGCACCGTCGGCCAGCAGTCGGGCGATCTGGTCGCCGAAGAGCACCGGTTCGCGCAGGTTGTCGACCCAGTAGTCGGGCAAGAGGTCGGTGCCGTGCACGACCGTGCCGGTGACCGTGGAGTACAGCGGGAGGCGGGCGGCATGGTGGGTGAGCCCGTCGAGCGCGGCCAGCAGGTCGTCGCGGAGCACGTCCATCTGCGGGCTGTGCGAGGCGACGTCGACGTTGACCCACCGGCAGAACACGGCGGCGCGTTCCAGCGTCTCGGCGATGCCGGTGAGGGCCGCCACGTCACCGGAGAGCACGGTGGAGCGGGGGCTGTTGTTCACCCCGATGGACACCACCGCCTCGTGTCCGCTGATCGCCTCCCGGGCCTCGTCGACGGTCAGTTCCACGGCGAGCATCGCGCCCTGGCCGCTGAGCCGGCGCATCAGCCGGCTGCGTCGGCAGATGATCTGCGCGGCGTCGTCCAGGCTGAGGATGCCGGCGACGTGTGCGGCGGCGACCTCGCCCATGCTGTGGCCGACGACGGCGTCGGGGGTCACTCCCCAGGCACGCCACTGTGCCGCGAGCGCGACCTGCACCGAGAAGAGCAGGGGCTGCACCACGTCGATCGGGCCGAAACTCGCGGCGTCGGGCGGCTGGCGCAGCAGGTCGCGGACCGACCGGCCGAGGTGCGGGCGGCAGGCGGCGTCGCAGGCGCGGATCGCGGCGTCGAACGCCTCCGCGCGGCCCAGCAGACCCTGCCCCATACCCACCCACTGGGAGCCCTGACCGGGGAAGACGAACACGGTACGCGGCGGCGCGTCGACCGCCCGGTCGCTCACGGCGAGGCCGACGACGCGTTCACCGGCGGCGAACCGGCCCAGGTGCTCGGCGAGTTCGGGCACCTGGTGGGCGACCACCGCGAGCCGGTGCGACTGTCCGGAACGGCGGAGCGCGGCGGCGGCCAGGTCGGCCATGGAGGGTGGGTGTTCCGCCGGGGTGCCGATCCCGGCGGCGACCTGCCGGGCCAGGTCGCGCAGCGCCTGCGGGTGCTGCGCGGAGAGGGTGACCAGTTCGGCGGTGTCCTCGTGGTGGGCGGGCGGGCGGACGTCGAGGCCGAGGGCGCGGCACTCGGCCAGCGTCTCCGCCAGGCCGTGGTCGTCGTCGCGGCGCAGGGTGGGCAGCACCTGCGCGGGCCGGTCGACGTTCTCGACGCTCTGCCGCAGCGCGGGCAGCAGCACCGGAGCGGCACTGATCTCCAGGAACAGGTCGTGGCCGTCGTCGAGGAGGAACCGGACGGCGTCGGCGAGCAGCACCGGCTGGCGCAGGTTCCGGACGAAGTAGTCGGCGCCGGCCTGCCGCCAGTCGAGCGGGCGGCCGGTCACCGTCGAGATCATCGGTAGGCGTCCGGGGCGCGGGGTGAGCCCGGCCAACGCGGTCCGCAGGTCGTCGCTGACCAGGTCGATCGCCGGCCCGTGCGCAGCCAGGTCGACCCGGATCAACGAGCAGAGCACCCCGTCGGCCTTCCACTGCGCGACGAGCGTCCGCAGCGTCTCCCGGTCACCGGTGAGGGCGGTGGAGCGGGGTCCGTTCTCGGCGGCGACCACGGCGGCGAGGCCGCGCTCGGTGAGCAGGGCGGTCACCTCGGCGGCGGAGAGTTCGACCAGTGCCATGCCGCCGCCGGTGCCGGCCACCCGCCGCTGCTGGTCGCTGTAGTGGTGGATGAGGTGCACCGCGGCGGTGAGGTCGAGGATGCCGGCGATGACCGCGGCGGCCACCTCGCCGAGACTGTGTCCGACGACCGCGTCCGGCCGTATCCCCCGGTCCTCCAGCCAGGCGGCCAGGCCGACCTGGACGGCGAACA
The DNA here is from genome assembly GCF_013364215.1 of Verrucosispora sp. NA02020. Lineage (NCBI taxonomy): Bacteria > Bacillati > Actinomycetota > Actinomycetes > Micromonosporales > Micromonosporaceae > Micromonospora > Verrucosispora sp. NA02020. Next base: position 3,301,620 of record NZ_CP054923.1, on the reverse strand, counting down.
GCAGTGGCTGCATGACGCCCACGTCCTCGGCGTCCTCGCGGCCCCGGTCCCGGAACATCTCCTCGACCAGGGATATGCCGGTCAGCCGGTGGAACTCGTGGTCGCACCGCCGCACCACGGCACGGAAGACCGGTTCCGTCCGGTAGAGGTCGCGGCCCATGCCCGTCCACTGCTGACCGTACGGGGAGCAGACGAAAGCGACCCGGGGACGGGTGCCCTCGGGTCGGGTTCTCTCGACGGGCGGCACCGTCATCCGGGCGGGTTCTGTCCAGCCCTCCAGCACGAGGTGCACGTTGGTGCCGCCCCAACCGAACGCGCTCACGCCGGCCAGCGGCGGCTGCTGCGCCGGCCACGGCTCCACCTCGGTGGGTACGCGCAGCCGCAGGTCGTCGAAGGCGATGTGCGGGTTGGGCCGGTCGAAGTGCAGGTTCGGCGGGATCGCCCGGTGCCGCAGCACCAGGACGGCCTTGAGCAGGCCGGCGACGCCCGCCGCGCCTTCCAGGTGCCCGATGTTGGTCTTGACCGAGCCGATGACCAGGTTCTGCTGCGGTGGCCGGTCGGCGCAGAGCACCGCGCTGAGGGCGCCGGCCTCGATCGGGTCGCCGAGCATGGTGCCGGTGCCGTGCGTCTCGACGTAGTGCACCTCGCCCGGGTCGACGCCCGCCCGCCGGTACGCCTCGCGCAGCACCTCCTCCTGCGCGACGGGGTTCGGTGCGGTGAGGCCGTTGCTGCGGCCGTCGTTGTTGGTCGCGGAGCCCCGGATCGTGCAGTAGATGTCGTCGCCGTCGGCCAGCGCCAGGCGCAGGGGCCTGAGCACCAGCGCGACGGCGCCCTCCCCTCGGCCGAAGCCGTCCGCGTCGGCGGAGAACGCCTTGCACCGGCCGTCGGGCGCCAGCCCGCCGAAGCGGGTCAGCGCCACCATGGACGTGGGGTCGAGCAGCAGGTTGACCCCACCGGCGATGGCCGTCGTGGACTCTCCCGCCCAGATGCTCTGGCAGGCCAGGTGCACGGCGAGCAACGACGATGAGCAGGCGCTGTCGACCACGACGCTGGGTCCGCGCAGCCCGAGGGCGTACGACAGCCGGTTGGCCACCATGTTGAGCGCACGTCCGGTCGCCGAGTGCGAGGTCAGCCGGGACGCGGCACGCTGGGCCAGGTCGGCGAAGTCGTGCCAGATGGCGCCGACGAAGACGCCCGTACGGCTACCGTCGAGTCGCCCGTCGGCCAGGCCGGCGTCCTCCATCGACTCCCACGCGACCTCCAGGAAGAGTCGCTGCTGGGGGTCCATCTCCTGGGCCTCGCGGGGCGAGATGCCGAAGAACAGTGGATCGAAGCCGTCGATGCGGCCGGGGAGGAACCCAGCCTGCGCGGTGACGGCCGTCGCCGGGTCGGCCGGTCCCCCACCGACCGGCGACTCCGGGTTCCACCGGTCCGGCGGCACCTGACGCACCGCGTCCGACCCGTCGAGCAGGGCACGCCAGAACTGGGCGGGTCCGTCACCGGCCGGTAGCCGGCAGGAGAGGCCGACGACGGCGATCGGGTCGTTGATGGTCGTCGGCGCGGCGGCGGGCGCCGCGATTCCGGTGACAAGGGCGCCGTCGAGCACGCCCTCCAGCAGGCCGGTCGTCAGGCTGCGGACGGTCGGTCTGGCGAACAGCAGCGTCACCGGCACCGGTCGGCCGAGCAGGTCGGCCAGAGCCTTCACGAGATGCGTCGCCCGCAGCGAGTCCAGCCCGTAGCTGGAGAATTTGTCGTCCTGCCTGATGGTGGCGGGATCACGACCTACGAGGCGGCCGATTTCCGCGAGGAGCCAGTCGGCCAATTCGTCGTAGCGCATCGGCGCAGAGGAATTCCTGTCTTCCGCCGTCAATTCTTACCCCCGTCGGGCAAAGCGGTTAACCGAGCTCTTGACTCATGAACATCAGCCAGCGCAACGCACGTTACAAGCTGCGTTTAAGGGATGTCAAGGAGCTTGACATAACCATCCGATTCGCGCTTTATGAGGGGATATTTCTGCCCGCCACCCACAAGGAATAGCCGCTTTGTCCGGAATAATGTTACAGGTGCCGCCGAACGGGTTCTTCTGCCGTTAACGCAAATATCCATCTTCCCGACATAGCCCGTGAAATTCTGGCGGTCCGCATTTCGCCTTGTCAGGGGAGGGCCGGGCCGGCGTCCGAGCGCGATGTACGACGACTTCCACACAAAACAACGGCACAGTGATTTACGCGCTTGACCGCGATGTAAACGATTGATAGAAGGGCCGGTCGACGCGGTCGGCAACCCGGTTGCCGCACACGCGTTCCGGTCAGCGTGGCGAGTCCGCCTGCGGCTCCAACAGCCCGGCCCGTTGTGCCAACATCGCGGCCTGCACCCGGTTGTCGCAGCCGAGTTTGGCGAACACCCGGTAGACGTGCGTCTTGACGGTGCCCTCGGAGACGAACAGCCGCTGGCCGATCTCGGCGTTCGACAGGCCCTGGGCCACCAGGACCAGGACCTCGCGTTCCCGGATGCTGAGCATGCCCACCTTGACCAGGTCCTCCTCCGGCCGCACGGTCGCGGCGGGTAGCCGGTCGAGGACCTGACGGGTGATCTTCGGGGACAGGTAGGCGTTGCCGGTCGCGGCGGCGCGGATCGCGTACGCGAGTTCGTCGGCGGCCGACTCCTTGAGCAGGAAGCCGGCCGCACCCGCGGAGAGCGCCTGCGCCACGTACTCGTCCTGACCGAAGGTCGTCAGCATCACCACCTGGACGGCCGGCACCAGACGGCGGATCTCCCGGAGCGCGGCCAGACCGTCGAGAGCCGGCATCTGGATGTCCAGCAGCGCCACGTCCGGACGCTGCCGCACGGCCTGCTCGACGGCGGCCCGCCCGTCTGCGACCTCGGCGATCAGGTCGATGTCGGCGGCCGGGTGCAGGATCGTCCGGATCGCGGTACGGATCAGCGAGTCGTCGTCGGCCAGCAGGACCCGCCGGGGTGCGGTCATGACGGCTGCTCCTGGAAGATCTGCTTGTCGACGAGCACCCCGTCGCGGAAGCAGAACCGGTAGAGGGTCTGGCCGAGGTCGGCGTCGGTGTCGTGCCGGTCCAGGATAGACGCATGGTAGTCGACGCAGACGGCGCCGGGTACGTCCCGACCACCGACGACCTCGGCCACCGCCACGTCGGCATCCGGTAGCAGATCGCGTACCTCGGCTTCGGACTGTCCGATCCGGACCGCGTCGTAGGTGTCGCGGTCGACGATGACCAGCGCCGTCATCAGCCAGATCCCCGCCACGCAGAGCACCAGGCAACCGGCGACGGACAGCGCGGTCGCGGCGAGGACGAGCCGGGACCGGCGGCGGTCGCGCTCCATCAGCACCGCGAAGTCGGCCTCCGGCTCGGCGGCGGGCGGCGGCCGGTGCGCGGCGGTGGGCGCAGCGCGTTCGTCACCCGGGTACGGCAACGTGGCCGCCAGCCGGAACCCGCCGTCCAGGGTCGACCCGTGATAGAGCATGCCGCCGGCGACCCGGACCCGTTCGGTCAGCCCGAGCAGTCCCTGGCCGGAGGTGGCCCGCACGACCCGCCGCCCCACGGTGTTGGTCACCCCGGCTACCAGCGCGTCCGGCTCGTACCGCAGCGACAGCACGATCGCGCCGCCCTGGGCGTGGCGCAGCGCGTTGGTCAGGCCCTCCTGGATCACCCGGTACGCGGCGTGCTCGGTCAGTGCCGCCAGCGGTCGGGACTCCCCCTCCCGGACGATCTCCACCTCGGCACCGGAGGCACGTGCCTGCGTGGCGAGATCGTCCAGGCCGGTCAGTGGGCGCACCGTGGACTGGCTGTCGTCCTGCCCCAGGATGCCGAGGATCTGCCGCAACTCGGTCATCGCCGCCGAGGACGTCTGGCGGACCAGATCGGCGGCCTCGGATCGCCCGTCGTCGTCGGCGGTGCGCAGCATCCCTGCGTAGAGCGAGATCAGCGTGAGCTTGTGTCCCAGCGAGTCGTGCAGGTCCCGCGCGATGCGGGCCCGCTCCCGCGTCTGCGCCCGCCGGGCCACCTCACTCTGCTCGCGGTGCAACTGCACGTTGCGGTGGTGCAGGGCGGCCAGCAGCACCCGCCGGCGACGGACCAGCCGCGCGACACCGGCCGGCAAGGCCGCCATCAGCACGAACAACGCCGAGTACATCACCACCAGGTCCACGCCCAGCGGGTCCGTCCATACGATGGACCCCACGAAGCAGACCCAGGCCAGCACCAGCCCGGCCGCGACCTGCCACCACCGGGCGAGGCGGTAGCCGAGCGAGGCGCTCAGCACCACCAGCAGCAGGCCGCTCGGCCCGCCGGTGCCCAGACCGACCAGAGCCGCGGCGACGTAGGCCGGCAGCGGACTGGTCAACCGCAGCACCATCAGGATCGGCGTGGTCACCGCGACCAGCCACGGCATCGACGGGTACCAGTCGGTGACGGCCGCCGCGATCGTCGCCGCCACGGTCACCAGCAGCACCAGGGCGATCTCGTAGACCCACCGCCACACCCCGTTCAGACCGGCCCGCTCCCGCCACCGGGTCACCCACAGCAACGTGCGACTGCCCACGGTCATCGGGTCGGTCCTCGCCCTCGGGTCTCGTCGTGGCCGATCCGGTCGACCGCCTCGTACGCCTCCAGCAGCCCGGCACCGGTCCGCCTCCGGTAGATCCTGGCCGACGCCGCCCAGCCCGCGCTGTCGAGGGTGTCCCGTACCTCCGCGTGCACGATCGCTGTCATGCTCCACAGTGTCGCGACAGCCGGTCCGGGTCGGCGTCTGGCGGACGACGGAACCACGCCTCGCACTTTCGTTGACCCGCGTCCGTCACGAGAAGCCGCCCGGGCGGCGAACACCCGGGCGGCGGCTTTCTCTCCGTGTCCCGCTCATTCGGGAATGGTGATGCCCCGTTTCTCGGCCAGGGTCCCGTCGACGAAGCAGAATCGCCACAACTCCGGGCCCGGTTCGCCCAACGGCGCCACGGTGTGATAAATGCACGAGGCGCCGGCCGGGATGCCCTGCCGCCCCGGGTCGTCGGGGTAGAGGTCCTTGTCGCGCATCCCGCTCAGCGGCTCGGGCAGGGCGGTGCGGACGTCCGCTTCCGCCGCCCCCACCTGCTGCGCGTCGAACTGCTCCCGCGTGACGCCGGCACCGAGCACCTCCTTGCCCAGCGCGATCGCCTGGTAGACGGTCCACCCGATGCCACCGCACAGGACCACGATGACGGCGGCGATGACGAGGCCGACTTTTCGCATGACAGTTCCTCCGTCGTGATGGGGAGGTCCAGCGTCTCGGGAATCGACCGCCGAATCGTCAGTGCTTCGTCGGATCCGCGACGCGGCGCGGTACGACGAAAGTGCGACCGCGCTCTGTCCGCCAGCGGCTCACAGATATCGGACGCCGGTCAGCCGGGCGGCCTCCGCCCACATACGCCGGCCGTTCTCCGGGTCCTGTGCCGTCGCGCTCGCCCGCACCTCGGTGACCGGCCCACGGATCTCCTGGAAACCGCGCGGCCCGAAGAACTGCCCACCGCGTACGCCCGTCGCGGTGGCCGCGTGGAGCTGGGGTCTGGCACCCGCCTCGACTCGGCTGATCAGCAGCGGGCTGAGTCGACCCACGGCACGCAGGAGCACGGAGCGGTTGGCCAACGCGCGGGGGGTGAGGTTGGTCCGGGTCATCCCGGGATGGGCGAGCACGCTGATCACCGGTGACCCGGAGGCACGCAGCCGACGGTCCAACTCCAGGCCGAGGATGGTCGCGACCAGCTTGGACCTCGAGTACGCCGTCGGGCCGTGGTAGGACTTCTCGGAGTTCAGGTCGGCGAGGTCCAGGCCGCGCCGCCGGTGCACGATCGACGAGACGGTGACCACCCGAGGCTGCCGTCCGGCGGTCAACCGGTCGAGCAGGAGGCCGGTCAGCGCGTACGGGCCGAGTGCGTTGGTCCCCATCTGCATGTCGAATCCGTCCGCCGTCGGGGCCGGACGGGCGCCGGTCAGCGCCACCCCGGCGTTGTTGACGAGCAGGTCGAGCGGTCCGGGCAGGGCGGCGGCGAAGGCGCGGACGGAGTCGAGCGAGGCCAGGTCCAGTCTCCGCACCTCGACGTCGGCCCCCGGCACCCGGCGTCGGATGTCGAGGGCGGTCTGTTCACCGGCCGCGACGTCGCGCACGGCGAGCAGCACCGAGGCGCCGTGGCGGGCCAGTTCCAGGGCCGTGACCCGCCCCACGCCCGAGTTCGCCCCGGTCACCACCGCCCGGCGTCCCTGCTGGTCGGGAATCTGTTCTTCGGTCCAGTTCGGCATGGTCGTCGACGCTAGGAGGTGGCGCGGTCGGCCGGAGAGACCTCGCCAACCTGGGACCACCGGACCTACCCTGCGGCCGGACCGGACCGGCAGACTCGGGGGGTGACCACGGCCTACGCCCGCGAGTTGGCGGACTTCCTGCGCAACCGCCGCTCCCGGCTGCGGCCGGAGGATCTCGGTCTGACTCCCGGGCCGCGCCGCCGGGTCGCCGGCCTGCGCCGCGAGGAGTTGGCCCTGCTCGCGGGCGTGAGTACCGACTACTACCAACGTCTGGAGCAGGGACGCGACGTGCGCCCCTCCGACGACGTGCTGACCGGCATCGCCCGCGCGCTCGCCCTCAACGCCGAGGAGACCCGTCACCTGCACGCGCTGGCCCGCCGGGCGCAGCGGCCGCCGACTCCCCGGCGCCGTTCCCGGGAGACCGTCCCGGAGAGCATCCACCGGCTGCTGCACAGCCTGCACACCCCGGCCGTGGTGGTCAGCCGTCATCTGGACCTGCTCGCCTGGAACAGGATGGCCACGGCGCTCTACCCGGGCATCGGCCCGGGCAACGTGCTGATCGACATGTTCACCCATGCCGAGGCGCGCGACCGGTGCGCCGGGTGGCGGGAGACGGTGCTGGACTATCTGGGCTTCCTGCGCGCGGCGGTGGCCGTCGATCCGGAGCACCCGCGCGCGCAGGAGATCGTCGGCACGTTGACCATCCGCAGCGAGGAGTTCGGCAGGCTCTGGGCCCGTCACGACGTACGCGAGTCGGTCCACGGCAGCAAGGTCTTCGCCCATCCCCAGGTCGGGGAGTTGCGTCTGGACTGGGACGCGTACACGCCGCCGGGACGCACCGGGCCGATCCTGATCGCCTACACCGCCGCACCGGGCAGTGCCGCCGCCGAGCGGCTGTCGCTGCTCGCCGCGTACGCCGGGTGACGGCGGCGACCCACCCCGACCACAGCAGTGCGAACCGGACAGGAATCGACTTCCGGAAATCTAATCTCGGGCGATCGGCGAGCCTGGTCCATCCATCCTGAAAGCCCCGCTGAGCTGCGATTGCGGGCGACTCGGACCAACCGCATCCAGTCCGCCCACATCGATCTTTCATCGACCATCGTTGATAATCGGAAACATCGGTGTAATGCTGGGCCTTGGAAGCGCTCCCACATCGATCCGATCGCTGAACGGAGGACGTAACGTGCGTTCACACAAGCCCGACCAATCCGGCCCGCGAGTCCGGCCCGCTGCCCGCCAGCCCCTTCGGGCGCTCGTACTGCTGCTCGCCCTGGTGGCCGGGATGATCCCCTGGGTCGGGACCGCACAGGCCCACGGCACCATCATCAACCCGGCGTCGCGGGCGTACCAGTGCTGGCAGACCTGGGGCAGCAACCACACGAACCCGGCCATGCAGCAGCAGGACCCCATGTGCTGGCAGGCGTTCCAGTCCAACCCGGACACCATGTGGAACTGGATGAGCGCGCTGCGGGACGGGCTGGGCGGCAACTTCCAGGCCCGCACTCCCGACGGGCAGCTGTGCAGCAACGGCCTGTCCCGGAACAACAGCCTGAACCAGCCCGGGGCGTGGAAGCGGACCAACATCAGCAACAACTTCACGGTCCAGCTGCACGACCAGGCGAGCCACGGCGCCGACTACTTCCGGGTGTACGTCAGCAAGAACGGGTTCAACCCCGCCACCCAGACCCTCGGCTGGGGGAACCTGGACTTCATCACGCAGACCGGGCGCTACGCCCCGGCTCAGAACATCACCTTCAACGTCTCGACGTCCGGATACACCGGACACCACATCGTGTTCGTCATCTGGCAGGCTTCCCACCTCGACCAGGCGTACATGTGGTGCAGCGACGTGAACTTCGGCTGATCCGGTAACACCGCCCACTGCGGCATCGGCTCCGGCTCGGGACCTGTCCCGGGCCGGAGCCGCCGCGTACCCGCTACTTCATCGCGGCGATCTGGATCAGGTTGCCGCAGGTGTCGTCGAGCACGGCGGTGACCACCGGGCCCAGGTCGGTCGCGTCCTGGACGAACCGCACACCCAGCCCCTTGAGGCGTTCGACCTCGGCGTGGACGTCCTCGACGGCGAACTGGGTGTACGGGATACCGTCGGCGACCAGCGCCTCCTTGAAGGGTCGGGCCGCCGGGTGGCCCTCCGGCTCCAGCAGCAGTTCCACGCCGTCCGGGTCGGCCGCGGACACCACGGTGAGCCAGCGCGCCTCACCGGCCGGCACGTCGGTCTTCTTCACGAAGCCCAGCTTCTCGGTGTAGAAGGCGAGCGCCTTCGCCTGGTCGTCGACCACCACGCTGGTGATGTTGATGCGAAGCACGGTTGCTTCCTCTCAGTCGGTGGGCCACCGCTCGGCGATCGCGCGCAGCGGGCCGGTGTCGATGTGGTGGAACTTGTACCGGCCCTGTCGCCGGACGTGCACCAACCCGGCCTGTTCGAGCACCGCCAGGTGCTGCGAGATGGCCTGACGCGACGAGGTCAGGCCGTGCTTCATTGCCAACCGGCCGCAGATCTCGAACAGGGTCTGGCCGTCCCGGTCGACCAGCTCGTCCAGGATGATGCGCCGCGTCGCGTCACCGAGGGCCTTGAACAGATCCGGTTCCGCGTCCACCGACACAGTTATAGGCAAGTGCCTACTTGCCTGTCAAGCCGCCACGCGCCGTCCGGCTCAGCCGACCGAGTGAGCGTGCCGGACGGTCCGCTCGGCCAGCCACAACCAGCGACGCTGCACCTCTCCGCTGGTGGCGGCGACCATCGACAGGGCGTCGCCACCCACCTTGCGCAACGCCTCCGCCCCGGCTGCCGGGTCGTCGAGCAGCGCCGCGCCGTCGCGGAACGCCTCCGCCTCGCTCGACCCGCCGAACCGGGGTGCGACCTCGTCACGCCAGAAGTCGGCCCAGGTCAGCCCCGGATTCCAGGAGAACCTGGCGTACGCCAGGTAGCTGATCTCGTTGGTCGGGTGGTACGCGGACGCCTCGGCGAAGATGGTCAACCCGCGCATGCCGGCGGCGGCGGTCCGGGTGGCCATGTCCGTGTACATCTCCGGCACCCACGAGTGCCGCTGCCGGTTCCACTGCGACCCCGCGTGCGTGCGCAGCACGTTGGTGCGGTGCGGCAGTGCCGCCACGTGCTCGGCGGTCAACCGGTCCCGGTTGTCGTACCAGAAGCCCCGGTTGACGCAGTACTGGTACGCCACGTCGTCGGGCAGGTCGGCCAGCGGCCCCTGCGCGTCGAGGTCGAAGATGTTGTCCCAGTAGACCTCGACCAGGTGGCGCAGCGGCACCCCGGCCGGGCCGGGTCGGCGGGCGGTGTCCAGCAGGGTCGGGTACACCGACCGCATCGCCTCGTACGACCAGGAGGTGCGCTCGCCACCGGTGCGGTCGACACACCGCGCGCAGGCGCAGCTACCGTAGTCGCCGGTCTCGAAGTTGATCCCGCCGACCGGCAGGGTGTCCAGCAGCCAGTCGATGGCGTCCCGGTGCCACGCCAGGTTCTCCGGCTGCGACGGGCAGGCGGCCATCATGTACTCGCTGGCCGGGAAGTGCAGGTCGCCGAACTCGTCGATGTCGAAGCCGACCTTCTTCGGCAGTTCGGCCGCCAGATCGGGGCGCTGCCGCAGCCAGGTCGCGAGGTTGTAGCGGTGCCGTCCGTCGAAGTAGATGCCGCCGTAGGCGTTGATGCCCACCCCGGCGATGATGCGTACGCCCCGGGCGTTGGCGTACTCGCACAGGTCCCGGGCCGCCTCGACGCCACCGTGGGCGTCCCGCAGCAGCCCGTAGACCACGATCCCGCCGATGCGTTCGGCGCTGCAGAAGTCCACCAGTCGCCGGTAGTCGGCCCCGAAGGCGTCGGCGCCCTTGGCATACGGGTTCAGCGCGCCGATCTCCTGCTGGCCGAGCTGGCGCAGGTCCCAGTTGGTGGAGTGGTCCCAGGTCCACAGTGTCCGCAGCGGCAGCCCGGGTGCGCTCTGGTGTGACCCGACCGGCAGGCCGGCCGGGGTGGCCCGGGCCAGCAGGTCCCGGACGGCGTAGACCAGGCCGGCGAAGGGATCGCCGACGACGCGGATCTCCCCGGTGGCCGGCACCTCGACCCGGAAGCCGCCCTCGGGCAGCGTCGGGTCGGGGACGAACCGGACCGGCTCCGGCCCCTCCCCCAGCGTCTCGACCAGCAGGGTGGCCGCGAACGGCGCGTGCTCGGTGCCGTGCACCCGGACGCCGGAAATCTGGCGGTACGACATCATGACCTCCCGAGGGACTGCGGAGTGGCGGCCAGGTAGTCGACGACGTCGAGAGCCGTCCACACCCGGTGTCGCCAGTACGGATCGTGTGCGACGAGGGCGCGGGCGGCCGCCGCGTCGGGTGCCCGCAGCACGAGGACGGAGGCGCTCAGATCGGCGCGGGCCCCGGCGAGCAGGGCGGTGCCGTCGGCGAGCAGTCCGCGTACGTGGGCCAGGTGGGCCGTGCGGTGCGGCTCGCGTCGGTGGACCGCGTCGGCGGCGAAGGTGGCGGTGACCAGGAAGGTCGGTTCGAAGATCACGTGTCCGCCCCGATCGCCCCGACGAGGCGTTGCAGGGCCACCCGGTAGACACTCTGCGGCCGACCCGCGCCGGTGCTGACGTGCACGCCGACCTCCTCGGCGAACCCGGCCGCGCGCAGCGCCTTGAGCAGCCGGCGGGCCGAGCGGGTCTCCACCCCGTACGCGTCGGCCAGACCCCGCGCGGTCACCTGGTGGGGGTCCATCTGGTGCAGCGCCTCCAGCAGACGCCGGGTGGACAGCGGCCCGAGGCGCAGTTGCTCGGATACCCGCAGCACCCCGGGGGTGGTCTCGCGCAGCCGCTGCTTGACCGCGCTCTCCCGGGTGGAGTAGATCTCCCCGTCCGGGAAGACCACGTGCGTCTCGCCGCCCCGGCCCAGGGCGAGAGCCTGTCGGGCGTTGGCCTCGGCGGCGGCGATGGTGGTGCCGGCGCCGAAGCCGACGGTGTGGTCGCCGTCGACTCCGCGCAGGCTGAGCAGCGAGGCGTGCCCGGCCCGGTGCCGGGCGATGGCGCTCTCCACGGTGCCCCGGCTGGTGGTGATGACCAGCGTCCGGTCGTCGATGGTGTTGAGTCGCCCGCGCATCCGCTCGGCGTGTTCCAGCAGTGCCTCGCGCAGCCGCAGGCGCTGCCGTTCCGCCTGGTAGGGGTCCTGCGGACGGTTCGCCGACTCGGCCACCTCGATCATCATCACCGCGATCTGGGTGGCCCGGGACTGGCGTACCTCGGCGGCGAGCCAGGCTCGGCGCAGCGCGTCGCGGACCGAGGCACGGGTGTGCTCGACACGCCAGACCGGCACCCCGCGCTCGCGCAGTTCCCGGTGCACCGCGCCGAGGCAGGTCAGGCACGCCTCGACGGCGCCGGACTCGTACCGCTCGCGGTGGTAGGCGGTGATCTCGGCCAGACCGGAGAAGAGCAGGCCGGACGAGTCGGCGATCGGCAGGATGTCGGTGGGCGGGCTCAGTTCGATGTCGTGGTACGTCTCCCGGACGGTCTCCGCCTCGATGGTGTCCACACTGACCCGGGGCAACTGCCCGCCGCCGGCCAACAGCATCCGGGACAGGGTGCGGTACAGGTCGATCCCTGCGTGCCGGATGTAGTCGATCTCGGCACGCAGCCCACCGGCCGCCGCGGCGAAGGCGTACGGGATGCGCCCGGTGAACAGCAGCACCTGGCACAGGTCGTCCAGCTCACGGGCGAGGTCAGGGGCCTGCTCAGGGTCGGTGTACGCGCGGGTGGTCACCTCCTCCGCACGGCCCTCCCCGGCCGCCACCTCCTGCACGAGCCGGATCGAGTCCTCCGGGCCGATGATCCCGATCACGCTGCCGCCTCCACGTCGTCACCCTCGCCGTCGGTCGGGCTGCTCAGCCGGTGTAGACGGTGCCGGCGATGCCGGCGCTGGCCGGTGCCGCCAACAGCGTCAGCACCGACGCCACGTCCTCGGGACGACCCAGCGCCGCCTCGATCCGGGCGACCTGGGCACCGTCGGTGCCGTTGGTCCGTGCCTCGTCCAGCGACCGCCGCATCAGCGGTGTGTCGATGTCACCGGGACAGAGGGTGTGCACCCGGATCCCGCGTGGACCGAGGTGCCGGGCCAGCGTCAGTGCCAGGCCGTGCAGTCCTCCCTTGCTCGCGCCGTAGGGTACCGACCCGGATCCGGTCAGCACGCCGGCCTTGGAGCCGACCAGGACGAGCACCCCGTGACCGTCGGTCAGGTGCCGTACGGCGTGCTTGGCGACCAGGAACGGTCCGGTCAGGTTGACCTCGATCACCCGCTGCCACAGCTCCAGCGGCAGGTCGGTGACGTCGGTGCCCTGCCCGCGCATGATCCCGGCGACGTGCAGCACCGCGTCGATGCCGCCGAGGTCGGCGGCGACCGCGTCGAGCACCGAGGCGACCTGCGTCTCCCGGGTCACGTCCACGGCGTGGGCCACGGCCGTCGCCCCGACGGCGCGGGCCTGCGCGGCGGCACCGGCGGCACCGTCGGCGTCGGCGTCGAGCACCGCGACGGCCGCGCCCGCCGTGGCGGCGGCCCGGACCGTGGCGAGCCCGATGCCGGAGGCACCGCCGACGACGACCACCCGGCGGCCGGTGAGCAGGCCGGCCGTCGGGGCGACGCCGGTCACCGGCGGACCGTTCCGCGGACCGCCTCGGCGACGTGTTCCGCCTCGGGCACCACGGCCTTCTGCAATGCCGGGGCGGCCGGCATCGGCACGTCCGGGGCGGCCACCCGGGCCACCGGGGCCCGCAGGTCGGCGAAGCACTCGGACGCGGCCCGGGCGGCGATCTCCGCACCGAATCCGCCGGTCAGGTTCGCCTCGTGGGCGACGACCAGGCGGCCGGTGCGCGCGACCGACGCGCCGACGGTGTCGAAGTCCAGCGGGTTGAGCCACCGCAGGTCGATCACCTCGGTCTCGATCCCCTCCGCGGCGAGCTGGTCGGCGGCGGCCAGGGCTGCCGGGACCATCCGGGACCAGGCCACCACGGTCGCGTCCCGGCCGTCGCGGACCACGCGGGCGCCACCGATCGGCTCGACCGGTGCGTCGGTGCGTACCGGGCCCCGGGTCGGGTAGAGCATCCGGGCCTCCGCGACCACCACCGGGTCGTCGCTGACGACTGCGGTACGCAGCATCTGGTACGCGTCGTCCGGGGTGGACGGCAGCGCCACCCGCAGGCCGGGGGTGTGCGCGAAGTACGCCTCCACCGAGTGCGAGTGCTGGGCACAGGCGCCCGGCGAGTACCCCTGCTGCATCCGGATCACCAATGGGGCCTTCCACCGGCCGGCGCTGGAGTAGCGGATGGTGGCGATCTGGTTGACGATCTGGTCCATCGCCACGAAGGAGAAGTCGGCGTACATGATCTCGGCGATCGGTCGTAGACCGGTCATGGCCGCGCCGAGCGCCATGCCCAGGAAGCCGGTCTCGGAGATCGGGGTGTCGAAGATCCGGTCGCTGCCGAACCGCTTGTGCAGTCCCTTGGTGGCACCGAACGGGCCGCCGGGCAGGGCGACGTCCTCACCGAAGTAGACGGTGTCGGATCGGCTCTCCAGCGACCAGGCCAGGGCCGCGTTGACGGCCTGGATGTACCGCAGCGACTCAGACATAGACGTACTCCTTGATGGTCGCCGGGTCGGGGAACGGCACCTCGCGGGCGGCCACGACGGCGGCCTCCACCTCGGCCTCCACCTCCGCGTCGACGGCGTCGAGCCGGGCGGTCAGCGCGGCGTCGGCGGCGGCCCGGATGCGGGCCAGCGGCTCGCGTTCGCGGGCGGCGGCGATCTCCCCGGCCGGCCGGTAATGCTGCACGTCGCCGCTGTAGTGGCCGACCAGGCGCTCGGTCATGGCCTCCACGATGGACGGGCCGGAGCCCTCGCGGGCGCGGGTGACCGCCTCGGCGACGGCCTCGGCGACCGCGTCCGGGTCGTTGCCGTCGACGACCCGGCCGGGGATCCCGTACCCGGCGGCGCGCTCGGCGAGCTGTCGGATGCGGACCATGTCCTCGATGCGGGACATCTCCGAGTAGACGTTGTTCTCCACCACCAGGACCAGCGGCAGGTCGAGCACGGCGGCGAGGTTGATCGCCTCGTGCACGTTGCCCTGGTTCATCGCGCCGTCACCGATGCTGACCACCGAGACCGCGCCGCTGCCGGTGCGTTGCGCGGTGAGCGCGGCACCGGTGGCGATCGGTACGCCGGCGCCGACGATGGAGTTCTCCCCCATGAACCAGCGTCCGGGGTCGGAGAGGTACGGCGAGGCGGCCCGGCCGCCGTTGACCGCCGAGTCACGACCCATCATCTCGGCGAACAGCCCGGTCATGTCCACGCCCCGGGCCAGCGCCCAGCCGTGCCCCCGGTAGGTCGCGGTCACGTGGTCACCGTCGCGCAGCGCGCGGGCGGCACCGACCGGGATCGCCTCCTGACCGTTGCACAGGTGGATCGAGCCCGGGATCTCGCCGTCGTCCTTGAGGGCGGCCAGCCGCTCCTCGAACCGGCGGATCCGGGCCATCGCCCGGTAGTCGTCCGGCAGACCCATCACACCCCCATAGATGAATTAGAGCCCTATTCCGGCTCGTTCGGATTGGAGCCTAGACCAGGGACATCATGCTATGGAAGAGTGCATGAGCAAGTTTGTGGCCGTTATAGGGCTCTAATTTGGGGGCAGCATGGAGATCACCGCCGTCGAGTCGGTGGTGCGGGGCGACGCGCACTTCGTCGCGGTGCACACCTCGACCGGACTGGTCGGCGTCGGACAGTCCGCCTGCTGGGGGTATCCGGGAGCGGTCCACGCGGTCGTGGAGGCGTTCCGTCCGCACCTGCTCGGCGCCGACCCGAGCCGGATCGAGTACCACTGGCACCACCTGTACCGGATGGGACCGTTCCGGGGATCGGTGCTCACCGCCGCCGTCTCCGCGATCGACCTTGCGCTCTGGGACCTGCTCGGCAAGCGTCTCGGCGTACCCGTCTGGCAGTTGCTCGGCGGTCGGGTCCGCGACCGGATCCGCCTGCACCTGCTGCTGCCCGGCACCGGCGCGCAGGACCTCGCCGCCCAGGCCGCGGCGGCGGTCGCCGACGGGTTCACCGCGGTGAAGTTCGACCCGCTGCCGGCGGACTACGGTGACCTGTCGCTGGCCCGACTGGTCACCGACACCGAGGCCACCACCGCCGCCGTCCGCGACGCGGTCGGATCCGACGTCGACCTGCTCATCGAGCTGCACCGCAAGCTCACCCCGTTGCAGGCCGAGGCGGTCGTCCCGGCGGTCGGCCGGCTGCACCCGCTGATGGTCGAGGACGCGATCCAGATCGACAGCGTCAGCAGCCAGGCTGAGCTGAGCCGCCGCGCGCTCGGGGTGCCGATGGCCAACGGCGAGCGGCTGCACACCATCTGGGAGTTCAAGGAGCTGCTGGCGCAGGGCGGGGCCCAGTACGTCCGGCCCGACCTCGGCCTGGCCGGCGGCATCAGCCACGCCCGTAAGATCGCCGCGCTGGCCGAGTCGTACCACGCGGCGGTGGTCAGCCACAACTGCCTCGGACCGCTGCTCACCATGGCCTCGGTGCACCTGGACACGGCGATCCCGAACTTCGTGACCCAGGAGTACTCCCCGCTCGACGACACCCTCGCCGACGGTCCGGCGCGGGCCTGCGTGCGCCGCGAGGGCGGCTTCCTGCCCATCCCCGAGGAGCCCGGCCTCGGCGTCACCCTGGACCTCACCGACGAGACCCCGCTGGACCTGACCGGCCGTCCGCTCACCCGCATCCCCCACCGCGCCGACGGCTCCATCGCATACGCCGTCTAGACGCATGTAAGGAGGGGTCCCCTGCTATACACGAGGCGTTAGCAGGGGACCCCTCCTTACATCCGACGGCCGGGATGGTGGAAGACGGGATACGCCCACAGCGGCTCGCCGTCGGCGTCGGCGATCTCGGCGAACAGGTGCGACAACGACGCCGTCCAGCGCGCCTGCACCTCGGAGGCGCCGGTGACCCGGCCGGCGTGCGCGAAGCCCCACCGGGTCCGCAGCACACAGATCAGCAGCAGACCGTGCCGGTAGATGTGGTAGTCGTACACGCCCGCCTCGTCGAGCAGGGCGGCCATCTCCGGCCACAGCTCGACGTGCCGGCGCTCGTACTCGGCCTCCGCCCCGGGACGCAGGCGGTACAGGTGGCACACCTGCACTCCCGGCCCACGGGCCGGTCCCGCCCCCGATCCGGTGCCGGGATCGGGGGCGGGACCGGGGTGACCCGCGCCCGGACAGTGAGGAGTATCCGGGTCGGGCCGGTCGGCCGGTGTGCTCACTTGCCGGAGCCGGCGAGCGCACCGGAGACGAGTTGGCGCTGGAACACCAGGTAGATGATGAGCACCGGGAGCAGGGCCACGATCAGGCCGGCGCTGACCAGCGGCACCGACACGTCGTACTGGCCGCTGAGCAGGGAGACGCCGACCATCAGCGTCTTGGAGTCCGAGCCGCCCATGATGACCAGCGGCAGCAACAGGTCGTTCCACATCCAGACGAAGTTGAAGATGGCCAGCGCCGCCAGTGCGGGGGTGGCGATCGGGGCGAGCAGCCGGAACAGGATGGTGAAGTGTCCGGCGCCGTCGACGCGGGCGGCCTCGATCAGCTCGTCGGGCACCTGCTGGAAGTAGCCGGCGAGCTGGTACGTGCCCAGCGGCAGACCGAAGGCCGCGTACGCCAGGATCAGGCCCTGGTACTCCCCGGACATGCCCAGGTCCAGCACGGTCTGGTAGAGCGGGTAGATGATCGCCTGACTGGGGATGGTCAGGGTGATGATGATGAACAGGAAGACCAGCTTGCCGCCCCGGAAACGCAGCTTGGTCACCGTGTACGCGATCAGCATGGCGGCCAGCACCGACAGCACCAGTCCGCCGACCGTGGTGATGATGGAGTTGAACAGCAGTCGGGGCATGTTCATCCGCTTGAACGCCTCGACGTAGTTCTCGAAGGTGATCCCGGCCGGCAGTCCGAGCGGGTCCCGGGCGAACCCGGTCTGCGTCTTGAGCGAGCTGACCACGGTGAACAGCAGCGGGTAGAGCGCCGCCACCGCGACCACCACCAACGCAAAGACCAACAGGTAGCGCCCGATCTGGGCGGAGTGTCGCCGGTTCATCGCGGCTTCCGGGTCCCCTCTTTGAACATGTGCCGCACGCTGAAGATCGACAACACGGCGACGAAGACGAACAGGGCGATGCCGATGGCCGAGCCGTACCCCCGGTCGAGGAACTGGAAGGTGGTGAGGAAGACCAGGTACTCGGGGAGCATGGTGGCGTTGCCGGGGCCGCCCTGGGTCAACGCGTAGATCAGCGGGAACAGCCAGATCAGCACGCCGGAGGCGCAGAGCACGCTCCAGTACGCCACGGTGGGGCGCAGCATCGGCACCACGACGGAGTAGAGGCGCCGCCAGAAGTTGGCCCCGTCGAGGTACGCGGCCTCCAGCACCTCCTCGGGGATGGTGGCGAGCCCGGCCAGGTAGGTCATCACGCCGAGGCCGAAGAAGCTCCACAGGGCCACCGCGACGAGGGAGAAGAGCGCGCTGTTCTGCCCGTTGAGCCACTCGATGGCCAGCGGCTCCAGCCCGACGGCGCGCAGCAGGGCGTTGATCGGTCCGTCCGGGCTGAGGATCTGCCGGAACATGATGCCGACCACGATGGGCGCGATGGTGTACGGGACGAAGTAGACGGCCCGGAAGAACTTCCAGCCCGGTGCCCGCTGGTGGATCAGCACCGCCAGCACGAGCGGCAGCACGATCCAGACCGGCAGGGTGGCCACCACCAGCAGGGCGTTGCGGAAGCTGGCCAGCACCACCGGGTCGTCGAACATCCGGGTGTAGTTGTCCCAGCCGGCGAAGGAGCTGTCGCCGAACCCGCTGGAGGATTCGAAGCTGGTGATGACGCCCCGGATCAGCGGCACCAGTTTGAAGGTGACCGCCAGGGCCATTCCCGGCAGGACCAGAAGGGCGCCGAGCCACCATTCCCGGGCGTGCCGGGGTCGCCGGTTGTGGCGTACCGGCGGGGGTGGGTTCGTCGCGACGGCCGAATCGGCGGCCGACGCGGTGGAGATGCTCATCGGGCTGTCCTCCCCGGAGGCTGGCGGGTGGGGTGGCGCCCGGCCACCCCACCCGGTGCGACTAGTTGCCCTGCTTCTTCGTCGGGCTGCGCTCCAGCGCCTGCTGCATCTGGTCGGCCCACTTGTCGACGGTGAGCTGACCGAGGGTGATCTGCTGCCAGCCTCGGGCCAGTGCGTCGGCCTCCGGGCCGGAGAGCATGACACCGGCGTGCAGGGTCGGCTCGGCCACGAACTCCTGGATCTTCTTGAAGGCCGGCGACGAGGGCAGCAACGCGGGGTCGACGTTCTTGTTGAGCGGCTGACCCTTGGCGTGCTTCACCCAGAGCTCGCCGTTCTCCTTGCCGGCCAGCCAGGTGATGAACTCCAGGCCGGCTTCCTTCTTCTCGCTCCACTGCGTCACGCCGTAGACGGCGCCCTCGATGCCGGAGAACTTCCCGGCCAGCGGCGCGGACTGGTTGATCACCGGCCACCGGGTGACGCCGAGCTTGTCGTCGCCGAGGGCCTTGCCGAACGCCTCCCAGTTCACCGCGTCGGAGATGATGGTGCCGGCGAAGGCGGCGTCACCGCGCTGGAAGATGTCCGCGCCGTCGGGCAGCATCGTGATCGACGGTGCGTTCTTGTTCGTCCAGCCCTTGGTGGTGATCTCGGCGAGCTTCTCCAGGACCTGGACCAGCTTCGGGTCCTTCCAGGACAGCGTGCCGGCGAGCAGGCCGCGGATGTCGTCCTCGGTCAGGTAGTTGCGGGCGATCTCCGGGAAGTCCCAGTACGCCGGGAAGGTGCCGGACAGCCCCAGCGCCAGGCAGGTCTTGCCGGAGTTCTTGATCGCCTCGCAGGCGGCGCCGAACTCGTCCCAGGTGGCCGGCGGGTTCTCCGGGTCCAGCCCGGCACCGCGCAGCACGTCCTTGTTGAAGTAGAGGACGTTGCCCTGGTAGGAGAAGGGCACGCCGAAGCAGGCCTTGCTGGTGTCGAAGCCCTCGCAGGCGCCGCTGTAGGTGACCAGGTCCTTGTTGATCTCGGCGGCCCGGTCACCCAGTGGCACGTACGCGCCCCGCCGGTCGAACAGCTCCAGTCCGGCGTTGTTCGCCATCACGTCCGGCCCGGACTGCGAGGTGATGTACGGCCCCTGCACCTCCGGGTACTTGTCGAACGGGACCGACTGCAGGTCCAGCTTGATGTTCTGGTGGCTGGCCTCGAAGGTGGTCTTCACCTGCTGCCAGTACTCGGAGCCGCCCGGCTCCCAGGTGAGCACCTTCAGGGTGACCGGGCCGTCGGCGGCGTCGCCACCGCCCCCGCATCCGGCCAGCATCGCGGCGGTGGCCACACCGGCGGCGAGAACGCCGGTCAATCTACGTCGAAACATCGGCGCAAGCTCCTGTCAGGAGAGGGGTTCGAGGGAGGAGATCCGACGGGGTTCGCCACCGGCGGCGGCGCTGTCGGCCATGGCCGTGGCGACCTGCACCACGTGCAGTCCGTCGGCGAGCGGGACGACCGCCGACGACTCGGTGCCGGTCACCTGACCGACGAAGTGGCGTAGTTCGGCGGCGAGCGCGCCGCCGCCGTCGGCCGGCGAGAGCAGCCAGTCCGGCGCCTCGGTCCGCTCGGCCTGGACGAGCAGCGTGGGGTGGCCGAGGTCGACGTGGGCGACCCCGTCGGTGCCGTACACCTCGACCAGGTCCGAGGTGTGGTTGGGCGTGGTGTCAGGTAGGAGATAGCTGTTGCGGATCGACGACACGACGTCGTTGGCGTGCCGAAGCTCCGCCCACACCAGGACCGGCGAGGCCGGTCCCGGTCGGGTCCGGGCGGTCGCGCGGACCTCGACCACGGGCGACTGGGCGTACCAGATGGCCAGGTCGACGTCGTGCACGGCGGTGAGCAGGGCCGGGTGCTCGTCGGGGAAGAGCCGGCTGAGTGCGCGCGGCCGGTCCCGACGGGAGGAGACGGCCAGCACCTGGCCGAGCCGGCCGGCGCGGACCGCGTCGTACAGCGCCCGGTGCGGGGCGCTGTGGCGCAGGATGTGTCCGGGCTGGCAGAGGACCCGGTGGGTGCGGGCCGCCGCGACGATCGCGGCGGCGTCGGCGACCGTCGCCGCGAGGGGCTTCTCGACCAGGACCGGCACCCCGCCGGCGAGCAGCGCGACCGCGACCGCGCGGTGGGCGGGTCCGGGTACGCAGACCGAGGCGGCCTGCGGGGCGCCGGCGGTGAGCAGTTCCTCGACGGTGCCGAAGGTGCGGGCGACGCCGTGCGCGGCGGCGGCCCGGTCGCGCACGGCGGGGTCCGGGTCGACCAGCGCGGTCACGGGTACGCCGAGCGACCGGTACGCGGCGACGTGCCGCAGCCCGAACGCTCCCGCGCCGACGACGGCGACCTCCGGCACGGCGCTCATGCCGCGCCTCCGCCGGAGCGGGTGCCCTCGACGGGTACCGGGGCAGCGCGCCCCGCCACGCGGTTCACGCCGTCACCGCCGCGACGGTCGCGTCCGGCCCGGCGGGTGCCGGTACGGCCACAGCGGCACCGGCGGCGGTAGCGCTGCCGGTCGGATCGACGGTGAGCCGTCCGTCCAACACCGCCCGGGTGAGCCGTTCGAAGGCGGTCACACCGACCTCTAGGCACCGCTCGTCGACGTCGAACGAGCCGGAGTGCAGGGGCGCGCCACCACGCTCGCCGGTGACGCCGAGCTTGACGTACAGGCTGGGGCCAAGTGCGCCGAGCAGCGCGAAGTCGTCGGTGGTCAGCGGCGGCACCGCGAGGTCCGTCACCTGCATGAGGCCGGGCAGCTCGGCGTGGGCGAGCGCGACGAGTTCGGCCGCGTTGCGGACCGGCGGCATCTCGTTGGCCCAGGTGAAGCGAACGCCGAGGTCGAGCGCGGCGGCCTGCTGGCGGGCGACCCGCTCGATGACCGTCTTGAGCCGCTCGCGGGTGCCCTCGTCGAGGGTGCGCAGCGTGCCGGTGGCCTCCGCGTACCCGGCGACCTGGCTCTGGCTGGCCCCGCCGGAGATGGTGCCGATGTTGAAGGCCACGAGTTCGTCGGCGTTGCGTGACCGGGCCACCGCGGCGTGCAGCATGTTCACCATGCCGCTGAGCCCGAGGATGGCGTCGCGGCCCAGCGCCGGGGTGGCGGCGTGCGCGGCCCGGCCGAGGACCTCGACGCGGAACGCGTCCTTGGCCGCCATGGCGGTGGTGCGGTCCACACCGAGCGCGCCGACCGGCAGGTCGGGCCAGCAGTGCAGGCCGAGTACGGCGTCGAAGCGTCGGCCGCACAGCGCCTCGTCGACGAGGACCGCGGCGGCTCCGGAGGTCTCGCCGAACGGGATCTCCTCGGCCGGTTGGAACAGCACGGTGACCGAGCCCCGGGCCGGCGGTGCGGCGGCGAGCCGGGCGGCGGTGCCGTAGGCGACGGTCATGTGCACGTCGTGTCCGCAGGCGTGACAGACCCCGGCGTTCGTCGACGCGTAGGGGGCGGTCTTGGCGTCCTGCACGGGATAGGCATCCATATCGGCCCGAAGAAGGACCGACGGCCCCGGGAGGGACCCTTCGAGTTCGAGGAGCAATCCGGTACCGGCGATTCCGGTCCGCAGCCGCCCAAACGGCTGAAGCTTCTCGGCCAATGTCCCGGCCGTACGGTGTTCAGTAAACCGCAGCTCGGGGTGGCGATGGAGCTGACGCCTCAGCCGTACCAGCTCATCAACCCCGTCGTGTCCCCGCGCCACCCGGCCCACCCCTCGCTCGCGACCTGCAATCCGGACCTAATTGAGACAAGAACCTAAGTCAGGGGGGTGTCCGCGTCAATAACCCGCCAGAATTTGGGTTATCGTCCGTGACCATGGACCGCGCTGACGCCCATCTGCACCTGTTCGCCGACGGCTACCCGGGCCGGTACGGGCGCTCCCCTGCCGGCGGCCAGGAGATCGCCGCATATCAGGACATCCGTCGTGTGCACGGCATCGATCGGGCCCTCGTGGTCGGATACGAGGGCGAGTCGCGCTTCGCCGGGAACAACGACTACCTGGCCGGTCTCGCCGCCCGGCACCCCTGGATTGCCCCGGTCGCCTACGTTCCACCAGGTGGACCGGCGGACGGGCAGTTGGCCCGCTGGTGGGCAGCCGGGTTCGTCGGGCTGGCCGTGTACCTGACGGACGCCGAGGCGGCCGACCGCTTCACCGACTGGGTGGCCGGCTCCGCCGGCGACCTCATCACGGCCGGTGCGGTGCTCAGCCTCAACGCGACCCCGGCCGCCACCCGCCGACTCGGCACCGCGCTCGCCGCCCTCGACGGATGCCCGGTGTTGTTCAGCCATCTCGGGTTGCCCGGGAGCCGGGCGACGCCCCCGAACCCGCAGCAGGCCGCCGAGACCCTGACACCGCTGCTCGACCTGGCCCCACTGCCGCACGTCGGGGTGAAGATCTCCGGCCTGTACGCGGTCAGCGAGCCGCCGCACGCCTGGCCGCACGCGGCGGCCCGCCCCTTCGTCGAGCTGCTCCTGGAGCGTTTCGGGAGCCGCCGACTGTACTGGGGCTCGGACTTCCCGCCCAGCCTCGACCACGTGTCGTTCGCGCAGACGCTGGAGCCCGTCGGTCTGGACGACCTCGCCCCCACCGAGCGGGCGGACGTCTTCGGCGCCAACCTGCGCCGCGTCCTCGACCGGGCGACCGCCACGGGAGGCGACGTGTCAGCGGCCGAGCCGTCGTCCTGAGGTCGCGCCGGGGTGCAGCAGCCCGCCAGCCGGCAGTCCTACCGGGTGTCGCACCGGCGAGCCGGGGGCGGCCCGCCGGTGCCGACGCTCAGATCACCGACGCGTACCACTGGGCGCCGGTGACGCGGATCCGCTGGGACTGCTTGCGGTTCCACTCCACCCGCAGGCCGTGCTCGCGCAGCACCGGGAAGACGAGGTCGTCCAGGAGGCGTTCCAGGTCGGCCTGGTAGCCGGCCTGCTGCTCGGCCTCGGAGAGGGCGGCATAGGCGGCCTCGTCGAAGTCCACCGGCGGATAGGCGCCGTAGCCGAGCCAGACCTGGCCGTCCTCGCTGTCGATGAGCGACTCGGTGTCCTGCTGGTGATACCAGAGGTAACCGTGCCAGTGCCGGGAGTCGTCCCGCTCGTCGTGGATCTCGCCCGCCGCGCAGGTGCCGCAGCAGCTGAAGTTCTCCCTGGCCACCACTCCGCGCCGGTGGAGTTCGGCGAAGGCGCGGGTGAGGTTGCCGCACACCTCGCCCCACCCGCGTTGCTGCTCCCGCCGCGCCGCCAGCGCCGTCCCGTACGCCGCGCGTAACTCCTCGTCGGTGGCACCGTGGCGCTGCTCGTCCTGGTCGAAGAAGTCCACGAACTCGTCGGCGTCGGTCTCGCCGCGCACGATCCAGGCCCAGATCTCGGCCTCGATCTCGTCGCGTCCGGGCTCCCCGATGCGCTCGGTCAGGAACCGTACGCCCGCCGGACGCTCGTTGTAGATCCATTCGGTCACGGCGAGGATCTTCACACGCCCCTCCGACAGCCGCGCCCGCCCGACGTCGGCACCGGACGCCGGGCGGGACAATCGGGGTTCACCCGTCGGTGGCGGCACCGGGTCCCTCGGTGTCGCGTCTCAGCGGGACGCCTTGCGGACGCCGGGCAGCTCGCCGCGCAGGGCCATCTCGCGGAACCGGACCCGGGACAGCCCGAACCGGGCGAGAACACCTCGGGGGCGACCGTCGACCATGTCGCGGTTGCGCAGCCGGACCGGGCTGGAGTCGCGGGGCAGCCGGGCGAGTCGGCGTACCGCGTCCTCCCGGTCGGCCGGGTCGGTCCCCGGGTGTGCGATGGCCCGCTTGAGAGCGGCGCGGTGCGGGGCGTACCGGGCCACGAGTTCCACCCGGCGTTCCTGACGACCGACCAGGCCGGTGCGGGCCATCAGCGTGCCTCGCGGAACTCGACGTGCCGGCGCACGATCGGGTCGTACTTGCGCAGCACCAGCCGGTCGGGGTCGTTTCGGCGATTCTTCCTGGTCACGTAGGTGTAGCCGGTGCCGGCCGTGCTGCGCAGGCGAACGATCGGCCGGACGTCGGTCTGCCGGGCCATCAGACCGTCACCCCCCTGCCGCGCAGTCGGGCGACGACCTTCTCGATGCCGTCGCGGTCCACGGTCCGCAGCGCCTTGGCGGTCAGCGTCAGCCGGATCCAGCGGCGCTCCGAGGGCAGCCAGTAGCGGTGGTTCTGCAGATTCGGGTTCCACCGGCGGCGGGTCCGCCGATGGGAGTGGGACACGGCGTTGCCGAAGCTCGGCTTCGCCCCGGTGACGTCGCAGCGTCGCGACATGGCCTGCTCCTTCACAGATGGAAACGACAGGACCGCTCCCGACAGGTCCGGGGTCCACGCCGAGGAGGCGGGCGCGACGGGCTTCGTCTCGGGAACGATCACGTGTCTATAATGACAACCGTTTTCAACTACGTCGAGAGGGCTGTGATGTCCACGTCATCCGTCACGTCGACCGGCCCGGCCGCCGTCCAGCGAGCCGGACCGCCCTCACTGACCGTGCTCAGTGGCTTCTGGCCGGCCGCGACCTACGCCGTCGCCCGCACGCTGCTCACCGCGGACCCGGCGCTGCTGCTGGTCCGGCACGACCTGGGCGACGTACGGGCCGGTGTCGTGCACCGGGTGGTCCGCGACCGGTCGGGGGTGCTGGAGGACGAGCGGATCACGCTGGCCCACGGCTGCGTCTCCTGCACACTGCGCGACGACGTCCTCCCCACTCTCGCCCGGCTGGCCGGCACCCATCCGCACCGGGACCTGGTGTTGATGCTGCCGGAGGTGGTCGAGCCGGAGGCGGTCGCCGCCGCCTGCGCCCACTGCCTCGTCGACGGCACGCCGCTGACCGACCTGCTGCACGTCGACTCCTACGTCACCGTCGTCGACGCCGAACACCTGCTCGACGGCCTGGCCAGCACCGACGACCTGAAGACCCTGGACATCCACGCCGCCGCCGACGACGACCGGGCACTCGCCGACGTCGTCGTCCGGCAGATCGAGTACGCCGACACCCACGTCCTGTGGGGACACTCCCCCGACGGCGGCTACGACACGCACCGCCTCGCGACGTTGCTGGCACGCATCGCGCCGTGGGCGATCCAGATCCGCGTCGACGACGACCTGGTCGACGCGCACGCCCTGGCCCGGCGGCTGCGCCGGACCGACCGGCACCGACCAGAGACCCCTGGCGTGCTGGTCCGCGGCCTGGAAGGGCACCTGCTCGGTGTCCACGAACCCCACCCCGACCAGGGGATCGTCTCGGTCGTGTTCCGGGCCCGCCGGCCGTTCCACGCCGAGCGCCTGCACGCGGTGCTGGAGGACGTCAACGCCGACGTGATCCGCTCCCGGGGGCACCTCTGGCTGGCCAGCCAACCCGAGGCGGTCGTCGCCTGGGACTTCGCCGGCGGCGGCCTCGGCCTCGGCTCGCTCGGGCGCTGGCTGACCTGCCTGCCGGACACGCACTGGGACGAGGTCTCCGACCATCGCAGGCTCGCCGCCGCCCTCGAATGGGATCCCTACTACGGCGACCGCAACCAGCACCTGGTCTTCGTCGGTCTGGACCTCGACCCGGCCGCGCTGCGGCACACCCTCACCGGATGCCTGCTCACCGACGCCGAACTCGCCGACGGCGAGGACGTCTGGCGCGGTTACCCCGACCCGTTCGCCGGGTGTTTCCCGATGACCGACGCCTGACCGGCGTCACCGGTCCGCGCGGCCGCTGCCCGGGTGGCAGTGCTCGCGCGGACCGCGTCCGGACGCGGCCCGTCGAACCCGGCCGGGCCCGCTGTCGCGATCAGGCGGATACCGTCGCCGGTCCCATCTGGAAGTCCGGGTCGATCTGCATGCTGAGGTCCACACCCGTACGGTCGTTGGCCCAGGCCACGGCGTTGCGCCGGTGGAACTCGTGGGCCCAGCGGGTGAAGGCCGCCCAGTCCTGGGTGGTGGCGTCCACGACCTCGGCCAGCCGGCCCAGCGCGGCCCGGTTCTCCGCCTCCACCTCCTCCAGCGGTCCGAGGACGCCCCGCTCGGCCCGGCGCACGTACGCCGAGCGCCCCACCCAGGTCAGCAGGTCGTCGCCGACGTGCGCGCGGAGGAACTCCACGTCGGCGGCGTCCTCGACCTTGTTGCCGATCACGGACAGGGCCACCCCGTAGTCCCGGGCGTAGCCGGCGTACTGCTGGTAGACGCCGACTCCGCGTACGGTCGGCTCGCAGACCAGCACGGTGCGGTCGAAGCGGGTGAACAGCCCCGAGGCGAACGAGTCGGCACCGGCGGTCATGTCCACCACCACGTACTCGCCGGGGCCGTCGAGCATGTGGTTGAGCAGCAACTCCACCGCACCGACCTTGGAGTGGTAGCAGGCGACCCCCAGGTCCTCGGCGGTGAACTCGCCGGTCACCGCCAGCCGCACCTCACCGACGGGCGCCACACAGCTCGTGTAGATCGGGTTCTCCTCGTCCACCCGGAGCAGGCGTGACCCCCGCCCCGCCGGGGTGGTCTTCACCATCTCGGCGGCGGAGCCGATGCGCGGGTTGTCGCCGCGCAGGTACTCCTTGATCGCGGGCAGGTGGGCACCGAGCGGCACGGGGGTGGCGGCGTGGTCCGATCCACCGAGGGCGACGGCGAGGTGCTGGTTGATGTCGGCGTCGATTGCCAGCACCGGCCGGCCCGCGGCGGCGAGGTGACGGGCGTAGAGCGCGGTGAGCGTCGTCTTCCCGCTGCCGCCCTTGCCGACGAACGCTACCTTCACCGCGACCACCCCTTGACGCTAACGGGAACCGTTTCCACAAGCGCGATGGTAACGGGTGGTGCGGCTTCCGCCGCGCGGAACCCGCTGATCGCGTCAGAAAATGGTCACCGGGATTCCGTCTCGGTTACGGGGCGCCACCCCCGGCAGACCACGCCGTCTCCGGCTCGGTCTGCGGGACGGGCAGGTCGAGGACGTCCACGGCGAGCCGACGGATCGTGTCGAGGGTGGCGTCCCGGCCACCGGCCGCCTCCACCATGAACAGCAGATGGCGTACGCCCGGCAGCGCCGTCGCCCGGGCCACCGCCTCCCGGCATCGATGGGGCGAACCGACCGGGTGGATGTCGATCAGATGGTCCACATAGCGCTCCGGATCGCGACGCCCGCCTGCGGCACCGTCCAGCCGGACGTACTCCCGGGTGCCGGCCAGCAGCGGAGGGAGACCGGCGCGAACCGCCCGCGCCGCCGCGTCGTCGGTCGCCGCCACCTGGGCGACATGGGCGCTGGCGTGGTGGATGCCGGCCGGATCGTGCCCGTACGCGGTGGCCACCCGCGCGTGTCGGGCCAGCAGTTCCGCCTTCTCGGCCAGGTCGGCGTGCAGGCCGAGCAGGAGCGGAAGGCCGTACCGGGCGGCGAGGTCGACGGTGCCCGGGGTGGTCGCGGCCACCCAGAGCGGCACCCCGCTGCGCGGTCGCGGCACCACCGGCACCGGCCGGAACGGGAAGCGCGCGTTGCCGGCCACGGTCGGTTCGCCGGAGAGCCACCGCAGCAGCAGTTCCACCGAGTCGCCGAAGCCGTGCCGGAACCGGTCCAGGCCGGTACCGAAGACCTCGAGGTCCACCCAGGGGCCACCCCGGCCCACCCCCAGCCGGAACCGGCCGCCGGAGAGTTCGTGCAGCAGCACCGCCTCCTCCCCGAGTGCCACCGGGTGCCGATTGGACAGCACACAGGCGGCGGTGCCGACCGTGATGCGCCGGGTGGCGCCGAGCAGGTGCGCGGCGAAGGCGACCGCCGAGGGACAGACGCCGTACGGGATGAAGTGGTGCTCGGCGATCCACACCCCGGTGAATCCGGCGGTCTCCGCCGCACGGCCGTACCGGTGGGCGTCGGCGAGCGCGTCGGCGTGGGTGTCGCCGGGCCGCTGCCCGGCGAGCAGGAACAGGTGCGCGTGCACACCGCGTTCCGCTCGCCGGGTGCGGTGGTGATCAGCAGTCACGCAGCTCGGGCGACTGGTTGAGCAACTGGCCCCGGGTGGAGACGAACCGGCGGTAGGTGTCGGAGTCGACTGCCGCCGGCCGGAAGGCCGCGACCCGGTGG
Source organism: Verrucosispora sp. NA02020 (assembly GCF_013364215.1). Taxonomy (NCBI): domain Bacteria; kingdom Bacillati; phylum Actinomycetota; class Actinomycetes; order Micromonosporales; family Micromonosporaceae; genus Micromonospora; species Verrucosispora sp. NA02020. The sequence continues at coordinate 3,273,145 of NZ_CP054923.1, read as the reverse complement.
CAGTTCTGGAAGGCCAGCTTCACGCCGAAGTGACGCTCCAGGCTGGACCGGATGGCGTCGCTGGCCAGGGCCCGCAGCAGTTGCCCCCGCTCCGCCTCGCTGGGTGGCGGGAGCACGTTGTCGGCGAACTCCTCGCCCGAGGCAGCCAGATCCGACGCCACGCGGCTGACGGTCTGCCAGGCGTACGGCAACGACTCCCGTACGCAGGCCACGAACTCCTCGTCGTCGACCGGGCCGGACTCGGCGGCCCGCAGCAGGTCGGGCGGCACGGTGAGAGACATGCTCCTCCTCAGTTAACGATCACGGTTTTCGCTTTCGTTAGACTGAGCACACCATGCCGGTGACCACCCGTCAATGCCCGAACACGGAAAGCCACCACGGAGTCCGGCGAGCCACCCCGGTCAGCCCCGAGAGGAGCCGCGCTATCGGGCCGCGCAGTCGGCACAGACACCCACGATCTCAAGCGTGTGGTTGAGGTCGGTGAAACCGTGCTGGGCCGCGACACCTTCGGCCCACTCCTCCACCGCCGGGCCGACGACCTCCACGGTGCGACCGCAGTCGCGACAGACGAGGTGATGGTGGTGGGTCCGACTGCACCGGCGGTACAACTGCTCACCGGAGGGCAGGCGTACCGTGTCGACCTCCCCCGCGTCCACCAACGCCTGGAGCGTGCGATAGACGGTGGTCAGGCCGACCGACGCCTTCTGGTCCCGCAGTTGGGCATGCAACCCCTGGGCGCTACGGAACTCGGTCAGCTCGTCGAGCAGCCCGACGACCTCGGCCCGCTGCCTGGTGTTGCGGGCAGCGCCCGGAATCGATTTGATCGCCATCGCCACTCCCCTTCGTCCGGGCCTCGGGCCGGCGTGCCACCCTCGCGGCCGGGTCGGCGACGCGAGGCACATCGACTCGTCGCCGGGCCATTATGATAGCCACCGTCGCGCCGGCCTCCGGCCACTGCGCGTCTCGGTGGTGTCCGCCACCGAGGCGGGCGTGTGCGGCATGAGGCGGGCATACGGTGGGCACCGACATCGACGGCGGCGTGGAGGTCCGGCCGGGAGGCGCGGGTTCGCCATGGTCGTCGGTCGATGCGCCCGGGTGGACGACCGGATTCACGAGTACCGGCCGACGAGCGCCGGAGAGCTCCTGGTCGGCAAGGCGAGCCATCACGGGCGCCTGGCACGCGGTGGCCGGCGACCACGTGCGACTGGTCGTCTGGTTCGACAGCTGACACGGCGGGTCGACTCCCGATCGCGACGACGGGAACTCCGGAGGCTCACCCCGCCGGCTCGTCGGGCGTGCACGGCCACCCCTGATCGTCGGTGCGGCAGCTCCGGCGCGGGGGTGTCGAGTCGGGAACGTTACGACTTGACGAACGGCATGTTATCGCTCACAGTCGATGCCTAAGGACGGCGCCTGCGGTCTACCGGGCAAGCTCGCTACGCCGGATCTGGGATCGGGCGCGCCCGAGGAGAGCGGCGATCATGTTAGCGCTGCCATCCCGTGCTCGCGTCCGACCCGTGCGTCACGGTGCGCCCGGCTCCGGGTGGACCGCTCATCTGTTGGTCATTGAAGGAGGATCATGTCTGCCTTCGGTAGATCTCCATCGATCGCACCGCCGTCGCGGCGGCGCCGGTGGTTGCCGCGGGTCATCGCTGCCGGCGTGGCAGCGGTGATGGTCAGTGGTGCCGCCGCCGCGGTGCTGGCGACGCCCGCCGCTGCGGCCACGGTCGACACCAACGCGTGGTACGTGTTGGTCAACCGCAACAGCGGTAAGGCCCTGGACGTGTACAACCTGGCCACGAGCGACGGTGCGCGAATCACCCAGTGGACCCGGAACAACGGTAACCAGCAGCAGTGGCAGTTCGTCGACTCCGGTGGTGGCTACTACCGGTTGAAGTCCCGGCACTCGGGCAAGGTGCTGGACGTCTACAACTTCTCCACCGCCAACGGCGCGAACATCGTGCAGTGGAGCGACGGCAACGGCACCAACCAGCAGTTCCGGTTGGCCGACTCCGACGGCGGGCACGTGCGCCTGATCAACCGCAACAGCAACAAGGCGGTGGAGGTGCAGGGCGCCTCGACCGCCGACGGCGGCAACATCGTGCAGTACGACGACTGGGGCGGCGCCAACCAGCAGTGGCAGCTCGTCCGCGTCGACGGTGGGACCACGCCCACCACTCCGCCGCCGTCGGGTACGTGTGGTCTGCCGTCGTCGTACCGGTGGTCGTCGACGGGCGCGTTGGCGCAGCCGCGCTCGGGCTGGGCGTCGTTGAAGGACTTCACCCACGCCCCCTACAACGGTCAGCAGCTCGTCTACGGCACCACCCACGACTTCGGCACCAGTTGGGGGTCGATGAACTTCGGCCTCTTCTCCAACTGGAACCAGATGGGCTCGGCCAGCCAGAACGCCATGCCGTTCTCCGCCGTCGCCCCCTCACTGTTCTACTTCGCACCCCGCAACGTCTGGGTCCTCGCCTACCAGTGGGGCGGCCCCGCCTTCTCCTACCGCACCTCCACCAACCCCACGAACGTCAACAGTTGGGGACCGGCGCAGACCCTGTTCACCGGATCCATCTCCAACTCCGGCACCGGCCCCATCGACCAGGCCCTCATCGGCGACAGCCAGAACATGTACCTCTTCTTCGCCGGAGACAACGGCCGCATCTACCGGGCCAGCATGCCGATCGGGAACTTCCCCGGCAGCTTCGGCTCCAACTACACCACGATCATGACCGACACCACCAACAACCTCTTCGAAGGCGTACAGGTCTACAAACTCGAAGGCGAGAACCGATACCTCATGCTCGTCGAGGCCATCGGCTCCCAGGGCCGCTACTTCCGCTCCTTCACCGCCACCAGCCTCGGCGGCACCTGGACCCCCCAGGCCGCCACCGAGAGCAACCCCTTCGCCGGTAAGGCCAACAGCGGCGCCACCTGGACCAACGACATCAGCCACGGCGAACTCATCCGCACCAACGCCGACCAGACCATGACCGTCAACGCCTGCAACCTCCAGTTCCTCTACCAGGGCCGTTCACCCAACTCCGGCGGCGACTACGGCCTCCTGCCGTACCGCCCCGGACTGCTCACCCTGCAACGCTGATCACCCTGCAACGCTGAACCACCGCCACACACCCGGCGGGCCCGCAGTGGGCCCGCCGGGGTGAGCACCCCGGCGGCCCTGTCCCGTACCCGTGGGACAGGGCCGCCGGTGGCGTTTCCGCCGGTCAGGTCTCGGGCCGTCCGGCGGTGGCGGCGAGGTCACCACGGTGTCTGGCGGCGATCACCCCGGCAGCGCGTCGCACCAGTTCCGCCGCGGCCGGGACATGGCCGGTCACGCCGCTCAGATCTTCGGCGTGCTGCCCTGCCCCACGTTGCCGTGCTCCACGATCAGCCGCCGCCCGAGCGGCTCCCAGTCCGAAAGCGAGGAGCGGGGTCTACGCGCATGTCACAGGGCAGGTCGGACCACGAAAGTGGCCGAGGACGCGGAGGCGCCGTCGCCGATCGGGGACACCTGCATCTGCCGCTGACCGTCGTGGCGGAGGTACCGGTTCGGGTAGTTGTAGGACCGCAGTGACGTGTGCGTACCGCCGATGCCGCCGACCTGGCAGAACGTCGCGTCGGCGCGGAACACGTCGCCGCCTTCGGCACGGTGCAGGAACACCCGGAACTCGTGGTGCCGCAGGTAGTGCCCGGGGAAGTTGACCGATTCGAAGGAGAGGCAGGCGCCGGCGAGGCCGGTACGCACGACGAACCCGGAGTCGGCCCTCGCACCGGCGCTGCTGCCGGCGTCGACGGCGTCGACCTGGGCCTGGAAGCCGGCGTGCCGCACCCGACGGCCGGGCAGGGCGGCCACCTCCAGACCGATGCGGGTACCCGGGGTCAGGGCGGTGCCGGCCGGAGCCGTCGGCGTCGACGAGGGACTCGCGGGGACGCTCACCACCGGTGGTGGCACGGCGGGGACGGGACCCGCGGACGTGGGGGCCGCAGTGGCGCGGCGGGACACGCTGGCACCGCCGCCGTCGGTGGTCGGGATGGCGCCGGGAGACAGGGTGGGCACCCCCGTGGCTGCCGACGGTGTGATGGCGCCGGGGTCACCCGGGCCGAACGGTGGCCCGTCCACGTCCGGGCCGGGCACCGCCGCAGCGAACTCGCCGCGTACCGGTTCGGGCGCGTCACCGCCGTACAGTGCCGTCGCGCCGACGACGGTGCTCACGGCGACCACGGCGACCCCGCAGAGCAACAGCTTGCGCCGAACGTCGGCCGCGCCGGCACCGTCGGGCCGGTGCGGCCCGCCGGGCGGCGGAAGCAGGTCGGTGGCGGGCGCGTCACCCGCGAGTGCCGGACCGGACACGGTGCCGGCCTCGGCGGAGGTACGGGTCGGCCGGGCGGACGCGGACAGCACGATGCGGGGCAGGAGCGGGGACGGAGTGCTGCGTCGCGGCAGATCAGCGGGCCGGTCATGGCGACCGCCGCCCGATCGGACGGAGGCTGTCGGGGTGGCATCGGAGTCGGACGGGGAGAGCCAGCCGCCGATACGGAGACGTGGCTGGTTGGTGCCCTTCTCGGACATGGTGGTCTCCTGCCGCTTCCCGCGCACGCGCCCGCCCGGACAAGTCATCTGGTTGCGGCCCATACGCTCTCATCACCACACGGGTCGGCGCCAGTCCTCGTCGAGGACCAGGTGCCGTGCCGACGCCCTGGCCGACCTAGTGGGTGTCGAGGGTACCGGCGACGGAATCGCGGACCAGTGGCTCACCCAGCACCCTGGAGAGCGGCGCAAGACGACGCGCGTCGGCCTCCACGTCGGCGGGTGCGATGTCTCCCGACGGCGGTTCGACGCCGGGCTCCACCGTGCCGCCGGCCACGTGTCCCTGCGCGTACCGCCGGACGGCGTCCAGGATCCCGGCGGCCTCCCCGGCGGCGGCGGCCCGCGCCTCGTCCCAACCGGCCTCCTCGGCGCGCCGCCGGGCCTGCGCCACCACCAGCGGATCCGGGGGGCCCACCGCCTGGAGGCCGTCGCCGATCTCCACGCACCGCCGGTACAACCGTTGTCCGATCCCCCACACCCACCGGGGGTTGCGCTCCGGCCGGCGGGGCGGGTGCAGCGCGATGCTCGGCACGGCCTGGTACAGCAGGTGCCACAGCGGATGCAGGTCGCGGTGGAGCGCGCTCTTGCGGGGGAACGCCCGCAGACCGTCGACGGTCCGCCACACCGTGGAGAGCACGAAGCTCGAACAGATCAGGACGACCGAGAGCGTGACCAGTGACTGCGACGCGACCGGCTCGGACCAGGCGGGTGTGGTGTCGGCCAGTCTCCAGGCGAGGAACAGCGCCTTGTGCGCCACGAAGGCGGCGCCGAAGAACGCACCGGCACTCAGCAGCCGCATCACGACCTTCAGCCGGGTGCCGGCGAAACGCGCGTAGCCCAGCGACATGCGCAGGATGTCCACCACGGAGACGCCCAGGTACGCCAGGAACGCGAGCATGTAGACGATGACCTGCGGCTTGTCGCCGTAGCGCTCGGCGAAGTGCATCGGCTCGGACTCGGCGAAGTCGGCCGCCCAGAACATCGTGATCATGACGGTGGCCACCACCGCCAGGAACAGCCATCGCCGTCGCATCGACCGACGCGCCCGCTGCGGATCCCCAAGGTGCAGGAAGAGGAACTGGATGGCGGTGGCGGTGATCAGCGCCGCGCCGTGCTCGACGGGCTTGGCCAGGTTCGGCACCCCGGACACTCCGTCGATGAAGCTGTGCACCGGGGCCCACCCTGCGGTGACGGCGACGCCGCAGCCCAGGCAGATCCCCAGACTGGCCAGGATCCTCGGGTTCGACGGGTCACGCCGTAGCGCGCCCAGCTTCACGACGAACGCCGCGACGGCGACCACCAGCGCCACGACGTGGCCCGCCGCCACCAGCATGCGTACCTCCCGGCTCAGTCGGTCAGCGTGGCGGCGATGCGGTACATCACCGCCGCCGTCTCGTCCGCGAGGTCGTCGAAGCCGCCCACCTGGCCGGCGGTGGCCATCTGTGCGCCGAGGTAGGTGGCCAGCAGCTCGGCGTCGTGTTCCTGGCGGTCGTGGAACGTCGACGACGAGCGGGCCAGCAGTGCCTGCACGTCCGCCGCGTCGGGCAGCTCCGGCGTGGTGGGCGGCAGCACCACCTTCCCGGTGTGTCGCAGGGCGATGTGCATCAACTCGTGCAGGATCGTCTGGGTCTGCAGGACCGGGGACGAGTCGCGGCTGTAGAGCACGTAATCCGTCTCCGTGGTCGCCACCCACAGCCCACACGGACCGGCCTGCTCGCCCATCGTCATGGCGAGGACCTGGATGTCCCGGCGACGGGCGGCGGCCAGTGCGGAGATCGTCCCGGGAAGCGTCAGCGGTGCCGGCAGGTCGACCACGAGTTGGCGGATCAGCTTCTGGATCTGCCGTCTCTGCCGCCACATCGTCGCCGCGCCTCCCCCGTGCGAGCCTCCACCGAGACGATCCCGTGCCTGCCGTCCGCCCTCGTGTCCTGGTCCGACGTCCGGTCCATCGAGCCTCGCGCCGCGCCACAATAGTGGCGGCACAAGGGGGCAGCATAACCAACCGGCGTCGATCGCGGGATCCCCACGCGGCGCGAGCCCCTGCCGCGATGTCCCGGCCCGACGGGGCAGAATGCGGGACGTGCACGACACCAGGGAGGTCGAGGCCGGTCGACTGGCGCTACGGTCCGCGCGCGTGGTGACCGAGGTGTTCGCACCGGCACTGCTGGCCGCGGCCATGCCCGTCGTCATCGGAGTGACGAGTGTGTCGCCCCTCGTCGACGGCCTCGGCTGGGCGCTGGTCGGCGCGCTGTTCTGCTCGGCGATCCCCAACGCGTTGATCTGGTGGGACGTCCGCCGTGGGCGGCTGACCGACCACCACATCCGGGTCCGCGAACAGCGCCGGACCCCTCTTTTGTACGGCCTGCTCTCCGTACTCGTGGGACTGTCTCTGATGATCGGTCTCGGCGCGCCCCGACCGGTCACCGCGATCATCGTGGTGATGTTCCTGCTCGGGGTGGCGGTGACCGCGGTGAACCTCGTCTGGAAGCTCAGCATCCACGCCGCGGTGGCCGCCGGGTCGGCGGGGGTGCTCGTGGTCGCGTTCGGTCCCGTGCTCCTCGCCACCGCCCCGTTGGTGGCGCTGGTCGGCTGGTCGCGCGTACGGCTGCGGGATCACACCGTCGCCCAGGTGATCGCCGGCACCGCAGTGGGGGTGCTCGTCGCGGCGCCGACGTTTCTCGCCCTGCGGTGATCGGGGCGCGCTACGGGTCGAAGCGGTCCCGGCGCGCCTTGCTCCGTGCCTCCAGCGCGGCAACCTGCTCGACGATCGCCCGCAGACTGGCCCGGGGCGCGCCGGGCGGCATCCGGCGGGCGAGCACGGTGATCGTCTCCAGATCCGGGTCGCTGACGGACTCGGCGTCGGTCACCCGGTCGAAGAAGAAGTTCGGCTCCACCCGGAAGAAGTTGGCCAGTTGCTGGATGGCCGAACGCGACGGATTGTCACGCTCTCCCCGGAGCAGATAGTTGACGTAGCTGGTGGACAGACCGGTCGCCCTGGCCACCTCGTCCGGCGAGAACGCCTTGTCGGTGCCGGGCTTGAGTCGCGTCTCGAACAGGTGCCGCAATCGGGCCGCGAACGAGGTCGGCCCGTCGGCGCTACCAACGTCGGCCATGACCACCTTCCGATCCACCTGCGACATCCGTCGCGACCCGTCCGGGGTCGACCACGATAGTTGCTGAACGTCGCGGCGCTGTGCTCTACTGAGCTGCACTCGACAACTATTGTGGCAGTGACACCGTAGCGGACACTGCCCGATACCCAAAGACATCCACGGCCACCGGCAGATGTCGAATCGGTATCAGTGTCGGGTGACGAGCGTCAGTGGTGGGCACGGCACGGGGAAACGCAGGCTGTCACGGCGTGCGTTGCCGCATCTCGGGCGGCCGGTAGCGGGCGCAGGGCTCGTCTGCCCTCCGCGTCCGGAACGCCCGCCCCCCTGGCGCCTGGCCCGGGGCGGTGCACGCCCCGGGCCACCTGGGATCACACATCACCCGACCGGCGGCGCCATGATGCGCTTCCCCGAGTCCGGTCAGGCGCTCGCGGGCACCGGGCGCAGGTGCCGGGCGAAGAACCGGGCCGCGTCCTCCCCGGCGAACTGCGGGACACCGGTGTGTCCGCCCATGTTGGCGTGCAGCGTCTTCTCGGTCGAGCCGAAAGCGTCGAACAGGTCCAGGGCCGCCTGCCGGTCGTTCCCCTCGTCATCCCACTGCAACAGCACGTGAAGCGGAATGGTGACCTGGCGTGCCTGCTCGAACATGATGCGAGGCACGAGACTCCCGGCGAAGAAACCGGCGGCCACGATACGGGGCTCGACCACCGCGAGCCGGATACCAACGGAGATCAATCCCCCTGAGTACCCGACCGGGCCGCCGATCTCGGGCAGCGACAGAAGCGCGTCCATGGCGGCCTGCGTCTCCGGGACCGCCTTGTCGACGAGCGGTAGGACGAGGGCGTCGACGATCTCGTCGCTGACCGGCTCACCGGCCTCCAACGCCCGGCGCAGATCGACACGGGCCTGCTCGGCGGCGGCCCAACGGGGCCGGTCACCGCTGCCGGGAAGCTCGATGGCGGCTGCCGCGAAGCCCTCTGCCACGGCGTGCCGGGCTCGCGCCACCAGACGGGGGTACATCGTGCGCAGTCCGAGCGGGGGGTGGCCGAGCAGAATCAGCGGGACCGGCGCGGATGCGGACGCGGGCGTCCACAGAATGCCGGGAATCTCGCCGAGGACGAATTCGCGTTCGCGGACGCCGTCGTCGAGCCGATGCGCGGTAGTGAATCGCATGGTCGTGCCTTTCGGGAGTGCTCGTGAACGGCGCTCCCGGACGACCTATCGCCCGACCGTGGCCCCAGAGGGGAGCGCCCATTTCCACAACGTCACGGGTGCCACCTCCTCGGTCTCTCGCACGGACTCGGAAGAAGTCTACGCTGGGCGAGTGATCCGGGCCGTGATCGTGGACGTCGACGACACCCTGTGTCTCACCCAGGCCGCCGCGCTCGCGTTGGAGAACGAGGTGCTGGCGGAGATGGGCCGACCTCCGATCCCCCCGCACGTCCACCTGTCGACGTGGGGCGCACCACTGCTGGACGCCATGCCCATCCGATCGCCCGGCCTCGACCTGGCCCGGTTCACCGCGTTGCACCAGCGGGCGCTGGAGCGGCACGTCGCCGACGGTCGTCTGGACGTGGTCCCGCCGGAGAACCTGCGGGCACTGGACGAGTTCGTGCTCTCCGGCCGGAAGGTGTTCCTGTTGACGTCGCGGACCGAGGCCGAGATCCGGCACATGCTGGCACCGGACCACGTCCTGGCCACCCGGATCAGCGGCGTCTACCACGCCGGGAACATGCGCTTCCGCAAGCCGGACCCCCGCGCCTTCGACGAACTCCTGGCGTCCACGGGACTGCCGCCGGCCCAGTGCGTCTACGTAGGGGACTCTCCCGGAGACGCGCTGGCTGCCGGCGGCGCTGGCCTGCACTTCATCGGCTGTCTGCAGAGCCGGATCCGGACGCCCGCGGACTTCGACCCCCGGTACGTCGACGCTTTCGTCGACGCCTTCCCCGCCATCGTCGACGCGGTCCGGCAGCTCGATCCGGTCACCCCGGTCTCCAGCGGGTGACCTGCGGCGGAGCAGGGGTCGCCGGACGGCGATCCCGACCCCGGTCGGCCACTGCGGCACCGGCGGGCGTGGCATCGGTCGCCGGCGGCGGGTACGGTCGAGGCAAGGCGTCCTACGCGCCACGTCGAGGTCGGCACCTGAAGCGCTGTCCTCCCCGGCGCCGGATCGATGGTGGCAACCTCATCCGGCCGCGCCAGTGCCCTTCGCCAGGGCAGGGACCGAGCATTCGCATGAATGTCGTCACTGACCAGGAACTCCTGCAATTCCACCACTATGACGCCAGCCCGAGCACCCGGCACGTGACCCTGTCCGGTGAGGCCGATCTGGCCACCGCCACGCGCATCCAGCACCACCTCGGACTACTCCTGACCCCCGAGTGGATCACCCATCTGGTGCTCGACCTGACTCCGCTGAGGTATCTCGACTGCGCCGCTCTCTCCGCGCTGCTCGTGATCGGGGAGACCGCCGCCGCACGCGGGCAACGGATCACCGTCACCGCCACCAGCGGCACGGCGAGGGTGATCGCGCTCAGCGGCGCGGAGCACGTCCTGCGGGCGTCCGGCCACCTCGCCGGACAGACCGCGTCGATCACGCGCGAGGTGACCGGCCCCCACCGCCCGCCGGCCGCCGTCGTTCCGGGACGTCTCGTGGACGCGGGACAGCCGGATCGACCGGCATCCTGCTGACAGGTCAACCCGGCAGACAGCGTCTACGCCGGTGGCGGTCGGCCTAACCGGCGGCCCCGATGCCGCCGACGGTCAGTCCGGCCGCCAGCAGCACCGCCAGCGCGCTACCGGCGGCGATCCACTGGCGGCGACGGCGGACGCGATGCTCCACCAGGTCGAGTCGGTCCTGCGGGGGCCGCAGGACCGGCACCGCCTGGGTCAGCAGAATCCGGATGTGGTCGTCGTCGTACGTCACGCCCTACCTCCAGACCGCGAAGAGTTCGAGATGCGGATCCGCAGGTACGCCTCCGGCTGCCCACCGTCGGCGATCGCGGGCCGCGAGGTTAACGCCGGGTTCCCCCGTCGTTGCACCTGCCGGGTGCGGGTGAGAGAGCGCACACTTCCCGTAGAGCATCCTAGGAGGATGGCCTGGTGGTCGGCGGATGGTGGGACGACCTCGGCGCGGCGGGATGTCGTACCCGTGGGCCATGATCTTGTCAGCACGGCGGCGCCGGGACCGGTCGGCGCACGCATCACCACGGCGGACGCCGAGTCCGCAGCGGGCGGGAGGATTGCGGTGACGGACCTGGACGGGACCGCCTGGCGGCGGCGGAGCGTGGTGGCGGTGGTGCCGCCGGCCCGCCCCCGCAAGCTGGCTAAGGTGCCCTTCGTCGAACTGGCCGACGGCCGATTGCAGGGAGTCGTCTCCAGCGGCTCGGACATCGATCGGGTCTACGTCTCGTCGGTGACCGCCGGCACCCACGCCTACCACTGCAGCACCAACAACAACCGGCCATGCGGCGGGCTGCGGGGTGCGCCCTGCAAGCATCTCCAGGCCCTCGCCGAGGAGGCCGTCCTGCAGTACGGTGTCGCGCGCGTCGCCCGGTACCTGCGAGTCGACGCCGGTGACGAGGTGCGCGGCGGGGCCGACCTGCTGGCCCGGATGGACACCCGGCACGAGCCCACCCCGGCCGCCGTGGTGTTCAGCCGGTTCCTGCGCCACCTGGCCTACCTCGAACTGCCGGACAGCAGCACCGCACTGCCCGAGCTGCACTGGTTCCCGGCAACCGGGGCGGTTCGCTGATGCTCGGCACCCAGTTGGCACACCTGCAGCAGGACCTTCCGGCGGGCCTGGCCGATGCCGACACGGTGGTGGCCGGCTTCGACGCGGCACTGGTCAGCGGATTCGCACGGGTCGGGGACGAGGCCACGGCAGCGTTGACGGCACTGGCCGACGCGGTGGCGGGCACCCCGTTGGGCGCCTGCGCGGCCGACGCGGTGGGCCGGGTGACGGCGGGCGGGTTCGGCCCCGACGACCTCGCCGTCCTGGCGGGCACCCGGTCAGCGCTGCTCGGTGCGGCGCACGACGCACTGCTCGACCGGTTCGACACCGCAGTCGGGCGGGACCGGGCCCCGTGGGCGGCACCGGCCGGTGCACCGGTCGAGCCCACTGCCGCGAGCGGCGCGGCCGCAGCCTGGCTGCACGAGGTGGCCGTGGCCGGTTGGCGCGGCGTCGACCACGAGTTGCTCTCCGCCGTCGGCTCGCCGGTCGAGGCCGCCCTGGCCGAGCCACGGCTGCGCCGCATGGCAGTGCTGCTCGACGGGCTCGCCGCCGAGGTGCGGGCGAGCCTGCCGGTGGCCACGATGCCGCAGGTGCCGGCCCGACGCTGGGGTGACCTGTGGAGCCGCGCCGTGCTGCTCGCGCAGGACCGGTCCGGTCCGGTGGACGACGTCGAGCGGGTCTCCGGGCGTCTGCTCCCGCTCGGGGTGGACGTGCACGAGCACGCCACGGCGGTGCAGGTGCAGGTGCACGCCGTGCTCGAACCCTCCGACGGCGGACCGGCCCGACTGGTCCGTACGGCGGTGGCGGCGGCGAAGGTCGAGACGATCACCGGGCCGGCGGTGTGGCGGCTCCTGGCGGCGTACCCCGTGCTGCTGGCGGCGGTGGCGCAGCGTCGGTCGGCGACCGTCACCGACCTGCCGGTGCGCGGCGCAGACCTGACCTGGTGCGAGGCGCAGGCCCGGCCGGGCGAGCCGGCCGACCCGTTCGCCACCGGCCGGTTGTTGCTCGCCGACGCGACGGCGGCGGCCACCGCCCCGCTGGACCGGCATCCGGCCGCGATCGCCGAGCCGGTCCTGCTGGAGGGCTACCGGGTACGCAAGGGTGGCGACGGGCTCACCCTGGACCGGGACGGCGAGTCGATCGGCGTCGCCGTCGAGCGGCTGCCGGCGGCCGGTCCGCTCACCGCCGCACTCGTGGCCGCCTCGACCGCATGCCTCGGCCTGGCCCGCTGGGACGACGGGCGGTGGTGGGTGCAGCCGCTGGCGGTGCAGGCCAGCGTCAAACGTGCGCCCGTCGAGGCGCACAACGGTGACTGGGCCGAGGGTGTCACCGACCCGAAGGTGGCCAAGGCCGAGGCCAGGGCGGGCGACGCCGTGGCCGTGCTGCGCGAACGCGCGGGACGGTTGCTGCGCCGATGACCCACTCCCCCGACGACCGGGCCGCCGCGAACCGGCGGCAGGTGCTCTACTGGCGGCTGCTGGGTCGGATCTTCGACCCGGACGAGCAGCCCACCCTGGAGTCGGCGAGCATGGCCGTGGTCGAGGACCTCGGCCTGCCGGCCGCCCTGCTGGACCCGTCGGTGTCGGTGGACACCGTGGTGCAACGCTTCCCCGAGGTGGCCGACGAACTGCGGGGCCTGCTCGTAGACACCGGCCCCAAGCCCGAGGCTGAGGCCGGCACCGACGCTGAGGCCAACCCCGAGGCGGAGGCCGGCACCGAGGCGGAGGCCGGGTCGACCGGCGGGCCGCATCAGCCCGGTGAGGCCGAGGTCCGGCGAGCCGCGTTGGTGTCGAAGTTGCTGCTCAACGTCTTCGCCACCGGTGCGGGGCCGGTCACCGCGAGTCAACTGGCCGGCTGGCAGGCGGACGCCGGGTGGTTCGAGCAGGCGCTCGGCAGCGCGCCCGGCGAGCTGCGCCGGCAGGGCACCGGGCTCGGCCCCACCCTCGCCGGGATCGAGGGTGACCTGGTCCGGCGGATGCGCCTGCGGGAGGTGCTGGCGGACCCGACGCTGGCCCGCCAGCTCACGCCCAGCATGTCGCTGATCGAGCAGCTGCTGCGGGACAAGTCCAATCTCTCCGGCGTCGCGTTGGCCAACGCCAAGGCGCTGATCCGCCGCTTCGTCGACGAGGTCGCCGAGGTGTTGCGGACCCAGGTCGCGCAGACCAGCGTCGGCAGCATCGACCGGTCGGTGCCGCCCAAGCGGGTCTATCGCAACCTCGACCTGGACCGCACCATCTGGCAGAACCTGACGAACTGGAGTCCGGAGGACGAGCGCCTCTACGTCGACCGGCTCTACTACCGGCAGACGGCGCGCAAGACCACGCCGTCGCGGCTGATCGTGGTGGTGGACCAGTCCGGGTCGATGGTCGACTCCATGGTCAACTGCACCATCCTGGCGTCTATCTTCGCCGGGCTGCCCAAGGTCGACGTGCACCTGATCGCGTACGACACGCGGGCGTTGGACCTGACCCCGTGGGTGCACGACCCGTTCGAGGTCCTGCTCCGCACCAACCTCGGCGGTGGCAACGACGGGCCGTTGGCGATGGCGATGGCCCGCCCGAAGATCGTCGAGCCGAGGAACACGGTGATGGTCTGGATCTCGGACTTCTACGAGTTCGGCCGGTCCCAACCCCTGTTCGACGGCATCGAGGCGGTGCACCGGTCGGGGGTGCGGTTCATCCCGGTCGGCTCGGTCAGCAGCTCCGGCCAGCAGAGCGTCAACCCCTGGTTCCGGCAGCGCCTCAAGGACCTGGGCACCCCGGTCGTCTCCGGCCACATCCGCAAACTCGTCTTCGAGCTCAAGAGCTTCCTCACCTAGGAGAGACACCCCTGATGTCCGAGATGCTGCGTGCCCCCGCCGAGGTCAAGTACGCCGACGAACTCGACTTCCTGGAGTCGGTGGACACCGGTCCGAAGCCGTACTCCTGGCGGTTGAGCCCGCGCATGGTCCGGCTGTTCGTGCTCGGTTCGGAACGCGCCGACGGTCTGGACCGGGAGATCCCGCAGAAGTGGTTCGGCGACCGCAGCTTCGTCGAACGCAGCATCGTGACGCTGGCGTCGGACCGGGGCCTGCTGCTCATCGGTGACCCGGGCACCGGTAAGAGCTGGCTCGCCGAGCTGCTGTCGGCGGCGATCTGCCGCAACTCCACGCTCGTGGTGCAGGGCACCGCCGGCACCACCGAGGACCACATCAAGTACTCGTGGAACGTCTCGATGGTCATCGCCAAGGGACAGTCGCGCGAGTCGATGATCCCGTCGCCGATCATGACCGCGATGGAGCAGGGCGTGGTGGGGCGTTTCGAGGAGCTGACCCGCTCCACCAGTGACGTACAGGACGCGTTGATCTCCATCCTGTCGGAGAAGTACGTCTCCATCCCCGAGCTGAACGACGACAACATCGTCTTCGCCCAGCCCGGGTTCTCCATCATCGCGACCGCCAACAGCCGGGACCGGGGCGTCAACGACCTGTCGTCGGCGTTGAAGCGACGCTTCAACTTCGTCCGGATCCCGGTGGTCACCAACAAGCGCAGCGAGGCGGAGATCGTCCGGTTCCGCACCGAGGAGCTGCTGCGCCGGCACCACGTGGAGCTGGACGTGCCGCCGACGCTGCTGGACATCCTGCTGCAGAGCTTCGCCGACCTGCGGGCCGCCGCCGCGTCGGCGACCAGCGACGACGAGAAGTTGGAGTCGGCGCTCTCCACCGCCGAGCAGATCGGGGTGCTGGAGGACGCGATCCTGCACAGCCAGTTCTTCGGCGACCGGACGCTGCGCGCCGAGACGCTGGCCGGGTCGCTGATGGGGTCGCTGGCCCGACGCAGCCCGGAGGACCTGGCCATCCTCAACAAGTACCTGCACGCGGTGGTGGAGCCCCGGGCCACCCAGGACGGTGGTGAATGGCGCGGCTTCCTCGACGGTGGCCGTCAGGCGATCGCCGCCCTGTCATGAGCGCCCCCGCCGCCGTCGGCGCGTTCGGTGCCCTGCGTGACCAGCTCACCGATGCGGCCGCCGCCTTCGCGGGCGGTCCGGACGCGCTGGCCGACATCCTCGCCGGGATCGTCGACGACGTGGACCGCGCCCTGGGCGAGCGGCTGGAGATCTTCCCGGTCTGCCACCATTCGCCGGCCTCGGCGCTGGCCATGGTGCGCCGGTTGCGGAGCAAGCAGCCTCGGGTGATCTATCTGGAGCTCTGCGAGGACCTCCGACCGTTGCTGGGGGAACTGCGCAACTGTCGGTTGCCGGTGGCGGTGCAGGCGTTCGCCTCCGAACTCGACGGCTTCCCCGCCGCGTGGGGTCCGCTCAGCGTGATCGCGCCGGTCACCGAGGCGTCCGCCGAGTACCAGGCGATCGCGTACGCGTTGGAGACGCCCGGGGTGGAGTTGGTGCTGGTCGACCGCTCCACCGATCACGTCTTCCAGTGGTCGCCCCGGGGCGGGACCCCGCCCCAGGGCGAGGTGGCCGGCGCGGAGAGCGGTGCCGAGGCGGGCGAGCAGGCGGCCCTGCACGGCGACGCGGTGGGCGTGGAGATCGGCGACCTGCGTCCCCGGTTCGCCGAGTTGGAGGCGCACCTGCTGCACCACGGCAAGGTGCGGCACTGGTCGGAGTGGTGGGACCAGTACGTCGAACGGCCGCTCACCGTCGCCGACCACGACACCTACCGTCAGGTGATGGTGCTGATCGGCAGCCTGTTCCGGCGGCTGCGTCCCGTCGGGTCGGACCGCACCGACCGCGACGAGGACCGGGAACGCTACATGTGGACCCGGATCCGGCAGCACCTGGCCGCCTCCGGGGCCGACCCCGAGGACTGCCTCTACGTCTGCGGCGCCTTCCACGCCGCCAGCCGCGTCGCGCAGTTCGGCCTGGACTCCACCGCCCCGGACTTCGACATCTCCCCGCGTACCGCGACGCGGTGGCGGTACGGCCTGATCCCGTCCAGCCACTCGGCGATCGAGGCCCAGTTCGGTCTCGCACCCGGATCGGTGTCGATCGCGGCCGCGAGCTGGACCAAGGCGGTGAGCGGGTCACGCCTGACGCCGTACCGGCTGGACGGTCAGCGGGGTGGCACGCCCCGGGGCCGGCGGGGACGCGCCGCGCCGGATCCGGCACCGGACGAGGCGGTCAGCGACCGGCTCTCCGGGTTCCTCGCCGCGCCACCCGCCCTCGACGGGCTCGACGAGGCGGAGCTGCGCCGGTGGTGTGTGGACATCGTCCGGCTGGCCCGGCGCAACGGCTACCTGGCCAGCACCGCCGACGCGATCGCGGTGTTCGAGACCTCGATCCTGTTGGCGGGGTTGCGCAACCGGGCCCGGCCCACCCCGTACGACTTCGCCGACGCGGCGGTGACCTGCATCGAGAAGGACGTGGTGCCGGGTCGACGTGACGTGCGGCGGCTCTGCGAGATCCTGCTCGGCGGGGACCGGATCGGGCAGGTCGGCTACGACGCCCTGCCGCCGTTGGCCCGCGACGTGCTGGACCGGCTCCAGCCGCTCGGTCTGGACCTGGAGAAGCGGACCATGCAGCGGGCGTTGCTGGATCTGCACGGCAACCCGGAGCTGGCCGGCTGCTCGGACCTGCTCTGGATGCTGCGGCACGTGCTGCCGCCGGACGCGGTCCGGCCGATCATGGGTGAGCGTCGGCTCGGCCACCGGTCCATCCAGGAGAGCTGGGATCTGGCGCTGGGCCGTCACCAACGCGCGTTGATCGAACTCGGGTACGAGGGGGTGACCGTCGAGCAGGTGCTGGAACAGCGCCTGCGTCGGGCGGCACACGGCCCGGACGCCACCGCCGCCGGTGCTCTCGCCGCCGTCGAGGACGCCATCCGGCTGCTGGACAGCCCTCGGCTGGTCGACGAACTGGGTGCCCGGGCGGTGGAGCTGCTCGCCGCCGAACGCACCGTCGACGACGCGCCGCGCGTGCTGCGCCGGATCCGCCGGCTGCTCGCCCACCACCAGGCCACCGCGCCGACGCTGCCGGCCTGGTGCGCGGCGTTCGTGACCACCGGGTACGCCCACTACTGCACGTTGCTGCCGACCGCGTTCGTCGAGGAGGAGACCGGCGTCCGGCAGGTCGGGGCGATGCTCGGGTTCCTGTTCAGCCTGGAGAGTCTGGCGCTCTCCCTCGGCTGCGACCGGTCCCAGCTCGAACTCGCGGTGGGTCAGTCCCATCCGGAGGCGCCGGCCAAGGTGGCCCTGCTCTGGGCGGCCCGGCACCAGCTCGGTCTGCTGCCTCTGACCGAGCTGCGGGCCCAGTGCCAGGAGCTGCTGGCCAACCCGCTGGTGGTGCCGGCCTTCCCGCAGTATCTGTCCGGGTTCGTGCACGCGCTGGAACCGGTGCCGGGGCTCGCGCCGTTCGTGGTGGAGACGATGTCCACCGCGTTCGCCCGACTGCCCGACCCGGTCCTGCTGCCCTGGCTGCCCAACCTGGTCACCACCCTGCGGCAGCACGGCGCCGAGTCGGTGCCGTTGCTGGTCCGCGAGGCGGGGCGCACGTTCCCGGGCACACTCTCCGAGTTGGACTCGTGGGTCCCGCCCTGGCTGCGTACCTCCCCCGCCGTCCCCACCGTCGCGCCGCGCTTCTCCGGTGGGGCGGCCGGGCCGGTGCACGCCCTGCTGGCCGCTCATCCGGAGCCGGTGGACGCGGTCGCCGGCCTCCTCGGTGTACGGGGCGACTGGTGTGCTCCCCGCAGCGGTGCGGCGGTCCTGGTGGAGGCGCACCCGAGCACCGCCGAGGCGGTCGCGTCACTGTTGTCCGACAGGTAGCACCGGCGGCGCGTGGGGCATCTGCGCCCCACGCGCCGCAAGCGGCGTCTGCGGGATGCATGGCGCCCGACCCCGTGCGGCGCGCGGTATGTATGCGTCGCCGCCGGCTCACTCCGCTCGGCCGCAGGCCACTCGTCCGTGCCCCCGGTTGATGCCCATCGACGCAATCCCGGATTCGGCTGTCACGTCCGCGCTACGGCGGCGTCGCGATGCCCCGGGCTGCTCAGCGTCGACCCTTCGCTCACAGAGCGTCTACCAGCGCTTTCGGGCGTCCAGACCCGGCCGAGCTGACCTCTTGACGGGTCATTCATGTTACGGCTACGTTTCCGTCTACCGTACACCGTCGACGATAAGTCGCCGGGCTTCATCAAATCCGGGCCCCCTTCGGGAAGGTTGTCGCATGGTCAACTCGGCCGAACCCGCATCGTCCGTCACCTCGCTGCGCGTGCCCCAGAAGGTCGTGCTCAGCGAGTCGACCTACGACGTACTGCGGGCGGCGATCCTGGACGGCACTCTGCCGCCGGGCACCCGGATCGTGGAGGAGTCGCTGGCCCGGCAACTCGGCGTCAGCCGCGCGCCACTGCGCGAGGCCATCTGGCTACTCAAGCGGGACGGCCTGCTCGTCGAGGAGTCCGCGCGCACCACCCGCGTCGTCCAGTTGACCGAGGACGACGTCCACGAACTGCACATGGTCCGCACCGTGCTGGAGACCCTGGCCTACCAGCAGGCGTCACCGCGGCTGCGACCGTCCGACGTCTCCGACCTCGAGGATCTGATCTCCCAGATGCACGAGGCGTCGGCGGCCGGTGACACCCGCCGGATCGCCGACCTGGACTACCGGTTCCACCGCGCCCTCTGCGCGCCGTGCGGACTTCCCCGGATCATGAAGGCCTGGGACGAGCAGCATGTGCTCTTCCGTCTGTGGCTCAACATGGTCGGCCCGACGTTGGGCGTGCAGGACATCGCGGAGTCGCACCGGGTCCTGCTCGGCGTCGTGCGTGACGGTGACGCCGAGGCCATCTCCGAGCAGGTGATCCACCACGTCTACCTGGTCGGCGGCGTGATGGCCGACCAACGCAGCCGCTGGGCGGCCGCCCAGCCCCGTCTCTACTTTCCGCAGGCTGCCCCAGGCGCCTGATCGACCCCGTGCGCCGCCGGCGCCTGATCGACCCTGCGCCGGAACCTCGCCAGGCCGATGCCCCGGACCGCACCGAGAGATAGCGAGGCCCGATGAGAACAGTCAACCTGACGCTGCCGCTCTATCCGTTCATGCCGGTCGGCAACGTGTGGGCCTGGGACTCCCCGTTCCAGCTCACGCCCGTGACGACTCACGAACGGCAGGGTGTCTCGACCCACCACATGAGCTTCCACAGCGAGGCGGGCACCCGTCTCATGCTCGGCGCCTGCTACGACGACGACGCACCCCGCATCCACGAACTCGACTACGGCACGCTGGTCGACCGCGAGACGGTCGTCATCGACATCCCGAAGCAGGCCGGCGAGGAGATCGAGGCCGACGACATCGAGCGCGCCGTCGTCGGCGATCCCGACTACCGCGACGGTGACGCCGTGCTGCTGCGCACCGGGTGGGGCGACGACGAGCGCTACCGCACTCTCGGTGACGACTACGCGACCACCACCCCGCACTTCTCGCTGGACGGCGCGAAGCGGCTGGCGGAGGTGATGACCGAACGCGGTAGCGACCTGATGCTGACCGACTGCGCGTACATCGGCAATCTCGGCGAGGGCTTCATGTTCCCGGAGTGGGCCTCCCGCAAGCCGTGGGACCGTCCGCCGTTCCCCTCCCCGCAGGCCCGCATCTACATGCGGCACTACACGCCGCAACGCGGGGCCGGCGGCGGTGCCCCGGACTGGGGGTCGTCGGTCGTCCTGCATCTCGCGATGTCCCCGGTCGCCGCGGTGGCCAACTGCGGCGCGCTGCGCAGCAAGCGGGTCCGGATCACCGTGCTGCCCCTGTTCCTCGCGGGAGCCGAAGGAGCCCCGTGCACCGTGCTGGCCGTGGACGGCGACGAGGCGGGAGAGGCCCGATGACCCTGCGCACCATCAACCTGACCCGCCCGATCACCACCGAGTCACCGGCCGGCAGCTTCTTCCCCTGGGAGGCGCCGTACCGGACCGAGGAGATCGCCACCCTGACCTACAACGGCGCGAACCTCTTCCACATCACCATGGGCAGTGGCTCCGCGACCCGGTTGCTGGGTCCGGCGCTCGGTTCGCCGACCGGAGCCACCGTCGACCAGCTGCCACCACAGCGGCTGCTCGGCCGGGCGGCGGTCGTGCTGTCCTGCCCGGTGGGGCCGGGCGGCGAGATCTCCGCTGACGCGATCCGTGCCGCTCTGGACGACGCCGACCTGCGGGCCGGTGACGCGGTGGTCCTGGCCACGGGGTGGGGGGACGATCCGGATCGCTTCGCCGACGCGGCGTACTACCTCGACGGGCCCTACCTCAGCGTCACGGCGGCCCAGTTGCTGGTCGAACGCCTCCGCGCCAACTCGTCGGACATGCTGCTCACCGACTGCCTGTACCTCGACCGGCCGGGTGGCGACCACGCCCGGACCGAGTGGACCGCACTACAGCCCTGGCTTCGCCCGGCGTACCCGTCGGACGCTGCCACGATCTATCTCCACCACTACCGGCCCGAGAAGGTGCGGCACGACTGGGCCGCCACCCTGGCTCTGACCGAGTCCATCTGGACCGTGGCCGGACTGGTCGGATGTGGCGCCCTCGCCGGGCGCCGGATCCGGCTCACCCTCGCCCCGCTCAACGTGCAGGGCGTCGGCGAGGTGCCCTGCACCGTGGTCGCCCAGATTTCCGGCGACGACGGTGCTCCCGAAGCACCGGTCTTCTCGTCAGGAGAACCGACATGAAACAATCATTTCGATCGATAACACGAACCCTCGCGATAGCCCTGACCGCGACGCTGGCCGTCACCGCCTGCGGCGGGGGCGGCGCCGGGAACCAGGGTCCGGAATACACCGGCGACACCTTCGACTGGAAGCGCTACGACGGCCAGTCGATCAAGGTCTACGTGGCCGACACCGGTCAGGTGGAGAGTCTGCGGGCCGGGCTGGCCGAGTTCACCGACCTCACCGGCATCACCGTCGAGATCGAGGGGTCCGACGTCACCAGCTACCGGCAGAACCTGCCGGTGCGGCTCACCTCGCGGGCCTCGGACTTCGACGTCATGGCGACCTTCCCCGAGGTCGACGGCCTGCAGTTCGCCAAGAACGGCTGGTACACCGACCTCGGTCCCTACCTCACCAACCCGGGGATGACCAACCCGGAGTACGACTTCGAGGACTTCGGGGCCGGCATCCGCAAGGCGATGACGGTCGAGGAGCAGACCGTCACCGTCCTCTGGGAGATGCAGACCGACCTGGTCTACTACCGCAAGGACCTGCTGGAGAAGGCGGGTCTGGAGGTGCCGACCACCTTCGCGGAGTGGGACGCCGCCGCTGCGGCCGTGCACGACCCCGGCAACCGGGTGTACGGCTTCGCGCTGCGCGGCATCCCGTACCAGACGACCACACCGTTCTCGTCATTCCTGTACGCGCACTGCGGTGAGTGGGTCGCCGACGGCAAGGCCGCGATCAACACGCCGGAGGCGCTCAAGGCATACGAGGCGTACGGACAGCTCGGCACGAAGTACGGGCCGCCCGGCATCGCCGGATTCGACTGGCCGGTGCCCTCCCAGCAGTTCGCGCAGGGCAACGTCTTCGCCTTCCTGGACGTGAACCTGTTCGTCAAGGACCTGGAGGATCCGACGAAGTCCCGGGTGGCCGGCAACGTCGGGTACACCACCGTCCCCCGTGCCGACTGCGACGCCGCGCCGTTCATCGGCGGTTGGGGCTACGGCATCAACCCCTTCTCCGAGAAGGGTGACGCCGCCTGGTACTTCATCCAGTGGGCCACCAGCAAGCAGATGAACCTCGACCTGAAACTCACCGGCTGGCCCAGCCCGCGTGCGTCGGCCTGGGGGTCGCCCGAGTTCAAGCAGGCGGACAAGACTCCCGAGTTCACCCAGGTGGTGCTGAGCAGCACCGAGACGGCACGGGCCCGGATGAACCCGCCGGTGACCCCGGGCGTCGAGGCCCGCGAGATCGCGGGACTGGTCGCCAACAAGGGCCTGGAAGGCCAGACCGGCGACGCCCTCAAGCGGACGGCCGACCAGCAGAACGACAAGCTGCAGGGCCTGCTCGACGCGATGCGCTAGTGATCGGTCGCGGCCGGAGGCCCCGCCTCCGGCCGCGGACCTCGCAAGGGAGGACCTGGTCCCGATGGCTCCGCTCACCGAAAGCCCCCCACGGTCTGCGCGCAAGCCCCCGCAGCCCGTACCCCGCCGCACGTTGCTCGACGTCCTGGACCGCTACGACCGGTACATCCTGCCGGCCCCGGCACTGATCGTCGTCGTCGCGATGCTGGCGTTCCCGATCGGCTACACCGTCTATCTCAGTTTCCACGAGTGGTCTGGCGGGCTGCGACCACCGGAGTTCGTCGGTCTGGACAACCTGACCCGCTCACTGGGCGACAGCCAGTTCTGGGGCAGCATCTGGCGCACCGTCTACTTCGTCACCCTGTCGGTGGGGCTGCAGGTCGTGCTCGGCGTCGGCGCGGCCCTGCTGTTCCACCAGCGCTTCCCTGGTCGAGGGGTGGCCCGCACCCTGTTCATGTTCCCGATGATCGCGACGCCGGCCGCTGTCGCCCTGGTCTGGAAGATGATGTTCGACCCGACCATCGGCATCCTTAACTACCTCGTGCAGTCCGTCGGTGGACCGACCCTGCTCTGGATCAGTGACGCCAACCTCGTCATCCCGGCACTGGCGATCGTGGACACCTGGATGTGGACACCGTTGGTGATGCTCATCGTGCTGGCCGGGCTGGCCGCACTTCCGCAGGAACCGTTCGAGGCAGCCAAGGTCGACGGCGCCGGGCCGGTGCGTACCTTCGTCAGCGTCACGTTGCCGCTGTTGAGCCCGGTCATCCTCGTCGCCGCGCTGTTCCGACTCATCGACGCCATCAAGACGTTCGACATCATCAAAGTCATCACGGACGGCGGTCCCGGCACCGCCTCGGAGACCCTCAACCTGTACGCCTTCAAGCAGGGCCTGTCGTACCTGCACTTCGGGTACGGGTCGATGCTGCTGGTCTGGCTGACCCTGCTGGTCTTCGTCGTGGCGATCGTCTTCACCCGCCTCCGGGCGCGGACCGACCAGGGGTGAACCGATGTCCGAGATCCTGACCGCCACCCGAGCCACCGCGCCACCGCCGACCCGACCGGTGGCCAGACCTCGCCGACGGCGTGGATCGATCCTCGGTCGGATCGCGCTCGCCGTCACCGTCACCGTCGCGCTCGCTCCGGCGCTGTTCGTGTTCTTCTGGATGCTGACGTCGTCGTTCAAGCAACAGGTCGACATCTACACGATCCCGCCGAAGTGGTTCGACTTCACGCCCACCCTGGACAACTACCAGGCGGCGCTGACCCGCACCCCGTTCGCGCGCTACATGACCAACAGCCTGGTCGTCGCCACCTGCTCCAGCCTGCTCGGGCTGCTCATCGGTGTGCCTGCGGCCTACAGCATCGCCCGCTACCGGCAGACCAAACTGTCGCTGTCACTGTTGACCGCCCGTCTGCTACCCGGGGTGGCCTATCTGGTGCCGTTCTTCGTCGCGTTCACCGCGTTGCGGATGGTCGGTACCTACCCGGCACTGATCCTGTCGCACGTCATCATCACGTTCCCGCTCACCGTCTTCATCATGGTGAATTTCTTCGCCGCCCTGCCCGACGAGGTCCACGACGCGGCGCAGGTCGACGGGTGCGGGAAGCTGGAGACGTTCTGGCGGATCGCCGTGCCGCTGACCCGACCCGGCATGCTCACCGCCGGCATCCTCGCGTTCATCTTCAGCTGGAACGACTTCAAGATGGCGCTGATCCTCTCCGACGGCGACAGCCGCACCCTGCCGGTGGCCGTCTTCAACTTCGTCCACGAGGCGTCCCTGGACTGGGGGCCGATGATGGCCTACGCCTCGATCATCATGCTGCCCGTCTTCGTCCTCACCCTCGCCGCGCAGCGGCACATCGTGACCGGAATGACGATGGGCAGCGTCAAGTAACCAGCACCTCGGGAGGCACCATGACCAGCACCGTACCCGCCGTCGTCAGTCGCGCCGCCGGCAACGGCCGTGTGATCGCCGCGAGCATCAAGCCCGGCGCCCAGTTGACCGACTCGATCGAGCAGGTGTGCCGTGACCACGGCGTACACACCGCCGTCATCCTCTCGGTGATCGGCACCATCCAGGAGGTCTACCTGCGCAACCCCCGAGACATCACCACGCTGCCGATCCACCGCGAGCACGAGTTCGCCGACGAGATCGACACCGTCGTGTTGCAACGCCCGATGGAGATCCTCTCCATCCAGGGCAACGTCACCACCCTCGACGGCAAGCTGTGGGCGCACTGCCACGCCCTGTTCTCCGAGGCGGGTGGCAACGTCCGTGGCGGACACGTCTTCCGGGCCACCGTCTGGAGCCAGGGTGAGGTCTTCCTCCAGGAGCTGACCGACATCCGCATCGACCGCGAGTACGACCGGGAGGTCACCGGTCTGCCGCAGATCCGCCTGCACGGGTGCGACGCGGGACCTGCCGATGGCCGGTGACCCCTGCCTGCTCGGCGTGGATATCGGCACGTCGAGCAGCAAGGGCGTCCTCACCGATCCGGCCGGGGCCGTACTGGCCGTCGCGACCCGCCCGCACCGGGTGTCGCGGCCCCGGCCGGGCCACGTGGAGCACGACGCCGAGGCGATCTGGTGGGCAGAGTTCGTCGCCATCGTGCGGGACCTGCTCGCGGCGGCTCCCGGGCCGGTCGCCGCCGTCGCGGTCAGCGGCATCGGTCCGTGCGTCCTGCCGGCCACCATGGAGGGACGGCCGCTGCGACCCGCGATCCTGTACGGCGTCGACACCCGGGCGACAGCGGAGATCGCCGAACTGACCGACGCCATCGGTGCCGACGAGATCGTCCGGCGCGGCGGCAACCGGTTGACCAGTCAGGCTGTTGGCCCGAAGCTGCGGTGGGTCCGACGGCACGAGCCAAAGGTCTGGGCGGACACCTGTCGGTTCTTCATGGCCAGCTCGTTCCTGGTGTTCCGGCTCACCGGTGAGTACGTCCTCGACCACCACTCGGCCAGCCAGAGCGACCCGCTCTATGACCTACACGGGCAGTCCTGGATCGACGACCTGGCCACGCAGATCGCCCCGGGACTGGAGTTGCCGAGACTGCTGTGGCCCACCGAGATCGCCGGCCGGGTCACGCGTGACGCCGCACGGCTCACCGGCCTGCCCGAGGGCGTCCCGGTCACCGCCGGCACGATCGACGCCTGGGCTGAGGCCGCCAGCGTGGGTGCCACCAGAGCCGGCGACCTGATGCTGATGTACGGCACCACCATGTTCCTCACCCGCACGGTGACCGCACCGGTCGTCCATCCGAGGTTGTGGGCGACCACCGGCCTCTTTCCCGGCAGCTTCTGCGTCGCGGGTGGCACCGCCACCTCGGGTGCGGTGGTCGAGTGGCTGCGCGATCTCGTCGGCGGGACCGACTACGAGCGGCTGGCCACCGAGGCCGCCGTGGTGCCCGCCGGCGCCGACGACCTGGTGGTGCTGCCGTACTTCGCGGGCGAGCGAACTCCGTTGTTCGACGAGAAGGCGCGTGGTGTCGTCGCCGGCCTGACCCTCGACCACGGGCGTGGACATCTCTATCGGGCGGTGCTGGAAGGAATCGGGTACGCGGTCCGGCACCACCTCGACGAGATGGCCGGTCTGTTGACGCCACCCGAGCGGGTCATCGCGGTGGGCGGGGGCGCCCGTCCGCTGTGGACCCGAATCATCTCGGACGTCACCGGTCAGCCGCAGCTGGTCCCCGAGCAGACGATCGGGGCCAGCTACGGCGACGCCTACCTTGCCGGCCTCGCGGTCGGGCTGGTCGACCGCGACGACGACTGGACACGGTGGGCTGCCCGGGTGGAACCGGATCCGTCGACGGCCGCCGCTTACCACCGTGGCTACACGGCATACCGTTCCCTGTATCCGGCGACCCGGGACATCGTCCATGGGATGACCGAACGGGCGGAGGCCGGCTGAGACCTCCAGGGCCACGATGCGGAGTGACCTCCGGGGCGAGGGTCACTCGCAGAAGACCTGCACCTTGGCCTCGGACTGGTCCACGTCGATGGTCATGTCGTCGAGCTGTTCGACGAGGTCCTCGATGTGCTGGGGCTTGAGCTGGGTCAGGTCGATGGGTACGCCCGACTTGGCCAGTTCGACGTTGACCTTGCTGAGTGCCTGCGGAGGGACCAGGCTGGTGAGGCGCACCCCGGCGCGCAGCAGTTGCAGCGGGACCCGGATGTTGACCCGGCCCGGACCGTCCTCGTCCTGCGTGGTCACCATCACGCGCAGGTACTTGGGTCGGGCCTTCGGGCGGGTCAGGACGGCCGACGGCGACTCCGGCTGCTCACGCTCCAGGGCGCCGATGAGCTGTTCCGCCTCGTCGGCGGTGATCTTTCCGTCGGCCAGCATCTGCAGGATCTGGCGGCGCTGTTCGTTCATGTCGGTCCCTCTTCCTCGACTCATCTGACGCTTACCAGCAGGGTCTTGTCGCCCTGCGCGATCTCGATCCGGGTGCCGGGCAGGGCCCCCAGCACCTGTCCCACGCCCCAGAGCGCGGCCACCGGGTTCACCCGGGTGACCAGGCAGGCGACCAGTGCGACCGGCACGGCGAGCAGCAGTAGTGGGCTGATCAGCAGCAGGACCGGCAGGACCGGCACGAATCGTCGCCGGCAGCGGCCGTCGGGGCGGCGGTGACGGATCGTCACCAGCTGCGGGATCATCGCGATCTCTCCAGCTCCGCCAGCGCCTGCGCGACGTCGATCTCCCCTCGCCGCAGTCGGTCGACGACGTCGACGCCGGTGGGCGCCGGGTCGGTGTCGACGAAGTCGAGCTGCGCGGCGATCCGGTTCAGGCGGGACTTGATCGTCGGGTAGCTCACCCCGAAGATCCGCTCCATCTCCTTGATCGACCCGTGCGACCGCACGAAGGCGGCCACGAACACCTGGTCGTCGACACCGAGTTGCGCCAGTTGCGGCGGCTCGAACTGTCCTTCGACCGCGACGCCGTTGTCGGTCAGGCGGACCCGTTCGACCACGAACGGTTGCCCGCGGGTCAGATCCGTCAGTTCCTGCCAGTCCACCTGTGCCTCCTGTCGCCGTCGACCTGCGTGCGACTTATTTGTACCTTGATTTTCTTAATTTTACAACGGCCAGAACTGAGGATAGTTAATGTGATCTTGGTCCAGCGACCGCGTCGACCCGGAATCGAACGCGGCGCGAAGGGTGGAACGAATACCGTGATCGTTAAGGTCCGGGCGTGCTGGGTATAGAGGCACGACGATCGATGATTCGACGGCACCAGCAGAGACGCAGGGGGAAGCCCGTGAGTAACCGAATCAGCGCGAGCCGCGCCAGCCACGACACGGCGGCGGTGTTCGACCGCAGCGCCGCCACCTACGACCGCGTCGGTGTGGAGTTCTTCGGCCCGATGGGGCGGGAACTGGTCCGCCGGGCCGGGGTGCGCCCGGGACAACAGGTCCTCGACGTCGGATGCGGACGAGGTGCCGTCCTGATGCCCGCGGCGCAGGCGGTGGGGCCCGACGGCGATGTCGTCGGCATCGACCTGGCTCCGACGATGGTCGACCTGACCCGCGCCGACGTGGCCGCCGCCGGCCTGCCGAACGTCCGGGTGGAGGTCGCCGACGCCGAGGACCCCCCGCTGCCGGAGGCCACCTTCGACGCGGTGCTCGCCGGACTCGTCGTGTTCATGCTGCCGGCGCCGCTGCCCGCACTGCGCGCCTACCACCGGCTCCTGCGCCCCGGCGGGCGGCTCGGTGTCACCACCTTCGCCGCCTACGACCCGCGCTTCAGCGAGGCGCTCGGCACGCTGGCCCGACACGTGCCGTCGGAGCGCCGCCAACCACCGGCCACCGGCCGGGAGGACGACTTCGCCACCCGCGAATCGACCGGCGACCTGCTGCGGCGTGCCGGCTACCACCAGGTCACCGTCGAGGACGTACCGTTCGAGAGCCGGTTCCGCGACAGCGACCACTTCGTCGCCTGGGTCTGGTCACACGGATCCCGCGCGATCCTGGAGAGCATCCCGCCCGAGCGGCTGCCCGCCGCCCTCGCCGACGTGGCAGACGTGCTGTCCCCCGACGGCGCAGGGCTCCGGCTGACCACCACCATCCGGTTCGCCCTCGGCACCCGCGCCGATTCCTGATCGGGCAGAAATCCGACGATGCCGGGAACTCCGGGCGGGGCGTGCCCGACCAGGTAACTGAGGTGCGTACGCACCGGTCGCCGCACCCCCTCCCGGAAGGTCGTCCAGACATGCTCTTCACACGTCGTCGGGTCGCACAGCTCGGTGCTCTCGGGCTCCTCACCGCCGCGACGGTGGCGCTGACCGGCTCACCGGCCGCCGCGCACGTCACGATCAGCCCGTCGGTGACGACCGCCGGCTCGTACGCGGTGCTGACGATGGGTGTGCCGCACGGCTGCGACGGTTCGGCGACGACCAAGGTGTCCATCCAGATTCCCGAGCAGATCGTCACGGTCACGCCGACGGTGAATCCGAACTGGACGGTGGAGAAGGTGATGGCGGACCTCAACCCGCCGGTCAAGGACAGCCACGGCAACGAGGTCACCCAGCGGGTCGCCGAGGTGGTCTACACCGCCAGGACGCCGCTGCCGGACGACCTGCGGGACACCTTCGAGCTGTCGGTGAAGCTGCCTGACGCCGCCGGTGAGACGCTCACGTTCCCCTCGGTGCAGACCTGCGAGCAGGGCGAGACGCCCTGGGTGCAGCTGCCCGCCGAGGGCCAGAACGCCGACGAGCTGGAGTACCCGGCACCGAAGTTCGTGCTGACCGCGCAGGCCGACGGCGACGCCGACGACGCCTCGGTGCAGCCGGTGGCGCAGACGAGCACGGAGTCCAGCGACGGTGGCACCGGCGCGGTCGGGTGGATCGCCCTGGTCCTCGGCGCGCTGGGTCTGCTGGCCGGCGGGCTGGCGCTGGTGCGTACCCGCAGGACGGCCTGACGGGCGGAGACGCAGGTGACGTCCCCGAGCGGCCTGACGGCACGGCGGGCGGCAGCCGGCAGGCGAGCGCGGTGGGCGTGGTCCGCCGTGCTCGCCGTCCTGCTCGGCCTGCTGGCGGCCGTCGTACCGGCGACCCCGGCCGCCGCCCACGCCGTCCTGCTGGGCACCGACCCGGCCGACGGTGCCGTGCTGGCGACCACGCCGGGCCAGATCACGTTGACCTTCAACGAACCGGTCGCGGTCCGCCCGGGTGGCGTGCGGCTGCTCGACGCGGCCGGCGAGGAGCTGTCCGGCGACAGCCGGTCGGTGGACACCACGGTGGTCCTGACCGTGCCGCCGGAGCTGCCCGGCGGCACCTACATCGTCACGTTCCGGGTGATCTCCGCCGACAGCCATCCCGTATCGGGTGGGTTCAGCTTCGCGGTGGGCGCGCCGAGCAGTTCCGCCGTGGCGGTGCCGGAGAGCAGTCCGGGACGCGGGCTGGACGTGCTGCGTCAGGTCTTCGAGGCGCTCGCCTACCTCGGCCTGTTGGTCAGTGCGGGCGTACTCGTCTTCCTGCTGGTCCTGCTGCGCGCCGACGCGCCGGTGCTGCGGCGGCGGCTGCGGCGGCTGGCCGCCTGGTCGGTGGGGCTGACCGTGCTGGCGCGGCTGGTCCTGGTGCCGGCCGTCCCCGCCTGGCAGGACGGCCGGAACCTGGACGGACTGGTCGACCCCGCCCTCTGGACCGCCGGGCTCGGTGCCGAGGAGTCCCTGAGTTCCGTGCTGGTGCTGCTGGGTCTGGGTGCCGCGTGGTGGGCGACCGCTGCCGCCGGGCCCCCGCCCGCCACTCCGGCCGCCGGGCCCCCGCCCACGACTGAGGCCGCCGGGCCCCCGCCCACGACTGAGGCCGTCGGGCTCCCGCCCGCCCCTGAGGCCGTCGGCCCCGCGCCCGCCACCGTGGTGGCCGAGGCCCCACCGACCGCCGAGGAACCACCGACAGCCGTGGCAACCGGTCCCGGCCGGCGGGCGGCGCTGACGGCCGTGGCGTTCGCCGGTGTCGTCCTCGCCTGGGGGGCGGTCGCCCTGGTCGGGCACACCCGCACCTACGGTCCGGCCTGGCTGGTCGTCCCGGCCGACGTGCTGCACGTGGTCACCGCCGGGGTGTGGCTGGGCGGGCTGGCGGCCCTGGCCTGGACGCTGGCCCGGTCGGCCGACCTGCCGCCGGGAGCGGCGGCGCGTACGGTGTCCGCGTTCTCGCGCACCGCCGCCGTCCTCGTCGGCCTGCTCGGTGTCGCCGGGGCGCTGCTCGGGTGGCGCATCCTGGGGTCCTGGGAGGCGCTGTGGGGCACGGCCTACGGTCTGGCCCTGCTGACGAAGGTCGGGCTGACCGTCGTGGTGCTGGCCGTGGCCGCACACAACCGTTTCCGGCTGGTGCCCCGGGTGGTGGCCACCGACCGCGACGAGGGACCTCCGGCGGCGTGGCGGCTGCTGCGCCGCTCGGTCCGGTGGGAGGCGGCGCTGCTGGTCGGTGTGGTCGCCGCGACCGGGTTCCTGGTCACGCAGAGCCCGGTCACCGACACCGGTACGCGTCCGCCGGCCGACGCCGGGGACCGTCCGATCGTGGCGGAGGCGCCGCTGGGGTCGGGTCGGGCCGTCGTCCGACTGACCCCCGGGGTGGTAGGAGTGAACTCGATGGAACTGAACATCCTCGATGCGGCGGGCCAGCCGATCGCACCGGTCGACGACCCGAGGTTGACGGTCCAGTTACCCGCGATGGACGTCGGTCCGCTGGAGCGGACGCTCTCGCCGACCGGGCCGGGCCGGTACGAGGCGGTCGTCGACCTGCCGCTCGCCGGTTCCTGGGTGGTCCAGGTCAGCGTGCGGACCTCGAAGTACGAGAGTCCGGTCGCCCGCGTCACGGTGGACGTCGGATGAGGACGCGACGGTGGATCCGGGCGGCTGCCGTGGCGACCGGTGTGGTCGCGTACCTGGCGTGGGGGGCGGCGCCCGCAGCGGCGCACGTCGAGGTCGCGGAGGCGAAGCCGAACGGCGACGGCACCACGACCCTGACGTTCGCCTTCGACCACAGTTGTGACGACTCCCCCACCACCGAGCTGGTCGTCGCGCTGCCCGAGGGGGTGACCGCGACCGGCACCGTGGAGCCGGAGGGGTGGTCCGCCGCGCTCTCCGGGGATCGTGTCACCTTCACCGGACCGGGGCGGGAGACCGCCGAGGTGGGAGTGACCACGCGGATCGTGGCCCAGGCGGGCGACACGTTGCACTTCCCGGTGCTGCAACGGTGTGCCGACGGCAACTCGCTCGACTGGATCGACCGCACCGCCGACAGCGACTACCCGGCGCCACGGTTGATCGCGACCAACGCCGTGCTCGAGACCCCGCCGGAGGCGTCCGTCGGGCCGCCGGCCGCCGCAGGCGGCGGGACACCGTCGGAGGGCGGGGGCGCGACGCTGGGCCAGGCGGTGACCGTGGTGGTCGTGTTCGTCGTTCTCGCCGCAGGGGTGGGTCTGCTGGTCGCCCGTCGGCCCGCGTAGGCGTCGGCGGGGCCTGCCGGAGCGGGAGTGCCCGTACGGTCTTTCGGAACGGGAGGGGCCCCGGCCGATCGTCGACGATCGGCCGGGGCCCCTGCGGTGCGACGTGGATCAGGCCAGGTCGAACCGGTCGAGTTCCATCACCTTGGTCCAGGCGGCGACGAAGTCGGCCACGAACTTGCCGCGGGCGTCGTCGCTGGCGTAGACCTCGGCGAGCGCCCGGAGCTGCGAGTTGGAGCCGAAGACGAGGTCGACCGCGGTGGCGGTCCACTTCACCTCGTCGGTGGCCAGGTCGCGGATCTCGTACACGTTCTCCTCGGACTCCGACGCCTTCCACCGGGTGCCCGGGGAGAGCAGGTTGGCGAAGAAGTCGTTGGTGAGCACGCCGGGCCGGTCGGTGAGGACGCCGTGGCGGCTGTCGCCGACGTTGTTCCCGAGGGAGCGCAGGCCACCGATCAGGACGGTCATCTCGGGCGCGGTCAGGTTGAGCATGTAGGCCCGGTCGACGAGCAGGACCTCCGGCTGGGTCTTCTCACCCGGACGCAGGTAGTTGCGGAACCCGTCGGCACGCGGCTCCAGGACCCGGAACGACTCGACGTCGGTCTGCTCCTGGCTGGCGTCGGTGCGACCCGGGTGGAACGGGACGGTGATCTCGACCCCGGCGTCACGCGCCGCCTTCTCGACGGCGGCCGAGCCGGCCAGCACGATCAGGTCCGCCAGGGAGATCTTCGCGCCACCGGCGGAGTTGAACTCCCGCTGGATGTCCTCCAGGGTCTTCAGCACCGCGGCGAGCTGCTCCGGCTGGTTGACCTCCCAGCTACGCTGCGGCTCGAGACGGATCCGGGCACCGTTGGCGCCGCCCCGCTTGTCGGTGTAGCGGAAGCTGGCGGCCGAGGCCCACGCGGTGGAGACGAGCTGGGCGGTGCTCAGCCCGGACTCCAGGACCTTGGCCTTGAGGGCGGCGACGTCGGCGTCACCGACCAACTCGTGGTCGACGGCCGGCACCGGGTCCTGCCAGAGCTGGGCCTCGGGGACCCACGGGCCGAGGAAGCGGCTGACCGGACCCATGTCGCGGTGCAGCAGCTTGTACCACGCCTTGGCGAAGGCGAGCGCGAACTCGTCGGGGTTCTCCAGGAACCGCCGGGAGATCCGCTCGTACGCCGGGTCCACGCGCAGCGACAGGTCCGTCGTCAGCATGGTGGGCTTGTGCTTCTTCGACGGGTCGTGGGCGTCCGGGATGATCGCCTCGGCGTCCTTGGCGACCCACTGCTTGGCGCCACCCGGGCTGGTGGTCAGCTCCCACTCGTAGCCGAAGAGGATCTCGAAGAAGCGGTTACTCCACTCGGTCGGCCGGTCGGTCCAGGTGACCTCAAGGCCGCTGGTGATCGTGTCGGCGCCCTTGCCGCTGCCGTGCGTGCTCAGCCAGCCGAGGCCCTGCGCCTCCAGCGGGGCACCCTCGGGCTCGGGGCCCACGTGGTCGTCGGCGACGCCGGCACCGTGGGTCTTGCCGAAGGTGTGGCCGCCGGCGATGAGCGCGACGGTCTCCTCGTCGTTCATCGCCATCCGGGCGAAGGTCTCCCGGATGAAGTGCGCCGCCGCCAGCGGGTCCGCGCTGCCACGGGGGCCCTCGGGGTTGACGTAGATCAGGCCCATCTCGGTCGCGCCGACACCCTGGGACATCTCCTGCTCGGAGACGTAGCGCTCGTCACCGAGCCAGGTGTCCTCCGGACCCCAGAAGATCTCCTCGGGCTCCCACACGTCGGGGCGGCCGAAGGCGAAGCCGAAGGTCTTGAAGCCCATCGACTCCAGGGCCACGTTGCCGGCGAGTACGAGCAGGTCGGCCCAGGAGATCTGCTGGCCGTACTTCTGCTTGACCGGCCACAGCAGGCGGCGGGCCTTGTCCAGGTTGGCGTTGTCCGGCCAGCTGTTGAGCGGGGCGAAGCGCTGCCCGCCGTCACCCGCGCCGCCACGGCCGTCCTCGATGCGGTACGTGCCGGCGGCGTGCCAGCTCATCCGGATCATCAGACCGCCGTAGTGGCCGAAGTCGGCCGGCCACCAGTCCTGCGAGGTGGTGAGGACCTGGGTGATGTCCCGCTTGAGCGCCTCGACGTCGAGCTTGGCGAACGCCTGCGCGTAGCTGAAGTCGGCGCCGAGCGGGTTGCCCTTCGACGAGTGGGCGTGCAGCACCGAGAGGTCGAGCTGGTTGGGCCACCAGTCCCGGTTGGTGTGCGGGCGACCGCCGGTCTTCGGGGTGGGCGAGTCGATCGCCGGGTTCTCGCTCTCGCTGCCGTGCGCGGTCACCGAGTCGTGCGCGACCGGGCAGCCGGACTCGGCCTTCTTGTCCACGCCCTGGGCACTCGACGGACCGTCGTGCTGTGGGTTACTCAATGTGCTTCCTTCCGACCTGGCGGATCACTGGTGGTGCGTGTCACTGGTGGTGCGTGCGGTCGCAGTCGGGGCAGGTGCCCCAGTAGACGACCTCCGCCTCGTCGACCACGAAACCGTGGTCGTCGGAGGCGGTGAGACAGGGTGCGTCGCCGACGGCGCAGTTCACGTCGGCGATCGCGCCGCAGGAGCGGCAGACGACATGGTGGTGGTTGTCCCCCACCCGGGACTCGTATCGGGCGACGGCTCCGGCGGGCTGGATGCGCCGCACCAGACCGGCGTCGGTCAGCGCCCGCAGCACGTCGTAGATGGCCTGGTGGGACACGGTGGGGTGGTCGGCTCGTACCAGCCGGGTCACCGCGTCGGTGTCGACGTGCGGGTGGTCCCGCAGCGCCGCGAGCACCGCCAGTCGAGGCCGGGTCACGCGCAACGAGACCGCGCGGAGCTGGGCCTCGAAGTCGGACGTCATGCCGGCCAACCTACTCCACTCTTTTGGAATCAATCAAGTTTGCTGACGCTCCGCACGTCCGTGTCACGGTCTGTTCGCGTCGACCCTCGCATGGGCGACGGGCGACGCCGGTGAGCACCGCCACAGAGGCAACGGACGGCGCACGGTGCCGGACACGGCGCCCTGCTCCGGGCGTGGCCGGAGCCACCACGGTGCGGGTTTCGCCGCCGACGCACCGGAAATCAGAACAGATTGATCGAGCCGCCGGTTCCGCCAGGCCGGGAGCGCGCCTGAGGATGACGTGCAGACGCCCGAGGGCGTGGCTCACACCGGGACGGAGAGCGCAGATGAACCGAGACAGGACCGCCGACGGCACGGGCACCGGTGACCGGCGGCACCGGGTGGT
Organism: Verrucosispora sp. NA02020; assembly: GCF_013364215.1. NCBI lineage: Bacteria > Bacillati > Actinomycetota > Actinomycetes > Micromonosporales > Micromonosporaceae > Micromonospora > Verrucosispora sp. NA02020. Next base: position 3,238,033 of record NZ_CP054923.1, on the reverse strand, counting down.
GATCGTCGGATCCGGCTTCGGCGGGCTCTTCGCGGCCAAGGCGCTCCGCCGCGCACCGGTGGACGTGACGATGGTCGCGCGGACCACCCACCACCTGTTCCAGCCGCTGCTCTACCAGGTGGCCACCGGCATCCTCTCCCCCGGCGAGGTGGCGCCCGCCACCCGCGAGATCCTGCGTCGGCAGCGCAACGCCGAGGTCCTGCTCGGCGAGGTCACCGACATCGACCTGGAGACCCGGACGGTCACCGCGAACGCGCCGCTGACCACGTTCCGCGTCGAGTACGACAGCCTGATCGTCGCCGCCGGGGCGACGCAGTCGTACTTCGGCCACGATGAGTTCGCCGAGCACGCGCCCGGCATGAAGAGCATCGACGACGCGCTCGAACTGCGCGGACGGATCTTCGGGGCGTTCGAGCTGGCCGAGCTGGAGACCGACCCGGCGACGATCGCCCGGTGGATGACGTTCGTGGTGGTCGGCGCCGGACCCACCGGCGTGGAGATGGCCGGGCAGATCGCCGAGCTGGCGCACCGGACCCTGCCGGGCGAGTTCCGCCGCATCGACCCCCGCAAGGCCAGGATCATCCTGCTGGACGCCGGTGACTCGGTCCTCGGCACGTTCGGGGACCGGCTCTCCGGCAAGGCGTTGCAGCAGTTGCACCGCCTCGGTGTCGACGTGGAGCTGGGCGCCACGGTGGTGGGCGTGGACGACGACGGCATCGAGGTGGCCGACCGGGACGGCCGGCGACGGCGCATCGAGTGCCGGACGAAGATCTGGGCGGCCGGGGTGTCGGGGTCACCGCTGGGCGCGCACCTGGCCTCCCGGGCCGGCGCCGAGACCGACCGGGCCGGTCGGGTCAAGGTCGAGCCGGACCTGACCCTGCCCGGGCATCCCGAGGTGTTCGTCGTCGGCGACCTGATGTCGCTGGACCGGCTCCCGGGCGTGGCGCAGGTGGCCATCCAGGGCGGACGGTACGCGGCCCGACAGATCCTGCGCCGACTGCGGGGCGAGCCGGCGGGTCAGCCCTTCCGATACCGCGACAAGGGCAGCATGGCGACCATCTCGCGCTTCTCGGCGGTGGCCACCGTCGGTCGGCTGCGGTTGGCCGGACTGACCGGGTGGCTGCTCTGGCTCGCCGTGCACCTGTTGTACCTGGTCGGCTTCAAGAACCGGGTCACCGCCGTACTGCACTGGTTCGTCAGCTTCATCGGTCGGGGCCGCTCCGAGCGGACCGTGACGTTGCAGCAGGTGCTGGCGCGTACCGCGTTGCGGGGGGCCACCGAGTCCGCCACGCCCGCGGTGACCGCGGCCGCCACCGGGTCGGACGGGCCGACAGGTGCCGACGCACCCGGACAGCGGGCGGCCGTGCCGGGACCGGAGGCCGCGCGGCACGGCGCGCCGGAGCAGCCGACCGGCTGACTCCGGCACCGACGCGGATGGTCAGATCGGGAAATGCCCCCGACGCCAGTGCCAGTGGCGACCCGCGCGCAGGTGGTCGACGACCGCGCGGTGCAGCACGGTGCGGCGCGGCAGGTCGTCCAGGGGCGTGCTCAGGCTGCGGAACACGAACCGCCGCACCTCGACGTCGGCGGCCAGTCCCTCCGGCTCCTCGTAAGGCTCCAGGGTGAACCGGCGCTGGAACTGGACGATGTGGGAGTCCTCCGGCAGGTACTCCCGCAGTTGCGGGTCGAGCAGCCACGAGCCGCAGGAGAACGCCGTGTACTCCTCGTCGGGGAAGTGGCGCGGAAAGAAGACGCGGGCCCGGTCGAGCGAGTCGTCGACCGCCTGCGGGCTCAGCGGCCCCGACTCGGGGACGTGCAGGCCGATGGTGTCGCCGCGTTGGTGCTGCAACCGGCCCAGCTCGTAGACGCTGCCGCGCGCGTGCAGGGTCAACCAGCTCTGCATGACCGGCCAGCCCTCGCGGTGCATCCGCCGGTCGATCGCGAGGTTGCGGCCCAGGTCCGCCAGGGTCGTCCAGGACACCGCCTCGGGGACGCCGTGGTCGCGGTGGAAGGCCCGCACCACGTCGAGCAGGGCCAGGTACGCGTACACGTACAGGTGCCGCCAGGCGGGTCCGCGATCGCGGGGCACCTCCGGGCCGGGCGGCAGCCACTCGTGTCCGCCGAGGTCGGCGCGGACCAGGGCGATCGAACGGTCGAGCAGCCACCGCAGCTCCGGGGTCCACAGCGCCGAGTCGGGATCGGGCCAGCCGGCCAGGATCTCGGCGGCGTCGTCCGGGCGTACGGCGAGCCGGTCCAGGATCTCGGGCGCGTCGGCCTTCGCGGGCAACGGGGCCGACGGCCGGTCACCGGCGAGCCGGTCGACGCGCGTGACGTCCTCGACGGGTACGCCGAGCCGGGCGGCGATGTCCTCCAGGTCCACATCGACGAACCTACTCAGCGAGGTGACTTCTTGGGAGCCCTCCTCTGGCGGGGGTGCGCGGCCACCACGGGTGCCGGGACAGTCCGCAGTCCGGCCGGCTGGACGAAGATCGCCCTGCGGTGGACCGCTTCTCCCCGATCGTTGACCTGGTAACCCTCAAGCCAGCGCCACCCGTCGTACGTGGTCCACTCCAGCACCCGGATCACCCGGAACAGGATCGGCCGGACGAACTGCACACTGGCCTCCGGCCCCACCCGCAGCAGGTCACCGGCCCGGGGTCTGCTCAGGTCAGCCATCCGAGGAACCTCCGGTGCAGCAGCCCCGCCGGAGCCCACCCCATGTCCCGACTCGCCGCCAACAGGCACGAACCCATGTAGAGCGTCAGGGAGACCGGAGCCCGGTCGTACTCGGCCCGCAGTTCCTGACGACGTGTCCGACACGGCCAGGGCGCACCACAGCCCGCGCACGTCCAGATCGGCACCACCGGTCCGTGCGCCGTCACGACGCCTCCCCCGGCCAGTGGCCCCGATTGACGGGCACCCGGTACCGCACCCGACACGGCAGATCCCGACCACACCGACACGTCACCCGCCTCAGCAGGTGGTTCCACCTCGGCCGATGCCGACGCGCAAGCGTGAGAGCCGCCGCAAGCAGGAACTGGTCGTAGGTCAGATGCCAGGACATACCGCCCCCTGTCGATAGGGAGCATGGCGACCGGGCCACGCACGGTCATCCGGCCGCCACACCCGGTGCCAGATTCCCCGACAGGCGTGGATAGTGCAATATTTCACTTTGAATGAAACGTATTGGGGTATTTCATATTGATAGATTCGTTTGCTAAGCGTGGCCGACAGGTGTTACATACCGAGCGCAGGCATCGCCCGGTATGTAGTCACGGAGAGGGATAGGTCAGTGACGACAGATACCGGCTCAACAGTCCCGAGGCGCCAGCTCGGTCGGTACCTGCGGCAGCTTCGCGAGGAAGCCCGCATGACGATCAAGGCGGCAGCCGAGTCGCTGGAATGGTCGACCCCGAAGATCTGGCGCATCGAGACGGGCGCCACCTCGATGCGCTCGCTCGACGTCGAAGCGATGTGCAAGATATACAGAGCGTCACCAGAATTGACCGAGGCACTGATGGGCCTCGCCAAGGAGACGAAGGGCCGTGGCTGGTGGCACTCGTATGGCGACGCCATCCCTGAGTGGTTCGAGCTGTACGTGGGGCTGGAAGCCGCAGCCGCTCGCCTGCGAACCTACGAAGCGCAGCTTGTCCCTGGCCTCTTGCAGACAAAGGCGTACGCCACCCGCGTCTACGAGGTGGCCCGACCCGAGATGACCCGCGAGGAGATACAGCGAGGCGTGGCCGTGCGCCTTGGTCGACAAGCTCTCCTGACACGCCTCACGCCCCGTGCCCCACAGTTCGACGTACTGCTCGACGAGTCCGTCCTACGGCGCGGTGCGGATACGGAGCAGCTACAGCACCTGGTCACGGTCAGTCGACAGCCGAACGTCTCGCTGCGGGTGGTCCCGATCGCCGTCGGTCTGCACCTGGGCAACATGACCAGCGGCACGTTCACGATCCTCGACTTCGACGGAGGAACCGAACCGTCGATCATCTATTCCGACAGTCTCACCGGTGCCCTGTACCTCGACAAGCCGAGCGAGGTCACAACGTACGGGGAGGCGTGGACCGCCATGGAGAAGCCGGCGCTGACCGAAGCGCAGTCCCGCAAGCTCATCGCATCGATCGCGGAGGAACAGACATGACGGCACTGAGGTGGAAGAAGAGCACGCGCAGCAACGGGGGCGGCAACTGCGTCGAGGTTGCCACCCCGTCCCAGATCGTCATGGTCCGCGACAGCAAGGACCGGCAGGGGTCGACGCTGTCCTTCACCGCCGACCAGTGGACCGACTTCGTCCAGGGCATCAAGGCCAGCCGTTTCGACGCCTGAGCACCGGTCAGCGAGTGTGGTGGCAGTCGGTCACCACACTCGCCAACCACCACCTTCCACAGCCCTGCGCGGTGATCGACCCGGCACCGCGTGCCTCAGGACAGCGGAACGACGTAGGAGTCGACGCGGGCGATGAACCCGTCGTGGAACGTGAACAGATCGTTGAAGGCGAAGCGGAACGGCCCGTGATCGACGCTGGTGCCACGTCCCTCGCCGGTGGCGACGACGACCGGGCCGTCCTCGTAGACACGCTGCACGTCGAGTTCGGGGCTGCCGGTGAAACCCGGGTTCTCGATCTCGCCGTCGAACGCCGTCTTGCCGTGGGTGGTGCGGTGGCCGTGGATGACCCATTCGACGTCGTCGCTGAGGGTCGCGAGGATTCGCCGGTGGTCGCTCGTCCGGAATCCCTCGAAGTACTCCGCGACGAGGTGGCGTTGGGTCTGCTGGGTCATCGGGTGCTCCGTCCTGGCGTGATATCGGAATGGTGCAAGTGAGTGGCTAGTGCGTCGAGAATCGAGGCCAGCCCGTCGGCTGCCTGGGCCGTCCGCAGTTCGGGCGGCAGTCGGCGCTGGTGAACCGTGAGATCCGCGCCACCGTCGGCCGGGTGAACGGTGACGGTGGTCCGCAGGCCCGTGGTGGACTCGTCGAACACGAGCCGGTGCGGTGCGTCGACGCTCACATAGACGAACCGGAGCCGCCGGGTCGCGCCGTTCGGCCCACGGGTGTCGAGCGCGAACTCTCCACCGGGACGCAGGTCGACGGTCACCGACTCGGGCGGCACGGTGGCGTGCGTACCGCCCCAGAACGCCGCGATGCCGGACGGCGAGGTGAAGGCCACCCAGACCCGCTCCGGTGCCGCCGGGAGACGCCGCCGTGCGATCAGTTCGTCGCCGTGCAGTTCCGCGCGGGCGGTCATCGTGGCGCTCCGTCGTCGGCTAGGTGCTGCGCCAGGACGTCGAGCCGGTCGTCCCAGATGCGGCGCTGATCGTCGATCCACGTGCTGAGCTGCGACAGGTGGTCGACCCGGAGCCGGCACGGACGCTTGGTGCCCTCGCGCCGCTGCTCCACGAGACCGCACCGCCGCAGGACACCGACGTGGTGCGAGATCGCCTGCGGGGTCATGGCGAACGGCGCGGCGAGTTCACCCACCGTGGCATCACCCTGTGCGAGGCGAGCCACCAGGGCACGGCGGACGGGATCACCGAGTGCGGCGAAGGCCGAGTCGAGGTCAGGCCCGGGTGCGACGAGCGAGGCTGGCATGACACCAACCCTAATACAAGCCACTGTTTGCACAAGCACTTGCTTGCCAATACGCCGTCGACGGGCAGGCGTCACGCTGGCGGAGAAGGCCGGGTGTCAGTGCCCGGCGTCGTCGGTGCGCGGTCGGGCACCGCCGACGAAGACGTCGAGCGTCGGTCCGTGCAGCACGTCGCCGGGTACCGGGTCACGGCGTGCCCGCTGTGTCAGGCGCGCCACCGGTAGCCGACCCGGGCTCCTGGCCGCCGCGAGCACCAGGTTGCCGTACCGCCGGCCGCGCAGCATCCGCCGGTCGGCGACGACACAGACGTCGGCGAAGACCGCGCGCAGGGTGGCCGCCTGCACCCGGGCGAGGACCAGCGGCGGCAGGTCGGTGACGTTGACCAGGTAGACGCCGCCCGGCCGCAGCGTCCGGGCGACCTCGGCGGCGAACGCCACGGTGGCCACGTGCGGCGGCATCCGGGCCGCCCGGTAGATGTCCGCGAACACCAGGTCGTACGCGTCGGCGGGGGCTTCGGTGACGGCCTCGCGCGCGTCGTCCACCCGGATCTCGACCCCGGGCTGCCGCAGCGGCAGGTCCCGGGTCACCAGGTCGACCACGGCAGGGTCCCGCTCGACGACCACCTGTGCCGAGCCGGGCCGGGTCGCACCGACGTAGCGCGGCAGGGTCAGCGCGCCGCCGCCCAGGTGCAGCACGTCGAGCGGATCACCGGCCGGTGCGGCGAGATCGGCCACGGCGGCCATCCGACGCACGTACTCGAAGTGCAGGTAGGTGGGGTCGGCGAGATCCACGTACGACTGCTCGACGCCACCGGCCAGAAGCGTGCGCCCGGTGGGCCGGGCCGGGTCGACGACCAGTTCCAGCCGGTCGTCGGTGGCCTCCATGAGCAGGCAGGCTAGTCGACCCGCCGGGGCCGGGGCCGCACGACCCGACGGCCTCAGCTCCCGAGCATCGGCGGGCGGTCGCTGTTCAGGTGGAAGGCGCGCTCCTCGGCCTCCTGGCGGGCCGCGACGAAGTCGCGTTGCCAGTCGGGAGCGCCGTCCGGGATGCGGGCGACCACGTTCTCACCGTGGATCCGGCCGTCGGCGTCGGTGAGGCTGACACCGACCACGGTGTGCCCACGCCCCGGGATGGCGTAGTGGCGCACCGTCCACCGCGCCGACACCTGCGCCGCGTGACGGCGACGTCGGGTGCCCGCCGTCAGCACCCCTCCGATGAGCGCAACGGCGGCCAGCACGACGAGGAGGACAGCCATGAACGCGATGATCCGCACCCGCCCGAGGGTACCCGGACTCCCGCCGGACCTGCACATAACGGCGACGCCACCCGCACCGCCCTCCCCTACTCACCTGGCAGGAGGGCCGCCCGCACCTCCGCGTCGTGGGCGCCGAGCGCCGGGCCGGGCCAGCGGATCGTGCCGGGGGTGGCCGACAGGCGTGGTGCCACGTTCTGCATCGGGATGGGACCGAGGTCGGGATCGGGCACCCGCACGATGCTCTCCCGCGCCTGGAACTGCGGGTCGTCGAGCATGTCGCGGGCGGTGTACACCCGGCCGGCCGGCACCCCGTGCTGCTCCAGGACCGCCAGGATCTCGTCGGCCCGGTGGTGCACGGTCCAACCGGCGATCAGGTCGTCGAGTTCGCGCTGGCGTACGCCACGGGCGGCATGGGTGGCGTACTCCGGCGAGGTGGCCAGGTCGGGTCGCCCCATGGCGGCGGCGAGGCGGCGGAACACGGTGTCCTGGTTCGCCGCGACGAGCACGAAGTCGCCGTCGGAGGTCGGGTACACGTTGGACGGTGCGATGCCGGGGAGCACGGCCCCGGAACGCTGCCGCGTGACACCCGCGATGGCGTAGTCGGCCACCAGTGCCTCGGTCATGGCCAGCACGGACTCGTAGATGGAGACGTCCACGACCTGGCCGGCGCCGGTGCGCTGGCGGGCGTAGAGCGCGAGGAGGGCGCCGTACGCGGCGTGCATCCCGGCGAGCATGTCCCCGATCGACAGTCCGGTGCGGCTCGGTGGCCGGTCCGGGTCGCCGACGAGGTGCCGCAGGCCGCCCATCGCCTCACCGATCGAGCCGTACCCGGCCCGGGTGGCGTACGGCCCGGTCTGGCCGAAGCCGCTGACCCGGATGAGGATCAGTCGCGGGTTGGCGGCGGACAGTTCGTCCCAGCCGAGCCCGTAGCGCTCCAGGGTGCCCGGTCGGAAGTTCTCCACCAGGACGTCGGCCTGTGCGACGAGCGCGAGGACGAAGGCCCTGCCGTCGGCGGACTTCAGGTCGGCGGTGACGCTGCGCTTCCCGCGCGCGATCACGCTCCACGACAGCGACCTGCCGTTCTTGCTGTGGCCCCAGTGACGCATCGGGTCGCCCTGGTCGGGCTGTTCGACCTTGACGACGTCGGCGCCGAAGTCGGCCATCAACTGGCCGCAGAACGGTCCGGCGATGAGCTGGCCGAGTTCGACGACCCGGACCCCGTCCAGCGCCGGTATCTGCTGCTGCATCGATGTTGCCCTTCAGTCGATCCGGCGGAGTGAGGTGCGGTACCGGCGTGCCGACTCGACGTAGCGCGCGGCGTTGATCCGCAGGACGTCGGCATCGGGCGGGGTGTCGCGGATCGACACCGGCACGCCGAGTGCCATGGTGCGGGGCGGGACGACGAAGCGGGGTGGCACCAGCGCCGCCGCGCCGACCAGCGCGCCGGCACCGACCACGGCATCGGCGAGCACGACGGCCTGCGAACCGACGAGCGCGTCGTCCTCGACGACGCAGCCTTCCAGGTGGGCGAGGTGCCCGATGACGCAGCGCTCGCCGACCCGGGTGGCGTGGCGCTCGCTGGCGTGGACGACAGTGCCGTCCTGGACGTTCGTGCCCGCGCCGATGACGATCTCGTTGCCGTCACCGCGCAGCACCGCGCCGGGCCACACCGAGGTGTCGGCTCCGAGGCGGACACGGCCGATCACGACCGCGTCCGGGTGGACGTACGCGGAGGGGTCGATGTCGGGGACCAGGTCCCCGAGGGCGTAGATCGGCACGGGTCACAGCTCCAGGGACTTGCTGATGATGCTCTTGAGGACCTCGCTGGTGCCGCCGTAGATGCGGGTGACCCGCGCGTCGGCGTACATCCGGGCGATCGGGTACTCGGTGACGTAGCCGTACCCGCCGTGCAGTTGCAGGCACCGGTCGACGACGCGGCCCTGCATCTCGGTGCAGAACAGCTTCGTCTTGGCCGCGTCGGCCGGGGTCAGTTCCCCGTCCAGGTGCGCCCGCACCGCCGTGTCGAGCAGTGCCTGCCCGGCCTCCAGTTCGGCCGCCATCGCGGCCAGCTCGAACTTGGTGTTCTGGAAGTGCCCGAGCGGGCGGCCGAAGACCGTCCGCTCGCGGACGTACCGGATGGTGTGTTCGTGAGCGGTGGTGGCCTGCGCGACGGCACCGACGGCGATCGCGAGGCGTTCCTGGGCGAGGTTGTGCGTGAGCGCGGTGAAGCCGGCGCCCTCCGGCCCGAGCCGGTTGGCGACGGGGACGCGCGCCCCGTCGAAGGCCAGCTCCACGGTGTCCTGGGTGGCGAGTCCGATCTTGTGCAGTCGACGCCCGACGGTGAAGCCCGGCGTGCCCTTCTCCACGACGAGCAGGGAGAGCCCGGCCCGGCGGTCGTCCGGTTCCCGTCCGGTGCGGACCACCACGACCACGAGATCGGCCAGTTCCCCGCCGGTGATGAACGTCTTCGCACCGTCGACCACGTAGTGGTCGCCGTCGCGGACCGCGACCGTGCTGATGCCGGCGAGGTCGGAGCCGACGCCGGGTTCGCTCATCGCGATCGCGGTGTACAGGTCACCGGAGGCCAACCCGGGGAACCACCGCTCCCGCTGGCCCTCGTCGGCGAAGGCGAGCAGGTACGGCAGCACGATGTCCAGGTGGGTACGCAGACCGCCGAGGGTGACCACGGCGCGGGCGGTCTCCTCCTGGATCACCACGTTGTAGCGGTAGTCGACGGTGCCCGCTCCGCCGTACTCCTCCGGGACGGAGAATCCCATCACCCCCACCGCGCCCAGGGTGCGGAACAGGTCGCGGGGCACGATGCCGTCCTCGCACCACTGCTGGTGGTACGGCGACACCTCCCGTTCGATCACCTTGCGGACCAGGTGCCGGAACTCCTCGTGTTCCGGTGCGAACAACGTGCGCCGCATCGGTCAGACGCTCTCTTCCTGTGCCGGCCGTTTGGCCTGGTCGTGGTCCTCCCAGAAGATGATCTTCCGGTTGAGCAGCGCGAGGATGCCGTGCACCGCCAGGCCGATCGCCGCCATCACCACCAGCAGCGCGAAGACCCCGTCGACGTGCAGTTGGGCGTTGCGCTGCAACAGCATGTAGCCCAGCCCCTGGGAGGAGCTGATGAACTCCCCGGTGATCGCGCCCAGCAGGCTGAACACGGCGGCGACCCGCAGACCGGCGAAGATGTACGGCAACGCCACCTTGACCCGCAGCATCCGGAACGTCTGCCACTCCGATGCCTGCAGCATCCGCATCAGGTCGCGTTGTTCGCGGGTGGAGGACTTGAGTCCCACGATGACGTTGACGAACACCGGGAAGAAGGCCAGCACGGTGGCCAGCGCGATCTTGGGTGCCATGCCGAAGCCGAACCAGGTGACCAGCATGGGCGCGATGGCGATCTTGGGGAAGTTCTGGAAGGCGATGATGTACGGGGAGAAGCCCTTCTCTAGAGGCGGGATGCGCACCAGGACCGCCGCGACGATGATCGCCGAGACCGAACCCAGCACGAACCCGATACCGAACTCGGAGACCGTCACCAGCAGGTTCCGGTACAACTCCGTGCCGGTGAGCATGATCCACAGTTCGTCGAGCACGTCCAGCGGCGGCGGCAGGATCAGTGGCTCCACACCGAAGATCTCGATGGCCGACACCCAGGCGGTGAGCGCGACGAGCGCGATCAACGGACTGACGATGAGCGTGGGGTACCGGCGCACGAGTGACCGGGACCGACGCCTGCGCGCGGCCGGCTGCTCGGGACCGGTCGCCCCGGCCTCGCCCTGGACGGGCTCGCTCCTGGTCACGGTCATCCCACCGCTCCTCGTGCATGCAGGTGTCCACGGATGTGGCTGGTCAGCCTCGACGCCTCCGGCGAGTCCATGACGTCGAACGTGCGGGGACGGGGCAGGTCGATCCGGACCTGGTCGAGGATCGTGCCGGGACGGCCGGAGAGCACCACCACGACGTCGCTGAGGAACACCGCCTCGGCGATCGAGTGCGTCACGAACAGCGTGGTGGCGCCGGTCTCCGACCAGATCCGCAGTAGTTCGGAGTTCATCGTCTCGCGGGTGAGGGCGTCGAGGGCACCGAACGGCTCGTCCATCAGCAGCAGGCTGGGTCGGCTCATCAGGGCCCGGACGAGCGCGGCACGCTGCTGCATGCCGCCGGACAGCTCACGGGGGTAACGATGCTGGAAGCCGTCGAGACCGACCAGTTCCAGCAGGTCGGCAGCCCGTTGGCGGGCCTGGGGCGAGCGGTCCCGGGCGACGTCGGCCGGCAGCATGACGTTGCGGAAGATGGTCAGCCAGGGCAGCAGCACCGGCTGCTGGAACACCATGCCGAAGTCCCGTCGCGGCCCGTCGACCGGTGTGCCGGCCACCTTGGTCGTGCCACCGCTGCTGGTCTCCAGCCCGGCGACGATCCGGAGCAGGGTGGACTTGCCGCAGCCGCTCGGGCCGACCAGCGACACGAACGAGCCCTGCCGGACCTCCAGGTCGATGTCGGTCAGCGCGACCACGTCACCGGCGTTGGTGCGGAAGGTCTTCGACACCCCGCTGACCTCGATCCCGGGGGCCACGCCGACGGCACCCGGTCCGCTTGTGGATTGCATGGTCACGCTGACCTCCATCAGCTGGGTGCTGTCACGGCACGTACGGCCGCCTTGTCGAAGGTGTTGACGCCGGCGATCAGGGACCCGTCGTAGATCGCGCCGACCTCGACCGGCTTGGTGAGCTGCCCGTTCTCGGTGAGGTAGCCGACGATGTACTCCAGTTGGTCGGGGCGGATCGAGCCGTACTCGCCGTTGTCCGCCGCCTTGATCGCCTGTAGTCGGGCCGTCACCTGGGCCACGCCGGAGGCGATCACCGCCGCGTCGTCACCGGCGGGCTTGGTCTCCGGGAACTTGCGGTAGTGCAGCTTGACCGCTTCCTCGGGGTTGGCCTGCATCCACTCGGTGGCCTTGGCGACGCCCCTGGCCCACGCCTCCAGCGCGTCCTTCTTTCCGCTCATGTTGGACGTGGTGGTCGCCGCGACGACGCCGATGACGAGCTTGTCGTTGATCGCGCTGTCGAGCAGCTTCAGCTCGGTCCCGGCCTGCTGGAAGCCGACGACCGAGGTGTCGGTGTCGCTGACCGCGTCGACCTGACCGCTCCTGATGGCGTTGGCGGCCTGGGCGCCGGTGCCGATCGCGACGAACGTGATGCTGTTCGGGTCGACGCCGGCCTCGGCCGCACCGGCCTTGGTGAAGGTGACCGCACCGCTGGCGAGGTTCGGCACGCCGACGGTCTTGCCGCCCAGGTCGCCGAGACCGTTGATCGCGCTGTTCGCGGGCACGGCGGTGACGACGATGCCGCGCTGGCTCAGCGAGTACGGGATCACGAAGGGCTGTCCCTCGGAGATCGGCGGGACGACCGCCTCGCCGGAGACGACGGCGACGTCGATCTGGTTACCGACCATCGCCGACAGCGCCACGGCGGTGCCCTCGATCCGGGTGATCTCGACCGTGAGCTTGTCCTCGCCCCAGAAGCCGAGCAGGTCGGGCAGCGAGGTGTACATGGCGGCACCGGGCGACAACACCGCTCCGGCGAATCCGAGGCGGAGCGTCATCTCGCCGTCGGCACCCGTGGTGCCGGAATCGTCGTCGCCACACGCGGTAAGAGGTAGGAGAGCGAGCGCGGCCACCATCGCCAGCGCCCTGCGCCTTTTCATCGTCGAAGCCACCGAATTCCTCCAAAGCCTGGAATAAATCCTGCGAATGCAGATGCGTGAGGGTCACAGGAAATGTGCTCGAAATCATCGTCACGGCCTGGGGAGCGGTGGTCAACGTACGATTCGGTCTACCGCATACCTAGTTCGACTGCACCCATAGCGGGGAAGTATCGGTCGCATTCGGCGACGCGCATGCGTCAGCTTGCGAGGCGGACCTGGCGGCTCGCCGCGGCCGCGCGGGCGTCGCGGATGCGGGCATCGACGGCGGCCCCGGCGGCGACCAGACCGAGGCCGAGGTCCTGCTGCTCCTGTAGCGCGGTGACCCACCGTTTCGCGTCGGCGTGGATCACGCCGGTGAGGGCGTTGACGCCGACCGACCGGTCCCCCGGACGGCGGAGCAGCCGCAGCCGGCGGACCTGCGCGGGCGTGATCTCCTGGACCACCGCGCCTCGTGCCCGAGCCTCGATCGCCAGGCGCAGGGTCAGGAACGTCGAGCCGACCCCGGCCAGCACGAGCGGGATGGTGGAGGAGGTGCGGGCGACCTCCACGACGACCGTGGCGGCGACGCCCCGCGCCGCCATCGCCCGTTCCACGTCCGTCCAGGCCTGGCCCCGACGGTCACCGACGACCATCGGCACACCGGCGAGTTGTTCCAGCGGCACCGGCCCACCCGAGCAGGGCGTGCCGGGCGGCGAGACCAGCACGACGTGTTGTTCGCTGACCAGCAACTGCTCCAGTTCGTCGCAGACGATCAGGCCGGCGGTCAGGCCCAGCTCGCAGTCGCCGGAGCGGACGAGTTCGGCGACGCCGTCGTCACTCTCGCTCTCCTCGACCCGCACCACGGTGTCGGGATACTTGCGACGGAAGCGGCCGAGCCAGGGGGCGAGGGGGTCGGCGACGAGTCCCGCCCCGGCGGCGACGGAGATCTGCCCCGCGTGTAGTTCACGGACCCGCTGCACGGCGACCTGCGCCCGCTCGACCGAGCGGACGACCTGGCGGGCGGGGCCGACCAGGGCCTGCCCGGCCGCGGAGAGCACCAGGCCACGGCCGACCCGGAGGAACAGGTCGGTGCGCAGTTGCCGTTCGAGGCTGCGGATCGCCTGGGACAGCGACGGCTGCGACAGGTGCAGGGCCTTGGCCGCGCGGGTCACCCCGCCGTAGTCGTGAACGGCCAGGAAGTACTCGAGCTGACGAACCTCGATGCTGGTCATCCCGCACCTCACGCATCATCGCCGGGGGTTCTAGCCGGCGAGTGTTCCAGAATCAAGTCTGGTTTTCAACGGTTGCGTTAACGCGCGATATCGCCGATAGTGCCTGGTCAGAGACAGCCGCAGCGATCAACGTCACGGAGAGACAGAACCGGTTCTGCTGCCGACCGACTCCGGCGGCAGGTCCAGCAACCGGCACGCCAGCGCGATCTCGAACCGCGCCTCGTCCGCCGAGAGCAGACCGGCGATCCAGTTGCGGGTGGCCGAGCCGAAGCAGCCGGCCACCACCCGCAGCACCATCCACGCCTCGTACCCGGGGGTGCTGTCGTGGCCGTGCGCGATCACCGAGAGCAGCCGTAGGTGCATCTGCTGGACCTCGTCGTGGGTCTCGCGGTAGTCCGGGTTCGTGCCGATCAGCACCCGCGCCAACGCCGAGGTGACGTGCGGTTGACGCTGCTGCGCGGCGAACTCCCGCAACAGGTACGCGCTGACCCGCTCGCCCGCGGTCGAGCCGGCCAGGTCGATGTCGGCCTGCTGGACCCGGACCAGCGCCCGCTCGAACCGGGCCCGGGCCATCGCCAGGAGAAGATGGTCCTTGGACGGGAAGTAGCGGTACACCGTCGCCAGCGACACCCGCGCGTCCTCGGCGACCCGCTTCATCTGCAGCGCGTCCTCGCCACCCGTGGCCAGCATCGCCGAGGCGCTGGCCAGGACGCGACTACGCCGGTCGTGCTGGGCCGGGGTGCGGGGCTGAGCCGGAGCTGCGACCACGCGCGACGCGGCTACCTTCACCGCGGAGGCTTTCACCGTCACGTCGGACATCGTGGCGACGGAACGGCCCGCCGTCCACTCCGCAGCACCGGACTTGTCCGTCATCGCCCCTCGAACCGGGCGGGACGGCGTTCGCGGAACGCCGCGATCCCCTCCTGCGCGTCCGCCGAGAGCCGGTTGATCGACTGGGCCATCGTCTCCGCGGCGAGGGACTCCTCGACGCCACGGGCGAACGAGTCGCGGAGCAGTTGCTTGGTGAGCCGGGTCGCGATCGGTGGGCCCGCCGCCAGTCGCGCGGCGAGGGCCTCGACCCGTCCGGGCAACTCGTCCGGCTCCACGACGTCCTCCAGCAGACCCCACTCGTGGGCGCGGTCGGCGTCGACGATCTCCGGCAGTAGGCACAGCCGGGTGGCCAGGCGTGGCCCGACCAGCCGGGGCAACAGCCACGATGTGGCGAAGTCCGGCGACAGACCACGGGCCAGGAACATGGTGCCGAATCGTGCCCGCCTGCTGGCCACCACGAAGTCGCAGGCCAACGCCAGGCCGAAGCCGGCGCCGGCGGCGAGCCCGTCGACCTGTGCGATCGTCGGCTGCGGGAGCGACACCAGGGTCTGACAGGTGCGGGCGACGGCCGCGAGCTGCGCGTGCGGATGCGGCGCCCGGTCGCCGCCGTCAAGGTCGCCACCGCTGCAAAACGCCCCGGCGGTGCCGGTCACCACCACCACCCGGGCGTCGCCGGCCGCCGCCTCGCTCAGGGCCGCGCCCAGCTCGTCCCAGGCCGCATAGGTCATCGCGTTGCGTCGTGCCGGCCGGTCGATCGTGACGGTCAGCACCGGTCCGTCGCGGGTCACCCGCACCGCCTGCGCATCGGTGTCGCCGGACGCGGCCCCCGGGTCGGCCGGTCGGGCCGGCGGGACGCCGTGCTCCGGGGCGCTCACGTGGTCACCGCCAGGTCGGCGGCGAGTGCGGCACGGACCGTCTTTCCGGACGCGTTCTTCGGCAGCGCGGCGACGACCACGACCCGCGCCGGTGTCTTGTAGCCGGCCAGCCGGGACCGGCAGTGGGCCCGCAGCTCGTCGGGGTCGGGCACGGCACCGGGCCCGGCGACGACAGCCGCCACGACGATCTGCCCCCACCGCTGGTCCGGCAGGCCGACCACCGCCGCCTCGGCGACCGTCGGGTGGTCCACCAGCACGTTCTCGATCTCGGCCGGGAAGACGTTCTCGCCGCCGCGCAGGATCATGTCGTCGACGCGGCCGGCGAGATACAGGTAACCCTCGTCGTCCCGCCAGGCCATGTCTCCGCTGCGGATCCAGCCGTCGACCACCTTGGTGGCGGTGAGCTCGGGGTTCCCGACGTAGCCGCTCATCACCGTGTCGCTGCGCGTACGGATCTCGCCGACCGTGCCGACGCCGACCTCGTTGCCGTCCGCGTCGCACAACCGCAGGTCGACGCCGAACATCGGACGGCCGATCGAGCCGAGCAGGTGCGGCTGCCCGGCGAACGCGGCACGGTGGTCGGCCGGACGCAGGATCGTCTGGCCACCCCCCTCGGTGCCGGCGCCGAAGGTGTTGTACAGGTCGCAGCCGAACGTCTCGTGCAGCCGACGGACGAGCTCGGGAGGCATCGCGGAGCCGCCGTAGGCGATGCTGCGCAGGGCGGGGACCGCACCCGCGTCCGGATGGTCGAGCAGTGCGACGACCATGCTCGGCACCAGCAGGCACCGGGTCACCACGCCGCTACGCAGGCAGCCCAGCACCGCCGCCGCGTCGAACTGCGGGAGCAGCATGAGCGCCGCGCCCCGGGAGATCGCGTAGTAGAGCCAGCCCATCCCGGAGACGTGGAACAGCGGGGTGCCCGCGTACAGGCACTCCCCCGGCTGGAATCCCTGTTCGAGCACGCCCTTGGCGGTGTTCGCCTTGAGCATCCGCTGGGTCTGCGCGACCACCCGAGGGGTGCCGGTGGTCCCGCTGGTCAACATCCACAGCAACACGTCGTCGTCGCTGGTCGCGGCCGGCAGGCTGGCCGGGCCGGGCGGGTCGTGCGCGTCGCCGAACTCCTCGATCGAGGCGATCCCGGCCGACGGTCCGTCCAGGGTCAACACCAGGCGCAGCCCCGGTGCCGCAGCCCGCAGGTCGTCGAGCAGGTGTGCGTAGCGCGACTCCAGCACCAGCACGGCCGGGTCGGCCAGCGCCGTCAACGCGGAGAGCTCGGCAGCGGCGAGCCGGTAGTTCAGCGGCGCGCCGATCGTGCCCAGCTTGAGCGAGGCGAAGAGCGTCACCGCGTAGCCGACGCTGTCGGTGCCCAGGATCGCTATCCGTTCGCCCGGTGCGATGCCGGCCGCCCGTAACGCGCTCGCCAGCCGCGACGCGCGGGCCTCCAGGCCGGCGAACGTCAGCGCGACCCCGTCGGGGGTCCGCAACGCCGGTGCGTCCGGGTAGGCGTGCGCACTCATGGTGGGCCAGTCACCCGGTCCGACCGAGGCCAAGGATCTCACCGGCTCACTCCCGCAGAATGTGCTTCCGAATATGCCCGCGCCACTGCCACGGACGACGTTAGTCGGCACACAATCCGTGTCAAGACGAAGGCGCCGAACCGTCCGATAGGCATCCCCTATCTGTTCGGCGCAGAGGTGTATTGGACGTGGCCGCGTTTTACCGTAATCGTCAATGGCGTCAGTGGTGCAATGGCGGCAGGAGAACTGAACGTGAATCTGGACAAGGCCACCGTCGTGGTGACCGGTGGGGCCTCCGGGCTCGGCCTGGCCACCACACGCCGACTCGTCGCCGGAGGCGCGACCGTGGTGATGGTCGACCTGCCCACCGCGACCGAGGCCGGCACCGCCGAGGCGAAGGCGCTCGGCCCGGCCGCGACGTTCGTCGCCGCCGACATCACCAGCACCGAGGAGATGTCCGCAGCCGTGGACGTCGCGCGGGAGCGCGGGCCGGTACGGGGGTTGGTGCACTGCGCCGGCCGGGGCAGCGACCGCCTGCGCATCCTGGACAAGGAGGGTCGACCCGCACCGATCGAGGGCTTCGCCGAGGTGGTCCGGGTCAACCTCGTCGGCACGTACAACGTGCTGCGTCTGGTCGCCGCGGCGATCGCGGAGGCCGAGCCGGTCGACGGGGAACGCGGCGCGTGTGTGCTCACCGCGTCGGTCGCCGCTTTCGAAGGTCAGATCGGCCAGGCGTCCTACACCGCCGCGAAGGCCGGGGTGCACGGGATCACGTTGGTCACCGCGCGGGACCTGGCGAGTCGGCAGATCCGGGTCAACACGATCGCGCCCGGGGTGTTCGACACCCCGATGCTGGGGCGGCTGCGCGACGACCTGCGCGCCGGGCTGGCCGCGAGCGTCCCGAGCCCGAAGCGGCTCGGCGCGCCCGACGAGTACGCGGCACTCGCGGTGCACATGCTCTCCAACGGCTACCTCAACGGTGAGACCGTTCGCCTCGACGGCGCGATCCGGATGGCGCCACGCTGATGGCCGGCGCTCCGCACGCACCAGCCGACGCGCCCGCCGTCCTCCTGCACCGCCACGGTCACGTCGCGGTCGTGACGGTGAGCCGGCCGCACCGACGCAACGCGATCAACCGGGTCACGGCGGAGGCGCTGGCCGAGACGTTCATCTCGCTCGACTCCGACGCGAGCGTCCGGGCCGTCGTGCTCACCGGCGCCGGTGGCACGTTCAGCGCCGGGATGGACCTGCGGGACTTCCCGGTCCAGGGCCGGCCGAGTGTGCCCGGCCGGGGGTTCGCCGGGTTCGTGCAGTCTCCGCCGCAGGTGCCGCTCGTCGCCGCCGTCGAGGGCTGGGCCCTGGGTGGCGGCTTCGAGATGGTGCTCGCCTGTGACCTGGTCGTGGCCGCCGAGGACGCCCGGTTCGGGCTGCCGGAGGTCACTCGCGGGTTGGCCGCCCGGGGCGGCGGCACGTTCCGGCTCCCCCGCCGGCTGCCCTACGCCCTCGCGATGGAGCTCGTCCTCACCGGCGCACCGATCGACGCCCCGCGCGCCGCCGGGTGCGGGCTGGTCAACCAGCTCACGCCGGCCGGTGGGGCGCTCGACGGGGCACTCCGGTTGGCGCAGACCATCGCCGCGAACGCACCGCTCGCGGTCGCCGCCAGTCTGCAGGTGCTGCGGCGCAGCCCGGACTGGTCCGACGACGAGGCGTTCGCCCGGCAGGACGAGTGGTTCGACCCGGTGTTCGCCTCGGCGGACGCGGCCGAGGGCGCGCGCGCGTTCGCCGAGCGGCGCGCGCCGGTCTGGGCGGGGCGGTGACCATGCCGGACCCGACTTTCGACGCGCTGGTCACCGAGATCCACGCGTTCGCCGCCGCCGAAGGGCTGGTCCGTCACGACCCGGAGGCCGTGGTGGACGAGCCCGGCGGCGGTGACAGCGGGCTGGCCGTCTCCTCGGCGTTCCAGCGACGGCTCTTCGACGCCGGCCTCGCCTGGTTCGACGGACCCGTCGAGCACGGCGGCCGGGGCCTGGACCCGGACGTCGCCGCCGCGCTGCGTGACGTCCTGTGCGGGTACGCGCTGCCCGACCAGGCGTACTTCACGGTCAGCCGGCGCATCGTCGCGCCGACGATCCTGGCCCACGGCACCGCGCCGCAGCGGGACCGCTGGGTCCGGGCCCTGTGGCGGGGGGACGCCCTCGCCTGCCAGCTCTTCTCGGAGCCGGAAGCCGGTTCCGACCTCGCCGCGCTTCGCTGCACGGCGGTACGCGACGGTGACGACTGGGTGCTCAACGGCCAGAAGGTGTGGTCCTCGTGGGCACATCTCTCCGACGTCGGCGAGTTGCTCGCCCGCACCGGGGCGCCCGCCGACCGTCACCGGTCCATCACCGCCTTCCTGGTCGAGATGGACCGTCCCGGCATCACCGTCCGGCCGATCCGTCAGATCAACGGC
Source organism: Verrucosispora sp. NA02020 (assembly GCF_013364215.1). NCBI lineage: Bacteria > Bacillati > Actinomycetota > Actinomycetes > Micromonosporales > Micromonosporaceae > Micromonospora > Verrucosispora sp. NA02020. The sequence continues at coordinate 3,218,590 of NZ_CP054923.1, read as the reverse complement.
GACAGCCACTTCAACGAGGTCTTCTTCGACGACGTCCGGATCCCCGACAGTGCCCGGCTCGGTGCCGTCGACGACGGTTGGGCCGTCGCGATGTCCACGCTGACCAGTGAGCGCGCGGCGATGGGCAGCCGGGACAAGACGTACCTGAGCCAGCCGTTCCGGCGGCTGCGTGCCCTGGTCGGCGACCGGAACCCACTCGGCGAGGCCGACCGGGAGCTGCTGGCCGAGGCGTGGATCCGCGAGCAGCTCGCCGGTGTGACGGCGGACCGGGTCGCCACCGCGGGGCTCTCGCCGTCGGTGGGCAAACTCGCCCTCGTCGACGACCTCGGCTTCTACGGCCGCGCCGCCGCGCGGCTGCTCGGACCCGACCTGGTCGCCGACGACGGCGGCTCGGGCGGCTCCGCCTGGTCGGACTTCCTGCTCAGCTCACCCGCGCAACGCATCGCCGGCGGCACCGACCAGATCCAGCGCGGCATCGTCGCCGAGCGGGTGCTCGGCCTGCCCCGTGACCGGCACCCTCGAACGAAAGGACCCGCAGCGCCATGATGACCGGGGAACAGTACCGGCAGAGCCTCCGTGACGGCCGTCAGGTCTACCTCGCGGGCCGGCGGATCGAGGACGTCACCGAGGAGCCGCTGCTGCGGCAGAGCATCGCGATGACCGCCGCGAACTACGACGAGTTCTACCGGCCCGGCGACGACGCGTACGGGCCGCTGTTCTTCATCCCGCGCAGCGTGGAGGATCTGCGTTACCAGGAGGTCGAGCAGCTCAAGTGGGCCAATCCCACCCGCACCACGTCGGTGAGCCTGCTGATGCTGATGACCGCCGCCAGCCGGATCCGGTCGCAGTTGCCGGAGTACGCCGACCGGGTGATGGACTACTTCGAGCACGCCAAGAAGGTCGACCTGCGCTGCGTGCAGACCATCACCGACGCCAAGGGCAACCGGGCCCTGTCGCCGATGAAGCAGGACGACCCGGACCTGTACGTCCGGGTGGTCAGCCGGGACTCCGGCGGGGTGGTCATCCGGGGGGCGAAGCTGCACATCACCGGTGCCCCGATCGACCACGACCTCATCGTGATGCCGACCAAGCGGATGAAGCCGGGTGAGGAAGACTGGTCGATCGCCTGCGCGGTGCCGGTCAACTCGCCCGGCGTGAAGATCGTCGCCACCACGTACGCGCCGCGTCCGGACCTGCCGACCGACTACTTCCCCTACAGCGGTCGGCGCAACATGGCCGAGGGGTTCGTCATCTTCGACGACGTCTACGTGCCCAACGAGCGGGTGTTCCTCGACGGCGAGGTGGAGCACTCCGCCACGTTCGCCCACTCGCTCGGGCTGTGGGAACGCATCGGCAGCGTCGCGCACTACGTCGAGATGGCCGACACGCTCGTCGGCATGGCCCAGCTCATCGCCGAGGCCAACGGGTTGCAGCGCATCCCGCACATCCGCCAGAAGATCGCCGAGCTGATCAACTACGCGACGATGGTGCGGGCCGGGCTGGAGGCCGCCGTCAACAACGCCCAGTTCACCGCGGAGGGTTGGGCGTCCCCCGACGAGCTGATGACCAACGCGGCGAAGTACTTCGCCGCGTTGAACTACGCCGAGATGGTCCGCAACCTGCACGACGTGGCCGGCGGCAGCATCCTCACCGCGCCGATGCTCGACGACCTGCGTCACCCGGAGACGGGCGAGTTCGTCGCGAAGTACATGCGCACGATGGAGGGCGTCGACGCCGAGCACCGGATGCGGCTCTTCCACGGCATCCGCGACTTCACCGCCGACACGTTCGGCGGCTGGCAGAGCGTGACCATCCTGCAGGGCGGCGGAGGGTTGCACGCGCAACGCCTCATCGTCGAGAAGCACTACGACATGACGCACGCGAAGCACCTGGCCCGCAAGGTGTGCGGGATCGAGGAGCCGACCGCCGATCCGACGCCGGGAACCGTGTCGTGACCGCTGCGGAGGAGGTGGCCGCGGAGCTGGGCTCCGCGCTGCGGGACTTCCTCGGCGCGTACGCCCACCCCGTCGTGCCGGTGGAGGACGGCGGGCACGTGTGGTCGCGGCTCAGCGGCGAGCTGGGTCTGGCCGGGTTGCTCGTCCCGGAGTCGCGGGGTGGGCTGGGCTTCGGCGCGGCCGAACTGGTCGCCGTCGCGGCGGAGTTGGGCCGCGCGGTCGTCGGCGGCCCGTTCGTGCCGGGTGCGGTCGCGGCGGCGACGGCACTGTCGGCGGTGGACACGGCCCGCTCGGGTGAGCTGCTGGAGGGCATCGCCGCCGGGTCCCCGCTGCCCACGCTGGTGCACGTGCCGTTCGCCTCGGGCCGTCGGGTGGCCGCGTCGACGGCGGCGGACGGCGCGCTTACCCTGACCGGCACGGTCGGGCCGGTGCTGGCCGTCCCGCCGCCCTGCCCGATGCTGGTGCCGGTCGACGTGGCGGGGTCGCCGGTGCTCGCCCTCGTCGCGCCGGACGCACCCGGCGCGACGCTGACCGCCCTGCCGTCGCTGGACCTGAGCCGACCGGCCTGGCGGGCGGGGTTCGACGAGACCCCCGCCACCGTCCTCGCCGACGGTGCCGCCGCCGCCGGGGCGATCCGGCGGGCCGAGATCGCGACCTGCATCGCGCTGGGCGCCGAGTGCGTGGGCGTGGCCGGGCACGCGTTGGAGCTGACCGTCGACCACGCCAGGACCCGCCACCAGTTCGGGCGGCCGATCGGCGCGTTCCAGGCGTTGGCGCACACGCTGGCCGACCTCACCGTCACGGTTGAGGTGGCGCGGTCGGCCGCCGCGTACGTCACCCGGTGCGGCGGGGACGAGCGCAGCGCGCACACGCTCGCGGTCAAGGCGTCCGAGGCCGCCGTGACGGTCACCACCGAGGCCATCCAACTGCACGGCGGGATCGGCTTCACCTGGGAGTACCCCGCCCACGTCCTACTGCGCCGGGCGCACGCCGCCGCGGTGCTCGCCGGAACGCCGGACCAGCACCGGCGCGCACTGTTCGCACTGGTCGACGAGAGGTGAACGATGAGTACTGACGACCGGTCCCGGGTGCGGTTCGTCGCGCCCGCCGCCGTGATGGGCGGTGGCTTCTCCACGAAGTCGTTCCGCGCCGCGCTACAGACGAAGCCCGACTTCATCGCCTGCGACGCGGGCAGCACCGACTGGGGTCCGTACTACCTGGGCGCCGCGGCGAGCTGGGCCGGTTACCGGCAGACCCGCCGGGACCTGGAGCGCATGGTGATCGGCGCGCTCGACATCGGGGTGCCACTGCTCATCGGGTCGGCCGGATTCACCGGCAGCGACGCCGGGCTCACCTGGTTCCGTGGGATCGTGACGGACATCCTCGCCGCCCACGGCCGGACCGCCCGGATCGCCACGATCCGCACCGAGCAGCCGAAGGACTGGGTTCTCGGCAAGGTCCGGAGTGGACAGACGTGGGGACTCGACGGCCGCCCCGAGCTGACCGAGGCCGACGTCGAGCGGGCGACGCGGATCGTGGCGATGATGGGCCCCGAGCCCTACGCCGAGGCGCTCGACGCCGGTGCGCAGATCGTGCTGGCCGGCCGTTCCTCGGACGCGGCGATCTATGCGGCCGTCCCGCTGCTGCGCGGCATCGCGCCCGGCCCGGCCTGGCACATGGGCAAGACCGTCGAGTGCGGGTACGCCATCGAGGAGCCGATCGGTGCCGGCGAGTGCATCGTCGGCGAGGTCGACGACGAGGGCTTCACGGTTCGCCCGGTCGGCGGCCGGTCCCGCTGCACCGTCCGGTCGGTGGCCGCGCAGATGCTGTACGAGAACGCGACGCCGTACCTGCTGCGGGAGCCGCCGGGGACGCTGGACACGTCGGCGGCCCGGTACCTCCAGCTCGACGACCAGAGCGTCCGCGTGGTCGGGGCGACGTTCACCCCCGAGCCGTACAGCGTGCGGCTGGAGGGCGTCGAGCAGCTCGGCTACCGCAGCATGTGCCTGTTCGGGGTCCGCGACCCCGCCGTGGTGGCCAACGTCGCCGACTACACCGCCGCGATCACCGACCTCGTGCACCGCACCGCCCGGGACCGGTACGGCCTGGACGAGTCGGCGTACACATTCGGGTTCCGCCGCTACGGATACGACGCCGTCCTCGGCGCCGCCGAGCCGAACGCGGCCACCGGGTACGCCGGCTGCTACGAGATCGGGTTGGTCGCCGAGGCTGTCGCCGCCGACCAGGAGATCGCGCACGAGATCGTCTCGGGGGCGATGCCGTTCTTCATGCACGGCGTACGGGTGCCCGGCGTCGCCAACTCGGCCAACGGCGCGCTCGCCTACGCCCCGTCGGTCGTCGACGTCGGCCCGGTGTTCACCTGGAGCGTCTGGCACGGCGCGGCACTGGAACACCCGATGGAACCGTTCACCCTGGAGATCACCGATACGGCCGCCGTGGAGAAGGTGACGGTCAACGCATGAGCGACATCCGATCGGACTGCAGCACGTTCCGCACCCGCAACGCCGGGGCGTTCCTCGTCTCGGTGGACATGGTGTTCCGCACCGAGGAGGCGTACCTGACGTGGCGCGACTCCGGGGCCGTCACCGCCGGGACGGTCGCCGACCTGCTGCACGTCGACCCCGCGACCGTCCAGGTCATCGACTACCCGGCCGCCAACGCCATCAAGGTGACGATGCCCCGCCGGACGGTCGCCGGTGGCCCCGACGACACCGACCTGGACAGCGCGGCGCAGTTCGTGCCACTGCTCGCGCTGCGCCTGCCGTGAGTCCGGGGCCGCTCGCCGGGGTTCGCGTCGTGCTGCTCGCCGGTGCGGGCCCGGCGCCGTTCGCCGGGATGCTCCTGCGGGACCTGGGCGCGGAGGTGATCCGGGTGGACCGCCCGGGTGGCGGCGTCGGGGTCTCCGGGCTGCCCGCGCACCACGACTCCCGGTCGTCGGGGGTACGGGCGGTCACCGTGGACCTGAAGACCGACGAGGGTCGGGAGACGGTACGCCGCCTGGTGGCCACCGCCGACGTGTTCGTCGACCCGTACCGTCCCGGCGTCGCGGAGCGGCTCGGGCTCGGTCCGGCCACGCTGTGTGCCGCGTGTCCGGCGCTCGTCTACGTCCACATGACCGGCTGGGGCCACGAGGGGGCCTGGGCGCAGCGGGCCGGGCACGACATCAACTATCTCGCCGTGGCCGGGGCGCTGCACCCGACCGGTCCGGCCGACCGGCCGCCGCTGCCGCCGTTGAACCTGCTCGCCGATTTCGGCGCGGGTGGCACGTACCTCGTGATGGGGGTGCTCGCGGCGTTGCTGGAGCGGACCCGTACCGGACGGGGTGCGGTGCTGGACGTCGCGATGACCGACGCGGTGGCGTCGCTGACCACGCTGCTGCACGACATGCGGGCGGCCGGACTGTGGTCGGACGAGCGGGAGTCCAACATCTTCGACGGTGGCGCACCGTTCTACCGCACGTACCGCACGGCGGACGGCGGGTTCATGGCCGTCGGCGCGATCGAGGCGGCGTTCCACGCGGCGTTCCTCACCGTCCTCGGGATCGACCCGGCCGGCTGGCCGCAGCACGACCGCAGCCGCTGGCCAGACCAGCGGCGGGAACTGGCCCGGATCTTCGCGTCCCGGACCCGGGCCGAGTGGGCGGAGGTCTTCGACGACGTGGACGCCTGCGTGACCCCGGTGCTCACGCCGGGTGAGGCACCCGAGCACCCCGCGCTCGCGTCGCGGCGCACGTTCGTCGACTCGTACGGGCGCCCGGCCCCCGCTCCGGCCCCGCGCAGGGTGGTCCGGTGACTCCCGCCGCGCAGACGCTGCTGCTGGAGGTGTCGGCGTTGCAGGCGGCGTACTGCCGAGGGATCGACGACCGCGACCCCGACCTGCTGCGCGCGGTCGTCACCGACGACGTGGAGGTCGTCGGCGCCGACGGGGTGCGGCGGACGGGGGCGGAGGAGTTCGTCGGGCTGTTCGCCCGGTACTGGACGGCCGCCGCGTCACCGGGCCTGCACCTGGTGTCCAACGTGGAGGTGCTCGGCGACGGCGATCCGGTGGCGGTCCGGTCACTGTTCCACGCGGTGTCGAAGGACACCGACGGCCAGATCGTGCAGACCTGGGGTCGGTACCAGGACCTCGTCACCCGGGCCACGCACGGCGGTCTGGTCCTCGCCGCCAAGCGGATCTCAGTAGTGCACCGCCGCTGACGTCCCGCCGGAGACCGTGAGCACCTGCCCGGTCAGCCCCGAGGACGCCGTGGACGCGAGGAACACCACCACCGCGGCGACCTCGGCGGGCTCGACGAAGCGACGCAGCGACTGGCGGGCGGCCAGACGTCGCAGGTGGTCCTGCGGGTCCGTGCCGGACGGAGCGGCGGCCAGCAGCATCGCCCGGACCTCACCGGTGAGCACCACACCGGGCTGGACGACGTTCGCGGTGATCCCGTCCGGGCCCAGTTCACGGGCCATCGAGTGGGTCAGGTGGACGAGAGCGGCGTTGCGTACCCCGGAGCTCACGTTGTGCCGGGCGATCCGTGCCGCCTCGCCGCCGATGTTGACCACCCGGCCGGAGCCACCGGCCCGCAGGTGTGCCACGGCGGCACGGACGACACGCAGGTAGCCGACGACCTTCTCCTCGAAGTCGGTCCGCAGCAACGCGTCCGTCGTCGAGAACAGCCCGTCGGGCACTCCACCGGAGACCCGGGCGGCGTTGTTCACCACCACGTCGACGCCACCGAGCGCGTCTGCCGCGTCGGCCACCGCGCGCCCGCACCCGACCGGATCGGTGATGTCCGCCGCGTGCACCGACGGTGCCGGCAGGCCGGCGTCGGTGCACGCGGTGACCGCTGCGGCGGCACCGGCGGGATCCCGGCAGAGCACCGCGCAGCGGGCCCCCGCCACTGTCGCAGCCTCGACGATCGACCGGCCGATCCCCCGGGAACCACCGGTGACGAGCACCCGCCGACCGGCCAGGGAGGTCACTCGGCCAGCTCGACGATCGTGGCGTTGGCCAGGCCGCCCGCCTCGCACATCGCCTGCAGGCCGTACCGGATGCCCTGGTCGCGCATGTGGTGCAGCAGCCGGGTCATCAGGATCGCCCCGGACGCGCCGAGCGGGTGGCCGACCGCGATCGCACCACCGAGCGGGTTGAGCCGCTCCGGTTTCGCGCCGGTCTCGGCGAGCCAGCCGAGCGGTACCGGCGCGAACGCCTCGTTGACCTCGAACGCGCCGATGTCGTCGATGCCGAGGCCCGCCCGGGCGAGCACCTTCTGCGTCGCCGGCCAGGGCGCGCTCAGCATGACGACCGGGTCGTCGCCGACGACCGTACCGCTGTGGAAGCGGGCCATCGGTGTCAGGCCGAGCGCGCGGGCCCGGTCACCGGTCGTCACGAGAAGGGCGGCGGCGCCGTCGGAGATCTGGGACGAGTTGCCCGCGTGGATGACGCCGTCGGGGCGGAACGCGGGTGTGAGACCGGCCAGGGTCTCCACCGTGGAGGTCCGGCGGATACCCTCGTCGGCGGTCAGCCTGGTGTCCGGCAACGTGACGAGTTGGCCGGCGAAGGCGCCCGCGTCGGTCGCCTGCGCGGCGAGCGTGTGCGACCGTACCGAGAACTCGTCGAGAGCGGTGCGGGACAGTCCGTACCGCTCGGCGATCATCTCCGCGCCCTCCCCCTGGCTGAAGGAGTCGCGGGCGTAACGGGCGCGGACCTTGGGGCCGTAGGGCATGCCGGTCGCGCGGGCCGCGCCCAGCGGCACCCGCGACATCATCTCCACGCCGCCGGCGACGACCGTGTCGGCCATGCCGGACAGCACGCTCGCGACCGCGAAGTGCAGGGCCTGCTGGCTGGACCCGCAGGCCCGGTCGATCGTGACGCCCGGCACCGTCTCGGGCCAACCGGCGGCGAGCGCGGACATCCGGCCGACGTTGGTGGACTGGTCACCGAGCTGGTTGACGCACCCGAACATGACGTCGTCGATCTCGGCCGGGTCGACCCCGGTCCGCGTGACGAGTGTGGTGAGCACCTCGGCGGCGAGATCCACCGGGTGCCACTCGGCGAGGCCCCCGTTGCGTTTGCCGATCGGGGTACGAACGGCGTCGACGATCACCGCATCACGCAAGACTGCTCCTCAGGCCGCAGGGCTCCCTTCCCCCATCCCACCCGGCCGGACCACTGGTGCACAAAGACGAACCGCGTATCGCTCGATAGGCACTACCCATCACCGCGCGACCGCCGACGGTCTCCGGCCGGCCCTATGGTCGCCTGATGGGACAGGGACTGTACGTCGACGGCCGCTGGCGCGCGGCCTCCGACGGTGACACGGCGGACGTGGTGAACCCGGCGACCGAGGCGGTGATCGGCACCACGGCCGTCGGCACGGTGTCCGACGCGGCCGACGCGGTGGCCGCCGCACACCGGGCGTTCCACGACGGTCGCTGGTCCGGACTGCTGGCGGCCGACCGTGCCGCCGCCCTGCGCCGACTGCGGCGGAGGCTGAGCGACCGGATCGACCACCACGTGGCACTGTCGGTCGCCGAGTCGGGTGCGCCGCGGGGCCAGTCGGCGGCGTTCGTGGCCGCCGCGCTGGCGCACCTCGGGTACGCGATCGAGGTCGCGACCGGGGAACACGACCGGATGCTGCCCCCGCCGCCCGGTGCGGCCGGTAGCCCACCCCGGACGACGGCGAGTCTGGTGCGCCGGGTGCCGGTCGGGGTGGTCGCGGCGCTCACCCCGTACAACGCGCCGTTGCTGCTGACCCTGCCGAAGGTCGCGGCAGCCCTGGCGATGGGCAACACGGTGGTGGTGAAGCCGTCGCCGTACACGCCGTTGGAGATCCTCGCCCTGGCCGAGGCCGCCGACGAGGCCGGGATACCGCCCGGTGTGCTGAACGTGGTGACCGGTGGCGCCGACGTCGGCGCGGCGCTGAGCGGTGACCCCCGCGTCGGTCTGGTGACGTTCACCGGCTCGGACACGGTGGGGGCGCAGGTGATGGCCCAGGCCGCCCGCAACGTCACCCGGGTCGTGCTGGAACTCGGCGGCAAGTCGGCGCTCGTGGTCAGGGCCGACGCCGACCTCGCGATGGCGAGCCGGATCGGTGCCGTGAACACGACCACGCTCGCCGGTCAGGGCTGCGCGTTGCTCACCCGTCACCTGGTGCACCGCGCCGTGGTCGCCGACTACGTGGCGGCGCTCGCGGAGCGGCTCTCCGCCGCCGTACCGGGTGACCCCGCCGACGAGCGGACGACCCTGGGCCCGTTGATCAGTGCCGCGCACCGGGACCGGGTGTCCGCAGCGGTCCGCGCGGCGCGCGCCCGGGGCGCCCGGGCGGTCGTCGACGGTGGACCGGTCGGCGTCGACGGCCGTGGCTTCTTCCACGAACCCGTGGTCCTGACCGGTGTCGGCAACGACGACCCCGTCGCCCGGCAGGAGATCTTCGGCCCGGTCGCGGTGGTGATGCCGTTCGACACCGACGAGGAGGCGGTGGCCCTGGCGAACGACTCACCATACGGGTTGGCCGGTGCGGTGGTGTCCGCCGACCGGGTGGCGGCCGTCGCGGTGGCCGAGCGGCTGCGCGCCGGACGGGTGAGCGTCAACGACGGTGCGACCCCGGACGTGCGGTTGCCGTTCGGCGGTTTCGGGCGCTCCGGGATCGGCCGGGAGTTCGGCCTGGAGGGGGTGCTGGAGTACACGGAGGTCCAGACGTTGCAGTGGTAGCCGATCCCGGGGCCGGGTGGAGCCCCGGGGCCGGCAGCGTGGGTCAGCAGCCGAGGCGGCGGCTGGCCAGGGCGATGTCGTCGATCCAGAGGTCGAACGCACCCGGGGTGGTCCCGCCCTGGTAGAGCTGCCAGCCGATCTTGACGGTGTTGACGGTCGGCAGGATGAACGGCACGTCGTTGCCGCCGTGTTCGGTGGTGGAGGCGGTCAGCTCCGGGTTCGCCACCCCGTCGATCCAGACCGTGACGCGGTTGTCGGTCGGGTCGATCTTCCACTCGAAGCACTGCCAGGTGTCCTCGACCACGGGAGCCGACTCCCGCCAGTTGGTCCAGTCGCCGGTCGGACCGCCGTCGGCGCCGACGCCCCAGAAGATGCCGGGGACGGTGGGGGCGTACTGGCCGCCGACCGGCCGGACGACTTCGGTGCTGCCGCTGCCGGTGGCCTCCACGAGGGTGAAGTGCGCCCAGTCGGGGGCGGTGGGGAAGGCGTCCACGCGCAGCCGCATCCGGCCGTAGAAGCGGTTGCCCGGTGCGGCGAAGTCGTCGACGCGCAGGAAGGCGCGTCCGTTGTCGACGGTGTGGACGTGCAGCACCTGGTTGCCCCGGTGGGTGCGTTCCACGGTGAGCGTGCCGTTGCGGGTGTCGATGCCCCAGTTCAGGCTGCTGGCACCGCCGCGCGGCAGGCGTTCGAAGTCCTCGCAGAACAGCAGGTGCCGGGTGCAGGAGCCGCGTTGCGAGGCGTTCGCGGCGTCGGACGGGACGCTGCCGGCCGTGACGGCGAGCGTCAGCGCGGCGGTCAACGCGGCGAGAAGTGTGCGCATGCCTGTCCTCCGATGGTCGCCACTGCGGCGGTCCGCCGCCGGGCACCCGGCGTCCGACCTCCGGTGCGTCACGGGTGCCCAGGCGGGACGGTGGGACACGGGCCCGTCGACCGCCTGTGGAAGCGTTCCCATATATAGCAGACGGTGGATGTCATTGCTGACCGCGCCCGGCCTTTGGGCCCGGTCGGCGCGAGTCGGCACGGTTCGCGCGAGGAGGAGGCGCGTACTCGACGGACCGCGCACCTGACAGCCGGGACATTCATACGATATAGCCCATATGGAGACGCAAGGGGAATCCGCGGTGACGGTGCCGGCCGACGGCCGGATACCGCGATGACCTCTGTCAACAGCCTGCTCCGCAGTGCCGCCACCCCGCGCCGGGCCACCTTCCTGGAACTCTTCTTCGACCTCGTCTTCGTCGTCGCGCTCGCGCTGCTGTCCGAGACCCTGGTTGCCGAACTGACCTGGCGGGGCGTCGCCGAGGCCGGCGTCGTGCTGCTCGCCGTCTGGTGGGTGTGGGTGCTGACCACCCTGGTCACCGACCTCTACAACCCGGACAGCTGGGTCATCCAGGTGGTGACGGTCGGCGTCATGTTCGGCGCGCTGATGATGGCCGCCGCGCTGCCGTCCGCGTTCGGCGACCGCGCGGGCATCTTCGCCGGGGCGTACGTGGCCAGCCACCTCGGTCGAGGATTCCTCTTCTTTTTGACGTTGCACGAGCCGGTCCCGCGCCGACGGGCGGTGCGGATCTGGGCGTGGTTCGGGATCTCCTCGGTCGGGTGGATCGCCGGTGCCTTCGCCGACAGCGACGGACGCCTGTGGTGGTGGGGTGGGGCGGCGGCCGTCGACTACCTGGCCTTCGCGTTCGGTTACCCGTTCCCCGGTCGACGACGGATCGGCACGGCCCAGTTCAACCCGATCGCCGAACACACGGCCGAGCGGTACCACCAGTTCTTCATCATCGCCCTGGGCGACATCATCCTGGTCGCCGGCCTGACGTACAGCGCGTACCCGGTCACCGCCGACCGGACCGCGGCGATCGTGGTGGCCTTCGCCAGCGCCACGCTGCTGTTCCGGATCTACGTACACCGGGCCGCGGCGCAGTTGACCCAGGCCATCGAGAAGGCCCGGGAACCCGGCCGGTTCGCACGGTCCGCGCCCTACACCCACCTGCTGATGATCGGCGGGGTGGTGACCGCCGCCGCCAGCGCGAAGCTGATCATCACCGAGCCGGCCGGGACGGTCGGGCCGGAAGTGCTCGCCGTCGTCGTCGGCGGACCGGCGGTCTTCCTCCTCGGTCGGACCCGCTTCGAGTACGAGGTCTTCGGCCGGGTGGCCTGGCCGTTGCTGGCCGGTATCGCGCTCCTCGGCGTGCTCGCCCCGGTCGCGTTGGCACTCACCCCGCTGCTGGCGGTGGTCTGCGCCAACCTGGTCCTGTTGGCGATCGTCCTGTTCGATGTCGCACTCGGCGGACGCCGCAACCCCGTACCGGCCGCGCCACCGCTGTGACCCGCCGCGACAGCGGCCGGGCCACGCCTCAGGGCAGCAGGATGACGTGCAGCGTCCGGGGGCCGTGCACGCCCTCGACCCGGTGGAGTTCGATGTCGCTGGTGGCCGAGGGTCCGCTGATCCAGGTCAGTGGGCGGTGCGGGGTGAGGCGGGCGAGCGCCGCCGGCACCCCGGCGACCACCTGGGCGGCGCGGACGACGCAGATGTGCAGGTCCGGCAGGAGGCTGAGGACACGTCGTCCCTGGTCGGGTGAGCCGTCGAGGACGACGGTGCCGGTCTCGGCGACGGCGACGGCAGCGGCGGTGACGACACCGTCCGCGGCGGCGATCCGGGCGTTGTCGAGCCCGTCGTCGGGCAGCACGGTCACCGTCGCGGGCAGCCAGGCCGACGGCAGCCCCGGTGGGACGACCACCGTCGCGGAGGCCGGCAGGAGGTCGGCGATCGTCTCGGCGACCGTCGTCTCGGGCACGCGGTGCACCCGGGCCCGGTAGTCGGTCAGCCGGTCCACCAGCAGGTCCAGGTCGACTGCACCCTCCCGCCGGTAGTCGCGCAGCACCGGGATGCCGGCTCCGCTCTCGCCGATCGCGGCGCGCAGCCGACCGAGGACGACGTCCCGGCCGCTCACCGCTTCGACCACCATTCGCGGAAGGACTCGGCGGGCGGCTCGGGCAGGTCACGGCTGGCGGTCCAGCCGTCCAGGGGCGGCGGCAGGCCCCGCCCGCGCCGACCGAGCAGCCGGCCCGACCGGGCGGCGCGCTGGGCGGCCGCGTACAGGGCGGGATGGTCCATGGTGTACGCGGCGGCGGCCATCGCCGTCGCCTCGGCGCGCGGGTGGGGTGCCTGGTCGCGGAGGTGCACCAGCAGATCCGGGATGTTGATCTTCACAGGACAGGCGTCGTAGCAGGCGCCGCAGAGCGTCGAGGCGTACGGCAGGGAGGCGTTGTCGGCGATCCCGGTCAGTTGCGGGGAGAGCACCGCCCCGATCGGACCCGGGTACACCGAGCCGTAGGCGTGCCCGCCGGTGCGTTCGTACACCGGGCAGACGTTCAGGCAGGCCGAGCAGCGGATGCAGTGCAACGCCTGCCGGCCCACCTCGTCGGCGAGGACGGCGCTGCGCCCGTTGTCGAGCAGCACCAGGTGGAACGCCTGCGGGCCGTCGCCCGGGGTCACGCCCGTCCACATCGAGGTGTAGGGGTTCATCCGCTCGCCGGTCGAGGCCCGGGGCAACAGTTGCAGGAACACCTCCAGGTCGCGCCAGGTCGGCACCACCTTCTCCACACCCATCACGGTGATCAGCGTCTCCGGCAGGGTCAGACACATCCGCCCGTTGCCCTCCGACTCGACCACGGCGAGAGTCCCGGTCTCGGCCACCGCGAAGTTCGCCCCGGACACCGCCACCGGCGTGGTGAGGAACGTCTGCCGCAGGTAGCGTCGGGCCGCCGCCGCCAGGACCACCGGTTCGTCGGTCAGGGCCGGGTCCGCCCCGGGCATGGCACGCAGGAAGATCTCCCGGATCTCGGCCCGGTTGCGGTGGATCGCTGGTACCAGGATGTGGCTGGGCCGGTCCTCGCCGAGTTGCACGATCAGCTCGGCCAGGTCGGTCTCCACCGGGGTGATCCCGGCAGACTCCAGGGCCTCGTTGAGGCCGATCTCCTGGGTCGCCATCGACTTGACCTTGATCACCCGGTCACTGCCGGTGGCCGCGACCAGCTCGGTGACGATCCTGTTCGCCTCGGTCGCGTCGGCGGCCCAGTGCACCACTCCCCCGGCCGCCGTGACCCGCGACTCCACCTGCTCCAGCAACTCCGGCAGCCGCGCCAACACGTCGGACTTGATCGCCGAACCGGCCGCCCGCAACTGTTCCCAGTCCGGCACCTCGGCGATCACCGCAGCGGACTTCGCGCGGATCGTCGCCGTGGCGTGTCGGAGGTTGCGGCGCAGGTGCGGGTCGGCCAGGGCCCTCCGCGCGGCGTCCGGGAAGGGTTCCGCACCCCGCAACTGCCCCACACCCTGCGGTGCCGTCGCCGGCATGCCGAGAAAGGTCCGGCTCACGACCTCACCACCAGTTCGCCGCGTTGGTCAGGAGTATCGCCGCCCGGCTCGGTCGAGGCCAGGATCTCCGCCAGGTGCACGGTGCGCACCCCGGTCCGCAGCCGGGACAGCCCACCGCCGATGTGCATCAGGCACGACGCTTCCCCCGCCGTGCAGACGTCCGCGCCGGTGGCGAGCACGTGTCGCATCTTGTCCGCCAGCATGGCCGTCGACGTGTCCGCGTTCTTCACCGCGAACGTCCCGCCGAACCCGCAGCACTGCTCGGCCGCCGGCAACTCGACCAGGTCCAGACCCCGCACCTCACGCAGCAACCGCAGCGGCCGGTCCCCCACCCGCAGCACCCGCATCGAGTGGCACGTCGGGTGGTAGGTCACCCGGTGCGGATAGAAGGCACCCACGTCGGTCACCCCGAGCACGTCCACCAACAACTCCGACAGCTCGTACGTACGCCCGGCCACCGACTCGGCACGCGAGGCCAACCGCTCGTCACCGGCCCGCCGGGCCACCACCGCGTGCTGGTGGCGTACCGACCCGACACACGACCCGGACGGCGCCACGATCACGTCGTACGGATCGAACACCCGCGCGTACCGGCGGACCAACGGCAACGCCTGCCGCTGGTAGCCGGTGTTGACGTGCATCTGCCCGCAGCAGGTCTGCCCCTCGGGGAAGACGACCTCATGCCCGAGCCGCTCCAGCAACCGCACCGTCGCCTTCGCCGCCTCGGGGAACATCGTGTCCGCCAGGCAGGTCACGAACACCGCGATCCGCACGTCACACCTCCGCCCGCCCCGCGATCGTCCGTACCGCCCCGGTCGGACCGGCGGGGCGCGATCCGGTTGAGTCTGCCGCACCGGCCGCCGCCGCGCAGCCGGGTCACCGCCGTCCGACCGCCACCGGTGTCCGGGAACCGGCCGGACAGCAGACGGTCGGGCCACCGTGTGCGTACACCACCCCCGACGAAGGAGAACCGATGTCGAGAAGAAGTGGGGCGCTCGTCGCCCTGGCCGCCGTGGCGCTCGCGTCCACCGCCCTCGCGGCGGCACCGGCGGCGGCCGCCACGAGCTCCGGACCGGACATCCGGGTGCCGGTCACGTCGACCACGACGTATCCCGCCAGCGCCACCGTGCTGCTGACGTTCCCCGGCGGCCGGTGCAGCGGCTTCATGATCAGCCCCCGCACGGTGGCGACCGCCGGGCACTGCGTGCACACCGGAGGCTCCCGGGGCAGTTGGCGGACGAACATCGTCGCGTACCCGGGGCACGACGGGACGACCGCACCCTTCGGCTCCTGCGCGGCGACCCAGCTCTTCGCACCACAGAACTGGACCGGCTCGTTCACCCACCCCGGCAGCAGCGACCCGGCCTACAACTACGGGGCGGTGCAGCTCAACTGCGGCATCGGCACCATCACCGGCTGGTACGACCTCGGCTACACCACCCAACCGCTGACCGGCTCGTGCACCACCAGCCACGGGTATCCGGCGGACCGGCCCGGACAGTGGACCAGCGTCGACCGCATCCGCTACGAGACCTCGACGCAGCTCTACACGTCGCACAGCTTCGGCGGCGGGCAGGACGGCAGCCCCGTCGCCTACACCCCCGACCCGGAGGACTGGTGCCCGCTGCCGCCGCGACTGGACTTCCCCTGGCCGAAGCCGCCCTGCCCGTGCCCGCTCGCCCGCACCGCGCTGGGGATCCTGACCAGCGGCCCGGACGGGGTCGGCCCCGGCGTGGCCTACAGCGTCGCCACCCGGCTCACCCAGCAGGCCGTGGCCAACCTCGCGCAGTGGCGGTGACTCCTGCCCACTCCGGCCGGGGCGGCCGTTCCCGAGTCCGCCCCGGCCCGGTCAGGCCGACCGGGCCGGGGCGGCGGTCAACCGTGCCCGGACCTGCGCGGCGTCCGCGTGGTCGAGCTGCTCCAGGATCTCCAGCGCCCCACACCAGGCGGTGCGGGCGGCGTCCGGGTCGCCGGCCGCGCGGTGACTGTCGCCCAGGTGGGTCAACGTGGTCGCCTCGAAGTAGCGTTCCGCCGACTCCCGCCACAGCATTAGCGCCTGGTGATAGCACCGGATCGCCTGCGGCTGCCGGTCCAGCCGGTAGTGCACGAAGCCGAGGCTGTCCCAGGTGTGCGCCTGCCAGTACCGGTTGCCGACCTGTTGTTGCAGCGCCAACGCCTGCTGGCAGTGCGCCAACGCCTGCGGGTATTCGCCGAGCTGGCTGTGGTACCAGCCGATGTTGTTCAGCGCGTTGGCCCGGCCGCCGACGTTTCCCGCCCCGATGAACAGCTCCAGCGCCCGCCGGGCCTGGTCGAGGGCGTCCCGCAATCGTCCCTGACGTTCAGCAAGGATGCCGAGGTTCAGATGCACCCGGGCGCTGCCGACGGCGTCACCGAGACCGGCGTAGAGCGCCAACGAGGTGTCCAGGTGGGACCGGGCCTGCTCGTGGTCCTCCCGCCGCAGGCAGGCAACGGCCCGGTTACGGTGGGCGCGGGCCTGGCCGTCCCGGTCGTCCACCCGTGCTGCGGCGGCCAACGCCACCTCCTGCACGACCAGTTGCTCCGGCCAGGCGCCGATACGGTCGAGATAGGTGTTCAGGGTCCAGGCGAGCTGCCAGGCGTGCGTGTCGAAGCGGGCCTGTGCGGCGAGAGCGACGAGCGTGAGCAGCACCCGATGTTCCCGGACGAGCCAGTGCCACGCCTCGGCACGGTCGGCGGGCGGATCGACCACCGCCCCGACGCGTGCCGGGACGAGGTCGATCGGGTCACGATGGTCGTACAGGAGCAGCGCGGCGGCGTACGCGGTGTGCAGGTAGTGGTCGAGGAGACGGCCGAGGGCCTCCCGGCGTACCGGATCGGGGTCGTGTGTGGCCGCCTGCTCGGCCGCGTAGGCGCGCAACAGGTCGTGCAGGACGTACCGGCCGGGCCGTGCTTCGGCGACCAGGTTCGCCTCGACGAGGGCCGCCAGTGCCCGTCCCGCCTGCGCGGCGGGCACGCCGGTGAGACTGGCCAGCGCCGCGACGGTGGCCTCCGGCCCGGGGTGCAGCCCCAGCAGGCGGAACGCCCACGCCGTGGTCGCGTCGAGACTCCGGTACGACCAGGAGAAGACCGCCCGGATGTCGAGCGTCCGGTCGCCGCCGGTGAATCCGTCGAGGCGCCCCGGCTCGGTCAGCTCGTCGGCGAGGCGACCGAGGCTGAGCCCGGTCCGGGTGGCGGCCCGTCCCGCCACGATGGCCAACGCGAGCGGCAGTCCGGTCGCCGCGCCGACGATCCGCGCCGCCGCCTGCGGCTCGCCGGACACACGCTGCGCACCGAGCCGCGCGGCGAGCAGCTCGTACGCCTCCGGCGGCGTCAGCGGTGCGAGGACGAACGGTTGGGCGGCCTCGATGCCCACCAGTCCCGGCAGTTGGTTGCGGCTGGTCACCAGCACCAGGCACCCGGGCGAGTTGGGCAGCAGGGGACGCACCTGCGCGGCGTCCCGGGCGTTGTCGAGCAGCACGAGCACCTGCCGGTCGGCCAGCAGGCTGCGGAACAGTCCGGAGCGGCCGGACAGTCCCGCCGGGATCCGCGGCGCGGACACGCCGCACGCCTCCAGGAACTCCCGCAGCACCTCCGCCGGTTCCGGTACCGGCCCGTCCGGGTCGAACCCGCGCAGGTCGACGTAGAGCTGTCCGTCGGGAAAGCGGTCGGCGACCCGATGTGCCCAGTGCAGTGCCAGCGCGGTCTTGCCGACGCCGGCCGTACCGCTGATCAGCGCGACCGGAACGGTGCCCGGCGCGCCGTGCTGGCGTGCCAGCAACATCGCCAGCCCGGCGAGCACCGTACGCCGTCCCACGAACACGGGTACGGCCGCCGGAAGCTGCCGGGGTGTCACCGGCGGCGTCACGTGCGGGGCGGTGTCCTCAGCACGCCGGGCGAGCTGCGCGTGGGCGGCGGCCCGGAGCCGGTCCTCCGCACGGCCGGCGTCGACGGCGCGCAACAGTCGCCAGTGCGCCGCGTCCCAGCGGCTCAGCTCCGCCATCTCCGTCGGCACCGGGCGGCCGGTCTGCGCGGCGTGGGCCAGGCAGGCGGTCACGTAGGAGACGACGAACGGCCACTCGGGCAACGACTTCGCGTTGAGCTTGTCGCTGAGCGTGGAGCGGGCCAGCGCTGATCCCAGCGCCGTCGACACGGCCACCAGGGTGTTCAGCGACGGGGACCCGCAGTGTTGCCGCAGGCGCCTGAGGTCGTCGACGAACCGGGCCAGAGCCGCCTGCGCCTCCCCAGCCGGTCCGCTCATCCCGCACCCCTCCCCAGCCGGACGCAATCGCCAATCCATAGAGGATTGTCGACCCACTCGCTCCCGTCGCGGGTCGGCGAATCCACTGATGTCGCGACATCTCGGGAAAACGTGTCCTGGCAGAGCGAGACAGCGGGCGCTGGATACGCCTGTCACTGCGCCTCGAAGTGCTCCTTCATCGCCGGGTAGTAGTCGTCGAAGTTCGGCCTCGGCTGACCGGTGTGCGCGGCGACCAGGGCGTCGAGGTAGTACTCCCACCCCGGCCCGACCTCGCCGGCGTGCTCCGTGCCGGTCAGGTGGTGGGTGAACCGCAGCTCGGTCACGCCCGCGCTCTCGACGAGCGTCATGTCCAGGTGCCAACTGCCGTACTCGTCCACCGCGGAGACCGTGAGCCGGCTCGGCGGTTCGCACGCCTCGATGGTCACGTCCATCCAGGGCTCGTCCTCCTCGTACGCCATCTGGACCTTGATCGTCCGCCCCGGTGCCGCGTCGCCCTGCCACGGGCCGAACCAGCGCGCCGTCCGTGGCGACTCGGTGAGGCTCGCCCAGACGTCGGCGACGGGTGCGCGGAACGTGCGGGTCAGCACGAGGTCGTCGCCGAACAGTCGGCCGGTCGGTGTCGGTGTCACGCCGTCTCCTTCGTCGATGGATGCCGTTCAGTGGTGGTGGTGCCCCGCTCGGTGGCGGGGCGCCGTTCACGGCGGGTGCGGTAGACCTCGGTCTCCAATGCGTCGAGGTGCTGCTGCCACCGGGACGGGCGCATCAGCCGTCCCAACCACCCGACCAGTTCGTCCAGGGGCGTGGTGGTCAGGGTGTAGACCCGCCGCCGCCCGTCGGCCGTGTCGCGCACCAGGCCGGCCTCCCGCAGCACACGCAGGTGCCGACTGACGGCCGGCCGGCTGATCACGAACCGGTCGGCGATCTGCCCGGCCGAGAGCGACTCGTCGCGCAGCATCAGCAGGATCTCCCGACGCACCGGATCGGCGATCGCCGCTGCCACCTCGTCCACAGCTAAAGCGTAACTTATAGGTTACGCTTTAGACCACTCTCGCCTGAGCTGATCCCCGGTTCGATGCTGAGCTTCAGGCCACGAGGAGTCGCAGGCCCAGTTCGGCCGCGTCAAGGTCGGTGAGCTCGCGGTTGCGGTCGGCCCACCGGCCGGAGGAGAGGTCCTGTCGGAGGGCGCGTACGGCCCGCTGCTCGGCCGCCGGCCCGACCCGGGCCCACACCGACACCGCGCGGCGGACCTGCTCCTCCAGGTACGCCTCGGGCCGGCGCCAGTACGCCTCGAAGAAGCCGTCGGCACAGTCCCACGGGACGAGCACCGGCTCCATGCGGGCCCCGATCGCGCGGGCCAGTTCGTCCACCGAGGGGCGGCCGACCACCAGGCCGGCGACCTCGGGGAGGTAGTCCCGGCTGAGCCAGAACCGCTGACGCCAGCCGGTGTCACTGGCGTCGTGCGTGAACACCACGACACGACGGGCCACCCGCCGCATCTCGCGCAGCCCGGCGATCGGGTCGTGCCAGTGGTGGACGGTGCTGAAGGCCAGCGCGGCGTCGAACGCCCCGTCCTCGAAGGGCAGGTTCTCCGCGCCGGCGGCCACGCACGGTGCCGCGTCCACGGGACGTTGCGCCCTCATGGTCGCCGCGGGTTCCACTGCGGTGACCTCACGATCGGCGGGCTCGTACGAGCCGGTGCCCGCCCCGACGTTCAGCACCGTACGGGCGTCACCGAGCGCTTCCCAGACCCGCGCGGCGATGCGTGGCTCGGTGCGTCGCGTCGCCGGGTACGCGGACCCGATGGACTCGTACAACTGCGCGCCGCAGACCCGCAGGTGCTCCTCCGGCGTCATGCTGATGCCCACCGCCCTGTGTCCCGAACCGGTAGCACACCGCACCTGCTCGCGATCGTGAACTGCGAACGATCGCGAGCAGGTGCGGTCAGCGTTAGTTGGACCAGGTGAATCCCGCCAGGTGCGAGATCTCCTGGACCTGGTCGAGACCGAGGGCGGCGACCACCCCGGCGACGGCCAGGAGGGCGAGGGACACAACCGTGCGGCGCATGCGCATGACGACCTCCATGACGAGCAACGCGGGCTCGATTTCCTCGAAGGATATCAATAGCCGACGACGCCTCAGGCTATCGATTCGGGGGCTTCCCTGCGGGCCGGGCCGGCCAGCGAGTAGGCGATCAACCCGCCGAGGGCCAACGCTGCCGCCGTCACCGTGGCGGCGGTGCTGTCGGTCGGTTGGGCCTGCCAGGTCAGGACCGCTCCCCCGGTGCCCTGCTGGGGATACATGACCGCGACGGTGGTCCAGCCCAGCGGCAGAAACCACGATCGACCGGCGCCCACCACCGTGGCACACAGCGCCGTCAGCCCGAGCAGGCCGGCGGCGTCGCGGAACACCAGCGTGGCCGGCCCGAAGCGGGCCCCGGTGTACCGCGTGGCGAGCAGGGCCAGCAGAACCACCAGGAGGCCGGCCAACAGGTGCGCCGCACGCCGTGGCGGCCATCGCAGCGCGGCGGTCCGGTCCAGGTTCTCGTCCGGGGCGGTCAGGGTGGCCGAGAGCACCGCGACCATCAGCAGGACGGTCAGCACCACCATCGTCGGGGCGACGTCGCGTTCGTCGGCGATGGTCCGCCACAGCGTCCAGATCACCGCCGCCCCGCCGACGGCGACGGCCAGGGCCAGGGGTACGCGCCGGGAGCGCAGGTAGAGCAGCGTCCAGGTCACCGGGAACTCCGGGACAGCAGTTCGCTGGTGTCCTCGCAGGCGCGTTTGGCGTCACGGACCGCCGTCACCCGCGCCAGCGCCTCCTCGGCGGAGACCTCGCGCAGCCCGTTCCACAGGGCGAGCGCCTCGGCGTTGAGTTCGAAATCCTCCTGGATCATGCCCGGGATGAGCCCGACGTCGGATCGCGGCTCGCGGCCCAGCAGCCAGTACGCCGCCGCCCGGTCGACCGCCTCGTGGTGTTGCCGGCACTCGATGTCGACAGGTACGCCCAGACCTCGGACGACCTCGACGGCCACGACGTCCGGGTGCGCGAGCCCACCGTACTTGTCGATCCGGACCGGCACCTCGACGACGTCGTCGCGCGACGGCGTCTCCCCGTCGCGCCCGTACGTGGAGGTGTCCTCGTGCACGGCGGTCGGGGCGTCCGGGAGTTTCGCCAACGCCACCAGACCGTCACGGGCCAACGGGGCCAGATCGTCGAGGACCCTGGCGTTGACCCGGCTCACGCACACCGTCGGAGCGTCCTCGGTGCAGACCATCTCCCGGGCGACCGGGTCGACCGGTGCGTCGAGCACGGCCGGGTCCCGGGGCACCACCGCCACCGCCCCGACGAGCCCGAGCAGCACCGGCACCAACGCCGCCGTACGGGTCCGCCAGCTATCGGCGACGAACAGCACCAGGCCGGTGACGGCGAGCAGGGCGAGCCAGATCGTCAGCGCACCACTGACCCGGTTGTCGATCGTCTGATAGGCGTGGAACTGGCTCGTGCCGTGGATCGGGGACAGCGCCGCGGCCAGCCACTCCGGGCGGAGGAACATGCTGAAGGAGACGAACAGGACGCCGGCCACGCCCAACGCGGGTGCGGTCGCCGGAACGGGGAGCAGACGCCCGATCCCCAGACCGAGCCAGGCCGCGGCGACCAGGGACAGCGCGCCGACGCCGGTGACGACGGTGAAACCGAGCAGAGGCAGGTAGCCGGCGCTGGTGGCGATCCGGGCGACGCCCGCCACGGTGACCAGCAGGTAGGCGCTGCCGAGGGTGAGGGCCATCGCGCCGAGGACCGGCAGCATCCGCTGGACGGGCGGGCGGGCGGTGGTGCCGAAGAGTTCGGCGACGTTCGAGCGGTGCTCCCGACGACCCTGCCAGGCGCCGGCGGCGAGCGCCAGCGGCCACATCAGCAACAGGTACTCGCGGGTGACCAGGGCCAGCGACATCAGGCCACCGGACCATCGGGCCGGAGCCACGTAGAGTGCGCCGACTCCGGCGAGCACGGTGATCAGCGCGGCACCGAGCGCGGCGGAGCGGCGGATCTCGACACCCAGGATGCTCATCGGGCGGCCTCCGCGCGGTGCCGACGCAGGATGGCGGAGTAGCCCCGCTCGGTCGGGCTGTCGCCCGGGTGGCTCTGGTCGCCCTGGGCGCTGAGGGCCTCGGCGGTGCCCTGCCAGACCAGGCGGCCCTCGTTGATCAGGATGACGTCGGTGCAGGCCGCCGCCACGTCCTCGACCATGTGGGTGGAGACCAGTACGCAACTGTCGGTGCCGAGGTCCCGCAGCAGCTCGCGGAAGTCGAGTCGTTGTTCCGGGTCGAGGCCGACGGTCGGTTCGTCGAGCAGCAGGAGTTGCGGGTCGTTGACGATGGCCTGCGCGATGCCGGCGCGGCGCAGCATGCCGCCGGAGAGGGTCTTCAGCCGGGTGTCGGCCCGGTCGGTCAGGCCGACGCGGTCGACGGCCCGCTGTACCGCCGCCGGGATCGCCGCCTTGGGCATCTCCTTGAGCCAGGCCATGTATCCGACGAACTCGCGCACCGTGAAGCGCGGGTAGAAGCCGAAGTGTTGCGGCAGGTAGCCCAGGCCGCGACGGACCGCACGCAGGTCGGCGCGGCCGTCGACCGGGTGTCCGAGCAGCGTCAGGCGCCCGGCGGTCGGCGCGATCACGGTGGCCAGGGAGCGCATCAGCGTGGTCTTCCCGGCGCCGTTGGGGCCGAGCAGCCCGTGGACCCCGGTGGTCAGGGCCAGGTCGAGGCCGTCGACGGCCAGGCGCCGCCCGGCGCGGACCCTCAGGCTCTCGGCGTGGACGACCCAGGGACTGGTGGTGGCGGCCGTTTCGGCCACGCTCAGGGCACGCATCGACATCTTCCTTCGTTCGGGGTCGGTGGAGAGGGACGCGGCGTCGCGCGTCCGGTGGCGCAGAGGTCCTACTGCTGGGCGGCTTGTCGGAGCCCGTCGGTCCGCAGCAGCACGGTGAGGGTCAGGGCGACCGTGGCCAGTGCCCAGACACCGGTGCTCTCCTCGGTCAGCACCAGTGGTGTACGGGCGGCGGCGAGGCTGGGGGTGATCACCGCGAGTGTCCAGATCGCGATCAGTCCGATCGCTGCCCGGCGTACGCCGACGAGACTCCCCAGCACGAGCGTGGCGGCGGTGAACGTCAGGCAGGGCAACAGCGTCAGCGCCGGTGGCACGCCGGTGCCGTAGCCGGCGAGGGCGAGGGGCGGGATGACGACCACCAGCACCGTCGCGGTACGGCGCAGCAGGGTCGTCAGACCGGCCCCGGGGGTGGTGGCGATCAGCTCCCAGGCGGGATCGGCCCGGCGGTGCCAGGCGACCGCGACGCCGGGCAACGGGGCCAGTGGGGCGAGCAGCAGCACCAGCGACGGCAACGCGGTCCACAACTCGCTGAGCAGGACGGCGCAGGCGAGTACCGCGGCGGTCATGGCCAGCCAGGGGGCGAGCGTGCCGACCAGCCACCGGCGGCGCAGCACCGTCCAGGACCGGCTGCGGGCGACCGGGGCCGGGGACTCGGCGATCTCCCGGTCCAGGGTGACGGCGACCTGGGCGAGGATGGCACGGGTGTCGGCGGTGGTGCTGCCGGCCAGCCGCGCCCGGCAGTCGGCGCAGTCCTCCAGGTGCACCTCGATGGCCCAGACGCCGGGCTCGTCGAGGCGGGGGTCCGCGGTGGCGTACCGCTCGATCTGGGTGAGGGTCGGATGGGGGGTCATGACAGGGCCTCCCGTAGCGCGATCCGGGCTCGGCGGACACGGGACTTGACGGTGTTCTCGGGTACGCCCAGCAGCACGGACGCCTCCCGGGTCGAAAACCCGTCCAGGACGGTGGCACGCAGGGCGGCCCGGACCTCGGGCGGCAGGGTGAGCAGTGCCTGTTCGAGTTCCTGTCCGATCCGCGCCGCCATCACCTCGTCCTCGGCGGCGGGTGCCGTCGTCGGCGCCAGCGGCACCTGCGGCAGTTGCGCCGTGCGGGCCCGGCGACGGAACGCGTCGACCAGCCGGTGGGCGGCGATGGTCCAGAGCCAGCCCACGGCGGTGCCCCGCGCCCCGCCGCCGCTTCCCGTCCGGGCTCCGGCGAAGGTGCCCGAGGCCCGCCAGACGGTCAGGTAGGTGTCCTGGAGGACCTCGGCGACGATGTCGGGGTCGGCGCACCGGCGGCGCAGCCGCACCTCCAGCCACGGCGCGGTACGCCGATACAGCTCGTCGAAGGCCCGCCGATCACCACGGGCGACGCGCCGCACGAGTTCACCCTCGTCCGCCGCGTCCATGCCGGTACTCACACCGGGTAAGACGACGGTCGGACCACGATCGGGTCCCGGATCACTGTGACGGCCATCACCTTCGTCCTGCCAGTCGGGCGCGGCGGCGGGCGTGCCCACCGGTGTCGGTGTCGCGCGTAGTCCGTCAGGTCCAGGGCAGGGCGGCGCGTTCCTGCCAGTAGCGGTCCGGCGGCGACGCCAGGTCCGCCCACCGGGTCGGGTCGACGGTGAGCGTCTGCGCCCGCAGGTTCGAGGCCAGTTGGTCGGCGGTGGCGGCTCCGGACAGGACGATCGCCGCCCACGGCTGGTGCAGCGCCGCCGCGAGCGCGGGCGCGTCACCGACGTCCTCACGTACGGCGAGACGGCCGTTGGCGAGGGCCTCCTTGACGATGACCAGGCACCCCGCGTCGTGCGCCTCGGCCAGGGCCGGGCCGGCGCTGGGCTCCAGCAGGTTCCAGGTGGCCTGCACGCTGCGGAACAGCGGCTCGCCGTCGACGCGTACGTCGAGCGCGTCGCGGATTACCTCGGCCTGCCGCGGCCCGCTGGTCGAGAGTCCCACCAGCACGCCCTGCCGGCCGAGGTCGGCGAGTCGCCGGTGCAGGGCCACGTCGTGCAGGGCGGGACTCTCCGGAGTGACCGAGTGGATCTGGTAGAGGTCGAGGTGGTCGCCGAGCAGCGCGGTGGTCTCCGCGTACTGCCGGTCGAAGGTGGCGAGGCGATGGTCCTTGACCTCGTGCGTCTCGGCCTCGACGCGCCAGCCTGCGGTGTAGGTGTAGCCCCACTTGCTCCCGACGACGACGTCGTCGACGTCCGGCCGGCTCCGCAGCCAGTGCGCGAGGAACTCCTCGGCCCGGCCGTACGAGCGGGCGACGTCGACGTAGCGGACCCCGGCGGCGTACGCCTGGTCGAGGAGTTCGCTCGCGCGGGCGCGTAGCGCCTCGACGGTCCGCTCGGCCGGCAGGTCCGCGGCGCGTCCGAGATTGATGTAGCCCGGACGGCCGACGGCCGCCAGTCCGAACCCGATCCGGGAGCCTGCGGCCAGGCGCGCGATGGTTGCCATCAGCCCATCCAACACCGCAGGCCGCGCGCCGTCGTCGCCACCCGCGTCGTTCCCGGCCGGCACACCGGTTCAGCGGTGCAGGTAGGCGGCGAGACCGCCGAGTTCCTCGTTGGCGATGAACACCGAGCGGACGTTGATGATGGCTTCCTCGACGTGGGTGGGGCAGCCCCACGCGGCGTCACCCCAGGAGTCGGCGATCTTGATCTCGGCCGGTGCGGCGCATCCGGCCGCACCGCCGAGTTGGCAGTGTTCGGGGTGCGGCACCGCGACCTGCGCGGCGGCGGCGGACTGCATCCGAGCGTTGAGTTCGGCGGCGGCGGCAGCACGGCGCTCGGCCTCGGCGCGGAGTTCGCGCTCGGCGCGTACCGCCTTGGCGAGTTCGTCGTGGGCTGCGGCGGCGCGTTCCTCGGCGGCCTTCTGCGCCCGCTCGATGTGGTGGCGTTCGATGGCGAGTGCCGCGGTGCCGGCGAAGAGCCGGGCGATGGCGAGATCGGTGTCCTGCGGGACGCGCGGAACGCGGTGGTACATGGCGAAGGTGCCGAGCAGGCCGCCGTCACGGGCCAGGATCGGCGTGGACCAGCAGGCGGCCAGCCCGGCCCGGTCGGCCAACTCGCGGAAGTCGTTCCAGAACGGGTCGGTCGCGATGTCGGTGACGACGACCGGCTGACGCCGGTGGGCGGCGGTGCCGCAGGAACCGACGCCCTCGCCGGTGGCGATGCCGTCGATGGCCTCGTTGTAGAAGTCCGGCAGGCTGGGCGCCGCCCCGTGGCGCAGGTGCCGGCCGTCGGGGTCGGCCAGCAGGACCGAGACGAGCACCTCCAGCGGCGCGAGGTTCTCGATGCAGCGGGCCATCCCGTCGAGAACCTCGGTCAGCGGTGCCTGACGGGCGATCTGCTCCAGCAGTGCGCGGTGTTCGGCCATCAACCACTGGGCGTGCTTGACCTGGGTGGTCTCCACACCGATCACCCGGATCCCGATCACGGTGCCGTCGGCGGCGCGGCGCGGTTCGTAGGTGAAGTCGAAGAAGGTCTCCCGGGCCTGCGGGCCGGTGCCCAGCACGACCCGGACGTCACGTCCGGTGTAGGGCTCCCCCGCGCGGTAGACCTGGTCCAGCAGGCCGATGAAGCCCTGACCGGCGAGTTCGGGCATCAGGTCCGCCAGCGGGACCCCGGTACGCGCACGTTCCTGGCCGATCGTTCCGAAGAATGCCGGGTTCGCGGCCTCCAACACGTGCGACGGCCCGGCGAGTGCGGCGAATACGGCGATGGACTGGCCGAACAACGTGCGCAGGTCGTCCTCTGCCGCAGGCGTGGTCCCCGCCGGACCCGCAGCAGCAGGGCTCCGGCCCGATAGCGCCGTCATGATGTGTGGTCCGCCCCTCGCCGTCGATCCCGTTCCGAGCGCTGTCAACCTACGGGACGACGCCCATCTGCTCACAAGTCGTGGCCGTGCTGCCGCGCACGCCTCCTCAACCGCGTCGCGGGCGGTGCCGACGGTGCAGGCGGTCCGTGACCACGGCCGTCACCGCCTCCGATTGCCCGTGCGACGTGGGATGTGCATTCCGCAGCGCCCGGAAAATTGTCGATCATCCTATGTCGACCTGTCGAGATCGATCCGAAGCAGCGCCGCCCGGGTGAATCCCGGCGACCACTTCGGTAGTTCCGAAACACCGAAATCGAATAGACGATCATTGATATGCGCTACCCTCGATGCAATACTCGTTGGAAGCGCTCCCACACACCGTCCCGGAGCGCTCGGAACGGAGGATGCACCGTGCGTTCACACCACCCCCCTCGATCCCGGCCGGCCGTCCGCCGCCCCCTCCAGGTGCTCACCCTGGCGCTCACCATGGTGGTCGCGATGCTGCCCTGGGCCGGCGCCGCCCAGGCCCACGGCACCGTCATCAACCCGGCGACCCGCGCCTACCAGTGTTGGCAGAACTGGGGCCACCGGCACATGGATCCGGCCATGCAGACGCAGGACCCGATGTGCTACCGGGCGTTCCAGGCCAACCCCGACACCATGTGGAACTGGATGAGCCAGTTGCGCGACGGCCTGGGCGGGCAGTTCCAGGCCCGTACGCCCGACGGCCAACTGTGCAGCAACGCCCTCTCCCGGAACAACGCCCTGAACCAGCCGGGCGCCTGGAAGGCCACCACGGTCAGCCGGAGCTTCACGCTCCAGTTCTACGACCAGGCCAGCCACGGCGCCGACTACTTCCGGGTCTACCTGACCCGGCAGGGGTTCAACCCGGCCACCCAGCAGGTCGGGTGGGGGAACATCGACCTGATCCAGACGACCGGGCGGTACGCGCCGACGCAGAACATCTCGTTCAACGTCTCGACCTCCGGCCGTAGCGGACAGCACGTCCTCTTCGTGATCTGGAAGGCGTCGCACATGGACCAGACCTACATGTGGTGCAGCGACATCAACATCGTCTGATCCACGAGGTCGCAATTACGCCGCTACTCCGGTCCGGGCATCTTCCGGGCCGGAGTAGCGGTGCGTCGGGCGACACTCACCGTCACGAATGCCGCCCCCACAATTCGTTCCGCCGCCCCGGCCAGCCGTTCCGCGAACAGTTCCTCGGAGCGCCACCACGGCCGCGCGAGGCCGGCGTCGAGGGCCTACACGACACACGCCGACGACACTCGGACCGCGATCTCTCCGGGACGGGTGTCGCCGACCTCCCGACACCGGAAGAAGAAGGCCCGGCGGCAGACACTTCCTCCGGCCGGAGATCGCCCGGCGGATCGCGCCTCCGCCGCGACGCATAGTCGCCGTCCACTTACCGGACCGAACATTTTCGGCTCTCGCGGGACGGGCAGATCCGCACCGGCGATGGGACCGGTCAATACCTGGGCCGTTATGTGGATCCCGTTGACGCGACAAGTATCGTAGGCGCTATTGTGACTACCACGTTCGTGGAACTGTCTCCACTGGAAGGGAATGTGCTCAGACGTGGCTAAGCAGATCATTCATAAGCTGGTCGACGACCTGGACGGCGGCGACGCCGACGAGACCGTGAAGTTCTCTCTCGACGGCGTGCAGTACGAGATCGACCTGTCCAGCAGCAATGCCGCGAAGTTGCGGGAAGCGTTCGCCTCCTACGTGGCCCACGGCACGAAGGTGGGTCGCGGCGGCGTGGTCGTCGGTGGCCGGGCCGCTCGTGGTCAGGGTTCCGCCAGCACCGACCGGGAGCAGAACAAGGCGATCCGGGAGTGGGCCAAGAAGGCCGGTAAGGACATCTCCGACCGGGGCCGCATTCCGCAGGAGATCGTGGACGAGTACCACGCGAAAGCCGGTCGCTGACCGACCGCACGGCACCTCTCACACGGCGCGACGAAACGCTCGTTCCGGTGCGGTGAAGCTTCTGCCCACACACGGGGGCACGCGCACCGTGACGGGCTTTCTACCGGTGGTGCATGAATCTCACCGGTGACACGCGAATCGCATCGACGTCCGGCCACCGATCTCCCCATCGGTGCCGGCGTAGCGAAGGCGGCGACCGGATCGGACCATCCCAACAGGGCCGGCAGACGGGTTCGACGCCAGAACTCGACCGTGTGCACCGAACGCATAGCCGCGATCGTCGACAGCAACCGACATTCCAGTGACGCCTCCACCTCCCCATGCCAGCAAGGGAGCGGGTGACGCAGGTCATGCCAACCCGCGCGCGGCCTCTAGTACGTTTGTACTTGTACGGACGTACTAGATGGAGAGGCTGAGCATGACCACCGGACGGCCCGCATGCGGGAAGCGCCCATGACCCCCCGGCGGGATCCCGAGGGGCGTCGGCGCGCGATGCTCGACGTCGCCGCGCAGGAGATGATCGACAACGGCTGGGAGGCGCTCACCCACCGCCGGGTGGCCGAGCTGGCCCAGGTGCCACTGGGCGCCACCACCTACTACTTCGACTCCCTCGACGACCTGCGTACGAGTGCGTTGGAAATCGTCGTCGCCCAGGCCGACGAGGAGATCCGGCAGGTCGCGCAGGCCGTCCACGCCTGTGCGGGAAGCCCCGACGGTCTTGCCGCGCTGTTCATGGAGTACCTGAGCGACCGCGCGCGGCTCAAGGCCGAGAACCTGCTCTACTACGCCGGCGTCCAGCAGCCCGAGTTGCGTCCGTACGCCCAGCGCTGGATCCGGGGCACGACCGAGATGCTCTCGGCGTACGCCACGCCGGAGGCAGCCCAGGCCACCGCCCTCTACCTGGACGGCGTCATCCTCTACACCCTGCTGCACGACCGGCCCGTCGACGAGCGGGCCCTGCGCATGGCCATCGCCGCCCTGATGGGGACGTCCCTCCCGGAGAACCAGTGAGTACGACGCACACCTCGGGCGCACCCGGGGCCACCGCAGGGCACCTGTCCCCCCGGCGCCGATGGGCCGCCCTGGCCGTGCTCTCCACCAGCCTGCTGGTGGTGGTCATGGACATGACCATCCTGAACGTCGCCCTGCCCGACATGGCCGCGGCGCTGTCGCCGACCGCCGCCCAGCAGCTCTGGATCGTCGACATCTACTCGCTGGTCCTGGCCGGGCTCCTGGTCAGCATGAGCACCCTGGGCGACCGGTGGGGTCGCCGCAGGTTGCTCCTGGCCGGATTCTCGGTCTTCGGTGGCGCGTCCCTGCTGATCCTGGTGGCCGAGTCGGCTCCGATGGTGATCGCGGTACGCGCCCTGCTGGGCGTGGGCGGGGCGATGATCATGCCGGCGACCCTGTCGATGATCCGGAGCCTCTTCACCGATCCGGCCGAACGCGCCAAGGCGCTCGGCATCTGGGCGGCGGTGGCCTCCCTGGGCGCGGCCGTCGGGCCGATCGTGGGTGGCGTACTCCTGGAGCACTTCGCCTGGCAGGCGGCGTTCCTGCTCAACGTGCCCTGGATGGTCGCGGCGATCGTCGCGGCGGTGCTGCTGCTGCCGGAGGCCCGCAACCCGAACCCGGGCCGCTGGGACGCGTTGGCCACCGTCCTGTCCATCGCGGGCATGACCGCCCTGGTGTGGAGCATCAAGCGCATCGCCAAGGAGGGGCCGACCGATCTGCTGGCGCTGGCGGCCCTGACGGCGGGGCTCGCCCTGCTGGTGTGGTTCGTGCTGCGGTGCCTGCGCAGCGATTCGCCGCTGCTGCGGGTACGCCTCTTCGGCGTCCCCTCGTTCACGGCCGGCACGTTGGCGGCGTTGTTCACCATGATGGCCATGGGGTCGGCACTGCTGCTCTCGGCCCAGTGGCTCCAACTCGTGCGGGGCATGTCGCCGTTGCAGGCGGGTGTCGCGTTGCTGCCGCTGGCCATCGCCGCGACGGTGGTCTCGCCGCTGGCACCGGCGCTGGCCCAGCGCATCGGCGCCCGTACCGTCCTGGTGGGGGGCCTGGCGCTGGCGGGCCTGGGTTTCGCGGTCCTGGCCGTGGCCCCCGAGCCGCTCGGCTACACCCCGGTCGGGATCTTCCTGGCCCTGCTCGGGGCCGGGATGGGCTCGCTGGCCATCGCCTCGGCGATCATCATGTCCGGGACACCCGCCGAGCACGCGGGCAGCGCCGCCGCCATCGAGGAGACCTCCTACGAACTGGGCGCGGTGCTGGGCGTGGCCGTGCTGGGCAGCACGGCGGCGGCGTTGTACCGCGCCGAACTCCCGGCCTCGGACCTGGCCGCAGCGGGGCTGAGCTCCGAGCAGGTGGGGGTGGCCCAGGAGTCGCTCGGTGGCGCCCTGCACGTGCTGGACGGACTGGGCCCGGCCGGGGCCGCTGCTGCCGCCCAGGCCCAGGACGCCTTCACCCACGGACTGATGCTGGTCGGTGGCATCGGCGCCGCGATCATGCTGGTGTCGGTGGTCGTGGTGTTCGCCCTGACCCCGAAGGGACTGGACGTGACCAAGGGCCACTAGCTCCGGTGTCACGGGCACCGGTCCGGCCGGTACCCATGCCGTTCACCGCCGTGCCGCCCGGTCGGATCGACCGGGCGGCACCGTGCGCTGTCGGCTGCCGCGCCGGGCCGGTGGGTCCGGCGCGGCAGCCGTCGACGAGGTCAGCCCTGGGTCAGCCGGTACGCCCGGATGATCGTCTGATCGAGGCTGTTGCCCTCGCGATCGGTGACCGAGGTCCGCAGCGACACGTACCCGCCGGAGCGGGGGTGCTGGACCGTCGCGGTCCACTTCGTGCCCGCCGACGTGACCGTGGCCGGCTGCCAGGTCTTTCCGTCGTCGTAGGAGACCTGCACGGTGACCTTCTTCGGCGTCACCGCGACTCCCTCGTTGCCGAGCACGCGCAGCGGGATGTCGAGGCGCTTACCGGCCGGCGCGGCGGCGTCGCGGTCCAGCTTCGGATCGAACCGCACCACCATGACCGGCAGGCGTTCCCAGTCGTCCCCGGCCGGCCGCGCGGACCGGAACTGCCAGGTCAGAGCGACCTCGGTGGACAACTCGGTGAAGCTGCGCCGGGAGGAGGTCTCCAGTCGGTACGACGCCGCTTCCGGCGGCACCTCGAAGAAGCCGAAACCGGCGTCGAGCGCCCCGGTGTACTCCTCGACCAGCTCGTCGCCCCGGTACAGCGCGGTGCGTCCGCTGTCCCCGTTGGAGACGCCACCGTGCCCGGCCGCGTCGCCGTGCAGCGGGATGTCGATCCGCATGAAGTCCTCGATACGGCTCGCGCTGCTGAACGGGGTGTCGTTGCGCAGCAGGGTCGGCCCGATCGGTGCGGCGTTCCAGACGTCCCGGTAGCTGCGGCCGGCCCGGTATCGCTCCGACGCGCCGTAGAGGATCTTCCGGAACTCCTCGTCGAGTTCCCCGTCGCCGCTCTGCGCGACACTGACTGCGCCAGACCAGGCGGAGTCCGTGGTGCTGTGGTACTCGGTCCAGGCGTCGCCGACCGGCAACGACGCGCTCGCGGTCCAGCCGTACACCCCGTCGAACTCCGCCGACATGCTCCGCTCGATCATGTCGCCCAGGCGTTCACCGCGCAGTTCGTGCCGTACCGTGGCCAACTCCGCGCGCCGCACGTCCTTGCGGTAGCCGGTGGGCAACCGGCCGGGGAATCCCTCACCCAGGTGATAGATGTACGGGCTACCGGCGAAACCACCGTCGCCGTCCGGCCTGGCCCACTGGTGTGCGACGAAGCCGCTGATGTGATCGTGGGTCGCCCGGTCTCCGAGTTGGGCCGTGTAGAGGCCGTCGAAGCCGCCGGCCCACACGTCGATCTTCGCCGGTGAGTTCTCGTACATGTCCACCAGCACCCCGGCCTGCACCAGCACCGGGCGGGCGGTGCGCTCCGGTACGGTCGCCGTGATCCGCTTGCCCTTCCGGGCGTCCAGCGTGACCGTCAGGTCCCGGTTCAGGTCGATCTCCGGGCGGCTCAGCACGGTGCTGCGCTCCCGCTCGCCGAACTCCTCGACGAGGCCGGTCACGGCGTAGCGGCCGGTGGGGATCCGGATGGTGGCGGGTCCGCCGGACGTGCCGTCGAGCGCCTCGTACGCCGGGCCGTCGATCCCGTTGACCAGCGTCCAGTACGTGTCGGCCGCCGCCCCCGTCGAGTCGAGGTGCCGGACGGTCAGGTCGTAGCTCTCCACCTCGCGGTGCACCCCGACCGGGACGACGGTGCGACGTTGACCGGCGGTCGCGACCAGGTGCCCGCTGTAGTAGCCGTCCACCCCGTCGACGCTGGTGTCCACCGTGGCGGCCACCTCGGCGGTGCCACCGGCCGCCACGGTGACCTGCGGCGCTGCGGTGCGGAACATGCCGGCGGGGGCGGCCTTGCCGTCCGGCCCGATGATCTGCCAGGTCAGGTCGAGGGTGAGCGGCTCGCTTCCGTCGTTGCGCAGGGTGACCGTCCGGGTGATCGGGTCGTCGTCGTGGTGCGGCCACCGCGTGCGGCCGTACGACACGCTCGGCGGATCGGCGGTCACCGCCTGCCCCACGGCACGCGCGACGTCGACCAGACCCGATCCCTGCTGGTAGGCGGTGTCACCCGGCCGGGGGTTGGCCGAGCCCATCAGGGTGGACTTGAGACGCGTCGCGTCCCAGTCGGGGTGCTGCTGCGCGAGCAGCGCCGCCGCGCCCGCCACGTGCGGCGCGGCCATCGAGGTGCCGGACTCGGCGACGTAGTGCTC
Source organism: Verrucosispora sp. NA02020 (assembly GCF_013364215.1). Lineage (NCBI taxonomy): Bacteria > Bacillati > Actinomycetota > Actinomycetes > Micromonosporales > Micromonosporaceae > Micromonospora > Verrucosispora sp. NA02020. The sequence continues at coordinate 3,184,824 of NZ_CP054923.1, read as the reverse complement.
GCCGACCGGTACGCCCATCACGCCCTCGGCCGCCCGCGCGGCGACGATGCCGACGCCCGGCGCGGTGATGTCCGGTTTCACGGCGTCGTCACCGACCCGCGCGCCCCGGCTGGAGAAGTCCGCGAGACTTCCGTCCCGGTCGACCGCCCCGACGGTGAGCGCGGCGTCCGCGCTGCCCGGCGAGCCGACCGTACGGTCGCCCGGTCCGTCGTTGCCGGCGGAGACCACGAAGAGGGCGCCGGTCTGGGCGCTGAGCGTGTTCACCGCCTCCTCCATCGGGTCGATCTCCGGCCCGTCCCACCCGCCGAGGCTCATGTTGATGACCGTGGCCTGCTTGTCCACGGCCGCCCAGTGCATCCCCGCGAGGATCGCCGAGTCCTCGCACCAGTCGTCGCAGACCTTGGCGGAGACCAGGTCGGCGTCCGGCGCCACACCCCGGTACGTGCCGCCGGAGGCGGTGCCCCGGCCGGCGATGGTCGAGGCCACGTGCGTGCCGTGCCCGTACCGGTCGACCGGATCGGTGCCCGGCACGAAGGTGACCGCCTCGCTCACCGCGTCGGCCAGGTCGGGGTGGGTCAGGTCGACGCCACTGTCCAGGACCGCCACGGTCACTCCGGCTCCGGTGAAGCCCGCCTCGTACGCGGCGGGCGCGCCGATCTGCCGTACACCCCGGTCCACCGCCGGCCGGCGCCTCCCGTCGAGCCAGATCCGCTCGACGCCGGGAATGCGGTCGGCCGTCTCCGGTCCGCCCCCGGTCAGCGCCGTCCAGACGTCGGCCAGGTCGGTCTTGTCCGCGCTGACCGCGACGCCCTCGATCGCCGGTAGCGCCCGGTCCACCCGGACCTCGCCACCGGGCACCGGCGAGCCGCCGCGCCGGGCCGCCGCCCCGTCCGGATACGCCATGATCATCGGCAGCCGGTCGCGCGCGGCGTCGTGGTAGCCGTACTCGATCAGCTTGCTGACGTTGAACAGTCGACGGTCCAGCACGCCGGAGGCGATCAGCGGCACCGCGTCCACGGGTACGACGTGCAGCTCACCGTCGATCTGGTGGGACCGGAAGCGGATGTCCGCGCGGTCCTTCGCCGGACGGATCGTCACGCGGCCGCCCCGGTCGACGGTGATCCGGTCCCCCGTGATCAGCGTGACCGTGGCCGGTTGGTGGCCGGCCCCGGCCGGCGACCCGCCACTGCGTCCGGTTCCGCCGTCACCGGGCGCACCACCGCCGCCCGGCGCAGCACCGCCGGGTTGCCCCAGCCCCAGCACGAGAGCGGTGGCCAGCCCGGCCGCACCGATCCGTTTGAGTCCCCTCATCAGACCTCCACATCAGACGATCACGACGTAGAAGCATCATCCGGACCACTCATCAGATTCCTGTTAGGACAGGAGATCTACGGGCGCGAGGGGGCACGGTCCGCTGGCATGGCTGGTCATGGAACGGTGATGGATCCGCCCGCATCCAAGCGCTCCTCGACGAGCTCCTCCGGTCCCGCGTGCCCCGCGCTTTTCCGCACTGACCGCGATACCGCAATGTCGGACCGTGACCGAGAAAATCTATGCCCGAAGCGCTAGACATTCGCTCCGGGCTTGGCTAGTGTTCCTGGTGTTGAGAGATGAGGTCCGAGAAAGACGCAGACGACCAAGACCGAGCATCACGCAGGGCCCGGACGTTCGCGGCTCGCTCGGCAAGCGGTGCAAGGACCTGCAACCGCAGCAGTAACCTGACGAGATTCCAGGTCAGGGGCAAGACGGGCAGGGCACTCGCCAGCCCGGCAGGACAGCTCGCCGCCCGTGTGCGGGGCCATGAAGTCGCGTGGGCTCCGACACCGGCGGGCAGCACGACACATGTGGAAGCAGAGGAAAGGGAGGGCTGAACACCGTTGGATCGCCCGCTGCCAGGACCCAGATGCAACTCTGGCGCGGACACCGCAGTTTCCATCGAACGAGAGGTGGTCTCCGGTCACGCTTATGCGATCCTCGCACCCCACGCCTCTGACGGCGTCAGGTGCGGACACGACAACCCGACGAATCAGTCGGTAGATGGTGTTTCCAACCCGTAACCCCGGGCCCCGGCGCTGACGCGCCGGGGCCCTCGTCATGGAGAGATTCGTATATGGCCCAACCCGATGACATGTTCGGCGACGACGACTACCCCGCCTACACGATGGGCCGCGCTGCGGAGATCACCGGCGCCTCGCAGGACTTCCTGCGCCGGCTCGACGAGGCGAAACTCATCGCCCCGTCCCGGTCGGCCGGTGGGCACCGCCGCTACTCCCGCTACCAGTTGCGGCTGGCCGCCCGGGCGCGGGAGATGGTCGACCAGGGCACTCCGCTGGAGGCCGCCTGCCGGATCATCATCCTCGAGGACCAGCTTGAGGAAGCCCGCCGGCAGAACGAGGCGTACCGGCGTCAACAGGAAGCCGGCACCTGAGTCGTACCCGTGTGAAGTAATGGTGGGCATGTCTCAGCAGACCTCGCACCGGCACCATGCCATCGACTACGTCGAGCTCACCGTCACCGACCTGGCCAACGCCAAGCGCTTCTACGCCGACGCGTTCGGGTGGCGGTTCACCGACTACGGGACCGCCTACGCCGGGATCCACGGTGCGACGCCCGGATCCGAGGTGGGCGGTCTGCGCCTGGACCAGCAGGTGCGGACCGGCGGTCCGTTGGTGCTGCTCTACTCGACCGACCTGGACGAGAGCGTCGAGGCCGTCCGGAAGGCCGGCGGTGAGGTGGTCGAGGGGCCGTACGACTTCCCGGGCGGTCGCCGCTTCCACTTCACCGACCCGAGTGGAAACGAGTTGGGCGTCTGGGCCGAGGCGTAGGGGTACTCGGACAGTGACGAGAGGTCGGTCGGGCCGGCCGGTCCTCTCGTCGTCGGCGGCACGCCACGGCGGGAGGGGCGCAATCGGGACCGGTCCCGGATACCCTTGCCGCATATGGCTACTTATCGCAGCGCCTCAGTGCTCCTTTCCGCAGACGGCACCCGGACCCCCGGCACCGCCGCGCTCTTCGCCGAGCCGGCCCGCAAGGGTGGGATCCCGCCGTGGGCGGGTGACTTCCGGCCGGCCAACAGCGCCGGCAACGGCCCCAAGAACGCGGTCGGGAAGACCTTCACGTTGGAACTGCCCGACGGCAGCACCGGCACGGTCGTGGTCCAGGGCCTCAAGCGCGGTAAGGGGGGCGTCGTCCTGGCGCTGATGGGCGAGGACGCACCCCCCTTCTGATCACGGAGACGGATCGCCGCCGCCTGTTGACAGCACCGGTGACAGACTGCGGCGGCGTTTCGTCACGACCAGGCGCCGGCCGCTGCGGCCCGCTCGGCGTAGGTGTCGAAGTGGATCGGTTCGCGCCCGAGGAGCCGCCGCACCGTGTCGGTCGGCTGGGCGAGATACCCGGCCCGCATTCCGGCGAACATGCTGTTCAGCGCCGTCGCGTCGGCCTCCGACCAGCCCTCGGCGAGCACCTCGGTCCGGTACTCCTCCGGCGTCAACTCCACGTACCGGATCGATCGGCCGGACGCCTCGGCGATCGTCGCCACCGCCTCGGCGAAGGTGAGTGCCCGCGCGCCTGACAGCTCGTACACCTGCCCGTGGTGGCCGTCCTCGGTCAGCAGGATCGCCGCGACGTCGGCGATGTCCTGGACGTCGATGAAGGGTTCCGGAGTCGCGCCCATCGGCAGGGCGAGGCGACCGTCGACCAACGGTTGGCGCCACAGGTCCTCGTCGAAGTTCTGGTGGAAGTTGTTCGGGCGGATGATCGTCCACTCCGCGCCGGAGTCGCGTACCGCCTGTTCCGCGCCGAGCATGCTCGGCGAGAAATCGGGGTCGAGCTTGTCGATGCCGCGTCCGCTGAGCGCCACGAAGCGGCCGACACCCCACGTCACCGCCGACGACACGAAGTCGTCGGCCACCGCCGGATCCGCCGGAGCAATCAGGTAGACGGCCGACGCTCCCGTCACCGCCGGCTGCCAGGTGTCCGGCTGCGTCCAGTCGAAACGTACCTCGCCCGAACGGGAAGCGGCCCGCACCTGCTCGCCGGACGCCCGCAGCGCGCGTACCAGTCGACGTCCGGTCTTCCCGGTCCCCCCGATGACGAGGATCTCGTTCGTTTCTTTCGTCATGTCCACGAGTCAACCCGCCCGGCCAGCGGCGGGACATGGCTCGTCGTACGCCCGGCATGTGCGATCGTCCGCACCCCTATGGTGGAGCGATGGACCCGTTCGACACGCTGCTGCGGGACGTCCGCGCCGAGGGTGCCGCCTTCGGCAGGTCGGTACTCTCGCCGTCGTGGGCGCTGCGGTTCACCGACGGCGCACCCCTGACGCTCTGCGTACCGCTGCGTGGCGAGGCGTGGATCGTCCACCCGGAACGCGACGAGCCGGTTCTGGTCCGGGTCGGCGAGGCTGTCGTGGTGCGGGGGCCGCAACCCTTCGTCCTCTCCGCCGAGCCCCGGTCGACCTTCCGACCCGACGAGCTGCGCGACGTCGACTGTCGCCAGTCGCCGGGCATCCGGACACCGGAACCGGAACCGGAACCGGACGAGCAGATGCTGCTCCTGGCCGGGGCGTACCACGTCCAGGGGCAGGCCCCGCATCGGCTGCTCGGAGTGCTTCCGCCGGTGCTGGTCGTACCGGACGACCACGACTGTTCGTCGCTCCGTGACTACCTGGACTTCCAACTCGGCGGGTGCCGCCCGGGTCGGCAGGTCGTGCTGGACCGTCTGCTGGACTGGCTGCTGGTCTGCACGATCCGGGACTGGTTCGACCAGCCGGGCGCCGAGGCTCCCCGCTGGTATCGGGCGCTGGGCGACGACACGGTGGGCCCGGTGCTCCGCGCCATGCACGACGCCCCCGGTGCGCCCTGGACGCTCGCCTCCCTGGCAGCCCGGGCCGGGGTGTCCCGCACGACGCTGGCCAAACGATTCACCGAGCTGATGGGTGAGCCACCGCTGACCTACCTGACCGACTGGCGGATGACACTCGCCGCCGACATGCTGACCGGCACCACCGCGACGGTCGCCGCCATGGCACGCCAACTCGGATACTCCGACGCCTTCGGCTTCAGCACGGCCTTCAAGCGTGTCCACGGGGTGAGTCCCCGCGAGCACCGCAGGCTCGCGCAGTCCGGGAGTCAGGTGGCGGTGACGATACGGTCGACCAGTTCCGGCACCCACTCGACGTACTCGACCTCGGCCCCTCCGGCATGCCGGACGTACAGGTAGCGGCCGGTAGGGCTGGTCGCCTCCGGCGTGGTGATCACGCCACCCTCGGCGGTCAGCGCGGCCACGACGGCATCCAGATCGTCGACGACGACGGTCGCCGAGGCGTGCGCGTAGCGGGCGCGTTGCGCTGGTGGGCCGGCGATCACCAGGAAGTCACCGAGCGCGGCCAACTCGACCGAGTCGAAGCCGAACCGCAGATCCGGCTCCGCGCCGACCAGGGTCCGTAGCGACGGCAGCGAGGTGTCGAGGTCGTCCACCCAGAGCCGGGCGTACGTCTTCAGGACGGTCATGTCAGCTCCTGTACGTTGACGTCGTCGACCAGACCGTAGGCCCGCACGACGGCCGGGGTAAGTACGCACCTTTCGGTAACCGGTGCGGGTGAAGGAGCAGCGGCACGTGGACGAGCCGTCTCCCGGTACGCCGACGGCGGCGCAGGTGGCCCAGGTGCACCTGGTGGCCATTGAGGTGTTCGGCGTGGTCGGCACCAAATGGGCCCTGCCGGTCATGGAGGCCATCGGCACCGACACGCGTCGCTTCGGTGAACTGCACCGCAAGGTCACCGGCATCAGCCACCGGCTGCTGACCGCGACGCTTCGTCAACTGGAGCGGAACGGGGTGGTCGACCGGACGCTCCACCCCACCGTGCCGCCTCGCACCGATTACCGGCTCACCCCTGCCGGTCTGGAACTCCATCAGACGATCAACGGGTTCTGCCGGTGGAGCCGCCGTCATCTGGACGACGTCCTGGCCTCCCGCCGCCGGTTCGAACAGACGTGACGCCGTCCTCTCCGGCCGCGCGGTGGCGGCCCGGACGAGGAAGACTGCGGGTATGGCTGACGAAGACGACGCGAAGGCGGCGCTGTTGCACTACCTGCAGGCAACGCGCGACGACCTGATCTGGAAGCTCGACGGACTCAGCGAACGCGAAGTCCGACTCCCCCGCACGCCGACCGGCAACAATCTGCTGGGGATCGTCAAGCATGCGCTGAACACCGAAGCCGGCTACTTCGGTCCCACCTTCGGTCGCGCGTTCCCGACCCCGGAGGAACTCGTCTCCGAGTCGGATTTCGACGAGGACCCGCAGGCGGACTGGTACGCGCGGGAGGACGAGACGAAGGACGGCCTGATCGACCTGTACCGCCGCGTCGCCGTCTTCGCCGATCAGACGATCACCCGGCTACCGCTGAACGCGGTGGGACAGGTGCCATGGTGGCGGCCGGAGCGGCAGGCGGTGACGTTGCACCGGGTCATCGTCCACGTGACCTGGGACCTCGCGCGTCATGCCGGGCACGCCGACATCCTGCGCGAGCAGCTCGACACGAGAATCGGCCTGCGGCAGGAGAACACCAACATCCCGACCGACTATCCGTGGCCGGATTACCTCGCCAGGTTGACCCGACTGGCCGACCGCTTCGCCTAGCACCTGGCCGGTCGCCGTGTGCGGACGGGGTTACGCTGGCCGGGTGCGGTTGGTCATCATGGCGGACACCCACCTGCCGAAACGTGCCCGGGACCTGCCGGCCGAGCTGTGGGCGGCCGTCGACACCGCCGACCTCGTGATCCACGCCGGCGACTGGGTCGACGCGTCGTTGCTGGACGACCTGGAGCGACGTCGTGCCCGACTGATCGGCGTCTTCGGCAACAACGACGGCCCCGAGTTGCGTACCCGGTTGCCGGAGATCGCCCGCGCGGACGTCGACGGCCTGCGGATCGCGGTGGTGCACGAGACCGGTCCGGCCGGCGGCCGGGAGCGGCGGTGCGCGGCCCGGTTCCCCGACTGCGACCTGCTCGTGTTCGGGCACTCCCACATCCCCTGGGACAGCGAGGCGCCCGGTGGCCTGCGGTTGCTCAACCCCGGTTCGCCGACCGACCGGCGGCGCCAGCCGTACGCGACGTACCTCACCGCCGAGGTGACCGAGGGTCGGCTCGACGCCGTGACGCTGCACGAGGTGCCGCGCTGACACGGGGTGAACCGGCGCGCGGATCGGCATAGTCTGGGCCCATGCCGAAAGCGATCTGGAACGACCTGGTCATCGCCGAGAGCACGGACACCGTCGTGGTCGAGGGTAACCACTACTTCCCCCGCGCGGCGCTCCGCGACGACCTGTTGCGCGAGTCCGACACGCACACGCACTGCCCGTGGAAGGGCACCGCGTCCTACTACACGCTCGATCACGACGGGAAGACCAGCGTGGACGCCGTCTGGTACTACCCGGAGCCGTTGCCGGAGGCGGAGATGGTCCGGGACCGGGTCGCGTTCTGGAAGGACGTCACGGTCGTCGGGTGACCACCACCGCGGTCACCCAGAGCACGATGGCCGCGCCGAACGAGGTGACGGCCGCCGCGAGTTCCGGCATTCCCATGACGTAGGCGCCGAAGGACACGACCGCCACCAGGGCGAGTGCGAGTGCTGTCCACACGTACTCGCGTTGGCGGAGGATCGCGACGAGCGGCACGAAGTGCGCCGCGACGATGACCAGGACGAGGGTGGGGATCAGCCTCGGGTGTCCGGTCGGCACGGCGACCAGGCAGACGCCGCCGATCAACAGTCCCTGTACGACGCCGACTCGGTTGAACCGGCGCATCCAGGACGCCGACAGTCGGCGGTGGTCCTGCGGTCGAGGCCGGGTCATCCCCAGGGCGAGGACGGTGGCGGTGATCACGGTCGCGGCGACGAGCAGCGGGATGCGCGCGGCGGCGGGCGCGGGGTGCAGGCCGGAGACCGCCCAGAGCAGGGCGAAGCCGGCGAGGACGAGGGTCCCGGTGCGGGCCAGGGCACGCTCGGACACGGCGACGTCCTCGGTGCGCGTGCGGGTTTCTCCGGTGTCGGTCATGACGTCCCTTCCCTGGTCACGGAGCCGGGCAGCAGGTCGTGGGCATGGCTGCCGTTCGCTCGCAGGACGGGTGGTGAACTATCGCTCAGCATAGTGAACGTTTGTGCACCCGTCGAGTCGAGGGTCTGCCCGACTCGACGACGTCACTCAGCCGTCGGCCGGGACGGGCTCCTGGATCGCGGTGCCGGAGTAGAGCCGGTCGATGGTGCCCCACCAGCGCCGCAGGCCGTCGTGGCCCATCGGATCGGTGCCGAGCACGTCGGTGATGCGGTCGCGCAGCAGGATGATGGAGAGCTCGTGGGCCAGCAGCACGACCGCGAGCTGTGCCCGGTCCACGTCCGGGGCGACCGCGCCCGCGTCGGCCATCCGGTGCATGAGCGAGTCGGCGAACCCCTGCAGCATCCGGTACGCCTCGACCGAGCGCGACGTGGTGCCGACGAGCAGGTGCGCGAGATACCGGGTGGCCGACGGGGAGGACAGCGCGTCGGCCGACGCGAGGAAGCGGTCGGGCGGGCCGGAACCGGCTGTCTCGGCGAGTGCCTCCAGCGCGTTGCCCAACACGCCCAGCACGTGCGCGTCCACGGCGGCGACCAGGCCCTCCCGCGACCCGTAGTGCTTGATGATGAGCGACTGCGAGACTCCCGCGCGCTCCGCCACCTGCTTGAGCGACGCGGCCGCCGGCCACTGTTCGCCGAAGAGTTCCAGGGCCGTGTCCCGAATGATCGCCTTGGCGGTGCGATCCTCGGGTGCATACATGTTCACCACAGTAGCAATCCCGGCGTTCGCTGCGAACGGGCCGGCAGTGCCACCGGCGTCAGGTCAGTGCCCCGGCCATCCGCCGCACTCCTTCGGCGACCAGCTCGGGGGTGGTGCCGAGGTTGAATCGCGCGTGTCCCGCTCCCCCGGTGCCGAAGACGGGGCCGGGACTGAGCGCCACCCGGCCGCGTTCGAGGAAAGTCGCGGCGGGGTCGTCACCGAGGCCGAGGGCGCGGCAGTCGAGCCAGGCCAGATAGGTGCCCTCGCCAGGGCGGTATCGGACCGCGGGAAGGTGTTCGGCGAGTAGCCGGGCGAGGAGACGACGGTTCTCGTCGAGATCGGCCAGGAGGGCGTCGAGCCATCCGCCGCCGTCCCGCAGGGCGGCGACGTGGGCCAGCACTCCGACATGGCTGGGGCTCTCGTTGACCCAGGCGGGGATGCGGGCGAGATCGTCGACCGCAGCGGGTCCGGCGACGGCGACGGCGGCCTTGAGACCGGCGAGGTTCCAGGCCTTGGACGCGGAGATCACCGAGAAGCCGTTCTCGGCGCCCGGCACGCTCAGGTACGGCGTGAACCTCGCCCCGGCCAGCACCAGCGGCGCGTGGATCTCGTCGACCACCACACGCACACCATGCCGGTCCGCCAGTGCGGCGACCTCGGCGAGTTCGTCGGCGGTGTGCACGGTGCCGGTCGGGTTGTGCGGGCTGCACAGCAGGTACGCGGGCCGGGAGCCACGACGTGCCGCGCGCCGGAACGCGTCGTCCAGGACCGTCATGTCGATCCGGCCGTCCGTGCCGAGCGGGGCCTCTTCGATGGGGCGACCGGTACGCCCCACCACCTGGTAGAACGGCGCGTAGACCGGGCAGTTGACCACGACAGCGTCCGTCCGGCCGCAGATCACGTCGAGGACCTCGACGATGCCGCTCATCACGTCCGGGACCATCGTGGTGCGGTCCACGGCGATGCCGTCGAAGTCCCAGCGGTCGCGGGCGAAGTTGGCGAGCGCCTCGGCGTAGGCGGTGCCGGCGGGGTAGCCCGTGTCACCACGTCGGACGGCCTCTGTGATCGCGTCGACGACCGGCCCGGCCAGCGGCGCGTCCAGTTCCGCCACGAACATCGGCAGCACGTCGCCCGGGTGGGCGCGCCACTTCTCGCTCGTCCGCTTCCGGAGCTGATCGAGGGTGAGCTGCCGCAGGGGCGTGGTCTCGGAGGTCACGGCACCGAGACTAGTGACTCGATCGGGCAGCGCCGACGGACGACGGTGTCCGGTAGGGTGCTCGGCGGCACGAACTGTTGCGAGGTGCCCCGCCGGTGGTGGGGAGAATCGGGAAGCCGGTGAGAGTCCGGCACGGGCCCGCCGCGGTGACCGGGGAGCTGCCGCCCACGCGCGTCACGCGCAGCCACTGGCCCGGCTCGGGCCGGGAAGGCGGGCGGTGAGGTGACGATCCGGAAGTCCGAAGACCGGCCTCGCGCCTGGTTGCCCTGCCGTGAGGGCAGGGCCTGGAGCGCAGCGGGAGCCTGCCCATGTTCGACGATGTGTACGAGGTCATCCACGCCCGCCGGGACGTACGGGGCGAGTTCACCGGCGCGCCGATCCCGGCCGAGGTCCTCGATCGGGTACTGGCCGCCGCGCATGCCGCGCCCAGCGTCGGTCTGTCGCAGCCGTGGGACTTCATCCTGGTCCGCGATCCTGGGTTGCGGGCGGAGTTCCACCGCCACGTGCAGCAGGAACGGGACGTCTTCGCCGCCGGTCTGCACGGGGAGGAGGCGCGCCGGTTCAGCCGGATCAAGATCGACGGGGTGGTGGAGTCGACGCTCTCCGTCGTGGTGACGTACGACCCGGACCGGGGGTCCCCGACGGTGCTGGGTCGGCACGCCATCGCCGACGCCGGCCTGTACTCGGTGTGCCTGGCGATCCAGAATCTGTGGCTGGCGGCCACGGCCGAGCGGCTCGGCGTGGGGTGGGTCTCGTTCTACCGGGAGCCGTTCGTGCGGGACCTGCTGCGGATCCCGGCGGGTGTCCGCCCGGTGGCCTGGCTGTGCCTGGGTCCGGTCACCCACCTGGAGCAGGTGCCGGACCTGGAGCGACACGGCTGGCGGCAGCGCCGTCCCTGGCAGGCAGCGGTGCACCGGGACCGGTGGGAGCCGTCGGACCGCTGATCCCGGGTGCGCGTCAGCCGGGGGCGAGGAGGCAGAACTCGTTGCCCTCCGGGTCGGCCATGACCGTCCACGGGAGATCGTCGCGGCCCACGTCCACGGTGGTGGCGCCCAGTGTCCGCAGCCTGTCCACCTCGGCCTGCGGGTCGTCACCGGGATACGGGCGGACGTCGAGGTGGACCCGGTTCCAGCCGGTCTTCACGTCGGGCGTGCGGAGGAAGTGCAGGTACGGGCCCACGTCGGCGGCGGAGCGCAGGACCGCTGCGCGGTCGGTGACGTCGTGCACACGCCAGTCCGTGGCGGTGCTCCAGAAGTCGGCCATGGCGCGCGGGTCCGCGCAGTCGACCACGACGGCGGCGACCGGTCCGACGTCCTGGAGCGTCGGCCGGGGTTCCAGGACGCAGAACTCGTTGCCCTCCGGGTCGGCCATCACCGTCCACGGGACGTCGCCCTGACCCACGTCGGCGGGGGTGGCACCGAGTTCCTTCAGACGCGCGACCGTCGCGGCGTGATGGTCCGCCGAGGTGGTGGCGAGGTCGAGGTGTACCCGGTTCTTCGCCGTCTTGGGTTCTGCGGAGACGACGAGGTCGACGAAGACGGCGACCGGGTCGGGATAGTCGACACCCTCGGGTTCGAGGTTGGTGACGCCTGGCTCCTCGCTGGAGATCCCCCAACCGAGAGCCGCCGCCCAGAAAGCGCCCAGCGCGGAGTCGTCCCGGGCCTTCATGTTGATCTGCACGAGTCGCGTTGCCATCCGGCGATGCTAGCGGCATCGCGAAACGAATTCGATTTACTTGATGCCGGTCGATACACCTCCGTGAAGTTTCGGAATTTATGCCCGACTTGTCCGCATTAGAGCTTTATCGTGTCCCTGCGTGACAGCACGCCAACGGGGATGCACGAGGAGGACAAGTTGACTGGACCGACAGGGATGACGACGGGCGAGTCGAGCAGTCGAGGAGGTCGTCGCAAGCTCAAGGCGATCCTGGCCGGCGGGCTCGCGCTCGGCCTCGGCGCCACGATCACCCTCGCCGCCTGGAACGACTCCGAGTACGCCTCGGGCACGTTCACCGCCGGTAGCTTCAGCATGGAGGGCAGCACGGACGGCACCACCTACGCCGAGCACCCGACCGCCGGCACGGCGGCGGCGTTGGCGTTCAGCACGGGCTTCGACAACATGAGCCCGGACGACGTGGTCGCCGCACCGTTCGCGGTGCGCCTGACCGCGGCCACGACGTACGACGCGACCGTCACGGTGGCCTCGGCCACCCCCGCACCGCCCACCTTCGTCGGGCTCACCTACGGCATCGCGACCGTCCCGACGTTCGGCGACTGTGCTCCGACACCCACGACTCCGACCTGGATCGTGGCCGAGGGCACCGCACTCGACTCGGTGACCGGCGCGGTGTCGTTCAACCTGACCCAGGGCACTCCGCCCACGACACCCGGCGCTCCGGTGTTCCTGTGCTTCGTCGTCACGGCGGACGCCGGTCTGGTGCAGGGCACGTCGGTCACGGAGACCTGGCAGCTCCTCGCCGAATCCGTGTAGGTGGTGGCCGTGGTCAACCGTCGCACGCCGGCCGGGACACCACGGCTCCGCCGGACCCGTGCCGTACTCGCCGGTGCCCTGGTCATCGGCCTGGGCACGACGTCCACGCTCGCCGCGTGGACGGACGGCGAGTACGGCACCGGGTCGTTCGCGGCCAGTGTCTTCGGCACCGAGTCGCAGACCGCGTCGAGTACCTGGGCCAGCCACACCCCGGCGGTGAACGCCGCGACGCTGGCGTTCACCGCGACGGCGATGTCCCCCTCGGTCTCGTTCTACGCCTACCTCGACATCCGGACGACAGCCACGACGAACGTCGGCGGCACGGTGGCGCTGACCGGTTCGTCCAACAACGCCGGTGCCCTGCTGCCGGTACTGGAGTACCGCGTGGTGCGGACCGCCACCACCAGCACCACCTGCGCGGCCGCCGCCTTCACCGGTACGCCGACATGGATCGTCGGGCCCAGCTACCTGGGCATCACCTCGGTTCCCGGGTCGCCGGTGTCGTCGGCCATCACGGCGCCGGCCGGCGCGACGCCACAGTTGCGGTTCTGCTTCGAGGCACGTGTGCAGTCCGGAGCCGGCAACGCGTACCAGGGCACCACCGGTGCGGTCACCTGGGAATTCACTGCCACGTCTACGTAAAGGACCGGTCGGATGGTGGGACCAGCGCGTCAGCGGCGTCGACTCCTCGCGAGGGTCGGCGATCTGGCGCTGACCCTGCTCGCCGTCGGCGGAACGGTGTGCGTCGTCCTCGTCCCGCTGGCGTTCTTCTTCGACATCTCGCTCATCCTGTTCAAGACCGGGTCGATGAGCCCGAGCATCCCCGCCGGATCACTGGCGGTGGTGCGGGAGATCCCCGCGTCCGAGGTCGTCGTGGGAGACGTCGTGACCGTCGACCGTTCGCCGCTGGCACCGATCACCCACCGGGTGGTCGAGATCGCCGACGGGGGTGGGTCCACGCGCCTGCTCACCCTGCGCGGGGACGCGAACGACTCCAACGACACCGCTCCGTACGCGGTGACCCACGTACGGCTGGTCGAGTGGTCGGCGCCCCGGCTCGGGTACGCGGTCCGCACCGTGTCGAACGTGTACGCGATGAGCGCGATCACGATCAGCACCGCCGCGATCGTGACCTGGGCCTTCTGGCCGCGCAGCGAGCCCCGGCCACCGGCTCGCCATCGGCGGACGGGGCCGGACGGGGCGACACCGGATCGAGAGACGGGCGCGCACCCGAGTTCGACCCTGCGATGCCTCCTTCTGGCCGTGGCGGTGCTGCCCGGTGTCACCGCTGCGGTGCTCGCGGCACCGAGCCCGGCCCGCGCCGACCCGACCGAGGAGGTCATCCGGAGCCGGTACCTCACCCTGGTCTCGATCGGTGACGAGGCGCGGATGACCACCATGTCGCCGGAGGAACCCGTGCCCTGGCAGGTGGGTGTCTCGGCACACGCGCCGCAGCCGGGCACGGTGACCATCTCGCTGTCGGCCTCCGGCCCGCTCGCCGCCAGGCCGGACGGACTCCAGGTGACCGCCGCCGTCTGCCCGCAGCGGTGGGTGAAGGGCGGCTGCCCCACCGGCCAGGAGAAACAGGTCCTCGCGGACGGTCCGGCCACCAGGTTGACCACGGCACCGGTCACCATCGACTCGATGCGCGCCGATCAGCAACGGTGGGTCCTCGTCACCGCGAGCCTGCTCGCCGGCGCGACGGCCGCCGGGTCGGCGGACCTGGTCGTCACCGCGACCGGGTTCGGCGACCGGGCCTCGGCCGGCGGCACGGTCGGCCCGCTTCCGCGCACCGGACCCGACCTGCGGACACCGTCGGCCGTCGGGGCCGGTGCGCTGCTCGCCGGCCTCCTGCTCGTGCTCGCCGTACGCCGACGCCGCATCCGGGTGGGGCGGCCGTGAGGCGTCCGGGCAAGCCGGCTCGACCAGCCACCGCACAGGTCGGGCGCCGGTGGCTCGCGGGTACGGCCGCCCTGGTGCTCGCCTTCACCGTCGGGGTGCTCGCGCCGCCGCGATCGACGATGGCGGCGTGGACCGGCACCGAGTACGGCCAGGGGACCCTCCAGGCCGGCACCGTCAGTCCACCGACCAACCTGCAGTGCAGCGCGGGTACGCTCACCCCGCCGACCTTCACCTGGACACTGCCCGTCGGGGGCCTGACCCGCAGCGGCTTCACGTGGTCGCTGTCCGGCAGCTTCACCGGCGGCGGGACACTCGGTCCCACGGCCACCAGCGTCACCGTCCCCGGCGGGCTGCTCTCCATCGGCACCGGCACCTTCCGACTGGTCGCGAACGGACCCGGCGGTTGGACGTCGACGCAGGTCACCGGCTCGCTCGGCATGCTGACCGCGGTGCTCTACACCTGCAGCGTGCCGTAGGCCCTGTAGCAGGGCGACGGCGGCGGGCTCAGGGCTGGCCGAGCAGCGCGAGAAACCGGCGCAAGGCCGGGTTCGTGCTGTCCCGGGGCCAGGCGAGGGCGACGTCCACGGTGGGTGTCGGGGCGGTGAAGCGGCGCAGGCGTACCCCGCGCATCCGTAGTGCGCGTGCGCGACCGGCCGGGACTGCCGCGACCACGTCGCCCTGCGCCACCGCCCGCAGCAGCTGCTCGTCGTCCGGCTCCTGCCGGACGAGCCGGAAGCCGCCGTGCGGCCAGACCTGTGCGATCGTCCGGTCGAACATCCCGGGGCCGTTCTCCCGGGGCCACATCACGGCCGGCAGGTCGACCACCTCGGCGCGGCTGATCCGGCGGCGACCGGCGGCGAGAGCGTGCCCTGCGGGCAGCGCCAGCAGCAGTTCCTCGGTGTCGACGGTCCGGCAGGCCAGCGCCGGTTCGTCGAGTGGCGGGCGGACGAACGCCGCGTCGAGCCGGCCGGCCAGCAGTCCGGCCACGTTCGGTGCCGTCCAGGCCGTCTCCGGGACCACCTCGACCTGCGGGTGGGCGACCCGGAACCGGGCCACCAGGTCGTCGACCCGGCCGCCGCGCGCCGAGCGGGTGTACGCCAGGCGCAGCCGGCCGCCCCGTCCGCCCGCCAGGCCCCGGATGCGGGCGGTCGCCGCGTCCACCTCGGCGAGCAGCCGCGCGGCTTCGTCGGCGACCCGCGCGCCCACCTCGGTCAGCGTGCAGCCCCGGCTGGTGCGGCGCACGAGCGGCACGCCGAGCTGACGTTCCAGCGCGCGGATCTGCTGGCTGAGCGCGGGTTGGGCGACGTGCAGCCGCGCGGCGGCCCGGGTGAAGTGCAGTTCCTCGGCGAGCACCGCGAAGTACCGCAGTCGGCGCAGGTCGGACCAGGCTTCTCGGGCCGGCACGTCGGACATGGAGCCACCATAAGCGCCGCTTATCGCCGACTGCCCCATGTCGTCTTGGACGTCAGCGTGGCGTCACCGCCACGATTCGAGACAGGCGGCACGACAGACGGGAGCGAGCGATGGCGGCAGCGGCGGACGTGGTGGTGGTCGGCGGCGGCATCGTCGGGATGACGGTGGCCGTCACCCTGGCGCGACGCGGGGCACGGGTGGCCGTGCTGGCGGCGGACGAACCGGCGGACACGGTGTCGGCGGTGGCCGCCGCGGTCTGGTATCCGAGCCACACCGACGAGGACCCACGGGTGTCGGACTGGGCACGCCGGACCCGGATCGAGTTGAGCCGCCAGGCGGCCGACGGCGTGCCGGGGGTGGTCGACCGGCCGACCCGGATGCTGCTGCGCGGCCCGGACACCGGGCCGCCGTGGTGGTCGGCGGCGTGCGCGGACCTGGTGGCGGAGCCGGCGACGCCGCCGTACACGGCAGTGCTGCGGTTCACCGCTCCGACGGTGGAGATGACGCCGTACCTGGCCTGGCTCCGGCAACGGTTGGAGGCCGACGGTGGGCGGCTGCTGCGCCGCCGGGTGGACCGGCTCGCCGACGCGTTCGACCTCGCGCCGACGGTCGTCAACGCGACCGGCCTGGCCGCCGGCCGGCTCGCCGCCGACCCGGCCGTGTACCCGGTGCGCGGGCACCTGGTGTTGGTGGCGAATCCGGGCCTGACCGTCTCGGTACGCGACGAGGACGACCCGGCGGGGATCACCTACGTGCACCCGCGCCGACACGACGTGGTTCTCGGCGGCACGTACCAGCCGGGCGTGGGGCACACCGCGCCCGACCCGGACACCGCGACGGCGATCCGACGGCGCTGCGTCGCCCTCGTGCCGGAACTGGCCGACGCCCCGGTGCTCGGCGAACGGATCGGACTGCGTCCGGCACGCCACGGCGGCCCCCGGGTAGAGCTGGACCGGTCGATCGGTTCCGGGCATCGGCTCGTGCACGCCTACGGCCACGGCGGAGCCGGGGTCACGCTGTCCTGGGGGTGCGCCGACGAGGTGGCCGATCTCGCGGTGGGCGGTTGAGCGGGACACCGACCTCGGCGCCGATCCGGGAAGGGCTTGACGCTCCGCACGGCATCGAGCAAAGTCGATTTATATAGCTGTCTTGACACGGGGAGGACACATGAAGGCCCTCGTCACCACCGTCTCGGCCGCGGCCCTGCTGTTCCTGGCCACAGGCAGCGCCCCCGCCGATCCACCGCCGACCGACGCGCCCTGCACCGGGCAGGTCCACGCCAACCCCGGGTTCGAACGCGGCACCACCGGCTGGACGGCCGGCCCCCGCATCGTCGTACTCGGTGACGCGGCGCGGCCCGCCCACTCCGGCCGCGCCTACGCCACCTTCGCCGGGCTGGACGTGACCCGGTCGGATCTGCTGCGGACCACCCTCACCGTGCCGTCCGAGTGCGACCTGACGGTCCGCTTCCGGGTCCGGACCACGACCACGGAGAGCAGCCGGAGCGACTACCTGAACGTCGGGCTGGCGGTCACCGGGATACCCCCGAAGACGAGATTCTCACTCGCCTTCGACGGTGGGGCACAGTGGCGCGAGTACGCCATGTCGAGCGGGACGGCGACGGTCGAGCGCACCGCGACGGTCAGCTTCCTCGCCAGCGAGACGGCCGGCAACGGCGTCACGACCTTCGACCTCGACGACGTGACCTTCACCCTGAGCTGACGCCGGAGTGGCCGTCGCGGCCGGGCTCGGACGCCTCCTCGGCGTCCGACATCGCGGCGAGGACCTCGTCGAGGCGCTGGTAGCGCTCCTCGGCCCGCTGGCGGTACCGCTCGATCCACCCGGCCATCAGGTCCAGGACCTCCACTTCGAGGTGGGCGGGCCGGCGACGCCCGTCCCTGCCACGGGTCACCACGCCGGCCTCCTCCAACACCGCGAGGTGCTTGGCCACGGCCTGGAGGCTCATGTCGAACGGCTCGGCCAGCTCGGTCAGCGTGGCGTCCCCGGCGGCGAGCCGGGCCACGATCCGCCTGCGGGTCGGGTCGGCCAGGGCCGAGAAGACGGGCGACAACGTGTCCGCGCTCATGTCGGCCGCCGTCGCACGGCGATGCCCGGCGGTCCGACGGCTTCCGCCACATCGGTCTCACGCATCATGCGACCCGTTCGACCAGCAGACCGTCGAGCTGCTCGTAGCCCTCACGAACCCCGACCTCCATACCCGAGGCCAGGAACGCGTCCCGATCCTCGAACGAGTCGACGAGCGAGGTGGCGGTCAGCCGGGTGCGCCCACCCAGGTCCTCGAAGGAGAGTCGTTCCAGCGCGACGCCGTCGGGCATCCCCTCGAAGGTGAAGGTCTGGACGATCAGCTCACCCGGCCGCACCTCGTGGAAGCAGCCCCGGAACCCACCCTCGAACCCCTCGGTCTGCTGGACGTAGCGGTACGATCCGCCGCTCCGGCAGTCCCACGTGTCGATCACGGTCGCGATGTCTCGCGGACCGATCCAGCGCGCGAACAACTCGGGATCGGTGTGCGCCCGGAACACCGCGTCCGGCGGGGCGTCGAACTCGCGGGTGATGATCACCTGAGGGACCGTGGGGTCGGCCACGATCCGGGTCTCACGGGTGCTGGCGGTCATGGTGGTGCTCTCCTTCGCGGCAACGTCGACAAGCATGTTGAACTGCTATTTCAACTACGCGGTTGAGCATCGCAGTACGCCCCGATGATTGTCAACCAATTGGTTGAGTAACTTCGGTCGGGTCTCGTCCGCCGCCGAAGACGGCTCTCAGAGACCGACGTCGCGGGCGAGGAGAGCCGCCTGGACCCGATCGGAGACCCCTAGCTTGGCGAAGACCGCGGAGAGCTGGTTGCGGACCGTCTTCTCGCTCAACCCGACCCGGCGGGCGATACGGGCGTTGGTCTCGCCGGCCGACAGGTACCGCAGGATGTCCCGTTCGCGCGGGGTGAGCTGGTTGAACGGTGCGGGCAGTTCCACCGGCCGGCGCTGCAGGTCGGCCAGCACCCGAGGGCCGACCCGGGGGCCGAGCACGAGTCCACCGCCGGCCACGGTGCGCAGCGCGTCGACGATCACGTCCGGGTCGGTGTCCTTGAGCAGGTAGCCCCGGGCGCCCGCGTGCAGCGACCGGCTCACCACCTCGTCGTCGTCGGCCATGGTGAGCATGAGCACGGCCGTCGCCGGACGGTCCCGCACGATCCGGCGAGTGGCCTCGACGCCGTCGCCGTCGGGCAGACCGACGTCCATGGCGACCACGTCGACCGGCTCGGTCATCACCAGCCGGATCGCCTCGGCGCAGGTGGCGGCCTCCAGCACCGCGCTGACCCAGCCCTCCCCCTCCAGCATGATCCGCAGTCCACGGCGGACCACCGGATGGTCGTCCACGATCAGCACCCGACCCTGTCCGGACATCTCTCTCGCCCCACTTCCGGCCCGACCGCCTCGACCGGCCCGGCTCATGGTGTCAGCCGGGTCCGTCCACCGGAACGGGGGCCGACGCGACCGGCTGGAACGGCAGGCGTACCCGTACCAGGGTGCCCTGCGGTGCGCGGTCCACCAGGTCGCACTCGCCGCCCAGTTCGGCGGCGCGTTCGCGCATGGAGTCCAGACCGACGCCGCCCGGGCGTCGGGCGCGGACACCGACACCGTCGTCGCCCACCTCGACGACCAGGGCGCGACCCCGGCGTACCACCACGTCGCAGGTGGTGGCCTGGGCGTGCCGGGCCACGTTGGCCAGTGCCTCACCGACGATGCGGTACGCCGCCACCTCCACGGCGGCGGGCAACCGGTCCAGTTCGTCCTCCACCCGCAGGCGCACCGACAGGCCGGGGCCGTCGAAACGCTGGCACTCCGCCCGTAGGGCCGATTCCAGCCCACGGTCCAGGGCGGGTGGGCGTAACTGGTCGACCAGTTGGCGTACCTCCGCGGTGCAGGTCCGGAGGTCCTCGGCGAGCCCGTCGAGGATGCCGACCAGTCGCTGCCGGTCGGTGGCGAGCTTGCGGGCGGCCCGTACCTGCATGGACATGCCGGCGAAGGTGGGACCGAGCCCGTCGTGCAGGTCGCGACGCAGCCGGCGGCGCTCCTCCTCCCGTGCGGTGACCAGTCGCTCGCGAGAGGCCCTCAGGTCCCGGATCAGGCGCGCGGTCGCCGCCGCCACCG
Source organism: Verrucosispora sp. NA02020 (assembly GCF_013364215.1). Lineage (NCBI taxonomy): Bacteria > Bacillati > Actinomycetota > Actinomycetes > Micromonosporales > Micromonosporaceae > Micromonospora > Verrucosispora sp. NA02020. The sequence goes on along the minus strand of NZ_CP054923.1, from coordinate 3,164,818 downwards.
AGGCGTGCAGGGCGACGTCGCTGAGCAGGCGTCGCTCGACGGAGGTGAAGCGGGTCCCGGGGGTACGGTGTGCCACCACCAGCGAGCCGACGCGCTCGCCGTGGGTGACCATGTCGAACCGTTCCACCGAACCGGTGGGCCGGCCGTGTTCGGCGTGCACCTTCTGGGGCCGATCCGGGTCGTGGTCGGCGGTCAGCTCGACCGCGACGTAGGGCACCTGGAGGGAGCCGGCGACGGTCCGGGTGAGCAGCGGCAGCACGGCCTGCGGCTCGACGGTCCTCTCCAGCAGGTCCCCGAGGCGGGCCAGGACCGCGTACGGCTCGTCGCGCTCCCCGTAGAGCAGGCGGTTGACGCCGCGCTGCACCCGGTGCCGCAACGGTTCGAAGGTCACCGCGATCAGCCCGGTGGTCACCAGCGAGGCGTTCGAGGTGTCGCCGCGCAGCACCAGGTCGCGCAGCAGGCTCACGGTGGAGACGAAGGCCACGATCAGCAGCAGGCTCATCACCAGCCAGACCAGCGTGCGGTTGATCACCTGTTCCAGGCCGTAGAGCCGGTAGCGCAGCACGGCGAGGGTCATCGCCCCGGGAATGGCGATCACCATGAGCACCCAGGCGCCGGAGAGGTTGAGCGCGTCGAGCACCAGTCCGAGCAGGAACAACACCGCGGCGGCGAGCAGGCAGGCCAACTGCTGGCGGGTCTCGCCGGTGGCACGCCGCCAGCGACCGGCCAGCGCGACCAGCACCGCCAGCAGCGCCAGCACCTCGACGCCGATCGCCAGCAGCGCGATCTGCACCAGCGTACGGGCCTGGGCGGTGGCGGCCGGCTCGGCCGAGAGCAGCAGCCGACGGGGGTCGCTGAGCGCGGCAACCGCCAACGCCACGGTGGCCACGACGGTGGTGACGACGATCAGGTACGCGACCAGACGCCACCGCCGTCCCGGCAGCCGGCCGTCGGGGAAGACCAGCAGGGCGAGGATGACCAGTCCGTACGGCGGCCACCAGAGCCACTGCCCCACCCAGGCGACCGGAGTTATCCCGGACCAGCTCAGCGACAGGGCGGCGACGGCGGCGGTGAGTCCGGCCGCGGTCATCAGCCGCCCGACCGGATGGCCCGGCACACCGGCGAGCACCAGCGTGCCGAGCGCGGTGAACGCGGCGGCCATGCTGGCGGTCACCGCGACCGGGCCCTGGGCGGCGGCGTCCCGGCTCCACAGGTGGCCGATGACCACGAGCAGCGCGACGGCCGTCCCCGCCACCGCCAGGGCCCGACGGCGGACGGTCACTGGTGGCGGGGTCGGCGACAAAGGAGCCTCCGGGACGGGTCGGAAAGGGGTCGGGTCAGCGAGCCCAGCCCGCCGCGTGCATGGCATTGTGCAGCAGGTTGCCCCGATGGCCGTGTGAGTGCCACGGCAACGCGTCGACGACGTCGGTGAAGTTCGGAGCGTCGCAGTCGGGCAGGTCGGAGAGCACCTCCTCGACGTCGATCCGGTGGTCGCCGAGCACCTGCGGGCGTTCCCGGACGAACTGCTCGACGTGCGCCAGCACCGCCTTGAAGCGTTCGCGCAGGACCTCCGGCGCGGCCGGGCGGTGCGACGGGTGCAGTTCCACCAGCTGCCAGTCCTGCGAGAAGGCCGGGATCAACTGCCGGCCGGTCGGGTCGAAGAACTCCACCGGGCCGTCGAGCTTGTCGTAGTGCCTCTGCTCGTCGAGCAGTTCGGCGAGGTTGCGGTAGACGTGGCAGAAGGTGTCGTCGCCGGCCACCAGCACGATGCGCGGGTCGGTGTCGGCGGAGGCACGGTCCGGTTCACGAGTGGGCAGGGTCATGGTGGTCTCCTCAGGATCACGCGAAGCGTAGACACGCGCGGGGTCCACGGTGGCACCGTCGCGGGTGTCGCGTTCGTCGGCGAAGGTCCGACCTGCCCATCGTCACCCGGTGGGTGTCCCGCCGACCCGGGGCGGATGTCCCGGGTCGGCGGGATCGTGGCCCGTCCGGTCAGCCCAACCGGATCGCCCGACTGGCCGCACGGGTCATGTCGGCCGTCGCGGTGACGTCCGGCAGCCCTTCGACGTGCGCCTTGGCCTTCACCCGCCCGGACCAGTGGGCGTACCGGGCGGCGAGCTGGTTGGCCCGCAGCTCGGCGGCGCCGAACAGGCAGGCGCTGAGCGGGTCACGGGGTGCGCCGCTCGTGGCCTGCGGGCAGCCGGCACCGTACTGGCCCTGGTTGGCCAGGGGGTTGAACCCGGACTGGTCGCCGCCGCACGGGTCCCAGCCGTCGTGCTGCGTGCAGCCGGCGTAGTTCGCCAGCGCCTGCGCCATCGCGTTGTGCAGGTGCCGGTTGGCGGACTGGTCGGCGTCGCTGCGGGGCCGGGCCCAGTCGGCCGGCAGGCCGTGGCTGCCGAAGAGCAGCCCGCGCAGGCCGTCGTCGGACTCCAGGGCAGTGCCCCAACCCAGCTCGGTGTACGCCTGGAGCAGCCGCAGCGCGTTGGAGACCTTCTTGCCCTGCTGCCACAGCGCCTTCGCCGAGTCCCAGGTGCCGGGGTCCGGCGCGGCGGTGCCGGAGCCAGCCAGCATGACCCGGTAGAAGTACTTCTGCCGGCCGGCGAGCATGCTGGCGGCCTTGGCCCGGGCGGTCGCCGTCTGGGCGTCCACCGCCGGGATCGCGGCGGACTCGAAGGCCGTCCGATAGGTGGTGTTCCACCGCTCGTCGAGGAACTTGCGCTCGTCGTAGCAGTAGCCGTCGGGAATCTCGGAGCGGACGCTCCAGGAACAGTAGACGCCGATCGGGAAGACCCGGGTGGCACTACGGACCTGCTGCCAGTCCCCGCCGGCCCACTTCACCCGGGACCGTACGGTGATCTGCAGGTCGCCGCTGGTGGTGTGGAAGCGGGGCCCCGGGTTCTCCACCACGTTGACGAACTGCGCCTCGTAGCAGCTCGTGAAGGAGGGCCGGTGGGCCGGCGGCAGGCCGTGGGCGGCCAACTGGAACGGGTTCGGCAGGGTGTTGTGCCGCAGGGTCGCCGGGACGGCGCGGTTGCCGAGAGTCCCGGTGCAGGGGCCGATCGAGCCGGTCTCGCCGATCCGGTTCCCGGCGGCGATCTGCTGGTCCGGGCTGCCCCACATGTCGTACTCGGGGATCACGTCGCTACCGTTCCAGAGCACCGCGCGGCGGACGTTGTCGACCTGGTCCCGCCAGCCGTTCATGGCGGTGCGGTAGTCGTCGACCAGCGCGGTGAACAGAGCGTTGGTGGATCCGTCGTCGGTCGGCTTGCTGAACTGCCGGACCCGCTCGTTGATCTCGTCACCGGCCAGCGCCACCGCCTCGGCCCGCCCGGTGTCGATGCGCCTGGCGTACTGCGGGTTCTGCAGTTGCAGGATGTTGTAGGTGCGGGCGGCGGTCTTCCAGGCGGCGGCGTTGGCCACCGGTCCGGTGGTCCAGGCGCCGCCGACCCGCTGACCGGCCCACTGGGTCAGGTAGTTGATCGAACCCTCGGGCAGGAAGAGGTCGAGCTGCGAGACCGGATCGGCGGTGCTCGTCCCGGCCGGGACGGTGAAGGTGCCCTCGGCGGCGGCGCGCAGCGTGGCGAACTCGAACGTCGGCGACTCGGCCTTCGGGAAGTACGTGTTGATGTAGTCCGGGATCGGTTCCCCGGTGATCTCCTTGTGGTGCACGTAGGTGGTGATGACCGTGTTCAGCGGGTCACGGGCGATGTTCTGCAACGCCACGTGGGTGGCAAGGGCCATCGCGTCGACCTTGCGTTCGATGGTCTGCAACTGGGTGGCGATCCGGCCGAGGTTGGCGTGGACCTGGTCCAGCGACCGGGTCAGTGCGTCGAGCTGGGCGACCAGGTTGGCGTACATCTCGCCGAGCGCCGCCTCGATCCGGTCGAAGCGCCGGTCCATGCCCTGGGCCAGGCGGTTGATCTGGTCCCGGAGCTTGCCGATCTCGGCCTGCACGGCGGCGTTCGGGTCGCCGCCGCCGGCGAACAGACCGATCAGGCTCACCGCCGCGCCGAGCAGGTTACCGGTGAGCACCGCGGTGCCCATGGCGACGGCGGCGGTGCTCAGCCCCTGGCCGAGCACGGTGGTCATGTAGGTGTTGATGGCGGTGACCGAGGTGACGATCGCCTTGCCGATGGTCTCCAGTTGCTTGCCGAACTTCTTGTCGTGGAAACCCATCACGGTGGAGAGCACGCTGACCGTGGAGCCGAGCCCCTCGAAGATCGTCTTGTTCTCGGCGGTCTTGCGCTTCTCCTCGTCGATGACCGCCGCGGTCGGCTTCGGGTCGCCGTTGAGCGGGTAGGTCGCCGCCCTGGCCACCACCTCGTCGGCCCGGGCGCGTCCGCCCGCGTCCAGCACGGCCAGCGCCGCGTAGGCACGGTCCTGCACCAGCGCGCGGAAGGCGGCCGGGTCGTCGCGCTCGTCCCGGATGGCGGTCAGCGGCACGTAGTGGCCGAGCGTGCCGGCGTTGCCGTCCGGACGCGGTTCGTGGATGCGGGTGGCCAGCAACGTGTCCACCGGGGTGCGGACCGCCGTCTTGGTGCGGCCGGTGAACGCGGCGTCCCACCCGACGGTCAGCGGGTCGTCCACCTTCGCCCGTCGGTGCAGCTCCATCCAGGTCTCGCGGACGACGTCGCGGGACTTCGCGTTCCACGCGGCGTCCTGGTAGCCGCCCCGGACCAGGTTCAGCATGTCCGGTACGACGTTGGCGCCCTCGGCGCCGACGGTGCTGTCCAGGAAGGTCCGCACCGTCGGGCCGGTGAGCACCGCGCCGCTGCTCGGGGTCTCCCCCAGCCGCGCGAGCAGGGCCATCGCCAGGGCGAAGCGGGACCGCTCCTCCCCGCTGCCGTCGGGCGCCACCGTGGCGACGGCCGCGCGGGTGCCGTTGGCGTGTGCCGCCACCTGGGCGGCGTCGGCGTTCGGGTTCGCCGTACGCCAGTCCAGCAGTTCGGCGGTGAGCAGGGCGTCGGTGAGCCCGGCGGCACCGTTGTCGTGGAGCTGCACCACGGCAGCGAAGAGCGCACCGTGCACGGTGTGCTCGTCGAACGGCACCTGCTCGACCGCCCGCGCCGGAGTCTGGTGCATGGTCACGGTCAGCATCGCCGCGATCCCGACGGCACACCACCGTCCGAGGGTGCCCCGGCGTCCCGGGGGCCTGCCGTGTCGGCCGGGCGGTCTGCCCGACCCCTTCGCCGCTGTCGTCACCACGTGTTCCTCCCAAGACCGGGACCGGACGGGCCGGGCCGCATCGAACCTGACCGTTCCGAGGCTGGTGGGCGGGACGTCCCGGAGGGCAGGGACGACCGCCCGGCGTCCAGGGACATCTGTACCGGCGGGGTGCCGGGTCATGCGCGAGACCTGCGGCGGTGGTGCTGCGGTAGGCCGCTGGTCGAATGCGGCTCACTCCGCAGTGGGAGTCGAATCTCGCGCCTGAGCACGATGCACTCCGACCAGGACACATCGATGCTATTTCCATGTCTCGCACTCTTCGGACACTCAAGGTGGTGGCCACCAGCCTCACGCTGGTCGCCACGATCGCTGTCGTACCCGCCTCCGCCGTGGCGCAGCCCGGCGCGTCCGCCGGAAAGCTGGACCGCACCGGGCTGCGCGCCGCGCTCGCGGCGGTGCCCGAGGCCGGTGTGCCCGGCGCGCTGGCCGCCGTGCGCGACGGCCGACACGACTGGCAGGGCGCCGCCGGCCAGGCGTTCCTGACCAAGCCACGACCGATGCAGCCGCAGATGCGTCACCGCATCGGCAGCATCACCAAGACGTTCGTCGCCACCACCGTGCTCCAGCTCGTCGACGAGGGCCGACTGGGTCTGGACGACCCGATCGGGCAGCGGCTGCCCGACGTCGTACCGGGCGAGACCGGCGCCCAGGTCACCGTCCGGATGCTGCTGAACCACACCAGCGGCATCGGCAACTACACCAACGCGATGATCGACTCGTACGCGGCGATCAACCGGATGCAGGTCACCACGTACGCTCCGGCCGAGCTGGTCGCCATGGGTCTGGCCATGCCGCCGACCAATGCCCCGGGCGCGGGATTCAGCTACTCGAACACCAACTACGTCCTGGCCGGAATGCTGATCGAAGCGGTCACCGGCAGCAGTACGGCGACCGAGGTGCAGCGGCGGATCCTCCGACCGCTGAAGCTGACCGGCACGTCCTTCCCGGGCACCGATCCGACGATCCGCGGTCCGCACGGTGGCGCCTACTTCGCCCCCTTCGGCGCTCGCGACGTGAGCGAGTTCAACATGAGCTGGGCCGGCGCGGCAGGTGAGATGATCTCCACCACGGCGGACCTGAACACCTTCTTCCGGGCGCTGCTCCGTGGTGATCTGCTCCGTCCGGCCACCCTCGACCAGATGCTCACCCGAGTGCCGATGGTGCCGGGAGTGCCGGAGGCCGGTGGCTACGGTCTGGGCATCTATTCGCTCTCCACCCCGTGCGGCGAGGTCTGGGGTCACGACGGCGCGGTCATCGGTCACCTGACGTACTCACTGCACAGCCGGGACGGTGTGCGCCAGGCGTCCTCCGGGATCAACCTCAGCCACTACCAGATCGGGCTGCCTGACGCGCATCCGGTCGACATCGCCTGGCAGACGTTCGTGCTCACCGCGATCTGCCCGACCGGCGGCGTGAGCAGCCGTTCGGCGCAGGCGGTGCCGCAACTGCCCAGCGTGACCCGGATGCCGGGTACCGACGCGGTGGTGGCGGTGCCCTGACCCGTCCGGACATCGACGGTTCACGGGTGATCCGATGATCGCCCGTGATCCGGTTTGGTCCGTCGGCGATCGGGAAGATCTTCTGTATGTCTATCTGGAGCAGGTTCACCCAGCGGCGTAGGCGGAAGATCGAAGAGCAGCGCGACGCGGCCGTGGCCAGGGCCATGGCCCGTGGGGCGACCCCGGAGGAGTCGGCGGCCGCCGGAGACCGCGCGGCGCGCGGTGACACCGCCGCGACCGTGTTCCGCATCTCCAACATCTGATCCGCACAGTGCGGCCGGGACAGCACCGTCCCGGCCGCACGTCTGTGTCCTGGCTTGATCAGGCGGACGACTCGCGCGCGGGTAGCGTGCGCGACGTGCCGTAGGTGGTGCCGGCGCGGTCGCGTTCCAGCCAGCCGGCGTCGACCAGCATCCGCCGGGCACCGGCCACGTCGTCGGTGACGGCGGAGAGCCGCCGGTTGATCTCGTCCTCGTCGCACGGGCCGTCGAGGTCGAGGAAGCGGACCAGCATCTCGGCCAGCAGTTCCCACCGCCGCGACAGGGGCGGCGGAAAGGCGGTCAGCCGGCCGTGCGAGAAGACGCTCCGCAGCTCCGGATAGACCACGAGCAGACGGCTGATCGGCTGCTGACGGTCCAGGTCGGCGGCGGTCTCCCGCAGGGCGTCGAGCCGGGCCCGGTAGACGCCGGTGCCGGTGACCACGCCGATCGCGTGGAGCCGGGCGAGCGCCGCTCCGGCCTTCGGTACGGGGATGTCCAGCGCCTGGGCCAACTGGGTGGCCGTGAGCCCGTCGTCGCCCCGGCGGGCGAGTTCGGCCAACGCCTGGAGGCGCTCGGGAGTGGCGAGCGCGGTGAGGATCTCCGCGGCGTGCGCGGCTTCGGCGGACATCCGATCATTCTGCCAGCGCCCTCACCTCGACCCGGACGGCGCGGAACGGGAAGGCCACCGTGGCACCGGGCGCGTGCTCATCGGACGCCGCTCTTCACGGCCGCGACCGGGGGCAGCTCGGGCCGCGTCAGGTGTCGGGAGACCCGCAGATCGGAGCGGCGGACCTCGAGCACGTGCCGTTGGTCCAGTTGGTGCCAGGGCGGGGTGGGCTGGTCCCAACCCGTCGAGGCGACCACCACGCGATCGGGTTCGACGAGGTAGTTGAGGGGGAAGAACCCGGGGCCACGACGCCGGCTGACAGCGGAGTCCGGATCATGGTCCGCGTAGGCGAACAACGACTGCTCGGTCAGCAGCAGGCAGTTGAGGCCGCTGTACCGGGTGGCGTGACGCCGTACCTCGGCGGCGGCCGAACTGAGCGCGGTCACCGGGTCGGTGCGGCGCAGGAACTGCCTGACCAGGAGGAAGAACCGTTCGCTGTCGGTGGTACCGGCGACCGCTTCACGCATCTCCGGTTCGAGCAGATCGTCGACGGCGTCGGCCGGGGAGAAGTCACCGTTGTGGGCGAAGGCGACCGTCGCGGACCGGAACGGGTGGGTGTTGGCCAGGACGAGCGGTGACCCGGGATTGGCCAGCCTGATGTGCAGCAGGGCGGCGTCGGTGGTGATCCGGCTCAGCGTGGAGGTGAATCCCTCGCTGGTACGGGCCGACGTCGGCTCCTTGTCGACGCGGAGTTCACCGTCGTGCCAGTGGGCCACGCCCCAGCCGTCGCCGTGTTCGGCCGAGAGTTCGGTGAATCCGGGTAGTTCGGTGGCGAGAAGCTCGGTCAGGCGACCGGCGGACGCGCCGACCACACCCAACAGACGGCACATGTGCATACTCCCGGGGTCAGGGTGGGCGGTCAGCCACGCCGCTGCAGCACCGTGGCGAGCCACGACAGCAATGCGTTGACCGCGACGAACATGAGGGTCATCACGAGGTAGGTCTGGATGAGGGCGTGGGTGTACTCGCCGAGCACCCGGCCCGCGTGGAGCAGTTCGAGGAAACTCACCACGTAGCCGAGCGTGCTCTCCTTGAGCAGGCGGATGAACTGCGTCACCAGCGCCGGGGCGACGCGCCGCAGGGCCTGCGGGAGCACCACCAGCCGCATGGTGGCCGATGGGCTCAAGCCCACGCAGAGCCCGGCCTCGGTCTGTCCCCTGTCGACGGAGAGGATGCCGGCGCGGAAGATCTCGGCGAGGGCGGCCACGTTCGAGACCACGATCGGTACGACCAGTTGCCAGAAGATCGGTAGCCGTAGCCCGAAGCGAGGCGCCAGGATCAGGAAGGCGAACAGCAGCAGCAGGATCGGCACCGCGCGGAACAGTTCCACGTACGCAACCGCCGGCCACCGGATGACCCGTCGCCGGGACAGCCGGCCGAGCGCGACCAGGAATCCCAGCGGCGCGGCGATCACGGCGCTGACCCCGGCGGCCAGGAGGGTGGCCGCGAGGCCCCGGAGCAGGAAGGCCATCACAGGCCACTGCCCGAAGATCGTCCATTTGGCGGGGTCGAGCTGGCCGTGGGCGTGGAACTCGGTGATCGCAAGCCAGAACAGACCGACCAGGAGGACGGCGGTGCCGATGGTCGCCAGCCGGATCCATCGCCGGCCCCGGGGACCCGGCTGGTCGAACAGGGCCTGCTCGGACACGCTCATCGTCCGATCGCCACCTTCTTCTCCAGCAGCCCGGTGACGAAGCCGATGCTCAGGGTCAGGATGAGGTAGAGCGCCGTGCTGACCAGGAAGGTCGGGCCGGCGTCGGCGAATTCCAGGTTGATCAGGTCGGTCTCGCCGGTCAGCTCGGTGACACCGACCGCCGCGGCGAGGGAACTGCTCAGGGCGATGGCGATGAAGATGTTCCCCAGCGGCTGGACCATCGAGCGGAAGGCGCGCGGAAGGATGACGTGACGCAGACTGCGTGCCGTGGTCATGCCCAGGGCCCGGGCCGCTTCCGCCTCACCGGGCGGCACGGTCCGGATGCCGGACCGGATCGTCTCGGCGACCAGCGCGGCCCCGTACATCGCCATCGCGGTGGTGACCGTCCAGAACAGGTCGTACAGGATCCCGATCTCGGGCAGCCCGAACACGAACAGCACCAGCAGGACCAGCAGCGGCGTGTTGCGCATGAACTGCACGTAGATCGCGGCGCAGAGCCTCAGCAACGGCACCGGCACGATCCGCATGATCGCCAGCAGGGTGCCCAGGACCATCGCGCCCGCGAACGAGGCCGCCGTGAGCTCGACGGTGACCAGGAGGCCGGCTCCCAGCCGGCCGAGGTGGCTGAGCACGCCGTCGACCAGCGGGATCCCAGCCACCTCCGACACGTACGGCACGGGGACTACGCTCAGCTTCCGGCCACGGAGCCGAGGACCGGCGGGGTCGGCGGTTCGCCCTCGATCGCGGTGCCCAGGGTCAGTTTCCAGATCCGGTCCCACAGCCCGGCCTCGACGATCTTGGTCAGCCAGCCGTTGACGAACGTCTTGAACTCCGCGTCACCGGGAGGCAGACCGATCCCGTAGGGGTCCTCGGTGAACGGTTGGCCGACGACCTTGACCTCCGGGTCGCGTTGCGCGTTGCCGAGCAGGATGGCCTGGTCGAGCACGTACGCCTCCGCCCGGCCCTGGCGAAGCGCCTGGACGCACTGGTCGTTGGTCTCCAGCAGGAGCAGCTTCGCGTCCGGCACCACCTGCTTGAGGGTGTTGACCGCCGTGGAGTTGGCCTGGGTCACGACCGTCCGGCCGGCCAGGTCCGACGGCGTCGTGATGCCGGTCTCCGACTTCTTCACCAGGATCGAGGTGCCGGAGTTGAAGTACGGCCCGGCAAAGTTGATCTTCTCGGCCCGGGCCGGGGTGATGGTGTAGGTGGCCAGCACCGCGTCGACGGTGCCGTTCTGCAGCAGTAGTTCCCGGGTCTGCGCCGTCACCTGGACCAGTTCGACCGACGGCGTCCCGGTGATGTACTTGGCCAGGAGTTGAGCCAGGTAGGCGTCGAAGCCGGTCACCTTGCCGGTGGTCGGGTCCTTCAGCGAGAACAGGGCGGCGGTGGCGGTGCCCCCGACGCGCAGGGTGCCCGCCTGCTTGATGGTGGCCGCCCGGCCACCGGCCGACAGGTCGGCCGGGTCGGCGACGGGGGCGTCGGCCAGGATCTTCTCGATCGACTCGCCGCCCGCTCCCCCGTCGGCGGCGGCGGTGCCGGGCGGCGCCGGCAGGGGGGCGGAGCTGCACCCTGCGGTCACGCCGAGGGCGGTGGTCAGTGCCACGGCGGTGGCCAGGACGGCAGCCCGTCGACCGGCGAGCCGGCGTCGGCCGCGAGCGGCCAGGACGGTCGATGGTTCCACTGTGTCTCTCCTGAGGGTGTGTCCGGGGACTACTCGGGGGTGGGTGAACGCCGGCCGCTCGTGGTCGGCCGTGGGCAGGACGGCGCCGACGACGAATATCTGGGGGCACCGTCCGATAGCGGGGGTCAGCCGAATTCGGTTGCGGACAAAGCATCGGGCCGACGCCGCCGAACGTCCAATCAAAACGTCACCGAGCATTCATAAGTGATCCTTATGATTCCACTCGTGTTGGACACGCATCAGTTGCTGATCCTGGCCGAAGTGGCGCGGTACGGCTCGTACACCGCCGCCGCCAAGGCACTCGGTTATTCCCAGCCGGCCATCAGTTATCAGATGCGGCTGCTCGAACGGGCCACCCGGGCATCCCTGGTGATGCGGGCGGGACGAGGAATCGTGTTGACCGAGACCGGCCGCCGGCTGGCCGACCACGCCGAGATCGTGCTGACCGCCCTCGCGGCCGCCGAGGCCGAGATCAGGGCGATGAGCGAGCAGCGGGCCGACACCGTCCGGCTGGGGGCGTTCCGGAGCAGCTGCGCCACCCTGGTCCCCTCGCTGCTGGACCGGCTCGCCCGGAGCACGCCTGACGACGGCGGGGATCCCGCACCGCAGCTCGTCGTGCAGCAGGTCGAACCGCCCGAGGCCGCCCAGCTCCTGCGGTCCGGCAAGATCGAGATCGGCCTGCTGTGCGACTGGACCAACGAGGCCACCGCCGACGCGGAGCGCGGCCTTCGCCGCGTGTCCCTGATGACCGATCGCCGGTGCGTCGTGGTGCCGGCCGACCACCGGCTGGCCCGGGAGACGTCCGACGGTGACGAGGTCGACTTCGCCGACCTCGCCGACGAGCCGTGGGTCATGGAGACCGTGCGGGAGCGCTTCCTCGCCGCCTGCGCGGCGACGCGTTTCACGCCCCGCCTGGTGGCCACCGCGGACGACCACGTCACGATCCAGAACCTCGTGACCAGCGGCGTCGGCATCACCCTCATGAACGAGCTGGCCATCTCGGCCCACCTCGACAGTCGGCTGCGCGTGCGACCGCTGGCCAACTGGCCGCACCGTCGGATCTACGCACTGGCCTCGCCGGAGGCCCTGCGCGAGGCACCGGTGGCGCACACGGTGCGCGAGTTGCGCGCGGCCGCCCGCACGATCCGGGGCCGCCTGCGGGCGACCCCGGTCGGCGCGGACCGTCCCGGACTACAGGCAGCGTAGCGCCGGGCGCTTCTGACCAGGCAGGACACACCCGTAACTCCCACTTAGCCTATAGGTTAACGGGTGCTTTGGATCACACTTGCCGCCATCGCACCGTCGCCGGATCTAGCCTGTTCGCATGAGTGCAAGCAGGTGTCCCATTCGGCGCTGCTTCGTCGAATTCCGCCGGATGTGCCGCACCGTCTGAGTTCGACGGCACAGCCGTATACGGGCATTTGAAACTGCCGTCCGCGGCATCGACATCGCGGCGCGCTCCTCTTTCGGCAGCGAATCCTGCATTTGTCGTGCGCGGACGAATCATTCCTCGATCGCCTCGCTGTGCCGGGCCGAACGGTCGCGCCGTCCGGCGGTGAATCGTCGCGCCGACCGCCGGATCAGAAAGGGGACCAGCGGTTGACTTCGCCACAGGACGGTTCCGGAGAGCAGTCGACACCCGCCGCCACGCGCGGGGACATGACCGAGGCGGTACGGCGGTACGGGTCGCGGTTCGACGGCATGCAGGGACTCGAGCACATCGCGCCGGTGCCCGAGGTCGTCGTCGGGTGGCTGCTCGCGCAGGTGAAGGCGGCGGCCGGTACACGCGGCACGCACGCCGCCTTCGGCGCGGATCTCGAACGGCGTCTCACCTCGGACTACCTGCTCACCGAGTGGCCCCGGATCCGCAGCGAGACCGGGCTGCCGCTGTCGAGCGCTGCCGATGGCGGCCCGACCCCGTGGCTACGGGTGTCGCTGCGCGACCCGGTGGAGGCGGACCCCGACATCGAGCAGATGCCCGACGGGCCACCCGTCACCCTCCAGCGCTGGGCGTTCGGCGGGTGGGAGGTGGCGGAGAGCGGCAGCGCCAGCGACCTGCGGACCGTACGCCTGCCGTTCACCTACTCGCACCCGTTGCCGGCTGACAGCGACAGCGTGCTGCGGCGGGTGGCGCTGACGGTGCAGCCGACGATGACGTACAACCAGACGTCGACCTCGGCGACGGTCACCGGCGCGGTGCAGGCGTTGACGCTGTTGCGCAGTCGCGAACGCTCGTGGCCGTACCGCTACCGGATGCGGTGGCAGCTCCGCATGGGCGACGACGTGAACCGTCCGTGGACCGACCTGGAGAGTCCACCGCCCGAGCGGTTGACGGTGTGGTTCCCCAAACACCTGGTGGAGGCGCCAAGCCCGGACGCGGAGCAGCCCCAACCGGCACCGCTGGAACTCCTCCGTACCGACCTGCCGCTCTTCGGCGTGCAGTCGGTGCTGAACGCCGACCTGATCTTCCGCGACGTCATGGCGTCGTTCCGGCCGTACCTCGCGGCGTTGTCGTCGGCGTCCAGACGGGACCTGTGGGAGTTCTTCGGCGAGTACAGCCTCCGCGCGAACATCCCGTTGGCGTGGACGGGCAGCCACCCGTCGCCGCTGTTGTTCGACGACGACGGGGCCGTGATCGGATATCTCCGGATGCGCACCGAGCTGGTCGCGCGGGAGGTCACCGGTCCGGCCACGCAGGACGCCGTGCTGGAGTCGCACGTGCTGCGGATCCTGCGGGTCGACGGTTCCGCCGAGGTCACCAACGCGGTCGGCGTCGACGGGTTCGTGAACCTCGGCATGTCGGCGACGCCGGCTGAGCCCGGTGTCGAGCCGACCGGCGGAGCCGTCCGGGGGCAGATCGGAGCGCGGCACCAGGTGTCACACACGCTGGGATCGGGTGGTGGCGCGCGTACCTCGCACTCGCTGCGGGTGCGCAAGCCGCTGATCCCCCAGGGCGTCGATGTGGTCCTCGATCTCGAACTGGTCCGCGCGACCGGTGCCGCGGCCCGCCCCGAACCGGTGACGCCGCTGGGCTCCGGCGCGGCGCACCGGGCGATCCTGCGGGTACCACCTGCGGACCTGATCATCCGGCGGCCCACCACGCCGCGCTACCTGCCACCCGAGATCGCGCAGCTCCGGTCGATCGGCGTCTCCACCACGCCGTTACGGGTCACCGGTGCCGAGCCTTTGTTCGCCACGGCCGAGACCTGGCTCGCCGCGCACGGCTTCCTGCCGCCCGAGGGCGAGTCGACGCTGGACCGGCTGACCGACGAGGCCACCAGGGTGCAGCGCCTGGTGAACGTCCGCAAGCTCGACGTGACCCGCTCGGGTGTGGGACTGCGCGGCGCCGTGGACGAGATGATCGAGGGTGGCTACCCGATCGTCTTCGAACTCCCGGTCCGCGGTGAGATCCAGCGTGCCGAGGTACGCGTGTCCGCCGAGCGTCGTTTCACCGACGGGCCCCAGGCAGGAGCCGTCCACTTCCTGTTCCTGCCCGACGTCCAGACGCTGAACTGGACCGGTTCGACGCTGCCCGCCAGTGAGGGGCGCAGCCGTTCGCCGTTCGGCTGGAACGGTGGTGTCGCCGGGTCCTCCAGCAACCCGGCCGGGACGACCGGGACGGATCGTCCGGTGCAGGGCTTCTCCGGCGGCGTCAACCGCTTCTCCCGGCCCGCCACCATCACCGACACCACGATCGGGTTCGGGCAGGAGTCGTACGCGCTCAACCCGACCGGCGAGGGCTCGCACGCGTTCCAGGTGCCGGTACGGATGCGCCTGGAGATCTCGTGGAGCCACGGTGACACACCTCCGCCGACCGAGGCGGACGGGATGTTCACGTTGGCGGTACCCACCTACCGCACGCTCGCCGAACCAGCGGAGATCCGCCCGTACCGGGATCCCGCCACGCGGAGTGTCACCGACCAGGATCGTGCCGGCCTGAACCCACCGGACGAGCTGATATACCGCGACGGGGTGCTACGGCTGCCCAGCCTGGCGCACGTGGACCGGGTGGAGGGCAGCCGGGTGATCCGTGCGCTGGTCAAGGCCCTGATCGGCGCCGGACACCACGCCGTCGCCGCCGACCGACCCACCGCCGTACTCCCCCGGATGCCCGGCGCGTACCCCGGGGACGACGTGGCGGTGCCAGAGGCACCCGCCCCGGCGGAGGCCACCGGCGACGACGCCCCGGCTGCCGAGGGCGGGACCGTCTGGCCGTGGGGCGCCCGCACGGCGCGATGGCTCGGCGAGGCGGCGAGGTCCGGGTGGGCGTGGTGGCGACGACGGACGATCGGCGATCCGCTGGACCGACCGGAGAGCATGGCGCAGGAGGTGGCCCACGCGGCACTGTCGCCCCACCACCTGACGGCCAACGCCCTGCAGGTCTTCAACAACCAGTACGTGACCGAGAACATCGGCGGGCACGGCATGGTGTCGGGCACCGACGTCTCGGTGACGGTCGAGGGCTACCTCACCGACGTGAGACTCCTGCCGTCGCCCGGGATCATGGACATGGAGAGCTGGCTGCAGTCCTTCGACGGCTCGTCGCAGACGGCGGAGCAGAGCGTCGGGTACGAACTGCCGGCGACGCTCACCGGCACGTACGGCAGCGTCACGCAGTTCGTACCGGCCGGGACGTACACCCATCTCCGGCGGACGGACACCCGCACGACGTTCAGCGACAACACGATGGCGTTCCGGGTCACCACGGAGAACGACGTCTCGGTGTTCCGCTTCTCGGCGACGGCCGTCTATCTCGTCACGGTCACCAAGGGCCTCCGCAACGTGGTGGCCGGGACGCTCGCCGGCCGACCGTACGTCGAGTGGCAGGTCGCGGTCGAACTGCCCGATGCCGTGGAGTTCCTGCTCGTCGAGAACGACCTGATCAACCACCCGGAGCTGCGGCAGATCCCCGGCGTTCCGCAGGTCGACCCGGAACAGAGCCTCGCGATCGCCGACCGCACGTTGCCCTCCTGGTTCGTGCACGGTCGCGGGAGGCTCGGGTTCGGCGTCGCCACCGCAGTGGTCCCCCGGGGCGCACGTCCGCAGCTACGTACCCACGTCCGCGCACTGGTCGAGGCCCAGGCACCGGGCGTGACCAGCCCCGGCAACGCCGCATACCTGCCCGGTGTCCGATCGCGGATCGCCGACCACACGTCCACCCTGGGGCTGCGGACCCTGATCAACGTCGGCCCCGATGGCCGCGCCTCGTTCCACTTCGTACACCGGTCGTGGCTCGGCCCACGGGTCGTGGAGGTCGAGTTCCGCGCAGAGCCGGTCGAGGACGCCGCGCAGCTCGCGGCACGGCGAGGCCGGCAGACCTCGTCCAGCGCGGGCCTGGACACCATCCTGGCCCACTCCTCCGGCGAGGGCGGCTCGCTGCCGACCCCGGGTGCGAGCAAGCTGAGCGTCACCCGGATCGTCGCCAACAGTGTGGCCTTCTCCCCGGCCGTCAAGCAGTACGGCCACCAGACGCAGCCCACCCTCTCGATCGGCGCCCAACACCAGCGTGTGCAGACCGCGACGTCCCTGCGGGAGTACCGGACCTGGGAACGGACCATCGTCACCACCCAGTTCGACCGCGTCCCCTACACACTCGGCGTGACCGTACGCTCGATGCCGTTGGAGGACGCACTCGTCGTCCGGGTGGGCCGGGCCGCGATCACCGGGCTCCTCACCACGGGCCGGCTCGTCCGGCGGGCCTGGCCGAACCTGCCGACGCCGAGTGCGGTCGGCGAGTCGTCCCATGCCTTCGCGGCCCTGGTCACGTTGCGTTTCAGCCAGGCGGAGACGCCTCGCCTCCCGGCCGGCGACCACCGGCAGGTCCCGCCGCTGCTGCTCACGTCCGCCCCGACCGCCGTCGTACCGCCGCCCACCGACGCGGTCGTCATCGACCTGGAGATCCCGGCAGCGGTTCGCGACCTGGTGACCGGACCGTCCTGGCGGCTGAGCCGACCGTTCTCCGTGTACGACTTCGACGCCGTCGCGCAGCTCGCCCACGCGATCCGGACAGTCGACCCGTCCCTGGCCGACGACGACCAGCTGCACAACTCGACGTCGGCGGAGGGCATCTTCGTCCGCCTGTCCAGCCTCGTCCGCTCGGGCCGGGTCACCATGCTGGAACCCGCCGCGGTGGGCCGGTTGCTGGGCCGCGCGGGCAGACCGGGTACGTCACTGCAGTTCGCGCTCTACGCGCCCCGACCCGCGAGCTCCAGTCGCAACGTGGCCATCGACGGCATCAACGCCAACACCGACAGCTTCACCACGACCGTCACCGGGGCGACGACGCCGACGATGACCTTCGGCGACGCCCACCCGCTGACCCGGGACGTCACCAACACCGGCGGCCCGACCGTGCCGGTCCTCGGGGTCGACGCGGCACACGGTCAGGGCGTCGGCGGCTCGGCACAGCGACGCGAGATCCTCCGGTTCGGCACCCCGACGGAGTCGGCCGCCGGCCTCGGCACACCCGGACACCAGGTCGTCGCCGTCGCCGTGATCCGGGTCGACGGCCCCCACGGCACCCGGTGGGTCGTCGGCAACATCGACCTGCGCACCACGGAGGCCCCACCCGCCCCGGCACCGGCCGACGTGATCACGCCCGGCACGCCGGAAACACACTCCCCTGCCCGGGACGTCGCGCCACCGCACGCCCCGCCCATCGCGGAGCAGACCCCGGCCGACCTGCCGTCCACGGCGGCGGCCCCACCGTCCGTCGCGTCGGCGGTACGCACCGACGGCGGTCCGGCGGTGGTCGTCGCCGCCGAAGCTGTCGAGGACGACCCGCTGATGCCTGAGGAGATCACCTCCGTGGACGGGGTCTGGTTCGCCGGTGCCCCGCCGGGACCCCGCGACGAGCTGGCGCTGACCTCCCTGACGCAGGCAGTGCGGGCGGCGGAGGCAGAGCGGCACGTGGTGATCGTCAACACGCCCCGGCTACAGCCGCAGCACGCCTCCGTCGTCGCGGCGCTCCGTCAGGCGGTGGACCGGCTCGCCTGGTGGGACGGGCGTGGTGTGGTCGTCGCGGTGCTGCGCGCTGACGCGCTGCTGGAGGCGTGGCTCGACCGTGCGGCGGTGGTGACCGTGCGACGAGTACCGGCACCGGTCGACAAGGACCGGGTGGCGCTGGACACGGTATGGGAGCTGCGTGGCGCGGGAGGCCGGCGCGAGCAGTTCCGGGAACGACCGACCGCCGACCTGGTGACCGCAGCAGTCGAGGCGAGCCGGACGGTGGCACGCACACCGCTGCCACGGGACCTGGCGCGGTGGCTCTCCACCGACACCTGGCCGCAGCGGCAGGCCCTTCTCGACGAGCTGGGAGAGCGGCTCGTACGCCCTGACATGCTCGACGCGCTCGAACAGACCGCGACCGCCGAGGGGCGCCCGGGAGGCGTCCTGACCTGGCTCGACCAGGTTGGTCCGTGGCAGGTGGCGGATCGGATCAGGTACGACTCGGAAGGCGTGCGCGACGAGCTCGGGCTGGTCGACTCCCGCAGCACGCGGCGCGGGATCGCCAACCGGGTGCTGGAGGAGATGTGGGCGGAGAGCCGCGCCGCCCGGGAACTCGCCGCGATGTCCGTGCTCCTGCGGCATGAGCTGGCCGCCCGTGACGACACCGCACCACCGACTGAGACGGCGACCACCCCGGCCGTCGCGGACCCGTGGAGCCCGCATCCTCCGGTCGCCGGGCTGTCGACCCGGCAGATCTTCGCCTACCTGACGCGCGGCGAGCCGGAGTGGCAGGATCCCCGCGCCGGCCGCTTCCTGCTTCGCGCGGTGTTCGACCGCCACCTGTCGTACGACGACTACGCCGCACTGGTCCTGGCGGGCGCCACCAGCACGAGCCAACGGGTGGAAGGTGTCATCGCCACGGCGGTCGCCGTCGTCCTGGAGCTGTCCCGCCGGGTCCCCGACCAGGACCACGACGAGGCGGTGCTCCGCAGCATCGACGACGTGATCACGAGCGTGCAGTGCCTGATCGACCCGACGCTGCGGGTGGAATGGGTGTCGCGGACCGACCCGGCCTGGTGGAGCGGAACGCCGCTGGCCGCCAGCCTGCACGGCGACGGCCGGCTCTCGTCCACGACAGCCCGACTCGACCACCTCGCCGCGCTGATCGCGTCTTGCGGCTACTGACGTCGACGAGTTCTGCCGCGAGTTCAACAATCTCGTCACGACCGAAGATCGACGCCGCGGTGGCCGCCGGTAACCTCGCAGTCCTCGGCATCCTGGTGGGCGTTGCGGCTCATAGGGTCACTGCGGTGATCAGCGAACGGATAGCGAGGTTCAGAAGACGTGGACGTTAATCCGCTGCGCGACCTGATTCGGGCTCTCGCCAGGGCCGACTGGGACGCAGCCGACGCCGTGGCAGCCGACATCAGGCAGCACGGCCTACCCGGCAGCCTACGGCTGATCGAGGCCGCTTTCGCGCTTGCGGTTCATCGGCACCTCGGGGCCAACGCCACCCCCACCGACATAGCCGCCTTCGTGTCGTCAGCTCGTTCGCAGTACCAGCAGGGTGCGACCCCACCCGCCCTTGAGGTGGAAGGCGTCATCCGGGCCACTGTGGGAGAGCCGGAACTGATCGACAACCTCCCTGCCGAAACCGTGCTGGGAATCGAGATATTCGTCCTCGGACAGATTCTCCTTGAGTCGAACCTGACCCCGATCGAGCTGGACGAGTTCGTGGCCGAGGCCGAGCAGCTCGCCGCCGAACACCTGTCGTAAGCCAAGATCACCGACTGATCGATCCTCCTTCGGTGCGGTAGCACCTCAATGCGTAGACGGCTGACGGCTCGCGGTCCCACGCATTGATGCAGCCCAGCGTCGGTTTGTCCTTCCTTACGGAAGTAGCCTTCCCTCAGCTCTGCGAGTCGGCGGGACTTCCGTCGGACCACAGCGACTCGAAGTGCTCCACGTACCGGTCGAACACTCCGCCGTCCTGCGCACGCCGTAGGTGCAGCGTTACGGAGTCCTGCCCGAGCCCTGCACCGATGTGCGTGGCGACGATAGCCTCATCATCGAAGATCCAGACGGACATGGCGATATGACGATCGGACAGCCGGACCGGAACCCCTGCGTCGACCTTGCTGATCTCAGCTCGTGTCATCGCAATGCGCGTCGCCAAGGTGAGCGGGGTCGCTTCCAGCCGGTCTCGCTCGGCCGTGACTGGACTGTCCGGATCGCCGAGCAGAAAGCGCACGTCAACCCCAGCCTTGGCCTTCGCTCCGAGGACTGCGGCACCATCGGGTACTTCCAGCCACACGAAGTAGCTGGTGTAGCCGCCGAACCACAACCGGGATTCGGCACGCGCGATCGCTTCGCGGAAGATTGATCGGGGAAGATCGGCCCGGCGCGGGTACATGCCGACCAGTTCCCGGTCAGTCCCAAGCTTCGCAGCGCGCCGGATGATGTCGGGCCACAGCATGCTCACATCTTTGCTCAACACCTGGGCTGCCCGCACCCTCGAACGAGGATGCGGCACACGTCCCCGGCTTACCCACCGTTCCACGGTCTTTGCGTCTACATCGCACCGTTCGGCGAGGTCAGCAGCGGTGAATCCGGCCGCCGACATCGCTCTCCTCAGTTCTTCGTTTCGCGCCACGGCTCGGGACCTTTCGAAGACGTCCCCGCATAGTCTCACGCTGGCGGTGCAACCGTCCGTGACGCACCGGCAACCTTTCGCATATGGCGGCACTCGCCGTCAGGTTGAGGGGTAGCGGCTCGGCACCTTGCCTGCTCCCAGCGCAGTCAATATGCAAGGGGAACCGTGGTTCACATAGCTATATCGGTCATTCTCGGCGGGCTGGTACCAGGGTTCCTGCTCGGGCTGTTCGCGTTTCGGGTGAAGTCGCGGTGGTGTCCGCGCTGCGGGGAGTCGACCGACGCCATGCCCCCGCTCGGTGGCAACAGATGAGTCGTCGGCGGGACCACAACTCCGTACCTCTCGGGCGGCGGGTGGCCGAGCTGCGGGCGCACCGGGGCATGACCCAGCAGGCGTTCGCGGATCGGCTCGGCAAGTCGAAGAGTTGGGTCGACAAGGTCGAACGCGGCGTACGTCAGCTCGACCGGTACTCGGTGATCCAGGAGATCGCCGACGCGCTGCGCCTCGATCCGGAGATGCTCCTCGGTCCCCGCCGGCCGCCACCCACGACACCGGGCCTGGACGGTGTCGACGCGATCCGGGCTGCTCTGGCCTGCTACCAGCACCAGCCGGAGCGCACGGTCACGGCGCAGCAGGCCGGTCGGCAGGTCGCGCACGCCTGGATGAGCTACCAGCACGGCCGGTATCCGCAACTTGTGGGAACGCTGCCCGACCTGCTCGACGCGACCCACGGCCTTCGGAGTCTGCTGGCGTCGACCTACCGGATCACCGCCGCCGTACTGGTCAAACTCGATCACGCCGACCTCGCCTGGCTCGCCGCCGACCGGGCCGTCGCCACCGCCGCCGGTGACCCCGCCCTCGCCGCCAGCGCCACCATCGGCGTCGCCCAGGCGCTACGCGCCCTCGGCCACCACCGACTCGCGCTCACCGCCGCGCTCACGGCGGCGGACACCACCGACGACGACGCCGTACGCGGCACCCTGTTCCTCCAGGCCGGGCTCGCCGCCGCCGGTGACGGCGACCGTCGCAACGCCCACGACCTGCTCGACCACGCCGCCGTTCTCGCTGAAGGACCCCTCGACCACACCGACGGGTATCACACCGGCTTCGGGCCGGTCGCCGTCCAGGTGGCCCGCTCCCTCGCCGCCCACCGCCTCGGCGACACCGTCGAAGCCGTCCGGCGACACGAACGCGCCCTCGCCAGCGACGACTGGCCACGACTGCCCCCCGAGCATCGCGCCGCCCACCTGGTCGACGCCGCCCGCGCCTACCTCGACGTCGGCGATCCCGGCCGAGCCGGACACGTACTGCTCGACGCCGACAGCATCGCGCCCGCCGAGGTCCGCAGCCGCCCCGTCGCGCGTACCCTCCTCGCCGAGATCATCCACCGCGGGCCCGCACCGGCCGACGTCGCGCGACTGGCCGCCGTGATCGGCCTGATCCGCCAGCCCTGACCACGCGACCCACGAGTCTCGACCTCGCCCGGACGGCCTTGAGGCATGGTGCACGAAGTACCGCTCGGCGAGCTGATCCGCGCCTTCCCCCGAATCCTGGGCAGCGCCGCCCGTCGTCAGTTAGTGCCCGCTTGAGTGGGACGAAGATTGACTTCGGGTCGTGCGAAACGGAGACTCACTGGCGCGATTCGCGGCCCAACCCTGGCTATTCTGAACGCCCGTTCCGTGACTGTGGGAGATGGGCGTGGAGCCACGATGGAATGCGGACCCGACGGCGACGTTCACGCGACGACTTGGCCGCTCGGCTGGTGAGCTGGGCGAGAGTGGCGGCACGACGACCTGCCCTGACATCTGGGAGCTCTCGAATGGTGACGTGGCGGTCATCGGCCGCGACCTGACCGATGCCTACGCCAGCCGGCTTCCGGACAGCGTCAGCGTCGGCAGCGACGAGCGTCTGGTCGTCATCCCGCGCAGCATGATCCTCGCTGCGAAGCCGGACATCCCGGATGCGTGACCTGCTCCGGATGACGTCCGGGGAACGGCTGAGTCTGTCGGCCTATGAGGCGGACTTCTACGCCACGGTGGAGTCCATTGACGAGCCGATCCTGAAGACCGAGCGGATGCAGACGTTCCGGGAGCCTGGCAGCCCGAGCTGGGAGGCGTTCGACGCGGGCAGGTGGGACGAGGCGTTGCTGATCGCAGCGCAGCCCAACCCGGATCTGGCGCAGTTCTTCGCTCTGCTCGCCGAGCGAGAATCCGGGCTTCACCGTCTGCGGATCGTGGAGCTACCGCTCACGCCGTACCTGATCTGGGAATTGAATTTCCTCCGTTTCCGCGCCGAGGCTGGTGAGCTCATTCGGGTGCTCACCGCCGACAAGGTCTGGGAGTACGAGCAGGAGCACGGCGTGGTGCCGGAGCTGATGGTGGCTGGCGACAGGGCCGTGTACGACGTCCGCTACGACGCCGACGGAACTCCGATCGGCGCGGAGAAGTTCACAGAACCGCAGGTTGTCGAGGGCTGCCGATCGCAGGTACGGGTAATGCTCGCCCGGGCGGAGCCGTTCGACTCGTTCTTCGACCGTGAGGTCGACGGGCTGACACCACCCGACGCCCACCTGTAGTAGCCTCGCCTCCACGTTCGAGCGTGGAGGCGGTGTGTCCCGGTCACGGATGGTCACCGATTTGGCTCGCCGATCGATGACGCCGACCGTACTCCTCCTCGCAGTGCTGGCGATCCTTGCTGCGGTGCTGCTGTCTCCCGCCGGGCTGCTCTGGATCGGCGAGAGACCCGGTTACGACTGGTCGTTGCTCGGCAACGTCGGTGAGGCTTATGGAGCAGCCTCGGCGATCCTCGCCGGTCTCGCGCTCATGGGGGTCGCCATCTCCCTGATCATTCAAGCGAGGGAGGCCAAAGCAGCTCGCGAGCAGGCACTTCGCGCGCTGCACACCGACCTGCTCAAGATGGCTATCGATGATCCGGGGCTGTTGGAGTGCTGGGGACCGATCGAGCAGTCAACGGACCTGGAGTGGTTCCGCAAACACGTCTACACCAACCTGATCGTGTCGCACTGGCAACTCATGTGGGAAGTTGATCTGCTGAGCGAAGACCACCTGGAGGTCCTCGCTGATCAGTTCTTCAAAGGCATGGCCGGACGGCGTTTCTGGGCAGAGGCGAGGGGCCCACGCATGAAGGCGGAGACGTCCCGACGAGCGCGGCGTTTCACCCTGATCGTGGACCGGAGCTACCAGGCGGCCGTCACTGCGGGTCCGCCAGCCGATGCGACGGACGGCCGATCATCGTCGAACGATCGCGCGGTAGGTCCTGACCCGCATGAGTCGCAGAGCGGAAGGCCCCAGAGCCGCGCAGTAGACCTGGCGCTTGGTGCCGTCCTCGGCGGCGGTGTGGCACTCGCCGCCCGCTACCTCGTCCGACACGGCCGCGCTACCAGCGGAGAAGGCTGAACCCGCACAATGGCGGCGCCGCCGCCGGGCAGCCCACTCCGGGCCGAACTCGGCCAGGCCACCACCGCGCTGCGCCAGTTCCGGCAGGTACTGACCCACGTACGCGCCGCCTCCCCCACCGCTCTCGAACTACGCCGCAACATCAGCATGGTGTTGCTCTCCGAAGGTGAGGCGGCCGAGGCAGTCGACGAACTGCGGCCGCTGCACGATGACCTCTGCGTCGTCTACGCCCCTCAGCACGACGAGACCCAGGAAGTCGCCGAAGTCCTCGCCCGGCTCCGACTCACCCACTGACCCGGACGTTAGGAAGGGACCCCTGCTATACACGAGGCGTTAGCAGCAATGCCGCTCAGTTAGGGCGGTGGGCGGGTTGTCAATGCTGCTGTTTCGAGGATGTTGATGTTGATGGTGGCGTGGTAGTTGGTGCGGTCGATGGTGCCTTTGGCGCGGTGTTTGGAGATCGCGCGTTTGACCACGCGGGGGCTGATTCGGGTGCGGCGTGGGGGTAGCAGGTCGGCCAGGATTGCGCGGCCGATGGTGCCGACGAGGTCGATGACGGTGCCGGCGATGACACCAGCGGCTTGGGTGATCTGGTCTCGGGCGGCGTGGACGGCGATGGTGAAGCTGGCCCGGTCGGGGTTGGTCGTGGGCCGGCTGGCGGTGGCGTCAGCCATTGCCAGCCGGACCGCTTGGTAGGTGGTGAGCAGGGCGTGGACCTCTTGACTGATCCCGTTCGGGGTTCGGGCTCGTAGGACCCGTCCGCCCCGCAGGGTGGACTTCAACTCCAGATATGTCGTCTCGATCTCCCAGCGGTGGTGGTAGAGGGTGACCAGGTCCATGGCCGGGAAGCGGCGCTGGTCGGTGAGGGTGGTGATCAGCCGGTACCGGCCGACGTGGCGTTTACCGTTCATGCTCACGACGATCTCGGCGTCAACGACCCGGACCGTCATCGTGCCGATGACAGACAGCCAGGACCCGTCGCGATGGCGGCGGATGACGGGCAGCCGCCGGTCGTCCTTGTCGCGGATGAGCAGGTCAGCGCCGGTGCTGGCGAACTGTTCGATCATCTGACGGGCGGCGAACCCACGGTCGGCCAGCAGCAGCATGCCTGGGCGCAGGCAGCCCAACAGACGCCCCGCACACGTGAGTTCGCCAGTGCTGATGGGGGTGAACACCGCGTCGATGACAGCGCGGGTGCCGCACGCCACGACGGCGACCAGCCGCAGCATCGGATACCCCGACCCACCGTGGCTGCCCGCCTGACGCGGATAGACCGTCAGGTTAGCCGCCGTATCGGGCACGAACATGCTGGTGCCGTCGATCGCGCACACCAGCAGACCCCGCCACCGGGCGGCCCCCGCCGGCGGACCCGACAGCAACCGGAACAACGCCACCAGCGGCTTGTCCCCGACCCGACGGCGAGCCTGCGACAACGCCGAAGACGTCGGCAGCGCCACCGTCAACCCGTCCAGCCCAGCGACCAACCGAGCCCACACCTGCCGGTAACCGACCTCAGCGAACAGCCCCGCCGCGAGCAGCAGATACACCACCACCCGCGACGGCAGATCCCGCACCCGCGACTGCACACCACCGGCCTCAGCCAGAACGGCATCGACCATCTCGAACGGCACCTGCTGCGTCAACTCACCCAGATGGCCCGGCGCGAACCGCCCCGCAGCCACCCTGATCGTGGACGTGATGGCAGACTGTTCCAACGGCGGGGCTCCCGGTCCAGAGGCTGTCTTGGAGTGACAAACCTCTATACCGAGACCCCGCCGTCCACGTCTACACCCCGCTTGACATCCACCACACCGCCCTAACTGAGCGGCATTGACCCGACGCAGTCGATCGGTACGCCCCGGTTCTTGAAGTCCTGGACCATCCGGTAGACGGCCTGGGTCTTGGCCCAGTTCCAGTTGTCGGTGTTGTAGTCGTTGTAGCAGAGCTTCGCGCCCGGGTCCGCCGCCCGGGCGGCCCGGAACGCCGCCTCGATCCAGTCGTTACCGGTGCGCTGCAGGTTCGAGTCGCGCCGGGCGCCACTGTCACCGTCGGCGAACGCCTCGTTCACCACGTCCCAGGAATGGATCTTGCCCCGGTAGTAGGTCGCGACGCGCGTGACGTGGTTGAGCATGGCGTTACGCAACTGGGTGCCGGACATGTTCTGCATCCAGCCCGGCTGCTGCGAGTGCCAGGCCAGCGTGTGGCCACGCACCTTCCAGCCCCGATTGAGAGCGTGGTTGACGATCCGGTCCGCGTTGGTGAACGTGAAGTTGCCCTGCTGCGGCTCGGTCGCGTCGATCTTCATCTCGTTCTCGGGCGTGACGCTGTTGAACTCGCGGTTCAGGATCGTCGTGTACGCGCCGTCGTTGAGCTTGTTCGCCGCCACCGCCGCACCGAAGTACCGGCCGGACTGGTTCGCCGCCGCCGCGAGGGTGGTCTCGGCGGCGTGGGCGAGTGTGGGCAGCAGTGATGCGACGAAGACGGCGACCAGCGCGGCGGCTCCGGGAACGTAGAGCGCTCTGAGTCGACGCCTGGAGGGACGGGTCCGGGAGATCATGCTGATCCTCCACTGATGGGATGGGACGTATCTGTCACTGATCGGGTGCGCTCAGGTGGCGACCCGCAATGCGGTGTCCGCCGACCGGACCAGGGCTCACGCCCGGCATCCGCGCGGAGGTGAGTCGTCTCTGGCCGGCTGGCCGGCAGGTGAAGGGTGGCGGTGGTCGAGCCCGTCGCCCGCCGGGACGTGGTCGCGGGCGGTGGACTCGGATGTGGACGTGTCACCCGGTTGCTCGGGCCTGGTGACGGTGTGGGACACCTCCAGGGGCAGGAAGATCAATGTTAGCGATCTCATCGATCGATGCCTATCAGGCTGGCAGAATGTTCCAGGGTTTTCAACCGGTAGTTTCGGAAAAGTGGCGGAAGTGTTTCGGTGGCCGCTCGTCATCGCCCCGACACGGGCCACCAGTGCCGGAGGGAACGGTCGTAGCTGTCGACTACCCTCGCCGCCGTGGACACTGCGGAGATCGATGCCCCCGTCGTCGGCGTCACCGTCTATCCCGACCGTGCCCGGGTCACCCGACGCGGCGGTCTCCGGTTGGCGGCCGGTCAGCACCGCGTACGCGTCGCGCCGCTGCCGCTCGGCCTGCGGCGGGACTCGGTCCGGGTCGGCGGTCGGGGTGCCGCCACCGTGCTCGGCGTGGACGTGAGCACGTGGCGGCAGGCCCGCAGCACCGACGCGCAGGTCGTCGCCCTGGAGCAGCGTCGTCGCGAGGTGACCGACGAGCTGGCCGAGCTCGACGACGCGGACGCCGTCGAGGAGCAGCGCGGGGAGTTCCTCACCCGGTTGGCCGAGCGGGCCGGTGGCACGTACGCCCGCGCGCTGGCCGCCGGCGACGCCGCGCCCGGCGACGTCGCCGCCTTCACCGATTCGGTGGTCGCTCAGCTCGCCGACTCGCGTGCCCGTCGGCGTGGGCTGACCCGTCGACGGACCGAGCTGAGGGAGGAACTGGCCGCGGTCGGGCGGGATCTCGACGCCGCGCAGGGGAAGCGACAGCCGGATCGGCTGGCCGCCGAGGTGATCGTGGCGGTCGAGGCCGACGACACCGACGTCGAGCTGGAGTTGACCTACCTGGTGGAGGGTGCCCGGTGGCAACCCTCCTACGACCTGCGGCTGGTCGACGAGACCATGACCGTCACCTGGTTCGGGATGGTCAGCCAGAGCACCGGAGAGGACTGGCCGGAGTGCGACCTCCGCCTCTCCACCGCCCGACCGGCGGCGACGACCGGCGTACCCGAGTTGTCGCCCTGGTATCTCGACCGGTTCCGGCCGCCGCCGCGCGTGGCGCCGCCGGTCATGGCGGCCGGGATGCCGGCGTTCGGCGCGGCACCGGCCGCCAGCCTGGCGCGGGCCGCGCCACCGGTCCCGCAGGAGCTGCGGGAGAGCGTCGCCGAGGTCGAGCAGGGGGTCAGCGCGGCCACCTACCGGCCGGCCCGGCCGGTGGCGGTGCCCGCCGACGGCAGCGTCCACCGGGCCGTCATCGCCGTGCTGGAGCTACCGGCCCGGCTGGACCACGTCACCGCACCGGTCCGGGCCGCCGAGGCCCACCTGCGGGCCACGGTCCGTAACACCTCGGAGCACGCGCTGCTCGCGGGCCCGGCCTCGGTGTTCCACGATGCCGACTTCGTCGCCTCCACCCGGCTGCCGATGTGGGCGCCGGGTGAGGAGACCGAGGTGGCGCTCGGGGTGGACGACCGGATGCGGGTGGAGCGGAAGCTGCACCGACGCGCCGAGGCCAAGGCCACGCTCGGGTCGACCCGGCGGCGCGAGGTGGAGTACCGCATCACCGTCGACAACCACACGTCCCGTCCGGCGACCGTCGAGGTGCGTGACCAGCTCCCGGTCTCGCGTGACGAGGCGGTGGTGGTACGCGAGACGACCGTGGTGCCGCCGCCGGTCGAGCGGACGGAGTTGGGTGAGGTGACCTGGCGGCTGTCGCTCGCGCCGGGCGAGAGCGGCGAGATCGCGTTGGGCTTCCGGGTGGACCTGGCCAAGGGGGTCGAGCTGACCGGCTGGCGGGAGTAGCAGCCGACCGGACCCGATCGTGGCGACATCCTCCGAGCGGTGCACGGGCCGTCGCACTCAGCTGAGGAGCGCGATGGCGAGGTGGCTGCTGAGGAAGAGAGCAGCCAGCCCGGCCAGGACGCTACCGAGGGCGTTGGCGACCGCCAGCAGCGTCGCGCCGTTCTCCGTCAGGCGGATCGTCTCGACGGAGAACGTCGAGTAGGTGCTCAGCGTCGCGCACAGGCCGGTCCCGATCAGGTGCTGCAGGGCAGCCGGCACGGTGGTCGCGGTGCTGAACCCGGCGAGGAGACCGAGGGCGACGCAGGCGAGCAGGTTGACGGTGAAGGTGCCCCACGGGAAGGCGGTGCCCAGCCGGGCCTGGACGGTGCGGTCGATCAGGTAGCGCAGGGGCGCGCCGACGAGGGCGCCGAGGATGACCATGAGCCAGTTCATCCGGCGGCTCCGTCCCGGGTAGGGCGGGTGGCGAGGAACAGCCGGGTGAGCGTCGCCGCGCCCCACCCGGCGGCCAGCGCCGCCACGAGGGTGCCGCCGAGGTAGAACAGTGCCGTGCCCGCCCGACCGCCACCGATCAGGTGCTGGCCGTCGAGGGCGTAGGTGGAGAACGTGGTGTAGCCGCCGAGGACGCCCGTGCCGAGGAAGGGCCGGACCAGTGGGTGCGCGGTGCGCCGTTCGGTGATCAGGACCAGGAGCGCACCCATCAGGGCGCAGCCGGTGATGTTGATCCAGAACGTCGTCCACGGGAACGCCGCGGGCGCGGTCGGGAACAGCACGACGGCACCGTAGCGGGCACAGGCGCCGAGGACGCCGCCGGCCGCGATCGCGGCGAGGATCTCGATCTGTCGCGGCACCCGACCGGGTGGCCCCGGTGGGACGACGATGTCGGGATCGACCGGTTCGCGCAGCGGGCTGCGGGCGGCTGGGTCGCGGTGTTCGTCACGCGGCACGTGCACGGGCTCCTACCTGGGCGGTCTCCACACCCGGTGCGGGCGTGCGCGAGGATCATCAGGTAGGGACCGTCGGTGACCGGGTGCGGCACGGTTCGGGTACGGCGGGCCCCACCGCCGTGCCGCCACCTCGACAGGTGGCTGCCCGTCCAGGCTACCGCTCGACACGGCCGGGAGGGGCTCCCCGTCCGTGGCGCGGACTCAGGCGCGCGGACGTGGCCTCGTGGTCATCCGTGCAGGTCCAGCGTGCCCTGGTCGAGGACCGGACGGCCTCGGCCGTCGACGGCCTGGAAGAGTGCGCCACCCGGGCGGCGCCACACCAGCACGGTGAGGGTGTCGCCGGGGAACAGTGGTGCGGTGAACCGGGCGCTGAGCCGTCGTACCCGGTCGTGGGCGTCGTCGGCGATCGTGCGCAGCAGGGTCCGGGTGGCGAAGCCGAACGTGCACAGGCCGTGCAGGACGGGGCCGGGTAGGCCGGCGGCGACGGCTACCGCCGGATCGGAGTGCAGTGGGTTGCGGTCGCCGTTGAGGCGGTAGAGCAGCGCCTGGTCAGGGCGGGTGTGATGGGCAGTGGTGTGGTCGGGGTGCTCCGCCGGTCGCTGCCAGTGGGTGCGTGGTGCGCGTGGGCCGTCGAAGCCGCCCGCCCCGATGACGAACATGCTGCGCTCGACGGTGGCCAGGTGGACGCCGTCGGTGCCGTGGATCTCGGATCGGTGGTGGAGTAGAGCACCGCTGGTCTGGTCGTGGACGCCGGTGACGGCGGCGGTGATGCGGGCCCGGCCGGCGGGTGGCAACGGTCGGTGCAGGGTCAGGGTCTCCCCGGCGTGCCGGACGACGGCCGGTTCGCCGAGGTACGGCGGGTCGGCGGCGAGCAGGGTGGCGAAGCTCGGGAGTACGGCGTGCGGGTGCCCGGCGGTGTTCTCCGTGGTGTAACGGAGTTCGTCGGCTCCGGCGCCGACACCGAGGGCGTAGAGGAGCGTGTCGGTCACGGTCCAGGTCCGCTCGATCGTCGTCGGCGTGGGCCCGCTGCGGGAGATGAGCCGATCCACGGCCGAGCTATCGACACTTTGCGTGACGGTCGTCTTGTCCGGCTCGCCCGTCCGAGATTTCGGACTCGTCGCATCAAGTGGGTTGTTCAGGTACTTCATGGTCGCTATCTCCTCCGTGTGCTGATGAGCGCGACGGGGCGTTCGGCGGTCTCTGGCTACTGTCTGTGGTGAGAGGCTTTCACTTGCGCCTCTTGACGTTGTCGAGCGCCTCACAGTAGCGTCCCATATTAAGAAACCAAGACCACAATATGAGCCGCTGAAGTCTGGGGTAGCCATGAGAATGCGCGTAACGGCTGCGGCCGCCGCCCTGCTGATGACCGTCGCCATGGCGGCGTGTTCCGAGAACCAGTCCTCCGGCGAGTCCGACGGCGACAGCGGCCCCAACCCCGCCGTCAACTTCGGCGTCGGCGTCGACCCGGCGTACTCGCCGATCTACCTCGCCGACCAGGAGAACCTCTTCGACCAGGCCGGGCTCGACGTGACCGTCACCCAGTACCAGGAGGGGACCGGCGGGCTCGACGCGATCCTGGCCAAGCAGGGCCAGGTCACCGCCAGCACCGAATCCAGCCTGCTCAACCGCGCGACCCGGGGCGACATCAAGGGACTCGCGGTCTTCTCGCAGTCGCCCAGCTTCATCAAGCTCGTCGCCCGCTCCGGCATCACCGACGTCGCCGGCATCAAGAAGTACGGCGTCGTGCCGGGCACCGTGAACGAGTACGCCACCAACAAGGTCCTCGACAGCCGCAACATCGCCCGTGACACCGTCGAGTTCGTCAACGCCTCACCCGCCGAGATGCCGGCGCTGCTGCAACGCGGCGACGTCGACGGCTACATCATGTGGGAGCCGTGGCCCTCGCGGGGCGTCGCCAACGGCGGCACCGTGCTGCTGACCAGCGGCGAGATCGGATACGTCTACAACCTCGTGATCGGCGTCGACGGCGCCTGGTACGAGGGCAACAAGGAGACGGCCAAGAAGGTCGTCGACACCATCGCCCAGGCCTGCGAGCAGCTCACCGCCGACCCGGCCAAGGCCGGCACCGTCACCGAGACCGCGATCAAGGTGCCCGCCGCCGAGGCCCAGTCCCTCCTCGAAGGCGTGCAGTGCCAGGTCCGTGACTTCACCGACGAGGACATCCAGCGCTACAACGAGATCGCCCAGTTCCAGCAGGACAGCAACATCGTCAGCCAGAAGGCCGACCCGGCGACCGTCATGATCAGGGGGGTGGCGTGAACCGTACGGGCTCCCCGGTGTCCGTGAGCGACGTCGACATCCGGTTCGGCGACTTCGTTGCGGTCCGCCAGGCGAACCTGGACATCGCCGCAGGGGAGTTCGTCTGCCTGCTCGGCCCCAGCGGCTGCGGCAAGTCGACACTGCTCAACGCGATCGCCGGCTTCGTCACACCCGTCGGTGGGGAGGTGACCTGCGCGGGCGCGCGGGTCACCGGCCCCGACGTCTCCCGGGGCGTGGTCTTCCAGAGCGCCGAAGCGCTCTTCCCGTGGCTGACGGTCCGACAGAACGTCGAGTTCGGCCCGCGCATGCGCGGCGTCGGCAAGGCCCAGCGGGCCGCCGACGTCGACCGCTACCTGGCGATGGTCGGGCTCAGCCACAGCGCCGACCGGTTCCCCGGCCAACTCTCCGGCGGCATGCGCCAACGCGCACAACTGGCCCGGGTGCTGGCCAACGAACCGTCGGTCGTGCTGATGGACGAGCCCTTCGGCGCCCTGGACGCCCAGACCCGCCTGGTCATGCAGGTCGAACTCGACCGGATCTGGCGTGAGACCGGCGCCACCATCGTGTTCGTCACGCACGACATCGGCGAGGCGATCCTGCTCGGCGACCGGATCGTCACCATGACCGCCGGACCCTCGGCGGCCATCAAGACCGTCTACCCGTGCGACCTGCCCCGGCCCCGCGACCTGACCGACCCGGCCAGCGCCGCACTCTTCCGCGAACTCCGCGAGGACATCGGCGCCGAGGTGGCCCGCACCCTGCAGGCCCAGGGCCTCGACGACGGACACGACGGTCGACAGCGCCCGACAACCGACGGCGCCGACAGGAAGGCACGACGATGAGCGTGGACCTCCGCGCGGTGCCGGAGAAGACCAGCCGGGACACGACCGGCCCGGCCCGCCGCCGCACCAGCCGACCCAGGCTGACCCGGATCGGCCTGTCGGCCCTGTCGGTGCTGCTCGGCGTCGTCATCTGGGACCTGGTCAGCCGCAACTACACCGCCTTCTTCCTGCCCTCGCCGCTGCTCACCTGGCGCGGTGCGGTCGAACTCATCCAGGACGGCACGCTGGCCAGCTCGATCAGCGCCTCGTCGACCCGGATCCTCACCGGCTGGGCGCTCGGTGTCGTCATCGGCGTACCGGTCGGGCTCCTGATGGGCTGCGTACCGTGGCTGCGGCTGATGCTGGACCCGTACATCCAGTTCTTCCGGTTCGTCCCGCCGATCGCCTTCGTCACCCTGGCGATCATCTGGCTCGGGCCGGGAGAGGCGTCGAAGATCGCGCTGATCTTCTACACCACCGTCTTCATCGTCGCGCTCAACACGCTGGCCGGCGTCCTGTCCGTCGACGAACTACGCCTGCGCGCCGCCCGCGCGCTCGGCGCCAACGCGGCACGCACCCTGGCCTCGGTGGTGCTGCCGTCGACCGTGCCGCACGTCGTGACCGGCGCCCGGCTGGCCATGGGCAACTCCTTCCTGACGATCGTCTCCGCCGAGATCGTCGCGGCACAGAGCGGCCTCGGATCGCTCATCTGGACCGCCCGCAACTACGCCAAGACCGAATGGGTCTTCGTCGGCATCATCACCCTGGGCCTGCTCGGCTACCTCTTCGACTGGATCCTGCGGACCGTCACCAGCAAGACCCTGCGCCGCTACGGCGTCACCTTCTGACCCGCCCGCCTCCGACGGCGCGCCGCTGCCGGCCGCCGACCCCCGCGCGCCCACCACTATCGAAAGGCTCGCCATGCTGTGCATCGGCGTCGACATCGGTGGCACCTTCACCGACGTCATCGTGTACGAGCCGGCCACCGCCCGGCTCGCCGAGGCCAAGACCCTGTCCACGCCCGACGACCCGGCCGCGGCCATCTTCGAGGGCCTGGCCAAGCTCGGCGTACGCCTCGACGAGGTCGACCGCTTCGTCCACGGCACCACCCGGGTCACCAACGCACTGCTGGAAGGCTCCGGCGAGCCGGTCAGCGTGGTCGCCACCGAGGGCTTCCGCGACGTCCTGGAGATGGGGCTCGGGCACCGACCGCAGCTCTACAGCGTCAAGGAGGCGGGACGCCCCCCGCTGACCCCCCGTCGACTGCGGCACGTCCTGCCCGAGCGCATCGGCGCCGACGGCAGCGTCGTGCGGCCGCTGGACACCGCCGCCCTCGACAGCGTGCTGGACCGGGTGGCCGCCGCCGGGCCGAAGGCCGTGGCCGTCTGCCTGCTGCACTCCTACCGCAACCCGGCGCACGAGCGGGCCGCCGCCGCCCGTCTCGCCGAACGCTATCCCGACCTGGTCTGCACCATCTCCTCCGACGTGGTGCCGGAACAGGGCGAGTACGAGCGCTTCGCCACCACCGTGCTCAACGCCAGCGTCCGCTCCACCGTCTCCGACTACCTGCGCGGACTCGGCGACACCCTCGCCGAGGGCGGCTACGCCCACCCACTGTCGATCATGACCAGCAGCGGCGGTGTGGTGTCCACCGAGGAGGCCGGCCGGCTGCCGATCAACCTGGCCCTGTCCGGCCCGGCCGGCGGCGTCGCCGCCAGCGTCCACGTCGCCGGCCTGGCCGGCTACCCGAACGTGATCACCTGCGACATCGGCGGCACCAGCACCGACGTCTGCCTGATCAAGAACGGCACCCCGTTGATGACCAACGACGGGACGATCGCCGGCTACCCGAACCGCACCTTCCAGGTCGAGATCAACACCATCGGTGCCGGTGGCGGCTCGATCGCCTGGCGCGACCTCGGCGGCGAACTCCGCATCGGCCCCCGCAGCGCCGGCTCCACCCCCGGCCCCGCCGCCTACGGCCGGGGCGGCACCGAGCCGACGACCACCGACGCCCACCTGCTCGTCGGCCACCTCGCCGCCGAGGAGAGCCTCGGCGGCGAGGTACGCCTCGACGTCGCCGCCGCCCGCACGGCCATGCACCGCCTGGCCACCGAGTTCGGCCTCGACGACCTGGAACTGGCACACGGCATCCTCACCATCGCCACCGCCAAGATGACCAGCGCGATCAAGGAGATCTCGGTCGCCTGCGGCCACGACCCCCGGGACTTCGTGCTGATGCCCTTCGGCGGCGCCGGCCCCATGCACGCCACCGTGCTCGCCGACGACCTGGGCATCCGCCGGGTCCTCGTGCCACCGGTGCCGGGCAACTTCTCCGCCCTCGGCTTCGTCACCGCCCAGGCCCGGCACGACTACGTCCGCACCGTGCTGGTGGCGGCCGACGAGAGCGGACTGCACGCCGTACGTGCCGTGGTGGCCGAACTGCGCGACACCGCACGGGCCCAGCTCAAGGCCGAGGACGGCGTCGAACCCGACCAGGTCACCTTCGGTCTGTCGGTGGGGATGCGGTTCCGGGGCCAGTCCTTCGACCTCGCCGTCCCCGTCGAGGACGTCCCGGCCACCGTCGAGGACCTGGTCGCGGCCTTCCACGCCGCCTACGCCGACCGGTACGCCTACGCCCGCTCCGGCCACCCGGTCGAGATCGTCAACTGCCGACTCACCGCCTACGGCCCTCGCCCCGACGTACGGTTCGCGCCCCCGTCCGGCACCACCCCCCAGCCCGAGCCGACCCGCGTCTACGGCGCACACGGCTGGGTCGACGCCACCGTCCACCGCCGCACCGACCTGGCCCCCGGCCGCACGGTGTCCGGTCCGGCCGTCATCCGGGAGAACGGCAGCACGACCGTGGTCGGCGCCGGGTGGACCGCGACCGTCGACGACCACGGAAACCTGCTGCTCGTCAAGGAGTGATCCGGTGATCCACGCCCTCGACGCCACCGTCCTGGAGCACGCCGCCCAGCATCCGGACCGCCCCCTGTACGCCTTCGACCTGGACCGGACGGTGTCGGCGGGGGAGTTCGCCGACCTCGCCGGCCGGCGGGCGGCCACCCTGGCCGCGCTCGACGTCGGCCGGGGCGACCGGATCGCCGTGTGGGCCGAGAACAGCCTCGACTGGCTGGTTCTGCTGGCCGCCGCGGCGTGGCGGGGCGCCGCCCTGGTGACCCTGCATCCGGGGCTGAGCACCCCGGAGCTGACCACGGCGCTGGCCCGCAGCCGTCCCCGCCGACTCTTCGTCGCCCGTCGCCTCCGCGACCGCGACGGCGCCGCCACCGCCGCGCAGGCGCTCGCCGCACTGCCCGGGTCCGCCCGCCCGTACGGCTGGCACGTCCTCGGCGACAACCTGGCCGGGATCGGCGACGGCACAGTGCCCGCTCCCGCCGGACACCCGGACGCCACCCTGAACATCCAGTTCACCTCCGGCTCGACCGGCCCGCCGAAGATGGTCGCGCTCAGCGCCCGCAACCTGATCGCCAACGCGCGGTGGACCGCCGACGCCGCCGGACTCGGCGCCACCGACCGGATCGCCTCACCGCTGCCCCTGGCCCACGCGGCCGGGCTCAGCAGCGGCGCCGTGCTAGCCCTGGTCACCGGGGCGCTGTGGGTGTCGGTGAGCCGATTCCGCACCGAACCGGTGCTCACCCAGATCGCCCGGCACCGGTGCACCGTGCTCCAGGCCGTCCCGACGATGGCCACGATGCTCGCCGACACCGTGGAGGCCGCACCGGACCGCTTCGACCTGTCGTCGCTGCGGGTCGGCTTCCTCGGCGGCGCGCCCTGCGCACCGGCGCTGCTCGCCCGCACCCGCCGGGTACTCGGCCTGGACCGCATCGCCGTGATCTACGGGCAGACCGAGGCCGGCCCGACGATCAGCGTCGACCCCGGCGACGCGAGCTGCGGCAGCCCCGGCGACACCGTCGGACGGATCGTCGCGGACCTGGACGCCGTCGTCGTCACTCCCGGCACCCGCACCGAACTGCCCCCCGGCCACGCCGGTGAGCTGCTGGTCCGTGGCGAGTCGGTGACCGCCGGGTACGTCGACGACCCGACCGCCACCCAGGCCGCGATCACCACCGACGGCTGGCTGCGCACCGGCGACCTGGGCGCGCTCGACACCGACCGGATCCTCACCCTCACCGGCCGGGTCAAGGAACTGATCATCCGAGGCGGCGAGAACATCAGCCCGGCCGAGGTGGAGGCGGCCCTGCTCGACGACGCGGCCGTGGCGCAGGTGTGCGTACTCGGCCTGCCGTCACCGCGCTGGGGCGAAGAGGTCGCCGCCCTCGTCGTCGCCGCCCCGGGCACCACGCCCGACCCCGACCGGCTCGCCGGGGCGGCCGCCGCCCGACTGGCCCGACACAAGGTGCCGACGCTGATCCGTACCGTGCCGGACCTGCCGTTACTGCCGTCCGGCAAGGTCGACCGGCGCGCCGCGCTCGGCCTGCTCACCGGTGAGGAGCAACGCTGATGCAGCTCGGCTCGTGTTTCCTGGACTCGTTGACCGTCACCAGCTTCTTCGGCAACGCCGAGATGCGTGGCGTCTTCAACGACCGCCAGCTCATGCAGTCCTGGCTCGACGTCGAAGCGGCCCTGGCCCGTGCGCAGGCCGGCCTCGGCGTCATCCCGTCGGCCGCCGCCCAGGCGATCACCGCCGCGGCCCGGCTCGACCGGCTGGACACCGCGGTGCTCGCCGCCGACGCCGCCGACACCGTGCACCCGCTCGTGCCGCTGGTCCGGGCGCTGACCGCCGCCTGCCAGGGCGACGCCGGACGCTACGTCCACCTCGGCGCCACCACCCAGGACGTGATGGACACCGGGTTCGTGCTGCGCGCCCGGGCCGGCCTGGACATCGTCTCCCGCCAGGTCGACGAACTGGTCCGCATCCTGCGCCGGCTGGCCCTGCGACACCGGGCCACCCCGATGGCCGCCCGCACCCACGGCCAGCAGGCGCTG
Organism: Verrucosispora sp. NA02020; assembly: GCF_013364215.1. Classification (NCBI taxonomy): domain Bacteria; kingdom Bacillati; phylum Actinomycetota; class Actinomycetes; order Micromonosporales; family Micromonosporaceae; genus Micromonospora; species Verrucosispora sp. NA02020. The sequence goes on along the minus strand of NZ_CP054923.1, from coordinate 3,127,213 downwards.
CCGACCACGTTCGGCCTGCGCTGCGCGGTGTGGCAGAGCGAACTGCAACGGCACCGTACCCGCCTGGTCCAGATGCGCGAACGCCTGCTGGTGACCAGCATGGGTGGCGCCGCCGGCACGATGGCCGGCTACGGTCCGCAGGCGTTCGCCCTGGAACGGGCCGTGGCCGACGAACTCGGCCTCGGCGTCGCCGACACCCCGTGGCACGCCACCTCGGACCGCTTCGCCGAGTGCCTGATGGTCCTCGGACTGGTCGCCTCCAGCGCCGAGAAACTGGCCCGCGAGATCTATTTCCTCGGCCGCACCGAGGTCGGCGAGGCCCACGAACCGCAGCGCGCCACCCAGGTCGGCAGCAGCACCATGCCGCACAAACGCAACCCGATCCGCTGCGAGGCGGTGATCGCCGCGGCCGGCACGCTGCGCGCCCAGGTGCCGCTGGCGATGCAGACCATGGTGGCGCAGGACGACCGCGACATGGGCGTCGGCATGACGCTGTGGAAACTGCTGCCGGAGTGCTTCATCCTCATCGGCGGTGCCCTGGAACGGCTGGTCGAGGTCTTCGGTGACCTCGGCGTCGATCCGGACCGGATGCGCACCAACCTCGATCTCACCGGTGGGCTGGTGCTCTCCGAGGCGATCATGCTCCGCCTCGCCGAACCGCTCGGCCGGGAGCAGGCCCACCACCTGGTGATGCGGATCGTCCGCGACAGCCTGGAGCAGAACCGGCCGTTCGTCGAGGTGCTGCGCGCCGACCCGCAGGTGGCCGCCGCCCTGCCCGGCCCGGAACTGGCCGGGCTGCTCGACCCGCTGTCGTACGTCGGCCACGCCGCCGCGCTCGTCGACCGCGCCCTCCTAACCTCGGAGTCACCATGACCACTGATCAGTCCGTCCTGCTGCACCGCTCCGGCCGGTTGGCCCGGGTGACCCTGCACCGACCGAGGCGGCGCAACAGCTTCGACCTCGACATGCTCGGCCGCTTCGAGGACGTGCTGCACGAACTCGGACGCGACCGCACCGTCGAGGTGGTGGTGCTCACCGGCGAGGGCACGGCGTTCTGCGCCGGGACCGACCTGCGTGAGCTGGCCGACCTCGATCCCGAGACCACCATGCACGTCCAGCGGCGCACCGCCGACCTGGTCGAACGCTGGTACCGGCTGGACCAGACCACGGTCGCCGCCTTCAACGGGCCGGCCATCGGCTCGGGCGCCGTCATCGGGCTCGCCAGCGACCTGCGGGTGGCTGCGGACAGCGCGTTCTTCACCTTCCCCGAGGTGACCTACGGCATCCCGCTGACCTGGAGCGGCATGGCGATCCTCGCCGACCTCGTCGGCGCCGACCTGGCCAAGCGGTGGCTGCTGCTCGGCGAGCGGGTCGAACCCGCTGAACTGCTCGACCTGCGCCTGGTCACCCGGGTGGTCGCCGCCGACGACCTGCCCGCCGCCGTGGACGCGATCACCGACCGGCTGCTGGCCACCTCGGTGGTCGGCCGCACGATGACCAAACGTGCCGCCCGGCTGGCCGGTCCCCGCTTCGACGCGGCGGCCAACGACTCCTTCCTCGGCGCGCTGAGCGTGGCGTTGCGCCCGCCCGGCGGCTACCTCGACGGGGACGCGCGGTGAGGGTGTTCGAGGCTATCGCCGACGCCGTCGTGGCGCACGGCGTCGACACCGTCTTCGGTCTGCTCGGCGACGCCAACATGTATCTGGTCGCCGACCTGGTCGAGCGGCACGGCGTCCGGTTCGTCGCGGCCCGCAACGAGAACGCCGCGGTGATGATGGCCGACGGGTACGCCCGCACCACCGGCCGCTGCGGCGTCGCCACCGTCACCCAGGGGCCGGGACTGGCGGTCGCCGGGGCGGCGCTGACCATCGCGCGGCAGGCCCGCACCCCGCTGGTCCTGATCGCCGGCGACACTCCGCCCGGCGACCCGCTGCACGTGCAGCACTTCGACCAGCAGCCGTACGCGCTGGCAACGGCGGGCACGTTCGTCCCGGTGCACACCGCCGGCACCGCGATGCGCGACGTCGGGCTGGCGTTCCGGGCCGCCCGCGAGCTGACCGGCCCGGTGGTGCTGAACGTGCCGATCGACCTGGCCGACGCGCAGGTCCCGCAGCACCCGCCGGTCCCGGCGCCGATGGTGCCCCGCGCGCCACGACCACTCGCACCGGACCCCGCCGACGTCGACGCGCTCGCCCACCGGCTCCGCACGGCGCACCGCCCGGTGCTGCTCGCCGGCCGGGGCGCCGAACCGGCGGCGGCCGCGATCCGGGACCTCGCCGACCGCAGCGGAGCCCTGCTCGCCACCACGCTGATGGCCGCCGGTCTGTTCCGGGGGCACCCGTACGACCTCGGGGTGGCCGGCGGGCTGTCCCGGCCGCTGACCCGGCGGACCCTGGCCGGGGCGGACCTGGTGGTCACGTTCGGTGCCGGGCTCAACCGGTGGACCGCCGACCACGGTGCGCTCTTCCCGGACGCGGTGCTGGTCGCGGTGGACGTCGACCCGGCCGCGATCGGCGCCCGCTGGCCGGTGTCGGCCGGGGTGCTGGGCGACGCGGGGGAGACGGCGGAGGCGGTGTCGGCGGCGCTGACACCGGTGCACCGACCGCGTTGGCGCAGCACGGACCTGGCCGCCGACCTGGCGGCCGCCGATCCGTTCGCGGGCCTGGACATCGAGTCCCGGCCGGGCCGGATCGATCCCCGGGCGTTCATCCGGATCTGCGCCGAACGCCTGCCGCGCGAGCGGACCACGGTGGTGGGCGTCGGTCACTTCGGCGGTTGGCCCAACCTGCTGCTGGACTCGGCCGCCACCGACCGGTCCTTCCTCGCGCCGTGGGAGTTCGGCAGCATCGGCGTCGGACTGCCGTTCGCGGTGGGCGCCGCCGTGGGCCGTCCTGAGCGGCCGGTGGTCGCCTTCGAGGGCGACGGCAGCCTGCTCACCGGTCTCGGTGAGCTGGACACCCTGGCCCGGGTCGGCGCACCGGTGCTGCTGGTGCTCCTCGACGACGCCGCGTACGGCGCGGAGGTCCGCAAACTCGCCCCGCGCGGGGTCGACCCGCAGTTGGCCCGCTTCCCCGAGCGGGACCTCGCCGCCGTGGCCCGCGCGCTCGGGGTGCCGGCGTGGACGGTCACCGACGAGGCGGGTGCCCGGGCGGCCTTCGACGAGGTGCTGCCGTTGGCCGGACCGGCCCTGCTCCACGTGCGGGTCCGCCCCGACGTCGTGCAGGAGAAGTTTTGACCGGGTCAGTCGCCCCACACGTCGCCGAAGCCGTACCCGAGTTGCCGGGACAGCTCGTCGGCGGTGCGGCGGGCCGCCGCGGCCAGCTGCGTCACCCGGGCCTCGTCGAGGCGGAAGATCGGGCCGGAGACGCTGATCGCGCCGGTGACCCGGCCGTGGCGGTCGCGCACCGGCGCGGCCACGACCCGCAGTCCCTCCTCGCTCTCCTGGTCGTTGAGCGCCCAGCCCTGCTCGCGGACGGTCGCCATCCGGGACACGAACGTGTCCAGGTCGGTGATCGTGTTCGCGGTCAGCGCGGTGAAGGGTGCGTCGGCCAGCGTCGCGCGCAGCGCGGCGTCGTCCTGGTCGATCAGCAGGGCCTTGCCGGCGGCGCTGCACCACAGCGGGATGCGCCGGCCCAGCCGGGAGACGAGCTGCAGGTTGCGGGTGCCCTGCACGACGTGGATGGAGATCGCGTCGAGGTCCTCCAGGACCGACAGGTTGACGCTCTCGCCCTCCTCCTCGGCCAGCCGGTGCACCAGGGGACGGGCGAGGGTGTGCAGGTCCAGGCCGGCGAGGTAGCGCGCGCCGAGTTCGAAGACGGTGACCCCGAGCCGGTAGTTGCCGTTGTCCTCGTTGCGGTGCAGGAAACCGGCGTCGGCCAGCGCCCGGAACAGCCGGCTGGCGGTCGACTTGTGTAGGCCGAGCTCGCGGCTGACGTCGCTGACCTTGCGTTCGGCGTCGTTGCCACGGAAGGCGAGCAGCACGCTGAGGGCGCGGTCGAGTGCCTGTGTGCCGGACTCGCGGGGCGTCGGCGCGTCGTCCGGGCTGGTCTCAGTGGCGTACGACATCTTGCTTCCCACCTTCTCGGTTGCTAGGTTTCATAATATAACCCTAGGACCACAATATGGTCCAGTGCGTTATGGTCCACCCGACGAGATGGCCCACCCACGGTGGCCCATCCCAGATGGTCCGTTCTCCCACCACCGGGATCGAGCCGGAACCAGTGAGGCATCCGCATGACTGTGAACCCGATCGACCTGGAAGTCGTCACCGAAGGTCTCATCTCGATCGTCCGGGAGATGCGACAAACGATCTTCCGTACCGCGCACTCGCCGGTGATCGCCGACGCGCAGGACTTCTCCTGCGCCCTGTTCGACCCCGAGGGACAGATGGTCGCCCAGGGCCGGGACATGCCCGGCCACGTCATCGCCATGCCGGCCTCGGTCGCCGAGATCTTCGCCGACTTCGCCGACGAGATGCGCCCCGGTGACCTCTACATCGTCAACGACCCCTATCGCGGTGGCAGCCACCTCAACGACGTCACCCTGATCAGCCCGGTCTTCGTCGACGACCAGCTCTTCCTCTTCCCGTGCGTCCGCATGCACTGGGCCGACATCGGCGGCATGACCCCGGGCAGCGTCTCCGGCCAGGCCACCGAGATCCTCCAGGAGGGGCTGCGGATCCCCCCGATCAAGCTCATCGAGCAGGGGCGACCCAACCGGGCCGCGTTCGACATCGTCTTCGCCAACGTCCGGATGGCCGAGGAACGCCGGGGCGACCTGGAATCCAGCATCGCCGCCTGCCACACCGCCGAACGGCGCCTGCGCGAACTCGTCGCCCGGCACGGCACCGACCTGATCCTCGAATCCGTCGCCGCCAACATGGACCGCACCGAGCACCGCCTGCGCACCATGATCCAGGCGCTGCCCGACGGCACCTACCGCTACGAGGACTACCTCGACCTCTACACCGACGGACACTACGACGCCGCCATCGTGCGCTGCGCGCTCACCATCGACGGCGACGAGATCGAGGCCGACTTCCGCGGCTCGTCGACCCAGGTCGCCGCCGTGGTCAACTCCTCGCGGGCGATGACCGTCGCCGGTGTCTTCATCGCCGTCAAGTCCGCCCTGGACCCCGGCGGCCTGGTCAACCACGGCGCCTTCCGGCCCCTGCGGGTGCACACCGAACCCGGCACCGTCGTGCACGTCAGCTACCCGGCCCCGGCAAACGCCCACAGCGAGGTCCGCAAACGCGTCATCTCGGCCGTGATGGCCGCACTGAGCCAGGTGGCACCCGACCTCATCGCCGCCGACCAGTTCGGCACCACCTTCCAGAACCTCATCGGTGGCGTCGACGAACACACCGGCCGGCCCTACCTCTACTACGACTACCCGGCCGGCGGCAACGGCGGATTCCTCGAATCCGACGGGCCCAGCGCCATGAACCCCGTCGACCTCGGCGACATCTCCACCATCCAGTCCGTCGAACGACTGGAGACCGAGATCCCGATCCTCGTCGAGGCCTGCGAACTGCGCACCGGCTCCAGCGGCGACGGCGCACGCCGAGGCGGACTCGGCAGCCGCCGCGAGACCCGCCTGCTGGCCAGCGGCGGCGCGTACTCGGTGCAGACCGACCGCACCACCGTCCCGCCCTACGGCCTGCGGCACGGCGGCCCCGGCGCGCCCACCGTGACCCACATCCGGCGGGGCGACGGCGAACGCGTCGACTTCGCCACCCCCGGCAAGGTCGCCGGTTTCCCGATGCGCACCGGAGACCTGCTGGTCATGGAGTCCGCCGGCGGCGGAGGCTGGGGCGACCCGCTGGACCGGCTGCCCGAGCACGTCGCCGACGACGTCACCCAGGAGTACCTGACCGCGGCCGAAGCACGACAGCGCTACGGCGTCGAACTCGACGCCGACGGCCGGGTCGACCCCACCGCGACCGCCGCCACCCGGGAACGGCTCCGCGACCAGCGACGCTGGCTGCGGACCATCGTCACCACCCAGCCGGCCTACACCGGCCAGCGCGGCCAGCGACGCCTGGCCTACGTCGCCCCCGACAGCGGCCTGGCCGAGGACACCCTCGTCGAGGTCCACGGCGGACATCCCGCGCCGCTGCGGGCCTGGATCCGACACGACACCGCACTGGCCGCCGACGAACTCGCCCTCGACGACGACGGGCTGCAGATCCTCGGCACCGCCCCACACGACCGCTCCCACGTGCGGGTACTACGCGGGGAAGGACGCTCATGAGCAAGGTCTTCCGGGTGCCGGTCACACCGGCCCGTGGCGGTGCCACCACCGCCCCACGCACCCCGTCACCGACCACCACGGCACGACGGTGCGGCATCGTCGCCGGCTGCCTCAGCCCGCACCCGCCCCACCTGATCTACGCCGAGAACCCGCCACAGAACGAACCACGCTCCACCGGCGGCTGGGAGACGCTGCGCTGGGCGTACGAGCGCCTGCGCACACGCATCCGCGAGGTCCACAAACCCGACGTGCTCATCGTGCACGCCCCGCACTGGATCACCATGGTCGGTCACCACGTCAACTGCGTGCCCAACCCGCGCGGCACCTCCGTCGAACCGATCTTCCCGCACCTGTTCCGCTACCACTACGACTTCCGCACCGACGTCGAACTCGGCGAGGCCATCGCCGAGGAGGCCAACGGACTCGGCCTGGTCACCCGCACCCTGCACGACCCCCGCGTCCGCGTCGACTACGCCACCATCGGCGCCCTGCACCTCGCGAACCCGGCCTGGGACATCCCCGTGGTCTCCCTCTCGGCCAACAACAACCCGTACTTCTACTCCGACGCCTCCCTGGAGGAGATGGAGGTCCTCGGCGAAGCCACCCGACGGGCCGTCGAAGCCACCGGCCGTCGCGCCGTCCTGCTCGCCTCCAATTCGCTGTCGCACCTGCACTGGCACGAGGAACCGGAACTGCCCGAGGACATGGAACGGGAACACCCCTACAACAACCACCAGTACCGGTGGGACATGAAACTGCTCGAAGCGATCCGACGCGGTCCGACCGCACCGCTGCGCGAACTCATCCCCGAACACATCGAGGCCACCGCCAGCGAGACGAAGGCCGGCAGCCTCACCTGGATGCTCGCCGCGATGGGCTGGCCCAAGGTCGCCGGCGACGTACTCGGCTACGGCACGATCATCGGCACCGGCAACGCGGTCGTCGAGTGGGTGCCCGAGGGGAACCACCATGGCTGACCGCACCGGAATCGTCGCCGGCGCACTGCTGCCCGGCATGCCGCACCTGCTCGCCGGACACGCCGCACCGAGCTGGTCGGCACTGGCCGACGCCGCCCGCGACGTGGGCGCCCGGCTACGCCGACTCGAACCCGACGTGGTGCTGCTGCTCTCCACCCAGTGGTTCACCGTCCTGGGCCACCAGTTCCAGTGCGACCCCAACCCGCGCGGTCAGCACGTCGACGAGAACTGGTACGCCTACGACTACGGCCTGCTCGACTACGACCTCCGTTTCGACGTCGACTTCACCGAACGCTGGGCCGCCCGGGTCCAGTCCGACGGACTCCAGGCCCGACGGACCCGCTACGACGGATTCCCGATCGACACCGGCACCATCGTCACCTCCGCACTGCTCGACCCCGAGCGGAAACTGCGCTGGGCACAGGTCTCCTGCAACCTCTACGCCGACGCCGACACCCTCGCCACCGTCGGACGCGCCGGCGCCACCGCCGCCCGCGACGCCGGACTGCGCGCCGCCGTCGTCGTGGTGACCGGGATGTCCTCCGGGCTCATCCAGGAGTGGATCGAACCCGACCAGGACCGCATCGGCGCACCCGCCCACGAGCAGTGGAACACCCGGATCCTCGACCTGCTCACCGCCGGCAAGATCGACGAAGCCCTCACCGTACGCGAGGAGTTCGCCCGGCAGGCCCAGGCCGACAGCCAGTTCCGGGCCCTGGCCTTCGCCGCCGGCGCCGGGGCGAGCACCGGCCCGGCACACCTGCACTCCTACGGCCCCATCTGGGGCACCGGCGGCGCCGTCCTGTCCTGGAACCTGCCAGACCACCACTAGAGGAGAGAGCATGCGGAACACAGCCGTGGGCTTCGTCGAAGCCGAAGGCTTCACCCCCATCTTCGACGCCGTCGACGCGATGGTGAAGGCCACCGAGGTCGAGGTCACCAAGGTCGTCCGGCTCGGCGGCGGCATCATCGCCGTCGCCGTCCGCGGTGACCTCGCCACCGTCGAGGAGGCCGTCGACATCGGCGAGGAGACCGCCCGGGCCAAGAGCCGCTCGGTGCGCTCGATCGTCTTCGCCAGCCCCTGCGACGCCGTCAGCGCGCTGGCGGCCGACCCCCAACTCGTCGGCAACTGACAGCCGGTAAGGAGACCCAGACATGTCCTCCGACATCGCCATCGGCATCGTCGAGACCCGCGGCGTCGTCGCCCTCTCCGCGGGCATCGAAGCCATGATCAAGACCGCCGACGTCCGCTGCGTCGGCGTCGAACGAGTCACCAGCGGCTACCTCGCCGTCGCCGTACGCGGCACCCTCGCCGCCGTGCGGCAGGCGGTCGCCGCCGGCGAGGCCGCCATCCGCGCCCACGGCGACCTGCGCAGCTCGCAGGTCTACCCCAAACCGCACCCGACCACGGCGGCGCTGCTCGACAACCCCGAGACGGCCCGGATCCGCGAGGTCATGGCCAGCCTGCGCGGGGAAGCCTGATGGTGCTCGGCGAGGTCGTCGGCAAGGTGTGGGCGGACCGCATCCTGCCCTCGCTCCAGGGCCGACGCCTCGTCCTGGTCCGGGTCCGGCCCGACGGCTCCGAGCTGGTCGCCGTCGACCCGCTCAACGTCGGCGTCGGCACCACCGTGCTGGTCGTCACCGACGAGGCAGCCGCCTCGGTGACCGGCGAGTCCACCGTCGACGCCGCCGTGGTCGCCCTGGTGGCCGATCCCGGCACCGCCGAAGCCCCCGACCCCGCGCCCACCACGTCCTGACCGAAAGGCACGCCTGTGATGACCGACGGGCTCTGGTCCCCGAGTCTGCTCGCCGGCCGACCGGCCGGCGAGCCGACCGTCCTGCCGAACTTCGTCGACGGCGTATTCGACACCTCCGGCACGCGCTTCGCCAAGGTCTCCCCGGTGACCGGCGAGACCATCCGCTACGTCGCCGAGGCCGACCGGTCCACGGTGGACGCCGCGGTGGCCGCCGCCCGCTCGGCGCTACGGGGGCCCTGGGGCCGGATGGGGGAGCGGGAGCGGGCCGCGGTCCTCTACCGGGTCGCCGACGAGCTGGAACGCCGCTTCGACGACCTGGTGGCGGCGGAGGTCGGTGACACCGGCAAGTCCATCTCGCAGGCCCGCACCCTCGACATCCCCCGTGGCGCGGCGAACTTCCGCGCGTTCGCCGAGATCGTGTCGACCACCCCGACGGAGTCCTTCACGACCCCGACCCCCACCGGCGGACGCGCCCTGAACTACGCCGTACGCAAACCGGTCGGTGTGGTCGCGGTCATCGTGCCCTGGAACCTGCCGCTGCTGCTGCTGACCTGGAAGGTGGCCCCGGCCCTCGCCTGCGGCAACACCGTGGTGGTCAAACCCTCCGAGGAGACGCCGTCGTCGGCGACACTGCTGGCCGAGGTGATGGCGGCGGCCGGAGTGCCCGACGGTGTCTTCAACGTCGTGCACGGCTTCGGACCCGACTCGGCGGGGGAGTTCCTGACCCAGCATCCGGACGTCGACGCGATCACCTTCACCGGCGAGTCGGCCACCGGCCAGACGATCATGCGGGCGGCGGCCGACGGCGTGAAGGCGGTCTCCTTCGAACTGGGCGGCAAGAACGCCGGCCTGGTCTTCGCCGACGCCGACCTCGACGCCGCGATCGAGGGCTCGGTGCGCTCCTCGTTCACCAACGGCGGCCAGGTGTGTCTCTGCACCGAACGACTGCTCGTGCAGCGACCGGTGTTCGACGAGTTCGTGAGCCGGCTCGCCGCCCGCGCCGACGAGCTGACCTTCGGCTGGCCCGCCGACGAGGCGACGGCGAACATGCCGCTGATCTCCCACGCCCACCAGGACAAGGTGCTCGGCTACTACGACCTGGCCCGGACCGAGGGCGCCACGGTGCTCGCCGGCGGTGACATTCCGACCTTCGCCGACGCCCGCGACGGCGGCGCCTACGTCCGTCCCACCGTCCTGACCGGCCTGGGGCCCGACGCCCGCGTCAACCGGGAGGAGGTCTTCGGCCCGGTCTGCCACGTGGCGCCGTTCGACGACGAGGACGAGGCGTTCGACCTGGCCAACGACAGCGACTACGGCCTGGCCGCCACCGTCTGGACCCGCGACGTGGGCCGCGCCCACCGGGCCGGCACGCGCCTGGAGACCGGCATCGTCTGGGTCAACACGTGGTTCCTTCGGGACCTGCGCACCCCGTTCGGCGGGGCGAAGGCCTCCGGTGTCGGCCGTGAGGGCGGCACCCACTCCCTGAACTTCTACTCCGAACTGACAAACGTCTGTGTGGATCTGTCATGAGTGATGTCGCCCGGTCCGCCCGACTGCTGCGGACCGCCTACGAGACGCGTACCCCCGTCGCGCCGCTGCGCGGCGACCTGATCCCGGTCGGCGACGTCGACGCCGCATACCAGGTGCAGCAGGCACAGGTCGCCGAGTGGGAGGCGGCGGGTCGCCGCCGGGTCGGCGCGAAGATCGGCCTGACGTCCTCCGCCGTCCAGCAGGCCTTCGGCGTCTATCAGCCCGACTTCGGGGTGCTCTTCGCCGACATGGCGGTCCCGGACGGCACCGAGATCGACGTCGGTCGGCTGCTGCAACCCCGGGTGGAGGCCGAGGTCGCCTTCGTGCTCGGCGCCGACCTGCCGTTCACGCAGGTGACACCCGCCGACGTGATCCGGGCCACCGACCATGTCCTGCCCGCGATCGAGATCGTCGACTCCCGGATCACCGGCTGGGACATCTCCATCGTGGACACCGTCGCCGACAACGCCTCCTCCGGCCTGTTCGTGCTCGGCAACCAGCCCCGCACGCTGGCGGACGTCGACCTCCGACTGGCCGGGATGGTCCTCGAACACGCCGGTGAACCGGTCTCGGTCGGGGCGGGCGCCGCCTGTCTCGGCAATCCCGTGCACGCGGTGGCCTGGCTCGCGCAGACCCTGGCCGGCACGGGTGCGCCGCTGACCGCCGGTGACATCGTGCTGTCCGGCGCACTCGGACCGATGGTGCCGGTCACCGCCGGGGCGACGTACGAGGCGCGGATCTCCGGCCTGGGCTCGGTCCGGGCCTGCTTCAGCCCGGGGGAGGCGGCATGACCGGGGTGGCCGTGATCGGGCCGGGGAACATCGGCACCGACCTGATGATCAAGGTTCTCCGCCTGTCGGAGTCGCTGCGGATGACGGCGATGGTCGGCGTCGACCCGGCCTCCGACGGCCTCGCCAGAGCCCGCCGGCTCGGCGTGGCCACCACCGCCGACGGGATCGACGGGCTGCTGACGATGCCGGAGTTCGCCGACGTCGGCGTCGTGTTCGACGCCACGTCTGCCGGATCGCACCGCCGCCACGCCGCACTGCTGCGCGAGCACGGCCGGCTGGTGGTGGACCTGACCCCGGCCGCCGTCGGCCCGTACGTGGTGCCGCCGGTCAACCTCGGCGAGCACCTCGACGAGCCCAACGTGAACATGGTGACCTGCGGCGGGCAGGCGACCGTCCCCGTCGTCGCCGCCGTCGGCCAGGTGACACCCGTGCACTACGCGGAGATCGTCGCGTCGATCGCCTCCCGGTCGGCGGGCCCCGGCACCCGGGCCAACATCGACGAGTTCACCGAGACGACGGCGCGGGCGATCGAGGTCGTCGGCGGCGCCCGCCGTGGCAAGGCGATCATCGTGTTGAACCCGGCGGAACCACCGATGATGATGCGCGACACCGTCTACTGCCTCTGCCCCGACCGGGACGTCGACCGGGACGCCGTCACCGCGTCGATCGAGACCATGGTCGCCACCGTCGCCGGATACGTGCCCGGCTACCGGCTGAAACAACGCGTGCAGTTCGACCACGTCGACACGTACGTGCCCGCGCTGGGCACCCGGTTCACCGGCGTACAGGTGTCGGTGTTCCTGGAGGTGTCCGGTGCCGGGCACTACCTGCCCGCGTACGCCGGCAACCTCGACATCATGACCTCCGCCGCACTGCGCACGGCGGAACGGATGGTCGCATTCCGCACCGATCGGAAGGTGCCGGCATGACCCGGCTCTATCTGCAGGACGTGACACTGCGCGACGGCATGCACGCCGTCCGGCACCAGTTCACCGTCGACCAGGTCCGCACGATCGCCGCCGCCCTCGACGCGGCCGGGGTCGCGGCGATCGAGGTCGCCCACGGCGACGGCCTGGCCGGCTCCAGCGTCAACTACGGGCACGGCGCCGCATCCGACGCGGACTGGATCGCCGCGGCGGCCGAGGCGGTCACCACCGCGAGACTGACCACCCTCCTGCTGCCCGGCATCGGCACCATCGCCGACCTGAAGGCCGCCCGCGACCTGGGCGTGACCAGCGTACGGATCGCCACGCACTGCACCGAGGCGGACATCTCGGCGCAGCACATCGGATGGGCGCGCGACAACGGCATGGACGTGTCCGGGTTCCTGATGATGGCGCACATGAACGACCCGGTGGCGCTGGCGACCCAGGCGAAGCTGATGGAGTCCTACGGCGCGCACTGCGTCTACGTCACCGACTCCGGCGGCCGGCTGCTGACCCGCGACGTCGCCGAGCGCGTCGACGCGTACCGCCAGGTCCTCGATCCGGCCACGCAGATCGGCATCCACGCGCACCACAACCTCTCCCTCGGCGTGGCCAACAGCGTCGCCGCCGTGGAGCACGGCACCACCCGGATCGACGCCTCCCTGGCCGGGCACGGCGCCGGCGCCGGCAACGCACCCCTGGAGGTGTTCGCGGCCGTCGCCGAACTCCACGGCTGGGACCACGGCTGCGACGTGTTCGCACTGATGGACGCCGCCGACGACCTGGTCCGGCCGGTGCAGGACCGGCCGGTCCGCGTCGACCGGGAGACGCTGAGCCTCGGCTACGCGGGGGTCTACTCCAGCTTCCTGCGCCATGCCGAGCGGGCCTCGCAGCGCTACGGGATCGACGTCCGCTCGATCCTCGTCGAGTTGGGTCGCCGCCGCATGGTCGGCGGACAGGAAGACATGATCGTCGACGTCGCCCTCGACCTGGTCGCCGCCACCGACCGGACCACCGCGACCGGAGGAAGCCGATGAGCACCACCGACCACCTCGCCCGACGCCTCGACGACGCGGCGACCAGCCGTACCGCGATCCCGCAGATCGGCACCGACGCCGAGCTGGACGTACCCACCGCCTACCGGGTGCAGCAGGCCGTGGTCGCCCACCGCCTCTCGCGCGGCGAACGTCCCGTCGGCCTGAAGCTCGGGCTGACCAGCCGGGCCAAGATGGCACAGATGGGCGTCGACGAGGTCATCTGGGGCCGGCTCACCGACGCCATGCGCATCCCCGACGGCGGCACGCTCCGGCTCTCCGCGCACCTCCACCCCAAGGTCGAGCCGGAGGTCGCCTTCCTCGTCCACGGCGGCGCGATCACGGCGGTCGCGCCGGCCCTCGAGGTCATCGACTCCCGGTACGTCGACTTCCGCTTCACCCTGCCCGAGGTCATCGCCGACAACACCTCGGCCAGCGGTTTCGTCCTCGGCGCCTGGCAGCCGGTGCCGGACGGGATCGACAACCTCGGTGTGCTGATGGAGGTCGACGGGCGACCCGTCCAGATCGGATCCACCGCCGCGATCCTCGGCGATCCCCGCCGGGCACTCGCCGAGGCGGTCCGGCTCGCCGCCGCCAGCGGCGTGGACCTGGCCGACGGTGCGGTCCTGCTCGCCGGCGCGGCCACCGCCGCCGTGCCGCTGCGGGCCGGATCACACGTCCGGGTCACCGTCGACACGCTCGGCACCGCGTCCCTGCGGGTCGCGTCGTGACCCCGCCCGGAGAGAACGGCGCACGACACGACGGTGTGGTGCCCGGCAAGGCCACGCCGCGCGGCCGGTTCCCGCACGTCAAGGTCGCCGGTGACCTGATCTTCGTCTCGGGTACGTCCAGCCGCCGGCCGGACAACACGATCGTCGGTGCCGCGGCGGACCCGATGGGCGTCACGGACCTCGACATCCGCGCGCAGACCCGCGCCGTCATCGACAACATCCGCGACATCCTGCACTCCGTCGGGGCCGACCTCGACGACCTCGTCCAGCTCACCACCTACCTGGTGAGCATGAACGACTTCGGCGGCTACAACGAGGTCTACGCCGAGTACTTCGACGAGAACGGCCCCACCCGCACCACCGTCGCCGTGCACCAGCTGCCCCACCCGTACCTGCTCATCGAGATCCAGGCGGTGGCCCGACGGCGGTCCTGACCTCGACCGGGTGGGCGACCTCGTCGGGCTTGCCGGGCCGGCCGTCCCGCAGCCGGCCCGGCACCCGAGCGGTCAGGCGAAGGTGCGACGGGCCCAGGTGCGGAAGTCGGTGGTGGGCAGGCCGAGTGCCTGGGCGATCTCCGGTCGGGCGGGGGTGCCGTTCTCGTTGATCTGCTCGACAGTCCTGATCATGAATGGTGGCAGGCCGCGCGTCACCGCCTCCTGCGGGGTGAGGACCGGCGCGGTGACGGTCCGGCCGGTCACCTCGCTGAGGATCGCGGCGACCTCGGTCATGGTGCGCATGTCGCCGGCGAGTTCCACCTCCTTGCCGTCGAGCGTGCCCGGTCCGGTGAAGGCGGTCGCTGCGGCGGCACCGATGTCGTCGACGGCGATCCAGGCGATGCGGGTGTCCTCGGCGAAGCCGGTGACGATGGTGCCGCTGGACCAGTCGCCGAACAGGAAGGACTTCTCCAGCAGGTTCTCCATGAAGGTCGCGGGCTTGAGGACGGTCCAGCGGGCGAACCCGCCGGTGCGGACCAGTTCGTCGATCTCCGCCTTGCTCTCCCAGTAGTGCCGGTCCCAGCGGCCCTCGGCCCAGCCCGGCTGGTTGCGGTGGAAGTCACCGGCACCGGCGACACTGCTGTGGACGAACTGCGGCACCCCCGCCCTGCGTGCGGCCTCGACGAGGTGCCGTCCCCGGCGCAGTTCGGCATCGCCCTGCAGATCGGTGAGATCCGGGAAGGGGATGGAGAAGACGCCGTCCACTCCGCGTGCTGCGGCGAGGAGCGAGGCGGGGTCGTCCAGGTCGCCCCGGACCAGTTCGGCGCCGCGTTCGCGGAGGGCGAGTGCGGTGGCGGCGGTGGTGTCGCGGACCAGGGCGCGTACCGCGACGCCCCGGTCGAGCAGGGCCCGGGCGGTGGCGCCGCCCTGCTTGCCGGTGGCACCGATGACAAGGACGGCCATGTCTCCTCCTCGGAACAAGTGGGGTGGCACCCCACTTCATGTCGGCTACGATATGGGGGCACACCCCACTTATCCAAACGGCAGGCGATGAGAGCTGACGCACAACGCAACCGCGCGCTGATCGTCACGGCGGCCAGCGAGGCGGTTGCCCGGGACGGCGCGTACGCGTCGCTGGAGGAGATCGCCCGAGCCGCCGGCGTGGGCTCGGCGACCCTGCACCGGCACTTCCCGTCCCGCTGGGCGCTGCTGGAGGCGGTCTTCCACGACCGCGTCGAGGCGCTTTGTGCCCGCGCCGGCGACCTGTCGACCGGGCCGGACGCCCGCGAGGCGCTGACGACCTGGCTGTGCGAGCTGGCGGTCTACAGCACGACCACCCGCGGCCTGGTCACCTCCCTGCTCAGGGCACCACAGGAGAGCGAGTCCTGCTCCGCGATGCTCGTGGCGGCCGGCGAACCGCTGCGGCGTCGCGCCGCCGAGGAGGGGACCGTGCGCGCGGACGTCGAGATGATCGACCTGGTGACCCTCGTCAAGGCGATCGCACTGGCAGCGGAATCCACAAGCGCGACCGAGGCGGAGCGGTTGGTGCGACTCGCCCTGGAAGGAATCAGCCCCTCCCGGCGGTGAACGACCCTCAGGTGTTCATCAGCGAATCGCGCAGATGTCGTACCGCATAATGGGCGCGCGATTTGACCGTACCGGCGGGAATGCCGAGCGCGGCGGCGGCCTCGTCGACGGAATGGCCATGCACGTACAGTTCCACCAGGACGGACCGGTGGGTGGCGCCGAGTTCGCCGACGGCGCGTCGCAGCGTGAGTGACGCGATCGCCGTCTCCGCCGCGTTGACCGAGTGCGCGAGGTCCGCCTCGACGATGCCGACCTCGACGGGCCGTCTCTGCCGTCTGCGGTACGCGTCGATCGCGAGACGCCGCGCGACGGTGAACAGCCAGCGCCGTTGCGGCTCCGGGCCCGGCGGCATCTGGTCCAGACTGCGCCAGGCCCGGAGCATCGTCTCCTGCAGCAGGTCCTCGGCGGTGCAGAGGGACCCCGGTGGGGTCAGCCTCCGCAGGTAGTGCAGCAGCGCGCCACCGTTGTCGCGGTGCAGGTCCCGCATGAGATCCTCGGTGGCGGTGACTGTCGACATCGAATTCCCCGTCCAGTTCCAGCGTGTCGGGGAAAGCGTACGAGGTACCTCTTAATTTCTACTTTACTGCCACTCAGGTGACCATTCCACTATTTCGGAAACTGCGCTGAAAGGGCGTCACGCAGTCCGGCACGCGCCGACACGCCGAGCTTCGGGAAGATGCGATAGAGATGGGCGCCGACCGTGCGGTGGGAGATATAGAGGCGCTCGGCGATCTGCTTGTTGGTGAGGCCGCTGGCGGCCAGTCCGGCGATCTCCAGCTCCTGACTGGTCAGACCGCCGAGACCGGTGGCCGGTTCCTCGGCGACGACCGGTCGGTAGCCGGTGGCGCGCAGCTCGGCTGCGGTACGGGCCAGCCACGGCTCGGCGCCCATCGCGGCGAAACCGTCGCGGGCCGCGAGGAGATGAGGACGGGCTGCCGACGGATCCCGATGACGACGCAGCTTCTCGGCGTAGGCGAGCCGGATCCGCGACGCCTCGTACAGCCAGCGCTCGGACGCCGGTTCGTCCAGGGTCTGCGCGAGCCGGGCGGCGGCGTCGTCGCCGTCGCTCACGAGCGCGTCGACGCCGTGCTGCAGCAGCCGCATGCGGGTCGACAGGGCGGCCACGTCCGCCTCGCGCATGGCCTTGGCGTGCGCCCGGGCCTCGGCGGTACGCCCGGTCCGGACGGCGGCCTCCACCAGGTCGAACATCACGTACGTGCAGTTCGGCACGTACGGGGCGAGGACACCGGGAGGACTGGAAGCGGCGGCGTGCCGGTACGCGGACTCGAAGTCGCCCTGTGCGGCGGCGGCCAGCGCACGCGGGTGATGGGCGATGGCAGCCGCTCCCGCCACCCCGCGCGGTAGCGCCCAGTGGGTGATCTCGTCGGCCAGCTCGAAAGCCTCGCCGGACCGGCCCCGACCGGCCGCGACGATCGCGCGGTTGTACAGGAAGTACCACTTCAGGAACCCCAGACCGCTGTCACCGCAGACCTGCTGCGCCTCGACGGCCAACTCCTCGGTCTCGTCCCACCGGCCGGTGAGGAACCCGTCCAGACAGAGGTGCATCATCGCGGCCAACTGCCGCCGTGGTGCCCCGCCTTCGCGTCCCTGCCGCACGAGTCGCCACGAGTACTCGCGGTTCTCGCCCAACCGGTCCAGATAGACCGAGGCGGTGCCGATCCGCATGGCCCGGGTCAGATCCTCCTCCTCGGGCAACGACGCGATCAGCGCCTCCAGGTCTGCCACCGCCGCGGCACCGGTGCGCACCGGATCGGGGAAGGTCCTGCTCATCACCGAGAGGAGGTCGCCCGGACCCGGCGTGAACATCCCGAGAAGTCGATGGAAGACGGCCCAGTGGTCGGGACTGCCGGCATACCAGGACAGCAACAGCAGCGTGTGCATGGCCTCGTCGAGCGCCGGATCGTCCGCGCGCCAGCCGTGCTCGCCCGTCTCGATCGCGCCGGCGAGCAGACGGTGTGCGGTGTGCACGTCGCCGTCACCATTGATCATCAGCAGGGCCGCAGCGCCGGCGGCGTGCAGCGCACCGGCCGAGCCGACGCTCATCTCCCGCGACCGGGCGAGCAGGGTGGTCGCATCGCCGGAACCGCCGGCCTCCGCACCGATGTACGCCGCCTGCGCCAGTCGCCGTGCGGTGCTCTGCGGAGTGGCGCTCAGTTCGGCCGCACGCATCAGGGCGGCGATGGCAGCCAGCGAGTCGCCCCGCTGCATGACGCGATGGGATGCCTGCTCCAGTTCTGCCGCCACCGCCTCGTCCGGACCGGCGGTGGCGGCGGCCAGATGCCAGCTCCGACGTTCCGGATCGTCCGGCAACGCCTCGGCGATGGCCAGGTGAGCCCGGCACCGCTCCTCGTGCGTGGAGGACGCCACGATCGCCGACTGGATGAGGGGATGCCGGAAGGTGATGCGCCCGGTCGCGTCGTCGACCCGTACCAACTGGTGTCGTTCGGCCGGTGCCAGATGGGTCAGGTCGGTCATGCCGCGCAGGGTGCGGACGTCGCCGCTGCCCTCGAACGTGGCGAGCAACAGCAGCAGCCGGCTGGGCTCGGGCAGACCGGCGATGCGGTTGGCGAAGCCGGCCTGAAGCCGGTCGCTGAGCGGTACGACGTCGGCGAAGGCCGAGGGATGTGCCGCGCCGGCCAGGGTGGCCGGTAGCTCGACCAGGGCCAGCGGATTGCCCCGGGCGAGGTCGAGCAGGCGTCGCCGGGTGGGCGACGTCATGGTGGGGAAGTGCGAGTCCACCAGCCTGGCGGAGGCTTCGGTACTCAGCGGCTCGACGGTGACCTCGGTGAGGCCACGACGGTCGAGGAAGCTCTCGGTGCCGGTCCGGAAGGCGGCGATCACGCCGACCGGTGACCTCGCCACCCGCCGGGCGATGAAGCCGAGCGCGACGGCGCTGGACCGGTCGACCCACTGCACGTCGTCCACGATCAGCAGGACGGGCGCCTTCTTGGCGACGGTGGTGAGCAGAGACCGGGCGGCGTTGCAGACCAGCAGTGCCGCAGGCGTCGGGCCGGAGCCGAAACCGAGCGCGACGGTGAGCGCGTCGCGCAGTGCCGGGGGCAGTCGCCGAATCTCGGCGTACAGCGGCAGCAGTAGCTGGTTGAGCGAGGAGTAGCTGACGTCCGCCTCGAACTCCGAGCCGGACGCCCGCAACACCTGAAAGCCGGCGGCCTCGCCCAGGTCCGCCGCCGCGTCCAACAACGCCGACTTGCCGACACCGGGCTCGCCGCGCACCAACCGGACATCCCCGTCGCGCCGTACCGATTGCAGGAAGTGGCCGATGCACGCCAGCTCCACCTCGCGCCCGACCAACCGCTCATGCGATGACGTCACACCCGGAACGACGATCGGGGGCGGTCAGGGTTCAGTCGCCTTGCCGACGGACCTAAGCTGAGAGGCGTGATCATAGACCGCCCGCGATGCTGATGGGTGCCGGAAATCCGGACGACGGTCCACCCGTACGCTTCGCCGTGCTGGGCCCGGTGCAGGTGTGGCGCGGCGAACGCGAGGTCGACCCGGGATCACGCCAGCAGCGTCTGATCCTCGCGCTGCTCCTGGCCCGCGCCGGCCGGCCGGTCGGCATCACGGACTTCGTCACGCTGTTGTGGGACGAACGCCCACCCCGTAGCGCGGTGAACATCGTCCACCTTCACCTGGGCTCCCTGCGGCGGCTGTTCGAACCCGACCTGCGCCCTCGGACACCCGGACGGTGGCTGGCGAGCGACGCGGCCGGCTACCGCATGATGGTCGACGCGCACGGGCTGGACCTGCTGCGCTTCCGCGACCTGGTGCGTCGGGCGCGGGAAACCGACGACCCCGCTCAGGCGCTGACGACGTACGTGCAGGCACTGGAACTCTCGCGCGGGCCGTGCGGCGGCGCTCCGGACCTGCTCGGTCGTCCGGTCGCCGACTTCGAGTCGGTGGACGACGAGTACGCCGACCTGGTGGGCGAGGCCACCGACCTGGCACTGCGTGCGGGAACGGCCCGGCTGGTGCTACCGATGCTGCGGCGCGTCGCCGCGCAGCGTCCGCTGGACGAAGCCGTCCAGGCCAGGTTGCTGCTCACGCTGTCCGCAGCCGGGCAGCAGGCCGAAGCGATCGCCCTGTACCAGGAACTCCGGAGCCGGCTCTCCGACGATCTCGGGATCGATCCGGGCCGCGAACTCCAGGAGGCGTACCGGACGGTCCTGCGGCACGGCGCCCCCGAGATGGCGCCGGGTCGGCGGCCCGACGGGAGCCCGTCAGGGGGCGGCTTCCTCGTCAGTCCGGCCCAGCTACCGCCGGACCTTCCCCACTTCACCGGACGCCAGGACAGCCTGCGGCGGGCGCTCGCGCTCATCCACGGCCGCACCGCCGCCGGAGCTCTGCGCATCGTCGTCATCGAGGGCATCCCCGGCGTCGGCAAGACCAGCCTGGCGACCCACCTCGGGTACCGGTTGGCCGACGAGTTCCCGGACGGTCAGCTCTACGCCGACCTCAGGGGCCTGGACCCGGACGCCGCGTTGCCCCCGGGAGAGGTGCTCCAGGCATTCCTGCACGCGCTCGGCGTCCGTGGCCCGGACATCCCGACCAGCGACCTGGCCCGGTCCGGGCTCTACCGCAGTGTCCTGGCGGAGCGTCGGGTGCTGATCGTGCTGGACAACGTCCGCGACGCCGACCAGGTCCGGCCTCTGCTCCCCGGTGCTCCGGGAAGCCTCGTCCTGGTAACCAGCCGCTACTGCCTGGCCGGTCTCGCCGCGACACACGGGGCGCACGTGCTCGCGCTCGACGTCCTGCCGGACGACGAGGCGCGTGAGCTCGTGGTCTCGCGGGTCGGGTCCACGCATGCCCTGGCGGACCGGAAGGCGTTGGACGAGATCGTCGACCGGTGCGCGGGGCTTCCACTGGCACTGGCCGTGGTGGCCGCCCGGGCCCTGGCCCATCCCGAACAGCGGCTGTCGGCCGTCGCGGCCGAACTGCGCGACGCCCAGGGCGGCCTCGACGTGTTCGGCATCGAGGATTCCGACAGCGACCTACGGGCCATCTTCTCCTGGTCCTACCGTGGCCTCAGCCCGTCCGCCGCACGCCTGTTCCGTCTGCTGGCCCTGCATCCGGGCCCGGACGTCACCCTGCCCGCCGCGGCGAGCCTCGCCGGCCTGGCCGTGCAGGATGCCGGCGACGTGGTCGAGGAACTGGCGCGGAGCAGACTCGTCACGGAACGCCGGTCCGGCCGGTACGGCGCCCACGATCTGATCGCCGCGTACGCGCGGGAGCTGCTGGCCGGCGCCGACTCCGACGCGGAGCGTGACGCGGCGGCGGATCGGCTGCTCCGGTACTACCGGCGTGCCGCCCACGCGGCCAACCGCCACATCAATCCCGAGATCGATGCCGAATCGCCCGCCGCGTACGACGGGGTCGTCGACGAGAACCCGACGGACGCCCGGGAGGCCGTCGAATGGTTCGCCGCCGAACGGGACGTGCTGAAAGCCGTCATGCGCCAGGCCAACGACAGCGGTCGGGTGTACGACGCCTGGCAGTTGGAGCTCACGGTGCAGGGCTTCTACCAGCGCGACGGGTGGTGGCAGGAGTGGGCGACCGTGGTGCGCGAATGCCTGGACGCGGCGGAGGGCGCCGGCGACTCGGCAGGTACGGCGAACATGCTGCGCAGCCTGGCCGGCGCCCGCTTCTACCTCGGCGACAGCGCCGCAGCCCTGACCCTGCTCGACCGTGCTCTGGCGATCTTCGTCGAGCTGGGTGACGCGTCCCGGGAATCGCTGACACTGCGCAACCTCGGCGAGGTCAGTTTCGCGGTCGGTGACCACGATCGGTCCGTCACCTGTCTCCACCAGGCACTGCGTATCGCCGAATCGCTCGGCGAGCAGGTGGCCCAGGTGGACGTGCTGTCCCGCCTCGCCGACACGCAGTACGAACTCGGCGACCGCGCGGAGAGTTTTCGAACCATCGGCCGCGCGCTGGCCATGAGCGAGCAACTCGACCACGGTGTCCGCCGCAGCCAGTGCCACCTCCGGCGCGCGAACCTCTATCTGCGCGAGCGGCGGTACGCCGAGTCCCTGGCGGACTTCGCCGCAGCCGACGAACTGGCCGTGGCCGTCGGCGGCCGGGTGCTCAGGGTCCGGGCGAATCTGGGTCTGGGGGACATCGCCTATGCGATGGATGATCGGCCCGCCGCCCGGACGGCATGGCTGGTGGCGTTGAGCCTGGCCAACGACACGGACCGGGATCAGGAGGCCGCGATCCGGCGCCGCCTGGCGAAGCTGCGCGACGACACGCCGCCGGACGTGTAAGGAGGGGTCCCCTGCTATACACGAGGCGTTAGCAGGGGACCCCTCCTTACACAACTCCAGCAGCGCTGCGGCGGGCAGCGCCTCAGCGAGCGGTCAGAACGAGTACGCCCGGAAGGACTGGTACTTGCCGGCGGGGAAGGTCCGGAACGTGCCGAGGTTCCACTGGAGGCCGGTGCAGTTGGGCCCGCTGAAGGCGCTGACCTGTTCGACGATGCGTTCCCCGGTGAGCGACGCCGCGGTCGGCGGCATGGCCAGGCAGGTGCCGTCGGGCTCGGCGACGTGCAGCAGCAGCGTGGCGAAGGTGCCCTCGAAGATGCTCAGCCCCGAGGGGGGTACCTCGACGGCGGCCTGCGCGGGCTGAGCGTGCAGAGCGACCGTGGCGGCGATGCCGGCCACGGTCAGGCCCGCGACAGTACGAATTCTCCGGCCCATGGTGGTGCCTCCCTGGATCGATTCCGTGCGGTGTGGTGTGAGCGCGCCAGGGTCAGCCTTTCGCGGCCTCGTGGAGATCGGCAACGGTGTGGGTCGATGACTATGTAGACAGAAAATGACGACCCGTGGCGTGAACTTCGTTCGGCGGCATACGTAGCCCGGCGGCGGAGGGTGCCGGGGCATCGGTCGAATGACCTAACCGAGTCGCCCGCAGCCGTCGACCGCCCGACGGGGCGCGCCGGCCGACAGCGACCAGCAGGAGCGGACGATTCCGGCGAAAGGACTCGGTTTCCGGTCGTCCTCCGCGCCGCACCGTTGCTCGCGGCAGGCGGATGACTGATTCGGTGAGCGGCCCGGGAGACGACCGTGGACCCATCGACGGCGCCGTTCGTGCCGTCACCGCCCACGTCGAGGAGACAGCTCATGAAGCCCACCATCGTCCTGGTCCACGGCGCCTTCGCCGAGTCCGGCAGTTGGAAGGCAGTGATCAGTCGGCTGCAGGCCGCGGGTCACCGCACCATCGCGGCCGGGAACCCGTTGCGGAGCCTCTCCGGGGACGCCGCCGTGGTGGCCGACCTGCTGGCCACGATCGAGGGTCCGATCGTGCTGGTCGGCCACTCCTACGGGGGTGCGGTCGTCTCCAACGCCGCGACCGGCAACGACAACGTCAAGGCCCTCGTGTACGTGGCCGCGCTGGCTCCGGAGAAGGGCGAGAACGTGCCCGACCTGACCGGCAAGTTCCCGGGCGCCACCCTCGGCGAACACCTCCACGAGGTGCCGCTGCGCGACGGCACCGCCGACGTCTACGTCCGTCCGGAGAGTTACCACGAGCACTTCGCTGCGGACCTCACGCCGGAGCAGGCGGCCCTGGACGCCGCCACCCAGCGGCCGTTCCACACCACCGCCCTCAACGAGGGCTCCGGCGAGCCGGCCTGGAAGACGATCCCGTCCTGGTTCATCTCCCCGGAGCGGGACCTCGCCATCCCGATCGCGGTGTTCCGCTTCATGGCCGAACGCGCCAACGCGCGGGAGGCCGTGGAGGTCGCCGGTGCCTCGCACGCGCTTCCGGTGTCGCAGCCGCAGGCGGTGGCCGACGTCATCCTCCGCGCCGCCGCTTCCGTCTGACCACTCCGTCCGTCTCCGAGACCCGGCCCGCTCGGGCCGCTCCCGATCGAGAGGATCCACCCATGAAGATCAACCTTCCGTTCCTGTCCAGGCGCATCGCTCCGTGGACGGCCGTCGCCGCCGGTGTGGCGGTGGCCGCGATGGTCGCCGGCTCCGCGCAGGCGGCGGCGGGGCACCGGCCCTGGGTCAAGCCCACGGTGGTGCTGGTCCACGGCGCGTTCGCCGACTCATCGAGTTGGAACGGCGTCATCACGCACCTGAAACGGGACGGCTATCCGGTGGTCGCCGCCCCGAATCCGCTGCGCGGCCTGCACACCGACGCCGAACACCTGCGCAGCGTGCTGGAGAGCGTGCGGGGCCCGATCGTGCTGGCCGGTCACTCCTACGGCGGATCGGTGATGAGCGAGGCCGCCGACGGCGACACCGACGTCAAGGCACTGGTCTACATCGCGAGCTTCGCCCCGGAGCAGGGGGAGAGCACCTCGGCTCTGGCCGCGAAGTTCCCGGGCGGACAACTGGGCCCGGCCCTGGACTCCGTGCCGGTGTCGATCCCCGGTGCCGGTACGGGCACCGACCTCTACATCAGGCAGGACCAGTTCCGGCGGGTGTTCGCGGCCGACGTCCCACGGAAGGTCACCGACCTGATGGCCGTCACCCAGCGACCGATCACCAGTGCCGCGCTCGACGACACCGCCACCCGGACGGCGTGGAAGTCCATCCGGTCCTGGTTCATGGTGACCACGCAGGACCTGGCCATCCCCGCCGACTCGATGCGGTTCATGGCCAGGCGGGCCGGGTCGCACACCGTCGAGATCACGGCCTCGCACGCGGTCACGGTCTCGCAGCCGAAGCCGGTGGCCGACCTGATCGACACGGCGGCCCGCGCCACCACGCGCTGACCGGCCCGCGCTGTTCGCGATACCCGTGCAGTCCGGCGGCGCGCCGGGGTCAGCGCGCCGCCGGCCGCGTGCCGGGCCGCCCTGCCGACGTGGGGGCCGCCCGGTTCACGTCAGGAAGGTCACCCGCTCGGCGGTCTCGGTGAGCTGCAGCGCCAGATCGCCCGAGTCGAGTTCGGTGGGGGCCACCCCGAGCGCGTCGGCGATCGCCGCACCCAACCCGGCCACCGGCACGGTCCGCAGCGCGCCCAGCGGCAGCGGACCGACCGGCGTCGGGGTGGCCGTCACGCCACCCGGGGCCCGCAGTGTCTTGCCGATGGTGCCGTCGCCGAGTTGCTCGACGGCGAGGTGCTGGCCCTCCGGCGGTTGGTGCAGGTCCAGCCGGGCAAGCTCCCCCTGGAAGAGGCAGAGCAGGATGTCCGGCGTCAGCCGCGCGGTGCGCCAGGGCGTCAACCGCCGGGTGCCGGCCGGGTCGGCGTACGCGTCGACGAGCAGCCCCGGGTAACCGGGCACGACCGCCGACCGGATCAACGCCCCGGTCACCGTCGGGAACTCCAGCGGCGGCGGATCGTCGGCGTCCCGCTGCGCGTCGGCCGGACCGAGCCGCCCGATGCTGGTCGCGCCGTCGACGAGGTGTCGGATCCAGCGTTGGTCGAGACCGACGAAGCGGATGCTCTCCGCCGGGAGCAGCTTCTCGTCGGGCAGCAGGTAGGGCAGGGGCACACCGTCCAGTTGCGCGAGCGCACGCAGCCAGGTGAGCAGGCCCTCCGGCATGTCGGTGTCCGCCGCCGGCACGGCCAGCGGGTAGTCGACCGGAACGGTCTGCTTGGCGGCGATGTCCCGGCGACGCCGCCAAATGTAGAGGCTGCTGCTGATGTCGGTGCTGCGCAGCGCGAGCAGCCGACCGAGCTGCCACGCCGCGGCATGGCTGACGTCGAACATGCCGACGTCGGTGTGCAGCCTCAGCAACGCGTCCGCGCTGCGGGCCGGGGTGACCGGCCCTCCGTCGGTCGCCCCGGTGCTCAACGGTCCCCGGTACCAGCCGATGCTGCGGCCACCCTGGCGCAGCCGGTGCCGCAGCGGCACCAGTCCCTGGGTCAGGAACCCGTTCGCGGTCGCGTTGCCCACGTCGGGCAACCGCAGGTCGCCGCCGTCGGAGGCCAGATCCCGCACCAGCCCGGGAAACGAGTGGTCGGCGCTGACGCAGGCGAACCGCCAACTGGCCAGGCTCACCAGCGGCACGGTGGAACCGCCGGTGCCACCCCGGCCCGGATGCGGCAGGTCGAGCCCGGGGGCACCGAGTCCGTCGGCCCGGAACCGGTGCTCCAGCGACACCAGGTGCACCGTGCTGGTCGTACCGGCGCCGGGCAGTCGGTTGCCGACGACCACCGCCGCGTCCGGGTCGGCATCCGGCCCGGTGCCACCCCGGACGTGGGCCAGCAGCCGCAGCTCGGCGTACGCGGGCATCAGGCTGGTCAGCAGAGCGGCGGGCACGTCGATCACGGTCACCGGGTCGTCGGCGGAGTCGTGTCGCTCCAGGACGGTCGCCGGCTCGGGCAGCCTGCCCTCCCGGGTCAGCGCCCCCACCGTGGTGGTCCGTGGCTGCGGCTTCTCGTCCTCGTCGAAGAGCAGCAGCGCCAACCACGGCGGACGGTCGTCGCCGCCCCCGCCCGGATCGCGTTCCCAGGGCAGTGAGGGCCGGTCGAGCACCACGTGCGGCAGCACGTTGCCGTGGTCGCCCAGGCTGCCGTCGGGTGGGAAGACCGCGCGGATCGCGGTCGGTGGCAGGGCGAACCGGTCGCCGCCGACGCTGAACCGGCGGCTGGTGCCGAACGACTCCGTCGCGGAGCCGACCGCGACGGCCTGGGTCACGGTGATGGCGTAGTCGCCGGCCTCCAGTGCCGGGCGTCGGTGCGCGGCGAACGTGACGGTGTTGTCAGACATGAGCGGCCACCCGGGGGATCTCGTGGAACTGGCTGGTGTCGAAGCCGGTCAGGTCGACCGACGCGTCGGGCAGCAGGTCCGTCAGCAGCCCGGCCCGGGCAGCGGCAACGGTGGGCGCCGTCATGCTGCCGACGATCAGCTTCGCGCGTTCGGCGTCGCTGCCGTCGAGATCCGCCACCGCCGCCGGGGCACGCCGCCCGATCGCGTCGGAGACCTCGAACAGGGCCGTGTCGGCCTGCACCGCGCTCCGGTCCAGCCACGCCGGCTCGGGCGTCACCGTCGGGCGGGGTGTGATGGTGTACCCGGTGAGCAGATCCGGCGTCAGTGCCGGATCGGTCGGCGACGGGGTGAGCCGGCCACCCCACAACGCGTTCGGCAGCCGCTTGACCACCGGCCGGTAGTCGAACTGGTCCTCGGCCGGGACGCCGTCACGGGTGATGGTGATCCGGTGGGTGGCGGTCGCGTTCCCGACGGCCACCCCCATCGGGCCGACCCCGAACCGGGTGCTGCCCGCGTCGGCCGGCAACGCCGCCTCGGCGGTGCCGGTGCCGCGCCTGCCCCTGCTGCTCGGGACGCTGCTGTCGGTGCTCAGCACCAGCGTGGTCGGGTCGACCACGCCCAGGTCGTCGTCTGCGGCGTCGGCCGCCGCCCGATGGCTGTCGCCGCGCAGCGTGACGCTGACCAGTTCGGCCGGGGCCGGCAGCAGCGTCGACCGGAATCCGGTCCAGGACAACGGCGTCGCGCCACCGCCCCGGTCGGCGCCGAAGGAGATGCGGATCGACGTGACGTGCAGGTCGATCGTCGCGGTGCCGCCGAAGTCCGGGCCCCACAGGTCGACGTCGGTGCCGACGTGCACGTTGATCGTGTGCGTACCGAAGAAGTGGTACGTGTACGACGCCCCGATGCTGACGTGCAGCGACGCCTCGTAGTGGTACGGCTGCCACGAGATCAGGAAGTCCATGGCGGCGTCGAACCAGGCGCGCAGCGACCCGTCCTGGTAGACGGCACTGAGCCCGCCACCGGCCATCAGGGCCCCCGGGGTCAGCGCGTAGTACGCCGACCCGGACATGCTCAACTGTGGCGAGACCTGCCAGGAGAACCCGAGCCGGGGCACGGTCGGGTAGTGCGCCGGCACCGGGAAGTGCGGGTGATAGCCACCGGCGGTCAGCACGAAGTCCCCGGAGTGCTCGCCGGCGAACCAGGTCGAGAACGCGATACCGCCGACGAGGTGACAGGCCCGCGACAGCAGGTAGGAATTGCGCGTCAACTGCGCCTGCACGCCCAGGAACCCGTCGTCGGGTACGAAGCTGGCCCGCAGCGCCAACTGCACCTCGGCGACCGGGGTGACCGCCTCGGTCCCCGGCGCGCGGGCCGGCAGGGTCAGCGTGGACAACCCGAGCACGTCCAGTTCGAAGCGGTGCCCGAACGTCGCCGCGACCAGCACGAACGAGTCGAGCATCTCGAACGAGCTGACGTGCACCCCGGCGGTGAGCAGGATGTCCCCGACCGACGGGGGCAGCCACGTGGCGAGGCTGCGCAGCTCGGCACCGAGGCTGGTGCCCGGCGCCGCCGCTCCGGTCGCCTCGGCCACCAGCGGGAACGACGCCACGTCGTCGACCGGCGGCAGGACCAGACGCCGGTGGTAGCCGAATCCGGCGGCGATGCCCCGGACGTGGAAGAACGGCGGCCCACCGACCGGGGTGTCCAGGTACGCGTAGACGAAGACCGACGGCCCCGCCGGCAGTTGCGCGTACGACCCGATCGCGGCCAGCGACAGCGACTCGGTGCGCAGCTGCGCCATGCCGCCGTACGCGGGATAGCTGACCCCCTCGTACTCGATCTCCGACCGGAGGAACGCGCCGGTGATGCTGACCGGGCCGGCAGCGTAGGACAGGCCCATCCCGGACAGCCCGAACGACGGCACCGAGAGCGGGTCGGTCAGCGAGATCCCGACCTCGAGCCCGTCCAGGGAGAGGGTGAGGCCGGCGACGGCGACCGACGCGTCCAGCAGCAGCGCGAGGCGCGGATCCTGGCCGTCGTGCTGCCGGAAGGCGACGCCGACCCGGGCGAGCTGGACCGGACCGAAGGCGCGCTGCACCGGGAGCCAGGAGGTGTTGTCGCCGGTGACGGTCTGCTTCGGTGGCGCGGGTACCGGCCCGGCCGGCGGGTTCGCCGTCCCGTTCACCCCGCTGACCGGCACCGACACCGGCTGGCCGAACGGTCCGAGGCGCAGCGTCCCGTCGACGGTGAACCCGGCCGGCAGACCTGCTGCCGGCAGCGCGGGTATCTCCGCCGGCAGCAGCGCGTTCAGCGCGGTGACGTCGGCGGCACCGAGCGCGGCGGTGGCCGCCACGACCCGGAGCAGGTCCATCCCGATCGTCGTGTCGCCGGTGAGATGCTCGCCGACCACCGGCAGGTCGGCCAGGTCGACCGTGAGCGCGAGGTCGACCCCGAAGACGTACGCCGTCCCGGTCCCCTCGACCGGCCGGGTCAGGGCGAAGAGCAGGTGCCGGGGGTCGACGACGATGCCGTGCGGCACATAGCCGGCGGCGGTCGGGGAGACCGCACCGACCAGGGCACGCACGTCCGGCACCGGATCGGTGGAGGCATGGGTGTACGAGGCGGCCAGCCGCCGCGCGGTGGCGTCACCGGCCAGGTGCAGGTCGAGCTGCGGGTGGAACGTGCTGCCGTCGCCGACCGGTACCGCGAGCGCGATCAGCCCGTCGAAGGAGCGCTGCGCGGTGTCGACCGTGACGGTGATCGCCACGTCGGTGTCGTCGACCGGGAACCGGGCCTGGCCGGTGACGAAGACCCGCTGGGTGCCGGTGGAGACGTCGACGCCGAGATTGTCGATGGTCAGGTCGGCCAGCGGCGCCGGCAGGGTGAGGCCGTCGAAGCGTTCGGCCAGGGACTCCACCGCCGGCCCGATCGGGATGAGCTGGCCGGGTCCGGTCTCGCCGGTGAACTCCCACTTCCGGTCGGGGGCCGGGTCGTAGTCGGCGGTCATCGTGACGGTGACGTCGTCGATGACGAAACCCGCCATCGCCTGCATCTGTGTACCGGTGGTGTCGTGGTCCAGATCGAAGGTGAGACTGGTCAGCTCGACCTGGTCGGTGAGGAACCAGTTGCCCGCCACCACGATCTCGCCGCCGAACGTGGTGCCGGTCGTGCCGACCGGCAGGTTCACGTCGGCCTGGAACCGGGTGATTGCCAGGTCGGGCAGGTGACCGGGATCGGCGCCGGTGAAGTGCTGGTAGACCTCGCGGATCCGCAGCGGCGCGTCGCCGTAGAGACCGCCGCCGAGGTGCCGTGACCTCGGGTCGGCGACGAGTTGCAGGGTGCCCTCGTCACCGATCCCGAGCAACCCGTTGACCAGGAACGACGGCGTCGCACTCGGGCCCGGTCGGTCGACCCGTACGGTCAGCTCCAGGGCCTGCAGTTCCAGCAGGTCGTCGACGATGATCCAGTCCGCCTCGGCGCGGACGGTCAGCGCGATGTGGTTGATCGACCAGGTGCCGCCGCTGTGGGCCAGGCAGACCACCACCTCGCCGAGACTGATTCCGGCGTCCGGGTCGATGTCGAACGGCAGGGTCAACCGGTCCAACCCGGCGAGGTCGGCGACGTCGTCGAGGGTGAGCGCGCCCAGTCCGCTGAAGTCGGCGGCCAGGATGATGTCGTTGTCCCAGCCGGCGACCTGGGCGGAGAGCAGCACCCGGTGGCTCTGCCCACCGGTGCCGACGTCGATCGCGCCGGTGAGGACCAGCACTGCGACGACCTCACTGTCGGCGGTGTGCAGGTTGAGGTCGGGGGTGCCGAAGATCTCGTACCGCAGGTCGGTGACGTCGAACAGGCCGAGGGGGAGGGGCTCCCCGTCGGCGCCGTAGAGGATGACGCTCGGCACCGTGGGGTGCGGCAGCGGGTAGCCGTCCGGTGCGAGGGTGACCATGGTGATGTCGCCGACGACCGGGTGCGTCGTGCCCGGGAACAGCAGCGCGATGGCGGCCATCTCGCTGGTGATCCGCAGGTCGCCGGTGAAACGCATCGCCGCGTCGGCCGGATCGGGCGTCGGGTCGTCGCCGGTCGGTGCCAGCACCGCCGTGTCCAGCGTCATCACCGGTCCGGTGAAGCGCAGCGTGGCCAGCAGGGTGCCGGCCAGCGCCGGGAAGGTGTCTGCGAGCGACCAGGTCGGCGCGCCGGTGGCGGCGACCCGTACCCCGGTGACCGTGTCCGCGGCGAGGGCGAAGCGGGCGGTGACCGCCAGCCCGGCGAACGGGCCGGGTGCGCCGGTGCCGTGGACCTCGACCGCGTCGGCCTGGTCGACGCGGACGCAGTCGGTCAGGGTCAGTCGGCCGGTGGGCAGGAAACGGCCGAGATAGGTGGCGTGGTCCGCGTCCAGGCTGGAAAGCGGCAGGTCGAGCCGGCCGGTGGCGACCGTGGCCAGCAGCGTCTCCAGGGTGTGCCGATTCATGATCAGGCCGTCCAGGCGATGTCGAGGTTGCCGTGCGACCCGGTGATGTACACCGGGACCGGGATGTCCATCTGCTGGACCTTGTACCGGCTCACGTTCATGTCCCAGCACCATCCCTTGTGGGCGGTGGCAGGGACGCGGCCCGTGAAATTGTCGATGTACTTCTCCACCGTGGGCCAGGCCGGCAGGTGGTGCGAGGTGCTGCCCTCCCGGGCCGCGCTGATGATCGCCTCCGTCTTGGGTTTGACCACGTCCAGCAGTTCCTTCGAGCCTGACGTGACCTTGCTGCCGTGGTGGGCGATGTGCATCACGTCGACCCCGGTGATCCGGGTCTTGGTCGGTGCGGCGTACTTGCCGGCTGCGATCAGGTAGTGCTCGGTGCTGGTGGTGGCGTCACCGCAGAGCAGCAGCTTCTTCCCGTGCGCCTCGACCAGCAGCACCAGGCTGGCGCGGTTCCTGGCCTTCTTGGTGTCCTTGTCGGTCTTGTAGTCGTGCGCGACCCCGCCGGCGAGGATGGTGACGGTGCAGTTCGGCTCCGCGATGATCCGGATACCGCCCTTGTCGTCGAGACGATCCACCTGGTCGGCGGCGGTGGCGGCGACCACCGCCTCGCCGTCGAGCGTGATCTCGCCGCGGACCACGCTCTGGTCGGACGGATCGACCTCCAGGTTGTGCACCACCTTGAAGATCTTCGTGGCGTCGGCCATGTGTTTTCGGAGCCAGTCGATGGCGCCGACGTAGTCCTGGCTGTCGCCGCTGTGGTAGACCCGCCCCACCGTCATCTTCCGACCGGTGCGGTCCTCGTCGAGCACGGACGTCAGGTAGTTGTAGTGGTCCTCGTCCGGATGGGTGAAGACCATGACGTCGATCGTGCTGCTGCCCAGCAGGTAGCGGGGCACGTTCAGGCTGTTCCAGATGTACTGCGCGTGCGCGTCACCGGTCGTGGTGTCCAGCGTGGTCGAGCCGCAGTCGACGAGCACCGTCTTGCCGCCGGGCGTCTTGAGCACGATGCAGTCGCCCTGCCCCGACCGCAGGAACGTGGCGTAGAAGTTCGTGTCCGCGCGTGCCCCCACCACCGCCGGCGTCGATCGGGTGACCGGCTCCAGGGTGGTGGCCAGTTGCAGCAGCTCCACCGATATCTTCGCCGCGATGGCCGCCTTGTGGGCGGCGTCGGTCATCGCCTTCTTGGCCTTGACGTCCTTGCGTTCGGTGTTCTTGGGTGCCTTGCTGGAGTCGGTGGTCTTGCTCGTGGTCCGCGTCCGTTTGCCGTTCGGCATCGTGCCGTGCTCCTCCGCTTCGCTACCGATGACCTAGAACGGGAAGTGCCGTGCCAGATCGAGCAACCGGCGCAGGTCCGACTCACCGATGCCGGTGGATCCGAGACGCAGCGAGGTGAACGACGCGGTCCGGGCGAAGATGTCCCGCAACTCGTCGGAGCCGGTGTTGCCGTCCTTGAACAGGAAGCCCTCGGGACGGCCCTCGATCCGGTGCCAGAACTTGTTCGCGTGATGGAACCTCAGGCTCGGAAAGGTCCCCTGATTCGCCGGGACATCCGCCTGGAACAACTCCAGGAACACCTGCTTACCGGCTGCCTGGTCCCGCCGTTCCACCCGGAGATGGCCCTCGCCCCCGCTGACCGCGACCTTGTCCACCCGCATCGACGTGAACACGCCCAGGCGGGCGAAGATGTCACTCAGGTCGTCGCTGGTCGGCGGTCCCCACTTGAACATGAACCCGTCGGGGCGGCACTCCAGCCGGTGCCAGAACTTGCCCGCGTGGTGGAACCGGATGCTCGGGTAGGTGGTCACGTCGGCGGGTGTCTCCGACTGGTACAGCTCCAGGTAGATCTGGTTGCCGCCGGTCTGACCCTCGCGGCGCAGCTGCAGGTGCTCGGTGGCGGCGCGTACGGTCAGTTTGAACGGCGCGGCGGTGCCGCCCACCGCGACGTTGTTGCCGATCGGGTTGATCGCCAGCGGTGCGCCGGAATGCGACTGGACCCAGGAGTACGTCCGGTCGTAGCCGAGCCGTAGGTTCGGCGCGTTGGTCGGCCCCACGATGAGGCTTCCACCGTTGGCATCGGTGAACCGGTCGAACAGGTGCAGTTTCGCCGACGCCGTCCCGGCACCGAGCGCGACCTGGGTGCCGGTGAACAGCAGCGGGCTCCGCTCCACGTCGACGCTGACGAACCCGTCCTGGAACCCGGGGACGTTGCGGTACGACAGCACCACCGGCGCGTGACCCGGCGTGGTCAGCCCGTGGACCGGACCGATCCCCAGCTCCAACCACTCCTCGGCGGCGATGGTCGTGTCCTGCTTCGGGGTCAGCGTCCACATCGCCCGCTCGTCGTCGATCATCTTGTCGACGTCCCACGCCACACCGGTGGCACCGCTCAACGCCACCTGCACCGCACCGACCTGGCCGGCCGTGGTCAACGCCCAGTCCCGGGTCTCGTTCGCCAACTGCACGTCGAACGAGAGGACCAGCGCGGACGCCCGCTCCTTGCCGACGGTGGCGGAGCCGGCCAGCGCGATCGCCACCCGGCGGGAGACGTTGGCCACCCGCAGCCGCAGCGAGCTGGTGCCCGACCCGTCGCTGAGCACCCGGTTGCCGCCGACGAAGGCGACGTCCAGCGGGATGTCCGGTCGACCCCGGTGGTTCACCACCTCCAGCGACTGCTGCCGGGTGCCGACGATCTCGCTGGTCTCACCGGTGTAACCGAGCCGCTGATAGGCCAGTTCGACCCGGGTCACCCGGGTGCCGTCGGTGCCGTCCGCACGCAGCCCGGTCAACGGCAACTCGACCGACGCGGCGGCCGGGACGACCGCGTTCGCCGGACCGCGCAGATACAGCTCCGTACGGGCCTCGTTGGCGGCCAGCGCCCACCCGCTCGCGGCCAGCCCGACCGTACTCGCCGGGGCGATCGTGCCCGGCCGCAGGCTCAGGGTGAGGTGCCGGTTCGTCACCGACGGCGCGCCGCTCAGCGGCCAGAGCGTGATGTCGTGCCGGGACGAGTTGGTCACGCGCAACGTGAGCGTCTGGCTGGTGGCGGCGTCGTCGATGTACAACACCGGCTGCTGGTCGACGTTGGCCAACTCGAAGTCGAGCGGGTGGGTGCGGACGAACGACGTCACCGGCGACTCGTCCACGGCCATCAGCTCGGTGACCTCGGCAGCGCTCAGGGCCGTGCCGTACAGCCGTACCGCGGCCACCGACATCGGCTGGTACTGACTGGCGTTGCCGGGTGGCCGCCCGACCACGAAGCTGCTCTGCACCGTCGGCGGCGCCCCGACGTTCGCCTCCAGCACCACCACACCGTCGAGGTGGATCCGAAGCAGCGTGGTGCCC
The DNA here is from genome assembly GCF_013364215.1 of Verrucosispora sp. NA02020. Classification (NCBI taxonomy): domain Bacteria; kingdom Bacillati; phylum Actinomycetota; class Actinomycetes; order Micromonosporales; family Micromonosporaceae; genus Micromonospora; species Verrucosispora sp. NA02020. The sequence goes on along the minus strand of NZ_CP054923.1, from coordinate 3,092,679 downwards.
CGGGTCACCGCCAGGTGGTGCCAGGTGTCGTAGGTGAACAGGCCGGCGCCGCTGGAGTACCGGACGTTGGTGCCCGGCAGGTCGGCCATGATGCGGCCGAGCACGTTGACGTGCACCCCGTAAAGGTCGCGGCCCATCAGGGTCTGCATGCCCGAAGTCTGGGTGGGCACCCGGAACCAGCCGCACATCGTGTAGGTCGTGTACGGCGGCAGGGTCGCGGGCGAGACCACGGCGTCGCCGACCCCGTCCAGGGTCAGCACCGCACCGAACTGGTCGTCCGGCGACACGGTCGGGTTCCCTTCGAGCCGGCCGTCGAGCTGCCCCTTGCCGTAGTCGACGACGACGTTGCCCGGGGCGATGTCGTCGAGCTGCCAGAACAGCAGCGGCTCCGGGCTCATGCCGACCGCACCGGGGTGAGACGGGCCTGCTCGGCCTCGACGGACGGGGCCTGCACCTGCGCACCGGCCTGCCGGCCGATCGTCTCGATCAGCTCGTAGACCCGGACGTACGGCAGTTGGCCGAGCGCCTCCAGGACCATGTTCGTCTGTTCCAGGGACAGGTCGAGGGTGATCTGTGGCATCGGGTCGCCTTCTGAGTCGAGGTGTGGACGTGCCGGAAGAGGGGGAGAGCGGTCAGACGGTCGGGCGCTGACGCAGGCTGAGCCAGCCCTCGCGAGCGGTCAGCGCGGTGGGGAACGCCTCCGCGAGCTCCGGGGGCTCGGCGACCTCCACCCAGGAGGCGCCGTCGCGTTCGCGCCACGACCAGACCCGGTCCGGGTCGGCCGCCGGTGTGACCAGCGCCGGCGCGTCGGCCTCGGTCAGCACGGGCGCTGCCAGGAAGCCGACCTCCAGTCGGGCCAGCGCATCATGGTGGTGGGCGGGATCCAGCCGGCAGGAGACCGTCGGCAGCACCCCGGTGGTGGCGTGTACCGCCCCGGCCGGCTCCACCAGCGCGGTCAGTGTCAGCGTCGGCAGGTCGATCCCGACGGCGAGCGGCGGGTCGCCGTCCTGCTCGGCCAGCGTGACCACGTCGTGGTACTGCTCGCCCAGGGTGCCGTCCGGCTGCTCCCGCCAGAAGCCGAGCGTGCCGTCGCCCAGCCGCCCGTGCTCGCCCAGCCGCACCGGGAACCGGACGGACGGGTACGCGTTGCTCTCCCGACCGACGCGGCGCAGATCCTGCCGGAAGACGTTCCAGTCCTGGTGGATCACGGGCAGCCCCGGCGCCTCCAGATCGAGTGCCAGCCGGACCACCGCCACCGGCCGACCGACCAGCACCGCCCGCGCCCGATGCTGCCCCGGGTCCTCGGGCTCGACCGCGTCCAGCGACTCGTCGAGCCGGGACACGAACTCGGCCAGCCCGTCGGCGCCCAGCCCACGCAGCCGCTGCACCACCGCGCGCAGCCGCACGTTGCCGATCGACCCGACCTCGGTGACCGGCCCCTGCGGGGAGGACTGCCACCACGCCTGCCGTGGGGCGGCCGGGTCGGCGGTCAGGTAGAGCGTGCCGAGCCAGTCCCCGTCCGCCGCGTACACCCGCAGCCCGTCGTCGAGCGGATCGGGCAGCAGCCACCCGCAGACCGGGGAGGACTGCGGCAACCCGCTCAGCGCTCGCCCGGCGGCCTCGGCGTCGAGCAGGTCCAGCCGTACCCGCGCCGGCACCGCCAGCCGGGGCGGCATCGCCACCCAGGTCGGCCGGTTCGGCATGCTCAACCAGGTGGTGGTCCGGGGCTTGTCGGTGTCGACGTCGTACCCGATGCCGAAGCTGTCCACGATCCGCAAGCGCCGCACCCGCAGCGCCCCCGCCCGGACCGGGTTGAAGTCGCTCAGCGGCACCGGCGCGTGCCGCCCCTCACCCGCCACCGCCTGCTGCACGAGCGCCGCCAGCGACCGCCCGGCTGGAAAACCCAACGGGTCGGTGATCGGCAACTGACGCACCATCTGCAGCATCACCAGGGCGTCGTTGAAACCACCCAGGCTCTGCGCCAGGTTGCTTCCCTCGTGCGCGGCGAGATGCCGGTACGCCGTCGCGAGCGTGCCCAGCCGCGCGTCGTCCTGCTGCGCCGCGCACCAGTCCAGTAGCGGTCCCGGGTCGTCGTCCAGTTGGTCGGCGGTCCACGGGTCGAGTCCCGCCGCCGTCCGCTCGTCGTTCGCCCGGGCCAGCGGTGTCCCGCGCAGGTACCGCATGATCCGGGTGGAGAGCACCGGCCGCGCCGACGCCGACAACACCGTGCTGCCGGTGTAGACGTTCGCCGCCGTGTCCAGCACGTCCTTCTCCGCCCGGGGGCGCAGTTCCCGGTCCCCGTCGGGCAGCTCGTAGTTAGTCGTGACGAACGCCGGGTCGAAGTCCCGCCCGGACGGGTCCAGGTTGTTGCCCGCCCGCGCCGGGAAGAACTCGACCTCCCAGTGCAGCAGCACCGGATGCCACGGCTGACCCGTCCACGACCGCAGCGCGGGATGTTCCGGTTGCCCGGTGGCGAGCTTGGTGGCCAGTGCCGCGAGCAGGTCACCGAGGCGGGTCACCCCGGTCGCGGTCCGCAGGTCGGCCTCGGAGACGGCCAGCTCCACCGCCAGGCACGGCAGCAGCCCGTCCGGCTGGTCCGCGCCGTCGCGGCCGTACCGGTCCGACGGGGTGGCCGCCGCACCGGTGAGCAGCACCACCGGTTCGTTCGGCACCTGGTACGGCGTACCCGGGACCTGTTGCAACTCGAACCGGCTCCGCGCGGTCGCCGCCGCCGTGGCGTTGACCGTGTCCAGCGCCGACTGCGCGGCCTGCCGGGCGGCCTGCAACCGGTGCGCCAGACTCGTGCCGGTGTCCACCGGCGGCCAACTTCCCAGCCTTGCCAACCGGGCGGACAACGCCGACACCTCCCGCCGCAGATACCAGCCGACGAGATCCGGGTCCGGATAGTCCTCCCGGGCACCCGGTGGCGGGTACGCACAGACCAGGTACCGGGTCCAGTCCGCGAAGATCCGCCGCCGTGCCCCGGCGACCTCGGCCGCCGCCGCGTCGTACGCCGACTGCGCCTCGTTCAGCGCGACCAGCAGGTCGCCGAAGCTCCCCGGCAGCGCCAACCGTTCCCGGGCCTGGCGCTGCGGCACCGTGACCGGCGCCCCCTCGTCCCCGCCGTCCAGCGGGTCGTCCTGCCGGCGGACCGTCCAGGCCACCCCGGAGGCGACCGTGCCGAACGACGCGGCATGCCGGGCCTGAGCCAGCCGGGCCGGCAGGTCCAACACGCCGCTCTCCAACTCGTCGGCGACGGTCAGCGCCTCCAGCAGCTCCTCGGTCTGCGTCTCGGTCACCCCGGGCAACACCGCGCCGAGGTGCGCGGCGAGCGCCTCGGTGGCGGTGTTCGCCACCCAGACCCCGCTCTCGGAGTCGGTCGTCGGGCCGGGCACCGGCGCCCGCTTCGCCGTCGCGGCGAAGGTCAGCCGACCGAAGCAGAGCATCCGCGCCGGAGCGTCGCCGCCGGTGTCGGCCGGCACCGACCAGTCCAGTTCGTCGGCGATGGTCTGCGGCCAGCTCGGCCCGGCCGCCGTCGCCACCACCGCCAGCAGTTCGTCGTCGGCCGTCTCGGCATACCAGCCGACCACGTCGTAGCGCAGGCCGTTCGGCGGCGGCACCGCCCCGTAGCCGTCGTCGTGCAACCCGAACACGCTCGACGAGTTCGGATAGAACGCGGCGAAGGTCGGCTCGCCGTAGCCGAGCGCGGTGAGCGCGGCCACCCGGTCGGTCGGCGTACCGGGCCACGCCGACAGCGGCAGCTTCCGGCCGAGATACCGCCACGGGCGTCCGGTGGTGCCGCGTGGATCGGCCGCCCGCAGCGGATAGGTCACCCCGCCCCGGTCGACGTCGCCCAGCGCGTCGCTCTCCACCATCCAGCGGTCCTGGGCCCCACCCGGCGCGGTCCGGGTGACCAGCCACCGGTTCGGCACCCGGGGCAGGTCGACGGCGGGCGCACCACCGCCGGTCGCGGCGCCGTGCGTCAACCGGGTCAGCGCGTCCGGCAGTGACCAGTGCAGGTGGATGCCGGCCGGCAACAGCAGGTCCTGCTGGAACGACCCGGGCAGGATGGCGTCGCTGAGGTTGCGCTCACCGAAGTCGGCGTCCCGGCCGGTGCTGGCGTCGACGTACGGCAGGCGGGTGAAGTCGGCGGTCGGTCCGGTCACGGTCCGGTCGGTGGCGAGCCACAGGGCGTCCACCCTGACGGGCACGGCGAGTATGCGCATGGTGATGCGTTCCCCAATGGTTGCGGCGTGGTCGCTGCGGTAACGCCGGTTCACCGTAGGGCAGATCAGAGCGCGAAAGTGTTTCGCAAAGCTGACAGTCGAACCGCTGGTCCGTCCATCATGGAGTGTGCTATTCCGCGTGGTGGAGACGCTTTCCGGACAGTGTTCCGTCGAATCACCGACATGCCGCGCCGACCCGCGTTCACATGGCCGACAGAGCAGCGGCGAAGGGGCTCCGAGCCGATCGGCGGCAGGTGACTGTGGTCACTGTGCGTGGTGAAGCGCGCCCGCGCAATCGCGCACCCGGGGCGTCGGATTCACGTCTGTTCCCGAGCGGCCACCCGGACCGGCGCGACAGCGAGCCGACCGGTCAGGCGGGACGACTCAAGGGGCTGTCTCGTGTCGTACGAACAGGGACATGCCGGGTGCCCGACGGGCACTGGCGGGCGGGCTCGCCCGTGTGGCAGCATCGGCAGCGGTCAAGAGTGTCAGCGCAAAGGCCCCGGCCTGCTGACCGGCAACCCTCGTATCCGCGGTGGGGTGCCTCCGGGTGAGACCAGGCCGTCGGCGATCGCCGGAGGCAAGCGCGGACCCGCACGGGTCCACTGTCACCTGAGGACGAGTGTGCCCACGATCGCTCCTGCCGTGCTCGGCGTCGACCTTTCGGTCCGTCTCTCCGACGGCACCACCGTCGCGTACGCCAACCTCGACTACGCCGCCACCGCACCCTGCCTCGTCCCGGTCGCCGACGCGGTCACCGAGCTGCTGCCCTGGTACGCCAGCGTGCACCGGGGCGCCGGCCTCGCGTCGCGCCGGTGCACGCTGGCGTACGAGCAGTCCCGTGAGACCGTCGCGGACTTCCTCGACGTCCGGCCGGACGACCACGTGATCTTCACCCGGAACACCACCGACGCGATGAACCTGCTCGCCCGGGCCCTGCCCCCGCACACCACCGTGGTGACCTGGGCCGGCGAACACCACGCGAACCTCCTCGCCTGGCCGAACGTGCACCGCCTGCCGGTGCCCGCCGACCTGCCCGAGGTGACCTCCGGGCTGACCCGGGCGCTGGCCGACCTGGGCGACGCGGGGCCGGTGCTGGTGGCGGTGACCGGCGCCTCCAACGTCACCGGCGAGGTCTGGCCGACGGCCGAGATCGCGGAGATCGCCCATCGGCACGGCGCGCGGATCGCCGTCGACGCCGCCCAACTGGCCCCGCACCGCCCGGTCTCCATGGCCTCCGCCGGTATCGACTACCTGGCGCTCTCCGGGCACAAGCTGTACGCGCCCTTCGGTGCGGGCGTCCTGGCCGGCCGCGCCGACTGGCTCGACGCCGCCGACCCGTACCTGTCCGGCGGTGGAGCCACCAGGCACGTCGGTGACGAACCCGCCGAGGTGCAGTGGCAGACCGGCCCGGCCCGACACGAGGCCGGCACGCCGAACCTGCTGGGAGCGGTGGCACTCGCCGCCGCCTGTGCCACCATCTCCGCCGCCGCACCGGACGTACTCGCTCACCACGAGCAGGAGCTGCTGGCCCGACTGCGCGACGGCCTCGGCGCCCTGCCGCAGGTGGCGGAACTGCGCACGTTCGACGCCGACCACGACCGGGTCGGCATCGTCAGCTTCACCGTCGCCGACCGGCGGGCAGCCGACATCACCCACCGGCTCTCCGCCGAGCACGGCATCGGCGTACGAGACGGCTTGTTCTGCGCCCACCCGCTCAGCCGGAAGCTGTTGGCCGACGCGGCCACGCGGCTCGGCCGCCCCACCGACGGGTACGCGATCCGGGCCAGCATCGGCATCGGCACGACCGCCGAGCACGTCGACCGACTCCTGCACGGACTACGCCAGGTGATCAACACGCCCCGGGGGCGGTGAGTCGTCCGGTGCTGAGGTGGGCGGCGAGGCGCATGGCCAGCGCCGCCAACGTCAGCGTCGGGTTGGCCGCCGGTGAGTTCGGGAAGACGGACAGGTCGCAGACATAGAGGTTGCGGTGGCCGGCGACGCGCAGGTCCTCGTCGACCACCCCCGGCCGCTCCCGGCCCGGCGTGTCGCGACCCATCCGCATGGTGCCGACCTCGTGCGACACCCCGCCGAGCGGAGCCCAGAGCTGCTCGTACACCTCGCCTCCGAAGGCGGACACCACATCGGCGGTGATCGTGTCGAGGGCGTCCTGGACCTGGTGGGCGCGCGGGCTGGGATGGATGCGGATGGTGGGCAGCGCGGCGGGCTTCCCGCCCACCGGCCGGGTCTCGGTCAGGGTGACGGCGTTCTGCTCGACCAGCGGCGCCTCGACCATGAACACGAGTTCGCCCGGCATCTTCCCGTCGACGGTGGCCAGGTTCGCGCCGGTGAACTCCAACGCGTTGACGAAGCGGAACTGGTTCAGGTTGGCGCCGAGGTCCAGCGTGACGCTGTACGGGTGGGCGGGGTCGGTGTCGGCGGCGTCGGTGAGGTGCCGGGAGACGGTCTTGCTGGAGTCGAACCGGCTGTACCAGTCCCCGCCCTGCCGCATCCAGAACTTCACCACGTGGATGGGATGGTCGGTGATGCCGCGTCCGACCAGCGGGATGTCCTCGGCGAGGCCGGACGACTGCGCGACGGCGGCAGTGCCGACGGTGCCGGCGGCCAGCACCACCACGCCGTCGTCGGCCAGTCGGTAGGTGCGGTCCCGGCCGGCCAGGTGGTCGTACGTCACCACCCCGGTGACCTCGCCCGCCGCCCGCTCGACACCGACCACCTCGTGGTTCAGGTGGACCCGCAGGTTGCCGAAGCGGCCGTCCTGCATCGCGCGGCTGAGCAGCAGTTCGGCAGCCGACCAGATACCCGCCGGCACCGCGCCGGGGACCGGACCGCAGTACTCGATCGCCATCGGGGGATCGAAGTGCCGGAACTCGGCCAACGCGGGCAACTCCCGCAGCTTCGCCTTGACCATCGTCTGGTACGACGACGGGACCAGGGGAGTGACACGGGTCAGCTGCTCCGCGCGGTCGTACCAGACGTCGTACAACTCGTCGCGGACCGTCTCCGGCCAGTCGCGGAACTCCCACCGGTGCATCCGGGGTGCCGAGGCTCCCCAGAACAGGGTCCGGCCGCCGAGGTTGAGGCCCTGCGCGATGCGTGCCTTGGCGCTCTCGGCGTCGGCGGCCCGCCAGCGCCGACGCCCGAACGCACCCCAGTGGTGAAAGATGTTGGGGTACACGTCGGGACCGACCGGTTGGTAGCGGGCCAGGTTGCCGGTGTGCGTCCCGAACAGGTAGCTACCGGCCTCCAGCAGCAGGACGCGCGGTGGCCGACCGCCCCGCCACGGCGTCTCGGCGAGCTGGTACGCCAGGGTGCCGCCACCGGCACCGGAGCCGACGACGATGACGTCGTAGCGCCGCGTGGACTCCGGATCGCCGGGGAAGAAGTGCCGGGCGACGTGCGACTCGCCGACGAGGACGTCCTGGTGCCGCGCGAAGTGGACCCGCCCGTCGATGCGGCAGGCCGGGGCGGCCAGTTCGGCGGTGCTCAGGTGCAGCGGCCCGTCGAGCTGGGGGTCGCCGTCGAGGACGACGACGACCTCGACACCGTCGGGATGCGCCGCCGGATCGAGCGTGGCGGTCCACTCGCCGGTGCGCTGGTCGTACCGGAAGTCCTGCGTGCCGGTGCCGACGATCCGCAACTGGAGGTGGTCGTCCGGGCGCAGGGTCGGCATCCGCAGGAGCACCGCGCACTCCGCGTCCACACTCACGTCCCGCCACCCCGTCCCGCGTCCGTGGGCGTGCCCTGATGGACAGGCCGGTGATCCGTGGCCGGCTCCTGCGTCGGATGACGCCGGATCTCCTCCACGGCCTGCCGCAGCACCCGCACCTCGGTGTCGAAGACGCGCTCCAGGCGCGGCATGGCCTCCTCGACGAACCGGGAGGACCGTCCCTTCTGCTCGTGCCACAACATCCCGTTGCGCAACGCCACCGCGTCGGTCTGCATCGCACGGCAGTCGTCCACCAGCGGTGCCAGTGCCGGGGCGAGTTCGGCCAGGCGGAGGAACCGCTCCGTCATCAGCCGCTTGTGCTCCCAGAGCACGTGCAGGTACCGGATGTCGTACGCGGCGTCGCCGTTGAGGTAGTCGCGCAGGTACCCGCGCAGCGGCACGTAGGAGTCGACGCCGTAGGCCCGCTCCCACTCCTCCTGGAGCATGTCGACCCGGCGGCTCGGATTGGCACCGGACAGGTACTCCTCGAACGCGCCGCCCACCACGTGCAACCGCATCCGGTAGCTGGCGTCCGGTCGCAACCGGTAGAAGTAGACCTGGAAGCAGTCGTTCTCCACCTCGTCCAGGCTCGCGTACGCGCGGGCGACGTCGTCCTGCCCGACGGTGGTGGTCCGCAGCGACCCGTTCGCCGTGTAGCCGTAGACGGTGAAGGTGCCCTCGTCGTCGTCGACGCCGCTGAGCAGCACGTCGTGGGTCTGGTGCCACTGCTGGTAGGGCGCCCGGCCCGGCAGGTGGTGCTCGTCCAGGTTGAGATAGGGGTAGTAGCCGGCGCCGATGGAGTCGCGGCAGAGCGCGACGATGTCCGCGCCGACGCACGCGACCCACTCGCGGCTGGTCCGGACCACCTCCAGCCACGGACTGATCGCGTGGTCGTAGAGATAGAAGCCGAACGGCACCGGCGAGTCCGGTGCCTTCGGGTCGAAGGCGACGTGGATGTAGTTGCTCAGGATCCAGTCTCGGGCCCGTGCCTCGGTGGCCAGGATCGCCAACGGGAACGCATAGAACTGGTAGCCCCGCGCCAGCGGCTCACCGAGCGGCAGCTGTCTTCTCATACCGATGCCTCTCCTCTCAGCTACCGGTCATCTCGTACCGGCGGATGCCCATGCTCCAGGTGCCGTAGCCGACGCACAGCGCGCCCGCCGCCACCAGCGGGGTGAGCCAGACCAACCGGCCGTCGCCGCCGAGCAGGAACTCCACCGGGATGTACGCGGTGAACGCGAACGGCAGCACCCACGTCAGCACGGACCGCAGCACGCCCGGGTAGATCTCCAGCGGGAACGCCGCGAACTCGGAGAGCTGGTTGGCGGCGTGCATCGCGGGTTGGCTGGTGATCGTCCAGAAGGCGATCGAGGCGAAGATGAGCTTGATCCCGGTGTAGATCAGCGTGCCGCAGAGGACCAGACCGGCACCGACCAGGACCATCTCGGCGTCCACGTCCAGCCCCAGTCGCCGGCCCGCGTACCCGAGCAGCGCGAACCCGACCAGCAGCTCGCCGAGCGCGTCGGGCCAGAAGAACCGCTCCGACAGGACGCTGAACAGCGGGTTCACCGGACGGATCAGGTGCCGGTAGAAGTCACCGCTGCGGATCAACTGCCACGCGACCACCCACAGGTAGTCGGTGAAGAGCCGGTCCAGCCCGCGGGGCAGCAGCGCGAAGCCGAGCAGGAACAACACCTTGTCCAGGGACCAGCCGCCGACCGTGGGCACCAACTGGAAGATGCTGCCGATCAGCAGGACCTGGACGCCGACCCGGAGCAGGAAACCGACGCCACCGAGCAGGAAGTCGGTGCGGTACGCCACGAGTCGCCGGAGGCTGACCCCGCCGAGGAACCAGGTCAGCCGCGCGTAGCGCAGCGGCGTACGACCGGGGCGGGTCATCCGCCGAGGACCTGTACGCGTCGGACGAACACCCGCCACAGCACCGCGCACGCGCCGGCGAGCAGCACCGCCCAACCCACCTGCCCGGCCAGGACGAGCGCCGCGTCGGACGCGCCGTCGTACCGGCCGGTCAGCAGACGGACCGGCGCGTACACCATGGACTGGAAGGGCAGGACCGAGGCGGCGGCGGCCAGCGGTGCCGGCATCAGGTCGAGTGGTACGAGCTGACCGGCGAAGAACACCACGACGCTCTCCTTGACGATGCGGATGCCCCAGATGTTGGTGGTGACGATGCCGCAGAGCCCGACCAGCATGTTGAGGCTGAACGCGATGACCACCGAGGACGGCACCGCGGCCAGGAACAGCAGCAGGTCCACCGGGGCCGGGGACTGTAGGGGGAAGAGCACCGCAAAGATCAACAACGTGGGCAGGCCCACCATCAGCAGATTCGTGATCAGCACCGGCAGGGCGGTGAAGATCCGCATCACCGGGTAGCTGACCGGACGGATCAGCGCGACGGCGATGTCACCGCGCAGGATGTCCTGCCCGATCTCGCTGTCGACCTGGTTGGCGTGCAGCACACCGAGCACCTGGGCGGCGATCAGATAGGTGGTGATGCCCTCGATCCCGAAGCCGCCGGGGCCCGTGTCGGGGCTGGACGCGTAGACCGCACGCCACAGGAAGACCACCACGGCGGTGCTGGTCGCCGTGGTGGCGAGGCTGACGAAGAAGCTCGCACGGTACTGCAGGGTCGCCTGCAGGCCGCTCACCGCGAACGGCAGGTAGCGGCGCAGACGCAGGGAGGGGACGCCGACCGTCATTCAGCCGTGCTCCGCGCCGGCTGGCGACCACCGTAGATCTCCCGCAGCACCGTCTGCAGGTCCGGCTCCGGCGCGAAACAATCGGTCACGTCGAAGCGGTGCAGCACCCAGGTGAGTACCTCCCGGGCGGTGAGCCGGTCGACGGGAAAGCTGATCGTCACCCGCCGCTGGTCGTCGACGGAGACGCTGGTGCCGGTCAGCGCCTCCTCGATCCGGGCCGCCACCTGTCCCGGCGACTCGTCTCCCCGGTGGTCGAAGTGCACCGCCCGATGGCGGGCCGTCCGCAGCAGCGCCGCGAGCGTGCCCTGGTGCACGATCCGGCCCTGGTCGACCACCAGTACCTGGTCGCAGATGGCGGAGATGTCACTGATGTCGTGGCTGGTGAGGAAGATCGTCGTGCCGTGGTCCCGGTTGATCTGGTTGGCCAGGTCCCGGACGGCCTCCTTGAGCACCAGGTCCAGGCCGATCGTGGGTTCGTCCCAGAAGACCACGGCGGGGGTGTGCAGCAGACTGGCCGCGATCTCCGCGCGCATCCGCTGCCCGAGGCTGAGTTCCCGGATCGGGGTGGTGCCCAGCGCGTCGATGTCGAGCACGTCCCGGAACAGCGACAGGTTGCGCCGGTAGACGGCCTCGTCGATGTCGTAGATGTGCTTGAGGATCCGGAACGAGTCCGGCACCGACAGGTCCCACCACAGTTGGCTGCGATGACCGAACACGACACCGATGTTTCCGCTGTTGCGGACCCGCTCGCGGTACGGCTCGATCCCGTCGACCGTGCACCGCCCGCTGGTCGGGGTCGTCACGCCGGTCAGCAGCTTGACCGTGGTGGACTTGCCGGCACCGTTCGCCCCGAGGTACGCCACCCGGGAGCCGGCCGCCACCTCGAAGGAGACCTCGTCCACCGCGGTCACCGTGGTGTGACGCCGGCTGAACAGGGTCCGGAGGCTACCCAGCACGCCCGGCTCACGTTCGTACCGCCGGAACGTCTTGGAGAGCCCCTCCGCCCTGATCACCGCGCGTCGACCCGGCCGTGAACATCCGTCGTGACAGCGGATCCGCCCGGTCGAGTCAGCATTGCCAGACGATATGGGGTGGCCGTCGAGCGGGCAATACCCATTGATCGTCGTTCCCGGTGATGGGTGACCGGCGTGAATTGGTTGATCACGCCCTCTGTTATCGTGACTCGATGCAGGCGGACGCGGTGATCGCGATCGACGAGGCGGAACGGATCGCCCACGCGACCGGGCAGCGGGTGGTGGACGCGGTCCGCGTCCGGCGTGGATATTCGAACAACCGGCGGTGGCTCGCCCGGCTCGACGACGGCCGCACCGTCTTCGTCAAACACGCCGACGACGAGCCCGGAGCGATCTGGTTGCGCCGCGAGCACGCCGTCTACCAGCAGTTGCACGCGCCGTTCATGCCGGAGTTGCTCGGCTGGCACGACGACGGTGAGCTGCCCGTGCTCGTGCTGGAGGATCTCTCCGCCTCGACCTGGCCGCCGCCCTGGTCTCCCGAGCAGCTCCGGGCGGTCCGGGACACGCTGCGCGACCTGGCGGCGCGCCCCGCCATCGACGGCCTGATCCCCGCCTCACAGACGCAGTACGGCCAGGGCGGCTGGCCCGAGATCGCCCGCGACCCGGCACAGTTCCTGGCGTTGCGGGTCTGTTCCCCGCAGTGGCTGGACAAGTGCCTGCCCACCATTCTCGACGCCGCGGACTTCGCCGGCATGGACGGCGACTCGGTCACCCACCTCGACGTCCGCAGTGACAACCTCTGCTTCCGTGGCACCCAGCCGGTGCTGTTCGACTGGAATCACGCCGCCCTCGGCAATCCGCAGTTCGACCTCGCGTTCTGGCTGCCCAGCCTCACCCTGGAAGGCGGACCGCAGCCGGCCGATCTGCTCACCGATCCCGACCCGAGGGTGGTCACCCTGGTCACCGGCTTCTTCGCCAGCCGGGCCGGTCTGCCGTTCCTGCCGAAGCTGCCGCTGGTCCGCGAGTTCCAGCTCCGTCAACTCCAGGTCGCGCTGCCGTGGATGACCACCGTGCTGGGACTGCCCCCGGCGGAGTCAGTCGACTGAGCCACCGGCCCGGTCCGCCAGGATCTCCTCGGCCCGGACCCGGCCGCGCAGCACCGCGTCGTCCGAGTTGATATAGAGCCACTCACCGAACCGGCCGGCACAGTGGATCCGCCGCCGCCGGAACTCCTCCAGCAGATGCCCGCGCGCCTCGACGGTCCCCGGCGTCTGCACCGGGTACGCCCGAGGCACGGTGACCACACTCGCGGCGCTCACCCGGTCGTCGGCCCCGGCGATCCCGATGCGGCGCAGCGCCGCCAACACCCGATCCGGCAGGCCCTCCGGGTCGACCCGCTTGTGCGCGGAGAAGCTCACCTCGGCCTGGATGCCGAAGCACGGGCGCGCGCGCAACTCGGGATTGGAGTTCGAGTTCAGCACCAGCTTGTGGAACGGGATGTCGGGATCGGCGCAGTAGACCCGCTGCATCTCGGTCATGGCCGGCCGGTCGAAGACCAGGTTCACCAGATGGAGACTGTTGTGCCGCAGCTCGGCGGCGGCGTCCCGGCAGCAGTCGTCGAGACCGTCGGTGCGTCGCACCAACTCGTCCAGCGGCATGGTGGAGACGAGATGGTCGTAGTCGATCGTGGCGCCACCCTCGACCCGCACCGTCGACTCACCGGGACGGACCTCCACGACGTCGTGCCGCCGGATCCGGTCGCCGACCGTACGCAGAAAGCCCTGGTAGAGGTTGGCGAAGCCACCGGTGGCCGGATACCGCACGACGGCGTTCGGGAAGTCGGAGAAACGGTCGGGCCGTAACGCCCCACCGACGATCGCCGCCACGTCCGGGGTGACCACCCGGTTGCTGGTCCAGCCCGGCGCGATCTCGGTCAGCGGGAAGGCCCACAGCTTCTCGTTGTAGGGCAGCAGGAAACGGGCCGCGATGCCGGGCCCGAAGGTCAGCTCGATCCACTCCCGCAGGTTCGCCGGTGGCGCGGCGAGCGGCTGCCGGCGGGCGGCCTCGTAGAGGCCGACCAGGCACTCCTCCACCACCTCCGAGGGCAGACCGTGCAGATGACTCTGGAAGGGGTACCGGACGAAGGTGTCGTGACTGTGCACCCACGCCTCGCGGGGCTGCGCGTACACGCCCGGCTCGCAGAGCTGCTCGACCAGCTCCCGGACGTCGTCGTGCTTGGTGAAGAAGGCGTGCCCACCGAGGTCGAAGGTGGCGCCCCCCAGGTCGAAGGAGCGGCAGAGGCCACCTGGCTCCGCCTCCGACTCCAGGACGGTGTACTCCTCGTCGCCGAGATGGTAGGCCGCCGACAGACCGGCCGGGCCGGCTCCGATGATGACGATCACGAGTGTCGTCCCTCCTGCCCGACCGCTGCCGGCCGGCGTCTCAGCATGGCTGCCACCGTGGCCGGCGCAGGTAGCCCTCGGGCGAGGCGATGGCGAGCTGGAACCAACCGGAGACCAGGGTCGGGTCGAGCCGGCAGTCCAGGACGTACGGCCCCTCCGGGCGGGCGATCCAGTCGCGGATCGCCACCAGGTCGGAGACGTCCCGGACCACCGTCCCGGCCGCCCCCAGCGCCCGGCCGACGGCGGCGAAGTCGGTGGTCGGGAACAACGCGTCGGTGATGGGCAGGCCGCGCATCTCCAGTTCCCGCGCCTCCGCGCCGTAGGCGCTGTCGTTGAGCACCAGCAGCAGGATCGGCAACCGGTGGCGGACCGCCGTCTCCAGCTCGCCGAGGGCCATCAGCGCGCCTCCGTCACCGACGGCGGCGACCGTCGGGGCGTCGGGGCGGCCCACGGCGGTGCCGACGGCGGTCGCCAGGCCCAACCCGATCGACTCGAAGTCGAACGTGCTGACCCGTGCCCGGGGTGCGGCGACCCGCAGGTGACCCACCGCGTTCCCGGCCGCGTGGCTGCTCTCCTGCACCACCGACCGGTGTGCCGGCAGCCACGCGTCCAGTGTGGACAGCAAATCGGTGAGGTCGACGAAGCCGGGTGCCGGTGTGCCGGTCGCGGACGCCGGGGACGGCGGCGGCGGATCCCACGGCCCGGTGCGGAAGCCGGTGGCCCGATGCCCGCCGCGCCGCAGTTCGGCGGCGAGGGACCGGGCGGTTGCCGTGGTGTCCCCGGTCAACCGGACGGTGACCGGGGCCGACGCGGCACGCCGGGGATCAAGCTCGCAGTGCACGATCTCCCGCACCTGCGGGAAGAGGTGCCCGCCCCGGGTGGTGTACCGGTCCAGGCCGGTGCCGAACGCCAGGATCAGGTCCGCCGTCGCCATCAGATCGGCGGCGTACGCGGTGCAGTGCGCGCCGAGCAGCCCCACGTTCCACGGCTCACCGGCGAACAGCCCGTCGGCGTGCAGGGTCGTGCCGAGCACCGCACCGGCCCGCTCGGCCAGCTCGATCAGCGCCGCCCGGGCCGGGGGTGCGAGTGCGCCACGACCCGCCACCAGCACCGGTCGACGGCTCCGCCGGATCGCCTCCACGGCGGTGTCCAGAGCGGCGGCGTCCGGAAGCGGATGCGGTGCCGGTTCGGGCGGCCCGACCGGCTCGACCAACGCCTCGACCGGCTTGCGTTGCACGTCCAGCGGCACCGTCAACACCACCGGCCGACGATCGTGCACGGCACGCCGGGCCGCCTCGGCGATCTCCGGGCCGACCCGGTGCGGCTCGTCGAGGCGGCGGTGGGCGACCCCGACCGCGTCGAGCAGCGGCGCCTGGTCCAGGAACTGGCCGTAGTCGCCGTGCGTCGTGGCGGTGTCCCCGGCGAACAGCAACAGTGGTGTCTGGCCGCGCGCGCTCTCCAGGATGCCGGTGAGCGCGTTGCTGAACGCGGGACCGACACTGACCGTCGCGACCCCGAGCCGACCCGTGCTGCGCGCGTACGCGTCGGCCATGGTGACCGCGTTCGTCTCGTGCCGCGCCCCGATGTAGCCGATCCCGTGTCGGTGCACCATGTCGAGCAGGAATCCCATGTTGCCCCGGCCCATCAGACCGAAGACATGCCGTACGCCGAGCCGGTGGACCGAGGCCGCGATCGCTTCCTGCACCCGCATTCAGGACTCCCTGACATCGAGGCGGACCGGCAGCAGGGCCGTGGACGGTTCGGCCCGGACCGGGCTCGGAGGTCTTCGCGAAAGACAGTTCTCGATATGATTGACCTTATGATCCATTCCGAGAAGCTGTCAACGACGGCCCCGACGATCCGCATCGGCGACCGGATCAGGGAGTTGGCCGCCCGGCATCCCGAGCGAACGGCGGTCATCGTGCCGGACGCCGTCGGGACCGCCGCGCTGACCTGGGGCGAACTGGACCGCACCAGTGACGCGGCGGCCGGTCGACTGGCAGCCGCCGGAGTGGGCCCGGGCGTGCTCGTCGCAGTGCGCCTGCCGATGGGTCTGGACCACGTGGTGGCCACCCTGGCCGCCTGGAAGCTGAGCGCCACCGTGCTGCCCCTGGATCCCGAGTCGACCGAACGGGAGTTCGCCGTGCTGCTCGACACGGCCCACCCCGCCGTCGTGGTGGACACCGCTCCGCACGACGCGGTGACCACCGTGCCGGCGGCCGAGCTGTGGACGGCACCGCAGGTCGACCCCGCGGCGTTCCCCGCCGGCACCCCGCGCTCCGCGCACGCCACCGGCGGCAGCACCGGACGCCCCCGGATCATCCTGCGCCGCCCCGACTGGGTGTACCCGGCCGACGACTTCCCGTCGGCCGGCGACCGGGCGGTGGGCCTGGACGTCGGGCAGGTCCAGCTCGCCATGATCCCGCTGCACCACGCGGGGTTCACGAAGCTCTACCACGGCCTGGCGCTCGGCCACACCGTGGTGCTGGTGCCGCAGGTGGTGCCGGCCCGCATCCCCGAGCTGATCGAACGGCACCGGGTCAACTACTTCATCATCGTGCCCAGCCTGATGCGCCGGCTGCTGGCCGTGCCGGCACTGCGCGAGGTCGACGTCTCCTCGGTGACCACCGTGCACCAGAGTTCGGCGGGTGCCCCGCCGGAGCTCAAGCGCGCCTGGATGGAGGTGTTCCCGCCGGAGACCCTCTACGAGGGCTACTCCAGCCAGGAGCGCATCGGCGCGTTGTGGATCCGGGGCGACGAGTGGTTGCGGCACCCGGGCAGCGTCGGGCGACCGGTGGACTGCGAGGTGCGGGTGTACCGCGAGGACGGTGGCGTCGCGGCGGCGGGCGAGGTGGGGGAGGTGTTCCTGCGCTCCCGCTTCACCCGGCAGCCCAGCTACCTCGGCGACGGGCCGGCGCTGCCGGAGCGGGACGGCTTCATGAGCCTCGGCGACGCCGGCTTCCTCGACGAGGAGGGCTACCTGCACATCGTCGGTCGGCGCGCCGAAATGATCAACGTCGGCGGGGTGAAGGTCTATCCGGCCGAGGTGGAGGAGGTGCTGCGTCAACACCCCGGCGTCGCGGACGTGGCCGTCGCCGCCCGCCCGCACGCCGTACTCGGGCAGGCCGTCCACGCGGTGGTGGTCCCGGCGGTCGCCGACGCGCCACCGGCGAAGGCGGACCTGCGGCGGCACTGCCAGCTACTGCTCTCCACCGCGAAGATGCCGCTGACCTACGAGTTCCGGGAGGCGATCCCGCACACCGACACCGGCAAGCTACGCCGCTCCACCCTGGTCGGCTCGCCCGCTGCCACCAGCGGCTGAGCGCGGCGACCGGACCGGATCCTCCGGCCGGACGATCCGGTCCGCCAGCCGCTCCAGGTAGCGCGGGTCCACCGGCACCGGCGGCGGCTGGTACCTCGGATAGCCGTGGTGATCCCGCCCGGTGCAGGCCGGAATGCCGGTCTCGGCGCAGAGCGCGGCCCACTCGGCGGTGGCGTGGCTGTCGTGCCGAGGGGTGTGCACCTCGATCGCGTCGAGCAGCGGCAGCACCGCCCGCATCCGCTCCGGGCTGCGGGAGCGCCCCGGGTGCGCCCACACCAGCAGCCCGCCCGCGTGGTGCACCACCTCGGCGATCTCCGCCGGCTCCGGCATCCCCGCGTACGCCTCGGGGGGCTGTCGGGCCAACGCCGCGTCGATGATCTGCCATACCTGCGGGTGGGTCGCCCGACCGGTCCGGATCACGTCCCGCGCCACACTGTGCGGCATGACGAGGGCGTCGCTGTCGTCGTACGCGGCGCTCTCCGGCACCGTCACCCCGGCCTCGCGCAGCGCCGCCCGGGCGGCCAGCGCGTCCCGTCGCCAGATCCGCCGGTTGGTCGCCAGCAACGCGGCCAGGTCGGGGTCGTCGGCGCGTACGCCGTGCGCCAGCAGGTGGTTGTCGTGCCGGACCGGAGCCGCCGTGATCTCCACACCGACCACGTAGGACAGACCGAGCTCGGCGGCCCGGGCCGCCGCGGCGGCGGTGCCGGCCAGCGTGTCGTGGTCGGTCAACGACACCAGCTCCACACCGGCGCGGGCCTGCACGGTCACCAGCTCGGCGGGACGGTTCCAGCCGTCCGACAGTCGGGAGTGCCCGTGCAGGTCGGCGACGACCCCGGCCGGCTCAGTCAGCACGCAGGTGCCATTCCGCCTGGGCCCGGACCCCGTCGCGCAGCCCGACCCGGGGCGTCCAGCCCAACAGCTCCCGCGCCCGGTCGATGCACCCGCCGGTGCGGGACACGTCGCCCGGGGGCGCCCCGCCGTCGCGCACCCGTACGGGGCGGCCGGTCACCTCCTCGACGAGCCCGATCAGGTCGGTCAGGGAACGTGCCGACCCGCCGGCCACGTTCAACACGTAGCCGGGCGGCACCGGACGCGTCCCGGCGGCCATCGTCGCGGCCACCACGTCGTCGACGTAGGTGAAGTCGCGCACCTGCCCACCGCTGCCGTAGACCGGGAACTCCCGGCCGGTGGCCAGGGCGTCGAACATCCGGTGCAGCGCCATGTCCGGCCGCTGCCGGGGCCCGTAGACGGTGAAGTACCGCAGCACCACGGTGGGCACCCGGCGCAGGTCGGCGTAGACCCGGCACAGGTGTTCCGCGGCCAGCTTGGTGACGCCGTACGGGCTGACCGGGCGTGCCGGGGCGTCCTCCGGCGTCGGCCACCGGTGCCCCTCGCCGTACACCGAGGAACTGGAGGCCATCACGACCCGGGGGGCCGGATCGGTCGCGGCGGCGGCCTCCAGCACCCGCTGCGTGACGAGCACGTTGTGCGTCACGTAGTCGCCGAACCCGCTGCCCCAGGAGGTACGCACCCCGGGCTGACCGGCCAGGTGGAAGACCACCTCCACCCCGTCCAGCAGCGGGGCGGTCGGCGTGCTGGCGAGGTCGACGGTCACCAGCTCGAAACGGGGGTGGTGGCGGACCGTGGCCAGGTTGGCCAGTTTCGTCGCGGGCGGATAGCCGGAGGTGAGGCAGTCGACGCCGCGCACCTCGTCGCCGCGCGCGAGCAGCCGCTCCACCAGATGGCTGCCGATGAAGCCGGCCGCTCCGGTCACCAGGACGCGCATCAACGTCCTCGACGCCGGTGTCGCCGACCGTTGTAGATCGAGATCATCGGCATGATAATAGTGGAATCGATCGATGCCGTCGACCAGTCCCGGCACGCCGGACCAAGGATCGGAGCACCGTGGGCGAGCAGCCGTACGACCACATCGTCTTCGTCTCAATCGACACCCTGCGCGGCGACGCGATCGCCGCCAACCCGTTGAACCTCTGGCGTCGGCGCTTCCCGGATCTGGCGGCACCACCCACCGCCGTCCTCGACGACCTCGTCGGCCGGGGTGCCTTCTTCCCGAACACGATCACCGCCGCCCCCTACACGGCCGCCGCACACGGCGCGCTGCTCACCGGGCGCTACCCCCTGCACAACGGCCTGCACGAGTTCTACAACGGCCGGCTGCGGGCACCGTCGATCTTCACCCACGGCAAGCGGGCCGGCAGACAGACCATCATGAAGGTCGACTTCCCGATCATCCTCGGCCCCGAACTCGGCTTCACCGGGGACGTCGACGTCTACCTCGACGAGGACGACGACGCCTTCGTCGACGCCGTCGCCGCCTCCGAGGGCTGTGTGGCACTGGCCCACTTCGGTGGCGTGCACACCCCGTACGGCTTCCACAACCTCCGCTTCGGCGGCCAGGCATTCCGCGACAAGGTCGACGAACTGGAGGCCATGCTGCCCACGGAGAAGCCGGCGTTCGTCGACCGGCTCGTGGAGAGCCACCGCGACCCGGAGGACGCCGAACTGCTGTTCCGCTACAAGCGGGCCGCCGGCCACCTCTACGAGACCGGCGCGTACGACCTGCTGATGCAGCTCTACCTGGACGGCGTCGCGCACTTCCTGACCACCCGGCTGGAGCCCTTCCTCGACCGGCTCACCCGCCGGGTCGCCGCCACCGGTCGGCGCATGCTGCTGGTCGTCTTCAGCGACCACGGCGAGGAGTTCGACGAGCACACCAACGGCCACTTCAACTCGATGGCCGAGGCGGTGCTGCGGGTACCCGTCGTCCTGGTCGGCGACGGTGTCGCCGCCGGCCTGCACAGGGACCGGATCCGCACCGTCGACATCGTGCCCACCGTGCTCGACCTCGCCGGTCTGCGGCCGGCGGCGGACGACGCCCTGGACGGTCGTAGCCTGGCCGACGCGGCCCGGGGCAGCGGTGGCCCACCTCCCGACGCGGAGGCCCTCGCCGAGGCGTACACCTCCGACCTCGGGGAGTTCATCGCCTTCCAGGAACGCCAGCGGGCCGGCGAGGCGCAGGGCCCACTGCGTCACGTCCTGGTCGGGCAGGCCGCCTACCAGGGCCGGCACCGCCTCGTCCGGGTCCCCCGCAGATACCGCAAGTCCTTCGCCGGCATCGACGAGGTGGAGACCGCCTGGGTCGAGCGGTTCGACGACGACCTGGTGCCACACGTCGATCCCACCGCCGACGACGGCGACCTCCGGGCGCTGCTGGACGCCTACACGCTGGCCCGGACCACCCCGGAGCCGGTACCCGCCACCGTCGACATCCGCGCCCAGCTCCGGTCCCTCGGGTACGCGATCTGACCGGTCGCGGTGCACAGGCACCGCGACCGGCTCACCCGGCCGGAGCCGGCTGCACCGACACCCCCTCCCGCGCCAGCTCGTCGAGGATCCCCACGATCCTCGGTCGGGCCCGGCGCGGGTCCGGCTCGGTCGTGGGCAGCATGGCCAGACGCTCCACCAGCTTCTCCAGCCGGAAGTTCGTCCGGGCGTCACGCCAGGGGATCAGCGGTGTCTCGTAGTCCTTCTGCCAGAGCAGGTGCACGGCGGTGTCGCTGCCCCACCGCACCTCCTCCAGCGTCTGCCGCCACAGCCGCCGCGCCTGGTGGATGTCCATGCCGTGGTGCCGCCAGGAGTAGTCCGGTGCCTCCGGGTCGTCGACCTCGATACCGAGCTGCTCGGCGTCCTCCCAGACCGGCATCGTCTCGTCCTGGAGCGAGAAGATGCTCAGGGTGAAGTGGCCGGCGTACTCGTCCCGCAGGAAGGTGGACGTCTCGCCGAAGTCGTCGGGCGTCTCCCCGGGATAACCGAGGATGAACGAGCACCGGTAGCCCAGGTCGCTGCGGGACAGCAACTGGAAGGCGCGGCGGTTGGCGGCGGCGGTCACCTGCTTCTTCATCAGCGTCAGCGTCCGGTCGCTCATCGACTCGAAGCCGATGGACAGCCACCGGCAGTGCGCGGCGAGCAGCCGGTCGACCGTCTCCGCGTCCCGGATGGCGTTGGCCCGGGCGAACGCCTCCCAGCCGATGCCCACCTCCGGCAGCAGGTCGAACAGTTCCCGCAGACGGGTCGGCGGCACCGTGAAGGTCGAGTCGGAAGCCCTGATGTGTCGGGCCCCGTTGACCTCGGCGTACCCGGCCCAGTCGGTGGCGATCTTCTTCGCCGACTTGTACCGCCACTTGGGCGAGGCGGCCGGGAACGAGCAGAACTTGCAGCTGAACGGGCACCCGCGCATCGACTCGTACGGCACGATCGGGCGGCGCCCCCGCATGGTGGGGGAGGGGTGCGCCTCGATGTCCACGTACCGGAAGTCGGTGTGCGCGATGCGACCGTCGTCGGTGCGTACCACCAGGTTCGGCACGTCGCGCCAGTCACCGCCGCCCGCGACGGCCCGCAGCAGCAGCGGCAACGCCTCCTCCGCGTCGCCGCGCACCACGCAGGTGACCTCCGGGTGGGCCGCCATGATCTTCAGATACTTCAGGTTGCTGTACTGACCGCCCAGCACGATCGGCACCCCGGGGAAGCGGTCCACGGCCCACCGGATCGCCCGGGACATCGAGCGGTGGTCCCAGACGAAGGTGGTGGAGAGGAGCACCACGTGCACCTGGGCCGACGGGGTGACCGGCTCCCGGTCACCCTGCCAGACCCCGGACAGGTCGAACGCCTCGTAGTCCGTGTCGGCGGCATCGAGAATGGACTCCAGCGTGGTCGTGGTCAGGTGCGGCACCGGCGCGGCGGTGATCCCGTCGAGCCCGTCGATGCGCAGCGAGCTGGACCCCCGCCCGCGCGCCGGGCGCAGCAACGGGTGCCGACGACCCTCGCGCTCGAAGCCCAGGTCGGCCAGGGTCAGGTGGGGGTAGTAGTCGGTGCGGAGGCGGTCCACGCTGTCCGGGTCGAACAGCGTGCCGCGCAGCACCCCCTCGTTCATGAAGGCCGGGCCGAGCCCTGACAGCAGCAGTGCGGTCATCGCGTTCCTCTCGACGGTGGTGCGCCCGTCGGTGGGCGACGGGCGCGCCGGCAGCGGAGGGTCAGCGCACGAAGCGGTCGGTGGGGTCCTCGTGGTGCGGCAAGCAGTACGGCGGCTCCAACAACGCCTGCTGACGGGGACTCAGGGACTGCCGCAGCTCGGCCGCCCAATCCAGATAGACCTTGCTCCACGCGAGATGCCCCGGCGCGTACTTGAACATGACCGACCGGCGTTCGTGGTCGGCGTGCCAGGGGTGGGTGCCGTGCGCCATCGCCCCGTTGAAGACCAGCACGTCACCGGCGGCCATCGGCACGTGGTGCACCGCCTCGGCCCGGTAGTCCCAGGACTTCGGCAGCGGGTGGTTGCTCTTGTGGCTGCCCGGGATGCACACGAAGCCGCCCTGACCGGCCAGCATGTCGGTGAGTGCCCAACTGACCGTGATCACGCCGTTGGCCATCCGGCCGTGGTGGAAGTGGTAGAACTCCGACTGGCCGTCGGCTTCGAGCGCCCCGCCGTGCAGGGGCAGGCCCGTGGTGCCGGCCCGCATCCGGATGCCGTAGTAGCGGTCCAGCCGGGGCCGTGGCAGCAGGGTGGTCACGACGGGGAAGACCCGCTCGTGGTCGAGCAGGTCGGTGAAGGCCGGCCCCCAGCTCAGGAAGCCGGAGAAGATCTGGTCGGCGAACGTGTCACCGGGCGGCGGAAGCTCCTGGCCGTCGATGATCCGGTTGACCTCACCCAGTTGCTCCGGGTCGAGCACCTCGCGGAGGACCACGAAGCCCCGCAGGTCGAACAGAAAGCGCTCCTCATCGGTGAGCACCTCGTCACATCCTCTCCCGAACCGCCATCACAAAGATCGATGGTAGACGAAGTCCGAACGCGACACGACAGTTACTCCCATGGATGTGTCGCTCTTGCCTCGGCCCCCGCGACGCGCTGTAGGATCCGCCCTCAGAGGGATGCGGACGGCCCACGGCGTCGCGTAGCCGCACGGCCCGACCGGCAGGATCGAACGCTCGGGGAGGTTCCCGCTTGGATCCGGAGTTCGTGCCACAGGGACTCGACCTCAGCCAGAACCGGCGGGCGCTGGCGACGATCCGGGACGCCATGGAACAGACCATGGGGCTCGCCGCGAGCGTCCTGGTCCGGATCCCGGCCACCGATCAGAAGCTGGCGCTGTCGCGGGAGATCTGGGCGCTGGCCCAGGGTGCACAGCTCATCGACGAGCGGATCGGCACACTGCGCACCCGCACCTCCGACGGTGTCACCCCGGACACCGCCCAGGTGCGCCTGCTCAACCGGCTGACCCGGATGTCCGACCCGGGGCGGCAACGGACGGCGTTGGTCGGTGTCTGCTACCCCGACCTGCGGGACCAGGTCTTCCAGCACCGGTCCCGACTGTTGAGCGCCGCCGACGAGACCACCGTCGCGTGCCTCACCGACGTGCTGCACCGCATCGACGTGCTGCCCTACGAGCCCACCCTCCGCCAGGACGTCCTGTCCCGACTGCCGACCGGACCCGTCGCGGACACCCCCTGCCCACCCCTTCCGGAGATCCCGGCACGACCCGGGCGCGAACCCGACCTGCGCGAGGGGCGGGCGGTGCCCCCGGACGGACCGGGCCGCTACGGCACGATCCTCTACGACATGGCGTACCGCATCGAGCTGTGCGCGACCGAGGTGTGCGCGGCGGTCCTGGCCCACCACCCCGAGGCGCCGTGGGGTCTGCGCTACGACCTCGCCAAGCAGATCCGGGACGAGGCCCGCCACTTCGAGCTGTTCATGCAGCGGGCCCACGAGTGCGGGCTGGCCCCCGGCGACCAACCGGTGCAGTACGAGGTGTGGGACAAGTTCGCCCTCGGCCGCGACCTCGCGGAACGGCTCATCATCGAACAGCGGATCGGTGAGGGCGCGGCGCTCGACAGTGCGGAGAACGTCCACCGTCGACTCAAGGCCGACGGCGAGGACCACATCGCGATGGTGTTCGAGTACATCACCGCCGACGAGGTGACCCACGTCGCCAACGGCAACCGCTGGCTCCGGCACCTCCTGGGCAGCGAAGAGGCCGTCCAGGAGGCCGAGGAACGGGTGTACCGACTCCTGGAGGCCAACGACGCCGGAGCGCCCTACAAACACCCGATCAACACCGACGCCCGTCGGCTCTCCGGCTTCAGTCCCGCCGAGTTGGCGCGGCTGCGGCGGCGGACCGGGGACGGGGAGCACTGACCGCCGGTCGGGGCGGGCCGACCGGCCACCACCGCTCCAACACGCCGGCCACACCGTCCTCGCTGTTGGACCCGACCACCTCGTCCGCGATCGCCCGGACGTCGGGATGGGCGTTCTCGACCGCGTAGGACCGCCCGGCCCACTCCATCATCGGCAGGTCGTTCGGCATGTCACCGAAGGCGATCACCTCGGACCGGTCGATGCCGAGTTCCTCGGCGAGCGCGGCCAGCGCGGTGGCCTTGGTGACACCGAGCGCGGAGATCTCCATCCGGGCGTCACCCGAACCGTGGGTCACCACCGCGAGGTCGCCGACCGCCGGCCGGACGAGCGCGAACATCGCGTCCGCGCCGAGTTCGGCGTGCCGCACCAGGAGCTTCACCGCCGGTCGGGCGAGCACCACCGTCAGGTCCACGATGCTCACCTCGGGCAGATCGACGTCCCAGCGGGGCCGGTAACCGGGCTCGTGGACGAAGGCGTCACCGTACTCGGCCGCGAACGCCGCGTCCGGCAGGATCCGCCGGATGTTCTCGGCGACCGCCCGCAGGCACTCCACCTCCATCGGGTACGACCGCAACACCCGCTGCGTCGGTACGTCGTAGAGCATCGCCCCGTTCGCGCAGACCACCGGCCCACGGTGCGCCGTCTCCGCCAGCACCGGACGCAGCCAACGCGGTGGACGGCCGGTGACCAGGGCCAACGGTGTACCCGAGCGGGCCACCGCGGCCAACGCGCGACCGGTGCGGGCGGAGACCGTCTCGTCCGGGCGCAGCAGGGTCCCGTCCACGTCGGTGGCGATCAGGCGAGGCGTCATCGTGCTCCCTTCCGGCCGAGCCCGCGACACCACGGTCCCGGCCCGGCCGTCACAGCCGTCCGGGCAGCACCACGCCGTAACCGGACAGTCGAAGGTGTATCGCACCGGCCAGGATGATCGCCAGCCCGCCCAGCACGGCGACGTCCCGGGCGGTCATCACCGGGGTGCGGTAGCTGGTCCGGTCGCCGCGCACGGTGAACCCCCGGGCCTCCATCGCCAGCGACATCATCGACCCGTGTCGCAGCGCGTAGACGATCAACGGCACCACGACGGGCAGGAGCTGGCGGACCCGGCGTACCGGATTGCGACTGTCCGCCACGAAGCCCCGCGCCGTCTGCGCCTCGATCACGGTGCCCGTCGCGGTGATGAACGCCGGCACCAGGCGCAACGTGGTGGAGACGACGAACGCCACGGTGTACGGCAGGCGCAGGTGCACCAGCCCGACGGTGACGTCCTCGGTGCTGGTGCAGGAGACGAAGAGCGTACCGACCATCAGCACGACCACGAACCGCAGCGCGGCGGCGATGCCGTACAGCAGCGCCTCCCGGGTGACGCTGACCGGACCCAGCACGAACAGCGTGGTGGTGCCGTCGATGGTGAACTGCCACAGCACGACGTTGACCACGAACACCAGCAGGTAGACGTTGCGGAAGCGGCGCAGATTGCCCAGGCACCCCGCAACGGCGGAGAGCCCCAGCACGATCAGCCCGACCACCGCCACGTACCGGGGATCGTTGAAGGCGAACGGCAGTCCGGCCAGCGCGAGCAGGCCCAGCAGCTTGGCCCGCGGATCGAGGGCGTGCACCGGTGACGCGCGGTGGAGGTAGAGGCTCTTGTACACGGTCACCGACCTACTCGGAGGACAGCGGCGAGTTCGTCGACCGTGAGCGCGTCCACCCGCAGCTCGTCGGCGAGGTCCACCACGGGCGGCGGCAGCACCGACGCGGCGGCGAGCACGTCGCGACGCCGGAACACCACCTCGGGCGGCCCGTCGAGGACGATGCGCCCGTCGGTCATCACGACGAGCCGGTCGGCGTACTCGGCGACCAGGTTCGCGTGGTGGGTGACCATGACCACGGTCAGGTCGGCCCGGTTGAGGCGGCGCAGCAGCCGCATGACCGCCTGCTGCTGTCGTTCGTCGAGACCGGTGGTCGGCTCGTCCAGCACGATCACCCGGGGGCTCATGGCCAGCACCGCCGCCACGGCCAGGCGCTGCCGGTCGCCCTTGCGCAGCAGGAACGGGTCGGTCCGGCGCAGCTCGGTCAGACCGACGTCGGCCAGCGCGGCGTCCACCCGGTCGCGTACCTCGTCGTCGGGGAGACCGAAGTTGCGCGGCCCGAAGGCGATCTCGTCCGCCACGGTCGCCGAGAAGAGCTGGTGGTCGGGGTTCTGGAACACGTAGCCCACGTGGCGGGCCAGGTCGGCGCGGGGCAGCCCTCGCAGGTCCCGGCCCAGCACGTCGACCTGCCCCGCATCGGGGACGAGCAACCCGCTGAGCACCTTGGCCAGGGTCGTCTTGCCGGAACCGTTCCGCCCCATGATGGCGGTGAACTGTCCCTCGTGGATGTCCACCGACACGTCGCGCAGGGCCTGCGCCCGACCGTCGGGGTACTCGTGGTCGAGGTGTCGCGCGCTGACCACCGCCGGTCCGGGTGCCCCCCGCGCGCGGGCGGGCCCGGCCGAGGGGCGCAGCGATCCGATCAGCGGCACCGCCTCGGCCACGGTGAGGGCGATCTCGGGCAGCCCGAGCCGGTCGCACACGTCGGCGACCTGCGGTGGTCGGACCCCGTGCCGACGCAGCAGTGCGGGGTCCCGCAGGACGGTGTCGGCCGGGCCGTCCACCGCCACCTGACCGGCCTCCAGCAGCACCACCCGGTCCGCACCGGGTCCGCCGGGTGGGCCGAGCACCGCCTCGGTGTCGTGTTCCACCAGCACGAGGGTCCGAGGCCGACCGCGCCACCACCGCGCCGCACGGATCACCTCGACGCGGCTGGCCGCGTCGAGGTCGGTGGTCGGCTCGTCCAGGATCAGGATCTCCGGTTCGAGCGCCAGGGCCGCCGCCAGTGCCAGCCGTTGCTTCTGACCGCCCGAGAGCGTGGCCGGTTCCCGGTCGCGCAGCTCGGTCAGCCGGAGCAGGCGCAGGTAGTCCTCGACCCGCTGGCGCATCTCGGTCGTCTCGACCGCCAGGTTCTCCAGCCCGAACGCGAGCTCCAGGGTGACGCTGGTGGCGAAGAGCTGACTCTCGAAGTCCTGGAAGACGATGCCGATGTGCTGTGCCACCTCGGCGGCGGCCAGCTCGGCGAGATCCCGGCCGTCGAGGTGCACGGTGCCCTCCCGGCGCCCCCGGACACTGCGGGGGATCAGGCCGGTCAGCGCCATGGCGAGGGTGGACTTCCCGGCGCCCGCCGCACCCAGCAACGCGGTGAACTGCTGGGGCGGCAGGCGCAGGTCCACCCCGGTCAGTGCCGCCGTGGAGGACCGCCGATAGGTGAAGCCCAGTTGCTGCGCGGTCAGCGAGGAGGACATCGTCCCGTCAGAGGAGGAGCGAGCCGAGGAGCACCGCCACGAAGCCGACGCCCACGACGGGGGTGAGCAGGTCGGAACCGCCGAGCTGGATTCCGACGAGCCAGCCGGCGATGCCGCCGACCGCCACGAGCGCGGTGCCCAGCAGCGCGCGGGGTCCTCGGCCCGGTGGCTCGTCGAGATCCATGATCTCGTCCCAGGTCACGCCCATCGCCCGGACCCTCCGGTGCAGGAGGAGGTACAGCAGACCGCCGACCCAGTTGCCGATCACGAAGTTGGCGGCCAGGGTGACCGCGACCACCCGGAACGGCACGAAGCCGAGCAGGTCGAGGCCCCAGGCGAGCACGACCGCGCTCGCCGCCGCCGCGACCACACCGATGGCCAGGTAGGTCAGCACCGGGCGGACCCGGTCACCGGCCGGGGCGTCCTCGACGTCGGCGTCGAACTGCGCCGGACGGGGGCCGAAGCGGGACCAGAGGGTGAAACCGAGGTAGCCGAGCAGGGCGTTCGACAGGAAGCCGAATACCGAGCCGAGTGCCAGACTGCCCGTGAACAGGTCGCCGACAATGTTTCCGATGCCGAGGCCCCACGCGCCGGCCGGGCCGAACAGGATTCCGAAAACCATCGGGAAGATGGTGCGGATGGAGAAACTGAGGACGCCCGGCACCAGATCGATGCTGAACGGCGACAACGCGATGTACGCGGTCGCGTACAGAGCGGCAGTGACGGCCGTGAGGACCACCATCTGCGGGTATTTCCACATCAGGATGCACGACCGCATTGCGCCCCCCTAAGACGATCGCGACGAACATAACGCCAACGATGATCACCGTCAACGTGTCGACGTCGGACCACTTCTGCGGTCGTCAATGAAAGCATCGATAAGGTACGATCTCCCGACTGCCCGTAGCCAGCGAGGGGGTTCTCGTGGACCGGCCCAGTGTCCTTTTCGTCTCGCTCGACACCGTCCGCGCCGACGTCGCATATTCCGGGAAGTTCCCCGGCGTGGAGGGGCTCCGCCGCCGAGGCGTCACGTTCCGCCAGGCCGTGTCGTCCTGCCCGCTGACTCCGGTCAGCCACGCCACGGTCTTCACCGGCCTGCAACCACCGAACCACGGCGTCCGTCACCTGTTCCGTGAACAACTCCGCGCCGACGTGCCGACACTGGCCGAACGACTACGCGAGGTCGGCTACCGGACCGGCGCCGTCGTCTCCTGCCCGGGTCTCAACAAGTGGTACGGCATCGACCGCGGCTTCGACTTCTACGACGACGAGATCCCGCTGCTGCCCGACGGGCGGGACCCCCTCGCGGTCGGCGACGTGAAGCTGCGCGGGCTGGCCCTCAAGCGGGCGCCGATGGTCGCCGAGCGGGCCGGCGACTGGCTGGACGAACAGAACTCGCCCTTCTTCCTCTTCGCCCACTTCTTCGACGCGCACTGGCCGTACGAGCCGCCGGAGGACGTCGGCGTGGCCGTCGACAACCCCTACGAGGGCGAGGTCGCCTACAGCGACCACTACCTCGGAGTGCTGCTCGACCGGCTGGCTGCCGCCGGGCACGACATCGACTCGATGCTCGTCGTCTGCTTCTCCGACCACGGTGAGGACCTCGGCGGCTGGTATTCCAACGACCACGCGGGGGAGCGCGGGCACCCGTACGAGGAGGGGCACGGCTGCCTGCTGCACGACACCACCCAGCACGTGCCGATGATCTTCTCCGGACCGGGCGTGCCGGCCGGCCGCGAGTTCCACGAACAGGTGCGGCTGGTCGACATCATGCCCACCGTCCTGGACCTGCTGGGACTGCCGGAGACCCCCACCGACGGCGAGTCCATGACGTCGTTCTTCCGGGACCTGACCGGCACCTCCCGGCCCGCGTACTCGGAGACCTACTTCCCCGAGGAGAAGCGCGAGGCCAGTGACTACCGGGAACTGCGGGCGCTGGCGTCGATCCGCACCGACGGCCGCAGCAAGACGATCTGGCAGCCCGTGGAGGGCGGCGCCGTCGACTGGTACGACCTGACGACCGACCCGGACGAGTTCCACCCCGTCCCGTTGGTCTCCCCGACGGTCGCGCCGCCTGCCCCGCCGCTGGTGGACTGAGCACACCCGGCCTCCGGGGCGGCGGGGGAGCAGCACCCGTCGCCGGCCCGGAGGTCGCCCTCGCGTCAGTCCCCGGCCGGGCGCCCCGCCGCGACCTCGAAGAGCATCCGGTCGATGATCCGCCCGTCGGTCTGCTCCACCGCGTGCAGCCGGCGGAACTCCGGTGACATCGACCGGTACACCTGGCGGATCGCCTCCCTGGCGTCCTCGTCGATGGCGCCGTTGTCCGACCAGACGTCGACGTCCTCGACCGAGACGTACCTGCGGGTCTCCACGTCGCCGCAGCCCGCCTCGCGCAGCAGGTCCCCGAGGTCGCCCGGCAGGAAGAAGTGCCGCCGCACCGGGTTACGCAGCCGCAGGATCTCGAAGTACTCGTCGCGGTCGTCGGTGCCGTAGGCGCAGAGGTTGATCAGAACGACCCGGCCGCCCGGCCGCGTCACCCGGGTCATCTCGGTGACCGCGGCCGGCAACTCCATGAACTGGATGCCCTGCCGACAGACCGTGATGTCGAAGGAGTCGTCGGGGAAGGGCAGGTCCTCGGCGGGGGCGAGGACGAGGTCGTCCA
Organism: Verrucosispora sp. NA02020; assembly: GCF_013364215.1. Lineage (NCBI taxonomy): Bacteria > Bacillati > Actinomycetota > Actinomycetes > Micromonosporales > Micromonosporaceae > Micromonospora > Verrucosispora sp. NA02020. The sequence goes on along the minus strand of NZ_CP054923.1, from coordinate 3,062,093 downwards.
GCGACGGCCGGGCCTGCTCCGCCATGGCCGCGGTCACGTCGACACCGACGAGCCGTGCCACCCGCCCGCTGAACAGCCGGGAGACCAGGCCGGTCCCGCAGGCCACGTCGAGCACCTCGTGCTCCGGCCGGGGCGAGGTCAGGTCGAGGACGAGACGGCCGAGCTCGGTGTCGGTGCACCAGGCGCTGGAGCGGTCGTAGCCCTGCGCCCGCGCGGTGAAGTGGTCGACGACGTCCTGATCGCTAATTGTCACTGCTCCCCCTGTCGTTTCCACAATTCGGGACCGGCCGCGACGGCGCGGGACCGCTGTGCGGTAGCGCGCGGCGGCGATGAGGAACCTCCGCAACGCTGCTGAGCGTGCCCTGCCGAAGGCTCACTGACATTGACGTTGGACTCTAGACGGGCGATGGTCGGCGCGTCTATAGTTCTGACCACCGGGCCTGGTGGGCCGGGCAGTGATGTGCCTGGTCAACGTTTGACGGAGATTCGGGGGCGACAATCCCGCACCCTTTCGTCCAATAGAATTCCGATACCGAATCCGGCGTTTCCCGCGCTGGTCGGCAAATGCTCCGAATCATTCGGGGGAGTGGAACGGTACAATGAGTGCCCTCACTGAGGAATTGTTCGACGAAATTCGCGCGGCGTTCATCGCCGAAGCATCGACCGTCCTGCGCTTCCAGTACTTCGCCCAGGTGTCCGAGATCGAGGGCTCGCTCGACTCCGCCCGGCTGTTCACCGAACTCGCCGAGAGCGCGGCCTGCGTGGCACACGGGCATCTCGACTTCCTGCAGGCCGTGGCCGACCCGGCCACCGGGCGGCCGCTGGGCGACACCGACCTCAACCTCGCCGCCGCGCTGAGCAGCGAGATGGAGGCCGCGACCGCCCGCTACCCGGCGCTGGTCCAGCAGGCACACGAGGAGGGGCTGGCCGACGTCGCGAGCTGGCTGGAGACCCTGCGCGCCCTCAAGCACGCGCATCTGGCCAAGCTGAGCGCCGCCCACGAGGCGCTGCGCGGCGTACCCGCCGGGTCACTCGGCGAGCCGGTCGCCGGATGACCACCGGCCAGCAGACCGCCGACCAGGAAGTGAGCCAGCCGATGGAGTCCACGCAGGCCGCCCCGCCCCCGCCCCCGGCGCCCGCCGACACCAGGTACGACGCCAGCACGATCATGGTCCTCTCCGGCCTCGACGGAGTACGCCGGCACCCGTCGATGTACATCGGCTCGGTCGGTGTGGCCGGCTGGCACCACCTGGTCAGCGAGCTGGTCGACAACGCGGTGGACGAGGCGGAGGCGGGACACTGCCGCGACGTCGAGGTCGTCCTGCACCGCGACGGCTCCTGCTCGGTCGGCGACGACGGCCGGGGCATACCCGTCGACCCGCACCCGGAGCACCAGCGCCCGGCCGCCGAGGTGCTGCTGACCACCCTGCACTCCGGCGGCAAGTTCGAGGCCGGGTCCTACCGCACCTCGGCCGGGCTGCACGGCGTCGGACTCTCCTGCGTCAACGCCCTGTCCGAGCGGCTGGAGCTGGACGTGTGGCGCGACGGCGCCCACCACCGACAGATCTACACGCGAGGCGCGCCGGCCGGCGACCTCACGCGGGTCGGCGCATCGGACCGCACCGGCACCCGCATCCGTTTCCTCCCGGACGAGACGGTCCTGGAGACCGCGGAGTTCTCGGCCGCCCTGATCCGCAGCCGGCTGGAGGAGGTCGCCTTCCTGCACCCGACGCTGACCCTGCGGCTGCGCGACGAGCGCACCGGGGAGGACGTCCGGCTCAGCTACCAGTCCGGCGTGGGCGGATTCCTGCGACACCGGCACCGCGACGCGGTGTGGGTGCACCCGGACCCGCTCACCGTCCGGCACGAGACCGACGACCTGGCGCTCGACGCCGCCTTCTGCTGGACCGAGGGCTACACCGAGGACATCCAGAGCTTCGTCAACAGCGTCCGGACCGACCACCACGGCACCCACGTGGACGGGCTGCGGGCCGCGCTGGCCGAGGTGATCAACGCGTACGCGACCAGCCGCGGCCTGCTCGACACGACCGCCGGGGAACGGATCACCACGGTCGACATCCTTGAAGGGCTGGCCGCGGTCGTCGCGGTCCGGATGCGCAGCCCCCGCTTCGACGGACAGACCAAGAAGCGGTTGCAGAGCAGCGAGGTCGCCGGCTTCGTCCGCGCCGCCGTGTCGGCCGAGCTGACCCGGCAGTTGGCGCTCGACGACGACCTGGGGCAGCGCCTGGTCAAACGCACGCTCGACTCCGCGCGCGCCCGGCTCGCCGCCCGGCTGGCCAGCCGCACCGCACAGGTCCGGCGCCGCCAGATCGAGGTCGACTACGCCGTCTACCAGCGTCAGTTCGGCATCCGCTCGCGCAACTGGCACGACTCCTGCTCCTGGCTCACCGACGAGGGCCTGCTGGCCCAGCACGCGGCGCTCTGCGACGTCGCCCCGGACGCCCGGATGCTGGACGTCTGCTGCGGCAGCGGGGTGGTCGGCAACGCCTTCCGGGGCCGGGTCGGCGAGATGATCGGCCTGGACATCACCCCGGAGATGGTGTCGCTCGCCTCCACCCGGCTCGACAAGGTCCACCAGGGCACCGTCTACGACCTGCCGTTCCCCGACGCCAGCTTCGACCTGGTCGTCAACCGCGAGGTGCTGCACCTGCTGCCGAACCCGGAGAAGCCGGTGTCGGAGGTCTTCCGGGTCCTCAGACCGGGCGGGCAGTTCATCGTCGGCCAGATCGTCCCGTACGCCGACGAGGACGCGTACTGGATGTTCCGGATCTTCAAGAAGAAGCAGCCGCTGCTGTTCCAGATGTTCCGCGAGCCGGACTTCCGGCGGCTGTTGCTCGGCGCCGGCTTCACCGACCTGACGATGGAGGAGTACCTGCTCTGGGAGTCGATCGACAAGTGGATCGACACCCACGAGACGACCCCCGCCGCCCGCCAGGAGATCTACCGGCTCTTCTATGACGCCCCGGCCCAGGTGCGGGCGGTGCACCCGTTCGAGGTCTCCGCCGACGGATCGGTCCGGGACCAGTGGCGCTGGTGCGTGTACTCGGTACGGAAACCGGTGTGTTGACCGGCACCGCGCCCGGGCTCGCCGGTCACGCCCACCTGGCGGACCGGCTGACCGAACTGCGCCGGCTACGGCGACCCGTGGTGCGGGACTTCACCGGCCGGGTCCGGGACCTGGTGGTGCTCGCCTCCAGCTCCCGCAGTGGTTCCAGCATGCTCGCCGAGATGCTGCGCCGGACACCCGCGTTGCTGCACCTGCGCGCGGAGTTCAACCCGTACCTGCGGCTCGCCGGCCTGGTGCCGCCGGACAGCGGGACCGGCAGCGACCAGCTCGACGCCGCGCACCTGGCCGCCCTGCCGCCCGCCCGGCGCCGGGTGTTCGACGAGGAACTGTCGCTGGACGTCGGTCGACCGGATCCGACGGTCGCACCGGAGCAGTTCCTGCTGGACGCGGCCTGGCGGTTCACCATCCAGTGGCCGACGCTGGAGATCGACCTGGCGGCCTGGCTCGACACGGCCCGCCGGGTGCTGGCCGAGCTCCGGTCGCAGCCCGACTTCGATCCGGCCTGCCTGTCGCAGGCGGCCCGGTTCCACGCCCGGCTGCACGCCGCCCTCGCCGTACGCGGCGTGCCGATCCGCACCGGCTACTACGACATGCCACCGCACCTCGCCGGACCGCCGTGGCGCCAGGACGTGCGGGGCGCGCCCGGCGACCTGCTGGTGGAGGAGCCGCCCTTCGTGCTCACCGTCGGCTGGCGTTACGCCACCGCGCACGACCTGGCGACCCGCCCGCTGGTGATCAAGACGCCCAGCAACGCCTACCGGCTGGGGTTCCTCCGGGCACTGTTCCCGAACGCCCGGATGCGCGTCCTGCACCTGACCCGCAACCCGGCCGGATCCATCAACGGCCTGTACGACGGCTGGCTCTATCACGGCTTCCACGCCCACAAGATGGACCGGCCCCTGAACATCACCGGCTACGGGCGGGACCGGCCCGAGGACCGCTGGTGGTGGAAGTTCGACCTGCCGCAGGGCTGGCAGGACTACACCCGGGCGACCCTGCCCGACGTCTGCGCCCTGCAGTGGCGCTCCTGTCACCGGGCGATCCTCGACGACGCCGCCACGCTGCGGCTGCCCTACCTGCGGGTGCGGTTCGAGGACCTGGTGCGCTCCGCGCAGAGCCGGGCGGGCGTGCTGACCCGGATCACCGACTGGCTCGGAGTGCCGATGGACGGACCGCTCCGCGCGATCGCGGCCGACGGGCTGCGGGACCCCGTGGTCGCGACCGCGCCGCCGCAACCCGGCCGATGGCGACGGCGGTCGGAGCTGGTACGCGCCGCCATCGGAGGTCCGGAGCGGCGACTGGCCGAGGAGCTGGGATATGACGACGACGAATCCTGGATCTGAGACCACCGCGCCGCCGCCGAGCACTCTGGGCGGTGCCGGGTGGTCGCCCCGGTCGACCAGCCACGAGCAGGAGGTGGCGGCCGGTCGGCTCTGGGCCCGCTGCGGCTACCGGTCGGAGTCCGCGCCGCTGCGGGCGGTGCTGCTCGGCTGGCCGCCGGAGAGCCTGGCACGGATCACCGATCCGGCCGCCGCACTGATGACCGCGCGGGTGGACCTCGGCGCCATGCGCGCGGAGACCGAGGCGGTCGCCGCGGCGTTCGCGGAGGCGGGCGTGGAGGTGGTGCTGGCCCGCCCGGCGGCGGACACGCCACCGAACTTCGTCTTCACCCGTGACCTGTTCGTCGCCACCCCGGCGGGAGTGGTGGTGGGCCGCACGGCCGCCGCGCAACGGGCCGGCGAGGAACGGTACGCCGCCGCCGCACTGGCCGCCGCCGGATACCCGGTGCTGGCCACGGTGGCGGGCAGCGCCACCCTTGAGGGCGCGGACGCGCTGTGGCTGGACCGCGACACGGTGATGGTCGGGGTGGGTTTCCGGACGAGCGCGGCCGGAGCGGAGTGTCTGCGGCGTGTCCTGGCGGACCAGGGCGTGCAGGTGGTCACCGTCCGACTCGGCCCGGGTGTCCAGCACCTCCTGGGCGCGGTGACCTTCCTCGACGAACGGTTGGCGGCGGTGCACGCCGCTGCGGCGACCGATGAGTTGCGGGCGCTGCTGCGCTCCCGGGACGTCCGTTCGGTGGAGTTCGCGCCGGACGACGAGTTGCTGCGGCGACGGGGGATGAACCTGGTGGCGCTGGGGCCCCGGCGGGCCCTGATGCCGGCCGGCGCGCCGGGCATCCGCCGTCGTCTGGAGGGTGTCGGTGTGACCGTGACCGAGGTCGGCGTCGACCAGCACGTCCGGGCCGCCGGGGCGCTGGGCTGTATGACGGGCATCCTGCACCGGGCGGAGTGAGCACGTAGACAGCGACGTGGGAGGCGAGATGACCACATCAGCGTCGGAGCAGAACGTGGGCGGGGATCCGGCCGAGGAGCCCCTCGTCCGCCTGGAACGCTGGCGCGCCACGTGGCCGGAGGACGACCCGCACGCCAACTTCCGTGACGAGGTCATGCGGTACGGCATGCTGGACCCGCTGGTGACCCTGCGTGGGATGTCGCGCAACCTGGGCATCCCGGTCGGGGTGCTGGCCCGCTACGTGCTGGCCCGCTGGGCGACCGGCGGCAGCGAGGGGCTGCTGGAGATCGGCCCGGTCATGGTGCGGCGACTGTGGAAGCCGATCGCCGAGGCGGAGGCCGCGGACGACGACGCCCGCCGGCTGGCCGCTTACCACCAGGTGCGTCAGATGATCTCCTGGCTGAAGGTCCCCCTCGACGACCCGAGCGTCTACCCGGTGGCCGGTGAGTCCGGCCCGTCCGACGACGACCGACCTCTAGATCGACAACCCTCGATATAATCGTGCTCAATCGCCGGACGTCCCGACCGGACGCCCCGGCGGCGACGACAGGAAGGTCTCAGTCATGCCTCGTGTACTTTCCCTCGCTCCCGAGCTGTACGCCAACGCCACCAACTCCGTCGACCACCGCTACCAGGAACAGATGCGGGAGCAGGACCTGACGCCGGTGCCCACCGACCCGACACTGCCCCGCTTCACCCTGGTCGTCGGGCCGTCACCGTTCACCATGCCGCGTGGGTGGGAGTTCTTCCTGACGTCCCCCTACGAGGGGGCCTCCTACATCTCCACCGTCCTGCACAACGCCGGCTACCCGGTGCGGATCGTCGACGTCCGGTACACCCCGAACCCCCTCCAGGCCGCCTACGACCAGATCATCGGCCAGACCGACGTCCTGGGCATCTGCACCTTCGAGGACAACTTCCCGTTCTGCAACGAACTGATGGCCATGGTCCGGGACAATGCACCCGAGATCCCCATCATCTGCGGCGGTTCGCTGGTCACCTCGGTGCCCAACCTGTTCATGGAGCACACCGCCTGCGACATCGCGGTGATCAGCGAGGGTGAGATCACGATCCTCGACCTGATGGAGAGCTACGCCGCCGGCCGCTGGTCACAGGACCTGCCCACCATCCGCGGCATCGTCTACCGGACGCCGGAAGGCGTCGTCAAGCGCACCCCGCCGCGTGGACAGATGATGGACCTCGACGCGCTGCCCCGGATGCGCCTGGAACTGTGGCCGCAGGCGCAGAGCCCGATGGGCCTCCAGCCGCAGATCATCTCCTCCTACAGCCGTGGCTGCAAGATGGACTGCTCCTTCTGCTACCGGACCACCCCCCAGGTACGCGCCAAGTCACCCGAGAAGATGGACGCCGACCTGGCCTGGCTCAAGAGCCGCTACGGCATCGAGTTCAGCTTCTTCGTCGACCTCACGTTCAGCTCCCACCGCCGCCAGACCATCGAGATCTGCGACGTCATCAAGGACCACGACCTACGCTGGACCTGCCTGACCCGGTGCGCCGACATGGACAAGCCCAGGATCGACGCGATGCGCGACGCGGGCGCCGACATCATCCTCTACGGCGTCGAGTCCCTCGGCTCCGAAGTGCTGCGCGAGGCCCGCAAGGGCAACTCGGAGAACATCACCGTCCGGGCCATGCGGACCACGTTCGACGGCGGCGTACGGTTCGGCGCCCTGCTCATCGTCGGCCTGCCCAACGAGAGCGAGGAATCCCTCAACCACATGGTCGAGTTCGCCGAGACGTACAACCACGTGACCCGGGTCAAGTACCTCTCCGCGATGCCGGGCACCACCGTCTACCAGCAGGCGCTCCAGTCGGGCCTGATGCGCAGCGAACTGGACCACGTCAACTGGCTCTCCATCGAGCAGGCCCTGCACGAGGACGAGTTCCTCAACGTCAGCGGACTCTCCGAGCAGGCCTGCCGCGACGCCTACAAGCGCGTCTACGACGCCTACCAGCCCGGCCCGGTGATGGACTTCCAGCACTGGCCCGAGAACTTCACGCACTTCCACCCCAACCCCGACGACGGGCTCACGCGCTCCACCTCGTACGCCGGCTCGGGCTGGCGGGCCGAGGCCAGTTCCGCCGGCGCGCCGCTGGTGCCCGGATCGGAGCGGTACACCCTGGACCAGGTGGCCTCGCCGGAGGTCGCCGCCGCCGGAAGCAGCCTGATGGCCTGCGGCGCGAAGAAGGTGACCGGAGGACTGGTCACCGCCGGCTCGGCGTGACGACGGACGGCACCGGGCGGAGCGGGCGCAGCCAGAGCCCGGTACTCATCATCGGCACCGAACGCTCCGGCTCGAACCTGCTCCGCCTGGTGCTGAACGCACACTCCCGCATCGCCGTCCCGCACCCGCCGCACTTCATGCGCTACCTGGCACCGGTGGCCGACTGCTATGGCGACCTCACCGACGAGGGCAACCGGCGGCGGCTCGTCGACGACGCCTGTCTCCTGCTCGACCGGCACATCTCCCCGTGGCCGCACCGCGTCGACCCCGACCTGGCGGTGGCCCGGGCCAGCCCCACCCTCTTCGGGGTGGTCGCCGAACTCTACGAGCAGTACCGCGAGGCGGAGGGGAAGGCCCGCTGGGGCTGCAAGAGCACCTTCATGGTCGACCACGTCACCGACGTCCTGGCCGAATACCCGGCGGCCCGGTTCGTCTGGCTGGTCCGCGACCCCCGGGACGTGGCCGCCTCCGCCCGCCGGGCGGTGTTCGGGCACTGCCACCCCTACCTCACCGGGCGACTCTGGGCGCGGCAGCAGACCTCGGCCGCCGCCGCGCTGGCCCGCCACGGCCCCGACACCGTCCACCTGCTGCGCTACGAGGACCTGGTGCAGCAGCCACGGGACATGATCACGCAGCTCTGCGCCTGGCTGGGGGAGTCGCCGGAACCCGCGCTCTTCGCCCACGACCGCACCCCGACGGCCAAGGCGCTGGCCAGTCTCTCGGAGTCGTGGCGCAACGCCGGCCAGCCGGTGACCACCAGCAGCGTCGGCACCTGGCGCCGCCGCCTGCCCCCCACCGAGGTCGGCCTGGTGGAGGCCGCCGCCGGGCCGGTCATGGCCGAACTGGGCTACCCCGTCGACGCCGGACCGGCCGTACCGCCCCATCCGGCACTGCTGCGCCTGCGCGAGGGCGTCCTGCGGGCCGGAGTCGAGTACCGATCACTGCGGCAGGACCGCAACGCCGTACGCCGGTGGCGGCGCGACGCGACCGTGCGCTGGATCCACACCCGCGCCCGCCTCACCCGCCTCGGTGCAAGGAGGGGTCCCCTGCTAACGCCTACGGCATAGCAGGGGACCCCTCCTAACGCCGACGGCAGAGCCGCCGGTCAACGTCGCCCGGCGTAGCCCGCCAACACCTCCAGCAGCGCGTCCGCGTGCCGTTCGAACGTGTACTCCCCACGCCGGGCCAGCACGTCGGCGCCGAGCCGACCCAGCCGCGCCCGGTCGTGCAACACGTCGGCCAACTCGTCGTACCCGTCGAACAGGAAACCGATCCCCTCCTGCCGCACGATCCGCTCCATGGCCTCCTGGCCGCCGCGCTGCTGGGCCACCGGCAGCCCGGCGGCCAGGTACGGCACCAGCCGGTTCGGCCGGTTCATCCGCTGGAAACCCACCTCGTGGGTGCCCTGCGCCACCACGTGCATCAACCCGGCGTCGTACCGGGACCACTCGGCGACGAACCGTTCCGGCGGAATGTGGTCGTGCAGGTGCACGTAACCGCTCTCGGCGAGCCGCGCGTACGCGGCGCGGGCGTGCGCGTTGTCCACACTCCAGATCGACTGGGCGTTCGGACCGATGTACTTGCCGCCGTAGATGTGCACGTGGACCCGGCGACGACTCAACGCCGCACACAGCTCGCGGATGTCGGTACGGCCCCGGGTGCTGGACACCCCACCGGCGACCAGCAGGTGCGGCTCCCCGTCCCGCTCGCGCAGCTTGCCGGTCAGGTCGTCGGTGAAGTACCGCGCCGGCAGGTAGTCCGGGTCCAGCAGGTGCGCCGATGCGTCACTGACCCCGTACGCCCCACGGAAGTAGTCCCACGACTCCTGGTTGATGTAGATCTGCCCGGCGGTCTCGGTCAACGCCCGCCGCTCCAGCTCGGCCGGCTCGCAGAAGTGCTCCTTGTGGTGGCGCACCACCGGACCCACCCCGGCATCGAGCAACTCGCCGAGCAACTGCAACGACCCGTCCCAGACGTTCTTCAGGCTGTAGACCACGTCGACGCGGTGCTCCGCCGCGATCCGGGTCAACTCCGCACCGGCCGGCCCCGCCGGCAGCCGGAACTGCGGCACACTCGACGGCAGCACGTCCGGCGTGGGCCGCTGTGCCGGTGCCGGCATCGTGACGTACGTCAACCGGTGCCCCCGCTCGGCCAACGTCATGATCCGCTCCGGGTACCGGCCGAGCCGTCCGGCCACCAGGATGTTCACGCCGTGCCCTCCGCCGGGATCGACTCCGCCCCGCCCGCAACCGAGGCGTCGGCCGCAACCGAGGCGTCGGCCGCCGCCGGTGCGTCGATGCCCAGCCCGGCGGCCACCGTGCACAGGTCCCGCCACGTGGCGTCGGGCAGCACCACCCCGTCGGCCGCCGCCCGCGCGCGCTGCTCCGGCTCGCCCGGCACCAGCACCTCACCCGAGTCCGGATCGGCCGGCACCGCCTTGAGCCGCCGCACCGTCGCCTCGACGAAATCGTGCAACCGTTCCGGTGGCCCGAACCGGGCCGGGTCGACGGCGAGCACGAAGAGGCAACTCGACCGTTCCGCACCGGCGAACCGGTCACCGTCGCTGAGCCCGACGGCGAGCAACTCGGCGATCACCGCGAGCGCGAAACCCTTGTGGCCTCCGAACGGCAACAGGTACCCGCCGGTGAAGAAGTCCTCCAACCGGGTACTCGGACTGCCCTGCGCGTCCAGCACCCACCCCGGGGGCACGCTCTGCGCCCCGGCGGCCCGCGCGATCTGCAACTTCCCGATGGAGACCATGCTGGTGGCGAAGTCCAGCACCACCGGGGGCTGGCCCGCCGCACGTGGGATGGCCCAGGTGACCGGGTTGGTGGCCAGCGCACCGTCCGTCCCACCGTGCGGCGCGACCTTCCACGGACCCTGACCCTCCCCGCCGGTCAACAACCCGATCAGGCCGGCGTCGGCGATGCGCTCGGACCAGCCGCCCAGCCGCCCGGTGTGGTGCGCGTGCGACATCACCACCGCCGCCAGTCCGCTGTGGGCGGCCTTCTCCACCACCAGGTCGACGGCGTACCGGGCGGCCAGGTGACCGAAACCGCCCGCGCCGTCGACGACGGCGGTCGCGGGCGCGTCGTCGACGACGAACGGACGCGCGGTCGGCTTCAACCGGCCCTGGGCGATGTCCCGCAGGTACGACGGCAGCTTGAGCACGCCGTGCGAGCCGTGCCCGGCCAGGTCGGCACCGATCAGCGAATCGGCGACGACCTCGGCGACGTCGTCCGGTGTGCCGGCCTGACCGAGTAGTGCGAGTACCAGTCGACGGAGGTCTGCGACGGCGATGAGGGCCATGGGCGTCCTGTCGGATGTCGGGTGTCGGAGGCAGACAGCCTTCTTAACCCATCACCGACCCACCCGGCAATCCATCCCCGTGGATGACCACGATCGACGTCGGTCGACTCCAGGTCACGCCCGGCCGGCGGTCGCGTCGGCCTCCTGCGGGGTGAGTAGCGCCCGGACCTGGTCGGCACCGAGCGCCAGCAACAGGGTCGGCAGTCGAGGGCCGGTGTCCCGGTGCACCAGGAGGCGGTACACGAGACCGAAGAACGCCCGCTGGGCGGCCCGCAGCTCGGGGCTGGGCGCGGTGTCCAGCGGAAGACCGAGCTGCTGCTTCGGCACCCCGTAGACCAGCGCGGTCAGCCCGTCCAGCGTCCAGTTCTCCACGAGCCCGTCGACGAGCAGCCGCAACCCCTCGCGCTGGACCGGATCGAGGGAGGCCAGCAACTCCCGATCCGGCTCGCTCCGCACCTGCGTACGCTCCGCCGGTGACACGTGCGTGGCCACCCAGTCCGCCGCGCGGTCGAGCCGGGGACGCACCTCGTCCAACGAGCCCACCGGATCCTGCGGCGTCATGTCCCGCAGGATCCGCAGCGTCTGCTCCTCGGTGCCGGCGGTGATGTCGTACACCGACGCCAGCGTGCGGAAGGACATCGGCCGCGCGGTGTGCGGCAACTCCACCTCCGCAGTACGCGACGAGCGGTCGAGCACCACTGCGTCGACCTCCGACGCGCTGCCCGCCCGCACCCGCCCCACCAGGGCGTCCCACTCGTCGTAGAGCCGGCTCACCTCCTGGTCGAACGCCACCGTGATCGACTGGTTCGGTCGACGCCGCACGTACAACCAGCGCACCAGGGCCGGCTCCAGGATCCGCAACGCGTCGTCCGGCGTCGGCGCGGCACCGGCGGAACCGCTGAGCTTCGCCGCCCCCTTGGTGCCGACGAACGAGTAGCCGCGATAGACCGGAGCCTTGCCGCCGTACACCCGGTCGACCACCTCGCCGCCGACCGTGTAGCTGGAGCCGGGGGAGGAGTGGTCCACCCCGGCGGCCTCGAACAGGACCTGCTCGTACGCCCACCGCATCGGCCAGTCGACCTTCCAGACCAGCTTGCCCGGGTCCTGCCGGTCCAGCCAGGCCCGGTCGGAGTGCCCACAGACGCAGGTGTACCGGATCTCGGTGGTCTCGTCGTCGAAGGACACGATCGTCGTGTCGTCGCGCCGGCAGACCGCACAGTAGACCTTGTACGGGTAGTAGGTGTCCTGGGCGGTCAGCCCCTCCTCGGACTCGCCCTGGTCGACCTTGGTGCGGTACCTGCCCAGCACCGACCCGATCAGCTCCCGGGCCCGCATGGCCGTGACGACCTGCTCGCGGTACCGGCCACCGGTGTACATGGCGGTCTGCGAGATCTCGTCGACGACCACACCGAGTTGCCGCAACGCCGCCCGGAACGGCGCCTTGAAGTGCTCGGCCCAGTTCTCGTGCTCCCCACACGGGTCCGGCACCCCGGTCAGCGGGCGGCCGACGTACTCCGCGAAGGACGGGTCGACCCCGGCCGGGACCTTGCGCAGCCGGTCGTAGTCGTCCCAGGAGAGCAGGTGCCGGCTCGGCAACCCGCGCCGACTCACCTCGTCGGCGACGAAGTGCTGGACCATGATCTCGCGCAGGTTACCCAGGTGGATCGGCCCGGACGGACTGATCCCCGAGGCGCAGACGAGCACCGGTGTCCCGGGCCGGCGCTCCCACTCCGCCACCACGTCGTCGGCAACCCGTGCCACCCAGTCGCCGGCATCAACCTCAGCCACCGAACTCCCCTCCAGCCGTGTCGGCCCACCACCTTAGTGCCGGCACTCCGCCGTTGTCCGGACGCACCACGAACACGCTGAGTCGTCGGCGTGCCGGAGCGGCCGGACGGTCGGACGCGGTCAGTCGGACCCGGTCGGACCCGCCGCCGGACGGACGCCGAGGACCTGCCCCGCGTGGCGCATGTCGAGATCGCCGACCGCTGCGGCGACCAGCAACGACTCGATCCCGGCCAGGATCCGCCGGGCGTCCTCGACGCCGAGGTACGCGGTGTCCACCCGCAGTTGCAACGCGGCGGCACCCGACGCGTCCGAGACGCTCAGGAACACGGTCAGGTCCTGCTGCTCCCAACCGGTCACGTACTCGATCCGGGTGTCACGGCACAGCGCGGCGAGATCCTCGGCCAACTCCTGCGGGGCGGACCGCACCTGCGGCAGCCCCGACCACCGTTGCTGCTCCCGGGCGTCGTTGAAGAAGACGCCGACCTGCGGGACGAAACCCCGCCGTGCCGCCACCCGGCGCTGCGCCTCGGCCAGCTCGACGGTGTCGTGGTTGCCGTGCTGATAGGTCAGCAGGGCCTGCCGGTAGCAGCGGGTGACCAGGTCCGTGAACGAACCCGTCCCGACGTCGACCCGGAACAGGCCGTTCTGCACCACCGGGCCGATCATCGTCTGTAGCCGGCGTTCCACCCGGCCGCCGACGATCAGGGTCAGAAACGCCGGATCGGCACCGGTGTGATGGGAGACCACCGCTGCCTGGGCGGCCAGCAGGACCGCACTGGTGCTCACCCGTTGCCGGTCGGCGAGCAGCTCCGCGGCCACCGCGACGGCCGACGACTCGATGTCGACCTGCACGATCCGCGGCGTGTGCGGCGGCGCGGACGACGGCGGCACGAGCGACTCCGGCACCTCGCCGAGCAGGTCCTCGCGGAACCGCACCGCCCGCCGGCTACGCCTGCGTCCCGGCTCGCTCGCCTCGTACGCGGCCTGATCCAGCGGCTGCCACCGCGACTCGACCGGCTCGACCGGCACCCCCGCCAGAGCATCGCGCAGCTCCGTCTTCAGCAGGGCCAACCCGATCGCGTCGACGGCCGCGTGCGAGACGTTCAGCACCAGCGCGGCGGGTGTCTCGTCGGCCAGGACCAGGGCGAACCGCACCGGCCACTGCTCGGCCAGGTCGAACACCGTCGCGGTCATCGCCGCGACCAGCTCCTTGGCGTCCTCGATCACCCGATCGGGCGCCGCCGACCAGACCGGCACCGTCAGGGTGCCGGACCCGTCCACCTCCTGCCGCAGACCCGTCGCGTCCATCACCAGCCGGGTGCGGAGCACGTCGACCCGCGCGACGACCTCCTCCAGCGCGCGCCCCACCCCGGCGACCGTGACACCCTCCGGAACCGGCACCATCTCGCGCATCGTGAAGCTCTGCGGCTGATCACCCAACCAGGAGATGACGCCCCAGATCTCCCGCTGCGCCCAGGAGGCCGACGCCTGCGCCTGCCGTGCCCCCCGCACCGTCACCACGAGATCGTGGCCGGGCTTCCTCTCCATACCGGGATCCCCCGCTCCGGTCTGGGCGGCGGCACCACCTGTCCGGCGGTGCCGCTTATGGCCGGAAGGTAGCCTATGAAGCCACTTCGGCCAGTGTCAATATCGTCGGACGTCACGGTGCCGCACGGCGCCTCGGTCCATCGACGGCGGGCCATACTGGTTCCGCCCGCGATCGTGGGCGCCCCCGACTGGAGAGCGAGATGACTGAGCTGAGCCCCTCCGCCGCACCGACCGACACCGAACGCCGACTCGTCACCGAGGTGGTCGAGCCCCTTCTCGGATTCACCCCCGACGAGATGAGCCAGGACCTCATCGCGCTGGGCGCCGACAGCATGCAACTGGTCCACATGCTCGCCCAGGCAGAGGACCTCTTCGACGTCGAACTCTCCGCCGTCGAGCTGATGGACAACGTCAGCGTCGCCGGGCTCGCCGCGCTCATCGACCGTCAACGCGCCACCGGCGGCTGATCCTCACCGGACGGACCGTACGCGCGCGCCTGCATCAGGTACAGCTCCGCGTACAGCCCGTCGCTGGCCAGCAACTCGGCGTGTGACCCGGCCTCGCGCACCGTACCGTCCTGGAGCACCACGATCAGATCCACCATCTGCAACGTGGAGAAACGGTGGGAGACGAAGACGGTGATCCCGCCACGTCGCTGTGCCCGCTGGGCCGACTCGGCGTACCGGACGAAGATCGCATGCTCGGCGGCGGCGTCCAACGCCGCCGCCGGCTCGTCCAACGCCAGCAGGAGGGGCTCGATCCGCATCTGGGACCGGGCCAGACCCAACGACTGCCACTGCCCACCCGACAGCTCCTGCCCGTCGGTGAAGCCGGTGCCCAGGTAGCCGTCCAGTCCGCCCTCCACCGCGTCGACGACCCGCTGCGCCCCCGCCGAGTCGATCGCCCGCCGCACCGACTCCTCATCGTCGATCCGCTGCACCGCGCCGATCCCGACGTTCTCCCGCAGCGTCAACTCCAGCCGGGCGAAGTCCTGGAACATCGCCGACGTCCGCGACCGCCACTGCGCGGCATCCACCTCGTCCAGTGCCACGCCGTCGACGAGGATCCGGCCCTGCGTCGGTCGGTACAGGCCGTACAGCAGCTTCACCAGCGTGCTCTTGCCCGCACCGTTCTCACCGACGATCGCCACGGTCTTGCCCGCCGGCAACTCGAAGGTCACGTCCCGCAACACCGGCCGGGTGGCGCCCGGATAGCGGAAACCCACACCCTCGAACCGGATGCCCTCGTCCAGCCGGGTCGGTGCCGTCGACCCGCTCGGCTCCGACACCCCGTCCGGCACCGCGCTGGCCGCCCGCAGCCACTCCAGCCGGCGCACCGTCGTGCCGAAACCCTGGAGCGTGCCGAGCAGCCCCAGACCGTTGGCGACCTGCAAACTCACCTGCACCGCGAGCGTCACCGCCAACACCACGTCGCCGACGCTGCCCCGACCGTCGGCGACGTCCCGCACCACCAGCCAGAGCGCCGCCCCGTAGCTGAGGGCGAAGAACGCCTGCCCGGCCGCACGGACCGCCGCCCCGCTCGCCTGCGCCCGCCAGACCGTCGACGTCACCGCCGCCATCGTGGCCTGCTGGCGACGCACCAGGTCCGGGCCGGTGCCGAACAGCCGCAGCTCCTTGACCGACGACGCCGAGGTGGCGACCTGCAACAGGTGCTGCGAGCGCCGGATCCCCTCCGCCGTGTCGTCCTTGGCCCGGTCCACCAACCGCTGCGCACGCCGCGCCAGCAGCACCGGCGGCACCGCCGCCAGCGGCAGCAGCGCCAACCACGGATTCAACATCCCCAAAAGTACGGTCGTGACCACGAGCTGACCGACCACACCCGCCAGTTGCAGCAGCCCCTCCACCGGAACCTGCATCGGTGAGATGTCGTCCCGCACCACCTGCAGTTCGTCGGCGAACCGCGAGTCGTCGAGCTGCGCCAGGTCCACGCTGCCGTTGGCCCGCTCGATCAACTCGCCGTGCAGCTTCAGCTCCATCAACTCGGCGAGCTCGAAATACTGCAGATGCGCGAAGTGCGCCATCATCAACTCGACGACCAGCACCACGGCCACCGCCGTCGCCAGCGTCACCGCCACGTCCGTCCGCGCCGCAAGCGCCGCGTCGACCAGCCGACCGAGCAGCACCGCCACCATCGGCGAGGCCAGATAGCCGGCCGCGATCATGACGGCGGCCAACCCCGCCCGCCGCCGGTCGGTCCGCAGCGCCAGCACCACCAGGAACCGGGCCGCCCGCCCCAACCCGCTCATCGGCCCGCCTCCGCATCGGCGAACCGGTCGGCCTGGAGCCGGAACAACTCGGCGTAACTACCCCCGGCGGCCACCAACTCCTCGTGGGTGCCCTGTTCCCGTACCACCCCGTCGGCCACCACCACGATGTGGTCGGCCCGACGGACCGTCGAGAACCGGTGCGAGATGACCACCGTCGTCAACCCCCGGCTGATCTCCAGAAAACGGTCGAAGAAGTCCACTTCGGCGCGGACGTCGAGCTGGCTCGTGGGTTCGTCGAGCACGATCATCGACGCGCCTGCGGCGACCTTGCGCATCGCCCTGGCCAACGCCACCCGCTGCCACTGCCCACCGGAGAGGTCCTGCCCACCGGCGTACCGGTTCGACAGCGTCGTCCGCAGACCGGCGTCGAGCCCCTCGACCACCTCACGTGCCCCCGCCCGGTCCAGCGCCGCCCACAGGGGCGCCTCGTCGTCGGGGTCGGCACCCGCCGCCAGGTCGACGTTCTCCGAAGCGCTCAGCTCCAGCCGGACGAAGTCCTGGAACACCACCGCGATCCGGGACTGCCACTGCGCCACGTCGAACTCGCGCAGATCCCGCCCGTCCACCGTGATCCGGCCCGCCACCGGGTCGTACAACCGGGTCAACAACTTGACCAACGTGGTCTTGCCGGCGCCGTTGAGCCCGACGATCGCCGTCGACCGGCCCGCCGGCAACGTCAGATCCAACCCCCGCAGCACCTCCGCACCCTGCGGGGCGTACCGGAACCGCACCTGCTCGAACCGCACCTCCCGATCCGGGCGACCGGCCGCCGACTCACCGGCCACCGGCGCCGCCAACGCCGCCCGCGACCGGGCCGACCGCGCGAAGTCGGTCATCGCCTCGTACGACTGGAGGCCGTACTGCGTCGGCACGTCGCTCTCCGGGAAGTGCACCCCGAAGCGGATCGGGATCAGCGCCGCCTGCACCGCCAGCCCCAGTTCCAGCACGCTCAGCCGTCCACCGGCAGCGGCCTGCGCGATCAACACGAAGACGACCGTCGCCCCGACCAGGCCGACCGCCGCGTACCCGAGGAAGGGACGCAGGTTGATCCGCCGCCGTCCCGCCCAGAACTGCCGCAGGTAGTCCAGGTACTCCGAGCGGTGCCGCTCCCGGACCCAGCCGATCAGACCGAACACCCGGATCTCCTTGGCGAACGCCGCGCCCGCCGCCATCGACCGCACATAGGACGCGTGCCGCCACGTCGGGAAGAGACCCTTGAGGAACGTCCCGAACCGCCCCAGCGCCCCACGCTGACCGAAGCGCACCACGAGCGCCGTCACCCCGGCCACGACCGCCGCCCACGGCGACAACGCCACCCAGAGCACCACCACCGCCCCGACGAGTTGCCCGTACCGGGGCAGCAACGCCAACGCACCGGCGGCGGCGTCACCCGGGGTCGGCATGGTCCGGCCGAACGCCTCCCGGGCCCGACTCAGCCGATCCAGTTCCGTCGCGTCCTCCAACGCCGAGATCGGCGCGTCCACCAACGCCGACGTCATCAGGCGGCGCGTGCACCAGGCATCCACCCGCCACGTCACCAGATGCCCCAACGCCGTCTGCGCCGGTGCGAGCACCTGCTGGAGGAAGAAGGCCAGCGCGGCGAGACCCAACGCGAGCACCGTCGCGCTCCACGCCTGCTCGTCGCCACCGATCGCCTCGGCGAGCCGTTGCACCATCACGCTCGTGGCCACGATGAACCCGATCGGCAGCAGACCGAGCAGGAGGTTCACCGCGAGGGCCGCGCCCAGCGTCGGCACGCCCGCGTGCGGGAGGAGACGGGCGATGGACAGCCAGCGGTCGAGCCGTGACCGGGCACCACGCCACACCGCCGAGAACCGTGCCATCCGCATCCGAACCTCCGCAGGCGTCGATCGTCGGCCGATCATATCGACGGTCGTATCGATGTGTCGGTGTCGACGTCAATCCGTCGCGCGGCAGGACATCCAGAGCCTAGGCGATATGGCCGGCCGATCACGGTCCGAAGATCATGGCGAGCCGGACGGCAGGTAATCATGTGGTGGCTGTCGGTCTACCACTTGACCGGTCCGTAGCGAACTCGGTCAGACGCAGTTGCCGCACGTCGGATTGGTGCCGGGCCCGCCGTTGCCGGTTCGGGGCTCGAGGCCGACGGGCGCGGCCACCCGCGAGTCGTCCACACCGATGGGCACCGAGACGAACCCGGTGCCCGTGCTTTCGACGGCCAGGCATGCGAGACGCCCGGTGCTGTCGAACGCCAGACAGACGGCGGCGAGACCGAGAAGGCCGCCGTTCAGTTGACCGCCGAACGCCGTGCGTACGCCTGCGCCGTCGTACAGTAGGTGCCGGCCACGGAACGGCGCTCCGCTCACCGGGTAGTACACGACCGAGAAACTGGCGGAGAGGACGTGTCGAGGGTTCGTCTCCGGGCAGGGTTCGATCCAGCCGGAAACCCAGATCTCGAACGGCCCGGCGACGTACGGGGTCATGTCCCCGGTGGCGCAGGGCACCGCGGACCAGAAGGTCGGCGACGCGTGCGCTGGGCTGGCCGGTGCGGCTACCAGCAGCAGCGCGACGACGAGGCCGGTCCCGACCAGCCGACGGAAGAGCGAAATCATCGGTCACCTCCAGCGCTCGGGGCGGCCTGAGCCGCCCCGAGCGCCAGCCCGAGCTGGAAGCGGTTCTCGACGCCGACCCGGTCCATCAGCGTACGCAGGATGTTGCTCACCGTGCGTGCGCTGACCTGGAGTTCGCGGGCAGCGGATACGTCGGTGTGGCCTTGCGCGAGTAGGGCGATCAGCGCCCGCTCCCGGTCGTCGAGAATGATCGTGGGCATATTGAAACTCCGCGGTGGACGGGCGCTGTCCCACTCACGATCGAAGAGGTTCACCAGCGCGGATACCACGGCCGCTTGACTGACCTCCAGGTATCCCCGGTCGAAGTTGTGCGGAGAGACCGGGAACAACGCAACCCGGCGGTCGATGACGATCAGCTTCATCGGTACGCACGGCGCCTGCCGGTAGTCAGGGCCCGGCTCGTCGGGACGGCGTCCGTGCCCGAGGAGCGGATCGCGCTCGTCGGTGCTCTGCCGGCCGAGTACCCGCATCGTGACGCCACGGTCGAGTAGTGCCCGGTCGACCGGCACGGCGGATCGGGCCGACGTTGGGTCGAAGCTCATCTCCGTGTTCATCGCCAGGTGTTCGTGGCGAGTCGTTCGCGCGAGGTCGGCCAGCCGTCGCCGGGCTGCAGCCCGGCTCGGCAGGTGAATCAGGCCGTCACCGAGGTGTTCGCGCGCGTACGTCACCGTCGCCACGGGGGGCGGTAGACCGACCGCCGACCGCACGGCACTGTCCTGAGCGTGTTTGCTCCGCAGAGACTCCAGCACGGTTGCCGGTGAGCGGGCGGACCAGACCTGCTCGTCTCGTCCTGGCGCGACTCCGAGGAGCACGGCGCCGACCGCCACCAGTTCGTCCAGGGCAGCCGAGAGCCTGCCTGGCGACAGGCCCAGCGTCCGGCCGATATCCCGAGCTGGACGTGGTCCCAGCATGAGCAGAGCGCGGTAGACGAGGTCCGAATCCGGCGAGTGTCCCCAACGGACGATGGATGGGATCGCATCGCCGAAGGCGACCCGCTTCGAGGGTCCGTGCATCGAGCCTCCCACTTCGGACTCCATCCAAGCAGCCGAGCGGCGCGTCCGGAGTCCCGTGACCATTTCGGTGCCGACGAATGCGTAATCCCGCAATCGTGCGAGGCGGCGCGCATGCGCCATTGCTCAGTCGGCGCACACCGCACTGTCTGCCCAACGGACCTGTGCACCGGGCGCTGGCGGCAGGCCGCGACGATGTCACGGCCTGCCGTTGCGGGTTGTCGGTCAGGCGAGAACTGACAGGTTGTAGGCGTTGCCGACGCTGGTGAGGTAGAAGCGGATCTTTGGGTTGAACGCCTTGATCGGCAGACCGAACGCGATCACGTCGAACTGCAGCCCCTCGGTGTAGACATCGACACCACCACGCGCCGGGAGGCTTCCCTGGGTGCGGGAGATGCCGCCGGACACGCGGATCGTTCCGCTGAGGATGTCAGGCGTAGTCGGGGTGGGAGTCACGCTGGTAACCATCGAACCCTCCCAGCACCAGGTGTACCGCATCCGCCAGCGAACCAGGTCGACGTAGGTCGGGATGACATAGATCCGGTAGGTGCTGTCCAGCGTCCGACACTGGACCTTGGGTACGCAGAACAGTCCGACCGTCTGAGCGGACGTCGTCGAGTCCGGTGGTGGTGCTGGACACCCCTGTGTGGTCGAGGCCGCCGACGAGGCGGCGACGACGGACACCGACTGCTCGGCGACATACTCCTCGCCCGTACTCGTCGTGAAGACGGTCCTTGCAACGACCGTCCCCTTACCCAACTGGGCGGTAGGTGTCGTGCCGACGTCTGCCGTGGCGGCTCCTACGGGTTGGATCGCGACGCCGAGTACGAGGCTCATCACCGTCGCCGCCATCAGGCCGGCCCGCCGAGCCCTGCGCTCTGTGAACATGCGGTTCCCTTCGGTGCGTCGAGGACAACTGCGGCGATGGTCGACCGGATGTTCTGGTGTCTCAATGGGCCGCTGGCGCTTTGCGCCGTTCACACCGAATGCCTGCGGGAAACCGCAACGAACCCTGTAGGACCGCCATCCGGGCGACGGATCGGGGCAACCGGAGCCCGCACGGCAAGATGTGTCCGTGATCCTGATGGTCCCCGCGAATCCGATGCGCCCACGCCAACCCGACGACCACTTCGCGGCGGAGGCGCAGGCGGCACGTGCCCTCGGATTCACGGTGGCGGTGGTCGACCACGACGCGTTGGCCCGAGGCGGGGACGCGCGCCGCGCGGTCGCCCGACGGATTCGACAGCCGGCATCTACGGTTGGGCCATGCGCACCGACGGCGGCATGCGGGAGTGGCTCCGTGAGCGCGGAGCGGAGCGGATCGCTCATCCCGGCGGCACCCTGTACGCCCACCTGTGCCGAGTGGGTGAACGACTCGACGCCCTCGGCTGCGGCAGTGACGTGGCAACCGCCGGCCTCACCCATGCCGTCTACGGCACCGACGGGTTCGACCTCACTCTGCTCGATCTGGCCGATCGCCCGGTGCTGCGTGACCTCGTCGGTGCCGATGCCGAGGAGATCGTCTACCTGTACGGCGCCTGCGACCGCAAGCGCACCTGGCGGAAGCTGGCAGAGACGGGCCAGGTGTTCGACCGGTTCACCGGGCGGATGCTGGTGCCGGACGCGGCGCGACTCCGGGCGCTGGTGGATCTCACCATCGTGAACGAACTGGACGTCATCGAGCGCGATCCTGCGGTGGCGGACAGGTACGGCTCCTATTTCCGGGACCTGTTCGCCTCCTGGGCGCCTCTCGCCTCGGCGCCGGTCATCAGCGACGTACAGCGGGTCCTGCGTCCGTGACGACCGCGCCGTCGACCGTCCGTGTACGCGTGCGAGCCCTCTATCCCGGCAGCTTCGATCCCTTCACCCCGGGGCACCTGAACGTGGTGAGCCGGGCACGTGACCTTTTCGACGAGGTGGTCGTGCTCGTCGCCGTCAACAGCGTCAAACATCCCGACACCGACGAGGGGCAGCGCGCCGCCGCCGTACGGGCCGCACTGCCGGTCGAGTGGACCTCCGTGACCGTGGCGGCCTGGCGCGGCCTCACCTCCACGTACTGCCGTGACCACGGGATCGGGGCGATCGTTCGGGGCGTACGCAACACCAGCGACCTGCAGGCCGAGTGCCGACTCGCGGCGATGAACCAGTCGTTGGGCGTACCCACCGTGTTCCTGCCCGCCCAGCCCGACCTCGCCGCAGTCTCCTCGACCGCGCTGCGCACGCTCGGCGGCCTCAGCTTCGGGGGAGCACGGTGATGGCCGCGACGGTGCTGTTGACGACGGTGGCCGTCACGGTGCGGGTCACGGCCTCCGCTGCGGCGGTGGCGCCCCAGTCCCCCTGTTCGAGCTCCTTCGCCCGGGTGATCACCGGCGACGTCCACGGGATCTCGCGATCGAACTGGGGAAGCGTTCCACTGGCAGAGAGCAGCGCCGCGAGCGCGGCGATCCGGGCCGACGGCTCCGCACCCTCCACGAGGACCTGCCGGACGTCGTCCAGCAGGCGTGCGCGCCGGTCGGTGCCGCCGTCCCGCAGGGCTGTGGAGCGGAACAGTCCGAGCACCTTGCGCTCCTCCTGACGGATGTCGCCACGCCGGACGAGCCTGTCCAGCACCGGCTGCCGCAGGCCGGGTCCCATCGCCGCCAGGACGGTCTGCGCACTGCGCGGCTTGTCCGCGAGGTAGTCCCAGGTCGCCCTCAGGACGTCGTCGGAGGGTACGTGCTCCGCGACGCTGCTGATCCGACCCTTCGCCGTGGTGGCCAGCTGGCCGTTGAGCGCGAGGTCGGCGAGGACGGCTCCGGCGAGGACGTAGAAGAGGGTGTTCTCGCCGGCGATGGTGCCGGACCGGGGCTGGAACAGGAGCAGGAGAAGATCCTCGGTCAGGGTCGGCGGGTCCGAGGGCTTCCACGAGTCGATGGTCATCGGCGGGGCTCCCAGCGGAAGAGTCGGGTGGCGAGGGCGACGGCGACGGCGACCCAGCCCAGTGTGGGCGCCAGCAGGAGCAGCGAGTCGGCCACGGCGACGCCGCCGTTCCACGCGTTCACGGTCAGCTCGGTGGCCGCGCCGCCGGGCAGCAGCCGCTTGAGCCAGGCGAGGTCCGCCGTGCCGGTGATGCCCACCCAGCTTGCCACGGCGATCACGCCGAGGGTGACGGGAAGCGTGGTGACCTGGGCGTGCTCGGGGGAGTTCGTCAGTCCTGCGGTCGCCAGCGCCAGGCCGACCATCATGGCGAGGGTGGCGATGGTCGCCACCCCGAGCAGCAGGACGTCGGAGGGCTGACCGGCGACGACGGCCAGGGCGATCAGGATCGCGGTCACCTGGAGCACGGCGAGGACGACGACGGGCAGCAACAGACCGGCGAGGATGCCGGCGTCGCTCTCGGCGGTGGAGCGCAACCGCTTGAGGAACAGGTTCTGCCGCCGCGAGGCCAGGGTGGTGACGGCGGTGGCGTAGAGCCCGAACGCGGCCACGGTGAACATGACGATCGCCGCGATGTAGCCGAGGCTGCCGATGGCGGCGAAGGTCTCGTGCTGGCGGACGAAGAACACGCAGACCGCGACCGGGACGACGAGGCTGGTGATCAGGACCAGCCGGTTGCGGAAGATCTGGATCAGCTCGCTGGACGCGATGGCCAACATGGTGACACTCCTGTCGAAGGGGGGATCAGCTACCGAGGGCGCGGAACACGTCGTCGAGCCGGGTCGGCCCGGCCGTGAGGTCCCGCAGCTCCACGGCGTGTTCCTCGGCCCACCGCAGCAGCACGTGCAGGTCCTTCTGCAGGGCGAAGGTCTCGACCACGACCGTGCCGTCGGCGTCGACGACCGCCGCCAGCGGCAGCGCCGGCACCGCCGTGGGCAGGGTGAAGCGGATGACCGCGGGCAGGGTACGGGTCAGTTCGGTGACGCTGCCCTCGCGGTGCAGGCGACCCTGGTGCATCAACCCGATCCGGTCGGCGCGCTGCTGCGCCTCCTCCAGGTAGTGCGTGGTGAGCACGATCGTGGCACCGTTCTCCCGCATCCGGTCCACGGTGGCCCAGACGTCGTCGCGGGACTGGATGTCCAGGCCCGTCGTCGGCTCGTCCAGGAACATCAACTCCGGGGTGCCGTAGGCGGCGGTGGCGAAGTCGAGTCGCCGTTTCTCACCGCCGGAGAGCTGGGACACCCGCCGACCGGCCCGATCGGTGAGGTCCACCAGGTCGAGCAGCCGGTCGACGTCGTCCGTACGCCGGGTGAGCCGGCCGACCAGCCCGACGGACTCGCGGACCGTGAGGTCCGGTGAGAATCCGCTCTCCTGGAGCATCACGCCCATTCGGGGACGTACCGCGCGGCGATCCTGCGGGCTGTGCCCGAAGACGCGCACGGTGCCGGAGGTCGGCTTCCGGTGCCCCTCGACGACCTCCAGGGTCGAGGTCTTCCCGGCTCCGTTGGTGCCGAGCAGTGCGTAGAGTTCTCCGCGCCGCACCTGGAAGGAGAGGTCCCGCACGGCGTGGAAGTCGCCGTAGGTCAGGTTGAGGCGCTCGACGTCGATGACTGGTGTGCTGGACATGCCTCCATGACAGCGCGGATCGTCGGGACCCGTCAGTGCGCGCACGTCATGACCGGATGTGACGTGGTGTCACTGTTCAGGCCCGGTCACTGCCGGATACTGGGATGGTGACAGCAAGATCGGCGCGCTTCACCGAGTCGACGCGGGGACGGCTGCGCCGGATCAACCTCATCACCTCACTCCCGCCGGTGGTGTTCGCCGCGCTGCTCCTGCTGTACCTCGACTCGCGTACCTGGTGGCACGCTCTCGTCCTGGCCCCGGGGGTGGTGGCGGCCCTGGTCGCCTTCGAACGGTGGACCGCCGACGACCTCGCGCGGGTCGCCCTGCCGTGCCTGGTCGTCGCGGCAGCGGTGTGGCCGGTCGGTGCGTTGGTCACCGGCAGTCCGAACGCCTGGTGGGGGGTCTGCGCCGTGGGCTCCCTCGCCCTGCGCGAGGTGCGACGGCGCGTGCTGGCGGCGGTCGCGCTGCTGGCCTACGTCGCCGCCGTCGGTGCGACACGACTCCTGGTGGAGCGCGACGACGTCCGCCAGGTCCTGGTCGCCTACGTCCTCGTCCCGGCCGCCCTCACCGTCGTCGTGACGCTGATGACGGTGGTGGGGGAGCGGTTCTACGACCTGATCCGGGAACTCGAACAGACCCGGGAACGCGAGGCGGAGTTGGCGGTCGTGCGGGAACGGTTCCGCTTCGCCAGCGATCTGCACGACATCCAGGGCCACACCCTGCACGTGGTCAAACTGAAGATCGCGTTGGCGCAGAAGCTGCTGGTCCGCGACACCGTCCGGGCGGAGAAGGAACTGCGGGAGACGTACGCGCTGGTCAGCGACACCATCGCGCAGACCAAGGAACTCGCCCACGCGCAACGGCGGCTCAACCTCACCGCGGAGATCGAGAACGCGAAGAACCTCTTCGAGGCCGCCGGCATCCGGGTCCGGGTGACCCGGGAGGGCGAGGTCGACTCCCGGGTCGGCGAGCTGCTCGGCCAGGTGTTGCGCGAGACGACCACCAACATCCTGCGGCACGCGCAGGCGACCCAGGTCCAGATCACCCTCTCCGCGTCGGGCATCACCATCGTCAACGACGGCGCGACCGGCGACGAACCCACCGAACTCAGCGGCCTCTCCGTCCTCGGTCAGCGGGTGGCGGACGACGGAGGCGAGTTGACCGTGCGACAGCAGGACGGGCGGTTCCGGACCGCCGCGACGTTCCCGACGGCTCACGCCGGCACCCCCTCGACCATGGGCAGGGATGACCGATGACCACCATCGTGCTCGCCGACGACGAGGTGCTGCTGCGGACGGCCCTGGCCGCACTGCTGCCGCTGGAGGGAGACATCACCGTCCTGGCCGAGGCGCACGACGGCCGGTCCGCCGTCGAGGCCACCCTGCGGCACCGGCCCGACGTCCTCGTCATCGACCTGGAGATGCCCGGCGTCGACGGCCTCGGCGCGGTCGCGGAGATCCGGCGTACGCTCCCGGACCAGGTGGTCCTCATGCTGACCCGGCACGCCCGTCCCGGCGTACTGCGCAAGGCGCTGCGGCTCGGCGTCCAGGGCTTCGTCAGCAAGTCCGCCGAACCGGCCCACATCACCTCGGTCGTGGCCACCCTGCACGCGGGCAAACGGTGGATCGACCCGGACGTGTCGGCACTGGCCATCACCGAGGACTGCCCCCTGACCGAACGCGAGGCCGACGTGCTGCGGGTCACCGGCGAGGGCTACTCGGTCGCCGACATCGCCGTCCGACTGCACCTGGCGCCCGGGACCGTCCGCAACTACCTCTCCAACGCGATGCGCAAGACCCAGACCCGGACCCGCCACGAGGCAGCCCGGTACGCCCGCGAACACGACTGGCTGTGAGCCGCGTCAGCTCGTAGCGGTACGCCCGCACTGACATCCCGACCCGAAAGCGGTGACGTGGCGTCACTGTCCGCGCCGGACGGGGCTTGGTGTCATCGAGGTAGGTCCATCGCGGCGGACGGCGAAGGAGCCCGACGCGTCTCCCGCCCGACCGTGCCCCACGGCACCGTGGCCGTACCCGGTGGACCACCCCGACGACGACAGGAGACCTGGACGTGAGACGACAGCGTGGCATCGCCCTGATCGGGATGCTCGGCCTGGTCGGTGCCCTGGCGGCGGTCGTCCCGGCGACGGCCGGCGAATCGACGGGCGGCAGACCGCCGGCCGGACCACAGTGGACGGCGTGCCCTGCGGACGTGGTGGTGCCGCCGACGGTGCAGGCACAGGTGCAGTGCGCGACGGTGCCCGTCCCACTGGACTACGGCGACCCGGACGGCACGCGGATCGAGCTCATGATCTCGCGGATCGCGAGCACGAAGCCGGAGAAGCGGCGCGGCGTGCTGATGTTCAACCCGGGCGGGCCGGGTGGCACCGGCCTGGACCAGCCGGGGTTCCTCATCGGGCAGGGCCTGCCGGCCAGCGTCGTGGACGCCTACGACCTGATCGGAATGGACACCCGGGGCGTCGGACACTCGACGCCGATGAGCTGCGGGTTCACCGCCACCGATGCCTACTGGGCGAACATCCCGCCGTACGCCGTCGACGATGCGGACGTCATCCGGCAGGCGGCGATCGCCGAGGAGGTCGCCACCCGCTGTGCGGCGAACGACCCCGACGGGCGGCTGCGACATCTGACCACCGCCAACATGGCCCGCGACCTGGATCGGATCCGCGCCGCGCTCGGCGAGACGAAGGCCAGCTTCTACGGGGCGTCCTACGGCTCGGCGCTGGGTGCGGCGTACGCCTCCATGTTCCCGGCCACCACCGACCGGATCGTGCTGGACAGCAACATCGGCGACACCCACCTCGACCGGGACGGACTGCGCCGGTTCGCGCTCGGCATGGAGCAGACCTTCCCCGACTTCGCGACGTGGGCGGCGGCACGGCACGACTCCTACGGGCTGGGCCGCACGCCGCAACAAGTGCGCAGAACCTACTTCGCCATCGCCGAACGGCTCGACCGGACGCCGTCACCCGACGGGCTCACCGGCCCCATCTTCCGCTACCTGACCTTCGCCCACCTCTACGGAAAGATGCAGTACGGCAACCTGGCCCGGACCTGGCAGGCGTACCTCGACCCGTCGCAGGTGCCGCAGCCGACGACGACGGAAACGCCCAGCCCGACCGACAACGCCTTCACCGTCTTCCTCGCCGTGACCTGCAACGACGTCGCGTGGCCCGAGGACGTGGACACCTACCGCCGCGCCGTGGCCGAGGACCGCAAGCGGTATCCGCTGTTCGGTGCCGCCAGTGCGAACATCACCCCCTGCGCCTACTGGACGCACGAGCCGTCCGAACCGCCCGTCGCGATCAGCGCCGAGGGAGCGCGCAACGTGCTGATCCTGCAGAACCGACAGGACCCGGTCACCCCGTTGGCGGGTGGCAAGCTGCTGCGCGAGAAGTTCGGGCAGCGTGCGCGACTGGTGACCGCCAACGAGAGCGGGCACGGCGTCTACGTGCTCAGCGGCAACGCCTGCGCCCTGAACCTCACCACGTCGTACCTGGTCCACGGCACGATGCCGACCACCGACAGAACCTGCCCGCGCGGCTGACCGCATGCAAGGAGGGGACCCCTGCTAACGCCAATGCCGCTCAGTTAGGGCGGTGTGGTGGATGTCAAGCGGGGTGTAGACGTGGACGGCGGGGTCTCGGTATAGAGGTTTGTCACTCCAAGACAGCCTCTGGACCGGGAGCCCCGCCGTTGGAACAGTCTGCCATCACGTCCACGATCAGGGTGGCTGCGGGGCGGTTCGCGCCGGGCCATCTGGGTGAGTTGACGCAGCAGGTGCCGTTCGAGATGGTCGATGCCGTTCTGGCTGAGGCCGGTGGTGTGCAGTCGCGGGTGCGGGATCTGCCGTCGCGGGTGGTGGTGTATCTGCTGCTCGCGGCGGGGCTGTTCGCTGAGGTCGGTTACCGGCAGGTGTGGGCTCGGTTGGTCGCTGGGCTGGACGGGTTGACGGTGGCGCTGCCGACGTCTTCGGCGTTGTCGCAGGCTCGCCGTCGGGTCGGGGACAAGCCGCTGGTGGCGTTGTTCCGGTTGCTGTCGGGTCCGCCGGCGGGGGCCGCCCGGTGGCGGGGTCTGCTGGTGTGCGCGATCGACGGCACCAGCATGTTCGTGCCCGATACGGCGGCTAACCTGACGGTCTATCCGCGTCAGGCGGGCAGCCACGGTGGGTCGGGGTATCCGATGCTGCGGCTGGTCGCCGTCGTGGCGTGCGGCACCCGCGCTGTCATCGACGCGGTGTTCACCCCCATCAGCACTGGCGAACTCACGTGTGCGGGGCGTCTGTTGGGCTGCCTGCGCCCAGGCATGCTGCTGCTGGCCGACCGTGGGTTCGCCGCCCGTCAGATGATCGAACAGTTCGCCAGCACCGGCGCTGACCTGCTCATCCGCGACAAGGACGACCGGCGGCTGCCCGTCATCCGCCGCCATCGCGACGGGTCCTGGCTGTCTGTCATCGGCACGATGACGGTCCGGGTCGTTGACGCCGAGATCGTCGTGAGCATGAACGGTAAACGCCACGTCGGCCGGTACCGGCTGATCACCACCCTCACCGACCAGCGCCGCTTCCCGGCCATGGACCTGGTCACCCTCTACCACCACCGCTGGGAGATCGAGACGACATATCTGGAGTTGAAGTCCACCCTGCGGGGCGGACGGGTCCTACGAGCCCGAACCCCGAACGGGATCAGTCAAGAGGTCCACGCCCTGCTCACCACCTACCAAGCGGTCCGGCTGGCAATGGCTGACGCCACCGCCAGCCGGCCCACGACCAACCCCGACCGGGCCAGCTTCACCATCGCCGTCCACGCCGCCCGAGACCAGATCACCCAAGCCGCTGGTGTCATCGCCGGCACCGTCATCGACCTCGTCGGCACCATCGGCCGCGCAATCCTGGCCGACCTGCTACCCCCACGCCGCACCCGAATCAGCCCCCGCGTGGTCAAACGCGCGATCTCCAAACACCGCGCCAAAGGCACCATCGACCGCACCAACTACCACGCCACCATCAACATCAACATCCTCGAAACAGCAGCATTGACAACCCGCCCACCGCCCTAACTGAGCGGCATTGGGGACTGCACCCGGTTTGGTTGACTCCTGACCTGTGAGGATGCGTTCCTCGCTGGAAGGATGTCTGTCATGCCGAAAGCGTTTCCGCCGGAGTTCCGTCGTGACGTGGTCGCGGTCGCGCGTAAGGGCGAGGCGCCGTTGCGGCAGATCGCGAAGGACTTCGGGATCTCCGAGGGCTGTCTGCACCGCTGGCTCAAGCTCGCCGATGTCGAGGACGGTGTCCGTTCCGGGGCCACCAGCAGCGAGTCAGCGGAACTGCGAGAGCTGCGTCGGCGTAACAAGCTTCTGGAGCAGGAGAACGAGATCCTGCGGCGGGCGGCGGCGTTCTTCGCCCGGGATATCTCCCCAAAATGATGTACCCGCTGGTCGGTGACCTGGCCGCGGACGGGATCCCCGTCGCGGTGACCTGCCGGGTGTTGGGGTTCAGTAAGCAGGCCTACTACGCATGGCGCGCCGAGCCGGTGTCGCGACGTGACGTCGACGACGCCCATCTGATCAACGCCGCCCTGGACATCCACCACGATGATCCGGCGTTCGGGTACCGGTTCATCGCCGACGAACTCCCCGCCCACGGCATCACCGCCGGCCCGAACCGGGTCGCCCGGCTGTGCTCACAGCAGCGCATCTGGTCGGTGTTCGCCAAGCGCAAGGGGCTCACGCGGCGGGCCGGGCCGCCGGTGCACGACGACCTGGTGCACCGCCGGTTCACCGCCGACGCCCCGAACCGGCTGTGGCTGACCGACATCACCGAACACCCCACCGCCGAGGGCAAGCTCTACCTGTGCGTGATCAAGGACGTGTACTCCGGCCGGATCGTCGGCTACTCCATCGACACCCGGATGAAAGCCTCTCTGGCCGTCGCGGCGCTGTCCAACGCGGTCCGACTACGCGATCCGGCCGGCACCGTGGTCCACTCGGACAGGGGCAGCCAATTCCGGTCTAGGAAATTTGTGAAGGCATTGCACCGCAACGGATTGGTCGGCTCGATGGGCCGCGTCGGCGCCTGCGGCGACAACGCCGCGATGGAATCGTTCTTCGCCCTACTGCAACGCAACGTCCTGGACCGGCAACGCTGGAGCACCCGCCACGACCTGCGCCTGGCGATGGTGACCTGGATCGAACGGACCTACCACCGCCGACGACGGCAACAACGCCTCGGACGCCTCACCCCGATCGAGTTTGAGACAATCAACCAGCCCACACACCCGACCTGAACCACTCAACCCCGCGAGTCAACCAAACCCGGGGCAGTCCCGAAGGCACCCGCGCGAAGCTGAAACGCATGGTCAACCGCCAAGTCCTCACCGAAGACGAACCCGGCGTATTCACCCTCACCCCGAAACGGACCTAACACTCCGAACTGCCCTCTGAGATCTGGCAGGCTCCTCGTCATGCGCCTGATGGACAGTCGTGATGTCGACCAGGCCGTGGCCGAGATGGTACGGGTACTCGCACCGCACCAGTCCGAGGACTGGCGGCGCCCGGCCGGCACGCTCGACGGGAACTGCGGGGAACCGCCGCCCATGTCGCGCATGACCTTCTCGCGTACGCCGGACAACTCGCTGCCCGGCCCGACTCCGCCTACCTTCCCGCCGACCTGGTGATCCGCGATGATGCGTCTCTCCACGACCTGCTGCAGATAGCTGCCGGCGCAGGATGGTTGCTGAGCAGCGCGTTGGCCGCATCCGACCCTTCGGTACGAGCCTGGCACTGGGGCCCGACAGACCCGAGCGGTTTCGCGGCGCTGGACGTGAACGACTCGTGAGGATCGAGAAAGAACCGTGGCACGAAGGTTGCTTCGGAGACGGTCACGCACGGGTCGGTAATCCCCATGAAGCCATCCTGCCGTCCGTGTGCGAGAGCATTTCCGGGCCTTGCGCGGCATCCACCCCTGCTGTTGAGCACACACGACCCTTCACCGCTGCGCGTGATCCCCGTACGGAGAGCATCGACGGCCAAGGGCGTGGCCCAGGTCCCGCAGAGGAGTGCCCAGCCGCGCGGGTTCCTCGACCGTGGGCGGGGTGATGGCCGCGCCAGCAGCGGTGTGCACTCCGGCCTCGTGGAACGCGGCGTACGGATCTTCCGCGGTTGCGCGGTCGAGCCGCAGAACGATGTCATCCCGCACGCGGAGATCCTCATCGCACGTCCCGCAGCATGAGTTGGACACGGCCGGATGCGCGGATCTGCCGCATCCGGTCGTGACGCCCTGCAACGTCGCGGTGGGTGAAGTCGGATGTTCCACTCGGTGTCCAGCCCGGCGTCCTGCGGTAGATTCGCTGCCGCGACGGCCGAGGATGGGGAGGGCCAGCGGGGGATGGACGCCAGTACCGAGGAGTTGCGGGACGCGCACAACGTGCTGTCGGAGTGGTATGCGGAGAACCTGGTCGGAGTGCTGGAGAGCATGCCGGTCGAGCGCGCCATGCTCGATCTGTTCGCCGAGTTGACCTTGACCGTGGGTGTAGAGGTCGCGGACGTGGGCTGCGGCACTGGGCGGCTTCTTCCGTACCTCGCGGGTCGGGGTCTGTCGCCGTGCGGGGTGGATCTGTCGCCGGGGATGGTGGAGGTGGCGCGGCGGGAGCATCCGTGTTTCGGCTACGAGGTCGCCGATCTGCGGGAGTTGCCGTTCGGGAACGCGTCGATGGCGGGGGTGGTGTGCTGGTTTTCGTTGATCTTCCTGGCACCGGACGCCCGGGTACGGGCGTTTGCCGAGCTGGCCCGGGTCGTGCGGCCGGGCGGCTATGTGGTGGCGGCGTTCAAACACGGCGACGGGTCAGGGCATCGAAACGGTCCCGGTAGCCCCGTCGGGAGTCTTGGCGTCGACTTCGATCGGTACTGGCTCTCGGCCCGGGAGATGGAGGACCGCTTCACCGCCGCGGGGTTCGCCTCGGTCTTCCAGGGCAGCACGCCACCGGAAGGGACGGAGCCCCCGTACGGGTACTTGCTGGTCCGCAAGACCGGCTCCACGAACACGTAGGGCGCGCATTCGCCGCCGAGCGGACGCGCTGCCTGCCGGCTGCCACCGTCACGCTGTGTGTGGCCGGACGGTGGGTAGGGCCGAAGTCCCCGACGTGTGGTGGGGGCGGAGTTCGTTGAGTGAGTCATCGCAGTGCTGCGGCGAGGTCGGTGGCGTTGTCGAACGTGGGTGCCGCCCGTTCGGTTTCGTCTTGCGTGAGCGTGACGGACTGGGCGCGGGCCAGCATCTCGGCCGCGGTCTTCGGATCGTGCAGCACTATCGCGAGTTCGGCGCGGTAGACCAGGACCTCTACCTGCTCGACCGGGTCGTCGTCGGCCTGTGGCCGGGCCAACGCGCTGTCGAGGATCCGAACGGCCTGTCCGACGTTTCCCCGGGAGTCGGCCTGCACGACAGCATTCGCCAGCGCCTTGGCCAGCCGCCCGGCAGGCGTGGTGGCCGGCATGGGCGCGGTGGGGGCGTCGCGGAAGACGCGGATCCAGTTGCCGCCCGGGTCGATGACGCTGAATCCGCCCACCCCGTCGGCGTTCTTCCGCGCTCTCGGCCGGGTCATCCGTGGCGTTCCGGACACCAGCACCTTGCCGTACGCGGCGCGCATGCCGGCGGCGAATGCCCGGTGCAGCCCCTCGATGTCCGTGGTGAGTACGAGACACGAGCCGTAGGACTGCTCCGGGTCGAATCCGGGGATCTCGAAGAACTGTAGATGCAGGTCTTCCCGCTGCACCGCCACACACGGGTGGGGCTTGCGCTGCTTGTACGTGGTGCGGAAACCGAGAACTCCGTAGAAGGTCTCCATGTCGTCGATGGAGGCACACGGCAGCAGGGGAACGGTCCGCTCGTTGGTCATGCCTCCTTCCTAAGCGTCGCAGCGGGTCCGTCGCCCATGAAAATAGCCGATCATCGCCGTCAGCCATCCGATCGACCGATGACTCAGAACGCACCGCCGCAGCACCACGCCATCTTCGGTGCGTTCCTACCCGCCATACGACTCGCCACGATCAGGGTCAGGCGACGCCGAACAGCAGGGCGGAACCGATGGCCTCGATCCAGAAATACCACCAGATCGGATAGAACCCCGTTGCCCTGTCGCCGATCCGGGAGAACAACCGGCCCAGTGCCATCCCGGCAAGGGCCGCTGCGACGGTGATGACCGCGCCGGTCCGGACATCGCCGACATCGAGCGCCGCCGCAGCCAGTACGGCGGCGATCGCCAGGCCGAACCCGCCGTAGACCGCCCGAATCTCAGATCGGCTTTCTGCTGATTCAATGACGATGCGGAAGGGGCGGGCAAGTGCCGCAGGCGCGGCCAGCGCGTAGACGCCCATGCCGAGGAAGAACGTCCCGACGATGATGATGACCGTGGTCGTCATGCGCGCTCTCGAACCGGCGTCGTGCGGCGACCGCAGGGGCTGGACGCGAGCAGTGCCGTCCCCGCCGACAGGACGAGCAACGCGACGGCGTCGACCTGCGCCACCCGGACCACCTGCTGGTGCAGCGATGGGGTGGTCAGCACGAGAAGCAGGAAGGTGCCGAAGCTGGCCGCGTTGATGGCCACCGCGGCGGGGCGCAGGTGCGGGCGGAACGCCGAAACGATGATGGTGACGCCGACCAGAGCGAGCAGGATCGCCCGATGCCGCATGAGTGTCTCCAGGTTCGCGCCCGTGACGTCCACGCCGTAGGCCGTACGGGCCCAGGCCGGCGATACGGCACCAGCGCCGGGCAGCACGTTGAGCAATCCGGCCGCCACGAGGAGCCCTTGCCCCAGTCTCCGCCTGATCCGTCCTGGCGGGCGTAGCGTGCGCGTTGGTCGTTCCTCTGCGGTCATCAGCACGTGTGCGATCATCGGCCACGTGGTCGATGTCCTGCTTCCAGAAACGTGTCGGGCTGAGCCGGCGAGGATCTGGATCTGGCTCGGACAGGCGGCCTATCTGGGGCCCTCGATGAGGCTGAATGCGCACTCCGGTTCCGTGCACTGCTTCGCATTGGGCGTCGACGCACCGTTCACGCTGCAAGCCGACGACATCGGTGAACGGCGTACCCGCAGCGCCCTTATTCCGGCGCGAACACGACACCGGGTCATCGCGGACGACGGTCGGATGCTCTTCTTCTACCTCGACCCAGGCTCGGGCCTGGCGGAGGGTGTCCGCGCTCGCATGACCGAACGCACCCCCTCGGTCGGGCTCGACTATCAGCACGAGTCGTCGCTGATCAGTCACGTACAGGAAACCTCGTTCCCCGATCCGGCCCGACTGCGGGAATTCGTCGACCCTCCGAACCCTGACGCGATGGACGAGCGGATCCGCACCGCGATCGGCATCATGCGTGCTCACCCTGACCAGAAGATGAGCGCGCCGCAGCTCGCTGCCGAGGTACACCTGTCGACGTCACGATTTCTGCACCTGTTCTCGGCGAACGCCCACACCAGCTTCCGCCGGTACCGGTTGTGGGCACGGATGCTGCACGTCGCACTCGCGGTCGGCGAAGGTGCGGACCTGACCCAGGCGTCCACCGAGGCCGGGTTCGCCTCGCCGGGACACTTCAGCGACAGCTTCCACGCCATGTTCGGACTGACCGCGAGCAGGCTGTTCTCCGAACACACCCGCCTCGTCGTGCTCGACACGCGGTGACATCCACCTTCGCGCCAACGAGTCCCTGGCCAGGGACGCTCTCCAGCGGGTACAGCGACAAGGCCGCCGCCACCGCACCTGGTGCTGCCGTCCTTGTCTTCGTGCCCCTTGCCGCGCCGGTCAGGTTGTTGGCCGAACGTCCGCTTCTGCCGCAGAGCGTGCGCGTCGCCAGCCGGGAGCCAGTCACGTCGCGCCGGATGCCGTGCGGCGCGCTGGCGTCCGCAAACCAGTCGAAGAAATATGACACAAGGTGTCAGGTTCTGGGGTGAGCATGGGTTCATCGGTCGGCGCCGGTGATGGGCGCGGACCAGGCACGCATAGATACGGAGAGACTAGGACTTCCATGCGCGAAACCCCAGAAGATCTCGAAGACCTCCAGGCCCTCCTTGACGCCTCCCTCGCCGGCTCTACCGCCCACCTCCGCTCGATCATCAGTACCGCACGCACACTGAACGCGGTGCAGCTCACCCAGGTCCTCACCGGCATGTGCACCCTCGCTCTGTCGAGCGTGACGGCGAAAGGCGAGCCGCGGATCAGTGGTGTGGACGGGCACTTCCTGCGGGGCAGGTGGTACTTCGGCACGGCGCGCGACGCCGCCAAGGCGCGCCATCTCGCGGCGCGACCCGCCGCCAGTGCCGCGCATATGCGTGGTGAGGACCTCGGCGTCTTCACGCACGGCACGGTGGAGATCCTCAACCCCCGCAACGGCAACCAGGCCACGGACTGGCCGGACGTACTCGCGTACTTGAAGGACTTCTACGGCGACGACCTCTTCGACTGGGACAACGACGTGGTCTACTACCGGTTGCATCCGCACTGGATGACCGTCTACGCCCCAGACATCGCCAAGCTCACCGTGGCGTCCCAGCCCTGATCCACAGTATCGAGGTCTCCGGGTGGACGAAACTCGCATGGCGGCCACCGCTGACCCACGCGGAGTTGGCACCCGCGTGGGTCAGCGGCCCGGTCAGGGCCTCTACTGGAACTGGGAGAAGAAGTTCCAGGCCAGCGCCGGGACCCAGGTCCGGGGTCCGCTGTCACCGGGAGCACCGTCTTGGGGTGCGGCGATGTGGCCGCCGTCGAAGGCGGCCCAAGCCACCGGGTATCCCGTCCGGCAGCCGGAGTAGGTGGTGACGACGTGCGTCAGGCTGCCGGCAGCCGGTTCGCGGGGGCTCTGCGCGGTGCAGCCGTTGTTGCGGACGAACCGGTCCCGCATCGCCCGTGCGCTGGCCGGGTTGTCACCGATGCCGTGTACCCCCAGGTAGGCGACGGGCTGGGTGCCGCCACTGCATCCGCTCAGTTCCCGGGGTGCGGACTGGACCACGACGGCCCGGAAGACGTCCGGCCGGGCGCAGGCGAGGGCGTAGCTCATCGCACCGCCGTAGCTGAACCCGATGGAGAACCGCTGTCGGGTGTTGACGCAGAGCGCCGACTCGATCCGGATGCGGACGTTGTCGATGAAGGTGACGTCCTCACCGCCGGTGTTGGCCCAGCCGTTGCCGATGCCCTGCGGGGCGACGAAGATCGTGCTGTTGTTCGCCAGCCGCTGGAGGCCGTAGTAGGACCAGGTGTTGCGGTCCACGGTCTGGCCTGTGTCCACGTCGACCGCGGTGCCGCCCCACCAATGCAAACCGAAGATCAGGCGGTACGGGTTGTTCTGGTTGTAGTTGGCCGGGATCCGCAGGATGAAGCTCCGGTTCGCGCCGTTGCTGCTGATGGTGTGCGTGCCGCTGGTGATGCCCGGTGCCTTGCCGCAGCCGGAGGTGCCGCCCGGCGGGGACGGGGTGGTCGGCCCTGGGGTGGGGTTGGTCCCGCCGTCGACGCGGACGAGTTGCCACTGCTGGTTGGTGCCGTTCCAGTCGTCGTACTGGACGATGTTGCCGCCGTCGGCGGTCGACGCGCCCTGCACCTCCAGCGCCTTGTTGCTGTTCCGGTTGATCAATCGCACGTGACCGCCGTCGGAGTCGGCGAGCCGGAACTGCTGGTTGGTGCCGTTGTGGTCGGCCCACTGCACGACGGCCGCGCCGTTGGCCGTGGAGAAGTTGTGCACGTCCAGCACCTTGCCGGACAGCCGGGACTTCACCCGGTAGTAGCCGCCGCCGGAGTCGACGAACTGCCACTGCTGCTGGTTGCCGTTGTTCCGCGACCACTGGGTGATCCGCGCGCCGTCGTTGGTGGCCAGGTTGTAGACGTCCAACGCCTTACCGCTGTTGCGGTTCACCAGTACGTACCACGCGTTCGTGTCCACGGTCGCCGCCGAGGCCGGCGACGGTGCCAAGACGGCCAGCCCGGCGGCGGCGAGGACCGCCGCGACCGCAGTGGCAAGCGCTGCGGGCCAGCGACGTCCGGGTGGAGAGGCGGGACGAGCCTCTTCCGTGACCTTCATGGATCCACTCCTTCGATCAGGGCGGGCTCAGCTCCGCGACCACTGCATGCTGGTCGCGGTGCCGCAGGTCCGCTGTTCCAGGGCTGCGCCGGCGGTGGTGGAGCCGCCGACCACGTTCAGGCACTTGCTGCTGTTGATGTTGACCAGGTGGTGGTAGCCGTCGCCGGTCGGGCGCCAGTTGAAGACCTGGTTGAGGCCGCTGTGGCAGGTGTATTGGATGACCTGGGCCCCGTCGGCGGTGGAAAAGTTGTTGATGTCGACGCACTTGCCGCTGTTGACGCTCTGTAGGCGGACGTTGCCGTTGCCGGCGTCGAGGAAGCGCCACTGTTGCCAGGTGTTGCCGTTGCTGGTCCACTGGCCGATCACGGCCAGGTCGTTCAGGTTGGGTGACTGGACGTCGATAACCTGCCCGCTGTTGCGGTTGGTGATTCGGTACGCCGAGGGCGTGGGCGTGCCGCCGCTGGTGAACTGCCACCAGTCGACGTTGAACAGGAAACCGGAGCCGCCGGTGAACCGCAGGTAGAGGTCACGGGTGCCGGTCGCCCCGCTGGTCGCGCAGGAGGTGTCGACCCAGTTCTGCCAGCCGCCGGTGCCGGAGACCCGGCAGGTGCCGA
Organism: Verrucosispora sp. NA02020; assembly: GCF_013364215.1. Classification (NCBI taxonomy): domain Bacteria; kingdom Bacillati; phylum Actinomycetota; class Actinomycetes; order Micromonosporales; family Micromonosporaceae; genus Micromonospora; species Verrucosispora sp. NA02020. The sequence goes on along the minus strand of NZ_CP054923.1, from coordinate 3,023,683 downwards.
CCAGCGGACCGGTCGCGCTGTCGAGGCGTACCTCGATGGTGCCACCGGCGGTGGCAGAGGCCACCCGGGCGGTGAAGGTGGTCGCGCCGGTGCCGAACGCGACGCCCTTGACCTTGATCCAGTCGCCGTTCTCGATCGATGCGACGTTCATGCTGCCGCTGTTGGCGCGTTCGGTCTCGATGCCGGAACCCCAGGCGATGGTCTCAGCCTCCTGCCGGACGAACGGGTTGAGAGTGCCGACCTGCGGGACACCGGCGGTGGTCATGTTCATCGACGGGATCGTGCCGTCGGCCCGGTAGGTGAACTTCTCCACCGCGACCGAGCGGGTGAATCCGCCGCCGCCGGGAAGCGCGCCGTTGTGATAGAAGAAGTACGACCCACCGGCGAAGTCGATGATGCCGGGATGGTTGGTGAAGCTGGCGCCCTGCCGGGGCATGACCGTGCCGCGGAAGGTCCACGGGCCGGTGGGCCCGGGGGCGGTGGAGTAGGCGATGTATTCGCCGCAGCACTCGGCGGCCCAGATCATGTAGTAGGTGCCGTTGCGCTTGTAGACCCACGGTCCCTCTTCGTAGAGGGTGGGTCGAGTGGGGTTGCCGGTGCGGGTGCCGAAGCCGGCTGTGGTCAGCGGGATCTGGGTCAGGCCGCCGGAGTACGAGATCATGTCGCTGTTGAGCCGGACGTACCACAGGTTGGGGTTGCCCCAGTACAGGTACGCCTGGCCGTTGTCGTCGATGAAGGCGTGCGGATCGATCTCGGCGTTCTCGAGTAGCGGTCGCCCCAGGGCGTCGCGGAATGGGCCGGTGGGGCTGCTGGACACGCCGACACCGATGGCCATCCGGCCGGTGGCACGGTTCTTCACCGGCACATACCAGTAGAACTGACCGTTGCGTTCGATGACGTGACCGGCCCAGGCGTCGGCGCTGGCCCAGCTGAACGTGGCCAGGTTCATCGGCACGCCGTGGTCGGTCCAGTTCACCATGTCGGCGGAGGAGAAGACCCGCCACTCGCGCATCGTGAAGTACGTCGAGCCGTCCTCGTCGCGTCCGGTGTAGACGTACAACCGGCCGTTGTGCACCAGCGGAGCCGGGTCGGCGGTGTAGACGTGCTGCACGATCGGGTTGTCGGCCTTGGCGCTCGTCCCCGGTAGCACCGCCGTGACGGCGGCGCAGACGCCCAGCAGCAGGGCGATCAGGACGCTGGTTGTGCGGCGACTCGCAAGGGAGCTGCCCATGATTGTTGTCCTCACCTTGTCGTTACGGGGTCAGGTCGCGGTGGCTACGAGGTGACGCGGAAGGTGGCGTCCTGGCGGTCGGCGGCGGCGGATCCTGCGCTGAGCGGATCGATGCGCAGCAGGTAGCCGGCGTGCCGCAGGTAGTACGTGGGGAAGTTGTACGACCGGAACGACGACCAGGAACTGTCGGCCAGGCCGGCGGTGCGGTAGAAGGTGGCGTCGGCGCGGAAGGTCGAGCTGCCGTCGTTGGCGGCGAGCCGCGCGACGTAGCCGCTGTGCCGGAGGTAGTTGCCCGGCCGGTTGATCGACTCGAACGAGACGCCGGTGGAGTCGGCCAGGCCAGGGACCATCCGCCAGAGCTGGTCCTGGTGAGGGTCGAACGGGTATGGGTCGAGCCGGATGGCGCCGTTGCTGTGCCGGACGAAGTAGTCAGGAAGGTTCGACGACTTCAGGCGGACCCAGTTCGGCAGCCCCCAGCGGTTGACGGCGTTCTGGTATTCGACGTCGGTGATGCCGACGATCGAGCCGTGCTTGGAGTTCAGCGGCGGCGTGTAGTCACGTTGGTTCGCCACCGCCCACGAGTTGCCGCCGACGTTGCTCGTTGACCAGAGGTACATGTCGTTGTTGATCGGGCCGAACGAGTCGCCCCACAACCACCAGGCGCCGCCGTCGTTGCGCGGGACCAAGTGTGCGCCCTCGATGGCGGTACCCTGGCGTAGCCCGCTGGTGAAGGTGGTGAAGCTGTTCGGGGCGCCGGTACTGGAGCGGGCACCGTACAGGTTTCCGTTGGCGAGGTTCTTGTAGAACATGTACGTCACGCCGCCGCTGACCCGGATGTCGGCGTCGAGCACCGGGAAGCCGGGGCTGAAGTAGGTCTGCGGGACACTGACCGTGCGGAAGTCGCTGGTGTAGTTGACCAGGAACAGGTCCGTGGTGGTGTTGGCGGAGTAGACGATGCCGTACTGGCCGCGTGACGCGTCCCAGAACACCGTCGGCGCCCAGGTATGGACGTTGCTGTAGGTGTGCATCCTGAGCAGGCGGTACCCGGTGAAGCTGGTCAGGTCCGTCGAGTCCCAGACGTGCAGGTACTGGCTGTTGCGCCCGAAGTTGAGCCCCCTCAGGTCGGTGGCGACCACCACGAAGGTGCCGTCCTGCTTGCGGTGGATGTAAGGGTCGCGCAGGCCGAGGTCACCGGCGGTCGGCGTGACGACGGGGTTGTTCTGGTTCAGCGGGATCCAGTTGAGACCGTCCCGGCTGACCGCGAGATGCAGGCCGTAGCTTGACCCCGACTGGTTCGGCGTCTCGGTGAAATAGGCGTTGAGGTATGCCGTGTTGGGTGCCGCCAGGGCAGATCCCGGGCTGACCGTCAGTCCGGTCGCAGTGAGCGCGCCAGTGGCGAGCGCGCCCAGGGTGAACTGTCGTCGATTCAAGGGCATGGTGGTGGCCTTTCTCGCGGTGGTTAGTGCCTGTGGCCAGAGAGCTGACGGCGATCGGTCGCCTGTGCGGCGTCCAGAAATCCATCCGCAGGCTTCGATGTGAGCGCTAACATATCAGTCCCTTAACATGCCGGCAAGACACCCGTAATTGGTCAGACGTGCGATGTAACCGCAGGCGAAGGTGCGGACAGCGGGTGGCACAGGACCGTGAGCGGATACTGGGCGCCGACCACACCGCATCGCTGAACGCGCGCCGCAATCTGGGACTCGCACTCGCGATAAGAGGCCAGCACAATCGGGCAAGAAGCGTCCTAACGGACGTACTGGCCGACTACATACGCGTGCTGGGCGCAGCGCACCCATACACCGCGAGCGCCCAGTCGAGCCTGGACCGGCTGCCATCGCTACACGAGTTCACTTGGTGAATGATCATGAGCCGGGTGCATCTACGTGTCGCGGCGGTCCGTGGATCTTTAGAACTGACCATAGCCGGTGGCAGGGTCGGTCACCTCGACGGAGACTCCCACAGCTCAGCCGCTAGAAGAGGCGGTACGGGGCCTGGAGCCGGACCGCCTCGTCTGTTCGTAGGGTGGTGGGAGCCGCGCCCGCAGCGGGCCGGCGGTCCGTTCCTCGTTCACGCCGTGGGAGAGACACCATGACATCCACGTCTGTCCGACGGTTGACGGGCGCGGTCGGCCAGGTCGTGTTGGGGGTGATGCTGCTCGTTGCCGGCGTCGCTCACCTGACCGTCGCGCGCGAGGAGTTCCTGGCGCAGGTGCCCTCCTGGCTGCCGCTCGATGCTGACCTCGTCGTCGTCGTTTCCGGAGTGGTCGAGATCTGTCTGGGGCTGGCCCTGCTCGCCGCGTGGAGACAGCCCGTGCGTGGCCTGACCGGAGTGGTCGTAGCGGCTTTCTTCGTCGCGGTGTTCCCGGGCAACATCGCTCAGTTCAGTGAAGGGCGTGACGGATTCGGCCTGGACACCGACGCGGCACGGGCGGTCCGCCTGCTCTTTCAGCCGCTGCTCGTGCTCTGGGCGCTCGCCGCCACCGACGCGGTTCCCGCGCTGCGCTCACTGCGCCGTCGCCCCGAATCATGACGTCCCGACCAGATCGAGGGCTGACCCGAACCTTGGGCCAGCACTCGACGGTGTAGCGGCCAAGTCACAGCCATTTTCATCCTGCGTAGGGTTGGCTTCGATGTGGTGCAGCGCGAGGATGGCCTGCACGATCGAGGTCGTTCGTTGTGGGCAGCAGCGCAGCTTGGCCAGGATCTTCCAGGTCATGAGGGTGGCGATCGCGCGTTCGTCCCGGGCGGGGATTGTCGCGTGGGCTCGGTTCACGGCCTTCTGCCGGTGTGACGGCTTCGGCCGGAAGCGGTGCCGCTTTGACAGACCCTTCGCTCAGCGGTTTCCATCTGGGTAATGCAGTTGTTGGGTGTCACTCGCGGGTGAGTCCCGGTGGTAGCGCGTCTTCGTCGGGTCGGACTCGGCGGGTGTTGGCCAGAGGGTTCTGTTGGAGGGTGTTGATCAGCGGTTCCGGGCCGCCGAGGCAGGTCCAGGTGTCGTCCCAGAGTGCGGAGACCAGCCATGAGCGATCGGCGGGGAAGAACAGGTCGGGTAGCGATCCGTCACCGTGGCGCATGTGGCCGGTGCGCCAGGTGAGTGCCTGCTCGGGTCCGACCTCGATCAGCACGTAAGGCCAGTTCCAGTAGAGCGACACCCTGGGGCCGCGGGGAAAGACGATGTCGTGGGGGCCGGTGTCGAGGTAGGCCAGCCACCAGGGCTGCTCGGGGGTCTGTGCGGTGAGGTCCTGGACCAGGGCGTGTTCATAGGCGGCGACGGTGACGCCGTCGGGCTGGTGGGTGGTGGCGTAGGCGTCAAAGATCGGCGGGATGGCGGTGGTGATCGAGGTGCCGGCGGTGGTGTGACCGGCGATCCACTCCACCTCGGCGGCGGCGCCGATCCGCCACTTCCGCCCGTCCTTGCTCAATTGCACACCGCTATTCAAGCCGCTGTGGTCGCGGTTGGCGCGGGAAACAGGGTGTTCTCGGCGGGGCCGACGGCGCCGCCGGGGCAGCCGCGAGATGCCGAGCCGGATGAACCTGGCGGGTGAGCCCGGATGAGCAGCCTCGGCGACAATCCCTGCAGGTCGGATGACCCGTACTTCAGCGGGAGTGACATTCCGACTGGGCCGAATCGAGTTCAATCGGATCTGTTGGCTCGGGCAGGATGTGTACGTGGTGTCGCGGTCCTGCGTCCTCAACTCGGCAAAGCCGTGAGTGGCTGATCATGTTCCGGAGGCCATGTAGGCGGCGAGGATGTAGTTGGGGTGGCGGTCGAGGTTCTTGCGGGCGCGGTCGTAGCGCATGGTGGTGCGCGGGTCGGCGTGGCGAGCGGCGATCTGCACGTCGCGGAGGCTGACGCCGGCGTCGACCATGGTCGTCACGAACGTGTGGCGCAGCATGTGCGGGTGCATCCTCGGCATCCGGATCCCTGCGGCGTGGGCGAGGTGTTTGAGTCGGCGGGTGGCGGCGTGCCGGTCCATCCGCCCACCATGGATGTTGCGCAGGATCGGCCCGGCGTTGCGGTCGTCGACGGCCCGGTCGATGGCTCGGGCCACGGCTGGCGGTAGTGGGACGAGGACGACCTTGCCGCCTTTACCGCGTACGCGTAGGACCCGGTGGCCGTGTTCCTCGCCGAGGTCGGTGATGTTCGCCCCGCAGGTTTCGAAGATCCGCAGCCCGAGCAGGCCCAGGAGCGCGACCAGGGCGAAGTCGTTCGGGTTCGAGGAGTTGCGAGCGGTGGTGATCAGGGCTTCGAACTGTAGGTGCCCCAGTCCGAGGGTCGGTGATTCGGCTGGCACGGTGGGTCGGCGGACGTAGTCGGCCGGTGAGTGCTCCAGGATGGCGTCGATGACGCAGACCCGGTAGAAGCCGACCACGACGGACAGCCGACGGGAGACGGTCGAGGGCTGGTACCGGCGGATGTCTTGCAGCGGGACTGCACCCGGTTTGGTTGACTCCTGACCTGTGAGGATGCGTTCCTCGCTGGAAGGATGTCTGTCATGCCGAAAGCGTTTCCGCCGGAGTTCCGTCGTGACGTGGTCGCGGTCGCGCGTAAGGGCGAGGCGCCGTTGCGGCAGATCGCGAAGGACTTCGGGATCTCCGAGGGCTGTCTGCACCGCTGGCTCAAGCTCGCCGATGTCGAGGACGGTGTCCGTTCCGGGGCCACCAGCAGCGAGTCAGCGGAACTGCGAGAGCTGCGTCGGCGTAACAAGCTTCTGGAGCAGGAGAACGAGATCCTGCGGCGGGCGGCGGCGTTCTTCGCCCGGGATATCTCCCCAAAATGATGTACCCGCTGGTCGGTGACCTGGCCGCGGACGGGATCCCCGTCGCGGTGACCTGCCGGGTGTTGGGGTTCAGTAAGCAGGCCTACTACGCATGGCGCGCCGAGCCGGTGTCGCGACGTGACGTCGACGACGCCCATCTGATCAACGCCGCCCTGGACATCCACCACGATGATCCGGCGTTCGGGTACCGGTTCATCGCCGACGAACTCCCCGCCCACGGCATCACCGCCGGCCCGAACCGGGTCGCCCGGCTGTGCTCACAGCAGCGCATCTGGTCGGTGTTCGCCAAGCGCAAGGGGCTCACGCGGCGGGCCGGGCCGCCGGTGCACGACGACCTGGTGCACCGCCGGTTCACCGCCGACGCCCCGAACCGGCTGTGGCTGACCGACATCACCGAACACCCCACCGCCGAGGGCAAGCTCTACCTGTGCGTGATCAAGGACGTGTACTCCGGCCGGATCGTCGGCTACTCCATCGACACCCGGATGAAAGCCTCTCTGGCCGTCGCGGCGCTGTCCAACGCGGTCCGACTACGCGATCCGGCCGGCACCGTGGTCCACTCGGACAGGGGCAGCCAATTCCGGTCTAGGAAATTTGTGAAGGCATTGCACCGCAACGGATTGGTCGGCTCGATGGGCCGCGTCGGCGCCTGCGGCGACAACGCCGCGATGGAATCGTTCTTCGCCCTACTGCAACGCAACGTCCTGGACCGGCAACGCTGGAGCACCCGCCACGACCTGCGCCTGGCGATGGTGACCTGGATCGAACGGACCTACCACCGCCGACGACGGCAACAACGCCTCGGACGCCTCACCCCGATCGAGTTTGAGACAATCAACCAGCCCACACACCCGACCTGAACCACTCAACCCCGCGAGTCAACCAAACCCGGGGCAGTCCCTAGAGGGGTGGTGTGGTGACGCGACGGGCGGCGTCGGACGGGCGGCCGACTGTTCTGGTGACGGGTGCGGCTGGGGGAGTTGCTCGTTTGTTGCTGTCGGGGCTGGGGGCTGCGTACACCCTTCGCCTGACCGACCGGAGGCCTTCTCCGGGGGTGGTCGTGGGGGACCTGTGCGACGCCGGCTTTGCCCGTCGCGTCTGCGCGGGAGTCGACGCGGTCGTCCATCTCGCGGCCGATCCGGATCCCGATCAGCCGTGGCAGCAGTTATGTGATCCGAACGCCACGGCGGTGGTGAACGTCCTGGACGCTGCCGTGGCGGTGGGCGTACCGCGCGTGGTGCTTGCCAGCTCGTTGCACGCCATGGGTGGTCACGTCGATGCCGGCCAGACCGAGATCGGCGAGGACATGCCGCCGTATCCCTGCTGTACCTACGGTGCGGTGAAGGTGCTCGCCGAGAATGTCGGCCGTCTGTACGCCGACGTGCATCGTCTACGCGTCGTGTGCCTGCGCCTCGGTGGTGTGCTCGACCAGCCGCCGGCACGCAGCTGGCTACCGGGCTGGCTCAGCGGACCGGACCTGATTCGCCTCGTCACCGCAGCCCTGACCGCCGAGGTGCGGTACGGCACCTACCACGGTGTCTCCGCAAACTCCTTCCCGACCTGGCGCAACGACCGCGCCCGAACAGAGCTGGGCTACGAGCCGCTCGACGACGCCGCCACCTACGCCGGCCAGGTACCGGACGACCTCACCGAAACATCCTCACACCATGCTGGGGTACGCCAAAGGATCCTCCACCTGACCTGAACAGCCCTGAAGCCCCTCCAGGCATGATTCAGGGGTGCACTCTCATGCCGATGAGCGGATGTCCGACGACCCTGCCGCGGCAGTGATCACACCTGTGGGCAGGACACTCATACTGGGGCGTATGGCCCGGGATGCTTCGTCGGTTGACGCTGTTTTGCGCTTCGCCGCTTCCCTGCACGAGATTCGTGGTCGGCTACTCGCCGACTTGTCCCCCGTCGCAGACATCGCGGATCTTCTGGCAGCGGTCCGGTCGCGCCGGGAGTTGCCCCAGGAGGGCTTCACCCGTAGCGGCATCGGGTACACCGTCCACGGCGCGGGGTGCCGGATGATCAGTTCCGATGGCAGGGAGGTCGACGTCGATCTGGTCACCGATCCGCTGCTCGGGCGCGAGGTTGAAGCATTCGATGCCTGGCGAGTTCGCTGGTTCCTCAACGAGGCCGCCGACTACGGCTACAGCATTGAGGACCTCGTCGGGGCCTGCACCCAACTTGTTCGAGAGGGTTACCTACGCGAGGTGGTTGAAGGCCGCTGGTTCGCGCTGCCTGACGCTCCGCCAGCATGAGTCACCCACACGTAGCAATCCACCGCCGTCCGTCTTGAAGCATCGTACCTCGCAGGTATCCGGATCTGCCGCCGATCGAGCGCGGCCGTCGCGACAGTGGACGTCCGGGCTCGAGATTCGAGGTTGCTTTTTCTATCTTCTCGGCCATCAGCCGATGTCGACCATGCCGGCGCAACGGAACTCCTGCAACCTTGACGAGTCGTCTGCTCATGTCGCCGAGCGGGCAGACGTGCTGCAAGTCGTACCTGATACGCCTCTGGCTGCCCCTCGGCGGCGTAGGCATGCCGGTGCTGTGTCGCTGACGAGGTGGTGCGTGAGGATCAACCGATGCAGCGTTTCGACAGTGTCGGTGGTGACCTGGTGGTGGGCACCGCCGTACGGGCGACGATCATCAGTCATGAGCGTTGGGGGGTCATGGCCGAGGTCCTCGGGCATGAAGCGGTGGGCGCGTCGGTCGACGCCGGCGTCATCGACAGCCCGTCGGGCGGACCTCGCGCGCTGCCCGAGGAGTACCCGCCAGTCGGCGAGCAGGTCGACGCGGTCGTCCAGGAGATCAGCCGGTACCATCCGCCCGTCTGGATACGCCTCACGATGCGTGCTGCGGACCTACACGAGTTCAGTTGGCCGTGCGGATGCTGCGGTCAGCTGACGATCCTCAGCCCTGGCGGCGACGGCGTCACCGTCGATGTGCGCAGCAGTGAGGGACCGGGATGTGCGTCGTTCGCCGCGCACCGGTCCTGTCTGGCCGGCCGCCTGAACCCGGACTTCGACGGCGACCGCGCACGGGTCAACGCCGTGGGACGCGACCAACCGACGCCCTCAGAGATCGGGACCGAACCGTCCTGATAGCGGCAGCCATCGCCGGATTAACCCCCACCGATGCACGAGAGCACCTGCACGCACATGCCGCCGAGAAGGTGCAGCGCTGGGGGCCTTCGTGGGCTGCCGTTCCTGGCGTGGGGAGCTGGCGGGTGGTTGCGGGCAGAATGCCTGCCAGCGTGATCAGCAGCACGAAGATGGTTAGTGGTTGTTCCGGGCCGTTTGCCGCGCCGCGCCGAGTAGCGCGAGTATCCGGTACAGCGCGTACAGCGCCCACCAGGTGGCCAGCGGCACGCCGATGAGGACGACCGCGCCGCCCAGGTAGTGGGTGCTTTCCAGCATCCAGCCACCGGTGAGCAGGACGGAGCCCACGACGACGGCCCAGGCCAGGATGCGGCCGGCTTTGGTCAGCGACATCCATAGACGGGCGTTGTCGGCGCCGTCTGGCTCCGTCGGGTCGCCGACCTGGGACTGCGCGGCGAGGCTGTCGATGTCCCGGGCGGCGGCCCGGTCGGTGCCGTGTGGCGACCCGCGCAGGACGGCGGAAAGGGCGTGCAGGTCGTCGTGGTGGCGAAGCTGTCCGGTCCGTGGATCGCCGAGTAGCGCCACGGCGTGCGGGAACCCGAGCAGCCATGCCTTGCCGTACCCGCGTTTCGCCCCCGGTGGCAGCACCACGACTGTGCCGCCGTGCATGTCGGCGCGGTCAATGCGGTCGCCGATTACCCGTACGAGTTCCGTGCCGGCGATCGTCACCTCAATGTCGACGAGGGCGGTGGCATGGCTGAACAGCGTGACGAACTGGGCGTACGCGGCGAGGACCGCGAGCAGGCCCAGGACCGCGACCGCGGCGCCGAGCAGTTCGTGCAGTTGGGCCGTGACGCCGGTGAGCAGCAGCGCGGGGACGACAGCGAACAGGTACCAGCCGACGAAGAGCAGGAAGCGCCGCCGGTTCAGCCAGCGCCGCGTTCGCGCGCCCCGCGCGCCAGGTGGGAAAGCGGGGAGCGTTTTCCCGCCGTTGCGCCGTTGTCGAGCGTCCTCGCTCAGCAGCATCGCCTTGAGGCGGTGAATCCGAACCTCGAGGCGGTCACCGGCCAGACCAGCCAGGTCGCGGACGAACTGCTTCTCCTCGATCTTCGGGTCGGTCAGGTCGAACAGCAGCACCGCCGGTCGCCCGTCCACGGTGGCCCGCAGGTCACTCGGCGCGTCGAGGCTGACGCCCCGGTCTGGCACCAGGTAGAGCGCGGGAACCGGCCGGCGGTGACCCCGCCTCTCGATCTCCCGTTTCTTGATCACCACCGCTGAGATCTCGGCCCACCGCAGATCACGTCGGTACCGGCCGATCCGCACCGTCCAGCCGTCCCGGTCTACATCAACCTGAAAGCGCTGCAACGCGTACCGCAGAAAGCTGACCACCACGAGCAGCACGATCAGCGAGATCCCGCCGATGCAGAGCCGCCCGGACACCGAGCCGCGGACAGTGAACTGCAGGTTCACCAGATAAGCGTCGAATCCCACCAGCAACGCCGCGACAACCACCGCGAACACGCGAGAGCCGACTGGACGGCGCAGATACACCCACACATCATCAACGAACCAGGCAACTCCACCACGGCCCCGTCCTCCGTGAACCGCACGGCAGCCCGGCGGCGACAGCCGAATAGTCGACCTCACGCCCGAGGTCTTCACTCCACACCAGTGGGCCGAGGTATTGACAGGGCCGCTTGCAACCATGGCCCGGACGAGGAGGCACTCCTGATCACTGCGGACGTTCCGGCCTGCGACAACTGTCTGCGACGCTCGCCGACCAGGATCTGACGATCGTGGCGACCAGTCAGTCCATCGAGCCCGTCACCGACTGCGGCACGAACGGTTGACCGCGCTCCGGCCGGGGCTGCCTGCGGAGAACGGCCGGCCTCCGTCGCCTCCGTTCAGCGGAGGCGGCCCGCCTGCCCGGCCAGTGCGGCCATGACCGCGTCCAGGGACAGGTCTGTGGCGCTGGCGAGCAGGAGGTCCGCAGCCGTGAAGCGGGCGTGGTCCGCATGCGGGTTCGGCACCGCCACGCAGTGCAGCCCGGCTGCGTGTGCCGCCGCGACGCCGTGCGCGGTGTCCTCGAAGGCGACCGCCTCCTGCGCCGGTAGCCCGAGCCGCTGCAGCGTCAGCAGATACACGGCCGGATCAGGCTTGTGCGCGTCCACCTCCTCGCCGGTCGCCAGCACCTCGAACCGCTCCCGCAGCCCGGCCCGGTCGAGCATCGCCCCGACATGGGTGACGGGGGAACTGCTCGCCACCGCGAGCCGTATCCCCAGCTCTGCGGCCCGGTCCAGCCAGCCGACGATGCCCGGCGCCGGCTCCAGCGCCGCGTTCAGTTCCGCCCGGTACGCCATCCGCAGCGCGTGACTGGACTCGCGGTCGTAGGCCGGCCCGACCGTTGCGGCGAGCGCCGCGTAGCGCGGCTCGTTCGCGTCGCCGCCATGGTCGGCGAAGAAGCCGGCCGGATCGAGTTCCAGACCGTGCCGTCGCCACTCCCAACGCCAGCTATCCAGCCGCGTCGTCTCCGTGTCCATCAGCAGGCCGTCGAAGTCGAAGATGAGCGCCTTGACCGTCATCGCGGCAGTATCCCAATCCAGCCTCCGTGGTCGGTCGGCCGCCGTAGACCGGGCGTTACGACACGAACTCAGCCGGGATCAACGGTCAAGCGGGAGTGTCAACCGGGCGGAGGCGGACACTCCAGGACCGCTATCGAGTTTCCGGTGGACGGCCTCAAGACGCGGATGTCCGGAAAAGATCTGAACCGCCTCGTCGTGCGAGCCCGCCGCCACGACGGTGTAGCCGGTCATGGCGTCGTACAGGCGGCACTGGTGGCGCCAATCCGTGATCACGGTCGCCGATTGGAATACCAGGTCGGGCGTCTGTTTCCGGGATGCGCTGTGATCGCGGGGTTCAGGCCAGGAGAATCTCGCGCATCCGTGCGCCCAGGTTGATTCCGGCGACGGTGCGGGGACCGGCCGGATCGTGGACGTCGAGGGTGTTGTTGCGGCGCATCACCTCGCGGACCGAAGGCGGCAGCCGGGGCGGGTCGTCGACGGCCGCGAGGACCTGCCCGGCGGTCGAGATCAGTCGGTCGGCCAGGGAGGCGGCATCGGTGTCCACCCGTACCTGGCCGTGTTCCATGGCGACGGTGGTGAGGTCGAGTACCTCGAACACGTGGGCCAGGAGCGGGAGCGGGTCGGTCACCTTATCGAGCCGGGACGCGTGGCTGCCGACGACCTCGACGGCGGCGGACACCTGCGCGTACGGGTGGAGGCCGCACGGCAACGTGAACAGCGGCCACCGCAGCGCTGGGCCGGCCTCCTTCCACAGCGGCCGGTAGTTCCGGCGGTGCACCAGGAGCCTGCGACCTGTGCGTCGGTACACGTCGTGGGCTTGGGCCTGCAGGTGCGTGTGGGCCTCGTTGGCGGCCTCGCTCACCATCCGGGCCGCTACCACCAGGCCGTCGTCGTCGTTCAGCGTCCGGGTGATCGCTTCGACCTGTTCCGGAAAGCGGGCCTGCGAGCCGGCGCCGTACCGGTGCCGCACGTCCCGCAGCAGCGTCTGCTGCCGCTCTGGATCGAGCTGGACTGGCCTGCTACCCAGCAATTGCCGGAGCCAACGCATCTCGCCTCGTTTCAGCCGCTGCGGACCGCGGCAATGCTAGTGCGTCGGGCCCACTTCGTATCGTGTGGGGTCTGTTCGCTCCTCCATCGTGGTGCCGGTGCACGCGTACCCGGTGACGGGGCGACCAGCACTGGCGGCGTCCTCGCCCGTACACGGTGGAGTGACCTGCCCGGCTTCGGTGGAGATCAGAAACAGGTGCTCCGATGGGGTGGCGGGTCTACTGCATCCCGCTACCCCATCGGAGCGACTTCACGAGCGTCAGGCGAGGTGTCGAGCCAGTGACTCGCCTTCGACGTCGAAGGTCGGCACGACCTTCTGCATCCAGCGGGGCATCCACCAGATGCGCCGGCCGAGGATGAGCATGACGGCCGGAACGATCAGCATGCGGACCAGGAAGGCGTCGACCAGTACGCCGATGGCCAGGGCGAAGCCGATGGTCTTGAGGATGATGTCGTCGGTGAGGGTGAAGCCCGCGAAGACGCCGACCATGATGAGCGCTGCGGCGGCCACGACGCGGGCGCTGTGGGTGAAGCCGTCGATGACCGCCTGGCGCGCCGGGGTGCCGTGGACGTACGCCTCCCGCATGCGGGTGACGAGGAAGACCTCGTAGTCCATGGCGAGGCCGAACAGGATGCCGGTGAGCAGGATCGGCAGCAGGAACAGCACCGGCCCCTCGGTGTCGAGACCGACGAGTTCGTTGAGCCAGCCCCACTGGAAGACCGCGACGGTCGCTCCGAGGGAGACCCCCACGGAGAAGAGGAAGCCGAGCGCCGCCTTGACCGGTACCCAGATCGAGCGGAACACGGCGATGAGCAGGATGAGTGCCAGCCCCACCACGACGGCGAGATAGAGCGGGAACACCTCGGTCAGTTCGTTGGAGATGTCGACGCCGACGGCGGTGACGCCGGTGACCAGGGCGCGGGCTCCGGTCTGGTCGGGCAGGTCGGAGAGCGTGGCCCGGATGTCGGCGACGAGGTCCTTGGTCGACTGGTCCGACGGTCCGGACTGGGGGATCACCGTGAGGGTCACGTACTGCGTCGTGCCGAGCTGCTGCATGAAGGCCTGCTGGGCTTCGGGGCTGTCGCTGGTGATGGCCGGGATCACGGCGATGATGTTGGAGTCGTCCTCCGCCGCCAGCGTCTGGAGCCTCTCGGTGGCGGTCCCGACTGCGGCGGCCGGGTCGGTGGCCTGCGCGGTGTCGATGACGATGAGCAGCGGCCCGTTGGCGCCCGCGCCGAAGTTCTCGTCGATGAGGTCGTAGGCGACGCGTACATCGCTGCCTGCGGGTTTGGTGCTGTCGTCCGGAAGCGCGAGTTGCAGGGAGGCCACCGGGATGGAGGCCACGGCGGCGACGGCGACGCCGACGATGAGCGCGGGCCAGCGGAGGCGGGCGAGACCTTCGACCCAACGGCGACCGAGGGTACGTGACGTGCGGGAACTCTGGTCGCTGCCGGTGTCCTCGGTGGCGGCGGCGAGCTGCTTCTTCACGACGCGGGCACCGGCGAAACCGAGCAGTGCGGGCAGCAGGGTCAGCGCGATGAGTACGGCGAGCGCGACGGTGAACGCGGCACCCAGCCCCATCTCGGTGAGGAATCCGATGCCGCAGAGGGCGAGGCCGACGAGGGCGATGACGACGGTGAGGCCGGCGAAGACCACGGCGGAGCCTGCGGTGCCGACGGCGCGGCCGATCGCCTCCTCCAGCGGGCGTCCCTGGCGGACCTCGGCCTGGTAGCGGGAGAGGATGAACAGCGCGTAGTCGATGCCGACCGCCAGCCCGAGCATCGTGCCGAGCGCGGGGGTGGTGGTGCTCAGATCGACGAAACCGGTGAGAGCGGCGATGGAGGCGGCACCGATTCCGACACCCACCAGCGCGGTCAGCAGCGGCATCCCGGCCGCGACGAGCGACCCGAGGGTGAGGGCCAGCACGACGAAGGCGATGGCGATGCCGATCAGTTCGGCGATGGCGCCACCGATCTCCACACCGAGTACGTCTCCGCCGACGGTGGCGGTCAGTCCGGCCCGCTCGGCGACGTCGCGGGCGGCTTCCAGCGCCTCCCTGTCCGAGGTGGTCAGGTCGACCGCGCTGCGGGCGTAGCTGACCGAGGCGAAGCCGGTCCGCCCGTCCTCGGAGACGGCCCCTGCCTCGAACGGGTCGACGATCGACCGGACGTTCTCGGTCCTGAGCGCGGCGAGCGAGTCGGACACGGCCTGCTGGTTGGCCGGGTCTGCCAGCGTCTCGCCGTCCGGGGCCTGGAACACCACCCGCGCCGTCGCGCCGTTCGGCACCGCCTCGGGGTCGCGCTCCCTGATCAGGTCGAACGCCTGCGTCGACTCGATGCCGGACAACTCGAAGCTGTCATTCGTCTTGCCGGACAGGGTCGTCGCTCCGAGCGCCACGGTGAGGAGCAGCAGGGCCCAGATTCCCGCCACGGTCCAGCGGCGTCGGAAAGACCAGCGTCCGAGCCTGAACAAGTGCCATGCCATGCCGTGTCCTCCTGCGTCTCGGTGAACAGGTCCCGTGTGGGCACCTCGCCCGGCTCCCGCCGACGAAGCGCGACCTCACGGCCTGTCGTGCCGCAGACGCTAGCACGAAAATATCCGACTGGATATTTTCGTGGTGGTGGTCATAGGATCGGGCAGGCGGCGCACCATGCCGACCGCCGATCGCTCTGGAGGTGGGCCATGACCGACCCGGAAAAGCGGGACCGCCCGAAGCGGGGGCCGTACGCCAAGGGGCTCGCGCGGCGGCAGCAGATCATCGACGAGGTGCTGGCGGTCTACGACCGGCTGGGATACGAGGGCACCTCACTGCGCGCCATCGGTGAGGCGATCGGCGTGACGCATCCGGTGCTCAAGCACCACTTCGGCACCCGCGAGCAGCTCTTCATCGAGGTGCTGCGGGAACACGACCGCCGCTTCCTCGAGACCGCGTACGACGGAGACGACAGCTTCGTCGACCTCATCCATCAGTCGACCGAGCACAGCATGCGCGTACCCGGGCTGATGTCGTTGCTGAACAGCATGGTGGCCCACGCCCTGGAGGCCGGCAACGAGCGCTCGCGCGCCCACTTCTCCGAGCGGTACGCCGACCTGCGCGAGAAGATCGCAGGACTTCTCGCCGAAGGTCAGGAGGCCGGGGTCGTACGCACAGACATCCCCCTGGACCAGGCGGCCTCGCTCGTCCTCGCGGCGGCCGACGGCCTCAGCACCCAGTGGCTGCTCGACGGGAGCGCCGACATCAAGAGCGGCCTGCTGCTGCTGCAGCGCCTCCTCGCGCCGCCGGACCAGCAGGTGGCAGAGACCGATGGCTAGGCGACAGCAGGACTAATCGGTGGCCTCTCCACCCGGTTGCGGCCTATGTTTCAGCGAGACCGTCTTCCTGTGCCCCCTCCGAGAGGACATCACCCCGCGTGACCCCGCCCGCTCTGTAGACCTGACACCGCTCCGCGCATCGGTCGCCGACCTCGTCGTCGGCTCTCTTTCCGTGCCTTTCGTCAGGTCTTCAGAGGGATCATGTCTACGCGTCCTCTCATCGTGCCGTCCGCCATCGGTCTACCTATCCGGCTTTCGCCGCCGCCTCCCGATGGTCACTGTCAGTCCGACAACGCCGCCGCCCTCGTCATTCATGGCCTTCCCGAACCGCTGATCGTGCGGTGGCGCCGGGGAGAGCGGCAGAGGTTCACTCGTCCGGTGCGAAGCCGTCGCTGCGGGCCCGAGCCGGGGCGGGAGATGCAGTGGCCTCGCCCCGGGCTGCATCACGCCTCGGTCCGCGCGTGGTCGCGGGTTGCCGAACGTGACCGATGGCCGGGACCGTTGCGGTTCCGGCGCCGGAGGTGAACGCGTCCACCGGTCGATCCGGCCGTGGCGTTCGCCGGGGCTGCGACCGTATCGGGCGCTGGTCTGCGCCGCATCGTCGGTCCTGACTTCGGGAACAAGCGTCCCTATCGGAGCCTCATCGCGCTCCGGTAGGGACGGCGCACCCGTCTGTGGCTACGTCTTGTGATCGCTCTTTACACCGAACGTCCTCGATGCCTACTGTTCGTGCATCGACTGGCTTGATCACGGGGGTGTCAGGTGGCTGGTGATCGCACGGGTGCGTCTCGGCGTTGGTGGACGGTGGGGTTGACGCTGGCACTGGTGTCGTCGCCGCTGGCAGCGCCCACCTCAGCCGGGGCGGCAGCGTCCACCTCGCCCGAGGCGCCACCGCCACCGGCGGCGGTGACCTCCAGCGACTACCTCGGCGACGGTGCGCCGCGCGGCGGCGTCGGACTGCCCGGCACGTTCGAGGTGATCCCGCCGACGACCCGTGCGCACGAGGTGAAGGAGTACGCCTACAGCCTCGACTCCGGTGTGGTGAGCGCAGCGGAGACCGTCGTGGCGCGGCCGACCGACCACGGAGCATCGATCACGGTGGCACCCGAGCATGACGGCGTCAACGTGCTCCATGTCTGGTCGAAGAGTCATGCGGGCCGGATCTCCACTCAGGTGACGTACACGTTCGTCGTCCGAGCCGACTCCGGTCCTGCCGCCCACTGGACGTTCGAGGAGACGGGCGTCGTCGCGACCGATGTCTCCGGCCACGGCAACGCCCTGACACTCGGTGAGCCTGCGGTCCGGGTCGCCGGCCGGTCCGGGGTGGGCACCGCGCTGTCGCTGCCGGGCACGACTGCGGCGACCAGGACCGCCGCGATCCACACGCCGCATCCTCTCACCGGCGCGTCCACCCCGATCCGGACCGACGCGAGTTTCACCGTCACCGCCTGGGCCAGGATCAGCTCGACGTCGGGTGGCGACGTGCAGACCGTGGTCAGCGTGGGCGGCTCGCGGACGTCCGCATACCACCTCGGCTACTCCGGCGGTGACCAGCGCTGGCGGTTCTCCATGGCCGCCGCCGACACCGACGACGCCGCCCTGCACAGCGTGCTGTCCGACGCGGCACCGACGGTGGACAGGTGGACCCATCTTGCCGGCGTCTACGACGCGAGCACCAAGACGATGACCCTGTACGTCAACGGTGTCGCCCAGGCCGCGACCACGACCCTGGTCGGCGGGTTCGACGCCACCGCAGAGGTGGCGGTCGGCAAACGCAGGTGGAACGGTGGCGACGACGGCTTCTTCACAGGTCTCGTCGACGACGTACGGGTGTACACCTCCGTCGAGACCTCGACGGAGCTGGCGAAGCTGGCCGTGCCGCTGCCGCCGACGGTCACGTTCCCGCACGGCAGCGAGGTCACCGGGGGTGGACAGATCACCGTACGGTTCGACGCACGCGGAGACACGAACGTCATCGCCTTCCGGTACAGCATGGGCGACGCGGGACTCGGTAACACGGTGAATGCCGCCACGCCGGGTGGCACGGCTACCGTCACCCTCGACGTCGGCGACACCAGGGGTTCCCGCCCGGTCTACGCGGCGGCGGTCGCCGACGGAAACCGGGTGAGCGACAAGGGCGACGGTGAGTTCACCGTGAGGTCGGCGACGAGCCTGTCCGGGAACGTGTGGAACGAATACTTCCTGCCGTTGGCGGGGGCGGTGGTCCAGTTGCAGCCCGGCGGATACCAGACCACCTCCGCCGCCGACGGCAGCTACGCCCTGACCGGCGTGCCGCCGGGGGTCTACACCGTCACCGCGACCTTCGGCGGTGAGTGCGGCCTGTCGCACAGCACCCTGCTCGAAATAGATGGCCAGGGCTTGACGTTCGACTTCTTCCTCGGCGATTTCGGCGACGACCCGGGCGACGCCTGTCCCGAGTAGTGCAGCGCATCCTCAGATCTGGTTCTCGCCGCCGTCGACGTACAGGTTGGCGCCGAGCATGAAGCTGCTGTCGGCGGAGGCGAGGAAGGCCACTGCGGCAGCGATCTCCTCGGTGCGTCCCATGCGTCCGATGGCGATCCGGGCCGCCTCGTTGGCCTTGAAGGCCGTCGCGTTCTCCTCGCCGACGAGTTCGGTGATGCCGGAGGTGTCGATCGGGCCGGGTGAGATGGCGTTCACCCGGATGCCGCGTGCCTTGAGTTCGTTGGCCCAGATGCGGGTGAAGGTCCGCAGGGCCGCCTTGGAGGCCGCGTACGCGCCGAAGCCCGCAGTGCCGCGATCGGCGGCGGTGGAGGCGTTGATGATCACCGAGGCGCCGTGGTTCAGCACCGGGAGCGCCTTCTGCACAGTGAAGAGGGTGCCCTTGACGTTGACCCCGAAGATCTGGTCGAGGTCCCGCTCGGTGATCGTCTCGATGGTCGCGAACGAGGCCGTGGCCGCGTTGGCGAAGAGGACGTCCAGCCCGCGACCGTGGGCCGCGACCCTGTCGTAGAGCCGGTCCAGGTCCGCCGGGACGGTGATGTCGCCGGGTACGGCCGTCACGCCCGCGCCGATGGTCTGCACCGCCTCGTCCAACTCGGCCTCGCGTCGGCCGGTGATGAACACGTGCGCACCCTCGGCCACCAGTCGGGCAGCGGTGGCCCGGCCGATCCCCCGGGTGCCGCCTCCCGTGACGACGGCGGTCTTGCCTTCCAGCCTACGCATTTCTGACCTCCCCAAACTTCCGCACCGATCGGTACGGAACTAGACCGTAGCACTTCTGAACCGATCGGTGCACAAGGGGTAGGATGGTCGTGTGGAGAAGGTGCAACTGGGTCGGCCGCGCGGGTTCGACGCCGAGGCGGCACTTCAGAAGGCCATGACGGTCTTCTGGAAGCAGGGCTACGAAGGAGCCAGCCTGGCCGACCTGACCGAGGCGATGGGCATCTCCCGCACCAGCATGTACGCGGCCTTCGGCAACAAGGAGCAGCTCTTTCACCTGGCCCTGCAACGCTACGAGGAAGGTCCCGGCGCCTACGTCGTCCAGGCGCTGGGAGCACCCACCGCCCGCGAGGTGGCGACCGCTTTCCTCACCGGTTCGGTTCAGGCCAACACCCGGCCCGGATGCCCCGCCGGCTGCCTGGGCGTCCAGGGCGCACTGGTCGTCGGCGAGACCGGTCAGGTCGCGCGCGACACCCTGGCCGCCTGGCGCGCCCGAGGTCAGCAGCACCTCCGCGACCGGTTCCAGCTGGCCGTCGAGAAGGGGGATCTGCCCGCCGACGCCGACCCGGACCTGATCGCCCGATTCGTCATGACGATCGCGAACGGAATGGCCGTGCAGGCGGCGGGCGGCGCGACACGCGAGGACCTCCAACGCGTGGCCGACGCCGCCCTGCGGCACTGGCCGCCGACCTGAGAGGTGGGTAGATCTGTTGTCGCCCCAACGACAACAGATCTACCCACCTCCCTTGCGCATCCGGCGCTGCGGGCAGGAGTGATGAGTTGTCGGGCCCGCGCCCGTCATACCTATGTCAGGATGCGGCGAGGCATGAGGATGGCGTGATGGGCGAGCAGGTCATGAGTGGTCTGGGCGAGGTCGACGAGTCGGCGTTCTCGGGGCTGGCGGAACGGCACCGGCGGGAACTGCACGTGCACTGCTACCGGATGCTGGGGTCGTTCGAGGACGCCGAGGACACCGTGCAGGAGACGTTCCTGCGAGCCTGGCGTCGGCGGGAGACATTCGAGGGACGGTCCACGTTCCGGGCCTGGCTGTACCGGATCGCCACCCACGCCTGCCTGGACCTGCTCGCCAAGCGCCGCCCGGAGCCGGCGACCGGCGGCGAGGTGCTCTGGTTGCAGCCCTACCCGGACCGGCTGCTCGACGAGTTGACCACCGGCGACGCGGACGAGCCGGAGGCGGTCGCCGTCGCGCGGGAGACGATCGAGCTGGCGTACCTGGTCGCGGTCCAGCATCTCGCGCCGCGCCCACGGGCCGTGCTGATCCTGCGCGAGGTGCTCGGCTGGCCGGCGAAGGACGTGGCGGAACTCCTGGGGGACTCGGTCAACTCCGTGAACAGCGCGTTGCAGCGGGCCCGCGCCGGCATGCGGGAGCACCTGCCCGCCGAGCGCCAGGACTGGACCGGCGGCGAGGAAGACGCCGGGACCCGCGAGCTGGTACGCCGCTACACCGACGCCAGTGTGGCCACGGACATCGGTGGGCTCACCGCGCTGCTGCGGGAGGACGTCCGCTGCTCGATGCCGCCCACCCCGGGCCTGTACGTCGGTCGCGACCCGGTGGTGAAGGACTGGGTCGACAACGGCTTCGAGAACATGTTGAACCTGCGTGGCATCCCCACCAGGGTGAACCGGCAGCCCGCCGTCGCCTTCTACCACCGGCGAGAGGGTGCAAGCGCGTACCTGCCGCTGACCATCGACGTCCTGCGCATCAGCGGCGGCGCGATCACCGAGATCATCACGTTCCACGCCGACCAGTTCCCCCGGCTCGGTGTGCCGACGTCGCTACCGGCGGACGACACCGAGCAGTCCCGGGCCTGATCCGACGAGGAACGAGAGGAGGAACGACATGAGCAGCACACATGACGCCGATGTCGTCGCCGGTCCGGCAGCGGACCGCCCCCGCCGTACCCGTCGATTCGGCCGACTCGTCGGCATCGGTCTCGTCGCCGCGCTCGCGGCGATGGTCGTGACCACCCTCGCCGCCGCACTCGCCCGGGTGGTGGGTGTCGACTTCGCGCTCCCCGAGGGTGGCGAGGCGATCCCGTTAGGTGGGTTCACGATGGTGACCGGCTTCTTCTCGCTCGTGGGCGTCGTCATCGCCGCCGCCCTGCTCCGCTGGAGCGCCCGTCCCGCCCTACGTTTCGTGTGGACCACGGTGGCCCTGACTGTGGTCTCGATGATCCCGCCGTTCCTGGCCGGCGGAAACGTCGCGACCATCGCCGCCCTCCTCGGGCTGCACGTCGTCCCTGCGGCGGTGATGATCCCCGTCCTCACACGAGAACTCCGGCGTCATGAGAGCCGGCCGTAAGGGCGGGTAGCGCGTTCTTCCTGGGAGTACTGGGACCAGGCTGTTGCCGGACCGGATACCTACCGTGGTCGACATGGCGAATTCGAGATTCGGGGGCCTGTTCAGCGCGGACGGCACCTTCGACGGGGACGTCCTGCACCACGCGGGATACGTCTTCTATCGCGAGGGCAGCGACGCGCACCGGCAAGCGAGGACGGACGGATAGGGGCCAGGTTGGGTTCGCGGCTCAGCGGAGCCAGCGGCTGGCGGCCAGGGTGCCCAGCAGCCGCAGTGCCTCGGCGCTGCGGCTGTGCGGCTCGGCCCGGTACACGATCAACTGCTGGCCGGGCGCGTCCCGTACGTCGAACGCGTGGTACGACAGCGTCAGCTCGCCCACCGCGCTGTGCCGGAACGTCTTCGCCTCGTGCGTCTTGCCCTGCACGTCGTGCCGCCCCCACAACCTGCGGAACTCTGGGCTCGCGGCACCCATCTCCTCGACCAGCTCCCGCGCCCGCCGGTCGTGCGGGTCGTGGCCGAGGGCCAGACGCAGGTTCGCCACACACGCCTCGGCGGTACGACGCCAGTCGGCGAAGAACGTCGTGCCGGCAGGGTCGAGGAAGGCCATCCGGACGAGGTTGTCCGCCTCGGCGAAGTCCGCGTAGAACGCGTCGGCCAGCGCGTTGCCGGCCAGCAGGTCGAGTCGCCGGTCGATGACCACGGCCGGGGTGTCCGGCCAGGCGTCGAGTAGTTCCCGCAGGCTCTGCCCGACCTGCGGTCGGGCGGGGGTCGGCGTACTGCCAGGTGCGAGCCCGGCCAGCCGGAAGAGATGGTCGTGGGCATCCGGCCCGAGGTCGAGCGCACGGGCCACGGCGGCCAGCACCGACGAGGACGGGTTGCGCTCCCGGCCCTGTTCGAGCCGGGTGTAGTAGTCGACGCTCACCCCGGCCAGCACCGCGACCTCTTCGCGCCGCAGCCCGGCGACGCGCCGGGTCCCACTGGAGACCAGGCCGACGTCGCCCGGGGTCAACCGGGCGCGTCGGGCGGTGAGGAACGCCCCCAGCGCGGTCGTCGGCATGCCACCAACGGTAACCGCGCGGCCTCCGACCAGGCAGGGTGCGGCACACCCTGGTTCGCTCCGGCCTGGCTGCCGACTCCGCCTCCGGTGACGGTGGGAGCACGAACCCAACCCCAGGAGGTACGCCATGAGCAGCCCCATGCTCGACGAGGCGGTACTGGCGGAGATCGCCGGGAACACCGGTGACCAGCACCGTCCACTGATGTTCGTCAACGCCGCCATCCACACGCTCGACCCGGTGATCGGTGACTTCGCCACGGCTGACCTGTTGGTCGGTACGAACGAGATCGTCGCGGTCGGCACCGGCCTGCACACCGCCGCCGAGGACGACGGCGCGATCGTCATCGACTGCACCGGCCTGGCCATCGTGCCCGCCGTCGTCGACGGTGTCGCTGTCGCCGGCCTGCGTGCTCGTCCGGCCGACCGGGTCGGCGCGCTCACCCCCGGAAACCCGGCCACCTTCGCCCTGATCGCCGGCCCGACCTCCGGCCGGTCCGTGCTGGAGATGATCGTCTGGCGTCCGGAACAGGCCGCCGCGATCGTCGTCGACGGCGAGATCGCGCTGGCCAACGGTCGCCGACTCACGCCCGCTCCGGTCGAGCCGGACTCGGGACCACGATCGGTCGATAGCCCCTACCTGGGCATGTGGATCGACGAGACCGGTTTCCTGCACCAGGAACTCACCGCCGACGGCCGGTACGACGAGACGCGGGGCGGTCGGCCGCACGCGTACCAGGGGGCGTTCTGGATCGACGGCGACCGGATCGTCTACCGCGACGACCTGGGCTTCTGGGCGTACGGCCGGTTCACCGACGGGGTGCTGTACCACGCCGGATACGTCCTGCGGCGCCGATGATCACCGACTACGAGGGGGAGAGTCCGATGATGTTGTTCAGCGGCGGCACGGTCGTCACCATGAACCCGGCGATCGGCGACCTGGAATCCGGTGACGTGCTGGTCCGCGAGGACCGGATCGTCGCGGTCGGCCCGGACCTGCGGTCGCACCCGGAGGCGGTGGGCGCGACCGTCGTCGACACGACCGGCCGGATCGTCAGCCCCGGATTCGTCGACACCCATCGGCACGCCTGGCAGGCGCAGATGCGCCGCAGCATCCCGGACGTGACCGACCTGGGGGCGTACGTGATGTCGACGCTGGCCGGGATCGCGCCCGCGTACACCCCGCACGACATGTACGTCGGCACCCGGCTCGCCGCGCTCACCGCCCTCGACGCCGGCATCACCACGATGCTCGACTTCTCGCACAACTCCCGTACGGCGGCGCACTCGGACGCGGCGATCCAGGCGCTTGTCGACACCGGCATCCGGGGCGTACACGCGTCGATGGGACCGCACTTCGGTGAGTGGGACCGCCAGTGGCCTGGCGACCTGGCCCGGTTGTGTGGCGCGTACCAGGGGACGAACGGCGGCCTGGTGACCCTGCGCCTGGCGGCGTTGGCCACCGACGAGATCGCCGGTCCGGCCCTGGCCTACGGGCCGGAACTGGCGGCCGTCGCCCGCGATCTCGACCTCGGGGTCAGCGTGGACGCGGTGTTCGGCGTGCCGTCGTCGGCGGCGATCCTGCGCTGGGCCGCCGACGGGCTGCTCGGCCCCGACCTGACCCTGATCCACGCCACCGGCCTCACCCCGCAGGCGTGGCAGGCGATGGGCGACGCCGGAGTCACCGTGTCGCTGGCGCCGACCTCCGAGGCGCAGATCGGCCTGGAGACGGCGGTACCCGCGATCGACGAGGCGCTGGCCGTCGGCATCCGACCCGGACTCAGCATCGACGTGGAGGTGGCGCTGGCCAGCGACATGTTCACCCAGATGCGTACCCTGCACGCCATCCAGCGGATGCGCGCGGTGAACGCCGCGTACGGCACGGACACCACGCCGGACCGGATCACCACCCGCGACGTGCTGGACTTCGCCACCGCGCAGGGCGCCCGGACCAACGGACTCGGTGACGTCACCGGTTCGCTGACCCCCGGCAAGCAGGCGGACCTGCTGGTGGTCGCCGCCGACGACGTCAACACGATGCCGCTCAACGACGCGGTCGGCACACTCGTGCTCGGGGCGGACCCGCGCAACATCGAGACCGTGATGGTGGCCGGCCAGGTCCGCAAGCGGAACGGGCAACTCGTCGGCGTGGACATGGACGATCTGCGCCGACAGGTCACCGCGTCCCGCGACGCGATCCGTAAGGCCGCCACCACGGTCTGACCCCGCCCACCGCCCCCGCCCCCCGCCCACCGCCCCCGCCCCCCGCCCACCGCCCCCGCCCACCGTCCCCGTGCGCGCGATCATGGAGTTGTGGCCGCCGCGAAAAGGGTGAATCGGGACCAAAGCCTAGCCGCGACTCCATGATCGACGGGGCGAGGTGCCGTTCGTGTGCCGTTCGCGGCAGCCTGCGGTGGGCGGCCAGCGTTACTGGGGCCGGGTACTCCGGCTGCTGCCCCGGCTTCGCCAGGGATGACTGTGCTGGGCCGCTCCGTCAGGTGACCCCCTTTGGCTCCCTTTGCTCTGCTTCAACCCGCGCAACGGTTTCCGTACGGGAACAGTGCGTGGGTTGAAGCAGAGCAAAGGCGGCCGGGAGGACATGGGGCCGCCGGACCGGTGGCGCGGCTGAGCTGCGTCGCGATCCCGGACGGCCTGCACCGGCCCGTCGGCGTGCGGCCACGGGGAGTCAGGGCCCCGGACCCGCATCCCGGCGTGGCGGCGCGTACGGGAGCGGTGGCCGTCGGGCTGAGGTTCTGCAACAAACCTGCACATCCCTGCCCTTGCGCCACGAGTAAGCGCTTTCCTAGCCTGAGGTTACATCGACGTTTCGCTTTATAGCCAGGTCGAGGGTTTGCCGAAACGTCGTCACCTGCGGTGTCGGGCTGTGCAGGAAGTGCCTCGCGCCGCGCTCACTCCCGAGGAGTCCACCAGTGAGAACCACAGTGCGACACAGACTTCTGGCCGGCGGCACCGCAGTGGTCGCGGCGGCCGTGGTGACCGCGGCGCTGCCGTTGACCCACGCGTCGGGAGCGGCGGACGGGCTCGTCGCCGCCTCGGTCGTCGCCAACGCGACCAACCTCAGCATCGGTGCCG
Organism: Verrucosispora sp. NA02020; assembly: GCF_013364215.1. Taxonomy (NCBI): domain Bacteria; kingdom Bacillati; phylum Actinomycetota; class Actinomycetes; order Micromonosporales; family Micromonosporaceae; genus Micromonospora; species Verrucosispora sp. NA02020. The sequence goes on along the minus strand of NZ_CP054923.1, from coordinate 2,997,949 downwards.
GCGCCGACGGCTCCAGCAAGGGCGGCGGCACCAGTTACGGCAACGTGATCGACGGCGACGTGGGCACATACTGGTCGCCGTCCGGCTCGACCGGCCGCATCTCGGTCAAGTGGGGTTCCGCCACCACGGTCGGCGCGGTCACCATCCGCGAGGCGTCCGGCGCGGTCGGGGTCATCGGCGGCTGGCGACTGGTCAACAACGACACCGGCGCCACGCTGGCCAGCGGCACCGGGGCCGGGACGATCACCTTCGCCGCCGCCTCGCTGCGCAAAATCAACTTCGAGATCACCAGCGCGAGCGGTACGCCGAGGGTCGCCGAGTTCGAGACGTACGCCTCCGGCACGACGACCCCGCCGACCACGCCGCCGCCGACGACCGGGCCGACCACCCCGCCGCCCAGCACGCCTCCGCCGACCACGCCTCCGCCGTCGTCCAACACGCTCTACGTGGCGCCGACCGGCACCGACAGCGCGCCCGGGACGCTGGCGAGCCCGACGACGCTCGCCTCCGCGATCACCCGGATCACCTCGGGCGGGACGATCTTCCTGCGCGGCGGGACCTACCGCCACTCGCAGACCATCACCATCGGCCAGGGCAACAACGGCACGTCGAGCGCGCGCAAGAACATTTTCGCGTACGCGGGGGAGACCCCGGTCCTGAACTTCTCGGCGCAGAGCGAGGACCCGGCGAACCGGGGACTCGAAATGGGCGGATCGTGGTGGCACGTCCGTGGCATCGTCGTCGAGCGGGCCGGGGACAACGGCATCCTGCTCGCCGGCAACAACAACATCGTCGAGCGGGTGGTGACCCGCCACAACAGGGACTCCGGGCTCCAGCTCTCGCGGCTGATCGCCAACGCGCCCCGGGACCAGTGGCCCTCCAACAACCTCGTGGTCAGCACGGTGTCGCACGACAACGTCGACTCCGACGGTGAGGACGCCGACGGGTTCGCCCCGAAGCTGACCGTCGGCGCCGGCAACGTCTTCCGCTACACGGTCGCCCACAACAACATCGACGACGGGTACGACCTCTACACCAAGAGCGACACCGGCGCGATCGGCGCGGTGACCATCGAGTCCTCCCTCGCCTACGGCAACGGCACCCTCAGCAACGGTGGTCAGGCCGGCAACGGTGACCGCAACGGGTTCAAGCTCGGCGGCGAGGACATCGCGGTGAACCACACCATCCGGGGCAACATCGCCTACGACAACGGCAAGCACGGGTTCACCTACAACCGGAACCTGGGCACGATGACGGTGTCGAACAACGCCAACATCGGCAACACCGAGCGCAACTTCAACTTCGACGGCGGTTCCTCGGTGTTCCGCAACAACACCTCGTGCAGCGGCGGCTCGAACGACCGGATCGTCGGCAACTCCGACAGCTCGAACCAGTTCTGGTCCGGCACCAACGGGTCCCGGTGTTCGTCGTACTCGGGGGCGTTGGGGTGGTCCTTCGCCTCCGACGGCCGGCTGGTCGTGACCTTCGGCGGCCGGGTGGTCACCCCGTAACGAACACGGACGACGTCGGCGTCACCGGTGACGCCGACGTCGTTCACCGGGGGTTCATCCGAGAAACAAAGCTCGTTCATAGGTACGCCTGTTGGTATTCGTTGGCATCTGTCGCCTACGGATCGGCCAACATCCCATGCTCACCTGGCGCAACCGGGCACCCGCCCGCTCCGCAACGCGTACACCATCGGCACCGATCGTCGGGTCCGGCCCGGCTGCCGACCGCGACGATCAGGCCGGCCACGCGCTCCGCGCCCCGAGCCGATTGCACGCCTTCAATCGGTACGAGGTCAAGTACGTGGTGCCGGTCGCCGACGTGGCGGCGCTGCGTGCCGAACTGGACGCGCGAATGGGGCGCGACAGCCATGGTGACCGGACCGGATACGGCGTGTGGAGCGTCTACTACGACACGGATCGACTGCTCTTCTACTGGGAGAAGATCGAAGGTCTCCGGTTCCGTCGCAAACTGCGGATAAGGCACTACGGCGACCGGTCCACGATCACCGACGACAGCCTCGTGCACGTCGAGATCAAGCAACGGGTCAACCGGGTCACCCAGAAGCGTCGCGTCGCTCTGCCGTACCGCCTGGCCCGCGATTTCTGCGACCGCCGGGAGATGGTCGCGCACCATCCCGACCAGCGGGCCTTCCTCGAAGAGGTGCTGGAACTGGTCTGTGGACTGGATCTGCGTCCGGTCGCGATGACCGGCTACCAGCGGGAGGCGTTCGTCGGGCGGGACTCCGACGTCGGCCTGCGGGTCACGATCGACCATCGGGTACGCGGGCGGGACCGCGACTTCCACCTGGGCGCGGAGGCGGAGAACCGCCTGATCGTGCCGGCCACCCTCGCCGTGGTGGAGATCAAGGCCAACGAGCGGGTGCCGTACTGGTTCACCGACCTGGCCGCCCGGACCAACCTGTCGATCGTCCGGTTGTCGAAGTACTGCCAGAGCGTGGAGGCGTTCGGTCGCGCCCCTCGGTCCGTCTTCCACGTGACGGACGACGCCGCCGTCTCCCATCCCTACGTGTAGAGAGCAGCGATTCTCATGCCGTTCGAATTCCAGGATCTCTCCGGTACGTTCAGCGTCGGCGACATCGCCCTCGTCCTGTCGCTGTCCTTCCTGCTCAGCGCGATGATCGGCTGGGTCTACCGATTCACCCACCGGAACATCTCGTACAGCCAGTCGTACGTGCAGACGCTCGTCATTCTCGGCATGCTCATCTCGCTGATCATGCTCGTCGTCGGGTCCAACATCGCCCGCGCGTTCGCTCTGGTGGGCGCACTGTCCGTGGTGCGTTTCCGGAACGCCATCAAGGAGACCCGGGACGTCGGCTTCATCTTTCTGGTGATGGGTATCGGCATGGCCTGCGGCACCCGGTTCTACGTCCTGGCCGTGGTCGCCGCCGTCGTGATCAGCATGATCATCGTGCTGATGTACCGCTTCAACTGGTTCGCCGCGAACGTGCAGCGGCAGGTGGTGAAGGTGCAGGTCCCGCCCGTGGAGAACTACACCGAGTCCATCCAGGACGTCCTGGTGCGCCACACCAGCGAGTTCGAGCTGGTCAGCATGGAGACGATTCGGGGCGGCGCGTTGACCGAGATCATGTACACGGTCCGGCTGAAGAAGGGCACCGAACCCGGTGACCTGATCGCCGCGCTGGCCGAACGCACCGGCGGTCAGCGGGTCACGGTGCTGACCGGCTACGACCAGACGGACCTGTGATGAGGCTCAAGCACCGGATCCCGATCCGGGTCCGGCACTACTGGAAGTTCCTGGCCGGCTGCGCCGCCTTCCTGCTCGTCCTCACGGTGACGCTCAGCACGGTGCGCATCCGCCCGTACGTCACCAGCAGTGCGGTCGGCGGTGACCTGGTCACCCAGGACATCGCCGGCACCGTCGACCTGTTCGACGAGACCGTGGCACACCGCATCACGCTCGTCTTCCGCGACGCGGACTACCAACGGATGTTGGACACCTTCTATGCCGAGGGCGAGAAGGACTACATCGAGGCGGACCTGGTCGTCGACGGCACCAGCGTGCCCAGCGTCGGCATCCGGTTGAAGGGGAACTCCACGCTGCGCAGCCTGAGCCGCAACGGCGAGACCCCGCAGGGCGGACCGGGCGGCGCGGCACCTGACGGTGCTGGTCCCATGCCGGACGGCGCCGATCGCGGCGGTGCCGGTCCCGGGCCGAACGGCGGCGGGATGTCGCGGATCTCGCTCCAGGCCGAGGAACCGGAGAACCTGCCCTGGCTCATCCGCTTCGACGAGTACGTCGACGGTCGCCGCTACCAGGGGCATCGGGAACTCTCCGTTCGCGTCGCCGGCATGGGCGGCGGCTCCACGGTGCTCAACGAGGCGGTGACGCTCGACCTGCTCGGCGACGCCGGTGAGGTGGCCCAGGAGTACGCGTACACCAGCTTCACCGTCAACGACCGGCCGACCACCGCCCGCCTGGTGGTGGAACATCCCGACGAGAACTTCACCGCGAAGATCGACGGCAGTGGGGTCCTCTACAAGGCGCTGGCCACCGGCAGTTTCACCGACCAGGGCGACGACCCGACCGCTTACGACGACGACTTCAAACAGATCACCATGAAGGGCAGTCAGGACCTGCAACCGGTCATCGACCTGATCAGATGGGTCGAGAACGCCAGCGACACCGAGTTCGACGAACACCTCGCCGACCGGGTCGACGTGGAGTCCTTCGCCCGCTACGTGGCCTGGCAGAACCTGCTGCTCAATTTCGACGACATGTCCGGTCCGGGTCGCAACTACTACCTCTGGTACGACCTGACCAGTAAGAAGTTCACCGTGGTCGGCTGGGACTACAACCTGACGTTCAGCGGGGACGCCGGCCAGGGCCCGCACGAGCAGGGGCGCCTCGGTGGTGGTTTCCGGGGCGGGGGTGCCACCCGTACGATGCCCGGCCAGCCGGTAGGCGCGACCGGCGCTGCCGACACGATGCCCGAGCGTGCGGACCGTCCCGACACCGGGGAGCCGCGTACGGGTGGGCGAGAGGGTAATAGGCCCGGTGGTGGTGGGCCCGCTGGCGGTGGGCCTGGTGGTGGTGGGCCTGGTGGGGGCGGCCACCTCCTCAAGGAACGCTTCCTTGCCAGTGAGACGTTCACGAAGGTGTACGAGGACGCGTACCGCCAGATCTATCGGCAGGTCTATGCCGACGGCTCGGCACTGGCGGCACTCGACGGCATCACCGAGGTGTTGTCGAGCGTCGACGGGCAGGACGCGCAGACCGTGACGGACGACGCGGATCGGCTGCGCACCCTGATCGGTCAACGCACCGAGAGCCTCGCCGCAGATCCGGTGATCACCCAGAGCTGAGTTGTCATGGCCCTCCGTCGATGTCCGGCGGGGGGCCCGCCGACCTGACATGTTCCTCACGTCCGATCGGGAGGCTGGCTGCGGCCGGGCCGAGAACCGGCCGCAGTGGCCCGGGAACGTCCCGGTCCGATCGGACGAAAGGCGTTGTCATGCGCAGGAGTCGGACGCTGTTGATGGGTGCCGTCATGCTGATCGCGCTGTCGGCCTGCGGGGCGACGGCCGACGAGAAGAAAACGGACGACGGCAGCGGACAGGTGGCCTCGTTGGCCACCCCGGAGCCGGAACGGACCGGTTCGGCGCAGCCGAAGGAGGAACGTCCGCGCGAGCGGCTCGACACCACGTCGGAGGAGTACGAGGCGTTGCTCGGGCCGTACCGCAAGTGCCTGAAGCAGCAGGGTGTCCCGGAGAAGTTGACGGCCGGGCACCCCGGCCGACCGTCCGGCGAGACCAACGCCAAGGAGGCGGAGGCGTACGAGGCGGCGAACCGGATCTGTGAGCCGAAGTTCTATCCGCTGCCGCCGTGGGAGAAGGACCCGGCCAACCCGGAGGCCCGGGACTTCGCGGTCGCCGTCGTGAAGTGCCTGAAGGACAAGGGCGTCAAGTACGTGGAGGTCTCCGAGGACGGCATCTCGCTCGCCTTCGGCGGGGACCAGAACCACTCCCGCTCGATCAGCATGGGCCTGGAGTTCGCACCCGAGTGCGAGCGCAAGGTCGCCGCCGCGCAGAACTGACGCCGCCCGACGAGCGCGGCGAGAATGTAAGGAGGGGTCCCTTCCTATACACGAGGCGTTAGGAAGGGACCCCTCCTTACACGCACAGCAGGGCGCGGCGGCCGGAGCACCGGTCGCCGCGCCCTTTCGTCTGTGCTGGCCGGTGGGGTCAGGCGGCGGCGAGGGCCTGCGTCGGAGGTAGCCGGGCCGCGCGTACGCAGGGGTAGACACCGGCGAGCACCCCGATCACCACGGCACCGCCGACCCCGAGGACCGCCGCCTGGCCGGGCAGCACCAGCGGCCATCCCTGCCAGGCCGCGTATCCGACGGTGGCGAGCAGTCCCACCGCCGTGCCGACCAGACCGCCGAGTGCCGCCAGCACCGTCGACTCGGTCAGGAACTGGCCCCGGATCTGTCCCCGGGTCGCCCCGAGTGCCCGTCGCAGGCCGATCTCGGCACGCCGTTCGAGGACCGAGACGACCATCGTGTTGGCCACCCCGATGCCTCCGACCAGCAGGGCGACCGCAGCCAGCGCCAGGAAGAGCACGGAGAAGTTGCCCTCGGTGGCCCGTTTCGCGGCCAACGCGTCGGAGGGGCGGCTCACCACCACCTGGCCGGGACGCTCCGGCGAGATCGTCTCCGCCAGGACACCGCGTACCGCCTCCAGTTGCGACTCCTCGCAACGGATGTAGATCACCGTCGGGTGGCCGTCGAACCGCAGTTCGCTGCGGGCCGCCGGCCACCCGACCAGCACCGACCGGTCGATGTCGGGGGAGAGCGGGGTCTCGGCCAGGATGCCGACCACGGTGAACCGCCGGTCCGCGATCGTCACCTGGGGCGCGGGTTGTCCGGCGGGCAGGTCGGCGATGCCGAGTCGGGTGGCGGCCACCGAACCGAGTACGACGGTGGGAAACTCCGCCGTGGCCGGGTTCAGCCAGCTGCCGACGCTGATCCGTGCGTTGATGGTGGGCAACAGGTCGAGGCGGGCGGCCAGCACGGTGAGGCCGGAGCCGTCGGTGGGATCGAGGAGGTCGTTGCGGCGTACCACGGTGCGGGTGTTGCCGACCGCGCTGGCCGCCGTGACCGGGCCGATCCGCTGCACCATCACCACGGCGGATTCCGGCAGCTTGGTCGGCGGATCACGATCCGGTGCCGCCACCGCCTGGAGGGAGTTCGTGCCGAGCGCGGTCAACTCGGCCAGCAGCGCGGCCTGGCCGGCGGCCGGGATGCCGGTGACCACGATCATCGTGGCGATGCCGATCGCGATCCCCAGCGCCGACAGCACCGCCCGCAGCGGGCGGGCTCGCAGGCCGGTCAGCCCGAGCGAGAGCAGGTCCGATACGGCCAGCCGGGCCGGTCGTGGTGCCCGGTCGATCGGCCCGGTCACCGGTCCGACACCGCATCGCCGGCCGGGTCGCCCGACTCCACGGCACGCGCCAGGCCGCCCGACTCCACGGTGCGCGCCGAGCTGACCGACTCCACGGCGGGAGCCGACTCCACGGCCAGCGCCGGGACGGGCGACGGGTGCGTGTCGTCGCGGATCAGTCGTCCGTCGCGGATCTCGATCTGCCGGGGCAGTGACGCGGCGATGCCTCGGTCATGGGTGATCAGCACGATGGTGGTGCCTTCCTCGTGGAGCCGACGCAGCAGCCGCAGCACGGACTGACCGGTGGCGGTGTCGAGTGCGCCGGTGGGTTCGTCGGCCAGGACCAGCGACGGTTGGTTGGCCAGGGCGCGGGCGATCGCGACGCGCTGCTTCTCGCCACCGGACAACTGCCCCGGGCGGTGCCCGGTGCGGTGCGCCAGACCGACCCGGGCCAGGGCGCGCAGGGCGTGCTCCCGCCGTTGCCGTCGTGGCACCCCGGCGTAGAGCAGGCCGGTGGCGACGTTGTCGACGGCACTGAGCCCGTCGGCGAGGTGGAACTGCTGGAAGACGAAGCCGATCTCCCGGGCCCGCAGCGCGGACAGCCGCCGGTCGCCGAGCGTGGCGACGTCCTGGCCGGCGATGTGGACGGTGCCCGAGGTGGGGCGGTCCAACGTGCCGATGATGTTGAGCAGGGTCGACTTGCCCGATCCGGACGGCCCGACGACGGCGACCAGTTCCCCGGCGGCGACGTCCAGGCTCACGTCGGCCAGCGCGGTGACCCCGCCGGGATAGACCATGGACGCGTGACGCACCGAGAGCACGGGTCCGGTCACGAGGGCACCACCACCTCGGTGCCCTCGGTCAGTCCGTCGCCGGTGATCTCGACCCAGCCGTCGGCGAACATGCCGGTGCGGACCGCGACCAGCCCGCCTGGTCCCTGCACCGCGTAACCGCCCTCGCGCAACGCCACCAGCGCCTCGACCGGTGCGACCAGCACGTCGACGGCGGTACGACCGGTGAAGTGCACCTGCACCTCACCGGAGTCGAGGTCGGCGATGCTCTGCGGCTTGTCGACGGCCACCGTCACGGTGAGCAGCGCCGGGCCGTTCGCGATGCCGCTGTCGCTGGCGACGAGATCACGGCCGACGGAGACGACCCGGGCGGGGACCTCACGGTCGTCGGGCAGGCCCACCCGGATCCGGTCCCCACGCTTGATGGCGGCGGCGTCGGTGAGTTCGGCACCGACCGTGATCACCTTGCGGACCGAGGTCACCGACATCAGTGGCGTCTCCGCCGGGTCACCGGGTTGGGCGGTCACCGAGTCCACCCGGACCGCCCCGCTGGCCACCTCGACGTGTCCGACCGGGATCGTGCCGGTCGCCGGCACACCGAGGTCGGTCTGCCAGCGCTTGATCGCCGCGACCAGTGCCGGCGTGAGGACGCCCTCGCCGCTGCGTACCCGCTGCGGTGCTGCCGGGGATTCCGCTGCCGCCGCCGGCTCGTCGTCGTCATCGTCGGCGGCGTTGCGGGTCGGCGGCTGCGGCGTCACCTGCTCGCCGGGCGACGGCTGCCAGCCGATCGGGTAACCGAGCGCACGGAGGTTGTCGGCGATCACCCGGACGTCCCGGCCGACCAGGTTCGTGCCGGCGATGTCCCGGTACATCGGGATGCTGCCGTAGAAGAGCACCACCGGCCGGTCGTCGGCCCGGAACAGTTGCCCACCCCGCTTGACCGTGGTGCCGGCCTTCGGCAACCAGGTGACCGTCGCGGTCAGGTGTCCGGCCAGCGGGCGCGTCGGGCCGTACCCGATGCTTCCGGGCAGCGTCCGGGTGGTCGACAGGTCACGGCGCGCGATCGGCGTGGTCGCGACCACGTCGGTTTCCCTCGACGCCGGCTGTGCGTCGGCCCGGTGCCGGGTCACCACGATCCCGGTACCCACCGTCAGCACCGCCACCACGAGCGCCACGGCGATCCACCGCACACCACGTCGCCGTACGGGCGGATCGGGTACACGCGGTATGAACTCGGTCGGGGCGTCCTGCTTCGGATCCATGCCGACGAGGGTGTCCAGCGGTCGTTAGAAACCTGTCAGGTATCGCCGCCGGAGCCCTGTCGTCGGGAATCCAGTCCTATCATCGCCGCCATGTGTGCACAGGTGCTGGTCGCCGATGACGATCCTCGCCAGGCCGAGGTGGTCCGCCGCTATCTGACCGCCGAGGGGCACGAGGCCGTGGTGGTGCACGACGGTCGGGCGGCGCTGGAGACGGCTCGCCGACTCCGCCCCGACCTGCTGGTGCTGGACGTGATGATGCCGGAGATGGACGGTCTCCAGGTGTGCAAGACCCTGCGCGGGGAGTCCGACGTGCTGGTGTTGATGCTGACCGCCCGGTCCTCCGAGGACGACCTGCTGACCGGACTGGACCTGGGCGCCGACGACTACCTGACCAAGCCGTACAGCCCCCGGGAACTGATGGCCCGGGTGCGGACCCTGCTGCGGCGGGCGAGACCCGGCACACCGTCGCCCGCCGGGGCCGGGCTGCTGCGGGTCGGACCGATCGAGATCGACCCGACCGGGCACCAGGTGACCGTGGACGGCGTCCGGGTCGCCTGCACCCGGGGTGAGTTCGCCATCCTGGTGGCGATGGTGAAGCAGCCGAACCGGGTCTTCACCCGAGGCCAACTGCTGCACCACACGCGGGGGCTCGACCGCAGCTCGACCGAGCGGACCATCGACGTCCACGTGATGAACCTGCGTCGCAAGATAGAACGCGATCCGCAGCGGCCGGTCTGGTTGGTGACCGTCTTCGGGGTCGGCTACAAGCTGGCCGGCGCTTCGGCGACATCCCGGTGAGCACCCGGCGGGTGCCGATCCGGCACAGTCTGGTGACCCGGTTGCTGGTCACCTCGGTGCTGATCGCGATCGCCGCGATCACCTCCACCGCCTGGCTGGCCACCCGGACCGCGACCCGGGCGATCAGCCAGGAGCAGGGTCGCTCACTCGCCGAGAACACCGAGGTCTACAACGAGCTGATCGAGTACGCGGCCACCCACCCGGACTGGTCCGCGGTGTCGCCGCTCATCGAGCAGCGGGCCGCCGGACTGGACCGGCGGATCACGCTGATGACCGACGACCGGACGATCGTGGCCGACACGCTAGACGGCCCCTCGCTGGACGCCGCCCGCCCGGCCGCCGTGGTCGACCCGCTGAACCTGGACCTCGGCCTCACCGGCGGCACCGACCGCATCGACCCTCGGGCGGTCGGCCCGTTCCGGGTGCCGGACGACGTCAGCGACGAACTGCTCGCGAAGGCCGAGGAACAGTTGAGGTGCCTGCGGGGGAGTCGCCTGGACGGAGAGATCAAGCCGCTGCCCGACGGGCGGTTCACCGTCGTGCTGACCACGCCGGATCCGCGCGGGTCGGCAGATCGATGCGAGGCGAAGCCCGAGACGGCCGGCCAGGCCGAGGAGAAGGCGCTGCGGTCCCTGGGGCAGCTGGCAGGGAAGTGCCTCGACCTGGCCGACGACGAGGGACTGGAGATCCTGCCCGACTTCAGCGCGTACCTGATCAACATCTCCGTCGACGAGCGCAGCGTCCGTCCCGCCCCCCGGGAGACCTTCCGGGTCGACGTGGACGCAGACGAAGCGGCCCTGATCAGCGAGTGCGTGGAACAGTCGCGGCGGAGCATGCTCCAGCCGCACGTGGCCCCGGCCGTGCTGCTGTTCATCACCGCCCCGGACAGCGGCGCCGACCAGACCACCTTCACGCTCTCCGGCGAGAACACCGTCCGCATCGTCACGGTCACCGGCGCGGTGCTGGTGGCCACCATCATCGTCACGGTCCTGGTCGGCCGCCGGCTGGTCCGTCCGTTGCGGACACTCACCGACGCCGTCGACCGGCAGCAGCCGGCCCCGGTCTCCGCCCCGGACGAGATCGGCCGGCTGGCCCGGGCGCTGAACGACTCGACCCACCGTCGGGACCGCGCCGAGGCGCAGCGACGCGCCATGGTCAGCGACGTCGCGCACGAACTGCGTACGCCGCTGACCAACATCCGCAGTTGGCTGGAGGCGGCCCAGGACGATCTCGCGCCGACCGACGCCCAACTGCTCGACCTGCTGCACGAGGAGGCGGTGCTGCTCCAGCACATCATCGACGACCTCGCCGACCTGGCCGCCGCCGACGCGGGCACGCTGCGGATCCATCCCGAGCCGACCTACGTGCGGGACGTGGTCACGCAGGTGGTGGACAGTCATCGGGGCACGGCCCAGGCGGCCGGGATCGCGCTGACCGTGCAGATCGATGAGGACCCCGTGTTGCCGGCCGACGCGGTACGGCTGCGGCAGATCGTCGGCAACCTGGTCTCGAACGCGATCCGCTACACCCCGCCCGGGGGGTCGGTCACCGTCGCCGCGCAGGACACCACGATCACCGTACGGGACACCGGGGTGGGCATCGCGGCCGAGCACCTGCCGAAGATCTTCGACCGGTTCTGGCGGGCGGACGGCTCGCGTACCCGGGCGACCGGTGGCAGCGGCCTGGGTCTGCCGATCACCCAGCATCTCGTGAAGGCACACGGCGGCACCATCGACGTGCAGAGCACCCTGGGCGAGGGCAGCCTGTTCACCGTCCGGTTGCCGGACACCCCGGCGGGGCCGCGTCAGGAATGACGCGGCCCCGCCGGTGCGGGTGGACCGAGACGGGGGAGGTCAACGGCCCACCGTGTTCATCGGTCAGCGCACCCGCAGCTTCTGGTGCACCTCTGCGGTGGGCGCGTAGGTCCGGTCACCGGAGTAGGCGACGTGCACCGCGTACGACCCGGCGGACAGCCCGCTGGTCGGCAGCTTCACGACGGCCTTGCCCTTGTTCAGCGTCACCACGTGCGTGCTGCCGGCGAAGGTCACGGTGATCTCGCCGGTCGGCGTCGGCGACTTCTTGTGCTTCTTCTGTGCCCGCACCTCGACGTCGAGGGTGAACGCGCGGCCGGCGGGGACCGACGCGGGCGCGGCCTTCGCCTTGACCTTGGCACGGGCGTCACCGACCGTGTCGGCACCCGTCCAGAGGTGGTCGCGGGCGAAGATCGTGAAGAGCTGGCTGGCGGTCATGCCGTCGTGCGCACCCGGGACCTGGGTGGTGTGGGCGGTGTACCCACGGGCGCGGAAGTTGTCGGCGATGGCGTTCTGGTTGTTGAGGTTGCCCTCGAACACGCCGTTGCCGAGGAACACGAGGAGGTCGTCGTCGCCGACCGCGTTCGCGACGTTGTCGTAGTCCTGGGCGCTCAGCGACGGGTTGCCGGAGAAGTGACCGTAGTACCCGAACGTGGTCGGGTAGCCGCGGATCACGTGGGCGCCGGTCATACCGCCGTACGAGAACCCGGCGTACGCCCGGCCGGACCGGTCGGTGGCGACGTTGTACCGGTCCTCGATGAGCGGCAGGATCGTCTGGACCAGGTTGTCGGCGGCGTTGGTCTGGTTGTACGACGCGAAGCCGAGGCTGGTGCCCGTGAAGTGGTTGCCCATGGTGACGACCACGGTGGGCTCGATCTCGCCCTTCGCGGTCATGTTGTCCAGGATGTTCGGGACGTTCGCCGGCACCATGAAGTCGGTCTCGTCACCGAAGATGCCGTGCGCCAGGTACGCCACCTTGTACGGCTGTGCGCGCTTGGCGTTGTAACCGGGCGGCAGGTAGACACCGAGGTAGTGACCGCTGTCGCCGAGGATGGTGGTGTACGGGACGTACCGGACGGTGCCCCGGTCCTTGGGCTTGGCCGGCAGCTCGTACTCGGCACGGCTCTTGAGCACCGGGTCGTTCTGCTTGGTCGCGTACGGCACGTACACGGCGTCGAGGACGTCGTTGTTCCGGGTCCGGAACGAGGACTCGCCCGGCGGACGCGGGTTCGTCGAGGCTGGGTCCCAGATGCGCTTGTTCTCCCAGCCCTGGGTCGGGTCCCAGACCCGGTACCAGTAGCTGATGCCGCCCGCGTGCAGCGGCAGCGAGACCGACCAGTTGCCCTTCTTGTCCCTGGTCATGTCGCGGAGGAACTCGGTCCCCCCGGCGTGGTACCGACCCGGCTGCCACTCCTCCGGCTGGTACCGGGTGTTGCCGGTGTTCACGTCGAGCAGGGTCAGGTCCCCGGCGAGGCGGACCTGCGTGGCGTTCGGGTTGCGGTAGACGAAGGTGACCGTGTATCCGGTCGGTGAGTGCTTGTCCGCCTTGACGGTCGCACCCTCCTTGGCCGCAGGCTTGGCCGAGGCGGCAGCCGGCGCGGAGACGACGAGGCCGACTCCGAGTGACATGGTCGCGAGCAACGAGACGGTACGCCTGAGCCTGCGCTTTCCGGTCTCTGTCTTCAACTGAGCACACTCCTCTACAACCGCTTCTCGCGGTGCTGTTCGGATCTCGTGGTCGTGTTCGGACCCTGGCTCTCGGCTCCGGCTTACTGCCGCCGGAGCCGCTGAAGGTGGGTGGGGTCTGCGCGACGAGGCGCGGGGTGGTCGGACATGGAGAGCCTCCTCGTGGGCCACGTGGGCTACTGCCCGGTGGGGGTATGACCCGTTTCGGTACTCTGTGGATCTGGTCCTGTGCTAAATCGAATTAGCATCGGTAGTGTGGCGGGGGTCGCCTTTCGATGTCAAGAGTGTTCCAGGGCCGTTACGTCTCAGGTCGCTCCTGGTCACGGCCGTGCGGGGATCGACGCACCGTCACCACGGAGTCGTCTCGGCTTCCGATCGGGGGCCGGCTCACGTGTCCGGCGATCGCGGCGACGCCGTCACTCGTAGATGCGGAAGTTGTCGAACTCGAAGGCACCGCGACTCGTCGCGATCACCCCGGCGGTGCCGTCCGGGAAATCGACGGCGTCGACCGTCTTCACCTTCGTGCCGTTGATATAGAGATCGAGCTGATCGCCCTTGCCGACGATGGCCAGACTGTTCCAGCCCTCGGCGGTTATCTTCTCGGAACGCTCGGTCAGGCGGTAGGAGAATCCGAGGGTGTCGCTGCGCGCCACGAACGAATAGGTGCCGTCTCCGGAGAGCAGGAAGGCGTAGTACCGCTTCGGCTGACCGGACCACCGGTACATCAATCCGGCCGCGCTGGTGGAGAGGGCCCGGTCCGCGATTCGTACGTCGACGGAGACCGGCCTGTCGGTCATCTCGACCGGCACCCGGTCACCGGCGTTGGTGGCGTTGATCCAGATGTAGCGCACCCGGCTGGCGTCGGTCCGGTTGGAGAGGCGGAACAGACCCTGGACGGTGTCGATCTCGCTCCGCCACACGTCGTCGTCGCCGTCCTCGGTGTCGACCCAGAGCGCGTACCGCGCCAGGACCTCGTCCGGATCGCTGACGGTCGAGGTGAACGGCTCGGTGAACAACGCGTGCCGGAACGGGTCCGACGGCTGCTCCTTCGGAATCAGCGCCGCGATGCCGGCGACGATCCCGACCAGGCCGCCGACGATGCCGATCAGCCCCGGAACCGACCTCAGCGCGCGACGGAGTCGCTGTCGCCGGGGGCGCGTCACCGCGGTGTCCGTCCCGGCCGGGTTGGTCTCGGTCGGGTTGGTCCCGGTCGGGTCGGCGTCCCGCTCCCCGGTGGCGGACGGAGTGCGTGGCTCGACGATGTCGGGGGTGTCGTGCGGAGTGGTCAGGTCGCTCTCGGCGGTTTCTGCCGACGACAGCGGAAGGTCCGCTCGACGTGCCCCGTCGTCGTCGAGCGGCGAAGGATGCTCACTTCTCATGAGCGGCATTCCTTTCCGGTCGTCGTCAGTGGAATTTCCGCGATGTCGACGGGGAGTCGAGCCGCCGGAACGGCGGTGCGATTGAATCGTAGCGAGACGCGTCGGTAGTGCGGGAATTCGACGGGAATGCGACCCGGAGAATGCGCCCGTACGCGCGCGATCGACGGCGCGTCACTCGATCGCGGGCGGGGAATGGTCCATGATCTGTCAGCCACTCGGCGGGTGGCGGTAGGAGCCTTCCATGGCGCACCGGTCGCTCGACCGGGGCACCGAGGAGATGCCCTTATGTCGTCGTACGTCTATGTGTTGTTCCTGAGATCGCCGTGCCGCTGCGCGGTACCCACGGTGACCGGGGGCCCTCAGGCCCTGCGACCCGGCCCTGCCCAACGGCACGTCGCTCCCGGTCCGACCCGGTGACGACTTCGGCGTGGCCCACTCCGGCCCGTGGTGGTCGCGGCCCCGACCAGCTCCGACGACACCGCCCTCATCAGTGGTCGACCAGTTCGACGGTCACGGTGGCGGTGTCGCCCACGTCGAGCGCCTCGGCGGTGCGGACGGCGCGCTTGACCGGGAGGACGTAGCAACCGCGTGCGCTGTCGGGGAACACCGAGGTCGTCCACCGGCTGCCGCCGATGGCGGCCCGGACGCGTACCGCACCGAAACCCCGACGGGTCCCGCCGGAGCGCTCGCGGATCTCCTCCGACGCCCCGACCGGCAGGCTGACGAAGGTCCAGCTCTCGTCACGCCGGGCAGCCCAGGTCCACAACTCACTGTCGAACGTCACGATCACGACGGTCAGCATCACATCCGGGACCGACAGTGCCGACGCCCCGCCGGTCGAAGGTCGCTCGCGAACGGTCGCAGCGACCGCCCACGGGCGGACGCCCGACGGCCCCTGCGTGGCGCGCGGTCCTCGCGCGCCACGCAGGGTGTGGACATGTCGTCGCTCAGTGGGTCAGGACGACGGTGGAGATGCTGCGCGCGCCCACGTTGACCGAGACCTGCCCGCCGTTGACGCTGGTCGGCTGGCTGGCCGCGTTGGCGCTCAGCGAGGTCAGGTAGTGCTCCGCCCGGGTGACGGACTGCGGCACCTGGATCACGGCGTTGTTGACCGCGCTGGTCGAGCGGTTGAGGATCACCAGCGTGGTCTTGCCGCCACCCTGGTACGCGGTCACCTCCAGCGGTGCGGCCTTGGAGCTCTTGGCCAGGGCGACGCGCTGGTAGCCGGGGCGGACGTACTTGGAGTACTGCGAGAAGGCGTATCCGCGCTTGAGCGGTGCGCCGGCCGTGGTGCCGAAGGCGGCCTCGCCGTCACCGATGAAGGAGTAGTAGCGCTTGCCGTACCACCAGACGTAGGCGGTCCAGTTCGCCTCCATCGACCGGTGCACCGTGCGCATGATGTCGTCGAGCGTCTCGTTCCAGACCGTCTGGTTGCCCGGGTTGCCCCAGATGTTGGAGCCGTTGCCGTCGGCCGCGTGCAGGTTCCACTCGGTCATCCAGACCGGCTTGTTGTGCTGGTCGGCCAGCGGGTACGACCGCAGCCGCCCAGCCGCCTCGGTGCCGTACAGGTGACCGCCGATGTAGCCGATGTTGTTGCGGGCGGTGGTGTCGTTGAGCGTCGGGTCGGTGTAGGTGTAGTTCAGGTTCACCGCCTCGGCGACCATCAGCTTGGTGTTCTGCACCCGTGTGCCGTGGTCACGGACGAAGTTGCGCAGCTCGGTGCCGCTCCAGTCCATCGAGTCGTAGTCCGGGTGCCAGTCCGGCTCGTTCTGCACGGAGGTGACGTCGATCGTCACGCCCTGCCCGCGCATGTACTGGACGTAGCTGTTGAGGTGGTTGGCGTAGTCGTCGTAGTAGTCGGTCCGCAGCTTGCCGCCGTTGACCCGACTGTTGTTCGTCTTCCACGCCGCCGGGGCCGTCCACGGTGAGGCCAGGATCTTCACGCCCGAACCGGAGGCCTTGGCCGTCTTCAACGAGTTCACATGCGTCGCCCACTCGCTCGACACCGGCGACAGACCGGTCCGCACGATGGACAACCCCAACTGGTTGGCGCCCATCCCGACCAGTGTCTGCGTCTCGGCGGTCGACCACGCGCTGCCCCAGATCGACTGCGCCGCCCCGAAACCGTCGACCGTCTGGTGGCGGGTGGCGTTGTTGACCGTGATGTCCGCCGCGCCGGTGGGTGGCGGGGTGGTGGGTGGCGGGGTGGTCGGCGGTGGCGTGGTCGGCGGCGGGCTGGGGATGGTGCCGCCGGTGCAGCCCACCCCGTTGAGCGCGAAGATGACCGGGGCGGGGTTGCTGCCGGTCCAGGACCCGTTGAAGCCGAACGAGGCGGTGCCGTTGGTGGGGATCGTGCCGTTGTAGCTGACGTTCTGGGCGGAGACGGCGGCGCCGCTCTGGGTCACCGTGGCGTTCCACGCCTGGTCGATGGTCTGCCCGGCGTCGAAGCGCCAGGTCAACGTCCAGTTCGTGACCGGATCACCGTTGTTGGTGATGACGACGTTGGCGCCGAATCCGCCCTGCCACTGCGATGCCACCGTGTAGTTCACCGTGCAACCGGCTGCCGCCGCGCCGGCGGGCATCGCTACGGCGACTCCGGCCGACGCCAGGAGTACGGCACCGGCGGTCACCCGGGCGGCATTGTGTGTGAACGCTCTCATTCGTCTTTTCATCGCTGCTCCGGTCTCCTCGGAATGGGATGCATCGACCTGCCGTCGGTGACGACGCAGAGACGGGAGCGCTCCCATGGCGCGGCGGGGGCCGCCCAGTTGCGCCCGGGACGGGGGCGGTGGTGAAAGCGCTTGCCAGATCGGCCTGAATGTATGCCGCGTCAACGATCGATGTCAATGTTGCGACGCGTCGCCTCCGAGGCGGCCGTCCGCAACCCGGATGTCGCGCCGGGCCGCGCCCGAGGTGTGCAAGGAAGGGCCCCCTACTAACGCCTGGTGTATTACAAGGGTCCCTTCCTTACATCTGGGCGGCGGGCGGAGCGGGGTGCCGGGTGGGTGGGGCGGCCCACCCGGGTGACGTGCAGCAGCCGCTCCGGCGCGACGTCCAGGAGCGCGCCGAGCGCCGACCGGGTGGCCGCGACGTCGACGAGCTGGCTCAGCGGGTGCGCCGCCAGCCCGGCCGCGTGCAGCGTCAACCAGCAGCGCAGCAGCACCCGCCCGAACTCCACCTGCCCGGCCGGGTCCAGGGCCGCCGGGGCGATGAGGACCACCACGTCGCCGCCTCGGGCGAGCGGATCGTCGGCGGCGGCGAGCAGCCTCGGCAGCCACAGCCGGCGCAGCGCCGGATAGCTGGCCAGCGCCGCGCGCAGCCCGGTCGCGGCAGGACGGGACAACCCGAGGCAGCGGTCGGTGAGTCCGTCGGCGTGGTAGTCGGGATGCGCCGGGGTCAGGCGTAGCCAGCGGCGCAGCTCGGCGACGACCGCCGGGTCCGCGTACACCTGCCGGTCGGCCTCGCGCAGCAGGCCGCCGAGGCGGTCGGCGCGCGGCACGGTCCGGACGCCGCCGCCGGCCTGCCGGGCGACCGCGTCCACCGCCGCGAGCGCGTCGCTGTCCGGCCCGCCGACGAAACCGCCCCGATGGGTACGCCGATCCCAGACCTCGGTGGTGCGGAAGGGCGTCGGGTAGCGGCTCGGCGCCGACCGGAACCGCCCCACCCACGGGTCGTCGTGGTCGGCGACGTACTCCATCGGCAGGCCGGCGTCGGCGGCGACGATCAGGCAGGTCTCCACGAACGCGCCCAGGGAGAGGCGCAGGTCGCGGCCGGTGGGGTCGGCCGCCGGCAGGGTGTACGCCGGGTCCCACCCGACCCGGATCTGTCCGGGCTCGTAGCGCAGCCGCCACGGCTGGGTGTTGTGTGCGCTCGGCGCCCGCCAGCACAGTGGTTCGAGCGCGCGGAACGCGGCGACGTCCACCTACCGCTCCTTGGCATAGAAGGTGTAGCCGTGCAGCGGGCGGCCACCGAGCCGCCGGTACTGGGCCGCCGACGCCGGGTTGTCCCGACCGACGTAGGTGCTGCGCAGCGCGGTGTAGCCGGCGGTGTGCAGGTTGTGGTGCAGGTGCGTGGAGAGCAGCCGCTGGTAGCCGCGCCCCTGGTACTCCGGGACCACGCCCTTGACGATCAGCACCGCCTCCCGCCGGTAGCGGCGGCGGGTGCCGAGCAGCCGGATCTGGTTGACCAGGTGCAGGTCGCCCCGGACCGCCACCATGAACTCGCTGATGTCCGGTACGCAGAGCGTGAACGCCACCGGCTGACCGTCCCGCGTCAGATAGAGCAGCAGTGACTCGTCCAGCAGGTACGCCAGCCCGTCGGTCTGCCGCCGGAGCTGCCAGGCGCAGATCGGGGTGTAGTACCCGAGCTGGGCGAAGGAGTCGTTCAGCATGCCGCGAAGCAGGTCGAGTTGGTCGTCGAGACGCCGTACGTCGCCCCGGTGCAGCTCGATCCGCGCCCCGTCCGGATCCACGCGCACCGGGGGCGCCGGCTCGGCCGGGGTGGGCACCGGGCAGATCCAGGTGTCGGACTCGAACCGGCGCTGGAACCCGTACGCCTCGTAGGCGGCGGCGTAGTGCGCCGGGTTCCAGGCGCTGTCGACGAAGCCGCGTTCCGCGTACCCGGAGGTGATCACGCCACCGGCCTGGTTGGGCAGCAGCGCCACCGGGCCGAAGAGCAGGTCCCGGTCGGGATCGGCGTGCGCGGAGATCGCGTCGAACAGCGGTCGGGCGGCCGGGGCGGTGAACTCGGTCAGCCCGAAGAGCTGGCACCGGCGGCCGATCTTGGCGTCGAAGGCCGCGTCGATGTGCAGGGTGGTCCGTCCGACCACCGTGCCGGCGGCGTCCCGCAGCACGTACATCGGTATGCCGTCCTGCCACCACTGCCGGATCTGCTGGCGGGGGATGGGCACGTGGCGCGGCTCGTCGGCGTAGAGGCGGTCGGCGAGCCCGAGGAACTCCCGCAGCCCACGGCGGCAGGTGACCCGTTCGAAGCGGTACGCACCGGAACTCACCGGATCACCGCCGGGCCGGTCGTCTCCGCGCCGAGCGGAGTGAACGTCTCGATGTGGCCCATCTCCGGCGCTTCGGCCCGCCAGGTGCCGTTGGAGTACCCGTCCGGCGAGGCCGAGTAGAGCCGGATGAACCCGGCGGTGGCGTTGCGGGTGCCGTCGGTCAGCCACACCATCAACCGCCGGTGGTGACGGGTCCGCGCGAAGCGCAGCATCGCGTCGCGGTCGGTGAAGAACGCGATCGTGCCGAGCGTGAGGGGGAACTGCCAGTAGACGGTGTGCCAGCAGTAGCCGGACATCCGGCGCATGTCGCGGACCATCCGGAACCAGTCCGGGGCGAGCCGCAGCAGCACCAGCGGGTTGGCGTAGCGGGTCCCGCCGATGAACATGGCGCCGGCGCGGGCCTGCGCGGGCGCGCGGGAGAAGTCACGGGTACGCATGATCACCTCACCAGGTAGACGTTCTTGATCTTCTGTTCGCCGGCGAACGGGCCACTTCCCGGCTCGTGCAGCTCCACCCGCAGGTCACCGGCGGTCGGGTCTTCGAGCAGCGACTGCGCGAAGTCCCGGGAGACGGAGGTGAGATGCCGGCGTACCCCGCTGCGGCAGGCGGCGACGAGTGCGTCGCGCTCCGGCGCGGCCAGCGGGCGGCGCAGTTCGATGTGGATCACGGGTCGGGTCTCCAGCGACGCGTCCTCGACCAGGGTCAGGCAGAAGCGGTTGATCTCGGCGGCGTGCGGGTTGCCGGTGTAGAGGCCGTACTCGACGTCCTGGGGGTACAGGTTGGCCCCCAGGTAGGAGACGGTGGAGTCGCGCCGGCCGAACAGCAGCAGCACCGGCAGGGTCATCCGCTCCACCGAGACGGCCGTGCGGAACTCGGCCCGGCGGACCGGGTCGGCGTGCGCCAACTCCACGATCCGCTGGTACGGCACCAGCACCGCCTCGTCGCCGACGTTGTAGCGCAGCCGGGGCTGGAGTACGTCGCCGGTGACCGTGCACACCAGCTCCCGACGGTCGTTCGTCTCCAGATAGGTGGCGAACGGGTTGTACTGGAACACCATCGGCAACCGCTGCTCGTCGGCGCCGAGCAGCTCGGCCCGCAGCCCACGGTCGGTCTGCAACCGCCGCCGCAGCCACACCGTGAACCGGGTCTCGGCACCGATGCCGATGGTCAGGTCCGACGCCCCGTACGCGGAGCGGACCAGGGCGAACCGCTGCTCCAGGTAGTCGCGCAGCGCCTCGGTCATGCCCTCGCCCCCGCAACTGGCGAAGACGCGGTACTTTCCCCACTCGAAGCCACCGGCGTCGAGCCGGTCCCGCAGGTGCTTGAGGAACGGCGGGTAGGCGGTCACCAGGTAGTCGTAGTCGGGGCCGAACTCGTGCAGCGTGTCGACGATCTTCCCGAGGTCCGGCCCGGTGTTCTTCACGACCGCGATCCGGGACATCGCCGCGCCGGTCGTGGTCCCGGTGGCCCAGGCCCCCATCGAGTACGCGTTGATGACGAACGGTCGACGCATCGGGAAGACGAGTCCGGTGTAGCCGGCGATGTCCCGGTGCACCGCGCGCAGTTCCTGGTCCCCCCGGGGCCAGTTGAACGGCCGCCCGGACGAGCCGGCCGACTCGTCGACCACCACACCTCGGGACGGCATGCGTCCGTGCCAGCACCGTGCGGCGGCGCCGTAGGCGGTCACGTACCCGTGCTTGTCGGTCTCCGGGAAGTCGGCCAGGCGGCGGCGGGTGCGGGCCGGGCGGGTGCGCAGGAAGGACCGGTACGCGGGGACCTGCCGGGCGGCCCGTTCGCAGACCGCCTGGGCGTTCGCCGCCGCCAGCCGGTCCAGGAGCGGGTGGTGCCGCCGGGCCAGCCAACGCCATCCGGCGGGGTGGCGACCGGCGAGGCGGGTCAGTGCGGCGACCGCCCGGCCGCCGGTCGCCAGCGTCGTCTGTCGGCACCGCGCGGCCAGTGCCGGCAGCGGCGACTCGGCGGTACCCAGGGCGATGTGTCGGTGCGGCAGTTCGGCCATGTGGCCATCCTGTTCGCGTCGACGCGTGGACACCTGAGCGCGCGAACCGGAGTGCGGTGAGTACGCGTACCCAGGCGTGGGTGGGCGTCTGCACCGGTCGCGGTGGGTGCGAAAACCCGAATGTATCCATCGCCGTCAAAGGTTGAGGCGTTGGGAGCGCTCCCGTAGCATCCCTGACACGCATGTTAACGCTCACCTAACAATGACCCTCGCAAATGCGTTGGTCTACTCCGTGCTGGGAAGGATGCTTTATGGCTAGATCCAGAATGGTCAATGCCAGTCTGGCGTCGGCCGGTGTGGCGATTCTGGCGACGTCGGCAGTGGCCGTCGTCGCACCGCCGGCCGGCGCCGCAGCGGCAGGTTGTTCGGTCACGTACTCCGTGGCGTCGCAGTGGCAGGGTGGATTCGGCGCCAACGTCTCGATCACGAATCTCGGTGATCCGTTGACCAGTTGGACGTTGACGTGGTCCTTCGGCGCCGGGCAGACGGTGACGCAGTCGTGGAACACCACGCTGACGCAGAGCGGTGCGGCGGTGACCGCGAGGAACGTCAGCTACAACGGCTCGATCCCGACCAACGGCTCGGTGTCCTTCGGGTTCAACGGCTCCTGGACGAGCAGCAACCCGGCACCGACCAACTTCGCCCTGAACGGGGTGGCCTGCAACGGAGGCACGACCCCGACGACCCCGCCGCCCAGCACGCCGCCCCCGACCACGCCGCCCCCGACCACGCCGCCGCCGTCGGGTAACTGCTCGCTGCCCTCGTCGTACCGGTGGTCCTCGACCGGCGCGTTGGCGCAGCCGCGGTCGGGGTGGGTGTCGTTGAAGGACTTCACCCACGCCCCCTACAACGGCCAGCAGCTCGTCTACGCCACCACCCACGACACCGGCACCAGCTGGGGGTCGATGAACTTCGGCCTCTTCTCGAACTGGAACCAGATGGGCTCGGCCAGCCAGAACGCCATGCCGTTCTCCGCCGTCGCCCCCTCACTGTTCTACTTCGCACCCCGCAACGTCTGGGTCCTCGCCTACCAGTGGGGCGGCCCCGCCTTCTCCTACCGCACCTCCACCAACCCCACGAACGTCAACAGTTGGGGACCGGCGCAGACCCTGTTCACCGGATCCATCTCCAACTCCGGCACCGGCCCCATCGACCAGGCCCTCATCGGCGACAGCCAGAACATGTACCTCTTCTTCGTTCTGGCCTACCAGTGGGGCGGCCCGGCGTTCTCCTACCGCACGTCGACCAACCCGGCGGACGTGAACAGTTGGGGGCCGGCGCAGACCCTGTTCACCGGATCCATCTCCAACTCCGGCACCGGTCCGATCGACCAGGCTCTCATCGGTGACAGCCAGAACATGTATCTGTTCTTCGCCGGTGACAACGGCCGCATCTACCGGGCCAGCATGCCGATCGGGAACTTCCCCGGCAGCTTCGGCTCCAACTACACCACGATCATGACCGACACCACCAACAACCTCTTCGAAGGCGTACAGGTCTACAAACTCCAGGGCGAGAACCGGTACCTCATGCTCGTCGAGGCCATCGGCTCCCAGGGACGCTACTTCCGCTCCTTCACCGCCACCAGCCTCGGCGGCACCTGGACCCCCCAGGCCGCCACCGAGAGCAACCCCTTCGCCGGTAAGGCCAACAGCGGCGCCACCTGGACCAACGACATCAGCCACGGCGAACTACTGCGCACCAACGCCGACCAGACCATGACCGTGAACGCCTGCAACCTGCAACTGCTCTACCAGGGCCGTTCACCCAACTCCGGCGGCGACTACGGCCTCCTGCCCTACCGCCCCGGACTACTCACCCTGCAACGCTGACCGCGCGCAGGTCCGGCTAGGGCACAGCCGGCGCGGGCGGGTCCGGTGCATACCGGACCCGCCCATCCCACACCCACCCCCACCACCAGGAGGTATCGACAGTGCGAGGACATGCGCCCCCTCCCCCGCCCTCGGGGATCACTGACGCTCACCGAGCGTCCCCCGGCGTTCGGGGACGGCTGTTCACGCTCGCCACCGCCGGACTCGCCGCCGCCGTCGGCTTGCTCACCATCACCATGGCGACCGGGTCGGCGTCGGCCGCCGACAACCCGTACCAGCGGGGTCCGGACCCCACCCGGAACAGCGTCGCGGCCGAGAACGGCCCCTTCGCCAACACGTCGGTCAGCGTCCCGTCCGGGAACGGCTTCAACGGCGGTCGGATCTACTACCCGACCGACACCAGTCAGGGCACCTTCGGTGCCATCGCGATCTCGCCGGGATACACCGCGCTGTTCTCCGCCGAACTGGCGTGGATGGGACCGTGGCTGGCCTCACACGGTTTCGTGGTGATCGGCATCGAGACCAACAGCCGCAACGACTTCGACACGGCGCGCGGCACCCAGTTGCTCGCCGCTCTGGACTACCTGACGCAGCAGAGCACGGTCCGCAACCGGGTCGACCCGAACCGGCTGGCCGTCGCGGGTCACTCGATGGGCGGCGGCGGGGCGCTGAGCGCCGCGATGCGACGCCCGTCGCTGAAGGCGGTGGCCGGCATCACGCCGTACTCGCCGTCGTCGAATCTGGCCAACGACCGGGTGCCCACGATGATCATCTCCGGACAGGCGGACACGGTGGTCACCCCGTCGTACGCGCTCGGTCTGTACAACAGCATTCCGGCCACGACGGAGAGCGTCTACCTGGAGGTCGCCGGTGGCGACCACGGATTCATGGTCGGCCGGTCGAACCCGGTGCTGATCCGGACCATGCTGCCGTTCCTGAAGACGTTCGTCGACAACGACGCCCGGTACACCCAGTTCCTCTGCCCGCTGGTGGACAACAGCGGGGTGGTCACCTACCGCAACACGTGCCCGTTGTTGCCGCCGCCGACCGGTACGCCGACGCCGACCCCCACCACGCCCGGGCCGACGACGCCGCCGCCCACCACGCCGCCGCCCGGCTCCGCCAGCGAGATCGTCGGTACGCAGTCCGGCCGGTGCGTCGACGTCCCCAACTCGTCACGCACCAACGGCACCCGCGTCCAGCTCTACGACTGCAACCGGCAGACCAACCAGACCTGGACCTACAACACCAGCACCAAGCAACTCCGCGTCTACGGCGACATGTGCCTCGACGCCGCCGGCACCGGCAACAGCGCCGCCGTCCAGATCTACGCCTGCCACAGCCAGACCAACCAGCAATGGAACATCAACACCAACGGCACCATCAGCGGCGTCCAATCCGGCCGCTGCCTCGACGCCTGGAACACCACCAACGGCGCCCAGATCCAGCTCTACGACTGCCACGGACAGACCAACCAGCAGTTCCGCCTCGCGGCCAGATGATCATGACTGGCCCCGTCGGTACGCAGGTCTCCAAGCTGCGCAGCCGGGTCCTACACGTCTGAGCGCCAGATGAAACGGGCGGGCTCGATCATGTCGAGCCCGCCCGTTGCCGCGTACGTCCGACTGCGGGCTCCGTAGGCTTGGGCTGGTGACATCTGTGCGGGAACGGATCAGGGCGGTTCTCGCCGGGGCGGTCGACTACGAGGCGGGGCTGGACGCGCTCACCGTCACACCGTCGGTCGACGTCGACCCGGCGCTGGTGGCGGCGAGGGACGAGGCGTTCGCGCGGCTGTGGCGGGGCGGATGGCAGCCGGCCGAGCTGCACCGGGTGGTCGCGCGGCGGGGCCTGCCGCGCCAGGCCGACCTGGTGACCGACGCGGTCGCCGCGTACCTGCGACGGTTTCCCCGGACCACGGTCGACCGGCGGTGGCTGGCGCAGGCGGACGCCCTCGGGGCGCAGGTCTGGTGGGCGGACGACGCCAGGTATGTCGACGCGCTCGTGGCCCGCTGGCGGCTCGACCGGGTGGCCGTACTCGATCTGGTGTTGGGCCTGCTCGCCATCCTGGCCGCGCTCCCGCCGATCGAGGTACTCGTCCCGCCGCCCGGGTCCGCCGCCGCACCCGTCGCCGGGCCGGGATCGTCCCGGATCGACACCCGGCTGCTGGACCGGGTACGCGCCCTGCTGGCCAAGGCGGAGTCGACGACCTTTCCGGCCGAGGCGCAGGCGTACACCGCCAAGGCGCAGGAACTGGTCACCCGGCACAGCCTGGACGAGGCGCTGCTGGCAGCGCGGAGCGGTGACGCGTCACCGGTGGTGCCGTACGCGCGCCGGATCGGCGTGGACCACCCGCACGACGGGGAGAAGGCGTCCCTGCTGGCCGCCGTCGCCAAGGCGAACCGCTGCCACACGGTCTGGTCGCCGGAACTGGCGTTCAGCACCGTCTTCGGGTTCGACACCGACATCGACGCGGTGGACCTGCTCTACACCTCGCTGCTGGTGCAGGCGCACCAGGCGATGGCCCGGACCGAGCCGCCGGGCGGTAAGGCCGGTCGGAGCCGGTTGAAGGCGTACCGTCAGTCGTTCCTGGTGGCCTTCGCCGACCGGATCGACGAACGGCTGACCGCCGCGGCGCAGGTCGCGTTGGCGCAGGCCACCGATCGACGGGACGGGAACGGAGCGAGCGACGCGAGCGACCTGCTTCCGGTGCTCGCCGCGCGGGACGAGCAGATCCGCGAGACCATGCGACGGGTCTTCCCGGACACGGTCCGGTCCCGGGCCATCCGGGTGGACAGCCGCGACGGTTGGGAGTCCGGTCGGCAGGCCGCTGACCGCGCCTCCCTGCCGTCCGACACCAGGCGGTGACGGGATGTCCCGCCCGTCCGAGCCCACCGCACCCCGTTGGCACAGCAGGTGCAGGTTCCTGGCCCACACGCGTCGGTCGACGGCGGGCGGTTCTGGCGACAGGACGACCGTCCGCACCGGGTCACGGCGCGGACGGTCGCCTCGCGATCAGCTCCCGAAGGTGCCGATGTAGAGCAGGCGGTTGGGTGAGCCGGCTCCGGGGTTGACGACGACGTTCGGGGTAGCGGCGGCGACGATCGCCGCGTTCACGGTCGCCGGCGACGCCGACGGGTTGTTCCGCAGGTAGATCGCGGCGGCGCCGGCCACGTGCGGGGCGGCGAACGAGGTGCCGCTACCGGTGTACGTGGCGGTGTTGCTGGTCCGCCACGCGGCGGTGATCGACACACCCGGGGCGAACAGGTCCAGCGCGGTGCCGTAGTTGGACCAGGTCGGCCGGGTGTCGGTGCGGTCGGTGGCACCGACGGTCAGCGCCTCGGTGACCCGGGCCGGTGAGGTGCCGGTGGCCGGTACACCGGAGTTGCCCGCGGCGATGGCGTAGGTGATGCCCGCGTTGATGGATCGCCGGACCGCAGCGTCGAGGGTGGTGCTGGCGCCACCGCCGAGGCTCAGGTTGGCCACCGCCGGCCGGGTCGCATTCGCGGTAACCCAGTCGACACCGGCGATGACACCGGCCGTGGTGCCGGAACCGCTGTTGTTGAGCACCCGGACCCCGACGACGGTGGCGTTCTTGGCCACCCCGTAGGCGCTCCCGGCGGCGACCGAGGCGACGAAGGTGCCGTGCCCGTTACCGTCGTCGGTGTTGTAGTCGTTGTCGACTGCGTCGTAGCCGTGCACCGCCCGGCCGCCGAAGTCCTGGTGGCTGATCCGGACTCCGGTGTCGACCACGTAGATCCGCACCCCGTTGCTCGGACCGTAGGTGAACGACTGGTTCAGCGGCAGGTTCCGCTGGTCGATGCGGTCGAGACCCCAGGACGGCGGATTCGGCTGGGTCGCCAGCGCCTGTACCCGCTGGTTCTGCTCGACGTAGGCGACGGTCGGGTCGGCCGCCAGCCGACGGGCGGCCCGCTCGGTGAGGGTGGCGGAGTAGCCGTTGACCGTCCGCCCGTAGAGCCGGTCGACCTGGCCACCGCCGTACCGGGTGGTGACACGCTCCGCGCCGGCACGGGTGAGCTGCTGCCCGTCCTTGAGTACGACGATGTAGCTGCCCGCGACGGCGGTCGGCAGGTCGGCGCCGAGAATGGTGCCGGTGACCGGCGTGGCCGCCGCCGGGTTGACCCCGGCCGTGGCGAGTAGTGCACCCGCGAGCGTGGCGGCGCCCAGAATACCGAGCCGGCGGCGGGTGGCGAGGTGGGTGAGCCTCACGTGGCTGCTCCTTCCTGGGCCGGCCGTGGCAGCGGCCGGCGCATGCCGCACACAGTCCAATGTGGACGACGGTGCGCGGTATCCCTTGTGATGCACCGGGTTCGGTGCGACACCCAGGCTAGGGAAGGATGAGCCATCGATGGTTGCGGTTGCTTTAGGCTTCTGTTGCCGGCTTGCTCCAGCCGTAACGAAACGACCTGTGACAGGTCAGGTCGCCCGGCCGGCGGAGACGGTCGTCTGGTTGCCGGCCATGAGACGTCCCGGCGCGTCACGGTCAGGGGCGACCGGCGTGGCCGCATCGCCGGGGTGGTGCGGCGTCCAGGGCGGCTCACGCAGCGCAGGACAGTGTTCGGCGGTCGGGTGGTTCGCGATGTCGATCATGCGGTCGAGGGCGTCGCGGGCGGCGGCGAGGTCGGCCATGGCGGCGGTGATCCGGTCACGTTCGACGGCCAGCAGCGCGAACGCCTCGCGCGATCCGTGTCCGGCGTCGACGTAGGGCATCAGCTGCAGGATGGACCGGCTGGGCACACCGGCGGCGAAGAACTGTTGGATCAACCGGACCCGTTCGACGGCTGATTCGGGATAGGTGCGCTGGCCCCTGGGGCTCCGCTCCGACGTGAGCAGACCCTGCTCCTCGTAGTACCGCAGCGCTCGCGTACTCACGCCGGAGCGCCGCGCGACGTCACCGATCCGCATCCACGTCCTCCTTCGGCTCCACAATCCGACTTGCCCTTGACGTCAACGTCAGCTTTTACCGTAGTCGACGTCGGGCCGGACACGGTCCCACCCCATCCCGAGATGACCAGGCAGGGAGCACGGAACCCATGAACATCGCCGACCAGATCGCCCTCGTCACCGGATCCAACCGTGGAATCGGCCGCCAGTTCGTGCTCGAGCTGCTCGAACGCGGAGCGCGCAGGGTGTACGCGACGGCCCGTCGCCCCGAGAGCCTCGGCTTCGCCGACAGCCGCGTGGTGCCGCTGCGACTCGACCTGCTCGACCACGAGTCCGTCGTCGCCGCCGCAGCAGCCGCGCGTGACGTCACGCTTCTCGTCAACAACGCCGGCATCGCGACCGGCGCCCCGCTCGTCACCGGTGAGATCGCCGAGGTCCGCCGCGAGATGGACACGCACTTCTGGGGCACCCTCGACGTGATCCGCGAGTTCACCCCCGTACTCGCCGCGAACGGCGGTGGCGCGATCGTGAACGTGCTCTCGGCACTGTCGTGGTTCGCCGGCCCGGGTACCGGCGCGTACTCCGCCGCCAAGGCCGCCGAGTGGAACATGACGAACGGTGTACGCCTCGAACTGGCCGCCCAGGGCACTCTGGTCCAGGGCGTACTCCTCGGTGCCGCCGACACGGACATCACGGCCGACTACGACGGACCCAAGATCGACCCCCGTGACGTCCCGCGTCGATCGCTCGACGGGCTGGCCGCCGGGTCGATCGAGGTGATCGTCGACGACTGGACCGCGATGGTGAAGGCGTCCCTCGCCGACGACCCGGCCCCGTTCTACACGCGGGTCACCGAGATGCTGGGCGCCAGCTGAGCTACCCGGCCCACCTCACGGAACAAGGATCGTCTTGCCCCGGATGTGTCCGGCCTCGGCGTCGCGGTGCACCGAGGCCAGGTCGGCGAGAGGACGCGACGCAGCGATGTCGAGACGGACGGCCCCGGCGTCGACCAGGGCGACGAGGGCGGCGAGGTGACGGGTGTCGTTGCGGGCCACGAAGCGTACTGCCCTCACCGCCGACCCGGCGGGTGCCGTCAGCGCGCCGGCGGCGGACACGACGACGCCTCCTGGGCGCACCAGCGACATCAGTGCCGCGGCGTGCCCGGCACCGACCACGACGACGTTGACGATCACGTCGACCGGGCCATCGAGCGCGTCACGGAGGGGCGTGTTCGTGTAGTCGACGATCTCGTCGGCTCCGAGGTGACGGACCACTGCGGTACTGCGCGGGCTGGCCGTGGCGATGACGTGGGCACCGACGTGCTTGGCGAGCTGGACCACGAACCCGCCGACGCCACCGCCCGCTCCGTTGACCAGTACCCGTTGCCCTGGAGTGATGCCCGCGTGCGCGAACACCGCCTGCCAGGCCGTGACACCGGCGATGGGGATGGCGGCGGCGTGCGGGAGGGGAACGGTGGTGGGCGCCGCCACGACGGTGTCGGCGGCGGCGGTGACGAACTCGGCCGCGGCACCGCCCGTGTCGAGACGTCCGACGACCCGGTCGCCCACGGCGAGGGTGTCCACACCGTCGCCGAGCTCGACGATCGTGCCGGCGACATCCCCGCCGAGGGTGTACGGCAGATCCAGCGGGAAGACGGCACGCAGCAGTCCCCGGCGCAGCCCGATGTCGGACGGATTGAACGAGGTCGCGGCGACCGTGATCAGCACCTCGTTCCGGCCCGGCGTCGGGCGCGGCACGTCCTCCTCCCGGATGACCGAGGCATCGCCGTACTGGTGGATTCGCATGGCTCTCACCACTCGAACCTATGGCGGCGCCCGAAGACGATCCATGCTCTGTAGTCCCCCATTCATACTCGATCGTCCTCGCGGCGATATCCTGGCCCCGATGGACGTACTCAGCGACGTGATCACGGTCATGCGAGCCGGCCGGCCGCGCTCCGCGCGGATCGCGTGGTACGCCCCGTGGGCGCAGCGGTTCGCACCCGTACCCGGCTCCGCCGGTTTCCAGATCGTCCTCCAGGGGCCGTGCTGGCTCATCGCACCGGACACCGACCCGGTGCCGCTTGCCGCCGGGGACATCGTGTTCCGGCCGCACGGTCCGGGCCACACGCTGGCCGACAGCCCGACGACCTCACCCACCGCGCCCGCCTGCGACCCGAACGACCCTGGCCTGTCGCGCTACGTCTCGGACGTCGGCGACGCCGCTGCCACAGTTACCCTGTGCGGCGCGTACGAACTCGATCCGGTCCATACGCATCCGCTGCTCGACGACCTGCCCGCGCTCATTCACCTGCCCGCGCACCTCGGGCGACACCCGGAGCTACGCGCCACCGTGGACCTGCTCGCCAGCGAACTGGAACGGCCCCGCCTCGGCACCGACGCCATCATCCCGGCACTACTCGACACCCTGCTGCTGCACATCCTGCGTGCCTGGCTCGACCGCAACCCGTCCTCGCCGACCGTGGCAACGGGCTGGGCGGCCGCACTCAACGATTCGGCCACCGCCGCCGCACTACGGGCCATCCACAGCGACCCCGCCCGGCCGTGGACCGTCGCGGCACTCGCCGCCGAGGCGGGGCTGTCCCGAGCACCGTTCGCGCGCCGTTTCACCGCGCTGCTCGGCCAGCCGCCGATGACCTACCTGGCCTGGTGGCGGATGACCACCGCCGCCCGGCTTCTCCACCAGTCCGACACGCCGCTGCGCGGCATCTCGGAGCGAGTCGGCTACACGTCGGAGTTCGCGTTCGCCGCCGCTTTCAAACGCCGGTACGGCACCTCCCCCGGCAGATACCGCCGCGCCGGGCGGTAACGACAGCGGTCCGCGGACGTGCGTGCGGACGTCAACGCGTCCACCAGGATGCCCCCGTTCCGATCCACGACGCCCAGAGTGTGGAACCACGGCTGTTCTCGTTCAGCTCCAGCGCCTGCTGCACGACGCGCAAGGCGTCACGCCCCGACGCCGGTCACCGCGCGGTGGGAGCGGATCCGATCGTGACCACGCGCGCCCACTCCGGCGGGGAGTCCGGCCGGTAGTCCGGGTCGTCCTCGTTCCACCTGACGGCGCGGTCGAATCGCCCGACGACGGTACGGCAGGGCGGCCGCGAGTCCGGCCAGGGCGTCTGCCCGTCGGTCAGCACCACGATGGCGTCCGGGCGTGGACTCTGTCGAAGCGCGCGGACGAAGCCGGTGCGCAGGTCCGTACCACCTCCACCCACCAGCGGGATGTCCTCGGCTCGGCACATCGCACGGACCACTTGCGCCGACGCGTCACAGGGCAGCACGGTGACCAGGTCACGGCGACCGCCGACGGACCGGACGATCGCGGCGACCTCGAGCAGGGCCGCGCCCAGTTCGAGGTCGCTGACCGAACCGGAGGTGTCGATGATGACGCAGACCCGTGGAGGCCGACGCCGCAGCGCCGGCATGACCACACCAGGCATGCTCGCGGAGCGCCGCGACGGCCGGCCGTAGGTGTAGTCCTCGCCCACGCCCGCTGCGGAGACCGCCGAGCGGACCGCCGCTCCCAACAGGTCCCGCCACGGTTGTGGTGGATGGAATGCCTGCTCCGCCCACCGCCGCCAGCCCCGGGGGGCGTTTCCCGGTCGGCCGGTGATGCCCTCGGCCACCCGGAATCGCACGGCGTCGCACTCATGCGGACTCAGCGCGGGTGCGCCGTCCGGTCCGAGATCCCAGTCCCGGTGCCGTCCGTCGGCACCGCTGCCGCAGTCCAGCCACGCCCAGTCCTGGGTACGCGGCCCGAGTCGGAACTGTCGCAGGTAGTCCTCCATCAGCTGCCCCTCGGGCAACAGCAGATGACTCGGTTCGACCGCACCTGCGGGACGGGCCAGCCCGTCGCCGAAGACGTCGTCGTTGATCTCGCAGTCTGCGGCGATGTTGATCCGCAGTCGCTCCCCCGGCCCTGTCAACTCGCGCGTCCGGGCCACCCGGTCGCCGCGTCCATGGTGGTCCCGCAACAGATGTGACACCTCGTGCACCCAGACACCGGCGAGTTCCTCCACGGAGGTCCGGTCCACGAACGCCGGTGAGACGTAGCACCGCCATCGCGGGTCCACCGCCATCGTCGGGACCCGTCGCGCTTCGACCACGTGCAGAGCGAACAGCGCCGTCGCCAGATAGGGCCGGACCCGGACGGCGTGCAGCCGGGCGGTGAACAACTTGTCCCGGTCCAGCGTTCCGGCGCTCACCGAGCGGTCCCTGCGGCGGCCGCGACTCGGGCCGCCGCCTGGTCGGCCCGCCGGGACAGGGACACCACCCCGGTGAGCCGATCCATCGCGGCGGGTACGTCCCAGTCTTCCTGGCGGAGTCGGGCGAGGGTGGAGGCGGGTACGACCACCAGGTCCGGGGCGCCGGTCTCCAGCGCTCCGGCCAGCAACTCCCAGGCAGCATCCCAGCGGGCTCGCTCGGGACGCCGCCGCACCGCCTCCACCACGGCGTCGAGGACGCTCTGGCGCAGGTCGCCTCGCTGCGGCAGGACGGCGGCGGCCGGGTCGGCCAGCAGGGACTCGGGATCCGG
Source organism: Verrucosispora sp. NA02020 (assembly GCF_013364215.1). NCBI lineage: Bacteria > Bacillati > Actinomycetota > Actinomycetes > Micromonosporales > Micromonosporaceae > Micromonospora > Verrucosispora sp. NA02020. The sequence continues at coordinate 2,964,977 of NZ_CP054923.1, read as the reverse complement.
CAGGTCCATCCGATCCATGCTGGCCAGGAGTTCCAGTCCCGGGCCGTCGCCCACGGCGCCTCGGACCAGCATCGACAGGACGTCCCGGGAGACGTCGGCCGCCGTCGCGAAGGCGAGCAGGCGCAGGGCCATCTCCCAGCTGCGGGGCGACGGCCACGGACCACCACGACCGGTCTCGTTCGTGGGCAGCCGGTGGACGAGGGCCGGGCGGGTCGACAGGAGTCCGCACACCGCACGACGGGCGAACGCGACGGCCTCCGACAGCCGCTGCGGATCGAGTCGGGGCATCGTCGCCCGAGGCCACGTGCCTCCGAGGCCACGGACGACGACCTGCTGGTCATGGGTCCACTGCAGGTGGACGAAACGGTTGGCCAGCGGTGCGCTCAGTTCCCAGCCGTCGGCGGCCGAGGACCGTGGATTGGCGGCGGCCACGATCCGCACCTCGGCCGGCAGGTGCAGGCTGCCGATCCGCCGTTCGAGCACGAGACGCAGCAACGCGGACTGCACGGCCGGCGGGGCGGTGGACAGTTCGTCCAGGAACAGCAGGCCGCGACCACTGCGGACCAGACGCACGGCCCAGTCCGGCGGTGCCATCGGGACACCCTGGGTCGCCGGGTCGTCACCGACGACCGGGAGTCCCGAGAAGTCGGACGGCTCGTGGACGCTGGCGATCACCGTGGTGAGCGGAAGGTCCAGGGTGGCAGCGAGTTGCGTCAGCGCGGCGGTCTTGCCGATTCCCGGTTCACCCCAGAGCAGCACCGGCAGGTCGGCGGCCACGGCCAGGGTCAGTGCCTCCAACTGGGGGTCGTCGCGGGTCTCGGTGGTGGTGTCGCGCAACAGTGCGATGAGGTCGGCGGCCACGCCGAGTTGTGCCGCAGGTGCGGACTCCGCAGGGTGACGAGCAGGCAGCATGTGAGATCACCTTGAGATCGTGACGGGCCGGCCGGGAGCCGGATGGGGGCAGTCCCGCTGGTCAGCGGGGGATAGCGTGACGTGGGTGGGAGCGCCGGGCGCGTTTGGGCTGCCAGTCTCGGACGCTGGTGCCGGGCCCGCGTCCGGTCAGCCCGGCGCGGAACAGGCCAAACGTGATCCGGCGCAGGGCGGCGTTGTCCAGTTCCTGCCGTAGCTTCCCGTCGGGCAGGAGCGCGTCCGGCCCGAGTAGCGCCTCGACGGCAGCCAGCGCTCCGGCGGTGTCGCCGTGGTCCAGGCGAGCGCGGATGTCGGGAAGGGACTCCGGTCGGCGACACGCTTCGTCGATCGCCTGTAGGCAGGGCAGCGGGGTGCCGGTCAGCGCGACCAACAGTCCCTCCCGGTGAACTTCAGCCGGGTCGTGGTCGAGTGGTGTGAGAACGCCGTTCACCAGACCGATGCGGTGCCAGGCGCCCCGGCACCTCACGAGATGTGGTGACGCCTTCTGGTGCGGCGATGCCGGGGTACCGACCGTGGGATGATCGGGCGCGAGCGCGGAGGCCACCAGCGGGTGGAGGCGGTCAGCCTCGATCAGTCCCCGTTGCAGCAACTCCACGTCAGGCGTCATCCAGGTCGCCGCATGGGGCAGCACCGGCAACCCGGCGACACGACCGGCCCGTGGCGCTCCGACGATGTGTGCCGTGGGTGGTCGCGGGTCCGTTCCTGCCGGTGCGAGGTCCAGCAGCAGGCGACGTCGAGGACTGAGGCGTACCGTCACGGCACCGCTGGCGCCGCCCTCGACTTGGAGCAGCAGGGCCGCTTCGCGCGCCCACTGGCGCACCGCGTAGCCGCCCTGCCCCAGCGCGTCCCATGTCGGGTCAGCGCGCATCGGGTGGTCGGTGTCGGAGACGTCGCGTCGGGCGCCCGACCGGATCCTCAGTTCGTCGGCACGGCGTACGTCCCACAGGTGACGGTGCAGGTCGAGGCGGAACCGACGGTCGGGGCGCGGATGCGGGTGAGCGCAGTCGCGCCCGGCGCGGGAACCGGTCCACAGCGCCAGACCGATGCGCTGGCCCGCGTCCGCCCAGGCCGGTGGCGTCCGGGCGACGAGGTGCACCGGCTCGGCGTCGGCGTGGTCGGCCGGACCGTATCGCGCCAGCGAGATGGTCAGGCCCGGACGCAGCAACCCGTCGGGGGCGATCCTCGGCATGTGCCAGCGCAACAGGTCAGGTGCGAGATGCCGGAGGTCAGCCCGTATCCGGGCGGCCAGGTCACGGCCATGACGGTGCACGACGGCCCGTAGGTCCAGGTCGACGTCGACTCGGGCGGCAGCGCATGCGCCAGCCCAGTCGCCGACGAGACGACGCGCGGTCGCAGCTTCGATCATGGAGGGCGGTACGGCGTACTCGCGTACCCGACGCCAGAGGGAGAGGCGGGAATCCGCATTCGCGGCCGGGGAGCGCATCAGCACTCACCTTGCACGAACGGGACCCCCAATCTGCGAGGAGGATTCATCGCGGCGGAGCATAGCGCCGTGCCGTGACCCACGCCAAGGCCCTAAGGGCGCTGCGTCGGCAGTAAGACCGTGGAACAGGAGGTCAGAGGCCGGGGACTGTGCTCCGAGTTTTCGTGGTGGACGACATACCGCCTGCGGCATCCTAGGAAGTCATCCTGGTTCGCGCATCCATGAAGGGCCCGCCATGGGACCGGCGAACGATATGCGGAATCGTTGGACGTCCCGCCTCTTCACCGGGTGTGATGTGGCGGACCAGTGCCGCCCTCTCAGGAACCCGTGCCTCAGGTCTGGGCGTCTCGGAGGGCTGACGGGTCGCTCATGACGCGCCTGCCACGAGCAGGGCAAGCACCTGCCCGAGCAGGTTGTTGGTGACGTGCACCGCGACGGCGGGCCAGATGGAGCCGCTGCGGCGGAACACTTCGGCGGCGACCAGGCCGACGACCAGGGCGGTCACGAAGACGAGGTTCAGGCCGTGCATCAGCGCGAAGATCAATGAGCTGCCGACGACACCGACGACCGCGCCGTAGCGCAGCAGCGCCGTGGTGACGATCCCGCGAAACAGGAACTCCTCGCCGATGGGCGTCAGGACCGCCAGGAACAGGAACGACAGGATCAGCGTGAGGATCCCGCCACCGGCCGCGTCGAGATACGGCTGCTGGATGTTCTCGGCAGGTCCGGTGAGGTAGTAGACCGCGGCGGCTACGATCCGGGAGACGACCAGGGCGACCAGGCCACCCGCCACCCCGATCAGCAGCCAGCGGCCGGTCGTCGGACGGACACCGAGGTCGCTCCAGTTCGTGGAGCGGATGCGCGCGGCGGCGGCGAATGCGATGAGACCGGCGACACCCGAGAGGGCGGCCAGAATGAGGCCGGACGTGACCGGGCTCAGCCCGTCCGCGGCTCCGGTCTGGTCGAGGGCGATGGGGAGTCCGTAGCCGACCAACGCCATGACGGCCAGCCCGACGAGGATCTCCGGCCAACCCGGCCGCTTCGTCTGCACCACCGTGTCCACCGCCATCGCGAGCCTCCACTGTGTATCTGGACTGAGCCGAGGCAGATAGTTGCCTTTCTTGTCCTATCCCAAACCGAACGATTCGGACCTTGCCGAGTGTGCCGTCGAGCAACGTGCTGCGGGCGGGACCGTACGGCGGCCATGGTGGACAGTAGGCTTCGATTCAGGGCGATCGGCCGTGAACTTCGATCGACTCGCGGGCGTAGTAGGCAGCGGATTCCATGACGAGGAGGGTCGCTGTGCAGGTGACGTCTGGCGCCGACGCCATCCGTCGGATCGGCAACCTGGCCGCGTCCCTGTCCAGGCGCCTCGTTGCCCGCTACCGCCGGCTGGACGTGCGACTGCGTCGGGCGGTCGCGATCACGGCAGTGCTCACCATGCTCGGGGTCTCCGCCGTGGCGGCCAGCATCGGCACCGCCACCGCCGAGCCGGCCGTCCTGGTCGGCAAGGACGTGCCGGCCGACCAGGCGACGGCGATCGTCGCCGCGGCACTGTCGTGCCCCGCGCTCACCCCGGCGCGCCTCGCCGGTCAGGTGATGGCGGCGTCGGGTTTCGAGGTCAACCAGCGCTCCACCGCCGGAGGGGCCGGCGTGGCCGCCCTCACCGAGGCGACGTGGCAGCGGTGGGCCCCGTGGCCGCAGGCGCCCCGGCTGGACGCCGCCGCCAACATCCTGGCCCTCGCCCGGCACATGTGTGACCTCGTCGGCCAGCTGCGGCACGCCGGTGTCAGCGGCGATCCATGGCGGTTGGCGCTGGCCGCGTACCACTCCGGTGCCGACGCGGTCCGCGCGGCCGGTGGGGTGCCGGCGTCCGCCGAGGACTATGTCGCGACGGTCGCCGCCTATGCCGAGGGCTACGCCGGGCGGTCGGACCTGGCGGTGACCGTCGAGCCGACTCCGCCGCCGCGTCCGGTCGAGGCCGCGCCGACGCCGGGTACCGCGCCCCGACCGGTACCCGCCGCCTACCTCGACCTGGTGCTGGCCGCCGGGAAGGTCTGCGCGACGGTGACCCCGGCCCGGGTGGCGGCGCAGCTGATGGCGTCGTCGGGCTTCAACCCCAATCTGCTCGGCCCCAACGGCGGGCAGGGAATCGCGCAGTTCCTGCCGGCGATCTGGGCCCGGTACGCCGCACCGTCGGCCTCGCCGTGGGACCCGACCGTGGCGATCCCGACCCTGGGACGGGCGATGTGCAGCCTCTCCGGCGAACTGGCCGGCCTCGGGACGGACCCGTATCCGATCGCGTTGGCCGCCTACCACTGGGGCACGACGGTGGTGCAGCAGGCCGGTGGTGTGCCGGACGCGGCCGGACTCCGCGATTTCACCGGCATGGTGCTGGCGTACGTCGAGCACTACACGCGGGATGCGCGGCTCGGTGCGCCCCCGGCCACGCCGACCGCTGGCCCGAGGTCGGGTGGCCCGTCGGCACCGCCGCTCGCCGACGCTCCCCCGCCCACCCCGCCGGCCGCACCGACGCCGGATCTGCCGACCCCGGCCCGGGCGACCCCGACGCGTACGACGCCGCCGCCGGCGACGACCGCGGCCAGCTACCCCGGACGTCCGATGATCGGTTGGGAGAACCGGTGCGTGGAGGTGCCGGGGGCCAGGTCGGTGGATGGTGCCCAGTTGCAGATGGCGCGGTGTGTCTCCGGCAACGTCGGCCAGAAGTGGTCGTTCAGCAAGGGCACGATGATGGCGCTCGGCAAGTGCATGGACCTGGCCTGGGCGGGCACCACCGACGGCACGGCGATCCAGCTCGCCGACTGCAACGGTGGCTGGGCCCAGCAGTTCCGGCTGACCAGTGCGGGCGACATCGTCAATCCGCACACCGACAAGTGCGTCGACATCCGGGACTGGGGCACCCGGCTGCAGTTGTGGACCTGCTCGGGTACGGCCAATCAGAAGTGGCGTCGGGGCTGAGTCTCAGTCGGTCGGCGTGGGGGTGACGGTGTCCAGGCGGGCCGAGACGACCGGGCCGCCGTCCATGCGGGCGACGGTGAAGAAGGTCAGCTCGGCGAGGGTCGCGTCGAGTTCGCCGCTGACCTCCTGCGCGCCGGGCCGGCCGTCCCACTCGACCACCTCGTGGGTCTGTCCGTCACGGGTGACTCCGAAGAGTCGGTAACGGATGCCGGTCTCCAACCCGACGACACTGGCGACGATCGTCGACCGGCCCTCGGTCTCGGCGATCGAGACCGACAGGCGAGCCGAACCACCTCCCACGCCTTCGGCGGTCGCCACGCCGACCGGGGTGACCACCGTCGGCTCGCCGCTCAACCGGGGCAGCCCGACGGCCAGGCCGCCGGCGAGGATGACGGTCGCGGCCAGTGCGCCAGCAGCGAGCCGTAGTCGGCGGGAGAACCGGCGTCGGGTGGTGGCCGGGCGGGCGCCGCGGGGACCGGTCGGGGCCGTCCGCCCCTGCGGGCCGGTGGAGGTCGGTCGGGCGCCGGGCTGGTCGTCGACCTCGCCGGACCGAGGGGCCGGTGCCACGGTGGGCGCGTCGGTGGGGGCGGTGTCCGTGGGCACGACGGCCACAGATCCGGGCGTGGGGTGCGGGTCCAGGTCGGACGGCTCGTCGTCGAGTTGTGCCAGGGCCAGCGCGAGGGGTCCCACCCGGTCGCACTCGTCGAGGCACTCCGTGCAGCCGGCGAGGTGCACCTCGAATGCCGCCTCGGAGTCGGTGTCGAGCGCACCGGCCAGATAGAGGGCGCAGGTCTGCCGCGCTGCTGCGTGGTCGTTGTCGAGGTCAGTCATCGGGCAGGTCCGGATCGGCGCGGTGCTGCGGCGGATGGCACATGTCATACCCCGTCCGTCGGCCCGACGATGGCGCGCAGTGCCCGCAGCCCGTAATGGGCGCGGGACTTGACCGTACCCTCGGGGATGTCGAGCCGGGCGGCGATCTCGGCGGTGGACCGGCCGTGGAAGTACAGGTCGATCAACACCGTACGCTGCTCCGGCTTGAGCCTCGGCAGGGCGTCGTGGACGGTGTGCACGGCGACTATCTCCTCGACGTGGTCGGTCGTGGTCGGCATCCGGGAGACGTCGACGGCGCCGACCTCGGTGGGGCGGGCCTGTCGGGCCCGCGCCGCGTCGATCGCGATCCGTCGGGCCACGGTGAACAGCCAGCGGCGCTGGGTCTCCGGGTCCGACGACAGGTGGTCGATGTTGCGCCAGGCCCGGACCATCGTTTCCTGCAACAGGTCCTCGGCGATGTGTCGGGCCCCGAGCGAGAGCTTGAGCAGGAAGCGGAACAGCGGTTCGGAGTGGGTCTCGTAGATCAGGCTCATCCGGGTGTCGGGTGTCGGTGTCTCGTCCGGTGTGGCTGAGGCGTCCGCACCGGCCCCGCTCGACACCGTCGCCACCGACCCGCCTTTCCTGTCCGGCCACCGTCGATGCCGGGGCGGGGCGGATTCCGTGGCCCTGCCCGGCTTCGTGTACCGACGGTGCGGGCGACAGCATACGGGCGTCACCTGACGATCCTGTTTCGACTCGCGCATGGTCGCCGATGTCACATGTGGACAGTCGCTCGGGCCCGGACGTCGTCGACTCGCAGGGTTCGCAGGTCGTCGACGCTGGGGGCGGTGACCGAGCGGAGCCGGCGCGCCTGCCGGGTGACCACCTCGTCGAGCAGTTGTCGGGCGTACCGGCCGTTGCCGAACGTACGCCCGGTCTCCACCTTCTCGAAGTGGCCGCGCAGGGCCGTCAACGTGTCACCCGGGCATTCGTAGCCGCTGGCCCGGGCCAGCCCCTCGAAGATCGCGACGAGTTCGTCCGGCGAGTAGTCGTCGAAGTGGATCCGGCGGGTGAACCGGGACTGCAGGCCGGCGTTGGCGGCCAGGAAGGCGGCCATCTCCGCCTCGTATCCGGCGGCGATCACCACCACCTCGTCGCGGTGGTCCTCCATGAGTTTGACCAGGGTGTCGATCGCCTCCCGCCCGAAGTCGTTGCGGGCGTCCGGCGGCGCGAGGGTGTACGCCTCGTCGATGAAGAGGACACCGCCACGGGCCCGTTCGAACGCCTCCTTGGTCCGGTGCGCGGTGTGGCCCACGTACTCTCCGACGAGGTCGGCGCGGGCGACCTCGACCAGTTGCCCGGCCGGCAGCACCCCGAGCGCGTGGAGCAGCCGGCCGTAGAGGCGGGCGACGGTGGTCTTGCCGGTGCCGGGTGGGCCGGAGAAGACCAGGTGTCGCGAGACCGACGGGGCGGGCAGTCCGGCCCGGACCCGTTGGCGGATGTTGGCGAGCAGGTCGATCAGTTCGGCCACCTCGCGTTTCACACCGGCAAGTCCGATCATGTTGCCGAGTTCACCGAGCAGCATGTCCAGTTCGGAGAGTCGGGGCGTACCCGGGCTGCCCTCGGCTTCGGGCGCGACACCGAGGTCCTGCGGCAGCAGTTGGGCCAGTTCCACGCCGGAGGAGGCGCCGGCCTCGGAGAGCCGGTATGCCTGGCGGCCGATCATGTCCTCGAACACCTTGCGGGCGACCCGGGCGTTGCCGAACGACTCGCCGCGCGGCATCGCCCGGAACCATCCGGTCAGCGCCAGGCGGGTGTCGTACTCCAGGGAGTAGTGGTGGGTGCTGCACAGCCGCTCGACGATGGTGACCAGCTCGTCGTCGGTGTAGCTGTCGAACTCCACGGTGCGGGAGAAGCGGGATGCCAGCCCCGGATTCGAGTCGAGGAAGGCCCGCATCTGCGGGGAGTATCCGGCGACGATCACCACCACCTCGTCGCGGTGGTCCTCCATGAGCTTGACCAGGGTGTCGATCGCCTCCCGCCCGAAGTCGTGACCGCCGCCGCCGTCGACCGGGGCCAACGTGTACGCCTCGTCGAGGAACAGCACGCCACCGATCGCCTCGGTGAACCGTTGCGTGGTCTTCACCGCGGTGCCGCCGACGTGTTCGGCGACCAGGTCGGCGCGGGACACCTCGACCAGTTGTCCGCCGGGCAGCACCTGGAGGGCGGCCAGGATCTGGCCGTAGAGGCGGGCCACCGTGGTCTTGCCGGTGCCGGGCGCGCCGGCGAAGACCATGTGCCGGGACATCGGCGGCATCGGCAGGCCGGCGGCACTCCGTCGCTGCGCCACCCGGTGCAGTCCGACCAGGGTCGCCACCTCGCGTTTGACCCCGGCGAGTCCGACCAGCGCGTCGAGTTCCGCCAACAACGGGGTGGCCGGGTCGCCGCCCGGTCGGTCCGGCCCGTCCACGGCGGCGGATGGTTCCGGTGCCGGGATGCCGGTCGTCGTCGGGGCGGGCCGGCCGGCTGGTGCCGGGCCGTCCTGACGTGGGTCGCCCTCCGCCGGTACGGGTCCGGTCCGGCGCACCTGTCGGCCGGCGTTGCCACGGACGGTCGTGCCATCCATCGGGACCGGCTCCAGCGTCTCCACCACCACGCCGTCGCCGGCGTTGTCGAAGATCTCGCACCGGTCGAGCCGCCCCACGGACCGGCCGGCGAACCGGATGCCGGAGCCGGCGCAGCCGTGCACCCGAGTGTGGGCCAGCCGAAGCCGTGCCCCGGAGCCGACCTCGGCACCCGACCCGCCGGTCTCACCGACGTCGCAGGAGGTCGCGGTGACCGATCCGCCCTCGTCGACGAGCAACCCGACGCCGCCGCCACGGATCCGGCAGTCGGTCAGGGTCAGCGCGCCGTCGGCGGCCACCCGGACCGTGGCCGTGCCGCCGGTGAACGTGCCGCCCTGGACGGTGCCCCGGCCGCCGTCGACGGATTCGACGGCGTGGCCGGTGCAGTCGCGGACCGTCGCGTCGGTCAGCACCGGGTCCGCACCGGCGCGCACCAGGAATCCGGTCCGGCCGCCGTCCACGCTCACCCCGGTGAACGCGCCACCGACCGGACCGTCGAGCAGCACCGCGATCCCGGTACCGCCCTCGATCCGACCGCCCTCGACCCGGGGTGCGGCCGATCCGGTGACGGCGAACGCAGCCGCCCGGGTCGCGCTGATCCGGCAGTCGAGCAGCGCGCCGGTGGCGTTCTCCAGCACGATCACGCCGTGGCCGGCGGTGGCGGTGACGGTGCACCGACGGGCGGTCGGATCGGCGTCCCCGGAGACGACGACGCCGTGCCCGCCGAGGTCGCGGAACTCGCAGTCGTCGAGGACCGGCCGACCGCCGGTGACGATCAGCCCGGAGCCTGGGCTGTCGTGCACGACGCAGCGTTCGACGCGTACCGCGCCGTCCTGCTCGACCGCGACGGCCGGGCCGTCGACCGCGCTGATGTCGCAGCCGACCACCAGGCCCCGACCGGCACGGGTGGACAGCACCCCCGCGCCCCGCACGTCGGTGACCGTGCAGTCACGCAGGACCGGGTCGGCGCCGCCGGCGATGACGACGGCAGCCGCTCCCACGTCGCGCACGGTGGTGCCGGTGACCGTACCGGCCGCACCGCCGTCGATCAGGAGACCGGCGCCGCCCGGATTGCTGAGAAGGCAGTCGCCCAGTTCGAGGCGACCGGCGGCGACGTGCACGCCGACCACCGCGTCGGCGCGTACCTCGCACTGGGTCATGCGCAGCGTGCCGGTGGCGATCTGGACCGTCGGGAAGGCCTCGTCGCCGCCGGTGAGGACCAGCCCGCGCAGCACCACGGCGCCACCGGCTTGGAACACCGCCGGACCATCGACGCCGTGTACGGTGACCGACCCCCGACCGTCCTCGGCGACGAGGGTCACGTCGCCGGTGAGTCGTAGCCGTTCCCGGTAGACGCCCGGCTGCACGGCGACGGTGGCGCCAGGCCGGGCCAGCGCGAGCGCGTCGGAGATGGTCGGCAGGCAGTCCGGATCGGTCTGGGAGACCGACAGCACACCCTGGCTCACGGTCGGGTACCTCCACGTTCGGGCTCGGATGCCGGACCGGTGGCATCGCAGACGAGACGCCGGCCGTCGTCGTGCAGGCCGGGCGCGAACCGCAGCAGCCGGTGGGTCGCGTGCGGGGCGGCGGTGTCGGGCGGTGGCGGGGCGTCCTGTTCCAGTGCCTGACGCAGCCGCTCGCGCATCCTGCCGACCGCGTGGGCGGGTTGCGACCCGACACCGGTCAGGTCGCCGAGCAGCACCCGGGCCGGTCGGTCGTCGGTCTCGGCCGGGTCGACCGCGAGCACGACGAAGCGGCTGCCGGGCGGGAAGAGTGCCCCTGATCCGAACCGGTCGACGCGGCGGGCGGTGGCCGACCAGACGGCGAACTCCACGGTGGTCGCCGGGGCCGGCCGCCGGACCAGATCCACGTCGACGAAGGCGGGCTCGACCAGTTCGTCGCCGGGCCGGTAGCCGGCGAGGACCGGGGCGGGGACCTCGCCGTGGGCGTGCACCGCCCCGAGGACGGTGGGCAGCCGACGCAGTCCGTGCAGGGCACCCCGGGCGAGCAGTAGCCGGTCCGGGGTGTCGTCGGTGCCGCCGCGCAGGGCGGCGTTGATCCGGTCGCGCTCGGTTCCGCAGAACGCGCACAGGGCGACCAGTGCGGCGACCACGTCGGCGGCGGTGCCGGCGGCCCGGAGTCCGGGCTCCTCGGCCAGCACCCGGGTCACCATCCGGGCGTATCCGTCGTAGCGGCCGTCGAGCACCTGTCGGAGCCGGGTCCGGTCGTCCGGGTCCCACCTGTCGTCGAGCCTGCGGACGACGGCGCGGGGCGGGACCGGTCCGGACGCCCGCTCCGGGTGCTGGCCACCCGGGCTGGTGGGCCGGTGCGGCGGCCGGGCTGCCCCGGTATCCGCCGGTACGTCGGGCGATGTCTCGCCGGAGGCCAGGACCGACGGAACACCGGCCTGCGTGGTCCGGACCGGGTGCACGGGGATCGGGACGAAAGCGTCGGTGACGGGCCGAACGGGGGCGGCTTGCGCCGAGTCGGTACGGCGCGGCTCGGGGTTGGTCGGGTCCGGCGGGTCTGCCGGCGCGGGTGCCGGGACCCGCGCCGGATCGGCCCTCGGTCCGTCCGGGGGCCGGGGGCCCTCGGCGGGTTCGACGGCCTTCGGCGCGCGCCACCGGTCGCCGTCGCGCAACTCGATGAGCATGGCAGGGGCCAGCGGCGTCGGTCCGTCGCTCGCCGCAGGGCCGCGCGGCGCCGGGGCGACGGGCAGCGTTGCACCGACCTCCTGCGCACGTGGTGCGGTGGGACCGACGCGGGGCGGCCAGCGATGGAACGTCGCCGGGGTCGTCAGGGTGCCGTCGGCGGCGGCGGTGACGATGTCGGTGCAGACGAGGATCGGTTCGCCGAGGGCGGTGGCCAGTCCACCGAAGATCAGTCCGGCGGCGGCCGGACCGGTCGGTGCCGTGCCGGTGACGACCAGCACCATCGGCTGGTGATCGTCGGCCCGCACCGTCGTGAGCAGTGTGGCCAGGGTCGCCGGTGGTACCGGCCGACCGACGATCCGGAATCCGGTCGGGCCGACCTCGATCTCCACCACGAATCCCGCTGCGGCGGTCCCGGTGGCGGGCGCACCGGTGACCGGTGAACCGGTGTCCAGCAACGACCAGCCGGTGGCGGTGCGTCGACCCGGCGGGGTGGGACGGGTCGACGGCGCAGGGTTGGGACGGGTCGACGGTGCCGGGGTGGGCCAGACATGGCCGGTTCCGGCCGGGCGGCCGGGTGGGTAGACCAGCCACTCGTACGGGCCGGTCAATCTGGTCTGGTCCACCGGCAGCGGGTCTCGTGGAATCGTCACCGCCTGACCGATCCGCTCCGCCAGTCCTCGTGCGGCCCGGTCGACGACGGAACGGTCGGCGTAGTCACCGAGCGGCAGCAACCGGATCCCGTCGGCGCTGCCGCCCAGCTCCGCCCCGAGCACCCGGGACAGCACCACGAAGAACTGCGGCAGGGCGGTTACCTGCGGCGTACTGACCACCGTGATCCGGTCGGTCTCGGCGGGCAGCGACCCGACGAGGCGTACCACCGGGTCCCGGTCCTCTGCCGCGGTGCGCAGCAGCAGCGCGTCGCCGACCGGTTCGGTCAGCACCCCTGTCACCGCCACCGTCGTCGCGGCCATCCGCGGTTCTCCCTTCCGCCGGTGGTGGGTGTCCCGGCCCGAGTGCCCCCACTACGACCGCCGGACCGGCGCGGTTCACGGTCGGCGCGCAGTTTCCCGTCGACCCGTGGTCGTCGCCCACAGCGCGGCCCGGGCACGGTGCAGTGCGGCGGGCCCGACCTGGGGCGGGTGCGGGCCGCAGGCGCGCAGGTGGGCCAGGAAGGTGGGCCCGGGTGCGAGCCGGTGCCGGTCGAGGTAGTAGGTGACCATGTCGCTCCAGATCCACTCGCCGTCGGTGCGCAGGTCCGTGGGTACGGTCCCGGTCCGGGTGCGGTCCAGGGCGTCGTCCAGGAACGTCGCGGTGGTCAGCAGCGGCACGCCGGACGCGAGACGGGTCAGCACCCGATCGCGGCCCGGCCCGTCGAGGCGGGGTTGGTCGGGGGCGAAGCCGGGCGACTCGGCGAACCGGACCGGGGCGGGTGGCCGGGGTGTCCACAGCAGCGCCGCACAGTCCAGGGCGATCCGGTGCTGCGCGGGCAGGGCCGTCTCGTCGTCGAAGACCTGCACCAGTGGTGTGCTCTCCCCCGCCTCGCGGAGCACGGCCTGCAACCGGGCGGCGGCGCTCGGCAGCGCGCCGTCGGGTCGGTGCACGAGGTAGACGCGTCGGGGTGGGGTGCCGTCGGTCGGGTAGCGCCACGACCGCCACAGCGCCTCGACGCCGGTCAGCGCCGGCATCGTGGCGACGATCGCGGTGTCCACCGGGTCCGGTGCACCCGGGCCGACATATCCGCTGGTGAGGTCGAGGATGGCCGGCAGCCGCTGTTCGGCCAGCGCTGTGGGGTCGGCGGGCGCCAGCGCGTACATGGGTAGCGGCGGCCCGTCGGTGCGGCGGACCTCGGCGAGGGCGGCGGTGTCGGCCCCCGACGACGACAGCGTCTCGGAGAGTACGACGACGTCCTCGGCCGTCAGCGCGACGTCACCGGTCAGCGCGGTGAACACGACCGCTTCGGCCACCTCGCGCACCAGGCCCTCGGCCAGCCAGGTGCGGGCCTCGCTGACCAGGTCGTCGGGGAAGTGCCCGTCGAGGCGGAGCAGGAGGTGGTGCAGCGCGAGAGAGGGATGCTCGGTCATGGTCCCGCCTGGAAGGTCGTGGGGAGGTGGCCGTGGACGGCGGCGAACCGGTCGGCGGCGGCCACCGGGTCGGTGCCCTGGACCAGTGCCTCCTGGACCCGGGTGCGCAGTCCGTCGAGAAACGTCGGGTCGACCGGTGGGGACAGGTCGTACCGCATGACGACGGCGTCGACGGCCTGATGCAGTGCGGTCGGATCGAGATCGGAGCGGTGCCACCGGAGGCTGCTCCCCGACGCGGTGGTGCCGGACGGTGGCGGGTGCACGCCACCGGCCCACGTGGTGCCGTCGGCCGGTTCGAGGGACTGGAAGTGGTTGAATGCGCGGGCGACGTAGAGACGGTGGGGCGCCGACGGCTGCAACGGCTGGGGTGCCCCCGTCACGACCGGCACGCGGCCGGGGCCCGCGTCGATGGGGACGACGACGAGGTCGAGGTCCAGTGCCAGCGCCAGGGCGGTCGGCACGTCGTCGCCGATCGCCGAGTTCCACAGGTCGCGCTGCCGCATCGCGGCCTCCAGCAGTTCCACACCGCTGGGTGCCCGGCCGTGCCGTTCCACGGTGTCGAGGATCCGTCTGACCACCTCGGCGTTGCCGGCCTCGCCACGATCGACGAAGTGGACGGCCAGCATCCCGAGGATGTTGCGGTCGCCGCGGTCGATCCGGTCGGCGACCTCCTGGAGCCACTGCACCCTCGGCTGCCGACGCTCCCGCTCGGCGACGGCGGACCGGACGTGGTCCGCGAGGGTCCCAGCAGTGGCCGGGTCCTGAGCGGTCAGCAGCGCGCGCAGGTCCTCCCGGGTGAGGTCGTCGACGCCGACGACGCCGTGTGTCCTGGCGCGACGGCGTAGCTCGTCGAGCTCCGCCTCGGCGCGCCAGGCCTTCCGGGTCTCGGCGGTGGCCGGCACGTACTCCCAGCCGGGGGTGAGTCGGGTGTCGGCGTGCTGATGGTGGAGCTGGTCGGCGATGATCTGGCCGGCGGTACGACCGAGATGTGGCTCGAACCTCGCCGGCTGCTGCGCTATCAGGTCGGCGGCATGGGCGCGGAGGTCCGCCGGGCCGGCTGGGTCGCCGGGTAGCGGGACGCGTTGCCGGCGGCTCGCTTCGAGCACCGCCCAGAACAGACAGTCGCGGTCGTCGGGAACGTCACGCAGCCGCAGTCGCCCGGCACCGGGGACGTCGATCGGGATTCCGACCGGACGCCAGGCCCGGGTGCGTTCGCGCAACCGGCGCAGCTCGGCGTGGTCCGGGCTGTCGTGCGGCACGCGGGACAGCATGCGGTCGATGCGGTCGCGGAGGCCGTCGACCATCTGTCGGGTCTGTGCGACGGACAGCAGCCGCCGCACGTCGGCGATGGTCGGTCCGACCTCGGAGCGGCTGCCGTCGGATCGGTCCACCGGGGTGTTGGGGTGTCGCTGGTGACCGCCGGTGTCCTGCCGGGACCGCTGGTGCGGCGACCCACTGGCGTGGGAGGCGTCCTTCGCTGCGGCCGGGTCGCGGTCCGGATCGAGGCCCGTACCCGCTGGCCGGCCGCCGGTAGGACCGTCCCCGTCGGTCGGACCGTCCCCGGGTGGCGGTGGTCCAGGTGGGCGGGGGAATCCGCCGTCCCGGTCGACGCTGCGCAGGCCGTCGGTCTCGACGATGAGGAGACCCCGTTCCTGCCGCGCCTGCCAGCCGAGCGGCACCCCGTGCGTGTCCTCGTCGTCCTGGTCGGTGCGGTCGGTCCGCGTGGTCTCGTCGCGGCCGGATCGGTCGGGAGTGCCCTCGTGGCCGGCTCGCCGCGTCTCCGGCGGTGCGAAGATCCGGTCCAGTTCTCCCGGCGTCAGTCGCAGATACCGGGTCGGGTCCAGCTCGACGATCAGGGCGTGGGCGGTCGCGATCTGGTGGTTCAGGACCGAGCCGACCAGCGGGTCGGGCAGATGCGCGGGGACGGTGTCCGGGTCGAGAGCGAGGTAGGCGGCCAGCAGCGATTCGGCCAGGACCTCGCCTCGGCCGATCCAGTCGGGCGCGTCGTCGGCCGAGGCGGTGAGCCGGACCTCCTGCTCCGTCACCGTCTGCCGCCAGTCGTCGATCGCCTCCCAGAGTTCGCGCAGGTGTGTCCGTCGTTGCGCGACGGTGGCGTCGGCAGGGAGCCGGTCGACGATGTCAGCGAGTCGGGCGTGGTGGACGAGCCACTCGGTCGGGGCCTCGAACCGCTGTCGACGCCATGTCGACACCGCCGCGTCCCGCTGCGGGTCCGGGCCGTCCGGCGCCTCGCCGGAGCGGGCGACCCGATCGGTGGGGTCGCCCCGCGACGCGCCTCGTTCGAGGTGCACGGTGTCGATACCGAGCAGCGCGGTCAGGTCGGCGGTGTCGCCCGACATGTCGACCGAGAGCAGTGGCCGGTGGCCGTCCTGTCGGAGCAGGTCCAGGAGGTACGCCTGGTCGGCACGGTCGTCGGCGTTCGGGTCGGCCGTCGGCGGCGCACCGGTCAGGTGGGGGTCGGTGAACAGGTCGGGACGGCGGTTCCGCAGGGCAGGGCCGGGGTTGTCGCCGATCAGCAGCACCCGTCCGGTCGGGTGGCGGTCCTGGTACTCCCGCGCGAGTTGTTCCAGGAAGGCGTCCGGCAGGTCAGGTTCGGGGGACGTGCCCGGTTCCGGTGCCCGGCGGCGGACCCAGAGCAGCATCACCGGCTGCCCGTCGTCGAGCCCGAGCAGGCGGATCCTGTCGTCGAGGTCGTTGCGGCGTTCCTGGGACAGCCCGCCGAGCAGGTCGGCGCGGAGCCGGTCCCGGGTGGCCGGGTCGTCGGTGCGGTGCGACTCGCTCGTGGTCGAACCTCTGCGACGGCCGCCGACGGGACGGGCGGTCCGTCGGCGGCGGTGCTCGGCCGGGGGCGTCGGGGGGTCGGTGTCGGTCGACGGAGCCCGGGTGTGGGCCAGCCGGCGGGCGACGACGTGCGGATCGGTGCCGTCGAGCAGCGCGGCGGTGACCCGGTAACCGTGGTCGAGCAGCGCGGCGGCCGATTGTGGCGTACCGGCGCTGCGGCCGGCGACGATGGCGTCCACCCGGTGTCGGAGTGGGACCAGTGTGTCGGGGTCGAGTGCCGCGAGGCGCCGGTCGACGGTGGCCCGGTCGACCGGCGGCAGACCGGGCGGGGGTGCAGGCGACAGGGGCCGGTCGGTGAACTCGGAGGCGTACCGGGCGGCGGCTTCGCTCGTGCCGGTGCGCCAGGCGGCCTCGATCTCCTCGGCCAGGGCGAGGAGCGCGGCGGCTCGGGCCAGCAGGTGGTCGCCGCCGGCTCGACCGCCGGGTCCGACCAGACGGCGGAACTCCTTGTGCAGGTCGCGCCCGGCGGCTCTGCGGTGGAGCCGACCCGCGGTGTGCGTAAGCCTGGCTGCGGTGCGCTGGAGACCGGCCACGGTGTGCTGGATCCGGACGGACCTGGTCTGGAACCAGGCGCGGTGCCCTGCGCCGGGTGGTGGGAGCTGGTGACGAAGCACCCGGTGCTGGGCCCGCAACACCGGGGTCAGGTCGGGCTCGGTGGGCGCGTTCGCCGTGACCTGGTCGAGCAGTGCGCGGGCGGCAGCGGCCAGGTCCACCAGCTGCTGGTCGACACCGGGTTGCCCGGATGGCTCCCGGCCCGCGTCGTCGCCCGTTTCCGGAGTCAGCTCACCGCGACGCACCAGGTCGGCGAGTGGGACGAGTTGGTCCCGGTGCGCCCGGGCGGTCGCCAGGTGGCGCAGTTGGTCGACGGTGGCGGTACGCGGTCGGCGCAGCGCCGTCCGGAAGTCAGCGGTGTGGCGGTCCAGGGCGGTCGCCAGGTCCTCGGCGGTGGTCAGGGCGAGGGTGTCCAGGGCCTGGCCGCGGTCCTGCTCGAACCGTCGTCGGGCTGCGTCGTTCTCCGGCAACGCCGGGATCCCGTGGGCTGTGGCGTCGGCCGGTTGTCGGTCGCGGCCCGCGGCCAGCCGGTCGGCGAGTCCCTCGGCGTCCGCTCTGGCCTGTAGGTATCGCTCCTGGGCCGCCCGGCTCTCGATCCGGGCCGCCGTGGCCTGCGCTTCGGCCTGGTCGCGCCGGCTGTCTGCCGCGTCCGGGGGAAGGTCGCGTAGCTCGGTCTCGGCGGCACGCCACTCGGCTGCCCGCTGCAACCAGTCGGCCCGGCTCGTCAACGCGTTCTCCCAGGCCGCCACCGTCGAGTCGATGGCGTGGCGGCGGGCCGGGTCGGTGTCGTCGAGCCAGCCGTTGGCCCGGGCGACCTCCTCGGGTACCTGCACCTCGATCGTGCCGGGCAGCGTCACCTCGGTGCCGGCCCGGTCCCCGAGCGGGTCCGTCGGCTCGCGGACCACGTGCCGTTCCTGCACCGTGAAGGTGAAGACCATCGTGCGACCCCGGTACTTCACGTTCGAGCCGGTGTTGGCGGTCGTACCGGACCGGGCGGCGCTGCCCGAGCCGACTCCGAGCTGGCCCGGCATCGGCGCGTCGTGTCGGGTGACCGGGTTGACGCCGGAGGTCCCGGTGCGGAGGTCGACCTCGAAGCCGGCGAGGTTGCGGGACTGCGTCTGGGTGCTGGTCGCCACCGATACCTGTTTGGGTCGTTCCATCCGGTCGTCGGTGACGATCCGGGCCAGCGACGGCGGGCCGAGGCGCGCGTACCGTTCGAGGACCGCGCGGTAGCGCGGCGCGATACCGGGGCCGGTCAGTCCGGTCGTGACGCCCTCGTTCGCGATCCGGGGGTACTGGGCCTTGGACCATTCCGGGGTGGCCTGGTCGTGGACGGCTGCCGGGACGATGGACCGTGGGTTGCGCAGCGGGTCGGTGCCGATGGCCCGCTGGAGACGCGAGGTGCACGCGTGGGCGGCGACCGCCATCCGGGCGGCGTCCTCGGACGCCCGCGCGGCGGGGAAGGACGTGACCATCGCCTCGGTCGGCAGGCGGGTGCCGCCGCGCTGCCACCGCCGTATGGCGTTCGGTTCGGTCTGTGCGGAGGTCAGGGCAGTTGGTCCGCCGGTGGGCCGGTCTGCGGACGGCGGTTCGGGTGCGGGTTCGCGGACCCGCGTGGCGGACTCGGGGATCCGCAGTCGGATCGGTACCCGGATCGGGGTTGTGCGGTGCGTGTCCGAGGTGGTGACGGTCAGTTCGAGGATGCTCTCGAACTCGATCAGTGGTCCGGTTCCGGTGACGACGCGCTCGTCGACCGCAGCCGTGGCGGTGGACCGGTCCGCGTCGCTCTGGTGTCCGAGGCGGGCACCGGGGCCGGCGCCGAACACTCCGCCGTGGTGTTTGGGAGGGTTCTCCGGGTCACTGCCGCTGGTGTCCCGCCCGGGGACGTAGCTCCCGCTGACGTCCACGGTGATGCCTTTCGACCTGTCCACGGCGGCGGTGTGGTTGGCCTTCGTGTAGTACTCGATCTCGGTCGGGTCGGAGATGACCTCTGTCAGGCGCGGCGGGGTGAGTCGGGCCCGGATCCGGACGTCGACTCCGGTGGTCGTCCGCGCCACGAAGGCGAACCGGCGCATGCGTCGCCGGTCGTAGAGGCGTACCAGGAGGTCGTTGGAGAGCAGGCTGTCGACGAACGCGGCCAGGCCGAACCGGCCGAAGATCGCCTTGGCCCGGCCGACGTTGCCGAGCGGATCCCGCAGCGGCTCGTCCGGGAGCAGGTCGACGCCCTGCTCCCGGAGCCGGTCCCGAATCTGCTGGTAGAGGTCGGGGCCGCCCAGGTTGTCCACCCAGGCTCGGCCCAGGTCGCCGGAGTCCAGCGTCAGGTTGTCCGGGATCCGCCAGGTCGGGGCACCGGTCGCCGGTGGCAGGTGGATGGTCTGCGGTGGGGTGGGTGGATCCGGCGGCAGCGGCAGAGTCGGGATCTGCCGGTCGGCGTTGGCCGGATCGGCGTTGTGCTGTTCGATCCAGGCGTTGGTGGTCTGGACGTCGCGGAGGGCGACGGCGATGACCAGGCCGTTCTCGACGGACACCCGCTGGTGTCGGACGCCGATCTGACCGGCGAGGAAGTCGGAGGCACCGGCCCACCGGGTCCGTGCGGTCAGGTGCCAGTCGCCGTCGACCCGGTAGAAGACGAACGCGCCGCTCTGGACGACGTTGCGTTCGGCGCCACCGGTGTCGGTGACCGTCGTGGTACGCAGGTCGTCGTGCCACTGCACCCCGGGTTGCAGGCTGGCGTTGCCGGCGTAGTCGCCGTCGCCCCGGTGCCCGAACAGGCCGAACAGGCGCAGGGCGTGCATCCCCCCGGTGACCTGCGCCGAGGTGATCGGGTAGCTGCCCGCCATCGACGACTCGAGTTCCCAGGAGCCGGGGTCGACCGGGCGGAAGGCGGTCGGGGCGAACGCGACCTGCAACGAGCCGAGGTCGTCGCGGAACACTCCCCCGGCGAACAGCGTGCCCGAGGTCTCTCCGGGGCTGATCAGATTACGGGTCCGCCCGTTGGCGAACTCGGGGGTGAAGAGCGCGTCGATCTGGCTACGGGACGCACTCCCGGGGGAGGTCAGCATGTCACCGTGCGGCAGTCCTTCGAGCAGGTCCAGCGCCGCGTCCCGGATCGGGGCGAGCGGACCGACGCCCTCGGTGTGGAACCGCAGCGGCAGGCCGGCGAAGGGCAGCGGCGGCGGTGCGGTCTCGGTGACGTCGTGGAGGACCGGGACTGCCCGGTCGTCCGTGGCACCGTCCGGCCGGGGGGCCGGCTCCTCGACCCCCATCCGGTCGGCCCACAACTCGGACACCCAGATCCGCATCCGGCCGGGCCGAAGCCGGATGGTCTGCGGGGTGCCGGAGAACTCCAGATGATTGGGGTCCAGGTTCTGCCCGTCCGGCAACCCGACCCACCGCCGGTCGCTGCGGTGCGACAGCAGGCCGGCCGTGACGGTGCGGTACAGCGACCGGGGGCGGCTGTACGAGGAGACCTCCACCTGGAAGTCGAGGTCCAGTTCGTATTCGCGGGCGGTGGTCCGGCCGTCCTTCGGTGTCGGGCTGACCGACATCTCGACCTGGGCGACCTGCTGCCCGGTCGCCAGCTTGCGTCCGTTGGTGCGGGTGTACTGGTAGCCGACGCCGGCGGCGGCCAGTGCCCGCGACGACGGCTTGCGCCAGCGGTCGAAGAAGCCGAAGCGGATGCCGGCCTGGTAGTCCCGACTGACGGAGGTGTGTGCCTGCGCGCGGTCGCCACCGATGTCGGTCTCCCGCATCGAGATCGACTGCGACTCGCCGGTGCGACGCCCCGCGGTCCGGGTGGCCGTCAGCACGATCCGGACGTACTCGTTGCGGTACCAGCCGTACCGCTTCAGCTCCACCACGATCCCGGTGTCGAAGAGGCTGTCCACCATGGCGCGGACCGCCGGCTGGCTCAGGGCGGTCCGCAGTGACTCCTCGTTGCGGCGGTGTTCCATCAGGTCCCGCAAGGTGCGGATGGTGTCCACCGGTGCCGGTCCGTCGACGACGAAGCCCGGGTACGCCCGCAGGACGCTCTCGATGTCGGCGAGGACCTCGGCGAGACCGGTCACGTCCCGTACCGCGCCGTCGCCGAGCGGTCCGGTCACCACCTGGGCGTCGTCCGGCAGGCGGGTGCCCTGGCCGGTGGGCAGGTCCGGCGGCAGGTCGGTCGCCACCCGGACGAAGAGGTGGTCGGGTTCGGTGGAGACCTCGTCGATCCCGGCACCCTGGATTCTCCAGGTGACCGGGTAGTCGCGTAACTCGGTCTCGCCGGTGTAGATGACCGCCCGCTTGCGTCCGCCGCTGCCGCCGCCCAGCGCCGCCTGTTCCCGGCGGCCGGAGACCCCGACGCCGACCGACCCGGTCAGCGGAGCGGCCGTCTCGTCGCGTGGCCCGTTCCACCCGGCCTGGAGCGCCGCCCCGAAACTCGCCGAGGCCGCCGCGCTGTGCTCGTTGGCGACCACCACCTGCGCGCTGTCGCGGAGTACCACGTCGGTGGCGGTGGAACGGACGATGTGCTCGGCGCTGCCGGCCGTGATGGTGAACGGCCCGGCGACCTCGTTGGTCGTCTCGTTCCACAGGGCCGGGATGCGCAGCCCGCCGGTGAACTCCTCCAGTGCCGCCTCGACGTTGCGGGTGCTGAGCAGGCGCGACAGTTCGGCCCGGCTCGCCGAGCCGACCGCGAACAACCCGGGTGGCAGCGTGCGCTCGGCCAGCCGCCACAGCTCGGGTACGACTGCGGCCTCGACCTGGTGTACCCGGGGTGTCGTCGACGGTCCGAGTCCCTCGGCGCGCTGCTCGTTCCGGTCGGCGACCAGGGCGTGCCGGGGGATCTTCAGGATCGCCTCGGTGGGTACCTCCCGGGCCGGGCCGACCTGCTGGTTGGTCCCGTCGGCGGCGCGTTCCCACAGCTCCAACCGGTACGTCGCCCGCGCCGCGATCCGGTCCGCGCCGTTGCTCGGCCGGGCCTGCCGGTGGGTCACCAGGGAGCGGAGCGTGGACAACGCCTGCGTCAGCCGCCGGAGGGTGGCGTGCAGGTTGAGTCCACCACCGACGAGACCGGGCTCGACGGCGCCGGCCGGGCTCACCGTCAGCGAGGCGTCGACCCCGCCGCTCTTCGACTTGGTGATGCCGCTCGCGGTGGTGACCGCACCCGCCCGGTCGATCCGGGTCAGCACGGTGTCCGGGTCCTGGTCAGGGGTGCGGCGCAGTTCGTCGAGCGTCACCGAGACGCGGAGTTCGACCTGCCGACCGTCGACGGTGACCGGGACGTGCTCCCCCCGGCCGACGAGCCCGTGCAGGTCGCCGCTGCCGTCGGCGTCGTTGTGCAGCCGGCGGAGGAACTCGTCGAGGCCGCGTACCTTCCGGCTGCCGCGCTGCCGGACGAGGTCACGCGCGGCCTGCTCGACCTCGGCGAGGCCGGTCACCCGGACCACCTCCGCGGCACCCAGGGAACCGGCGGTCAGGTAGCCGACCGCTACCAGGCCGTCGTCGAGCGAGTCCGGCGCGGGATGCTCCCCGGCCCGGTGGTCGACGGTGAGCAGTGCCGTCTCCTCGGCACTGGCGGTCCCGTTCCCCTCGATGCCCTCGACGCCCTCGGTCCTCGGCGGCGGGACGACCGTCTCGTCGTCGCCGTCGGAGTCCGTCCCGGTTTCGGCGGGCGCGTCCAGCCGTCCGCCGGTGGTGTCCGACGAGCGACCGCCGATCGGCACGTCCAGGCCCCGGACCAGGCCGTCGACCGGTACGCCGTCCGTGGTCGGGACGAACAGCACCGTGTCGGGCTGAATCGAGAGGTCGGCGAGCGTACCGTTCTGGCCGTCGAGGAAGACCACCCCGTTGTGGTCGTGGATCACGTTGAACGCGTGGGCGAAGTCCCGGCCCGCCCGGTGCACCACGACGATGCCCCGCGACCCCTGCGGCGCGGAGCGCATGACCCGGGTGACGGCGGCGAAGTCCGCCACGGCCACCGGTGCGCGGTCGCGGTAGCGGGTCAGGTGCTCCAGTGGAGCCAGCGTGGACGGTGACGACTGTAGGCGTTCACCGGGTCGCAGTTTCTCGGTGAACGCCATGTCGGTGACGATCGCCGTGAGTACGCAGTTGGTGCCGAACTCGCCCTTGCGACGCCGGAGCGGGTTGATCCCGGGAAGCCACGGGTAGTCACGCTGGACGACCGTGGCGTCCGGTCGGGGGTCGGTTCGCGGCGTTGCCTCGGTTCCCGACTCGGCGTCCCGCGCGCGGAGGTCCCCACGCGGTCCACCGTTCGTCTGCGGGGTGGTGTCCGTCGGGGTGGCGTCCGTCGAGGCGGACGGCACCGGCGTCGGCGCGGCGGTGGAGGTGGTCAGGGACGACGCCGGTGACGGCACGGGGGTGGCGACCGTGCCCGCCACGGTTGCCGGCCGGACCGGCACCGGAGCGTTCGACGGCGTACCGGATGACCCGGTGGGTGCCGGGCCGGTGGACGAGACCGTGGTACCGGCCGGGGTGATCGTGGTGGTCGCCGCCGACGGCACCGGCGTGGGGGCGGCGGGACGTGTGGGCGACGGCCCACCGTTCGTGGTGGGGCCGGCGGTCGATCCGCCGCCGTTCGGGGGCGTGCTCGCCGGGGACGCGCCGGTGCTGGAGACGGGCGTGGTTGCGGCGTTGGGTGTGGTGACCGGGGTGGGGGTCGCGGCCCCCTGGCCGCCCATCGAGGGTGCGGCGGGCGCTGGGGGCACCGGCGCGGCAGACGGTGCCGGTGGCGCGACGAACGGCCCGCCCGACGTGGTGACGGCTGCCGCCGGAACCGCCGATGGCCGGGCGTCGTTCGACGGGGCTGCGCCGGTACTCGACGGGTCAACGGTGCCGTTTCCCCCGTTCCCGCCGGTGGTGGTCGGGGCGCTCGCGACACCGTTGCCGGTGACGGCACCCGCTGCTACCGGTCCGCCCGCCGCTACCAGTCCGCCGGGCGGGTACGGCCCCGTCGGGTCGACCTGGTGTCCGGTGCCGACCCCGGTGCCGTCCGACGGTGGTGATCCTGACCGGTCGGCATCCCCCCCTCCGGGCGTACCGGATGCGGCGGCTCGGTCCGGCCCGGTGGACGTGGTGGATCTGCCGTCGGAGGGGCCTCCGGACGCACCGACCACGGCGGGCGCGCCGGTGCCGTCGGGGGCGGCGGGGGCGCCGGCCCCGTCCGGGCCGGGTGGTGGCGGAGTGTCCGCCGACGACGGGCCGTCGATGGGCGGCGGGGGGCCATCAGGCGGTGGGGACGAGGACTTCGAGGTGGGATCCGGTGTCGGCGTCGTGCGAGGGGGCCCCGGGTCGTCGGGCTCGGCGTCGCGGGTACTGCCGTCGGGGTCCGGCCGGATCGCGTCGCCGATGTTCGTGCCGGCGGCGCTGGCCGCACCGGACACCGCACCGGACACCGCCGCCGCACCACCGACGTTCCATCCCTGGCCGGTCATCACCCCGTAGAGTCCCTCGGTCAGGTATTCGACGGCGGCCTCGGAGGCCATCTCACCGGCCGCGTCGGCAGTGGCCTGACGCCCGGTCGGCCTGGGTTCGGGTGTGGTCAGCGCCTGGCGGAACGTATTGCTTGGCGGAGGCACCGAGTCGGCACCGGCGTCGGTCAGTGCTCGCGCACCGGGGCCACCGAGCCGCCGGGCCAGGAGGTTGATCGCCGGACCGAGGAAGGTGGAGACCGCGCCACCGAGCGCACCGACCGCTGCGGCGTCGCGGGTCAGCTTGCCGTCCCAGCGGTCGCGGGTGCCCATCGACAGTTGCAGCCGCTGGACGATGGCGTCCATCAGCACCTGAAGGCCGATGCCGACCACCTGGTTGACGGCGACCATCTGGATCAGCCGGCCGAGCAGCGTACGGACCAGGAAGCGGAACACGGCGACCCGGGCGGCCAGCCAGTTCAGGGCCGCGCCCGGGTTGAAGAACGAGAAGGCGAGGGCGACGATGAAGTCGATCATCAGCTGGATCAACGCGCCGATGATCATCATCTTGACGTACTGGACCTGGGTGCCCGAGGCGCGGCTCTTGGCGCCGAGGTCACGCAACTGCTCGGCGGCGGCGGCGAGGTAGCCGGGATTGCGGACGTACCCCTGCATCGACTCGACGAACGCCTCGTCGGCCCGGCCGGACACACCGCGTCGGATGGAGCGGACGGCGTCCACCAGGAGCGGAAGGGCGGAGTCGACCCCGTCAGCCGCGCCGCTGTAGGCGCGGGAGAGCCCGAACAAGCGATCCTCGTCGGTCCCGGGGAAGTCCTCCCCCGAGATCCACTTGAGAAAACCGGCCAGGTCGTCCGACGCCTCGATTCCCATCTCCGCTCACCTCCCCCGGTCCGGCACCGTCAGGTACGCACCGGACCGTTGCCGGACCAGCCGGTCGCCGTGTCCCCGTTCTCCGCCTCGTACCTGGCCAGCAACGCGGCCAGATCCGCCACGCGGCTGCCGTCGCCGACCGCCAGCTCCCGCAGGCCGGTCAGCACGTACCTCGCCAGCGGCAACTCGCGGTCCAGGTCGGCGGCGACCGCCTCGTCGACCTCGCCGCGGACGCTGAGCACGACCGGGGTGTTCGCACCCACCTCACCCTCGAACGTCTCGACGACCGCCTGCATGTGGGCGAAGTAGGCGGCGAACGCCTCCTGGCGCAGCCGGTCCGTGTCCGCCGACAGCGGGGCGCTCACGGTCGGCTCCCGGTGCCGTCACCGCTGTCTGCCGCCGCTGCCCCGGTCGGCCGGGACGGGGGCGGATCGGCGCCGGGCCACGGGTCGTTCACCAGCCGGATCGCGTCGCGCATCATCGACTCGAAGTCGGCCTCGCCGTTGATCATGTCGAGGACCGGCATCCCGGGCGGCAGGACTGCGGCGAACGCGGTGGCGACGGCTGCCTGGGCCTGCTGTCGGGCCGCTCCGATGGTGTCGACGAGCAGGGTCGCCAGCTCGGCCGACGGCATGCTGCGGTACGACCGGCTCAGGAACCGGATGTCGACGAGATCGCCACGGCTGTTGACGGTGACCGTGATGACCCGGTTCTTCGACGTCACGCTCGTCTCGGAGCCGTCCAGACGGGACTGCACGTCGGCGATCGCCGCCTGGCTGGCGGCCAGTTCGGCGTACGCCTGCTCGATCTGGTCCTGCATCGGACCGGGCATGTCGTTACCTCCTCCTAGTTCCGGCGCCGGGTGGTGTCCCGGTGCGTCGGGCCGTACGGCGATCCCGGGCCACGCGACGGCACGTTCGACCGGCCGGGACGCACACCCTCACCGGAGTCCGCCTCGTCGAGGTCGTCGCGACCGATCACGGCCGGTGCGCAGTCGGGATCGGTGCCCCACACCTCTTCCTCCTCCGCGAGCCAGGTGCTCCGTTCGCGGTCCTTGTCGGTGTCGCGGCCGCCGCCCTGTCCCATGCCACCCATGGGCGGCATCATCGGGAAGCCGCCCATGCCGCCCATGCCGGGTGTGCCGACGCCGGTGGCACCGGCCGCCCCGGGGGATCCGAACGGCACACCGGCCAGGAACCCGCCACTGGTGACCGCGCCGGTGCCGTTGCCGGCCACACCGGCGAAGCCGGGTAGCGCCGAACCCGCCACGTAGCCGGGCGGTGGTTCGCCGATCGGACCGATGACGGCACCGCCGTTGAGGCCGGCCGAGGAGCCGCCGGAGTCGAAGCCACCGGAGCCCACACCGCCGACCGCCCCCGGGTCGACGACCGAGGGGTATGACGTGGGCGGCGGCGTCAGGCCACCCAGGCCGCCGCTACCGCCGGTCGACACGCCGCCCGACGCCGAGCCGTCACGGCCCGGCCCGCCGACGACACCCGAGTCACCGCCGGACGGATTCGGCGGGGTGAGGCCGCCCAGGCCGCCGCTACCACCGGAACCGGGCCGGGAACCGCCGCCGGACGTCCCGCCACCGGGCGCACCACCGACGACACCACCGCCCAGGCCCGGCAGGAGGGTGCCGGGGCCGACCGCGCCGCCGCTGCCGACACCACCGGTACCACCGCCCAGCCCGTCGAGGCCGACAGTGCCGCTGGATCCGCCGCCGCCAAGTCCGGACGGGTCGAATCCACCGGCGGACGGCCCGCCGGTGGACCCCCCACTCGCGCCACCGTCGCCGAACGCTCCGCCCGAACCGCCGCCGGATCCCCCCGCACCGAGGCCGGACGGGTCGAAGGATCCGCTGGAACCGGAACCTCCCGGACCGCCGCCGATGTTCGCGCCGCCGAAGCCCTCACCACCCGGACCACCGCCGAAGTCGGCGCCGCCCGAGCCACCGCCACCGAACTCCGCACCGCCCGAGCCGCCGCCACCGCCCCCGAACTCCGCCCCACCGGAGCCGCCGTCGTTCCCGCCACCGCCGATGTTCGCGCCGCCGAACTCGTCACCGCCAGGACCACCGCCGAAGTCGGAGCCGCCGGAGCCGCCCCCGCCCGGCCCGTTGCCGAACGGGTTGTTCGGACCGTTGCCGAACGGGTTGTCGTCCTGCGGCGAGTAGTAGACGCCCCGGTACAGCGGGAAGACCCCGCGCCGCATCGCCTGGATCGTCAGGTTGAAGCTGGTGATGAGCGCCTGGGTGGCGTTGACCGAGGCGAGGTTCAACGCCTCCAGGTTGCTGACCCAGGTCGACTTCATCGCATCGTTCAGTTGGTTCCAGCCGTCGTTGCTCATCAGGTCGTACGTGCCGAGGCCCTGGTCCGGGAACGAGAACGTCCACGGCTGTTCGGGCCCGGCCGTCCAGGTCCCGCTGCTCGTCCGCGCGTCGTGCTCGTCGACCTGGCGCTCCATGGCGCGCAGCACCTCCCACACCAGCCAGTTCGGGTCGTGGTAGCGGTAGGCGACGAACGCGTTCCAGGCGTTCTCCATCGCGGTCTTGAAGGTGCCGATCGCGGTGCTGTTGTCGTTGAGTAGTTGGACCCAGTCGCCCTGTTCGGTGATGTTCTCCTTGAGATAGAGCATGGTCCGGGCCATGTCGGCCATGGCGAAGACGAACGCGTCGGCGGCCGTGCCGTCGAAGCCGGCCCGGTCCTGGTCGATCCGGTCGACCACGGCCCGGACGGCCGGTTGGCCGCCGTTCATCAGCCAGTCCGTCACCTGCCAGTAGAGGTGGGCGGCGTCGGAGAAGGTCTGGGCGTCCAGGAACTGGTTGGCGCGGATGCCGGAGACGATCGGACCGCTGGCGTTCACCGTCCGCTGCGAATGGCTGGCCGGGGAGTCGTCGCCGCCCTCGAAGAAGGTGACCCAGCCCCGGATGAGCTGGAAGTACATCCGGGAGTCCCGGCCGCCGTGCCGGCGTTTGCGATAGAGGGTGATCCGGTTCCAGCCCTCCTGGTCACCGGGCATCCAGTGGTTCCACGGGCTCTGGTTGCCGTTCTCGGTCACCTGCCAGAACGAGGTGTCGAGCTGGATCCAGGTGTTGCGGGCCGCGACCCCCGGGTCCGCCTGTTCCTCGGACCCGAGCACATCCCGCAACGCCGGCATCCACTCCATGGACCGGCTGCCGGTGAACGCGTCACCAGGCTGGGTCATGTTGCTCCTTCCGTTGGCGCAGGTCGTGCCCGGGCCCGAGGGTGGTCAGAAGGCCGGCAGTCGGCTGCCGAACTCGGCGGCCGACATCTCGTTGAGCGTCTCGGCACCGTCGGTGAGCGCCATGAACGCCCGCAACTGCTGCCCTCGGGTGGCGGACAGCGTGCCGATCTCGTCCAGCCGGGCCTGGATCGCGGAGCCGTTGGTGCGGATCAGGTTGGCGAGGGTCTGCCCGACCACGAAGTTCTCGTGTCCGGGACGGATGACCAGGTTGTTGATCGGGCCCTGGGCAGCACCGGGCGCCTGCGTGGCCAGGGTCATGTTGACGGCGACGAAGTCGTTGAGCATCCCGTCGTCGACGTGGATCGGCATTCTCGTACCCCGTTCAGAGGTTGCCCTGGAACAGGGCCGCGCCCTGTGCGTCCGCGACCTGGTACGTCTCGCGGATCCGGTCGATGGCGACGGCACCGGAGCCGAGCGAGTTGTTCATCGTCGTCATCCCGCCCTCCCAGACGGTCTGCGCCGCCCGGTACGACTCGGCGGCACCGCCGAGGTTCATCGTGATGAACCGGTTGACGACGGCGTTCAGCTCGTCGAGGGCGTTGTCGATCGACCGGGTGACGCCGCGCAACTCCTCGCCGCTGCCGAGCAGTCCGTCGGGGTTGAGTCCGTAGGTGGCCATCGGGGATTCCTTTCGTCGTGGGGGGCGATCAGTCGCCCTGGTACCAGCGGGAGTGCGAGGAGGTCTCCAGCTCGGCGTTGCTGGTCGCCTGGAGGTACTGGCCCATCGCGGTCCGCAGCATCTCCAGGCCGTTGCGGACCTGGTTGAGGCCGCCACGCCAGTTGGACAGCTCCTGTCCGTAGAGGGTGCGGGCCTCGCCGTGCCACTGCATCGACGAGTTGACCGCGTCGACGCTGGCGTCGGCGGCGTTGCAGTTGGCCATCGCCACCTCGAACGCCGACAGCAGTTGGCGGATGGTCTGTTCGTCTACTTCGTTCTGTGCGGGCATCTCGCTCTCCTTCGTGTCGGGTGTCCGGTCCGTCCGGCCGTCGCGGTCGCGGCGCCGGTCATCTGCGGGCCAGCTCGGGGGCGAGCAGCGGTCCGGTCGGCAGCAGGTCCAACAGGGGTCTGGTCACCGTCGCCGCGCCGTCCGGGCGGTAGCCGAGGACCTCGGCGACGGACGGGTCGGCGAGCGGGTACTTGATCCCGGCATCGGTGACCAGGAAGTAGCCGGTGCCGGGAAGCTGACCGGGGCGACCGAGCCGGACCAGACCGCCGACCCCGGGGGCGATCGACACCGCACCGGCCGTCTGGGCGGTGCGGGTGACCCCGGTGCCGTCGACGGTGCGGGCGGCCGGTGCGGTCAGGGGTGGTCGTGACGTCACCCCGATGCCGCCACCGTCGGTGTGTTGCACGCACCAGACCCGGCCCGGCCCGGCATCGGCCCGGGTCGGCGGGGTGGGTGGCAGGTCGGCGGGGACGGTCGGCTGGGCGGAGACCGGCAACCGGGCCAGCGCGGCGGGGCTCATCGCGGTCGGTGCCACCGGCGCGGGCCGGTACGCCCGGGCCGTGTCCGGGTCGCTCTCCACCAGGCCGTGGGCCAGTGGGCCGAGTTGGCTGAGCCCGTCGCGGTGCAGCAGGTAGTGACGTTCGGGCAGGCCGGCGACGCGGACCACGAAGAGTTGACCGATGCGGGTGGGACGGCCGTCCACCTCCGGTCCCGGTCGACCCCGGTCGGGTACGGGCACCGGCGCGAGGTCCGGGCCGACCGGCAGTTGCTCCAGCCAGCCGGGCTCGACCAGGACGGGTACGCCGTCGTAGCCGAAGGCCCGGCTCAGCCAGTCGCGGGTCAACGCGAAGCGGCGCCCCTGCCAGACCAGGAACGTCGGACCGGCCGCGACGCGGGCGACCATCGCCTGGTCCGCGGGGAGCAGGGTGTCGGTCGTCGACCGGTCGACCGCCAGGGTGGTCGTGGTGGCCTGGGTGCCCGCGCCGTCCCGGGTGGCCGGTGCACAGACGTGCCAGGCGGTGCCCTTGAGCGCTCCGGGTGCGGGCAGGGCGTCGGGGGCGCCGACGATGCCGAGCGGGCGGCCTCGTGGCACGTCGGCCAGTGAGCGGCCGGAGACCGAGACGACCTTGGGAGCGGCACCGAAGATCAGCCGGGCTGAGGTGTAGTTGAGCACCGGGCGCAGCGTGCCGTCGACGAGGACGTACCGGCTGCCGGTCTCCTTCTCGACGACGAGATGTCGTGGCTGTCGCCAACTGTCGGCGCCACCGGGGCGAAGGAATCCGTAGACCGCGAAGCCGGCGACGACCAGGGCGGCGACCAGCAGTCCGGCGAGGCTGCCGACCAGGATGCGACGGTGCGGGTTCTCCGGTGTCTCCGGCTCCCCCGCCACCAGCGCACCGGTGAGTCGACCCAGCACGTACGACTGGGCCTGCACCTGGTCCCGACGTGACTGCACGGCCCTCAGCCGCCCAACGCCCGGGCGAAGGCGTAGACGTCCAGGACGGCGAGCAGGACCGGGAAGACCGCGACCATCGCCAGGGTGTGGGTCAGGTCGCCGATGCGTCCCCAGTACGGCATGAGCCGTCGACCGGGCAGGGTTCGGGCGGTGGTGACCAGCAGTGCCGCGCCGATCGGCACCAGGACGGCCGGCACCAGCAGGCGCGGCCAGCCGGTGCCGGTGGTGCTCACGTGCAGCAGGACCGTGGCCAGTCCCACCACGGCTGGTCCGCACAGTGCGAACCGGTGCCACGCGCTGGTCATCGGGCGGGCGGCGAGCAGCCGTACGGCGGCGACGAGGACGACCAGGGTCGGTGCCGCCCAGCCGTCGGCGGCGCCGACCAGCGTCAGGGCGCCGAGCGTGACGGCGGCCAGGCCGGTGTGCAGCGCGGTCATGTAGCGGTCGGCGGTGACGGTGCGGGCCAGCAACGGTTCGCTCGGCTCCGGGTCGATGCCGTCCTGCAGGTGCTCGGGCTGCACGGGCAGCGGTTCGAGGTGCAGTCCGGCCAGACGGAACGCGAGAAGCGGGACGGCCGTACCGGCGATGGTGGCGGCGACCGCGACGACGGCGGCGGCCCGGACGGTGGTCATCGGGACGAACGCGGCGAGTGCGGCGCCGGCGGCGGTGAACAGGGCTGCGGTGAGGACAGCGGCGAAGAGTGGACCGGCCCGGCCGAGCAGAATCCGGCCGAGGGCGGCGGTGGTGAACACGGCGGTCGCCGCGACGACGAGCCGGGGGCCGTCCACCGTCAGGGTGGCGTCGGGGCGGCCGACCTCCGGCACCAGCAGTCCGGCGAGGCCGGCGTGTGCGACGGCGGCGACCAGGAACACCGTGCCGGCGGCCCGGTCACCGACGGCGCGGGTGAGCGCGAACGCGGCAGCCAGGCAGCCCAGGGCGAGCCCGGCCGCGCAGAGCAGGCGGGATACGGGTGGGCCGGGTGCCGCCAGCACGGCGACGCCGGTGCCGAGCAGCACCCCGAGTACGCCGAGCGCCGCCCAGCGCACCATCTGCGGTTGCCACAGGCCGGACCGGGCGCGGGCGCCGGTGGCCACGCCGTCGATCAGGTCGTCGAAGTCGACCGGCGGGATCTGTTCGGCGCGCGGGCGCAGGTGCACTGTATCGCCGTCGCGGAGGCCGAGGGAGGCGACGGTGCCGTCCTCGTCGAACGGTGGTGCGCCGAGGCGCTGCAGCACCCAGCCGCCGTGCAGCAGACCGGTGTTTGCCAGGTCCTCGCCGAGGTGGTGCAGCAGCGCCGGCAGCAGGTCGGCGACCAGCACCTGGGCGGGTACGGCCAGCTCGATCTGCCGGTCCGGTCCGCAGACGACCAGTCGGCACATCTGCTCACCAACGGCGATGGTCATGCCCTCTCTACGGGCCGTCTTCGAGGCGGTTCAACGCGGGTGCGGAATTTTTTTTCTGACCCGTCGCCCGGATCGGTGCGTAGTAGGAGCGCGCGGGCGGTCGGTCGGGCGGTCCGCAGCAGGGACGGGAGGGCGGACCGTGACCACAGTGGTGTTCCGGCGACCGGCGCGGCGTAACGGCCCGGAGATGCCGGCGGGCGAGATCAGTCTCCAGGAGCCGCCCGAGCTGCCCGAGACGCAGTCCGGTGGGTTGCGTCAGGTCATGACGATCATGCCGATGATGGTGATGTCCGGCGTCATGATGCTGATGTTCGTCGGTGGCGGCCGGGGCGCGATGACCTGGGTGATGATCGGTCTGATGGTGGTCGCGATGGGCGGGATGCTGATCGGCCTGATGATGAGTTCCGGCGGTGAGCGCAAACGTCGGCTCGGCGGCGACCGCCGCGACTATCTGCGGTACCTGGCGCAGAACCGCCGCCGGGTGCGACGCACCGTGGCGCAGCAGCGCGACGCGGGTGCCTGGCGGCATCCCGACCCGGGTGCGCTGTGGTCGGTGGCGATGACGTCGCGGCGGTGGGAGCGGCGGGCCAGCCATCCGGACTTCCTGGAGGTGCGGTTGGGCACCGGCCGAGCGCGGTTGGCCACCCCGATCGTGCCGTTGCAGACCAAGCCGATCGAGGATCTGGAGCCGTTGTCGGCGAAGTCGCTGCGCCGCTTCATCAAGGCGTACAGCACGCTTGAGGGCCAGCCGGTCGCGGTGTTCCTGCGTGGTTTCGCGCTGATCCGGTTCACCGGTGACGCCGACGGTGTCCGTGCGGTGCTGCGCGCGATGATCACTCAGTTGGTGACACTGCACGCGCCCGAGGAGGTGGTGCTCGCGTTGTGTCTGGGTGGTGAGGGTGCCGCCGACTGGGAGTGGGCGAAGTGGCTGCCGCACGTCCAGCATCCGGTCGAGCAGGACGCGGCCGGGCCCACGCGGCTGGTCGCGGAGAGCATCGAGGGGGTGGAGCGGCTGCTCGGTGAGGGTTTCCTCGCCCGGCCGCGCTACGAGCAGGGTGCCACGCCGAGTCGCGACGAGCCGTACGTGCTGGTCGTGTGTGACGGTGGGCGGATCCCGACCGGGGCCCGGATGGCCTCCGGCGGGTACCGCAACGCGGTGCTGGTCGACATCGGCACCGCGCCGGCCAGTACGCCCCGGCATCTGCTCTGGCTCGACCTGGTCGAGGACCGGCTGGAGATGGTGCGGCACGACGCGGTCGGTCGCGAGAAGCGGTCGCCGTTGGCCCACGCCGACCGGCTCAGTGTCGCCCGGGCCCGGGCGGTGGCGCGGATCCTGTCGCCGTACCGGCTCGGTGTCGCCGCCGAGCCCGCCGCCGAGGCGCTCGACTCCGACTTCGACCTGGGGGCGCTGCTCGGGGTCGCCGACCTGAGCCGGCTGGACCTGGACGCCGCCTGGGCACCCCGGTCGGCGACCGACCGGCTGCGGGTGCCGATCGGCGTCGACTCCGACGGCGCGCCGGTGGAGTTGGACCTCAAGGAGTCGGCGCTGGGCGGGATGGGCCCGCACGGCATGTTGATCGGGGCGACCGGCTCGGGCAAGAGCGAGCTGCTGCGTACTCTCGTGCTGGCACTCGCGGCGACGCACTCCAGTGAGACGTTGAACCTGATCCTGGTGGACTTCAAGGGCGGTGCCACGTTCCTGGGGCTGGACCGGTTGCCGCACACCTCGGCGGTGATCACCAACCTGGCCGACGAGGCGGCGCTGGTGAGCCGGATGCGTGACGCCCTGCACGGGGAGCTGGTCCGCCGGCAGGAGCTGCTGCGGCAGGCCGGTGGCTACAGTTCGGCGCTGGACTACGAACGTGCCCGCGCCCAGGGAGCTCCGCTGGATCCGTTGCCCACGTTGTTCGTCGTGGTCGACGAGTTCAGCGAACTGCTCGCCGCACACCGTGACTTCATCGACCTGTTCGTCATGATCGGCCGGTTGGGGCGGTCACTCGCGGTGCATCTGCTGTTGGCCAGTCAGCGCCTCGACGACGGTCGGATCGCGCAGTTGGAGTCGCACCTGTCGTACCGGATCGGACTGCGGACGTTCTCGTCGATGGAGTCGCGGTCGGTGATCGGTGTGCCGGACGCGCACGAGTTGCCCAGTCAGCCCGGCAACGGTTACCTGCGGACCGACGTGTCGACGCTGATCCGGTTCAAGGCCGCGTACGTCTCCGGCGCGCACCGGCCCAGGGCCGTGCGGTCCCGGCAGGACGTGGTGCAGCGGCAGTTGGTGCCGTATCTGTTGGAGCACGTGCCGTACCGCACTCCGGTGGAGGTGCCCTCGGCGGCGGAGGTCACGCCGGACGTGGCGGACGTGGCGGCGCCGAGCGTGTTGTCGGTCGTGG
This sequence comes from Verrucosispora sp. NA02020, assembly GCF_013364215.1. NCBI lineage: Bacteria > Bacillati > Actinomycetota > Actinomycetes > Micromonosporales > Micromonosporaceae > Micromonospora > Verrucosispora sp. NA02020. Next base: position 2,930,275 of record NZ_CP054923.1, on the reverse strand, counting down.
TCTCCCAGCTCACCGATCAGGGGCCGCCGGCACATCAGGTGTGGCTGCCACCGCTCGCCGCCGCCCCGACCCTGGATCAGTTGCTGCCGGCGCTGGCCCCGGATCCGCAGGCCGGGTTGCGGGCCGCGGACTGGCCCGGTGCCGGGCGTCTGGCGGTGCCGGTGGGGTTCGTGGACAAACCGTTCGAGCAGGTCCGTGAGCTGATGGTGGTGGACCTGGCCGGCATCGGTGGGCACGTGGGCATCGCCGGTGGTCCGCAGAGCGGCAAGAGCACGTTGCTGCGTACGGTGATCTGCGCGTTGGCGTTGACCCACAGTCCGGCGCAGGTGCAGTTCTACTGTCTGGACTTCGGTGGGGGCACGCTGTCGACGATCGCCGACCTGCCGCACGTGGGCAGTGTCGCCGGCCGGTTGGAGATCGACCGGGTGAGCCGGATCGTCGCGGAGATCGGCGCCCTGGTCACCGAGCGGGAGCGGCGTTTCGGCAGTCTCGGCGTCGACTCGATGGCGACCTACCGGCGGGCGCGGGCCGAGGGCACGATCACCGACGACCCGTACGGTGACGTGTTCCTGGTGGTCGACGGCTGGTTCACGTTGCGGCAGGAGTTCGAGGCCGCGGACACCGCGATCCGGCAGATCGTCGCGCGGGGGCTGAACTTCGGGGTGCACGTGCTGCTCACCGCCGCCCGCTGGTCCGAGGTGCACCACGGCATGCGGGACCAGCTCGGCACCCGGTTGGAGCTGCGTCTCGGTGATGCCGTCGACTCCGCCATCGACCTGCGGTTGGCGGCCACGGTGCCGCACCTGCCCGGTCGGGGGCTGACCGCGCAGAAGATGCACTTCCTCGGCGGGCTCCCGCGCATCGACGGTTGCGGTGACGCGGACAGCGTGGCCGAGGGGGCCCGCGACCTGACCGCGTCGGTGCGGGACTTCTGGGCCGGGCCGCCCGCGCCGCCGGTGCGTACGCTGCCGGCCCTGCTGCCGGCCACCGAGCTGCCGCCGCCGGACGGCGACCTGCGGGTGGCCCTCGGCATCGACGAGGAGCGGATGCAGCCGGTCTGGCACAACTTCGAGGAGGTGCCGCACCTGACCGCCCTGGGCGACACGGAGAGCGGCAAGACCAGTCTGCTGCGCCTGCTGGTCGACGGGGTGACCCGGCGGTTCACGCCGAAGGAGGCCCGGATCATGGTGGTGGACTACCGTCGTCGGCTGTTCGACTCCGTGCCCGCCCCCTACCGGCTCGGGTACTCGGTGTCGCCGGGAGCCACGAAGGAGACGGTGGCCAGTGCGGTCGAGGGGCTGCGCAGCCGAATGCCGGGCACCGACGTCACGCCGGAGCAACTGCGTCGCCGGGACTGGTGGACCGGGCCTCGACTGTTCGTCCTGGTCGACGACTACGACCTGCTCGCCGGGCACGACAGCCCGCTCGCACCACTGATCCCGTTCCTGCCGCAGGGCACCGACATCGGCTTCCACCTGGTCCTGACCCGAGGTGCGGCCGGGGTGATGCGGATGTCGATGGATCCGCTGATCCGCCGTCTGCAGGAGACGAACAGCCCTGACCTGGCGCTGTCCTGTCCGCCGTCGGAGGGGCCGCTGCTCGGCAACACCAAGCCGCGCATCCTGCCGCCGGGGCGGGCGCTGCTCTGCACCCGCCGGGGGCATCGACTGATCCAGACCGCGTGGACGCCGCCGCCGGAGCTGTCGCCGCCGGCCGGGGCGGTGGCCGCTGCCGCCGGATGATCCGTGGTCAGCGCGGGTTCCACCGGCGGCGTCGGCCGCGCCGCAGGACCGCGATCGAGAGCAGTGCCACGGCGGTCGACAGGAGCAGCAGGGTGGTCGCCACGGCGGCGCGACGGACCGCCGGATCGGGCGCCGGGACCGAGGCCAGGACGGCGGGTGGTACCGGTTCGCGGGTCGGGGTGTCGGCCAGTGTCGGGTCGATCGTGGTGACCGCCGCGTACGGGTCGACGGTGCCGGCGCCCAGCCGGGGGTCGCCCGGTGCCGACGGTGGTTCGGCGGTCAGTCGCAGCCGGTCGCGGACCTGCGCCTGGGTCAGCTCCGGCCGGTACGACCGCACCAGCGCGGCGGCCCCGGCGACGTACGCGGCGGCGACGGCGGGTCCGCCCACCCGGTAGTGGCCGGGGCCGGCGGGTGCGACGCTGACCGCGCCGGTGGCGGGTGCCACCAGGTCGACGCTGGCGGACGGCGGGCTGTCCTCGGTCGGTACGCCGTCCGGGTCGATCCCGCCGACGGCCAGGACCTGCGGGAACGCGGCCGGATACCAGGGCGGTGCGGCGGTGGCCGACGGCGGCGCGCTCCGGTCGTCGACGGCGGCGACCACCACGATGTCGCGGGCGACGGCCTCGGCGACCGCCGAGGCGAGCCGGTCGTCGGTGCCGGGCCGGCCGGTGCCGACCAGGATCACGTCGGCGCCGAGGGTGGTCGCGGCCCGGATCCCGTCGGCGAGCCCGGTCGGCGGCACCCGCCCGTCGCGACCGGTGATCCGGATCGGCAGCACCGTCGCCGCCGGGGCGATCCCGACCACTGCGGTGCCGCTGACCGGGCGGGCGGCGACGATGCCGGCCAACGTGGTGCCCCGGCCGAGGCAGTCCCGGTCGGCCCGACCGGCGTCGGTCACGTCCCGGCCGGCCGTCACCGCTCCCCGCAGGGCCGGCGCGGTGGCGCTGACCCCGCTGTCGACCACGGCCACGGTCACCCCGGCGCCGCGGGTCAGCGGCCAGGCCGCCGACGGACCCAGTCGGGCCACCGCCCACGGCATCCCGGTGGCGGTGACCGGCGACGCACCGACGCAGCCGTCGGTCACCGTCGGCAGGGCCGGCGGCTCGTTCTGGCGGGACTGGGCGGGAGCCGCCGGTACGGCCAGCGCCGTGACCACGACACACGTGCCGAGCGCAGCTCGGGAGACCGTTCGTCCGACGGGCACCGCCGTCTCCTCTCAGCCGGTCCGGTCGGCCGGCGACCTCGGCGGTCGGGCCGTCGGGTCGTCGTCGTGCCGGTGCGGGTCGTCGTGGCCGGGCCCGTCACCCGGGGGCGGGTCGGCAGACCGGTTGCGGGCCCGCCGTGACCACCAGGCCAGACCTCCGGCGGCTGCGGCCAGCAGGAGCACCACCAGCGCGGCGACCGCTGCCGGGCCGGGGGTCGCGTCGTCGGCGAGGGTGGCGAGCCCTTCGTGCCGTTCCTCCTCGGGAAGGGTCGCGGTCACGGCGGCGCCGGCGTCGACCATGCCGAAGCCGGTCAGCGGGTCCGGGACGCGCGAGGCGGCCGGGTTCGCGGTGACCCGCAGCCGGTGGGTCACCGCCGCCGCGTCGAGGTTGGGCAGTGCCGCCCGGACCAGCGCCGCGGCCCCGGCCACGAACGCGACCGCGTACTGGGTGCCGCTGCTGGCCCGCGTCCCGTCCCTACCGGCGACCAGGGTGGCGATGTCGATACCGGGGGCGACCAGGTCGACCCCACCGCTGCGGTAGTCGGCGGCCAACTGGCCGTCGGCCCCGACGCCGGCCACCCGCAGCAGCCCGTCCGCGTCGTCGGGGCCGGTCGCGGCGCCGGTGTCGGTCGACGCGCCGGCCACGACCACCACGTCGTGCGCGAGCGCGGTACGGATCGCCTCGGCCACCTCCGGGGCGGCCGGGTCGACGTAGCCGCCGAGGGCGATCACGGTGCTGCCGGCGGAGACGGCGACCTCGATGCCGGTGGCGACGTCGGCGGCCCGTGACTGCGGGGTCGTCGTCACCACCCGCACCGGCAGCACGGCCGAGGCCGGGGCGACGCCGCCGCCGGAGCCGTCTGCGTCGTCGCGGGCCGCGATGATGCCGGCCATCGCGGTGCCCGATCCGAGACAGTCGACGTCGCCACGCTCGTCACCGGCGACGATGTCGACCCCGGTGGTGACCCGCCCGCCGAGCGGGGCACGGCTGCCGTCCACCCCGGAGTCGATCACCGCGACCAGGACACCGCCGCCCTCGGTGAGTTTCCACGCCTGCTCGGCCGCCAACTCCTGCTGTGCCCAGTCCGAGCCGGTCTGGGGGCCGGCGGTGACCGCGCAGCGGCCGGTGCCGGGCGCCTGGGAGCGTGCCGGGCTCGGGGTGGTCGCCGGTCGGCTGCCCGGGGTCGGTGTGGTGGGGGCGCCGACCGAGGAGAGCATGCCGTAGCGGACTCCCTCGCCGTAGGCGTCCCACGGCAGCACGATGATCCAGCCCGCCCGCAGCTTGTCCGGGTCGGTGAGCCGACCGCCGTCGGGTTGTACCCGGCCGGCGTTGAGGTGCAGGACGTCGGTGGTCCGTGCGGTGGTGCCCAGGAACCGCTGTGTGATCACTGACAGTCGTTCCGGTTCGCCCTGGTAGGACGAGGTCACGACGTAGTACTTGGCATAGGTCTCCACCGGGGCGGCGACCGCCCGATGCGGTGCGACCATCGACGCGACGACAGCCAGCACGAGCAGCCGGCACCACCATCGGGTCCACGAACGCCGCTGTGCCGTCACCGACCGCCTCCTCCACTCGGGTGCGTCCACCTCACGTCGACGCCTGCACTACGCACGCCGGGCCGGGCCGGTTCACCACACGTGTGGTCGGTGATCCACAGGGTTCGTTCGACGGTGCTATAGATGGACGATATGCGGCCCATCGCGCGCGCGGCGTCCGGCGGTCCCCCTCAGATCCGTCGCCTCGACGCGACCCGGCACCGCCGAGTGGAGGGCCTGTTCGACGTCTGGTTGGCGCCGCGACCGGACGGCGCGTTGGCGGCCGTGGGGGCGGACGGTCCGGCGCTGACCGCGAAGGACATCGCCGACCTGGTACGCCGGTCGGGGGCTGCCGGTGACGACGTGCGGATGCTGACCGCCGACGGGGAGCGGCGGGCGAGCCTGTTCCGCGAGGTCGCCGCCATGCTCGGTCAGGACGTGCTGATCACTCCGGCGGGTGCCGACGTCCACCATCGGTGGCTGCCCGACGAGCCGGAGGCGCCCCGGGACGCGGTCGCCGTGGGGCGGGCCAGCGGCGACCCCGTCGACTGGACGGTGCTTCAGCCGCCCGGCCTGGAGTCGTCGCTGCCGGGCTGGTTCGATCTGGTCGACGGGACCGTGCAGGCCCGGACGGGGACCGTCGTGCTGGCGCTGCCCGGGGGGCTGGCGCTGGCGACCCGGGCCGATTTCACCGCCCGGCGGGCGGCGGTGGCCCGGCTCGCCCCGGGTGACCCCGATCTGGTCACCGTGGCCGTCACGGTCCGGTCCGCCGGGTTCCTGGTCGGCGACTACCGGGGCACCCAGGAGATCCTGACCGGCCCGGCGCTGGCGGCGGCCCTGTCCAGCCTGCCGTTGTACGGCGGGGACCTGCGGCTGTGGCTGACCTGGCCGGCTGATCCCGCCGAACGGGTGCGGTTGGCCGCCGAAGTCGCCGCGCTCGCCGAGGCCAGTGGTGCGACGGTGTGGACGCCGCCGGTCGGTGGCACCGCCGAGATCCTTGCCGAGTCCGGTGACCTGCGGGCGCTGGACGCCGGCGGCGCACCGGGGCGTTGGCACGACCATCAGCCGGACGACGGGTCCGGCGGGCCGCCGCGCTACCTGAGCACCGCCGACGGTCGCCTGCTGCCCACCACCGAGGTCATCATGGCCGGTCTGGCGGCGGCCCCTCGCACCAGCGTGACGCCGGCCGACGTGCCGACCGACGCAGGACCGGGTCGTCGGCCGGTGCTGGCCGCCGATCCGCAACGCCCCGCCGGGTACGGCGTGAGCTGGTTGACGGACGGGCTGCCGGTGAACACCGCCCCGGTCGAGTTGTACGTGACGACACCGGTGTCGCCTGCCGAGGTGCTGGCCGACGGCGTACCGGCTGCGGAGCTGTTCCTGATCGGTCGTCCCGATCTGGCGCAGGCCGCCGCCGGCCGCCGGGGCGGGTACCTGTTCCGGGCCCGGGTGGCACCCGGCGGGGCGGTCCGGGTCACCTCTCTCGACCTGCACGTGCCCGCCGACCTGCAGCACCTGCTGGCGCAGGCCGACGCGTACCTGCTGCCGGCCGGTCGGCTCGACCGGGTCCGGATGCTCGCCGCGTACTCCCTGGACCGGGCCTCGGTGTCCACGCTGGAGCGGGAGTTCGACGAGCCGGTTCCGGTCCGGTTGCGGTGTGCCGGGGCCCGGCACGGGGTGGTCGGCCTGCCCAACGACGCGGACCGCTGGCCACGGGCCCGCTTCGGCCGCTGCTACGCGCTGGTGCCCGTCACGGCTCGGGCGCTACCCGGCGGTTGGCTGCCCCTGCACCGCGAGCAGCCCGGTGTCCGGGACGGCCACTGGCTCGTCGAGCTGCGGGTGCCCGCGCGGCGGGCGATCGACGTCGCGGCCACCGCGGACCGGCTGGACAGCCTGCCGCTGGTGCGCTCGCGGGCCCCGCGCCTGCGGGCCGCCGGGATCGCTCTGGTGCTGCCGACCCGGGCCTACCCCCGGGTGACGGTCACCCGCAGGTTCCGGCCGACGGCTCAGGGCTGGATGGTCGTCCCCGGGTCGTCGGGCGCCGCGTCGTTGGCGGCGATGCTGTCGGCCGTGCCGCCGTCCGCCTGAGTCGGGGCGACCGGTTCGGTCGGGGTCGGCACCTCGACCACGATCGACCATCGGGCGCGGAGTACCTCCCCGGTGAGCACCGGCACCACTGCGCCACCGCTGTCCGCCGCCATCCGCCGCGCAGCCCGCAACCGTGCGCCGCGCAGCCCGCCGCTGAACACGACGGCCGCTGTGCTGCCGGGGTCGGGCATGTCCAGGGGGAACTCGTCCAACCATCGGGCGCCGGGCGGCGGGTCGGCACCGAGCGCGTCGCCGACGACCATCACGTCCACGTCCGCCGCCAGCAGTTGCCGGGCCAGTGACGCGGCCCGTTGCCGGCAGGCGACCGGGTCACCCGTCACGGTCAGAACGTCCGGGGTCCGGGCCAGGTCGACCCAGAGGCCCCACCCGTCGCGGTGGCCCAGCCGGACCGGAACCCGGGCACCGGTGAGTTGCTCGTCGTCGGCCAACCAGGCGTACGCGGGCGGGGCGGAGGGGCCGGCCGCACCGACGAGCTGGACCCGCAGTGCGGTGGAGGCGTCGTCGAGGTCGGTGCGCAGTTTGGTGTATCCACTGGTCCCGCTCTCGGGCCGGGGGCGCACGGCGGATTCCGGCGGGCCCGAGGCGAGCCGCTGGTCGCCCCCGTCGCGTGAGCTCGACGCGACGATCGGACCGGGTGCCGTGGAGGCCGGGCTGCCCGACGTGACAGCCGGGCCGCTCGGACGGTCCGGCGCGTCGGTGGTGTCCGGGCCGTCGGTGAGGTCCGGGGCGCTCGTCGAGTCCGGTCTGAGAATGGTGCGCCCGGGGCTCGGCCCGACTTCGGTGGTCAGGCCGACGGAGGCGGGCACCGGTGGCGGGACGGCGGTTCTCCTGTCGGGGGCGGATGCCGAGACGGTGACCGGCGCTGCGGTGTCAGCCGGAACGACGACGGCGGCCGTCGGCGGACCGGATGCCCCGGTGGCCTGCGGTCGGGGCACCGGGCTGCGCTCCGGTCGGATCCGTGGTGCGGGCGGTTCCCCGATCGGAGCGGTGTCGGCCTGGCTCGTTCCCGGCCGCCCACGCCGCAGCATCCACAGCACGACCGCGAGCAGCATCACCATGACGCCGAACGCCGCCAACCGGAACAGGAAGCCGCCGAAACCGTCCGGGTCAGGGGCGTTCGGCGGCGGTCCGGCGGCCGGCGCCTCGCCGACGGACCCGGCCGGCTCCGTCACCTCCGGCAGTGGTCCCACCGTCACCCCGGGGCCGTCGGCGTCGGCCGGCAGCTCCAGCAGCCAGCCCTCGCGCAGCACCAGCGGATCGGTGAGCCGCGCACCGTCCGGCTGCAGGCGGTCCCGATTGAGGTCGAAGATCTCCCGGAACCGGTTGCCGTCGCCGAGGGTGCGTGCCGCGATCTGGTAAAGGAACTCCGGTGCGCCCTGATCGGTCGCGCCGACGACGTAGTAGCGGGTCGTGGCGGACCCCGTGGTCGCCGGTGTCGGCGTGTCCGCAGGTGCGGCGGCGCGGGCCGGGCCGGCAGTCGCGAGCGCCACCAGGGCGGACACCAGCACCACGGCAGCCAGGCCACCGGTACGGCGTCGACTGACGCGAAGCCCCATCGTCGACCGTCCCTTCCCGACTGGAATCCACTCCGGACCACCGGCCCGCTGCGCCCGGGTTGCCGCACCCACTACGCGCGCCGCCACCGTCTGGTTCACACGGTGGTGGGAGCGCGGTGATCGGTCAACGGCCGCGACGGACCCGGGTATCTTGCAAGACGGCGGGGCAGTCGTGACGGGGCCGGCTGGGGTGACCTGGAGGTGTGATCGTTGGGAGCACCACGACGGTTCGTCGCACCGTTGGTCGCCGCCCTGCTGTGTCTCGGCGCCCCGGTCCCGGCCCGGGCCGAACCGGTGCCGAATCCGGCCGGTTCCCACGTCAAGTACTACGTCGTGCGGGGCACCGGCAGCGGCGCGCCGGAGTCGCTGTGGGACATCTCGACCCGGCTGCTGGGCAGTGGCGACCGCTACCTGTCGATCGTCGCGCTGAACGAGGGACGGATCCAGCCGGACGGTGGCGTGCTCACCGACCCGACGGCGCTCCGGGTCGGCTGGTTGCTCGTCCTGCCCTGGGACGCGTACGGCGACGGGGTCCTGCACGGACTCCTGCCGACCCGCGTACCGACCCCGCCCACGCCACCGCCGCCGAGAGCGGACGGCCGCTCCTCCGGCGACGGTTGCGGTTCGGCGGCCACCACCAGCGACATGGCGGTGCCGTGGGCGCAGCTGCGGCTCGCGCCGAGCGTCGCCTGGCAGCGGAGCACCGGCAACGGGGTGACCGTGGCCGTGGTCGACTCCGGCGTCGACGCCACCGTGCCGGCGCTCGCCGGGCGGGTCCGCCCCGGTGCCGACGTGAACGTCGTCGACGGCCGGGGCGACACCGACTGCCTCGGGCGGGGCACGGCCCTGGCCGGCATCGTCGCAGCACAGGCACGCCCGGGAAGTCACTTCACCGGGATGGCGCCCGGGGCCGTGATCCTCCCGGTCCGGATCCCGTTGCGTGACGGGAAGGCTGCCGGCGACGACGTGGTAGACGCCGTCGGGCTGGCGGTCGACGCAGGTGCCGACGTGGTGATGGTGCCGGCCGAGGTGACTCTGACCGAGGCGCACCGCGCCGCCCTGCTCGGCTTCGCGGCCGACGCCGACGTGGTGCTCGTGGTCGCCGCCCCGCCGGCCGGCTCCGCGCTCGGCGACGGCCCGTACGACGGTCTGCTGCGCGTCGGGGCGGTCGGCACGGACGACGAACCGGCGTACCCGTACCCGAAACGGGCCGTGGACGTGCTCGCGCCCGGCGTCGCGGTGGCCAGTGTCGGGCTGGGCGGCACCGGGGAGGTCGAGGCCAGCGGCACCGACTTCGCCGTGCCGTTCGTGGCCGGCCTGGTCGCGCTGGTCCGCTCCGCCCACCCGGACCTGGACGCCGCCGCCGTGGTCGCCCGCGTCGTCGACGGCGCCGAACTGGGTCAGGAACGGGCGCCGGATCCCCGGTACGGCTGGGGTGTCATCGACCCCGCCGCCACCGTCGGTGCCGCCGCGCAGGCGGAGACCACAGGCGGGCGGACCGGCACGTTCACCGTCGACCGGGGTCCGGGCCTCGCCGTCGTGGTGGTGGTCCTGCTGGGGATGATCGGGTTGCTGGTGGTCGGTGTCCGACAGGGGCGACGGCGACAGTGACCGGTGTGCGGGTCCCGCTGCCTACCTGAGGAGCCCGGCCTCCACGGTCCAGGCGACAGCGCGGACACCGACGAGACGTCAGGCGATGCGGTCGTCGGCGCGCTTCGAGGCGGCCCGCTTGTCGACTCCCGGCAGCATCTTCGCCGGGTCCCGGGTCACCACCACGTCGACGACGCTCGGGCCGGGCGTGGTCACCGCCTCGGTGAGAGCCGGCGCCAACGCGTCCGGATCCTCGATCCGGACGCCGTGGCAGCCGAGTGCCGACGCCACGGCGCCGTAGTCGATCTCGGACAGGTCGGAGGACTGGTAGCCGCCGTCGAAGAGCACGTGCTGCAGGGCCTTCACGTATCCGGAGGCCGCGTTGTTCACCACCACGATGGTGGCGTTGACGTCCGCTCGACGCAGCGTCTCGAGGTCACCGAGGGACATGTTGAGACCGCCGTCGCCGGAGAGCGCCACCACCGGGCGGTCGGGCACGGCCAGCGCCGCGCCGAGCGCACCGGGTACGCCGTAGCCGATCGAGGCGAGGCCGCGGTCCGCCACGTACCCGCGCCCGGCCTGTTTGGTGTCGTAGAGCAGCCCGGTCCAGTGGGCGGCGAACCCGCCGTCGGCGATCAGCACGGCGTCGGCGGGCAGCATGCCGTTGAGTTCGTGCACCAGGCGGGCGACGTTGATCGGACGCTCGTCAGTGGTCAGTCTGGGCCGGGTCCGCTCCTGCCAGGTCCGGCGCCGCCCGTCGATCTCCTCAAGGTAGCCGGTCCGGGTGGTGGTGGAGGAGGCAGCGGCGAGATCGGTCAGGGTGCTGGCCGCGTCGCCCCACAGCGCGACGGTGGGTCGGGCGGTTCGTCCGAAGTCCTCGCTGAGGACGTCGATGTGGATCATCGGGGTGGCCGGCGGCAGCAGGTCGTACCGCTCGGTGGCTATCTCGCCCAGCTTGCACCCCGCCACCACGACGAGGTCGGCGGTTTTGATCAGGTCGTTGGCGAAGCGCGAGTAGCGCCCGAACAGACCGATCGACAGCGGGTCGAGACAGGACACCGAGCCCTTACCGCTCATCGTGTGCGCCACCGGGACTCCCCAGGCGCGGACGAACGCAGCCAGCGCCTCATGTGCACCGGAGAGATGGATGCCGCCACCGGCCAGCAGGACGGGACGTTCGGCGGTGGCCAGCAGCGCCACCGCGCGGTCCAGCGTGTGCTGGTCGGGCCGGGTGCGTCGGGCCGGTACGCGGTGCGTCTCGGAGTCGGTCCAGAAGGCGTCGTCGGGCATCGTCACCTGGGCGTGGCAGACGTCCTCGGGCACGTCCAGGACCACCGCGCCGGGTCGACCGGAGGTGGCGATCGTGTAGGCCCGTCTGACCAGTTCCGGGATCCGTTCGGGCTGTTCCACCCGCAGCAGTGCCTTGGCCGCCGGGCGCAGGATCTCGACCTGCTGGGTCTCCTGAGTCATGTGCCGGCCGCTGTATCCGCGGTGGGTGTCCCCGGTGACGGCGATCAGCGGTACTCCCGCGTTGGTCGACTCCGCCAGTGCGGTGACGAGGTTGGTCGCGCCCGGGCCGAGGGTGGCGTCACACACGCCCGGACGGCCGGTCATCCGGGCGTAGGCGTCGGCAGCGAACGCGCCCGTGCGTTCGTCGTTGATCAGGTGGTGGCGCATGCCGAGCGTGCGGACGGCGGCATAGAACGGCAGCAGTTGGAAGCCGCCCATGCCGAACATGTCGCCGGACTCGTGCGCGGCGAAGGACCGGGCGAGCGCTTCGCCCCCGGACATCGTGCTGGTCATGACGCCTCTTTCGGGGTGTGGCGGCGAACGCGGGAGACGACCTGTGGAACGGTCATGCCGGGCCGTATCCCGGCGGCTGCGGCGGGTTCGTTGACGACGGTGACGATGCCGTCGGCGTAGGTCGAGCGGGCGTCACCGATGCGGGCGGTGTCGGCGCCGACCGTGACGGCCGGGATGCCGCGGGCGGCGAGCGCCGGTAACCGGGTGGTGCCACGCCCGTCCGGTCCGCCGCCCGCGTCGTTGAAGACGGCGGCGCGGACGTCCACCTTCACGGCGGAGGCCGGTACGCCGCCGAGCAGTGCACCGTGTGACCCGGTCACCACCACCAGGTCGCGGTCGGCGGGGGTGACCAGGGAGACGGAGTCGAGACCCACCACGTCGGGGGCGAGGGTGTGCCGGGCCTCCTCGACGTCGTCGGCGAAGTCCAGGTCGGACGGGGCGGCGAACTCCATGGACACGGCGACGCGGGCGGGCTGGCCGGGCCGGCATCCGTGGGCGGCGGCCGTCTCGTTGACCACGGAGACCACGCCGGTGTCCAGGACCGCCTGTCCGTCCCCGATCGGCGCGCTCAGGTGCGAGACGGCGATCCCGGGTACGGCGTACCGGTCCAGCCAGGCCAGGCCGGACACGCCGGCACGGTCCCGGCCGAGCCCGGCGTCGTTGAACACGGCTGCGGCCACCCGGTGCCGGGCTGCGGTGACGGCGGCGAACAGTCCGCCGTGCGAGCCGGTCACCGCGATCACCCCGGCGGCGGGCGCTTCGAGGCGGGTCACCGAGTGCACCACGACGACGGTCGTCACATCAGGTCCCGGACGGCGTCGGCGATGCGCTGCGCGGAGGGGACCGCTGCCTGCTCCAACGGTCTGGTGTACGGGATCGGCACCGGCGCCGCGCAGACCCGTCGTGGCGGTGTCCGCAGCGCCGACAGTGCCGCCGGGTCCTCGCAGACCGACGTGACGATCTCGGATGCGATCGAGCACGCGGCGGGTGCCTCGTCCACCACGACGAGTCGACCGGTGCGCCGCACCGAGGCGGTGACCGTCGCGGTGTCCAGCGGCGCGAGGGTACGGGGGTCGATCACCTCGGCGTCGATTCCCGCGGCGGCGAGGTCGGCGGCGGCGGCCAGCGCCTCGTGCACCTGATGGCCGATGGCCACGATGGTCACGTCGTCGCCGGCCCGGGCGGTGCGGGCGACGCCGAACGGGATGGGTTCGCCGAGCGTGTCGGGGACGTCGGCGGCCTGCGGGGACAGCCGGACGCCTTCGAAGAACACCACTGGGTTGTCGTCGAGCAGGGCGGTGCGCATCAAGCCGTACGCGTCCTCGCCGGTGGACGGCGCGACCACCTTGAGGCCCGGCATGGCGGCGAACATGGCGTACGGCGACTGCATGTGCTGTGCGGCCAGGCCGGTGCCGGCGCCGTAGCTGACCCGGATCACCAGGGGGATGCGCACCTGCCCGCCGAGCATGAAGCGCAGCTTCGCCGCCTGGTTGAAGACCGGGTCGAGCGCGCCGAAACCGAAGGTGACGTTGCGCCACAGGAAGATCGGGCGGAGCCCGCACATGGCGGCGCCGACGCACATGCCGGTCAACGACGGCTCGGAGATCGGTGTCTGGCGCACGCGCTGCGGGCCGAAGTGCGCGGCCAGCCCGTCCGGTGGGTCGGTGGCGAGGAAGAAGATCCGAGGGTCGCGTTCCATCTCGTGCCGGACCGCGAGGTCGACGGCCTCGTCGTAGGTGGTGGCCGCACTCATCGGGTGACCTCCGCGAAGACGTCCTCGGTCAGGGTGGACGGGTCGGGGTACGGGCTGGCGTCGGCGAAGGACACCGCCTCTTCGATCCGGTTCCGGACCTCGGACTCGACGGCCGTCAGGTCGTGTCCGTCGGCGCGTAGCCGGTTGCCGAGCAGGACGATCGGGTCTCGGGTCGCCCAGTCGTCCCGCTGCTCCTGAGGGCGGCGGTCGGGCTGGTTGGCGTACCGGAAGCTGTGCCAGGTGGTGCGGAAGGTGACCGCCTCGATGAAGGTCGGTCCGTGGCCGGACCGGGCCCGGTCGACCGCCTCGGCCGCCGTGGCGTGCACGGCTTCCACGTCGTTGCCGTCGACCCGCACCGACGGCATGGTGGCGGGCGGGACGAGTTCGTGGATCCGCTCGGTGGGCAGCGCGTCGGCGGCCGGGGTGTGTACGGCGTACTGGTTGTTCTCGCACACCCAGACGGTGGGGAGCTTCCAGGTCGCCGAGAGGTGCAGCGACTCCCACAACGCGCCCTGCCCGGTCGCGCCGTCGCCGAAGAACGCCACCGACACCCGTGGCTCGCCGAGGTAGGTGGCGGCGAAGGCGGACCCGAGGATGAGTGGGACGCCGGCCGCGACGATGCCGTTCGCGCCGAGAATGCCGAGGTCGACGTCGGCGACGTGCATGGATCCGCCGCGACCTCGGCAGTAGCCGCCCACCCGGCCGAACAGTTCGGCCATGGTGCGGTCTGGGTCGCCGCCCTTGGCCAGCAGGTGGCCGTGTCCGCGGTGGGTGGAGGCGATCCGGTCGTCGGTGCCGAGTGCCGCGCACACTCCCGTGGCGACCGCCTCCTGTCCGATGTACGGGTGCACCGTCCCGTGGATGCGGCCCTCGCGGCGCAGCTCCACCGCGCGCTCCTCGAAGACGCGGATGAGCACCATCCGCCGGTAGAGGTCGATGAGGTCAGGGCTGTCCGGCATGGGTGTCTCCTTCCCGGCTGCGGCGCAGGGCCTCGCCCGGGTCGCCACCGACGTAGACCGACATGACGATGTCCTCGGTGAGGTCCGCGCTGGGTGCGTCGAGCACGGCCTGACCGCCGCGTAGCAGGACGCACCGGTCGGCGACGCCGAGGGCCAGCTGGACGTTCTGCTCGATCAGCAGGATGGTCACGCCCTCGGCGCGCAGTCGCCGGATCACGTCCGCGACCACTTCGACCTGGGCCGGTGAGAGTCCGAGCAGCGGTTCGTCGAGCAACAGGACCCGGGGTCGGGCCATCAGACCCCGGGCGATCGCCAGCATCTGTTGTTCGCCACCGGAGAGCTGGTGCGCCAGTTGCTTGCCGCGTTCGGCCAGGATCGGGAAGAGCGAGTACGCGTGCTCCTCGGACGCCACGCGGTGTTTGCGCGCCTGCTTGAGGGTGGCGCCGAGGAGCAGGTTCTCGCGTACCGAGAGATAGCCGAAGAGCCGTCGGCGTTCGAGCACGTGGCAGATGCCGAGCGGAACCCGCTGGTGTGCGGGCAGGTGTTGCACCGGTTCGCCGGCGAGCAGGACCTCGCCGCCCCAGGAGCGGTGCACCCCGGACAGCGCGGCCATCATGGTGGATTTTCCGGAGCCGTTCGGGCCGAGAATGGCGGTGATGCCGTGTTCCTCGAGGGTGAGGTCGACACCCCACAGCACCTGGTAGTCACCGAAACCGGAGGTGATGTCGCGGGCTTCCAGCAGGGGCGTGGTCATGCCTGCCCTCCCAGATATGCCTGGCGGACGCGCTCGTCGGCGATCACGTCGGCGGGTGGGCCGAGGGTGAGTACGCGTCCGAGGTGCAGGGCCAGCACCCGGTGGGCCAGTGACTCCATCACCCGCATGTCGTGCTCGATCAGCACGATGCTCACCCCCTCGGCGTTGAGTCCACGGACCAGGTCGACGAGTTGTTGGCGGGCGCCGGGGTCGACCCCGCCGGTGACCTCGTCGAGCAGCAGCAGCCGGGCGCCGGTGGCCAGGGCGCGCGCCACCTCCAGTCGCTTGCGCTGTCCGGTGGAGAGCCCACGGGCGTGCACGTCGCGGCGGTGTTCCAGGCCGACCCGGTGCAGTGCCGCGTCGGCCGTCTGTCGGGCCCGGGACGTTCGCCGCTCGCCGACCAGCGCACCGATCATCACGTTCTCGAGGCAGGTCAGGTCGGGGAAGGGCCGCAGCTTCTGGAAGGTTCGGACCACGCCCCGGCGGGACACCGCGGACGGGGACAGGCGGTGGATCGGTCGGCCGGCGTGCAGGATCTCGCCGGAGTCCGGGTTGACGAAGCCGGAGACGAGTTCGAACAGGGTGGACTTGCCGGCGCCGTTCGGACCGATCACGCCGAGGATCTCGCCCTCGTCGACGGTGAAGCTGACGTCGCGGGTGGCGTGTACGCCTCCGAAGCGTTTGTCCACGTGGCGGAGTTCGAGCAGGGCGGTCACGAGCGCACCTCCTCGGGCGCGGTGGTGGCCGGGGCCGGTGGTGGGGGCATGGCCGGTGGTGTCGGACCGGGTCGGATCCGTCGGTACGCGCGGGTGGCCAGGTCGACCACGCCGCCGGGGGCGTACCGCAGCACGATGACCAGCAGGAGGCCGTACACGGCGAGGTAGAGGGCGCCGAACCGGCCGCCCAGTTCGGCGCGCAGCAGGAACTGCAGCGGGATGATGCCGATCGCGCCGATCAGCGGGCCGGCGGGGCTGCCCATGCCGCCGATCGCGGCGATGAGGGCGACCTGGATGGACAGTTGCAGGGTCATGGTGCCGGTCGGGTCGACGTAGCCGATACGTGCGGCGTTGAGTGCGCCCATGGCGGCGGCGATGGCGGCCGAGACCGCGAAGACGGCGAGTTTGAGCGCGGTGACCCGGACGCCGAGCGAGGCGGCGGCGACCGGGTCGTCGCGGATCGCGCGCAGGAAGAGGCCGGTGCGTGAGGGGGCCATCCAGGCGGTCGCGGCGGCGATCAGGACCGCGCAGAGCAGGAAGATGATGGCGTAGGTCGCGGGTGATTCGAACATGAGGTTGGCGGGCCCGGGTTCGAACGGCAGGAAGATCCCCTCTGCCCCACCGGTGACGTCTTTCCAGTTCAGTGCGGTGATCGAGGCGACCTGGGCGAAGGCGATGGTGGCGATGGAGAAGTACGGTCCGCGCAGGCGCAGCGTCAGCAGTCCGACGATGGCCGCGATGGCCGCGGCCAGGACCACGCCGAGGAGCAGGCCGACGAGCGCGTTGCTGGTCAGTTTGGTGGCGGCCAGCGCGGTCGAGTACGCCCCGATCCCGCTGAACGCGGCGTGACCGAGCGAGACCTGGCCGGTGTATCCGGCGAGCAGGTTCCACGAACCGGCCAGTGCCGCCCAGAATCCGAGCAGTGCCAGCATGTCCAGCCAGTACGGCTCGTTGGTCAGCGCCAGTGGGAGGGCTATCGCGACCAGTGCCGCGGCGAGGTAGGGGATCGCTCGTCGCATCAGGCCACCCGGAACTCTTCGGCGCCACGGGTGCCGAAGAGGCCGGCCGGACGCAGGAGCAGGACGATGATCAGGGCGATGAAGTAGCACGCCTGTTTGACGGCTTCGCCGATGAAGTAGCCGCTGACGGTCTCGATGACACCGATCAGCAGACCGCCGGCGAGCGCGCCGCCGAACGAGCCGAGCCCGCCCAGCACCACCACGACGAATCCGACGAGCACGAGTTGCTCGCCGACCCCCGGATAGATCGGAATGATCGGCACCAAAAGGCTGCCCGCGACGGCGGCGATGGCGGCGCTGACCGCGACGGTGAGCAGGTAGATGCGGTCGACGCTGATGCCGAGCGTGGACGCGGCGGCCGGGTCCTGGGCGGTCGCCCGGATGGCCCGGCCCCACGTCGTGTGGTGCAGGTACGCCCAGAGCGCCAGCGCGACGACGACCGCCACCCCGAACGCCGCCAGCCGGGTCGTGGACACGACCGTACCGAAGATGCGGACGGTGTTGTCGGTGTAGCTGGTCGTCACTGTGCGATAGGTGCCGCTGACCAGGTAGAGCATGCCGTTGAGCAGCAGGAGTGACAGGCCCAGCGTGGCGAAGACCTGGACGAAGAAGCCCTTGCCCATGATCGGGCGAAGGACGACCACGTACACCAGGGCACCGAGCAGGAATCCGGCCGGAGCGGTGATCAGCACCGACAGGAACGGGTCGATGTTCCACCACTGGTGCAGGAAGTAGGCGGCGAACATCGAGAGCATGACGAGCTCACCGTGCGCGAAGTTCACCACCCGCAGTACTCCGAAGACCAGGTTGAGGCCGACGGCGATCAGCGAGTAGAGGGCGCCGATCAGTACGCCGGAGACGACCAGCTGGGCCAGGGGCATGGCTATCCCGCCGTCCGCGAGGGTGTGGACTCGGACGGGATGGTGATGCCGAGGATGCGGGCCAGGTTGCCGCCGAGGATCGCGGGCATGTCCTCCTCGGCGACACCGGACCATTTGGTGATCTTGTCGAGTTCCTGGCCGTAGGGGAGGTACGGGATGTCCGATCCCCACAGGACCTTGTGCGCGCCGACGATTCGGACCGCTTCGGAGATCCACCACGCCGGGTAGAACTCGGTGGTGTCCAGGTAGAGGTTGTCCAGCCGCTTGCCGAACGCGAACGCCTCGTGGTGGAACCCGTAGAGGCCCATGTGGCCGACGATGAAGTTGATGGTCGGGAAGTCCATCGCCAGGTCGGCCATCAGCGCCGGGGTGGCGGTCCAGACCTCGCCGCAGTGCGCGATGACCGCGAGTTCCCGCTCGGCGATCGTGTCCATCAGTGGCTTGACCAGCCGGGCGTCGTTGATGGGGTAGGCGCCGTCGAGCAGCGGGTGGAACTTCAGTCCTTTGACACCGGCGTCGGCCAGGTCGTTGATCAGGGCTATGTTGTGTTCCACGCCGTAGTTCGGGTTGATCCGGCCGAAGGCGATGATCCGGTCCGGGTGCTGCCGGCCCGCCTCGGCCAGCACCATGCTGGCCTTGGAGTAGTCCGAGATCGGGTTGGACGTCGGGAAGAAGCAGGCCATGTCGACGCCGGCTTCGTCCATGAACTCGATCGCCAGGTCGGGTCCGAACACCCCGGATCGGACGTCGGAGGTCTTGGCGACCAGCTGGCTCTCACCCACGTGGGCGTGCACGTCGACGATGAATGCGTCGGTGCCGTTCGGCAACGTGATCATGGGTTCGCGTCTCCTAAAGTCAGTTGCCCCAGGCAGGCAGTGGCAGGTCGATGGGCTGGGCGGTGGTGAACTCCTTGGGGTAGACCGTCACGAGCTTGCCGTCCTGCCACTGCGTGACAGTGGTCAGCGCCCGGGTGTTCAGGCCGGCGTTCGCCTCGTCGGTCGAGTACTTGATGCCGTAGCCCAGCAGGGTCGAGCCGAGCGGAAGGTCGAGGCTCTGCGCGGCGGCCCGGATGTCGTCGGTGGAGAGTGAGGCAGCCTTCGGCAGGACCTCGTTGAGCAGTACCCAGGTGCCGGAGAAGCCGAGGTCGGAGTTGGTGGAGAGCTTCTCCTCGCCGTACGCCTCGATGTAGCGCTTGCGGTATTCGTCGCGGACGGCCACCGCGTCCGGGGTCAGTGCGGAGTCCGGCAGCGAGGCCGACGCGGGGGTGTCGCCGACCAGGATCCCGTTGGTCTTCTCCTTGAAGGTGTTGAGGAAGGCGGGGTTGGAGACGCCACCGGTGACCAGGACGGCCTTGGGGGCGAAACCGGTCTGTGCGGCCTGCCGGAAGAACAGCACCGTGTCGTCGACCAGCAGGGCGCCGATCATCACGTCGACCCGCTGCTGGTTGAGCTTGAGCACCAGCGACGAGAAGTCCCGGGTCTGTGCCGCGTTGTAGCTCTCGTTGGCCACCACGTTCAGGCCGAGTTCCTCTGCCTTGGCGAGCGCGGCCGCTCCGATCGTCGCGCCGTACGCGCTGTCCTCGGCGACCACCGCGACCCGCAGCGCGCCGGGTGTGGTGTTCAGCGCCGGTGCCAGGAACTCGGCGACCGCGCTGGCCTGCATGGTGCCGATCGCGGTGCCGGTGGCGTTGTACTGGAAGACGTTCTTGAACCCGCGTTTGGTGATCTGGTCGGAGGTGGCGACGGTCTCCCAGTAGATCTTCCCGGCGCGCTCGGCGACCTGAGTGGCGGGCAGGCTCAGCGCGCTCGACTGGGTGCCGATGATGATCGGCACCCGCTGTTGGTTGATCAGGCGGGTCGCCTCGCTGGTGGCGGCGTTCGCGTCGGGCGCATCGGCCTGGGCGAACTCGATCTGGCGGCCGTCGAGACCGCCGCGCTCGTTGAACATCTGTCGGGCGATCTCGGCGCCCTGGAAGGTCTCCGTGCCCAGCACCGCGTTGGGGCCGGTGAGCGGGAACAGCGCGCCCAGCCGGACCGGGCCGCTGTCACCGCCGTCGGCGGAGGAGTCGTCGCCGCACGCGGAGGTCGCGACGAGCCCGAGAATCACGAGGGGAATGAGGAATCTATTGCGGAAAGCCATTGCCGTTCTCCTTGTTCGACGGCGGGAACACCTCGAGGTAGATCGCATCGGCCTGGCCGACACCGCCGCAGATCGAGGCGATGGCCAGGCCACCGCCCCGTCGCCGCATCTCATGAATGAGGTGGACCACGATCCGGGCGCCGGACGCGCCCACCGGATGACCGATCGCCACCGCTCCCCCGTCCACGTTGGTCCGGGCACGCAGCCCGGCCACGTCCATCCCGTAGGTCTCCCCCAACTTGTGGGTGGTGACCAGCGCCGTGGCCGCGAACGCCTCGTTGACCTCCAGGAGGTCGACGTCGGCGAGCGTCGCTCCGGCGTTCTTCAGCACCAGCTCGATCGCATCGGCGGGCAGTGCCGCGGCGTACCGCGGATTGCCGGAGACCGAGGCGAAGCCGAGGATCCGCGCCAGCGGGCGCAGTTCCCGTTCGGCGGCCGTCCGTGGTGTCGCGAGCAGCACGGCCGCGGCGCCGTCGTTGAGGCCGGGCGCGTTGCCCGCGGTGACGGTCGGGCTGCCGTAGACCGTCTTGAGCTTGGCCAACTGCTCGGGGGTCACGGCGGGGCGCGGCGGCTCGTCCCGGTCGACGACGCTGCCGTCCGGCCGGGCCACCGGCAGCAGTTCCGCGTCGAAGCGGCCGGCCTCGTGGGCGGCACCCCACCGTCGCTGGCTCGTCAGCGCCCATTCGTCCTGGGCTTCGCGACCGTATCCGAACTCCAGGCCGACCTCGCCGGTGTACCGGGCCACCGGGGCGCCGAGCACCGGGTTGCGGATGATCAACGGATCCTCGGCCACCACGTCGGCCGGGCGGTTGCCCCAGCGTCGGGGCAACTGGTGCGGCGTCGCGCTCATGTTCTCCATGCCGCCGGCCACGATCAGGTCGGTGAGGCCGGTCCGCAGTTGGGCGTCGGCGACGCCGATGGCGGTCATCGCCGAGCAGCAGGCCCGGTCGACGGTCAGCGACAGTGTCGATTCGGGAAGGCCGGCGAGCATGGCGGCGACCCGGGCGGCGGTCATCGGCGGGCCGGGTAGGCAGGTGCCGAGAACCACCGAGCCCACCTCGTCGGGGGCCACCGCGGCCCGTTCGGCGGCCGCCCCGACCACGAGCGCGCCGAGGTCGACCGTCGGCACGTCGCGGAGGCTGCCGCCGTACCGGCCGACCGGGGTGCGGACGGCGGAGACCACCAGGGTCGCGTCCTCGGATGTCATCCCACTACCCCCTGCTCGCGGAGTTCGGCGATGGTGCCGGTGTCGAGGCCGAGCAGCCCGGACAGGACGACGTCGGTGTCCTGTCCGAGCGTCGGTGCGGCCCGGTCGAATCCGGCCGGGGTGGCGGAGAAGGCCATCGGCAGCTCCGGCGCCGCGATCCCGTTGACGGGCCCGGCGAGCGGATGCTCGACCGGCCGCAGCACGCCACGGAAACGCACATGGGCGTCGTCGACGATCTGCAGGACCTCGAGCACCGGTGCGCACGGCACGCCGTGCTCCCGCAGTGTCTCGATCACGGTGTGTTGGGAGCGGGCGGATGTCCACTGCTCGACGAACGCGTCGACCTCCGCCGCCTCGGCCATCCGTTGTTCCTGTGCGGCGAAGAAGCCGGAGGTGACCAGGTCGGCGCGGCCCATCGCGGTGAGCAGCGACCGCCAGTGTCCGTCGTTGCCGCAGGTGATGACGAGCCAGCCGTCGGCGGCCCGGTAACTGTTGAACGGGGTGAGGCGGGTGCGTTGGTTACCGGTGCGCACCGGGATCCCGCGTCGGGTGTAGAGGTCGGGCGCTTCGTCGAACACCGATGCCAGGAGTGCGTCCTGCATCGAGATGTCGAGCAGTTGTCCCTCTCCGGTGCGGTCCCGGTGCCGCAGCGCGGCGAGGATCGCGATGGTGGCGGTCAGTCCGGCGATCACGTCGCCGGAGGCGATTCCGGTGCGTAACGGCGGATCATCCGCTCTGCCGGTCAACGACATCATCCCGGACAGCGCCTGCGCGACCAGGTCCATCGCGGGCAGGGCCGCGTTCGGGCCGGTCTGACCGAATCCGGAGATCGAGCAGACCACCGCGCGGGGGTTGGCCGCCAACAGGGTTGCCGGCGCCAGCCCGAGGGCAGCCATCGTGCCCGGACGGAAGTTCTCCACCACGACGTCGGAGACCGCGAGGAGGTCGAGGAAGGTCTGCCGACCGCGATCCTGCTTGAGGTCGATCGCGAGGCTGCGTTTGCCTCGACCGCGTTTGAGCATGGACAGTGACATCTGGTCGCCGTCCGGGCGGCCGAAGCTGATCCCGTCGCTGCCGAGGTACGGCGGATTGCCGCGTGCCGGGTCGCCGGCGCCGGGACGCTCGATCTTCACCACCTCTGCGCCGAGCCCGGCGAGATACATCGTGGCCAGTGGGCCAGACAGGAAGATGGTGAGGTCGAGGACGCGGACCCCGTCCAGTGGGCGGGCCGTCATCGGCCGCCGCCCAGTGCTGCGGCGCAGGCCTGCGCGGTCCGGACGACGGCCTTGGCCAGAGCGGAGGTCTGCGCGGCGCGGATGCGTTCGGCCGGGCCGTAGACCGAGACGCACAAGGGCGGGCGGCCGGGCACCGCGATCGGTGCCGCGATGCCGATCGCGCCGGTCACCCGCTCACCGTGGCTGAACGCGTACCCGTCGGTGCGGGTACGGGCGATGCCGTCGAGCAGGTCGTCCTTGCCGACGATGGTGCGCCCGGTGACGGGCTTGAGGTCGACGTCGTCCAGGTACTGCTCGATCTCGCCGTCGGGGAACAGGGAGAGCAGCGCGCGTCCGGCCGCACCGGCGTAGAGCGGATACAGCTCCCCGATCGAGGTGGCGAACCGGAGGTCGTGCGGCGACTCGTACTGGAAGATCGTCATGCGTTGCCAGCCGACTGCCATGTGCAGGCAGACCGTCTCGCCGACCTCGGACCAGAGGTCGCTGAGCATCGGACGGGATTCGCCGACCAGGTCACTGCGTCGCGGATAGGTGGCGGCGAGTTCGAGGATCCCCTCGCCGATGGAGTAGCGGCCGGACGGCGAGTCGTAGTGCAGGAAACCGACGTGTTCGAGGGAGACCAGCAGCCGGTGCACCGCGCTCTTGCTGAGGGTGAGATCGGCGGCCAGGTCGCGGACGCTCTTGCCGCCCTGATGGGCCGCGCAGGCCCGTAGCACTGCGGCGACCCGGTCCACCGAGTCGAGCGTCTCGTCACCACGAACCATGATCGCTCCTGTCCCGCTGAACGGCCATCTGTCCCGTTGGGCGACACCATAGGCATCGGCTTTCGTACAAGTCAAGACACTGACCGTTAAAGATTCTCTGATGAAACAGCAGGTCACAGCGCTGTCGACAAACTCTTGACCCGCCTGTGCAACATGGCGTACGAAAGGCCCATGCCGTTGCTCGAATCCGCAGTGGATCTGCTCGACCTACACCGGGGACTGGACGACGAGGCCGTCGCGATCCGCGACACCACGCGCCGGTTCGTCGACCGCGAGCTGCGCCCGCACCTCGCCGACTGGTACGAAGCCGGGGCGCTACCGGTCCGCGAGATCGCCCGGACTCTCGGAGGTCTCGGACTGCTCGGGATGCACCTGGAGGGCTACGGCTGCGCGGGGGCGACCGCCACCGCGTACGGCCTGGCCTGCCTCGAACTCGAGGCCGGCGACTCCGGCCTCCGCAGCCTCGTCTCGGTGCAGGGCTCGCTGGCGATGTACGCGATCCATCGCTACGGCGGCGAGGAGCAGAAGCAACGCTGGCTCCCGGCGATGGCGACCGGCGAGGCGATCGGTTGCTTCGGGCTGACCGAGCCCGACTTCGGCTCCAACCCCGCAGGCATGCGAACCCACGCCCGGCGCGACGGCGGTGACTGGGTCCTCGCCGGCACGAAGATGTGGATCACCAACGGTTCGGTGGCCGACGTAGCCGTGGTCTGGGCCCGCACCGACGACGGCATCCGGGGCTTCCTCGTGCCGGCCGGTACACCCGGCTTCACCGCACCGGAGATCACCCGCAAGCTCTCGCTGCGCGCCTCGGTCACCAGCGAGCTGATCCTGGACGACGTCCGGCTGCCCGCCGACGCGATGCTGCCGGACGCGGCGGGGCTGTCCGCGCCGCTCTCCTGCCTCAACGAGGCCCGGTTCGGCATCGTCTTCGGTGCCGTCGGCGCGGCCCGCGACTGTCTGGACACCGCGATCGCGTACGCCCGGGAGCGGGAGATCTTCGACCGCAAGCTCGCGGCCTTCCAGGCCACGCAGCTCAAGCTCGCCGACATGGGCGTGGAACTGGGCAAGGCGATGCTGCTGGCACTGCACCTTGCCACGCTCAAGACGCAGGGGTTGCTGCAACCGCACCAGATCAGCGCCGGCAAGCTCAACAACGTC
Organism: Verrucosispora sp. NA02020; assembly: GCF_013364215.1. Lineage (NCBI taxonomy): Bacteria > Bacillati > Actinomycetota > Actinomycetes > Micromonosporales > Micromonosporaceae > Micromonospora > Verrucosispora sp. NA02020. The sequence continues at coordinate 2,906,147 of NZ_CP054923.1, read as the reverse complement.
CGCGAGGCGATCCGGATCGCCCGCGAGTCCCGGACGGTGCTCGGCGCGAACGGGATCAGCCTGGAGTATCCGGTGCTGCGGCACGCCAACAACCTGGAGTCGGTGCTCACCTACGAGGGCACGTCGGAGGTGCACCAACTGGTCATCGGTCAGGCGCTCACCGGTACCGCCGCGTTCCGTTGACCAGTCCCACCCTCCGGCACGGTCGGTACCGGACGCGGCGTCGACCGTGCGGGTAGGGCACGCCCCGTTCGAAGGTAGACTCAAGTCCACTTCGCCCGCGCCGGGACGGACGAATAATCAACCCCATGACGACTCATCCGGTGTATTCGTTCGCTGCCCGTCGGCGGTTGCTGGGCTGGGCGTGCGTCCTGATCGGACTGGCGTTCGCCGAGGTGCTGGTGCTGGCCTGGGTGCTGACCACCCTGACGCTCGCCGCGCTGTGGGTCACTCTGCCGCTGTTCACCGGTGCGGTCCTCGCCGCTCGGGCGATGGCCGACAGCCGGCGCCTCCTCGTGCATCGGGAGCTGGGAATCACCGTCGGGCGGCAGTACCGTCCGCTGCCCTCCGCCGGGTGGTGGGCCCGATTCAGCACGGTGTTACGCGATCCAGCGACCTGGCGCGACACCCGCTGGCTGTTCGTGGACACGACCGCCGGGGTGGCGTTGTTGACGGTGCCGGTCGCGGCCTTCCTCGCCGGCGTGCTCGGTCTGCTCCTACCGCTGGTGTGGAGCACGCTGCCCGCCGGTGCGAGTCTCGACTTTCCGTTCGGCACGACGATCCACGACACTCGCAGTGCCGCCGCCAACGGCATCCCGTGGGGGATCTTCTATCTGTGGTTCTGCTGGCTGATCACCCCGGTGATCATGCGCTGGTACGGCGAACTGACAGCCGTCATGTTGCGCCCCGGCCCACGGGCCCTGCTCGCCGAGCGCGTCGACCAGCTCACCACGACCCGCACCCAGACCGTCGACGCCCAGGCGCAGGAACTGCGGCGGATCGAACGCGACCTGCACGACGGCACGCAGGCACATCTGGTCGCACTCGGCATGAGCCTCGGCATGGTGGAGAACCTGATCGGCGACGATCCGACCGTACGGCCGTTGCTGGCCGAGGCCCGCACGCACAACGCGCAGGCGATCGCGGAGCTCCGCGCGCTGATCAAGGGCATCCGTCCGCCGGTGCTCAGCGACCGGGGCCTGGTCGGTGCCGTGGAGTCCCTAGCGATCCGGATGCCCCTGCAGATCGACGTCGACATCGACGGTGCGGGCCGGCTCAGCGACTCGGTCGAGGCGGCTGCCTACTTCACGATCTCCGAGGCGCTGGCCAACACGGTGAAGCACAGCGGGGCACGCCGGGCATGGGTGCGTGGCCGCCGGGAGCACGACCGGCTGCTCCTGGAGGTCGGTGACGACGGCCGGGGCGGCGCGGTGTTCGTGCCGGGGGGCGGTCTGGAGGGCGTACGGCAGCGTCTGGCCGTGTTCGACGGCACGCTGGAGATCGGCGGACCGGCCACCGGTGGGACCATGCTGACGATCGCGCTGCCCACCGCCGGCGCGTCCGTCGTCGCGGATCCGCTGCCCGGCGGAGCCGATGCCGAGTTCTCGACGCCGCCGGGCCCCGGCAGCCCGGTGGGCGGCGCGGAGCGGTAACTCCGGGTCCGGCCCGCACGTCGACCACCCCGGGCCGGCGCTCCGGGTGGTCCGGGTGCCGCTCCGTCAGCTGTCGAGGTAGGCGAGCACGGCGAGCACCCGTCGGTTGTCGCTGGTCGAGAGGTACAACCCCAGTTTGGTGAAGATGCTACTGACGTGCTTGACCACTGCCTTCTCGGAGACGAACATCCGGGCGGCGATGGCACCGTTGGACCGTCCTTCGGCCATCAGCGCGAGAACGTCCCGCTCCCGTGGGCTCAACGACTCGAGGGACCGACCCCGTGCCCGGCCGGCGAGTAGCTCGGCGATGACCTCCGGATCCATCACGGTGCCGCCCGCGGCCACCCGCCGGACGGACTCGATGAACTGACCGACGTCGAGTACCCGGTCCTTGAGCAGATAGCCGACCGCGCCCGCGCCGTCAACGAGCAGCTCACGCGCGTAGAGCGGCTCGACGAACTGCGAGAGCACGAGCACCGGCAGCCGAGGCACCACCGCACGGGCCTCGATGGCCGCCCGCAACCCGTCGTCGGTGTGGTGCGGTGGCATCCGGACGTCGACGACGGCGACGTCCGGCCGCTGTTCGATCAGCGCCGCCCTCAGATCGGGCCCGTTGTTCACGGCGGCGACGACGTCGAAGCCGGAGGCCGTCAGCAACCGGTGGAGACCGTCCCGCAGCAGGGCAAGGTCCTCCGCCAGTACGACCCGCACGCCTGCACCCCGTCATCGGTGGAAATCGGTCGGCGCATCTTCGCACACATCGGGTCGCTCGTGGATGTGTCTACAGTGGTAACGCCGGCCCGACTCGTTCCGGGAGTCACGTGACGGCGTACGGGAGCGGGCATGTGGCATCGCATACGTGAACTGTCGCTGCGTGAGTGGGCCTTTCTGGTCGGGTACGGGATCGTGCCCGTCCTCGCCGGGATGTTCGTGGCCGGGCTGGCGGTCGATTCCATTCGCGCGGAACATGTCGGTGTCCCGGGAGTCGTCGTCGTGGAGGACTGCCACGAGCAGGAGGACGGCGGGGGCCGGGGATGGCGGTGCTCGGGACCGTTCGTCTCCGACGACGGCACGATCCGTCTCGACGCGGTCTCGCTCACCTCGCTGTTCGCGGAGCCACCCGCCTACGGTGACGAGGTTCCGGCTTCGGTCACCGGCCCGTCGGCACGGCGTGCCCATCAGCCCGACACGACCGGTGGGATCTGGGGAGCACTCGTCGCGGTCCTCCTCCTCGGCGGTGGCGGCCGGATCCTTGTGGTGCAGCTGAGGACGACCGCTGTCACGCCCCAGGGGGTGTCGTCAGCCGATCCCGACACGGTGGCGCGGCTGCGACAGTTCGCCCGGGAGTGGGACCTCCTGCCGGCACCTACCGACGGTACGGCGGTGGCACCGCCGGTGGCCGCCGAGCGGACGCGGGCCAACGTCGCGATCTGGCGGGTGGTGGCGAGTTGGCTGCTGCTCGCACTGTCCACCGGCGGTGTGCTGTGGCAGCTGGCGGCCTGGAACCGCGATCTGGACGCGGCCATGAGCGCAGTCGCGGTGGGCACGGTCACCGCCGACCGGCTCGGCGCCGACGACCGGATCGAGGTGGCCTACCGCGACGGCGACGGCACCGACCGGCTGGTGCGGTTGACTCCCCTGGACGCCGGACGGCTGCCGGCGGGCAGTCGGGTCCCGCTGCGGTACGACCCGTCGCATCCGGAGCAGGTGACACCGGTGCAGCCCGAACTCTTCGCACTCGGGTCCCGCGACCGGAACGTCATGGCCGGCCTGGCTCTGGCACCGGGCTTCCTGCTGCTCGATGCGTGGGCCTGGCGGCTCGGTCGCTGGGCCCTCGGCACGGTGCGACGGCCTGCGCCGGGCATCGCGCGCGTCCATGCCGCACACCTGCTCTGGGGCACCGAACCGACCGCCTTCTGGCTCGAACTGCACAGCGGCGGCCGGATCTGGTATCAGCGCGTCATCTGGGACCGTCGACTGGTGCGCTGGCTGGACGGCTACCAGTGGGGAGCCGACCACGTCCCGGTGTCGCAGGCCCGCCGACCGCTGCCGGTCCACCTTCGCCGATGCCCCGGCCTACGGCGCATGTACCTGGTCGACGTCGCCGGAGTGGGGCGGCTCTGGCCGGCGAGCACCGCCCGGGGTCGCCCGCCCGGCAACTATCAGCTCGACCCGGTCATGCCGGGTGCTTTCGGCCATCCCGAATCGGCGGCACGGCACCTCGGGGTCGTGGTGGCGCTGGCCGTACTGGCGGGGATCGCCTGGTTCCTGACCGGACCGACCAGCAGTGTGTACGCCCTGACGCTGGTCGGTGCCTTTGCTGTGTGGAGCGGCGGTGCACCGTGGCGCGGCCTCTACGCGGTACGACCGCGAAGCGGTCCCGGCCACCGGTGACCGCCCCGCAGTCGCTGCTGTGCGTCGCCGACCTCCCCGGCGGCCAGATCGAGGCGGTCGGCTCAACCGCCGGACCAGGGGTGGCGGGTCACGGGGTCCAGACCACGTGCGGGTTGACGCGTCCGCTCCAGTCGAAGACGGCCATGTTGTCCCAGCCGTTGCCGCTGCCGTTGATGTCCGCCGGGTCCCAGCCGTTGCCCCGGATCGCGTACCAGGTCGGCTCCCAGTAGAAGACGCCGACGCCGCCGGCGTTGCGCACGGTGTTCTGGACCCAGCTGAACTGTTGTGCCTGCCCGGCCCAGGTGGCCGGGATGTTGTCGCACAGCACGGTGCCGGGGATCGCGTTCCCCTGGTGGTCGGCGTTCGCCGTGGTGAACTGGTACGCGGTCTCGGCGAGCACCACCGGCTTGCCGTAGCGGGACTTCACGTCGGCGATCACGTTGTACAGGTTCGCCAGCGAACCGTGCCACATGCAGTAGTAGGACAGTGCGGCGACGTCCCAGGTGACGCCCTGGGACCGGATGCCGTCGTAGAACCAGCGGGCGTTGGCGAGGCTGTCGGCGTTGGCGGTGTGGATCCATACCTGGGTGCCGCCGTTGCACGCCTTGGTGGCGCGGTGGCCCTGCTTGAGCAGGCTGGCCAGCGGGGCGAAGTCGTCGTTGACGACCCGACCGGTCGGCCACAGCATGCCCACGTTGATCTCGTTGCCGATCTGCACCGCGTCCGGGGTGGTGCCCTGTGCCTTCAGGGCGCTGCACACGTCGTGGGTGTAGGTATAGACATCGTTCTGCAACTGGCTCAGGGAGTGGGTGGCCCAGGCCGCGGGCGGATACTGCTTGCCCGGGTCGGCCCAGGTGTCCGAGTAGTGAAAGTCGATCAGGAGTTTGAAGCCCTTCGCCTTGATCGTCCTGGCCTGCTGGAGCACCTTCGCCTTGTTGTTGTAGCCGCTGATCGGGTTGTTCCAGACGCGTAGCCGCAGGTAGTTGACGCCTTTGGCGGCGAGGATGTCGTAGGGGTCGGCCTGGGCGCCGGAGGCGTTGTAGTAGCGCGCCCCGAGGTCGAGGCTGCGTTGCAGGGACGAGACGTCGGCGCCGCGCATGGTGAGGGTGGTGGCCGCCTGCGCGGGGGCGGTCAGGGCCAGCGGGGCGGCGAGGACGACCACCGCCAGGGCGGCCCGGAGGGACCGTTTCATGGCGCTCCTTCACGGGGAGGATGCGATGCCCGCCGGGGAGCGGGCACGTCCGGCGGGGCTGCCGGACGGTTCGGGGACCAGGTGAGGTGGTGGGTACGCCGACCGTGGTCAGAGGCGCATCCAGTGTGGCAGTCAGCCCGCCGAGTGTCGACGTACATCGATGAGTTGGTGGTGGGCGGCACGGGTCAGTGCTCGTGCTCCGCGGCGAGGTCCGCGTTGGCGGCCGCACCTCGAAGTGTGACGAGGGACCAGATCGCGGCGAGGACCATGATCCCTGCGCCGATCGCGCCGGTGACGGTGATCGCGTCGGTGAACGCGGTCGTCGCGACACCGAGGATCGAGGCTCCGGTGCCGCTGTCGACCTCGTCGGCGACCAGCAGGGCCTCGGCCATCGTCGAGGATGCCCGTTCGGCCAGGGACTCCGGCAGGTGCAGCGTCTCGGTTCCGGCGGTGAAGGCCCTGGTGTACCAGGCGACGAGCATCCCGCCCAGGACGGCGGTGCCCAGCGTCGTGCCGATCTCGTAGGCGGTCTCCGAGGTCGCGGCGGCCTGACCGGCTCGTTCGGGCTTGACGGAGCTCATGATGATGTCGTTGCTCAGGGTCAGGCCGATGCCCGCGCCGAGCGAGACCAGCGCGAGGGCGGTCGCGACCAGGGCCGGGCTCGACGTCGGCGCCAGGAACGTGGTCAACCCGAAGCCTGCGGCGGCGACCAGGAGGCCGGCCGCGATGACGTACGCGGGCAGGACGCGCTTGACCAGGGTCGCCGCGACGAATCCGGCGGTGCCGGCGAGAACCGCCTGAGGTATGAGCCAGACGGAGGCCTGGAGCGGGTTGAGGCCGAGCACGAGTTGGAGGTGCTGGATGAGGGCGACCAGCGCGCCGACCATCGCGAAGATCGACAGCAGGTCTCCGATCACGGCGCCCCGGAAGTGCCGCACCGTGAACAGCCGGACCTCCATGAGCGGCGTCGGCAGGGTGAGTTGCCTGCGGACGAAGTGGGCGACTGCGATCAGGCCGACGACGAGGGCCGCCACCGCGAGACCGGTGTCCTTGCCACCGGCCAGGGTCTTGAGGGCGTAGACCACACCGATCATGCCCACCAGGGAGAGCACGACACTGAGCAGGTCGATCCGGTGCAGCTCGGGGTTGCGGCTCTCGGGCAGCAGCAGCGGACCGACGATCACGAGAAGCAGCATCACGGGGATGTTCATCAGGAACGCGGCCTGCCAGCTGAATGCCTCGATGACCCAGCCACCGAGGATCGGCCCGACCGCCGCGCCCACCGACGCCATCGCGCCCCACACGGCCATCGCGTAGCGGCGCTGCTGCCGGTCGAGGAACATGTTGCGCACCAGGGACAGCGTCGAGGGCATCATGATCGCTCCGCCGATGCCCAGGAGGGCCCGGGCGCCGATCAGCATCCACGGCGAGGTGGCCAGCGCGCCGGCCACGGAGGCGATCGCGAAGACGACTGCGCCGATGAGCAGGTTACGTCGTCGACCGAAGCGGTCGCCCACGGTGCTCATCGCCACGAGCAGGCCGGCGAGAACGAGCGAGTAGATGTCGATCATCCACAGCTGCTCGATGCCGGTGGGGCTCAGCTCGGCGGAGATCGCCGGTAGGCCCAGGATCAGGACGGTGCCGTCGATCGTGATCAGCAGCAGGGGCAGGACGAGGACGGCGAGACCGATCCAGGTTCTGGCGGTGGCCTTGGGAGGGGCGTCATTCATCGAGACTCCTGTCGGCAGTCGGCGGGGCGGCGACGTCGCCAAGCTACCGTCCAGATGGTCGGTTAGACAACACAGATGGTTTGTTGTGGCGGACGAGCGTGCGGCCACGCTCCTTCGGACGGGCCCTACCAGGACCCCCGCACGCAAAAGGGCCTGCTGCGCCGAACGGCACAGCAGGCCCCAAAGGCCGCGGGAGAGGTCAGATGGGCGCGGGGAAGGTGCCGTCCGTAGCGAGGTCGAGCAGGAGCCGGCGCGCGGTCGCGATGCTCGCCTCGTCCTCCTCCCCGTGCAGGACCGCGATGGCGACCCCCTCGGCGGCGCGGCGCACGAGCTGGACGCGCTCGGCACTCAGCCCGTCGGCGGCGAGCTGCTCGCTCCACCACTCACTGCGCTCCCGCACCACAGCGGCAATCCCGGGGACCGCGTACAGGCCGTTCCAGATCGGCACCGACGCGACGTCGCGCGCCGCCACGACGTCGGTGCTTCCCGCGCAGAGGGCGCGAACGTAGGCGCGGAGCATCTTGCCGGGGTAGTTCTCCGACAGGTCGAGATGGCTGAGGACCGCCTCCTGGAAGCGTTCGTACGCATCCTCCACCACGGCCATCACGAGCTGCTCCCGGCTGCCGAAGTGGTGGATCAAGCCGCTCTTCGACACCCCGGCGGCGGTGGCGACCTGGGCCAGGGTGATGCCGTCGCCTCTCTCCAGGATCATCGGGGTGGCCGCATCGAGCACGGCACGCCGAGTGCGCTCCGCGTTGCGCGTCTGCCGCCCCTCAGTCACCGGCGCACCCACCCTCGACTCCGCTACGGACCATTTGGTCGACACTACAACGCAAGCGGACAGATGAGGGCGTCGGCGTGAACGTGCTCAGAGCTCCCGGTTCCGCGCATCCCAGGCGCGGATGCCGTCCAAGCGCTGCCCCGGCCGGAGTGCCTGCGGAGGGAACCAGAAGATCACCACATCGGTGTCCGCACTCCAACGAGCCAACCGCGCCGTGACCGTCTGGCCGCCGACCGTGCCGACGATCCCTGCGGCGGGCCCGACGAAGTATCCGAAGGTGGGCACTGGGTCGTCCGGCAGCACCTCACCCGACGGCTCGTACCCGATCTGGTGGAAACCGGGCCGGCGGTCGGCACCCTCGACGTCGTTGACCAGGAAGTCCAAGGTCAATTGCTGGGTGGGGGCACGCCGGCCGGCGGCCAACCCGATCGTCACCCCGGGCGCGCGGGGCACGCTGACCGGGACGACGTAGAACACCCGCTCCTCGTCGCCATACCAGATGCCGGTCCGCACGACGTCGCCGATCACCGGTGGGGGTGTCGCGACGCCGGTGGGTGTCTGCTCAGTCGATGCGGTGGCGGTCGCGGTGGGTGCCGGGTGCGGTGGCGCGGCCGGTTCCGGGGGGCGAGGTCGGTCCCACGCGACCGCGACGCCGACGACCAGCACGATCGCGAGCACGATGGTGCCACCCTGGACCGCCCAGCGGCGACGGCGCAGCCGACGGCCGTCGCGCATGATGGCCTCGACGTCGAACCGGCCCCACTCGGCGTGTTCCGTCGCCTGCATCGCCGCACGGAGACGGTCTGCCTCGGTCATCGATCCCCTCCCCGCGTGTCCGGAAACTCGACAAGGGTCTGACGCAGCTTCTCCAGCGCACGGGAACTCGTGCTCTTCACCGTGCCCACCGAGACCTCCAGCTCGCGGGCCACCTGCAGTTCCGGCAGGTCGAAGAAGTAGCGCAACACCACGATCGCCCGTTCACGAGCAGTGAGCGTGCCGAGAGCGTGCTGCAACGTCCGTCTGGCGGCGACCTCGTCCGCGACGTCATCCCGATGCCGGTGCGGCACCTCGTCGGTGGGATGCTCCCGGATCGGACGCCGCCAACCGTCCACGATGTAGTTGGTCATCACCCGTCGGGTGTAGGCGTAGGGGTCGTCGCGTCTGACTCTCGACCAGGAGGCGTACGTCCGGACCAGAGCGGCCTGCGCGGCGTCCTCGGCCTGGTGATGGTCGCCGGTCATCAGGTACGCGGCGTGTGCCAGCCGTCCCGATGCCGCCCGGACGAACTCGACGAACTCCGCGTCACCCCTGGCCATGCTGCCTCACGACGTCTCTGACGGGCGGGACCGCGAAAAGGTTGAGCCGCCAACGGATCAACTTTCCGGAATCGTCGGCCGTCCTTCTCCCACCTGCCACGACCAGCGGCAGGCCCCATGGACGGAGGACCATGAGCTCGTTCGACACCGGGGTGCGGACCGCCCGGGATGCGTTTCCGCCGTTGGTCGCACCGCTGATCGCCGTGCTGCTGGCCGGATGCGCCCCGACCGCCGACGCGGACGCGCGGGCCGCCGCACCCCCCGGGCCTGCGGTGACCGCCGCACCGGCGGTGACCGCCGATCCCCTCGCGCAACCGCCTCCGCCGCCGGTCAGCTATCCGGCGACGGGCGACAACACGTGGGACATCGCGCCCGGCGAGCCAGGCTCGGGGCGGCGGGGCGCCGGGCAGTTGCTGCGCTACCAGGTCGCGATGGAACGCGGCATCCAGGGCATTCCGCTTGCCGAGTTCGCCGACCAGGTCACCGCGGCCCTCGCCCACCCGCAGGGCTGGACCGCCGGCGGACGGTGGCAACTGCACCGGGTCGGCCCCGGCCGCCGGCCCGACTTCACCGTCTACCTGGCCACCCCGGTCACCCGGGACGTGCTGTGCCAGGACACGCCGGACGGCTACACCTCCTGCCGCAACGGTGATCGGGTCGTCCTCAACGTCGCCCGGTGGGTCAAAGGAGCACCCGGCTTCGGCAAGAACATCGACCGCTACCGCCAGTACGTGGTCAACCACGAGGTCGGTCACCGCCTCGGCATGGGCCACGAACTGTGCCCGGGACGTGGCAGACCGGCTCCGGTGATGCAGCAGCAGACACTGGGGTTGCACGGCTGCACCGCCAACGGCCTGCCGTACCTCGACGGCAGACGTCACTCCGGGCCGCCCGGGGCCTACGAGGATCGGATCCCGCCCCGCGACCGGGGCATGCCGGGCGACTGAGGCACACCGCTACCGTCAGACCTATCCGTCCCACCTCGGAACGGACTGCGGCAAGCCTGATCGACCGACCACGGTCGCGGCAGGACCGTCACACCGGTGCAGCCCGTCCGGAGGCTGTTGGTGGGCCGGGATGTGATTCGGCGGCACGTGCTCACGCTGTCGACGGCGTGGACACGTGCCGGCCTCTTCACCGTCGGGCTCGTCAGGGCGGGGATCAGAGCGGTTGTCGGCGGGCGGCCCAGGCCCGGACCTTGGCGCGGTTGCCGCAGGTGGCCATGCTGCACCAGCGGCGTCGGCCCCGGGGGTCGAGGAAGAGCCATCCGCAGTCGTCGGCGGGGCAGGCGCGTACCTCGGTGCGGGCGGGGGTGGTGAGCAGGTCGGCGGCGGCGCGGGCACCGGCCAGGAGCGGGAGTCGCAGGCCGAGGTCGTCGGGGAGTGACCAGTGGGCGAGCCCGGTGCGGTCGGTCTCCAGGGTCGCGGCGGCGGCGGCGCGTTGTGCCTCTTCGGCGACGTGCCGGAACGCGTCGGTGTCGTGCGGGTCGAGCAGGATGTCGTGCAGTGCGGTACGCAGCTGGCGAGTCGCCGCGAGCACCTCGTGGGCGGCGGTGGGGTCGCGGCGGCCCTGCTCGCGGAGTCGGGCGACGCTGGTCGGGGTGAGGAGCCTGACGTGCCCGGTCCATACCGCGAGGCGGTCGAAGTCGCGCAGCCATTCGCGTTCCGGGCTGGGTGGGGCGCTCCAGCCGGCCCAGGTGTTGCAGAGTTCGAGGGCGGGATGCCCGCCGATCGGGATGGGCATCGGATAGCCCTCGACGTTCACCCAGTGCATCCCGACAGTGTGCCTTGACTCCGCCCACCTAACCAGTAATCTCATCAACACCGGTTAATACTTGAGAACTGGTTAGGTGGATGACATGCACCTGGCAAGGACAGTGCTCGCCGCCCTCACGGCCACGGCCCTGCTGCTCGCTCCCGCCGGCCCGGTGGCCGCTCGGGGCACCGGCACACCGTCGACGGCATCGGATCGTCAGGCCGGACGCGGCCCCCACCCCGAGCCCTGGCGCCCCTACGTCCAGCAGGAATGGACCGGCCCGGCCGGCCGTTACTGCTCGTTCCCGCTCGGCGTCCGCGTCGTCTCGCAGGACATCCGGGTCCGGGTGCTCGCCCGGTATCCCGACGGCACCGTCAAACATGAGGAGTTCGCGGGACCGCTGACCGTGGACTTCGTCAACACCGACACCGGGCAGGCCGTACGCCGGGACGCGGGCGGCTCCGGGCTGCTGGAGTACCGGCCGGACGGCGGCTGGCTGCGTTACACCATCGTAGGGCCGGCCGGGTTCGGGTTCCGGCCGGGCGATCTCCACCCGCGTGGCTACTACATCCTCGACGGCCTGCACGTCATCTCGATCGACGCGACCGGCACCCGTGGACTGGCACTCGCCGTCGGCCGGCAGGAGAACGTCTGCGTCGCCCTCGGCGACGCGGCGAACTGAGCGTGCGACGCGGCCCGGCCCGGCCGCGCGTCCGACGCAGAGGCGGGTGGCGGAGGTCAGCCGGCGGCCGGGTCTCGCGTGTCGGCGGGTACGAACAGCGGCGCAGCACGGTGAGCACGTCGATCTGGTGGGCCACGGACAGACGGCCCGGCTACGCCGTTTGCGCCGCTCGCGACGACCAGCCAGCGCATCATGAAGACCTCGGCACCGGCGGCGACGGCGATCCACCCCGTCGGTGCAGGACGGGGCGACGGTGAGGAGGCGGGGTGCTGGCGGCGGACCGCAGACTGGCTGCGCTGCTGCTGCTCACCTCGGTGTCCCCGACCATCGAGGCCGCCGTCGTGGTCTCACTGGGATTCGTCGCGGCGCAGGGTCTGGCGCCGCAGACAGCGGCGGTGTGGCCGTACGACACCTACCACGACCTGCGATGGCTGTACGTCTACCACGACTCCTGGCCCTCGTTCGCGCTCTGGCTCGGCATGCTGGTGGTGGCTCGGGGTCTGTTCCACACGCTGCTGGTGGTGTTGGCGTGGCCGGGCGAGGTGCCACGACCGCCGGTGCGGTGGCTGCTGCGACGCAATCTCGGGCTCGCCGCGCTGGTGGCGGTCTTCGTCGCGCCGTGGGCGCTGATCTCGGTGGCCGCGTCGGTGGTGGCGCTGTCCTGGGTGTTGCTGGCCTCGGTGGTGCCGATGTTCCTGCTGGCGCCGTTCCTGCAACGGGCTGCGGTGCTGGCGCCGTGGTGGCGGGGGCTGCCGTCGATCTCGCTGGTGGGCTGGTCACTGCTGAACTTCGTGGTGCTGACCATGGCCGGCGCGTTGTGTTGGAGTCTGCCGGGATGGTGGACGGTGCCGGTGGCCACCGTGGCAGGGGTGGTCAACGGGCTGTTGTGGAACCGGATCATCCGTACCGCGCTGATCAATCCGTCGACGCGGTGGGCGTGGGTGCCGGCGACCCCCGTCGCGGTGGTGCTGGCCCTCGCGGTGCCGATGCTCATCCCGGTGCTGGTCGACGCCGTACCGGGCAAGGACCTGCGGGCCGAGGCGGTGGTCCTGGACCACCCGCTGCCACCCGACGTGCCGCAGGCGGTCATCGTCCTGGCCGGTTACGGCTCGTCCTACGGGGGCGAGCAGCCTCCCGACGAGCGGGTCGAACGCTTCTCCTACCGGGGGCTGAGCTCGCACGGCGCTCCCCTGCCCTACGGATCGCGCGACACCGCGATCTCGGTGGCCGACAGTGTCCGACTGCTCGACGAGCAGGTGCGACGGCTGCACCAGCGCACCGGACGACCGATCGCCCTCATCGGCGAGAGCGAGGGCGCCATGGTCGCCCGCAGCTACCTGCAGCAGGGGGCGCATCCCGCCGTCGACACCCTGGCCATGTTCAGCCCCCTGATCAACGCGGGACGCGCCTACTATCCCCCGCCCCACGAGAACCGGGGCTTCGGCGTGGTCACCGGGTGGCAACTGCGGCTGGCGTTCGGCGCGATGCGTCTGGTCGGTGGCCCGCACACCGGTCCCGACGAACCGTTCATCCGGTCCCTGGTCGACGACGCGCCGTTCTATCGCAACCAACTCATGTGCCCCGTACCCGGGATCCGGATGGTGGCCTTCATCCCCACCACCACCGCCGCCGAGGCACCACCGGGCGAGTACAGCCGCATCCCCGTCTTCGAGATGCCGGGCGTGCACGGTGGCCTCCTCAACCGAAGCCTGGTCGCTGACCGGCTGCTCGCCTTCCTCTCCGGCGAACCGATCCGGCACGAACGCGACGAGTACCCCCTGCTGCAGCGTCTCGGTGCGGCCTGGCAGGCGCCTCCGCTGCCGATCGCCGCGAATCCCGCCTGGTCCCGCTTCCAGCAACCCGACCCCGCCTTCACCGGGAAGGTGTGCCTGCCGACCGGCTGATCCGCCCACCTGCCGTCCCGGCTCCGGCACCGCGGGTCGAGCGGCGGTGGCCAGCGCTCGGACGGTGCCGTCGGCGGCGCGTGAATTCCCCGTTGTGGCCGCCGCGCCCCGGCCCGATCGGCACAGTAGGGGCATGAGGGACGGGGGCTCGACACCGGCCGCGCTCCGGCGTCGGTTCCTCGTCCTTCGCACCGAGGGGTCCACCGGCGAGGTGAGCTGGATGGAACTCTTCATCGACCTGTTCTTCGTGTTCGCGTTCCTGCGGGTCACCAACCTGATGGCCAGCCACCTCGAATGGTTGGGGGTCGCCGAGGGCACCATCGTGGTGCTGATGCTGTGGCACTGCTGGAACTCCTGCGCCTGGCTCGGCAACGTCGTGTACCTGGACAAGGGCCTGTTGCCCCTGGTCGTCTTCGGCATCGCCACGACGCTGCTGATCATGGGCGTCGCCATTCCGGGCACCTTCACCGCCGAGTCCGGCGGCGTCTTCGAACCGCTGCTCGTCGCGTCCGGCTACCTGTTGATCATCTATTCCGTGCTGGCGGTGCTCAGTTATCTGCACTGGTCGCAGGGCCCGGCCGGGCGACGTCCGGTGATCGCGTCCTGGCTGACCTACCTGCCGGCCGGGGTGATCCTGGCCTGCGCGATCTGGCTGCCGCCCCGGCTCGACCTGCCGATCGACGACCGGCACCTGCGGACCGTGTTGTTCGCCCTGGTCATCGTGATCAACTTCAGTGCGCTGCGGGTGGTCAGCAGCGGCAATGCGCAGGTGGTGTCCAGCAGACACCTCGCCGAGCGGCACGGCCTGATCATCCTCGTCGCACTCGGCGAGACGGTCATCTCGGTCGGGGTCAGCCAGGGTCTGGGCGGCGACGAGCCCGTCACCTGGCAGCTTCTGGCCGGAGCCGCACTCAGCATCGCCGTGATCTCCGTGCTCTGGTGGACCTACTTCGACGTCGCGAAGGTCGTCGCGGAACACGCGATGCAGGCTCTCCCCCGCGCCGAGCAGTCCCGGATCGCCCGGGACGCCTACAGCGGCCTGCACCTGCCGATGATCTGCGGACTCATCGTGCTCGCGCTCGGCCTGAAGCACGCCGTCTCCTCCGCCACCGGCACCGCCGACCATCCCTGGCACGCCGCGAGCGCCGTTCTGTTGTTCGGGGGCGTCATCGTCTATCTCGGCGGACTGATCGCCTTTCAGCGTCGCGCCCTCGGCATGCTCGGGCGCAGCCCGGTGGTGGGCAGCGTAACGTTGCTGGCGCTGTTGCCACTGGCGGCCCGTACCCCACCTCTGGGTGCGCTCGCGTTGCTCCTGCTCGGGGTCACGGCGATGGTCGTCGCCGACCGCACCGTGTTCCGGCGACGCCACCGGCAACTGCACGCGCGGGTCGACCCCGAAGTCGCCAAGATCCCGGGAGCCACCCCGAAGGAACTCCTCGTCGACCTCGTCTTCGTGTTCGCGTTCATCCAGGTCACTGTCCTCATGGTGCGGGAGAACTCGGTCTTCGGGGTGGTGCAGGGGCTGATCCTGCTGGCACTGCTGTGGTGGGCGTGGGCGAGCTTCTCCTGGGTGACCAACGCGATCCGGCACGAGACCGTCCCGGTGCGTCTGGCGATGATCGGCGTCATGGCGTTGACGCTGATTCTGGGCATCGCGCTGCCACACACCTTCGAGTCGACTCCCGGTGGACTCCCCGGTGCCAGCGTCGTGGTGGCCGCGTACCTCACCGGTTGGATCGTCCAGGCCGCGTTGGTCTGGTATGCCGCGCGGGACCAACCGGACCTGCCGGCCGTGGTCCGGCAGTCGGCGTGGCCCAGTGCGGTGGCGCTGGCGCTGCTGACCGGCAGCATCGTGGTGGAGGTGACCTTCGGCGACGCGCCACCGATCGACCTGATCATCACGATGATGTGGCTGGTCGCGGTGGTGACCGAGATCCTCGGGAGCTACCGGAGCGGGCTGCGCAGGTGGCGGATCCGCACCGTGCGGCACTGGACCGACCGCTACGCGTTGATCATGCTGATCGCGTTCGGTGAGACCATCATCGCCCTCGGGTTCTCCGGCGCGCAGGAAGCGACGTCGCTGCTGCTGGTCCTGCTCCTGGTCGCCGCCTCGATCGCCATCTGCACCATCTGGTGGTCCTACTTCCACACCGACGCCGGGCTCGCGCACGACGCCCTGCAGGCCGCCCGGGGCGAGGAGCGGGTCCACCTGGCCCGGGACGCCTACACGTACCTGCACCTGCCGATGGTCGCCGGGTTGATCCTGTTCGCGTTCGGCCTGCGCGAGACCCTGATCCTGCACGGCAGCCCCCTGGGCGCCCACACGCACGCTCTGGGTCACTACGCGCTCTACCTCGGTGCGGTCGCCTACATCGCGGCGAACCAGGCGTTCTGGTGGCGGGTGTGGAGGCGGGTCAGCGGCTCCAGGATCGGCGGTGCGGTGCTGCTCACCGTGCTCGCGCCCCTGACCGCGCCGCTGTCGGTGCTGTGGAACCTGGTGCTGCTGGCCGGCCTCGGGATCGTGTTCGCGGCGATCGAGATGCTCGCCAGCCGACGGGGGCGCACCGGCGTCGATCCACAGCCGGCCTGACGTCGCCGCCGACCGGCCCGTGCCGGGCGGGACGGTGGCGCGGGGCCCGTCCCCCGCGCGAGCTACCCCCAGGTGTCCTCTGCGTGGTGACGACCGCGGGTTGCCGGATCCACAGGCTTGACAGGTCCCAGGCTTGTCAAGCCCCACCCGCCCTGCTAGCTTTTCACATGTAAGGTTTCTCTTACACATGGAGGCGGATGATGACAGTGGCCCAGCCGACCGGCGACGAGCTGGTCGAGATGCTGGCCGCACTGGCCAATCCGCTCCGGCTGCGGATCATGGCGAAGCTCGCCGGTGGCCGCGACTACGTGAGCCACCTGGCCCGCGAGATCGGCGTGAGCCGACCCCTGCTGCACATGCACCTGCAACGACTGGAAGCCGCCGGCCTGATCATCGGCAGCCTCGAGCTGTCCGACGACGGCAAGGCCATGAAGTACTACGAGGTCGCCGAGTTCGACCTGCACCTGACCGCGTCGGCCCTCGTCGCCGCCGCACAGACCCTCACCAGCTCCGAACCCGCGACGGGTCCGGCACCGAAGGAGCGCTCCCCATGACACAGACCTGGCCCGAGACGGTCCTCGTACTCGGTCTGCTGCTGTTCGCCTTCCTGATCCTCGGCGGTACCGCCGCCACCGTCCTGGAGTTCCGCAAGAACCGGATCGACGCCCAGCGTGACGAGGAGCTACGGCAGCTCGTGGGCCGCTACGAGAAACTGGCCGAGAACACGCTGGACGCTCAGCAGCGGGTGGCCGCCGACGTCGCCGAGCTGCGGACCCGCACCGCCTCCATCGAGCAGATCCTGCGAACCGTCGAATGACCGGCTCGGCGGCGGACACGATGACGGCCATCACCCAGGACCGCTACGGCACACCGGACACGCTGACGCTGCGTGAGGTCGCGCGGCCCGAACCCAGGAAGGGCCACGTCCTGATACGGGTCCGGGCCGCCGGCATCCACCGGGGAGACCGGATCCTGCTCGCGGGACGGCCGTACGCGGTCCGCATCGTCGGACCCCGTGCCCCGAGGCACCGCATCGCGGGGACCGAGGGCGCCGGTGAGGTGCTTTCCGTCGGCAGCGCCGTCACCGAGTTCGCACCCGGTGACGAGGTGCTCGGTTGGGGCACCGGCCTCTATGCCGAATTCGCCTCGATCCCGGCGAAGAACCTCGTACCGAAGCCGGCGGCGCTCACGTTCGCGCAGGCCGCCGCCATGCCGGTCTCCGGCATGACCGCCCTCCAGGCCCTCGACGGCCGGACCCGCCCCCGCCCCGGACAGCGGGTCCTCGTCATCGGCGCCGCCGGCGGGGTCGGCACCTTCGCCGTCCAGATAGCCAGGGCGTACGGCGCCGAGGTGACCGGCGTCGGCAGCTCCACCAAGGTCGACCTGATCCGGTCGCTCGGCGCCGAGCACGTCGTCGACTACACCCGCGAGGACGTGACCCGGAGCCCCCACCGCTTCGACGTCATCATCGACCTGATCGGTGACCGCCCGGTGAACCGGCTCCGTCAGCTCCTCGCCCCGACCGGAACGCTCGTCCTGGTCGGCGTGGAGAAGGGTGGCCGGCTGCTGGGTGGGTTCGAACGCAACCTCATCACGATGCTGACCGCGCCCTTCATGCGGCAGCGTCCGGTGCGACCACTCTCGTCGATCGGCCGCAAGAGTGACCTGCTGGCGCTCACCCAGCTCGTCGACGCGGGCCGCCTCACGCCGGTCGTCGACCGCACCTTTCCACTCGGACGGACCGCCGAGGCGTTCCGCTACCTCGCCGACGAACACGCGCGCGGCAAGGTGGTCATCACCCTGTGAGGCGTCGCCCGGTGCCCGCCTTCGCGCGTGGTGCTGGTCGGCGGGGTGGTTCCATAGACCCGGGGGTGGAAAGCAGTCAAGGGCGTGTGCTGGCCGGCCTGTTGGACGCGGCGGAGGACGCCTCACCGGTCGAGGCGGTCGAGGCGGTCACCCGTGAGGTCGGTGCCGCGCTCGGCGCGTCGGACGTCTCGTTCCTGATCGTCGATCTCAGTGGTCGGGCATTGGTGCGGTTGGCGCACGTGCCGTTCGACGATGCGGGTGGCACCCGCCGCCACGGTGACGAGGTCGCCACCGTGCAGCCGTTCGATCAGGGTCCCGCAGAGCAGGCGTTGCGGACCCAGACGGTGCAGGTGACCAAGCAGGCCCACGGCTGGACGGTGTTGGCGCCGGTCACCGACCGTGGTGAGGCGATCGGTCTGCTGGAGATGACGCTACCCACCGAGCCGACCGCGCAGGCGCTGGGGGAGATCGCCCGCACGGCGCACGCGTTGGCCTTCGTGGTGATCGCCAACCGGAGACACACCGACCTGTTCGAGTGGGGTCAACGCACCACCCCGTTCACGCTGTCCGCGGAGATCCAACGTCGCCTGCTGCCGGGGTCGTTCACCTGTGAGGCGAGCGCGTTCACGCTCTCCGGGTGGCTGGAGCCGGCTGCCAGCATCGGCGGCGACACCTTCGACTACAGCCTGGGCCGCGACGTCCTGCACTTCAGCGTCACCGACGCGATGGGTCACGGCGTGTCCAGCGCGCTGACTGCCACCCTGGGAGTCGGGAGCCTGCGCAACACCCGCCGCCTCCCCGCCGGCCTGGTCGAGCAGGCCGACGTCGCGAACGCCGCGGTGGCCGAACACGCCGTGGTGCGCGGCAGCTACGTCACCGCGGTCCTGGGTCGCCTCGACCTCCGCACCGGGGTCTGCGCGCTGCTCAACGCCGGGCACGTGCCGCCGCTACTGGTGCGCGGCGGGAAGACGCAGCCGGTACGGCTGCCGGGGAACCTCCCGCTGGGCATGTTCGCCGATGCCGAGTACCAGCACGAGGAGGTCACGCTGCAGCCCGGCGATCGCCTGGTCGTGGTCACCGACGGCATGTTGGAACGCAACGCCGCCGGCCTGGACCTTCCGGCGGTGTTGCCGACGCTGCGTGACCTGCACCCGCGCGAGGCCGTCCGGGCGTTGGCCGACGCCGTGCTCGAGGTGGCCGGACCCACCCTGGCCGACGACGCGACGCTGTTGATCCTCGACTGGTACGGAGGGCACGAGCGCGGTCGGCTCGCCAACGCCGGCGCCGATGCGGAACGCGCCAGCGCGGCGCTGCCCGACTGACCGACTCCTGCCGGTCACACCGCCGAAGGGCGATATGTCGCTTCGGCTCCCGGGACGTCGTCGTAGATGTCGATCACCCGATCCACCGAGGTGATGTTCAGCACGCGGCGCACCGCGGGCCGCACGCCGGCCAGGCTGAGCCGTCCGCCGGCCTCGCGCGACGACTTGAACATCACCACCAACGCACCCAGTGCGCTGGAGTCCATGAACGCCACCCCGGCCAGGTCCACCACCACCTGTCGGTCACCGGCGTCGACGAGCTTCTGCAGGGTGCCCCGCAACCGCGGGGAGGTGGCCATGTCGAGGTCACCCTGCACCTCCACCACCGTGCACCCCCGGCCGGGACGGGCCGACACCTGCAGATCCACAACAGCCTCCTCACGCGTGCCGCACACCAGCCTATGCGCGCGGCGGCGAAACCACCGCGAACGGGCACACCGCACGGCGGCACTGTGGCCGTTTCAGCGGATCAGGCCCGGGTACGGTGGATCACAGTCGGTACGGCACCGGGAAACCGACGCGGCCACGGAACGGCCGAGAGGGAGCTGCGGGAATGCGCGTGACCATGACACTGTCACTGCCACGACAGCCCTCTTCGGTGACCCGCGCCCGCCACGTCCTGACCACTCTGCTCAGCCTCACCGACGTCGGTGAGGAGGCACGGGATCACCTCGCGGTGATGATGTCCGAGGCCTGCGCGAACGCGGTGCTGCACGCGGACAGTGGCAGCACCGTCGACGTGACGATCCTCATCGACGGTCACGACTGCCTGATCGAGGTCGGCAATCGCGGCGACACCCCCGACGACACGCAGCTCGCCGCCGAGTTGCCGGATCCGCTGACTGTCGGTGGTCGTGGACTGCCTCTGATCGGCGCCCTCGCCGATACCGCCGCCTTCCTCGACGCGGACCCCGGTCACGTGCTGCTCCGCCTCACCAAATACCTGAGCACGGTGGCGGCGCCGTCCACCTCCTGAGGATCCGGGCTCGTCGGCTGAATCCCCTGCCGATCGCCCGGGCGGTCGGGTCGGCTCGCAGCATCGCGCACACGCGCAGGGTGCCGACCAGGATCACCGGGGCCCCGTCCGAGTGCGCGTGCGGCCGTACTCGGCCAGTGCGTGGAACGCGGCCTTCGGCGTCCACGAGCCGTCCGGCAACACCCGCACGATCCCTCGCGCGGCCAGGTCGTAGTCGTGCGCCGGGTCACCGGTGGTCGGTAGGTGCCGGTTCGCGAAGGTGTACACGAACGCCGCCTCCACCCCGCCGGCTTCGTAGTCGCGCAGCAGATCCAGCACGTAGCGAGCCTGGCCCTCCTCGTCACGCTCCAACTCCGCGGTCAGTTTCGCCGCACGGCCGTGCTCGTCGTACGCCACAGGTTCCGTTCCTCCCGCGACATCGGCCGCGCCGCGATACGTGCAGCAGCCAAACTCGGTCACGGCGTACGGCTTGCCCTGGCCCACCGCCGCCGCCAGGGTCTGCGGGAACGCTGCGGCATTGGTCGCGTCGCGGTAACCGGCGTCGCTGGCGATGATGTCGAACGAGGCCCAGTCGACGTCCTCGAACGGGATCGAGGCGTAGCCGACGGCACCGCCGAACCGGTCCCGCACCGCGGGCACCGCCTCGGCGAGGAAGTCGCGCACGGCGGCGCGCGCGGCAGGAATCGCTTCCCGCATCCTCATCGGTTCGGTCAACAGCGCCATGCGTTCGGCAAGGTCACGGCCGGGTAGAAAGCCGTTGGTGACCAACGAGATCTCGGAGCCGGCAAGGTACACCACCGAGGCGCCGCTGCGCCTCAGCCGCTCGGCCCGTTCGGCGCCGTCGAGCACGAACGCCATGAGCTCCTTGCGGTCGAGACCGTTGGTGAACGGGCAGTACCAGACCTCGAGTCCCGTCTCGGCGGCGATGTGCGCGGTCAGGTCCAGCCGCTCCTGGACACCGCCGGTGACGCGGACCGCGTCGCAGTGCAGTTCCTGGCGGATGACGCGGAGGTCGCGCCGCACGGTCTCGGGGGCGAACGGTTCGTGGGTGGTGGATCCGGCACTGACGAAGCCGGTGTCGTAGTTCATGCCGAAGACGCGCATCGGGGACCCCTTCACATCTAAGGTACGCCGAGTACCTTATAAGGTACTTCCAGTACCCTGCAAGACATGGGCACCAGGCGCCGGGGCGCGGAGCTGGAACAGGCCATCCTTCACGCGGCGGCGGAGGAACTGCGCGAGTCCGGCTACGCAGGGCTGACCATGGACCGCGTCGCCGCCCGGGCCGGGACCAACAAGAACGCCATCTACCGCCGGTGGCCACATCGGGCAGCACTGGGGATCGCGGCATACCGCTACCTCTCCGACGCCGTGATGCCGAACCCCGACACCGGCAGCCTGCGGGGCGACGCACTCGACATGCTGCGGCGGGCGAACGAGACGTGGTCCTCTCCGCACGGAACGGTCCTCCGCGCCCTGCTGGCGGCGGCGGCGGACGACCCGGCGCTGCTCGACCTCATGCGCGAACGCTCGGGCGCGGACACCATGGACCGCGTCTGGCTGAGCATGCTCGAACGTGCCGTGGCACGCGGCGAGGCACCGCCGAGGGCCGCCCATCCGCGCGTCGCGACAACGCCCATGATGCTGCTACGAGCCGAGTACGCGATGCGCGGCGTCCCCTCGGTCCCCGACGACGTGCTCCTCGACATCGTCGACGAGGTCTTCCTGCCCCTCGTACGTGGCCGCGCCTGAACACCGACGGACCGAGCAGCATCGTCCATGCGCCGGGATTCGGTATCGGCACCCGGGGCATGGCACCGGCTCGCGCGGCGGGTCCACCTGTCGGGGGACGCGGACGGTCGGACTCACCCGCCTGGCGTACGCGACGGGTCAGGTCGTGGGCCGACGACCCGAGCCCGTTCTCCGCGCAGCATGTAACGCATCGATCGTCGACGGACGCCCTGGGCCGGACATCCGGCCCGGGGCGCGTGGGAGGAGAACCCGATGCGCAAACAGTCATTGCGGCAGAGACTGGCTACGACGACCCTGGTGGTCACCCTGGTCGCCACCGGCCTGGGAACGACGGCCGGGGCCGCCCAGGCCGCTCCCGTCACCGCCGTCACCGCGGCGGTGAGTGCCGCGCCGGTCACGCAGGCCGCGGCGGGCGCCTGGCTGCTCCAGGGTGTCTTCCCCGACCCGATCACCTGCCACATCGCCGGAATCGCCTCCGGGCGGGAGTACGTCTGCGTCTGGTACGTCCTCGCCTGGGCCCTCAACGTCTGGCAGGACTAGCAAACCCGGCGTCGTCGCTCCCCTCGCACACCGTCGAGGAACACCGCACGGATGACAGCGTCGCCCGGTCCGCGATGACGGACTGGGCGACACCTGTCGGTCCGGCGTGAACTCGCCGACGGCGACGGCGCAGAGGCCGGGGGCGGCCTGGGCGATCGCGGCGGTCCACCTGGCGCCTCATGGCGCTGGTCCCCGGCCGACCGGGACTGCTGATCGGCGCCGCTCGCGACCGCCGTCATGCCGGCTCGGGTACGCCTCCCGGCTCACCGTCGTCGGGCGACGGCTCGACCGGCGCCTCCGGTAGCTCGCCGGGCGTGTCGGGAAGAAGCTCACCGACGTCGTCCGGCACGGGCTCACGAGGGTCGAGGGGCGGATAGACGTCCGGATCGAGGTCAGGATTTGTCATCGGGCAATTATCCGCCACGACCGGCTCCGCCGCCTCTCACACGGCAGGCCAGGGGGCGGCCGACCCCGGGCCGACCGCCCCACGCGGTCAGGCGGCGCCCACCCGGTCGAGGCCCAGCCGCCGGGCGTACCTGCCGTAGGCCACCGGGCCCAGGCGGGAGAGCACGAACCAGACCGGGCCCGGGATCACCGCTCTGAGGCTCTCGGTGTGCTCGGGCCTGGCGTCGTGCAGCAGCATGCCGAAGATCATCGGCAGCTGGCTCTTCCGCGCCGAGGCCAGCCCGTGTTTCCCGGCTTCGGCCCACTCCTCGTCGGTCAGGTGTTTGTCGATCAACGTCAGCACGTGGGCCTCCTCGGCGTCCAGGTGTGCCGACATCGGCGCGATCAACGCGTCGAGGGCTGCGGCCAGCGCTTCCCGGTCAGCCTCAGTCGCGGTCGAGCGCCACACGGTCGCCCGCTCCTCCACGTCGGCCAGTGCCGCGTGCAGGCTCTCGTGCTGACTCTCCATGGTCTGGACCAGCGGCGCGATCTCGTCCGGACCGCGTTGCAGCAACTTCGGCCAGACATGCGTGTCCTCACCGGTGTGATGCGTGTGCAACGCGCCGGTGAGCAGCAGCACGTGGTCGGCGACACGGGCGGTGGTCGGCGCGTCATCCGCAGCCACTGTCCGGACCAGGGCCGCAGCGGCCGGGAACTCGCGCCTGAAGAGGCTGTGCACGACGTACATGTCACGGCTGTCGGCCATGGTCCTTCTTTCCGCTCGATTCGAGGAAGGGCGGCTCCCACCTGTGTGGACCCACCTTCCACTGAAACCCGTACGTGACAGGACATCTCGTCCGGCCGCGTACGGGCCCGATGTACCCACCGACGACGCTCACCACGCCGGCCGAGCTCGTTGGTTCTGTCGCCGCGCCGACGACGGTGACCGGTTGTTCGTCGCGCACCAGGCTGAACGGAGGCGCTGACTACGGCGAACAGGGAAAGCAGCGGCCGGGGTGTTCTCCGGCTCGCCTATCGCACCTTGAGCACGGTGTGTCGCGCGGCGTGGGTCACCGCCCGTTCGACCGCCGCCACCGCGTCGGGTTTGGCGTAGAGCCGGTCGCCGAGGACGAGGACGTCCAGTCTCGACGAGTCGAAGGTGCGGTACGCCTCCGCGCCCGCCCGGGCGGTGGGCTGGCCCTTCACGTTCAGCGACGTGTTCATCAGCACCGGTGTCCCGGTCAGCCGCTCGAACTCGTCCAGGATCCGCCAGAACCGTGGGTTGTCCGTCTGATGGACGGCCTGCACCCGAGCGGTGCCGTCGTCGTGCACGACCGCCGCGATCCGCTGCGCCATCGGTGGTCGTACCGGCACGGCCACCGTCATGTGCCGCATGTTCGTCCCCGGCGGTATGACGAACCAGTCGTCGGCTCGCTCCGCCTTGACCGCCGGGGCGAGCGGGCGGAACTCCTCGCGGAACTTCACCGCGGCGTTGACCCGCTCCCGCGCGCCACGGTCCCTCGGGTCGGCCAGGATGCTGCGGTTGCCCAGTGCTCTCGGGCCGAACTCCAGCCGACCCTGGGCCCAGCCGACGATCCTGCCCTCCGTCAGCAGCCGTGCGACCGCCACCTCGGCGACGCCCTCGCCCACCGGCACGGACCAGTACGGTTGGTCGGCCGGCGGTCCGTCCTCGGTGACGTCCGGGCCGAGGTAGGTCATCGACGGGTAGTGGGCGGCGGTGGCGGCCGGACCGGCCAGGGCGAGTGCGGCGCCGACCGCCGTTCCCTCGTCGCCGGCGGCCGGTTGCACGTACACGGAGTCGACCAGGCCGGAGGCGGCCAGTTTGCCGATCGCGACGCAGTTCAGCGCGACGCCGCCGGCGAACGCCACCCGCCGCAGCCCGGTCCGCCGTACCCAGTACGACAGCAGGTGGGTCAGGGCCTGTTCCACGCGTTCCTGGGCGGCGCTGGCGAGGTCGATGTGCTCCCGGGTGAGTTCCTCGCCGGCGCGTCGTTGCGGGCAGGCCCGCTCGGTGAGCCAGTCCCGCGAGGTCGCGAAGGTCTCCCGGGCCCACGGCTCCCGGTTGAGTCGCAGCAGCGGCACGTCCAGCCGTCCGTCCGGTTGGCAGTGCACCGCGTCGGCCAGCACGTCGCGGTACCGCGCCGGGTCGCCCATCGCGGCGAGTGCCATCACCTTGTACTCGTCGCTGTTGGGCCAGTAGCCCAGGTGCATGGTGAGGATCGCGTAGAGGAGGCCGAGGCTGGCGCGGTAGTCCAGTGCGGCCAGGCGGGTCAGCTGTCCGTGCCGCCATGCGTAGACGCTGATGGCGTACAACTCCCCCATGCCGTCGACGACCACGACCAGTGCGTCGTCGTAGCCGGAGGGGACGGCGGCGGTGAGGGCGTGCGCGTGGTGGTGGGACACCGGTGTCACCCGGTGCCGGGCCAGGGCGGGCATGAACCGGTGCAGCAGCTCGGTCTGTCGGGCCGGGTCGAGGATCTCGCGGTAGCGGCGTCGCGCGTACTCCTCGCCCTCGGCGAAGACCCGCATGTGGGAGTGGTCGAAGTTGTGGGCCACCGCGTCGACGTCGGTGGCGTCCAGACCGGCGATCGTCAGGCAGCTCGCCATCGCGTCGGCCGGGAACGCGTGGTCGAACTTGATCCCGGAGTACCGCTCCTGCTGCACCGCGGCGACCAGTTCGCCGTCGACGACGAGGGCGGCGGCGGAGTCCAGTCCCTGGAACAGGCGCGCCTCCCGCTCGTCGAGGCCCGGGAAGCAGGACTGTTTGAGTTCCGCCGATCCGTGCAGCCCGCTGTAGCCGAGCACGACCGCCCGCCGCTGACCCGTCATCTCTTCTCCTCAGGGGTGCAGTTCATGGTCAGCCGTCGGCGCGGTTGCGCCAGCGGAAGGTGCGTACCGCCACCACGAGTCCGATCAGGCACCAGGCGCCGAGCACCAGCGCGATCCGCCCGTGTTCCCAGTCGCCGGCCACCTCGTGCGCGGCGAAGGAGTCGGGCAGGAAGACCGATCTCATCCCTTGTGTCATCCACTTGAGCGGGAAGATCGTGCCGATGCTCTGCATCCAGGTGGGGAGGGAGGCGAAGACGAAGAACACCCCGGAGACGAACTGGAGGACGGTCGCCAGGGGCGACACGATCGCCGGAGCGGTCCGGCCGTTCTTCACGATTCCGGCCACGCCGATGCCGAGCAGGGTGCAGGCGATCGTGCCGAGTGCGGCCACCCAGAGGAAGGTGAGCCAGGGGCCGACGGTGGTGGGCAGGGTCAGGTCGTAGAAGATCACGCCGATCCCGATCAGCAGCACGCTCTGCACCAGCGCGGTGAACGCCACTATCACGATCTTGCCGGCGAAGTAGGCGGACTTCGGCATGGGTGTGCCGGCCAGTCGTTTCAGGCCGCCGATGTCCCGTTCCAGGGGGATGACGATGGCGAGGTTCTGGAAGCTGCATCCGAACAGTCCGGCGGCGATCATGCCGGCGACGAAGTACTGCTCGTAGACGACCCCGGCGGCGATCGGTTGGCCGTGCAGCGCCGAGCCGAAGATGACCAGCAGGGTGAGCGGGAAGGCGAAGGTGAAGACCATCGCCGAGCGTTCGCGGACGAGGGAGAGGAACTCGACGCGGGTGCGGGCGGCCACCACCCGGAGCAGTCTCGGCATGCGGGGGGCCGGTGCACGGTGTCCGCCGGTCGGCGCGGTCATGGCCGGGTGTTCGGGTGTCGGGCGGGCGCCCTCGCTGACGGTGGTCATGCCGGTCCTCCGGTCACCGGTTGGCGGGTGTCCGCGCGCGTCGGCGACTGCCCGATCATCTCCAGGTACACGTCCTCGAGGCTGGGGCGCTGGACGACCAGATCGGGGACGGCGCCGCCGAAGCGCTGGGCGAGTTCGCGCACGACCGCGGTCGGATCACCGGTACGCCGGCTCTGTGTTCCGTCGGGTCCGGTCCACCGCACCGTGGCGGTGGCACTGGCCCGTCCGCCGAGGGTCTGTGGCGTGGCGATCGCGACGATGCGTCCTGCGGCCACCACCGCGACCCGGTCCGCGAGGCGTTCGGCTTCCTCCAGGTAGTGGGTGGTGAGCAGGATCGTGGTGCCGTCGTGGGCGAGCTGGGTCAGCAGTGACCAGAAGCGGACCCGGGCCTCCGGGTCGAATCCGGTGGTGGGTTCGTCCAGGAAGAGCAGCTCGGGTCGGCCGACGATGCCGAGGGCCACGTCGAGCCGGCGACGTTGACCGCCGGAGAGCGCGGAGGCGCGTACCCGCGCCTGGCGGGAGAGCCCGACCAGCTCGATCACCTCGTCCGGGGGGCGGGGCGTCGGGTAGTAGGCGGCGACCGATCGGACCCAGTCGCGTACCGAGAGGACGCTGGAGTAGGTGAGGTCGTCGGCGCGTTGCAGGACGACGCCGATCCGGGCCTTCCACTCCGGTCTACCGTCGGCGGGGTCGGCGCCGAGTACCCGGACCTCACCGCCGTCGCGGCGGCGGTGCCCGGCCAGGATCTCCACGGTGGTGGTCTTGCCGGCGCCGTTCGGTCCGAGCAGGGCGAAGACCTCGCCTCGACGGACGGTGAAGTCGATCCCGTCGACCGCCGGTCGTCCGTGGTAGGACTTGCGCAGCCCGGACAGCACGATCGCGTCCCCGTCGTGGGAGGTGGTCACTGTGGCGTACCTTCCCGCCCGTCTCCGGTGTGCCGCACCGGCATGCGTCGCCACTGCGACAGGTCGGCCGGATCGTGCGGCGCGCGGGCGCAGACGACGTACCGTCGCGGGGCCATCGCGGTGTCCCGGCCGGGTAGCCGTTCGAGGCAGGCCCGGTGGGCTCGGCCCGGCGTGGTCGCGTCGCCGTTGGCC
Organism: Verrucosispora sp. NA02020; assembly: GCF_013364215.1. Classification (NCBI taxonomy): domain Bacteria; kingdom Bacillati; phylum Actinomycetota; class Actinomycetes; order Micromonosporales; family Micromonosporaceae; genus Micromonospora; species Verrucosispora sp. NA02020. The sequence continues at coordinate 2,878,508 of NZ_CP054923.1, read as the reverse complement.
AGGTACGCCACCAGTTCCGGACGGCCGTGGTCGTCGGGTACGGCGAAGACCCGGGCGCCGGCGGTGGGCAGCGCGTCGTCGAGCAGGTGCTGGGTCTGGGAGAGTTGGATCCAGTTGGAGTCGACGAAGCGCCAGTCGGCATCCCGGGTCAGGGGTGCCACTGCGGTCACCTCGCCGAGCCGGTCCAGGTCGACGTCACCCGCCGCCGCTTCGACGAGCAGCCGCTCGACGGCCGTCAGCAGCAGTGCGCTCTCGGCGTCGGTGATGCGGTGGCGGTCGGCGGTCAGCACGCCGAGGATCATCTGCCCCTCTTTGTCCAGCAGGCGGAAGGCGAGCAGCGCGCGGATCTCCCCCCACGACCGTGGCACCACGGTCGACTCGGTCAGTGCCCGGCGCGCCTCGGTCGGGTCCGTCGCCGTCGTGTCGGTCACGGCCGGTGTCGGGGGTCCGGACCCCATGGCGGCGCTGGAGTCGTTGAAGGTGCAGCGGCGGGCGACGTGGATGCCGCGCTCGTCGGTGATCCGGGCCAGCCGGTCCATCTCCTGGGGTTGGCCCGCCGGATACCGGTTGGCGCGCAGGACGGCGGTGCCGGCCCGGTGGATGAGTTCGTCGAAGCCGGCGCAGGTGACCTCCACCGACACCAGGCTGTCGGTGGCCAGCGGGCCGATGTAGTCGTGCAGCCGGCGCTCGTAACGGTTGCTGCACAGGGTCGGCATCGCGATCTGGCGGTGGCCGGTGCGGTGGCTCAGGACCGCGCAGACGGCGGCCAGCACCGCCATCGACGTGCTGGCACCGGTGCGGGCGGCGATGTGCGGCAGGGCCAGGGCGGCGGCGCGTGACCAGAGCCAGGAGGATGAGGATCCACCCGGCCCGTCGGGTGCCGGTGGCACCGCGTAGAGGTTCTGCGGGATGGTGGTGAAGATCCGTTCCCAGTAGCGGAGCGCCTCCTCGGCCCGGCGTCGTCCCCGCTCGGAGCGCTCGGCTGCGGCCTGGTCGAGGGGCTGGTGCCCGTGCGGGCCGACCTGTCGGCGGGTGGGCTCGGCGGCGAGTTCGGTGAACTGTCTGGCCAGCATCACCATGCTGGGCAGGTCGACCACGACATGCGAGTAGACCACGGCCGCGGCGGTGGGTACGCCGTCCACGGCGGTCACCGCGACCCGGATCGGCAGCTCCTGGGACAGGTCGAACTCCTCGCTGCGCAGGATGCGGATCAGTTCGTTCACGAGCACCTGCGTGTCGGCTTCCTCGTCGGCGGTGAACACGTCGACGGCCAGTTCGCCGGAGCGCAGCACCTGCTGGGTCCGCCCGTCGGCGGGGAAGAGGGTGCGCAGTGCCTCGTGCCGGGCCATCAGCACCTCGACGGCGGCCGTGACGTCGACCATCGAGGCACCGGGTGGCAGTTCCAGGGGGCCGGCGGCGAACCGCCCGTACGGCTTCTCCTTGGCGATCCAGCTGAGCATGTTCGCCTGTCCGAGGGTGATCGGTCCTTCGCCGTCCCGCTCACCGGTGAACCGGACGCGCAGCTGGTCCACGTGCGTCAGCCTCACCGCAGGCGGCGCGTCCTCGGGTGGGGGCACCAGGTCGATAGGTCGGATTCCCATCGTTTCTCTCCTTTGGACCGGCCGCCACCCCATTCCCGGCCCGGTCGACGAAATGGCAGGTAACCGCCATAAGCCAATATCCGGATGGCACCTAACGGCCAACGCTAGATCCGCCCGGACCCTGGAGTCACTTCGGGAAATCCCCACCTTCGGCATTGACGTTTATCAGATCATTACAGGGGTTTCCCCAATTCACCGAAGCATCTGGATCTGCCTATCGTCTGCCGTGTGGCCGGGCGGCCGGCGCTGCCGACCGGCGGGCCGGACCCTCCAGCGAGTCGCCTCGGTCCAGGCATCCGCGCCGACATCGCGCGCCAACGGTGCACCGCCTCGTCGACGCCGCCCGGGCGGGCCGCCCCGCGAATCCGGAGGAACGAGTGGCCGACACCTTCTCCCGTACGCACCGGCCGGACCTGGTCCGGTCGGGTCCCGTCACGACACGTGCCGTCGGGGCACCTGGGGTGCCCCCGACCCCGCAGGCGACGGTCCTGCGGGGCGACACCGTCGATCGGGCGCGGGACGAGGGCCGGCGTGGCGCGATCGCACCGCCGTCCGACCTCGTGCGGGCGGCCACCGTCCTGCACCGGGTCGAGGCGTTCACGCCCGCCCGGTCGTGGACGGTCGAGGAGATCGGGGCGGCCTGCGGGCTCAACCGCTACCAGACGAAGGTGCTACGTCGGATCCGAGGCATGGCGGAGGTCCGGGCGGACCCCGACGGTGACCTGTTCGACCTGCTCGTACCGGCAGCCGGCGCGGCGCTGCGCGAGCTGCCCGATCCCACCGTCGTCCGTTACCTGCTCTACGCGCACACCCTGCCCGATCCCGCTCCGTCGCACGTCCTCGCCGCCGACGAGCTCCGGAAACGGCTCGGCCTGTCCGGAACCGACGCGTTCGCGGTGACCCAGCAGTTCTGTGCCAGTGGACTCGCCGCCGTCGACATCGCCGGTGAGCTGCTGCGTGCCGACGGCGATCCGATGGCCAAGGCCCTCGTGGTCACCGGCGAGAAGGCGTTCAACAGTGTGCTGCGGTACGTCCTGCACGTATCGATCACCGGCGAGGCGTCGACGGCCCTGCTGGTCGGCCTGGACACGCCGGACGGGTACCGCTCCGGTGGGCTCGCCGCCGGTCCCGGCCGGTCACCCGACGGCGCGGGCAGCCGGGTGCTCTCCTACGCGGCCCGCACCGAGGGCGAGTTCGCCGACGGGTTCCGGATGTCCGCCGAGCAGCTCCGTCGTTTCGGCGACACCTACAACACCCACCTCTGGACCGCGATGTCGGACGCGCTCGCGCAGGCCGGAAAGGAGCTGTCGGACATCGCCATGGTGATCCCGCACAACGTCAACGCCTCGCTCTGGCTGCGACTCTGCGCCCAGGTGGGCCTGGACCGGCGGCGGGTGTTCCTGGACAACATCCCCCGCTACGGCCACTGCAACTGCTCCGACCCCTTCCTGAACCTGGTCTCGATGCGCGAGCGCGGCCTGCTCCGCGAGGGCGAGTCGTACCTGCTCACCTCGGTCGGGATCGGCTCCAGCTACGCCGCCATGGTCATCGAGTACTGAGAGGACGACGTGGACACGGGCTACCTTCGCTCGCTGAAACAGCGCCTGCTCGGCGATCCCGCCGGCCGGCTGATCCTGATCTGCAACTTCGAGGCCGAGCACCGCTGGGCCCGCCAGCACGTCGGGCTGCCGAACCCGGGATTCGCCACCGGCACGAACGTGGTGCGGCGGATGGAGGAACTGGGCGTCCTGCTCGCCGGCGCCGACGACGTGCTCGTCTGCAAGTACCCGCTGGATCCGCAGTACCGCGCCTACCTGGACCGGACCGGTCTGCCGGTGCCCGAGATCGTCGTGCCGGAGAACGTCTCCGCCGACCGTTCCACCACTGAGGACGTTCTCGACTCGCCGGTGCTGCTGGCCCGGCTCGCGGCGCTCGGTGCCGCCGGCGCGCGGCTGCTTCCGATGGCCACCACGGACCTGGAACAGAAGCTGGCCGAGAGCTGCGGTGTGCCGCTGGCGGTGCCGGACGCGGCGACCTTCGAACGGGTCAACGGCAAGATCTACGGGCGCCGGCTGACCGCCGCCGCCGGGCTGCGCGTCGTGCCGGGCGACGAGTGCGAGACCTGCGACGAGCTGGCCACGGTCCTGGAGCGGTACCGTCCCGCCCTCGCGGCGGGCCGGCGGATCGTCGTGAAGGACTCCTACGGGGTGTCCGGCAAGGGACTGCTGGTCCTGGACTCGCCCCGCAAGGCGGACCGGATCCTGCGGATGGTGCGCCGGCGGGCCGAACACAGCGGAGACGACCGGCTGCACGTCGTGGTCGAGGAATGGTTGCCGAAACGGTACGACCTCAACTACCAGGTGACCGTGGCCCGGGACGGCGGGATCCGGCTCGACTTCGTCAAGCAGGCGCTCACCGACGGTGGCGTCCACCAGGGACACATCATGCCCGCCACGCTGACCGACGCCCAGCATGCCGAGATCGACCGCGCCGCCCGGCTGGTCGGTGCCCGGCTCCGCGACGACGGTTACACCGGAGTGGTCGGGGTGGACGCCATCGTCGACCTCGACGGCGTGGTGTACCCGGTGCTGGAGATCAACGCCCGGCTCAACATGTCGACCTACCAGGGCAGCCTGGCCGAGCTGTGCCAGGCACCCGGGCAGGTCGCGCTGGCCCGGCAGTACCCGCTGACGCTCACCGCGCCGGTGTCGTTCGCCGACGTCGACCGGACGCTCGCCACGCTGGTCGACCCGGCCGGTCCCGACCGGGTCGTCGTCACCTGCTTCGGCACCGTCAACGCCGACGCCGACCGGCCGCCACCGTTCCACGGCCGGTTGTACGCCCTGCTCGTCACCACGGACGCCGATCGTCTGAGGGCCCTGGACGATGCCCTGCGCGGGGCGCTCGCCACCCGACTCACCGCCACCCGCCCCAGCCAGGAGGTCTCCCCGTGAGCAACGGAGCAGAACCGGCCGACGCCACCGGCGAGATCGTCACCGATCCCGCCCTGATCGCCGAGTTGGCGCAGCGGTACGGCACACCGCTCTACGTCTACGACGGTGATCACCTGCGGCGCCGCTTCGAGCGGCTGCGTGCCGACCTGGATCCGCGCATCGACATCTTCTACTCCATGAAGGCCAACCCCAACATCAGCCTGTGTGCCCTGTTGCGGTCGCTCGGCGCGGGGCTGGAGGTCTCCTCCCTGGCCGAGTTGACCACCGCCCGGCGGGCCGGGGTCGGCGCGGACGACCTCATCTTCCTCGGACCGGGCAAGTCCGACGACGAGTTGCGGGCCTGCTGCGCCGAGGGCGGGACACACGCGGTGGTCGTGGAGTCCCTCGCCGAACTGGCCGCGCTGGATGCCCTGCCGGAGGCCGCCGGGACGCGGGTGATCCTGCGGGTCAACCCGGAGTTCGAGACGCACGGCTCGCGGCTGGCGATGGGCGGCAAGCCCCGCCAGTTCGGCATCGACGAGGAGATCCTGCGGGGTGCGAAGGCCGCCGTGACCGCGCTGAACCGGGTACGCGTCATCGGGGTACACGCCTATCTGGGAACCCGGATCCTGGACGTGGAGACCGTCGTGCACAACACCCGGGGCGTCCTGGGCGTGGCCGAGTCCCTCGCCGGGGAACTCGGCGTACCGCTGGAGACGGTGGACATCGGCGGCGGCTGGGGCGTTCCGTACTTCGACAACGAGAGCGACCTCGACGCGACCGCCGCCGCCGAGGGGGTGAACCGGGCGGTGGACGAGTTCCTGGCGCGGTACCCGGACACCCGGATCATCACCGAACTCGGGCGTTACCTGGTCGGCTGGTCCGGGACGTACGTACTGCGGGCCCGCTACGTCAAGCAGTCCCGTGGTGAGTGGTTCGTGGTCGCCGACGGCGGCACCAACCACCACATGGCGGCGGTCGGCCTCGGCAGCTTCGTCAAACGGAACTTCCCCGTGCGGTCGTTGACCCGGCCGGACACCTCCGCGAGCGAGGTGTACACCGTCACCGGGCCGCTCTGCACCCCCAACGACGTGATCGCCAAGCGGGTCCGGCTGCCCGAGGTACGCCCCGGTGACCTGCTCGGGGTCAGCCGCTCCGGCGCGTACGGTCCCAGCGCCTCACCGGTGCTGTTCCTCAGTCACGGGCACCCGGCCGAGGTGCTCGTGGTGGACGGGGTCGGTCACCTGGTGCGTAGCCGCGACACCGTCGACGATCTGCTGCGATCGCAGCGTCTGGTGTCCTTCCCCGCCTCCTGATCCGCCCGTTGCCGCCATCCCCGGTCGGCCTACCCGAAAGGACCCGTCATGGACCGCAGCAAGGTCGTCTCGCAGATCGAGCAGTCTCTCAGTGACGTGCTGCAACGCCCGATCTCCGGGCTGCCCGAGGAGACGAGGCTCTTCGAGGACCTGCACGTCGACTCGACCTCCGTGCTCGAACTGCTGATGGCGTTGGAGGACGGCGTCGGCATCGACGTCGACCCGGAGCGGCTGGAGATCGCCGACTTCAAGACCATCGGCACGGTGGCCGACTACGTGGTCGCGAACCTGGACGATCACGCCTGAGTGGGAGTGAGCATGCCGCTGTCCCTGACCTCGGCCACCGCGTTGGTGCGCCGCGACCGGCTGCCGCCGGCCACCGACGACGACCGTGACGCCATCCAGCGGGACATCCTGCGCCCGTTCGGGGTACGGCCGGATCCGGGGCGGTTGGCGCAGGCGGCCAACGTCGGGTTCACCGAGTTGGCCGAGGACCTGCTGCGGGAGCTGCCGATCGACAGCCCCGACCTGTTGATCTTCGCCTACGGCATCCCGGATCCGTCGTCGCTCAAGCACGTGACCCCGTACGTGAACCACCTGCTCGGCGATCGCAGCCACAGCTTCGCCATTTCCGAGCAGGGGTTACGTGCCCCGTACACGGCGTTGAAGGTGGCGGACGCGTACGCCCGGTCGGGGCGGTGCGCCAGCCTCGCGCTCTTCGTCTGCGAGCAGAACAGCCTGCCGTACCACGATCCCTTCGTGACGGACCACGAGCTGACCAACTCCGGTGCCCTGCTCGTCTTCGGCGGTGGTGGCGGATGGGAGTTCGTGGGTACCGCGCCGGTGTCGAGCACGTCCGGGCTGGGACGCCTGATCGGGGCGATGACCACCGGGTCGGGCGTGGACTCGACGCTGGTGGTGGCGGGCCCGTGGGTCGACGCGGGCACACTGGCCGCCCTCGGGCTGCCGGTCCACCGGGTCGACGCCGGCAGTTACTGCACCGGCGTCTGGCGGGAGTTGGCCCGGTCGCATCGCGCCTGGGCCGACGAGTACCGCACGCTCGTGCTCTGCGACACCGACCCGCGTACCGGGCGTAGCCAGGCCGGTCTGCTGCGCCGACGAGCGAGCACCGCGCCGGAGTACGCGACCGCCGTATCCGTTTCCGCATCGACCCGAGAGCAGGCACCATGACACCGCCCCGGGCACCCGCCGATGTCGGGTCCGTGGTGCCGGACACCACGCTGCCCCCTGCCCCCGCACGGTGGTACGCCGACGCGCTGGACGAGTTGCACCACCGGCTCTCCCCGACCGGCCCGGTGCCCTCCCCCACCGGGCACGTGGTGGCCTCCCCGGCGGCGCTACCCGCCGCTGCGCCCGGTGCACTGGCCCGGTTCGGTGTCGTGGTGTCCCGCGCCGCTTCCGGTGCTGCCACACCGTCGGCGCACCCCACGGTCCCCGACCCCGTCGGCGACGGGCGGTCGACGACGATCGTCCCGGTGCCGCAGGCGGTCGCCGAGGCGTTCGCCACCGGCCTTCTCGACCTGCACCGACGGCTGCTGCACGAGGTGCTCCGGCACACCCTGCGTCATCTGGGTGCCCGCACCTCCGCCGGCACCACCCTGCTGGCCAGACAACTCGTGCAGGCCCAACTCGCCGAGGTGGCGATCCGGCTCGCCGAGGTGGACGCGACGCCGCCGGCGCGTCGGGACCAGGACGTGGCGGCCCGGTGGCGTACCCACCGCCGTCTGGTCGGCGTCGGTCGCGACCTGCTTCGGCTGCTCGGCGCCAGTGGCTTCCTCGTCGACGGACCGGCCGGGGACCTGCATCTGGCCGAGGTCGCCGGCAACGTCTACCTGCACTCGGGAAGGAGACAGGGCGATGGCTGAGGTGAACCGCGGCGGCCCGCTGGTCGGATCGGATCTGCGCGACGACCGGATGCGGGCGCTCGACCGCCACTGCTGGTCGGTGTCGGGCGAGTTCCGCAAGCTCGGCGAACTGCTCGACCAGGATCCGGACGCCATCGACGACCACCTCGATCTGCCCGGTGTCCTGCTCTACCGGTTCTTCTCCATTCCCCGCCGGTACTGGCCCGCACTGGACGTGCCGCCGCAGGTCGCGGCGGTGTGCGGTACGTCGCTGGCGCAGGCCGTCGTCTGGGAACGGTTCTCCTACGCCGACCCGAACGTGCTGCTCGCCGGTCCCGGACCGGCGCTGTCCAGCGACGCCATCCACGCGCTCGCCGACGAGGAACAGACCGACCGCTGGTTCCGTCGGTTCGCCGCACGGCCGGACCACACCTTCTTCGCGGTCACCGAGCCGGCCAAGGGTTCGGCCGCCACCGAGTTGACGACGACGCTGCGGCCGGCGACGGACGGCGACGGCTGGGTGCTCAACGGGGAGAAGACCTACGTGGGCAACGGCGCACGGGGCCAGGTGGGGCTGGTGTTCTGCCGGCGCGCGCCCGGTCCGTGGGGCATCGAGGCGGCGCTGGTGGAGGCCTCGTCCCCCGGTTTCAGCGCCGAGCTTCTGCCGTCGGTCGGCCTGCGTGGTGCCCGGATCAGTCGGATGCGTTTCGAGGACGTCCGGATTCCCGACCGCAACCTGCTGGGTCAGCATCGGCGGCCCACCCAGCGTGGCCTGCACGGGGCCCGACAGGTGTTCTACCGCGCCCGTCCCGGGATCGCCGCGATGGCGGTGGGCTGCGCCCAGGCGGTCTGCGACCACGTACGCGGGCAGGGGGTACGCGACGGTGGGGCCGGTGGGGACCGGTTGGCGGCCGTCGAGGACCGGATCGCGGCGATCCGTCGACTCATCCACCGGATCGCCGCCGACATCGACGGTGGCCTGATCGATCCCCATCGCATCGCCGCGGCGAAGGCCGGGGCCGCCCGGGTCGCCGAGGACGCCACGGTGCTCGCCGCCGAACTGCTGGGACCGGCGTCGTTGCTCGACGATCCCTGGCTGGAGAAGGTCTATCGGGATGTGCGTGCCTTCGAGTTCATGGAGGGCGCCGGCAACGTACACCTGTTGTCGGTCTTCCAGGGACTGCTGAAGGGGAGCGGCGCCGGTGCCGTCGGGCCGGAGGGTGTGCGCTGATGCGCCTCGGCATCGACCTGTTGCCGCTCGGTGCGCTGGATCGTCTCTGCGACCGGGCCTGGTTCACCCGGTACGCCTTCGCCGCCGCCGAGATCGAGTACGCCACGACGTTGGCTCCCGGGCGGCGGCGCGAGTTCCTCGCGGGTCGGTTCGCGGCCAAGGAAGCGGTGTTCAAGGTGCTCGGGACGGGCCTGTTCGAAGGAGTGGCACCGTCCGAGATCGTGGTGGCCCGGGCGCCCGGTGGCGCACCCCAGGTCACCCTGGCCGGGGCCGCCGCCCGGATGGCGGCGCAGGCGGGTGTCTCCGGCCTGACCGTCTCGATCACGCACTCCGACGACATGGTGGCGGCGGTGGCCGCCGGTTGGTGAGCGGGGCGGCTCAGTCCTCGCCCGTGGGGTGGGGCGGGTCCGGTAGCGCATCGGCGGAGGGCAGGCCGCTCGACGCCATCGCATCCAGGCGTCGAGCGAGCCGCACCCGGTTGCGGACACCGAGTTTGACGAACACGTGGGACAGGTGCATCTCGACCGTCTTCTCGGTGACCACCAGCACGGCGGCGATCTCCCGGTTCGTCAGGCCCTCGCGGACCAGTTCGGCGACCTGCCGCTCCCGGCGCGTCATACCGGCCAGTGCCGCACGGCCGTTCCGGTGCCGGGTCTCCGACGCACCGCCGCGCCGGCTGCCCTGCCGGTCGGCGGGACGGGCGAGGGTGCGGGCCCGATTCGCCGCCGGGGTCAGGCCGGCGGCGGCCAGTTCGGCAGCGGCGGCAGCGGCCATCTCGGCAGCGGCGGTCGGCTCCTCGGTGACGAGCAGCTGTGCGCGGGCGAGGAGAGCGAGACCGACCGCCCCGTGGGGTCGCGTCGCCGTGGTCGGGCCGCTCAACGGCTCGGCGGGGACGTGCTGGCGGGTGGTTCCCGTGGCCGGGGCGACCTCGTCGACGGCCGCCGCGGTGACTGCGGTGACGTCACCGGCGGCGACCGCCGCCCGCACCACCAGTTCCTGGTGGACCATCCGGGTTCCCGGGTCGACTCCGCGCAGCGAGGTCAGCGCGGGCACGGTCGTCAGCAGGTCCAGGCAGCCCCGGGGATCGCCCCCGGCGAGTCGCAGTTCGGCGAGCATCAGGCGGGTCAGCATGGCCGACCAGCCACCGGAGTCGGCGGCCGACGGGGAGCAGGAGAGGTCCGTGCAGCCGCCGATCGCGTCCCCGGGGCGGCCCGACGTGCCGGCCGCACAGCCCCCGGCACACCATCGGGTCGAGCGACCGGGGGCCGAGTCCGCCGGGCCGGGGCCGCGTGGGCCGGGACGGTTGCCGGCCCGCTCCGCCGCCACCCAGCGGCGCAGGATCGCCGCCCGTTGCCGCAGATGCGGGCTGCCGGAGCGGTAGGCGACGTCGGCGGCCATGGCCGCGGTACCGACGGCCACGGTGTGGCGGCCGGTGATGGCGAGGATCCAGGTACGCGCCAGCAGCGCGTCGCAGAGCGTCACCACATCGGGTCCCGGCCGGGCTGCCCGGGCCGGGCGATCGGTCGGACTCGCCCTGACCCGCTCCAGGTGCCGCAGCGCGTCGGGGTAGCGCTCCAGCGCGAACTCGCTCCAGCCGATCCAGTAGATCGCGTCGGGGTGGGCGGCCAGTTCTGCGTCGCCCGTGGCGTCCAGCAGGGGCACCACGTCGGTCAGCGTCGCCGCCGCCGACACGAAGGCGCCGGTCAGCCCGTCGGCGGCGGCGAGCACCGCCTTGACGCGGATGTGCTCCGTCGTCCTCGGCCGGTCGTCCTGTGCCAGCCGCAGTGCCGTGATGGCGGCTGCCCGAGCCGCCACGGCCGATCCGTCGGCCAGTTCCAGGAACGCCTGCTCCAGCAGCAGGTTCACCCGGCTGGACCGGCAGGACGGATCCGGCGGGGTGACCTCTTCCGCGAGCAGGTCGCGGGCGGGCGCGGGCTCGCCGAGCGACAGGCACAGCCGTACGCATCGGATGACCAGATCGGCCCGTTCGGCGGGCGGTGTCGCGACCGGCTGCCGTAACGCGGCCAGCAGCATGTCCCGGGCGTGCCGGGGCCGTCCGGCGGCGGCGTAGGCCGTGGCGACCTGGCGCAGGAGGAGGTGCCGGTCGGCCGGTGGGCTGCCGGCGACCGACGTCAGCCGCAGCGCTGCCTGACGCCACCGGGCGGCCGTCTCCGGGGAGTCGCGCTCGACGGCTGCGGCGGCGCGGCGGAGCGTGCCGGGTGCGGTGGCGTCGTCGGGGGTGGCCACCAGTGCCAGGTGCGGCGCCCGGGCGACCTCCTCGTCCGGGGTACCGGCCAGCGCGGCGGCGGCCCGGGCATGGGCGCCGAGCCGCCATCCGGGTTGGCTGCCGTGGTACACCACGTGGCGGACGAGAGGATGGCGGAACCTGAACCGGGTCGTGTCCGGCACGTGCCGGACGATGTCGGCGCCGGCCAACTCGTCGATCGTGCGACGGACGGTCTCCTCGACGAGTTCGGCGACCACCCCGACGGCCGGCAGGTCGAAGACCTCACCGACCACCGCTGCTCCCGCTGCGGCGAGCCGACTCTGGCTGGAGAGTTCGTCCAGCTCGGCGGCGATCGCGGTCTCCGCTGCCGAGTAGGTCCGGCCGGGCTGCGCGGTGGCGGGTTCCGGTGCCGTCCCCGTGACGGGGAAAGCGGTCCCCCGCGCGGGCGTCAGGTCGTGCGTCGAGGCGCGCGCGCCGTCGAGCAGTGCCCACAGGTAGCGGGGATTGCCGCCGCTGCATCGGTACAGTTCGTCACTCTCGGCGTCCGAGACACAGTCGGCGAGCAGGGTGCGTACGGCGGTCGGCGACAGGGGTGTGAGCGGTAGCCGCACCAGCGAGGTGCCCGTTCTGGCCGCCGCGCCGCGCAGTCTCGGTGGTGCCTGACGGGTGCGGTAGCCGAACGCCAGCAGCGTCGCCGCCTGCGGCGGGGACTGCACCAGGTAGCAGAGTGCGTCGATGGTGTCGTCGTCGGCGCGGTGCAGGTCGTCGAGGATCACCACCAGAGGTCCCGTCGATGCCAGGACCTCCAGCATGGACCGGATGGCGCGCAGACGTCGGAAGTGCGGCACCGTCGGCGGCGCGGGTCCGTTCTCGGTGCGATACGGGAAACTCGGGAAGATGTCGGCCAGTACCCGGGCGTCGTGGGTCGGCAGGGCGCCCCAGGCGTCTGCCCGCACCGTACGGAGCCGGTCGTCCAGGGCGTCGATGAGGGCGCCGAACGGGAAGACCGCTCCGCCCGGTGGGACCCGGCCGGTGAGCACCGGAAGGCTGCGACGCTGGCACCGGTGCGTCAGCTCCGCGAGCAGGTGGGACTTGCCGATGCCGGGGTCGCCGCTGATCTCTATCAGTTGGGCCCCGTCGGTGAGGCGCCCGATCGCCTGGTCCAGGCGGTGGAGTTCGCCGTCCCGGCCGACCAGGGGGTCGCTCGCTCGACCTGGTTGCCTCCCGATCGTCGTCCGACCGTGTGACGCGTTGGACACGCCGTCGGCTTCCCCACCCACCACAGAAATAGATTGTAATCGATGATCTACGCTGGGTGAGCGATTCAACGCTCTGAGTACACAACTTCCCGAGGTGCGGTCAGGGGTGTACGGGCACCTGGTCGCCTCCGACGACGGTAACGTCCACCCGACCTTCCGACCGACATCGACATCGAGGTGTGAGATGGCGTACCTGAGCCCGGTCGTCGTGCAGCGTGTCGAGGCCGCTGCCGTGGCGGCCCTCGCCGTCGTGGTGACCGTCGCCGTGGGGTACCCGTGGTGGTCACTGCTCGCGCTCTTCCTCGTCTTCGACCTGTCCATGCTCGGCTACCTGCGCGGCCCGCGTCTCGGCGCCGCCTGCTACAACCTGGCGCACTCCTATCTGGTGCCCGCCGCGCTGGGCGTGGTGGCCGTGGTCGCGGCCGGGTTCGGTGACCGGATCGACTGGATCGGCATCCTGGCCGTGGCGTGGGCGTTCCACATCGCCGTCGACCGCGCCGTCGGCTACGGACTCAAGACGGCAGAGGGCTTCGAACACACCCATCTCGGTCTGATCGGGAAAGCTCGACAGGCCGCGCTGACCCGCCGACAGGAACGGGATAACACAAGATCATGAGACCCGTCGATACGATGGCACCGTCCACGTAGTACGGACACGGGGATCGGGGTGCGGGTGGGCGAGGACACCAGTCTGGGGCGGCTGTTGCGGCACCATCGGGTGGCGGCCGGGCTGACGATCGAGGAACTCGCCGACCGATCGGGCGTGAGCACCCGGGCGCTGAGCAACCTGGAGCGTGACCTGGTCCGCCGGCCGCAGCGCCGGACCCTGACCGCAGTCCTCGACGTGTTGGCGCCGCCCTCCGCCGACCGCGCCCTGATCGAGCAGACCGCCGACGCCGGCCGCCTGTCGCCCGGACCGTGCCCGATGCCGGCACCGCCCGCAGACTTCACCGGTCGGGCGGAGGCACTCGGCAGGCTCGGTGACCTCGCCGAGTCGGCACAGCCCTCGGCCGTCGTCGCGGTGCTGACCGGCCAGCCCGGCGTGGGCAAGACGGCGCTGGCGCTGCGCGCGGCCCACGACCTCGCCGACCGGTACCCGGACGGGCGGTTCTTCGTCGACCTGCGCGGCACGCATCAGCACCCGGCGACCGCCGGTGAGGTGTTGCAACGGCTGCTGCTGGCACTCGGCTTGAGCGAGTCGCGGATACCGACCGACGTCGACGACCGGGCCCGGATCTACCGTGGGCTGCTGCGACACCGGCGAGCGCTGCTGGTGCTGGACAATGCGGCCTCCGAGGAGCAGGTACGGCCGTTGTTGCCCGGCGACGGCCCGGCCCTTGTGCTGCTCACCTGTCGGCGGTGGCTCAGCGGGTTGGAGGCGGTGCACTGGCTGCCGCAGGAGCCGCTGTCTCCGGCCGAGTCGACGGTGCTGCTGCGGACCATCGGCCGGGTCGAGGGCGTCGCGCCGGAGCGGATCACCGCACTGGCCGGGCACTGTGGGCACCTGCCGCTCGCGATGCGGATCGCCGGGCAGCGGCTACGCGACGACCCGACGCTCACCGTCTCCGACCTGAACGCTCGGCTCGCACAGGCCCGGGACCGCGTCGCCGTCATCGAGGGTGACGACTCCGGCCTGTCTGCGGCGCTCGCGTTGTCGTACCGCTGGCTCCCGGTGACCGGGCGCGCGACGCTGCGGCGACTGGCGCTGATTCCGGGTCCGGACTTCACGGCGGACGCCGCCGCCGCCGTGTGTGGGGTCGAGTTGGCCGAGGCCGAGGATCGGCTCGACGGGCTGGTCGAGTCCGGGCTGCTCGGGCTCCGACCACCGGACCGTTACGGCCTGCACGACCTGGTCCGTGACTTCGCCGCGACCTGTCTGGAGCGGGACGAACCGTCGGCCGTGCCGGCGCTGCGGGAGAGCCTGGTGACCTGGCTGTTGGAGGCGACCGTGCGAGCCGGGCGGCACTTCGAGCCCGGTGGGCCGGCGGCGGATGACGACTCGGACGCGGACCGGGCCCGTGACTGGCTCGACGCCGAGCGGGCGAACTGGCTCCCGGCGCTGCGGATCGCGGCCGAGAGCGGGCAGGACGATCTCGTCGTGGCGGTCTCCGACGCGTTGCACTGGTTCTCCGACCAGCGGATCTATCTGGACATCTGGCCGGAGGTCTTCCGGCTGGCCGCCGAGGCGGCGACCCGCACCGGCGACCTGGCCCGGCAGGCCACGCACCTGAACTATCTCTCCTGGGCGCAGACGCTCTGTCTGAACGACGCCTCCGCCGGCCTGGCCACCGCCCAGGCGGCGCTGCGGTCGGCAAGGCGCGCCGGTGACCGTGCCCAGCAGGGCTGGGCGCTGCTGTACGCCGCCTCGGCGCAACTACGGCTGCGCGACTTCGACGCGGCCCAGCGGCTGCTACGGCGGGGAGGCGGCGTGCTGCGCGCGGCCGGGGACCACGAGGGCACGGCGCAGGCCATGTCGATGCTCGGCATCGCGCTGCGGGCGCTCGGCCGCACGCCGGACGCGCTGCGGGTGCACCGGCGGACGCTGCGGCTCCTGCGCGACACGAGTTTTCCGATCGCTGCGGTGCCGCGCGCCTACTCGGACGCGATCACCTGCCGGTGGATCGGGTTGAACCTGGCGGATCTGGGGCGCTGGGGTGAGGCGGTCGGCATCCTCGGCGAGGCGGTGGCGGGCGCGCGCGCCTGCGGGCTACGGACCCAGGAGCTGGGGGCGCTGATCGAGCTGGCCGAGGCGCTGCGCCGGACCGGCCGCAGCGCGGAGGCGGGTGAGCACCTGGCGGTGGCGATCGAGCTGGCCGGGGTCCTCGGTGATGCCGAGAGCGTCGCTCGCGCCCGTGCGGCGCAGGCCGAACTGAACGCCCGTGCGGCGCAGGCCGAACTGAAGGCCGGTGCGGCGCAGGCCGAACTGAAGGCCGGTGCGGCGCAGGCCGAACTGAAGGCCGGTGCGGAAAGGGGTTAAGCTACGGCGGCCCGGTGTGGCGCAGGTGTGCAGAGCCGCAGGGTGCGTGCGGACCGGTGGGCCGCAGCCGGGTCAGGCTGCGGTGGACGGCACCGCCGGACGAACGTCCCGGGTGCGGGCGACCGCGAACGCGTGCAGGATCGGATTGACCTCGTGGTGGGGAGCGATCCATCCGCAGCCGGCCAGGTCGGCGAGCGCTGCCGCCGGTGGCGTCGGCGCGGCCAGCGCGCGGACCGCCGCGCGCAGCGACTCCGGCATCTGCCGGTAACCGCGGTCGAGGGCCGCGCCCACCGACAGGTCTCCGGCGGTGAGGGCCTCCAGGTGCCGTCCCGGCCGGGCGAGTTGCGCGGTGAGGCGCGCGATCGACCATCCGTGCCGGGTACGGACCCGGTTCGCCACGATGCGCAGCGCCAGCGGAAGGCCGTGGCAGTGCCGCGCCAGCTCGGCTATGCCGGCGTCCGGGACCGCCGGTCCGATCATCCGGTGCAGCGCCAGTTCGGCGTCCGGCACGGGCAACGGTGTGAGGACCCGCCGGGCGCGCCTCGGTGGCAGGCTCAGCGGCCCGGACGTGGTCACGACCGCCACCGACTCCCCCCGGTGCGGCAGCAGCGGTGCCAGCCGGACCGCGTCGGTCGCATCGTCGAGGATCAGGAGCACGCGCCGCTCGTCGAGCAGCCGCCGCCACGCCACGACCGCACCAGCGTCGTCGTCGGGCAGGTCAGCGCCGAGCGAGCGGGCCAGGTCCCGGGCCAGCGCGGCGGGGTGCGGGGCGGACGAGCCGCGCAGCGCAACGAAGCGCACCCCGTCGGGGAAGTCGCCGCTCAGTCTGGTGGCGGCCTGTGCCGCCAGGGCGCTCTTGCCGATGCCCGGTAGCCCGGCCAGTTCGATCACCCGGTGTCGGGACACGGCGCCGGTCAGCCGGTCGAGGTCGTCGTCGCGCCCGGTGAAGCAGGGTGTCAGTCTGGGTAGGCCGATCACCGCCGGCTCGATCCGGACCGCGGCGCGCAGCCGATCACCGTCGTCCGGCCCGAGGCGCAGGGCCTCGGCCAGCGCCGTGAGGGTGCCCTCGTGCGGGCGGCGGATGCGTCCCCGCTCGATGCCGCCGATGGTGCGCAGGCTGACGCCCGATCGTGCGGCCAGGTCGTCGATGGTCAGTCCGGCGGCGGTACGCAGCGCCCTCAGCGCGGAACCGCCGGCGAGTCGTCCGTCGTCACTCACAGCCCCGTCCCCGGTGTGTGTTCGGCCGTCCCCAGCGACGCTAGTGATTACGCTCCGGTAGGAGCAGCGCTGGCGTTGTGTTACTGGCCACATGCTCACGGTGAAGTTGCCGGTCTTTCTGCATGGTTCTGCGTCGTCACTCTCGGTTGACTCTGGGCCATGCAGACCTTCCGAACCGCCCTGCGAGTGGCCGCTGCCACCACGCTCGCGCTGTCCACTGTCGGCCTGACCACGGGCGGTGTCGCCGCCGCCCCGCCGGCCGCGCCATCCGGCGTACCCGCCGCGAATCTGTTCGAGAGACTGTCACCCGCCGTACAGGAGCGGATGGCCGGGCAGGTGGCGCTCGTCGACGCCGCCAGCGTCATCCGATCCGCCGTGGAGGCAGGTGCCCCGCGTGGTTACGCCGGCCTCGGCCTGGTCGACGGCCACGTCACGCTCTGGTGGAAGGGAGCCGTACCGGCCGACATCGCCACCGCCGTCAGAAGCGTCGAGAAGCTCGCCGAGGTACGGGTGGAGCCGGCCCGGTACAGCGGGAGAGAGTTACAGGCCGCGGCGGCGAAGCTGCGCCCGGTCGTGGCGAAGGATCGTGCGGATGCCGCGCACGCCGTGCGGATCAAGACCGACGGCAGCGGGCTGGAGGTCGCCGTCGACACCACCGGCGGTGCGAAGGTCCCGGCGCTGCCCGCCACCGGCGTCAAGACCAGCACCGTCGCGGCGGAGAAGCTGGAGCAGCACGCCACCCGCTTCGACGACGCGGCCCCGTGGAAGGGTGGCGCACGCATCTGGAACGGCGGCGGCGCCCTCTGCACGTCCGGCTTCGGGGTGCGCGATCTCGCCGACGACACCCCGTACGTGCTGACCGCCGCGCACTGCGGGCCGCTCGGCGGTGAGTGGTTCGACGGCGTCGGCGACCCGATCGGGTTCATCGTCGAGCGCCACGAGCCGCACGACATCGCCCTGCTCAGCGCGGCGTCGGCCGGCAGTGACGTGTACGTCGGCGGCCTGCACGAGTCGACGACGGTGCCGGTGGCGGGCTGGACCCAGGTCTTCCCCGGCCAGATCCTCTGCCAGTCCGGGCAGACCACCGCCGAGATCCACGGCGCCCCGATCTGCAACCTCGAGGTGCAGTTCCACTACACCGACGAGCAGGACCTGGTCGAGGCCACCCAGTTGGACGGCGGGGAGACCGGTTACGGCGGCGACAGCGGCGGCCCGCTCTACCAGGTGAACCCGAACGGCTCCGTGTTGGCCGCCGGCACCCACACCAGCGGCGCCGGCACCGGCATCGGTTTCCAGGACTTCGCCACCGTCCGCGACGACTTCGGCGACATCGTCCCGGTGACCGCCACCGCCGGTCCGGCCACCTGCCAGGTGTCCTACCAGGTCACCACCTGGTCGGGCGGGTACACCGCGAACGTGACCGTCTACAACTCGGCCGCCGCCGTCAACGGCTGGCAGTTGACCTGGAACCTGCCGGCCGGCAGCACCGTCACCACCCCGTGGAACGCCGCGGTCACCCAGAACGGCACCGCGGTCACGGCGTCGAACCTGGCCTACAACGCCAGCATCCCGAACGGCGGGGCCGTCACCTTCGGCTTCAACGCCACCGGCACGCCGAACACGCCGGCACCGTTCACCCTCAACGGCAACACCTGCGCCTGACCGATCACGCACCAGGGGCCTGGCAGCACACGCTGCCGGGCCCCTGTTCGCGCGCCGCCCCATCCCGGGGACCGCCGTCTCCCCCACTGGCCAGCCCTCTCCTGGGACTGATCACGCCGTCGAGCGCTCACGCCCCCACGCTGCCAGCGGCTCGAGTGCGTCGTTGAGGCGCGCGCCGCTCTCGGTCAGCGAATACTCGACGCGAGGCGGCACCTCGTCGAAGGAGACACGACGTACGACGCCGTCCGCCTCCATCTCCCTCAGGTGTGAGGCCAGGACCTTCTCGGTGATCCCCGGAAGCAGTCGACGCAGTTCGCCGAACCGCCGGCAGGGGTGCTCGTCAAGAGCCCAGAGGATCAGCACCTTCCACTTGCCGCCGATCACCTCCATCGCGGCATCGATCCCGCACACATGTCCATCCGGTGTGCCCGGCCGGTTCAGCGTCGTCATGCCCCCACCTTCTGACCTGCTCGCGCACCCCGGGGTAACCACCCACTCCGAAGTGCGTACTTGTTCATCATCGGGTCCCTGGCCAGGCTCACCCGTATGGCACCGAACACTGCTGGAACCTCCGTCACGATGCTGGGCCTCGGCGCGATGGGCACCGCTCTGGCCCGTGCCTGGATGGCCGCCGGCCACCCACTGACCGTCTGGAACCGCACCCCAGCCCGTGCCGCGGCGTTCGATGCCGAGGGCGTACGGGTCACGGACAGCGCGGCCAAGGCGGTCGCCGCGAACACCCTGGTCGTCGTCTGCCTGCTGGACGACGCCGCTGTCGAGGAGGTGCTGGCCGGCACCGACCTTACCGGCAAGGACCTGGTCAACCTCACCACCAGCACCCCTGTGCAGGCCCGTGCCCGCGCCGAGTGGACCCGCGAGCGCGGTGCTCGCTACCTGGACGGCGGCATCATGGCCGTCCCTCCGATGATCGGCGTTCCGGAGGCCGGCGGGTACGCCTTCTACAGCGGCTCACGGCAGCTGTTCGAGCGGCATCAGGAGACCCTGAGCGTTCCGGCGGGCACCACCTATGTCGGCGAGGACGCAGGCTTCGCGGCCCTGCACGACGTGGCCCTGCTCAGCGCGATGTACGGGATGTTCGCGGGAGCCGCGCACGCCTTCGCGCTGATCCGCAGGGAGGACATCGATCCCACGTCGCTGGCCCCGTTGCTCGCCGACTGGCTCGTGGCGATGGCCCCGGCGGTTCACCAGACCGCCGATCAGCTGCGCAGCGGCGACTACACCACGGGTGTCGTCTCGACCCTCGCCATGCAGGTGGCCGGCATGCCGACCTTCCTGCGCACCGCTGAGCAGCAGGGCGTCAGCCCGGAACTGCTCAGCCCCTACTTCGCGCTGATGCGTCGCCGCCTCGCCGAGGGCAGCGGCGAAGAGGACCTGACGGGCACGATCGACCTGCTGCTGCGGTGACCGGCGCACGCATACCAGGCCGACGGCGGATTCTGCGATCTGGCACCTGGGCAGCCACGCCGCGGTCGGTTCCGGTGCGGCTCCACGCCGCAGGTAGGCCAGCACCGCGAGTACCGCCGGTGGCCGTCCGTCGTGGCTGGCAGGTCGAGTTTGCCGAAGATGTTGCCGATGTGCTTGCGAGGAGGCAGCCGACGCCGACCGGCAGGGCACGGTCGCGGGCCACGTCGCCGCTCTGCAAGAAGCCGCTGTTCGGAGCGTTCGGTCCGGCTACTGCGGGTCGGTCGGGAACCAGCCGGCCCGACCGAGGGCGCCGGGTAGCCGGTCCTTGCCGAGCTGGTCGCCGATCCACGCCGCCGTCTCGATCACCTTCGTCGGGTCGAGGCCGGTGGGGTGGCCGGAGCGGTGCAGCGCGTACGTGAGGTCCTCGGTGGCCACGTTGCCGGTGGCGGCCGGGGCGAAGGGGCATCCGCCGATCCCACCGACGCTCGCGTCGAGCACGGTCACGCCGGCCTCGACCGCCGCCAACGCGTTGGCGATGGCGGTGTTGCGGGTGTCGTGGAAGTGGGCGCGCAGCGGCACGCCCGGCGCCGCCGCCGTCACGGCGGAGACCAGGGCCCGCACCTGGGCGGGTACGCCCACACCGATGGTGTCGGCGAGGGCGATCTCGTCGGGTTCGCCCTCGACCAGGCGGCGCGCCAGGTCACCCACGGTCGCTGCGGAGACGTCGCCTTCGAAGGGGCAGCCGAACGCGG
This sequence comes from Verrucosispora sp. NA02020, assembly GCF_013364215.1. NCBI lineage: Bacteria > Bacillati > Actinomycetota > Actinomycetes > Micromonosporales > Micromonosporaceae > Micromonospora > Verrucosispora sp. NA02020. The sequence goes on along the minus strand of NZ_CP054923.1, from coordinate 2,858,042 downwards.
CGGCCACGGTCACGCTGGCCCGGACTCCGGCGGCGTGGGCGGCCTTGGCGATGTCGGTCCAGGCGCCGAGCATGGCGTCGACGGAGGCGCCCTGGTTGCGCTGGCTGAAGGTTTCGGTGGCGACCACGACGCAGTTCACCTCGTCCACTCCTGCCGCCAGCGCACGGTCCAGCCCGCGTCGGTTGAGCACTAGGCCGATGTACGATACGTCGCTGCGTCGTGGCACTGCGGCCATCACCGCTTCGGCGTCGGCCATCTGCGGCACCCGGTCGGCGCGGACAAAGGAGACCGCCTCGACCCGTCGGGCTCCTGCCTCGACACAGCGCCGGATCAACTCGATCTTGCTTGCTGTCGACAGGATCTCGGGCTCGTTCTGCAGACCGTCCCGTGGAGACACCTCCACCACCTGAACCACCATATGTATACAATCTCAGACTGTCAGAGCGGCGGCAAGGGTGCCGACGACATGCGGCTCACACGACGGAGGCACGGGTGACGAATGCCGCGGAGGACGCGTACGAGGCGCTGCGGAGCGCGATCCTGAACGGCTCGATCGGCCCGCGCGCCCGCCTGGGCGAGATGGAGTTGTCCCGGCAGTTCGGCGTCAGCCGGACGCCGATCCGGGAGGCACTGCGCAGGCTCACCGCGGAGGGCCTCGTCGTCTTCCAGCCCAACCGTGGGGCGCGGGTCGCCGAATGGTCGCTCGGCGATCTGCAGGACATCTACGAGATCCGCGCCCGGCTGGAGAGCTACGGCGCGGCCCTGGCCGCCAAGCGCATCGACGCCGAGGTCCTGGACCGGCTGGACGCGCTCTGCGACCAGATGGAGGAGTTGGCCCGGCGGATGGGTCCGCAGGACCTGGACCGGATCGCCACCCTCAACGCCGAGTTGCACAACTCGGTCCTGAAGGCCGCCGCCAGCCCTCGGCTCACCTCGCTGCTGTCCGCGGTCGTGGAGGTGCCGCTGGTCGTGCGGGCGTTCCGCCTCTACACGCCGGACGCCCTGGCCCGCAGCATGGCGCACCACCGGGACCTGGTGGCGGCGCTGCGGGCCAGGGACGCAGAGTGGGCGTCGAGCACGATGCGGGCCCACGTGCTGGCCGCCCGGACGGTGCTGTTGGACGGCATGGTGGACCGCCCCGACCTGTGACCGGTCCGCCGGGCCCGCACCCGCCTCCCCGCCGTCGTGGGCGTCAGCTCCCGGGCGCTCCGGGTTTGATGCAGGCCACCTCCCGGTCGGCGCCGATCGGCGTCAGCCGCACCTCGGTCTGTACACATCGGTCCTCACCGACCGGGCAGCGTCCGTGCAGGACACATCCCGGTACGAGCTGGGTCGGACTCAGCGGGTCACCGACCAGCCGGGCCGGGGCCAGTTCCTGGTCGGGATCGACGGGCAGGGCCGCCGCCAGCAGGGCGCGGGTGTACGGGTGCTGTGGATCGGAGAACACCAGCTCGGACGGGCCGGTCTCGACGACCCGCCCCCGGTACATGACGGCGATGCGGTCGCTGACGTACCGGACCGTGTGGATGTCGTGGGAGATGAACAGGTAGCCCATGCCGAGTTCGGCCTGCAGGTCGGCGAGCAGGCGCAGGATCTGGGCGCGGACCGACAGGTCGAGGGAGGACGTGGGTTCGTCCAGCACGACCAGGGACGGCTCGGTCACCACGGCTCGGGCGATGCCGACTCGCTGCTGCTGCCCGCCGCTGAGTTCGCCGGGATACCGTCGTGCCATGTCGGGGGCGAGTCCGACCTGTTCGATCATCTGCGCGACCCGGTCACGGCGCTGTGGTGTGGTCATCGCAGGCCGGTGGATGGCCAGTGGTTCGCCGATGATGTCGGCCACCCGCATCCGGGGGTTCAGCGACTCGAACGGCTCCTGGAAGATGATCTGTATCTTCGCGCGGAGCTTGCGCATCTCGGCGGCGGGCAGCGCGAGCATGTCGGTGCCGTCGAAGCGTACCGAGCCCCGGGTCGGTTCGATCAGGCGCAGTGCCAGCCGCCCCAGCGTCGACTTGCCGGATCCGCTCTCGCCGATGACCGCCACGGTCTCTCCGGCGTCCACCGAGAGCGACACGTCGTCCAGCGCGTAGACCCGCGTGCTGCCGCCGACGTGGAACTCCTTGCTGACGTTGGTCAACTCCAGCAGACTCACTGCGCTGCCTCCTTCTCCTGGGGCAGGTGACACCAGTACGTCCGGCCGGAGGTCTGGGTCACCGCGGCCGGGACCACCTGGGCGCACGGTTCGAAGGCGTGCGGGCAGCGGTCCCGGAAGGGGCATCCGGACGGGTAGTCGATCAGGTCGGGCAGTCGACCGGTGAGGTGCACCAGCGGCTGACCGGGCCGGGGAATGGCGCGGATGAGCGCCTGGGTGTACGGGTGGCGGGGGTCCTTGAGGACCTCCCGGACGGTGCCGTGTTCGATGACCTTGCCGGCGTACATGACGACGACCCGGTCGCAGTACTGCGCGACGACGCCGAGATCGTGGGTGACCAGGAGCATCGAGCGGTCGTGTTCGCGGACCAGTCGGCGGATGAGGTCCAGGATCTGCCGTTGCACGGTCAGGTCCAGGCCGGTGGTCGGTTCGTCGGCGATCACGAAGGTCGGGTTGAGCAACATGGCCATGGCGATCACCACGCGTTGGGCCATGCCGCCGCTCAACTGGTGGGCGTAGCCGTCGAGGACCCGGTCCGGTCCGGCGATGCCGACGTCGGTGAGGGCGGTACGGGCCCGGTCCCGGACCTCGCCGTCGGCCTTGACCCCGTGCGCGGCCATGATGGTGGCGAACTGCCGGTGGATGCGCATCACCGGGTTCAGGGCGCTGAACGGGTTCTGGGCGATGAAGCCGATCTCCTTGCCGCGTAGTCGGCGCAGCTCGGTGCGGCGCAGGCCGAGCAGGTCGACCCCGTCGAAGCGGGCGGTGCCCTCGACCACCCGACCGGGGGGCCGGACCAGGCCGAGGATGGACCGGATGGTCACCGACTTGCCGCATCCGCTCTCGCCGACGACGCCGACGATCTCGGCCCGGTCGACGTGGAAGTCGACGCCGTTGACCGCGTGGACCAGGCCGTCGGGTGTGTCGAACCGGGTGGTCAGGCCGTTGACCTCCAGCAGGCGTCCGGCGGAGCCGTCGGACGGCGGCGGGGTGGGTCGACTGTCGGGTCGTCGTCGCGCGTTGAGCAGGCTCATCGTTGCCTCGCCCGGCCGAAGGTGTCCTGCAGTTCGTCGCTGATGGCGTTGAAGCAGAGCACGGTGAGGAAGATGGCGAGTCCGGGGAAGACCGAGACCCACCACTGGCCGGTCGTCATGTTCTGCGCTCCTGTCTGGATCATCGCGCCCCAGCTCGCGTCGGCGGCGTTGATGCCGATGCCGAGGAAGGAGAGGGAGGCGATCACGACGATCGAGTGCGCGACCGCCAGTGACGCCTGGGCCAGGATGATGCCGGTCATGTTCGGCAGGACGTGCCGGAACATCACGCGCGGCCCGGTCGCGCCGATGGCGTGGGCCGCCTCGATGTAGCGGCTCTCCCGGATGGTCAGTCCCTCGCTGCGGACCAGTCGGACGAAGCGGGGGACGTTGATGATGGCGATGGCGACGACGACGTTCTCGATGTTGTTGCCCATCAGCGCGACCAGGGCGATGGCCAGGATCAGCAGCGGGAACGCCTGGAAGACGTCGAGGGCCCGGACGACCCGTTCGCCCCACGGTCCGCGGTGCAGGGCGGCGAGCCCGAGCAGCACGCCGATCACGAGTGAGATCAGCATGCCGGCGAGGGCCAACGGGATGTCCACCCCGGCGGAGGCCACCAGGCGGCTGAACACGTCGAGGCCGAACTTGTCGGTGCCCATCCAGTGCTCGCCGTCGGGGGCGGTGAGGGTGTTGGTGGAGGGTTCCGCCGGGTCGTGCGGCAGTGGAGCGAGATAGGCCGCGGCGAGCATGCTGGTCAGGATGGTGCCGGGCACCCACAGTCGCCACCGTCGGTGGCCCCGGGGTCGTTTCTTGGTCGTCGGGGCGGTGACCGTGGTGGGGTCGGCGGCCAGGGTCTCAGTCATAGCGCACCCTCGGGTCGAGCGCCGCGACCAGGATGTCCAGCGCGGTGAAGGCCAACAGGGTCCCGAGTCCGGCGGCCAGGATGAAGCCCTGCACGGCCGGGATGTCGAGCTGGAGGATCGAGTCGATCGCCCACTCGCCGAAGCCACCCCAGGAGAAGATGGTCTCGATGATGGCCGCGCCGCCGAGCAGCGCGGCGAGGAGGATGCCGCCGTAGGTCAGGATCGGGGTCCGGGCCTGGCGGAAGGCGTACGCGAGGACGGTGCGCTCGCGCAGGCCGCTGGCGCGGGCGAATTCGACCTGTTTGGACTCCAGGGCCGGCACCAGGGAGGCGTACGTGCTGCGGGCGAAGTACGCGGAGTAGTAGATGCCGAGCGTGAGGACGGGCAGCACGGAGTGCGCCACCGCCGATCGGAAGGTGCCCATGTCACCGGCGAGCAGGGAGTCCAGCAGCAGCGCCCCGGTCACGGTCGGCGGTGGTTCGTCCATCAGACCGAGTCGTCCGACCGGTGCCGGCGCCCACCCGGCGAGATAGAAGAGCAGGTAGATCAGGAGCAGCGCCAGGAAGAAGTCGGGGATGGACTGGAAGGTGGTGACGATGAAGCGGGAGGTGCGGTCGGCGACCGTGCCCTTGCGGTAGGCGCCCAGTGTGCCGAGGCCGATGCCGAGGAGTGCGGCGAGGGTCAGCGAGAGGAACACCAGTTCCAGGGTCGCCGGGGCGAACCGCAGGATCTCGTCGAGGATGGGCCGGTCGGTGTAGTAGGACGAGCCGAGGTCGCCTTGGACCAGGTTGCCGAGGTAGGTGACGAAGCGTTCCCACAGGGGCTGGTCCAGGCCGAGTCGGCGTTCGATCTCGGCCAGTTCCGTCGGGGAGGCGGCCGGTCCGGCGATGACGCCGGCCGGGTTGCCGGGCAGCGCGTTGACCAGCAGGAATGCCAGCACGATGACGGAGAGCAGGCCGACCGGGAGGAAGAGGATCCGTCGGCGGGCGTATCTGAGGACCCGCATCACGCACCTCCCGGTTCGAGCAGGGTGGTCGCCTCGTCCAGGGTCAGGACCTGTGCGTACTTGGCGCCGAGGTCGAACAGGGCGGCCTCGTGCGGGCGTGGGTCCCGGTCGAGGCAGGCGTCGGCGACGACGAGTGGCACGTAGCCGTGTTGCAGCGCGTCCACGGCGCTCGCCCGGACGCAGCCGCTGGTCGAGGCGCCCGCGATGAGCAGGGCGTCCACTCCCATGACGCGCAGGGTGCTGGCGAGGCTGGTGCCGAAGAAGGCGCTGGCGTACTGCTTGGTCACGACCGCCTCGCCGGCGGCGGGTGCCAGGGCCGGCGGCGCGTCGGCGAGTTCGCTGCCGCGTTCGAAGACCCGCAGGGCGGGCACCTTGCGGGCGAACAGGCCGCCGTCGATCCCGCCGGGGGCGAGCTCGACCCGGGTGTGGATCACCGGGACGCCGTGGCGTCGGGCGGCGTCGAGCAGGACCGTGCAGGCCCGCAGGGCCGGCGGGTTCTCGTCGCCGGCATAGAGGGGGGAGGCCGGGTCGAGGTAGGCGCGCACCAGGTCGACGATGAGGAGCGCGCGGCGGGTGCCGTGGCCCAGGTCGCCGCCGAAGCCGGCGTCGCGGTAGTCCGCGTGGAGGTCATTCACCGTGTCCGCCTCTAGATGACGCCGCTGGCACGCAGTTCGTTGATCTCGGCCTTGGCCAGGCCGACGATGTCGGTCAGCACCTGGTCGGTGTGTTCGCCGAGGCGGGGGCCGGTCCATTTGACCCGGCCGGGTGTCCTCGACAGTCGCGGCACGACGTTCTGCATCGGGAACTCGCCGAATTCGGGGTGGTCGACTCGGACGATGGCTTCGCGGGCGGCGAAGTGCTCGTCGTCGAGCATCTCCGGGGCGCGGTAGACGCGGCCGACCGGGACGTCGTGTTTGATCATGACGGCCATCAGGTGTTCGGTGTCGTGCCGGCCCGACCACTCGGCGATGATCGCGTCGAGTTCGCCCTGGTGGTGGCCTCGGGCGGCGTGGGTGGCGAAGCGGGCGTCGGTGCTCAGTTCGGGCATGTCCATGGCCGCGGCCAGGCGCCGGAAGACGGTGTCCTGGTTGGCGGCGATGAGCAGCAGGCCGTCGTCGCGGGTGGGATAGACGTTGGAGGGTGCGATGTTCGGCAGGATCGCGCCGGTGCGTTCGCGGACGTGGCCGCCGAGCGTGTACTCGGGCAGCAGCGACTCCATCATCGCCAGGACCGCCTCGTAGATCGCCGAGTCGACGATCTGGCCGCGACCGCTCTGGTCGCGTACCCGCAGGGCCATCACCGCACCCAGGGCGGCGAAGGTGCCGGCGAGGGAGTCGCCGAGGCTGACGCCCACCCGGCTGGGCGGGGTCTGCGGGTCGCCGACGACGTAGCGCAGGCCGCCCATCGCCTCGCCGACCGAGCCGTAGCCGGGTCGGCTGGAGTACGGTCCGGTCTGGCCGAAGCCGGAGACGCGCACCATGACCAGGCCGGGGTTGTCGGCGGACAGGTCCTCGTAGCCGAGGCCCCAGCGTTCCATCGTCCCGGGTCGGAAGTTCTCGACCACCACGTCGCTCTGCGCGATCAGCTGTCGGGCGACCGCCTGGCCCTCGGGTGTGCGCAGGTCGACGGTGATCGACTTCTTGTTGCGGGCGACGATCGGCCACCACAGTGACTTGCCGTGTGGCTTCTCCTGGCCCCACTCGCGCATCGGGTCGCCCTGGCGCGGCGGCTCGCACTTGATGACGTCGGCGCCGAAGTCGGCCAGCAGTTGGCTGCAGAAGGGGCCCGCGAGCAGGGACCCGAACTCGATCACGCGCACGCCGTGGAGCGGTCCTTCGTGGTGCGTATCGCTAGACATGGACACCTCTCATAGCAGCCACCCGACTGGGTGTTTGTATACAATAGTTCTGCGTCACCCGCTGTCAACAGCGGCTTTTACCGGCCAGAGCCAAAGCTGATTCCCGTGATGAACCTCCGTGCATACAGGACGGTCAGTGCGGTGCCATCCGGGTCACCCGCCGAGCCGGCGGCCGAGCAGTCGCCCGAACGCCAACGCCGGGGTCACCGCCATTCCCCCGCAGAACGCGGCGCCGCTGGTGGCTCCCATGCCGATGGCCTCACCGACGGCGTAGAGACCGGCGACGACCCCGCCGTCGTCGCGGCGTACCCGGAAGGTGGGGTCGACGTCCAGGCCGCCGAAGCTGCAGAGCAGCGCGGCGGCCGACCGCACCGCGTAGAAGGGCGGCCGGGCCACCCGGTGGTCCAGGGCGCGTCGGCCCAGCGGATCGACGCCCCGGTCGAGCGCCAGGTGGTACGCCCGCACGGTGCGCCGCAGGCCGTCCGGATCGATTCCCGCCCGCACGGCCAGGTCGGTCAGGTCGTCGGCGACCCAGGCGACGTCCCCCTGCCGCGCCTGGGCGCGGAGCCCGTCCGGCCCCCACGCGGGCACCAGGGGTGATCCGGCGTCGACGGCCGCGTCGTCGCAGACGATCCAGAACGCGGCGCCCGGCTGGCTCTGCACGGCCCGCTCGTGACGCGTGACGTCGCCGAGGTCCTCGGCCACGAACCGGTCGCCGTCGGCGTTGACCCAGATCTCCCGGGGTGCGCGTTCGGCGGGCGCCAGATGCGCCACCTCGGACCAGAAGTCCACCCGGCCCGGCGTCGAGCGACGTTCGAGCAGGCCGAGGCGCGGGGTGTGCAGGTCGGCGAAGCGGACGGTGGCACCCAGCGGCGTCGCCATCTCGACCGCGTCGCCGGTGGAGGTGGGCTCGGCGTTGGTCACCAGGCGGGGTGCGCCCGGGGTCACCGCGGAGAACATCTGCGGGTTGGCCCCGTACCCGCCCGACGCCAGCACCGTGACGCCGGCGCGCAGCTCGCGGTCACCCTCGGGGGTGCGTACGACGGCGCCGGTGACGGCACCGCCCTCGGTGGTCAGTCGCAGGGCGCGCGAGCGCAGCCGCAGGGTGACCCGGCCGGCGTCCACCTGCGCGGCGAGCAGTGGTCGTAGCGTCTCGCGGATCGAGCGGCCCCGGTCGACGCCCCAGTAGGTGCGGGGCCGGGAGTACGGCGAGTGCCCGTGGTAGAGAACCGGCATACCGGGTGCGAACGGGAAGCCGTTCTCGTCGAGCCAGTCGACGACGCCGGGTGCCTCGTCGACGGCCAGGCGGATCAGGGCGGGGTCGCCGTGGCCGTGCCCGATGCGCTGCACGTCGGCGAAGTGCCGGTCCGGGTCGTCGTCGATGCCGGCGGCGCGTTGCCGACGGGTGCCGGCGGCGCTCATGTGCCCGGCGGAGACCCGCAGGGTGCCGCCGATGTCGGTGCCGGTGTCGACCAGGTCGACCCGGAGCCCGGCCCGGGCCGCCTCGATCGCGCAGGGCAGACCTGCGGTGCCGGCACCGATCACCAAAACGTCGGCGTGGCCGGTCACGGTGTCCGCCCGGATCCGGTGACGAAGGAGACCACTGCGGCGGCGAACTCCTCCGGCACCCGCCACGGCAGTTGCCCGGTGGTGTCGGTCAGTTGGATCGACGTCGCGTCCGGACGGATCAGCCGGGCGATGTCGTCGCAGTGGGCGAGCATGTCGCGTGCCGCGGTGAGCAGCAGGACCGGGCAGGGTGCGGTGCGCAGCGGCTCGGTCGGGTCGTAGCGGAAGGCGGCGCGGTAGGCCCAGTTGTACCGGTCGAACACCGAGGCGATGTTGGCCACCGCGAGGTTGACCAGCTCCGGTGGCTGTTCCCAGATGTCCAGGTAGCGCGCCCAGAGGTCGCGAAGATGCTGGCCGGACGGGTCGATCGGCTTGTCCGGCGCCCAGGTGGCACCCAACTGTTCGCGTTCGGCCCGGTCGAGCACGAGGCCGGACAGGATCGCGTGGGTGACCCGGCCGGGCGTGGCCAGGTCGGTGACCGCCAGCGCCAGGGAGGCGCCGGTGTGCTGTCCGGCGACGGCGAACTCGTCGATGCCCAGCGCGTCGACGGCGTCGAGCAGAAGGCGCGCGTAGCCGGGGATGTCCGGGGGCTCGGGCGGCGGGTCGGACTGCCCGTACCCGGGGGTGTCGAAGGCGTACGCGCGCAGTGATCGGCCGAGCGCGGGCATGGCCGGCGCGAAGACGTTGGAGGCCTGCGGCGACTCGTGCAACAGCACGAGGGCCGGTCCCCGGGTGCCGCTGCTGCGGTAGTGGATCTGGGCCCCCTGCGGGCCCACGTATCCGCGCATGTCACTCCCCTCGCTCGATCGGTGGGGTGGGCGGCGGGGGCCGCCGCTTCGGGGCCGTCGACCGCGCGGAGCGTCGTTTCGGGCTCCCGCCGGGTGCGGGCGACGCGGGGCGGTCGCCCTCGACGGTGCTCTCCCCGACCGGGTCCGGCCGGTCCTCCACCCGGGTGGCCTCGGGTTCCGGTCCGGCGTCGTCGGGTCCTTCGGCCGCGCGGGGGTGCCGGCCGGTCGGTGGGGTGTCCCGGACGAGGTGGGCCGGCACGGCGGGACGACCCACGACGGTCGCGGCGATCGTGCCGCCGGTCGCCGCGACCGCCCGTCGGGCGCTGTCCACCGCCGCCGTCACCGAGGCCATGTCGCCGATGAAGGAGACCGTGACGAGACCGTCGCCGATGCGGCTGACGCCGATCACCGTCACCTCGGCTGCCTTGGTCATCACGTCGACGGCGACGATCGAGGCAGCCAGTCCGCGCGTCTCGACCATGCCGAGCGCACCCGCATTCCACAGGTCCACGTCAGTCCTTCACATAGTTGACCCACGCCTCGGTCTCCAACCGGTCGACGATCGCGACGATGGTGGAGTCCACGGGCGCCTGGCTGGATTGCCGTTCCGCCAGTCGTGCGGCACTGCCGCAGGCGACCAGGACGACCTCGCCCCGGCCCGCGCCGACGGTGTCGACGGCGACGTACGGCTCCACGGCGTGTCCCTCACCCAGGGGCGTGACGACGAGCAGCTTGGCGCCGGTCAGCGTGTCGGCCTTGATGGTGCTGACCACCGACCCGATCACCCGGGCGATACGCATACCGGATCACCTCGTTCCTCTATCGCCGGGACCAGGGCGTCTTCTCGAAGGCCTGCCGGACGGCCTGCCGGGCCGACTCAATCTCGGCGTGCAGCCCGGAGACCCACAACCGACCGAACTGGCCGACGCCGCGCACGTCCACGATCTTGACGTCGGCGGACTTCTCCACCTCGTTGCCGACGGCGGAGATGTAGGCGGCCGGCTGGCACTCCACCACCAGCATCGACTCGCCGGCCACCAGCAGGGAGCCCTTCTTCGACCGGTTGACCAGCTGCGCCTGATAGGCGTCGATATTGGAGACGACCTTCGCCGAGACCAGTTCCGCAGGCTGTGCGTCGGCCTCGGTCATCCCGAGCAGGTCGAGGATGGTGCGACCGGCCTGGCGTACGGCGTCCTGCGACATCGAGTGCAGTTCCGTCATGCCGTACTGGCGTTCGACGACCTGGGAGCCGGGCCGGACCCCGGCGCCCTTGACGGCCGCGTCGACCAGGGCGTAGACGTCGCTGCCGGGCGAGATCTCCAGGAAGAGCTGGGACATCCCCTCGACGACCGGGTCACCGGACATCACGCTGCCGAGCAGTGCGGCCATCTGTGGCTGGAGTCGGTCGACGAAGGCGTACGTGCGCAGCTCGACCTCGCTGCCGGCCATGTCAGCGCCGACCCACGAGCAGCGAGAGGGTGCCACTGCGCCGACGTTCGCCGCTCTGCAGGACGCGACCGGTCGGCGTGCTGACCTCCTCGACGCACTCGCGTTTGCAGGACAGCTCCGAGCAGTCGCCGGTGAATCCGGCGTCCCGGGCGGCCTGGAGGAGATCCATGTCCCGCATCGGGCCCCAGAACGGCTCGTTGTTGTTCCAGGTGTCCCAGTCGATGAGGAACTGCACCAGCGGGTCGAGTCCGGCGTAGCCGGGGAAGTCCGCGTGGATCATCATGCCCCCGGGGGCGAGTAGCCGGTGGCACTCGCGCAGGATGGCGCGTACCGCGTCCGGCGGCACCTCGTGCAGCACGATGTGCGAGACGATCAGGTCGAAGTGCCCGTCCGGGAACGAGGTCGCCTCGGCGTTCTGCTGCGAGAAGTGCACCTTGCGGCCGAGTGACTCGGCGCGGGCGTGGCCATAGCGCAGCAGGGCCGCGCCGACGTCGATGCCGTGCACCTCGGCGTTCGGGTAGGCGTCGACGTAGGGCAGCGTCGAGTTGCCCACCCCGCAGCCGATCTCCAGGATCCGCTTCGGGCGGAAGTCCCGGTGGGACTGCTTGAGGTAGTTGTTGACCACGGACTGGCCGTAGTCGTCGTTGAGGGCACCCATCTGGCCCATGGCGTAGACGTAGACGCCCCGGTCGTAGAGGGCTCCGGCGGTGAGGTCGTCCGCCACGTACTCACCCCGGTAGCCGCCGGGCATGGCGTGGATGTCGATGCCCCAGAAGTACCAGGGCAGTTCGAAGGCGGGATCCAGGTCGAGGGAGCCGAGCCCCCGTTCCGCCCGCTGCGCGCGGGCGGCCAGGTCGTCCCACTGCCGGGCGATGCTGTCGGCCACCACGTTCCAGAGCAGGTCCTGGCTCGCCCGGCGCACGGAACTCCAGAGCTGGTAGTACGGCTCCGGTTCCATGGCGCGGCGGACCGCCTCCCGGTCCCGGGGTGCGACGCCCATCTCCTGTTGGTAGCGGGGGGCGACGCGGTGGGCGTACAGCTCCCGGACCCCGGGGGTCACCTCGGTGGAGATGTGCGACTTCAGTGCCCGGACGAAGTTCTCGCGTGCGAGTTCGTCGTGGTTCTCGCGGGGCAGGACACCGTGCTCCTGCTGCGTCATTTCCCCTCCCCCACCTGTGCGAAGGCCTGCCGGATGACCTCCCGGTAGGACTCCGGGGTCTCCTCCCGCACGATCTCCTCGCGCCACTCGTAGAAGACCCGCAGCACCCGGGCGACGAACGCCGCCGCCTCGGTTTCGCGGGCCTGCGCGTCGGCGTCGGAGACCGGGTAGGCGTCCACGGCGCCGCGCTCGACCACCCGCCGGTCGGCGAGGATCTGTTCCAGGGTCGTCAACCGTTCCCGCAGCACCCACACCTCGGAGGAGAGGGTGACCACGGTCGAGACGAGGGCCTCCATGCCCGGTTCGGCGAAGAACTGCGGGCGGGCGCCCTTCGCCTTCTTGGGCAGCGACTGCCCGGGCAGCGGTTGTGCCTGGTCGGGGCGGCCCACTCCCGGTCCGCCGAACGCACCCAGCGCCTTGAGCGTCTCGTTGGCCACCGTCGAGGCGTCGGCGTCCGGGTTCGCCGACAGCACGGCGGCGGCGACGGTACGGATGGTCCGTTCCGCCTCTTCCTCGGCGCTGGTGCAGCCGCACGAGCAGTCGTCGGCGTCGCCGCACCCGGCGCCCGTGCCGCCGGAACCGGTCGGTGCCGGTGGCGCGGGCGTCGGCGGTGGCGCGTCCTGTCCTGCTCTGCGGACGTCGATGCCCAGGTTGCGGGCGAGGTCCTCCGCGTGCGGCGAGATCAGGTCACGCGCGCCCAGAAGGATTTCGCGCGGCCCGGTCGACCGGGCGACGTCTTCGATATCGACCGCAGTCCATACCCGACTCATGTATCAACTCCTTCGACGAGCACGCGGCGCCCTGTTCAGGCCTTGGTTCCGCCCCGGGTGGCCCCGGTCGGCAGGATCGCCTCGACCTCGCCGTGCGGGCGCGGGATGACGTGCACGGAGACGACCTCACCGAGCCGGGAGGCGCTGGCCGCCCCGGCGTCCGTGGCGGCCTTGACCGCGCCGACGTCACCGCGCACGACCACGGTGACCAGGCCACCGCCGACGTACTCGGTGCCCACCAGCACGACGGTGGCGGCCTTGACCATCGCGTCGGCAGCCTCGATCGCCGCGACCAGGCCGCGGGTCTCGATCATTCCGAGCGCGGACATCTGCAGGTCAGCCATGACAGTTCTCCTCCGGTAGTTCGTCGGCGGACGGGTGTCCGCCGCTGTTCAGGGCCTTGCGGGTGTGGCGGGGGTGCTCGTTCATCGCCCGGTCACCTGCCGGGCGATGCGGTGCACGAGCACCTCCAGCGGGGTGCGGGGGGTCGTCTGCGGACGCGTTCCGGTGGACCGTGCGCCGCCCGGTGCCGCCGACGGCGTGCCGCCGGGCCCGGTGCCGCCGGTGGGCTGCGCGGATGCGCGGCTGGGTGCCGGTTCGCGGGGCGGTTCCAGGCCGGTCTCGGTCCGGCAGCGGGCCCGCAGTTCCTCGACCGTGCCGCCGCGGTGGAAGCGGGGCAGCTCCGCACGGTTCACGGCGATCTCGGCGCGGAGTCGGCGGGTCTGGTCCTCGTCGACGCGGTCGCCGACCAGGACCACCCCGTAGCGGCGGGCGCCCTCGACGGTGACCAGTCCCCGTTCGACGTCGTGGCGCACCTGCTCCGGGTCGCGCTCCAGCGGGTCGCCCCAGCCGCCGCCACCCCACGTGACGAAGTGCAGCAGGTCGCCGGGGCGTACGCCGACGTGGTCGCACTTGGCCGGCACGGTCTGCTGCGATCCGTCGGCCCGTTCCAGGATCTTCGTGCCGCGCTGGCCCGGCTCACCGCCCAGCACACCCCAGGGTTTGGTGAACCACCGGTCGTCGTGGATGGAGACCTCGCCCGGTTCGAGGAACCGGTAGCCCACCCGGATGCCGTTGCCGCCGCGGTGGCGGCCGGCGCCGCCGGAGTCCGGGATCGACTCGTAGGACTCGATGCGCAGCGGGTAGTACGCCTCCAGGTACTCGTTCGGCACGTTGGTGAACGAGGGCCACATCGAGTGGCCGTCGAAGCCGTCGCCGATCGGTCGGGCGGGTACCCCGCCGAAGCCGATCTGGTAGAGCTGGAACCAGGTGCCGGAGCGGTCCAGGCCGGAGTACATCAGGTGCGGGCTGGACGAGAAGCCGGCCGCGCAGAGGAAGTCCGGCTGGCACTGGCCGAGCAGCCCGGCCAGGACGTCGAAGAGGCGGCCCAGGGCGTGCGTCCGGCAGGACAGTGCCGCCGGTCGTCGGGGCTTGAGCAGGCTGCCCTCGGGGATGCGGACGTCGACCAGTGGATAGAACCCGTCGTTGAACATGATCAACGGGTCGACGGCCATGATGGTGTACACGCCGAAGAACATCCGCAGCACGTTCTCGTTCAACAGGAAGTTGATCGAGCCCTCGGCCTGGTCGCTGGTGCCGGTGAAGTCGAGTACCACCCGGTCGCCGTCGCGCCAGAGGGTGCACCGGATGCGGAACGGTCCGCTGCCGCGCCCGTCGTCGTCGATGTAGTCCTCGAAGGTGACCGGCTGTTCGGGCACGACCTGCCGGAACAGCTTCGCCATGGCCTGCCGGTTGCGTTCCAGCAGCAGGTCCAGCGTCGAGAGGTAGGTGTCCAGGCCGAAGCGCTCGCACAGTTCCCGGACCCGGGTCTCGGCGGTCCGGCAGGACGCCAGCACCGCGTTGAGGTCGGCCCGGTTCCAGTTCGGCAGGCGCACCTGGTTCAGGACGGTGTCCAGCAGCTGCTGGTCGAGCGTTCCGCCCCGGACCAGTTTCACCGGCGGGACGATGACGCCCTCTTCAAAGATCGACACCGCGTCGGTCGGGAGGCTTCCCGGCACCTTGCCGCCGACGTCGCTCATGTGGCCGAACATCGCCGCCCAGCCGACCAACGTCCCGTCGGCATAGATCGGCAGCAGCACCAGCCAGTCGTTGGCGTGGCTGATCGCGCCGTCACAGGCGTACGGGTCGGAGGTGAAGAAGACGTCGCCCTCCTCCACCGTGCCGTCGTAGCCGGAGAGGAAGCCGTCGATGAAGGAGCCGAACTGTCCGGCGACCATCCGACCCTTGCGGTCGGCGATCAGCGGGAAGGCGTCGTTCTGTTCGCGGATGCCCGGGGACATCGCGGTGCGCAGGACGACCGCGTCCATCTCGAAACGGGCGTTACGCAGTGCGTTCTCGACGATGTCGAGCACAGCGGTCTCGACCTCGACCGGACGCTGGGGCCGGGTCGTCTCGACGATGACGGCACTCATCGGAGCCCTTTCTCCTCGGCGGGCAGGATGAGCAGGTTGCCCAGCCTGTCGACGCGCGCGACGCAGCCCGGCAGGACCAGGCTGGTGGAATCCATCTCGACCACGATCGCGGGCCCGCGCAGTTCGTCGCCGGCACGCAGGGCGGTGCGGTCGTAGAGGGCCGCTTCCTGCCAGCCGCCGTCGACGTACACGCGTTGGCGGCCGATGACCGCGCGGGAGGCGTCGTGGTCGCCCGACTCGATCTCGACGGGTCTGATCCGTTCGGCGTCGGAGACCCCCACCGCGCGGATGTTGACGATCTCGTGCTGCTCGTCGAGGGCGAAGCCGAACAGGCGTCGGTGGGCCTCGTCGAAACCGTCGCGCAGCGTGGGGATCAGCGGCTCCTGGCCGGACGCCGGGACGCCGACGGGGACCTCGAAGCCCTGCCCGTGATAGCGCACGTCGGCCTCGAAGCGGACCGTCCGGGCCTCGGCGGGCACCTCGGCCCGGTCGAACTCGGTGTCGATCTGGGCGGCCAGGTCGGTGAACTCGCGCCGCAGGTGCGTCTCGTCGAGGTCGTCGAGGGGGCGGACCAGTGACTTGTTCGCCTCGGCGCGCACACCGGTGGAGGCGTCTCCGTAGGCGCAGAGCACCCCCGGGGACTGCGGGATCACCACCGGCCACGAGCCGAGGAGTTTGGCCAGGGCATTGGCGTGCAGGGGGCCCGCACCGCCGAAGCCGAACAGGGCGAAGCGTCTCGGGTCGTAGCCGCGCTGCACCGAGACCAGTCGCAGGGCGCCGAGCATGTTCTCGTTGACGATGTCGATGATCGCGGCGGCGGCGGCCTCCACCGTCACGCCGAGCCTGGTCGCCACGGTGCCGACGGCGGTGCGGGCCTTCTCCACGTCGAGGGGCATCGCGCCGCCGAGCAGCGCGTGCGGCAGGTAGCCCAGCACGACGTTGGCGTCGGTGACCGTGGGCAGGACGCCGCCGCGACCGTAGGTGGCCGGTCCGGGCAGGGCGCCGGCGCTGGCCGGGCCGACCCGGAGCGCGCCGGTCAGTTCGGGCACGTGGGCGATGGAGCCGCCGCCGGCGCCGACGGTCTGTACGTCGATCGAGGGTGATCGGACGGCGAGGTCGGCCACGGTCGTCTCGCGGCGGATGACCGGGGTGCCGTCCTCGATCAGGGCGACGTCGGTGGAGGTGCCGCCCATGTCGAGGGTGAGCAGGTCCCGGAAACCGGCGGCCGGTCCGAGGGCCACCGCTGCGGCGACGCCGCCGGCCGGTCCGCTCATCAGCAGGCTGACCGGGATGTCCTCGGCCCGTTCGAAGGTCATCAGTCCGCCGTCGGAGCGCAGCACCCGGCGGTCGCCGACCAGTCCTTCGGCGACCAGTTTGCTGCTGAGGTTGCGCAGGTAGGCGCCGACGCCGGGCCGGACGTAGGCGTTGGCGACGGTGGTCAGGGTCCGCTCGTACTCGCCCAGCTCGGGCAGGACGCCGGCGGAGGTGGAGACCGGTACGTCGGGTGCCTCGGAGGCGGCGATCTCGGCGGCCCGCTGTTCGTGGGCGGGGTTGGCGTAGGAGTTGACGAAGCCGATGGCCAGGGCGTCCACACCCCGGTCGACAAGGTCGCGGACGGCGGCCCGCACGGCCGACTCGTCCAGCGGGTCGATCTCGGTGCCCCGGGCGTCCAGGCGGCCCCGGACCTCGCGGACGTCCTCCAGTGCGACCAGTTCGGCGGGTCGGTCCCAGACGATCCAGCCGCCGAGTCCGCCGGGCACGAACGACCGGGCGATGTGCAGGACCTGCCGGTAGCCGACGGTCACGATCAGGCCGACCCGGGCGCCCCGGCGTTCCAGGACGGCGTTGGTGGCCACGGTCGTGCCGTGCAGGAACTGACGGATGTCGGCCGCGCGGGCGGTGGCGTCGGCGAGGACCCGGGTCACGCCCTCGACGACGCCGACGGACTGGTCCTGCGGCGTGGAGGGCACCTTCGTGCGGCGGGTCCTGCCGGTCGCCTCTTCGATCAGAAGGACGTCCGTGAACGTGCCACCGACGTCGACTCCAAGTCGGTACATCAACGACCTGCTTTCTCGGGAACGTCAGCTGTCTCGGAACGTCGTCGTCGGCCCGACGGGGACCGGGTGTGGGCCCCGCCGGTCGGCGTCCCCGGCGTGTGCACCGGGGACGCCGGCCGGGTCAGGAGACGGAGATGTCGTAGTAGTTGACGTGGCCCTGGGAGTAGCTGACGAAGCCCGTCACACCGTCGCGGAAGGCGTAGAACTTCTGGGAGTCGACCAGCGGGATGGCCGGCATGTCCCCCACCATGAAGTCGTTGACCTGCTTGACCAACGCCTCCCGCTCGGGGCCGGGCTGGGTCTCGAGGATCTGCCGGGACAGCCCGTCGACGGTCGTGGAGCTGTAGTTCTGCAGGTTGGTCAGGCCGCCGGTGGAGTAGAAGACCTGCAGGTAGTAGGCGGGGTCGGGCACCAGCGGGGTGCTCGTGGCCAACCAGCTCTGCAGCTTGCCCTCGCGCTTGGCGGCGTCGAAGTCGGCGCCGGAGGCGACGTTGTTCAGTTTGACCTCGATGCCGACCTTGGCCAGTTGCGACCGCAGCAGGACGGCCACCTGTTCGCTGTGTGCGCCGACGTTGGCCGCGTTGTAGGCCAGCTCCATCGGGAAGCCGTTGGGCAGGCCGGCCTCGGCCAGCAGTTGCTTGGCCCGGTCGATGTTGTGGGTGAAGGGCTGCGCCGCCGCCGGGGCGCCGAAGTCGTCGTGGATGAAGTCGCTCGACGCCGTGGAGTACCCCTGGTACGCGGAGTCGACGATCGCCGTGCGGTCGACGGCGTAGGAGATGGCCTCGCGGACCCGCTTGTCGTCGAAGGGCTCGGCCTTGAGGTTCGGCACCAGCACGTCGATGTTGGGGTAGAGCACCCGTTCGAGCCGGACGCCGTCGCTGTTCTCCAGCGAGGAGAGCTGGTCGAAGGTGAGCGCGCTGGCGACGTCGACCTGCCCGCTCTGAGCCAGCTGGAGCCGGTTGGAGGTGTCGGCGACGGCACGCACTACCACGTCGGTCACCGTGGGCGTACCCCGGAAGTAGTTCTTGTTGGCGGTGAGCCGGACTTCCTTGCCCGGGTCGAACGAGCGCACCTCGTACGGGCCGAAGGTGGCGGTGTTCTCGCCCAGCCACTTGTAGGCGTACGGGTCGTCGCCGGTGGCGTGCTTCTTGGCCTCGACCGAGTCGTAGATCGTCATGAAGAAGGTGCTCAGGATCGAGACGCTGACCGCGTTCGGCTGAGCGACGTTGATCGTGACGGTCCGGTCGTCGGTGACGGTGACCGGGTTCTCGATGTCCCAGCCGCCGATGCCCATGAGGATCTTGGCGATCGGTACGCCCTCGCTGTTGACCATGCGGTCCACGGACCACTTCACGTCCTCGGCGGTGAGGGCGTTGCCGAACTGGCTCTTGGCGTCGCGGAGGGTGAAGGTCATCTGCTTGCGGTCGTCGCTGAGCTCCCAGGATTCGGCGAGCTCGGGCTCGATCTGGTCCGGGGTCTGGAGGGTCGTCGCGCCGGCCTCGGGCTTGGTGAAGCGCACGAGCGTTCCGGAGATGTTGGGTAGCAGGTCGATCGAGATGAAGCCCTGGTAGCGCTCGGAATCGAGGCTGGAGACCACGCCGGGCGCGGCGACGGTCAACGCCTGGCTGCTGCCGGCGTCCGTGTCGTCGCCGTCGTTTCCACTACAGCCCGCGACTACCAGGCTCGTCACGGCGAGCGCCGCCACGGCGCGCATCCGAACGGAAGTCGTTCCCATGCCGACACCTCCACATTGTGTGCAAGGTTGCTTTATCAGGCGTACTTGACTTGGTGAAGCGGATCACAGGATGCGATGTTTGTATACAGGTTGCCGGCTGTCAAGGCCTCGTTCAGCCAGATCGGGGCCACCCCGATCAGTCAGGAGCGGGCACCCGACGGTCAGCACGGCAGACGCCCGCACGCACCGGAGCACGTGCACCCCTGCCAGGCTTTGCATACACGGACTTTGCGACACCCTAGCGCCGCACTGAGCCCAGAGCTACTAGCTGCGAAGCCAGCGCGAGTGCCACTCGCGGACCTAGACGCCCTCCCACGGATTACATACAATCCGCCTCAACGTGAAGGAGGTCACCGTGACTCATGCCGGTAAGCGACGGGTCATCATCGATCAGGTGCCGCACCGCGTGTGGCGGGCAGCGGGTCTGCCCTTCGGACTTCTCACCCGCGAGATCAACGCCGACCCGGAGACCGGAGCGCAGACGCTGGTCGTCGACGTCCCGCCCGGCTGGCACATGCCGGCGCACTGGAACGGCGCCGACCTCGAACTGCTGGTCCGCGACGGCGACCTGACCATCGCCGGGCGCCAGTGCCGCCCCGGGCACTACCTCTTCCTGCCCTCGGGCACCGAACTCGGCCCGATCTCGTCGGAGCACGGCGCCACGTTGATCTTCTGGACCGACTCCCCCTTCGAGGTCCGCACGGACGCACCACCGGCACCGTCGACACCGCTGGGCGAGACCGTCGACATCTTCGACCAGGCCAACTGGCAGCCGGTGCGGGAGGCGTTCGCGGGGGTCACCGACACCAGCAGCCACGGCGACCTCGAGGTCCCCACCCAGTGCATCCGGCTGCGCAAGGTCGAGGAGAGCGGCAAGGACACCATCCTGTTCGTCCTGCCCCGGAGGTTCGCCAAGACCGCCCTGGAGTTCCACCACAGCACCGAGGAGATCTTCTTCCTCGGCGGCTGGTGCGCCACCGACCCGGAGCACGTGTACCACGCCGGTGAGTACCTGTGCTGGGCGCCGGGCGTCATCCACGGCGTGGTCACCGGCTGGGAGGCCATCTGCCTCTCCAAGCACCACGGACCACTCACCAGCCCGCAGATCCCCCTCGGCGCCACCAGCGTGGACGCCGAACGGTGACCCGGTTACCCCACGAGGGCCACCGCCGCAGCGCACCGGGGACGCCGCGCCCGCCGTTCGTCGTGCGCCGCGACGAGCTGGAGTACGAACTGATCTCCGCCCTCAACCACAACCCGGACGACGAGGGACTGGTGCACCGTCTCGTCGACCGGGACACCACCGGCGATCCGGAGTGCGAGTTCCTCACCGGCGTCTACCGCATGGAACCCGGGATGGCCCACCCGCTGCACCTGCACGCCGACTCCGCCGAGTTCTACTACGTGCTCTCCGGGACGGCCCGGTTCACGCTGGCCGACGAGGAGTTCGAGGCGGGACCGGGCACCGCGATGTACATCCCCGCCGGCGTCGCCCACGCCATCGAGACCGGCAGTGCCGACGGCATGGAGCTCGTGTACTCCTTCAGCACCCCCGACCTGCGGGGAATCGGCACCAGGTGGCTCTAGCCGGACCCACCGCACATCGACGCAACCGTGGATCGACGAAGGAGACGAGGGTGCGCAGCATCGAACATTGGATCGCTGGGGCGTCCGTCGCCGGCAGCGGGTACGCGACCGTGTACCAGCCCGCGACCGGCGAGCCCCAGGCACAGGTCGCGATCGGCGCCCAGCCCGAGATCGACCAGGCCGTCGCGGCGGCCACCCGGGCCTTCGAGTCGTGGGGCGACGTGTCCCTGTCCCAGCGCGCCAAGGTCCTCTTCCGCTTCCGTGACCTGGTCGAACGGCACGAGGACGAGTTGGCGAGGCTGGTCACCGCCGAACACGGCAAGACCGTCGAGGACGCCCGCGGCGAGGTGATCCGGGGCCGGGAGGTCGTCGAGTTCGCCTGCGGCATCCCGCAGCTGCTCAAGGGCGCCTACTCCGACCAGGTCTCCACCGGTGTCGACTCGTACTCCCTGCGCGCGCCGCTCGGGGTCTGCGCCGGCATCACCCCGTTCAACTTCCCGGTGATGGTGCCGATGTGGATGCATCCCATCGCCATCGCCTGCGGCAACACCTTCGTCCTCAAGCCCAGCGAACGCGACCCGTCCGCGTCGAACCTCGTCGCGCAGCTCTACGCCGACGCGGGCCTGCCCGACGGCGTGTTCAACGTGGTGCACGGCGGTAAGGAGGCGGTCGACGCGCTGCTCGACCACCCGGACGTCGCGGCGGTGTCGTTCGTCGGCTCCACCCCGGTCGCCCGGCACGTGCACCAACGCGCCGCCGCCTCCGGCAAACGGGTGCAGGCGCTGGGCGGAGCGAAGAACCACGCCGTGGTGCTGCCCGACGCCGACCTGGCCGAGGCGGCACGGCAGATCACCTCGGCGGCGTACGGGTCGGCCGGGCAACGGTGCATGGCGATCTCGGCCGTGGTCGCGGTCGGCGCCGCCGGTGACGAACTGGTCGACCTGCTCAGGCGGGAGGCCACGGACATCGTGGTGGGCCCCGGCGACCAGGTGTCGTCCCAGATGGGTCCGGTGGTCACCGACGAGGCGCGCGACCGCGTCATCACCTCCGTCGACGGTGCGCAGAAGGCCGGGGCCACAGTGGTCGTCGACGGCCGGGACCTGCGGGTGGACGGCCACGACAACGGATACTTCGTCGGCCCGTGCCTGCTGGACCGGGTGACCCCCGACATGGAGGCGTACCAGCAGGAGATCTTCGGACCGGTGCTGGTGGTGTTGCGGGCCGAGAGCCTGGACGAGGCGATCAGGATCATCAACGCCAACCCGTACGGCAACGGCACCGCCCTGTTCACCTCCGCAGGAGCGGCGGCCCGCCGTTTCGTGCGTACCGTCTCGGTCGGCATGGTCGGGGTGAACGTGCCGCTGCCGGTGCCGATGGCCTACCACTCCTTCGGCGGCTGGAAGGCGTCACTCTTCGGCGACACCCACATCCACGGCCAGGAGGGCGTGGCGTTCTACACCCGTGGCAAGGTCGTCACCTCCAGGTGGCCGGGCACCACCCCGACGGCCCGCCCGGACTTCCACTTCCCCACCGCCACCTGACCGGTCGGCGCTGACCGGCGCGGACCTCTCTACGCCGGTCAGCGCATCCGGCCCCTCGCGGCTATGGCGCGGATGTCCCGGACGGGGCAGTGGCGCGGTTGATGGCGGCCTCGACCGCAGTCCCGATGCGGCTCAAGGCCGCCAGGTCGCAGGGTTCGAGCTGGTCGATCAGGTACTCGCGGACCGCCGTGATATGTCCCGGCGCCGCGGCCACGACAACCTGGTGGCCGGCCTCGGTGAGGGTCGCGTTGGTGGCTCTGCCCGCGCCGGGGATCCGTGAGCGCGCGATCAGTCCGCGTTTCTCCAGCCGACCGACGACGTGCGACAGGCGGGACAGCGATGCCGCTGCCCGCGCTGCCAGACGACTCATCCGCATCGTGCGCTCCGGCTCCTCGGACAGCACCGAGAGCACGATGTACTCGAAGAACGTCAGCTCAGACTCGCGTTGCATCCGCGCGTCCAGGGCAGCCGGCAGGCTGATCATGATCGCCGAGTTGGCCAGCCATGCCGCCCGCTCGTCGTCACTCAGCCACCGGGTTCCGGTGGACCTCGCCGCTGCCCCTTCCCTGGTCATGAGGGCACCCTACGCGTCAGTTGTTGACGCTTCAAGTTCAGGCAGGTAGAACTTGAAGCGTCAAGTTAGCCGGGTGGCGCCGGTGGATCGACCGGGAAGGACCACGTAATGCACACCACCTCACTGGGCGGACTCGACGTCTCGCGCATCGGCCTCGGGGCCATGGGAATGTCGGCCTACTACACCGGAGCCGGCCGCGACGAAGCCGAGTCGATCCGGACGATCCGGCGTGCTCTGGACCTCGGCGCCACCCATCTGGACACCGCCGAGGTGTACGGGCCGTACACCAACGAGGAACTGGTGGGTCGCGCGATCAGGGGCCGCCGCGACGAGGTCGTCCTGGCCACCAAGTTCGGCCTCGTCTCGCACACCGGCAGACCGGGAACGGACAGCACCCCCGCCAACATCCGCATGGCCGTGGAGGGCTCCCTACGACGGCTCGGCACCGATCACATCGACCTCTATTACCAGCACCGGGTCGACCGCGGCACCCCCATCGAAGACACGGTAGGAGCGTTGCGCGAACTGGTGGTCGCGGGCAAGGTGCGCCACATCGGCCTGTCCGAGGCGTCGGCGACGACGATCCGCCGGGCCCACACGGTGCATCCGGTGGCCGCCGTCCAGACGGAGTACTCGCTGTGGACCCGCGACCCCGACGGCGCCGTGCTGAGCACGCTGCGGGAACTCGGCATCGGCCTCGTGCCCTACTCGCCGCTCGGACACGGCTTCCTCACCGGCGACATCCGCTCCCTCGACGGCCTGGACGCCACCGACTGGCGGCGCACCAACCCCCGGTTCACCGGCGACAACCTCACCCGCAACCTGCGTATCGTCGAGGAGGTCCGCGACGTCGCCGGCGAGGTGGGTGCCACGCCCGCGCAGATCGCGCTGGCCTGGCTACTCGCGCAGGGTGAGGGCATCGCGCCCATTCCGGGCACCAGGCGCGTCGACCGACTTGAGGAGAACTGCGCCGCCGACGGCATCCGCCTCACCGCCGGCCAGATCGCCCGCCTGAACAACCTGACCCCGGCCTCCGGCGATCGACACGCCGCGGCCGACATGGCCGGCATCGAAGGGTGAGGACAGTGGACGCACGCAGCGGCTGCACAACGGATCGCCGGGCGGTCTGTCCGAGGTCAGCAGCGTCGTCACGTCCGCCGTCAGCAGATGGTCAGATCGTGGAGCCGCCCGGCACGCCGCCGATCCGGTGCCCGCCCGACCCCGCCTGGACGGCACGTCGTCTGCCCCGACCAGACAGACATCGACCCGATCTGGAGACCTTCATTTCGGCCATCGGCTCCCGAGCGACGAGCCTCGCCGTCGGCGACGCCGTCTTCGGCCGCACCAACAAGGCACGCCTCGGTGCACTGGCAGAGAAGGTCGCCATCGAAGCAGACCTGGTCGCACCGATGCCGCGCACACTCGACTTCACCGCCGCTGCGGCCGTCCCGCTGGCCGGCACCACCGCCCTCCAGGCCATCCGCGACGCCCTCGTGGTCCAGGCCGACGACAGGCTACTCATCACCGGTGGCTCCACCATGGTGGGCATGTTCGCGACCGCACTCGCCGCCCAGGCCGGCGCCCACGTCGTGACCACCGCCTCCGCCGCGTCCGAACCGCTCCTGCGTAACCTCGGCGCCGCCGAGGTCATCGACTACCGATCCCGACGCGTCGGCGCCGCCCATGCGCGGTTCAGCAGGATCTTCGACCTCGTCGGCGGTCCTCAGATGACCGCATTGCTGGAGTTGGTGTCCCCTGGCGGCCGGTTCGTGACGATCACCCCGATCCCGACGCCCGGATCGATCCGGCACGACTACCCGATGCCCGCCTGGCGTGCCGCAGCCCTCGAGACGGCCCTGTGGCTCGCCACACTCGTGCCCCGGCGGCGCGCACGCGCCGGAGACTTCACCTACCGGTTCCTGTCCATGCGTCCCAGCGGACAGGACCTGCGTGATCTGGACAGGCTCGTCGACAGCGGCACCCTACCGGTGAAGATCGACAGCACCTACCGAGCCAGGGGTACGGCGCCGGCCGCCCCTGCGGCCGGTCCGTGGATGCGGTCCGGCCTACAGGAAGCGCTCGGGATCGAAGCTTTCGAGGTCGATGATGCGCACCCGCGGAAGCACGTTCGTGAAGCAGCCCGCGTCCTCTTCGATGTCGAATATCTGCAGGCCCGGCAGGTCGGCGAAGCCGGCGTTGAGGAACTCCTTGAATCCGACGATCGCGACCTGATGATCACGTTGCAGGAGTTCGCCGACCTGCGGTAGGAAGTCGCCGTCATGGCTTGCCAGCATGACATTGCCCGAGCGCCGGGCGATGGCCTCCAACGTCCGCTGGATGCCGATATCCACCACCTTCTGATCCGGCGACCCCGCGAGCGGGATGGGCCGGTACTCCATGCTCAGGAGAGCCCGGACGAAGGGCATCGGCAGACCGCCACCCGAGGCGTTGAGGAAGAACAGTCCCTTCACCGGCCGCTGCCACGTGTCCCGCGCGAACTCCCGCAG
The DNA here is from genome assembly GCF_013364215.1 of Verrucosispora sp. NA02020. Lineage (NCBI taxonomy): Bacteria > Bacillati > Actinomycetota > Actinomycetes > Micromonosporales > Micromonosporaceae > Micromonospora > Verrucosispora sp. NA02020. The sequence continues at coordinate 2,832,964 of NZ_CP054923.1, read as the reverse complement.
ACGCTCCCACCGGGGTCGCTCGGCGGGGGCCGGCCGGCGTTCCAGAACACTGTTGCCGAGCGTGGCATCGATGTTCTCCCCGTCCACGATGAGATATGTGACGGGTTCCGGTGTTTCGGGCATAGACGTGCCTCTCAAGTCGAACAGCGAGCGCGGACCGGTCGAGCCCGCGCGGTGACGCGCCGGAGAACACTGTGCTCATGGTCAGGGTATTGCCTACCAGCCCGGGCGGTCCGGCCGAGGCCGGACCGCCCGGGGATCGGTCAGGCGCGGGTGCGCTGCCGCAACCTGGTCGACACGACCGCGCCGATCGCCATGAGGACCGCGACGACCAGGGACGGCAGGGCGTCCGGCCGGTACAGGAGTTCCCCCGACGGCCCGGCGTTGCCCAGTTGATGGAGCGTGCCCAGCAGGAGGGTGGGAGCGGCGGCGATCAACAGGCGCTGGTCGGCCGTCGCCACCCACAGGAAGGCGGCCGCACCGGCTATCACCATGCCGGCGGCAACGATCTGTGCGCTCGTGTCGACCCTGCGCAAGCCTCCGGCGGAGATCAGGTGCAGGGCGAGGATCCCGGCGGTGACCAGAACGGCGTTGACCCGGGGTGCTGGCGGCACGTCCGCCGGACGCCGCAGGCCCACCACGATCAGAGGCGTGGCGAGAACCGGCGCCCACCACTGTGGCAGGGAGTTGAGGAACAGGTACTGGGAGATCGCGGTCGGCACCACCGCCGCAGCCACCACCAGGACGGCAGCGGTGCGGGTACGTCCCGCGACGAGCGCCACCAGGGCCGCGCCCACCATGATCGTGTGGATGCCCTGATTCCGCAGGACGGCCAGAGGGTCCGAGAGTCCGCCGAACTGGAACGCCTCGACGATGTCGTCCAGGCCGATGAGCACACCCAGCGCCAGCAGCGCCATCGCGGCCAGATGGATGCCCTGCCAGAGCAGGACGGCGGTGGGTCGCGCCGCGGTGCTGCCGCCGTGTACCCGGAGGGCGCCCCGGATTAGCGAGGCCGCCTCCCGGACGCTGGGCCAGCGGCGGGTGGTCGGTTCGTCACCGATCAACGTGTCGATCAGCTCGTCGGCACGTTCGCGGCGGTAGCTGGCCGGGTACGCCCGCAGCAGCACGCGGTAGCGCTTCTCCAGAACATCAGAACTCATGCTGGTCTGATCCTCCCGATAGAAGGTCGGGCGCTCCCCTGGGGGGAACCCCCTTGCGGCAGGCGGTCCATGACCACCCGGGCGGCGCGGGCGAGCCGGTCGGCTTCCTCGGCGAGTACGTGGTAACCCTCGTCGGTGAGCCGGTAGTAGCGACGGGCACGCCCGTTGACGATCTCTTCACCATCGGCGGTGATGAGTCCCTCGCCGAGCAGCCGGTCGATCACCGAATACAGCGAGCCGGCAGCGAGTGTCACCCGCTCGTCGGACAGCTCGGTCACCCGCTTGATCACGGCATAACCGTGGAGCGGGCCACCGAGCAGGGCAGCAAGGACGAAATACGACGGTTCTCGGAGCGCGGGACGCGAAGTAGATCGCATGACGCTCAATATACAAGCTAGATGAGTATCCAGCTAGGGTGACCATACCGTCCACTGGAGCTGGATCGAGCTGTGCGTCGCCACGCCCGCCGGTCGAGCGTCACCGTCGGACAATCACGGGATGACGATGTCGACCGCCACCACACCCCATCGCCACCAGCTGACCCGATGACCTCACCGTCGGCCGCACGGACGGCAGGTCCGCAGCTATGCTGATTCTTGCCATGCGTCTGCAACGAATCGGCTTGGTCGCAGCAGCCAGCTTCCTGGCGGCGACAGCCGGGTGCGCCGGATCCGAAGCCAACGATCTTGGACAGCCGGCGGGGCCAAACCCGGCCCAAACCCGGGAACTCCTGACGACGCCCTCCACGGCTTCTGGTGACACACCGCGAGATCTGCTGAGCCGGGACGCCGAACGCACCTATCTCACCAACTCGTACTCAGGAATGAGCGCCGATGGAGCGGCGCTGGTGATCCACCGCGTGCCAGTGCCACGAGTGGACGAACTCGACACCGGTCTGCGCCTTCGACACCCGGAAATCCAGTTGGCCTTCGCCGACGCGCAGCATCCACGCACCGTGCTCAACGAGGTGTCGGACAGCATCAAGAAGGACATCCCGTACTGGCAAACCGAAGGAGTGGCCGTCGCGTCCGTGGCACCCCGCGCCGACGGATCCGGCGTCATGGTCATGGTCGACCAACCGACCGCGGACCTGGCCGCCGCCATGCGGGAACGATACGAGTTCCCGAACCTCAAGCTGACCCAAGGCGAGGTCGCCCCCGCCTGACGCCCCTTCCTCCTCATGCAGATCAACCTGGCACCAATCCGTACCGGCAGCAGATCAACGTCCAGCCGAGCCGCTGCCGCCACACCCATCGGCCAGACTGCGGGCCATGCCCGATCTCGGCATCGCCATTGCCTACAGGACTCGCCAGCGTGCGGCTGCTGCTGCTGCCAGAATCCCGGTGCACACCGCGGTCGTCGTGGTTGCGCCATTGCCGTCTCCGGGCGGCGTCAGGCAGGCTGTCGATTCATCGCCGCCAGTCAACGCACGGTCCGGCTGGGCTATCGGGACGCGCCGACCCGCAGCCTGACCGGCATGCGGAGCCAGGGGCTGTTTCGCAGGCGGTGACCCGGTTACGGCATGTCGTGGCGCAGTGCCACTGCCGGGACCGCCGGAGCAGTCCGCCGCCGCGACCGTGTTGTACAGGACGAGGGGCACCGACACTGCCGGCAGCGCTTCGTCACGGTCGCTACACGTCAGGTCGAGCAGCCATTGAGGGTTGTTCTGGTGCGCCACCGTGGTGGGGTGACCGGCTTGGCGCCGGTCACCCGTCCTCGCTCACCCGGTGGGCCGCCGCGACGGCATCACCCAGGGGGCCGGGCCAGCGGTGTCACGGACTGCGTAGTTTCGCCAGCGCGTCCAGGGCGATTCCCCGGGCCGTCTTCGCCTCGGTCGCCGCGATCAGGTTCTGACCGTCGATGTTGCTGTAGTCCGGATGCGAGGAGGCGCATCGGCAGTTCTGGTCGAGGTAGACGTGGATCTGCCACCAGGCGTATCCCCACCAGCTGACACCGGCGTAGGGGATCTGGAAAAAGCCGGCGGAAGTGCATGTATAAACGGTCGAGATGTAGATCGGGTAGGTCGGCCACTGTTCGTCGCTGTAGTTGAAGCCTTCTGGCACGATCCCGCAGCTCACGGGGAAGGTGGCGGCCACCCGTTGGAACGCCTGCACGAGGAGGTCGGTCAGGCCGGCGGTGCCGAAGCCTGCCCGCGTCCGGGCGATGAGGGCGATCGGTCCGACCACACCCAACGCGGCACCGAGGTCGTTCCAGGCGGCGTAGCTGTTGGCCGGCAGGGAGGTGTAGAGGGTGGAGATGCGGGTGACGCATGAGGTGGCGTCCTGCGCCCACTGCTGCAGGATCTGGTCGTTGAACCTCTCGATGTCGGCGAACTCGATGACGTGATGGACGGCGCAGGCCCGCACGTCTGCCGTCGCGATAGAGGTCATGTGGGAGACGATCTCGTTGCGGGACGTCTGGATCTCGCTGATGATCGCCTGGGTCGCCTGCTCCAGCGACAGGCCACTGCTGCCGCCGCTGTTGAGGAATCCTTGCAGGGACTTCCAGTACCCGTACGCCTTCTGCACGTACCCGTAGACCTTGATGATGGTCGCCAAGTCGACGGCAGCGCTGGCTGGTTTCGCCGGTACCGCTACCACGCCACCGGCGAGCGCCAGCGCGGTGAACACACTCAGCAGCTTGCGTCGCATCGTCACTCCGTACCGGTCGGCGAGTGGGTGGAGGTCACGGTCACGCTCCTTCTGCTCGGGGTTCGGTCATGCACAGGTTGCTGACCGTTTCCGTCCCGGGCAACGCCCTTCCTGTCATCCATGCAGATCGATTGAGAAGGGACTTGTTGGTCTTGTTGCCCCCCGGGCGACGGCCCAGAGGTCGCGCTGGACTGATCGAATGCGACCGCAGAGGATCGTCGTTGTCGCGGCAGCGCGTCAGTGAGGGTCGCCCGTGCTCGGGCGGGTTCCGGATGCCTGTCGCACTGCTTCCCCGACGCGTGTGCTCGGCTGTCCGTTACCGATCAATCTCGGCCGGTAGACCGTTGCGTTCGAGGAGCAACAACAGCACCCACAGGTTCGGCACCCGGCGGACCTGGACCGAAACTGGCTTCTCGGCGCCGCGGATCCAGATCTTGAGCCGAACCCGACGCAGTCGTACCACGGCGATGTCGGAGAAGGACGCATACCCGCCGGCCGAGGCGATCCCGTCCGGGGTCACCGTGAGCGGCCCGAACTCCACACGTCCAGCCGACTCCAGTTCGGCGAGCACCTGCGGGAGGCGGGCCGAGGCCGAACGGCGCTCCACCTGCTCGCCAAGGTCCTCACCGTCGACCAGCGGCGGCTTCTCCAGGTTGATCCTGGTGCCGTCGGCGAGCCGCAACCGACAGCGGTGCATCGTCGTCGCGCCGCTCTCGCTGTACATGCGAAGGTGGTAACGCCAGACCTCGGCGATGTCGTTCCAGGCGATCACGTGAGTGAGTCGGGTGTGGTCCTCGGCGGCCAGCAGGCCGCCGTCGCACAGGTAGAACCGGCGCCTGATCAGCCGCCGGGTGTCCACCGCGCCCCACCCGGCGAGCAGCACGGCCGCACCGGTCAGACCACCCATGACCACGATCCCGACCGTGGCGGTGACTGCGGTCGTGGCAAAGCCGAAGATCACTGCGAACCCGAGGAAGATCAAGGTGGAGGTGACGCTGAGCGAGTAGGTCGGCCGGAAGGCCCGCTCCACCCGACCGAATCCGTTCTCCCGCGCGGCGTCCTCTATCGAGTCTGGTAAGCCGGACATGCTTTCAGGCTAGAGCGCCCAGGCCACGTCGAAGTTCTGGAGACGCCGAAACCGCCTGGCAGGTCGTTGGAGAGGCCCGAGGAGGAGTACCGGTCCCGGAGACTGACCAACAGCGACGCTGGCCGGAGAGACTCCGGCGGTAGACAGACCGCTTTCGCTGACATCGCGCCCTGCCACGGAAGGAACGGGCACGGCCGGGATGTAATCACAGTGGAGCCTGCGGGTTCGAGGGCCACCGTGGGGGTGGATCCCCCGCCGTGCTCCCGTCACGGCAGGTCCAGGGTGTCAGGACTGACCGAGCCGCTCGGCCAGGGAAACGATGATCCCTTCCGGCCCTCGGACGTAGGCCATCCGCCACGCTCCCTCGTACTCACCGATGCCGCCGACCAGTCCGTAACCCTCATTCGCCGCCCACTCGACAACGGCGTGCACGTCATCGACCTCGAAGGCCACGTTGCGCAGTCCCAGCTCGTTGGCCATGGCGGTCGGCGAGCCCGTTACGAGCTCGGGCCGCACGAACCTTGAGAGCTCCACGCGGGCGCCGCCGTCGGGCGACGTCAGCATGACGATCTCGGTACGGGAGTCGGGAATGCCGCAGACCGTGTCCAAGAATTCGCCCTCCACGAACGTCCTACCCTCGACCTGCAGGCCGAGCGCCACGAAGAAGGCGCACGCCACATCGAGATCCGCGACGGTGATGCCGACGTGGTCGAAGCGCCGCACAAATGACATGAGCTGATCTCCAATCGCCCTGCCGACCAGCGCCTCTGCCCCGGTCGGCGTTCTCGGCACCTGAGCCGATTCACCGGGCCTGTCGCCACCTTATGCATCCATGACTCGGGGAGGCCGAAGTCCAGGACCGTGTCGGTCTTCGGATCACGGGAAGTGCGTTCGGGGAGCAGCCCGCACCGTTTCGTTCGCTCTCACCGCCCGACGCCGAGCTTCCGCGCGCATCTCGGCCTTCGCCATGACATCGAAGTCAACTGCCTCGATCTCGTTCGCGTCGGCCCAGGCTGCCTCGGCCTCTCCCCTATCGTCATCTCCCGACCGGCGGTGCTCGTTGTGGCCCGGCCTGTCGTTCGCCGGGGGCTGGCAGGCTAGGTTGCTCGGATGAGTCTCCTCGATGACGTCGCGAGGCGTGACAACTGGCGATGCTGGGTCTGCGACGAGGTGGTCGACGCCCACATGTCGGTGAACGACCCGCGCGGTCCCAGCGTCGACAGCCGGACCGCCGACAAGAAGGCCAAGGTCACCGAGCGGCTCGCGCATCGTGCCTGTAACACCCGCAAGGGCGCGGTCAAGGTGGTCATCGCCTGGCCGGACCGTCTGCACGTGGTGGAGCCCGCACCGCTCATCGCCGTCGCCGAGCGACTCGAACGCAAGGGGGGCCGCGAGTTGGTCGCCCGCTGTCCGAGCCGGAAGGATGCCCAGGAGGCGGCGGACTGGCTGGTCGACCGGTTCTCCCGGCTGGTGCCCGGGTTGCCGGTGACCGCGAGTGTCGACGCGGGCGGCGGGCAATACCTCGTCGCCTTGGCCACCGGTCGCCGCTGACCGGCTGCCGGGTCCATCAGGTCGTCGCCGACCCGGGCAGCCCGCAGGATGATCAGCGACGACGGTCCGCACATCCTTCATGCGACCTGAAGCAGCGGATCTGCTGCGAAAGCGCTAGGGCCTGTGTCGAAGTCCCTGGCCGGCCTGCGGCGGGCCCAGGCGACGACCGGCCGCGTTGGGAATTGGTCCGGATACAACACCGGTATCCGGACCAATTCCCGCCTTGCCGGACCGCAGCCTGGACTCCGCCTCGGCTCGACCGAGGACTTCGACACAGGCCCTAGGCGGGATCCCGCTGGTCCAGCCACGCGAGGATCACCTGGTTTGTCTCGTCCGGCCTCTCCTGTTGGATCCAGTGACCGCAATCGAGGCTGACCACGTCGGCGTTCGGCACGAAATCTGTCAGTCTCTGCGACCTCGCGACCGTGTCGCGGTCGCCGTAGATCATGAGGGTGGGTTGTCGGATGATCGGGTCCACGTCCGCCAGCAGATGCCAGTTGCGGTCCAGGTTTCGATACCAGTTGACGCTGCCGGTGAATCCGGTTGCTTCGAAGGCGGAGACGAAGACGGCCAGTTCGCTGTCGCTCATGATGGGCTCGCCGGGTGGGGTTTTCCTCCTGGCGAGGTTGATCATCGCGTTGCCCGGCTGCGGCGCCGTGAGGGGCACGTCCCTGCGGTACAGGTTCCGCAGGAACTGGAACGTGTTCTCCTCGAAGACGGCGTCCGCGACGCCCGGCTGCCGGTTGAAGTGGACGAAGTAGAAGTCGCCTCCGAGCATCTCCTCCATGGCCTCGATCCAGGGCCTGTCCCCTCGCTCGAGGTACGGCAGGCTCAGGTTGATCACCTTGTTGACCCGCTTCGGATGCAACAGGGTCAGGCCCCAGACGACGGCGGCACCCCAGTCGTGGCCGACGAAGGTGGCGTCGGCGTATCCGTAGTGATCGAGCAGTGCGACGAGGTCACCCGACAGGTGGGTGATGTCGTAGTCGGTGACGTCGGTCGGGCGGGACGAGTTTCCGTAGCCTCGTTGGTTCGGGACGATGACGTGGTAGCCCGCTGCCGCCAGGGCGGGCATCTGATGGCGCCAGGAGAAGGCGTGCTCCGGCCAGCCGTGACAGAGCACGACGGGGTTCCCCGCGTGCTGCCGGCCGACTTCGAAGACTTCGAGTTCCACCCCGTTGACGGCGATGCGGGTGGGCTCGGGAAAACCGTTTGTCATGCCGGCATCCTGCCGACCGATACCGGTCACCTCCTGACCGGTTTTCGTGAAAGTGTCGGCGGGGTGCGAGCCGACCGGTTGATGGCCATCCTCCTGCTGCTGCAACGGCGCGAGCAGGTGACAGCAGCGGAGGTAGCCCGGGAGTTGGAGGTATCCGAGCGCACCGCCCGCCGCGACCTCGACGCCCTGGGTGTGGCCGGGGTTCCGGTGTACTCCGTGCAGGGCCGGGGCGGCGGCTGGCGCCTCGTGGGCGGTGCCCGCACCGACCTGTCCGGGTTGACCGCGGGTGAGGCCCGCGCCCTCTTCCTGGTCGCCGGCCCGGCTTCGTCCGCGACGCCGGCCGTGAAGGCGGCGCTGCGCAAACTCGTCCGAGCTCTGCCGGAACCCTTCCGGGTGCAGGCCGAGGCGGCAGCGTCGTCGCTCGTCACGGACCCGCAGCGATGGGGGTGGAGCCGGGTCGAGCCCCGACCGCCTCGCTTCCTCGACGCGCTCCAGGACGCGGTGATCCGTGGCGTCCAGGTCCGGCTCGGCTACGTCGACCGCGACGGCACTGCAACCGAGCGCACCGTGCACCCGCTGGGCATCGTGGCCAAAGGCCCCTCCTGGTATCTCGTCGCCAACACCGACGCCGGTCGGCGGACCTTCCGCATCGACCGCGTGTCCACCGCCGTTGCGACCCGCGACCCGGTGCACCGGCCCGACGACTTCGACCTCGCCGAGAGTTGGCGCGCGATCGCCGACGAGGTCGATCGCAGGCGGACACCCCTCGAAGTGCAGGCAGTGTGTACGCCGCAAGGGATAGGCGTGCTCCGGATCGGATTCGGCAGTCGGCTCGAGGTGGGAGGTTCCAGGCCCGACGGCCGCATCGAGGTCGTGATCCGCGGCAACGACGAACACACCCTCGCTGGCGAGTTGGCCGGGCTGGTCGAATGGATCGAGGTGACCGGCCCTCCGGGAGTACGAGGCCACCTGGCCTCGATCGGCAACGCGCTCGTCGGACGATACGGGTAGGCGTGGCGTGCCCTGGCTGGCGCCCGTGCGTACTCGGTCTCAGATGTGATCCGGACACGGCGCCGACGCGAGTGTCGGCGCCGTGTCCGGTGGGGCTGCCTCTGCCGGGTGGTGATCAGTTGGAGCGTGAGAGCAATTGGTCGGCGGCGCGTTGGATGCTCTGGCTGAAGTAGGCGACGTCGGTGTAGTTGGGGGTCGGCTCTTCTCCGTTGTCCCAGTCACAGTCCGAACCGGCGCTCACGATGCCGACCTGCTCCCAGATGCCGTTGGGGAGACGGTGCAGGGCGGGCCCACCGGAGTCACCGGCGCAGTGACTCTTCTGTTTCACCGACTTCGCGCAGATCGTCGACCTCGGGTACTCGGGGTGCTCATCCCACCAGGGATCGTCGAAGCACTGCTCGTCCGGCAGGAACGGCAGCTTCACCTTGTGGAGAAAACGTTCCTGAGGGTCGCCTGACTTCTTCGTGCCCCAGCCCGCCACGGTCAGCGTCCGCACCTGTCGGGGCTCGGTGGCCAGCCGCAGGACGGGCAGGTCCAGTGGCCGCTCCAGCTTGACCACCGCCCAGTCCGGTCCATTCCACCACTCGGTTCCGCCGATGTGGGCGGTGGATCGGGTCACCGTCCGGCGCGGGTGCTTGAGGTCGACGGCGCCCGAGACGACGGTGAAACTGTCGCCGGGCTGTTCATCGACGCAGTGCTGGGCGGTGAGCACCAGTTGCGGGTGGATGAGGGTTCCGCCGCAACCCACCGGCAGGAGCCGGACCATCCACGGGAACTCACCGGGCGCGGCCCGTTCACCGCCGCTGATGGCGGCGGCCGGAGCGGCCGACACCAGCACGGCGGCCACCGCCACCACGGCGACCAGGAGTCGTTTCACACGCATCTGACACCCTTCGAAGATCTACCGGTACGGAGGTAGAACGGAACTCGACGGCATCTTCGTTGCATTCCGGAGGCAATCGGCGCGCCGGATCGGACAGCGCACTGCGCAACGCCCGAGCGGCACGTCCACTGAGCTGGCATTCCGCATCGCGCCACGGCTGTCGGGGTGGAGCCATCCTGGTGACCTCGGCGCACCGGTGGGCACCCGACACAAGAGGTACGGAAAGTGTCGGGTGATCGGGGCCGGCGCCGTCGCACGATGGGGGTATGGATGACACGACCCTGGTATCCCGTTTTCTTCGGGACGGCTTCGTCAAGCTGGAGGGCGCCGTCGCGCCGCGCGTCGCGGCGGACTGCGCGCGGCTGCTCTGGCGGGAGACGGGCTGCGACCCGGACGATTCAGCGACGTGGACGCAGCCCGTGCACTGGGTGCCCGGCTTGGCGCAGGGGCCGTTCGCCGCCGCTCCGAACTCCCCGTTCCTCCATCACGCGTACGACCTGCTCGTCGGTGCGGGACGCTGGGAGCCGCGTTACTCGCTGGGCGCGTTTCCGCTGCGCTTCCCGCACGAGGAGGAGCCGGACGACGCGGGCTGGCACATCGAGGGCAGTTATCTGCCGGAGGGCGAGAGTTGGTACTTCACCAATCTGCGCTCCCAAGGGCGGGCACTGCTGATGCTGTTCCTGTTCAGTGAGGTCGGTGAGGCGGACGCCCCGACCCGGATCCGGGTCGGCTCCCACCTCGACGTGCCGAAGGTGCTGGAGAAGTACGGGGAGGACGGAGCGAGCGGACTGGCTCTTGCGCCTGACCTGGTGGCGGCGTCCGAGCACCGGCCACTCGCCCTCGCGACCGGATCTCCGGGTGATGTCTTCCTGTGCCACCCGTTCCTGGTGCACGCGGCGCAGCCGCACCACGGAACGCGGCCCCGCTTCATGGCGCAACCGCCGCTGATGCCAGCCGCGCCGTACGAGCTGGAGCGGGCCGATGGCGCATACTCACCCGTAGAGATCGCGATCCGTCGGGGTCTCGGACAGGATGCCCTCGGTCCGGACGGGGACGGCACCGACCGCAGCGCCGTGGCGACTCGCTCCGTGCGTTCCTGAGCGCCTGGCAGAAAGTCGTGTCGGTAACCCCGGGAAGCCGGAGGCCGGTGACGGGTGGCAGGCAGGGTATGGGCGAGTACGGAGACGGGGTTGGCAGTGGTTCTGCGAGTCAGTGGCCGCAACGCGCGGTTCCAGCAGTGGGAAGCTCTCCTCGGTAATCGGACCAAGCGGCAGCGGCGTGGCGAGTTCCTCGTGCAGGGCGTACGGCCGATCACCATGGCCGTCGAACACGGCTGGCAGATCAGGGAGCTGCTCTACGACAGCAGTGTTCAGCTGTCCGGCTGGGCCCGCGAGACCCTGGACGCGGTCCGGGCCGAGACGTTCGCCGTCTCCCAGGACCTGATGCACGAGCTGGGAGGCAAGGCAGACACGGTTCCCGAGCTGCTGGCCGTGGTCGCGTTGCCGGAGGACGACCTGCGTCGTGTCCCGGTCGGTCCGACCATGCTCACCGTCGTGTTCGACCGGCCCACCAGCCCCGGCAACATCGGGACCCTCGTGCGGTCGGCGGATGCCTTCGGCGCCGGTGGTGTCATCGTCACCGGCCACGCCGCCGACGTGTACGACCCGAAGGCGGTCCGGGCGAGCACCGGCTCGCTGTTCGCCGTGCCCGTGGTCCGGGTGCCCTCCCACCAGGCCGTTCTCTCCTGGGTAGCGGACCTCCGCGCCCAAGGCATCGGCATGAGCATCGTCGGCACCGATGAGCGCGGCAGTCTGGACGCCGCCGAGTACGACTTCACGCAACCCACCCTGGCGTTGATCGGCAACGAGACCACCGGCCTCAGTTCCGGCTGGCGCGAGGCATGCGACCAACTCGTCCGGATTCCCATGGTCGGATCCGCCAGCTCCCTGAACGCGGCGACCGCCGCGACTGTCGTGCTGTACGAATCGGCACGTCAGCGGGCCGCCGTGGCCCGGCGGTAGGGTCCTCCGGCCTCAACGTCTGGCCACGATGGCATCGGGGTCGATCCGACCGGAACCACAGCGGCGAACGACGCGGTTACCAAAAGGTGCCCTGGGCTCGGCAAAGTGCTCTCTTCCGGGCCTGGCTCCTTGCCCGTACGGTCGGTTCATGGCTGTTCACTTGATCGATCCACCCGGGTTGCCCGAGATCCCGATCTACAAGCAGGTGTCGGTGGCAACGGGTTCGAAACTTGTCCACGTCGCCGGTCAGGTCGCGTGGGGAGGCGGCGATCTGGCCACGCAGGTCGAAGAGAGCTACCTCAATGTGGGCACGGCGCTGGCCGGCGTCGGGGCTACGTTCGCTGACGTGGTCAAGCTGACGATGCACGTGGTCGACTGGAAGCCCGAGCTCATGCCGCAGGTGCTGGACGGGATCGCCCGCGCCTCGGCGAAGCTGGGTGTCACCATCGAGGCGCCCGCGTCGCTGTTCGGCATCGTGGCCTTGGACGTCCCCGAGCACTTGGTCGAGATCGAGGCGACGGCCGTGATCGACTAACCGCACCGATCAACTCGGGAAGCGTGTGCGCGAGTCCTCGATGTGGCCCAGGTATGTCTGGGTCCAGTCGCACATGCCGTCGACCACTGTGCATAGCGCCTGGCCGGCCTCGGTCAGCGAGTAGTCGACGCTGGGCGGCACAGTCGGGTACACGGTGCGCTCGACCAGGCCGTTGCGCTCCAACGTACGAAGGTTCTGCGCCAGCACCTTGTGGCTGATGCCGCCCACCTCGCGGCGTAGCTCGTTGAACCGCATGGTCCGCAGGCCGAGGAACTCGATGATGAGAAGAGACCACTTGTTGGCGATGTCCGAGAAGATCTCCCGCGCCAGCGAATCGGCCCGAGCCAGGTCGGCCTCGGGCGGCAACACGCCGATCTCCTGTCTGTTCCCCATCCGGCCCACCCTAGTTCACCCCCGAGAAAGGGCGCCCGGACTCTGACTCCTGGGCGCCCCTGTCGACCTGTCGGCCGCCACTGCCGCAGCCGTTCGCGCCCGACGCTGATCGGGCGGGCGGCCAGTGCGGCGAGGCGGTCGGCGCGCGTGCGGACACTCCCAGATATCCAGCGACACTGCAGGTGCGGGACCGTACCGTGAGCTCATGCCCACGCAGGTGATCGTGCTCAACGGCGGATCGAGCGCAGGGAAGTCGGGGATCGTCCGTTGTCTCCAGGCGATCCTGCCGGATCCGTGGCTCGCCACGGGGGTCGACCGGCTTATCGAGGCGATGCCCGCGACCAGGCGTTCGCCGGAGAGTATCGAGCTTGCCGCAGACGGCACCGTCATCGTCGGGCCGGAGTTCGACCGGCTCCAGGAGGCGTGGATGGCCGGGGTCGCCGCGACTGCTGGCGCCGGTGCCCGGGTCATCATCGATGACGTCTTCCTCGGCGGCGCCGGATCTCAGCAGCGGTGGCGGGCCGTGCTCGACGGCCTGGACGTGAGATGGGTCGGTGTCCGCTGCGATGCGGAGGTCGCCGCCGGCCGGGAGATCGCCCGTGGCGACCGGATTCGAGGGATGGCCGTCGCGCAGGCTGACGTGGTTCACCGGGGCGTGGTGTACGACCTGGAGGTCGACACCACGCATACCGAGTCGATCCGGTGTGCCCACGAGATCGTGGCGTGCCTGTAGTAGTCCTCGGTATCCGACTCGCCGTGGAGCCCTATGAGCGGGACACGGTTCAGTAGCCGAGCAGGGCGATGATCAGGGAGGAGACGGCGGCCGTGAGGAGCACACCGCCGGTGCCGAGCCCGGTGACCGCGCTGACCGGCAGGGCACGGTTGCGGGCCACCGGCACGGCTGCGAGCGAGACCAGCGTGATCAGCGCCGCCACCACGTGGATCAGCGGGTAGCCGATCAGGGCGGCGACCGGGAACAGGTGCACGCCGACGACGAACGCGATCCAGGCCGGGATGATGTCGCGGCGGCGTACGGCGGCAAGGATGCCGGCACCGAGCGCGGCGAGCGCGAATTCGATGCCGACCACGATGCCGAAGGTGCGGCTGGTCTCCGCGGTGAACGACGTGCCATCCGACCAGTGCCGCCAGGCCGCGAGTGCTCCGAGTACCAGCACGAGCACGGCCGCGATCGAGGCGGCGACGAGTGGCTTGCGCCAGCGCGGTGGAGGTGCTTCCTGTGCCCAGCCGAACCAACTCATGGCGAAGAACCCGAAGACGACAGCGGTGGCTGCCGCATCGCGGACGTGTTCGGCGATCATCGATCTCCCACGGTGGCGGCGGCTCTGCGGTAGGAAGCTACCAGGTGGGCGGTCGCCGACCGAGCGGCCCACCTGGGCAGTTGTTCACGTACCGACTCGTAGCTGCCGTGTCCGGAGCTTCCTGATCCGTGCCGCTCTCCGCGTGAGGATCGGTGACCGCGTGGGAAGGCGCACCGTGAAGCGGGCGCCTCGGGCCGGATGGCCCTCGGCCTCGATGGTGCCGTGGTGGCTCGTGACGACTTCCTGGAGCAGCGCCAGTCCGAGGCCGAATCGGCGGTCTCCGGAGCCTGGGCCGCGGTGGAACCGGTCGAAGATCCGTCTGGCGTCCGCCTGGTCGAACCCGTTTCCGGTGTCGGCGATGACGAGTTCGGCGCAGTTGTCGACGGTCCGCAGCGTGACGGTGATCCGGCCTCCTGCGGGGGTGTGGGTCAGCGCGTTCGCCAGAAGTTCGCCGACGACGCGGCGCAGGGCCGACTCGACACCGGGCACCGGCAGTGGGTCGGCGGGGATGTCCAGGGCGAGGGTGATCTGACGTTCGGCGGCGCGTTCGGTCTCGGCGGCGACCGTCGTCGCGATCAGTGCGGTGAGGTCGACCGGCGGGTCTGGTGGCCGGTCGGCGGGTGCGGCGGCGAGGCGTGCGGAGAGCAGCAGGTCGTCGACGACTTCGCCGAGTCGGCGGGTGGTGCCGATCAGCCGCTCCAGGTCGTCGAGGTTCGTGGGGGTGCCGTCGTTGCGGGCTCGTCGGGCCATCAGTTGGGCTCGGGTGTGCACCTGGGCGATCGGGGTGCGCAGTTCGTGGCTGGCGTCGGCGACGAAACGGCGTTGTCGGGTCAGGGCTTCGGCGAGTGGTGCGACGGCGCGGCGGCCGACGATGACACCGGTCAGCATGGCGGCGAGTACGCCGACCGCTGCGGCGAGGCTGAAGGCGAGCAGAAGGTGCCGGCGGTCGGACAGTTGGAAGCGGGCGTCGAACACTGCTTGGATCACGCGGTCGCCGCGGGCTTCGGTGCGGATGTGGTAGGTGGTGCCGTTGCGCGTGAGCGTGGTGGTCTCGGTGGTCCGGGTGGTCGCCACGGCGTCCAGTGCGCCGGTCAGCGGGAAGCCCGGTGGCGGTGGGTTGAGGCCGGTGTGCACGGTGGTGCCGTCGTAGTGGAAGATCCAGCTGCAGGCGGGTGGGCCGGCGATCGAGCCGTGTGCGGTGCCCCACGCCAACTCGCGTTGGATCTGCGCTTCCTGGCTGTGGACCAGGATCGCGTAGGAGATGCCGCCGGCCAGGAGTAGTAGGGCGCCGATGGTCAGGCCGACGAACAGGCCGATGCGGAGTCGGGTCCGTCGGAGGATCGCGTGGTCGGTCGCCTGCATCAGAGGGTGCCGAGCCGGTAGCCGAGGCCGTGCACGGTGCGTATGACCGTGCGGCCGAGTTTGCGGCGGAGGTAGTAGACGTAGGTGTCGACGATGGATGCGGCGGCGGCCTCCTCGAAGACCCTGCGGCGCAGGGTGGTTCGTGGGTGGACGGTGGTGGGTTGGGCTGCCAGGACCCGCAGTAGTTCGAATTCGCGGGTGGACAGGGCTATTCGGGTGCCGTCGGGTAGGACCGCGTCGCGGGGTGCGAGGTCGAGGAGTCCGGCGCCGATACGGAGTACGTGGGTCGGCTCGGTGGTGCGTCGGCACAGGGCCCGGACGCGGGCGCTGAGTTCGTCGAGGTCGAAGGGTTTGATCAGGTAGTCGTCGGCGCCTGCGTCGAGTCCGGCGATCCGGTCGCCGACGGTGCCCAGCGCGGTGAGCATGAGGGTCCGGGCGGGGATCGCGCGGGCGCGTAGCCGGGTGACGAGGTCGAGGCCGTCGAGGGCGGGCAGCTTACGGTCGATGACCATGACGTCGTAGGGTCGGGTGAGCCCGAGATGCAGTCCGCGTTGGCCGTCGGAGGCGCGGTCGACGAGGTAGCCGTCGTGGCTGAGCGTCTCGGTGAGTAACTCGGTCAGGTCGTCGTCGTCCTCGACCAGCAGTAGCCGGTTCGATCTTTCCCCCCGCATGTGTCCACGATCCCATAGATCCATGCCGATGCAATAACCAATAGTTGTCTCTTCAACTATGTGAAACCGCCATCGCGGGTGGGTGTGTGGTGTCGGAGTGTCGGGCTTCCCGACGCGCGATCCAGCTCAGCATCGGCGTGGTCATCAGGGTGGTGACCAGCGCGACCAGGACCAGCACGGTGAACAGGGCGGGGTTCACGATGCCCGCCTCCAACCCGACGTTGAGCGCGATGAGCTGCATGAGGCCGCGGGCGTTCATCAGTGCGCCGACGCGCAACGCGACACCCGACGGCTCCCCTCGAAGCCTGGCCGCAGCCCAGCAGGCGCCGAACTTGCCGACGATCGCCGCGGTCACGCACGCCAGGGCGAAGAGCAGCACCGGCGGTGAGCCGAGCAGTCCGAATTCCGTGCGCAGACCCGAGTAGGTGAAGAACAACGGCAGGAAGAGCGTCGCCGCGACGGGCGTGAGGGTGTCCACCACCCGGTCGGTGTTGTCGGTGCGCGGCATCACCACGCCGACGGCGAACGCGCCGAAGACCGCGTACAGCCCGATCTCGTCGGTGTACCAGGCGACCAGGAAGAGCAGCGCGACGGTGCCGAGCAGCCGGGCGCGGTCGTTGAGAGCGCGGTGGGTCATCAGCGCGGTGGTGATCGGACGTCCGCCGAACCAGAGCAGAAGTCCGAACAGGAGCGTGCCGCCGGCGGTGACGATCGCGGGACCGGCGCGGCCGGAGGCGACAGCGAGGACGGCGGCGAGCATGATCCAGGCGGCCAGGTCGTCGATCGCGCCGCTGGCCAGGGAGAGTGTGCCGTGCCGGGTGCCGGCGTGGCCGCGTTCGGTGATGATGCGGGCCAGCATCGGGAACGCGGTGATGGCCAGGGCGACGCCGACGAACGCGGCGGAGACCCCGAGTGAGGTGCCGTCGGCTCTGACCGGGACGGCGTCGGCGGTCACCAGGACCAGCAGCACTCCCAGCAGGAGCGGCGCGAGGACCCCGGCCAGGGAGACCACTCCGGCGGTGCCGGCGAGGCCGGCGACCCGGTGGGCGCTGAACGCGTACCCGGCCTGGAACATGAACAGCACCAGACCGACCTGGCCCACGACGTAGAGGATCGGCAGCAGGGGTGCGGGGAACAGGGCGTTCTGCACGTCGGGCAGGAAGAGTCCGAGCAGCGACGGACCGAGCAGTACGCCGGCGAGCATCTCGCTGACCACGGCGGGCTGGCCGGCTTTGCCGAGGAGCCAGGCGACTCCTTTGCAGAAGATCAGGATCACCGTGACGGCGATGAAGAACCGTGGTGCCAGCTCTGTGGGGGTCATCGGACCGCCTTCTCGAAGTAGGTGGTGCACAACCGTTTCCGGCGGGCGTCGACGACCATGAAGGTGCCGAAGACCAGTTGTCGGACGCTGCGGCCCACATCGGCCCACCGGTCCCGCAGCCGCATGGCGGCCAGCCGCAGCCGTCCCGGGCCGGGGTGCCCGGGCGGGGTCAGGTAGGCGGGGCCTCGGCTCGGCAGCGACCGGGTGTGGGAGGCCGAGGAGGTCAGGGCGTACCGGCGCAGGACCTCGCGGGTCGCCGCGCGCAGCATGATCGGCGCGGTGCCGCGGGCCGGGCAGGCCCGGTTGGCGGGTACGCCGAACGGGATGAAGTGTGCGTCGCCGCGCGCGAGCGTGCGCCAGCGGTCCGGGGCGAACCGGCCATCGGCGGCGGCTCCCCCTCGGTGGAAGGCCGGGTAGTTGAACAGCAGCACCGACCCGGTGGGCAGGGACAGCCCCGTGGGCAGCGTGATCGGTGCCGAGGTGATCCGGTGGGCGACGCCGAAGAGCGGGTACACCCGCAGTGTCTCGTCGATGACCCGGTCGAGCGCGTCGTCGTCGGCATCGTGTTGGAGCTCGGGATGTGTGGCCAGCGCCAGCAGCACGTGCGCCATCGCCTCGGACATCTGCACGATCGCGGTGTTGAAGAAGGCGCCCTGTAGGTACCAGGCGGTGTCCTGGGTGGAGAACGGGGGTGGCAGTGTCACCGGACACGTGCCTGCCTCGATCCGGTCGCGCAGGTGTCGGGTCAACCGGTCGCGTCGGTGCATGTGGCGCGGCCCGAGGCACTTGAGCGCGGTGACGACGTCGTCGGCGTTGGCGACGATGAGGGCCCGGGCCGCGGGTGTGGCCACCTCGTCGAAGACCAGCTCGTGGTAGACCTCGGCCCAGACCGGCATCATCAGGTCACGCAGCCGCACGTGGCTGGTTCGGTCAGCGGGTAGTTCGTCGAGCACCCGGCGGGTGGCGGCGGTGGCGAGGGCGTCGGCGCGTTCCCGGCGGATGGCCAGGACCCGTCTGGTGGTGGCGGCGACCGTCCGGTAGCGCTCGCCCGGCTCCAGGTGTTCCTGGTGCATCTGCGGCCCGGGTGCCAGCCAGTACCAGAACAGGTCCGACAGTCCGGCTCCCCGGCTGCGGCCGTCGGCGGCCGGGTCCGCGTACACCCGCTCGAAGTGGTCCATGCCGACGGTGGGGCCCGGGACCGGAATGCCCTCACTGCCGTTGACTCTGGCGAAGACCCATTCCCGGAGCCGGACGACGGCCGGTGGCAGCCAGTACGGGACGGTCCAGGCGGCGCCGCACACCATCAGGACGGTCAGGACGGTCGTTGTGCTCATCCGGGTGCCGCCGTGGTGACCAGGTCGCCGGTCAGGTCGCCGGGTACGGCGGCGCCGGCCAGCGCCATCGCCCGGTCGAGGTCGGCGTACAGCAGGTCGAGGACGTGCCGCACGCCGTCGGTGCCGCCCACGGCGAGGCCCCAGAGCACCGGGCGTCCGATCAGCACTGCGGTCGCGCCGAGTGCGAGCGCCACCAGGATGTCGGTTCCCCGGCGGATGCCGCCGTCGAGCAGCACCGGTAGTCGACCCTCGACGGCGGCGACGATGCCGGGCAACGCGTCGAGGGTGGGGACCGCTGCGTCGAGTTGTCGGCCGCCGTGGTTGGAGACCAGCACACCGTCGATGCCGTGTGCGACGGCCAGCCGGGCGTCGGCGGGGTGCAGGATCCCCTTGAGCAGGATCGGCAGCGTCGTCAGTTCCCGCAGCCGGCCGATGCGTCCCCAGTCGAGCCCGGCGTCCATCTCGATGTCGCGGATCCGGCCGCTCGGGTCGCGCATGTTCTCGCAGACCAGGCCGGGTGGCAGGTCGACGAAGCGGTGCCGCAGGTCGCGTTCGCGTCGGCCGAACACGGGCGAGTCGACCGTGACGACCAGGGCGCGGCAACCGGCGGCCTCGGCGCGCCGGACCAGGGCTGCGGTGAACGCGAGATCCGACTGTGGATAGAGCTGGAACCACAGCGGCCCGCCGACGGCGGCGATCTCCTCGACCGGCCGGGTCGCGGCCATGCTGACCACCATGATCGTGTCGGCGTCGGCGGCGGCGCGCGCGGTGGCCACCTCTCCCTCGGGGTGGGCCAGCCGGTGGAAGGCGGTCGGTGCGATCAGCACCGGCATCGAGACTCGCCTGCCCAGAAGTGAGATCCGCAGGTCGCGGTCGCGCGTGCCGCGCAGGATCCGGGGCAGGATCCAGCGTCGGGTGAAGGCGTCCTCGTTGGCGCGCAGCGTGCGTTCGTCGCCGGCCCCGCCGGCGAAGAAGTCCCAGTGCACGGGGTCCAGGCGACGCCGTGCACCGTCGGCCACGTCGGCCAGGTTGAGCTGCGTTCCGTCCAGGGTGAGCATGTCAGCCCTGTGCGCTGCTCAGGCAGCGGTCGAGGAACGCGGTCAGCGGCGCGACGTGGACATCGGGTCGGTCCCACTGGTTCTCCAGGTTCTCCGCCAGGTGGTGGGTGTCCACGACCTGCCCGTCCCGGTGGTAGCGGACGACGGGGTGCAGGTAGGCGGCGGCGTGGGCCTGGCCGACGACGTTCTGGGCGACCCGGCCGACCGTGATGTCGAACGGATCCACCTGGTCGTGCTCGGGGCCGTACTCCAGGGTCACGACGAAAGCGTGCCGGTGGTCGTGGTCGGCGGTGCGCAGGCCGGTCTCGGTGAAGTAGTCGACGGGTACCTCGTCGTGGTAGCGCGCGTGTGGTCCGGCGACGGTGACCACGTCGGCGAGGAAGCCGAACTGCTGCCACAGGGCGGAGGTGCGGTTGACGCGGGCGATGATGGCATCGGTGATCGACTCCGCGGTGGCGTCCAGCGCCGCCGACGGCCAGGGCGTGTCGTCGTACCGTCGTTCGAGGATCTTGTGCAGGGCCCGCACGGCGTACCGGAAGCCGTGGATGAAGCCGCTGGTGGAGCGTTTGAAGTCGCGTTGCTGGCTGAGGGTTCCGGCGAAGTAGAGGTCGGGGACGTTCACCGACTCCCAGGCGGGGGTCTGGGCCGGGAAGCGGTCCTTGATCGTCAGTTCCGGGCGGCAGGTGTCGTCGAAGATCGACGGGTCGAAGGCGAATCCGGTGCAGGCGAGCACCCGGTCGTACCAGAGTTCCTTGGTCACCTCGTCGGCGCGGGAGAACGCGAACGTGACCCGGAAGCCGGTGCCGTCGCGCTCGATGCGTCGGACGTCGCCGTCCAGGATCGCGTTCGCGGACTTCAGCTGGTAGGTGTCGAGGAAGTTGTTGTTGACCGCGCGCAGGTGCCCCACGTAGTGGGTCCGCCAGGCCATCCGGACCGAACTCGGCCCGGCGAGATGGATCAGGGTGGTGGTCTCCATCAGGTTGTCCGCGGTCTCGAAGGCGGAGTTTCCCTTGCCGATGATCAGGACCTTCTGGTCGAGGTAGTCGCGCGGGTCGACGGACATGTCCGCGTACTGTTCGGCGAGTTCCAGGCCCGGGATCTGCGGGAGGTACGGCCGGGAGACACCGGTGGCGACGATGAGGCGCCGCGCCCGGTAGGTCTGTCCGGCCTGGACCTCGAAGATCCCGTCGACCTTGCCGACCGACGTCACCCGGGAGTCGTAGCGGACCTTCGCGCCCGTCTTCGCGGCGAAGTCCGCCAGGTAGCGCAGCATCACGTCGGCGTGCGGGAAGTACCGCTCGGTGTAGCCGGTGAACCGCAGTGCGGGATCGTCGCTGAGCAGCGAGTTCCAGTCCAGCCGCAGATTCGCCTCGGGATCGTCGGAGCCGGTGTGCGGCTTGTTGATGGAGATCAGTTGCCGGTGGCGGGGATAGCGGGCGAAGAACGCCCCCGGGATGTCCGCGCCCTCCAGCACCAGATAGTCGTGCTTACCGTCGGCCTCCAGCAGGGCGGCGAGCTGCAGGCCGGCCGGCCCGGCCCCGATGATCAGATAGTCAAGCGTCACAGCAGCCACCTCAGGTGAGAGAGTTCGGAGAAACGTCGACAGTCGCGATGACGTCGGCGGCGCGCCGTACGTCACCGTCCAACGGCCGGTCGGGGTCGATCGGCGGTACGGCCGCGACCAGCGCGGCCAGCACCTCGGCGCAGCCGGGCGCGGTCGGTTCACGGGCGCCGACGTACGCGGCCTGGCGCAGCCCCACCGCGAGCGACCCGACGATCAGGTGCAGCAGCCGGGCCTGGTCCAGCGCCCGCAGCGCGGCCTGGGTGCCCAGCGGGATGACGTCCTGGTTGTGCAGGTTGGTCGGCAGGCTCTGCATGCTCGCCGGTACGGCGTCGCGGCGGATCTCGGCGACCAGCGCGGTCGCGGCCAGTTGCACGCCCTGTAGGCCGTGCTGCTGTCCCGGTCCAGCGGCCAGCATCGGTGGCAGACCGCCGTTACGGTGCGGGTCGACGAGCAGGTCGAGTTGACGTTCGGCGAGGTTGCCGACCTGCGCCACGACCATCGACAGCAGGTCGGCGGCGAACGCGGCCGGTTGGCCGAAGAAGTTGCCGCCGTGCACGACGAGGTCCTCGTCGGGAAAGAACAACGGGTTGTCGCTGACGCCGTCGAGGTCGGCGGTGACGACGGAGTCGACGTAGCGCAGGGCGTCCTGCGCCGCGCCGAGCAGTTGTGGTGTGCAGCGGATGCTGTAGGGCTCCTGTAGTGGGCGTGTGCCGGACGGCACGAGCCCGGCGCTGACCCGGCGCATGTACGCGCCCACGTCGGTGGCACCCGGGTGGCCGTAGGCGCGCAGGAGCCGGGCGTCGAGGAACTGCGGGTCGCTACCGAGCAGGTCGGCGAGCAGGCAGGTGAGCATCTGGACCGCCCGGTGCGAGGCGCGCACCGAGTCCAGGGCGAGGGCCGCCGCCGCGGTGGTCAGCGACGTGCCGTTGACCAGGGCCAGGGCGTCGCGGCCGTCCAGTGGCAGGGGTGTCAGACCCGCCTTGTCCAGCGCCTCGGCGGCGGGCAGTCGTACGCCGTCGAGGTAGGCGTACCCGCGTCCTCGCAGCGCCTGGGCGGCCGCGCCGAGTGGGATCAGGTCGCCGCTGGCGCCGACCGATCCCAGTCGGGGCACCGCAGGGACGAAGGTGGTCGCGAGCATCGCGGTGAGGGCGTCGATGACGTGCGGGGAGACTCCCGATGCGCCTCGGGCCAGTGACCGGGCCCGGATCAGCAGGGTCGCGCGGACGACCTCCGGTCCGAGGTCCGGGCCCTGCCCCGCACCGAGGTGCGCGAGTGTGTTGTCGGCCTGGTCGCGCAGCTCGGCCCGGCCCGCGTACCCCACCAGGGCACCGAAGCCGGTGGTGGCGCCGTACACCGCGCGGTCGTCGCCGAGCACGTCGGACAGGAACGCGCGGGCGGTCGCGACCCGTTGCCGGACCTGCGGCCCGACCACGACCGTCACCGGGTCGCGAGCGGCGCTCAGGTCGGCGATCCGCAGCGGGGCCGCGAGATCTACCTTTCTCGTCATGCGACCGGACCCTAGAGGCGGAATCTCAGAACGCTCTGAGATCAGCTCGTTACGTTGCGCTGCATGCCGCTCGATTACCTGATCATCGGAGCCGGACCGGCTGGACTCCAGCTCGCCGCCCTGTTGCAGCGCGACGGTCGTGACTATCTGGTGCTGGAAGCCGGTCCCACACCGGGCACCTTCTTCACCACCTATCCCCGGCACCGGCAACTCATCTCGATCAACAAGATCTGGACCGGTTCCGAGGATCCGGAGTTCAACCTGCGGGCGGACTGGAACTCGCTGCTCACCGACGATCCGGCGCTGCTGTTCAAGAACTACAGCCGGCGCTACTTCCCCCACGCGGACGACCTGCTGCGGTACCTCGCCGACTTCGCCCACGGCCTACAGGTCAGATACGACACCCGGGTCACCCGGGTCGCACGGGACGGCGACGTGTTCACCGTCTGCACCGGCGAGGACACCCTGACCGCCCACCGTGTCGTGGTCGCCACCGGGGTCTCCCAGCTCTACGTCCCGCCGATCGAGGGCATCGCACTCGCCGAGCGGTACGACACCGTCAGCGTCGACCCGGACGACTTCACCAACCAGCGTGTGCTCATCATCGGCAAGGGCAACTCGGCCTTCGAGACCGCCGACGCGCTCGTCGAGACCGCCGCGGTCATCCACGTCGCCGGCCCGCACTCGATCAAACTGGCGTGGCAGTCCCACTACGTCGGGCACCTGCGCGCGGTGAACAACAACTTCCTCGACACCTACCAGCTCAAGTCACAGAACGCGGTGCTCGACGGCACCGTCGAACGGATCACCCGACGCGACGACGGCGGCTACCGCATCGACTTCCGCTACGCCCGCACCGTCGAGTCGACCCGGCACCTCGACTACGACCGGATCATCCTCTGCACCGGGTTCCGATTCGACGCGAGCATCTTCGACCCCTCCGCCCGACCGCGACTCGTGCACAACGACCGCTTCCCCGAGCAGAACTCCGCCTACGAGTCGGTGAACGTCCCGGGCCTGCACTTCGCCGGCACCCTCACCCAACAACGCGACTTCAAACGCTCCACCAGCGGATTCATCCACGGCTTCCGGTACGGCGTGCGCGCCCTGCACCGCATCCTGACCGTCCGCCACCACGACTCACCCTGGCCGTCCACACCACTGGAGAACACTCCGGAGGCGATCGCCGACGCCCTCATCACCCGCCTCAACCGCACCTCGGCACTGTGGCAGCAGTTCGCCGTCCTCGGCGACGTCGTCACCGTCTCCGGTGACACCGCGCGCTACCACGAGGAGGTACCGGTCGACTACCTGCACGACGGCGGCCTGGGACCCGCACCGTTCGCCGTCGTGGCCACGTTGGAGTACGGACCGGACCA
Organism: Verrucosispora sp. NA02020; assembly: GCF_013364215.1. Lineage (NCBI taxonomy): Bacteria > Bacillati > Actinomycetota > Actinomycetes > Micromonosporales > Micromonosporaceae > Micromonospora > Verrucosispora sp. NA02020. Next base: position 2,808,938 of record NZ_CP054923.1, on the reverse strand, counting down.
CGACCAGGTCGACCCCTTCGACATCACGATCCCCCGCATCGCCGAGAACGACGCCGAACACGCCCACGACGCCAGCTACCTGCATCCGGTCATCCGGGTGCACCGCGGCGGGCGGCTCGTCGCCGAGCACCACCTCGCCGAGAACCTCGAGAACCACTGGGACCTTCCCGCCGTGCACCACCAGCCACTCGTGCTCTTCCTCAAAGGCGTGCTGTCCGATGCCGACTGAGATCTGGCCACAGCCCGTGCTGGACCTGCTCGCCACCGGCGGCGACCGACCGGTCTTCCGCGACGGCGACCGGACGGTCACCGCCGCGCAGATGTCCGGACTGGTCCGCCGGATCGCCGCCGGACTACGCGCCGCCGGAGCCGGGCCCGGTGTCGGAGTGGCCCTGCAACTCGGGGTCACCGCCGAGGCGTTCGCGACGATCATCGCGGCCTTCGCCGTCGGCGCCCGGGTCTCCGGCATCCGTCCCGACCTGCCCTCGGCGCAGCTCACCCACCAACTCGACGACAACCCCCTGCACGTCACCGACGCGCACGTCACCGACCTGGCGGCCACCCCCGACCCCGGGACCACGCTGGTCGCGGCCGGACGCCTGGACGACATCGCCCGGATCACCTGGACCAGCGGCAGCACCGGCACCCCGAAGGGCTGCGCCCAGACCTACGCGGCGATGAGTGCGGCCTGGGCCCCGTACCCGGACCGCTGGCCCCCGGCGGTCGCCGACCTCGCCCCCCGCCTCCAGCGCTATCTCGTCTTCGGCTCGCTGAGCAGCCAGGTGATGCTGGAGTACGCCGTTCTCGCCCTGACCGCAGGTGGCACCCTGATCGCCGACCGGTCCCCCGGCTTCCCGGGGATGATCAGCCGGAACCGGGCGACCGCCAGCGTGATCACCGTCGGTAAACTGCACCAACTCGTCCAGGACCACCGCACCGCACCCACCGACCTGAGCAGCCTGCAGGCGCTGCTGGTCTCCGGCTCCCCCCTCGCGCCGGGTCGGCTCGCCGAAGCACTCGACGTCCTCGGCCCCGTGATCTTCCACGGTTACGGCCAGACCGAGACCGGCATGATCACCATGGTGACGCCGGCCGAGATGCTGGCCTCCCCGACCGTGCTCGCCTCGGTCGGCCGAGCACCCTCGGTGACCGAGCTGTCCATCCGTGACGCCGACGGCCGCCCCGCCACCGAGGGTGAACTCTTCGTGCGGACACCGGCGCAGGCCACCGCCTACCAGGGCGACCCCGTCGAGACCGCCGAGGTCTTCGTCGACGGTTGGGTCCGCACCCGTGACCTTGCCCGCCTGGACAGCGACGGCTACCTGCACCTGCTCGGCCGGATCCGGGACGTCATCATCGTGCACGCCACCCTCGTGTACGCCGGGCCGATCGAACGGGTCCTCGCCGCCGACCCCACCGTGGCCGAGGCCTACGTCGTCGGCCGACCCGACGACCTCACCGGGGAGGCGGTGCACGCCTACGTGGTGCCGGCCGACGGCCACACACCCGACGCGGCACGACTGCGTGCCCTGGTGGCGGAGACCCTCGGAGGGGCGTCGGCGCCGCAGACGATCCAGTCGATCGAGCGGGTGCCGGTGGGGCCGAGCGGTAAGCCGGACAAGCGCACCCTGGCACGCATGACCTGTTAGCAGCACTACGATGCCCCGCATGAGGTGGGATCGCGGCAGTGGCGGGGCCGGCCGGCCGTGTCCCGGTCGAGACGGGCTGACCTGATGAGCCCCGGTGGCACCGACGTGAGCCTGGTGGAGCTGGTGGCGGGTTTCCTCGTCGCGATCACGCTCATCACGGTGATCACGATCGTCCTGCGCCGCCGCAGTGGCCGCCAGGACCTGCTGGGCACCCAGGTACGCGAGATGCAGACGCGGGCGGCGGCGTCCCCGGACGCGGACACCCGCCTGCGGGACGCGGCCACCCGGATCGCCGACGCCCGCATGCGCGAGGCGGCCTCCCGTGATCCCGTCCCTGCTGAAGCCCCTTCTGACGCGCCGACGTCCGACGTGTCCGACGCGGATGCGGCGGCACCCGGCGTGGGTTACCCGGATGCCACGGCGCAAGAGCGATCAGCTCAGGACGCCACTGCTCCGCCGGCCGGGTGGCCGTCGGCACCCGGCGGGAAGAACGACGCGATGGCCGACACGTTCGCCTGGCTCCGGATCGCGGCACTGGTGGAGGCCGGGCAGCGCGAACAGGCGATCGAGCTGCTCAGCACCACGATGGCCATCTCGACAGACGAGGCGGAGATCCTCGTCGACGGCCTGAACGACACGGGCCGCGAGCAGCGCCCCGACTGACCGCCGGTGGCGCAGACATAGGCTGGCTCGGCGTCGGCACCACCCGGACGGAGGAAGCAATGTCCCGCACACCGCTGTCCCTGCCGCAGCCACCCGCGCGGGCACCCGAGTTCGGTCGGGACGCGCTCATCGTGTGCGAGAACCTGGTGCGGATCTACCAGACCGGTGCGATCGAGGTGCAGGCACTGCAGGGACTGGACCTGACCGTGGACAGCGGGGAACTGGTCGCCGTCGTCGGTGCATCCGGGTCGGGCAAGTCGACGCTGCTGTCCATCCTGGCCGGCATCGACGCCCCGACCGCCGGACGGGTCCGGGTCGACCGGTGGAACCTGCTGGGAATGTCCCGCACCGACCGGGTGCACTACCGGCGGCACACCGTCGGGTTCGTCCGGCAGCAGACCGCCAGCAACCTGATCCCGTACCTGACCGCACGGGAGATGGTGGACCTGCCGATGACGGCGGCCCGCACCGCGAAGGCCGAGCGCCGGGACCGCGCGGCCGAGCTGCTGGACAGCCTCGGTGTCGCCGACTGCGCCGATCGGCGCCCCGGTCAACTCTCCGGCGGACAGCAGATGCGGGTCGCGATCGCGGTGGCGCTGGCCAACCGACCACGGGTGCTGCTCGCCGACGAGCCGACCGGCGAACTGGACGCCGCCACGTCGGCGGAGGTCTTCGGCGTACTGCGGGACGTCAACCGGCGCTACGGCGTCACCGTTGTCGTGGTGACCCACGACCCGCAGGTCAGCGGTCAGGTCGAACGGACCGTCGCGATCCGGGACGGGCGCACCAGCAGCGAGGTGCTGCGCCGCACCACCACCGACGCGGTGGGCGACACGCACATGGTCGCCGAGGAGTACGCCGTGATGGACCGCGCCGGGCGGGTCCAGGTGCCCCGCGACTTCCGCCAGGCGCTGGCGCTGACCCGACGGGTCCGGCTGGCCCTGGAACCCGACCACATCACGATCCGGCCCTCGGGAGACGGCGAATGAACAGTGAGCCGCTGTTGCGCGTGCGCGACGTGCACCGGCGCTTCCGCACCGGGCCGAGCGTCGTGCACGCCCTGCGTGGTGTGTCGTTCGACGTGGCTCCCGGTGCCATGGTGGCACTCGTCGGCCGGTCCGGGTCAGGCAAGACCACCCTGCTCAACACCATCGGCGGCCTGGATCGCCCGGACTCCGGCACCGTGCACGTCGACGGCACCGACGTCACCGCGCTCGACGAGGACGGTCTGTCCCGGCTGCGGCGCGAGAAGGTGTCGTACATCTTCCAGAGTTTCGGATTGATCCCGGTGCTCTCGGCCGCGGAGAACGTCGCCGCCCCGCTGCGGCTGGCCCGCATGGCCCCGACCGAGCGCGAGCGGCGGGTCGCGTTGCTGCTGGATCTGGTCGGTCTGGCCGACCACGCCCGGCAGCGACCGGCCGAGCTCTCCGGCGGCCAGCAGCAGCGGGTGGCGATCGCCCGCGCGCTGGCCGCCTCGCCCCGGCTCCTGGTCGCCGACGAACCCACCGGGCAACTGGACGCGGAGACCGGCCTGTCGGTGATGGCCCTGCTGCGTGGGGTGGTCGAGTCCGAGGGCGTCACCGCCCTGGTGTCCACCCACGATCCGGTGATGATGGCGTTGGCCGACCGGGTGATCCGGATCCACGACGGGCAGCTCCACGACGAGACGGCCGGACGGCCGGACGAGCCCGTGCCAGGCGCGGAGTGACGCGCCGATGCTGAGGCTGGTCAGCCGGCGTGCCCGCGCGCAGTGGCCGTTGCTGGCGGCTCTGATCGGGGTGGTCACGGTCGGCGCGACCCTGCTGGGCACCTGCACCCTGCTGAACACCCGCACCGCCGAGCGGGCGCTGGAGGTCGCCATGGGTCGCGCCGCTCCCGCCGACGTCGACGTGACCGTCTACACCGGCAGCGTCGAAGGTCCGGACGCGCGGTCCGTCGCCGCCGACACCCGCACCGTGCTGGCCGCCGCGCTCGCCCCGTTCCCGGTGACCACCACCGCGCGGGCCTCGACCGTGCTGCGGGCGTTGCCGCCCGGGCTCGCCGCGGGCACCACCGTGCCGGCCCAGGCGTACCTGTCGGGGCTCGACGACCTGCCGACCCGAGCCGAGCTGATCGCCGGAGGCTGGCCGCGCGAGCGTGGGGACGCGGTGGTGCTGGAGTCCACCGCCCGGTTGCTCGGCCTCACCCCCGGCGACCGGGTACGCCTCGGCGCCGAGCTGGCCCACGATCCCGTCCCGGCCGTCGACGTGACCGTCGTCGGTGTGGTGCGCCCGATGCCGGGTCGCGGCTGGGACCGCGACCCGTTGGCCGCGGCAGGCGTCGCCACCGGCCACCAGGACGGCCGTTTCCGGCAGCCGGTCAACGCCTACGGACCGTTCCTCGTCGACCTCACCGACCTGCTCACCACCGGCGCCACCGTCGACCGGATGGAGGTCACGGCCCATCCGGACCTGTCCCAGGTCACCCGCCGCGACCTGGAGACGGTGGCCGGGGCCGTCCGTAACGCCGACAGTCTGTTGGCCGGGACCCTCGGCGAGCGCGTCCGGCTCGCTCGGGTCGCCTCCGACCTGCCGCTGACCCTGCGTACCGCCGACGAGCAACGGCACGCCACCGCCACTCTCGTGCTCGCCATCGCCGTCCTCGGCGGTGTCCTGACCGCGACGGCACTCGTCCTCGCCGGCCGGCTGACCGCCGGCATACGGGCCGACGAGACCGCCCTGCGGACCGCCCTCGGCACCAGCCGCCGTCAACTCGCCGCCACCGCGACACTCGACGCCGGGTTCGTCGCCGCCGTCGCCGCCGCGCTCGCGATCCCGGCGTCGTCGGCCCTGCACGCCGGCCTGACCCACCTGTCTCCCCTGGCCGACGCCGGCCTGGGCGCCCGGCCGGGCATCACCGGTGCGCAGGTCCTCGCCGTCGCCGGCGGTGCGCTGGCGCTCGCCGCTGTCCTGACCGTCCTGGCGATCCGGCCGGGCCCGGCACCCGGCGACCGACGCACCCGCCGCGAACTGCTGGCCCGCTCCGGCGCCGACCTGATGCTCGCGGCTCTCGCCGCCACCGCGTGGTGGCAGCTGTACGCGCAGCCCACCATCGCCAGCCCTCGCGCCGACACGGTCCGGGTGCTCGCACCGGCGCTGCTGCTCGCCACCGGTGCCGCCCTGGCGCTGCGGGTGGTACTGCCCGCCCTGCGTGGCGCCGACCGGCTGGCGTACCGCGCGCGTGGGCTGGCCGTGGTGCTGGCGGTCGCCGAAGCCGCCCGCCGGCCCCAGGCGGTCGCCGCCGGTCTCCTCGTCGGGCTGGCCTGCGCGGCGGCGACCTTCGGCCTCGCCTTCGACACCACGTGGCACCAGTCGCAGCGTGACCAGGCGGCGCTCTCCGTCGGCACCGACCTGGCGTTGTCCCTCAGCGCGACGCCGTTGTCCGGAGACGGCGTGGACGTCGCCGCGGCTACCTCGGGGGCGGTGAGTCCCGTTCTCCGCCGGGGTACCGCCGTCGGTCAGTGGCTCGGCACCGCCGGCGACGCGCCGCGCCTGGTCGCTGTCGACACCACCCGCGCCGACACGCTGCTCCGCGGACGACTCGACCACGACCGCACCTGGACCGATGTCGGTGCGCGACTCGCCCCACCGACCCGCACCACCGGTCTCCCGCTCGCCGCCGGTGCGCCTCTGCTGCTCAGCGGCACCGCGACCGGCGACACTCCACTCGCCGTGACCCCCCAGCTGCTGCTGCAGGACGCCGCCGGTCTACGCCTGTCCTGCACCGGTCCCGCCGTGCCGCTCGACGGCCGGGAGCACCGGCTGCCCGCGTGCGCGACCGCCGACGGACTGCACCTGGTCGCGGTGTCCCTGCCGATCACGGCCGACCTCGATGCCGCCGTCGGCAGCCGCGTCGCCGTCGCCGTCACCCTCACCGTGCCGCCCAGCGGATCGGCTGACGCAGCGGGGTGGACCGCCACGTCCGCGCCGCCGATCCCGACCAGGCTGCGCGACCCCACCGTCGAACTCGCCGCCACGCCGACGCAGACCGCGCTGCGGATGGCGGCAACCGTCGACCTGGGTGGCGCGGACGGCGCCCGCACCCTCGTCGCCACCGCCTTCCCCGACCCCGGCCCGGTGCCCGTCGCCGTCTCCGCCCGCTTCGCCGACGCGGTCGGCGGCATCGGCACCACGCTCAGCGTCACGGTCGGCACCACGCCCGTCCCGATCGTCGTCACCGAGGTCGTGCCGACCGTACCGTCGGCCCCCGGTGCCGTCGCCGTCCTGGCCGACCTGGACATGCTGTCGCGCGCCCGCGCCGTCACCGGCGACCTGACGTTCCCGGTCGACGCCTGGTGGGTCGGCCACCCCACCGGTCCCGACATCGCCGAGCGGGCCACCGCTCTGCACCTGGGCACCGTCACGACTCTCGAGGCGGAGACCGCCCGTCTCACCGGCGGCCCGTTGCACGCCGCGCTGCCCGCCGTACTGCGGCTTCTCGTCGCGGCCTCGGCCCTGCTGCTGCTCGCCGGCGTCGTCCTGCACGTGACCTGCGATCTGCAGGCCCGCGCCGTGGAGGTGGCGCGGCTGCGCGGCCTGGGGATGACCCGGCGCGGCATCCGGGCCGTGCTCCTCGGTCAGCACACCGTCATCCTGCTGCCCCTGCTCGCGGCGGGCGCGGCCGTCGGCGCGCTCGCCACCGGCCTCGTCGCTCCCCTGCTGGTCCGCTCCGACACCGGCGCCGCGCCCATCCCGGCCGTCCAGCCGCACTGGCCGTGGCCGGCCGAGGCTGCGCTGCTCGCCGTCCTGCTGGCCGCCTGCCTGCTCGCGGTCGCCGCGGTGGTCACCGTCCAGGTCCGCCGGGCCGACGCCGCGCACCTGCGGGTGGCACCGTGACGCGGCGGCCGGCGCCGCACTGGCCCAGCGTCCGCGGCCGGGGCCGGGCCGACGCCGGGGCGTTGCTGCTCACCGCCGCCGTCATCACGGCCGTCGCGCTGCTCGCCGGGGCCGTACCGGCGCTGCTCCGTGCCGCCGCCGACGACGCCGTCCAGCACACGGTCCGCCGCGCGGGCACCGACGCGAACGTTCTCGTGCACGCCGATTGGGAACGCGACGACGGGCCGACCGGCGGCCGGTTCCGGATGTCCCGCCTCGCCGAGGACGTCGAGGACTTCCGCGAACGGGCGGCCTTCGCGCTCGGACCCGACCTGGACGCCGCATTGTTGCCGCCCATCGCCGTGGTCAACACCCCGGTCCTCACCATCACCGGCGGCAACCTGCCGCGTACCTTCCAGCTCACCTACCTGGCCGATGACCTCGGCGGCCCGGACGTGACCTGGATCGCCGGCAGCGCACCCGGCCCCACGGTCCCCGAGCGGTCCGTCGAGGTCCCCTATAACGGACCGCCCTGGCCGGTGCAGGTCGGCCTCTCCGAGGCCGACGCCGCCGCCCTCCGCCTGGGCCCCGGCGATCGCCTCGCGGTCCAGGACGGCCAGGGCAACGGCAAGGACGTCCGGATCAGCGGGATCTATCGACCCGCCGACAGCGCCGACCCTGCCTGGCGACTCGCCCCGGCGCTGCTGCGTCCCGTGCCCGGTGCCGACGGGGTGGGCACCACCCGGTTCGCCGGTCTGCTGTCACGCGAGTCGCTGCCGGACGCCCGGCTCGCCTTCGACCAGGACCAACTGCGGCGCACCGTCCACTTCGCCCCCGAACCCGGCGCGTTGACCTGGGGTGCCACCGCGACGCTCGCCGGCCAGGTGGTCAAGCTCAAGGCAGCCTCCGGCTCGTCGGCGGTCCGCGACGACTCCCTGAAGTGGGAATCGTCGCTCGACAGCGTCCTACGCGACTCCCGTACCCAGATCAGCGCCGCGTCCGTGCAGGCCGCTGTCCTGCTCGCCGGAGTGCTGACCGCCACGGTACTGGTCCTGCTGCTCGCCGCCGACCTGCTGGTCCGTCGCCGCACTCCGGCACTGGCCGCGGCTCGGCAGCGCGGTGCGGCGCTCCCCGACCTCGGTGTGGAACTGGTCGTCGAGTCCACGATGGTGGCGCTGTCGGCCGCCGCCGTCGGGCTCGTACTCGCCCGCGCGGCCGCACCGGGCGTCTCCTGGACCTGGGCCGTCCCCGTGGTCCTGGCCGGTGCCGTGGCCGGGCCGACGTTCGGGATCCTCGCTGCGGCCCGCGCCAGCCGCGACCGGCGCCAACCGGCCAATCCGGCCGCGCGGCGGTGGATCCTGGCCACCGGCCGGCTGCGTCGTGCCGCGGTGGAGGCGACTCTGCTGATCGCGGCGCTCGCCGCCGTCGTGACGCTGCACCAGCGCGGGCTCCTGCCCGTCGCCTCCGACGACGATGCCGGCGAGCTGACCGGCGACCTGGTCCTCCCGATCAGTGCCGTCGCGCTGGGCGCGCTCGCCGGCGCGCTCGTCGTGCTGCGGCTGCTGCCCGTCGGAGCGCGGTTCGCGCTGCGCCAGTCCCTGCGCTCACGCCGTCCGCTGGCCGTGTTCGGCGCCGCGCGGGCAGCCACCACGGCCGCACGGGCGCTGCCGCTGCTGGTGCTGATCAGTGCCACGGCGCTCGCGTCGTTCGCGCTCGTCGTCGGCGCCACCATCACCCGGGGTCTGACCGACGGCGCGTGGAGCACCGTCGGTGCCGACGCCCGTCTCGACGTCGGTGCCGACGCCGCGAGCGCGACGCCCGCACTCGCCGAGCGCATCGCTGCCGCACCCGGGGTCGAGCAGGTCGTCGTCGCGCAGGTGACCGACTCGGCGCGCGTCTTCACCGAGTCGACGCCGCTCACCCCACGCCTGGTCGTCGTGGACGCCGCCGCGTTCGCGCGCCTGCTGGCCACCACCCCGCTGCCCGACGCGCCTGCGCTGGCGCGGCTCGCGACACCCGGCCCCGGCTCCGCGGACGTCCCCGCGCTGGTCCGATCGGGCGGCGGCGACGTGCCGACGGGCACCCGGCTGCAGCTGTCACGGGACGGCGGCCCGGCGATCCGTCTCACCTCGGTCGGTACCGCTCCCTCCGTCGGCGGCGCCGGCGACGTCGTCATCGTGGACGCCACGGCCCTCGCCGAGGCGGGGCTGCCCGCCGTTCCGAACACCGTCTGGGTGACCGGCTCCGGTGCGGCGCAGGCCGTGTCGGCAACCGGCGTCGCCGCCGATGTCGTCCTGCGCACGGACGTGCAGCGGGTGCAACGAGCGGCTCCGCTGACCGCAGGGACACTCCGACTGGCGTGGACGGCCGCGATCGTGGTGTTGGCGCTGGGACTGCTCGGCCTCACCCTCGCCGCCGCCGCGGGTGCCTCGGAACGGTGGCAGACCCTGAGTCGGCTGCGGACCCTCGGCCTGCGGCCCCGCGACGCCCGCTGGGTCGCCGCCGGAGAACTGTTGCCGCCGGTCGTGGTCGCCGCGGTGTGCGGCCCGCTGCTCGGGGCCCTGCTCGCGCACCTGACGCTCGGCCCGCTCGAACTGCGGCTGCTCACCGGTCAGGCCGCCGATCCGGCGACGGTTCTGCCGTGGTGGCTGCTCGGCCTGTTCGGTGCGACGTTGGTGGCGACGGCCGCCGCAGTCGTACCTGTCGAGGCGGCGCTGCGGCGACGCGACCGGCTGAGCGAGGTCCTCCGCGCCGGCGAGTGACCGGCATCCTGGTCGACCGTGGTGCCGTGGTTCATCGTCGCGTGGTGAAACACGAACCCACCCCATTGAACGATAGACTTCGATATTTACCGCAAGTAACATCACCTTCACCCACGGTGTGGCGACGGGTGCGACACCGGCCTCGCGGCACACCACAGCCGGATGCGGAGGTCGGAGATGCAGGACGAACAGCACCGTCGTCGGTCGGTGAGTCGCCGGGACGTGATGCGGGGCGCGGCCGTGCTCGGCGGTGCCGCCGCAACGGTCGGGTTGGCCGCACCGGGCAGCGCGACGGCGGCTCCCGGCCCCGCAGCGGTGCAGCCGGCACGGGCCAGCCTGGCCGGGCTCGACGACTGGCTGGGCTCCCTGGTGCAGGTGGCGAGCGTGGCGGCGAACGTCCTGCCGATGCTCGTGCTGGCGCAGCGGGGGCAGACCTCCGACCCGTACCAGACCGGTGGCGTGCAGTTCGAGGTGATCAACATTGATGGTGAACCGAACCTGTACGCGCACAACGTCTCCGGTGACGACGTGGGACTCTCCTACACGTTGACCCAGTCGGAACCGGCGACGAACACCAGCGTGTACCAGCCGCTGCCCAAGGGTGGCGCGTACAAGTGCGAGCCCGATCTGCACGCATTCACCGACGGCCAGGTCTTCGTGGCCCCCAACCCGGCTTCCACCGGGTTCACCGGTGGGCTGGCCCGCACGCTGAGTTTCGCGGTACGCGGCCTGACGATCGGGGCCGTGGTGCAGGTCGTCGGTGGCGTCAAGCTCTCGGTGACCAAGGATCCCGCGACCGGATCGTTCACCGCGGTCATCGAGGCCACCGGCACCCCGAAGACGCTGCGGGCCCAGGTCGAGGCGACCGGCCCGGACGGCAACGTGGTCCGCGCGGTGTGGGACGCCGCCAGCTCACCGAACCGGCCCAACAACGACACCATCAACCTTCCGCTCCCGGCCGGGGTCAACCTCGACCCGGTGGTGCAACTGCTCCAGCTCTACGTGGACCTCGACGCGCCGGGACTGGACGCGGTCACCGCCGACCGCCGCAGCCGGGTGGTCTATCTCTGATCGATACGCTGCGCCGACCCTCGTCCCGCCACGGGGGCTCGGTCGCTCAGGAACGGGCAGACGGTACGGCGCAGGCGCCTCAACAACTGGCGAGCGTCTCGGTCAGCACCTCCAACAGTTGCCCATGTGCCGGCGCCGGACCGTCGATCCACCCAGGAATACCGATCACCGAGACCAGGTCACGCAACTCGTCCATCCGGGGAATCCAGTACATCCGGTGTTCCGGGTTCGCCTCGCAGCAGGCCACATCCTCCAACGCCTTCCCCCAGGCACCCACGGGCCATGGCTTGGCGGCCTGCTCCACAGCCTGCTCCACGGTCATTCCCAGCGCCGTGGTCACCGCACCGAACACGGTCGCGTTCCACCTGCCGTCATCGACTCGCCCCCGCTGCTCACCGAGCACCCCCGCAGCGAGAAGCCCTGCCCGATCACGAGCTCGCGGGTCCAGATACATCAACCGCAGCAACCGGTCATCCCAGGGCTTACGGTGCGACGGATCGGGCTTCGGCTCCAGATAGTCAAGAGCGAAGGTCACCGACAGCGGCCCCCGCACCCCGTCGAACGGCTCCACCACGGACGGTCCCGGAGCGCGATACCGGGAGTCAGCCGGATCGACCGCGCGACCGTTCTCCCCCACCAGGTCAAGAATGGTCTTGAAGACCGGCAGCAACCGGTTGGCCGGATCCTGTTCACTCAACTGCACCAACTCCTGCCGGATCTGCGGATGCAGCAGATCGCCGGTGTTCTCCCGGAGGAAACTCTCCGCCGCCGGCCAGTCGGGCTGCGCCAACCACTGCGTCAGCACCTCGGAATCGGCACGCTGCACCGCATTCGGCGACACCTCACCGGCGACTGCGAACGAGGCCATGCTGAACGCCCGGGCCGACCAGTGCACCACACCATCCGGACCGACAACCTGCCACCTCGCATCGGGACCCGCACCATCCGGACCGATCACCGGCAACCCGTAACGACCGACCACCGTCGTCACCTCGGAGACCAGCCCCGTCGCCACCACCAGCGGCTGCTGTCGACGGCGGCCGAACTGCAACAACACCATGCCGAGGGCAGACAGCACCGCACTGCGTGGCCCCAGGCCCTCGCCCGCATCGACCACCACCACCGGACGCGCAGACGACTGCGCCGCCACCACCACCGCCGAAGCCTGCGACCACTCCCGCCACCGAGCCATCTCACCCACCACCACCACACCCCGGTCATCGGCTACCCCACGGCGACCACGGCCGACCGACACCTCGGCGACAGCGGCACTCTCGTGAGTGGCTGCCACCGACTGAGCGCTCATGGGCGGGCCGAGCGAGACTGGCTCCTCACGAGGATTTGCTCGGCCGCCGTCGTGCTCAGGCCAGTCGTCGGAGACCATCAGGTAGTTGGGATCACGCCACCCATCCACCACCACCGGGCCTACGGCAGCCGGGACAAGAGCCGGATAGGGGTACGTGACCATCGCCTTCCGACCATCACGCCACCGCACCCATACCGTGGTCGCGTCGAACCGATACGCCACCACGGCCCGCGGCGATCTGCCACCGATCCGCTGCCCGAAATACACCATGAGCTTGTCGACTGACATCTGACCCGCGGCACTGATCGTGCCGAGCCGGGCCGGCGTCGCCTGCTCGCCCGGCTCCTGCGGCCAGCCCTCCACCACCACGGGCCTCCGTTCCGCCGGATCGAAGACCGGGTACGGGTACGTGACGGTGGCCTTCCGACCATCGGGCCACCGCACCCACACCGTCGTCGCGTCCACCGTGTAGTCGACCGTGGCATCGGGATAGCGCTCCCCGATACGCACGAACCGGTTGTTCGCCTTCAGAGTCCTCTGCTTCAGGGCGGCGCGGACGAACCGCGCCGACGGGTCCGGTTGGCGTGACCAGCCGTCCGCCACCACCGGACCGGCAGCAGCAGGATCGAATACCGGGAACGGAAAGGAAACCATGATCTCCGTGCCACCACCCGGTGAACGCGCCCACACCGTCGTCGCGTCGTATCGGTACTCGACCTCGCCCCCGGCCGCGAAGTGTGCGCCCAGCGACACGTGGCGGCCGTCGAGACGCAGCTGGCCGCCGCTGTCCGGCTTACCGGACCGAGTTGCCGCCGCCAGGTCATCCGGCTGCTGCGGCCAGCCCTGCACCAGGGTCGGCGTGGCACCACTCGTGCCGAAAGTCGGGGTCGGGTAAACGACGATGGCCTCGTTGCCATCCGGCAGCCGTACCCATACCGTCTTGTCGTCAGTCCAGTACTCGACGGTGCCGCTTCCGTGCCTCGGCCCCAACTGCACGACGCGACCCTGGATGATCAATTTTCCGTTGCGGAGATCGCCGGTGGACGCTGTCTCCTCGGGAGGCGGCCAGCTCACCCAATTCACCGCCGGCCGGACGGCCGCGTTCAGCGGCTCGTCCAGATCCATCAGAACGGGCAGCGATGTTGCCGGACCATCGTCCTCTTCGGGCGAGAGGTCCGAGTCCATCAGATAGTTGGGATCACGCCAACCATCCACCAGCACCGGGCCCGCAGCAGCGGGATCGAGCACCGGGTGCGGGAACGTGACCATGGCCCTCCGACCATCACGCCACCGCACCCACACCGTCGTCGCATCGAATCGCAAGCCGACCAGGCCCTCGGTCGACGTCCCATCGATTGTCTCTCCCAGCGCAATCGTGCGCCCGTCCACAGACAGATGACCGCCGTGCGTCACGGTGACGCGCCGGGCCGTCGCTGCCCCTGGGCCCGGTTCCCGCGGCCAGCCCTGCACCACCACCGGCTCCGCACCCGGCGGATAGAAGACCGGGTACGGAAAAGTGGCCATCGCCTGTTTGCCACCCGGCAGAGTCAGCCACACCGTCGTCGCGTCGAACGCGTACAGAACCTGAGCATCGGGGTACTTGTCGGCCCCGAACTTGACCCGCCGGTCGTTGACCCACAGTTCTCCTCGTGACAGCTTGCCGGTGCCCCACTCCGTCGTCGCGTCCGGCTGTCGTGGCCAGCCGTCCTCCACCGAAGGTCCGGCAGCAGCCGGGATGAGAGCCGAGTACGGATAGGTGGCCATGGCCCTTTCGCCACTCGGCAGAGCGAACCACACCGTGGTCGCGTCATACCGGTACTCCACCTCGGTACGACGGTATCTACCCACAGACACCTTGCGGCCGTCGATAACAAGTCGACCCGCACTGTTCGTCATGCCGCGCCGAGCCGCCGTCGCCTGCGTACTCGGCCCCCGTAGCCAACCATGGACGAACGTCGATCTAGCGCCGGGCGGGCCGAACACCGATTGCGGGTAGACGACCATGACTCGATCACCGTCAGGCAGAAGCACCCACACGGTGGTGTCGTCGGTCCAGTACTCGACCCAGACGTTGGCGTACCTCGACCTCGTCGACACCTCACGGCCCATCACCATCAGGGTCCCGGACGAGAGCCTGCCGGCGGACGCCGTCTCCTTCGGCGGCTGCCACCGCTCCTCACTCAGCTGACTCGGCCCGCCAACATCGCTTTCCGCGCCGCCCACACCCACCGCCGGCGCTGCCGGGGCATCCACCATCGATAGATCGGCCAGATTCACCACGGACATGGGGGCCGGGTCCATCGTGCCGCCCGGAACTGTGGCACCTGCGTGACTCGATCTCAGCCGCACGTCGCGGCCCATGACCGGCAAGTTCCGGTTGCGGATCTTGCCGGTGGATGGTGCGCTCTGCGGCGGCTGCCACGGATCCTCCGTCAGTTGACTCGGCTCGCCATCGCTGGCTTCCGCGTCGCTCACACTCGCCGCGGGTGTTGCGGGGGCATCCGCCAACGACGTGTCGGCCGGATCCACCACCACTGACACAGCATCGTCATCAGCCGTTCCGTCCAGGTCCATCGGGCCGGACAGTGACTCCTTCTCACTGTCGTGCCACATGTCCGCCCGGAACTCCTCGTCCTGGCGAATTACATCGAGCGAGACCGGATCCTCACCCTGATCCACCGGGCCACCGTCCCAGTCGGCAGAGACCATCAGGTAGTTGGGATCACGCCAACCATCCACCACCACCGGACCCGCAGCAGCCGGGGCAGCAGCCGGATAGGGGAAAGTGACCATGGCTTTCCGGCCGTCACGCCACCGCACCCACACCGTCGTCTCGTCAAACCGGTACGCGACCGGTCCCTGAGTCGATGTCCCACCGATCTTCTTCCCGAAGTACAGGAGGAGCCGGTCGACTGAGATCTGGCCGAAGGCACTGACTGTGCCGAGTCGGGCCATCGCCGCCTGCGCGCTCGGTTCCCGTGACCAGCCCTCCTCCACCTCCGGCTTACGGTCAGCCGGGTCGAAGACGGGATACGGATAGGTGACCATGACTTTCCTGCGATTGGCTAAACGCACCCATACGGTCCTCGCGTCGTACGCGTAGTCGAGCGGGCTGTCGGGGTACTTCCTCCCCAGTTGCACGACACGGTTGTTGACACGTACCTGTCCCTGCACCAGATTGCTGCTTCTGAACTCCGCCATCGCGTTCGGCTGCTGCGGCCAGCCCTCCACCATCAGCGGTCCCGCGGCCGCCGGGTCGAAGATCGGATACCGATAGGTGACCATGACTTCCCGGCCGTCCTGCGAACGCACCCACACCGTCGTCGCGTCATACCGGTACTCGACCTTGGTTTTGGCCTCAAGGTGACCGGCCAGCAGCACGACGCGGCCGTCGACAGCGAGTCGCTTCTGCCTGTCCAGAGTGCCGGGACGAGCCGCCGACGCGAGCCCACTCGGCTGCCGCTCCCAGCTTCCGATCACCGTCGATCGATCGTAACCGGAGCCAAAGACGGGATTCGGAAAGACGACCATGGCCTTTCTGCCATCCGGCAGAAGGACCCACAGCCTCGTATCGTCAGCCCAGTACGTGACCTCGGTATCGCCGTACTTGGTTGGCAGCCGCACCGAGCGACCCTTCACGGTCATCGTGCCGCTATGGAGCATTGCGGAGGACGCTGCCTCCTGCGGAGGCATCCAGCCATCGCTCCTCAGCCGACTCGGCTCGCCACCGCCCACCACCACGCCGGTGGATCCCGGCACCGGCACCACCGTCGCCTGCAGTGATCCGTCCAGCTCCATCGGACCGCCGCCCGGCTCGGGCCAGTTGTCAGAGACCATCAGGTAGTTGGGATCGCGCCAACCATCCACCACCACCCGACCCGCTGCCGACGGACCGAAGACCGGATGCGGGTAGGTGACCATGGCCTTCCGGCCATCACGCCACCGCACCCACACCGTCGTCTCGTCAAACCGGTACGCGACCTGGCTTTTGATAGGGCTCCCGTCGTGTGTCGGCCACAACGGAACCTCCCGCCCGTCGACATCCAGACCGTTGTCACCGGCGGTCCCGAGCCGGGCCATTGCCGCCTTCCCGCTCGGTTCCCGCGGCCAACCCTCCTCCACCACGGGACTGGCACCAGCCGGGTAGAAGGCCGGGTATGGATACGTGACCATGATTTGCTGTCCACTCGGCAAGATCAGCCACACCGTCGTCGCGTCATACGTGTACCGGAGATCGGCATCGGCGTGAACGTCGGACCCGAGAACCACTCGTCGGTGGTTCACCCAGAGTCGACTCCCCGACATCTTGCCGCTGTGCCACGTGGCCGTTTCGCCCGGTTCGCGTGACCAGCCGGCCTCCGTCACCGGCCCGGCCGCCGCCGGGTCGAAGACCGGATGTGAGTGGGTAGCCATGATCTTTCTGCCATCAGGCAACAGCAGCCACACCGTCGTCGCGTCGTACCGGTACTCGACCTCAGTCCCGCCGAGGCCGTTCAGCGTTATCCGGCGACCGTCTACAGAGAGCCGACTCTTACTATCCGGAATGCCTCGCCGAGCGGCCGTCGCCTCCACGCCGGGCACCCGCCGCCAGCCCTCGACTATTCTCGTTCTGGTGCCACGCAGACCAAAGACCGGGTGCGGGTAGACGACCATGACCCGACCGCCATCAGGCAGCTGAACCCACACCCTCGTGTCGTCGGTCCAGTACCCGACCGTGGTGCTACGGCTCACCGGCCTCAGCTTCACGAGGCGGCCCATCACCGCCAGTTTCCCGGTGGTGGAGAGCGTGCCGACAAACGCCGCTCTCTGCGGGGGCTGCCAGTGCTTGTCCGAGTCGAGGACCGGCGGAGGGACCGGATCGACCACCGGCAGAAGGGCCGGATCCACCGTCGCGTCCACGTCCATCGGTACTGGCAGCGAGGCCCGGTCGCCGACCCACATACCCTCCCAGAATTCGTCGTCCTGGCGAAAGTCGTCGCCCGGCATCCCGCTGCCCCCACGCAGCCGGGCCCGCCATTCACCGTCGACCAGGCGAAAGTCCCCGGTCCGCTCGTTGGTCTCCGGATGCAGGCCGTGGACGCCCGTCCCATCGACAAGCACCGGCACATCGAGCCAACCCGGGTCACCGCCTCCTGACTGCCGCACCCTGATTTGGCTGACCAGACCTGTCGGGGTCATCTCAACCCCGAAGTCAGCCGCGATCCTGGTGAGCTCGGTGATGCGGGCGCGCAGCCGGGCGATCTCCGCCTGCAGGGTTCGCTCCCGCCCGGTCAGGCCGGCAGCCCCAACCGAGGCTGCCACACTCCCCGCGTCCCTGACCGCTCCGGTTGTCACCATCTCAGAGCGCAGCTTCGTCAGTTCACCCGAGCGTTCGATCAACATCCGACGCAACTCGGCGAGACGAGGTCGCACCACGTCGGAGACCTGACCGGACGCCGGAGCGGATCGGGCCCGCGCGACGATCGATTCTGTCGCCCTGGCCGGTCGAAGGCGCCCGCCAGCGCTGTCCAGCAGCACCGCCGTAAGGCCGCCGCGCAGCGCGGTCAACCGTCGGTCGTCGATCGATCCGATGAGGGTTCCCGCACCCTGCGACTCCAGGGCCCCGATCCACCGCACCTCCGCGCCGTCCCCGAGCAGCCACGCCACCGTCGGCGCCCCACCGGGCTGCCGCAACCACGCCAGGGCGACCGAACCCGGGTTGTCTCGCAGGGCGTCGAGCAACACGGTGGCGTCCACCGCCTCCGGAGCCTCACCGACCACCTCCGGCAACTTCGAGACGGCGACCGGCAGCACCCGCCGCACCAGCTCCGCCGCCTGCGTCTCAGTGCCGGCCCACGCGAGGTGGACAGCGGCAGCCAGGGACCCTGGCGGAATCGCTACCCGCAAGCCCTGCTGAATCCCCGCCAGGTCGGCCAACACCCCGTCCAGCCGCCGCCGACCCGGTTCTTCGCCCGCCACGACACGCGCGTACGCCGCCTGCACCACCGCCCGTCCCGCGACCTGCGACCACGGCAACACGCGTACCGCGTCGGCGTCCGGCCACGACGACTCCCGACCATCCACGCCGACCGGAACGAGCCGAGGCAAACGGGCGCTACCCACCGGCACCTGCACCTGTATCCGGTACAGATCGGCCAGGCCGCCCAGTGCCTCCGGGTCATCCGGCAGCGGGCGTGGTCCCGTCGTCCAACGATCGATGTCCCATGGGACCAGCACCATCTCATCGGCAAAGGGCTGCCCGCGCAGATGGTCCAACCCCACCGCCGAACGCGGCGACTCCTCGATGAGATGTACCAGCATGCCCTCGGCTGGTGGTGGCGTGGCAATCGACACGGCCAACGCGGTCGAGTGGCGTTCCTGGGTCATCGCTCCGGTCAACACGAACCGGCCAGGAACGGCCATGATCTCTTTGCAGACGTTTCCGCCGCGCACCAGGTACCTCGCCTCATCGCCGTCATCACCGAAGCGACGTGACGCCGGCACGCCTCCCCACCGGCCAACATGACATCCCTCGGCCGGACCGCCGAAAGTCCCCATTCGGGCCGCCGGGTCGTCCCCGGCATCGCCGGAATCTATGTCGACAAGGGACACACATCCCTGATGGGCGCGGCCCGGCGCACGGACCGGACGGTGGGTGGTCTCGGTTCAGCTCACGGTCTTGGGCTGCTCGACCTGCCAGGGTTCGGGAGCGTTTCACACGTGCCGCTGATGTGGCAGACCGAACAGTGGCTTCAGGCGGACGGCTCCTGCCAGGGATCGACGACGCCGATCCCTGTATCGGTGAAGTCCTTGGTGTTACGGGTGGCGAGGGTGGCAGCTTGGGCGCGGCAGATGGCGGCGATCTGGGCGTCGAACCCGTCGATCGGGTGGCCGAGCCTGTCCCGCCCGGCGACGACGTCGGCATAGGCGCTGGCTGCGCCGAGGTCGAAGGGCAGCACTTGGCGGGGAAAGGCGGCAAAGATCTCGTTGGCGGCCTGGTGCAGTGACTCCCGGCGCTGCCCTGCCGGCAGCCGCGCAATGCCGTAGCGGATCTCAGCGACAGTGATCGCCGTGGTGTACAGGCCGGCACGCGAGTTCCGCTGGATCCACGCGAGAACCACCGGTGCGGGCTCGGCCCGCATGAGTTCGGAAACGACGTTGGTGTCCAGAACGATCATCATTCGGGCAGGCTCGCTGCGCGGGGTGATGTCGACCGAGACGGCAGCTCCAGTTCGACGCCCCCGAGTCTGGCGAATCGATCAGTGAGTGCGCCGAATAGGTCATTCACCGGCGCATCCTCGGCGACTGCCCTGGTGAGGATGTCGCGGATCTCGGCCTCCATCGATCGGCCATGCTGCGCAGCGCGACGGCGCAACTTCTCCCGCACCGCGTCGTCGAGATCTCTGATGCTGAGCGCTGCCATCACCATCTCCTCACCTGAGACAATGAGAGCAATGCTAGCACGCAGGTCAGGCGGCCGCCTCGATGCGCTCAGAGCGCACGTGGTGTATCGCTGACCGGTATCGCCGCCGCGCCCTGCCGGTCAGTCGGTGACTCTGCTGCGGGACTGGTACACCAGGTCCCGGTACTCGGGATGCCGGGCGATCCACCCCGCGATGAACGGGCAGGTCGGCAACACCAACAGACCCGCGGCGCGGGCCTCGTCCAGACCGGCACGGGCCAGGGCCGCGCCCACTCCTCTGCCCTCGTACTGAGGCGAGACCTCCGTGTGCACGAACGCGACCAACTCCGCGGTACGGATGTACTGCGCGAAACCCGCAACCGTGGACTCACCCTCCACCCGAGCCTCGTACCGGCTAGCTTCGGGAACATCCTTCACATTCACTGCCATACGTCCTCCAGTTTTCGGTGTTGCTACGAGCAGTGACACCACGTCACCAGCGTTCGTGACACCGCGTCACTGACGCCTCGGACGTGTCCGCGCTGTCATGGGTGACGCGCCCGACGCGGTCGAGCGCGAACGGACCGATCCGCCGGGAGAAGCAGCGGTCCGGCCGGAAAGGGGTCACGGATCGAGTGTGCCGCAGTGTGGCCGACGCGGATCGGTCGGTCGATCGGTCGTCCGCGATGGGGCAGACCGGGCTATAGCCTTGAAAACGGCGGTGCCATCACGGCCGGGCGCGACATTCTGGGGTGGGACATGGAGCTGTTCGGACGGCGCGCCGAGACCGCGGTGCTGGACCGGCTGCTGGATCGGGCGGCGGATCGCGCGGGTTCCGGGCTCGTGCTGTGGGGTGAGCCGGGCATCGGCAAGACCGCTCTGCTGGGGTACGCCGTCGAGGCGGCGTCCGACGCGACGGTGTTGCGGTGTCGGGGCACCCGGATGGAGGCAGGGCTCGCGTTCGCGGCGCTGCACGAACTGCTGTGGCCGGTGTTGGATCGGCTGGAGACGCTCGCGGTCCCGCAGGCTGCGGCGTTGCGGGGTGCGTTGGGCATGAGCCGGGACCCGGCCAACCGTTTCCTCATCGGCGCCGCCGTGCTGTCGTTGCTGTCCGGTCTTGCGCGGGAGCGACCGGTGCTGGTCGTGGTGGACGACGCGCAGTGGGTCGACGAGGCGAGCGCGCACTGCCTGGGGTTCGTCGCTCGTCGAGTGGCGACGGAGCCGGTCGCGGTGCTGCTGACCGGACACGAGGATCCTGCCTCGGGGCCGTGGGAGGGGCTGCCGACGTTGGAGATCGGCGGTCTGGCCGACGACGACGCCCGCCGGCTCGTGAGCGCCGTCGTGCCGGAGGCCGACGCGACGCTTGTCGAGCGGACAGTGCAGGCGGCGGGAGGCAACCCGTTGGCGCTGCACGAACTGCCCGCCCTCGATCACGAGACCGACGGCGATTCGACGCTGTCGCCGTCCGGGAACGCGGTGTCGGTGGGGCCACGGTTGCGGCGGGCATTCCGCGCACGGTTCGAGGCCCTGAAGCCGTCGACCCGGGCGTTGCTGCTGCTGGCTGCCGCCCAGGGTCGGGGCGACCGGCACGTGGTGCACCGGGCGGGGGCCGGTTGGGGCGTCGACACCGCCACCTGGGACGCGGCCCTGCGCTCGGGTCTGCTCCGTGCCTCGGGTGCCCGCCTGGAGTTCCGGCATCCGCTGATCCCGGCAGCCGTCTACGACGGTTCCCCCTTCTCGGAACGGCAGGCGGCGCATCGGGCGCTGGCCGAGGCTCTGCCGCGGGACGCCACCATGGAGCGGGCCTGGCACCTGGCGGCCGCTGCGGACGGGCCGGACGAGGACGTCGCCACGCTGCTGCAACACGCCGCCGAGGAATGTCTGCGACGCAGTGCGGGTTCGATGGCGGCGCGGACTCTGTGTCGGGCCGCCGAGCTGTCGCCGGAGCCGGGGGACGCCGCACGCCGGCTGGCTGCGGCCGCCCGCGCCGCTTGGCATGCCGGCCAGGCCGACACGGCGCGGCAGGTGCTCGAAGAGGCCGAACGCCTGGGCGGTGTGCAGCCCGTCGTCCGGCTGAGCGGGGGGCTGCGCGGGATCCTGGAGTTCGCGTACGGCATGCCTGAGCGTGCCCACCACTACCTGGCGGGCGACATGGCCGTGGTCACCGAGGCCCGACGCGCGGTGGAGCTGGGTACGGTCGCGGTCCGCGCCGCCTGGACTGCTGGTCGCTCCGACCTGCAGCAGGAGTCGCTGCACCGGCTGCGGGCCGTGGACACCGACGGTGACGCGACGGTGTCGGGGCTGATGCCCGTGCTGCGGAACTGGTGGTCCTGCTACGACCTGAGCGGCGAGTTTCCCCCGCCGTCCCCGGAGCTGGCCAGCGATGCCGTCGGTCGGCTCGGTACGGTCGCCTGGGAGTTGCTTCCGCCCGTACCGTTGGCCCAGGTCTGGGGCGTGGAGGCTCGGCTGCTCGACGTGCTGCGGGTGCAGGCCGCACAGCTGCGACGTCGACACGAGCTCACCGCGTTGGCGCTGGTGTTGGCGCAGATCGCGGTCCTCGACACGGCGGCGGGCCGGTGGGGTGCTGCCGAGGCGGCGGCGGCCGAGGGCCTGCGGTTGGCCGAGGAGGTCGGGGCGGCGCACCTCGCCACGCAGAGCCGTAGTTGCCTGGGCGTACTGGCTGCGGCCCGGGGCGACCATCGCGCCGTCGACAAGCACACCAGGGGGATCCTGCGATTCTCGGTACCGCGTGGGGTGCGGGCGCTCACCGCGTCGGCGTACTGGCTTCGTGGCCGGGCGGCGCTGTTCGACGGTCGTCCGCAGGAGGCGCTGAGCGACCTGCTGTGCCTCGTCGAGTCGGGCCACGAGGCGTCCCATGCCACCTTCGCGTTGCTCGCCGCCGTGGACACCGTCGAAGCGGCGGTGCAGGTCGGTGACGGCGACGTCGCCGAGTCTCAGATCGCCATGGTGCAGGAGTGGGCGCAGCGGTCGGGGGCGACCTGGGCCCGCGCGGCCGGTCATCGTCTCCGGGCCCTCGTCCAGGGCGGCTCGGCGGCCGAGGTCTCGTTCCGAGCCGCCCTGGACGTCGCGGGAGCGGGGGCGCAGCCGTTCGAGTACGCCCGCACTCGGCTGCTGTACGGGGAGTGGCTGCGGCGCGCACGTCGCCGGGCCGACGCCCGTACTCAGCTGGTCGCCGCAGCCGAGACCTTCGACCGCCTGGACGCGGGCCCCCTGCGGGGGCGGGCGCTACGCGAGCTGGCGCTGACCGACCGGCGTGGGGCCGATCCTTCGACCGCTGCGGGGTTGACCGTGCAGGAGTTGCGGGTGGCGCAGTTGGCTGCGGACCGTCTGACCAACCGGGAGATCGCGGCGCAGCTGTTGATCAGTCCCCGTACGGTCGGCCACCACCTGGCCAACGTCTATCCCAAGTTGGGCATCACCTCGCGTGCCGAGCTAGCCAGGATCGACTTCGACGGGGACCTGCGGCTCAGCTAGACCGCCGTGCGGGCGGTGCCGTGGACCGTTCGAGCCGCCGGTGGGTGCCGACACCGGTGGCGGTCGTCAGGGTGCGTCGGTGCGCTGCCAGCGCAGTGGGTCGTCCTCCAACGCGGCGCGGTCCCAGTGGCCGAGGTTCGCGGCGGCCTCGTAGCTGGTGCGCAGGAACTCGGCGACCGCACGGTCCGGATCCGGTGCGGCACGCGCCACCTCATACGGCAGCAGGAACTGCTGGAACTCGGTGCTGAAGAACGCGCCATCGGGGCCGACCGGCTGCTCGGCGAAGCCGTCCGGTGTGGGATAGGCGTACGAGTAGAAGGCGCCTTCGGCACCGCCGCCGGGCCAGAACCCGCAGCTGGACAACTCGCGGGAGTAGCCCTCGACCATGACCCAGTCCCCACAGTTGGGCATCCCACCCGGATGCGGCGGAGCCGACCGGCCGGAGAAGCGGGTGCAGGCCAGATCCATCCCGCCCCAGAAGAAATGCACCGGACTGACCTTGCCCACGAAATGCGACCGGAACTCACCCACCACCCGGTTCGCCTGCACCAACTGCCGCCAGAACAGCGCCGCCGCCGCACCGTCGTAGGAGGCATGCTCATGATCCTCGGCGAACGGGATCGCCGGGTCGACCTCGTTGGGGCGCGGTCGGATCGGTGCGGCGATCCCGAGTTCGTCGAGCATCGCCATCACCCGCGAGTAGAACTCGGCGACCGCCATCGGCCGCAGCGGAAGGCTCCGCACCCCACCGTCGCTGCTACGCACGTCGAGCCGGTGGCCGATGAAGTCGAACTCGATCTCGAAGGCTCCCGTCCCGTACGGGATGGCGGACGTCGTCAACCCGCGTGGGCTCACGTACAACGTCACCTGCCACCAGTGATTGACCATCGGGGCGTGCGCCATACGGATCTTGCCCACGATCTGGGTCCACATGTGCAGGGTGTCGCGGGTGTCGGTCCAGTCCGACACCCGCAGGCTCGGCCAACTCATCGATACCGGATCTGTCATGATCACTCACATCCTTGGCGCTGTCACCAGCAGGTAACGGTCGTCGGAGTCGGGTCCTCGGGTTCGGCCGGTCGCACCCGTCGAGCGCCTTCCGAGCGTAGGCGCGTCCGGTGGGTTCCACGTGGCGAACGCTGCGGCCTGCTTGCGGATGCACGGTCGACCAGGGGGCACGACGGGTCAGCGCGGCAGGTCGAGCAGGACGACCGCGCCGATCTCGACGACCTGGCCCGGCAGCGCCAGTTCCACGGCCCCGAAGGTGGTGCTCGTCGGTCCTCATCCTGTTCGTGGTGTGGCGGAGGCGAGAGCCCGGTCCTGTCCGGGGTTCGGCCGTGGCGTCAGCGGTATTCGGGATTGGCGGCGTCCGGATGCACTCCCGCGTCCCAGGCGGTGCGCTGGTTGCCGTATGCCGGAAACCCACCGGCCTGGCGGATCATCGACGCCAGGTGCAGCAGGTTGTACGTCATGAACGCCGTGTTGCGGTTCGTGAAGTCGTTCTCCGGCCCACCAGAACCCTCGTCGAGGTAGGACGGCCCGGGGCCGACCTCGCCGAGCCACCCCGCATCGGCCTGCGGCGGCACCGTGAAACCGATGTGCTGCAAGCTGTACAGGATGCTCATCGCACAGTGCTTCAGGCCGTCCTCGTTGCCGGTGAGCAGACAGCCACCGACCCGCCCGTAATACGCGTACTGGCCCTGCTCGTTGAGGACACCCGAATAGCCGTACAGCCGCTCGATCACCCGACGCGTCACCGAACTGTTGTCACCCAGCCAGATCGGACCCGCGATGACCAGGATGTCGGCCGCCAACACCCGCGCCAGCAACGCCGGCCACTCGTCGCCGTCCCACCCGTGCTCGGTCATGTCGGGTCGTACGCCGGTGGCGATGTCGTGGTCGACCGCGCGGATCTGGTCCACGCTGACCCCGCTCGCCTCCATGATCGCCACACTGCGGTCGACCACCCCCTGGGTGTGGCTACGGCCGGGAGACCGGTTGAGGGTGCAGTTGATGTACATCGCACGCAGCCCGGTGAAGTCGGGCTTCTCGATCGCCGTCGCGGTCATGGGGTCCTTCCGTGTGGTCGGTCGTACCGGCGGACCGTCGCTCGGGTAGGCCCACGTCACGAGTGTCGGAGGCGGCGGCTCGCGCCGGATCGGCCGGTCAATCGGTCGGTCCTGCGCGCGACTCGCCTCATGTGCGTCGCCGGACCGGAGTTCCCCGGGTGGGGCGACGTCCGGAGTTAGACTCGCCGGTCATGGGACTGCTCACCTTCGGACTCAACCTCACGGTGGACGGCTGCGTCGACCACCAGGAGGGGATCGCCGACGACGAGACGCACGCCTTCTTCACTCGTCTCATGGACGAGGCCGGGGCCATGCTGTGGGGCCGCGTCACCTACGAGATGATGGAGAGCGCCTGGCCGGCCGTCGCTCGCGGCGACGAACAGGCGCCGCCGGCCCTGCGTGAGTGGGCGGTCAAGCTGGAGGCCAAACCCAAGTACGTGGTGTCGTCGACGCGCCACCACTTCCCGTGGGCCAACAGCCACCACATCGACGGTGACCTGCGTGAGGGTGTGCAGAAGCTCAAGGACGAGACACCGGCCGGGGTCCTGCTCGGAAGCGGCACGCTGGCGACCGAGCTCGACCGGCTGGACCTGATCGACGAGTACGAGTTGCTCATCCACCCTCGGATCGCCGGCCACGGTCCGACGCTGCACCAGGGCGGGCTGCCCGGCACGCGCCGGCTCGAACTGGTCTCGGCGGAGCCGTTCCGCAACGGTGTGGTGGCCGTGCACTACCGTCGCGCGCGTTGAGTCACCGCGGTCCGTCGCCCCGTTCGCGGCCGTCGACGCGGTCGAGTAGTTCCTGGATCCGTCCGGCCTCGGCGCCCGTGGCGAGGGCGAGCGCGAGCAGGATCCGGCACTTGCCGGGGTTGAGGCCCTGACCGGCGACGATGCCGGCTCGGCGCAGTCGGGGGCTGAGTCGCACCCGGCCCGCAGCGCTGCGGTACGACTGGCACACCACCACCCCAGCCGCTACCGCGCGGACCAGGGCGGCGTGTTCGGCGGGAGTGGGGAATCCGGCACCGGTGCCGGCGCTGACCAGACCGGCCGCGCCGGCGGCGACCGCCGCGTCGACCAGCACCCCGTCGGCGCCGGGATAGGAGACGACCAGATCCACCCGTGGTACGGAGGCGCCCATGACGTCCAGCACCGGCGGGGTGTGTTCCTCCCGGTGGTGGAAGATCACGGTGCCATCGGGGTCGACGAAGCCGAGCGGTCCCAGTTCAGCGCTGCGGAAGGCGTCGGATCCGGCGGTGTTGGCCTTGGTCACCCGACGGGGTGACCAGATCGCCCCGTTCATCGCCACCACCGGTCCCCGCGACGCCGCCTGTGGGCTGGCTGCCACCCGTACCGCGTCGACGAGGTTGAGCGGGCCGTCCCCGCTCAGCGCCGAGAGCGGGCGCATCGCGGCGGTGAGGACCACCGGCTTGCCGGGTGCGAGCACCAACTCCAGCAGGAATGCCAGTTCCTCGAGGGTGTTGGTGCCGTGGGTGATCACGACCCCTGTCACCTCGTCGTCGGCCAGGGCGGTGCGCACGTGTCCGGCGATGCCGAGCATGTCCGGCAGGTCGAGGGCGTGGCTCGGGGCTGCGGGGAGGCTGATCTGCCGTATCTCGGCGATGTCGGCGACCTCCGGCACGGCGGCCACCACCTCGGCCAGCGACAGCCGCTGCGACTCCGTTTCCGCGTAACCGGTCAGGTCCAGACTGCTCGGCGACCAGCCCGTGATCGTGCCGCCGGTGCCGACCAGGGCGACGACCTTCGCTGCGTTCACGTCCGCGCCGGTCGTCTGCGCGCCGACGCGGTGGCTCTCCCGAGCATCGTCGGGGCCACCTCTCCTGGTGATCGGAACTCCGAGCCTGACATTACCCGTATCGTACTTCGTACGATACGGGTAATCAAGAACGGTTGGCGGCGGAACGAGGCGCGGGGCGGAAGGTGTTTCCGCTGGTCAGTTCGCCTGAATCCGACGCAGGAGCCCGTCGAGCAGGCAGTCCAATCCGAACTGGAACTGCTCGTCGCTCGGCAGCGTCGTCACGTCGCCGGCGAGCGACACCAGATTCGGGAACTCCGCCAGGGGCAACGCGGAGTAGAAGTGGGTCCGCTGGCGGCACAACTCCTCGACGTCGGGCAGGTCGGGCTTGCCCCACGGTCGGGGTGCCTGGTAGCTGGCGAAGCCGAGGGTGTAGTGGACGATCAGACCGTACGCCTGGACCGCCTCACGGCCCTCGAACCCGACCTCGCGCAGCCTGCCCACCACCGCCTCCATCGCGCCACGCAGCGAATCCGGGCTGGTGGTCACGCGGGTGGTGAAGAGCCGCACGATGCTGGGATGCTCCCGCATCATCCGGAGGAACGCCGAGGCCAGGCTCTGCACCACCGCCCGCGGTTCCGTCTCCTCTGCCGGCGGCAGGGTGAAGCCACCGAGCACGTGGTCGGCGATGGCGTCGAGTATCTCTTCCTTGTTGCGGAAGTAGCTGTAGAGCGTCATCGCACCGCTGCCGACGTCGGCGGCGAGCCGGCGGATGGTGAGGGCCTCGATGCTCTCCTCGTCCGCGATCCGCGTCGCCGCCTCGATGATGTGCTCGCGGGTGACCGTGCTGCGGGGCAGCGACGTTCTGCTCGTGCGGGAAGCCGGCATCGTCGATCCTCCAAGTGGCCGTGAAGCACTCACCACCGATCCTCGTTGGTGCACCATACCGTACAGCGTTCCTGCGATCGGCCGCGAGGCTGAGGGCGCCTCATCCGATCGTCGTCGGCGTCACCGTCGCAAGAAGCACCGCACGCAGCCGGGCCGCCGACGGCAGCTCGTCCAGGCCGGCACACAGCCCGATCAGCTCCGTCGTGGGGCCCGGCATCGCCGCTCCCACGTTCCGGTGGTACTTCTCGATGATCTCCCGCTCGTCGTCCAGGCTGGGCGCATCGCCCACGTACGCCCGGACGGGCTCCGCGTCGGGCAGATACACCTCCACCCGAGCGCTCCAGCGCGCCGGCAGATCCGCCGTCAGGTCCTCGGCGGGCACCAGCTCGACCGGGGGCGCCGCCGGAGACAGCGCCGCGCGGATGAAGGTGACGTCGCGGGTGCGGCCGGCCACATGGGCCGCGACCGCGACCGTGGCGCTCGCTGCCGCCTCGGCCGGCCCCTGCGGCGACCGGGTGTCGGTGACGAAGCGGCACAACGGGGCCGGTAGGTGCACCTCCACCCGCCGCGCCCTCGCTACCGGCGTGCCCTCGGCCGACAGTCGGTCCAGCGCGGCGAGCGCGGCATGCAACGGCCGGGCGAAGGGGTAGCGCTTGACGGCACAGCCGAGCAGGTGCGGCATGCTGCTCCCGGTCGGCGGCGTCGGTGGCACCGCCGCTCCCGGCAGCCCCCCGTCCAGCAACGCGACGTCCCCACGCAGACCGGCCGCCGCCTGGTAGCCGGCCTCCACGCCGCAGGCCGCCGCCCGACCGCCCGCCAGGTAGTGCCCCTCCCCCAGCGCCCCGCCGCCGATCGGGCCACCGCTGGCGTGCGCGGCCAGCGCCACCGCCTGCCGCCGGCCCGCCTCGTCCAGACCCAGCAACCGGGCGGTGGCCCAGGCCGCCCCGAGCGCGCCGAGCGCGGCGGTGGGCCACCAGCGGTACGCGTACAGTCCCGGGCCGCCGAGCCGCAGCCCCGCCTCGACGACCACCTCGTAGCCGCCGAGCAGCGCATCGGCGAGGTCCCGGCCGGAGCTGCCGACCCGGGCGGCGACGGCCAGCGCCGCCGGTACGACGACCGCCGGTGGCACCACGGCACCGGCCGAGTGGATCGCGTCGAACTCGTCCAGGTGCAGGTAGGTCGACTCCAGCAGGACCGCCGTCCGCAGCGAACGGGGCGAGGCGTCGCCCAGCACGGGCACCGGCCCCGCCTCGTCGACGAGGTCGGCGAAGCGGCGCAGCGGGGCGACGCTGGGATGCGTCACGCCCGCGACCAGACAGCCCAGCGCGTCCAGCAGGTGCAGGCCGACGCGCGTGCGCACGCTCGGGTCGACGGCGTCGACCACCGCGTCGGCGCGGGCGACGAGTGCGGGGACGAGCGAGCCGCTCATGCCGACCGTTCTCTGGCGGACAGGTTGTCCGCGAAGGACTCCATCAGCTCGTACGGCAGGTCGTAGGAGCCGACGTGCTGGAGGAAGACGTTCGTCGCTCCCGCCGCCGCGACCTCGTCGATCCGGGCGGCGATCTGTGCGGTGGTGCCGAAGAGGCAGAACGCCTGGGCGAAACGCACCGCCATCTCGTCGGTGATCCACTGACCGCAGACCCGGACCGCCTCGGCCCAGTCCTCGGCGTGCACAGTGTCCGGGTAGAGCCCCGGCACGACCGGCGGCACCTGCACGTCGATCCCGGCCAGGGCCAGCGCGGCGGCGCCGCCCTTCTGCGCGATCCCCGCGCAGATCGGCTTGAGCATCCGGGCGTCGGCCTCGACGTCGTCGGTGACGTGGCAGTACGCCGACACCACGATCTCCAGGTCCGCCAGGGACCTGCCGCTGGCCTCTGCGCCCTCCCGGACCCGGCCGAGACCTGCGGTGAGGGTC
Organism: Verrucosispora sp. NA02020; assembly: GCF_013364215.1. Taxonomy (NCBI): domain Bacteria; kingdom Bacillati; phylum Actinomycetota; class Actinomycetes; order Micromonosporales; family Micromonosporaceae; genus Micromonospora; species Verrucosispora sp. NA02020. The sequence continues at coordinate 2,779,134 of NZ_CP054923.1, read as the reverse complement.
GCCGGGGAGACCCCGGAGAGCAGGATCACCCCGTCGGCGATCTCACCGGCCAGCCGCAGGTTCTTCGGTCCGCTCGCCGCGACGAAGACCGGCAGCTCGGCGTCCGGGTCGCGCAGCCGCGAGCGCACCGGGCCGAAGTCGACCTCCGCGCCGCCGAGCAGGTCGCGGACCTGCCCCAGCCGCTCCCGCAGGTTGGCCTGGGTGGTGGAGCGCAGCCCGACCGGCTCCACCGCGCTGTTGCCCACTCCGACGCCGAGCACGAAACGGCCCGGCGCCGCCTCGGCCACGGTCCGTGCCCCTGAGGCGACCACCGACGGATGCCGGGTCTCCACGTTGGTCACCGCCGTGCCGAGGCGCAGCCGCTCGGTGCGCAGCGCCATCGCGGTCAGGGTGGCGAAGACGTCTCGCCAGAGCAGTTGGGAGTCCGGCACCCAGACCTCGTCGAAGCCGAGTTCCTCGGCGCGCTGTGCCGCCCGGGCCAGTTGGTCGACCGGGCGGCAGGCCGGCAGCCGGATGCCGATCCGGACGCTCACGCCGCTCTCGACAGGTGCGCGATGTTCAGCTCGTCGAAGCGTTCGCTGTGCTCGTGCTGCGGCCAGTGGCCGCACTTCGGGAAGATCTCCAGTGTGGAGCCGGGGATGCTCTTGTGCATGCGGTTGGCCTCGGGGATCTCACCGAACGGGTTCTCCGCGCCCCAGACGATCAGGGTGGGCGCCTGGATCCGGCCCATCTGCTCCTCGGTGAGCAGGTCCGGCTGGCGGTTCTCGATCTCCTGCAACGCCAGCAGGTTGTCGATCGCCGCGACGAACTCGGGACGGTGGTAGATCGCGTGGCGGATCTCCACCAGTTCCTCGCTGACGTCCTTGGCGGGCTCGTACATCAGCAGGTGCAGGCGCTTCCTGGTCAGGTCGATGTCGTCGCTGGTGACCGCGGCGCGGGTGCTGGTCTTGATCCGCTCCATCACGGTCGGGTTGGCGACGGTGCCGCCGGGGGCGACCAGCGTCAGGTGACGAACCCGGTCGGGGTGGTCGGCCGCGAGCCGTCCGCCGACCCAGCCGCCCAGCGACTCGCCGACGATGTGGAAGCGGTCCAGACCCTCGGCATCCGCGTAGTCCAGCACGTGCCGGACGTACCGCTCGATGCGGTAGGGCTCCGCCACGGTGTCGGTGTAGCCGTGGCCCAGCATGTCGATCGCGTGGCAGGCGAAGCGCGCGGCGTGCGCCGGCAGGTTGCGGACGAACGCTTCAAGGTGCCCGCTGGTGCCGTGCAGGAAGATCACGGGGTCGCCCGAACCCGCCTGTAGCGTCCGGGTGCGGACCCCGTTGGCGTCGACGAAGCGGAGCTGGAACTCCAGCTCGGTCAGGTCGGTCCAGATGCTCATGGATACCTCGATTCGGGAGTCTGTCTACGGTCAGGAGGCGGGACGCAGCGAGGCGACGGCCATGCCGGTCAGCCACTGCGCGATCGGCGCGTACGCGTGGGTGGTGCTCTGGGCCGGGCCGACCGCGGCGGCCATGGCCACCCACGAACGGATCTCCTGGGCGCCGTTGCCGGCCTCCTCGTCGACCTGCTCGGCGGAGAGCCCGACGAACTCGCTGAGGTCGCCGGTTTCCAACGCCGCCAGGAACCGCCTGTCGAATTCGGGGTTGATGTCCGCCTCGGCGGCCCGGATGATCTGGCGTCGGCGGACCTCGTACTCCTGCCAGGAGTTGCGGCCCTCCAGCCATGCCTCGACCAGGAAGCGGTCGTCGTCGGAGAGCGTCTCGTACCACTTGGGCCAGGGCAGCCGGTGGGACAGGCCACCCGAGGCGATGACCGCGACCCGTTTGTCCCGCCCGTCTGCGCGGATCGCCCGCCCGATCGCCGCGCCGAGCGCATGGCAGCGGCGCAACGACGGCAGCGGCGGGGCGAACATGTTCACCACCACCGGCACGATGGGCACGTCCAACGACGGCACCAGGTGCTGGTAGCTGTGGGTGATCCCGTGGTCGACCTGCATTCGCAGCGAGAAGGCGGGATCGAAGTCCTCGCTCAGGGTGTCGACCAGGTGCCGGGCCAGCTCGGGGTCGGCGGGCAGCCGCCCCTCGGGGGTCTTCGCCTCTCCGGCGCCGAGCACCTCCCCCACCCCGACCGTGATCGCCGGCATCAGGTCCAGGAACATGCCCCGGAAGTGGTTCGAGCCGATGATGACCACGGTGTCCGGGCGGGCCTGTGCGAGTTCGTCGCGGGCTGCCGCGAGGCCCGCCCGGAAGTCGATCGCGCCGGGTTCGTCCGCGACCTCGTCCCAGTGGGTGTTCATCAGGGTGCTGTGCGAGGCGCCGACACCGAGGACGATCGAGCTCATGGCAGCTTCTCCAGCTCTGCGCGGTCGCGGGTGCAGGTGGTCACGATCGCGTGGATCAGGGTGCGGGTGAGTCGCTCCATCTCCCGTACGTCCACGACGTTCATGCCCATCGGGAAGTCGACCGGCAGCGGGGCGCCCGCGCCGGCCCGGTTCATGCCGATCCGCGCGGTCGGTAGCCCCCGGGCGCGCAGGATGTTCGCGTCGGTCGCGCCGCTGCTGGCCAGGATCGGCTCGTGCGGCCGGCCCTCGCTCTCCGCCCAGGCGGCCTTTGCCGCCCGGACGATCCAGTTCTCCTCGGGGGTCGCCGTGGCCGGGATCGACAACGTCATCTCCGAGCTGGCGTCGAGTCCGGGGTTGGCCGCGACGATCCCGGCGAGCGCCGCCTCGAACTCCCGCTTGACGGACATCGGGTCCTGGTCCGGGCCGAGCCGCAGGTCGACCCGGAGTCGACACTGGGCGGGCGAGATGGCGGCGGTGCGTGGCCAGCCGCCCTCGATGGAGCCGATGTGGCCCTGCGGCGCGACCAGACCCCGGGTGTGCGACTCGGCGTACGCCACGAAGAAGCGCTCCAGGCCCTGGGCCACGATGCCGGCGTCGACGATGGCGTTGCGGTACGGCACCCGGTGCCGGCTACCGACATAGCCGTACGTGCCGCGCACCGTGACCTCGAACCAGCAGAGCCCGACCTCCTCCCAGTGCACGGCCCAGCCGGGCTTGGCGATCAGGGCGTAGTCCGCCCAGACGCCCTGTTCCAGCAGGAACGAGCAGCCGTTGCCCTGACCGGCGTTGTAGCGCGTCGCCCCGGGGCGACGGTTGGTGGGCATGCCGCCCGCGCCGAGGCCGACGATCGCGTCCCCGCGCAGCGGCACCCCGGCCCTGCGGACGGCGTCGACAGCGGCGATCAGGCACGCGCCGTGTCCCTTGGGGTTGCTCGCACCGAGGCCGAGCACGTAGTCGCCCTCGATCGACGCCTCGGCCCGCATGTCGCGCCGCAGTTCGTCGCCGATCCAGGGCAGGTCCTCCTGCTCGGTGCCGACGGTGAGGGTGTCGATCGGGGCGTACAGCAGCAGGTCGGCGCCGGTCCCGTCGCCGCGCAGGCGGCCTACGGCGTTGCCCTGCTCCTCGTCGATCGGCTGGTATCGGCCGTCCAGACCGCGGGTGGTCAACTCCTGGGCGAGCCACCGTGCCAGCGGTGCCTCCTGCCCGGTGGGGCTCGGGATGCTCGTCATCCCGGCGATCAGGTCGCGCAGCTCGGCCCGGTCGATCTGGTCCCGGGCGGCGGTGATCCACTCCCGCTCCTGGGGGGTCGTGCTCACGTCGGTGCTCCTCGCGGTCGCGGACACCTCACACCCTCCGGTTCGTCCGGACGGTCGTGCCCGTGGTGCGGATCAGCACGGTGTCCAGCCACCGGCGTACCGGCGGGATGGTCAGGGCCGCGACGGCCAGCACCGGAACGGACAGCAACACTTTGCGCATGGGTCCTCCTCCACTGGGTGTACTGCGGGACGTCCGCTGGTTCGCCGGTCGGCGACGCGGGTCAGTCGGCGAGGCGGGTCAGTCGGCGTCCAGGAAGGCGCGGGCCACGGCCGTGTAGGCCGCCGGCCGCTCCTGCTGCGGGTGGTGTCGGCTGCGACCGAGCACGTGGACGTCGGCGCGGGGCAGCGCCGACGCGAGGCGCAGCGCGTACGCCGGGTCGGCGAAGGGGTCGTGCGAGCCCCAGAGCAGCAGCACCGGCGCCGCCACCTGTGGGAGGTGTCGGGTGAGGTCCTCGGGGGCGCCGCGTCGGCCGGCGTCGGTGGCGATGGCCCGGCACTCCGGCCGGATGCTCGCCGCGTACCGGTCGCGCACGGTCTGCGCCGGCGCTCCCGCGCGGTCGAACCACTCGTACCTGCCGATGAGGTCCGCCATCTTCGCCAACGACGGTCCGTCGCCGCCGAAGTAGGTGTCCCGGATCGCCGGTCCGGAGACACCGGTGCCGGTCGGGTTCGGGATCGGCACGCTGCCGGTGAGTACGATCCGCCTCACCCGCTCGGGTGCCAGGGCGGCCAGCCGCAGCGCGACCGAGCCGCCGAAGGACTGGCAGACCAGATCCACGGTGGGCAGTTCGAGCGCGTCGAGGGCCGCGAGCAGATGCCGGGCGTGCCAACTGAAGACCGGATCGGTCACCACGGGCACGTCGGAGGCCCCGAACTGCGGCAGGTCGAGCAGGATCAGTCGGCGCCCGGCGGCGAGCCGATCCGCGACCGGGCCGAAGTCGTTCCACGCCGAGCATCCGGGACCGCCGCCGTGCAACACCACGGTGGGTCGGCCGGTGCCCAGTTCGCGGTAGTGCAACGCCACTCCGGCGGCGTCGACCCGCAGTGCCTCAGCAGCCATTCGGCGGTGCCTTGTGCGGCTGCGGCGTGGGCGCCGCCTTCTCGATCATTCGCCGCCAGCCGGTGATGGACAGGTCGGGCCGGTAGAGCTTCTCCGGCGGGGCGTCCATGACGTCGACCATCCACGCGTCCTGCGCGGTGAACTGCCCGTGGAACAGCCATCGGATCGCGGCCAGGTACTTCGCCTTGAAGAGCAGGCCCTTGGGTCCGTCCTCGAACCGCACCATGATCTGCACGTAGCGGACCCGGTCGGCGTCCACCGGCACGTACCACTCGTAGTGGATGAAGTCCGGGTACGCCACCCGCAGCAGCCCGGGCAACCGGATCGAGACGAAGCCGGGGAGGTTCAGGCCGGCGATGACGGGGTTGACGTTCTTGCCCTTGCCCGGGGCGTCGGGCAGCGGCATCCGCTTCCACCAGCGCTTGTTGGTGAAGGTGCCCAGGCCCGGGAAGTGCGCGTCCCAGTGCACCTCGTCCTGCACCCGGATCAGCCAGGGGCCGTGCTCCTCCACCCGGGTCTTGTTCCAGGCCGGCATCACCTTGAACAGCCGCCAGAGCGCGGTGTTGTGCAGGTACTTCGCGTGCCCCTCGTCGAAGCCGTTCTCGGCGGCGAAGCGCCAGTTGCCCTCGCGGATGTCGTACTTGCCGCCCAGCACGTGGTCGTTGTCGAGCAGCTCCGCCGGGATGTCCTGCTCGATCGGGTGCGGCTCGTCGTCGCCGACGAAGACCCAGACCAGTCCGAGGCGTTGTGCCGTCGGGTAGGTCTTGACCGACACCCGGCCGCAGATCGGCGACTCCGGGCCGTCGGTGAGGACGGCGGCGAGCTTGCCGTTGGTGACGTCGAAGGTCCAGCCGTGGTAGGGGCAGCTGACCGTGCCGGGGAACTGACGCCGGCCGAGGGAGAGCGGCACGCCGCGGTGCGGGCACCGGTCGTGCAGGGCGTGCACGACGTCGCCCTTGCGGACCAGCACGATCTTCTCGCCCAGCAGCGTCACCGCGTGCGGCTTGTCGCCGATCTCGCGCTCCCACACCACGGGGTACCAGTAGTTGCGGAAGCCCAGCGTGGCCGCGTCGTAGGTGGGCCACTGCGACCAGTCCTGGCCGGGCTGGGGTCGGTTCGCGCGACCGGCGGTGGGGCGGGACGGCGCGCTCTCGTCCTTGGGCTGAACAGTCATGACCCGTCCTCTCGGCTGGCGTTTCGCCGGACTACGCATGTCCGGTACATAGTACGGTCTAGTGCACGGGAGTCAAGAGATCCCCAGGTCACGCGTCCACGACCAGACGTTCACCGGAAGCCCGGGAGACGCAGAGCATGATGGTGCGGCCCGCCACCCGCTCCTCGTCGGTGAGCAGAGAGTCGCGGTGGTCCGGGACGCCGTCGAGGACCTTCACCTCGCAGGTGCCGCAGATGCCCTCCCGGCACGCGCTGGGAATGGAGACCTGCACCGCGTCCAGCGCATCCACCGCGCTCTCGTCGGCCCCCACCGTCACGGTGACGCCGGAGGCCGCGCAGACCAGCTCGAAGGGGCGGTCCTCCCCCTCGACGACGACCTCCCGGGCCCGGAACCGCTCCAGGTGCAGCGTCCCGCCGGGCCATCCGGCGCAACGCTCCTCGACGGCGTCGAGCAACCTCTCGGGCCCGCAGCAGTAGACGACGGTGCCCGGCCGGAGGTCGCCGAGCAGCTCGGCGAGGTTCAACAGGCCCGCCTCGTCCTCGGGCACCACATGGACGCGGTCGCCGTGGTGGTCCAGTTCGTCGAGGAAGGCCAGGGTGCGTCGCGACCGGCCGCCGTAGACGAGCCGCCAGTCGGCGCCGTCGGCCTGCGCCTGCGCCACCATCGGCAGCAGCGGCGTCACGCCGATGCCGCCCGCGATGAAGAGGTACCGCTGCGCCGGTTCCAGCGCGAACCGGTTGCGGGGGCCACGCACCCGGACCAGGTCGCCGGGGCGCAGCGACTCGTGGACATACCGCGAGCCGCCCCGACTGGCCGGCTCGTTCAGCACGGCCACCCGGTAGCGGCGCCGGTCCGCCGGGTCGCCACAGAGGGAGTACTGCCGCGTCGCGGCGGGCAGCAGCAGGTCGATGTGGGCGCCCGGCGCCCAGGCCGGCAGCTCGCCGCCGTCGGGGTCCTCGAGGACCACCGAGATCACGCAGTCGGACTCCCACCGCATGGTCCGGACCAGCAGCTCCCACTCCGGTTCCGACACCGTCATGGCTGCTCTCCCTCCGCATCGCCGGTGCCGGAGGCGGCGGTCGACGCCGCTGCCAGGTCCAGCGCGACGTCCACGATCATGTCTTCCTGCCCGCCGACCAGCCCTCGTCGGCCGACCTCGACGAGGATGGACCGGGTGTCGAGCCCGTAGCGCTCGGCCGCCGCCTCCGCGTGCCGCAGGAAGCTGGAGTACACCCCGGCGTAGCCGAGCGTCAGCGTCTCGCGGTCCACCCGCACCGGTCGCTCCTGCGTGGGCCGGACCAGGTCGTCCGCCGCGTCCATCAGCGGGAAGAGCTGACAGTCGTGCTGCCAGCCGAGCAGATCGGCGACGGCGATGAACGCCTCCAGCGGGCAGTTGCCGGCGCCGGCGCCCTGGCCGGCCAACGAGGCGTCCACCCGCGACGCGCCGTTCTCCACCGCGACGACCGAGTTCGCCACCCCCAGCCCGAGGTTGTGGTGCGCGTGAATGCCGATCTCCGTCTCGGGGCGCAGCGCGTCGCGGTAGGCCCGGACCCGGTCGCGGACGCCGTCCATGGTCAGCCGACCGCCGGAGTCGGTCACGTAGACGCAGTGCGCTCCGTACGACTCCATCAGCGTGGCCTGTCGGGCCAGTTCCGCCGGCTCGGCCAGATGCGACATCATCAGGAAGCCGGAGACGTCCATCCCCAGTTCACGGGCGTGCGTGATGTGCTGTGCGGAGATGTCGGCCTCGGTGCAGTGGGTGGCGACTCGCACGGAGGTCACGCCGAGGTCGTGGGCGCGGCGCAGATCGTGCAGCGTGCCGATGCCCGGCAGCAGCAACGCGGTGAGCTTCGCGTCGCGCACCACCGTGGCGGCCTGGCTGATCCACTCCCAGTCGGTGTGGGCGCCGAGTCCGTAGGTGAGGCTGCTGCCCGCCAGCCCGTCGCCGTGGGTGACCTCGATGGCGGCGACGCCGGCCGCGTCGAGGGCGGCCGCGATCGAGGTCACCTGGGCGATCGAGTAACGGTGCCGAACGGCGTGCATGCCGTCGCGCAGCGTCACGTCCTGGACGTAGACCCGGGGCCCGCTCATGCCTGTGCCTCCCGTCGCGCCATCCGCTCGGCGACGCGCAGCGCGGCGGACGTCATGATGTCCAGGTTCCCGGCGTACGCGGGCAGATAGTGGGCGGCCCCCTCCACCTCGAGGAAGACCTGCACCACCCAGCAGTCGTGCCCGCCGGGGGCGTCGGTGAGCGCGTCGACCGGTTCCCCCTGCGCCACCCGCCGGAACTGGACCTGCTGTTTGAGCCGGTATCCCGGCACGTACTCCTGGACCCGGGCGACCATCTCGGCGACCGAGGCGGCCACCTCGGCCTGGTCGCAGTCGTCGACCAGGCACAGCACGGTGTCGCGCATGATCAGCGGCGGCTCGGCCGGGTTCAGGACGATGATCGCCTTGCCCCGGGTGGCCCCACCGACCACCTCCAGGCCCCGGGCGGTCGTCTCGGTGAACTCGTCGATGTTGGCCCGGGTGCCCGGCCCCGCCGACCGGGAGGCGATCGAGGCCACGATCTCGGCGTAGCGGACCGGTGTCACCGCGGAGATCGCGGCGACGATGGGAATGGTCGCCTGGCCACCGCAGGTCACCATGTTCACGTTCGGCGACTGCAGATGCTCGTCGAGGTTGACCGTCGGCACCACGTAGGGCCCGATCGCCGCCGGCGTCAGGTCGACGACCTGCTTGCCGTGGCGGCGAAGTACCGCGTCGTGGTGGGCGTGCGCGCCCGCCGAGGTCGCGTCGAAGACGATCTCGATGTCGGCGAAGCCCGGCATCGCGACGAGCCCCTCGACGCCCTGCGCGGTGGTCGGCACGCCGAGCCGCCCGGCGCGGGCCAACCCGTCGGAGGCGGGGTCGATGCCGACCATGGCGCCCATCTCCAGCGTCTCGGAGAGCCGGAGCACCTTGATCATCAGGTCGGTGCCGATGTTTCCGGAGCCGATCACGGCCACCTTCGTCGTGCTGCTCACTGGCCCTCCTCGCCGAACGTCGCGCGCACCGTGCCGAGGCCGCCGATCGTGGCCGCGTACCGCGCCCCCGGGGTCACCGGGACCATCGGGCCGAGCGCCCCGCTGAGCACCAGCTCGCCGCCGCGCAGCGGATCACCCAGGCGCTGGGCGGTGTTGGCGAGCCAGACCACCGCGTTGACCGGATCGCCCAGACAGGCCGCGCCGGCGCCGGCGGAGACCTCCACGCCGTCGCGGTCGAGCCGCATCGGCGCCGCCGGCAGGTCGATCGCGCCCGGCGACACCGGCCTGGTGCCGAGCACGAACAGGCCGCTGGAGGCGTTGTCGGCGACGGTGTCCACGATGGTGATGTCCCAGGCCGCCACCCGGCTGTCCACCACCTCCAGAGCCGGAAGTACGAATTCCGTGGCCCGCAGCACGTCCAGCGTGGTGACGGGACGGTCCGGCAGGTCCACCGCGAGGACGAACGCCACCTCGGCCTCGATCTTCGGCTGGAGCAGCCGCGTCGCCGCGATCGGCTCGTCCTGACCCACCGCCATGCTGTCGAACAACGTGCCGAAGTCGGGCTGGTCGACGCCGAGCTGCCGCTGCACCGCGACCGAGGTCAGGCCGATCTTTCGGCCGACCCGTCGCGCGCCGGCGGCCTGGGCACGTGCGACGTTGAGCCGCTGCACCGCGTAGGCGCCGTCGACGTCACCCGGGGCGAACAGATCCCGCACGGGCGCGCACGGCCGGCCGGTGCGCACCGCCTCGTGCAGGCGCTCAGCGGCCTCCGTGAGCTGCTGCTCGGTCACGTCATGCTCCTGCCGATCGGGGGGCGTTGGCCTGTGTCGACCACGTCAAAGCTTTGTACCGTACATAGTACGACGGGTCAAGGGTTCACCGTTCGGCACCGTCGAGGAACGCGAGCACCTCTCGGGCGAAAGCCTCGGGACGCTGCTCGGGCAGGGCGACCCCGCCATCGGCCAGCACCACGCTGCGGCAGGCGAGCAGCCGGGACAGGATCGGCACGTCCGGCAGCGAGTAGTGGTCGTCCGCACCGCAGAGCACGAGCGTGCGCGCGCGGACGAGCGGCAGCCGGTCCTCCATCCGGTACTCGTTCACCCGCACGTGCCCCTCCTCGACCCGGTCGGCGACCTCCAACGCGTCGGCCACGAACCGGGTCAGGAAGCGCTCCTCGCCGGGTGAGTAGAAGCCCCGGCGGCGGGACCACAGCTCGGTCAGGTGGGTGCCGTCGGCACGCGGCTCGACGTGGTCGATCGGCGGCTGGGCCCGGACCCGGCGGCGACGTGCCTCGTCGACGTAGGGCATGCCGCAGAGCACCAGCGCGGAAACCCGCTCGGCGGCCCGCGCGGCGACCTCGACCGCCACCACCGCGCCGGTGTGGTTGCCGACGAGGGCCACGGACGGCAGGTCGAGTGCGTCGAGGAGGGCCTCGACCCCGTCGGCGAAGAGCCCGATCGACCACGGGTCGGTCACCCGCGCCGACTGGCCGAACCCGATGGTGTCCATCGCCATCGCGCGGGTGCGTTGACCCACCAGGGGCAGCACCCCGGCGTACTCGTGCCAGGATCGCGGGGTCTGGTGCAGGAAGAGGACCGGCGGGCCCGCGCCACACTCGACCAGGTGCACCTGCCCGAGAGCGGTGTCGACATACCGACGGCGGGCGCTCAATCGAACTCCCCCGCCAACAGCGCGCCGTATCCCGGTGGCCGCTCGGCCACGCCGCAGATCCGTAGGCAGTGCCAGAGCAGTGCCTGGTTGCTGGCGACCACCGGTCGGCCGAAGTCCTCCTCGATCGCGGCCAGCACCGGCGCCAGCCGGATTCCGGCGCAGCTGATCAACAGCCCGTCCGCGGTACTGCCGCCCAGACCGGCGGCGAGGTCCCGCCAGACCTGCGGGTCGTGCGTGGCCTGCTCCACCGGGGTCGCACAGGGCAGGCTCGCGACGGAGACGACCTCGAGACCGCGGGCGGTGAGCAGCTCGACCTCGGCCGAGGTCACCTCCTCGACGTACGGGGTGAGCAACGCGATCCGGCCGATCCCGGCGCGTTCGAGCGCGTCCAGCACCGCCTCGATGGTCGTGGTCGAGGGCAGACCGGTGCTCGCGTGGATGCGGGCGTTCACCGACTCCGGGCCGGCGAGCAGCGTGGCCGCGGTGCAGTTCATCGCGATGAGGTCGACCTCGGCGTCGGCCAGCAGCCGGCTGTGCGCCTCCAGGTCGGCCAGGAGCGCATGATCGTCGGCCAGGCTCGAACGACGGAACGGCATCCGCGTGGTCACCAGTTGCACCCCGTCGGGGGCCATCAACTGCAACTCGTAGTCGCAGAGGCCACCGGACGGATAGAGATGTCCGATCCGCGCCGCCGTGCCGAATCCCAGACTCATACCACCACCTCCGTGTCTCGCCGAAGGCCGTCACCGAACCGGTGTCGACTCGTACAACGTACGGTAGGCTGTCCGGAACGACCAGGGATTGCCGCCCGCAGTTACTTCGCGTGAGCACCTTCATCTTCAGAAAAGGGTGCACGCCCGGCGAAAGGCCAACGAGAGGACGACCCGACCTCTCGATCGAGCTGGTGGGAGACCCTGGAAGTCACGATCACGTATCCACCCCTTGACCGGGTGACATCGAACGGTACATAGTACGGCAAGCGTGTGGCCCGCACGGAGCGTGATGTCCTCAGTGATGCAGGCCGCCGAAGTTCCCCGTAGTTGCCGAACCCCGTATCCCCGATCCGTCCCGCGGTGTCTCGACCATTTGGGAGTGCCAGATGAAGTGGAAAACCTCTGCCGTGACGGCGACGGTGGCAGTTCTTCTCCTACCTTCCGTGGCGGCCTGCGGGAGCGATGACTCCGCCGCCGCGAACGGCTCCTACCGGGTGGGCCTGTCGGACCCGGTGTCGTCACAACCGCTCGACCGCGCCTGGGGGCAGGCCACGATCGCGGCGGGCAAGCGCGCCGGCATCGACGTGACCGTGCTCGACGCCGCCCTCGACGCCAACAAGCAGGTCTCCGACATCGACCAGTTCGTCGCCCAGCAGATGGACGGCGTGATCGTCTTCCCGCTCGCCCCGAACGCGGTCGACCCCGCCCTCGAACGTGCCCGCACCGCCGGGATCAAGGTGCTGGGCGCCTCCGCGATCATCTCCGAGAACGAGCCGACCGAACCGGTCGCGCCCTACGACGCCGCCTTCAACCAGAACTCCGACGTCGGCGGCGCCCGGCTGCTCGCCGACCATGTGGCCGAGCGGCTCGACGGCAAGGGCCGCGTGCTCGGTATCGGCATCGGCGCTCCCGTTCCCTCGATCAAGTTCATGGTCGAGAACTACGAGAAGTACGTGACCGAGGACCGGCCGGGCATCGAGTGGCTCGGCACCGTCGACAACGCCACCGACGACCAGGCCGGCGGGGAGCGGGCCGCCACCGAGGCGATCGCCCGGTTCCGGGGCGAGATCGACGCGGTGATGGCCTACAACACGGCGAGCGCGATCGGCGCCGCGGTGGCGCTCAAGCGGGCCGGCATCAACGGTGTCGTGATCGTCGGGCAGAACGGCGACCCGGAGGGTGCCCGCGCGGTGCAGCAGGGGCAGATCGACGCGATCGTCGACCTCGTTCCCTGGCGTCAGGGCCTCGTCGGGGTCGAGATCATGCGGCGGCTCCTCGCGGGCGAGACGGTCAAGCCGGTCACCTACCTGCAGCCGGAGCTCTACACCCAGGAGACCATCGGCGAGCGCCTGGACTGGGACGAGGCGATCAGGCAGATCGAAAGTGGCGAGCTGACCTGCGCCAACGGGGGATGCCCGGACCACCTGCGCTGACCGGCCGGCACCGAGCAGGGAGAGCGATGACTACTACCGAGGAGTTGACCTGGCTGGACGCCCACAGCCAGGCGGCCCTGGTCCACGCGGGCCGGCTCACGCCCGGTGACCTGGTGCGGGCGGCGGTCGCGCGGATCGAACGGATGGATCCGACGGTCAACGCCGTGATCCACCGCCGCTTCGCCGCCGCGGTCGCCGAGGCCGACGCCCTGGCCGGGCGCTCGGACCTGCCCTTCCCCGGAGTGCCCATGCTGCTCAAGGACCTCGGCTGCACGATGGCCGGCGAGCCGGACCAGCAGGGTTCGGTGGTCCTGCGCGACGCCGACCACCGGGCCACCCGGGACGCCCACGCCACCCGCCGGTTGCGGGCCGCCGGTTTCGTCGTACTCGGCCGGACCGCCGTCCCCGAGTTCGGCCTGGCGGGCAGCACGGAGAGTGCCGCGCACGGCGCGACCCGCAACCCGTGGGCCCTCGACCGGGTCGCCGGGGGCTCCTCCGGTGGCGCCGCCGCGGCGGTGGCGGCGGGCATGGTCCCCCTCGCCCAGGGCAGCGACGGCGGCGGGTCGATCCGCAACCCGGCGGCCTACTGCGGGCTGGTCGGGCTCAAGCCCAGCCGGGGCCGGGTCAGTTCCGGCCCGGACACCCCGGACGCCCTGGTCGGTCACGCGACGTTCGGGGTGCTCACCCGGTCGGTGCGCGACACGGCCGCGCTGCTCGACCTGCTCCAGGGCTACGAGCCGGGCGATCCGGCGGTCGCGCCTGCACCGTCGAGCAGCTACACCGAGGCGATCACCCGTCCCGCCGCCGGGCTCACCATCGGGCTCCTCGACGCCGACCGGCTGCCGCCGGAGTTCGTCGAGCCCGCCAACCGCGACGCCGTACGGGAGTGCGGCGAGTTGCTCGGCCAGCTCGGGCACACCGTGCGGACCTCACACCCCGAGGCGCTGTTCGACCCGGACTACCACGAACGGTTCGTGGACGCGTTGAGCCCTGCGGTCAGCCTCCTCGCCGAGCTGATCCCGACGATGGTCGGTCGCCCGGTCGACGAGAGCGAGCACGGCCTGATCTCGCGTTTCTGGATCGAGCGGGGGCGGGCCCTCGACGCCACCAGTCACCGGCGGGTGATGGCCTGGATGGACCGGTACCGCGAGCGGATGCTGGCCTGGTGGCGGGAACACGACGTGCTGGTCACGCCGGTGTCGCCGTGGCCGCCGCCGCCGCTGGGCTGGTTCGACGGGCCGGCCGGGGTCCGGCGGTCCATCGAGTTCCTCCGGTTCGTTCCCCAGTTCAACAGCACCGGCCAGCCCGCCGTGGCGGTGCCGCTGTTCGAACGCGACGGCCTGCCACTCGGCGTGCAACTCGTCGCCGACTACGGCCGCGAGGACCTGCTGCTCCAGCTCGCCGCGCAGCTGGAGGACGCCCGCCCGTGGGCCGGTCGGCATCCGGTCGGGCTGGCCGGCACGACGGCCCGGCCCGGAGCGGGGGTACGGGAATGAGCGCTCCGCTGCTGCAACTGACCGGAATCCACAAGAGGTTCGGCCCGGTGGCCGCGCTCTCCGGGGTGGATTTCGAGGTGCGCCCGGGTGAGGTGCACGGGCTGGTCGGGGAGAACGGCTCGGGCAAGTCGACCCTGATGAAGATCGCCTACGGTGAGCTGCAACCCTCCGCCGGGGAGATCCGCGTCGACGGTGAGACGGTCACCCTGCGTACCCCGCAGGACGCCGCCCGGCACGGCGTCGTGGCGGTCGCGCAGGAGGTTCCGCTGGTCGACAGCCTCAGCGTCGGCGAGAACATCGTCCTCGGACGGTGGCCCCGGGCCGGCACGGTCGTCAGCCGGCGACGGATGCGGGAACAGGCCGCACAGGTCCTCGACCAGCTCCAGTCGACCCTCGATCCCGAGACACCGGTGTCGGCGCTGGCCCCCAACGACCGTCAGGTGGTGGCCATCGCCCGCGCGTTGGCCACCCAGGCCAGGGTGATCGTGCTGGACGAACCGACCAGCTCGCTGACCGAGGACCGGGCCCAGGCCCTGTTCGACATCGTGCGACGCCTGCGGGACCAGGGCCTGGGGCTGATCTTCATCTCGCAGCGGCTCCCCGACCTGAGTCAGGTCGCGGACCGGATCACCGCGCTGCGCGACGGACAGGTGGTCGGCACGCTGCCCGTGGCGGAGGCGACCGAGGACCGGATCACCCGACTGATCGTCGGGCGTTCCCTGGACGACTACTTCCACCGTTCCCGTCGGCGCAGTCCGGGGGAACCGGTCCTGGAGGTCTCCGGGCTCGCGGCGGGTGGCCGGGCCGAGACCGTGTCCTTCACCGTCCGGGCCGGCGAGGTGCTCGGGCTGGCCGGGCTGGTGGGTTCCGGGCGTACGGAGGTGTTGCGCGCGGTGTTCGGTGCCGACCGGCCCACCGAGGGCCGGATCCAGGTCAACGGCCGGCAACTGCGCGCCGGTTCGCCCAGAGCGGCGATCCGTTCCGGCGTCGCCTTCGTCACCGGCGACCGCAAGGGCGAGGGCCTGGTGTTGAGCCGCAGCGTGGCGCAGAACATCACCCTCGCCCGGGGGCGGCTCTCGCTGCGGCCGATCTCCGGGCGCGGCGAGGCCGCCACGGTCACGAAGCTGATCGAGCGGATGCGGATCCGGCCACCGGACCCCGACCGGTTGGCCGGCGAGCTCTCCGGCGGCAACCAGCAGAAGGTGGTGTTCGCCAAGTGGATCGCGCTGGGCCCCCGGCTTCTGCTGCTGGACGAGCCCACGCGGGGCATCGACGTGGGTGCCAAGTCGGAAATCTACGGCCTGATCGACGAATTGGCCGCCGCCGGGGTGGCGGTGGTGCTCAGCAGTTCTGAGAACTCCGAACTGATCGGTGTCTGCGACCGGGTGCTGGTGCTTTTCGACGGGCGCGTCGTGGCCGAGCGCGAGTGCGACGGACTGGAAGAGGTGGAGGTGGCCCACTATGCGGCCGGTGGACATGAGCAGTGACACTGCGATCGCGGCGCAACCGGCCGGCCGGGCCGTCGTGGGCCACGTCTACCAGAGCGTCAAGGGGTACGGGGGCGCCCTCGGTGGCCTGCTGATCCTGCTCGTCTATCTGATCAGCACCCAACCGTTCTTCCTGACGAAGGCGAACATCCTCAACGTCCTGGCGACCAACAGTCCCTTGATGCTGGTGGCGGTCGGGCTCACCTTCGTCATCCTCAGCGCGGGCTTCGATCTGTCGGTCGGCTCGGTGATGGCCGCGACCGGGGTCACGGTCTACTTCGTGTTGGATGCCGGGGCACCGGCGCCGGTGGCGCTCGTCGCCGGGCTCGCGACCGGGGCGCTGCTCGGCGCCGGGCTCAACGGCCTGCTCATCGGGGGTTTCCGCCTCAACTTCTTCGTGGTGACCCTCGGCACGATGACGTTGATCAGCGGGCTCGTCCAGGTCTCCACCAACGGCAGTACGTACTCGATCGACTCCCCCGGCATCTTCTACGCCATCGGCAACGGAAGTGTCCTCGGCGTACCGGCGCCGATCTGGATCGCCCTGGGCGCGGTGCTGCTGGCCGGCGCCGTGCTGCGCTTCACCCCGTTCGGCCGGGCCGTCTACGCCGTCGGCGGTAACCGCGAGGCCGCCAGACTCGCCGGCATCAACGTCACGGCGGTGCTGATCTCCGTCTACACCATCGCGTCACTGACCGCGGCGCTGGCCGGCCTGGTGATGGCGAGCCGCCTCTCGGCTGCCTCACCTACCGCGGGTTCCACCATCGCCCTGACCGCCGGCGCGGCCGTCCTGCTCGGCGGAACGAGCTTCTTCGGCGGTATCGGCGGTATCAGCGGCACGGTGGTCGGGGTGCTGCTGATCGCGGTCCTGCAGAACGGACTCGGTCTCATGGGAGTCTCCTCGTTCTGGCAGGGCGTGGTGACCGGCACGGTCCTCATCGCAGCCGTGGCACTCGACCGGCTGCAGAGCCGGGGGCGAGCCTGACACCGCCGCACGCCCTGGCACCGTAGCCCGCACCACCGGTTCTCCACACCAGCGGCGCTGGCGGGTGAGTTCCCACCCGCCAGCCCAGCACCAGAAAAGCTGTCCGCCCGTGCGCGTCGTCGGGTCGGCGCACGGGCGCGGGATGCGTCGGAGGCCGTGCGGTGCGTACAGTTCCTGGTCGGACGTGGGGGTGGGCCGGATGGCTCCGGCGCAGGGAACGGGACGAGACAGCGAGAGCATGACAGCGGACAAAAATACGGAGAACGGTCATTACCGCATTGACCCGACCCGGCTGGAGACCTGTCTCAGCGTCTTCGAGGCGTTGGAGGACCTGCCTCCCGACCACCCCGACGTGGTGCGGGTGCAGCGGGCCACCGCGAAGCTCTACAAAACGATCAAGCAGCGGCGACGCGAGGAACGGCGGGATGCCATCGCGGCGGCCGACCGCGCGGTGACGGCGGCCACCGCCACCGGGGCCCCGGGCCGGATCGACGACGAGACCCAGGGCAACCTGCTCGCCTCCCCCACCGTGGGCGCCACGGCCGGCGTCCTGCACAAGCCGCGCGGCTGCTACATCTGCAAGCAGCGCTACCGCGACGTGGACGCCTTCTACCATCAGCTCTGCCCGCCCTGCGCCACCCTGAACCGGGAGCGCCGGGACGCCCGCGCCGACCTGACCGGCCGGCGCGCGCTGCTCACCGGCGGCCGGGCGAAGATCGGCATGTACATTGCGCTGCGGCTGCTGCGCGACGGCGCGCACACCACGGTGACCACACGGTTTCCCCACGACGCGGTCCGCCGATTCGCCGCGATGCCCGACAGCGCGGAGTGGCTTCACCGCCTGCGGATCGTCGGGATCGATCTGCGCGACCCCGCCCAGGTGATCGCCCTCGCCGACTCGGTCAGCGATCAGGGACCACTCGACATTCTGATCAACAATGCGGCGCAGACCGTCCGCCGCACGCCTGCCGCGTACGCGCACCTGGTCGCCGCAGAGGCGGCGGCCCTGCCGGACGGCCCGCTACCGGAAATGATCACGTTCGCCAAGCCGGCCGGCCGGGGCGACCCGGCGGGCAGCCTGGTCGCCCCAGCGCACTCTCCCACCATCACCCCGCACGCGCTCACCGCGCTGGCGCTGACCAGCGGTTCCGCCTCGCCGGACCGGATCGCGACAGCCAGCGCCATCGACGCCGGCGGTCTGGTGCCGGACCTCGACCCGGTCAACAGTTGGGTGCAGCGGGTGCACGAGGTGAACCCGGTCGAGTTGCTCGAAGTGCAGCTGTGCAACGTGACCGCACCGTTCGTGCTGGTCAGCCGTCTGCGACCGGCGATGGCCGCAGCGGCCGCCCGCCGCAAGTACGTGGTGAACGTGTCGGCGATGGAGGGCCAGTTCGGCCGTGGCTACAAGGGGCCGGGGCACCCGCACACCAACATGGCCAAGGCTGCGCTGAACATGCTGACCCGCACCAGCGCCCAGGAGATGCTGACCGACGGCATCCTCATGACCAGCGTCGACACCGGCTGGATCACCGACGAGCGGCCGCACCCGACGAAGATGCGGCTGGCGGAGGACGGCTTCCACGCCCCGCTGGACCTGGTCGACGGCGCGGCCCGGGTCTACGACCCGATCGTCCGCGGCGAACAGGGCGAAGACCTGTACGGCTGCTTCCTCAAGGACTACGCACCCTGCGCCTGGTGATCGGCTGCCACCGGAGGTCGGCTCACGGGCCCTGTCACCCGCCGCCGGCAGCGGTGTTCCACGGTGTCGGTCAGCGGGTCTTCTTCGTTGCGCGTTTGCGGGGTGGGGTCAACAGGTCGGCGACCGCAGCGATGGCGGACGGCACCAGGCGGTAGTACGCCCAGACGCCGCGCTTGTCCCGTTCGAGCAGGCCTGCCTCGGTGAGGATCCGCAGGTGGTGGCTGACGGTCGGCTGGGAGAGTCCGAGAGGCTCGGTGAGGTCACTGACCGACGCCTCTCCCTCCGGAGCCGACTGGATCAGGCTGAGCAGTCGCAGCCGGGCCGGGTCGGCGAACGCCTTCAGCACCCCCGCGAGCCGTTCGGCATCGGCACGCTCGATCGGCTCGCCGGCGAGGGGCGAGATGGCAGGCGTCGTAGTCTTCACAGTTCCCACGTCTTGCATCGTTGCAGCAAAACCCATCAATCCGCTGGTGAACGAGGGCAGGATCACCCGGAGATCGGGTGAGCCCACGCCCGGAGCCGTCGGACCGGGTGGGCGGCGCGGGCCGCGCCGGACAGGTGCCCGACGCGGCCCGGAGATCGGTGTCGACCGCTGCCGGTCGACGCCGGGGGTCAGCAGGCCAGGGTGGAGATCGGTACGCCCGTCAGGCCGTCACCGCGGACGAAGCCGGTGACGCCGGTGCTGTTGTTCCTGACGTAGTACCAGCTCCACCCGTCGTCGCCCACCGCGCCGCAGCGCAGGGTCGCGCTCTGGCCCGCGTAGCCCAGGCCCAGCACGGTGCAGGTCGTCGACGGACCGGTCCGCAGGCGGATACCGGCACCCGAGAAGCCGACGCTGTACGGTTCGTTGGCGCCGGGCAGCCAACCACAACGTGGCGCCATCGCCGTGGTCGATTCGGTCGAGGTCTGCGGGGCGGTTTGCGCGATCGCCGGGCCGGCGGCCACGACCGGCAGGCCGAGGGCCACGGCGCACGCGGTCAGGCGTGCGACGGTGGTGAGTTTCATCTGCCACTCCCTGTCTCGTAGTCGTCCCCGCCCATGCGGCATTGCCCGGAGCAGCGAGAACGGCGGCAAAATATCGATCTACTTCACTCTAGGGCGCGCATCGAAGTCGATCACAGTCATTTGTTTGGCGGCGGCCTCAGCCCGTACTCGGAGTTCTCGGTCACCAGCGGCGGACATGGCACGATGGCCGTGTCCTGCGCCGCCGGTGGCCGGGCATGACGCGGATGGAGTCGGGATGTCAGAACTGACCGGCACGCCGGTGCCAGGATTGACGAAACTGTGGACGCACGATCCGGTCACCGCCGGCGGGTACCGGCTGGTCGGCCGGCTGGGCGCGGGTGGGCAGGGGGTCGTCTTTCTCGGCGAGGACCACGACGGCGACCGGGTCGCGGTCAAGATGATCAACGCCGATCTGAGTGATCCACGGGCCCGCTCGCAGTTCGTGAAGGAGATCGCCGCCGCCCGCCGGGTCGCTCCGTTCTGCACCGCGCAGGTGCTCTTCGCCGAGGTGGACGGCGAGCAGCCCTATGTGGTCAGCGAGTTCATCGAGGGTCCGACCCTGCACCGACAGGTCCGCGAGCACGGCCCGGTGACCGGCAACGCCCTCCACCGGCTCGCGGTCGGCACTGTCACCGCGCTCGCCGCGATCCATGGCGCCGGCGTGGTGCACTGCGATCTGAAGCCGGACAATGTCGTACTCGGCAAGGACGGCCCTCGGGTGATCGACTTCGGCATCGCACGCGCGTTGGGAGTCACCGAGACGGCGTCCAGCCGGGTCATGGGGACCACCGCCTACATGGCGCCGGAGCGGTTCCGCAACGACGCGGTCGGTCCGCCCTGCGACGTCTTCGCCTGGGCGGCCACGATCGCCTTCGCTGCCGGCGGTCAGCCGCCTTTCGGCAATGACTCGCTCTTCGCCGTGATGCACCGGGTGCTGCACGATCCGCCCGAGCTGCCCGCGTTGCCTGCCGCACTGGACGATCTGATCCGGGAGTGCCTGGCCAAGGATCCGGCGGATCGCCCGGGTGCCGAAGGTGTACTGGTACGGCTGCTCCGACAGGACGCCACGCTCACCACACCGCTACGTCGGGAGAATCTGCTCGAAGTCGGCAACGAGACAGCGGGTGCGCCGACACCGAACCACCCGCTCCCCCAGATCACGCCGACGGCACCGCAGCCGCACCCGACGCTGCCGCAGACTCCGGCCCAGCCGACGGTGCCGACCCAGGCCCGGCCGACCCGGGTGGAACACGTGCCCGTGACGGAGCCCGCCGTCGATGCCGGTCATGACGGCGCGCTGCGGCGACTGCGTCGAGAGTCCGTGGACGCCTGGGGCATCTCGACCGCACTCTTCCTCGGTTTCGCAGGCGCCGCCGCCGGCTACATCGCGTCGAGCGCGATCGGCCCGGCCGCCGCCGTCGGAGCGGTCACCTTCGTCGTGGTCTACCTGGTTCGGCTACTCGTCGCGACGGCGTTCGGAGGAGGGTCCGACCACGGATGACTCGGTACGGTGGAGGGCTGAGGCGCCGGCTGGCGCCGGATCGATAGGTTGACTGCCACCAGCCGCCCGCCGAGGAGGACCTCCCGATGACCCCATCCGCTCCGCGTACCCGGCAGTGGTTGCCCTACACCGCCGCCGTCACCGCCGGGCTGGTGGTCATCGTCGGGGCGTTCGCCTTCGTCCAACAGCGCGAAGCGGGCAGCGAGGGGCCCCGCACCGACTGCGCCATCGCCCTCCAGGTCAACTCCTCCACGGAGAAGGCGGAGCTGCTGGTCGAACTGGCCGAGCGCTACAACCGCAGCACCCGGTCGATCGACGGCGGCGGCTGCGCCCAGGTGCACGTCAGCGCGTTGAACTCGGGCAAGGCCACCGAGGCGCTGGCCACCGGATGGACTGACACCGGCCTGCCGCGACCACAGGTCTGGCTACCGACGTCGAGCCTGTGGACGGGTCAGCTACGGCTGCTCGACATGGCCGCTGGGCGGGCGCCGCAGACGCCGGACCGCTACTCGTCGATCGCCAACAGCCCGCTGGTGATCGCGATGCCGCAGCCGAAGGCCGAGCTGGTACGCCAGCGCGGGCCGCTGGGTTGGGGGGAGATCCTGGGCCTGTCCGGGCGGGATGGGTGGGCGGGCTTCGGCAAGCCGGAATGGGGCCGGTTCACGTTCGGCAAGGACAATCCGAACCTGTCCACCTCCGGGCTGGCGGCGACCATCGCCACCTACTACGCGGCGGTGCAACGGGCCAGTGACCTGACCCGGTCCGACCTGGCCAAACCTGCGGTCACCCAGTTCGTGCGCCGGATCGAGGCCAACGTGGCGCACTACAGCGACGACTCGGTGGACCTGCTGCGCAGCCTCGCCGAGGCGGACCTGGCGGGCCGTACGGACGACATGAGTGCCATCGTCCTGCAGGAGGAACTGGTGGACCTCTACAACACGGGTGCGTTGAGCCCCCGGCAGGAGGGGCAGGAGCGGGGCCGCCGGCCGAACGTCCCCCTGGTCGCCGTCCACCCCAAGGAGGGCACGTTCAACCTGGACCACCCGTTCGTGGTGCTGCCCTCCGCCGATGAGCGGCAGCGCGCGGCAGCGGCCGACTTCCAGGCATTCCTGACCGAGGACGCCCAGCAGGAGAGCTTCACCCACCTGGGTTTCCGGGACCACGAACGCCGCGCGTCGGCGGAGCTGCTGGCCAGCGTCGGTGACGAGCCCGCCGGCGGGCTGACCTACTTCGAGCCCCCGGACCCGCAGGTGGTCGCTGCGATGTTGGACGGTTGGCGCACCCTCCGTAAGAAGGCCAACATCCTGATCGCCCTGGACACGTCAGGGTCGATGCAGGCGATGATCGGCACCCGTACCCGTTTCCAGGTCGCCTCGACGGCGGCGGGCAAGGGCCTCGCGTTGCTCAACTCCGAGGACCGGGTGGGGCTCTGGTCCTTCTCCTCGGAGACCTCGAAGCGACCGAAGAGTCCCTACCGTGAGGAGGTTCCTCTCGACGCGTTCGACCAGAAGCGGATCACTCGCAAGATCGAGGGCCTGCACGTCGAGGGTGGCACCGCGCTCTACGCGACGGTCCGGGCCGCACATCGGGAGCTACTCGACCGGTACGACCCGCAGCGGATCAACGCGATCGTCGTGCTGACCGACGGCAAGAACGAGTACACCAAGGACAACGACCTGGCCCGCCTGCTGGACGAGGTCGCCCTGGACCCGCAGCGTCCGGTGAAGGTGTTCTGCATCGCCTTCGACCGGGAGTCGGACTTCGCCACCCTGGACAGGATCGCCAAAGCGTCGTCGGGTAAGGCCTACGACGCCACCGACCCCGCCATGATCGACGAGGCGTTCGTGAAGCTGGTCAGCAGCTTCTGACGTACCCCCTGGCCGGCATGGGCCGGAACCGCTGTTACGAGATGCGAGGGGGAAGCGCAACGGTTTCGCCCGCCACATCGATCGTGACCTTGCCGCGGAGCGCGTACGACCGCCTGTTCTCCAGTAGTTCATGAGCCTCGCCCATGCGAGCGAGCGGAAGAGTCGCGCCGATGACCGGCTTGACGAGACTGCGTTCGACCAGCGTGGTGAGCGCGTCCAGCTTGCCTCGGTTCTGTTGTGCGAAGACGAAGTGATAGGCGGCGTTCTTGCCCCACGCCTCGATGAGGTTCTGCGGCTGCGCGATGTCGACGATGCTGACGACGCGCCCGAAGTCGGCAAGCGTCAGCGGGCTTCGTGTGAGCGTGTCGCCGCCGATCGTGTCGAAGACGACGTTGACGCCCTCGCCTCGCGTCATCTCGGCTACGGCGTCGACGTAGTCCGTCGACGTGTAGTCGATCGCCGCATCGGCTCCGAGAGAGCGTACGAACTCGTGGTCGCTGGCTTTCGCGGTGGCGATCACGCGTGCGCCGATCGCCTTCGCGACCTGGATCGCGATCGTGCCGACGCCGCCCGCACCCGCATGGATGAGGATAGTCTCTCCCACGGTGAGCTGAGCTCGCGTCACCAGGGCCTCCCAGACCGTGCCGCCGACGAGGGTCAGACTCGCCGCCTCCAGGTGTGTGAGGTTTTCCGGCTTCCGGCCGACGAGGTCGACGTCGGTGACGTGCTGCTCGGCGTAGGAGCCGGGGCCGCCGAAGATCTGGGGGGTGTAGTACACCGCATCGCCGGCGCGGAACTCGGTCACGTGGGACCCGACCTCCTCGACCACGCCGGAGATGTCGTGCCCGATGATCGCGGGCAACGGCACGTGATCCGCGTAGTCGCCACGACGGATCTGATAGTCGAGTGGGTTGACGGCGGTCGCATGGACGCGTACCCGCACCTGGCGGGATTCGACTCGCGGCACGGAGACGTCGCGCAATTCGAAAGCATCGGCCCCTCCGAAACGGGCGAGCACGACGGCCTTCATCAGGTCGGTCATATCGACGCTCCTCCTGGTGGTTCTGGGCGTGCGATGCGCCGGGACGGGCGGTTCTTCCTCAGTGTCGCGCGCACGATCCGCACGCTCCAGTGGCGATAGGGCAAGCATCCGCGAGGGCGGTGACAGGCCTGTCGCACGGCGCACGGGCAAGCTCCTTTCGCGGGCAAGTCGATCGCCGCCCGCGAACCGATCGTCGCGTTCCGGCTCACCGCATCAGGTCGAAGAGGGTGCCGGTGGCGCGGGTGCGTCGGATCTGCGGCAGCCGGCCAGGAGGCGGGCGACCATCTGCTTGGCGTCACCCCTGTCGTAGTCCGGCCCGAGGATGCACAGGTTGCCGATGCCTCGCAGCAGCGTGTACGCGGTGATCTGCCGGTCGATCTCCCCGGCCTCCTGGCTCGCCGCCAGCAGCGTCTCGCACGCGGGCACAAGCTCGTCGAGCACCAGCGCGTGGAGCTTGGCCAGGCTCGGGTCGTTCGAGCCCAGGGCAACGCTGAGACCATGCTTGGTCACCAGAAAATCGACGAAGGCCGTGATCCACCGATCCAGAGCGTCCACGGCCGGGATCGGCTGCTGCCGCAGGTGCGCGGCCAGGGCGGTGCAGTCGTCGACCTGGTGGCGATAGACGGCACTCACCAGATCCGCCCTCGTCGGAAAGTGCCGGTACACCGTTCCCACTCCCACACCTGCGCGACCGGCGATGTCGCGGACGGGGGCCTGCACACCCTGCTCGACGAACGCTGCGGCCGCCGCCGTCAGCACCGCCTCGCGGCTGCGACGTGCACCTGCCTGGCGCACACCGATTGTGTCGGACACCGCACCCCCCTTGTTGGCGGAACAATGTTCCGCTAACTTTGCGGAACGACGTTCCGTCAAACCTAGCAAACCCACGACCCGCACTGGAGGCACTCATGCCTGCTATGCCGCTTAACCGCCAGATCGTCTCGGTCAAGCCACTCACCGTGCCCACCACCGGCCGCAGCATCCCGCTTCAGGTCAAGGTCACCGCGCCCATCGAGGGCGACACGTTGCCCGTCATCGTCTTCTCCCACGGCAATGCCTGGTCGATGGACGGGTACGAGCCACTCATCGAACGGTGGTCGGCCGCCGGGTTCATCGTCGTGCAGCCCACCCACCTGGACTCCCGCCGCAACCGCATCGGCTTCGACGACCCCCGCTTCGCCGGCATCTGGCGCGTGCGAATCGCGGACCTGCACGCCATCCTGAACCACCTCGGCGACATCTTCGACCAGGTTGGCGGCCTGCCCGCCCGAGCGGACCACACGCGCATCGCGATCGTCGGGCACTCCTGGGGCGCACAGACCGCCGGAGCGCTGCTAGGTGCCCGCGTCCTGGACGCCGCCGGCACGCCGGGTGAGGACTACTCCCACCCTGCGGTCAAGGCCGGCGCGCTCATCGCCGCGACCGGCACCGGCGACAGCCTGACCCCGTTCGCCGTGGCGCACCTACCGTTCATGCGCCCCGGCTACGCCACGATGACGACCCCGGCCCTTGTGGTCGCCGGGGGCAAGGACCAGTCCGCCATGTCCACCCGCGGCCCCGACTGGTTCACCGACGCCTACCACCTGAGCCCGGCACCGAAGCGGCTGCTCAGTATCTCCGACGGCGAGCACACCCTGGGCGGGGTCGCCGGAGAGGCCGTCAAGGAGACCACCGACGAAGACCCCGCCCGTGTCGCACTCGTCGCGGACGCCGTCTCCGCCTACCTGCTCGACGTCCTCGGTCTGGACTCGACGTCCTGGCAGGCATGGGAGAAGCAGGCCGCTGACAGTTCCGGCACGTTCACCATCGACACCAAGTAGGTGCGCCCTCATGTGAACGACCGCTCGCGGCCTCGATGATCCGCCACAACACCGCCCGGTGGCGTGCAGTGCCGACGCCCTGCCGCCGCCTCTCAGGGCGACAGCGGTGGGCGGAGGCCGTCGAAAGTCACCGCCAGTACGCGGCTCTCTACTGCGGAATCCTGGCTGACGTACCCGATCGCGTGGGCGGCACCGGCTATCAGCGCGATGAGCGTTCGCACGTCAATGTCGACGCGGACTCTGGCTGCCTGCTGGGCGCGACCGAGCAGTTCACCGATCGACTGCTGAAGGTCTCGGGTGGCCTCGGCCACGGCGCCCTCGTCGGCGTGCAGGTCCACGCCTCGTCTCGCAAGCTCCCTGCCTCTCCGACCACCCGACTGGAGCAGCACCATGAAGACCATTCTGATGACCGGAGGCACGTCCGGCCTCGGTGCGTACGCCCTGGGCCAGCTGACGAAGTCCACCGGCACCAGGCTGTTGCTCGGCGCGCGGGGCGCCGGGCCGGCGGGCGTCGAGACGTACCCGCTGGACCTGGCCCGGCTCGACAGCGTCCGCTCCTTCGCCACCGCGGTGCGGGACCGGCTCGGGTCGACGGAAGTCGACGCGCTCGTGCTCAACGCGGGTGTCAGCCTGACCTCCGGCGACGAGCGCACGGTGGACGGCTTCGAGACGACCTTCGCCGTCAACCACCTCGCCCACTACCTCCTGCTACGGCTACTGCTGCCCCAGCTCGCATCTGGTGCCGTTGTCGCGCTGACCACCAGCGGCACGCACGACCCGACTGTCAGGACCATGCTGAGCAGTACCCCGCCCCACCACGCCGACGCCCGGCTGCTGGCCAACCCGGAACGGGATCCACAACGCGACGAGCAGGCCCGCGCGGCGGGCGGCCGGGCCTACGCCTCGTCCAAGCTCTGCAACATCCTCACCGTCCGGGGCCTCGCCGCCCAGCCGGAGGCGTCACGGCTGCGGATCGTCGCGTTCGACCCGGGCCCGACCCCGGGTACGGGCCTCCTGCGCAACACCCCGCCCCCGGTCCGCCTCATCTGGCGCTTCGGCACCCCGTTGCGGGCACTGATGCCCCGATTCAACACCGTCGCGGCGGCCGGCGGCGCGCTGGCCGACATCGCCTCGGGCCGCACGGTGCCGCCCGTCGGCGCCTACTACGCACGGCTCGTGCGAGGGCAGCTCACCTGGACCTCCCCATCCGAGCTGGCCCGCCGCGACGACGTACGGGATCGCCTGTGGCGAGACAGCGCCGAACTGGTCGGGCTGCCGGTCACCTTGTAGAGCAGGCCAACCGGCCCCCTCGTCACCGCCGAATGCGAGACAGAGCCGTGGGCGAGACAAGCCCGCCCGACATAATGGCCGGGTGCAGCATGTGCACCTGCGGGTCGACGTCGCCGCCCGCAGGTGAACTGGCGGGCCGCGGCCTGTCGACGGGCGTGCGCGGGCGAGTGACGTTCGCCGCGATGCCGACTGACCGTTGGTGCGCGGGGGGGCCGAGTGGATAGCTTCGAGCCCTCAGGGTGGGCGACGGGCGGAGGCTGGATGACGCATGGCAACGCTGAGTATCGCTACGCGAACACGGCGATACTGTCGGTTACGGCTTTGGAGGCGCCGGTCATCGTCACCTCTGATCAGTTCGACGAGCAGCTGAGCGAGACCTTCCGGCGGCTGAGACTGCGCCCAGGGATGCTTCAGCGGATCGCCGGAGTTCAGGAACGACGGTGGTGGCCGGAGGGCTTCGGATTCGCCGAGGCGGCGGCAACGGCCGGCGCCAAGGCACTGTCGGAAGCCGGTGTCGACGCGCGTGACGTCGGCCTGTTGATCAACACGTCGGTGTCCCGCGCGCATCTGGAGCCCTCGACCGCGGTCGCGATCCACCACGCTCTGGACCTGCCACCGTCGGCCTTGAACTTCGACATCGCCAACGCCTGCCTCGGATTCGTCAACGGGATCCAGGTCGCGGCCAACATGATCGACGCCGGGCAGATCCGGTACGCGCTGATCGTGGCGGGCGAAAGCTCCCGCGAGGCCCAGCAGGTGACCATCGAGCGGTTACGTCGATCCGACTCCACCCGCGACGACGTCCGGGAGCAGTTCGCCACGTTGACCCTCGGCTCCGGCGCGGCCGCGATGGTGTTGGGCGCCGCCGGCAGCCATCACCAGGAGCATCGGCTGATCGGCGGTGTGAGCAGGGCGGCCACCCAGCATCACGAGCTGTGCGTCGGGGACAACACGCGGATGCGTACCGATGCGAAGGGTCTCCTCGACGCGGGTGTGGAGCTCGCGGAGGCGACCTGGGCGGATGCGCGGTCGTGGGGTTGGCAGGACATGGACCTCTACGTCATGCATCAGGTCTCGGCGGCCCACACGCGTGGCGTCGTCAGGCGGCTCGGCCTCGACCCTCGGCGGGTCCCGGCGACGTTCCCGCTGTGGGGCAACGTCGGCCCGGCATCGCTACCGATGACCTTGGCCCACCACGCGGGATCACTCCACTCCGGTGACCGGGTGCTGTGCATGGGGGTCGGCTCGGGCCTGAACACGTGCGCCCTGGAGATCGTGTGGTGAGCAGCCGGCAGGAAGGGCCGCCGCTCGGTTTGCCCGGTCTGGACAGTGCCTGGTCCCGGTGGGTCACGGCAACGGACAGTCAGGGCGTGCAGCGCACCTGGCATGTCCTGGACACCGCCGCTGCCGACTCGGACAGCGCGATCCAACCCGTGGGGACGCTGCTGTGCGTGCACGGCAATCCCACCTGGTCGTACCTGTGGCGGCACCTGCTGGCCCGGTTCCAACGGGCTGACGCACCGCGGTGGCGGGTGGTCGCCGTGGACCACCTGGACATGGGATTCTCGGAGCGCACTGGCACCGTACGCGGGCTGGCGCAGCGGATCGACGACCTCACCACGGTCACCGACGCGCTCGGTATCACCGGGCCGGTCGTCACCGTCGGGCACGACTGGGGTGGGTCCATCTCGTTGGGTTGGGCGCTGCGTCACC
The DNA here is from genome assembly GCF_013364215.1 of Verrucosispora sp. NA02020. Classification (NCBI taxonomy): domain Bacteria; kingdom Bacillati; phylum Actinomycetota; class Actinomycetes; order Micromonosporales; family Micromonosporaceae; genus Micromonospora; species Verrucosispora sp. NA02020. The sequence goes on along the minus strand of NZ_CP054923.1, from coordinate 2,750,491 downwards.
GGGATCAGCTACGTGGTGTCGTGCTGACCAACACCGCGGTGCACCAGCCGAGTGGGTCGCCGGCGCCCGCCCTGATTCGCCTGGCCCGGCTGCCCGGCGTGTTGCCGGCGGTGACCGTGCGGACGCAGACGTTCCTGCAGGCCACCCTCGCATTGGCGAACCCGTGGCTGCCGGAGCCTGTCCGAGCGGGCTATCTCGCTCCGTACCGCGGTGTGGAGCGACGGGCGGCGATCGGCGGCTTCGTCGCGGACATCCCGCTCGGGCCTGAACATCCGAGCTGGCAGGCGCTGCAAGAGGTCGCGCAGCGTCTGGACACGCTGGCGGGGATACCGGCGCTGCTGCTGTGGGGGCCACGCGACCCGGTCTTCGGCGAGGTGCACCTGCGTGACCTGCGAAGCCGGCTGCCGCATGCCCAGTTGCACCGGTTCGAAGGCGCGGGTCACCTGCTCGCCGAGGACGCTGACGTCGCCGGTGCGGTCGCCCAGTGGCTGGTCGACCTGGACCACCGGCCCGCCGAGCCGAACGCGTCGCCGGAACCGGCGGTGCCGTGGCGTCCACTGTGGGCGGCGTTGGCGGAGCGTGCCGAGGACCGGTCGGTCGCTCTGGTGGAGCTGGCGAAGAACGGTCGGCAGATCAGCTGGTCGTTGTTGTGGCGACGCATTCGGGAGATCGGGGCCGGGTTGTCGGCCTCCGGCGTGCGTCGCGGCGATCGGGTGGCACTGCTCGTACCGCCCGGCGCCGATCTGACCGCCGCCGTCTACGCGTGCCTTCGCATCGGTGCGGTGATCGTGGTAGCCGATCCCGGGCTGGGACTGGGCGGCATGAGCCGGGCGCTGCGCAGCGCCGACCCCGCGCACCTCGTCGCCGTCGGCCCCGGGCTCGCCCTCGCCCGCGCCCTGCGGTGGCCCGGAAGGCCTCTCGGGGCCGGACCTGGCGCCGCCGTGATGGGCGCGCTCACCCTGGGCAAGCTCGCCCGTCTCGGTGCCGACGTCCGGGACCTTCCGGCCGCGCCAGAGCCGGACGACGACGCGGCCGTGCTGTTCACGTCCGGTTCGACCGGGCCGGCGAAGGGTGTGGTCTACACCCATCGCCAACTCGCCGCGATGCGTGACGCGCTGTTCGGCCTCGGAGTGACCGCCGACGACGGAATCGTGGCGGCCTTCGCGCCGTTCGCACTCTTCGGACCGGCTCTCGGCACCCCGTCGGCGATCCCGGACATGAAGGTCACCGCCCCACGGACGTTGACCGCCGCCGCTCTCGCCGAGGCGGTGGCCGCAGTCGACGCCTCGGCGGTGTTCGCGTCACCGGCCGCGCTGCGCAACGTGGTCGACACCGGCGACGGGGTGGACGATCGCCAGCGCACCGCGTTGGAGAACGTGACGTTGCTGCTGAGCGCGGGCGCGCCGGTGCCCGCCGCGCTGCTGACCCAGACGCGGGCCTTGATGCCCAAGGCGCAGCCGCACACCCCCTACGGGATGACCGAGGTCCTCCCGGTCACCGACATCACCCTCGACGAGATCGTCGAGGCCGAGCCGGGTGACGGTGTGTGCGTCGGCCGGCCGCTGCCGGGCGTCGAGGTGGCGATCGCTGCGCTGGACTCGACCGGTACGCCGTCCGAGCACCCTGGTGGTGCTCCTGGGCTGACGGGCGAGATCCTGGTCAGGGCCGGGCATGTGAAGGATCGGTACGACGGGCTCTGGCTGACCGAACGGGACAGTTCCCGCAATCCCGGGTGGCACCGCACCGGCGACGTGGGCTACCTAGATCCCGAAGGCCGGCTGTGGGTGCAGGGTCGGCTGGCCCACATCCTGCTCACCTCCGACGGCGTGCTCGCCCCGGTCGGGATCGAGCAGCAGGTCGAATCGGTGCCGCAGATCGCGCGCGCCGCAGTGGTCGGTGTGGGGCCGCCCGGAGTGGCGAAGGTCGTGGTCGTCGCCGAGACCCTGCCCGCAACCCGCCATGCGCGACTGGCGAGCCGGGAACTGACCGACGCGGTACGCGCCGCGGCCGTGCCGCCGGTCGCGGCCGTGTTGGTGGTCCCGTCCCTGCCCACCGACATCCGCCACAACTCGAAGATCGACCGCACGCGGCTACGGGACTGGGCGGAACGAGTGCTCGCCGGCGGGAGGGTGAGCGGACTGTGAGAGTCCTGGTCACCGGTGCCAGCGGCATGCTCGGCGGCGCCACTGCCACCGCGTTGCGGAGGCGGGGCGACGAGGTCCGCGTCCTGCAACGTCGACCCAGCGGCCTGGTCGGGGTCGACGAGCGCCACGGCGACATCACCGATCCGGAAGCCGTCCGGGCGGCTGCGGAGGGGGTCGACGCCGTCGTCCACCTGGCCGCGAAGGTGTCGATGACCGGCCCGTGGCGACAGTTCGAGCACATCAACATCGGCGGTACGGCCACCGTGCTCGCCGCCGCCCGGGCAGCCGGGGTGACCCGATTCGTGCACGTGTCCTCGCCGTCGGTCGCTCACCATGGCACCGGTCTGGTCGGCGTCGACGCCGGCGCCGCCGACCCCGAGCGGGCCCGGGGACACTACGCCCGCAGCAAGGCCTCGGCGGAGTTGCTCGCGCTGGCCGCCGACTCGCCCGACTTCGCCGTGGTGGCGATCCGCCCCCACCTGGTCTGGGGACCGGGTGACACCCAGTTGGTGGGGCGCATCGTCGCGCGGGCCCAGGCCGGCCGGTTGGCACTGGTCGGCCAGGGAACCGCCCTGATCGACACCACGTACGTGGACAACGCCGTCGACGCCCTCGTCGCCGCGCTCGACCGGGTGCCCGAGACGGACGTACACGGGAAGGCCTTTGTCGTCACCAACGGCGAGCCACGGACGGTGTGCGAACTCGTCGAGCGGATCTGCGTCGCCGCCGGGGCGGCGCCACCGAGACTCCGGGTGCCGGTGGCGGCAGCGAAGGCCGGCGGCTCCGCAGTGGAGTGGCTGTGGTCGACGCTGGGGCGCACCGACGAGCCGCCCATGACCCGGTTCCTGGCCGAGCAGTTGTCCACCGCGCACTGGTTCGACCAGAGCCGGACCCGAGAGGCACTGCGCTGGTCACCACAGGTGACGCTGGATGAGGGCTTCGTTCGGCTGGCTGCGGCGTACCGGTAGGTTCCCGCGCTCGTGGCCACCGACGGGCCCTTGGCGCATCACTGTGGCCGGGTCGACAACGGCGGCTGACGACGATGCAGTTCCCTACCGGTGGACCGTGCGCGCCGGTAGATGTCCACGCCCTGCCTCCCCGGGCCGTAGCGGGCGTGTCCCGCGCCGCCGGAGCGACACGGGACACGCCACCGGGAGCAGGTGGTATCGCAGCCGGGGTCAGGGAGTGACCGACTCGATTCGGATCGGCACGGAGTCCACCCCGACCAGACCGGAGGAGTCGAACACCTCCAGCCACACCACCCAGGTGGTGACCGTGGTCCCGCTGTCCAACAGGCCCAGCGGGGCGGTGAGACCGGAGCAGCTCTTCGGCAGCACCACGTCGTCGACCGGGCCGCCGGTGGGCACGGCGCTGCCCTGGCAGAGCACCTTCTTGACACCCCCGTCGCCGTACGCGGTCCACCGCAGACGCATCCCGCTGATCGCCCCGTCCTCGGCGTCGGTGCCGGTACCGGCGAAGGCGACCGTCCGGGGAGTGCCGTCGTCAGTGGTCAGCGTCAGGGCCTGTGCCGGGGCGGTGATCGTGGCCGTCGGCGTGGTCTTCCCGGCCGGTGCCGCCACGACTGCGAAGGCGCGGTGGGCGCTGACGCCGTCCGCCGTGAAGGTCGCCGTGTACGAGCCCGGTGTGACCGTGGCCGCCGGCAGGAGTGCCTGGTGGCCGTTCTTCTGGAACACCACGGTGTTGCCGCGCCGCACCGTCCACGACACCTGCGAGTCGGGTACCGACCCGGGCTCGTCGGGGTCGTGAGAGGTGCCGACCAGACCGACCGACTGCCCGGCGGGCAGGGTCGATCCCACCGGCGGCGAGATGACCGCCACCGTCGTCGGGCTGTCCACCACCGTGACGGTCACCGCGGCGGAGCCGGTGCGGCCCAGGCTGTCGGTGGCGGTGGCGGTGACGACGTGGGTACCGGCCGACAGCGTCGCGAAGGTCTGCGACCCCTGGGCCAGCAGGCCGTCGATGCTGCTGGTCCAGGTCAGTGGGATCTCCTTGCCGAGGAAGTCGGTTGCCGAGCCCCACAGGTCCACCGTCTGCCCCACCCCGAACTGCTGACCCGTCTTCGGGGTGCTGATGGTCACCGTCGGCTTGCCGACCTTCACTCCCAGCGCTTCGGCGACCGCGCCCAGGGCGTCGATCCGGCGTTGGCTGCCGGTCACCTTGGCGCCCAGTCCACCGACGTGCGCGGTGTCGTTGAGAATGTCCCGGACCTCGGTGGCGGTGAGGGTGGGATCGGCGGCCAGCACCAGGGCGGCGACCCCACCCACAAACGGTGCGGCGACGCTGGTGCCACAGGCGTTCGCGCGGGTCGTGTTGTTCCCCGGCTTCCCGGGGTCGGCGAGACCCCTGACGCACATCGGACCGTAGATCTCGACCGAGCGGGTGTGGTCGCTGGTGCCGTAGTTCGACCCGCCCGCCACCGCTGCGGTGTCCCGCATACCGCCCACACACATCACGTGGGTGCTCTCGCAGGGTACGTAGAGGGTGTCGCCGTCGACGTCCACACCGTTGTTCCCGGCGGCGGCGACGATCAACGCGCCGGTGTCCCGCACGTTCTTCATCCGCCGGTCGGTCCAGGTACGCGCGTGGGACTTGCCGAGGTCGACGTCGCGGGTGAAGCTGAGATTGACCACGTCCGGGTGGGTCGCCTCGGCGACCTTCTCCAGCCGGCGCAGCACCGTCCAGTAGTCGATGCCGTTGCGAACCGCGACGAGTTCCTTGACCACGGGTCCGGCCGGTCCGGCGGTGCCGTAGTCGTTGTCGACCCGGCCCATGCCGGCGAGGACGACGTCGGTGCCGTGCCACGGGCAGGGCGTACCCCCGGTGCAGTCGTTGGTGTTGGCCTTGCCCCACTCCACCGTGTGCAGCGACACCTTGTCCGGGAAGTCGGGGTTGTGGGTGAACCCACCGTCGAGCACCAGGTACTTCACCTGCTTGGTCAGCCGACCTTTGGACTGGAGGAGCTGCCAGGCGGGCGCGACGCCGGTGTCCATCGCACCCCCGGCCCGCATGAACGACCAGTCGAAGACGTTGTGCGCGAAGTCGGGCGCCTCGAAGACCTCGCCGTCGGTGATGCCGGTCGGCTCCACCAGCCAGTCGAGGACGAGTTCGGTGCCGACTCGCCACTCGGCTGCGGCCAGGGCGAGCAGCCGCAGTGCCCGCTCGTCACCGACCCGGTACTCGCCGGACTGTCGGGGCTCGGCGGCGAGCAGGTCACCGACCAGCCCGGCCGGGTCGGCCCGGTCGGCGTCCACCCGGACCAGGTGGTCCTGCCCCTGGTCGTCCGGGGCGAACGAGTCGAGGACCTGTCCGCCCCAGCGCGTCAGGAAGGCGTCCAACTCGGCCTGGTCGGCGACCCGCACCATCACCTCGTCGAGGACCAGCCCGGCGGGGGACCCGCTCGGCCCCGCCACCACCCCGAGCTCCCGGTCGGTTCCGAGCCGACCCACCGGGTCGATCGGTAGGCGGGGTGCGGACAGTGCCGGGTCGACCCGGAAGGCCAGCGGCGGCGCCACGGTGGGGCCGGAGGCCGTGGCCGGGCCGCCGGGGGTGGGCGCGGCGACGGCGTCCAGCGGGGTGGACGTGACGAGCCCACCGGCGAGTGTGGCCACCACGGCGGCGGTCAGCAGGCGGCGGACGGGTGCCCGCCGGTGGACGGGACGTGTCGGTGTCATCGGTGTCTCCTCGATGTCGGTGATGCGGTGACACCGGTGGGAGCAGCCGAGGGTCGGGATGCCAACAGAAAAGTCCAGAAGTTTTTCCGCTTCGCTCTAATGGAACCGTCGACGGGGGGCGGGAGCAGGGATGGATACGGCGGCTCAGGACGACAGGAGCCTGGTCGAGGCGGTACGCCGGGGTGACCCGGCCGGGCTGGAGGGCGTGTACCGGCGCTACGCCGACCGGCTGCACACGTACGCCCGGGCGATAGTGCACGAGCCGGAGGCCGCCGCCGACGCCCTTCATGACGCGTTCCTCGTCGCCGGCCGGCGTATGGATCAACTGCGCGATCCTGACCGTCTTCGTCCCTGGCTGTACGCGATCGTGCGTAACGAGTGCCTGCGGTACCTTCGCGAGGGGGCCCGTTCCAGGCCGTGGGGAGAGACCGACGACCCGGTCGCTGACCTGCCGGACCCGGGGGTGGGTGTCAATGCCGACCAGGTGCGCGCTCTCGTCCACGCCGCTGCGGCGTCCCTCAGCCCCGGTGACCGCGAGGTGGTCCACCTGGCGATCCGCCACGATCTGTCGTCCGCCGACATCGGCGCGGCCCTCGGTTTGCCCGCCAACCACGCCCACGCCCGTCTGTCTCGGGCCCGCTCTCAGTTGGAGCGGGCGCTCGGCGCTCTGCTCGTGGCGCGCGGCGGTGCCCGGGACTGTCCGGCTCTGGCGGACCTGGTGGCGGGTTGGCAGGGCCGATTCACCCCGACCCTGCGGAAACGGGTCGCCCGGCACGTCGACGACTGTGGGCGGTGCGGACTGCTCCGGCGGGACCAGCTAAGTCCGGCGGCGTTGCTGTCGGCCTACACGGCACCGGCGTTCCTCGTCGCCGCTGACGCGTCGTGGCCGGACCCGACCACCTCCGAGACAGCCGAGAACGGCACCGATGCGGTCTCGCCCGGGGAGACGGTGCAGGACGTCTCGCCGGGCGATCCGGTGAGCGCCGGTTCGTCCGGCAAGCCGTCGGAGAGTGTCTCCCCGGAGGGTTCGTCGGGGGGCGGTTCGTCCGGGGACCCGTCGGAGAGTGTCTCCCCCCAGGGTTCGTCGGGGGACGGCTCCGGTGACGCGGCGGAGGGCTCCTCGTCGGGGAAGGTGGCGGTGCGGACCGGGGAATCTGCCGGTGGGGCGGGGCAGGGCGTGGAGGCGGGCGACGACACCGCTGCCGAGGCGGACCAGCCGACGGCCCGTCGCGGCGGGCCGACCCGAGGCGGGGGTGCGCGTACCGCAGGGTCTTCCGGTCGTCAGGCGTCCGCGAGGTCGCGTCGGCGACGTCGGGTGGCCGCGACCGCCCTCCTGGGGGCGCTCCTGGTCGGCGCCGGTGTCTGGGCGCTCACGCCCGGGCCGCTCATCGGCGACCGGGTGACTGTCGCCGGCGTACCGGCCGACGGGCCGACGGGGCCTGCCGGGGCGGCGGACCCGGCGGGCCGGCGAGGGGACGACACCGACGGCGTCTCCGGTGGGGCACCTGCGCCCCGGCAGGACGGTGGGACCGTCGGTGCGGAACCACCGCCCACGCCGACCACCCCGCCCACCGCAGGCCCGACAGCGCTCCGACCGACCACAGTACGGCCGACCACGGTGCGGCCGAGTCCGGTCCGGCCGAGCACCCCACGCCCGGCGGCGCCCCGACCCTCGGCCACGGCGCGGTTGGTCGCGCCGTTCACTGTCTCGGCCGACGCGCACGTGCGCTGCGGCGCGGACAGCTACAACCTGGTCGTCCACGCCACCGGCAGCACCACAGTCGAGGCGGCGCAGGTGTACTGGAGACCGGCGGGTGGCCGTACGGCGAGTCGGGCCATGACCGGACAGGGAAGCTCGGCGCGGGCCACAGTGCAGCGGCTCCGGACGGCGACGGTGACGTGGTGGGTACAAGCAACCGGTGTGGACGGCCAGGCCGCGCGGACCTCGGCCACCACGGTCGCCGATCCCTGTATCCGGCCGGGCTGACCGGCCGCGCCCGGCACCGGTCGCCCGAAGGGTGGCCTCCGGCCGCTCCCCTACCGATCCTGGGGGCACCCACCTGGCGGCGGGTGCCCCTAATGACCAGCGACCTATGATCGCGGTGAGGACGAAGCGCCAGGCCGAGATTCCGGCACCGGCGTGAGAAAGGTGTCAGGATGTTCGGTTGGAAGAACAAGCTCAACGACCTGGTGGCGCAGCTCAGGCCCGACCTGAGTCGGGAATCGCTCGGCGTCGGACCCGACTTCCCGGGCATCGCGCCGAACCCGCTCCTCAGCAGAGATGCACAGAAGCGCAATGCGGAACTGCGTACGGGGACGCTTGCGCTCGGCGTTCTCGTCGATTGGCGAGAGGTAAGCAACGATGGCAGTCCACGCGTGGTCCTGATGTTCGACGTGGAGACCGCCGACGGCACCTCGTTTCGCGGCATCGCAGACGAAGACCTCACGATCACCGAGCTCACCCGACTCTCCCCAGGACAGACGTTGCCCGTGCGCTACCGGCCGGCCGTCATGGACCACTACGTCGCCCTTGCCAGGGACGCGGACCCCGCCCGCGTGCAGCAGCTCGCTGACGAGATCGCGAGCCGCAAGCGGACCTGACCCGACGCCTTTGTCCGGGTGCGGCTAGTAGTGCTGTGACCAGGGTGGTTCACCATGGTCGGAAGGCGGCCAGGGACAAGCGCACGTGAAACGGCCGGTATTACTGGGGCATGCAGGAAGAGAGTGCCCGCTCCCCGATCGACACGTTCATCTTCGCGTTCAATTCCTCGGACGTCAGCTATGTGGCGGCTGCCCGCCTCTCGCAGTCGCTGACCTCAAGCGTGGGCCGTATTACCCTGGCGCGCACCATAGTGGGGTGCTACTTGAAGCCGCGGAAGATGCCGTCGCCGTCGACGTTCTCGGCGAAATCCTCCCAGTCCATGTTCGCGATCGTGAGATTGTTCTGCACCGACCACATCTCTGACGGCACGACTCGGAACGTGGCAGAGTACTGAGGCCCCTGGCCCTGTTCGTCGTCGTCCTCGTCGTCTTCGTCCTCGTCGTCTTCGTCATCTTCGTCGTCGAGGTTCACCACCAGGATCGGGCGGTCCGGGTGGGTGAGCGTCTCTTCGTCGACGAGGAAAGCGACGGCGTGATCGCTGTCTGCGGGCACCATCTCCACCAGTTGCGGCGGCGTGATGTTCTCGAAGGCGCGGTCATCGACGAATGCAACGAACGCCGTGAACCCTTCCTTCGTCTGCGGTTCAGCGATCGCTACCTGAATCTCTTCCCATTCCTGCGAACGGGAGAAGTCGGTACGGATAACCAGGGAAGCGTCGGAGTCCTGGTCCCAGATGCCATCATCCACGCGGGCGAGGATAGCCCAACCCGACGACATCCGACGCACCCGCACCGGGAGGATCCGTGCCCGGCAGGGACGGGATCTTCTCCCGCGGACGAGAGGGTGGCCGTCGCGATCTGTCCGGCACGGACCACCAGCGTGGTTCCGGCTTCGAGGGTGGTGAAGGCTCCCGGTCAGGGCAGCAGGGGCAGGGGGAAGGTGGCCGAAAGCGCGTAGCTGATCGCTCCATGCAGCACCGCCTGGTCACCGAGGGTGGCTCGGCGTACCTGGGTGGGAGCCGGAGTCCCGGCGCAGACGAGGCTCTGTATCTGGGCGAGGCGCGCGTCGTCAAGCTCGGCGGCGGCGCCGCTGAGCAGCACCAGTCCCGGATCGACCACACAGGCGCAGGAGAGGATGAGCCTGGCCCAGGCGTCGAGGACCTCGTCGAGATAGTCGCGGGCCGGTGCGGACGCGGCGGCCAGCTGGATCAGTTCCCGTACCGGCGACTCGGGTCGGCGTCCCGGATGCAGGGCGACCACCCGTTTCGCGATGGCGTTCGCCGACCACCGGGCCTCGAACTCGCCGACACCGCGGTTGCTGCGTCTCGGTGCGCTGTCCAGGGGTAGGAAGCCGACCTCGCCCGCCGCGCCGCTGGCGCCCCGGCGGACCTTGCCGTCGAGGACGAGTCCCGCGCCGATGCCGTCGGCCACGTGGATCAGGAGCAGGTCGGTGACGTCCGCCCCGGCGCCGGAGACGCACTCGCCGGCAGCCATGAGGTTGACGTCGTTGTCGACGACGACGGGTACGCCGAGCCGCCGCTGCACCGACTCGCCGATCGGCCACGCATCGACCAGTCCCACCGACGGTGCGAGTCGTACCGCACCGTTCGTGGAGACCCCGGGCACGGCGATCGCGACCCCACGCAGCGCCGGCAGGTTGCTGCCGACCAGTTCGAGGACGAACGTGCAGATGGTGTCGACCACGTCGTCACCGAGCCGCGCGGTGCGGTGCGCGATGAGGACGCCTTCGCTGTCGGCGATCTCGCAGCTGATCCGCGGAGGCTCGAGTGAGACCGCGGCGACGAGTTCGGCGCGTGGGTTGAACTCGAGCATCTCCCGGGGTCGCCCGGTGGTGGCAGCACCCGGTCCCCGTTCGATGAGGTAGCCCTCGGCGATGAGTTCCCGCACGAGTGCGGTCACGGTGGCTGCGGGGAGGCCGGTCGTCTCGGTCAGGTCCACTCGGGACAGCAGCCGCGCCTGCCGGGCGGCCACGATCACCGAGAGGCGTTTGATCTCCCGGGAGCGTTCGCGACTGACCGGACTGGTCGGCGCTTGCTTGGACACGCTTCCTTCCTACTGAGAAGAAAAGGCGGCGTCAAGTAACGGAATTATCTCGACGCACGTCAGTCCTACCGGCGCATGGGACATCGACCCCAGCTACCAAAAAGGCTCCAAGCCGGGCAAACCTTTCTTATCGACTCGGGTGGCGGGACCGCCACAGGTACCGTCCTCAGCGCAATCGTTTCTTCAGAGAAGGAAGAAAGTCGCCGGAAACTCTTGACTATGTATCTGACGCATCCCTAGCGTTACCGCCCGAAGGCCTTCCGGTTGATCACCTCTACGTTGACCAGCCGCTATCCCCCATCGCGCGTACCGCCCAGTCTGCGACGGCACGCGCACCACCACCGTCTAGCAACCACGACGCACGGAGACCGTTCCCGGTCTCCAGCGGACACCTGTCCGCGATCGATGCCCGGCGCGAGTCACGCGTCTGTCGACCTTCGGCCCGCCGGTAGCCGCCCTAGACGCAGCACTCGTCCCCACGAGAGGTATGCCCATGAGATGGCGCACCACAGCGACGATCGCCATGTGCGGTCTGCTGTCGCTGGGCCTGGCCAGTCCGGTTCAGGCCCACCCCGAGGGCTCATCGCCCAAGTCCACTTCGAAGAGCCCGTCCAAGAAGTCCGACAAGCCGGTCGACCTGGACATCATGTTCATCGGCGCGCACCCCGACGACGAGGCCAGCCAACTCGGCATGCTCGGGTACTGGAACGAGTACCAGGGAATGAAGGCCGGCGTCATCACCACCACCCGCGGTGAGGGCGGCGGGAATGCCGTCGGCCTCGAGGAAGGCCCTGCACTCGGCATCCTCCGGGAGGCCGAGGAGCGGCGGGCGGTGGCCTGGTCCGGTATCGACCACATCTACAACCTGGACGCGCTCGACTTCTGGTACACCGCCAGCGCTCCCCTGACCGAGGAGGTCTGGGGCTACGAGGAGACCCTGTCCCGGATCGTGCGGGTCCTGCGCACCACCAAGCCCGAGGTCATCCTCACGATGAACCCCTCCGCGACCCAGGGCAACCACGGCAACCACCAGAAGGCCGCCATGCTGGCCGTGGAGGCCTTCTACGCCGCGGCCGACCCGAAGGCCTTCCCGGAACAGATCACCAAGGAAGGGCTCAAGCCCTGGCGGGTCTCCCGGATCTTCCAGACCGGCGGCAGCGGCTCCGGCAGCAGCGGCCCCGCGTGCGAGACCACCTTCACGCCGACCGAGTCCAGTGACGTCATCTTCGGCACCTGGCAGGGCTACGAGTCGGCGCGTCACGACGGCCAGCGGTGGAACACGGTCCAGACCTTCGCCCGCCGGGAGTACGTGTCGCAGGGCTGGGGCAACAGCGCCTTCCCGACGACCGACCCGGCCAGCATCGGCTGCAACCGGCTGAACCTGATCGACAGCCGCACCCCGTATCCGGACCCCAACGTGGGCGCCGGCACCGGGGCGCTCCAGGGCGCCACCCTGCGCGCTCCCGGTGGGCTGCCGCTCGGCACCGAGATCCACGTACGACCGCAGAACTGGGAGGTCCTCGCCGGACAGCCCATCCGCGTGGACACGGTCCTGTACGCCGAGCGGGCCGTCCCGGGTGCCAAGGTCGCCCTGAAGGTTCCGGCCGGCTGGAAGGTGAGCGGCAAGGGCGACGTCGGTACGCTCACCCCGCGCAAGCAGGTCGTGAAGAGCTTCACGGTCACCCCGCCCGCGCAGCTCGAGGTGGGTACGCGGTTCCGCATCGAGGCCACGATGACCAGCCGCAAGGACGGCAGTGGCACCAGCAGTGCGCGGGTGCAGGCGACCGCTCCGGTCCGGGGCACCCTTGAGCCGCTGCCGGAGATCGCCGATTTCCGTGAGTGGACGTTGCGCAACAAGAACCAGCAGCTCAACGCGCTCATCGAGTCCCTGCTGAGCATCCCCAGTGGTGCCACCCGCAGCGTCCGGGTCGACCTGACCAACCACAGCACCCAGGTCCAGTCCGGAACCGTCAAGCTGCACGTGCCGGCCGGATTCTCGGTGGCGGAGCAGCAACTGCCGTACACCGGGCTGCAGCCGGGTGCCCGCGGTTCGGTGACCTTCACGGTCACCAACACCGACGCCTCCCTGCCGACCGCCAACCGGGCGCCGGACAACGGCGCGTACCGGGTGCGGATCGAGACCAGCTACCACGGTGGCAGCGCCACCGAGCCGGGGGCGTTCAACCTGGTGCCGGTCACCACGATCCCGAGGGCCACCACCGCGCCGTCCGTCGACGGCACGGCCGCACCGGGTGAGTACACCGGCGAGGTCATCGACATCTCCACCCGCTGGGAGGGCACCGACGCACCGCCGCAGGACATCTCCGGCACCGCGCAGCTCACCTACACCGACGATGCCCTGTACGCCATCTTCACCATCACCGACGACGTACTCGGCACCGTCCTGCCTCCCGAGGACTGCAAGCGTCCGCGCCGCAACGACAACATCGAGTTCGGTATCGACCCGCGAGGCAACTCGGCGAACACCTCCACGGTGTTCAACGTGGCGCTCTTCCCGACGACCGACGACCCGGCCAACGGCAACCCGCCGTGCTTCGCCCGGGAGCGGGACAACCACCAGGGTGGCCCGGAGACCGCACCGGGTCTCGAGATCGCCTCTGTCGTCACCAGCAACCCGTACACCGGTTACCGAATCGAGGTCAAGGTGCCGTTCGACGTGCTGCCGGACGCCGTCGACCCGGCGCGGATGGGCCTGAACATCCTGGTGAACGACTCGGACACGCAGGACCTGACCGCGCAGACCCGGGTCGGCTGGTCGACCTGGAGCGGTGTGCGGGCCGACCCGTGGCGGTGGGGCATCACGACCCTGCCGGGTCTGCCGGCGCTGCCGTCGGCGCCGAAGGCGCCGATCATGCCCGACACCGCGGCGCTGAGCGTCGAATCACCGCAGACGATCCTGCAGTCCGTCTCGGACGGAGTGGCGCCGGGTGGTTACGCGGCACTACCGGGCAACACGGTCAAGATCAAGAAGGTCGTCCGGACCTCCTCGAAGGTCTCGGTGGACCTCCAGGTGAAGCAGCGCGGCACCGCCCGGGTCTTCATCTGGGACGGGGAGCGGGTGCTGGCACAGACCACGGCCACGCTGAGCAAGAGCCACACCCTTGTCCTGCCGCTGAGCGGGCGTCTGCCGGCCGGTACGTCGCTGCTCGTCTCGTACGAGCACGGCGCCGCCACCACCGGTCTCGCTCACCGGCTGAGCTGACCGGACAGGTCAGCGCGTCGATCTGACGCGCGGCCCCGATGGGCCGGGCCTTGCGGCCCGGCCCATCGGCGTACCCGCCCGGAACTGACAGCCGCCTACCGCATAGTTCGGAATCGGCCCGGACGGAGTCTGGATCACCTGCCTGTCGTGCGTAGCGGCTCCCGCTGGGCGCGGGCGATGCCCTCGTGTGCGTGTTCCTGTTCGTCGTGGTCGCCGGTCGCGGTGGCGATCGACAGCGCGGCGGCGTGCCGGGCCACGGCCTCGGTGGTACGGCCCACGGCCGTCAGTACTTCACCGAGGATGTTGAGTGCGCTCGCCTCCCCGTAGCGATGCCCGATCGAACGCAGGATGCGGATCGCCACGGTCAGGTCGCCGATGGCCCGCGCGTGGTCGCCGCGAATGCCGTGCACCCGGCCCAGGTTCGTGAGCGCGACGGCTTCGCCGTAGACGTGTCCGGCCGCGCGGAAGATGTCGCGTGCCGCCGACAGATGCCCGGCCGCCTCGTCGTGCCGCCCGAGGCTGGTGCACACGTCGCCGAGGTTCGTCAGGGCGCTGGCCGCTCCGACCGCGGCACCGGCCTCGCGGAACAGGGCAGTGGCGCGAAGCAGTTGGTCGTACGCCTCGCCGAGATGGCCCGGGCGGGTATTGGCGTTGCCGAGGTTCACCAGCGTAGATGCTTCGCCGTACCGGTCGCCGGCCTGGCGGTAGGCGGCGAGCGCGGCCCGTTGGTGCGCGGCGGCGTCGTCGCGGCCGAGACGTTCGTAGACGATGCCGAGGTTGGACAGGGCCCGGGCGGCGCCGAGTTGGTCGCCGCACCGGTTCAGGATCGCGACGGCCTCGGACAGGTGCGTCTCGGCGAGTTCGTAGCGGCCGAGCAGCCGGTGTACGGCACCGATGTTGGTCAGCGCCACGCCGTGTCGGGCCGGGTCGCCGCTGTACTGTGCCGCTTCGAGCGCGTAGCCGTGCAACGCCTCGGCGTGGGTGTAGCCGCCGCCCTCGAGGTGACGGTAGAGCGTGGCGGCGAGGTCGGTCGTGAACTGGGGCCGGTCGTGTTCTAGCCCGGCGGCGTGCCGAGTTGTAGACAGGACACGTCACCTGGATCGGATCGGCGGACATGCCGCTGCGGGTGTCGGGTACCGTCTTGGTCGTCGCCTTACCTGCGGTTCCTTCGATGACAGTGGCCGTCTTGATCTCCGTCTTGCCAGCGGTCACCTTCGTCGGCTCCGACGCCGGCGCTGGTGCGGCGACGCCCGGCGAGGCGAAGCCCACCGCCACGGTGACCATGGTCGCCAGCAGCACGGTCGTGCGCCGGGACAGATGCTGGACATCGACGATCAGCCCCCTGCACCGGTGGACGCGGCCGTTCACCAGGGTCGTCGTCGCCGCGACGACGGTCGGGTTGGATCTGACGAGCCCCCGGGGGGCACGGGTTGCGGGAGCCGCCGATCCGACTGTGGGATCACCCATAGTCGTCGGACCTTCACAGCCGGTCTCGACTCCCCGATCCTTCATGCGTGACAATCGATCGCACCACGCTCGCCGCGGTCCTGACCGTCGCGATGCTCGTACCGCCGTGGGTGGCAACCCCGGCTTCCGCCGCCGGGGCCCGCCCCCCGGCCCGGACGTTGCCCTCGGCCGCGATGGCCGACCCACCCGGCCAGCCGGATCTGGGGGTGGCCAACCGGTTCGTCGCCGGGGAGGGGCTGCCCGACTGGTCCCGAGCCGGATACCTGGGCGGCCAGGTCCCGTCCGCCGGATACGTCACCGGGGCGGCCCCCTGCCGCATCGAACCGTCCCGACTGGCCAGCCAGTTCGGGGTGGTCCCCGACGACGGGGTGGACGACAGCGCCGGCCTGCAACAGGCCATCGACACGATCCGCTCGGACTGCTCCCCCACCGCCAGCCACTACCGGCTCTCTCTGATCGAGCTACCCGCCGGCCGGCTCGACGTCTCCCGGCAGATCTCCGTTGACGCGAGCTTCCTGCTGCTGAAGGGGCAGGGCTCCGGCACCGGAGGCACCCGGGTGGTGTTCCGCCCGGACACCAACACCCGGTACGACACCCTCAGCTCCGACGGCAGCCGCTGGGAACCGACCACCATGACCTGGGGCAGCGGCAACGACACCGGTCGGGGCGGCTGGATCTGGCCGGGCCGGGCCCTGTTCAAGGTGCAGAACCGGGAGGTGGCCACCCGGTACGCCGACGAGTGGCAGTCCGCCCCGGCCAACCGCAAGGACCTCTTCGAGGGTTCGGTCAACCAGCACTGGGTCTCCGGGATCCGGGTCGCCGCCCGCTCCGCCGACCCCGGGTTCTCCGCCCGGGCCGGGCAGAGCGTGATCCAGTTGGTGAGCAACGCCGACATGGGCAAGTTCAGCCTGGGCGGGCACGTCTGGGTGGGAGCGGCCAACAGCATCAAGTTCTACGAGGAGCAGGGGCTCAGCTACGCCGAGCACGGCAGCATGTTCGAGAACCTGCACATGCGCCAGCAGATGTTCCGGGTCGTCGGTGTCTCCGGCAGTGCGAAGACCATCACCCTGGACCGGCCCCTGGAGTTCGACCTGCCGGTGGACTCGGTCTCCGACGGCTCCGCCCCGCTGCTGACCGAGACCCCCTTCCAGAGCAAGGTGACTCCTCTGAAGGTGGTCGAGGGGGTCGGGTTCGAGGATTTCGCCTTCACCCAGGACATGACCGGGCTGCCCAAGGTCGGCGGCGGCAGCTACGCCCTCTCCCCCGCCGACGCGGTGCACAACTACGGCAACCTGGCACCGGAGTACGCCATGCACGGCGTCCTGTTCAAGTGGGCGGCCAACAGTTGGGCCCGGGGCCTCAACGGCACCATGACCGGCTCCCACCCCCTGGTCACCGAGGTCGCCCGGAACCTGCACATCGAGGGGAACACCTTCGACGGGGCCTGGAACAAGGGCAAGGGCGGCAACGGGTACCTGCGCGGCAGCCGGGTCTGGGACTCCCTGTACGCGTACAACACCAGCCGCAACCTGCGGCACTTCACCTTCCAGTGGTCGGCCAGCCGGAACGTCGCCTTCCGCAACGACCTGGACTCCGACCTCAACCTGCACGGCGGCTGGGAACGGTACAACCTCTTCGAGGGCAACACCGTGCGGGTGCCCTACGAACACCGCTCCGGCAGTTGCACCGCCAACTGCGGCGGGGAAGGGGGTGAACTCGACGACGGCACCTGGTACCCGATCTGGTGGGGGGCCGGACCGAAGGCGATCAAGTGGTCGGGCTCCACCGGGCCGCAGAACGTCTTCCACGGCAACATCCTGACCAAGCAGGCCACCCCCGGGGGTCCCTTCGCGCCCTACACCCCCTACTCGGCGGCGAGCCCCGGGGTGCCCGCCGACGCGGTGCACCAGTTCGGCTCGGACCCGGCCCACCCCGCCCGGTTCCGGCACCTGACCCAGTCCGGCGCGGTCATCCCCGACTGGTCCGGCCGGGAGACCCTGGACTACTCCGGCGGCCAGGGGGTGGTCCAGCTGGCCGACCGACGCCGCCCCTCCCTGTTCCTGCACGACGCCGGGCAGCTCGACCCTCGGCAGGACGAGGCCCACAAGGCAGCCACCTGGAACATGCAGGGCGCGGGGTCGCGCGCCGACGGCTCCTATGACAACAAGTACACCAGCGGACTGCTGCGGTTGTTGCGCGACGCGGAGGTGTTGGCGTTGCAGGAGGCCGGCAGCCCTCCGGGGGGCGCCCACCACCTCGCCGACCACCCGCAACTCGACTTCGTGCGCCAGGACCCGCAACACGGCCTCTTCACCCCCGACGTCGAGGAGTACCGGTACGGCGGCACGAACAGTCGCCCCGGGGGATACCTCTACTGGCTGTGGACCGACACCAACCCAGAACCCGCGGGCCGGGTGAACCTGGCGATCGCCACCCGGGAGCGGGTCGACCCGGCCGGGATCGTCGTGGTGGCCAGCCCGTTGGGAGGTCGCCCCGCCCTGGGGGTCACCGTCGGCGGGACGGTCTTCTTCAGCCTGCACGGCTGGTCCCCCGGGGGCAACGACCTGCCGGGGTTGCTGGAGGCAATCCGGGTCCGGATGCTCACCGCCGGGCCGAACAACACCCCCCGGGACTGGGTGGCGATGGGGGACTTCAACCGACACCCGGACAACCTCGCCGCCGTGCTGGACGCCGCCCACTTCGCGGTGCACACCCCCGCAGCCGCGACCCACCCCTCCACGAACCCGACCGCACTGCTGGACTACGCGGTGGTACCCCGTGGGGTGGCGGCGCCCCGGGTCACGGGCAGCACGGTGCGCACCGACGTCGTTCTCTCCGACCACCTGCCGGTGCAGTTCGACCTGGTGCTGCAGGCCGCCGCCGAGCCCCGGCCCCCGGTGGCCGAGCCACCCTCAGGGCAGGGGATCCTGCTGCGCAGCGCGGACACCACCAACGTCGTCGACATCGTCCACAACGGCACCAGCCACCTCCTGGTGGACTCCCCGTACCACAGCGGCTTTCAGCAGAAGTGGTCCCTGATCCGCAGCGGAGAGCACCCCGGGTATTACCAGATCATGAACCTGCTGACCGGCAGCCTGATGGGGCAGGCAGAGGGAGCCCGGGACGGCTGGGTGGTCCAGTGGCACCAGGAGGCCCTGGACCAACTCTGGTGGCCCGATCCGCAGGAGGACGGCACCTGGACCCTGCGTAACCGGGTCACCGACCAACTGCTGACCGTCGTGCCGGAGCTGGGGCTGCTCGCCGGCCGGGATCCCGACGGGTCGGCCCGGCAACGCTTCTTCCTCCAGTCTGAGGCCGAGATGACCGACCTGCAGGAGATCACCCACTACCCGCTGGAGGGCACCCACGACCTGGTCGCCGACGTCTCCGGGGAGAGCACCGGCGTCAACACCCCGATCATCCTTTATCAGGAGACCGACGGCACCAACCAGCGGTTCATCCGGATCCCCGCCGGGTCCACCGGGGACACCCCTTGTTACTACCTGGTCAACGGGGGCCGGTACCTCAGCTCCTCGGCGACCGGGAACGCCACCTTCGGGGCGGGGGTGACCCTGCAGGACTTCCGCCCGGACACCGACGAGTACCTGTGGTGCGTACGGCAGGAGGGGGACTCCTTCACCCTGGCCAACCGGACCGAGGTCAACGGGGTGCCGACCGACCTGTACCTCACCGAGCACGGGTACGGTCAGCAGCTCACCGTCGACCCCTCCGGCCCGGGGCCGATCCAGACCTGGGTCTGGGAGGCGGCCACCAGCTGATCCCCTCCCGGCCGGGCCCCCACGACAGGGACCCGGCCGGGGTGGGCTCGTCCGGCCCGCACTCCACGGTGCGCAGCCGGCCGTAGGTTCCGGTCAGCGGGATGTTCCACAGCCGGGTACCCCCGCGGGGCGGCCACGGAAAGCCGGTAGAGCGTGGCTGCGGGCCATCGGCTGGTTGGCGTGGCTATGCGGGCTGGGCGTGTGTGAGTGTGGCGTAGACGATGATGTTGTCGCGGTAGCTGTCGCGTGCGGTGTCGAATGGGCCGCCGCAGGTGATCAGCCGCAGTGCGGCGTGGTCCACGGGGCCGTAGACGGCGTCGGTGGGGAAAGTGTCCTTGGGGTGCCGTTCGGTTTTGGTGACGGTGAACGTGGCCCGGCTGCCGTCTTCGCGGTCGACGGTAAGGGTGGCGCCAGGCGCGAGTGCGGCGAGGTCGTGGAAGCTGCCGTCGTGGCCCTTCCAGTTGACGTGGCCGGCGAGGACGGCGGGCCCGAGGGCGCCGGGTGTGGGTGCCTTGGTGTACCAGCCGACGTCGGTGGCGGTGTCGGGCACCTGCATGGTGCCGTCGGGTTGCAGTCCGAGCGGCACGGTCGGGGCGCTGATCTTCAGCGACGGGATGGATACCCGGGTTGGCGGTGAGCTGGGCATCAGTGGACCGGTGGTGAGTTCGTCGCGTTGGCCGCCGGATGAGGCGGCGGCGTCGGCCTTCGGCGGCGGCGGGGCGCCGACGGGTACGTCGCCGGACGAGCAAGCCCCGGCGCTGATGGTGGCTATCGCGGTGAGGATGGCGGTGACCGCCGGGAGCGTACGCCTCCGGCGGTCACCGCCACGCGTGGCGAGCCGGGTGATGGTCATCGTGCGTTCCGGTCAGTTCTGCCGCGCCAGGCGGCGACGCGTCACGGCCAGGCCGGCCACACCGAGCAGCGCCAGACCGCCGATCGCATACAGGCTGAGGGCTCCGGAGCTGATGCCGGTGCTGCCGTCGCCGGTGGCGACACCTCCGGCGGGGACGGAACCGGCGGCGGCGCCGCTGACCATGCCGCAGGTGGCCGGGTCGGTGGCTTCGGCCGGGATGCCGTTGACTCCGACCGATTTGGCGAAGGTCGATTCGCCGAGGGCTTCCATGTCGTACTTGCCGTTGCCGTTGGCGTCGATGCCGTGCTGCACGATGTGCAGGTCCTTGAGGTGCTCGATGGTGCCGGCGGGCAGTTCCGCCGCCGGGATGGTGCGTTCGTAGGTCAGGTTGCCGTCGGCGTCGGCGGTGGGCATGCGGTCCACGGCCAGGCCGCTGGCCTTGGTCGTGTCTCCGGTGGTGGTGAGGGAGATGAAGATGTCGCCGTACATCTTCAGGCCCTCCTCGGTGCTGACGTATCCGTTGCCGTCGGCGTCGGCGGACTTGTCGGGGCAGTGGAAGTCCATGCCGTTGGCCGCGCCGTGGATGTGCTGCGCGTGTGGCGAGTTCGGTGTCATGCCCTGCGATCTGATCTGCACCTTCAGGTCGCCGCCGCTGGTGGCGGTCAGCGTGGCGGTGCCGGTGGCGCCGGTCTCGTTGAGGTCCAGCAGCTTGACCTGGACGCTCTCGTCGGCATACGCCGTCCCGGGGAAGGCGAGGACCAGCGCCACTGCGGGCAGGGCGAGCAGGCTGCGGGTCAGTCTCACGAAAGGTCTCTCCTATCAGGTGGACCCGGCTGCGGCGCCCGGGTGTCGTCGTCGGGTGTTCGGTGCGGCGGACGAGCCGGATGGGTCCGGCACGCACAGATCGCTCACGCGCTGCGACGGAAGCTGCCGGACAGGACGCGGTAGACGGATTCGCTGTCGGTCCAGGTGGCGTCTGGGGTCACCCAGGTCAGTGCGTACGCCATCCCTGGGCTGGTGCCGTTGACCAACAGTCGACGGGCGTGCCGCCGTTCGCCGTCCGGCCCGTCCCAGGCGTACTCCCACTCGGCGGCGCCGCCGGGCCGGATCAGCGGGCCGATGCTGATCCTCGTGTAGCCGGGCAGCGCGCCGGCCTCGGTCAGGCGGTCGGCCTCAGCGCTCCAGTGGTCGCTCGGGATCGTCCGTCTCTGCACCGTGAGATCCACGGCCAGCAGTCGATCCTGGTGTGGATCCTGGAGGCAGACGACGTCACCATCGGTGAAACGGAGCCACCCCGGGGGTACCGCGATGCCGAAGCCCTCATCGTCGGCGTGCCACGACCAGTCCGGCGGCACGGCACGGTCGCCGCGTGCGGACGCATCCTCGGACACCATGCGAGGTGGTTCCTGAGCTGGGGCCAGACACGGCGCCGCGGGTATCGTGCTCGCCGTGGCGCCGACCGGGGCCTGCCCGCCGTCGTCGGCGGGTGTGCCGCCGCCGGTTCCGGTGACGGCACTGTGAAGGCCGTCGAGGGTGCGCTGCGCGCCGACCACGGCCAGGCCGCCACCCGCTGCCAGGGCGGCGACCGCGACCACGAGGGTCAGCGCGCTGCGCAGGCCCGTCCGGCCGTCGGCCGTGGCGAGTGCCCGCAGCCGCGCCGTCGGTGTGTTCCGGTCGGCCGGAGTGCCGCTGACGGGTAGCACCTGCGTCGTGTCGCCGGACCTGGTGGCGGGAAGCACCCGGGTGCGGGCGTCCGGCCACGTGGTGGGCAGTGCGCGGGTCGTGTCGTGGGCGGCGTCCGGCAGTCCCGGCTGAGGGCTGGGGTCATCGGCGGGTGCGACGCGTCGCGCGTGCGGGTACGACGACGCCAGCACCGGCCCGGTGATCTTCCGCAACCTGCGGGTCACCTCGGCGGCACCCATCCGCTGGCGTACGTCCCGTTCGAGCAGTCCCTCGATGATCCGTGCGAGCGGGCCGGCGCGCTGCATCCGGTCCGGCGGGTCGGTGGCCAGCGCCATCAACGTCTGCACCAGCCCGGGTCGGCTGTAGGGCGGACGGCCCTCCACGGCGGCGTACAGGGTCGCACCGAGCGCCCACAGGTCCGCCCCCGGCGAGGAGACGCCGTCGCGGACCCGCTCCGGGGCCACGTACTGCGGTGAGGTGGTGATGCCCCACGACTGGCTGACCGCCGCCACGCCCTCGATCACCGCGGATCCGAAGCCTCCCAGCAGGGCCCGCCCGTCGGTGGCGATGAGCACGGTGCGGGGGGTGACGTCGCGGTGCAGCACCCCCGCTCGATGCGCGGCGCCCAGCGCCCCCACCAGCTCGATCCCGATCCGCGCCACGGCGTCGACCGGCAGTGGCCCGTCGTCGGTGAGCACCCGGTGCAGGGATCGCGAGGGAACGTGCTGCATCACGATCCACGGCTGGTCCTCGACCGTGATGACGTCGTAGACCCACACC
This sequence comes from Verrucosispora sp. NA02020, assembly GCF_013364215.1. Classification (NCBI taxonomy): domain Bacteria; kingdom Bacillati; phylum Actinomycetota; class Actinomycetes; order Micromonosporales; family Micromonosporaceae; genus Micromonospora; species Verrucosispora sp. NA02020. The sequence continues at coordinate 2,728,205 of NZ_CP054923.1, read as the reverse complement.
ACGTTCGGGTGCACCAGTTGGGCCGCCGCCTGCGCCTCCCGCAGGGTCCGCTCCCGCAGTTCCGCATCCTCCCGCTCGGTCAGACCGACACGGAACAGCACCTGTTTGACCGCGACGTCGCGGTCCAACAACTCGTCCCGTGCCAGCCACAACCGGCCCGCGACACCCTGGCTGATGCATCGGATGAGCCGATACCGCCCGATAAGCTGCGCATCCTCCATCACGAGAGGTCTTCGTAGCCGACGGCTGGCCGGATGGGTGTCGAGGTCACGTCGACTCCATCAGGAAAGATGTGGCGGATAGTGACCCTGCCGCGACCGGCGGTGCGGCAGGTGGTGGCGACCCATCCGACCGGGCATCCCGCGTCGAACCGAACGGGAGCGGTATGCGTGCACGGAGAGGGGACAGAAGATGGCGGAATCCAACCAAGGGCGGGCTCGTCGATGGCGACCGCTGCACGTGACTCCGCCACCACCACCGAGCGTGGAGGAGCTGTTGCAGCGGGTGGGTCGTGGCGACGAGGAGGCATTCGCCGGCTTGTTCGACGCCGTCACCGGCAAGGTTCTCGCCCTGGCCCGGCGGGTGTTGCGTGACCCGCAGCTCGCCGAGGAGGTCGCGCAGGAGGTCATGGTGCAGGTGTGGCGTACCGCGGCCCGTTTCGACGCCGATCGTGGCTCCGGCCTCGCCTGGGTGCTGACGCTGGCGCACCGGCGTGCGGTGGACCGGGTCCGTTCGGAGCAGGCGCTGGCCGACCGGACGCAACGCGTCGCGGCGACGGACGTGGAGGTGCCGCACGACCAGGTGGCCGAGGCGGTCAGCGCCCGGCTGGATCGGGAGCAGGTCCGCCGCTGCCTGGGGCGGTTGACCGACCTGCAGCGCGAGGCGGTGACGCTGGCCTACTACGGCGGCTACACCTACCGGGAGGTCGCCGAACGGCTGGACACGCCACTACCCACGGTGAAGACACGCATGCGGGACGGACTGATCCGGATGCGCGACTGCCTCGGCGTCACGATGGGAGAGCGGGCATGAACAGCGACATCCACACCCTCGCCGGCGCGTACGCCCTCGATGCCGTCGACGAGGTGGAACGAGCCGGGTTCGAGCGGCACCTCACCGCCTGCGACACCTGCCGCCTGGAAGTGGCCGAACTACGGGAGACCGCCGCCCGCCTCGCCGACGACACACCCGACGACACGGCACTGCCCGCAGGACTCCGAGAGCGGACCCTGGGGCAGGCGGCCCGAACTCCCCAGGAACGCCTCACCACCGCCGAGAGCCGCCGCACCGCCTCGACGCCGCGATGGCGGCAGTGGGTCGCCGCCGCCTCGATCGCCGCCGTCGCAGCAACCGGCGCGAGCGTCGTCACGTGGGCGGTCGTCGACGACCGCGATCGGCAGGAGCAGCCGGGCGACGATCGCATCCGCCAGATCGCCGAGGTGGTCGCTGCCGGCGACGCGCGTGTCCACCAGGAGGCCGTCGACGGCGGCGGCAGTGCCACGGTGGTGTCGTCCGCGCAGCGAGACCAGGCAGTCGCCGTGCTGCGGGAACTACCCGATCCAGGTGTCGGCCGGGCCTATCAACTGTGGCTGATCCCGTCGGCCGGAGCACCGCGTGCGGTCGGCCTGCTCCCCGCCGGAGGAACGGCCACGACCACCCTCGTCGGCCCGCTGACCGACGTCGCGGCGTTCGGCGTGTCCAACGAGCCCGCGTCCGGTTCGCCGGCACCGACTGACGTCGTCGTCCTGGTGGCACTGCGGTGAGCGGGGCGGCACTGGTCTGAGACACCGTGAACGGGTCGGCACGAAGAAATTCGCGTTCGGCGGCCATCCGCCCGGCCTCAGGCTCCGAAACACCGGTGAACGCACCACCAACCCCGGATGCAAGGAGCTCACATGTCTCGGCGTACGTTCGTCGCCGCCGGCGCGATCGCCGTTCTTGCCCTGTCCGCCTGCGGTAACGGCGACAGCAGTACCGACACCGCTGACACCGGCACCGCCCCGAGCATGTCGGCCAGTGCCCCCATGGCGTCGCCATCGGCGGCGGCCCAGTTCGGTCCCGGCTGCGCCGCCGTGCCCACCGACACGGCGGACCCGGGCAGCTTCGAGGCCATGGCCAAGGTGCCGGTCGCGACCGCCGCCTCGGGCAACCCTCTGCTGTCGACGCTGGTGACCGCCGTGGACAAGGCCAACCTGGTCGATTCGCTCAACAGCGCGCAGGGCATCACGGTGTTCGCACCGACCAACGACGCGTTCGGCAAGATCCCCAAGGCGGACCTGGACAAGGTCCTCGCCGACGACGCCACCCTGAAGGACGTGCTGACGTACCACGTGGTGGAAGGCCAACTGTCCCCGGACACCATCGCCGGCACACACGAGACCCTGCAGGGTGACGAGCTCACGGTGACCGGCAGCGGCACCTCGTTCACCGTCAACGACACCTCGCTGGTGGTCTGCGGCAACGTCTCCACCGCCAACGCCACCGTGTACATCGTCGACACCGTCCTGATGCCCGCGAGCTGACGATGTCCACACCGACCGCGCCCCGGCCGGCAGACCGCCGGTCGGGGCCACGCCCCAGACCCCACCGGTGGCGTCCACGCGCCGTCCTGGTCGGCGTGCTGAGCGCCGCCATCGCACTGGGCGTCGCCCGGCTGGTCGCCGCGTTCCTCGGCCCGGCCTCCGATCCGGTGCTGGCCGTCGGCGCCACCGCCATCGACGCCGCCCCCCAACCTGTGAAGGCGTGGGCGATCCGCACCTTCGGCACTGCCGACAAGCTCGTCCTTCTGACCGGTGTCTACGCCGTGCTGACCGCCGCGGCGGCGGCGATCGGGGTGGCGGCGTTCCAGAGGCGCCGCTACGGCCTACTCGGGCTGGCCGCGTTCAGCGGCATCGGCGTCACCGCGATCCTCACCCGCCCCACCGCCACCGCACTGGACACCCTGCCGACACTCGGCGGCGCGGCCGTCGGCGCCGCCGCGATGCTGTTGCTGCTCCGCACCGCCACGACCAACTCTCCCGGCACCGCTGGACGGCCCCGACTACTCAACCGCCGTCAGTTCCTCGTCACCGCCGCCGGCACCACCGCGACCGCGGCCGGTGCGGCCACCGCCGGGACGGCGCTCGCCGCCCGCAACGCCGCCGGCAGCCGCTCCCGCGCCACCGTCGTCCTTCCCGCCCCGATGCAACCCGCGGCGACGCTGCCCGCCGACACGTCCGCCGGAGTGGACGGCGTGGCACCGTTCATCACGGCGAACCGGGACTTCTACCGCGTCGACACGGCCCTCACCGTCCCGCAGGTCGACGTCGACCGCTGGCGGTTGACCCTGGAGGGCGCCGTCGACCGACCCCGAACGTGGCGTTTCGACGAGCTACTGGCCCGGGGCCTGATGGAACGTGACCTGACCCTCAACTGCGTATCCAACGAAGTCGGTGGCCCCTACATCGGCACCGCCCGCTGGAGCGGGGTGCCACTGGCTCCCCTGCTCCGGGAGGCCGGCATCCGACCCGGCCAGAACCAACTCGTCAGCCGGGCCGTCGACGGTATGACCATCGGTACCCCACTCGCGGCGATCCTCGACGGCCGCGACGCCATGCTCGCCGTCGCCATGAACGGCGAACCTCTCCCCCTGGACAACGGATTCCCGGTACGCATGCTCGTCCCCGGCCTCTACGGCTACGTCGGCGCCTGCAAATGGCTCACCGCGATGACCGTCACCACGTTCGACGCCTTCGACACCTACTGGGTCGAACGCGGCTGGGCACCCGACGCACCGGTCAAGACCGCCTCCCGCATCGACACCCCCAAACCCTTCACCCGACGCCCCGCCGGACCAGTCATGATCGCCGGGGTCGCCTGGGCCCAACGTCGCGGTATCACCGCCGTGCAGGTGCAGATCGACGACGGGCCGTGGCAGACCGCGCGCCTCGCCGCGGGACCGTCACCAGATCTGTGGCGGCAGTGGGCGTACCGCTGGAACGCCACACCCGGCAGCCACACCATCCGCGTCCGCGCATCCGACAGCACCGGCACCACCCAGCCGGAACAGCGCAGGACGCCATACCCCGACGGCGCCACAGGCTGGCACAGCATCACCCTCACCATTACCTGAACAGCAGGGCTTGGCGACCCGGCCGCCCGGCTGTGGTCTGGGCCAGGTCGTCGGATCGCCGAATCGTCACGAGATCGGGCGTCCGGATGCTGTCGTCGATTTTCACGTGCGGTGCGACCCCCGACTTCGAAACTACCCTGCTGGTGATCGCCACAACACGGTGTGTCGACCTGTTCCGCTCAGGTCACCTTCCTGCCTTCGTGGAACCGATCATCGGTCACTCGGCCGCTGGGCGTCCGCCCGGTAGCCGGTGGGGGACGCGCCCACCTGGCGGCGGAAAGCCTTGGCGAAGTGCGACTGGTCGGCGAACCCGCATCGGTGCGCGACCGCCGCGACGGTGAGCGAGGTGGTGCGCAGCAGTCGCCGGGCGAGATCGAGGCGAAGGCGCTGGTGGAGCCGGGCCGGGGTCTCGCCGGTCTGCTGCCGGAACAGTCGCAGCAGGTGGAATCGGCTGAGGCCGGCTTCGGCGGCCAGTTCGGCCAGGGTCACCGGGCGGTCGAGCCGGTCATGCAGCAGATCGACGGCGCGGGCGACCCGGGCGTCGTCGCGCGCCGGCCGGGGCGGGGCGGGTGCGGTGCCGTGGTTGGTCAGCAGGTGGACCGCGATGAATTCGGCGGCCGTGGCCGCGTACAGTTCGGAAACCCCGGCCCGGGCGGCCCGGTGCAGGCGGGTCAGCAGGGCGCGCAGCACGTCGTCGTCGAACGCCAGCCCGTCCGGCGGGCGGAACCGGCTGGCGCTGCCGCCGAACGCCTCGCTTGCGACCCGGGTCATGGTCGGCGCGGGGATCAGCAGCCGGATCTGGGTGACGTGGTCGTCGCCGGTCGGTGAACTCCAGCGCAGGCTGCTGGTCGCGCCGGGCGCCGTCGTGGACAGCGATCCGGGACCCAGCAGGCCCGTCGCCCAGCCGCTCCTGCGGCGGCTGGAGACCAGCCGGGTTCCGTGGATCTGCAGGTCGATCAGCTGGGCGTCGATCGCCGGCAGCTCGACCCGCTCGGCCTCGGCGTCGACCGACAGGAGTTCGAGGTCCAGCGATCGCCAGCCCGCCCGGCGACTATCGAAGTGCACGCGGGTCAGCCGCCGGAATTCCTCTCCCAGTTCGATGACACACCTCAACATCTGCCGCAGATGACCGCAACTTTAGACCGGACGGTCGGCGGCTTCCCGCCTAGCTTCGATCATGACTCGCAGCACCCCGTCCCCGAGGAGGCCCCGATGCCGGAGACCATCGAGAAACTGACCGTGTTCGACCTGGCTCGCCCGGCAACCAACCAACTGGCCCAGGGTTTCTTCCAGTGGTGTGTGGTCGCACCCGACCTGCATGCCAAGTGCGCCGAGTTGGAGAAGGTCTACGGCCCCGCCGGGTTCTGGATTCTCGAGAACGCGCCGCTGCTGGCGACGACGCTGCGCGGTGAGCCAATCGACCTGCGTGTCGACATGGCTCTGGGCTACATCGGCGACGTCAACATCGAAGTCATCAGCCCCCGCCCCGAGGGGGATCCCAACCTCTACACCGAGTTCCTCGACGAACGACCGGCCGGTGGCTTCCACCACCTCGGTTTCCAGGTGTACGACTTCGACGCCGCAGCCGCCGATCTGGCCGCCGTTTTCGGCCCGGTCGAACAGGCTGGCGACTTCTCGACCGGCGGCAGCCGCTTCGCCTACTTCGACTCCCGCCCGCTGACCGGCATCTACACCGAGATCCTCTGGTTCGACAACGGGACGATCGCGAACATGGCGAGCCTCCGCGCCGGAAACCCTCCTTCAGTCCAGGGCGACCGGCCGTAGGTGTCGACCGCGTCGACGACGGCAGGGACCTGCAGGTCAACCTCTCCGCCGATGTGCTGTTCGCGGTGGACAAGGCCACCCTCACCTCCGTAGCCAGGTCGGTCATGGCCCGTACGGCGAAGCTCATCGACGCCTCCCCCGCCGCAGTGGTGACGGTGGCAGGCCACGCCGACTCCTCCGGCACCGACGCCATCGACAATCCACTGTCGATGCGCCGCGCCCAGGCAGTTGGGGGTCTCCGACATCACCGAGCACCCGGGAAACTCAGCCTCTGAGCTAGGGCCTGTGGATCTAAAGGTGTTTCCGGCCTGACCTGCCGGGCGTTGTGCCTGGTGAGGAGGGTGCCGTGATGACCGCGACACTGAACGACCAGACCGGACGTAAGAAGCGGCCCGAGCCGTCGGCGGAGGCGAAAGCCGCTGCTGAGCTGGTCCGGGCCGCGAAGGAACAAGGGCTGTCGTTGACCGGCCCGGACGGGCTGCTCAAGCAGTTGACCAAGACGGTCCTGGAGACCGCGCTCAACGAGGAGATGACCGATCACCTCGAAGGTACTGCGGGCGAGCGGTTGGGGAGCCTTCACCAGCCTCAGCACGGGCTACCGTGACGCGCTCCCCGACGGTCGGCCGCTGCTCGGGATCACCGCCGCCCGTTCGGCCTCCGTGCACTTCGACGCCGCGAAGACGGACGGAGTCGGCACGGACATCAAGGGTTGCTCCCTCGGCTCGCTCGACTGGACCGCGAAAGCCTGCGGTCAGTAGCGGGAGGACCTCCGTGAGCCCGTCCGGGACCAGCTGCGCTCGGACGGGCTCGTCCGCACTCACGACGGCGCCGTGCCGGCGATCCTGACCCGGGATTGTCGACACGGCGCCGTGGTGAGTGCGTGCGTTGGCTCCGGCAGTTCTGGGTAGCAGGCGGCCTTCGCCGCGTCCCCGGCATTCGGCCGTAGTGAGTTTCCTCACTGTGGAGATTATGTGAGGTTTCGGGCGTATTTGTGGTGCGCACGTGACGGACGGGACACAGGGCATTCACGGCCGTCGGTTTGCCGGACATAAGCGAAATATCCACCGTGGCTGGCCGTTGAAGAGCCGTGACGACCACGGGCCCGGACGACGCGGTCCTCCGCCCACCGACAGACGGCTGACCTGCCGGAAGGGACCTGTTGCGATGTCCACGTTCGCCCCTGACCGTCACCCCATGCCCTCGTACGACCGGTATCCCTCGCTGTCCGTGGTGATCCCGGCCCGCAACGAGGCCCGGAACCTGCCGCACGTCTTCGCGCGTCTGCCCCACGGCGTCGCCGAGGTGATCCTGGTCGACGGCGGCTCGGTCGACGGCACCGCCGACGTGGCCCGCGAGCTCTGGCCCACCGTGCGGGTGATCGAGCAGACCCGTACCGGCAAGGGCAACGCGCTCGCCTGCGGCTTCGCTGCGGCCACCGGCGACATCGTGGTCATGATCGACGCGGATGGTTCGACCGACCCGCAGGAGATCCCCAGCTTCGTCGAGGCCCTGGTGTCCGGCGCCGATTTCGCCAAGGGAACCCGCTTCCGGTACGGCGGCGGAAGCGACGACATCACCCCGCTGCGCCGCTGGGGGAACCGTGCGCTGAACGGCATCGTCAACGCCCTCTTCGGCACCCGCTTCACCGACCTCTGCTACGGCTACAACGCCTTCTGGCGGGATCTGGTCCCGGCCATGGAGCTGCCCCACCCGGCGTCGACGCCACCGCCCAAAGGCAAGCTCTGGGGCGACGGGTTCGAGATCGAGACCCTGATCAACATCCGGATGGCCGCCGCCGGCTACCAGGTACGTGAGGTGCCGAGCATCGAGTACCTGCGGATCCATGGCGAGAGTAACCTCCACACGTTCCGCGACGGCTCCCGCGTGCTCCGCACGATCCTCAGCGAGTTCCGCCGCGCCCGGCGCGGACGCCACCAGGACTCCGGCCTCGCCAACCATGCCGCGCACGCCGCCTCCGGTCCCGCCGCACCCGCCACGGGACAAGTCCGCGTGTCCCTCCCCCGGCCCGCCCCGACACCCGTGGCGGCGACCCTGCACCACGCCGGTGCCGCCCCCCTCGGCCAGCGCGACCACGGCGGCCAGGACACCTGGACCGAGGAGGTGCGCTGAGATGCCCCGCGCGCAGTCCCCGGTCAGCGTGGTCATCCCCACCCACAGCGAACACCGCCTTCCCCGGCTGGTCCGGGTGGTGCAGGCCGTCCGGGAGCAGAGCCCGCCGCCTGCGGAGATCATCGTGGTGGTCGACCACAACCCGCACCTGCACCGACTGGTCCGTCGGAAGTTGCCCGACGTGACGGTGCTGGAGAACCGCCTGCCGCGCGGTGTCTCCGGTAACCGGAACACCGGTGCCCGTCATGCCGTCACCCCCGTGGTGGTCTTCCTCGACGACGACGTGATCGCGCAGCCCGGCTGGCTGGCCGGGCTGTGCGAGCCGCTCGCCGACCCGGCCGTGGTCGGCACCGGCGGGGGCATCGCGCCGGACTGGGAGACCCTCCGGCCGACCTGGTTGCCCGACGAGTTCCTCTGGACGGTCGGCGTCTCCCGTACCTGTCCCTCGACCGGCACGGTGCGGGTGCGCAATGTCTGGTCCGCCAGCATGGCCGTGCGCCGCGACGCCTTCGAGGCCGTCCAGGGTTTCCGTACCGACTTCGGCAAGGTGGGAGACCGTGCCCGGCCGGAGGACACGGAGCTCTGCCTGCGACTGACCCGGCACGCGGGCGGCCACTGGGTGCACGTGTCGGACGCCGTCGTCGTCCACCCGGTGCCGGCCGAGCGGGCCACGCTGCGTGCCTTCCTGCACCGCTGCGTGGCCGAGGGCCGGGGCAAGGTCGCGATGGCTCGGCTGCTCGACGGAGGTGCCTTCGGTGGCCGCGACCACTCCGGACGCAGCCTCGATGCCGAGCGCGGCTATCTGCTCCGGACACTGCCCCGGGCGGTACTGCGGGGTCTCGCCGGGTCGCTGGGCGGACGGGGTGCCCAGCCCGCTCTCCGGGCCGGGGCGGTCCTGCTCGGTGCGACCGCCGCCGGCGTCGGCGCCCTGGTGGAACTGGCCTCGCCGGCCGGTGCCCCGCCGGTGCCGCCGGCACCGGTGGATCCAGACCGGATTGGAGCTGACCGATGAACACGCCAGTCTCGACGCCGGTCGCCGACACGGGCCGGCTGCCGGCCCTGGTACGCGATGTCGAGCTGACCGAGCCGCTGCCGGCGATCCCGGCGTACGGCCCGGACGGTCGGCGTGTCGAACGGGCCTGGCTGCTGGTCCGACGGCACACCGAGCCGATCGGCTCGCTCCTGCTCGCGGTACCCGAGGCCGGGCTGACCGGGGCCGACCTCGGGCGCGAGATCGGCGCCCGGTGGGGTGGGCCGGTGCCCACCGACGGCTCCGCGTACCTGGCCGAACGCGCCGAGGTGCTGCGGGACGCACCGCACATCACCGTGGTCGTCTGCACCCGGGAACGTCCGCGCGGGTTGGCCCGCTGCCTGGACAGCCTCCTCCGCCAGGACTATCCCCGGTTCCAGGTCCTCGTGGTGGACAACGCCCCGAGCAGCACGGCCACCCGGGATGTGGTCGCCGAGGCCGCCCGTCGTGGGCCGGTGCGGTACGTCGTCGAACCGCGACCGGGACTGTCGCATGCCCGCAACCGCGCGGTCGCCGTCGCGCCCGGCGAGATCCTCGCCTGGATCGACGACGACGAGACGGCCGACCCATACTGGCTCGCCGAGCTGGGCCGGGCGCTGCTCGCACACCCCGAGGCGGACGTCGTCTCCGGTGCCATCGTCCCGGCCGAGCTGGAGACCGACGCCCAGCTGTGGTTCGAGGAGTTCGGCGGGCACAGCAAGGGGCGGGGGTTCACACCCCAGGTCTTCTCCCCGGCCACCGCGCACCTCCAGAGCCCGCTCTATCCGCTGCCACCGTTCGGCACCGGCGGGAACATGACCTTCCGGCCCGGTGCCGTGGAACGGATCGGCGGGTTCGACCCCGCTCTCGGCGCGGGCACGGTGGCGATGGGGTCGGAGGACACCCTGGCGCTGACCCAGGTGCTCCTGACCGGCGGCACGGTCGTGTATCACCCGGCTGCCCTGGTCCGGCACTACCACCGGCGTGACCTGGCCGGGTTGCGCCAGCAGATGGTCGGCTATGGCACCGGGCTGACCGCCGCGTACACCAGCCTCGTGCTCGCCCGGCCGGGGACGCTGCTGCCGCTGGCGCGGCTGGCGCCGACCGCCCTGCGTGACCTGCGTCGCGCGGACGGCCCGCGACTGGCCGGGATCGGTGCCGGGTTCCCGCGTGAACTGCTCGGTGCCAACCGGCGGGGCATGATCCGCGGCCCGCTGGCCTACCTGCGCGCCCGGTGGCGCGATCGCCGCTGGCGCCCGACCTCCTCGACGGCACCGGAAGGTCCTCCCCGATGAACGTTCTCCCGCCGACCACCGGCACCGGGCCGCCCGCGTGCCCGCCGGAGGTCGCCGAGCCGTCGGGTGGTGCCGGGGTCGCCCGTGGCGGCGCCGTCCCTGGGGTGGTGCCGTCCGGACGGCGGCCGTTGCTGGTCCGCACGGCGGTCGCGCTGATGTCCTCCACGGTGGCCAGCGCGGCGCTGGGCTTCCTGTTCTGGGTGGTGGCGGCGCGCTGGTTTCCCACCGAGGCGGTGGGCCGGGCCTCCGGCGTGGTCGCCTCGATGTCGCTGCTCGCCGGTCTCGCCCAGCTCAACCTGACCAGCCTCTACGCCCGCTTCCTGCCGGGCGCCGGCGCCCGTACCCGACGCCTGGTCCTGGTCGGGTACGGCGCGTCGGCGGCGATGTCCCTCGCGCTCGCGGTCGGTTTCCTGGCGCTCGGCCTGGGCAGCGGTCTGATCGGCGACCGGCCGGTCCACCGGCTGGTCTTCGTGGTAGCGGTGCTCGCCTCGGCGATCTTCTTCATCCAGGACGGGGTGCTGGCCGCGCTACGCCGTCCCGGCCTGGTGCCGGCCAAGAACATCGTCGCCTCCGGCGCGAAACTGGCGCTGCTGCCCCTGCTGGCCGGGGTGGTCGCCGGTGACGGGGTGCTGCTGGCCTGGGTGCTGCCGATGCTCGTCACCATGCTGGTGACGAACTGGTGGATCCTGGCCCGGTTGACCCCCCGGGTGGGGACGGTTCCGCTGCCGGGCCGGGCCCGCCACGGGATGACCAGCTTCGCCTCGGCGGAGTACGTCACCGGTCTGGTCAACAACGCTGTGGCGTTCCTGCCGCCGGTGCTGGTCGCCCACGCGCTCGGCGCCACCGCCAGTGCCTACTTCTATGTGCCGTGGACGATCGGGGTGGCCGGGACCACCCTGCTGTGGAACGTGGTCATCTCGTTCGTGGTGGCCGCGTCGAGCGACGGCGCCGAGGCCCGGGTCCACGTCCGGCGGGCGCTCGTCCTGGTCGGACTGGTCGTCGGCGCGGGAGCCGTGACGCTCGGCGGTGCCGCCGGAGCGCTCCTCGCGCCGCTGGGTGGGCAGTACGCGGCGCACGGGGCGGACGCCCTGCGGCTGATCGGTCTCTCGCTGCCGTTCACCGGGGTGATCCTGCTCTACGCCGCCTTCGCGATCATGGAGAAGCGGATGTGGCGCATGGTGCTCGTCCAGTCCACCGCCGCCCTGCTCTTCCTCGGCGGCGGCTGGTACGGCCTGCCCCGGCTCGGCATCGTCGCACCCGCGGTGGCGCTGCTGCTGGCCCAGGCGGCGACCGCCCTGGTGCTGTTGCCGGGTCTGCGGCGACGCCTGCGAGCGGTGGTGGCACCGCAGCACCGTCCGGCCTGGGCCGTACGGCCGGAGACGGTCGCCGCACCTTTGGGAGGTTCCACATGAGCCGCCTCGCCACCCCGAGCCCGCCGATCCTGCGCCGGGCGGCGTCGGCCGCACCACGCACGGATGCCGGTCCGCGCCGCCACCAGCGGGCGCTGTCCTGGACGGGACTTCTGGTCGCGCTCGCCGTACCGGTGGGGATGGTGGCCGGTCAGCCGCTGCGCGCGCTGGCCGCGCTCGGCCTCGCCTGCCTCGGGCCGGGGGCCGCGCTCGTCGGTCTGCGCCGGGTCCGCCAGCCGCTGGCCGGCTGGGCGCTGGCGCTGCTGGTGAGCGTCTGCGGCTGGACGGCGACCGCGACCCTGGCCGCCTGGACCGGTCGGTGGTACCCGTCGGCGCTGGCCCTGGCGGGGGCCGCCGTGGTGGGGATCGTCTCGCTGGTCGGGCTCGTCCGGGCCGGGCGACGCCCCGCCCGGCCCTGGCGCGCCGGCTTCCGGCTGGCCACCGCCCCGGGCGTCCGGGCCGCGACGCACCCCGCCGTGCTCGCCACCGCTGTCGCCCTCTGGCTGGTGGCGCTCGCCGGTACGGACGTGACGCGGGTCGGGCAGTACGGTCTTCTGGCGACGGTCCATCCGGCCTTCTTCGGCGCGCTGGCGCTCTGCGTCGCCGGGTTCGCCGTCGGGCTCCTCGGCCCCGGGCGGCGTGTGCCCTCCCGTTCCCTCCCCGGGTACCTGGTGCTGCTCGTCCTGCTGTTACACGGCACCACGCCGCTCCTGCTCGACCAGCCCCAGTACGCCTGGACGTTCAAGCACCTCGGCGTTGTCGAGTTCATCCAGACCAGCGGGGGCGTCGGCGCGTCGGGCGACATCTACCAGCAGTGGCCTGCCCTCTTCGCGGCCACCGCCCAGCTCGCCGACGTCTCCGGGGTCGGCGTGACCGCGCTGGCCGACTGGTCGGCGGTCTTCTTCAACCTCGCGGGCGCGTTGGTGCTTCTCGCCGTCGCCGGCACGCTCCACGCCGACCGGCGGGTGGGCTACCTGACCGTCTTCGGGTTCCTCTGCATCAACTGGATCGAGGAGGACTACCTCTCCCCTCAGGCGTTGGCGTTCCTGCTCAGCCTCGGTGCCCTGCTGGTGGTGCTCCGCTGGCTGCGCCGCCCGGTCCCCGACCGGCCGGCAGCGGCCCCCGGAGAGCGTCCCGGCACGGCGACCGCCGGTGGGCGGGTCCGGGTGACGGCGATCGCCGGCCTCCTCGGCGTCTTCGCCGTGCTCACCGCCGGGCACCAACTCTCGCCGTACCTGCTGCTGGCGCAGATCACCGCGCTGGTGCTGCTCCGCCAGGTCCGGCCGGGGTGGCTGCCGCTGCCGCTGGCCGCGATGCTGCTGGCCTACCTCGCACCGAGGTACGGCATGGTCAGCGGCTCCTTCTCCATCTTCGACGGCCTCAACCTCTTCGCCAACGCCTCCGGCAACGCCGACGGCTGGGGCTCGGACGGGCAGGCGTTCTCGGCGATCGTGGTGCGGGTGCTCGCTCTCGCCGTCTGGACGGGGGCCGCGCTGGCCGCGTGGTACGGATGGCGCCGTTCCCACCCGGTGACCGTGCCAGCGGTGCTGGCCGCAGCCCCGTTCCTGCTGCTCGCCGCACAGAACTACGGCGGTGAGGCGATCTACCGGGTCTTCCTCTTCTCCGCGCCGTGGTGCGCGTACCTGATCGCCGCCGCGCTGCTGGCACCGCGCGACCACGCGGGCCGACCCGGGTCGGCCCGTACAGGCCGGGTACCGGTCGCTGCGGCGGCGGTCCTGGCCGCCGTGCTCGGGGTCGCCGCGCTCGCCACCATGCAGGGCCGGCACGGTCAGCTCATGGTCGACCGGCAGAGCACGGCCGAGGTGCGTGCCGCGCGTCATCTCTACGCCACCGCCGCCCCCGGTTCGACGATCGCCACCGTCTCCTCGAACTTTCCGGGTCGGCTCAGCGCCGACTACGGTGAGTTCAACCGGAGCGTCGCCGTCGGCGAACCGGATCTCGTCGAGGGAGCCGGCCTGCGGCACGCCCTGCTCGGCCCGGAACATGTCCCGCAGATCGAGGAGTTCCTGCGCGGCTTCGCCGGGACCGAGACCTACCTGGTGGTCAGCGACGGGATGCGCCGACAGGTCGCCTATTTCGGGCACCTGCCCGACGGCGCGGTGGATCGGCTCGCCCAGGCGCTCGACGCCGCGCCCGGGTGGTCGGTCGCCCACCGGGATGACGGGGTGGTGGTCTACCGGCTCACCGGATGACCCGCTGAACAGCGGCGTCCCGGTCAGGTCGGCGCGTAGATGGTCACCCAGTCGATCGTCAGGTCGACCCGGGCCGGTGTGGTCGCGTCCGGGCACGCCTCCCAGGTGTGCCCGCAGTACCACGCCTGACTCTGCAGCGCGAGCGCCATCGGCTCGCGGGGAACGCCGTCGCCGGTGATGGTGGTCCAGGGCACACCGTCGAGGGTGAAGACGAGCCGCCCGGGGGTCCACTCCAGACCGGCGGTGTGCCACTGGGTGAAGTCACCGGCGACGCTGCGCTCGACCGGCCGCCCCTGCGGCGGGTGCAGGACGCCGTACATCCGGCGGCGGTCGCGCCCGTTGTCCTCGGCGATGTCGATCTCCGGCGGGTACTGGTTGTCGGCCGGCCAGAGCAACAGGGCGTAGGCGATACCGGTGCCCTGGTCCATCCGGAAGCGGATGTCGTACCGGCCGTAGCTGCGGCTGACAGCGTGCCGGTTCGACACGCCTCCGGTCACGTACAGGTCACCCCGGGCGGGCTCGCGCCAGCCGCCGATGGTCAGCAGGCCGTCGGCGACCATGACGTGGGACGGATCGAACCACCCGCCCGGGTCGCCGTCCGGCTGCCCCTCGTACGCGAACCAGTCGCTGCTGAGTGCCGTGCCGGAGAAGTCATCGGCGAAGATCTGCCGCCAGCCCGGAAGATCGCCCCGGGGCATCGGTACACCCGAGGAGCCGACCTGGCCCGGTAGCTGTCCGCTGCCGGGGCCGGGGGTGCCACCGGGCACCGGGTGCGACGGATGTGGAGTGTTCTTCCGGCCGGACCGGTGGTTGCTCAACGGATCGATCACCACGACGAACCCGACCGTGGCCACCGTGGCGAGCACCGCCAGCCCGGTCCACCAGGGTCCGAAACCTGGCCGTGCGAGCCGGGACTGCGCCGGAACCGGGTCGTCGGGCCGGCGTACGAGGCGACGCCACCACGACCGGGCCCGGCCCATCGCCGCTCTCCTCAGGTCAGCCGCCAGCCAGCACGGGCGGCGAGCCGCCGGGTCAGCCGCCATGCGGGTTGCGCCAGACGTCGCACCTCGGGTCCGATCGTCGGGCCGTGACCTCGGACCAGCGTCAGCAGGTCCGCCCCGGTCAGATCGGGGGTGGGCTGCAGCCGGGGTATGGCCATGCGACTGTCGCCGGCCCCGGTGGCGGCGGAACGCGTGTTGGCCATCGGACGGTAGCGCCGCCGGCCGACCTCGCAGGCGTTGTCGTGCCCGTAGGCCCGGACCAGTTCCTGTACCTGCGGGTTGTGGTAGCCGTGCGGGTAACAGAACGAGCGGATCGGACGGGAGAGCTCCTGCTCCAGTCGGTCCCGACTGTCCCGGATCTCCTGTTCGAGCCGGCCCCGAGGCAGTACGTCGAGCGGGTGGTGGATCAGGCCGTGGTTGCCGATCTCCACGCCGGCCTCTGCGACATCCCGCAACTGTTCCCAGGTCAGCAGCGGACCGAACGCGTCCGCCTGCCGCCCGAGCCAGTCCGCGTTGCCCCCGAGGCTGCCGACTGCGGGGTAGAGGGTGGCCGACGCGCCGGCCGCCGTCAGAGCGGGGAGACCGGCCGTGAGGAAGTTGGCGTACCCGTCGTCGAAGGTCAGCGCCACCTGTGGGGTGTCCGATTGGCCCGCCGCGAGGGAGTCCAGGGCCGCGCTCAGGCCGACCAGACGGTAGCCGGCGTCCGACAGCGTCGCCAGGTGGTCGGTAAGCCGTCGCGGTTCGACAGCGAGCGACCGGAGTCGGCCGCCGTCGAGCCGGGAGATCGAGTGGTACATCAGTACGGACATCGGAGTGGGGTTGCCGAGCCGCTCCTCCGTCATGCCCTCGCCAGCCCGCACCGCCATACGCTCACCATAGCGGGCATATCGCCTTGTTTTGGCTGCTTGGCGCGCTCACCGGTCGCGCTGTCGTGGCCGACGTGAGGACGGCGCATCGCCACGGTCGAGAGCGTCACCCCCTCCGCTGACCCTCGGACGACCCGCCCTGTCGGGTAGCAGACCCCGGGTGTCACGCTGGCTCGCGCGACCACCATCGTGGATTTTTGGCTGGAGGGGGCGAGATGACACCTGCGCCGAACGACAAGCAGGTCGCACGAGGCACCTGGGGCGGGCGGCAGGCACGCCGGCGGCGGACGCCCGACCACACGTCGTACGACTTCTCGCCGGTCGACAAACGTCCGCCGGGTTCGGCGGCGAGCGATGCCGTCGACGCCCAGCTCCAGTTCGAGGCAGACCGGCGCAGCGGGCTGCACCCCGCCCTGGTCATGGCAAAGCAGGCCGCCCGTCTGGTCGAGGGGCGGCGACGGGAACGGGCTCGGCAGCAGCAGACTCCGCAGTGGAGCGTGGATCCGGTGCGGGAGTCCGCCCGACGGTTCTTGAACGAGGTGGCCCGCTACTGCTTCGACCAGGGCCGGTGGGGCCCGGACACCGAGGTGGAGCTGATCGCCGTGAGCGAGGACTTCACCGAGCCGGTACGCCGGATGGGGCAGACACGGGACCGCATGGGCCAACTCGGTTCCCGGGTCCGCCAGTCCACGGCCGTGGAGGTCGGCAGCGAGGTCCAGCACGCCGCCCAGACGATCGCGAACCTGGTGAAGACCCATTTCCGGGCCGTGCCGCCGCAGGCGGACCTGCCTGTCGTCGAGCTTCGGCTCACCAACCAGCAGCGGCGGGCGGCTCTCATCGCCATCGGCAAGGAAAGCGATCGTCATCTGGAGTCGTGGTATGCCTTCGTCTGCTCCTCTCCCCCGCCGGGCGACACCGGGACCCAGCTACGACACATCGTGGAGTTGCTGCCCGTGACGGCGGAGGTCGAGCGGTGGCGCGCGGGTCGGGAGCGTTGCGGCATGCTGGTCGCCACCGATGACACCACGCGGGCGACCGTGGTGCCGGCGACCCAGGAGCTGAAAGCCGCGATCACCGCGTTCGAGGAGGCGGTGTACCGGGCCTGCGTCCGGTCTGGGCCGGCGGGTTGACCACGCCGGCCCACCCGGCCGCAGTGGCGCGACGCCTGGCAGCGATACCGCAACCGCCACCGGCTACCCGCGCAGATCCTGGTCGGCGACGACGACGTCCAGCTGCGGCAATGGAACATGTGCGCCCAGCGCGTTTCCCCAAGATCGTTCCAAGCGGGCTCTGGTCGCGAAGCGGGCAATCAACGCTCCGAGCGAGGTAGGGCGTCTTCGGTCACTGCTCTGTGCAGAAGGTGCGAAAGTCGGAGGAAAGTATGATATCCGACAAGACCTGGGGATTCACCGCTCATAGGCTTTGACCAGGGAATTCATCCCCGCACCGCCGCCACTAGGGCGCCGGATTCCGCCGAGGAGTCCGTCGGTGCCTCTGATCAAGGAAGTGCCTCTCATGCACCGTACGCTTTTCCGTGGGCTGCTTTGCGCCGCCACGATGGTGGTCACCACCGTCGGGGTCACCTCGACACCGGTCAGCGCCGCCCCAACGAGCCACAGCACCGCAGAAGGCATCCCGTCTCACGGCCTACCGTCGTTGCGTACCGGCACCTGCACGCTGCTGTGGGACCTACTGAACGCGGGCGGGCGCAACGGGCTCGTCGCCGTCGGCCTCACCGCCGATCAGCAGCTGATCAAATTCGCCGTCAATACCCCTGCCCTGGCCTGCACCATCGGCTCGGTCGACCTGCCCGGTAGCGAAGTACTCATCGGCATCGACTTCCGCGTTCAGGACGGCAACCTCTACGGCGTCGGCAACACCGGCGGCGTCTACGCACTGAGCACCCGCACCGCCGTCGCTACGAAGGTCAGTCAACTGACCGTCGCACTGAACGGCACGTCGTTCGGCGTCGATTTCAACCCCGCCGCCGACCGACTCCGAGTCATCAGCGACACCGGCCAGAACCTGCGCCACAACATCAACCCCGGCGGTACGACCATCGTTGACGGCCCCCTCACCTACCCGCCCGCCACCGCCGCCATCGGTGTCACCGGGGCCGCCTACACCAACAATGACCTCAACCCCGCCACTGCCACGACCCTGTTCGACATCGACACCACCCTCGACCAGGTCGCGCTGCAATCCCCCGCGAACTCCGGGCAACTGGCCGCCACCGGCTCACTCGGAGTCAACGCGGCGCTACAAGCAGGCTTCGACATCCACAGCGCTCTGCGTGGCGATCGCGCCGTGGCCAACAACGCCTACGCCGTGCTCAACGGCGCCGCCGGCAGCCGGGTGTACCGAGTCGACCTACTGACCGGCGAAGCTCACACGACGGGCAGCTTCAGCGGTCGTGTGGTGCTTGATCTCGCCTTGCTCCTGCGGCAGTGACCGCCTCTGCTCGTTCGGCACCGTCGAAGGTCGGCAACCTTCCCCGAGCGAAACCTTCCACAAAGGGCAGACCCGCAGGGGCGTTTGTGACACTCGCGGAGTTTCCGCAGGCCAGGGCACCAAAGCCACTCCCGGCGGAACGGCCACCGGCCCTACAACATGACCCGACCCCAATGGGGACGTCGCGCCTCCACCACCGATGACCTGAACGGGCGATGAGCAGGATCCGACGGCTGGCCAACACGATCCTCGCCGACGCTCTGATACCGATCGACCACGTGTACGACCAGAAGCCCTCCTACTGCAGAAAACACCGACGACACGGCATTGGTGTGCAAGTCATCGCCGACTTGGCCGACGCGAACGTGATGACCTTCGCCGACACGGCGCACCAAGGCGCCGACGGTTCAGTCCACACCTTTCTTCCAAACGCCATCGCTATCGCCCGCTTCACTGCAGGGCGGCAATCATCCACGCCGTGCCACGCTGAGGGACAAGGCACACCGGGATGCGGGAGCTGCGCGCCCAGGACAGCCGGTGGTCAAGCTAGCTCAGTCCGAGCGCCAGGGCGGTGAACAGGGCGGCGAGCCAGCCCCATCCGGGGATGATGATGGCGCGTTGGACGAGGCCGAGGCGCGGTGACACCTCGTCCCACGCCCTGCCGAACCGGCTGAATCCGAAGAACAGGGCGAGGGCGAAACAGGCCGAGGTGATTCTCCAGGATGCCCCGGGCAGCGTGAACGCGCCGACAGCCGCGGAGAGGGGTAGGGACAGGAAGACAACGGCACCGGCGAGATCGTGGAGTCGGTGCTGGGCGCTGTGCCCCTCGGGTATCCCTGCTGGAGCGTCCGGCGGATATCCGAGCATCGGATCCATCCGGAACACCCCGGATGCGACGATGCCGAGCCCAAAGACCGTCAGGACCACACCGACCGGGACGCCCGGCCCCTCGACGACCACCCCGAGTGCCCCTACCGTGATCGCGGAGCCAGAGACGAGGAAGTTCGCCGTTTGGATCCAGCCTCGCCCGCCGAGCGCCAAAGCGCTGACCGGGTGGCGTACTGGTGCGTAGTGCGGCCGGCTCCAACCGTCGATGAGGAACACCAACACGAACAGCACCGCACCGGCGCCGCCCACCCAGAAGACCACGTGACTCTTCTTCCTACCAGCGCGTCGGACTCTCCGAAGTCTCAGTACATCGCGCGGCTGCCGGCCACCACAGTGCCGATGGTCACGGAGCCCGCAGCAGACAAGACCAGTACTCTGCGCGCTGCCGAACGTGCGCCCTGGTGTTCGGGGTTACTCGCTCACCGACCACCCCTACGGTCCGATCCATCATCTGAGGCACGAGATTCAACGGCGACGGCGACTGTCACCGCGATTTGGCAAGCAACCGAGTTCGACGCCGGGCTCTGGCTCGGCGGTGGCTCACGGCATCGCCGGTCGGCCCAGCGCCGCCTCGACGATCCGGATCGCCTCGGTACGGTCGATGCCGACGCTGGAGATCACCGCCGCGTATTCGCGGGCGGCCTGGTGCGCCTGCTCCAGGGCCTGCTCGCCGGCGGCGGAGACGAACGAGCCGGCCCGTCCACGGGTCTCGATCAGCCCGGCCTCCTCCAACTCCCGGTAGGCCCGACCGACGGTGTTCACGGCGAGGCCGAGGTCGGCCGCAAGCCGACGGATCGTCGGCAGTCTCGTACCGACAGCGAGCGAGCGTTCCTGGATCTGCCGCGCGAGCTGGGCCCGGAGCTGTTCGTACGGCGGCGTCGGCGAGCCCGCGTCGATGACGATCATCGGGCGGCCAGGGCCTGCCGTGCCGCCGTCCCGACACCTGCGGTCCGCATCTGGATCATGCCGAACGCGATCACTCCCGCCACGACGAGCGCCAGGGCGGCGGCGTTCCACCAGCCGAGCGACTCCCCGTACAGGAAGATGGGCGGCAGTGACCACACCAGGCTGGGTGTGGCGAGGGCACGGGCGTCCTCGACGCGCATGATGACGTCGGCCGTGAGTGACGCCTCGTCCTCTGCCACGGCCGGGCTGACCAGCACCTGGCGCAGTTGCAGGACGGTCCCGGCGCCGGCCCCGGCGAGGCCGATCAGGACGACGATCGCCCCGTACCGCAGGCCGAGGTCCGACATCGGCAGTACGCTCACCGCCAGCAGCAGTGCGGCGGTGAAGGTGGCGGCGGTGTAGATGGCGTGTGACCGGCCCAGCACCGCCGGCCAGCCGAGCTCGACCGGGTGGGCCACCCGCCGGGGAAGCTGGGCGCCCGCCCGCCGGTCGACCCGCCGTACCCACCAGCCGATCAGCCACTGCCCCACCAGCAGCCCGACGGCCAACGCCACCAGTGCCAGCAACGGTGGCCAGGAGAACGCCGGGTCGGCGAGCCGCCCCGCAGCGTGCGTGACCGCCGCACCGATGAGGAACCCGGCCAACAGGACGCTGTCGGCCAGTTTGGCGTGCCGGCGGGCCTCCAGCCGTGTCGCGATCAGTGGGGTCGGCTCGACGTCGGTCAGGCCGTGCCGGGCCAGCCACCGCCTCGCCTCCGGGACATCTGCCTGGCGCATGCCACCACCTCCGAATGTCGCAAGTCTTGTATCAGCAGAATGCTGCATAGCATGCGACAAAGTCAAGGGCGGAGGACGCTCCCGGCGCCACCGGCGGGGTCCCCACGACTCCCGTACACCCGGCACCTGATTTGATCGCAACGGACTGCTGACGACGAGCCCATCCGCCACTGGACGGCCAGGATCCGGCGGGGCGATGGACAGGCCGCACGCGAGGACGAGCGGAACGACGATCGCCACGACCACGATCTTCATAACAATGGACGACATGAGGCTTTCCTTGTGATGGATGGGGTGGCCGGCGGCAGGAGCCGGAGGAAGTCACTGCCGCCGGCCCCGGGACCGGCCGTCGTCCCTGCGTGAGCGGCGGCCGGTCGGGGTGGCCGCGTCGACGGCGGCTACCCGGGTGGGCCCGGGCTGCGAGTCGGGTTCTCACTGGTCCGGGCCGATGTTCAGGTGGTGGCGGAGGTCGGGCGGGGGACGGCGCGATGGTCAGGGGTGGCTGCGCCGGGTGTGCGGGGTCGTGGCAGGGCGAGCGCCGGTGTGGTGATGGCGGTGGCGAGGTCGGCGGCGAAGGCATGGATCTGACCTTTGCTGATGCCGGGCATACAGATGAGGTGACTGACGGGTCCGTCGCTGGCGAGGAGCCACTTGGCGCGGACGGCGGCAGGTGGGGTGGGTAGGACGACGGTGAAGGCGTGGGGGTGGCGCCAGGCGGTCCAGCCGGTGGCGCGGATCTGGTCGACGGCGTGGGCGGCGAGGCGGCGGGCTTCGGCGGTGCGCCAGCGGTGTCCTTCGCGGCCGTGGGTGGCGATGGCGTGCCAGAGCAGGGCGGCGGCCAGGCCGCAGCGGGAGCCGGTGATGGTGGTGTCGGTGGCGGCGGTGTAGGGGACGTGGCGCAGGTGGGGGCGGCGGAGGTGGTCGCGGATGAGGACCATTCCGCAGGGGGTGGGGGTGCCGAGGAACTTGTGTCCGGAGATGGCGATGGAGCCGATGCCGCTGGTGTCGTCGAGGCGTAGTCGGCCGTCGAGGGCGAGCGGGATGCCGGACAGGGCGGCGTCGACGTGCAGGTGCCCGGGGATGCCGTACTCGGTGCGGAGGGCGTGGATGCGGCTGGTGTCGTCGACGGCTTCGGTCATGGTGGTGCCGGCGGTGGCGACGACGATGGCGGGCCAGCGTCGGCGTTTGCGCAACTGTGCGGCGAGGTCGTCGTAGTCGATTTCGCCGTCGGGGGCGGCGTGGACGGGGACGGCGCGGGCGCCGAGCAGGTCGATGATTTTCGGGATGGAGTAGTGGGCGGCGGTGGAGTGGTAGATGCGGGCGGTGGGCCAGCGTCGGTAGGCGGTGTGCAGGGCGGAGAGGTTGCCCTCGGTGCCGCCGGTGGTGACGTAGCCCCAGCGGTCGTCGGTGGGCATGGCGAGCAGGTCGGCGGTCCAGGTGATGACGGCGTGTTCGAGGGTGCGGGTGTGGGCGGCGCCGGTGGTGTCGGTGGGGTCGCCGATGTTGTTCCAGAGGCGGGTGCCGAGGCGGGTCATGACGGCGCTGTGGTCGAGGTCGACGGCGCCGGGGTAGCCGATGCTGGTGGGTGCGGTGGCGGTGGCGTCGGCGGTGAGGTGGTCGAGGACGGCGGTGGGGTCGATCGGGGTGTGTCGCAGGTCTGCGGCGGTGGTGGGGTCGAGGGTGGCGGTCACGCGGGCCGTCCCGGGTGCAGGTGGGTGGTAAGCAGGCTGTGCAGGGCGGCGAGGTGGCGCCACCGTTGTCGGGTGGTGTGGTCGCCGTGTTGGGTGAGCGTGCGGTGGGGGTTGTGCCAGTGGGGGTTCCAGGTGGGGTCGAGGGGGGTGCTGCTGCGGATGCCGTCGTCGCCGAGGCGGGCGTGGGGGTTGCGGTCGATGTGCATGGCGGTGCCGTCGGTGAGGAGCAGGTAGCACTGTCCTTTGAGGTCCCAGGCGGAGCGGCGGGGGCCGGTGGCGGTGGGGGTACGCAGGCTGCGGGCGAGTTGGTCCCAGCGGCCGTCGTCGGTGTCGAGGGTGGACACACCGGTGCCGACGTGGTGGGCGTGGGGTGGGAGGGTCATGTCTCCGCCGTTGACCATGGCGGCGTGCGGGCCGTGGGGGTGCCAGCGGTGTCCGGTGGCGGCGGCGTGGGTGATGGCGGTGTGGGCGACGGTGGTGAGGTCGTGCAGGAGCCGGGTGAGGTCGTCGGCTTCGGGTGAGGCGAGGAAGAGGCGGTAGCTGGTGTGCAGGCGGTAGCCGTGGGGCTCGGCGGGGGCCGGGGTGGTGAAGAAGAGCATGACGGCGTGAGGGCCGAGGGCGTCGCGGGTGCCGTAGCGGAGGTCGGCTTCGACGAGGTGGCCGTGGTTGAGGCGTTTGGCGCGGTAGGCGACCTGGCGTCGTAGGTCTGTGCGGTGGCGGTGTCCGGCGAGGTCGTCCGGATCGTCTGCGGTGGTGTGGTGGCCCGGGTCGGTGAGGCTGTCGGGGTGGTGGCCGGTGTCGGGGTGGCGGGCCGTGTCGGCTGGCGTGGTGGGCGTGGGGTGCGGCGCGGTCAGTGGGTGCGGGGTGGGTGGGTAGGGCGAGTGGTGTGGGTGGCCGGGTGGGGGCCGGTGGCCGGGTGGGGGCCGGTGCGCGGTGGCCGGCGGTGGGTGCTGTGGCGGTTGCCAGCTGGGGTGCAGCGGGTCGTGGCGGTGGTGTCCGGCGTCGGTGGCGGCGTGGATCGTCATGGCGGGCCTCGTCAGATGGAGATGGTGATGGCGTCGGGTACGGCGTGGGTGGATGGGGTGCCGCGGCCGATGCCGGCGTAGATGTCGGGGCGGGTGCGGCGCAGGTGCGCGGCCCAGATGCCGCCGAGGGCGGCGGTGGTGGTGAGGATCGCCGGCAGCAGGTACGGGTGCGGTGATCCGGGTGCGGCGCCGAGCAGTGATCCGGTGTTGCCGAGCATCGTGGTGAGCAGGGTGGTGCCGGCGGCGACGCCGAGGGTGGGGGCGATGCGTCGTTGCCACCGGGTGGTGTGGGTGTGGTGGAGGCTGGCCGGGGCGGTGAGGGCGGCGATGGAGGCGGCGAGGAGCAGGGTGAGCAGACCCATCGCGCCGAGGGTGGACAGCCAGGTGAACATGGTGGTGACGGGGTCGGCGCCGGTGGCGGCGAACCCGGCGACGGTGGCGGCGGCCAGGACGGTTTGGGTCAGGGAGCCGCCGCGGGGTGCGGTGAGGCGGGTGCCGCCGCTGGTGCCGGCGAGGCGGGTCGGGAGGACTGCTTCGCGGGCCATGGCGAACACGTAGCGGGCGAAGACGTTGTGGAAGGCGAGCATCGAGGTGACGATCGCGAGGATCAGGGTCACGGCGGCGGCGGTGGACCAGCCGGTGCCGGCGCGGTCGAGGATGGTGTAGGGCAGGGGTGTGGGGTCGGCGGCGGCGTGGGCGATGTGGTCGGGGCCGACGGTGACGCCCATCGCCCAGGCGGCGGTGGCGTAGACGGCGCCGAGCAGGAGTGCGGCGGCGATGGTGGCGCGGCTGATGGCGGCGCGGTCGGTGGTTTCCTCGGCGAAGCTGGCGGGGGCGTCGATGCCCATGAGGGAGGCGACGCTGAAGGCGACGGCGCCGCCGATGCCGGTGACGGCGAGGCCGGAGGCGTCGAAGCCGTGCCAGCTGAGGGTGTCGGTGGTGGGGCGGGTCAGGGCGGCCAGCACGAACACGGCCATGATCAGCAGTGACAGGGCGAGGACTGCGGCCAGCAGGCGGGTCGACAGCACGATGGTGCGGACGCCGAGGGTGGCCACGGTGGTGAGGGTGATGGCGGCCCATACCCACCAGGTGCCGCCGAGGTGGGCGGCGAGGGTGGCGCCGGCGAGGCCGTAGAGGCTGGTCTGGATGGCGCCGTAGGCCAGGAGTGCGACCATGCCGGCGGCGACGCCCCATCCTCGGCCGAGGGTGTGGGCCAGGATGCCGTAGTAGGCGGCGGGGTGGGTGATCTGTCGGGCCATGCTGGTGTAGGCGACGGCGAGGACGGCGACGCCTGCGGCGACGAGCAGGTAGGTGAGGGGTAGGGCGACGACGCCGGTGGTGGCGTAGATCGCGGGGATGCCGGCGGCGAGGACGACCATGGGTGCGGAGGCGGCGGCGCCGAACATCCACAGGCCGACGGGGCTGAGCGTGCGGCGGGCGAGGGCGACGGGGACCTGTCCGGTCACGGGGTGGGCCTCCGGTCGGGGTTGTCGGGGCAGCTGTGGTGGCGGCAGCCGGTGACCGGGTGGTGGTGGACGGTGGCGTCGTTGGTGGGCACCAGGTACACGGCCGTCGGGCGGATGGGGCCCGTGCGCCAGTAGCTGCGGTCGCGGGTGAGGCGGTGGGCGGCGGTCTGCGGGTCGGGGGTGAAGCCGAACAGGTCGTGGCTGCCGTCGGGCCATTGGCGGCGGATGGCGTAGCCCCACAGGTATTCGCTGGGCATGGCGGCTCCCGGGGTGGTGTCGGCGCCCGCTGCGGTGGGGGCCGACACGCCCAGGGGTGTGGTCGTGGCGCGGTGCAGGGTGCGTCTGCGCAGGGCGAGGGTGGTGTGGGGGTGGCTGGTGGACAGCATGGGAAGTGGTCCCTTCTGGAGGGTGCGAGGGCGTGGTGCAGTGGCCTGCTGGGCGGCGGTGGGCGGCAGCGGCTGATGGTCGGCGGGGTGAGCGGGTCAGGGTGACCGTGGCGTGGCGGTGGTGAGCACGGTGCTGTGGAACGGTGTCGCGGCCCGGTGGAGGCGGACTCGACGGGGCAACTCCGCAGCGCACGAGCGGGGGTGGCGGGCCGGATGGGGTGGGCGCCACATCCGCCACAGCACTGGACCGCCGGGCGCCAGCAGGATCGGGGTACGGGGTAGGTAGCCGGCGCGGGCGAGGAGGTGGTCGCGGGGGCGGTGGGTGCTGACGTCCGCGTACGCGCCGAGTGCCTGCGGGTCGGTGTGCCGGTGATGGTGGGTCAGCAGTGCGTGGCCGGCAGCCTGGCCGTGCTGGTCGGGGCGGACGGCCAGGTGGGCGAGGTGGTGGTGGGGTGTGCCGGGGTGGACCGTCGCGGTGTAGGTGTGCAGCAGCGCGAAGCGGCCGTGACGTCCGCCGGGCAGCAGGGGCAGGGTGTCGTGGCCGGCGGTCGAGGTCTCGGGTCGGGTGTGCCAGATGGCGACGGCGGTGTGGTCGTCGGTGGTGTCGACCCGGCCGTGGGTGAGGGCGTGGGCGACGATGAGCCGGGCGTAGGAGTGCAGCATCGTCGGGCGTGCGGTGGGGTCGGGTACCAGCCAGGCACCCAGCCGCTGGCGGTGCAGCTGCCCGGCCAGCAGGGCGGCCAGAGCGGCGGAGTCGCCGTGGTGGGCGGGTCGCACGGCCGGGTTCGTCGGCGGCATGTCAGCTCCCCCAGGATCGGTCGGATGGGTGGTCGCCGGTGCACGGGTCCGGTCGGCCGGTGGTGTCGGGGTGCTGGTTCGTCCACCGGGTGGTGTCGAGGGCCCGGTCGAAGGTGGTGGCCAGGTGCACGTCACCGGCGGGGATTCCGGTCAGCGGCAGCCGCCGCCGCGCGGCGGCGATCAGCGGGGTGGGGCCGCACACATAGATCGCCTGTCCCTGCCGGTAGTGGTAGAGGGCCAGACTCAACGCGTCGCCCTGCACGGCCGGGTCGACGTGCGGGTCGGCGGAGAACGCGAGCACCACCGTCAGCCAGTCCGGGTGCGTGTGGGCGAGCCGGTCCACCGCGACCGCGTCGTACAGGTCCAGCACCGTGCGGGCGCCGACGACCAGCGTCACCCGCCGCCCGCCTGGGGCGGCGGCGACCTGGTCGACCATGGCCCGTAGCGGCGCCCACCCGGTGCCGCCGGCCACCAGCAGCAGATCCGCGTCACCGGCAGCAGCGAGAGACAGTCCGACGTCGCAGGGCGGCCCCAACCACAGCGTCTCCCCCGCCGTGACCCGCTGCACCAGCAGCGGCGACACCCGACCGCCGCTCACCGCACGGACGTGGAAGTCCACCGTCCCGTCCGGACGCGGCGCGTTGGCCGGGGACAGCCACCGCCACTGCCCGGGTCGGCGGGGCGTACACACCGGCAATGCCTGACCCGGCAGGTACCGCAGCCGCCGCATCGGCCGTACCGTCAGCACCGCGACACCGTCCGACGGCGACTCGCGGGCCTCGACCTCACCGACGGTGACCTGCGGCCCCTCCCCCACCACGCCCGCCGCCCGGTCCGCCAACCGCAACGCCCGTCGACACCCCCGCTCCCACGCACCGGCCGGGGCCTGACCCCACCGGTCGTCGGGGAACCGCCGGACCGTGTCCACCATGGCCGCCGCGATACACGTGTCGTGATACGACTGCAGACCGAACCGGCGGTACATGCGGGCCAACACCGCCAGACCCGCCCGCCGGGCCGCCGGATCACCCCGGCCCGCGACCGACTCCCGCAGCGTCGAGAAGAAGATCGGCGCAAGCTGGAGCGGCAGGAACCGCACACTACGGTCCTCCAGGTACGCCCAGAAGTGGTCAGCGGCGTGGGCCTCCGAAGCCGCTGACCACGTCTGCGGAGGCTCCGCTACCATGCCAACTTCTCCTGAATCGATGACGACTGAGCCTGCGCGAGTGATGCCGAACGACGCTTGCTGGACTGAGTAGCAAGAAGGTCGGGGAGCTTCATCATTTGCGTCACAGGTGCGGCATCCCCGCCACGCAGTTCTGCCCTTTGAAGGGCCTGAGGACGGCGAGGAATGCTCCGTAGCGCCGAAGTTCCGACGACCCCCGAAAGAGGTCCAGGGGTACCGCTATCGAGCCGTCCAGCACTATCGAGACCGACCCGATGAGCTAGCCTGAAGCAACGTCGAGTCTGGACCTTCACCCGTCACCTTCGTTTCTCAAGACTTCTGTCGGATTCCAATGAGACAGGTGCTCGGCTTCACAGCTCCCCGACCTGGATAGGCCGTCGAGTAGGCCCCGGGAACCATCAATCCGTTGCCCTCTAATGCGTTGGCACGCTCAGCCTTACCGATATGCTGAGCGATCGGCAGGTGTGCACTGTGTGCACACGCATCTGCGCACAAATCTGGGGGTCATGTGGAATCGTTCGGGCACCTGCTCCGGCAACACCGCACCGCAGCCGGTCTGTCCCTGCGCGACCTTGCATCTCGCATCAACTTCCAGTACAGCCACATCTCCCAGGTGGAGCGAGGCGAGCGTCGTCCGACGAAGGCGATGGCGGAGGCATGTGAGAAAGCACTGGCAACCGGCGGTACGCTGGACGAGGCCTACGTACGTGAGGCGGGTGGCAGTGACATGCGCAGACGATCAGTTCTTCATGCCATGGGCGCGATCGCCGCTGCGCCCACCGGGGATCGCCTCGTCGGATTGGAGGCGCTACGGCACGGCCTCACCGCCGCCGTGGACATCGATCATGACGAGTGGCCGGAGATCATAGCCGCCTACGGCAGGGCTTACTACCAGCAGCCGCGCGGCCAGGTGATGATGCAGTTGGGCCACGATCTGGCAGTGCTCCAACATCAGATCGCCGCAGAGCCGGGAGAGCGCCGGCCGCGCCTACTGTGGGCTGGTGGCCAACTGTCGATCATCGTCGCGCTCGGACTGTTCGCATCCGGGCAGACGATCGCCGCCCGTCGCTGGTGGCACACTGCGCAACGGCTCGCCGATGAGTCCGGAGACCGGGACACGAAAGTCATGGTGCGGGCGTGGGATGTGGTGGACGGTTCCTACGACGGACGTCCGGCGGCGCAGGTGGTCGCGTTGTCTGACGAAGCGCTGCCACTGTTGACGGGGCAGGCCACCGCTGCCACGTGTGGTCTGCTTTCCGGGCGAGCGCAGGCGCTCTCCCTCGCCGGACGGCACTCGGAAGCGGTGGCAACGGTGGAGCGGTTGGCCGAGCAGGCGGAACGGCTACCGGCAAACGTGGTCAACGATGTCGAGAGCCTGTGGGGATGGCCGGAACACCGGCTGCGGCACACCGAGTCCTGGGTCTACACGCACGCCAACAACTACAGACGGGCAGAGCAGGCGCAAGAACGAGCGCTCGCCCTCTATCCAGCATCACAGATACGACTACGCACGCAGGTGGAGTTGCACCGAGCGGAGGCGCTCATCCGGACTGGGCACGTACCGGACGGATTGCACCTGGCTGCTGATCTGCTAGACCGATTGCCCACCAGCCAGCACAACCAACTCGTGCGTACGGTCGCGCGGAAAGTTGTTGCGGCGGTGCCCGACACCGAGCGGCGGCGATCGTCATACAGCGAACTCGTGGAACGCACCCAGCTGACGCTCCCCGATTGACCGCACCCTTCGGTACGCACCTCCGATAGGCCGGACATACCATCGAGGAATGGTCGCGTACAGCAGTGTCGCAAGGGACGATGCCCTCCGGCTGTTCGACGCCCTGCAAAACCTGTATGCGGCGACCTACGCGGAGTCTCCGTACCGTGAGGGACCCGAGCAGGTAGCTCGATTTCGTGCAGGTCTCCCGGACGAGGTGACCCGGCTGGGGTTCAGTCTGGTTACCGCTAACGATGGCGCGCTACTGGTCGGTGCCGCCTACGGCTGGACGATGCCGACCGGCACCTGGTGGTCACGCGCCGATCAGGATCCGTCACCAGAGGTTCTCGACGCGGACAAATTCGCCGTGATGGAGTGGATGGTGCACCCGGGTCATCGAGGTCAGGGCATCGGTGCGGATTTGATGAGCAAGCTACTTGCCGGCCGCCCGGAGAAGTACGCGACTCTCGCGTCCAACCCCGCGTCGGCTGCCCGTCTGATGTATGAACGAGCGGGGTGGCAACAGGCCGCAACGTCGGTGCTTCCGTGGGGCCCCACGATGGACCTGCTGGTCCTACCGTTGAGGGGATCGGCCACATGAACCATTGGGGTCACGCCTCCCCGATCAGCCCCACAACCACAGTCGCTGTCGCCTGCGCCCTGGGATCGCCGAGTAGCAGGTCTAGAAACCTGTCCAGCCAGCCGGAGCCGATCCGTCGCGCAACGTGCTGAGTCGATGTGTCAACTGTCGCCGTCGCTGCACGTCAATGTCCGCCGACTGCGCCAGCCACAAGGTCATCCGCAACATCCGGATCTGCCGAAGCACCGGCCACCCGGAGGCCAGGCGGCACCTGTCTCGGCCCCTGGCAGATCGGCCTCGTTGTCGTACCGGTCAGAGAAACCCGCTTCCACCGATCCGGCACCCACCGCCGCCTCTCCACCGCCTATGACTACGCCGTCACCACCGACCCCGCCTGGCCGCTCCTGCGCGAAACGCGCGAACTGAAGATGGTCGCCGCCGCCGTGCCGCTGCTCGCCTCTGGCCCAGACATCGCGCGGGAGTTCACCTTCCGCCTGCGATCCATCCAGGACCGCGACGACTCCACACGCCGGACACCGTTCACGGCACTCGGGCGGTAGCCGCGCAAGGCGAGACCGCCTCGTTCAGCCCTACGTCCCACATGAGGCCGCCGGGCACCCGTTCTGACCTGCTGCACCAGCAACGGCGGCACCGGCGGGCACCGCACGGACGTGGAAATCCACCGTCCCATCCGACCGTCAGCACCGCGACCCCATCCGACGGCGACTCCTGCGCCTCGACCGATCACCACGGGATCACCCCCGCGTGCGCGGGGAGCAGCGCACCCTGCCGCCCGCCCAGGCGCGAGGTTAGGGATCACCCCCGCGTGCGCGGGGAGCAGCCTCGCGGCGCTCATCGCCAGTACGGAAAGGCAGGATCACCCCCGCGTGCGTAGCCGTGCTGATCTGGATCTGTGGCTGGCGGCCCGTCTTCGCGACGAGGTAGACGAGGTCGTGGTGTTGACGGCGCAGCAGGACGCCGTGGACGCCGGTGTCGTGGCCCCGGCGTGGCGCTTCGGTACACCCGCCGCCCTGCACCGGGGCACGTTCGTGTACCGGTCGGCGCTGCGGTGGAGCGGCGACGTGTTCGACGTCGGCGCGTGTGCGCACGGGCCGGACGCGGCCGTGTGGGCGGCGCGGATGGTGGCACAGATGCGCGCATGGGTGGACGCCGGCGAGCCGTCTGCGGTGCTGAGCGCACGGGGAGGCTGAGCACGGCTGCGCCCAGGGAGAGCCGTTCTGCCCGCAGGTACTCCCGACGGCGACGTGCCGGCCGGGACGGTGCTGGACAAGCGGCACAGCCGCATGGTCCTCACCTTCACCCCCGCATAGGAAGGGAAACGCGAGTGGAGAACACGGAACTCGACGAGCTGGACCTGGACATCACGCTGGTGGACTCCGGGCCCGCCGCCGGCGGGTACGCCACCAGCACCGACGACGGCTGCGGCTCGGGTAACACCGGCTCGAACGCCTGTTCCGGCGGCGGCAAGTAACCGACCCTTCACACCCACTCTCGGGGCCCGGCGTCCGCCGACGCCGGGCCCTGCCCTGTCTCGGTGGTGCATCGTGTTCTCCACTCCTGGTGCGGCGTTGATCAGAGTCGCCGCGTACCCGGACGGCCTGGTCCTGCCGGCCTGGCCCGACCTGACCTCGCTGTCTCACGGCAAGGAGTCACGTCCCGCAAAGAGGCCGTCGGCGGTGAATGCCTGCTTCGCGAAGCGTTCGGCGATGCGCCGGTGGGTGGCGGTGTCCGGGTGAAGCTCGTCGGGCAGCGGCATCTCGGCGAAGTCGGTCTTGTCGTAGAGGTCAAGGCCGTCGAGGTAATGCAGATGCGGATCGCGGGTCGCGCGCTGGGCGGTGATCCGCACCAGTTCGTCGCGGATGACGCCGAGGGTGAGCTTCCCGCTTGCCCGTTCCGCCGGGTCGCCGGTGGCCCGGAACCGCACCTGGCCGGCGCTGAGGGCGGCGAGGTCGAAGGCACCGGGGCCGGGGGTGTCCTCGTGGATCGGACAGTAGATCGGGGAGACGACCAGCAACGGCGTGCTCGGGTGGCCCTCGCGGATGGTGTCGAGGAACCCATGTACGGCCGAGGCGAACGCCCGAAGCCGCATCACATCGGTGTTGACCAGGTTGATGCCGATCTTCACGCTGATGAGATCGGCCGGAGTGTCGCGCATGGATCGGGCGGTGAACGGGTCGAGCAACGCGCTCCCGCCGAAGCCGAGATTAACCAGGTCGACATCGCCGAAGGACGCGGCGAGAGCGGGCCAGGTGGCGGTGGGACTGGTCGCGTTGGAGCCCTGACTGATGGAACTGCCGTGGTGCAGCCACACCCGGCGTCCCTGCTGCGGTGTCGGTGTCACCGGTGCGTCGGTGCGCAGGGCGACGAGCTCGGTTGTCTCGTTGTGCGGTAGCCAGATCTCGATGTCCTTCATCCGGTCGGGCAGGCCGGTGAAGCGGAGGGTGCCGGGTGGACCAGACCGACGCTCCGTCGTCCCGGTGGTCATGTCGATGGTTACCGTGTCGCCACCGGTGACGCTGGCCTGGCCGGCCAGCTGGCCCTCGACAAGCAGGTCGTAGACGCCGTCGGGGCGGGACGGCAGGCCGGGATAGATGTATCGGGTGGGCAGCGTGTCCAGCTCGACTACGGTGGCCTGGGTGCGAACGGCCAACCGCACGCCGGCGGGCTGGGCCTCCACCATGGCGAGCTGTCCGTCGGTGTTCTGGGCGCGGGCCCAGGCTGGCAGCCGATGCGGCAACAGCCCACGTACGGTGTGCTCCACGTCAAGTGCGCCGCGCAGGATGTCCGTGCTGATCGGGGTAGTGATCCAGGAGGAGGTCATACTCTCAATCCATGGTCGGGATGGGTGGTCGCGCAGGGCGAGGACCATCCGAGTACCGGGTACTGCCAGTCGTGCTCGCGGCCGTACCGTGCCGCCTCATAGCGGGGGTTTAAGCTCGGGCACAGCGATTTCCTTCCAGCCCGGCACCAGGGTAAGCCAACTCAGATGTCACCTATCGGTGCAGCAGCCCCCGGAGCCGCTGGCCTGGGGCGTTCTGGCACCTCAGCAGCCGGTGAAGTGGTTCACCCAGGCCGGCAGCTGCTCAGATGGGAGGAACACCTGGAGGTCCCCGACCGTCTGAGTCGCCGTGCCTCGCACCTCGTACGCACTTTCGTCGTTGATCGGAGTCCGGTCGGACAGCAGGGCGTGAAGCAGCTCCACGGTGATCGCGTCCACCCGGCCATGGAGTCGAGCTGTATGCGTCAGAGCGAGCAGGCTCTGTCGACGGGTCTCCGGATTCGGCGACCGTAGCCCTCGGGCGACCCTGGGCAGGACCGCATCGGTGTCGGGGTTGTTGTGCACCAGAGCGATCAGCGCAACCCCGACGTGCCCTTCGCCTCGGTCGAAGGCCGCGTCGACATCCCCGGGCTCCCGACAGCTGTTGAGGTTG
The DNA here is from genome assembly GCF_013364215.1 of Verrucosispora sp. NA02020. Classification (NCBI taxonomy): domain Bacteria; kingdom Bacillati; phylum Actinomycetota; class Actinomycetes; order Micromonosporales; family Micromonosporaceae; genus Micromonospora; species Verrucosispora sp. NA02020. The sequence goes on along the minus strand of NZ_CP054923.1, from coordinate 2,695,067 downwards.
CGACCCTGCTCCCAGTCAAGATTGACGGACTCGACGTCATCGCCCTCCGAGGCGTCCGCAGTCGCATAGATCACCCGTCGAGTATCGGGCCGATCACCACGTCAGTGTCAACCAGTACCCAGGTCAGGGGTTGAGGTCGGCCCACTGCGCCTGCGTCAGCAGACCACCACGCTCCAGCCGGTGAGCAATCTCCGTCTTCGTGGCCGCGTCCAGCGTCTCGGGCAGGCCCTCGAACGAGGCGGGCAGGACATCCACTCCGACGTATCCACCGCATTGACCGTGCGGGGAACGTCTGAGTTCACCGCGTCAGTCTCGGGTCCCTGCTCAGCTCGGGCGGCACATCGTCCGGTAACGCCCGGGCGGGGCACCATGTGACCGGGTGAAGGCACGGCTGAACGCCGGCGCGGAGTTGTAGCCGACGGCTGCCGCGATGGACTCGACGGGCTGGTCGGTGGTCCTCAGACGGCTGGCGGCGACGTCCAGCCGCCATCGGGTGAGGTAGGCGGCGGGTGCCAGGCCGACAGCCGCGGAAAAGCGGCGGGTGAGGGTCGACCGTGAGGCGGCGACCGCGGCAGCGAGGCTCTCGGTGGTCCATTGGCGGGCAGGGTCGGCATGGAGGTGCTGCAATGCGCGGTGGACCACCAGGTCGCCCATCATGCCGAGCCAAGTGCCCCGGCGTTCGCCGGCACGAGTGGGCAACCAGGCGCGCAGCACCTGGATCAGGGCGATGTCGATAAGCGAGGCGAGCACCGTCGTGGTGGCAATCTGCGGATGGGCGAGTTCGCGGCCGAGCATCCGGACGGTGTCGTCGAGGCCGCCGGCACCGGTGCTGCCCTGGACGTGCATCAGCTCGGGCAGGGCGAAAAGGAGTTGGGTCTTCAAGGTGCGGTCGCAGTCCGATTCGTAGGTGATGGTGATGATCCTGGTGTCCGGGGCACTGGTGCCGAGCCGGACCGCCTCGCCCGTCCGCCGGACCCGGGCCAGCTCGACCGGATCACAGGCTGTCACCGGTGAAGCGGGGGCGTCTCCCAGCACATAGGAGACTCCCGCCGCGAGTAGGACGACATCACCGGCGTCCAGCCGCAGCGGCGAATGCCCCGCCCTCGTCAGCCATGCCTCGCCCGCGGTGATGGCGTGCAGACCCGCAGCCGAGCTGTCCTCGCCGGCGACAGCCCACCGCCCGCCGGCCTCGACGCACGCGCCGAGCGTGCCTCGAACCCTGGCCACTCTCAGCACGTCACTCACCACATCCATGATGCGCAAGGTTAACGATCTGACGCAGAAGAGCATCGACTGGGTCATTCTGCGTTCCGTACGGTTACAACATGATCAACAAGGCAGTGCGGGCCCCGGACGCCACCGAGCCCCGGCACGATCGTCGTCACCGGATGCGGGCTCTGCAGTTCGACCGCTTCGGAACCCCCGACGTCCTCGTGCTCCGCGACGTCACCACACCCGCACCGGGCACCGGCCAGATCCGGATCGCGGTACGGGCGTGCGGCCTGAATCCCGCCGACTGGGCGATCGTCGCCGGCCTCTTCGCCGACCAACTGCCGCCACCGCCGCGCGGCCTCGGACTTGAGGTCTCCGGCGTCGTCGACGCGGTCGGCCAGGGCGTCACCGACATCGAGGTCGGCGACCGGGTGTTCGGACCGGCGCCCTACGACGGCCCGACGGCCGGCGCCGCCGAGTACGCGCTGATGACCACATGGGCACGCCTTCCCGACGGTGTCGCCGACGAGCAGGCCGCCGCGCTGCCGATGGCCGCCGACACAGCGTGGCACGCCCTCGACGACCTCGGCGTCCAGCCGGGTGAGCTGCTGCTGGTTCACGGCGCGGGCTCCACCGTCGGCGAGGCGGCGGTGCGCCTCGCTCTGCACCGCGGCGTCCGGGTGATCGCCACCTCCGGATCGGCCAAGGCCACCACCTTACGGCAGGCCGGCGCTACCGTGACCGGCTACGGCGAAGGCATGAGCGAGCGGGTCGCCACCCTGGCCGCCGGCCGCATCGACCGGGCTCTGGACACCACCCCGATCGCTGGCCGGACCGACCGCCCCGGCCAGACCAGCCCGTCCGGTAGCTCGCTGCCGGCCCTGATCGACCTGACCGGCAACCCCGACCGGGTCCTGACCATCTCGGACTTCGCCGTCGCGGCTGAACTCGGTACCCGGATCACGTATATCGACATGCGCTTCGACCTACTGAACGAGATCGCCCGGCTGGCCGGCAGTGGCGTCCTGACCGTCACGATCGCCCGCACCGTCACCCTCGACGCCATCCAGGAAGCCGCCGAACTCAGCTGCTCCGGGCGGCCCGGCGGCAAACTCATCCTGCTCCCGTAATCGGAGGACGACCCGCCGACGGAGGGCACGTCGTCTTGGCTGCCGTCGGTACCCATGACGACCCTCGCCCCCGCCGAGCGTCTCGGCGTGGAGTTGGCGCAGTCGTGGCGCGACCGTCACCCGCCGGACGGGGGCGGGTGACGGTCGCGCTCGTTGAGAGAGTCAGCAGGGCAGCCGGTTGGCCACCTCCAGCAGACACGGATCGAAGGTGATGTCGACGTCTGGGGCGGTCGGTGCGCCGGGCATCGGCGTCTGCGACGCCGGCTCGTTCACCACGTACCCGTGGAAGGTCCACGCCTTGATCCGGCCGTCCGGGCTCTCCACCAGGTAGTCGGCCCGACGGTCGCCGTTCAGGTCGGCGAACCTGACCTGCGAGCCGCTCGCCCCGACCCCGGAGGCGACCAGTCCGTCGAAACGCCAGGTGAAGCGGTTGTTGCCGTACGCGTTGAGCCAGGCCCAGGCGCGTCCGGCGGCGTCGACCAGCAGGTAGTCGGCCCGGAAGTCTCCGTTGAGGTCCGTCAGGTGGATCTCGTCGCGCACCGGGTGCGGGCCCGGCGCGATCGACCCGGCGTAGTCCCAGCCCCACCCGGATGCGGTACGCCTGTTGAGCCAGGCCCTCACTCCGCCGTCGTCGCCGAGGACGAGGTAGTCGTCCTTGCGATCACCGTCCATGTCGGCGAACCGCACCTGTTCCTTGGGTGCCTGGACACCCGGGGCGATGACACCGACGTAGTTCCAACCGAAGCCGCCGTCGGGCGTGTACCTGTTGAGCCATGCCCGGGTCGCGCCGTTGTCGTCGAGGACGAGGTAGTCGTCCTTGCCGTCGCCGTCCACGTCGGCGAACCGGACCCGGTCCCGGCCCGGAGTGGTGCCGGTGGTGATCGCTCCGGCGTAGTCCCAGCCGTAACCGCCGCCCTGGCCTACCCGGTTGACCCAGGCGGCGACGCTGCCGTCCGCGCGGATCGCCACCCAGTCCGCTCGGCCGTCGCCGGTCAGGTCGACCATGCCGCTGCGGGTCGTGGGGTCCGGGTTGCGGCCGATGACGCCCTGCCAGTCCCACACGTCCGGGCGGCCGTACCTGTCGTTGAGCGCGGCGGCGGCCCGGCCGGCGGAGTCGACCAACAGGTAGTCGTCCTTGCCGTCGCCGTTGATGTCGGCGAACCTGACCTGGTCGCGGTTCGCGCCGGCGGCGGTCAGGGTACGTCCGTGGTTCTGCCACACGATGCTCGGGGGTCGGGTTCCCGGTGCCTGGACGGTCAGGGCGGGAAGCGTGTTCAACCAGACGTTGACGTGCCCCTCGTCGTGCACGACCAGGTAGTCGTCGCGGGCGTCGCCGTTGACGTCGGCGAACCGGACCCGGTCCCGGGTCGCGTTCACGCCGCTGGCCACCTGCCCCATCGAAGACCACCCGTACGCGCCGGCGGTCGAGTACGCGTTGGCGTACGCGGTGACCCGGCCCTGATCGTCGACGACCAGGTAGTCGTCCTTGCCGTCGCCGGTCATGTCGGCGAACCGCACCTGGTCGCGGGTGGCGCCGACGCCGGTGGCGATCACCCCGGCGTACGACCAGCCGAACCCGCCCGCCGGGGTGAACTGGTTGATCCACGCCGACACCCGGCCGGTGCCGTCCACCACGAGGTAGTCGTCGAGTGCGTCCCCGTCGACGTCGGCGAACCTGACGTTCTCCGGAACCGTCCCCACCCCGGTCGCGACCGTCCCGCGATACTTCCAGCCGTACCCGCCACCGAGGGTGTGCGCGTTGGTCCACGCCTTGACCCTGGCCTGATCGTCGAGCACCAGGTAGTCGTCCAGGCCGTCCCCGTCGACGTCCGCGAACTGCACCCGGTTGCGGGGTGCGCCGACGCCCGGGGCGACGATGCCCTCCCAGCGCCACCCGGTACCGGACGCGGTGCTGCCGTCTGAGATCGAGTCGGGCGCCTTGCCGACCTCACCAGCGCACGCGTCGGCTCTCCCACCGACCGGGTCGACGATGGTGCCGGCGGCGCGGGCGGCCCGGACGGCGCCGAGGAACGCGTCGGCCATCTTGCGGTAGCCGTCGGCGTTCGGGTGGACCGAGTCGGTCAGGTCGTCCCGGGTCACGGCGCTCATGTCGACCACTCGGACCCGCTTGCCGGCGGCTGCGTGCTTGGCGACGATGCCGGGGATAGCCCGGTTGTACGCCTGCACCTGGTTGTTGGTGCCCGCGTTGTACGCCGGCACGAGCTGCGCCACCAGCAGCGTGGTCTCCGGGGCCAGCGTGACGATCTTGCCGATCAGGGCGTCCAGCCGAGCCGGAGCGCCGGCCACCTCGAAGTTGCGCGACATGTCGTTGGTGCCGATGTGCAGCAGCACCACGTTCGGCCGGTAGCGCGGGATCGCACACTCCACCAGCCGGTCGATCTGGTCGATCCGCCAGCCCGGATGGCCCTCGTGGTTCTTGTCCGGCAGGGTCCCCGAACTCTGCGAGCCGACGAGGTCGAGCACCGCGTCGTCCTTCAGCCCGTCGAAGAGGCGTGCGCGATATCCCGTGCCGTCCGGGTTGTCGACACCGACGCCGTAGGTGATCGAGTCACCGAGCGGCATCACCCGCAACGCGGCCAGCCCCCGCGGGATCGCCGGGACCGGCGGGGCGGACCTGATGAACTTGTCGTACAGCGCTTTGTAGACGGAGCCGAGGTACGTCCTGCACAACGGGCAGACCCGGCCGACACCACTCGCCATCCGGTCGATGACGGCCACGACCTGTCGGAAGAACTCCCCCTTATCGTCCACCACCTGGCCGACAAGTTTCCACTCCCACAGGCCGGCAACCCCGGCGGCGACGAGCACGGCAATGACATCAGCGCCCCAGGCGTGCAGGTCGTTGATCAGGCCGGTCCTCGCGTTCTCCGCAGTACGACTGATGAAGTTGGACAGTGCCTCGCCGAAGGCGGCACAGGTGGCCACCACGACCGGGTCAGAAGCGAGGTGCCCCCGGTTGACGCGGTAGTCGAGGCAGGCTGCCTCCAGGAAGACCCGCAGGACATTACCGACGATCGACATTCCGGCCGACGCCCACTCTCCTCCGTTCGCGTCCGGTGGCGTGGTGTCCGTGATCTCGATCGTGGTCGTGTCCGTGCCCTGATGGAGCTCGATCTCCACCTTCTTCGGCAGCGTGCCGTCCGGGTTCGCGTTGTACTTCTTCCTCAGGCCGCACAAGATGAGCTCATCGGCGGTCTTGTCGGCGATGCTGCCGACATCGCATGTCAGGTCCCGCTTGACCAGCTCGTCCGGGTCGAGCGGCATGTCGTCGGCATCGAGGTCGTAGTAGCGGGCGGGGTAGGCGCTCGCGAGCGCCCGCTCGACAAAGTGTTCCTGCTCGGCCGGGTAGCGGACGTCGAATCGCCAGGTGAAGTCAGCGGCGGCACGTGCCGGAACCACGACGGCGACCGGGGCCAGCACCACGGCGAGAAGCGCACTCAACACGCTGCGGACAAATAGGGGGATTTTTGTTTTCATCGGACTTCCTGTCTGCGGAAAGGGGCGCGACTGGGCCGCGGACGCCGGTGGCGCCCGTCACGCGATTCGGGTGTGGGGCTAGTCGACCGGGGCGGCGGTGGCCGGACTGGCCAGGGCGACGATCGCGACCGCGGTGCTGTCCTGCACCAGCAGGACGCGGGTGGTGTGCTGTTCGGTGCCGGCGTCGGCCTCGGTGGCCCAGACCTTCAGCGCGGCCTGCGACGCGTCGGGCAGCGAGATCTGCTTGTCCCTGGTGTTCACGACGACGGTGCCCTTCGGGCCGTCCAGCGCCGCGCACATCGCGGTGTTGTTCGCCTCGACGTACCACGCGTCGGTGCCGCACGGCAGGCCGAGACCGCCGAACCAACCGTCGGTCTGGCCGCGCTCGGCCGGTTCGCTCAGCTCGTCACTGATCAGATAGACGTCGACGGTCGAGGCGCCTTGCGGCAGCTGGGCGGGTCCGGCCGGCCAGCCGATCCAGGCCACGAACGCGGCGACGAGCACGGCGACCGAGACCGGCGCCCAGATCACGAGGGGGTTGACGCGGGTTCTGGTGGTCATGACACATTCCTCTTCCGGCGCGACGCGGGGCGGGTTTCTCCTGCTCAGAGGCCGTTTTCATCGACCTCGTTGACGGGAATGACACTACGGACGCCCCGCCGGGCAGCCATCCGACCACGGTGCTCATCCTGAGTGGTACCGCGGTACCACACGACTCAGACGAGCCCGTTCGTGTGCGCCCAGATCACCGCGTGCACCCGGTCGCGGGCCCCGAGTTTGGCCAGCACCCGGCCGACATGGGTCTTCACCGTCGACTCGGACAGGAACAACTCCCCGGCGATCTCAGGGTTGGACAGTCCACGGCCGATCGCGACCAGCACCTCGCGCTCCCGGGCGGTCAGTTCCTCCAGCAGGCCAGTGCCCGCCGGGTCGGGGGCCCGCCCGCCCTGGTAGTGGTCGAGCAGGGCGCGGGTGATCCGGGGCGAGACCACCGCCGCGCCGGCTGCGACGGTGCGGACCGCGTCGATCAGGTCGGCCGAGGGCGCGTCCTTGAGCAGGAAGCCGCTGGCCCCGGCGCGCAGGCCGGTGAACGCGTACTCGTCCAGGTCGAAGGTGGTCAGGATGAGGACCCGGGTGCCGGGACAGTTGGCGACGATGTCCCGCGTCGCGTCGATCCCGTCCATGATCGGCATGCGGACGTCCATCAGCACCACGTCGGGGCGGCGTTCCCGGGCCAGCAGGGCACCGGCCCGGCCGTCGCCGGCCTCACCGACGACACGCAGGCCGGGTGCCGCGCCGAGGACCATGGCCATGCCCTCGCGCAGCAGTTCCTGGTCGTCCACGAGCAGCAGGGTTATCTCAGACATCGGCGCCTTCTGCGGGATGGGGCAGGCTTACTCGTACGGTCCACCCGACCACCTGACGGCCGGCTTCGACGGTGCCGCCGTACATGGCGACTCGTTCGCGCATCGCGTTCAGACCCTGCTCGCTGCCGACCGACGGGGCCGGCGTGGTGCCCCGGCCGTCGTCGGCGACCATGATCCGGATCGGGTCGTCGCCGTAGTCCAGGTCGACCAGGACGTCGGTGGGCCTGTCGGCGTAGCGCAGCGCGTTGGTCAGCGACTCCTGCACGACCCGGAACACCACCCGCTGCAGACCCGGTGAGGACGGATCCGGCCCGTGGCGGCGCAAGGTCACCGGCAGGCCGGCGATCCGGAACGTCTCGATCAGGCTCTCCAGGTCACCAGGAGTGTCCGGGGTGTCCTCGCGCAGCACGCCGAGCAGCCGGCGCATGTCGGTCATCGCCTCCCGGCCCAGGGCAGCGACCCGCTGCACGGCCTTGCGGGAACGCTCCGGGTCGGTGTCGGCGACCGCGGTCGCGCCGTCGGCCAGGCGGACCATGATGGTCAGGTTGTGGGCGACGATGTCGTGCATGTCGTGGGCGATCCGCACGCGCTCGCGGGCGGCGGCCAGCTTGCCCTCCTGCTCCTTCTCACGGGCCAGCCGGGCGGCCCGGTCCTCCAGTGACCGCACGTGCCGGCGGCGGGTGGCGACGGTCGCGCCGACCAGCACCGGAATAATCACCGCGAGGCCGTAGAGGCCGATGAAGGGGCCGAGCCCGTAGCGGCCCTCATGCTGAAAGGTGACCACCCCGAGCACGGCCACCGAGAGCACCGCGCCGATCGTCGCAGCCCGCAACGAGCGGTGTACCACCAGCGCATACATCACCACGGCGAACGCGATCAGCTGGGTGTCGCCGGACAGGACGTCGCCGGTCACGGTCACCGCCAGCACCGCCCACGGCCACGACCGCCGCCAGATCAGCGCCAGCGAGATCACCGTGTTGACGGCCACCGCCCACCAGCTGGCGCGGGTCATGTCGCCGGTCAGCATGTCGAAGTCGAGGCCGGCCGTGAGGCTGACCACGACGACGATGACGGTGGCCAGGTGGGGATGGTGGGCCCAGAAGACCCGGATCCCGGTGTCGGGCTCCACGGGTCAGAGGTTCCAGAAAGCCGTCGACGGGTCGGCCCCGAACATCATGCTCACCACCATCAGCACCAATCTGATCAGCAGGACGGCGCTGAGGGCGAGGCTGACAGCGGACGCCGTGTGCTTGACGGCGAGCGTGACGGCGAACGCGAGCAGCGCCACGAGCACGCAGTATCCGATATCGACGGCCGAGCGGCCCACGACTGTGCCGTAGCGCACATCGACCGGTGTCACGACAGCGTACGCCAGCATCAGGCACACGGCCCCGAGCACCGCCGCGACCACGGTCACCACCAGGGCCTTCGCGGTCATCACGGCGATCCGGCGGGGCGTGGCCAGGAAGGTCGTCCGGATGGTTCCGGTGGCGTACTCCGCACCGGGCACGACAGCCGCCAGCACGATGATCACCGTCTGGAGGACCGCAGCGGCCAGGAGCCCGGACAGCGCCGCGGCCGAGGGGGTGAGGACCAGCGCGGTTGCCGCGCAGATCCAGAACGATGTCAGGGTACGGAGTTTCAGCCACTCGGCGGCGACGAGGCGGATCATCGGCCGCGGGCCAGCGCCAGGTAGACGTCATTGAGGCAGGCGTGCACCGGGGTGTTCTCGATCAGCAGGATCCCGGCGCGAGCGGCCAGCCCCGCGATGTCGGCCGAGGTCAGCCCCGTGATCTCCAAGCGGCCGTCCGGGCGCAGAGCGACGGCCGCGCCGTGCCCACGCAGCAACTTCTCCAGGTCGCCCGGGCGGTCCGGGCGGACCCACACCGCCGGGACCGTGTTCCGTGCGATCACCTCGGCCGCCGGAGCGTCGGCGAGCACCCGGCCCCGCCCCAAAATGATCAGCCGGTCGATGTCGCGGGCCAGTTCCCCGGTCAGGCGGCCGGTGACCAGGACGGCCCGGCCCTCGCGGGCGAGCGTCCGGAGCAGGGCGCGCAGCCAGGCGACACCGTCCGGGTCCAGCCCGGCCGCCGGATCGTCGAGCAGCAGGGCCGGCGCGTCACCCAGCAGCGCCCCGGCCAGGCCGAGCCGCTGCCGCAGGCCGGGAGAATAGACGCCGGCCCGCAGCCGCGCGACGTCGGCCAGCCCGGTCAGCTCCAGGACCTCATCGGTGCGGCGGTCCGGGATCCCGTGGGTCCGGGCGAGGATCCGCAGGTGGTCGCGGCCTGTGCGGCCGGGATGAGCCGGCGGCGGGGCGAGCAGGACGCCGACCTCCCGCAGCGGGTACGCCAGATCACGGTAGGACCGGCCGTCGAACAGGCAGCGGCCGGACGTGACCCGTTCCAGCCCGACCATCAGGCGCAGCGTCGTGGACTTGCCGGCGCCGGCCGGGCCGAGGATCCCGTGCAGGACACCGGGTTCCAGGCGGAACGACACGTTCCGCACTGCCGAGACGTCGCCATACCTCCTGGTCAGGGCGTGAACTTCGATCACCGGGCCGACGTTACGGACGGTCGGGCGGCCCGCCATCCGACCACGGTGCCCATCCGGCGTGGTACCGCCGTACCACGCCGGGCGATGTCGGCGCTCACTCGATGTGTGCGCCCACGCCTACCTCGCCGTCACCGCCGCCGCCGCGTAAGAGGGGCACCAGATCCGATGACGACCTCATCCCCCTTACCCTCGGCGAAGGTCCGCCGTCTCCTGGCACACCTGATCACGCCGCGATCAGATGCTCCACCGCACTACGCCCACCCCGCGCATAACAGCGAGCCACCACATTCGCCTTGACGTACTCACCGAGCTGCTCAATCTCCGACGGCGTCGGCTCATCAAGCCGACGCTGCCCCCACTGCTCCACCACCCGCTTCCCTCCACCGTTGGGGAGTGGTTCCGGGGATCGACGGCACACCGCGAGGCGACGCCACCGGACTCCCACTCCCCTGCGGTGAAATCCGTCGGAGAATGCGCCATGTCTTTGGTCGGCTGACGGCAACCGTGACGGCAACGCGGGCTGACAACGACCACTGCGTGCAGACCCTCACCACTCTCCGAATTCTCAGGAGTCGCCGTATTTCCAGTGTCACTTCCTGCGGCGAAATTGGGTTAATGGGTCAGGCCCGGCAAGATCGGCCATATCAACTACAGCAATCGCTTCCTTCCGATACCGTTCCAGGTCTTCGAACCAGGTTGGGTAATCGCCGCGACGGCTAAAAAACCTAACACTGGCTCCCTGCAACAAGAAGTCCTCATCTTCCTCATCCACCGATATGCCCACTACCGCCAGTAGGCTATCGGCCTCCGGAAAATCGGAGGCATCTCTCAGCATGCGGGTAGCAAACGAGATGCCTCGTATAGCCGCGCCATTCAGATACGCCGCCTTGTTCACTGCAAGGTCGGACAGTGAAGCGTAAACATCGTTCACCTCGTACTCGTAGGATCCCACTTCCGAGGCGTCAATGTTGGTGCGCCATCCAGGCCCCCACAAGGACTTCAGCAGGATTGCACCGCAGGGGCCGAGTGCCCAGCCAGCCCTTGCGACTTCATCCAAGTCGGGTGACAGGTCATGGTTTAGCTCCACAGGTCCACGAACGAGAACGTCGAACATGTGAGAATTCATCTTCACGGCGGCGTAATCCCCAAATATTGATAAGCCTTACTGATCGCACTTCGCGGCACCTGATTTGCAATCCTTGGCGCCAGCACCTCTCCGCTTTCCGAAATCCACTGTCCCGTGCTCTGATGATAGTAGTATTTACCTGAGGCACCGCGCCCCATGGGCTGAAGGTGAATATTTGCGCCAGGGCGTCCCGGATTCTGGTTCTCGACATCGATCCGGAAGCGGCCGTTCTTGTCCATGTGCACCGTTTTGCTGTTAATTACCGGAACGCTAGGGCTGCTAGTAAGACGGGCAGCTTCCGGACAGGTGTTGTGGACCAGCACCGGGGTTTTGCCAGCGAGCACATAGTACGTGTGGATGTCTGCGATCGTGAGGTTGTAGGCGAGGGCGCGCCAGCCGGTCAACGATACTCTCTCGGTGACCGCCGCTACTTCACCCGAAGGACTAGAAAGCCGGTGGCCGGGCTCGAGTGCCGCTGCCTGCTGCCACTCTCGGTCCGTCTCATTCCAGAAGGGGTGATCTTCGGTTGTGGCGAGGGTGGCTCCATCAACGCCGAGGGTGCGGACGTCATCTTCGTGGACCCACACGTGCGTGACCCGCCGTTTCCCGCTCTCACCGGACTTCGGGTCAGTTGCTAAGACTTCGTCGCCGACCAGTAGTTGGCTGATGGGTTTGGTGGTGCCGTCGGCGAGGAGGACGTGGGTTTCGGGGCTGAAGCTGCACAGATGCCGGATGGCTTTGACGGTGGCCATGATCGCTATGGCGTCAGTGGCGGCTAGTGCGAGTTCCCAGCTGTAGATCCAGGACTCTGGGCAGGGGGCGACGCCGCAGTCCCATTCCCAGCCGAGGCTGTTCATGCAGGCGAATCGATCGTAGCTGAAGTCGCCGCATTGGACCTGGATTTCGGCCTTGATGGGGTCGTAGCCATTCATGACGGCGTCTCGCATGGCGGAGCAGGTGCTGCGGTGGGCGCGGCAGGCGAGGTTGTCTTCGGTGTAGGTCTGCAGGAAGGCGTCCTTGGCAGCTTTACGCGCGCGTTCCGGGTCTTTCCCGCCGCCGCCCTTCGGCTGCGTCCTTTCGGGCTCTCGGGGCGGCTTGTGGCGCTTCTCGTGGGGTTGGCGGTGGTCGACGATCTTGTGCTTGCCGGGTTTGGGGCTGTAGTCGCGGAGGTTGCCTCCGTGGTCGCCGATGGCGTAGAGGCCGGTGGGATCGCTGAAGCTGGTCGGGTTGTTGTTGGCGTAGCTGTAGCCGTTCCATTGTTGTGGGTCTGCGAGGTCTTGGATGGGGTCGACGCTGATGAATCGACCGATTGTGGGGTCGTATTCTCGGGCGCCGAGGTGCGTGAGACCGGTGTCATCTTGGGTGCCGCCGACGAATCCCCGAGTGCCGAGGAAAATGGAGGGTGGCGTGGTGCGATCTTCTCCGTAGGGCAGGAGTCGCTTGCGGGTGGTGGTCAGGTTGTCGGCCTTGATTTGGATCTGCTCGGTGCCGTGGTGGTCACCTGCGCTCCAGACGAGGCCGGTGTGTGTGCGAACCGCGATGATGCCGTCGGCGGCGCTGTAGTAGCGGGTTCCGTCAGTCTGGGTGGCGCCGGCGGGAAGTGTGAGTTCCGTGGCGCCGAGGTAGAGGGTGGCTTTGTCAGGACCGCGGCTGATCAGCCGGTTGCCTGCGGTGTCATAGATGTAGGTGGTCTCGTCACTGCCTTCGCTGAGGGTGTCGACGCGACCTTCGGCATCCCACGCCAGTTGCTGCGCCACTCCGCTGTCGGTGTGGCGGGTGAGAGTGTTTCCGGCGGTGTCGTAGGTGTAGGACCGGGTCGGTGTGGTGGCGAGGGGGCCGGTGGCGGTGATGCTGGTGACGGCGTGGGGTCGGCTGGCGCCCGGGTTGGGGTAGGCGTAGGTCCAGGTGGTGTTGCCGGCGGGATTGTGGTCGGTTTGGGTGGTGCGGTTGCCGACGGTGTCGAATCCCCAGGAGCGCCAGTAGGGGTCGATGCTGCCGCCTCGTTGCGGTGTTTGGTCGCAGGCGGTGGCAGTAGGGGTGTTACCGGTCCAGGCGGTGGTGAGTCGGCGGAGGGGGTCGTAGCGGAAGCATTCGATCTGGTCGGCGGTGCCGTCGGTGCTGCCGAGGATCGAGGTGATGTTGCCGATGGCGTCGTAGCGGTAGCCGGTGGCGTACTTGCTGGTGAAGGTGCCGGGGCTGTCTTCGAGGTCGATGTTGGTGGCGTCGAGGCGTCCGGTCTGCTGGTCGATGGTTTGGGTGAGGCGTACCCGTTTGCCGGTGGCGCCGAGGAGGAGTTGGTGGGTGGGGCCGTGGGCGTAGTAGCTGGTGGCGGCGACGTAGGTGTCGAGGCCGGTCATGGTGGTGGGGTAGCCGTTGTTGTCGTAGCCGAAGGTCAGTGTTTCGGCGGGTAGTCCACCGATGGCTGGCTGGGTGCTGGTGGTGACGTTTCCGGCTTTGTCGTAGGTGAGTGTGTTGGTGTAGGTGCCGGCGAGGGCGCCTTCGGCTGCCGGGATGGTGACGCTGGTACCCGTGGGCAGGTAGCGGTCCGTGTACCCGGTGACGGTGGTGGTGTAGTTGCCGCCGATGTCGTGGCGAGTGGACGAGGTCAGCTGTCCCTTGGCGAGGCTGTCGTAGACGTAACTCGCCAATCGGGTGCCGGTGCCGACGTCGCCGGCCCAGCGGCCGATGGTCCGGGACTTGCCGTCGTACTGGGCCGAGATTCTCTGTCCGCGGCCGTCGATGGTGTAGGAGAGTCGGCCGGCAGCGTCGTAGTGAGTGCTGCTGGTGCCTGCGTCCGGGTCGGCCTTCTGGGTGAGACGGCCGGCGAGGTCGTAGGTGTGGGTCCAGGTGTTGCCGGCCGGGTCGACTACGGCGGTGAGTTGGTCGAGGAGGTCGTAGGTGTAGGTGGTGCTCTGGTGGGTGTTCGGGTTGGTGGCTGAGGTGTACTCGTCCAGGCGCGTGACGTTGCCGCGTACGTCGAGGTGGCTGACGGTTTTGGTGCCCCCGGCCGGGGGCACGACCATGACGCGGTCGCCGTAGTAGGTCGCGGTGCTCTGCCGCCAGGCGGTGCCGAGTTTCTTGTCGACCTCGACGGTTGCCCGGTTGAGGTGGTCGTAGGTGGTCTCGCGGACAGCGGGGACAGCGGTCAGGTTCGGGTTGACCAGTCCGGCACCGGCTGCGGAACTGTTGTGGAAGCGGTCGGTGGTGGCAGCGACGTTGCCGCGGGCGTCGTAGGTGGTGGCGGCGACGATGCGTCCGCCGTTCGGGCCGGGTTGTTGGGTTTCCCTGGCTCGGCCGAGACCATCGACGTACTGGTAGGAGTTCAAGAACACAGGGCTGCCGCTGTGGGAACGCAGCGTTTCGGTCCTGGTGCGGGAGGGTGCGGTTGGTTGGCCGGTGCCACTGGAGGTGATCTGGTAGCTGAACCGCAGCGATGGCACCCCGGATGACTTGGCCTGCCCGGGCAGGTACACCTCGGCGAGCCGGCCGACCTGGTCGTAAACGAGGTCGGTGACCTTGCCGTTCGGGTCTCTGATCTGTGAGGGCTGCCCGGTGTGCCGGTCTACCAGGGTGACGGTGGCGTGGTTGAAGCCGCCACCGACCGTGCTGGTGATTCCGTTGTCCGGCCAGTTCACCGCCGGGCTGTAACTGGTCGTGGTGGTCAGCCCTGCCGAGTCCGTCGAGGTGATCGGTCGACCCGTGTTGTCGAAGGTGCTCCGACCAGTAGACACGAAGCTGGTCGGGCTGTGGTAGGTGCGGACCTCGGCGACGTTGCCGTCGAACGGTGTCTGGGAGCCTTCGACGGTGTAGGTGTCGTAGAAGGTGACGGTGCGCGACAGGAGTGTTCCTGAGCCGCAGGTGTCGCCGGACCAGGTCTCGACCCGTTCCGGGTAGTTGACCAGGTAAAAGGAGCCTGGCTCGTTGCGTCGGGCGTAGGTGTAGGAGGTGCACATGTTGTCGGCGACGCCGGTCTGGTGGTACTGGTGGAAACGTACTGGTAGGCCGTATGTCGCGTCGTAGACGGTGTGCTGGGAGGTCTCCCGCCAGTTGCCGTCCTCGAGTTTGACGCGGTGGTTCTCCAGGCCGACGCGGACCTGGCGGGGGTTCCACCAGCCGGGGCCGTTGAGGTTGCCCTGGATGACGTGGTCGTAGCGGGTGCTGCCGACCTCGGTGTAGGAGGCGTTGGCGGGGTTGGCGTTGTAGGTGGTCATTCGGTACTGCTGGGTCTGCAGGACCCGTCCGGCGCGTGCGTAGTGGTCGTCGTAGGTGTTGCCGGCCCAGTCGGTGACGGTGGTTTCCTTGAGGCCGCCGCCGCTGCCGGGGTCGTAGTAGTCGTGGTACATGCCGCGGAAGAACGTCGACGTCGACACCGTGTACTTCGACGGGTCCGTGCCTGAGCCCTGCACGACACGGACCTTGTTGTAGCCCGCGAACAGGTTCCACGTCTCGTGTTCGTCGGCGATCAGCGGGCTGTGGGGGGTCTTCCAGGCCGGGGTGCCGACGGAGTAGTCGTACTGGGTGACCTGGTCCGGTGAGCCACCCACCTGGTCCTTCACCACGACCTTCTTGACCAGATACTTGTGGAAGATCCCGAAGCCCGGGTCCGCGCCGGGTGGGGTGTGGAAGATCGGGTAGCAGTCCTGCGTGTTGACGTCCCAGTTGCCCTGCTTGCTGTTGTGCCAGGTGGTGTAGCCCGACTGGTTCGACCCGCCCTGCGGACACGGCCGCTGCGTGCCGTAGGTGACCTCGGTACGGCCGCCCATGCCGTTACGGGCCACGAGCAGCCGTGGCATCCGCATCGCCGACACGCCCAACCCGGCCTCGTCGTAGTCGACCCGGCCGTCCCGGTAGTCCGGCTGCACCCCGTCGACGTAGTCGAAGTTCACCGGCGGCAGATCGATCTTGTTCGCGTCCGCGCCGATCAACCCCACCGGCCGGATGTAGTCCAGGATGAACACCCGCTCCGTGAGCCCCGGCGGGTTGATCACCTTGTACGACAACTGCACCCGACCGACGTTGTTCCACGCCGCCGCACCCGCGTTCCACTGATACGACGTCACCCGATCGAGGATCCGGCTGGTGAAGTACGACTGGCTGTAGTTGCCGCACGACGACGACCCACAACTCAGATCAGCAGGTACGTCCGGATACGACGACGGGCTCGACGACATCGACGGACACGCCGCCGGCGTGTTGTTCAACGGGTCGTCCTCGGCGGTGCGTTCCACACACCGGCTCGCCCAACTGAGCACCGTGCGGCCGACCGGGACCGCACCCGCCTCGGTCGAGTTCTTCGCGTACTGGATCTCCGACAGGTAGCCACCACGGTCGTACTCCAACACCGACCCGGTCAACGCCCGCTTGTAATGGTTCGTCTCCCGCGTCCACGACAGCACCGTGTCGTTTTCATTCGCGTCCCGAACCCGGTCCAGGTTCCACCGCCACGGATCCCGACACGAACCCGGATACGAGCCATGACACGGCTCCCCCGCCTCATCGCCCAGGAACGACATCTTCCACACCGAATCCCGCTCGAACCCGAACCGGTACTCCGTGCCGTCCTGCGTCCACACCTTCCAGTAGCCGTCGTCCTCCGCACCACCGGGAAGGAACTCCACCCGCCAACCCAGGTCATCGACGGTCTTCCACACCCCGGTCGTGGTCTTCACGATGTGCGTCGACTGGCCCTGCAACGAGATCGTCATCAACGCCGAGCCCTGATCGGTGGTGGCCGCCTCACCATCATGGTCGTCCGGCGACTCCCAACACATCTCCGTCGGATGCGCCGGACACGGCTTGTACGCCCGCTCAATGAACCCCGGCGTGTACGACCAACCCAAGCCCACCGGGCCCGACTGGTTGTTCGTCCCGTGGGTCATTCCGTCGACCGCCGACGAGCTGTACGACAATCCCAGCCCCAACGCACGTCCGTACGGCAGCGGCGGTTCCGGCAACGGATACGAGTACGAGAACGACCCCGCGCTCTCCCCCACCTGCCACGAACCCGACTCCTTCAAGTCAGTCGCCGTGTACGACCCCGTCGACCCACCCGACGCCGACGCCGCCAACGCGTACACGCCCGCCGACGCCACCGCACTGTCCGTCGCGAATCCCGAGAACACCCCAGTGCGACCACCGGCACCGCTCGGGTCACCACCGACGTCCACCACCGCCGTCAGCTTCTGCGCATGCGGATCGTTCACCGACGACACCCAGACCGGACCCGCCGAACACTCCGGCACCTCCGGCGTCGACGCCGCACACTCCGGCAACCGCACCAAGGTCAACCGATCCGCGAACGAACCACCGAACGCCTGCGCGAAACCCGAATAGTCGATCTCCACCCGCACCGCACCAGTGGCCGTCGACCCGTCCGCCCGCGCCAACGAATACAACGGACCCGCATTACCCAACGCCACCGACGCCGCCCGGTCGAACGCCCGCACCCGCACCGCACCGACCTCATCGACGGCGACACCACGCCCCGCCACACTGTCGCCTGCCTGCGCCACGGTCACACCGAACGCCTGCCGCGCAGCGGCCGCGTCCTGAAGATCGAGCACCGTCTCACCACCGGCCGGGAACTCCGCCTCCGGCAACGGCTCAGTCACCGCATGCTCATCGTCCGGATCCGGGCCCTGCTCCACCTGCCGCAAACCGCGACTCGCCACCGACGCCGAATCACCCGGCGCTAAGGCCGGCGCAGCAGCCGCCGCCGGCTCCCGCACCTGCACCACCGGCAGCAACGCCGCCAGCACCGCCACCGCCAGAACTCCCGCCCTGACCCTTCCACGTACGCCAAAACGGTCAAATGCGGTGCCCCCGCGGCAGCCAGCAAACATGGCAACACTCCCCGTCGATCAAGAAAGTGATCGACACGCTAGACATCGCCAAGCCTCGACACAAGACCTCACCGAGGTGACCCGAACGAAGGTCCACCAGGGACAAACACGCTCCGCATCGACAGGCAATGTTCAGTAGCAGACCCGCCGCCACTCCTTACCGACCCAAAACGCCCAGCGCCCACCAATCACCGCCTGACCGAGGCCAGCATCCTCACGCACAGCGATCTTGCAAAGAGTTTCGCTCATTCGCCGCCGGCAGGAGGTGAGGTGGGCTGCCCCGGTCGGTGGCGCCCCGACGTAGTCATGGTTGGGCGGCCTGCCGTATCGCCCAGGGTTAGGCCGGCCATGTGCCGGCGCTCGTCGAGGTCGTGTCCGTCATCAACGCCACGCGGAGTGCGCCAATTCAGCGCCTTGCCCTGCATCCGCTTCAGCCGCAGGCCGCGCGCTACGTCAGGTTCGGGTAGCTGGCCGCGACGATCGCTGACCGCCGATGAGCGGTACGGTTCGGCGGTGTCTGCCAGCGACGGAAGACCGGTGGTCTTTGTTGACATCGACGGTGTGCTCATCCCGTTTCGGGCCCGGCCAGCCGCTGCCGGGCGTGCACACAGCGGCAGCGCGGAAGACGGTCCCGATTGCTACGGCAATCCCCTGCTGGATCGTCTTGACCTCGATGACGGTCGCCGGCTCCTCGCCTTGCCGGGTGAGCTGGTCTGGGCGAGTACGTGGATGGCCGAGGCGAACGAGGTAGTGGCACCTCGGCTCGGCCTACCTGCTCTGCCTGTCGTCGACTGGATCGACGATGACGAAGAACCACCGAGCGGGGTGCACTGGAAGACCGCATCGGTGGCGCGGTGGGCGGCAGAACGTCCATTCGTCTGGCTCGACGACGAGATCACCGACGCCGACCGGCGATGGGCCGCCGCACATCACCCACACCCGACGCTGCTGAACCGCGTCGACCCGCACGTGGGACTGACCGACCTCGACCTCGCGGCAGTGCGCCGCTGGCTCGACCACCGGAACAGACAGCTTGATCCGCTGGGCCATCCGTCGCGTACCGGCTCGTCGGCTCATGGCCGCGACGCGGTGCGGCACGGATAACCAGGGTGACGTCTGCGGGCGAATCGGCGATGGTGATGCGGTGCGGATCGCGGACGATATGAACGACGACGAGAACTGGACGGGTGGCTTCTACGAACTGTGCCTGGTGCTCGGCGCATCTGACGATGCCACCGTCGGCCGGGTTTTATCGTGCCTGTGGCGTGCCGCCGACGTCCAGGGCTGCCATCGTCTTCGCGGCGACGGGACCGGGTTCGCGGCAGTCGACCTTGGCGTGGTGGCTCTCCACGAGCATGGTCACGTACGCGGAACGCTGACGCTGCCCTCGGGCGCCCGCGTCGTCTGCGGTGCTTTCCTGTCCCGGTACGAGGGGACGGATACCTTGGAGCTTTACCTACCGCTGGGCGCGCTGACCCGAGTCGACCGCCGCGTCGGCGGCTACCCCTTCGACGAATCCAGCGGCGTGGAATCGTTGACCTGGCGTAGCCCGCTCGACCGGTGGCTGGCTGACATCGCGATCGCCGTTCACGGCGAGGTGCCGTTCCACCGTGCACTCATCGGTTTTGAAGTCTATGAGGACCACGGCAACAACGGCGACCAGCGCTATCACGCGATCCTGACGCCCAGCCCCGACGGCATGAAGTACTACCCCGCCAGCACCTGAGACGCGACGCGCCATTCGGTACTCGCGCTGCTTGGCAGTATCTGGGACATGAGTCCTACAGGCCTCGTGGGTGTGCGGAGAGCCAGTCCTGGTGTCGGCTCCGCAGGGCGTCACGGTCAGCGGTGGTGGGCAGGACGATGTCCATGCCCCCGTCGTACGGGTGATAGAGCCAGCTCAGAACTACGTCACAGACAAGGACGTTGCCGATGACGCCGTCGGATACGTGGCGTAGCAGCGGGTCGAGGCAGCCGGGCGACCAGGTTGTTTCGCTGGCATAGAGATGCATCCAGCTTTCGAAGCCCGGCTCGTCATCGATGCAGCTACTCGTCCAATATGCCCCGGACCGGTGCGCCTCGATGGTTTCAGCTGATCGGCCGGGTTCCCGCGGGTCGGGCTGGTCCGAATAGCCAGCGGTTATCACCAGCACGGCGGGGCCGGTCACCAACTCCGCCAAGACGGTGTTGTGTCGAGCCAGAACGATGCCGTACTCGATCTCCGTGTCGGGGTAACGCTGCGAGCCTGGCAAGGCGTGGAACCGCACCCACTGGTCCCGGATCTCCCGCACTTCATAGGGCAGCTTCGAGCAACCCGGCCACCGTTGGTCCCACAACGTCGACAGCCGGTTCGCATCCACTACGACGTCGATCATCGGCCAGTACTCGATATCCAGCAATAGGAAAACCGCTCATGCCGCGATGCGGTGCCGAAACACTGAGCCGTCAGGGCCGTGGGACAGGCTGCTGGCGCCTTCAGTGCAGCAGGTACGCGGTCAGCCGGTCGGCGAGTTGCTTCGGGCGGCTGAGTGCAATTGAGTGGCAACCGTCGATCTCATCCGGGGTGATGCCGAGTCGCTCGGCGGCCACCCGGCGCTGGAAGTCCGCCAGGAAGAACTGGTCCTCGCGGGCGATGAGCACCTTCGTCGGCGCCTCCGGCCAGGCGTCCAGGGGCCACGGCTCGTTCCACTCCGCGCTGACCTGGTCCCGGCCATGCGCCGCGGCCTCCGCGACGATTTCGGCCGGCACGCCGTTGTAGAACTGCTGCTCCTCGCTGAGCCCTTCCACGCTGCGGTAACCGGTGTTGTCCCACCAGTCCCCGGGCCTCTCACCGGGCTGCGGGATCATCGGCGTGAGCAGGACGATCAGCCGCACCGGCAGCATGTCGGCAATCAGCGGCGCGGTGAACGCACCGTACGAGTGTCCGACGACCACCAGGTCGCCGCAGTCGCCGACCGCGCTGACGACCGTTTCGCGGAACTCGGCAAACCCCGCAGACCTGTCCTCGATCGGCAGCTCCGGCACCACCACGTCATGGCCCGCGGCAGCCAGCTCAGGGACCAGAAGATGCCAGTCCCAGGCGCTGCCCCCACCGCCGTGGATCAGAACGAAAGTCGCCATGCCCGAAGCCTCACACACGGGTACGACAGCCATTCACACGGCCCGGTTCGCCAGCACCAGGTCAGCCGCCGAAGACCTCACTCGACCAAGATGGAGACCTCCAACCTCAGCGCTGTTCCCGTATCGACCGGATCTGCCGCACCAGGTGTGCGTCATCGAAGATGACGCCGGTGCCGGTCGCCGACGTCCCGGACGAGCCGATGAGCGGATGCCGACGGACTGGCCGTCTGCATGACACCGGATCTGCCCTGCATGCGCTGGCCGACAACGGTGCCGTCGGCTGGGTCATAGGCTTGCCGGGTGACGGACGAGGAGACTACGGAACGTGTCATCGATCGCCTGCTCCTAGCGTTGGCGGCGCAACTCGACACGTCGGGGGGACCGGCTCTGGCGGCCGGTGCGGCCGAGGCGCTCGCCGACTTGAGCAGAGCCCAGGCCGATGTCATCTTCGGCCAGGCAGGCCATCTGGTTCACTACGGCGCGGACACCGAACCGCTGAAGACTCTCATCCAGGCGATCACGGCCATCCAACGCGATGAGGCTCCGGCGGATGCTGCGGTCAAGCCGGGTGACGAAGTGCGATTCGTGGGTGAAGCGTCGGAGAGTCTTGCCGACTATGACGAGACGTGGTTGCGCGAGACCAGGTTCGTCGTCCGCTACGTCGGTAGGAACGCGATGGTCGACGTGCAGCCAGACCTGACCGAGGGTTACATGATTGCGACGGTGCCGGCCGACAGCGTGGAGCCCATGCGGAAGGAGAGCATTCCGTAGCATCGCCGCATCCGCTGAGGTACGACTGTCGTCCATGCGGCCGGGGGGATACGTCGGCGACAACCATCATGCAGGACACACTGACGGCGAGCGTGCCCGCCCACGTCCGCTTCTGCCGCGACAAGTGCATCGGAGGTGGGGTCGGCGGTCTAGCATCGAGCGGTGAGTTTGTCCCTTGACACCTTACCGAAGATCGGCGCACCTGCGACGCGGGCGCTGGACGCTGCCGGCTACACCGCGCTACGCCAGCTCGCGGGTGTGCCGCGCGCGGAGCTTGCCAGGTTGCACGGCATGGGGCCGAAAGCACTGGACATCATTGAGGCCGCCCTCGAACAGCACAATCTGGGGCTGAGCTGACGACGGCCTGACCCGACGTGCCAAGTGGACCCCGACGCCCGCATCTGCCGCTCGGGGTGGACTGGTGTTCATCACCGGTGGTGACGCACGGTGATGTATGGCTACCTCTCCTGCTTCCGCGTCTCCTGTGGTACCGGCCGATCAACTCGTTGTGCGCGCCGCGGTGTCGGCCTTCCTGGGCCGTTACCGCGGCCAGACTCGCGTGCACACCGAGTCCGACCTACGTGTCTTCCTGCGCTAGTGCGCCGACCACGACCTGGACCCGCTCACTACGGCGCGGGTGGACATCGAGCGGTACGTGCGATCGCTGCAAGACATCCGCCGGTACCAGCCCTCGACCGTCTCCCGTCGGCTGTCCGTCGTGGTCGGCTTCTACCGGGTCTGCGTCATCGACGCCATCCTGGAGCACTCACCGGCCGACTACGTCCGCCGACCCACCGTGCCAGCCGAATCACCGACCCTCGGACTGGGGCACCTACAGTTCGAAGCCCTGATCACCACCGCTCGCAACTCCTCGAACCCGAACGACTTCGCCCTGGTCGCGCTCCTGGGCCTGCTCGGGCTGCGGATCTTCGAAACCTGCGGGGCGAACATCACCGACCTCGGCGAGGAACACGGCCACCGGGTCCTACGCGTACGCGGTAAAGGCGGCAAGGTCGTCCTCGTCCCACTACCGCCAGCCGTGGCCCGAGCCATCGACCGGGCCGTCGACGACCGCAACGCCGGGCCGATCCTGCGCAACATCCATGGTGGGCGGATGGACCGGCACGCCGCCACCCGCCGACTCAAACACCTCGCCCACGCCGCAGGGATCCGGATGCCGAGGATGCACCCGCACATGCTGCGCCACACGTTCGTGACGACCATGGTCGACGCCGGCGTCAGCCTCCGCGACGTGCAGATCGCCGCTCGCCACGCCGACCCGCGCACCACCATGCGCTACGACCGCGCCCGCAAGAACCTCGACCGCCACCCCAACTACATCCTCGCCGCCTACATGGCCTCCGGAACATGATCAGCCACTCTTTTCATCGTGCGTGGCGGTCGGCTTCGACGTGGTGCAGGACGAGGATGGCTTGCACGATCGCGGTCGCTCGGCGTGGGCAGCAGCGCAGCTTGATCAGGATTTTCCAGGTCTTGAGGGTGGCGATCGCGCGTTCGCCGCGAGCGCGGATCTTCGCGTGGGCCCGGTTGACGGCTCTCTGCCGGGATGACAGCTTCGGCCGGAAGCGGCGCCGCTTGAACGGGGTGCGCACGCTGCCGTGGGTGCCTTGATAGCCCTTGTCCGCGAAGGTCATCACGTCGGCGCTGGTCAAGACGTCGATGATGCCGTGGGCGCGGGCGGCGGTCAGGTCGTGCGTCGAGCCGGGCAGCGCGGCCGAGGCCCAGACGAGACGCCCGGCTGCATCGGCGATGACCTGCACGTTCACTCCGTGACGCTTGTGCTTCCCGGAGTAGTACGGCTTCTGGTTGGCGACCCGGTCGATCGGGATCAGGGTGCCGTCGAGGATCGCGTAGGCGAGCAGCCGGATCCTGGTCATGGCCGTGGCCAGGTCGCCGGCGGTCGCGGCGAGCAGGTCGATGGCCTCGCGGACATAGCGCCAGGCCGTCGTGACGCCGATCTCGAATCCGACGGCCAGGCGGGCCAGGGTGTCGCCGTTGCGCAAGTGGGCAAGGGCGAGCAGGGCTTGCCGGCCGGGGGCGAGGCGTCGCCACCGGGACCGTCGCTGCTGGCGGCGGGTTCGGATGAGGGCGGCGAGGTGGTTCAGGCTGCGGGTGGACAACGGAATCGCGGCAGGGTAAGACAGCACAGCGAGGCTCCCGGTTGGGGCATCTGATCTTGGTCGATTGCTGTCTTACCGGGAGCCTCGTCCTACCTGGACACCGGCTTCCCGCACCACCCGTGACCTGCACCGTCACGATGAAAATGGCTCAGTGGAAATTCCTTGCCATGGACCCGGCGTTCAGCGCCCTGCCCGGGGCACGACCGATAGGGCTACGGTAGGTCAGCGACGCCGTCGTGCACGACGTCCCCTTCCAGGCACGCCCGCAGCCATGACCCCTTTCTGTAGGCGCACGACCAACGGGCCAATGACGGTTCCCCGGCATCGCTGGCCCGGCTCCCATGATGGCATCGGCAAACGCACCCGCATGATCAAGGCGGCCATGGATCGACGGCGTGGAGCGTAGCCAGCAGCTCATCGATGGCATTTGGACAAAACTGGATCCTGATTTGGGTAGCATCGGAGTGCCAAGGCGTCGCCCTGCACACACCATGACGGACCCGCCAGACTCGTGTCGGCATTCCGACAGGCAAGTTTCTCAGTGGCAGTCATTCCGGTTGGGCCACTACTATCCAACGACGATTACGGCCCAACCCCTCGGATGCCATGCGCCCTCCGCCGCCTTGGTTTCCGTGACTCCGAGGATTCCAATGCCCCTCAAGGATTTCGTCACCACAACGCCCCGCACGCTGCCAGTATTGATTCTGGCGGATGTAAGCGGCAGCATGGCGCACGAATCGAAGATCGAAACACTCAACCGGAGCATCGGGGAAATGATCCGGTCGTTCACCGAGCTGCGTGAGGCAACCTACGAGATCACCGTTGCGGTGATCACCTTCGGGGGTGTCGCCCGGATCCACCAGCCATTCACCCCGGCTGGCAGCCTCAAGTGGCGCGACATGCCCGCCGAGGGGCCGACTCCGCTCGGCCGGGCCCTCGGCATCGCCGGTGACCTGCTAGAGGACCGGGCACAGGTGCCGGGACGCTCCGCCAAGCCGGTGTTGGTCCTTGCCTCCGACGGTCGCCCCACCGACGACTGGGAAGGCGCCATGGAGCAACTGCTCGGAGCACCTAGAGCCAGGAAGGCGACCAGATTCGCGGTGGCCATCGGCAACGACGTCGACGAGGAAGCGGTGGACGTGCTCGAACGGTTCGCCACCGCCGGCGCCGAGGGAGTGGTCCGCGCGGAGAACGCCCACCGCATCGTGGAGTTCTTCGACTGGCTGACAATGAGCGTCAGCCAGCAGGCGACC
Source organism: Verrucosispora sp. NA02020 (assembly GCF_013364215.1). Taxonomy (NCBI): domain Bacteria; kingdom Bacillati; phylum Actinomycetota; class Actinomycetes; order Micromonosporales; family Micromonosporaceae; genus Micromonospora; species Verrucosispora sp. NA02020. Next base: position 2,670,054 of record NZ_CP054923.1, on the reverse strand, counting down.
GGCGGCGAGCTCGACTTCCGACCGCCGCCACTCGCCGACCGCTCGGCCGACATCGTCATCGACTGACGTGGGGACGGGACCAACCACTCGAACCTGGTTCGGCGCCTCGGTCTGCGGGCCGGCGCACCGCCGGCACCATGTTGCGAAGCAGGACGCCTGGTGGGGAACCCACGGGCGGTTCGGCTCGCTGGTCGTCGTCGCCGACGGGCTAGGTTCCCGGCCGCACAGCCGACTCGGCGCGGTCGCGGTGTGCCGGGCGGTACACCGGGCCGTGCGGGGACTCGCCGACCACGAGGTACCAGACCCGTCGCGCCTCTTCGCCCGCATCGAGACCAACTGGCGCGCCGAGCTGGCCCCCCGGGATCCGGCCGAGTGCAGCACCACGGTGATGCTCTCCCTCATCCACCGCTCCGGAGGCGTGCTGGTAGGCCAGGTCGGCGACGGACTGATCGCCTTCGGCTCTGGGCACGCCACCGAACGGCTGGTGACCGAGCGGGCTGGCTTCGGTAATGAGACCGACGCGCTGGGTCTGCCCGGCCGCCGGCCGCTATGGCGCAGCCGGTGGCTGCCGTCGCCGCCCAGCGAATTCCGGGTCTTGCTGGCCACCGACGGAGTGGCTGACGACCTTCGCCCGGAGTCGCTTGGCCCGTTCATCGATCACTTGGAACAGGAGTTCAGGCCGCTGCCACCCCCGGAACGACACCGTCGCCTCGTCGCCGAATTGCGCGCCTGGCCGACGCCCGGTCACTTCGACGACAAGACGCTGGCCCTGCACTGGACGAATCGAGGTGCGTCGGCATGTCACTGACCCTTCCGAGTAAAGTCCGCACGGCGAACGGCACCACACTGAGGCTCGTCCGCGAGCTGGGTCGGGGCGGCCAGGGATCGGTGTACGAGGTCGAGGGGGGCCGGCACGCAGTCAAAGTGCTCCGGGAAGCGACGTCCGAACGGGCTGCCGAATGGGCGGTACGACTGAAGGCGCTCCGCCGCCTGCCACTCGATGGTCTGTCCATCGCTAGCCCGATCGACACCCTCGCACCGCCACACGTGGGGTACGTGATGGACCTGCTCGACGGCCTTACCCCGCTGAGCAGGTTGACCTCCGTTCCGGCAGGGTCCCGTGCAGTCGAGCACTACCGCGACACCGGCGGGCTCAGGCGACGACTCAGCCTGCTCGCCCGGCTCGCCGACGTGCTCGCCACACTGCACGCCCGGGGCCTCGTCTACCAGGATCCGTCGCCGAGCAATATCTTCGTTTCCGAGCTGCTCGATCGCGACCAGGTGTGGCTCATCGACACCGACAACGTCTCCTACGCCGGCGCCCGGGGACGCCCCGTCTACACCCGCCGCTACTCGGCCCCGGAGCTGCGTCCCGGCGCAGGCCGCTGGGCGGACAGCCTCAGCGACATCTTCGCCTTCACGGTCGTCGCCTTCGAGCTGCTCACCCTGGACCACCCCTTTGTGGGCGACGAACTCTACGAGGATGACGAGGAGGCAGAGGCAGAGGCGTTGAACGGATCCTACCCCTGGGTCGACCATCCGACCGACCGTTCCAACGTGTCGACCAGGGGTATCCAACCGCGCGGCCTAGTGCTCCCTCCCGCTCTGGAGAGCATGTTCCGGGCGACCTTCGTGGACGGGTTGCGGCGCCGCGACCGGAGACCTGGCGCCGGGCGATGGGCTGATGCCCTGCGCGACGCCGGCACGTCCGTCGTGCCCTGCCCGGCGTGTGGCCTGACGTACCAGCTTGACCTTTCGGTGGAGCGTTGCCCATGGTGCGACGAGGCTCCCCGCCCGCCCACCCTGCACGTTCGACTGCTGCTCGATCTTCCCGATGGCATGACACCGGACCACTCCCGACCGCCCGTCGCAGACCGGGGTGAGCTGGTCACCGTCCAGGGCGACGAACTCCGCGTGTCGCGCGGATTCGTGCTCGGCCGGGTGGCCGACCCCGACCGGCTAATGCTCCAGCTCCGCTGGGAGGGCGACCACATGAAGATCGGCAACTACGCCGGCCGTGCGATCGAGCTCGTCGCTCCAGACGGCGGTAAGTTCCACACGTTGCCGCATGAGAAGGTGGCAAGCATCCGGGCCGGCAGGGCGGGCGAGATGTGGAGCCTCCGGCTCGCCCGGCTGGGCCGCCCGAACCGCTGGCTGTGCTTCGCGACGGACCCGGGGGGTCGACAGTGAGGCTCCAGGATCTCCAATGCGGCGCGACGACGAGCATCGTCCTGAAGCCGCTCGACCAGGCGCTTTCCGGCAACTCAGTCAAGATCGGTCACGAGGCGACGCTGCGCACATCGCGGGCCAGCAGTGCGGCCATGCTCGTCGTGGACAAGGGCGTCTGGCCGGTTGAGGGCCATGGACCAGCCGACCAGGACCACCTGGACGAGGTCCTCGACAGCGGCGGGGCACGGGTCGCCTGGGTGAGCAGGGTCGGAGACGACACGATCACCGTACAGGTGCACCGCTTCGCCCATCACGTCCGGTGGGATCGGGACCTGGTGATCGGTCTCGACGACCACAGCCTCCAGGCGTTGGCCCGGTTGCTGTCTGGTCGGCGGCGCGTCGATCAGGCAACGAAGTGGCTGGCCGACGAGTTCCTGGTCGCGGCCCCCACCGGGACGAATCGCGCACCCCGGTTCCTCGCATCGGCAGCGCCCGAACGCGCGGTGAGCTTTGACCAGGGATTCCGACTACACGGGTCGAGGATCACGGCGCATGTCGAGAGCCGGGACGGTCGGCTGTGGCTGCGTACGGTGCGGTGGGCCAACCGGGCCGACCGCACGGCCGTCGCCCTGACGTTGGTCGAGGCGGGTGCCTCGTTCCGTGACGAGACCTTTGCCGGCACCTTCCGGGAGCGGCATCACACCGAGTTCACCGAGCTGCTGAGCAGCGGCCGCCAGTATCTCAACCGCTGGGATGAATACAGCGAGAAGGAACGTCGGCAGGTCGTCGAGCGGGCCTTCACCCTCGGCGTGTCGCGGTACCTCCAGGTCCGCCGGGTGGACAGCCGCACCTACCGCTTCCACCTCGACCCCAACGGCGGGCGAGAGTTCCTGTCCCGGCTCGGCGACGAGAACGACCTCGCCGCGTCTGACCGGGCGCCCGACGGCCTGCGCGACCACACGTTGAAACTGGAGGACCGGCCACCGGCGTCCGAGTTCAGCGGCAGGATCACGCAAATCAACCAGTCGGCCTGCACCATCTCCCTCCAGGCACCGCAGGGGCGGCAATCTACCCCTCCGCCGCCGACCGGGGATCTCTACCTGAGCCTGATGGGCGACCGGGTCCGGATCAACCGCCAGCGAAACGCCCGGAAACTAATCGAGGAGCTGCGCACCCCGATGCCCCAACTCGGGCCGATCCTCGAGGGCCAATTGCTGCCCTCGTACTCCGCGCCCATGCGGATGATCCAGCCTCGGGAGCTCCACGCCTTTCGGAAGTACCACGACTTCACCTCCAAGCAGGAGGACGCGGTCCGGATCGCACTCAACACTCCGGACATCGCGCTCATCCAGGGCCCGCCCGGGACCGGCAAGACCCGCGTGATCACCGCCATCCAGGAGTGCCTGGCGCAGCTTCGCAAGGAGGCCGGCAACGTCGGGCACAGCGTGCTACTAACCAGCTTCCAGCACGACGCCGTCGACGAGGTTGTCCGGCGGACGGAGGTACTCGGGCTGCCCGCGGTCAAGGTCACCGCGCGGCCACGGGAGGGCGATGACCGTGGCATGCGGGACTGGTGCGCTCGGAAAGCGGCGGAACTCCGCGCGGAACTCCCCGAGGAGGGCCACCTGTTCCGCGCCGTCCGCACCGTCGAGGCGCTAGTCGTCGGGTACGGGCTACAGCCACCGACCCCGGAGCGCACCGCCGACCTGATCGCCCAGATCGATAACCTGGTTGGCGGCCACCTGCCCGTCGGAATCCGCGCACGCCTGATCTCCGCGCACGTCGAGTTGACGGAGGCCAGCGGCAGGCCCCGGTTCATGGTGGACGACCTGGCACCACTGCGCCGGTCGATCGCGGCGATCCGCGTCGACCCGATCGCGTTCGCCGATGACGGCCCACACATGGCCCGCAGGGCCCTGCTACGGCTCTCGGCTCAGCCGACCGCCCTCGCCGACGCGGACCGGGCGCTGCTGGCGGAGGCGGCGGCCTTCGACAACGCCGCGCCACCGCCGTTCCTGGAACGTCTCGCGGACCTGCGGGACCGGCTGCTGGACCTCGCCACACCAGTCACCGGCCCGGTGCAGGCCGTCCCCGACGACGATCTGATCCAGTTGTTCAGCGACGTCGTCCGCGCCCTTCAGGAGCGGCTGATGGCTTCGGCAGACGGCGTCACCGCCGCGGTGACCGCCTTCGTCGACGAGTTGGAGAACGACCCGGACGGCGTCGCCGAGGCGATCCGCAACTTCACCAGCGTTCTCGCCAGCACCTGCCAGCAGGCCAGCTCCGGCACAATGGCCGACCACGTCCGGGGCCAGCAGATCCGGTTCGAGACTGTCATCGTCGACGAGGCAGCCCGGGCCAACCCGCTCGACTTGATGATCCCGCTTTGTCTGGCCAGTCGCCGGATCATCCTGGTTGGCGACCATCGACAGCTCCCCCACCTTCTCGAACCGGACATCGAGCGCGAGCTCGAGTCATCGGCGGAGGACGAGATGCTGTTGGCGCTCCGGCAAAGCATGTTCGAACGGCTTTTCCAATATCTTCGCAACGCGAAGGCCCAAGGCCAGGCGGAGCGGGAGATCACCCTTGACACACAGTTCCGGATGCACCAGGTGCTTGGTGACTTCGTCAGCGACGCCTTCTACTCGGACGACACCGCACTCGACTCCGGCTCGGACAGCACCGCGCTACACCATGGCGTCGAGCGGTACGGCGACGCCGTGGCGATCTGGGCCGACCTGTCGCGCATCAGGCACGGCGGGGAGACCGCTGGCCGCAGCAAGTCTCGCAAGGTGGAGGCGGACTGGATCGCCGGCGAGTTGACCACGCTCAGCGGTGAGGTTCCCGCCGACCTGACCTTCGGTGTGGTCGCCTTCTACCGTGCGCAGGTGCAGGCCATCTGGAAGGCGCTCGACATCGTCGGCTTGGCCACCCGGAACGTGTCAGGGAACTACGAGGCGATCGGAGCCCTCGCCGGCCGGCTGCACGTCGGTACCGTCGACGCGTTTCAGGGGCGAGAGTTCGACGTCGTACTCCTGTCGGTGACCCGGAGTAACGACTTGCCCGGCGGCGAACCGAGGACCAATCGCCGCAAGTACGGCCATCTCCTGCTCGCCAACCGGCTCTGCGTCGCGATGAGCAGGCAGAAACGGCTGCTCATCGCGGTAGGTGACGCCGCCATGTTCGACGCCTCGGCTACCGGCGGTGAGGTCCGCGGACTGGTCGCGTTCCGGAGACTCTGCGAAGGACGGTACGGCCGTGTCGTTCGCCCCTGACACACCAGTGCTTGAGTTGGGCCCCCTTAGGAAGGACCTTCCGCCGGGCGGCCGGTGGATACTGTGGCCGGCTTGGTGCTGGCGGGTGCTGGTGCCGGATCTGACCCGTCGGCACCTGGACGCCTTTGCCCGGGTGATCGCCCGGCTTTGTCAGGCAGGAGTCACCAGCCCGAGCGAGATGGCCCGGCTCACGAGGTTGCACCGAGACCTGTGCAATCAGATCCTGCTCATGTTGCAGCAGCAACGACTCATCGACAGCCGAGGCAACCTGACGGAGACAGGACGGGCCATGCTGGCCGGCGAGAGCGCGGACGCATCGCAGACCCGGCTGGTGCATCTCTTCCAGGACCCCTTCTGCGCTCCGTCGCCCCATCGTCTGTGGCCGGCGCTGGTCGAAACCCTGGGTTACGCCCACGTCGACTACCGATCGGGGGGCCGGCCGCGGCTGCGGTTGGACACCCGGCGGGACTCACCACCGGTCGAACCGGTCGTGGCGCAGGCGCGCCGCCTCACCCCGCCACCCCGGCCGAGCCCAGGGGAGATCATCGCCGCGGCGCGTGCAGCGGCCACGGCCAGCGAACCCGACGGGGCGAGCCCTGAGAACGAGGCGTCACCGCCGACGGCTCAGGTCTCCCGGGTCTCCTTCATCACTGAACGGCCCGATCCGGTGCTGCTGGCCGGCTACCTGTACCTGCCCGACGACGCGGTCACCAGCACCGACTGGGAGGTGCTTGATCCCTTCACGGGCTGGCCGAACGCCTGGCTCAAGGAATCGGTGCGGGCCCGGCTGGCCGACGACGACACTCTGGCCGCCCTCCTCGCCGGGATCGAAGGCCAGCTCACCGAGGACGATGCCGAGAAGAGGCGGGCGGAATACACCCGCCGGCGCGCGGAGGCGGCGGTGCGGATCGAGCGCCGGCTGGGCGCTCCGATTCACGATACGGACCACCAAAAGATCCTCCAACTGCTGACCGAGGTGGAGGCCGACCTCGCCGAGGCTCGGCTGCTGGCCGATGTCGGCGGGCGGTACCGACAGACTGCGGTCAACAACCTTGGCAAGGTCCTCGAACACGTCTTCGCCAGGGTCCACAACGCGTACCCACTCGCGGAGCACATTCTCCGCCAGCTCCGCGACCCCGTCCTGGCGCCTAAGGCGCTCAAAGCCGCCCTCGATCGGGCACGTGAGCTGTCGGAGATCGGTGGGCAGGTGCCTGACGGAATGCTGAAACAGGACGGCGACCAGGTCGCCCGCGCCGCGAAAGGGCACCTGCCTTCGCTCCGCCCGTTGCTGGTCGCGGTGCTGCTCGCCAGCGCCGAGCACCCAGACCATCCGCTACGCAGCAGCATCCGGCACCGCCCCGACCTCCTCGACCGGCTTGACGGAACGACCAAGCTGCGCAACCAGGGTTCCCACGGCGAGGACCGGGAGCCCACAGCGCACGAGGCCGACGACGTACTCGACCTGGCCTACTGGACCGTTTCCCACCTTCTCTTCCAGCAGACGACAGCGAGTAGGGGCCTGGATGTCTCGACGTAAGACCGGCGGCATACCTCAGCAGACGAACCCAAAGGCGGACAGCCTCCTACGGGACGTCCGACGGGGCGGCCGGGACGCCACAGCAGTGGCGGACCGGGAAGGGGTCACGCCGGATTCGCCGCCACCCGTACCTGCGGACCTCCCGCTGAGCCGGGCCCAGGAGGCGTGGGTCGAGGCACAGCAGTTGGCGGATTTGTACCGCAAGGCCCGTCAGCAAATCGACGAAGAGCTGACGAGGGTCGCCGACCGGCAAGACGAACTCGACGCGGAGGCGAAGCGGATCGCCGACGCGAATGAAGCGGCGGCAGACGCACGGCAAGCTGTCGACGGCGCCCGTGCCGAGCTGGACGAGGATCGCCGCCGGCACGACGAGGCCGAGGGGCAGCTCGACGACCGCCGCGCCGAGCTGGACCGGCGGGAAAGGGAGCTCAACGCCCGGGCGTTGCAGGTCGAGCAGGGCCGCCTCGACGCCGAGGCCGGTTACCTCGAACAGGAACGCGCCCACCTGCACCGGCTGACCGAGCAGCGCGGTCAGTTGCTGGCGGACCTCACGGCGGAACGCCATCGGCTCCTGACCGATGTGGAGCGGCTTCACGCGGAGCAGGAGGAGCAGTGGCGCCGCCGAGCGGCCGAACTTGATGCAGCGCGGCTCAAGGCGGAAGCCGAGCTGGAGCAAAGGCAGGCGGCTGCGGACAACCGGGAGAGGCAGTTCCGCGAGCGTGAGCGACAGTTACGGGCACTGGAGGAGAACCAGGAAGAGGACCGCGCCTACCTACAACAGCGGGCGGAGCTAGCTGTCGCGGCTCAGCTCAGGCAGCTGGAACTGACCCGGGACCGAATCGCCAGGCAGTACGAGGTCGTGGAGGGGCACGCCCGCGACCTGCAACGACAGCTCGACGAGCGGAACGAGTCGCTACGCCTCGCCGGGTTCGAATCACCTGAACTGCTGCACCAGCGGGTACGTCAACTCACCGAGGAGAACGAACGGCTGATGCAGCGGGTTGCCACGGTGCCCGCCGCAGCCGACCTGGAATTGCTGGCCCAACTTCAGCGCGAGCACGCCGAGTGCCCGGGGGTCCGCGCCAGGCTGGAGTTCGACAACAAGAAACTGCGGACCGAGCAGAACGCGTACCGGATCGCCAACACGGAGCTGGAGGAGCTGCGCGAGCACCGCGATGCGCTTCAGCACTCCGTCGACAGGCACAAGGAGTTGCTGGCTCAAACCCAGGTCGAGCTGGACAAGCTGGTCAGCAGCGCGCACGGAGTCAATCCGTTCCCAGGCCTGACGGAGCTGGATGACAATCCGGACCTCCAGCAGGAACGGAGGGTCACCGACAATTCGCCCGACCTCACCGACCTGGTCGCCTACGCCCAGCAGCGCATCCTGGCAGACGAGACAAATCGACGCGGCAGCACGCCGCTGGCGTACCGTGCACGTGACATCCGTTGCCTACTCGGCGGCATGGCCATGAGCAGGCTGCACATCCTCCAGGGCATCAGCGGGATCGGCAAGACCACGTTCCCCAAGGCGTTCGCCAAGGCGATCGGCGCCGACTTCGCGGTCATCGAGGTGCAGGCTGGCTGGCGTGACCGGCAGGACCTCATCGGCCACCTGAACGCATTCGAACGCCGGTATTACGAGACCGCCTTCACAAAGGCGATCTACCAGGCCGCGTGCCCGGCCCACCGGAACCGTCCGTTTTTCATCATCCTCGATGAGATGAACCTGGCCCACCCCGAGCAGTACTTCGCCGATGTGCTCTCCGGGCTGGAGAACATGGGTTCGCGGTTCCGACTTCAGCTCACCAGCCACCAAATGGAGCCCCGACCACGGCTGCTCGATGTGGACAAAGGCATCCACCTGCCGATTCCCGATAACGTATGGTTCTTCGGGACGTCGAACCACGACGAGACGACCGTGCAGTTCGCCGACAAGACCTACGACCGCGCACACGTCATCGAACTGCCGACCACACCACCGCCGCTGACGCCGCGAAAGGTCCCGCCCCGGGAGGCGATCTCCCGCCGGGCCCTGGCCAGAAGCTTCGGCAACGCGGGCCGTGACCACCATGATGCCCAGGAGCAGGTGGTCTCCTTCCTCCGGGAATATCTCGCCCGTACCCTCGCCATTGAGTTCAAGATCGGTTGGGGGCCTCGGCTCGAACAGCAGGTTAGGGACTTCGCTCCGGTCGTGGTGGCTGCCGGTGGGTCGCCCGGCGAAGCCGCCGACCACATCCTCGCCACCCGGGTCCTGCGACGGCTACGCGGCCGCTACAACCTGCGACCGGAGAAGCTTCAGGAACTGCGTGACCTCATCGACGAGGGCTGGTCCCACCTCGGCGCGACCCAGGTCGACGGCGGGGACGGTCCAGTCGCCGCGCGGGCGCTGCTCGACGAACTTATCGAAGCAGGGGCCTGAGGATCCGTGGCGCACGAGTTCTGGGACCGGGTGACCGGAGCGCGGGCCGGGCGACTACCGGCCCGCCCGCTGCTCGGCCGCTACCAGCTGACAGTGCCCGGCAAGGTCAACGGGCACGACGCCGGGCCGCACACGCCCGTCACTCCGACGGGTTCCGGCCGCTGGTCGGTACGCGTGTTCGGCAGCCTCGGCGAGGGGTACTTCTCCCGCGATGCGCTGCCCGACCCGGCGTTAGCGGCGCGCACCGTCGCCATCGCCAATGCCCTGGGCACCGCCGCCCACGAATCTCCGGCCGAGCCAGGTTCGCCTGATGGGACGGCCTACGAGCGCTGGGTCGCCGTGCCACCGTTGGCCACCGACCTCATCGCTCAGCTGCGTGGGGTGAGCGACGACGATCCGGTGGACTTGCTGGAGCAGGCCATCGACGCCGACCTGGGCCGCCTGGAAGCCGTGTGCCAGCGCCCCGAGACGAGGCTCCGGCCCGAGACGAGCGTCGCTTTCCTCTCGCGTACCCGTCGGATGGCCCCAGACGCCATCACCTACCTCGCCGCACACACCGAGGACTGGCAGCGACGGTCCGTCACCGGAGTGTTCCCCCGACGCCTCCGGGCGATCCACTATGACCCGGACCCGGACCTGTACGAGAATCAGGCCGCAGTCCAGCTGGTTGACCACCTGATCGCGTTCCTCGAGTGGCGGCGGCAGAAGCTAGAGGCGACCAGCAGCGTCCTGGCGGACCTCGAAGAGCTCGCCGGTCAGCTCAGGGACCGGCCTTGGCGTATCGGGCACCGGCTCGCCCGGCTCGTCGGCGAGTTCGCCAACCACGTGGATCTCAACGACGACGTGCGACGACTCCTTGGTCGTACCCAGGAGCACCGCCGACGGCTCGGCCGGCTGCTCACCTCTTGGCTCTACCAGGACCGCCGGGTGAGTCGGCGTAGGGAGTTCTCCTCGGACCTCCGGCAGACCAACATGTTCATTCACCACGAGGACTACCGTCGGGTGGCCGCGCTGTGGCGAGCCTGGGCGCGAGTCAGGCGCGAGGTAGGGCTCCACCTCTCAGTCGCACCCCGCATATTCTGCAACAGTTACGACCAATTCGTCGCACTGCTCGTCGCTAGGTCGTTGGACACCCTCGGCTATCAGACCACCGCTGTCGATGCCCCGACTACCGGCGGACCAGACATCCACTACATCGGGCCGGGTGACGACACGGTCGTGCTGCGCATCAGGACTGACGGCAGCGTGGAGGTGAACCGGGACGATCGTCCGTTGCTGGTATGCGTACCGCTGTCGCACCCGCTCACCGCCAACGGTGCCCCAGACCTGCTCGCATTCGTCGACGAACTGGACCGAACCCGCGCCGGCGCCGGCGCGCCCCGCGTCGTCGTTTACCCGGGGACCCGCCAGGAGCTTCAGGCGCTGCCCCTGCGCCTGCGCGCCCGCGCCGACACCATCGGCAACGACCTGCCTGGCGGCTGGGGCGTCGGGCTGCTGCCGGCGACCCCGACCGAGATCGACAGCGTGGAGCGCATGACGCGGGCTCTTCAGTGGGCCCGGATCGCGTCGGACGCCGCCCTGTATCCGCCCCGGGTCCGCTGTCCCAAGGACCTGCTCGGCGAACTGGCGGCCGCGGGCGAGAGGTGGTTGGGCGCCACCACGGACGAGCGGCACCTCGCTTTGGAACGCCCGCCGACCCAGGCGGAGCGGATGGTTCTGCGCGACCGGGTCGCCCGCTGGCGCGCGCAGCGCGTACCTCCGGGCAGGCGCGGGGAACACCACACCGCTGCGGATGCCCTCCTCAAGGACGTCGACGCCGCGTTGGCGCACCTGCGCCGACTGGCCCACTGCCCGGTGTGTGGCACTGAGCTCGCGTCCCCCCAAGACTTCCACCCCAGATCGGGCACATTCGTCGCCACCTGCCCCAGGTGCCACAACGAATGGGGGACCCGATCGTGCGGCTCGTGCGGGACGAACTATCCGGTGATCGAAACAGGTAACCGGCAGGCGGTGAGTAGCCGCTCGGACGCGACGAGCGGCCCCGGCAATGAGGTGCTCGCGGTGCCGTGCTGGGAGGTTGCCGCAACCGCGGCGTACATCTGTCCGGATTGCGGCAAGTGCGGTGGATCGACCCTGCGGTCCAGGCCAGAGTGTCAACGGTGCCTGGGCTCCGACGAATCGGGAACCAGGAGATAAGCATGGGCGCGATCCAGCACGACGTAAAGCTGCGACGAATCCTGCGGGGCGAGGATCGGTGGTGTGACGGATCGCCGTCGGATCAGGCGACGTCCTACTTTCTCAGTGAAATGCTCGATGAGGTGGTCACCCGCATCCGGCGGGGGAATCGGGCTCTCGCCCGCCCCGTGGACCTGCTAATCAGCATGAGCGGTTTTTCGCCGCTCACCACGATCCTCGCGTATGAGCTCATCCGCCCCACCCGGCTACTCGTGATCTACTCAGCGCAGGCGGACGCGAGCATCGACTTCATCGGTAAGCACGTCGTCGGCGGCGGCCGCCTGCGGTACCAGGACTTCATGCATCGCCCCGTACAACCGACCGACCCGCAAGGTGTGTACCGAGAGGTGAAGGACGTACTGGCGAGATATGAAACGCCGGACAGGCGGAAGCCTTCGGCGATCATCGATATAACCGGCGGCAAGAAGGTCATGAGCGCGGCAGCCGCCCTCGCCGCTTGGCAGTTAAACCTCGATCTCTGCTACCTGGACGGAGAGTACGACCCCGAGTTCCGTCGTGTCGTGCCGGGCGATGAACGACCGCTACTGCTGGCTAATCCAACCGCCCTCTTCGGAGAACAGGAGATGGCGGCCGCACTTGAAACCTTTCGCAGCGGAGCGTTCGATAGCGCCCACGCCCAGTACAGCGAGCTGTGCGAGCAGATTGCCGAACCGGCCCGCGCGCGTTTCATGCGCTCGGTCAGCGCCCTGTATCGGGCATGGTGCGATCTCAATCTGTCCGCCCTACCGGCATGCATCAGAGCAGTCGATGCGGCACAGCAAGCGGCGGAGCGTGAACTGACCCAGCAAACCAGCAAGACCGTAGCTGATCAATTGAATTTTCTCCGGACACTGACCACAGAGCCACCGAGCCCGGCCGCCCTGCTGGTCAGCTTCTTCGTACTCGGAAAGCACTACCGCAAGATCGGACGGCAGGACTTTGCCGCATTGCTCTTTTATCGAACAATCGAGGGCTGTTTGGCGCGGCGCCTTGAGCTGATATCCCCCGGCTTCACATGCAAAAATCCCGACTACAGCCTCCTGGGCAACTTGGATGCCGTTACCTGCGGCTACCAGCAGGCACTGGAGGTCACCGGGGGTCGGGCCAGCAACGAACTCCCGTCAAGCATCAGCCTCATCCAGTCCGCCACTCTGCTCTATTCACTCAACGATGAGTTCGTAACCAGAGCGAAGCTGAACACCCCCTCTGCGATCGCCAATCTGCGCGATCTAGCGGAGATTCGCAACAACTCGGTTCTGGCGCACGGGTACCGGACAATCACTCCCGAACAATCGGAGCGACTGCGCGGCCGAGCAGAGCACCTGCTGTCCACATTCTGGCAGCTACACGGGTCCGACACCAACGTGCGCATACTGTGCGATCGACTTCAGTTCATCCTTAAAGATCGATGAGCCGAAACATAGCTCTCTTTGGCCAGACAAAGACGAGGGAAAGCCCGTTCTCATCTACCACCCAAAGTTCCTGTTTTTCTGGGAACCCGCCGCAGCGTGACGGCAGCATCGGGGCCGGATGCTTGAGCCAGTGGTCGCCAGCGCCGTTGACAACGTCTGGTGCGCACAGCGTGGGCACGGGGCCGCTCTCCCCCGCAGGCACAGCAGCAGTGGTCCAATCGCACTTCGCCTTTGCCGGATCGGCATGACCACATCTTGCCGGCCCGGTACGACAGAATGGGCCGACCCGGGCGAAATTGCGAGGTCGGAGCATGGTGGACCTGCGATGCTGTCGACTGTGACACCCATCGTGCTGGTGATCGCCCGAATGGTCCTTCGTGGTGTGTTGCCGTATCCCGACTTGTTGCGCCGCGCCCGCGTCCGGAGCCGTGCCCGCGACCTCGCTATCCGCACCCCGTGGCCGCAGGATGCGACGACCACAACTGGGTTGGACTTCGCGCAACTGGCACTGCTGCGGTTGCTGTGGCTGCAGCGCGAGACGCGCCGTGCGGTACGAACCCGCCAGCGGGAGGCCGCAGCGCTGTTGGCGCGCACCTCGATGGAGACGTGCATCCTCGGTCTTTGGTGCCTGCACAACCCCGCCGCCGCCAGCAAGCTACGCGCCTCGGAGATTAAGACCACGCCGGCGATGTTGACCTTCCTATCGAGCACCGGGCTGATCCCCGACACGCTGATCCGGCAGGCCGTGCGCGCCCTCGGCGAGCCGGAGAAGTTCCCCGACGTGCGATCCATGGCTGCCCAGATTGACGCCAAGACCAGCGCCACGCTGACTATTCACTTGTACGACCAGGCATACCGACCAGCGTCGCAGTACTTCACCCATGCCACCAGTTCGTCACTGCTACGGCACGTCACGCACAAGCGACGCCGTATCACCCGACCTGCGAACTCATGGGTTCGCCGGGCGCCGGTCCGACTTGCCGACGCCTGCGTCGGCATGCTGGCTGGAGGTGTCGCAAACCAGGTCACGGAACCGACCGACCTGTTCCTGCGGTACGCCGAAGGGCATGCCGGGCGCGTGCTGCCGCCCCTGCTGGCCACCATCGGCAAAGGGATGGCGCGAAAGCTCAGCGTCACCGACGTCGTACACATGCTAAGAAAATCCCACGAGGTGCGCGCCTACCTGTCCCGTACAGGGCCAGAGGATGCCCCGGTGGAACGCGAGGCGCGCCTGCGCGATTTGTACGACACGTTGACCACACGGCTCGACCTCGACCTGCCACCCGAAGCCATCCAGCCGATCATCGAGCCATTTCATCGTGCGTGGCGGTCGGCTTCGACGTGGTGCAGGACGAGGATGGCTTGCACGATCGCGGTCGCTCGGCGTGGGCAGCAGCGCAGCTTGATCAGGATTTTCCAGGTCTTGAGGGTGGCGATCGCGCGTTCGCCGCGAGCGCGGATCTTCGCGTGGGCCCGGTTGACGGCTCTCTGCCGGGATGACAGCTTCGGCCGGAAGCGGCGCCGCTTGAACGGGGTGCGCACGCTGCCGTGGGTGCCTTGATAGCCCTTGTCCGCGAAGGTCATCACGTCGGCGCTGGTCAAGACGTCGATGATGCCGTGGGCGCGGGCGGCGGTCAGGTCGTGCGTCGAGCCGGGCAGCGCGGCCGAGGCCCAGACGAGACGCCCGGCTGCATCGGCGATGACCTGCACGTTCACTCCGTGACGCTTGTGCTTCCCGGAGTAGTACGGCTTCTGGTTGGCGACCCGGTCGATCGGGATCAGGGTGCCGTCGAGGATCGCGTAGGCGAGCAGCCGGATCCTGGTCATGGCCGTGGCCAGGTCGCCGGCGGTCGCGGCGAGCAGGTCGATGGCCTCGCGGACATAGCGCCAGGCCGTCGTGACGCCGATCTCGAATCCGACGGCCAGGCGGGCCAGGGTGTCGCCGTTGCGCAAGTGGGCAAGGGCGAGCAGGGCTTGCCGGCCGGGGGCGAGGCGTCGCCACCGGGACCGTCGCTGCTGGCGGCGGGTTCGGATGAGGGCGGCGAGGTGGTTCAGGCTGCGGGTGGACAACGGAATCGCGGCAGGGTAAGACAGCACAGCGAGGCTCCCGGTTGGGGCATCTGATCTTGGTCGATTGCTGTCTTACCGGGAGCCTCGTCCTACCTGGACACCGGCTTCCCGCACCACCCGTGACCTGCACCGTCACGATGAAAATGGCTCACGAGGACGTGAAGTTCGTCGACGTACGTTTCTGTGACCTGCCGGGTGTGATGCAGCATTTCAATCTGCCGGTGGAGTCTGTCGACGACAACTTCTTCACTGATGGTCTCGCGTTCGACGGGTCGTCGATCCGGGGCTTCCAGGCGATCCACGAGTCGGACATGCTCCTGCTCCCGGACGTCGCCACCGCCTTCATCGACCCGTTCCGGGCGCAGAAGACCCTCGCGTTGAACTTCTTCATCCACGACCCGTTCACCCGCGAGGCCTACTCCCGCGACCCGCGGAACGTCGCGAAGAAGGCCGAGGCGTACCTCGCCGCGTCCGGGATCGCCGACACCGCCTACTTCGGTGCCGAGGCCGAGTTCTACATCTTCGACTCGATCCGCCACGAAACCTCCGCCCACCAGTCGTTCTACTACATCGACTCGATCGAGGGCGCCTGGAACACCGGCCGCGAAGAAGAAGGCGGCAACCGCGGCTACAAGACCGCCTACAAGGGCGGCTACTTCCCCGTCCCCCCGGTCGACCACTACGCCGACCTCCGCGACAGCATCGTACGCCGCCTCATCGACACCGGCTTCACCGTGGAACGCTCCCACCACGAGGTCGGCACCGCCGGCCAAGCCGAGATCAACTACAAGTTCTCCACCCTGCTACACGCCGGCGACCAGCTCCAACTCTTCAAATACATCGTGAAGAACGAGGCCTGGGCCAACGGCAAGACCGCCACCTTCATGCCCAAGCCCCTCTTCGGCGACAACGGCTCCGGCATGCACACCCACCAGAGCCTCTGGCTCGGCGGCGAACCCCTCTTCTACGACGAGACCGGCTACGCCGGCCTGTCCGACACCGCCCGCTGGTACATCGGCGGCCTCCTACACCACGCCCCGTCACTGCTGGCCTTCACCAACCCGACGGTCAACTCCTACCGCCGCCTCGTGCCCGGCTACGAAGCACCGGTCAACCTGGTCTACTCCCAACGCAACCGCTCCGCCTGCACCCGCATCCCCGTCACCGGCAGCAACCCCAAGGCCAAACGCGTCGAGTTCCGCGTCCCCGACCCGTCCGCCAACGTCTACCTCGCCTTCTCCGCGATGATGATGGCCGGCCTCGACGGCATCAAGAGCAAAATCGAACCCCCCGCCCCCATCGACAAGGACCTCTACGACCTCCCGCCCGAGGAATGGGGCGACGTCAAGCAGGTCCCCGGCTCCCTCCCCGCCGTCCTCGACTCCCTCGAAGCCGACCACGACTACCTCCTCGAAGGCGGCGTCTTCACCCCCGACCTGATCTCCACCTGGGTCGACTGGAAACGCGCCAACGAAGTCGACCCCGTCCGCCTGCGCCCGACCCCACACGAGTTCGCCATGTACTTCGACTGCTGACACCCATCAACACCACTCGGGCCGGCTCCGCTACCGCGAAGCCGGCCCGAACGGGTGGGGCCACCAACCACGGCGAAGGTGGGGAGATTTGTTGTCGCTGGAGCGACAACAAATCTCCCCACCTCCCCCAGCACGCCACAACGCTTCGCCGAGACCCGGCAGCAGGCCGCGTTGGCACGACTCCCGGCGACGGGCACGGCCACACGACGCGGACCCGGCCGCACACAGCAGGCACGACCGCACGGTGGCAGGCACGGCCACACGCCAGTACGGCAGCGAGCGGCGCCGCGTGGTGGCGGTTTCGGGCGTTGACCAGCGGGTATGCGGACCGCCCACCCGACTCGGCGGCACGTCGCGGCGCACCACCACTACCTGCCTCCGAAGACAGGAGTCGTCACCGGTGCCGGCATCACCCGCAGGAATCAGGACCCACTGACGTGTGCGGAATCGGCGGGGAGGCACGGTTCGACGGCGCGAGGCCGGACACCGACGCGGTGGACCGGATGAGTACGGCGATGCGGTCCCGTGGGCCGGACGGCGAAGGGCTGTGGAGCGACGACTGGGTGGCTCTCGGGCATCGGCGGCTCACCATCATCGACCTCTCCGAGGCCGGTGCCCAGCCGATGGTCCGTGAGGATCTGGGGCTCGCCCTGGTCTTCAACGGCTGTGTCTACAACTATCCCGAGTTGCGCGAGGAGCTGCGCGCCGCCGGGCACCACTTCACCTCGACCAGCGACACCGAGGTCATCCTCGTCGCGTACGCGCACTGGGGTGAGGCGTTCGTCGACCACCTGGTCGGCATGTTCGCCATCGGGCTGGTCGACCGGACGCGTCGACGGCTGGTCCTGGCCCGCGACCGCCTCGGCATCAAGCCGCTCTATCTCACCGAGACCCCGGGACGGCTGCGGTTCGCCTCGACCCTGCCCGCGCTGCTGCGCGGCGGCGACGTCGACACCACCATCGACCCGGTGGCCCTGCACCACTATCTTTCCTGGCACTCCATCGTCCCGGCGCCCCGCACGGTGCTGCGCGGCGTGCGCAAGCTGCCACCGGCGACGCTGCGGGTCATCGAGGCGGACGGGCGCAGCCGCGAACGCGTCTACTGGAGACCCGAGTACGCCCGCGACCCCGCCCACTCCGGCATGGACGCCCGGGACTGGCAGGCGGCGCTCGGCGGCGCACTGCGCACCGCCGTACGCCGACGGCTGGTGGCCGACGTACCGGTCGGGGTGTTGCTCTCCGGTGGACTGGACTCCAGCCTCATCGTGGCGCTGCTCGCCGAGGCCGGGCAGGAGCAGTTGCGCACCTTCAGCATCGGGTTCGACAGCCGTGGCGGCGAGGCCGGCGACGAGTTCGGTTTCTCCGACCTGGTCGCCCGCACCTTCGACACCGACCATCAGCGGATCCGGCTCGCCGACGACGACCTGGTCCCGGCGGTACGCGCCACGGTGGCCGCGATGACCGAGCCGATGGGCAGCCACGACGTGGTCGCCTTCCACCTGCTGTCCGAGCAGGTGGCCCGGCACGTCAAGGTGGCCCAGTCGGGGCAGGGCGCCGACGAGGTGTTCGCCGGGTACGGCTACCACCAGCCGCTCGCCGAGGTGCCGCGCGACGGGGCGGTGGAGACCTTCGCGTCGGCGTTCTTCGACCGTGATCATGCCGAACTGCGCCGGGTGGTCTCCCCCGCGTACGCCTGCGACCACGATGCCAGCCGCGAGCTGCTCCTCGCCGAGTTGGCCGCGCCCGGCGCGCAGACCGCGTTGGACGCCGTCCTGCGGCTGGACACCCACCGGATGCTTCCCGACGACCCGGTCAAGCGGGTCGACAGCATGAGCATGGCCTGGGGGCTGGAGGTCCGCACCCCGTTCCTGGACCAGGATCTGGTGACGTTGGCGTCGGCCTGCCCGCCGGAGCACAAGGTGGCCCAGGGCGGCAAGGGCGTACTCAAGGAGGTCGCGCGGGAGGTGCTGCCCGCCGACGTCATCGACCGGCCCAAGGGCTATTTCCCGGTTCCCGCGTTGCGCAACGTGGACGGCGCGGTACGGGACATGGTCGTCGACGCTCTCCGGGCCCCGGCCGCCAGGCAGCGGGGCCTGTTCCGGCCGGAGTACGTCGCGTACCTGCTCGACGACCCCGACGCGGCGCAGGCGGCGGCCGGCAGCAACAAGCTCTGGCAGCTCGGTCTGCTCGAACTCTGGCTCCAGACCCACGACATCCGCTGACCGACCGCCCCCTGGGTGGCGGGGCACCCCACCCGCTCCGGCGAACGGGCGGGCCGGTTGGTCACCGTGCACGCGCCCGAGCACGGCAGCCGTGCGCGCCCGGAGCCGGTCAGCCGGTGGTGGTCTGGACGGCGAGGTGGTGCAGCAGCGTGGGAATGTCGCCGCCGGTGTCGCCGAGCAGGAGCCGCTGCCGGGCGGCGCCCGTGCCGGTGCGGCGGAGCCGGTCGAGCTGCTGCCGCACGTAGTCGAGGTCGCCGTGCACGCCCAATGCCGGGCTGACCACGGTCAGCAGGTCGGCGACCAGGTCCCAGGCCGGTCGGGGCCGGGTGGTCCGCAGGTCGATGAGGTCACCGTCGAGCCCGTGGTGGGCGGCCCGCCAGTGGGCGGCGGCGACCAGGCAACTGCGCAGCCGGGGTGCGGGGGTGCCACGCCGGATGTCGTCGACCATGGTGGTGACCAGGGCACGGACCAGCGCCGCGTGCAGCACGGTGTCGTCGACGCTCGGGCAGACGTCACCGACCCGGATCTCGATCGTGGGGTAGTTCGCCGAGGGACGGGCATACCAGTAGACCATCGTGGGATCGAGCATGATCCCGGCTTCCACGAGGTCGGCGACGGTGGCGTCGTACTCGGCGGCGGAGGCGAAGTAGGGGGTCGGTCCGATGCTCGGCCAGCGTTCCAGTTGCATGGAACGCCAGCTCGCGTGCCCGGTGTCGTACCCGTCGTGCAGGGGCGAGTTCACCGTGATGGCGTGGATGACCGGAAGCCACACCCGTAGGTGGTTGCCGACCTGGACGGCCAGTTCCCGGTCGGGCAGGCCCACGTGCACGTGACAGCCGCAGACGGCGGGATCGTGCGCGACCGGGCCGAATCGGCGGGACATCGCGTGGTAGCGCGGTTCCTCCGGTACGGACCGGTGTTCCTCCCGCACCGGGGTGGCGCCGAGGGCGACCAGGCTCGCTCCGGCGGCGTGGGCGGCGTCGGCGGCGGCGCGGCGCAGCGTCAGCAGGTGTTCCCGCAGTTCGCTCAGTTCGGTGCAGACCGGGGTGACCATCTCGACCATGCTGTGCCGGAACTCCTGCCGGCTCTGTCGACGGGCATCGGCGGGCAGGGCGGCCCGCACCTGCCCGGCCACCGGCAGGCTCTCCCCGGTCGCCGGGTCCAGCAGCAGGAACTCCTCCTCGACCCCCAGGGTCAGGGGTGGGGTCACCTCGAACTCCGGCGCCGACACCCCGTGATCACCCATCCTCGACGTCCCATCCGCCAGTGGCGACGATGCTCGCCGCCGGAGACCCCGCTTTCCCGAGCACGACACCGGCAAACGACGTCCCCGCCACCACCACGCCCATCACACGCCCCCGTCCGGCCGCAGATCAGGCCGCGCAGCACGACACCGGCGCGACGTCCGGCGCGACCGTGACCACCGCGAGGTAGGCACCGAAGATCCAGAGCGGAATGCTGACCAGGTCGAACGCGTCGTCGTTGCCGACCGATCCGTGGCCGGTGCCGTTCTCGACGCGGCGGCGACGGGCCAACCACAGCACCACACCACCGTAGAGTCCGGTCACGCACATGCTGATCATCGCAGCCCTCGCCGACACGTCGGCCTGCTGTGCCTCCAGCGTGCCGGTGACGACTGCCAGCCCGATCCCGGCCACGTTGTTCACCACGTGCAGCGCGATGGCGGCCTCCAGCCCACCGGTGCGGATCGTCACGACCGCCGTCACCGCGCCGAAGAAGACCAGGTCGGCCATGCCCCAGCCGGTGCCCCAGCCGTGGGCCAGGCCGAACAGCACCGACGACACCGCGATCCCCGGCCACGGCGACCGGATCCAGGACCCGAACGCCTGGATCATCCAGCCCCGGAACAGGTACTCCTCACCCGCCGCCTGCAACGGCACCAGAAGCACCACGACGGCCAGACCGGCCGCGACCCGCTCCCACCCGGCCCAGTCGCTCGCCTGGCCGCCACCGGGCAGCAGACTCAGCACCCCGAGATGCAGCACCAACGCCGGTACGGCGACCAGGAGGCACGTCGCCAGCCACCGCCACCGCAACCGGCCCACCACCGACGACACCGTCCCGGCCGGACGACGCTGCACCCAGCGGGCGGCCAGCAGCGTCAACGGAATCAGCAGCCCCAGCGTGACCATGGTGATGGCCAGCTCGACCTCCGGGCCGCCGCCCAGGAAATCCTCCGGCCCGTCCAGCAACCACACCACGGCGCTGGCGGCCCCGAACCCGCCGATCAGCACCACCGGCAACCCCACCATGATCAGCAGGGTGCCGAGCAGGGGCCGCCACCAGCGGTGCCGGTCGGTACGGGCGAGCCGGTGATACGGGACCGGAGCGGGCGCCGGAGTGGGGCTCGCCGACTCGGGAAGCGTGATCGTCATGCGCTACAGCCTGTCCGGACGCGCCCGCCGGATCGTCTGTCGTCTGCATGAACCCCGGCTACGACTATCGTAGGAATTCGCGCCGCTGCCCCGTCCGCGCAGCCACCGGCACGGGCTGCGGGTACGGTCGCCGCTCACGCGCTCAGCACGTGCTCCACAAGGCCGGTCGCCCGCGCCGAGGACCGGCTACCGGGACCACTCCTGCGCCGGGGTCAACGGGACGGGTGCGGGGCGTGCCACCGTCGTCGTCAACTCGACCCGTCGGCCCTCGGCGGCCGACCGGAGCAGGGCGGTCATGATGTCGAGGACGTGCAGCGCCACCTCGCCGCTGGCCCGGGGCGGACGCGCCTCGTCGGCCCCGACGAGATCGATCAGGCCGACCCCTCGGGTGGCGGCGACGTAGCCGGCCCCCGGTTCGAGGACCCGCCACCCGGGGCCGTCGAGCGCGACATGACGGACCTCGCCGTCGAAGGTGTTCGGATCGGGTACGGCGAGGGTGCCGCTCTCCCCCTGCACCTCGATGGGCGCGGCCGTCGTGGTGACACCGTCGAAACTGGTGGTGAGGGTGGACAGGGCGCCGTCCGCGTGTTCCAGCACGCCGCTGACGTGGGTCGGCACCTCGACCGGGATCCGCTGCCCGAGTCGGGGGCCCGAGCCGACGGTCCGGGTATCCCGCAGCCGGCTCGCCGCCCCGATCACCGCACGCACCGGCCCGAGCAGGTGGACCAGCGACGAGACGTAGTACGGCCCCATGTCCAGCAGCGGGCCTCCACCCGGGGCGTAGTAGAAGTCGGGGTCGGGGTGCCACCGCTCGTGGCCCGGAGTGACCATGACGGCCGACGCGGAGAGTGGGCGGCCGATCAGTCCACCGTCGATCGCCGCCCGGGCGGTCTGCGTACCGGTGCCCAGGACGGTGTCCGGCGCGCATCCGACCCGGACGCCCGCCGACGAGGCCCGGTCGATGAGCGACCGGGCCTCCGGGAACGTGACGGTGAGCGGCTTCTCGACGTAGACGTTCCGTCCGGCGTCGATCGCCGCGCCCGAGATCTCGGCGTGCGCCGCCGGGATCGTCAGGTTCAGCACCGTCGCCACCTCGGGGTGGTGGAGCAGCCGCTCGACACTCACCGCCTCGGCGCCGGGAATGGTCGCGGCGGCAGCGGAAGCCCGGGCCGCGTCCAGGTCGGCCACCGCGACGACGCGGACCCGGGGGTGGTGGGCGAGCGTGCTCAGGTACGCGCGGGAGATGACCCCGAGACCGACGATGCCGACGCCGTGCGGGTCGCCCACAGCATTCCCCTCTCGATGACGGTACGGACGGCCGTGTGTTCCAGCACGTCGAGGCTGTGTCCCGGAGTCGTCACGACGATCCGCCCGGCTCCCCAGGTGCGGGTCCAGATCGCCGGCGAGGTGACCGGCCGGTGCCACGGGTGCCACTCCCGAGTCGGGTGGGTGGTGGTGGCCAGGACGTCGATCAAGTCGTCGTGCAGCACCCAGTACTGCTCGGTGACCAGGTCGAAGTCCTCGATCCCGGCGGTGATCGGATGGTTCCGGCCGAGGTCGGTGATCGTGACCGAGTGGGGCAGGAAGCTGTCCTGCTCTCCGCCGCCACGGGCACACGGCTCGACGCCGGGGTGGACGGCGAACTGGCCGCCCACCAGGTGCAGGTAGTCCGAGGAGGCCCGGAACGAGTCGACGATGCCGCCGTGCCAGCCGGTGAAACCCGTCCCGGCGACGACCGCCGCCGCCAGGCCCGCCACCTGCTCCCCGGTGATCTGCGACATCGTCATGCACTGCACGATCAGGTCGGTGGCGGCCAGTTCGGCGGCGTCGGCGTAGACCTCCGTCGACTCCTCCACCCGTACCTCGTATCCGTTGCGTTCGAGGAACGGGATGAACAGCTCCGTCGCCTCGACCGGCCGGTGACCCGCCCATCCGCCTCGGACCACGAGGGCTCTGCGCCGCACCACACCCGCTCCTTCCCGACCCGTCGCCCCAGGACGCTTCCGTCCGGGCCGACGCCCACGCCATGACGACCGTCGATAACCGTACCGGGCTTCGCGGTCACGAGTCGCGTGGGCGTCTGCCGTCGACCGGTGTGCCGTCGCGCAGGTGCACGTCGGCGATGAGGACGGCGAGGTCCGCGTCGACGTGTTCGTACCAGGTGTCGTCGGGATGCACGACGACGAGCGGCCCGAGGTTGCAGGGGAACAGGCAGCCGGTCGAGGTGACCAGGACGTCGTCGTCGCCGAGGCCGTTCGCCTTCAGGCGGTCGCCGAGGGTGGCGGCGACCTGGTTGGCGCCGTACGCGGTGCAGCGCGGCCCACGGCACACCAGCACGTGTCGGCGGTGTCGGGTGATCTGCGACCAGGCGGGGCTGCGGAACGGTCCGGGGTTGCCGTCGAGCGTGGTGTGGTCGCCGGTGACGGCGTCGCTGACTGCCGTGACCAGCGCGGGCTGTGTCGCCAACGGCGGGGCGAGCAGCACGCGTACCTGCCGGTCCCGGGTGGTACGCCAGTGGGCCACCGCGCGGCGGAGCCAGGTGTCGAGGTACCGGTCGGGCGGCAGGTGCACGGCCACGAGCAGGACCTCGTCATGCTCCGGTACGGCGTCGAGGGCGACGTGCAGGGAGGGCTCGGCGCCGTCGAGGAAACAGGCCCGCACCGGTACGCCCACGGCCTCGGCGACCGCTGCGGCGAGGCGGTGGATCGCGTCGTGGCCGCCGTGGTGGGCCGCCCCGCGCGAGACGAGCAGGACGTTCATACTGCCGGGGCCCGGTAGGTGATGACCGGTCGTCCATCATGGACCGTCACGTCGGCGTCCACGGCGTACACGTCGGCGAGCAGCGCAGGCGTCAGCACGTCGGCAGGCGTTCCGGTGGCGACGACCCGACCGTGGTGCAGCACCACCACGAGGTCGCAGAACATCGCGGCCAGGTTGAGGTCGTGCAGGGCGGCGAGGGTGGTGACGGCGCTGCGACGGACCAGGCCCAGCAGTTGGAGCTGGTGGCCGATGTCGAGGTGGTTGGTGGGCTCGTCGAGCAGGAGCAGTTGCGGTTCCTGGGCCAGGGCCCGGGCGAGTTGGACCCGTTGGCGTTCCCCGCCGGAGAGCGTCTGCCAGCGGCGGTGGGCGTACCCGGTCATGTCGACGCGGTCGAGCGCGTCGGCGGCGGCGGCCCGGTCGGTGTCGGTGTCCGACCAGCGGGAGCGGCGGTGCGGGGTGCGGCCGAGCAGCACCACGTCGAGCGCGGTCAGGTCGAGGTCGGTCTCGGCGTACTGGGCGAGCAGGGCCATCCGCCGTGCCGCGGTGGCACGCGGCAGCCCGGCCACGTCGTCGCCCGCGACGGTCACGGTCCCGGATCGGGGGGCGATCAACCCGGCGACGACCCGCAACAGGGTGGTCTTGCCGGACCCGTTGGGGCCGAGCAGTCCGACCAGGGTGCCGCGCGGCGCTGCGCACGTCACGCCGTCGAGGAGTCGCGCGGCCGGCACCGACCACGAGACGTCGCGGATCTCCAGCATCAGGTGTTCCGGTCCCCTCGGCGCAGCAGTAGCACGAACGCGGGCACCCCGAGCAGGGCGGTCAGCACGCCCACCGGCAGCTCGCGGGGGTCGAACAGGGTCCTGGCCGCGGTGTCCACCCAGATCAGGAAGATCGCTCCGGCGAGGACCACGACCGGCAGCAGCCGCCGGTGGTCGGGGCCGGTGAACCGCCGCACGGCGTGCGGCAGGATCAGGCCGACGAACCCGATCGCGCCGCTTATCGAGACCAGCACGGCGGTCAGCAGCGCCGTGGTGACCAGCAGCAGCCACCGGACACGCCGGACGTCCACGCCGAGGGCGGCGGCGGCCTCCTCGCCGAACGCGAACGCGTTGAGCGCGCGGGCGAACCGGAGGATCACGGCGAACCCCACCGCGAGCAGCGGCGTCGCCCACGCCAGTGCGGTCCAGTCGACGCGGGCGAGCGAGCCGGACAGCCAGAAGGTGATGCTCTGGGTGGCATGCGGATGGGCCACCCAGATGATCACGAACGTCGTCAGCGCGGCGCAGAGCTGCGCGACGGCGACGCCGGCCAGCACCACCCGGGTCGGTCGCAGGACCGCGCGCCGGCCGGCGGCGGCGACCACGACGGCGAACGCGGCGAGCGCCCCCACGAACGCGCCCCCGGTGAGCGCCACGGCACCCGCGCCGAGTCCCAGGACCAGGACGGCCACGGCACCCAGCGACGCCCCCGAGGAGACACCCAGGAGGTACGGGTCGGCGAGCGGATTGCGGGTGACGGTCTGCATGACCGCCCCGCAGGCGGCGAGGCCGGCCCCGACCACGGCGGCGCCCAGCACCCTCGGCAGCCGCAGTTCCCACACGATGTGGTCGCGCAGCAGCGGCACGTCGGCGCTCGTCAGGCCGAGATGATCGGTGATCACCAGCCACACGGTGCCCAGCGACAGGTCTGCGGGCCCCACCGTCACGGCCGCGCCCACCGACAACACCAGGCCACCCGCGAGTACGACCACCACGGCCACCATGCGCACCGCTCGGACCGGCTTCGCCGGCGTAGTCTGCGCCGGCCGGGTGGTGACGGTGGTCAGCTGCTCACCCCGCCGACGCCCCGGGCCAGCGCCTCCACGGCGAGCACGTTCCGCACCCCGGCCGCGGTGGAGGAGAAGGCCAGGGTGACGTACCGCTTGCCCTTGACGGCCGGCAGGTCCCTGAGCGCCGCGTGCTTCTCGAGGAACGCCTGCTTGTCGGCGGCGGTGTCCCAGCTCGCGTCGACGAGCACGATGACGTCGGGGTTGCGCTCGACGACGGCCTCCCAGTTGGTGTCGGCCCAACTGCCGGTCAGGTCGTCGAAGACGTTGGTGACCCCGGCCGCAGACATGATCATCGCCGGGCCGCCACAGCAGGCGCCGGCACTGGGCGCGTCGTTGCCGCCGTCCCACCAGAGCACCCGCGTGCCCTTCGCGCCCGCCGACACGTTCGCGATGCGCTGCTTCTGGTCGGCGATCAGCGTCTCGGCCCGCTCCGCGACGCCGAAGATCGTGGCGATCTCCCGGATCTCGGTGAACACGTCGTCGATCGCCAGCTTCGCCGGTCGCGTCTCCTTCGGACATCCGGCGGCGGAGACGTACGTGCCCACGCCGAGTTTCTGCCAGTCGGCGCGGTCACCGGCCCCCTCGTCGCCGAACGCGCTCGCGAAGGAGGCGTAGACGAAGTCGGGCTCCAGTTCGAGCAACTTCTCCTTCGACGGGTACTCCTTGGCCAACACCGGCACCTTCGCGTACGCGGCGGCGTACTCGGGTAGCACCTCGTCGTCGAGGTAGGCGGTGCCGGCCATGCGGTCCTCCAGGCCGAGCGCCAACATGATCTCGGTGGCAGGCTGGTTCATCGTCACCACCCGCGCCGGAGGGCTCGGGACCGTGACCGGTGTGCCGCAGTTGGTCACCGAGACCGGCCCGGCGGCGGGGGCCGTGGCAGTCGGCTCACTGTGGCCGGTCGCGGAGCATCCGCCGACCAGGGCGAGCATGACGGAGAGCGGCGCGGCAACGCGCCAGGACGCAGGGAACCGCATAGCGGGACCACCTTCCAGCACCTCGTGGACGGGTCGTACAGGTGCCGTGGCCGGTCTCCTGGCTGACGGGTGGTGCGCCGGTGGCCGGCCTTCCCAGGCATACGCCCAGTGACCTTGCGGTGGCCTCCAGCATCCCGATCACAGTGGCGAGGGCCGCACCGGTTTCACACCGGCTTCCCGAGCACCACGGCGAGGTCACCCTAACCAACGCAGGCAGCACCGTCAGTGGCCTAGATCATGGCGGGAGTCCACGTCGGCTCCGCCTGCCCCGGGACGGCCATTGCGGGATCGTTGAACGGGTGTTTAATCTGGTGTCGTGGCGTCGGACGACGTGATGTCGGCAGGGCGCGGTGGCGAGTTCGCCACCGCGAGCCGTATCCGTGACGCCGCCATCTCCCGCTTCGCTCGGGAGGGATTCGGTGCCGGGCTGCGCGCCATCGCCGCCGACGCCGGTGTCGCCGCCGGTCTGATCGTTCATCACTTCGGCTCGAAGGACGGCCTGCGTCGCGCCTGCGACGAACAGGTGCTCGCCGTGATGCGCGAGCAGAAGGCGAAGACACTGACCGACGGCACCGGCACGACCCTGTTGGCGCAACTGGCGGAGGTCGAGCAGTACGCGCCGATCGTGCGATACCTGCTGCGCAGCATGCAGGCCGGTGGTGAGCTGGTGGCCACACTCATCGAGCACATGATCGCCGACGCGGAGGAATACCTCTCCACGTCCGAGTCCGCCGGTGTGATCAAGCCCAGCCGGGACCCCGCCGCCCGTGCGCGGTATCTGGCCTACCAGGCCACCGGCAGCATGGTGCTCTGGTTCACCCTGCACGGAGCCGGTGCCGCCCCGGACCAGTTCGCGGCCCTGTTCCGCCGCTACATCGACGATCTCACGTTGCCGGCCCTGGAGTTGTTCACCGAAGGGCTGCTCGTCGACCGGTCGATGCTCGACGAGTACCTGATGTACGTCCCGGATCCGCCTGCCGCCCCCGGCGCGGACACCGCTGCACCGTAGTCACCACATTGCCCTCTGGGCGTGGCCCCTCCTTCCACCGCCGGTCCCACCGGTCGGCGGCATCCGTTCCGGCCCGGTGTGCCGGGCCTTCCTCGAACGAGGTCTCCCGCGATGACTGCTGCCATCGACATCCGACACGTCACCAAGTCCTTCGGCCGCGTCCGCGCGTTGGACGGGCTGGACCTGCACGTCGCCGCCGGCACCGTGCACGGCTTCCTCGGCCCCAACGGCGCCGGCAAGTCCACCACCATCCGGATCCTGCTGGGCCTGCTGCGCGCCGACGAAGGCCAGGCCCGGCTGCTCGGCGGTGACCCGTGGGCGGACGCGGTGTCCCTGCACCGTCGGCTCGCGTACGTCCCCGGCGACGTGGAACTGTGGCCGAACCTCACCGGCGGCGAGGCGATCGACCTGTTCGCCCGGCTGCGCGGCGGTGCCGACCCGGTCCGCCGCGACGAACTGTGCCAACGCTTCGACCTGGACCCGAGCAAGAAGGGCCGCACCTACTCCAAGGGCAACCGGCAGAAGGTGGCGCTCATCTCCGCGCTCGCCAGCGACGTGGAACTGCTGCTGCTCGACGAGCCCACCGCGGGGCTTGACCCACTCATGGAGGCGGTGTTCCAGGAGTGCATCCGCGAGGCCAAGGAGGCCGGCCGGTCGGTGCTGTTGTCCAGTCACATCCTCGCGCAGGTCGAGGTGCTCGCCGACCAGATCTCGATCATCCGGCAGGGACGCATCGTCGAGACCGGCTCGCTGACCGAGCTACGCCACCTGACCCGTACGTCGGTCGACGTGGTCACCGACCAGCCCGCCGACGCGGTGGCCGGGATGGCCGGTGTACACGGACTGCGGGCCGAGGACGGCCACCTCCGCTTCGAGGTCGACGGCGAACACCTCGCCGCCGTGGTGCGCCGGCTCGGCGACCTGGAGGTGCAAGGACTGACCGTCCGCCCGCCGACCTTGGAGCAGTTGCTGCTGCGTCACTACGGCGACCAGCCCGCGCACGCCTCGGCCACGGAGGTGGCGTGATGACCACGACGACGCCGCGCGGCCCGGTACGCACCGGTTCCTCCGCCACCGGGACCGGCACCCTGCTCAGGTTCATGCTGCGCCGGGACCGGTTGCGGTTCCCGGCGTGGACGCTGGGCCTGCCACTGCTGATGGCGTACTTCACCACCGCGCTGGAGGCCGTCGCCCAGACCCCGCAGGACCTGGCGGGTCTGACCGCCTTCACCTCCAGCCCCGCCGGAGCGCTGTTCGGCGGACCCGGCTTCGGCTTCGACGACCTGACCGTCGAGCGGTTTCTCGCCGGGCAGTACGGGCTCTACGTGATCATCGGTGCCGGCCTCATGGGGATGCTGACCGTCGTGCGGCACACCCGCGCCGAGGAACGCTCGGGCCGCGCCGAACTGATCCGGGCCAACGTCGTCGGCCGGCACGCTCCGCTCACCGCCGCACTGATCCTCACCGCCGCGATGGCGGTGCTGGTAGCCGTGCTGACCGGCGCGATGATGGCCGCCCGCGGCTACCACCCGACCGGCTCGCTGCTGTTCGGCGCGTCCATCGGGGCGGCGGCGCTGGTCTTCGGCGGCATCGCCGCGCTCACGGTCCAACTGTCGGAGTACCCGAGGGCGGCCTCCGGCGCTGCCGGTGCCACGCTCGGCGCCGCGTTCGTCCTGCGTGGGCTGGGCGACATGGCAACGGTGCAGGGCAGCGGAGCGACCTGGTTGTCCTGGCTGTCGCCGATCGGCTGGTCCCAGCAGACCGCGCCGTACGTCTACGACCGCTGGTGGCCTCTGGTGATATCACTACTGGCCGCGTCGGCGACCGCCGCGCTGGGTTACGTCCTGTCGACGCGCCGGGACTTCGGCGCCGGCCTGGTACCGCCCCGGCCGGGATCGCCCCGGGCCGCCGCGTGGCTGGACGGACCGTCGGCGCTCGCGTTCCGCCTACAGCGGGCCGGCCTGATCGGTTGGAGCGTCGCCCTGCTCGTAGCCGGTGTCGCCTACGGGTCGTTCACCCAACCGCTGGTCGACGGCTTCGCCGACGCCCCACCGGACCTGGTGGAGATCATGGGCGGCCCGGCGAACATGCTCGACGGCTACCTCGGCATGATGGGCGTGACCATGGCGCTGGCCGTCGGGGTCTACGCGGTGCTGGCGATGCACACGCTGCGCGCCGAGGAGACCGACGGACGGACCGAGCCGGTGCTGGCCACCGGGGTGAGCCGGGCCGGCTGGCTCGGCGGCCACGTGGCAGTCACCGCCGTCGGCGTGCTCTGGTTGCTGCTGGTCGCCGGGCTCGGCATGGGCGTCGGTGCTGCGGTGAGCACCGGCGACGCCGGGTTGATCGCCCCCCTGCTGATCGGTCATGTCGCGCACACCCCGGCGGTCTGGCTCGTACTGTCCATCGCCGCCGTGCTGTACGCGACCGCACCCCGGGCACTGCCGGTGATCTGGGTGCCGCTCGGATACGGGCTGATCGCCGCCTACTTCGCCCCGATCCTGGACATCCCCGACGGGCTGCTCCGGCTGTCGCCGTTCGCGCACGTCGGCGAGTACCCGCGCGAGAACGTCAGCGTGGTCGCGGTCGCGGTGCTGATCCTGCTCTCCGGTGCCCTGCTCCGGGCGGCCGTGACCGCCTTCGGTCGACGGGACCTGACCGGCGGCGCCTGAGCCCCGGCTCGTCGTGGCTGGTCGGTGACGCAGGTGGGAGCCGCCTCATACGCACGACCCGCCGGCCCCGGCCGGCGGGTCGTGCGTAACATGGCCGCCGGTGTGCCGGGAAGTCTGGTCGGCCGACGTTCGGACACGGGCGTCGCGAGGCTAGTGAGAGGCGACCGCCGGTGTCGGTTCGGGCCGAGAGCAGTGCGAGGAGACGACCTCGCCGTACGCTGCTGACACGCCACGTACCGTCTGGGGGCGACTGTCCGGTCTCGGGTCGCCGCAGTGGTGCCCGGCGAGGTCGTTCCGATCCTCATCATCGACACCACACGTCGCCTGGCGTGGCCGGATGAGGCGTTGGATCCGCCCGCCGCAGGTCATCGTCTTCGCGTACGCGGTGTCGGTGGTGCTGGGTACCGGGGCGTTGATGCTGCCCGCCGCGCACCCCGGGCCGGGGCGGGCCACTTTCGTCGAGGCGCTGTTCACCGCCGTGTCGGCGGTCTGCATCACCGGCCTGGTGGTGGTCGACACGCCGACCTACTGGACGCCGCTGGGACACGTGGTGATCCTCGTACTGATCCAGATCGGCGGGATCGGTGTCATGACGTTCGCCTCGTTGCTGGGCTTGAGCGTGATGCGTCGGATCGGTCTGCGGTCGCGGCTGTCGATGGCGCAGGAGGTCAAGACCGTCGACATCGGCAGCGTCGGTGCGCTGGTCACCGGCATCGTGAAGACCACGCTGGCCATCGAGGCGGTGGTCGCGCTGGTGGTGTTCGTACGGTTGCTCGCCGGCTACGAGTCCGCACCGGGCCGTGCCGCGTGGCTGGCGGTGTTCCACACGGTC
This sequence comes from Verrucosispora sp. NA02020, assembly GCF_013364215.1. Taxonomy (NCBI): domain Bacteria; kingdom Bacillati; phylum Actinomycetota; class Actinomycetes; order Micromonosporales; family Micromonosporaceae; genus Micromonospora; species Verrucosispora sp. NA02020. The sequence continues at coordinate 2,638,706 of NZ_CP054923.1, read as the reverse complement.
TCCGCGTTCAACAACGGCGGGTTCGCGCTGCACAGCGACAGCCTGGTGCGCTACGTCGCGGACCCGTGGGTGTGTCTGCCGCTGTGCGCGGCGGTCATCCTCGGCGGGATGGGTTATCCGGTGCTGCTGCAACTGCGCAGAGAGTGGGGTAGCCCCCTGCACTGGACGATGAACACCCGGATCGTCCTGCTGATGTCCGGCACACTGCTCCTGCTGGGTAGCATCTTCGTGACCGTGAGCGAGTGGTCGAACCGGGGCACGTTCGGGCCGCTGGGCGTGCCCGCCAAGCTCCTCGCCGGGTTCACCCACTCGACGATGGCGCGCTCGGCGGGGTTCAACAGCGTGGACACCTCAGCGATGGAACCGGTCACCTGGCTGGGCACCAGCGTCCTGATGTTCATCGGCGGCGGGCCGGCCGGGACCGCCGGAGGAATCAAGGTCACGACCTTCGCGGTGCTGCTATTCGTGATCATCACCGAGATCCGGGGTGAGCGAGCCGTCAACATCCTCGGCAAGCGGCTACCGCGTTCCACCCACCGCCAGGCGATCAGCATCGCGCTGCTGGCGGTGGCCGTCGTGGTGTCCTCGACCATCGCGTTGATGGCCGCCACCGACTTCGGTCTGGACCGGACCCTGTTCGAGGTCGTCTCGGCCTTCGCCACGGTCGGCCTGTCCACCGGCATCACCGCCGATCTGCCGGCAGCAGCACAGGTCTTGCTGGTGGTGCTGATGTTCGTCGGCCGCCTGGGGCCGATCACCCTGGCCACGGCGTTGGTGTTCCGCCACCGCACCCGCCTGTACGAACTACCCAAGGAGCGGCCGATCATTGGCTAAGTCGAACCCCTTCTCCTTCCGACGGCCCGGCCGTTCTCTCGGCGCCGACGCGGTCGTCGTGATCGGCCTGGGACGCTTCGGTAGCGCGTTGGCGCTGGAGCTGATGGCCACCGGCACCGATGTCCTGGGCATCGACGCCGACGAAGAGACCGTCCAGTCGCTCAACGGCCGTCTCACTCACGTGGTGCGCGCCGACTCGACGAAGGAGACGACGTTACGGCAGTTGTCGGTGCACCAGTTCGACCGCGCGGTGGTCGGGATCGGCAGCGACCTGCAGTCGAGCATCCTCACGACCTCGCTGTTGTTGCGCTTCGGCGCGGCGACGGTGTGGGCCAAAGCCACCAGCGACGCCCACGGAGAGATCCTCAAGCAGCTCGGCACCCACCACGTGGTGTACCCGGAGCACGACATGGGACGCCGCGAGGCGCATCTGGTCCGCAGCGACATCCTCGACTTCATCGAGATCGAGGACGGGTTCGCCATGGTCAAGACGCGTCCGCCCGCCCATGTCGTCGGTCGACCGCTGGGGACCACCGACGTCCGGGCCACCCACGGCATCACCGTGGTCGCGGTCAAGCCCCGCACCGGCACCTGGGGCTACGCGACGGCGGACACGGTTCTCGGCAGCGACGACACCATCATCGTGGCGGGCGAAACGGCCAGGGCCGAAGCGTTCGGCAGGTTGCGCTGACGATACGGCTCTCGCCCGCCGACCGCTCCCGGCACCGTCGACGGCGGGGTTCGGACAGGTCGATGAGGCATTGATCTCGCCCTGCTGGGTTCGCTCAGCAGGGAAGACGTGTACTAGGCTGCGTGGCAGGTGTGCCGGGAAGCCTGGTCGGCGATAGTCGAGCCGACCCCGAAAGAGACCCCGTGCACCTTGTCACCCCCACGCTGAGATCACGCGTATCCATCGCCCGGACCAGGGCCGTGCCATGTCCCTGACCCTGGCTCTGCTCGTCGTCGCGGTATCCGTGCCGCTGGTCCCCGTCCTCACCCGCCTGCTCGGCCGACAGGCCGGCTGGGCCCTGGGCGGCGGGTTGCTGCTGGCCGTCGGCGTACTGATCCAGGCCGGCGCGGGTACACGGACCGTGTCCGAGACCGTGTCGTGGATGCCGACGGTCGACGTGGCGCTGCGACTGCGGCTCGACGGGCTCTCGATGCTCTTCGCGGTGCTGGTCCTCGGGATCGGCGCCGTGATCATGGTCTATTCGACGTCGTACCTCACCGATCGGCGGCCGACCGGCTTCTACACCCTGATGACCGGATTCGCCGCGGCGATGCTGCTGCTGGTGCTGGCCGACGACCTGGTCGTGCTCTGGGTGGCCTGGGAGCTGACCACCGTCTGCTCGTACCTGCTGATCGCCCGGTCCGGCCCCACCGCCGGACCACCGGCGACCCGCACGTTGCTGGTGACGGTGGCTGGCGGGCTGTCGCTGCTGGGTGCCGTGGCGCTCGTCGCGGCCCGCACGGGCACCACCGACCTGACCGCCGCCCTCGCGCATCCGGCGTGGGCCGCCGACGCGGCTTTCGGCACCACGGTGGCGGTGCTGGTCGCGGTGGCGGCGATGACCAAGGCCGCCCAGTTCCCGTTCCACGCGTGGCTGGCCGACGCGATGGTCGCACCCGCACCGGTCAGCGCCTACCTGCACGCCGCCGCGATGGTCAAGGCGGGCATCTACCTGCTGATGCTCTTCGCCGGTGCGGCATCGCACGCGCCGGTCTGGCCGGTCCTGCTGGTCACCGTCGGCCTGCTCACCGCCGTGATGGGCGCACTGTTCGCGCTGCAACGGCACGACATGAAGGAACTGCTGGCGTACTCGACGGTCAGCCAACTCGGGTTGCTGGTCGCGGTGATCGGCATCGGCACCACCGAGGCGATGCTGGCCGCCAGCGTGCACATCGCCGCGCACGCGTTGTTCAAGTCGGCGGCGTTCATGCACGTCGGGCTGATGGAACGGCGGACCGGCACCCGCGACCTGCGCCGCCTCCGTGGCCTGGCCCGGTCCATGCCGTGGGCCGCCGCGATGATCACACTCGCCGTGGCCAGCATGGCCGGAATCGTGCCGACCCTCGGGTTCATCAGCAAGGAGATGATCTTCGAGGCCATGCTCGACGCACCCGCCGCACCGGCGATCGGCTGGCTGGTGGCGCTGGTCGCCGCCGCCGGTGCGGTGCTGACCGTCGCCTACAGCGCCCGGGTGATCCTCACCCTTCTCCCCGGCCCCGCCCCGGAGGTCCGGCCCTGGCGTCCGACCGCGTCGATGTCCGCCGCGATCAGCCTCACCGCACTCGCCGGCACCGTCTTCGGAGTCGCCGGCTGGCTGCTCGCCGATCTCGTGCGCGGCGCGGCGGCGGCGACCGCCGGCACCACACTCTCCGAGATCGGCGGCGTCTACCTGTGGCACGGCTTCGGCGGGCCGCTGATGCTGTCGGTGCTCGCGATCGCGGCCGGGGTGCTCCTGACGGTGTGGCGCGGCCACACCGACCGGCTCCTGGACCGGGCGCTGTTCCCCGGCTCAGGGGTACGGGCGGTCCAGTCCCTGCACGACAACACCATCGCGTTCGGTCGCCGGGTCGGTGCGCTGACCCGCAACGACGCCCCCGCCGCCCACATGGCGGCGCCGGTCGTACTGCTCGGACTGGCCGGCCTCGGGGTGGTCGCCGGGTGGCCGGGAGCACCGCCCACCCTGCGCCCGCACGCGATCGACGTGGGACTACTGGTGGTCATGATGGTCGGGATCGTCACGGTGGTCCGCGCCCGGGTACGCCTGACCGCGGTCATCGCCACCGGCGTCGTGGGGTTCTCCGTCGCCATGTGGTTCTTCGTGCTCGGCGCCTCCGACGTGGCGTTGACGCAACTGCTGGTCGAGATCCTCACCGTCGTGATCATGGTGTTGGTGCTCCGTCGTATGCGTCCCCGCTTCGCTGCCGTCGGCACCAGGCGCTCGGTGCTGGCCGCCGCAGCCGCCCTCGCCGCCGGGACCACCGCCACCCTGGCGACGCTGGCGTTCACCGGACACCGCTCGCTCTCCCCGGCCGGGGAACACTTCATCCGCGAGGCGCAGACCCTCACCGGCGGCACCAACATCGTCAACACCATCCTGGTGGACTTCCGCGCCCTGGACACCTTCGGTGAACTCGTCGTCGTCGCCGTCGCGGCGATGGCGGTGAGCGCCCTGCTCACCGCCCACCCGGCCGTCGGGGGCACGTCGGAGCCGCAGGTCGACAACCCGTTGTCCGATCCGCAGCGCAACGCCGTGTTCCTGACCGTGCTCGACCGTTTCCTGGTCCCGCTGATGCTGCTCGGCTCGCTCTACGCGCTCCTGCGGGGCCACACCGCACCAGGCGGCGGGTTCATCGCCGCCCTGCTGGGGACCTGCGCGCTGGCGCTGGCGTACCTGTCGGCGTCCTCCGCCCGTACCCGCATGCTCCAGCGGCCCTTCCTGGCCATCGCCGGCGCCGGCATCCTGGTGGCGGTCGGCACCGGCGCGCTGGGCCTGGTCGACGGCTCGTTCCTGCGGCCGTTGCACGCCGAGGTTCTCGGCGTGAAGCTGACCACCGCCCTCGTCTTCGACGTCGGCGTGTACCTGGCGGTGTTCGGGGTGATCCTGGCGGCGCTACGCCTGCTCGGCGCCGCCTCGACCGACACACCCGGCCGACGACCGCCGACGCCACCGCACCAGCCCCACACCGACACGCGGGCCGACGCCCGCCAGACCGAGGGGGCCACGCCGTGATTCTCGCGCTGACCGTCGGAGCGCTCGTCACCGCAGCGGTCTACCTCCTGCTGCAACGCGACTTCCTCCGCGTCGTGCTGGGCTTCGTCCTGCTCAGCCACGCCGTCAACCTGCTGCTGTTCAGCGCCGGGGGCATCAACCGGCGCGGTGAGCCGCTCGGGCCGGACCCGGATCCGGCGACCACGGCAGATCCGCTGCCGCAGGCGTTCGTGCTGACCGCCATCGTGATCGCCTTCGCGATCACGATCTACCTGCTCGTCCTGGCCGTCACCGGTCGGCCCCGACCGTCGGGTGACCAGTCGACCGAGGCGCCGCAACCCGACGATCCCGAGAGGCCGACCGGAGCGGCGACCACGAGCACCGGGCACGACCGCACCGGCGAGCCCCGCGACCGGCAGGAGGTGACGTCGTGACCGGTACGCTGCTGACGCTTCTCGTCGCGGTCCCGCTCGCCGGGACCGGAATCACCGCCTTCGCGCGTGCCGACACCCGATGGCCGATCCGGCTGCTGGTCACCGTGCTCGCCGCCAACCTGGCGGCCGGTGTCGCCCTGGTCACCACGACCCGGGACGGCACCGTTCTCGCCCATGGCGTGGGCGGCTGGACGTCCGGCATCGCGATCCCGTTCGTCGCCGACACCCTCGCGGCGCTCATGGTGACCGTCACCGGGCTCCTCACCCTGGTATGTGTCCTGTTCGCGCTCGCCAGCGGCACCGGACGGCTGCGCCTGTTCGCACCGCTCGTGCTGGCCCTGACCGCCGGCGTCAACGGCGCGCTGCTCACCGCCGACGTGTTCAACCTCTTCGTCTTCATCGAGGTCATGCTGCTGCCGTCGTACGGGCTGTTCATCCTCGCCCGGCGGCAGCAGGGCCACCCGGCGGCGGTGGGCGGCTCCCGGTTGTACGTCACGTTCAACCTCTTCGTCTCCACCGTCCTCCTCGCCGGGATCGCGCTGCTCTACGGCACGGCCGGCACCGTCAACCTCGCCGAACTCGCCGGCGCCGCCGCCGACTCACCGCTGGTGGCGGCCGCGACCGCGATCTGCCTGTTCGCGCTGGCGATGAAGGCGGCGGTGGTGCCGACCTACGGCTGGTTGGGCCGCGCCTACCCCTCGACCTCCCCGGCGGTGACCGCCCTCTTCTCCGGCCTGCACACCAAGGTGGCGATCTACGCGATCTACCGCATCTACGCCGTGGTGTTCGACGGGGACCAGCGCTACCTGTGGATCGGCCTGGTCGTGTTCAGCGCGACGATGCTCGTCGGCGTGCTGGCCGCGGTCGGCGCGGACACCATGCGCTCGATCCTCGCCTTCCACATGGTCAGCCAGATCGGCTACATCCTGCTCGGAGTGGCCCTGTTCACGCCCGCCGGACTGACCGCCGGGATCTTCTACCTGCTGCACCACATGATCGTCAAAGCCTCGCTGTTCCTGTCCACCGGCGCGATAGAGACCCACTACGGCACCGGCCGACTCGACCGGCTCCGGGGAATCGTCCGCCGCGAACCCGTGCTGGCGGTCAGCTTCGGTCTCGCCGCGCTGTCGTTGGCCGGCCTGCCACCGCTGTCGGGGTTCGTGGCCAAACTGACCCTCATCATGGCCGCCGCCGACGCGGGCCACCTGGCGGTGGTCGCGATCACGCTCGCGGTCAGCCTGATCACGCTGCTGTCCATGTTGAAGATCTGGAACGCGGTGTTCGCCGCGTCTCCCCCACCGGACAGTCCCGACGACCCGGCCGCCGGCACCGGACAACTGCTCACCGCCGAGCGCACCACGGTGAAGACCAGCCTGGTCGTACCGGCCGCGATCCTGGCGGCCGTCACCGTCTGCCTCGGCCTCGGCGGGGAGTTCCTGCTCGGCCTGGCCTCCACCGCCGCCGACGGCCTGCTCGACACCTCCTCCTACCTCGAGGCGGTGCGGCGATGACACGCGTACTCACCCTTCCGATCCGGCTCGTGCTGTTCACGCTCTGGTTCGCCGGCCAGATCGTCCAGTCCTCCTGGACGGTCCTGGTCGACATCCTGACGCCGGGCCTGACCACCACCCCCCGTGTGGTGCGCATGCCGCTGGACTCCCGCACCGACCTGCACGTGGCGCTCATCGGGGTGCTCATCACTCTCACGCCCGGAACCCTCACCCTCGGCGTGGTCGCCCACGACCAGGACGGTCAGGCGCTGCTCGTGCACTCCATGTACCACCAGGACACCGAGAGCGCCCTGGCCGACCTTCGCGACATGGAACGACGCATGCTGCTCGCCTTGAGCCTCGGAGACCGACCATGATCCTTCTGGACATCGCCACCGCCGGCTGCGGATTCGCCTTCCTCGTGTCGGCCTACCGCATCGCCCGTGGACCCACCCCCGCCGATCGGGCCATCGCCGCCGACCTGCTCACCTTCGCCGTCATCGGTCTCATCGCACTGATCGGCGTACGCGCCCACCGCCACGGCACCTTCGACCTGGTCCTGGTCGCCACCCTGGTGGCGTTCCTCGCCGCCGTCTCGTTGGCCCGCGCGATCGCGAACGGACGCCGATGATCCTGGAGATCGTGGGACAGGTCCTCGCACTCCTCGGCGCGGCCATCTTCGTCGCCGCGGCCATCGGACTGCACCGCCTGCCCGACCCCTACACCCGCACCTCGGCAGTGGCCACCGCCGCCGGGCTCGGCATCACGTTCATCGTCGCCGGAGCGGCTTTCCTCGACCCCCACCTGTCGAACACGGTCAAGGCGATCATCGCCATCGTGCTGCAACTGGCCACCTCGGCCGTCGGCGGCATGGTGATCGCCCGGTCCGCCGTGCTGTCCGGTCACCGATTCAGCAGCAACACCGACCCTGGCGAGATCACCGATCAGCCGGAAAGGAACGGGTGACAGTGATGCCCTCCCGATGGAGCCAATGGTGTGACGCCAACGGCGGAATCCTCGTCCTCGCCGGTGCCGTGCTGTTCGTGGCCCTCATGGCGTTGCTGATGCGACTTCTGGTCGGCCAGTAGCACGACCCGCGGCGGGTCCGTGCGTGCGGGGCCGGCGCTGTGCTCATCGGCTCCCGAACCCCGGGCCGGGTTCCTCCTCGGCGGGATCGCGGATCGGACGGGTGTCGCTGTCGACGACACCGTCCCTGTTCATGTCCCGCTCCCGCGCCCTACGGGCGTCCCACCGCAGGGTGAGCGCAGCGAGGAAGGCGGCGAGCAGCGTACCGGCCAGCACGCCGACCGTCGCACCGTCGGTGTGCACGGCATCGGGGAACGACAGCTCCGAGATGAGCAACGAGACGGTGAACCCGATGCCGGTGAGGAACCCGATCGGCAACAGGTCACGTACCCCGATCGCATCCGGCAACCGCAGACCGGTGAACCGCGTGACCAACGCCGTGACCCCGAGCACGCCGAGGAGTTTGCCGACCACCAGGGCGAGCACGATCGCCAGGAGCACCGGCTGGGCGAACAGGACCCCGATGCCCTCGCCGTCGACGAGCGTGACGCCTGCGGCGAAGAACGCGAACACCGGCAACGCGAAGCCGGACGAGACGGGACGCACGGCCTGCTCGAACCGGTGGGCCCGACCCTCGGGCTCGCCGAAGACCGGCCGGACCGTCACGCAGAGCCCGAGCAGCACCCCGGCAATGGTCGCGTGCACCCCCGACGCGTGCATGAAACCCCACGCCAGCGCCGCCGCCGGCAGCAACAGCCACCAGCTCGGTCGTCTCGACCGGGCAACCACCGCGAACAGTGCCACCGCGGCGAACGAGAGCACGAGAGCGAGCCCGTCGAGATCGCCGCTGTAGAACACGGCGATCACGATGATCGCCAACAGGTCGTCGACCACCGCCAGGGTCAGCAGGAACGTGCGGAGCGCGACGGGTAGACCCCGACCGAAGATCGCCAGGACGGCCAACGCGAACGCGATGTCCGTGGCGGTCGGAATCGCCCAGCCGCGTAACGCCGCCGGGTCGCCCCGCGCCACGACCACCACCACGAAGACCACGGCCGGAGCCAGCATCCCGCCGACCGCAGCGAGCACCGGCACCGCCGCCTCGCCGAGCCGGCGCAGACTCCCGGCGACGATCTCCTGCTTGAGCTCCACACCCACCACGAAGAAGAAGATCGCGAGCAGCCCGTCGGCCGCCCACGCCGACACGGACAGATCCAGATGCAGGTCGGACGGCCCGATCCTCGCTGCGGAGAGGCTGGCGTAGGCCCCGCGCCACGGCGAGTTCGCCACCACCAGCGCCGCGACGGCCGCCACGAGGAGCAGCGCCCCACTCGTGGTCTCCAACGACACCCATCGCCGGAACCTGCCATACCGGGGCGAAGGAGAGTCTCGATGCACTTCCGCCATGAACCGGGCCTCCGTCACGCGTGATGCCTGTCGGGGCCGATCGCCGACAGACACGCCCTCCCCGGCTTCCCCGCGCCGCCATGATCACTCCACCCGCCGTTGCGGTTCGGATGCCTGGACTCGCGGAATGTTAGTGACTAACATTCGACGGGTGAGGCAACCACCCCTGCACGGCAAACGGGCCGACACCCGTCACCGCCTGGTCAGCCACGCCCTGGACCTGTTCGAACTACAGGGATTCGAGGGCACCACCGTCGCCCAGATCGCCGCCCGCGCCCGGGTCTCGGAGATGACGTTCTTCCGCTACTTCACCAGCAAGGAGATGGTCGTCCTCGACGACCCGTACGACCCCCTGATCGCCGAGGCAGTGGCCGGGCAACCGGACACACTGCCACCGCTGCACCGGGTCACGCGCGGTCTGCGCGCAGCGCTGACGCGCCTGGACGACCTGGCGGACGAGACCACACGACGCCGCGTCCGGATCGTGGCCCACTCCCCGACCCTGCGCGCCGGCATGACCCGCACCACTGCGGCCACCGAGACGGCCATCGCCGACCGACTCATCACCGACGGCGTCCCGCCGTTACCCGCCCGGGTCGCCGCCGCCGTCGCTCTCGCGGCACTGACCTGCGCCCTCCTGGAATGGGCGACGGCTACGCCGCCCACCAGCCTCACCGACGCCATCAGCGTCGCCCTGGACACCGTCGAGGGCACCCGCCATGACTGAACGACTCACGACCACCGCCCTGGCCCACGACTTCGGCGACGGCGCGGGCGTGTTCGGCATCGACCTCACCGTGCACCCCGGCGAGATCCACGCCCTCGTCGGTCTCAACGGCGCCGGCAAGACGACCCTCATGCGTCTGATCCTCGGCATGCTGCACCCCACCACCGGCACCTGCCAGATCAACGGCCGTCACCTGACCCAGCTCACCGCCGACGACTGGGCCCGGGTCGGCCATCTCGTCGAACACCCCTTCGCCTACCCCGAACTCGACGTCCGGACCAACCTGCGGCTCGCCGCACGCCTCCGCCGCCGACCCGCCGCAGAAGCCGCCAGCCTGGCCGAACACGCCATGACCGAACTCGACCTGACCCGGTACGCCACCATCACCACCCGACGGCTGTCGCAAGGCAACCGGCAGCGCCTCGGTCTCGCCGCCGCGACACAGCACCACCCTCACCTGATCGTCCTCGACGAACCCACCAACGCCCTCGACCCGGCCGGCGTGATCCGGCTGCGCACCGTCCTGTCCCGACGGGCCGAAGCCGGTGCCGGGATCCTGGTCTCCAGCCACCACCTCGACGAGGTGGCCCGCATCGCGAACCGCATCTCCGTCGTCAACCGCGGGCGGCTCATCGGCACCCTCGAACCCGACACCGCCGACCTGGAACGCACCTTCTTCGCCCTCGTCTACCAGCACGAACAGGACCACCCGCGATGACTCCCGCCCTGACCGCCGCACTCGACGTCGAACTCCACAAACTGGCGGCCTCAAGGGTCATCCGCACCACCACCGTCCTGCTCGTCGCCGGCATCACCATCCTGACCAGCGCGCTCACCTACGCGGCCCGCAGCGGAAACGACCAGGTCATCGCGCAGCTCGGTCCACTGGCCGACGCCACCGGATGGGCCCTGCTGACCGGCGTCGCCGCGCAGAGCACCGCCGCCGGCGGTCTGCTCGCCTTCGGCGTCGCCCTGAGCTGGCTCGTCGGCCGCGAATTCAGCGACGCCACCGTCACCGGCCTGTTCGCCCAGCCCGTCTCCCGACCGGTCCTCGTCGCGGCCAAGCTGCTGTCGCACCTGTTCTGGACGGCACTGGTGGCCATCGCGTTGACCGCCGCGATCGCGCTGACCGGGACGCTTCTCGGCCTGGGCGCCTGGAACACCGACGTCAGCGCGGCTCTCGGGCGACAACTCGTGCTCACCGTCTCGTCGGCCCTCGTCGCCACCCCGGCCGCGTGGGCGGCGACACTCGGACGAGGACTGCTGCCCGGCATCGCCACCACCATCGGGCTGATCGTCACCGCACAGGTCACCGCCATCGCCGGTACCGGAGCATGGTTCCCCATCGCCGCACCCGCCCTGTGGGCGCTACGACCCGACGCCGTGAGCCCCGCACAACTCGCCCTGGTCACGGTCGTACCGGCAATCTTCGCCGCACTGACCATCACCGCCTGGGCCCGGCTCCAACTCGATCGCTGACCCGGGCCGTGGACCGGGCGGCTGAGGTCGAGTGCGCCGATCGTTCGTGGATGCTCACCGGTCGCCGGCCCCCACCTGTGTGGGGCCGGCGACCGGTGGGGTGCCGATGTGGATGATTCGGGTCAGGGCGTTCCGGTGACGTTGCCGGCAGCCACGGGGCGACGCTCGGACGGGTAGCGGATGTTCTCCACCATCTCCGCGATCTCGTCCCGTGGCGGCGCCGTCATCTTCGACACCACGATCGTCACGATGAAGTTGACGATGGCACCGATGGTGCCGATGCCCTCCGGGCTGATGTCGAGGATGTGCGGGTTGGCCGCGGTGCCGAACACCGGCAACGTATAGATCATGTAGGTGGCGGTGAACACCATGCCGGTGATCATGCCGGCTGCCGCACCCGCCGAGTTGCATCTCTTCCAGAAGATGCCGAGCACGATGACCGGGAAGAAGCTCGCCGCCGCCAGGCCGAACGCGAACGCCACCACCTGGGCCACGAAGGCAGGCGGGTTGATTCCGGCGTAGATCGAGATCAGCACCGCCAGACCCATCGCGATCCGACCGGCCAGCAGCCGCTGCTTGTCGGTCGAGTCCCGCTTGACCCGGCGGAAGTAGAGGTCGTGCGAGAACGACGAGGAGATGACCAGCAGCAGTCCGGCAGCGGTGGACATCGCGGCGGCCAGGCCACCAGCGGCGACCAGACCCACGATCGGGGCCGGCAGGCCGGCGATCTCCGGGCTGGCCAACACCAGGATGTCGTTGTTGACGATCAGGTCCGCGCCGGAGGCGGGATTGTTGCTGACCGATCCGATCGTCGTCACGCCATCCCCGACGGTGACCAGGCCGGTCGCCGCCCAGTTGTCCACCCAGGCGGGCAACGCGTCGGCCGACACGCCGTTGACGCCCTGCAACAGGTTCAACTTGGTGAACGCGCCGACGGCCGGAGCCGTGGTGTAGAGCAGGGCGATGAACAGCAGTGCCCAGAACGCCGAGTAGCGGGCTCCGCGCACGCTCTTCGTGGTGTAGAAGCGAACGATCACGTGCGGCAGGCCGGCGGTGCCGATCATCAGCGACATGGTCACCAGGAACACGTCGATCTGCGGCCGCGCCGCGAACGCGTCGGTGAACTGGGCCATCCCCAGCTCCAGGCTGATCGCGTTGAGCTCGTCGAGGATCTGCCCGAAGGACACCTGCGGGATCGGGATGCCGGTCATCTGCTGGGCCACCGCCACCGCAGGGATCAGATAGGCGACGATCAGCACCGAGTACTGGGCCACCTGGGTCCAGGTGATGCCCTTCATGCCGCCGAGCACCGCGTACAGGCCGATGATCACAGCGGCGACGATGACACCACCGGTGACGTCGAGGCCGAGGAATCGGCTGAACACGATGCCGCCACCGCGCATCTGCCCGACCACATAGGTGAACGAGATGATGATGGCGGCCACGGCGGCGACGGTGCGGACCAGCTCCGAGTAGCGGTCACCGACGAACTCGGGCACGGTGAACTTGCCCCACTTGCGCAGGTAGGGCGCAATCAGCAGGGCCAGCAGCACATAACCGCCGGTCCAGCCCATCAGATAGATGGAACCGTCCGAGCCGAGGAAGGCGATCAGGCCGGCCATCGAGATGAACGAGGCCGCGGACATCCAGTCGGCCGCGACAGCGGCACCGTTGGCGATGGTGGGGATCCCCTGACCGGCCACATAGAAGCCGGCGGTCTCCTTCACCCGGCTGCGCCAGGCGATGTAGAGGTACACGGCGAACGAGGCGCCGATGAAGATGAGGGTCCAGAGTTGGATCTGGCTCACGACGCCGCCCCCTCGGTCTCCTGCTCGTCGACACCGAACTGGCGGTCGAGACGGTCCATCATCTTCGCGTACACGAAGATCAGGACCACGAAGACATAGATCGATCCTTGTTGGGCGAACCAGAAGCCGAGCGGGAAGCCGGCGATGACGATCTCGTTCAACGGTTCGACCAGCAGAACGCCGAACCCGAACGAGACGATGAACCAGATGGCCAACAGGATGACCATGAGCCGGAGGTTCCGGCTCCAATATTCTCTGCGCCAGCCGTTGTCCGGCGATGCCGGAGGTGGCGACGGTGGTGGCTCACCGCCACCACCCGTCTGGTCTGGGGTTACCTCGGTCATGTGTGGTGCCCTCCTAGTCGGTACGGAACCGGCTCCAGCGAGTGGCTGCGGCACGCCGACCGCGAGGTCGCGGTGGTGGTGCCGCGGCCCGATCCACACCCCGGTAGCAATCCCAGCCACGGGATGTGCGGTCGATCACACCCTCAGGTTTGGGAAAGCGAACGCGACCCGCGCGCGTCGGGCAATAGGTGATCTGCGGGGTGGGCCCTCGGGGCGGTGAGCGGTCCCTGACAGGCGACGAGCGGTCGAACGGTACGCGTGAGCATCGATCGCCGTCCGGTTTGCTCCTGTTCGTGCTGCCCGGCGGACCGTCCACCGACGCGCTCCGGCCGTTCACCGATCAGCCGCTCGGTGAACGAACACTGAGCACCTACCATCCGGTGATGGCAGACACCGCATCCCCCGCCGCTCCGGTCCGCCGCCGCATCCTCCACGCCGGCAGCCTCGGCATGCTCGTCGGTGGCCTGCTCGTGCTCGTCGGCTCGGTGCTGCCCTGGGTCATCACGCCGTTCGGTTCGATCAACGGCGCGGCAGGTCCAGGTCTGTGGACGCTGAGCGTGGGATTCCTCGCCATCGCCGGCGCCCTGTTGCCGTACCGCAAGGTGGCCATAGCGCACAGCCTGATCCCCGGGGTGACCGTGGCCCTCATCGTCGGCTGGCAGGCTGCCCGCCTCATCAGTCTCAGCGCCAGCACCGGCGCCTGGGGTCAACTGATGCCCGGCATCGGCATGGTCATGGCTGCCGGCGGCACGGTCGTCCTGATCCGTACCGGAATGCGGCTCCTCGCGCTGCGCTGAACTCCGCCGCAGGGCAGAGGAAGCTCGCACCGCCCACGTTAGACGGCGGCCAGATCAACGACCTGCGCGCGTGGCACTGACGGGTGCGACAGACGGGTCGGAGGCAAGAGTGGTGACGTGCCAACGCTCAGCGCTTTGACGAGCGGTCAAGGAGCGCTGCCGGGTGACCCACTTGACCGGCGTGGTCCCCAGAACGCCGGAAGGGCCGACCCGATTTCCGGATCAGCCCTCTGACCTGCGTCGGGACGGCCGGATTCGAACCGACGACCCCTTGACCCCCAGTCAAGTGCGCTACCAAACTGCGCCACGTCCCGATGCTCTCGCGTCATCCTGCCCGCGACAGCCGGTTCAGCTTAGCGCAGCTTCTCCTCTGCGCCGCACAGCCCCCTCCCCACGATCGTGACCACCCCCACCACCCCTAGAGCGTCCTAGGAGGGTGGGGTGTGGGTCAGCCGTGGGCCTTGCCTCGGCCGCCGGGGCCGAGCTTCTTGCGGGGGCGTACCGAGATCTCGATGGGGCTGCCCTCGAAGCCGAACTCCTCGCGGAGCTTGCGTTCCACGAAGCGCTGGTAGCCGGCGTCCAGCGGGCCGGTGGTGAAGAGCACGAAGCGCGGCGGGGCGACCCCGGCCTGGGTGGCGAACAGGATGCGGGGGGCCCGTCCCCCGCGTACCGGGTGCGGGGTGGCCTGCACCAGGGCGGTGAGCCACGCGTTGAGCTGCGCGGTCGGGATCCGGGTCTCCCAGCTCGCCAGGGCCCGGTGCAGGGAGGCGGCGAGCTTGTCGACGGCCCGTCCGGTCTGTGCCGACAGGTTCAGCCGGATCGCCCACGGGATGCGGCGCAGTTCCCGGTCGATCTCCTTGTCCAGGTAGTACCGACGGTCGGCGTCGACCAGGTCCCACTTGTTGAAGGCGATGACGAGTGCCCGCCCGGCCTCGGTGACCATGGTCAGGATGCGCTGGTCCTGCTCGCTGATCGGCTCACTGGAGTCGAGCAGCACCACCGCCACCTCGGCCGCCTCGATCGCCGAGGCGGTCCGCAGGCTGGCGTAGTACTCGGTGCCGCTGGCCTTGCCGACCCGCTTGCGCAGGCCGGCGGTGTCCACCAGGTGCCAGGTGTCGCCGCCGATGGTGACCAGGCTGTCGACCGGGTCGACGGTGGTGCCGGCGACCGCGTCGACCACGGCGCGTTCCTCGCCGGAGAAGCGGTTCAGCAGGCTGGACTTGCCGACGTTGGGCCGACCGACCAGCGCGACCCGGCGCGGGCCGCGCGGGCGGTTCTCCACGATCTTCGGCGCCTCGGGCAGCGCCTCCAGGATCTTGTCGAGCAGGTCACCGGAGCCTCGACCGTGCAGGGCCGAGATCGGGTGCGGCTCGCCGAGGCCGAGCGACCACAGAGAGGTGGCCTCCAGCTCGATGTTGGTGTTGTCGGCCTTGTTGGCCACCAGGATGACCGGCTTGGCACTGCGGCGCAGCATCTTGACCGCCGCCTCGTCGACGTCGGTGGAGCCCACCGTCGCGTCGACCACGAAGATCACCACGTCGGCGGTGAACACGGCCGTCTCGGCCTGCGCGGCGATGGCCGCCGCCCGGTCCTTCGCGTCCGGTTCCCAGCCGCCGGTGTCCACCACGGTGAAGGTCCGACCGGACCACTGCGCGTCGTACGGGACCCGGTCCCGGGTCACGCCGGGCACGTCCTCGACGACCGCCTGGCGACGCCCGATGATCCGGTTGACCAGAGTGGACTTGCCGACGTTGGGGCGGCCGACCACGGCCACCACCGGCTGCGGACCGGCCGGCTCCTCGATGTCGAGGTCCGGTTCCCGCAGCTCCACCCAACCGTCGTTGTCAGTCACGCCCACGCCTCGTTTCGTTGGCCGGTGGCGGGCAACGCCCGCGCCACCGCGCCGGATGGTCCGATCGCCGGCAGACCCGGCAGGTTGTCGCGCCCGGTCACGCCACGTTCCGCTCGGCGAGCAGCGCCCGCAGCTTCGCCACGACCTCGTCGATGCCCAACTCGGTGGTGTCCAGCACCACGGCGTCGGGGGCCTGGGCGAGCGGGTCGGCCTTGCGGGTCGAGTCGATCTTGTCTCGCCGGGCCAGGTCGGCGGCGGTCGCCGCCACGTCGGAGGCGTCCTCGGCGCTGCGGCGCGCGGCGCGGGCCGCCGCCGAGGCGGTGAGGTAGACCTTGAGGTCGGCGTCGGGGGCGACCACGGACCCGATGTCGCGGCCCTCGACCACGATCCGGCCCGCCTTGGCGATCATGTCGCGCTGCCGGGCCACCA
Organism: Verrucosispora sp. NA02020; assembly: GCF_013364215.1. NCBI lineage: Bacteria > Bacillati > Actinomycetota > Actinomycetes > Micromonosporales > Micromonosporaceae > Micromonospora > Verrucosispora sp. NA02020. The sequence continues at coordinate 2,622,360 of NZ_CP054923.1, read as the reverse complement.
GCAGCGCCCGGACCGCCGGCACGGAGGCCACTGCGGACACGGCGGCGGTCACCTCGGGACCCCGGATCTCGGCCTCGACGCCCACGCCGTCGGCGGTCACGCCGTACCCGGTGGGGTCGGTGCCGATCCGCAGGTCGACCTCGGCGGCGACCTTGCCGACCGCCTCGGCGTCGGTCAGGTCGACGCCGGAGCGCAGCACCGCCCAGGTGATCGCCCGGTACATCGCGCCGGTGTCGAGGTAGCGGGCGGTGAGGCTCGCCGCCAGCCGCCGGGAGACGGTGGACTTACCCGAACCGGACGGCCCGTCCACAGCCACCACACAGCGCCCAGCCGGTACGTTTTCCTCCACCGTTGTCCTCCTCAGCCCGTACCCCGCGATCCGCCTCATCGGCGGACGCGAGCGGTTGCCCACACAGCTTCCATCATGCCCGGCGCCGTGGCGCACGGCCCGCCGGCCCTGCCCCGGGCCGCCAGGAGCCTACCGTCAGCGGTACCCGCCAGCGCGGGGTCAGTCACTCACGGCCTTGAACAGGGCGGCGACCTCCGCGTTGGTCAGCCGCCGCGTGCGCCCGGGACGCAGGTCGCCGAGCCGGATCGGCCCGATGGAGGTACGCACCAGCCGGCTCACCGGGTGTCCGACCTCGTCGAGCAGACGCCGGACGATGTGTTTGCGGCCTTCGTGCAGGGTCAGTTCGACCTGGGCGGTACGTCCCAGACTGCCCACCACCCGGAACGAGTCCACGGTGACCGGGCCGTCCTCCAGCTCGATGCCGGCGGCGAGGCGCTTGCCGAGGTTGCGCGGGATCGGCCCGGCCACCTCACACAGGTACGTCTTGGCCACCCCGTAGGAGGGGTGCATCAGCCGGTGGGCCAGGGTCCCGTCATTGGTGAGCAGCAGCAGGCCCTCGCTGTCCGCGTCGAGCCGCCCGACGTGGTAGACACGCTGCTCGACCCGGTTGCCGACGAAGTCGGCGAGCGCGGTGCGCCCCTTCTCGTCGGCCATCGTGGAGACCACGCCACGGGGCTTGTTCAACGCCAGGTACACCAGTCGGGTGTCGGCCACCAGCCGCTCGCCGTCGACGTGGATGACGGATGTGGTCGGGTCGACCTTGTCGCCGAGCTGGGCCACCCGCCCGTCGACCGTCACCCGCCGACGGAAGATCAGGTCTTCGCAGGCACGCCGGGACCCGACCCCCGCCGCGGCGAGCACCTTCTGGAGGCGTTCCGGGCCGGTGTAGACGGGGGCGTCGGGGCGGGGGGTGCGGTCATCGCGCGGCATCGGCAAGCTCTTCTACGTCGTCGGGGAGGAACGGGGCCAGGGGCGGCAGGTCGTCGAGGCTGTTCAGGCCGAGCTTCTCCAGGAACATCGTGCTCGTCCGGTACAGATAGGCCCCACTGTCCGACTCGGTGCCGCACTCCTCGATCAGCCCACGGGTCACCAGGGTACGGATCACCCCGTCGCAGTTGACGCCCCGGATGGCCGATATCCGCGACCGGGTCACCGGCTGCCGGTACGCCACCACCGCGAGGGTCTCCAGCGCGGCCTGGGTCAGCCGGACCGACTGCCCGTCGAGGACGAACCGTTCCACGTAGGTGGCGTATTCCGGCCGGGTGTAGAGCCGCCACCCGCCGGCCGCCCGGCGCAGCTCGAACCCGTGTCCGGCGGCGGTGTAGCCCGCGGCGATCTCGTCCAGGATCGGGCCGACCCGCTCGGCGGGCTGTTCGAGGATCTGGGCCAGCGTCAGCTCGCTGACGGGTTCGTCCACCACCAGCAGGATCGCCTCCAGCGCCCCGCGGAGTTCGGCGTCGTCGAGGACCGGCGGCGGCTCCGGCACCACCCGCGTCCGCCCACCCCGCTGCCTCCGCCCCGCCCCCTCCTCCGCGATCTTGGCACCCGGCGACCCCTCCAGGGGCACCTCCGCACCGAGATCCCCGGCAGCCCCGAGTTCGGGGGCGGGATCCGCAGGTTCGGCCGATTCGACGGCTGCGGGTGCGGTGAGCTGGGCGGATTCCGGGGCAGCAGGTTCGGGCTCCGCGCGATCGGGCTCGACGGGCTCAGCCTCGACGGGATCAGGGTCGGCCGGGTCCGGGGCGACGGACTCGGGGGCGGAGCGCTGCCAGGGCGGGACCCAGGCGGCGGCCTGGTCGGCCAGCGAGTCCCGGCGTTCCTCGTTACTCATCCGGCGCGCTCCTCCGTCGTTACCGCCTCGTCCGTCGACACACCGGACCCCGTCGACGCCGCTCCGGACGCGGTCGTCGGCGCACCGGACCCGGGGGCCGCCTCGTCCGGGTTGCCGGCGTACTCGTCGATGGTGAGGGCCGGACTGCCGTCGGCGGGACCGGTCCAGCGTACGGTCAGCTCCTCCAGCGCCTGCTCCTGCACGAAGGCCACCACACCCTGCCGGTACAGCTCCAGCAGCGCCAGGAACCGGGCGACCACCTCCAGGGTGGCCTCGCAGTCGGCGCAGAGCAGCGAGAAGGTGGCGGTGCCGGCGCGGCGAAGCCGTTCACTGATGATCGCGGCGTGTTCCCGGACGCTGACCCGCACCATGTGCACGTGGGCGATGGAGACCTCGGGCACCGGCTTCGGGGTCATCGCCCGGACGGCGAGCTTGAGCAGTCGCTGCGGGCCGATGCCGAGCACCAGGTCGGGCAGGGCATCGGCGTAGCGGGCCTCCAGGGTGACCGCGCGCGGATAACGGCGTCCGCCGACCTCCTCCAGCACCGCGATGTGCGCCGCCGCCTCCTTGTACGCCTTGTACTGCAACAGTCGGGCGAAGAGCAGGTCCCGCGCCTCCAACAGCGCCAGGTCCTCCTCGTTCTCCACCTCGGCCGAGGGCAGCAGCCGGGCGGCCTTGAGGTCGAGCAGGGTGGCGGCGATCAGCAGGAACTCGCTCGCCTCGTCCAGGTCCCAGTCGTCGCCCATGGCCCGGATGTACGCGATGAACTCGTCGGTCACCTGGTGCAGGGCGACCTCGGTGACGTCGAGTTTGTGCTTGCCGATCAGTTGCAGCAGCAGGTCGAACGGGCCGGTGAAGTTGTCCAGCCGGACCGTGAACCTGCCGGTGTCCGCAGCGTCGTCCGCAACGGCGACCGGGGTCTCCTCCGGCGCGCCGGATTCCGTCACCGCGAGCGGATGCTCCGGCGCGGTGGTCGGGTCGGCTGGCGGCGCGCTCACGCCGACGACCGTAGTCCACGGCCTGGACACCGATGGTTACCGGCCTACCGCTCCGCCTGCGCGGCGATCACCTCGCGGGCCAACTGACGGTAGTTACGGGCCCCCGAGGAGGCCGGGTCGAGCGTGGTGATCGGGGCACCCGCGACGGTCGACTCGGGGAACTTCACCGTCTTGGTGATCACCGTCTGGTAGACCTTGTCGCCGAACGCCTCCACCACCCGCTGGAGCACCTGCCGGCAGTGCGTGGTGCGGCTGTCGTACATGGTGGCGAGGATGCCTTCCAACTCCAGGTCGAAGTTGAGCCGCTCGCGCACCTTGTCGATGGTGTCCAGCAGCAGGGCGACACCGCGCAGGCTGAAGAACTCGCACTCCAGCGGGATGAGGACGCCGTGCGCCACGGTCAACGCGTTGATCGCCAGCAGGCCGAGCGAGGGCTGGCAGTCGATCAGGATGTAGTCGTACTCCTTGCGGACGCTTCTGAGCACGCGGGCCAGAGCCATCTCGCGGGCGACCTCGTTGACCAGCTGTATCTCGGCGGCGGAGAGGTCGATGTTGGCCGGCAGCAGGTGCAGCCCGGCCACGTCGGTCTTGATCAGGACGTCCTCGGCGGTCACGTCGTCCTGCATGAGCAGGTTGTAGACCGACAGGTCGAGGTTGTGCGGGTTGACGCCCAGCCCGACCGAGAGGGCGCCCTGCGGGTCGAAGTCGACCAGGAGCACCTTGCGGCCGTACTCGGCGAGCGCGGCGCCGAGGTTGATGGTGGTCGTGGTCTTGCCGACGCCACCCTTCTGGTTGGCCATCGCGATGATCCGCGCCGGGCCGTGCCGGTCCGTGGGCATCGGCTCGGGGATGGGCTTGCGCATCGTGTAGGCGGCCGGGTCGGCCGGACCCAGGTCCGAGCCGAGCGCGTTCTGCTGTTCGCGGAGCTCCGACGTCCAGGTCTCGGCACGGTCACCGTTGCCAGCCATGTCCTCGTTGCCCCCTCCCGACGACCATCTGGCGTCGGAGCCGCCCGACGTCCTTCGCGGCGCCGCTGCGCACCCCGGTCATCCCGCCGCCAGGCCGCGCCGATCCCGACTGTACGCCACCGACGAGCAGGGCGTTCACTACCCGCTCGGCGTGTCGGGCGGTGGTACCGACCGGTGCCGTCCCGCCCCACCTCCACCGGCCAGGCCGGCGGCGTTTCCCGCGCCTCGGGTCAGTGCAGGGCACGCGGGTGCGCGGTGGCGTAGACCTCACGCAGGCGGTCCACGGTCACCAGCGTGTAGACCTGCGTGGTGGTGACCGAGGCGTGGCCGAGCAACTCCTGCACCACCCGGACGTCGGCGCCGCCGTCGAGCAGGTGGGTCGCGTACGAGTGTCGCAGGGTGTGCGGGGAGACCGCCTCGGACCCCTCCACCGGCAGGCCGGCCCGGGCGGCGGCGCGACGCAGCACGGTCCAGGCGCCCTGCCGGGTCAGCGGGCCGCCCCGGGCGTTCAGGAACACCCTCGGGGTGCCCCGGCCGGCGGTGACCAGTCCGGGCCGGGCGCGGACCAGGTAGGCGCCGAGCGCCCGCAGCGCGTGCCCGCCGACCGGCACCAGTCGGCTGCGCCCGCCCTTGCCGTGCAGCAGCACCACCCCGTCGTCGAGGTCCACGTCGTCCACGGCCGCGCCGATGGCCTCGGAGATGCGGGCGCCGGTGCCGTACAGGAACTCCAGCAGCGCCCGGTCGCGCAGCGCCAGCGGCGCCTGCTCCCCCGCCGCGTCCACCGGGCCGGCGGTCTCCAGCAGCCGGACCACCGCGTCGACGGGCAGCGCGCGGGGCAGTCGGCGCGGTGGGGTGGGTGGGCGTACGTCACGGCTCGGGTCGGCGCCGACCAGGCCCTCACGCAGCGCGAAGCGGTGCAGCCCACGCACGGCGCTGGCGGCGCGGGCGGCCGAGGAGACGGCCAGCGGCGGGCGGCCGTCGTCACCGGTGCGCAGTCGGGCCAGGTGCCGTTCGATCTCGCCGGCCGAGACCCCGGCGAGGTCGTCCACCCCGGCGGCGGCCAGCGAGTCGAGGTAGCGGTCCAGGTCGCGGCGGTACGAGGTGAGGGTGTTCACCGCCAGTCCACGTTCGACGGTGAGGTGGTCGAGGTAGCCGCGCAGCGCACGACGCAGGGCCGGCGCCGGTTCGGGGCCGGCCCGTTCGTCGGTCGCCGTGCTCAGCGCTTCCCCCTCAGCCCAGCGCCTCGGTGAGCGCGAGGGTGGGCAGGCCGTGCGCCTCGGCCACCGGGCCGTAGACGACCTGGCCGGCGTGGGTGTTCAGGCCCAGGGCCAGTGCCGGGTCGCGCCGCGACGCCTCCCGCCAGCCGTGGTTGGCCAGTTCGAGGGCGTACGGCAGGGTGACGTTGGTGAGCGCGTAGGTGCTGGTGTTCGGCACCGCGCCGGGCATGTTCGCCACGCAGTAGAAGATCGACTCGTGCACCCGGTAGACCGGTTCGTCGTGCGTGGTCGGCCGCGAGTCCTCGAAGCAGCCACCCTGGTCGATGGCGATGTCGACGAGCACGCTGCCGGGCTTCATCCGGGACACCAGCTCGTTGGAGATCAGCTTCGGTGCCTTGGCGCCGGGCACCAGCACCGCGCCGATGACCAGGTCCGCGTCGAGCACGGCCCGTTCGATCTCGTACGCGTTGGAGGCGACGGTCTGCAGGTGTCCCCGGTAGATGGCGTCGGCCTGCCGCAACCGGCCGACGTTCTTGTCCAGCAGCAGCACCTCGGACTGCAGGCCCAGCGCGATCGCGGCGGCGTTCATGCCGGAGACCCCGGCACCGATGACCACGGTCTTCGCCGCGTACACGCCCGAGACGCCACCGGGCAGCACGCCCCGGCCGCCTCCGGTACGCATCAGATGGAAGGCGCCGACCTGCGGGGCGAGTCGGCCGGCCACCTCGGACATCGGGGCGAGCAGCGGCAGGGAGCGGTCCGGCAGCTCGACCGTCTCGTACGCGATGCCAGTGACCCTGCGGTCGAGCAGCGCCTGGGTGCAGTCGCGCGAGGCGGCCAGGTGCAGGTAGGTGAAGAGGACCTGCCCCTCGCGCATCCGGTGGTACTCCTCGGCGACCGGCTCCTTGACCTTGAGCACCATGTCGGCGGCGTCCCACACCTCGTCGGCGGTGTCCAGGATCTTGGCGCCGGCCGCGGTGAACTCCTCGTCGGTGATGCTGGAGCCGACCCCGGCACCGGCCTCGACGAAGACCTGGTGACCGCCGCGGGTGAACTCGTTGACGCCCGCGGGCGTGATCGCCACCCGGTACTCGTGGTTCTTGACCTCGCGGGGGATGCCGACCTTCACGATGCAGACACCTCTCTCCGGGGACGGCTCCCCCGACTGGGCGGTGCCGCGGCGGCCCCTTTGCCGCGACGGTCGACCGGTCCCGTGGGCGGCAGTTTAGGCGTACCGGCGCGTCGCGGGAGCGTGCACCATGACATCCGGTGGCCGCGAACCCTGACGATGTGTCAGGTGTACGGGCAGCCCACCGGCCGGGTCCACCTCAGCCGACAGGACAGTATTGGTCGACATCGTCCCACGTGGTGCCTACCGGTGCGGACAGCGTCGGTGTGGATCACTATCGTGTCGCCTCATGACTATTCCCCCCTATCAGCCCGGGTACCCCCAGGGCGTTTCCGACAAGAGCAAGGTCATCGCCGGTGTCCTGCAGATCCTGCTGGGCGGCTTCGGCGTCGGCCGGTTCTACATGGGTGACACCAAGACCGGCGTCATCCAGCTCGTCGTCACGCTGGTGACCTGCGGTATCGGCAGCCTCTGGGGTCTGATCGACGGCATCCTGATCCTGGTCAACGGTGGCGTCGACGGACAGGGTCGCCCGCTGCGCGACTGATCCGGCATGCGAACAGGGGCCGCGCGGTGATCCGCGCGGCCCCTGTCGTCGTCCTCCCGCTCAGCCCGGCAGCGGGGTGTCCGCCCGGCGCAGCACCGACCAACCGGCGTCGCGGGCGCGGGCGGCGGCCAGCAGCCCGGCCACGCACGGGCCGTTGGTGACCTCACCGGCCAGCACCATGCCGACCGCCTCGTCCAGGTCGATCCGGACGATCTGCAGGTCGGCCTCCTCGTCGTGCCGGTCGTGCCGCTGCTCCGCCGGCACCTCGCCGAGGTCCCGGGCCAGGAAGACCCGGACCAGCTCGTCGGTGAACCCGGGTGAGCTGTGCACGTCGACCAGCACGTCGAGCCGACCGGCGGTCAGGTCGACCTCCTCGGCCAGCTCCCGCGCCGCGGTCACCGCCGGGTCCTCGCCGGTGACGTCGGTCAGCCCGGCCGGCAGCTCCCAGAGGCGCCGGCCGACCGGCTGGCGGTACTGCCGGATCAGCACCACCTGGCCGGCGTCGTCCAACGCCACCACGGCCACCGCACCGACGTGCCGGACCAGGTCACGCGGGGCCGTCCCGCCGCCGGGCATGCTCACCTGCTCGGTGACCACGTCGAAGATCCGACCGCGGTACTGCACCTCGCGGGAGAGCACCTCGTAGCGGTGCTCGACCGCCCTGCCGGCGTCGCTCACGACGCCGAGGGGACGGTCGTGGCGGTGCCGTTGCGCGCGGCCCGCTCGGCACCGTCCAGGTCGACCGGAAGCTGGTCGGCCTGCGAGTACGCCACCGCCGCCTGGACGAACGCGGCGAACAGCGGGTGCGGTCGGGTGGGGCGGCTCTTCAGCTCCGGGTGGGCCTGGGTGGCCACGAAGAACGGGTGCAGCTCGCGGTCCAGCTCGACGAACTCGACCAGCCGCCCGTCCGGCGAGGTACCCGAGATCCGCAGCCCGGCCTTGGCGAGCTGGTCGCGGTAGGCGTTGTTCACCTCGTACCGGTGCCGGTGCCGTTCGCTGGCCTCGGTGCTGCCGTACGCCTCGGCGACGATCGACCCCTCGGCGAGCGCCGCCGGGTATGCGCCGAGCCGCATGGTGCCGCCCAGGTCGCCCTTGCCGGCCACGATGTCCTCCTGGTCGGCCATGGTGGCGATGACCGGGTGCACGGCCTCGGCGTCGAACTCCACGGAGTTGGCGCCGTCCAGCCCGGCCAGGTGCCGGGCCACCTCGATGGTCATGCACTGCAGGCCGAGGCAGAGCCCGAGCAGCGGGATGCCGTTCTCCCGCGCGTACCGGGCGGTGCCGATCTTGCCCTCGATGCCCCGCACGCCGAACCCGCCGGGGATGACGATGCCGTCGACACCGGCCAGGGCCGCCGCCGCGCCCGCCGGGGTGACGCAGTCGTCGCTGGGCACCCAACGCACCTGCACCCGGGCCCGGTTGCCGAAGCCGGCCGCCCGGATCGCCTCGCTGACCGACAGGTACGCGTCCGGCAGGTCGACGTACTTGCCGACCAGCGCCACGGTGACCGTGCGCCGGGGCTGGTGCACCCGCTCCAGCAGGTCGTCCCAGCCCTCCCAGTCCACGTCCCGGAAGGAGAGCCCGAGGCGGCGCACCACGTACGCGTCGAGCCCCTCCCGGTGCAGGACCTTCGGGATGTCGTAGATGCTGGGCGCGTCCGGGGCGGCGATGACCGCCTCGGCGTCGACGTCGCAGTAGAGCGACAGCTTGTGCTTGAGCTTGTCCGGGATCTCCCGGTCCGAGCGGCAGACGATGGCGTCGGGCTGGATACCGATGTTGCGCAGCTGCGCCACCGAGTGCTGGGTCGGCTTGGTCTTCAGCTCCCCCGAGGGCGCCAGGTACGGCACCAGCGAGACGTGCAGATAGAAGCAGTTGTCCCGGCCCAGGTCGTGACGGACCTGCCGGATCGCCTCCAGGAACGGCAGCGACTCGATGTCGCCGACCGTGCCGCCCACCTCGGTGATCACCACGTCCGGCGTACGGCCGTCGTCGTCCGGATCGGCCATCGCCAGGATCCGCGACTTGATCTCGTTGGTGATGTGCGGGATCACCTGGACGGTGTCGCCCAGGTACTCCCCGCGCCGTTCCTTGGCGATCACCTCCGAGTAGATCTGGCCGGTGGTGACGTTCGCCTTGCCGGACAGCGCCCGGTCCAGGAAACGCTCGTAGTGACCGACGTCCAGGTCGGTCTCGGCGCCGTCCTCGGTCACGAACACCTCGCCGTGCTGGAACGGGTTCATGGTGCCGGGGTCCACGTTGAGGTACGGGTCGAGCTTCTGCATCACCACACGAAGTCCCCGCGCGGTGAGCAGATTGCCGAGGCTGGAGGCGGTGAGCCCCTTACCCAGCGAGGAGGCGACTCCCCCGGTGACGAAAATGTGCCTGGTCGTCCGTGCTGAAGGGGCCAAGGCCTGCTCCCGTGTCGTCCGTCGCGGTCGTGCAGACCGCCGAGCCAATCAGCGAAGTGATCACGCGATCCACGGGATTCCACGGTAACACCTCGCCTAAGGCACTCCCGGGCCGCACCCGAGGTACCGCTCCCGGGGTCACCCGGTCGCGACCTCGGCCGACGACCGTACCGCCCGGCCACGCCCGCGTTCACCCTCGGTACCGGCCCCGGCGGCGTCCTCGACCGGCGCACCGGCGCACGCCGTGTCCTCGGCACCCGGGGTGGCCGCGTCGCCCGCCCGGGTGTCGGACCGGATGGTGTCCGACGGCCGGTCGGTGCCGGGCCGGGTGCGGTCCGCCGAGTGGTCGAGCACCCGCAACGCCGACAGCGCCGCCATCGGCACCACCACGGCCGCCGCCGCTCCCGCCACGTCCAGCGCCGCCGCGCTCAGCACCCCGCCGATGCCGACGGCCACACCGGTGCCCGCCATCGCCGCCCGGATTGCCGGATAGATGCCGAACAGCCGCATCAGCCCGCCCCACGGCTGGAGCAGGGCGAACCACACCAGCAACGCACCGGCCAACGCCAGCACGGTCAACGGGCTGTTCATCAGGGTGTCGATGTTCGAGGCGCTGGACCGTTGCACGGTCAACCCACCGGTGCCGTCGCCCAGTGCCGCGAGGAACCGGCCCAGGCTGCCGCGATCGGCCGGTGGGCGGCCGAGGTCCACGACCGCGAACCCGACCATCACCGCCAGTCCGGCCATGGTCGCCCACGCCAACCGGGTCAACGTCAGCCACCCGCCCGCGCTGATCGCCGCCGCGACGCTCACCCCGGCGGTCACCGCGATCGCGCCGATCGAGTCGGCACCCAGGTACGCACTGCCGACCACCACCACGGCGGCACCGCCCACCAGCACCATCACCATCGGTCGCCACGTCCGGTGCACCTGCTGGGCGAGCCAGCCGCCGGTCAGCAGCGCGCCGGCCACGAAGACGCCGAGCCCCACGGTGCCGAGCCCGGCATACCGGCCGCCCTCCAACGCGGAGTACCCGATCACACCGTTGAGCTGGAGACGGGCCCCGGTGACCACGTCCAGGCCGACGGCCAACGTGGTGAGACCGGCCACCGCGCCGAGCGGTCCCAACGTGGTGCCGTATCCCGGCGTCAACCGCACCAGCAACGTCGCGGCGGCCAGCAGCACCATGGTCAGCCCGGCGAAGGAAGCGGCCGGGTGGACGTTGCGCCACCACGGCACGGCCTCGGCGAGCAGGGCCGCCGGGATGGCCAGCGCCGCCGCCACCAGCAGCAGCTCCACCACCGCCACCACCCGCCGGGACACCGGCTTCGGCCCGTACGGTCCGGCGTGCCGGCGGGCGCGGCGCAGCAGCGGCAACACCGCCAGGGCCAGCGCTACCTGCACGGCGGCCAGCACCGTGAAGAATCCGCCCGCCACCTGCCGCTGCGCGGCGGCCTCCCGGTCCGCGTCGGCGGGCTCGGCGATCGCGGCGGCCAGGTCGGCCGGCCGCCCACCGACCGACTCGGCGGGCCGGCCGAGGAACGGCCGGTCCGGCATCGGACGGCCCAGCGCCGCCAGCGCGGTCGGCGCGAGGTCGATCAGTTGCAGGTAGCCCTGCCGACCGGTGCTGGGCGAGGTCAGCCAGCCCTCCTCCCAGCCGGGGCCGTCGGCGACGGCCACGTGCAGCCGGGACGGCCGCTCGGTGTCGGAGACCCCGGCGACGATCACCAGGGACCGCGGCGGCCGACCCGTCAGCACCCGGGCCAGCTGGGCGTCGGCCGCTTGCGCCGACGCCGACCGCGACGCCTCGTCCTCACCCTCGACGGTGCCGGCGTCGACGATGCTCAGCACGCAGGATCCGAGCAGCTCGGCCGGATCCTCCGGCAGCGTCGGCGCGTACCGGTCGACCCGACCGAACGGCCGCGCGGCGGCCACCGCCGCACCCGGGCCGACCGCCACCGAGCAGCGCACCGACTCCGACAGCGCGCCGGGCACCGTGCCCCACGGCAGCCGCTCCTGGTTGCGCAGCACGACGCTCTCCTGCTGCGGCAGGTTCGCGCCGATGCCGTCGGGCTGCTCCACCGTCACGTCGGCGGGCGGACACTGCCCGTCGGTCGGGCTGCCGGCCCAGGCGGCGAAGCCCCCCGCGCCGAGCGTGAGCCAGCCGTCCACCGGGCAGGTGGGTCGGTACACCGACCGCACCGACAACGAACCGATCGAGCCCTCCTGCGCCATCCGCCACAACGTCGGCGTCCGCTGCGCGTCCACGTCCTCCCACCGCAGCCCGGCCACCCCGACCAGCACCACGTAGTCGGCGCTCTGCCGGGGCGGCGGGCTCTCCGGACGGGCCGCCAGCACGGTGACGCCGAGCGCCACCACGACCAGGGTCAACAGGATCGGTGCGATTCGGCGCAACATCACCGGCGTCCCGTCGACGGCGTGTCGGCACCGGGCGTCGGCCCGGCCCCGCCCGAGGTCAACTCGGCGTAGAGCGCGACCAGCTGGGCCACGGTCTGCGCCTCGGTGGGCCAGGTCGCGGCCCGCGCGACACCCTGACGGCCCAGCTCGGCGCGGCGCGGCGCGTCGTCGAGCAGGTCACCGACCGCCGCGTCGACCGCGTCGACGTCGCCCGGCGGCACCAGCACCGCGGCGTCCCCCACCAGGTCCGGCAGGCCACCCACCTCGGTCGCCACCAGCGGTACGCCGACCCGCAGCGCCTCCTGCGCGAACAGTTGTCGGGCCTCCCAGTCGCTGGTCACCACCGCCAGGTCCGCCCCGGCCAGCAGATCGGCCACGTCGGTGCGGTGCCCGAGCAGGGTCACCGGCGCCCGCGCGGCACTGATCCGGGCGGCCAACGGCAGGTACGCCGGACCGCTCCCGGCGATCACCACGGCCGGCGGCGGCACCCGTTCCCGCCACCGGGCGGCGGCGTCCACCAGCACGTCGTACCGCTTCTGCGGGTGCAGCCGACCGACCGAGAGGATCAACGGCTGGTCGGCGGCCACCCCGAACTCGGCCCGTACGGCGGCCCGGCCCCGGCGCGGCGCGGGCAGCTCGGGAGCGGCCACCGGGGCGAGCCGGGCATCCCCGGCCCCGAGCCCGACGGCCCGGGCCACCAGGTCGGCGGACGCCCCCAGCGTCACCCGGGCGCCCCGGGCCACCATCTTCTCGGCCCACCGGGACAGGCTGCCCCGCAGCCCACCGGCGAGCACCGCGTTGTGCCAGGTGACCACCAGCGGGGCGGCCGGTCGGGCGAGCACCGCGACCAAGCCGGCGCGCAGCCCGTGCGCGTGCACCACACCCACCTGTTCACCGGCCAGCACCCGGCGCAGCGTGGTGATCGCACGGACGTCACCCGGCGTCGGGCTGGCCGGGATCTCCACCGGCGCGAACCGTGACCCGGTCGCCACGAAGTCGAACTGGTCCTGGGTCGCCGCCGGCCCGCAGACCAGCACCGACTCACCGGCCGCCGTCAACCCACGGGCCACCGCCCGGACATGCTGCCCGACACCACCGGTGCTGGAGGCCAGCAACAACACCACCGTGCCCCACCGGGCATCCGCACCCCTCGCGCTCACCGGTCACGCCCTCCGTTCGCGACTGCGGGGCTCGCAAGCTCACTCCTCGCGCTCACCGAGCCGACCTTCCGTTCGCGACTGCGGGGCTCGCAAGCTCACTCCTCGCGCTCACCCGGATCGACCCTCCGTTTCGGCGCTTGCCTTCCCGTCCCCTCGCCCGCCTCCGCTCCGGGTCCGGCGTAGGCGTCGACGCAACCCGGTCAGCAGTGGCCGCACGTCCCGCCGGTCGACCAACCAGACCACGCCGAGGAAGACGACGACGACCAGGACTCCGGACAGCATGCCCTGCACGAGCGCCGCCGACCGCGTCGGGGTCCCGCCCCACCAACCGAGCAGCAGCAGCGCCGCGAGGGCGGCGCTCGCACCCGCCAGCACCCCGGCGGCACCGGCCCGCACGGCACCGGCCAGCGCCGCCGGACCGGCCGCGCGCCGGACCGCCAGCAGCAGCAGCCCGCCGAGCAGCAGCATGCCCGCCGAGTTGGCCAGCGCCACGGCGAGCACCCGGTCGGCCGTGGGGAGCAGCGCCGCCATCGGCAGCGTACCGAGCGTGACCGCCAGCCATCCGGCACTGATGGCGAGCGTGGCCTCCCGGGTCGCGCCCCGGGCGTACAGGGCGCGGGAGAGGACCGCGAACAGCCCGTACCCGAGCAGCCCCGGGGCGAAGCCGGCGACGGCCGTGGCGGTGGCGGAGGCGTCCAGCGGGAAGAACCGGCCGATCGGACCGGCCACCCCGACCAGCGCCGCCGCGCCGAGGCAACTGGACAGCAGCACCGCGCGCACCGTGCCGGACAGGGTGTCCCGGTAGCCGGCCTCGTCGCCGCCGGCCGCCGTCTCGGCCAACGCCGGGTACGCGGCCGTGGCCAGCGGCACCGCCAGCACCGCCCAGGGCAGCAGATAGAACGTCTGGGCCAGGTTGAACACCTGCGGGGCCTCGGTCCGACCACCGGAGATCTGATAGAGGATCACCAGCGTGGCCACCTGCTGGGCGGTGACGGTGACCACACCGGCGGTGACCAGACCACCCACCCGCGCCCGCGCGTCGGCCGGGAAGCCGTATCCGGGGCGCAGTCGCAGGCGGAGCCGCCGCAACGGGATCAGCAGCGACAGCGAGAGCACCACCACACCGAGCGTGGTGCCGCCGGACAGGATCAGTTCCGCGCCCCGGCCCGCCTGCGCCACGCTCGCCCCCGGACCGGCCACGGCCACGAAGACGAGGTACGCCACGATCACCGTCAGGCTGGACAGCAGCGGCGCGATCACCGGCCAGGCGAAGCGGCGGTGGGCCTGGAGCACACCGGTCAGCACGATCCCGATGCCGTAGAGCGGCACCTGCGGCGCGAAGACCCGCAGCATCCGGGCCCCGGCCGCCAGCTCCTCCGGGCTGCGGCTGTGGAAGACCGACACGATCTGCTCGGCGCCCAGGGCCACCAGCACCGCCAACGGCACCAGCAGCGTCACCGTCCAGGTCAGCAGCGCGCTCGTGGTCGCCGCCACGGCCCGCCGGTCGCCGGCCGCGACCGCACCGGCGAGCAGCGGTACGACCAGGCTGGCCAGCGCCCCGCCGGCCACGATCTCGAAGATGATGTTGGGGACGGTGTTCGCGATCACGTACATCGCGCCCAGGTCGCTGTCCTGCACCACCCAGGTGAAGACGGCGGTACGGCCGAACCCGGCCAGCCGGCTGACCACGGTGAGCACGGCGATCAGCGCGGCGGCCCCGGCCACCCGGCCGGCGCCGGCGAGGGGTGTCGGTCTGGTCACGTCAGTCGTCGCGACGGCCCAGCGCGTCGAGTTCACGCAGGCCCGGGGTGCGCGCGATGACGGCGGTGAAGCTGACCTTCTCGCTGGCCGCCGTCAGGCCGGCGAGCACCGCCAGGATCCCGGCCCGACCGATCGGGCCGGTGCGTGCGGCCAGCGCCACGCCGAGCACGGCGCCGAGCGCGTTCGCGCCGCTGTCGCCGAGCATCACGTCCTCGTCGAGGTCGGCGGGAAGCAGCCCGGCGGCGGCGCCCACCGCACCGGCGGCGATCCCACCGGTCGCGCCACCGAGCAGCGGCGCGCCGAGCAGCAGGCCCGACTTCAGCGCCCGCCCGGGTCGCAGGTCGAGCAGGTTGAGCAGGTTGGCGGTGCCGGCCACCACACCGGCGCCGAGCAGCACGTCCACGGTCCGGCCCAGCCCGCCCTGGCGTCGCCGACCACGGTGCCCGGCCACCCGGGGGTCGGCGGCGAGCAGCGCGGCGGCCCCCAGACCGGCCGCGCCCACTCCGACGATCTTGACCAGGCCCGTGCTGACCCGCCCCTGCCGCAGCGCGGCGAGGTGTCCCGCGAAGCCCTTGTCCGCCTTCTGCTCCGGCCGGGCGCCGACCACGTCGTCGTAGAGCCCGACGGCACCGGCGCCGAGCCCCGCCACCAGGACCGCCGCTCCTCCCGGCACGCTGGGCGCACCACCGGCCGCCGCCCCGGAGGCGCTCACCGCCAGCGCCGGCCCGGCCGCCAGCGTCACCGTACGGCCACGGAAGTTCGTTCGCGCCAGTGTCGGACCGGCCGGGGAGGTACGGATCTCACGGAGCGCGTACCGGGCGGCAGCCGCACCGACCCCCGCCGCCAGCAGTCGACCGAGTACGCCCACGCCCCAGCTCACCTCGCTCGCTCACGCCGTCTGCGCCGCCGGTCGGCGGGCGACATCGTCGAACCGGACACCCGGGGTGTCCCGTCGACTCACTGGGGCAGTCTAGGCACCAGCTCGACGTTGTCACCCACGCCGTACTGGCCGGCCTTGCGCTCGTTGAGCTGTTGCACGACGGCCAGCGAGGTGACGAGCTGCCCCTGGACGGTGTTGGCGTTGTCGACGGTGGAGATGGTCTGCGCCAGCACCGCGTCGCCCCGGACGAAGGAGACCAGGTTGCCGCCGGTGGAGCCGTTGCCGGCGACCACGATGCCGCCGGTGCGGTCGAACTGCTCGGCGATCTTCACCACCGACTCGTCCTTCTTGGCGGAGTCCTTGTCCACGTACGGCTGGCCGCTGATCACCACGACCGCCTCGGCGGCGTCGGTGATCCGGTCCGCGGTGGTCAGGTAGTTCGCGTTGCCGTACGCGGTCACCACCGCCCGCCGGTCGGCCTCGGTGACCGGCTCGGCCCCGGCGGGCTGATCCAGCAGCACGGTGGCCAGCAGCGCGCTGGAGGTCTCCACGCCGTGCCCGTTGCCGGGCAGTCCGCTGGTCGGCGCGCTGGTGGGCCGGGCCGCGGTGACCGCCAGTTCCAGCAGGTTGTTGTTGTTCTCCGGGTTGATGAACTTGTCCTGCAGGTCGACCCGCCCGGTGATCACGGCACCCGCCAGCTCCAGCATCTTGACCACGCCCTCGGTGTGGTCCCGGCCGGTGGGCAGGCTGAGCACCAGCACCCGCTTGCCGGTCAGCTTGCCCGGCAGGATCACCTGGGCCATCTCGGCCGCGAACTCCTCCTCCAGCTCCAGCTCGCGCTGCATGTTCTGGACCGTCTGGCGCATCTGCTGGTTGTCCTTGCGCAGCGAGTTGACGGTCTCCTTGAGCGAGTCCGCGACCGGGCCGTTGAGGGCGGCTGTACCGACGACCAGGCCGATCGCCAACGCGAGGAAGACCGCGGTCAGGGACACCACGTGGTACCGGAAGTTGATCACGCTTGCAGCCTCTTGATCGGTCGGGAGCTAGAAGAGCTGGCCGAGCTGGAACACAAAATTGTCCCACCACTCGGAGACCACGCCCAAATACGCCTTGCCGACGGTGGACACCGCCACCGCCGAGGCCATCGCCGCCACCGCCGAGAGCACCAGCAGCAACAACGAGGAACCCGAGATGCTCTGCCGGTAGAGCCGGCTCACACCCTTGGCGTCAACCAGCTTGCCACCGACCTTGAGCCGGGTGAGGAACGTCGACGCCATGCCGCCGCGCCCCTTGTCCAGGAACTCGACCAGGGTGGCGTGGGTGCCCACCGCGACGATCAGCGAGGCGCCCTTCTCGTCGGCCAGCAGCATCGCGAGGTCCTCGCTGGTGGCGGCGGCGGGGAAGGTCACCGCCGGCACCCCCAGGCCGTTGACCCGGGGCAGACCGGGAGCCCGGCCGTCCGGGTACGCGTGCACGATCACCTCGGCGCCGCAGCGCAGCACGTCGTCGGTGACCGAGTCCATGTCACCGATGATCATGTCCGGCGTGTAGCCCGCCTCGACCAGCGCGTCGGCCCCGCCGTCGACGCCGATCAGCACCGGCTTGAACTCCCGGATGTACGGGCGCAGCACGTCCAGGTCGGCCTTGTAGTCGTACCCCCGCACCACGATCAGGCAGTGCCGGCCCTGGATCTCGGTCGCGATGTCCGGTACGCCGACACCGTCGAGCAGCAGGTCACGTTCCTGCTTGAGGTAGTCCATGGTGTTGGCGGCGAACGCCTCCAACTGCACCGACAGGCCCTCGCGGGCGTCGCTCATCGCCTTGGCCACGCTCTCGGCGTCCTGCAGGCTGCCGTGCGCCAGCGGCTCGTCGCCGAGATAGACGGTGTTGCCCTCGATCCGCACGGTGTCGCCCTCGCGGATCCGCTCGAAGACGCCCTCACCGAGGTCGTCCAGGAGTGGGATGCCCGCCGCGACGAGCACCTCCGGACCGAGGTTGGGATAGCGGCCGGAGACCGACGGCTTGGCGTTGAGGACCGCGCCGACGCCCACGGCGACCAGCGAGTCGGCGGCGACCCGGTCCAGGTCGACATGGTCGATCACGGCGATGTCACCGGGGCGGAGCCGACCGACCAGGCGTTTCGTCCGGCGGTCGAGGCGGGCGGTGCCGAGGATTCGTCCCGGTTCCGCGTTCCGGGTCCGGCGCAACGTGGGTAGACGCATCGTGACCATCCTGGCATGTGAGGCAGGCGAATCTGTCGCGACATGCCTGAGCAGGGCCGCCTACCCAGGGAAGCACAGATGGGCGAAGGCCGGTGTGCCTCCGCTCACAATGACGGTTCTCACGACCGCCGTTCTCGGGCCGCGACGGCCAGCAACTCCTCCGCGTGAGCGATACCCAGATCCGAGTCCGGCAAACCCGCGAGCATCCGGGCCAGTTCCCGGGCCCGCTCGGTGTCCTCCACCACCCGCACCCCGCTGGTGGTCACCGCGCCACCGGTGTCCTTCGCCACCACCAGGTGGCGGTCGGCGAACGCGGCCACCTGCGGCAGGTGGGTCACCACCAGCACCTGGTGGCTGCGGGCCAACCGGGCCAGCCGACGGCCGATCTCCACCGCCGCCTGACCGCCGACCCCCGCGTCGACCTCGTCGAAGACCAGCGTGGGCGGACCGCCCGAACCGGCGAAGACGACCTCGATGGCGAGCATCACCCGGGACAGTTCACCGCCGGACGCGCCGCGCTGCAACGGCAACGACGGCGCACCGGGATGGGCCAGCAGCCGCAACTCGACCTCGTCGCCGCCGTCCGGCCCGACACCGACCTCCACCCCGTTGACCGGCAACGTGGGCTCGGTCCGCCCGGCCGGCCGGGGCAGCACCGCCACCTCGACGCGGGCGTGCGGCATGGCCAGCCCGGCCAACTCGACGGTCACCTGCTCGGCGAAGCGCACCGCCGCCTCCTGGCGGGACGCCGACAACCGGCCGGCCAACTCGGCCACCTCACCGGCCAGCCGGGACGCCTCCCGGTCCAGTTCCTCAAGGACCTCGTCGGAGATGTCCAGGTCGGACAGTCGGGTCCGGGCCCGCTCCGCCCAGGCGATCACCCCGTCGACGTCGTCGGCGTACTTGCGGGTCAACGCCCGCAGCGCGGCCCGGCGCTCGTAGATGCTCTGCAGCCGGGCCGGGTCGGCGTCCAGCCCGGTGAGGTACGTCGACAGTTCCACCGACACGTCGGCGACCAGGGTCGCCGCCTCCTCCAACCGCGCCGCCAGCTCACCCAGGGCCGGATCGGTGCCGGCCTGGGCCTCCAACGTCCGCCGGGCGGTGCCGAGCAGCGCCGAGGCGTCCGTGGTGTCGTCGGTGGCCTCCAACCCGCCGGCCACGCACTGGTGGGCGACCTGCGCCGCGGTACGCAGTCCCTCGGCGTGTTCCAGCCGCTGCGCCTCGGTCTTGAGCTCGTCGTCCTCACCGGCCTGCGGATCGACCCGGGTGATCTCGTCGAGCCCGAGCCGCAGCAGATCCGCCTCCTGGTGGCGCTCCCGCGCGTTGCGCCGCCGGTCCGCCAGGTCGTCCACCACCCGACGCCACTGCGTGTACGCCTCGCGCGTCGCCTCCAGCAGCTTCTCGTGCTCCGGCCCGGCGAAGCGGTCCAGGGCGGCCCGCTGCTCGGCGGGACGCAGCAGGCGCAACTGGTCGGACTGGCCGTGTACGGCCACCACCTGTTCGCCCACCTCGCCGAGCGTCGACACCGGCATGCTCCGCCCGCCCAGATGCGCCCGCGAGCGACCCTCCACGGTGACCGTCCGGCTCAGCAGCATCGCGCCGTCGTCGTCGGGCTCGCCCCCGGCGTCCGTGATCCGGGCGTGCACCGATTCGGCGACCCGACCGCTGAGACGCAGGCGCCCCTCGACGACGGCCCGACCGGGCTGGGCACGCACCCGCCCCGCGTCGGCACGGCCCCCGAAGAGCAGGCCAAGGCCGGTGACCACCATCGTCTTACCGGCACCGGTCTCGCCGGTGATGACATTCATGCCACCGGCGAGCGGCAGCGTGGTGTCCTCGATGACGCCCAGTCCGGTGATCCGTAGCTCCTCCAGCACAGCACCCGACAGTAGACGCGTGGCCCGACACTTGACCAGCCGGCGCGGCGACCCGGGTCAGCGGCGGTTGCCCCGCCAGCCGTGCACCGGCAGGTCGAACTTGGCCACCAGGCGGTCGGTGAACGACCGGTCGCGCAGCCGCACGATCCGCACCGGCAGGACACCGCGACGCACCGTGACCCGGGCGCCCGGCGGCAGGTCGTAGACCCGCCGCCCGTCGCAGGAGAGCACCGCCAGCGTGGTGAACGGGTCCACGGTGATCGAGAAGGTCGAGGTGGGCGCGGTCACCAGCGGCCGGCTGAACAGGGCGTGCGCGCTGATCGGCACCAGCAGCAGCGCCTCCACCTCGGGCCAGACCACGGGCCCGCCGCCGGAGAAGGCGTACGCCGTCGAGCCGGTCGGCGTGGCGCAGACCACCCCGTCGCACCCGTACCGCGACAGGGGGCGACCGTCCACATCGACCAGCAGCTCCAGCATCTGGGCCCGTTCGCCCTTCTCGACGCTGATCTCGTTGAGCGCCCACGACTCGATCGTCGGCCCGCCGTCGAACTCGGCGGTGACGTCCAGGGTGAGCCGCTCGTTGACGCTGTAGTTGCGGCCCACCACGTCGCGCACCGCGAGATCCAGATCGTCGATCTCCGCCTCGGCCAGGAAGCCGACCTTGCCCAGGTTGATGCCGAGCAGCGGCACCTTCGCCGGGCGGGCCAGCTCGGCGGCGCGCAGGAAGGTGCCGTCACCACCGAGCGCGAAGACGATCTCGGCACCCTCGGCCGCCTCCGGCCCGGTCACCGGCACCGCGCCCGGCAGGTCGAGATCCTCGGCCTCCTCGGCCACCACCCGGACCTCGAAGCCTGCGGCGATCAGGTCGGCCGCGACCGTACGCGCGTGTTCCGTGCTGCGCCGGCGACCCGTGTGGGTCACCAGCAGGGCGGTACGGGTCACCGGAAGGCCCGCCCGCCGTGGGTCGGCCGTCGCGTCGAACCACCCGGACCTACCCCCGCCGTGGCGGAGTTGCCCTCACTCACCCGGCCACCTCCTTCGTCACCTCGTCACGCGCGTCACCGGCGGCCGCCGGCGCACCGGGCCCGGCCGCCACCACGGCCCGTACCCGGTCCGGGTCGGCCGCTGGCGCGTCCCGGCGTAACCATACGAAGAACTCGACGTTGCCGCTCGGGCCGGGCAGCGGGCTGGCCGCCAACTCCGCCAGCCCCAGTCCGAGCGTCGCGGCGGACGCGGCGACGTCGAGCACCGCCTCGGCCCGCAGCGCCGGGTCCCGCACCACGCCACCCGCACCGACCCGTTCCCGGCCCACCTCGAACTGGGGCTTGACCATCAACGCCAGGTCGCCGTCGACGGCCGTGCAGGCGGCCAAGGCCGGCAGCACCAGCCGCAGCGAGATGAACGACAGGTCGGCCACCGTCAGGTCGACCTGCCCTTCGATCGCCTCGGCGGTCAGCGTCCGGACGTTCGTCCGTTCCAGGACCCGGACCCGCTCGTCGGTCCGCAGCGACCAGGCGAGCTGTCCGTAGCCGACGTCGACCGCCACCACCTCGGCCGCGCCCGCCCGCAGCAGCACGTCGGTGAAGCCGCCGGTGGACGCCCCGGCGTCCAGGCACCGCCGGCCGGTCACGGTCAGCCCACCGGGGGCGAAGGCGGCCAGCGCACCGGCCAGTTTGTGTCCGCCCCGGGAGACGTACTCGGAGGCGGGGTCGGCGCCGGTGACCACCAGCGGGTCGGCGGGGTCGACCATCGCGGCGGCCTTGCGGGCCACCACCCCCCGAAGCCGTACCCGACCGGCCTCCACCAGGTCGGCGGCCTGCTCCCGGGATCGGGCCAGGCCACGACGGACGAGTTCGGCGTCCAACCGGTTACGACGTGCCATGGGCGGAGGGTCTCCTCAGGCCTGGTCGATGGTGGCGAGCGTTTCCCGCAACGTCTGGTACGCGGCCTCGTACTGCGCGATCTGGTCGGCCGGCGCGAGGTTCGCGGCGTTCGCCATCGCCTGCACGGCGGCGTCCACCGCCGGGTGTCCCCCGTCGTCGGCGCCGTCCTCGCTCCACGACTGCGGCGGTGGACCCGGGCGCGGTCCCGGTGGTGGCCCGGGCCGTGGCGACACGCTCACCGCCGCGCTCCGGCCCGCGTCGCAGCACCCGATCCGACGTCTCGCCGCCCCACGGCCGACCGCGTCGGCCCGGGGCGCCGCGAGCGACGGCCGGTCACGGCGTGGTGTCCGGGCGGCTGGCGGGTCGGGCCGGGGCGTCACCGTCGGCGGGACGTGCCACCGAACCCGGCGTCTTCTTCGCCACCGCCTTCTTCGCGACCTTCGCCACGGCCTTCTTCGCCGCCGGCTGATCCTCCGGCGGCGGCACGGCACCCGCCTTCTTCGCGACCGCCTTCTTCGCCACGGCCTTCTTGGCGACCGGGTTCTTCGCCGCCGCGTGCCCGGTCGGTGGGGCCGCCGCTGCGGTCTCGGCGGCCTCGGCCGCCAGGTCGGCGGGCGTGCCGACCTCCGGACCTCCGGAGACCGGCGACGGTACGGCGGTGGTGTCGGCCGCCGCGCGCAGCCGGCGTTCCAGCTCGCGTACCCGCCGCTCCAACTCCTCGACCTCGTCGGCGGTGGCCAGCCCCACGGCGCCGAGCGCGCGTTCGACCTCGAACCGCACCAGCTTGGTCAGCGCCTCCCGGTTCTCCGCGCCGGTCGAGCGCAGTTCCTCGGCCAACGTCTGGAGCTGTGCGGCGGTCGCGCCGGTCGAACCGGCCAACCGGCGTACCGCGTCCTGCGCCTTCTTCCGGGGCGCCTCCGTCAGGCCCATGGCCAGTTCGAGGTAGGCGCGCCACGCGTCCTGCATGCCTGAGTCCTTTCACCCGCGGTTCCGGCAGGTGTCACGCTACCGGGCCGCGGTCGGGGTCCCGTGCGGTACGGTGCCCGGAGTACGACGTGGTGTGAGGCGAGGAGGCGACGGTGGCCACCGTGGACGAGTGTCGGCAGGCGTTGCAGGATCTGGCCGCGCGGCTGGACCGCAACGCGGAGACCGTCCGCGAGCACGTCGACCTGGACCGCACCCTGGCCTGCCGGATCAGCGACCTGGAGACCGCCTTCCACGGTCGACTCACCGGTGGACGGCTGCTCGGGCTGACCGACGGCGACGATCCCAAGGCGAAGATCGCCATGACCACCACCAGCGACGACCTGATCGCCCTGGTCCGTGGTGACCTCGACGTGACCCGCGCGGTGGCCAGCCGACGCGTCTCGATCAAGGCCAACCCGTTCGACCTGATGAAACTGCGCAAGTTGCTCTGAGTGCCGGCACGCTCACCGCACCGGACAGGAGCGGTGGCACTTCTCGGCACGCGTGGCTCAGCCGGTCAGGCCGAGTGCCTCCAGCGCCGTCGCCGCCTCCGGCGAACCCGGGCGCGGCACACCCTCCGACCGACGCTCCCACGCCACGGCGCAGAGCGCCGCGAGCGCGTCCAGCGGTCGACCCGCGCCGGTCAGCTCCCAGCCGTCCGGCCCGGTCGTGACGCGCCAGCCACCGTGCTCCGCATCGGCCGCCGGTACCCGCACCATCGCGGTCGGCTCGAAGAGCCCCGCCAGGTCCCAGGCCACCGCCGTGGGCCGGCGGTCCGGCGGCGCGGCGAGCAACTCGGGTACGTCACTGACGCCGGTGAGCACCAACAGGCTGTCCAGTCCCGCCCGGTTGGCACCCTCGATGTCGGTGTCCAGTCGGTCACCGACCACCAGGGACCGGCCCTCGCCCGCCCGTCGCGCGGCGGTGGCGAACAGTTCCGGCGACGGTTTGCCCACCACCTCGTCGGGCTGCCGGTTCAGCGCGGTCGCCAGCGCGGCGACCAACGAACCGTTGCCCGGCAGCGGGCCCCGCCCGCTGGGCAGCGTCCGGTCCGTGTTGGTGGCGATCCACGCGGCCCCGCCGCGTACCGCCACCGCTGCCTCGGCCAGGTCAGCCCAGCCGACCTGCGGGCCGTACCCCTGGATCACCGCGACCGGCGACTCGTCGGCACCGGAGACCGGCGTCAGACCCGCCTCGCGGATCTCCGCCCGCAGCGCCTCGGCACCCACCACCAGCACCGGGGCGCCGGCCGGCAGCCGCTCCCCCAACAGCTGAGCGGCGGCGGCCGCGCTGGTCAGCACCTCGTCCGGCCGCGCCGGTACGCCCATCCCGGTGAGCAGGTCGGCCACGTCGGCCGGCCGGCGCGAGGCGTTGTTCGTCGCGTACGCCACCGCCCGACCCTCGCCGTGCAGCCGGGCGACCGCCTCGACCGCGCCGGGGATCGGCCGGTCGATCAGATAGATCACCCCGTCCAGGTCGAAGACGACCAGGGCGTACCCGTCGACCAGCCGCTCCCCGTCACCGCTCATCGCCGCTCGGTCTCCGAATCCCCGGACCGCTCGCCGTCCGCCGGGGACGACTCGCCGACACCACTCGCCGCCGGGACGTCGGACGCCGTCACGGCACCACTCGTCGCCGCAGCGTCGGACGCCGTCACGGCATCCGCCTGGACGACCTCGTCACCACGAGACTCCGCCTCGACGGCCACGACCCGGTCGTCCCCGACCGCGTCCTCGTCCTCGATCGCGTCGTTGTCGGCACGATCGTCGCTGACCGCGTCGACGTCGTCGGTGTGCTCGTCCTCGACCCCAGCAACGTCGTCGACCGCGTCCTCGGCCGTATCGACGTCGTCGGGGCGCCCGTCCTCGGTCAGCTCGCTGTCCGGCCGGGCCGGTACCGCACCCGGAGTGCCGGGGCCCGCGACCAGTTCCTCGGTGGCCTCGTCCTCGTCGTCGCCCTCGATGACCACGCCGTCGAGTTCGAGCAGCCGCTCCGCCGCGTCGGTCTCCGCCTCGGCGTCGACCTCGGCCGCACGGGAGAACCACTCCCGGGCCTCGGCCCGGCGGTCCACCGCGAGCAGCGCGTCCGCGTACGCGTACCGCAGCCGGGCCGTCCACGGCTGGGCCGTGTCGGTGGTCAGCTCGGGCACCTGGAGCATGGCCACGGCCGCGTCCCGCTGACCCAGGTCGCCTCGCGCACCGGCGGCCACGATCAGCAGCTCGATGGCGACGGCGGCCTCCAGCTTCTCCTGCTCGGCTCCACGGAACAGGTCGATGGCCCGCTCGGGCCGACCCAGCGCCCGCTCACAGTCCGCGAGGACCGCGAGGTGACTCTGCACACCGCTCATCCGGTGGTACGTCCGCAGTTCCGCAATCGCCGTCTGCCACTCGCCCGCGTGGTACGCGGCCAGACCGACCGCCTCACGCACGGCGGCGATCCGGGACGCCAGCCGACGGGCGGCCATCGCGTGGGCCAGCGCCTCGGCGGGGTCCTCGTCGATCAGCTGCCCGGTCGCCACAAGGTGCCGGGCCACACTGTCCGCGACCCCCTTCGACAGCGACAGCAGCTCCGCGCGTACGTCCTTGTCGAGATCGGTCGCGACGATCTCGTCCGGCAGCACCGGGGCCGGCGTACGCCCACCCTCGGCCTGGTCCGACCCGTCACGTCGGTCCCGGTCGTCGCGGAAGCCACCGTCCCGACGCTCACCGTCCCGGAAGCCCGAGCCGCTCGACGCGCGGTCGCGGAAGCCACCCTCACGACGGTCACCGCCCCGGAAACCACCTTCCGAGCGCTCACCGCCCCGGAAGCCGCCTTCACGACGCTCACCGCCACGGAAGCCGCCGTCCCGACGGTCGCCGTCCCGACGGTCCGGCCGGAAGCCACCCTCGCGGCGATCGTTGCCCCGGAAACCGCCCTCACGACGGTCACCGTCGCGTGCGCTGCCTTCCCGGCGGGCACCGCCGAAGCCGCCCTCGGTACGCCGGTAGCCACCGCCGTCGCCCTGACGGCGGTCGTCGCCACCCCGGCGAGAGCCTTCGTCCCGTCGATCCGGCCGGTACCCGCCCTCACGCCGATCACCCGAGCCGAAGTCACGTGCGGGACCGCGCGAGGCACCGTCCCGGTCCCGCGAACCGCCGTCCCGGAAACCACCCTCGCGACGCTCACCACGGAAACCGCCCTCGCGACGGTCACCATCGCGACGGTCGCTGCGGAAACCACCCCGGTCCTGGGAGCCCCTGCTGAAACCGCCCTCACGACGCTCACCGTCGCGGCGGTCGCTGCCACGGAAACCGCCGTCGCGGCGGTCGCCACCACGGAAACCGCCCTCGCGACTGTCGCTGCCACGGAAGCCGCCCTCACGACGGTCACCACCATCGCGACGCTCCGGCCGGAAACCGCCCTCACGACGGTCGCCACCACGGAAGCCACTCTCGCGACTGTCGCCGCCCCGGAAACCGCCCTCACGACGGTCACCACCGTCACGACGCTCCGGCCGGAAGCCACCCTCACGACGGTCACCGCCACGGAAACCGCCCTCACGGCGCTCGCCGCCACGGAAACCGCCCTCACGGCGGTCGCCACCACCGTCACGACGGTCGGGGCGGAAGCCGCTGTCCCGACTGTCGCCGTCCCGGCGGTCGCTGCGGAAACCACCCTCACGACGGTCACCACCATCGCGACGCTCCGGCCGGAAGCCACCCTCGCGACGGTCGCCACCACGGAAACCACCCTCGCGACGGTCACCGCCCCGAAAGCCACCGGTAGGCCGGTCGCCTCGGGCGCCGGTGCCGCGCTGGTCGTTGTCGCGGCGGAAACCCGGTCGGTCATCGCCCTGGCGACGCTCGCCGAAACCGCCCTCACGCCGCTCACCACGGAAGCCGCCGGTGCCGCGATCGCCGCGGGAGCCTTCCCGGTCGCCACCGGAGCCACGTCGGTCGCCACCGAAGCCGCCGCCGGTGCCCCGGTCGCTACCTCGGTAGCCGCCCTCACGACGGTCGCCGTCCCGACGGAAGCCACCGGACCGGGAACGGTCAGCACCGTAACCGCCGGCGCCACGTCCACCGTCGCGGGAGTCACGCTCCCGACCGCGATCGTCGCGGTACGACGGACGGTCGCCACGGCGGTTGTCGCCATCGCGGTCGCCGGGCCGTCCCTCGTAGCCCCGGGGACGGTCGTCGCCCTGAGGTCCAGAACTCACTGGTACATCCTTCCTGAATACGTCGTTCCACGACGCAACGCAGTCGAGGGCCGTCCCGATTTCGGGCGGCCCTCGACTGTAACGTGTGTCCGGCGGTGTCCTACTCTCCCACACCCTCCCGGGTGCAGTACCATCGGCGCTGGAGGGCTTAGCTTCCGGGTTCGGAATGTAACCGGGCGTTTCCCCTCCGCCATGACCGCCGTAACCTTATCAACATGTCAAACACAATCCGCACCAACACCAACGTGTCGGGGTGTGTTTGTTTGTTGTGAGTTACACAGTGGACGCGTAGCAACTTTGATAGTCAAGTCCTCGGCCTATTAGTACCGGTCAACTGAACCCGTTACCGGGCTTACATTTCCGGCCTATCAACCCAGTCGTCTAGCTGGGGGCCTTACCCCACCAAAGGTGGGTGGGATACCTCATCTTGAAGCGAGCTTCCCGCTTAGATGCTTTCAGCGGTTATCCCTTCCGAACGTAGCTAACCAGCCGTGCCCCTGGCGGGACAACTGGCACACCAGAGGTTCGTCCGTCCCGGTCCTCTCGTACTAGGGACAGCCCTTCTCAAGTATCCTACGCGCACGGCGGATAGGGACCGAACTGTCTCACGACGTTCTAAACCCAGCTCGCGTACCGCTTTAATGGGCGAACAGCCCAACCCTTGGGACCTGCTACAGCCCCAGGATGCGACGAGCCGACATCGAGGTGCCAAACCATCCCGTCGATATGGACTCTTGGGGAAGATCAGCCTGTTATCCCCGGGGTACCTTTTATCCGTTGAGCGACACCGCTTCCACACGCAAGTGCCGGATCACTAGTCCCGACTTTCGTCCCTGCTCGACCCGTCAGTCTCACAGTCAAGCTCCCTTGTGTACTTGCACTCAACACCTGATTGCCAACCAGGCTGAGGGAACCTTTGGGCGCCTCCGTTACCTTTTAGGAGGCAACCGCCCCAGTTAAACTACCCACCAGACACTGTCCCTGAACCGGATAACGGTCCGAAGTTAGATACCCGAATCAACCAGAGTGGTATTTCAAGATTGCCTCCCCCCATACTGGCGTATGAGGTTCACCGGCTCCCACCTATCCTACACAAGCTAACTCAGATACCAATGTCAAGCTATAGTAAAGGTCCCGGGGTCTTTCCGTCCTGCCGCGCGTAACGAGCATCTTTACTCGTACTGCAATTTCGCCGGGCCTGTGGTTGAGACAGTGGGGAAGTCGTTACGCCATTCGTGCAGGTCGGAACTTACCCGACAAGGAATTTCGCTACCTTAGGATGGTTATAGTTACCACCGCCGTTTACTGGCGCTTAAGTTCTCCGCTTCGCCCCGAAGAGCTAACAGGTCCCCTTAACGTTCCAGCACCGGGCAGGCGTCAGTCCATATACATCGAATTACTTCTTCGCATGGACCTGTGTTTTTAGTAAACAGTCGCTTCCCCCTGCTCTCTGCGGCCATACAACGCTCCACCCGCGCGGGGCTTCACGTCTCCGGCCCCCCTTCTCCCTAAGTTACGGGGGCAATTTGCCGAGTTCCTTAACCACAGTTCGCCCGATCGCCTCGGTATTCTCTACCTGACCACCTGTGTCGGTTTGGGGTACGGGCCGCTAAGAACTCGCTAGAGGCTTTTCTCGGCAGCATAGGATCACTGACTTCACCTGAATCGGCTCGGCATCACGTCTCAGCCTACATGCGCCACGGATTTGCCTATGGCACGGCCTACACGCTTACCCCGGCACAACCACCGGCCGGGCTCAGCTACCTTCCTGCGTCACCCCATCGCTTGACTACTACCCGCCAGGTTCCCACGCTCCCCATCATCAACCCGAAGGTCTCAAACAGTTTGGGTGGTTAGCACAACGAGGTTCATCAGGGACGCTCTTTCGCGGGTACGGGAATATCAACCCGTTGTCCATCGACTACGCCTCTCGGCCTCGCCTTAGGTCCCGACTCACCCAGGGCGGATTAACCTGGCCCTGGAACCCTTGGTCATCCGGCGGAAGGGTTTCTCACCCTTCTTTCGCTACTCATGCCTGCATTCTCACTCGTGCCGCGTCCACAACTCGATCACTCGGCTGCTTCACCCCCGGCACGACGCTCCCCTACCCATCCACACACCTGCACAAGAAACCCGAAAGAATCCTGCGAAGCACACGTGTGAATGCCACAGCTTCGGCGGTGTACTTGAGCCCCGCTACATTGTCGGCGCGGAACCACTTGACCAGTGAGCTATTACGCACTCTTTAAAGGGTGGCTGCTTCTAAGCCAACCTCCTGGTTGTCTGTGCGACCCCACATCCTTTTCCACTTAGCACACGCTTAGGGGCCTTAGCTGGTGATCTGGGCTGTTTCCCTCTCGACTACGAAGCTTATCCCCCGCAGTCTCACTGCCGCGCTCTCACTTACCGGCATTCGGAGTTTGGCTGATTTCGGTAAGCTTGTGGGCCCCCTAGACCATCCAGTGCTCTACCTCCGGCAAGAAACACGCGACGCTGCACCTAAATGCATTTCGGGGAGAACCAGCTATCACGGAGTTTGATTGGCCTTTCACCCCTAACCACAGGTCATCCCCCAACTTTTCAACGTTGGTGGGTTCGGCCCTCCACACGGTCTTACCCGCGCTTCAGCCTGCCCATGGCTAGATCACTCCGCTTCGGGTCTAGAACATGCGACTCAAACGCCCTCTTCAGACTCGCTTTCGCTACGGCTCCCCCACACGGGTTAACCTCGCCACATGCCACTAACTCGCAGGCTCATTCTTCAAAAGGCACGCCGTCACCCCTCAAGGCTCCGACGGATTGTAGGCGAACGGTTTCAGGTACTATTTCACTCCCCTCCCGGGGTACTTTTCACCATTCCCTCACGGTACTCGTCCGCTATCGGTCACCAGGAAGTATTCAGGCTTACCAGGTGGTCCTGGCAGATTCACGGCAGATTTCAGGAGTCCGCCGCTACTCGGGAACATCCATAGAAGACCAGCTGCTTTCACCTACCGGACTTTCACCGTCTACGGTCGGCCATTCCAGACCATTCGACTAACAACTGGTTTTGTAACTTCTTCGATGAGTGTCAGCTCACCACACAGAGTCCCACAACCCCGACCACGCAACCCCTGACAGGTATCACACGCAACCGGTTTAGCCTAAATCCGCTTTCGCTCGCCACTACTCACGGAATCACTATTTGTTTTCTCTTCCTACGGGTACTGAGATGTTTCACTTCCCCGCGTTCCCTCCACACACCCTATGAGTTCAGGTGCAGGTGACATCACATGACTGATGCCGGGTTACCCCATTCGGACACCCTGGGATCACAGCTCGGTTGACAGCTCCCCCAGGCCTATCGCGGCCTCCCACGTCCTTCATCGGCTCCTGGTGCCAAGGCATTCACCGTTCGCCCTTGACAACTTGACCACAAAGATGCTCGCGTCCACTGTGCAATTCTCAACAAACAACCAACCCACAACCCACAGCTGACAACTTGACCACAAAGATGCTCGCGTCCACTGTGCAATTCTCAACAAACAACCAACCCACAACCCACAGCGCGACACCAAACCCGACCACCGCCGGCGGTATGCCACACCAGGTCATGCCTGGAAACCAATCCGGAACATCACGTCCCGACCATCGGTTCTGAAGCAAACAACACCAAAGGGTTGTTCCTTCAGGACTCAACAGGGTGCTAATCATTCCCCCACAGCCGCACCAGCAGAACTCTTTCCACACCACCCCCGCAAAGAGATGGCCGTACTCGAACCTGCCGGCCGTTGCCGAAAGAAAACTCGCCAGTGTCTCCGCCAATTGAGCACCCCGACCCGACATTCGCAGGTCGCGGGCTCCATACCAGCTTTCGCCGGATGGTGCTCCTTAGAAAGGAGGTGATCCAGCCGCACCTTCCGGTACGGCTACCTTGTTACGACTTCGTCCCAATCGCCAGCCCCACCTTCGACGGCTCCCTCCACAAGGGTTGGGCCACCGGCTTCGGGTGTTGCCGACTTTCGTGACGTGACGGGCGGTGTGTACAAGGCCCGGGAACGTATTCACCGCAGCGTTGCTGATCTGCGATTACTAGCGACTCCGACTTCACGGGGTCGAGTTGCAGACCCCGATCCGAACTGAGACCGGCTTTTTGGGATTCGCTCCACCTCACGGTATCGCAGCCCATTGTACCGGCCATTGTAGCATGCGTGAAGCCCTGGACATAAGGGGCATGATGACTTGACGTCATCCCCACCTTCCTCCGAGTTGACCCCGGCAGTCTTCGATGAGTCCCCGCCATAACGCGCTGGCAACATCGAACGAGGGTTGCGCTCGTTGCGGGACTTAACCCAACATCTCACGACACGAGCTGACGACAGCCATGCACCACCTGTCACCGGCCCCGAAGGACCCCACATCTCTGCAGGATTTCCGGCGATGTCAAACCCAGGTAAGGTTCTTCGCGTTGCATCGAATTAATCCGCATGCTCCGCCGCTTGTGCGGGCCCCCGTCAATTCCTTTGAGTTTTAGCCTTGCGGCCGTACTCCCCAGGCGGGGCGCTTAATGCGTTAGCTGCGGCACAGAGAACCGGAGAGGCCCCCCACACCTAGCGCCCAACGTTTACAGCGTGGACTACCAGGGTATCTAATCCTGTTCGCTCCCCACGCTTTCGCTCCTCAGCGTCAGTATCGGCCCAGAGACCCGCCTTCGCCACCGGTGTTCCTCCTGATATCTGCGCATTTCACCGCTACACCAGGAATTCCAGTCTCCCCTACCGAACTCTAGCCTGCCCGTATCGACTGCAGGCCCGCAGTTGAGCCACGGGTTTTCACAGTCGACGCGACAAGCCGCCTACGAGCTCTTTACGCCCAATAAATCCGGACAACGCTCGCGCCCTACGTCTTACCGCGGCTGCTGGCACGTAGTTGGCCGGCGCTTCTTCTGCAGGTACCGTCACTTGCGCTTCGTCCCTGCTGAAAGAGGTTTACAACCCGAAGGCCGTCATCCCTCACGCGGCGTCGCTGCATCAGGCTTCCGCCCATTGTGCAATATTCCCCACTGCTGCCTCCCGTAGGAGTCTGGGCCGTGTCTCAGTCCCAGTGTGGCCGGTCGCCCTCTCAGGCCGGCTACCCGTCGTCGCCTTGGTAGGCCATTACCCCACCAACAAGCTGATAGGCCGCGAGCCCATCCCAAGCCGAAAAACTTTCCACCCACAAACATGCGCCCATGAGTGAATATTCGGTATTAGCCCCCGTTTCCGAGGGTTATCCCAAAGCCTAGGGCAGGTTGCTCACGTGTTACTCACCCGTTCGCCGCTCGAGTACCCCGAAGGGCCTTTCCGCTCGACTTGCATGTGTTAAGCACGCCGCCAGCGTTCGTCCTGAGCCAGGATCAAACTCTCCAACAAAAACCTATTGGAAAAGCAAACCCCAGCAACAAAATGTTGTTGCCAAAGGAATCCCCACCAACCCGAAAGTTGGCACGGGGCATCATAAAACAATTTGGCACTGGCTTATCAAGCACCCTGTTGAGTTCTCAAAGAACAACCACACACCATCAGAACACCCACACCAGCAGGCACCCCTCCGGGGCATCACCCGCACCCACCTCGCGGCGGGCACTTTTACTACGTTACCCGCTGGTTTCAACCGTGTCAAACCCGCTTCCGCTGGTTTGTCGCGCTTCCACCCTTTTGTCGGGCACCACAGATCCGTTCGGCTGTCGCCGCTCGTCTCGTGGCTTTGGCAGGCCGGCCGCTTGCGATTTCCCGCTAGCTCGCCCGGTTCCCTGCCGGTCGTCAACCCTACCCGGTCGGTTCCGCCTCGCCAAATCCGCCTCGCGGCGAATCGGGGTGCACCACCCGGCCTCGGTTTCGATGAGTGTATACACCGCACTCGAGGGGTTGACCAGCACCCCGGCCTTAGGTCTTTCGACCGTTTCGTCCGTTCCGCGCTGACAGAGAGAAAGTTACGCGCCCGACGGATTGATCGTCAAATCCGCCGGGCGCGTCCCGCGTCACACCGCGCTCAGCTCGCCACTTCGACGCCGGCGAACGAGCGCTTGCCCCGTCGCAGCACCAGGTACCGCCCGTGCAACAGGTCCTGCGCCGTGGGTACGGCGTCGACCGCGGTCACCCGCTCGTTGTTGAGGTAGGCACCACCCTCGGTGATCACCCGACGGGCCTCCTTCATGCTCGGCACCAGGCCGGACTCCTTGAGCAGGGTGGCCACGTCCGGTAGGTGGTCGAGGCGTACCAGGCCGGCCTCGGCGAGCGCGGCGCGCAGCGTCACCGGCGTCAGGTCGGCCAGCGAGCCCCGCCCGAACAACGCCTGGCTGGCGGCGACCACCTGCGCCATCTCGCGTTCGCCGTGGACCAGGGTGGTCAACTCCTCGGCCAGGGCCCGTTGTGCCGCCCGACCCGCCGGGCGCTCCGCACTCTCCTTCTCCAACGCCTCCAGCTCCTCCCGGGAGCGGAAGCTGAAGTAGCGCAGGTAACGGCCGATGTCCCGGTCGTCGACGTTGATCCAGAACTGGTAGAAGGCGTACGGGCTGGTCATCTCCGGGTCGAGCCAGACCGCGCCGCCCTCGGTCTTGCCGAACTTCGTGCCGTCCGACCTGGTGACCAGTGGAGTGGTGAAGGCCTGGACCGGGCCGAGCCCGCGACGGCGTACGTAGTCCACGCCCGCGGTGATGTTGCCCCACTGGTCCGAGCCGCCGAACTGGAGCTGGCAGCCGTGCCGGCGGTGCAGCTCGAAGAAGTCGTTGGCCTGCAGGAGTTGGTAGCTGAACTCGGTGAAGCTGATCCCGCTCTCCAGCCGGGCCCGCACCACCTCGCGAGCCAGCATCTTGTTGACCGGGAAGTGCTTGCCGACGTCGCGGAGGAACTCGACCACCGACATCTCGCCGGTCCAGTCCAGGTTGTTGACCAGTTCGGCGGCGTTGTCCCCGGAGTACGAGACGAACGGGGCGAGCTGGTCGCGGATGCGGCTCACCCATCCGGCCACCACCTCGGGGGCGTTGAGCGTCCGCTCCGCGCTCTCCTTCGGGTCACCGATCTGCCCGGTCGCGCCGCCGACCAGCAGGAGCGGTCGGTGCCCGGCGAGCTGGAGACGGCGGGCGGTGGTGACCTGCATGAGGTGGCCGGCGTGCAGGCTCGGCGCGGTCGGGTCGAAGCCGACATAGAACGCGGCCCCGCTGCCGTCGAGCAGCCCACGCAGCTCGTCGGGGTCGGTGGAGTCCTGGATCAGGCCGCGCCACCGCAGGTCATCGGTCAGGGAGTCCCGCCGGGGCGGCGGGAGGCTGCTCTCGGTCACGGTCACCGATTCTCCCCCATCGGCCGGGTTCGGCCCTACCGGGTCAGCCCGTGCCGACGCTCCGGTTACGCTGACGACGCCAAGATCGAGGAGGCTGCCGTGGAGTTCCCGGACGTGTCGAGCGGCTTCGCCGGACTGCTCGGGCTGGAGTTCACCGAGATCAGCGGTGACCGGGTGACGATTCGCTGGCGGGTACGCCCGGAGTTGCACCAGCCGTACGGGCTCCAGCACGGCGGGGTCTACTGCGCGGTGGTGGAGACGGCGGCCAGCGTGGGCGGCGGTGTGTGGCTGGGTGACCGGGGGCAGGTCGTCGGCGTGTCCAACCAGACGGACTTCCTGCGGGCGGTGCGCGACGGCGAGTTGACCGCGGTGGGCACCCCGGTGCACCGGGGACGCAGCCAGCAGCTCTGGCAGGTGGAGATCACCGACGCGGATGGCCGGCTGGTGGCCCGCGGCCAGGTACGCCTGCAGAACCTCTACCCGAACGCCTGACCCCGACCGGACGTCCGACGCCGGGGCGCGGCTCGGTGGTGCGCGCACCTGACCACGGCTGAGCCCGGCAGCGGATGCCGGTTTTGTGGAAAATTGACGCGTTAACGGCGATATGGTCGCGTCGATGACCGCGCCCGCCCCGCCGCCGACGTGAGGAAGCTGCTCGCCGCCACGCTCGGCATCCTGTCCGCGGTCGGCGGTTTCGTGGACATCGGCGACCTGGTCGCCGCCGGGCAGGCCGGCGCGCGATTCGGCATGGCGCACACCTGGGTGCTGCTGCTCGGGGTGGTCGCCATCTGCGCGTACGCCGAGATGGCCGGACGGATCGCGGCGGTGACCGGCCGGGCGGTCTTCGACCTCGTCCGGGAACGGCTCGGCGCGCGGGTGGCCCTGGTCAACCTGGCGGCGTCGTACCTGGTCACGGTGATCACGCTGGCCGCCGAACTGGGCGGGGTGGCGCTGGCGCTGCGGCTGGCCACCGGGGTGCCGTACCTGGTGTGGGTGCCGATCGCCGGGACGGCCGTCTGGCTGGTGCTGTGGCGGATGCGCTTCCCGCTGATGGAGCGGGTGTTCGGACTCGCCGGGTTGACCCTGGTGGTCTTCGCGGTGGCGCTGTTCTGGCTGCCCACCGATTGGGCGGAGCTCGGCCGCAGCGCGATCTCGCCGAGCGACTCCGGGCAGGGCTGGGGCGCGTACTGGTTCGTGGCGGTGGCGTTGTTCGCCTCCACGGTCAGCCCGTACGAGGTGTTCTTCTTCTCCTCCGGCGGGGTGGAGGAACGCTGGAGTGCGGCCGACCTGGCCGACGCCCGGTTCAGCGTGCTGGTCGGGTTCCCGATCGGCGGGTTCCTCGCGTTGTCGCTGATCGCCACCGCCGCCGTGGTGCTGCGGCCGGCCGGGTTGACGGTGAGCAGCCTGGACGAGGTCGCCCACCCGGTCGTGCTGGCCTTCGGCACGGTCGGACTGGCGGTGGCGGCGTTGGCGTTCTTCGCCGTCACCTTCGGCGCCGCGTTGGAGACCGGGCTCTCCGCCGCGTACGCCGCCGCGCAGTACTTCGGGTGGCAGTGGGGCAAGCGGGTCAGCCCGCGCGAGGCGGCGCGGTTCCACACCGTGCTGCTGGTCAGTGTGCTGCTCGGGGTCCTGCTGCTGCTCACCACCATCGACCCGGTGACGCTCACCGAGTACATGCTGATCATCAGCGCGGTGGCGTTGCCGCTGACGTACCTGCCGATCCTGGTGGTCGCCAACGACCGCACGTACCTCGGCGACCGGGTCAACGGGCGGGCACTCAACCTGCTCGGCGCGGTGATCCTGCTGGTCATCGTCGCGGCGGCGATCGCCGCCGTTCCGCTGGCCGTGGGCACGAGGATGGGACAGTGAGGATCGGGGTGAGCCGGCAACTGCTGGACCGCCAACTCGTCGACGTGGCGGGTCGGCTGGTCGGCAAGGTGGACGACGTGGAGTTCGCGTTCGACGCGAACGGCGTGCCGTACCTGTGCACGCTGCTCAGCGGGCCCGGCGCGCTCGGCGCACGGGTCGGCGGACGGCTCGGACGGATGCTGGTGCTCACCGCCGAACGCTTCGTCACGGACCGCCCGGTAGCGCCGCTGCGCATCCCGTACGACCTGGTCGACCGGGTCGACAGCGCGGTGCGGCTGCGGGTACCGGCCGAGGAGCTGACGCCCTCACCGGTGGAGGAATGGCTGCGTCGCAGGTTGATCGGCCGCATCCCGGGGTCCGGGCGTGCGAGCGGGTGAGCTGCTCGGCCGGACCGTGTACGACGAGCACGGCCGGCGGCTGGGTCGGGTGGTCGACCTGGTGGTGCGGGGTGGTCCGGCCGGGCCGCTGCGGTTGACCGACCTGGTGGTGACCCGGCACTGGTACGGCCGGGTGAGCGGGCGTCTGATCGGGCCGGAGCGGCATCCGTCCGCCCCGTGGGCGCTCCGCGCGGTGGCCCGGCGACTCGGCCGCAGCACCGTGCAGGTGCCGCTGCACCGGGTCCGGCTGGATCCCCCGCTACCGGAACCGCCCGGCGACGGGGTGCCGCCGGGCTGACCGAAGGCGGGTGCCATGAGAGCAGGCGAGCCTCAGGGCCTGGTGCCGTCCAGCACGGTCCGCTCTTCCGGCGTCGCGGCCCGCGCGGGCTCCACCACCGATGACGCCTGCGCGGGCTCCGCCACCGATGAGGCCTGCGCGTCGGCCGGCGCGTGCTCCGCCGGGTCGGTCGAGGACTGCTCGGCGGAGGCGGCCGGGGTGTCCGGGTCGCCGGGGCGGCACAGCCGCATCCCGTGGATGGCCCGGGTGTCGACCTCGGTGACCTCCAGCAGCCAGCCGTCGACGGTCACGTGCTCGCCCTGCCCGGGGATGCGGCCCAGCGCCGCCAGGACCAGGCCGGCGATGGTGGTGTAGTCGCCCTCCGGGCGGCTGGGCAGCTCCACGGAGATGTCCGGCAGGTCGTGCACCGGGAAGGTGCCGGGCAGCAGCAGCGCACCGTCCGGCTCGGTGCGCACCGAGCGCACGTCCCGGTCGGTCTCGTCGTAGATCTCGCCGACGATCTCCTCCAGGATGTCCTCCAGCGTGACGATGCCGTCCACGGCGCCCCGCTCGTCCACGACCAGCGCCATGTGCTGCCGTTCGGCCTTGAACTGGCGCAGCGCGTCGACCACCGGCACCGAGTCGGGCAGCAGCATGGGCGGGCGGACGTACTCGTCGACGGGCCGGTCGTCGCGGACGCCGACCAGGTCGCGCAGGTGGATGACGCCGACCGCCTCGTCCAGCCCGCCGTGCCGGACCACCGGCGCCCGGGAGTGCCCGGACGCGGCGAGCACCAGCCGGGCGTCCTCGGCGGTGGTGCCGCTGTCCAGACAGAAGACCCGCAGCCGGGGCACCAGCACGGCGCGCAGCCGGCGGTCGGCGATCTCCACTGCCCCGGCGATGATGGTCTGCTGTTCCTTGGTGAAGCCGTGGTGGCCGGAGACGATGTCCCGCAGCTCGTCGGGGCTGATCTCGTCCGGTTCCGGCTTCGGGTCGAGCCCGAACAGCTTCACCACCAGGTCGCTGGTGGCACCGAGCACCCACACCACCGGCCGGGTGAGGGCGGCGAGCAGATCGAGGGGGCGGGCGACCAGCAGCGCCCAGCGCTCCGGCACCTGCATCGCGATCCGCTTCGGGGCCAGTTCGCCGAAGACCAGGGTGACGAAGGTCAGCACCAGCGTGACCAGGACGATCGCGACCATCTCGGCGGCCCGGCCGAAGACGTCGTCCAGCAGTGGCACCAGCGGCCGGGCCAGCGACACGGCGGCGGCGGCCGAGGCGAGGAAGCCGGCCAGGGTGATGCCGATCTGGATGGTGGCCAGGAAGCGGTTCGGGTCCCGGGCGAGCCGGGCCAGCACCTGTCCGGCCCGGCCGGTGCGCTCCAGCCGCTGGACCTGGCTGTCCCGCAGCGACACCAGTGCCAGCTCACTACCGGCGAAGATCGCGTTGATCACGATCAGGACTCCGACCAGGGCCAGCTGGCTCCAGTAGCTCTGCACGCCCGGTTCTCTCCCTCACTGGACCACGCCGGGTGGCGTCGCCGGCGGAGGCCCCGCGGCGTAGCGGTGCCAATTCCCCGTCGTCCCGACGCCGAATCCTGGTATCGGAAGGAGGCTTCCGACCGGGCGCGGCACCGACGCGGAAGGTCAGCTCGACGGCACCGTCGGTGCCGGCAGGTCCAGCACGAACGAGTCGCCCTCCCGGCGGAAGCCGAGCCGGTGGTAGTACGCGCCGACCATGCCCGGTGGGCTGACCACACGGCGGAAACCACGCTCGGTGAAGAGGCTGCTGCGCCGGTAGACGAACTCCCCCGGGGTGAAGTCGCGAAACGGCGGGGTGACGTAGTCGAGGTCGATCTGGGCGACGCCGTCGCCGACGTCCCGGGCCAGCACCACGCCGACCATCTCGTCGGCGCGTACCACCAGGAAGGCCGTGCGGCCGGCCACCCGCCCCGGGTGGAAACCGGGGTTGAACCGGGCGATGTCGGCGGCGTGTACCCGCAGCGTGTGGGCCAGGAAGGCGTCGTCGGCACCGACCTCGACCACCTGGTAGGTCTGCTCGTCGTGCCGGGTGGTGAGCAGCCCGCGCAGGTACCACACGTTGATCACGGCCAGCACGACGTTCAGCCCCACCATGGGCCACACCTGCACGGCGGCGTTGTAGCCGATCAGCACGAAACAGCCGACCAGGTTGAGGGCGCGCAGCCGCAGGATGCGCGTCTGCAGCAGCGACCAGACCAGCAACGCGGAGCCGGCCCAGCCGACGAGATCCAGCCAGTTCACCCCGCGAGGGTAGTCGCCGCCCAGGTCAACGCCCCGGCGGGGCGGACGGTCAGGCGGGGCGGACGCTCAGGCGGGCAGTTCCAGGACGTACTCGTCGACCTCCTGGTCGCGGGCCGGGGCGTACCCCCGGTCGGTGCCGCGCACGACGAACCCGCAGCGACGCAGCACGGTCAGCGAGCCGGCGTTGTCGACCGCCGCGCGCGCGTGCAGCGGCCGTCGGGTCACCTCCTCCAGCAGCGCGCCGAGTGCCCGCGTGGCGTGGCCCCGGCCCCACCGGGCCGGATCGATCCAGTAGCTGACCTCGGTGCGGTCCCCGACGGGAAAGGCCAGCACGTAACCGACCACGGTGTCCCCGACGGTCGCGGTGCGGGACACGATGTCCGGGTCGGTCAGGATCCGGACCCAGCGCGCGGCGAACACCCGCGGGTCTGCGGGGTCCGCCGGACCGAAGGCGGCCATCCGGTTGGCCTCGAGGTCGAGCTGGTGGGCGTAGAACTCCGGCAGGTCGTCCTCGCCGACGGGCCGCAGCCGCAGGTCGTCGGTCATTCCTCAGACGATACGCAGTGACTCCTTCGGTCGGGCAGGGCCGTTGGTCCCGGGCCACGCGGGCGGATCGCCCCTGCCGCCCGGCGTCGGACCGGACCAGGCTGGCACCGGGAGAGCCGTCAGCGGGACGGCCCCGGCACAGGGCGGAGCGGACGTTGGCCGGACAGGTCCAGGTCACCGGCGGGACGACGACGGCGCGCACCGGCGTGGTCGTGGAGGGGGCGCGCGGCGCCCGCACCGAGAGGCGGTGGGCGGTACGGCACGTGGTCACCCCGGACGGCGACCGCTTCGACGTGACCGGCACCGGGTACGCCCCGTTCGGCGGCGTGCACCGCGACGGCACACCGGTGGCCGTGCCGGACGAGCTGCGCCGGCTGGCGCGGGCCGGGCTGCTCTGCGCCGACGCCTCGGTGGCCCCGCCGGACGCCGACCGACCGGACTGGTACGCCGTCGGCGATCCGGTGGAGGCGGCGCTGGTGACCTTCGCGGCCCGTTGCGGGCTGGACCCGGTCTCCACCCGGACGGCCTGGCCACGGATCGCCGCCCGCCCCTTCGACCGCCGGTTGCGCCGGACGACCATGGTGCACCGCTGCTGCGACCGCCGGTACCTGGTGGTCTGCACGGGTACGCCGGAGGGGGTGCTGCGCATGCCGCTGCTCGACGCCGTCGACGGGGACGTGACCACCCTGACCGCCGCCGCGCAGCGGATGGCCGACACCGGGCTGCGGGTGCTGGCGCTGGCGGCGGCCCTGGTGGGGACGGCACCGGTCGACACCGCCCACCCGGTCGGGTTGCGTCCGCTGGGGCTGGTCGCGGTCGGTGATCTCGCGGAGTCCGCCGGCCGACCCGGCCACCCGGACCGGAACCGTGGTCCACGGACCGTGGCCGCGCCGGGTGGGTCAGGCTGGTAGCGAGCGGGCATGGTGTGTCGGGGCCGGTCCCGGCCGGGGACGGCCCCGACAATTGGGCAGAGGCGAATCTGGAGGGCCGATGAATCGACCTGTCGTGGTGGGGGTGGACGGATCACCGCCGAGCCTGGTCGCCGCGGAACACGCGGCACAGGCCGCGGTCTGGCGGTCCCGCCCGCTGCACCTGGTGCACGGTTACCTGCACCCGCTCGGCTACGGGGTGCCGATCAACCCGTACGAGGTGGGGGTGCCGGCACCGACCGAGGACGGCCGGAAGATGCTCGAACAGACCTCCGCCGAGCTGGCCGACCGGTGGCCGGGGCTCACCGTCGAGGTACGCCAGGTGGCCGGAGGCCCAGGCGCGACGCTTGTCGAGGAGTCCCGGCGGGCGGAACTGGTCGTGGTGGGCAGCCGGGGTCTCGGCGGCTTCGCGGGGCTGCTGCTCGGTTCGGTCGGCACCCAGGTCGCCGCGCACGGCCACTGTCCGGTGCTGGTGGTCCGGCCGCCGGACCGTCCCCTGCCGACGGAGGGGCCGGTGCTGGTCGGGGTGGACGGCTCCGAGTCGGCCGAACTGGCCCTCGGGTACGGCGCCGAGGAGGCGGTCCGGCGCGGCGGCACGCTGGTGCTGGCGCACGTCGCCGACGAGCGACACACGGACGACGGCGGGGAGGCGGCGGCACTGCTGGCCACGGCGGCGGCCTCGGCCCGGGGCAGCCACCCGGGGCTGACCGTGGCGGAGCGGTTGATCACCGCGGCGAAGCCGGACCAGGCGCTGATCGAGGCGACGTCCGACGCGGCCCTGGTGGTGGCGGGCTCCCGTGGTCGGGGCGGCTTCGCCGGCCTGCTGCTCGGCTCGGTCAGCCAGGCGCTGGTGCAGCACGCCCGCTGCCCGGTGCTGGTCGCCCACCCGCACGGACCGGAGGTCTGAGTCACCGACGCCCTCGCCGTGGTCACGGCGAGGGCGTCCGCGTCGTACGGTCAGGAATTGCCGCCGCGCAGCAGCCGCTCGAAGTCGGTGCCGAGCGCGAACGGGTCGGCCGGCCCGCTCGACGGAGCGGCACGGTGCACCTGCTCGGCGAGTTCACCGGCGGCACGGGTGATCCGGGACCGCAGCGCGCCCTCGGCCGTACCGCCGGACCAGTCCTCGGAGGCGGCGAACACCGCCGTCGGCGTCACCACCGACCGCAGGTAGGCGAACATCGGGCGGAGCGCGTGCTCCAGCGCGAGGGAGTGCCGGGCGGTGCCACCGGTGGCCCCGATCAGCACCGGCCGTCCGCCCAGCGCGTCGGCGTCGAGCAGGTCGAAGAACGACTTGAACAGGCCGCTGTACGAGGCGTTGAAGATCGGCGTCACGGCGATCAGCCCGTCCGCGCCGGTGACCTGGTCGAGCACCTGCCGCAGGGCGTCCGGGGCGAACCCGGTGAGCAGGTGGTTGACGATGTCGTGGGCGTACTCGCGCAACTCGACGTGGTGCAGCTCGACCTGCTCGCCGCGCCCGACCAGCTCGTCACGGGTGGCCGTGGCGAGCTGGTCGGCGAGCAACCGGGTCGACGACGGCTGGCTGAGGCCGGCCGAGACGACGGCGATCGCGCGTACGGTCACCGCTCCCCCTCCGCCGACGCGGCGCCGGCCAGCGCGTCGCCGCCCGAGGCGGCCCGCTCGGCGGCGGCGCGCAGCGAGGCGTGCGTCGGTGCCGCAGGTACGTGGGCGGGCCGCAGCGACTCGAACTCCTTGCGCAGCACCGGCACGACCTCCTCGCCGAGCAGGTCGAGCTGCT
Source organism: Verrucosispora sp. NA02020 (assembly GCF_013364215.1). Lineage (NCBI taxonomy): Bacteria > Bacillati > Actinomycetota > Actinomycetes > Micromonosporales > Micromonosporaceae > Micromonospora > Verrucosispora sp. NA02020. The sequence goes on along the minus strand of NZ_CP054923.1, from coordinate 2,580,216 downwards.
CCAGCACCGTCTTCAGTGGCAGGCCGGCGTGGTCGACCAGGAAGAGCTGACGCTGGTAGTCGCCCACGTACTCCCGGAACCCGAGGGTCCGGTCGATCACCTGCTGCGGGCTGCCCACGGTCAGCGGCGTCTGCGAGGTGAACTCCTCCAGCGAGGGGCCGTGCCCGTAGACCGGCGCGTTGTCGAAGTACGGCCGGAACTCGCGGACCGCGTCCTGGGAGTTGCGGCGCAGGAACACCTGCCCGCCGAGGCCGACGATGGCCTGGTCGGCGGAGCCGTGGCCGTAGTGCGCGAAACGCTGCCGGTAGAGGCCCACCATCCGGCGGGTGTGCTCGGCCGGCCAGAAGATGTGGTTGGCGAAGTACCCGTCGCCGTAGTACGCGGCCTGCTCGGCGATCTCGGGGCTGCGGATCGAGCCGTGCCAGACGAAGGGCGGCACGCCGTCGAGCGGTCGCGGCGTCGAGGTGAACGACTGCAACGGGGTACGGAACTTGCCCGACCAGTCGACCACGTCCTCCCGCCAGAGCCGGCGCAGCAGGTCGTAGTTCTCGATGGCGAGCGGGATGCCGTTGCGGATGTCCTGCCCGAACCATGGGTAGACCGGGCCGGTGTTGCCGCGCCCCATCATCAGGTCGACCCGGCCGTCGGCCAGGTGCTGGAGCATCGCGTAGTCCTCGGCGATCTTCACCGGGTCGTTGGTGGTGATCAGCGTGGTCGCGGTGGACAGCAGCAGCCGCTCCGTGCGGGCGGCGATGTAGCCGAGCATGGTGGTGGGCGACGAGGGCACGAACGGCGGGTTGTGGTGCTCGCCGGTGGCGAAGACGTCGAGACCGACCTCCTCGGCCTTGAGCGCGATGGCCACCATCGCCTTGATCCGCTCCGCCTCGGTCGGCTCACGACCGGTGGTCGGGTCGACCGTGACGTCGCCGACGGTGAAGACTCCGAACTGCATGACAGCTCCTCGTGTCGTCCGACCCGGGCGGTTCGTACCCGGCGTCGCGGACAACATATTTGACTCGTCAACTATTCCGTAACCCCGGCCCCCACCAGTGTCCCCCGTCACGCCGCGCTCATCCGCCCGGCCGAGGACGCCGCCGGGAAGCCGAGGACGCCGCCGAAACACTACGGAACCGTCGGGCTCGCCGCGTGGCGCTGGTAGTGCCGGGACACCCGGGCACGGTTGCCGCAGGACGGCTTGCACCACGCCTGGCGCGGATGGTCCTTCACGAAGTAGCGCACGCAGCGCGGCGCCGGGCAGGCGAGCAGGTGGGTGCGGGCCGGGCCGGTGAGGAACTCGATCGCCGCCCGGGCCAGCACCGCGACGAGCCACCGCCGGGCGTCGGTCGCGGCACCCCGCCAGGCGATCGTCGGCGTCGACCCGTCCGGCCAGCTCAGCACCGGCCGCACGGGCAGCCGGCCGGCATCCTCGTTGAGTCGCTCGACGGCGTCCGGCACGGGCATCAACGTCGAGGAGTCGGCCCGGCTGGGCGGCCCCGGACGGACCGCGTGCGCGAAGAGTGCCCGGACGGCACGGCGTACGGCTACCACGTCGCGCCGCAGGTGCTCGTCCGGCGTACCGGCGAAGGGCTCGGCGGCGTACTCCCGCAGCGGTTCGGCCTGCTCCCGGAGCCAGGCCGCCAGCCCGGCCACGTCCGCGAGGTCGTCGGCCACGCCCCCGTTGCCGTCGTGCCGGATGGTGCTCGCCAGGGCGAGCACGAGCTGCTGTGACATCGGGCCTCCTCAGGTCCTGCTTGACGCGCCCCGTGCGATCGAGTGTAGTTTCCCTAATGCTTGCGGACGCTACAACCATTAGGGGATTGCTGTGCTCGTCATCGCCCACCTCAGCGACACGCACCTCGACAGTCATCCCCGCTCGGCCGAGCGGACCGCCCGGGTGATGGACCACCTGCACGCCCTGCCCCGACCGGTCGACGCGATCCTGATCAGCGGGGACATCGCCGACCACGGCGAGGAGGCCGAGTACCGGCTCGCCGCGGAACTCTTCGCGTCGCCACTGCCGGTGATGGTCTGCCCCGGCAACCACGACGTGCGCGACGCGTACCGCAAGGGTCTGCTCGGCGACGCGGGCGGCGGCGACGGCCCGATCAACACCCGGCACGACGTCGCCGGCGCGGTCTTCCTGCTCGCGGACTCGTCGATCCCGGGCGAGAACGACGGTCACCTCGACGAGGAGACCATGGAGTGGCTCGCCGGACAACTCGGCTCGGTGCCGGCCGGGACTCCGGTCTTCGTCTCCTTCCACCACCCGCCGGTCGCCCTGCACCACCCCGTCGTCGACTCGATGCGGCTCTCCCCCACCGCGCCGCTGGCCGACCTGCTGGCCGCCCACCCACAGGTCGTCGCCGTGCTCACCGGCCACTTCCACACCGCCGCCGCGAGCACCTTCGCCGGCCGACCCCTGCGGATCGCGCCCGGCGTCGTCTCCACGCTCCGACTGCCCTGGGAGGGTGACGGACCGCTGGTCGACCTGCGCCAGCCACCCGGGGTGGCGTTCCACGTGTACGACGACGCGGGACTGTTCACCACCCACTACCGCGTGGTGGTCTGAGGTTGGACAGGGTCGCCGTGCTCGGCTTCCTCGTCGCCGTCGCGCCGATCACCCTGACCCCGGGCACCAGCCTGACCCTGGTCGTCTCGCGGGTCGCCGCCGGTGGGCCCCGGCAGGGCTGGTGGGTGATCCTGGGTACGGTCACCGGGATCTACGTGCACGGCACGCTCGCGGCCATCGGCCTCGCCGCTCTGGTGCTGCGCTCGTCGCAGGCGTTCTGGACGGTGAAGCTGCTCGGCGCCGCCTATCTGGTCGGGTTCGGGCTGTGGCTGCTGTGGTCGACGATCCGTCGCCGACACCCGACCGGTTCTGCCCCGCCCGACGGCCCTGCGCTGTCCGACGGCTCTGCTCTGTCCGACGGCCCGGCCACCGTCCGCCGGCCCCGGCGCCTGCCGTGGCGCGGGCACCATCCGTACGCGCAGGGGCTGCTCGGCACCGTGCTCAACCCCAAGGCCGCCGCCGTCTACCTGACCCTGGCCCCGCAGTTCCTCGGCTCCCACCGCTCCGTGCTGGTGCCGATGCTGGTGCTGGCCTCGGCGCACGCGGTGCTGCACACCTGCTGGCTCGCCGGCTGGACCGTGGTCTCGGGTGCGGCGGCCCGGCTGCTGCGCACCCTCCGGGTCCGCCGGGCACTGGACCGGCTGACCGGCGCGCTCCTGGTCGGTCTCGGTGTCCGCACCGCGGTCGGATAGAGCGGCCTGGCAGACCCGAGTCAGTGCCGTCGCCGGGGCACGTGGCGACGGTAGGTGCTGACCGTCGGGTCACCGGTGATCCAGAAGCGCCAGGGGACGTCGTGGGCGGCGGCCACGCCGACGCGGGGGCCGGCGGAGACCTCGGACGGCGCGACCGGACGCGTCGGCGGAGTCAGCAGCAACGGCCCGCTGCCGTCGACGAGGTTGGTGCCGTTAGCCGTCGCGTCGAGCCCCAGCGCCACCACCAACCGGGCCGGGCCGCGCGCCAGGTCCCGGTCGGGCACCTCGCCGCGACGCTTGCGGGCGAGATCCACCCCGTCGACCACCGCACCGGCCCGCAGCAGGACCGCCGCCGCCTCCCCCTCGCGCCCGCAGACCACGTTGAGGCACCAGTGCATCCCGAAGACGAAGTACGTGTAGGCGTGGCCCGCCGGACCGAACATGACCTTCGTACGCGGTGTCGGCCCCCGGTGGGCGTGTGAGGCCGGGTCCTCGCCCGTCCCGGCGTACGCCTCGACCTCGGTCAGCCTGATCCGAACGCCGCCGGCCGAGACCTCCCAGCCCAGCAGCCTGCGCGCGGTCTCGGCGATCTCGGCGGCGGGCGCGGTCAGCCAGGAGTGGTCCACCCGTCCAGGTAACCGCGACCGGGGTTCGATCGGCAACCACGCGCCGACGTCTCGGAGAGCCCAGCATGGTCCGTCCCGGGTATGACCTGGGAGTCCAGGTCGCGGCCGAACATGTCCGGGACGACATCGCGCTCGGCTGAGACGGTCGGCATGTCGATCCCACCCCTCGGCGGGAGCGCACCCTCGACGAATCGGGCCTGCGGTGCTCCTCCTGGTCGCCTTTCGAGCTGAACCGTCGGCGCTATCGCCCGCCCCCAGGTGCGGACGGCTATGCCCGATCCGCTGCTGCGGTCCGCTCGACAGGCGCCTCGATGGACAAGCGACGCCCCACCGACGCCCGCCGATCGACGCCCCTCCGACCTCAAGGGCTCAACACCTTGTTGACAACGCTTCGTTGAAGTAGTGGACTGGGGGCATGACCGCCTCCGCCCGCACCTCAGCACAGGCAGCCCAGGATCCGGCCCACCGCACCTACGCGGCCCTGCACCGGCTCACCGAGCGGCACGCCGCCACCGAGGCCCAGCGCCGTCGACACACCAACCCGTACGCGGCCGATCCGTACGCGGCGATCGCCGTGGTGTTGGCCCTGGCCGCCGGGGCCGCCGAAGCTACGAACGGTGAGGAACCGGTCGACGAGGGAGACCTGCTCGCCGCGCTGACCCTTTTCCCGCACCTGCGGGCGGAGATCGACACCATGGAGGCGGGACTGCTGGACCTCGCGCGCAGCCGTGGGCTGACCTGGCAGGCGATCGGGCACGGACTCGGCCTGGGCAGCGCCCAGGCCGCCCGCCAGCGCTACGACCGGCTGGCCGCCCGCACCCGACCGGACCAGGCCGCCGACTGAGCCGGGTGCTGCACCAGGGTCGCAGCACCCTGCCCCGGAGGTCGCCACCACCGGCGGGCCCCAGGCCCGACAGCACGAACGGTTCAGCTCGAAAGGACACCAACCACAAGTACCCGGAGCGACGAGCCCGTCCTCCGAAGCCGACGTACTGGGGAAACGAGCGGACGGCCCGGCCGATGTCGGCCGGGCCGTCCGCCTCAGCGGGGTACGACCTGCTCCGCCGCCCACTCCCGCCAACCGGCCAACCGGTCGGCGGCGGTGGCGAGCTGGTCGGCGACCGGGCCGGGGCCGGTCGAGCCGGGCGTGATCCGGGCGGCCAGCGCCGAGCGGACCGACAGCACGTCGCGCACGCTCGGGTCGAGGTGCTCGCTGACCGTGGCCAGGTCGTCGTCGGAGACCTCGTCCAGGGCACAGTCCCGGACCGCGCAGAGCGCCACCAGCTTGCCGGTGATCTCGTGCGCGTCGCGGAACGGCACACCCTTGCGGACCAGCCAGTCGGCCACCTCGGTGGCCAACGAGAAGCCCACCGGCGCGGCGGCGACCAGGCGGTCGACGCGTACCGTCATGGTGGAGATCATCCCGGCCAGGGCCGGCAGCAGCAGTTCCAGGGTGTCGACCGCGTCGAAGGCCGGCTCCTTGTCCTCCTGCATGTCCCGGTCGTACGTCATGGGCAGACCCTTGAGCATGGTCAGCACCGCGACCAGCCCACCGACCAGCCGTCCCGACTTGCCCCGGGCCAGCTCGGCGATGTCCGCGTTCTTCTTCTGCGGCATGATCGAGGAGCCGGTGGCGAAGGCGTCGTCCAGCTCCACCCAGCCGAACTCGTGCGACGTCCAGAGCACCACCTCCTCGCCGAGGCGGGACAGGTGCACGCCGACCAGCGCCGTGATGAAGAGGAACTCGGCGACGAAGTCCCGGTCCGCGACCGCGTCCATCGAGTTGGCGAACGAGGTGCGGAAACCCAACTCCTTGGAGACCGCCACCGGGTCCAGCGGCAGCCCCGACCCGGCCAGCGCGCCCGCGCCGAGCGGGCTGACGGCGGCACGGTGGTCCCAGTCGCGCAGCCGCTCCAGGTCCCGCAGCAGCGGCTGCACGTGGGCGAGCAGCCAGTGACCGAAGGTGACCGGCTGGGCGTGCTGCAGGTGCGTCATCCCGGGCGCGGCGGTGTCCACGTGCCGCTCGGCCTGCTCCACCAGCGCCTCGGCCAGCTCGACCAGCCGCGACGCCACCCCCCGGGCGTGGTCGCGCAGATAGAGCCGCAGGTCGGTGGCGACCTGGTCGTTGCGGGACCGGCCGGCGCGCAGCTTGCCGCCGAGGCTGCCGAGCCGTTCCAGCAGCCCGCGTTCCAGGGCGGTGTGCACGTCCTCGTCGTCGACCGTGGGCCGGAACGCGCCGGAGGCGCAGGCCGCCTCCAGGTCGTCCAGGGCGGCGAGGATGCGGCCCAGTTCGTCCGGGTCGAGCAGGCCGGCGCCGGCCAGCACCCGGGCGTGGGCCCGCGAACCGGCGATGTCGTACGGGGCCAGCCGCCAGTCGAACTGGACGCTCACCGACAAGCGGGCCAGCGCCTCCGACGGGCCACCGGCGAACCGGCCACCCCACAGGCTCGTACGGTTGGCGGGCGCGCTGTTCTCGGTCAGGCTCTTGTCGTCCACCTGGCCCATTCTGGCGGTCACCACCGCGACGCTCCGCACCGGGCGTCCCGCCCGAAGTCCCGCTCGGTCATGGTGCTGTGTTCCCTTCGGTGTACTCGTCGCGACGGGCCCAGCCGGCGAGCCGTTCGCCGAGCGCGGCCCCGCCGTCGGATTCGCGGGCCACCACGAGGATGGTGTCGTCACCGGCTATGGTGCCGACCACCTCCGGCAGTCCCGCCCGGTCCAACGCGCTGGCCAGATACTGTGCGGCCCCCGGCGGCGTCCGCAGCACGGCGATGTTGCCGCTGGAGTCGACCTCGTTGAGCAGTTCCCGCAGCAGCCGTACCAGCCGGGCCGGCGCCGCCTCGGCGTCGCGCAACGGCCGGTGGCCGTCCTCCGGGATGACGTACACGGCCCGACCGTCGCCGCCCCGGGCGGTGACCGCCCCCAGTTCCTTCAGGTCCCGCGAGAGCGTGGCCTGGGTGACCTGGACGCCCTCGTCGCCGAGGAACTCGGCCAGCTCGGTCTGTGAACGGACGGCCCGGTCACGGATCAGCTCGACGATGCGGGCGTGCCGGGCGGCACGGGTCAGCGGTGCACTCATGTCTTCTCCTCCAGGAGGAACGCCAGCAACGCCTTCTGGGCGTGCAGCCGATTCTCCGCCTGGTCGAAGACGGCACTGCGCGGGCCGTCCAGCACCTCGCCGGTGATCTCCTCGCCCCGGTGCGCCGGCAGGCAGTGCAGCACGATCACCGTCGGTGCGGCGTGCCCGAGCAGTTCCTCGTTGACCTGGTACGGCAGGAACGGGGTGGCGCGGTCCAGCCCGTCGCCCTCCTGCCCCATCGAGACCCAGGTGTCGGTGGCGACCACGTCGGCGTCCCGGACCGCGTCGACCGGGTCGACGAGCACCCGGACGCTGCCGCCGGTGTCGGCGGCGATCGCCTCGGCACGGGCCACCACGTCGGCGTCGGGCGCGAAGCCCTCCGGACCGGCGACCCGGACGTGCATCCCGGCGGTCGCGCCGGCCAGCAGGTACGAGTGGGACATGTTGTTCGCCGCGTCGCCGACGTACGCCAGGGTGCGCCCGGCGGTGTCGCCGAAGCGTTCCCGCACGGTCAGCAGGTCGGCCAGGAGCTGGCAGGGGTGGAAGCCGTCGGTCAGCGCGTTGACCACCGGCACGGTGGCCCCCTCGGCGACCTCGGCGATCCGGTCGTCACCGTGCGTCCGCAGCACGATCGCGGCCACGTAGCGGGACAGCACCCGCCCCGCGTCGGCCAGCGTCTCCCCCCGCCCGAAGTGGGTGACCTGGGTGTCCACCACCAGCGGGTGCCCGCCGAGTTCGGCGATGCCGGCGTCGAACGAGATCCGGGTCCGCAGGCTCTGCTTGTCGAAGAGCACCGCCACCGACCGCGGACCGGCGAGCGGCGCGTACGCGAACCGGTCGGCCTTCATCCGGGCCGCCAGGTCGAGCACGGCGGCCTGCTCGGCGGGCGACAGGTCGTCGTCACGCAGGAAGTGCCGGGTCATGCCTTGGCCTCCGTCGGGTCGAGGTCACCGGCCGGGCCGGGGGTGGGCGTCACCGCGTCGAGGGCGAGGGGCAGCGCGGCCAGGAACGCGTCGGCCTGGTCGGCGGTGAGGATCAGCGGCGGGGCCAGCCGGAGCACGTCCGGCTGGATCGGGTTCACCAGGAAACCGGCGCCGCGCAGCGCCTCGGCGGCGGCGGCCGACACCGGCGCGGTCAGGGTCACGCCGAGCAGCAGCCCGGCGCCCCGCACCCCGCCGACCAGCGGATGCCCGAGCCCCTCGATGCCCCGGCGCAGCCGCTCCCCGATCCGCTTGACGTGGTCGAGCAGCCCCTCGTGGGCGATCGTGGAGATCACCGCGAGCGCGGCGGCGCAGCTCACCGGGTTGCCGCCGAACGTGCTGCCGTGCGACCCGGCGACCAGCAGGTCCGCAGCCGGGCCGAAGGCCAGGGTGGCACCGATCGGCAGTCCGCCGCCGAGCCCCTTGGCCAGGGTCACCACGTCCGGCTCGACACCCTCGGCCTGGTGCGCGTACCAGTGTCCGGTGCGACCGACACCGGTCTGCACCTCGTCGACCACCAGCAGCGCGCCGTGCCGGGCGGTGATCCGCCGGGCGGCGGCGAGGTAGCCGGCCGGTGGGACCACCACGCCGCTCTCGCCCTGGATCGGCTCCAGGATCACCATCGCGGTCGCGTCGGTCACCGTCGCCTCAAGGGCGGCGACGTCACCGTACGGGACGTGGTCGACCTCGCCGGGAAGCGGACGGAACGGGTCGGCCTTGGCCGGCTGACCGGTCAACGCCAGGGCACCCATGGTCCGGCCGTGGAAACCACCGACGGTGGCGACCACGTGGGTGCGGCCGGTACGCCGGGACAGCTTGAACGCCGCCTCGTTGGCCTCGGCGCCGGAGTTGGCGAAGAACACCCGACCCGGGCGTCCGGCCAGGGCCAGCAGCAGCTCCGCCAGGGCCACCGGGGGTTCGGCGACGTACAGGTTGGAGACGTGCCCGAGCGTGGCGACCTGCTTCGACACGGCGGCCACCACGGCCGGGTGCGCGTGCCCGAGGGAGTTGACGGCGATGCCGCCGAGCAGGTCCACGTACTCCCGACCGGCCTCGTCCGTGACCACGGCGCCGGAACCGGACACCAGGGCCAGCGGCGGCGTGCCGTAGTTGTCCATCATCGACTGCCGCCACCGCTCGACCAGCGTCATGCCGGCACTCCGCCCGCTCATGAGGGGATCACCATCGTCCCGAAGCCTTCCGAGGTGAAAACTTCCAACAGGGTGGAGTGCGCGACCCGACCGTCGACCACGTGGGCCGCGGGTACGCCCCCGCTGACCGCGCGCAGGCAGGCCTCCATCTTGGGCACCATGCCCGACTCCAGCGACGGCAGCAGTGCGGCCAGCTCGGTGGTGCCGATCTCGCTGACCAGGCTGGAGGTGTCCGGCCAGTCGGCGTACAGGCCGGGCACGTCGGTGAGCACGACCAGCTTGCGGGCGCGCAGCGCGACCGCCAGCGCGGCGGCGGCGGTGTCCGCGTTGAGGTTGTGCAGCACCCCGTCCACGTCCGGCGCCACGGTGGAGATCACCGGAATCCGGCCCGCTCCGATCAGGTCGTCCACCGCCGAGACGTCCACCGACTCGACGTCGCCGACCTGACCCACGTCGACCGCTTCGCCGTCCACGTACGCGTGCCGGCGTACCGCCGTGAACAGCCCGGCGTCCTCGCCGGAGAGCCCGACCGCGAACGGGCCGTGCGCGTTGATCAGCCCGACCAGTTCCCGGCCGACCTGCCCGACCAGCACCATCCGGACCACGTCCATCGCCTCCGGGGTGGTCACCCGCAGGCCGCCCCGGAACTCGCTGTCGATGCCGAGCCGACCGAGCATCGCCGAGATCTGCGGCCCCCCGCCGTGCACCACCACCGGCTTGAGCCCGACGTAGCGCAGGAACACCATGTCGGCGGCGAAGGCCCGCTGCAACTCGGGGTCGACCATGGCGTTGCCGCCGTACTTGACCACCACCGTGGAGCCGGAGAAACGGGCCAGCCAGGGCAGTGCCTCGATCAGGGTGGCGGCCTTCTCCTGGGCGCGGGTCAGATCCGAGGTCAGGGTCACCGGACCGGCCTTCCGTAATAGATCACGTCGCTGACCTTCTGTTCGCGACTGCGGGACTCCGCTTCGCTGCATTCCTCGCGCTCACGTCGCTGACCTTCTGTTCGCGACTGCGGGACTCCGCTTCGCTGCGTTCCTCGCGCTCACGTCGCTGACCTTCTGTTCGCGACTGCGGGACTCCGCTTCGCTGCGTTCCTCGCGCTCACGTCGAGTACGCCGAGTTCTCGTGCACGTACCCGTGCGACAGGTCGTTGGTCCACACCGTCGCCTCGGCGGCGCCGGCGTGCAGGTCGATGCGGATGGTGACGTCGCGTCCGGTCAGGTCGACGCGGGACCGGTCCTCGGCGGCGGCGCCGGAGCGGCAGATCCAGATCCCGTTGACCGCGACGTCGATCTCGTTCGACTCGAACGTGGCGGCGGTCGTGCCGACGGCGGCGAGGATCCGCCCCCAGTTCGGGTCGTTGCCGAACAGCGCGGTCTTCACCAGGTTGTTGCGGGCCACCGACCGGCCCACCTCGACCGCCTCGTCCTCGTTCGCCGCGCCGACCACCTCGATGGCGATCTCCTTCGTGGCGCCCTCGGCGTCGGCCAGCAACTGCCTCGCCAGGTCGTGGCAGGCGGCGGTGACCGCGCCGGTCAGCTCCGCCTCGCTCGGCGTGACCCCGGAGGCACCGCTGGACAGCAGCAGCACGGTGTCGTTCGTCGACATGCAGCCGTCGGAGTCGACCCGGTCGAAGGTGACCCGGGTGGCGGCCCGCAGCGCCGCACCGAGCGTCTCCGGCGGGGCCACCGCGTCGGTGGTGAGTACGCAGAGCATGGTGGCCATGCCGGGAGCCAGCATGCCGGCGCCCTTGGCCATGCCACCGACGGTCCAGCCGTCACCGCGCGTCACGGCGGTCTTCGGTCGGCTGTCGGTGGTCATGATCGCCTCGGCGGCGGCGTCGCCGCCGTCACCGGCCAGGGCCCGCACCGCCGAGGCCACTCCCGGCAGGAGCTTCTCCATCGGCAGCCGCTCGCCGATCAGACCGGTGGAGCAGACGGCCACCTCACCGGCGCCGTACTCCCGGCCGCTGACCGCGCTCAGTTCGGCGGCGGTGTGCTCGGCGGTGGCGTGGGTGTCCTGGAAGCCGGCCGGGCCGGTGCAGGCGTTCGCGCCGCCGGAGTTGAGCACCACCGCCCGGACCAGGCCGCCGTGGACCACCTGCTGGGTCCAGACCACCGGGGCGGCCTTGACCCGGTTGCTGGTGAAGACCGCGGCGACCCCGGCGTCCGGGCCGTCGTTGACCACCAGGGCCACGTCGGAGGCGCCGCTGGTCTTGAGGCCGGCGGCGACCCCGGCCGCCCGGAACCCGCCGGGGGTGGTGACGGTCATGGCGCGACTCCGAAGCAGGACAGGCCCGTGGTCTCGGGCAGACCGAACATCAGGTTGGCGTTCTGCACCGCCTGGCCGGCGGCGCCCTTGCCGAGGTTGTCCAGGGCGGCGACCACGATCAGCCGACCGGAGTCGACGTCGACGGTGGCCTGGAGGTGGCAGGAGTTGCCACCGAGGGTGGCGGCGGTGTGCGGCCACCGGCCCTCGGGGAGCAGGTGCACGAAGGGCGCGTCCGCGTACGCCTGCGCCAGCACCGCGCGGGGGTCCACCTCGCCGGTCGGCCGCGCGGTGACCGTGGCCAGGATGCCGCGCGGCATCGGCGCCAGCACCGGCGTGAACGACAGCCCGGTCGCGCCGGTGGCCTGCTTGATCTCGGGTACGTGCTGGTGGGCGCCGACCTTGTAGGGCGACAGGTCGCCCGCCACCTCGCTGGCCAGCAGGTGGGTCTTGGCGGCCCGGCCCGCGCCCGAGGTGCCGCTGGCGGCGACGACCACCACGTCGGCCGGGTCGGCGGCTCCGGCGGCGATCAGTGGTGCCAGCGCCAGCACGATGGTGGCCGCGTAACAGCCGGTGTTGGCCACCCGCGTCGAGGCGGCGATGCGCTCCCGCTGACCGGGCAGTTCGGGCAGCCCGTAGGTCCACGCGCCGGCGTGGGTGCCGCCGTAGTAGCGGGTCCAGGCGTCCCCGTCGACCAGGCGGTGGTCGGCGCCGAGGTCCACCACCCGCACCTGCGCGGGCAGCCGGGACGCGAGCGCCGCCGACTCACCGTGCGGCAGGGCGAGGAAGACCAGGTCGGCATCGGCCAGGACGTCCGGGGTGGTCGCCGCGAACGTCAGGTCCATGCCGGTGAGCTGCGGGTGCACGCTGTCCAGCGGCTGCCCCGCCTGGCGGTGCGCGGTGGCGGCGACCAGGTCGAACTCGGGGTGCCCGGCCAACAGGCGCAGCAGTTCACCTCCGGCGTATCCGCTCGCCCCGGCGACTGCGACCCGAATTCCCATACCTACCTCCGCATGACTATGCAGAAGAGGTTAGCAGCGGCCGATGACTGACCGCAAGGTCATGCATACCGCTGCATGGTGATGTCACCGGGTGCGGACGGGACGGTCAGAGCCGCCCCTCGGCCACCGCCCGGGTCACCCACGGGACGACCTCGTCGAGCATCTCGTCCAGCGAGGTGGCGGCCGTGAAACCGAGCACCTCGGCGGCCTTGGTGGTGTCCGGCACACGCCTCTGCACGTCGTACTCGAAAGGGTCGTCACTGACGTGACGGAACGGCACGTCCGGCCCCTTGATCTTGCGCCAGATCACCTCGGCCAGCTCCAGTACGGTGGTCGACCGCGCGGTGGAGAGGTTGAAGTCCTCGTTCAACGCGGCCGGGTGCTCGACGGCGAGCGCGATGCCCCGTGCCAGGTCACCGCCGTAGGTGTAGTGCCGCACCTGGTCGCCCTCGCCGAGGATGTGCAGCGGGTCCTGCCCCTTGACGATCTTCTGCACCAGGTCGGGCACCACGTGCGACATGGCCAGCTTGACGTTGCCGGAGAGCACCTCGGCCTGGCCCAGGGCCCGCCCCTCCCCCACGCCCACGCAGTTGAACGGCCGCACGATCGTGTACGGCAGCCGGTACTGCTCCCAGGCCGCCCGGGCGTAGTACTCCACGGCCAGCTTCTGGAAGCCGTACGAGGAGAGCGGAGGCGGGATCCGCCGCTCGTCGCCCTCCCGGCTCGGCCAGTGCGTCGTCGACTCGTACACCATCGAGGAGGACAGATAGGTGACCTTGGCGAGCCGACCCTCCCGATGGGCCCGGATCGCCGCGTCACAGGTGGCCGCCATGATCCGTTCGTTGGTGGCGAGCAGGTCGTAGGCGTACGCGTGGAAGTAGGAGATCCCGCCGATCATCGCCGCACCGGCGACCAGGTGGTCGCAGCCGTCGAGCAGGTCGGTGAGCAGGCCGACGTCGCGGGCGTCACCCTCGACGAACCGGAAACGCGGGTGCGTGTCGTAGCTGTGGGTGACCGGCCCGTACTTCGAGAAGTCGTCGATCCCGACCACCTCGTGCCCGCGATCGAGCAACTCGGAGACCAGATAGCCGCCGATGAAGCCGGCGGAACCGGTAACCAGGACCTTCGCCACGTACGCTCCTAAGCCGTCTTCTCGTACTCGGTGCCGCGCTGTTCGTACCCGGCGCCGCGCGGGACCGCCACGACCGCCGGCCCGCGCCGGGCGGCCATCTTCTCCCGGCTCAGCCGCCGACCGTAGGAGAAGACGTACCAACGCAGGTAGCCCGGCAGGAAACGCCCCAGGTCGAAGTGGGACTCGCCGAGCGGTCGGTCCAGCCAGATCGTCGGGATCTCCGCCACCGGCAGCCGCAGCCGGGTCGCCTTGGCGGTCAGCTCCAGCCCGATCTCGAAGCCGGTCCGCGACTCGATACCGACCTCCCGCACGAACGCGGTGTCGTACGCCTTGAAGCTGTTGGTGGCGTCCCGGGTGCCGACCCGGGCGAAGGTGTACAGGCTCCGGCCCGCCCACCGGGACATGATCCGCTTCAGCCGTGGTCCGCCGACCTGCTGGCCGCCCGGCATGTACCGGGACGCCGCCGCGACCACCACACCCCGGTCCACCAGCCGGGCCAGCTCGTCGATCTGCCGGGGGTCGTCACAGCCGTCGGCCATCGTCACCACCACGACCGGCGCCCGGGCCGCGTCGATGCCGAACCGGATCGCGTTGGCCGGGCCCCGGCCGTAGGTGTTCAGCACCGCCCGCACCCGAGGATCGGTCCGCGCGATCTGCTCCACGTACGGCACCGTGGTGTCCTCGGGCTGGTCGTGCACGATGAGCACCTCGGCGGGGAGCATCAACTCCCGCAGCATCCGTTCCAGGCAACGGACGATCGCCTCGCCCTCGTCGTAGACCGGCACGATCACCGAGACGCGCGGGTTCACACCCGCACCCCCTGCCCGGTCAGGCCCCACATGTCGATCACCGGCCGGTCGGTGTCGAGGCGGGCGTACTGCTCGTGCGGGGCCGCGATGACCAGCAGATCCGACCGGCGCACCACCTCGTCCAGGTCGAGGAGCCGCTCGTCGACCACGTACGGGTCGGTGCAGAGCGTCTCGCGGGCCTTCAACGCGAGGATCTTGCGCAGCTTGTACGCCAGGCTCTCCCGAGGGTCGTCGCTGCCGCCCTTGAACGCCATGCCGAGGATGCCCACGGTCGACGTGGCCAGATCGAAGCGGTCCTCCAACCGGGACACCAGATACAGCGGCAGCCCCTCGTTGATCAGCATGGCCGAGTGACCGAGCACGAAATTGTTCCGGTTGAAGGCGGCCAACTGCATGGTGTCCTTGAACAGGCACGGTCCGGCGGCGAAGCCCGGCATCGGCAGGTCCGCCGCGCGCGGATAGTCGAACGCCACGGCGTGCCGGATCCGGGCGAAGTCCAGCCCGACGTCGTTGGCCATCATCCAGAACTGGTTGGCGGTGGCGAACTTGATGTAACGCCACGTGTTGGTGAACAGCTTCGCCAGCTCCGCCTCCTCCGGCTGCAACGGCACGATCTGCTCGGTGAGGTGCCGGAACAGCCGCTCCGCCCGGGCCTGCGCCTCCGGCGTCCGCGCGGCCACGATCTGCGGCAGCGCGAACAACTCGGTCATCGCGTGGCCCTCGGCGATACGCTCCGGACAGAAGGCGACGTCGGCGTGCACACCCTTGGCGGCCAGCAGCTTCTCGGTCAGCGCGGTCACTCCCGGATAGACGGTGCTGCGCAGCACGACGAGCTGACCGTCCCGCAGGTGCTCCGCACAGCGTTCCAGGGCCCGGGGCACGGCACCGAGATCCGGGTTGAGGTGCTCGTCGACCGGCGTACCCACCACGACCACCAGATGCGCGGAGAGGCCGACGGCCGCCGGGTCGGTGGTGGCCCGCAGACGACCGGCGGCCACCGCCTCGGCCAGCGGTGCGGCGGCACCCGCCTCGGCGAACGGCAACGTGGCGGCGTTGACGGTGTCCACCGCGTCGGCGTTGAGGTCGTACAACACGACGGAGAGTCCGCGGGCGGCGAAGGCGATGCCCAGTGGCAGGCCGACCCGGCCACAACCACCGACTATGCAGACGTCGACCGCAGGGGGTGGCTCGTCGGACATGAGGGGGCTCCCGTGGGGTGGCGGGTCTGATCGGCGGCGGTGCGCGGGGTCCAAGCAGGCTAACCGCTCGCACGTGACTCGCGGGTAACCAAACAGCTATCGATGCCAGCCTTTCGGCCGATCTCTGCCCGGATGCAAGGACCGGATGCAAGGAAGGGTCCCCTCCTAACGCCTCATGCATAGGAGGGGACCCTTCCTAACATCTCTACGAGCGCCCTGACGCTTCAGTTGACCTGCTCGGACAACCCGTGCTGCCGCTCATACGTGCGCAGTGCCAGATCCCACGCCTGCGTGTACTCGGACGGCCCGAGAGCAAGGTCGCTGTGCCCCTTGACCGCCTCGCGGAGCAGCCGCACCAGGTCCGGCACGCTGCCCCGACGCTCCTCGACGTAGCGCCGGAAGATATCGGCGAACTGTTCCCCGGCCAGGGCCGCCGCGTGGGCGGTGACTGGGTCGTCCTCGAGGTCACGCAGCACCGTGCCCCACCGGCGAGTCAACTCGTCGGCCTGGCGAGCCCGGATCTTCTGCAGTTCGTGGTCGCACTCCAGCCTGATCCGCTCCTCCCAGTACGGACGGAGTCTTTCGCGCACCCGATCCTCCGGGCTGACCCGGATACGCACCCCGAACTGCGGCAGCTGGCCCTGCTCCTGCGGCCACCGCTGGTGCATCAACACGTTGTTCAGCGCCCGCTCCAGATCGTGGGCCCGGTGCGGCTCGTACTCGCGGGCAAGGTCGATCACGCGCTCCCGGACGATGCTCCGCGCCCACGGCAGCAGACCCTCGGCACGCATCTGCAGCTCCTCGAAGGGCATGTTCGACGCCGTCCACAGGTAGGCCACGTACAGGCAGAAGTCGAAGGCGTCCCCCTTGGCCGGCACCAGCATCGGTCTCGGTACGTCCTGCCGGAAGGTCACCCGCACCGGCGCGGGCCTCGGCACAGGCACTGGCGCAACGGGCATCGGCGAGAAGATGCGCTGCCACCACGAGCGCTCCGGCTGACGCGGTACGGCATGGTGCGTGGGCGTGTTCCCCGGGGATGCAGTGGTCATCGGCTGTCCTCACGAATCAGTCGTTCGACATCGTCGAGTAGCGGCTTGCGCGGCATGACGGGACGCCACACATGACGCAACTGGTGGTCGAGCCGGCGGCGCAGCGGAGGCCGTCCGGCCACCACGAGCCGCAGCAGCGCCAGTACGTGGCCGGCGACCTCCGGCTGCCCGTCGGCCCGGTCCAGCCAGAAACCGAGCGTCCGCCAGGCGCGGTACGCCGTCTCCGGGAGGCTCAACGCCGTCGCCCAGAGCTCGGCCAGGTCATGCGGGGACACGATCTCCGCCCGGGCCAGGTCCAGCAGTTCCGGCCACTGCTCCCGGGGTGCCGGCGCCCACCGTTCCGCCAGCACCCGGAGGGTCCTCGCGGCGTGCAGCCGCACCTCCCGATCGCTCGAACGGGTCCATCCGGCCAGGTCGGGGACGAGCGCGGCGGCGTTCCCGCCCTGGTACACCTCGACCAGCCCGCGTGACACCGAGTTGTTCCACCGCTGCATCCGCGCCGACGCGACCATCCGCAGTTGGACCAGGGCCGCGTCCGGCCAGAGACGGGCCAACCCCAGTTCGTGGGCTCGGGCCACGGTGTCCCGCAGGTGCGCGGCCGTTCCGGCGGCCCAGCCGTCCAACTCGACCCGTACCCGCTGACGCAGGCGAGGCTGCAGTGCCATCGCGACCAGGATGATCGCGGCGGCCTGCCGAACCCCGGCTCGCCGGTCCCGGGCCAGGTCCCGCACGGCGTCCAGAGCCGCCCGGACGTCCCGGCCGGCAGACCAACCGATCGCCCCCGCCGCGGCCTGCCGCACCTCCGGCAGGTCGGTACGGACCATGTCCGCGAGCCAGCCGAGCAGGACCTCCGGCGGCCACCACTCGGCCCACGCGACGTCGAGCACGGCCGACCGCAGATCCTCGCTGCCCGTCGCGAACTGCACCCGTACCCCACCGACGGCCCATCCGTCGGCCGGCTCCACCACCACGGCGGCACGCAGGGTGGCCCCGAGCAGATCGTCGAGCGCGGTGCCCCGCAGCCGTACCGCCGTCGCCGGTGACCGCTCCGGCACGGGAGCCCCCGGCGGACGCTCCGGCGCGTCGGCCGCCACCAGCCGGCCGGCGGCGAACCGGATCTCCGCTGTCGACAGCCCCGCCAACACCACACAGGAGAGTCGGAACGCACGTACCTGTTCGCCGGACCAGCCCACCGGGATGCCGGCACCGTCCTGCGGATCCAGGATGCGCGCGGCGCGCTCCCGGAGCTGCTGGGGAAGCAACTGCGCCAGCCGCTCGGTGAGCTGGCCGGCACGGGGCAGCGTCCGGGCGATCGCCTCGACCACCGGCACCACCTCGCGCGACCGAGGCTCGGCGGCGAGATAGGTGGCGAGCAGCGGATGGCGGGCGCACTCCTCGTCCACGTAACGCTCCAGGCACTCCCCGTCGCAGCGGTCGGCGCAGAAACCGACGCAGCGTCCGGCCAACTCCCGTCGCAGCCGAGCGCGGAACACGTCCCCGGCCGGCGCCGGTCGATGCTCGATGACGTGCCCGCCAAGGTCCCGGGCACGTCGGGAGAAGTCACCGACCAGCAGCAGCGTCACCCCCTCGGACTCGGCCCGCGACGCCAACTGGACCAACGTGTAACCGTCGACGCCGCGCACCGCCTCGTCGGTGAGCCGCAGCACGTACCCGCACCCCGACCGGGGGCCCGTCGCACCACCGAGCAGGTCGGCGGGCTGCGCGACACCGAGTACGCCGACCCGGTCGAGACCGTGCCGGCGGGCGGCTCCGACCAGCGCCGAGGTGAAACGCCCACTGCCGGCAGGGCCGGACAAGCACACCACGTGGCGTTGCTTCAGTACCCGGTCGAGCTGCTGGTCACTGACGGCCGGGGCGTAGCCGTGGACCACGTCCCGGACGATTGTCGCGCTGAGCGTCTCGGACCAGACCCGGCCCGCCTGCGCTGCCGTCGCGGTGACGTTGACCGTGCCGATCGCCATCGCACCGTGTCCGGTGGCGTTCTGTCCCCGGACGAGGACGTCGCCCACCTCGACGCCGGCGACGCCGCCGAGCAGACCCGCGAGTCGGCGCAGCACATCGCCGGGATCCAGTGGCTCCTCGACGTCCTCCGGCTCCTCCGGCCCGGCCGGCTCGGCCGGCCCCGACGTGCCCGCACCGGCCTCCGGTGCCGGTCCGTCGTGGGGCGCTGGTGTCTCACCACTCGGCGGCGCGGACTGCGGCGTGTCCGGGACGGTGCCGGTCACGGAGTCGTGCGGAGCCGACTGCGGGTTCGGGTCGGTCATCGGTCCGTACCAGGACGGAGATGGACGTCCCGGCCCACCGAACCGATCGCCATGGCGCCGTGTCCCACCGCGTTCTGGCCGTCGACACGGATGTCACCGGTACGGATTCCGCCGGCCACCGGATCCGGGGCACGGTACGCGGGGTAGCCGCCCCGCCTCTCCTCTTCCAGCCTGGGCTCGCTCACCCCACCGGACACCTCCGGCGACTCGTCCCCCACCCACGAGGCGACGTCCTCATCCACGACGCAGAGCCACCCCTGAGCCTGGAACTGCTTGTCCGGGATGCGCACGTCGATCCGCTTGAAGCGGTCCGGGCGGATCTGCTCGGGATACTCGGTGACCACGTCGCGATAGATGTCCGAGGAGACCACCAGCGCGATCCCGGCGTCCGGGAACGCGGCCAGCGCACGGCGTACCGGTGCGGCGTCGCAGAGCCTGCTCACCAGTACGACCGCCTGACCGGGAAAGCCGTTGGCGCCGTCCAGGTGCACCATGCCCTGGTGCACCGCGATCCGCAGCCGGATGCGGGCCGCCGGGAGGCGACTGGCGTTGTAGCGACGCAGTCGACGGTTCAGCTCCGGCACGAACCGACCGATCAGGTGTGCCTCGGGAAGCTCGCGGGGCAGGATCGCCAGTTCTCCGTCACCGGACTGCTGCGTCCTCCAGTCTTCCCGTCGCAGGCCCACCTCCTCGGCCGTTTCCCGCAGCACTCGGTGGAAGTCCTGCTGCGCCTCGTACTGCTGGACGTTACCGCGCCCGCTGTAGCGCTCCATGTCCACGCAGATCAGCATCCGCCGTTCTGGATGTCTCATGTCGTCACCCCTTCGTCACCACACCCTGCCGGTCCTGGCACCAGGGGACATCCAAGCCGTGGCGACGGGCGCAGACCCCGTAGAAGTACGGCATCACAGGGGTTGTCGACCAACCGTCATTCCGTCCTGAGCGGGCATTCCGGCCAGCTCCGGGCGGTGTACTCGCCGTATGTGGACAGTTCCGATCGACCTGCTCCTGGGGCTGGATCTGGAGTTGCTGCCTACCCTCGGTCTGCTGGTCGGATTCCTGCTCACAGCGGCTCTGTTCCGGTGGGCGCCGAAGATTGTAGGCGACCGGCTACGCTTCGACCGCTGTCGTTGGCTAAGCAGATTGGGAGCCTTGATGCGGCGAGATCCACCCCAGATTCCGGAGTGGCCTCACGGCACCTTTCTTCAACGACTGGGTCCTCCCGTACGCGCCGCCCTTCTCGAACTCGGGGTCCGTCGCCGGGTGCCGGCCGGTCAGATCCTGATCCACGAAGGCCTGCGGGAGTCCCACCTGATCCTCATCGAGGAGGGCCTGACGAAGGTCACCGCTGCGCTGGCCGACGGACGAACCGCGCTGCTGTCCCTGCGGGTCGGGGGCGACCTGATCGGGGAGATGTCGGCGCTCAACGACCAGCCACGCTCGGCGACCGTCACCGCCTGCGGGCCCGCCCGGTACTGCGTGATCCCGTCCGACCGGTTCCGTACGTTCCTGAAGGGCCATCCCGACGCCGCGCTCGAACTCGCCGCGATGGTCTCCGACCGGCTGCGGTGGTCGAACCGGCGGCGGATCGACTTCACCTCCTACCCGGTGACCATCCGGGTGGCCAGGGTGGTGGCGGAGCTGTCCCGCACCCACGGTCGGCAGGCGGCCGGCGGGGTCGTCATCGACGTCCGGCTGACCCAGTCGGAGCTGGCCACCATCTGCGGCGCCTCCGAGACCTCGATCCAGAAGAGTCTCCGCGAGTTGCGCAACGAGGGCCTGGTGGACACGGACTATCGGCGGATGACCGTCCGCGACCTGGACGGGCTGCGCGCCCTCGGTCGCCTCGACGACGAGAACTGACCGGAGCACACCCCGGATGTTAGGAGGGGTCCCCTGCTATGCACGAGGCGTTAGCAGGGGACCCCTCCTTACATACGCGTCAGGCGCCGCGCAGGGTGGCGTGGTAACGCTCGGCGGCGCGGGCCACCGCGGCGTCCCGGGCGGCCACCGCCTCCTCGACGGTCAGCGTCCGGTCCGGTGCGCGGAAGGTCAGCTTGTAGGCCAACGACTTGCGGCCCGCGCCCACCTGCTCGGAGGCGTACACGTCGAACAGCCGCACCGATTCCAGCAGGGTGCCGGCGCCCTCGGTGAGAGCCTGCCGCACCGCCTCCGCCGGGACCGACTCGTCCACCACCAACGCCACGTCGATCAGCGCCGGCGGGAAGCCGGACACCGTCGGCGCGAGCGCCACCGGCGCCTCCGGCAGCGCGTCCAGGTCCAGCTCCATGGCGCTGGTCCGGCGGGGCAACTCCAGCGTGGCGAGCACCGTCGGGTGCAGTTCACCGGCGTGGCCGACCACCGTGCCGTCCACCAGCAACGCGGCGCACCGGCCGGGGTGCCAGGGGGCGTACTCGGCGGCCCGCACCTCGATGCTGTCCTGCGGCACCCCGGCGGCGGCCAGCACCGCCCGACCCGCCTCCACGGCGTCCGCCCAGCCGGCCGCCCGACCCGCACCCCACCAGCCGGCCGGCTCGACGTCACCGGTCAACACGACCGCGACGTGCCGGGGCTGGTCCGGGACGACCGCGTCGGCGGCGGCGAACTCCTCGTCGGTGGGCCGCCGGTCGACGCCCATGACCGGCGGTCGGCCGGCACCCGGACGCGCGCGGAAGACCGCGCCGGTCTCGTAGAGCGCCAGGTCACGCAGACCACGACCGAGGTTGCGGCGGACGATGCCGAGCAGCGGGCCGAGCAGCGTGGTCCGCAGCAGCGGCTCCTCCTCGGAGAGCGGGTTGGCCAACCGGACCGCCTGGCGACGCGGGTCGTCGGCGGGCAGCCCGAGCTGGTCGGCCAGCTCGGTCGCCACGAACGGGTGCGCCAGCACCTCGACGAAGCCGCGTTCGGCAAGCGAGCGGCACACCGCGCGGTGACGGCGCTGCCGCGCGGTCAACCCCCGCCCGGGCGGCGCGGTCGGCAACACCGACGGCACCTTGTCGTACCCGTCGAGGCGGGCCACCTCCTCGACCAGGTCGGCCGGATCGGTCAGGTCGGGCCGCCAGGTGGGCGGGGTGACGCTGAGCGCCTCGACACCGCCGACGGCACCCACCTCGCCCGCGTCCTCGGCGAGCCGGTCGGCACCCCGGGCGACGGTGCACCCGACCTGCTCCAGCAGGGCCACCACCCGGGCCGGCGGGTACTCCACGCCGACCCGCCGGGTGGGCAGGTCGACCGGCAGCACCACCGGCGTACGCGGTGCGACGTGGTCGATGTCCAGCACCTCGTCGGCGACGGTGCCGCCCGCGTACTCGGTGAGCAGCCGCACCGCGCGGTCCAGCGCGACCAGCGGCAGGGCCGGGTCGACGCCCCGCTCCCACCGCTTGGCGGCCTCGCTGAACAGCTTGTGCCGGCGGGCGGTGCGCCCGACCATCACCGGGTCCCAGTGCGCGGCCTCGAACAGCACGTTGACGGTGCCGGGCACCACCTCGCTGGTCTCGCCGCCCATCACGGCGGCGAGCGAGATCGGCACGCCCTCGCCGGCGAGCGGGTTCGGCGCCCCGGTGTCGCAGATGACCATGTCCTCCGGCGCGAGCACCCGGGTCACCCCGTCGAGCGTGGTCAGCTTCTCGCCCGCCTCGGCCCGTCGAACCACCAGCGCACCGGTGATCCGGTCCGCGTCGAAGGCGTGCATCGGCTGGCCGGTTTCCAGCATCACGTAGTTGGTGATGTCGACCGGCAGGGAGATGGTGCGGATGCCGGCGAGGGTGAGCCGCCGCTGCATCCACTCGGGGCTCGGTGCGGTCGGGTCCACGCCGCGCACCAGCCGGGCCGCGAACCGGTCGCAGCCGACGGTGTCGCGGACCTCGACCGGGTACACCGGGTCGGCGGTGCCGGTCGGCGCGGGCACCAGACCGGGATCCCGGAAGTTCACCCCGAGGGCGAGCGCCAACTCACGGGCCAGCCCCCGCAGCGACATCTGGTAGCCCCGGTCCGGGGTGATCTCCACCTCGACCACGACGTCGTCGAGGCCGACCATCGGGCGGGCGTCGTCGCCGGGCTTGCCGGCGGTGCCCTCGGGCAGCACCACGATGCCGTCGTGGTCGTCGCCGAGGCCCAGCTCACGCTCCGAGCAGATCATGCCGTTGGAGTTGCGCCCGTACGTCTTGCGGGCGCCGATCGCGAAGCCACCCGGCAGGACGCCGCCGGGCAGGATCACCACCACCCGGTCGCCGGGGGCGAAGTTGCGCGCCCCGCAGACGATCTCCTGCGGCTCGCCGGTGCCGTTGGCGGCCCCGACGTCGACCCGGCAGAACCGGATCGGCTTCTTGAAGCCGGTCAGCTCCTCGATATCGAGGACCTCACCGACCACCAGCGCCCCCTGGACCGTGTCGGCCAGGTCCACGATCGACTCGACCTCGATACCGAGGTCGACCAGGGCCCGCTCCAGGTCGGCGGCGGGCAGGTCGGCCGGGAGATCGACGTACTCCCGCAGCCAACTGACAGAAACTCGCATGACTTGTGACCACCGTCTCCGTGACTCGTACCCGTCGCCCTACACACCGGCCCCGAACGCGCGGGTGAACCGCACGTCGCCTTCGGCCATGTCCCGCATGTCGCTGACCCCGTGCCGGAACATCACCGTGCGGTCGATGCCCATGCCGAAGGCGAACCCCGAGTAGACCTCCGGGTCGATGCCGCAGGCGCGCAACACCCGGGGGTTGACCATGCCGCAGCCGCCCCACTCCACCCACCGGGGGCCGTCGCGGTGCTCCGGGAACCAGACGTCGAACTCGGCCGACGGCTCGGTGAACGGGAAGTAGTGCGGCCGGAAGCGGGTCCGCGCCCCCGCGCCGAACATCGCCTGGGCGAAGTGGTCCAGGGTGCCGCGCAGGTGGGCCATGGTGATGCCCTTGTCCACCACCAGGCCCTCGACCTGGTGGAAGACGGGCGCGTGGGTGGCGTCCAACTCGTCGGTGCGATAGACCCGGCCGGGCACGACCACATAGATCGGCGGCTTGCGGGTCAGCATGGTCCGCGCCTGCACCGGTGAGGTGTGGGTCCGCAGGACCAGCCCGGACTCCGTGGCGGGTGCGATGTGGAAGGTGTCCATCAGGCCGCGCGCCGGGTGGTCCGGCCCGATGTTCAACGCGTCGAAGTTGGTCCACTCCAACTCGACCTCGGGGCCCTCGGCCACCTCGTAGCCCATCCCGACGAACAGATCGCTGATCTGCTCGGTCACCAGGCTGACCGGGTGTCGGGAGCCGCGCGGCCGCCGGTCGTGGGGCAACGTCACGTCGACGCGCTCCTCCACCAGCACCCGCTCGGCCTGTTCGCGCTCCAGCACCTCGGCGCGGGCGGCGTGGGCCTGCTCGATGGCGCGGCGGGCCTCGTTGACCCGTTTGCCGGCGTCGGACTTGGCGGCCGGCGGCAGCGCGCCGATCTCCCGGCGGGCCAGCGAGACCGGGGCGCGGTCACCGAGGTGCGCCGGGCGCACCACGGCCAGCGCGTCGGGGTCGCCGGCGGCGGCGAACGCCTTCTCGGCCTCGGACACGGCCTCGGCCAGGGCGGCCGGGTCGAGCAGGGCGACCTGCTTCGGGTCGTACGGATCGTTGCGGTAGCTCATGGCGTACGGGCACTCCCTCACGGCGGTGCCGGCCCTCACGGGCGGCGAAGCGAGTCTACGGACGCGCGGCTACGCCGCAGCCCGCCGGTGGGAGTCGCGTGGGGAGCAGGTCAGGCCCGCCGCCCGCCGACACCGGCGGGCTGGCTAAAGGAACGCCCGGTCGCGTTCACCATGGGGGCCGCTCTCCTCGTGCTGAGTCTTGTCGCACGGCATGTCTCGTGCGGTGCCTACTCGTGCGGTGCGCCTGACCGGAGGTCAGCGCTGTGCTCTCGCCGAAGCGTACAGGCAGACGGCCGCAGCCGCAGCCAGGTTGAGGCTCTCCGCCCGCCCGTGCAGCGGCACCCGGACCCGGGCGTCGGCGGCCCCGGCCAGCTCGGCGGGGAGGCCGTGCGCCTCGGAGCCGAACAGCCAGGCCGTGGGCGCGGCGAGCCGACCGGCGTCGGCCAGGTCGTCGAGGTCGTCGGCGCCGTGCCCGGTGGCGGCGAGCACGGTCAGCCCGGCGGACCGCACCGCGTCGACCACCTCGGCGGGGTCGCGTTCGCGGACCACGTCGACGTGGAACAGGCTGCCGGCCGAGGAGCGGACACACTTGCCGTTGTACGGGTCGACCGCCTCCCCGGCGAAGACCACCACGGCGGCCCCGGCCGCGTCGGCGGTCCGCAGCACGGTGCCGGCGTTGCCCGGGTCACGGATACCGGCGAGGACCGCGACCAGGCGCGGCCGTCCGGCCAGAGCGGTCTCCAGGGGTACGTCGACGTGCTCGCAGACGGCGACCAGGCCCTGCGGCGCGACGGTCTCGGCGAGCGCGGCGAGCGCCTCCTCGGTCACCTCGGAGACGGGTACGTCGTCGCGGGCCGCGGCTGCCGCGAGGTCGGCGTACCGGTCGAGAGCGGTCGGCGTGCCGAACAGCTCGCGGACCGTACGCGGGCGGGCCAGTGCCTCGCGGACCGCCTGCGGCCCCTCGGCCAGGAACCGGCCGGTGGCCTCGCGGTCCCGGCGGCGCTGGAGTCGGCGGGCGGCGACCACCCTGGGGGTACGCGGTGTGAAGGTCATCTCGTCCTCACCACACACGCGCGAGGCGCCCCCGGTCGTGGGGACGCCTCACTGCGTTGTGCGGGGATCAGGCGGCCTGAGCCGGCGCGCCGCCGGTGCCCTCGGCCTTGACCGCGGCCCGGGCCAGCTCGACGATCGCCGCGAACGACGAAGCGTCGTGGACCGCCATGTCGGCCAGGATCTTGCGGTCGACCTCGATGCCGGCCAGGCGGAGGCCCTGGATCAGGCGGTTGTAGGTCATCCCGTTGGCACGGGCACCCGCGTTGATCCGCTGGATCCACAGCTGCCGGAAGTCGCCCTTGCGGTCGCGACGGTCCCGGTAGGCGTACTGCATCGAGTGCAGCACCTGCTCCTTGGCCTTGCGGTACAGCCGGGAGCGCTGACCGCGGTAACCGCTCGCGGTCTCCAGCAGGGTACGACGCTTCTTCTGGGCATTCACAGCCCGCTTGACGCGTGCCATCTCAACTCCTTCTTGGACTCAGGTTGGCGCGCGTCAGCGGCCGAGCAGCTTCTTGAGGCGCTTGACGTCGGACTTGGCGACCTCGACCAGGCCCGTCAGCCGCCGGGTACGGGTGGAGGGCTTCTTCTCCAGGTTGTGACGCAGACCGGCCTGCTGCTTCATGATCTTGCCCTTGGCGGTCACGCGAACCCGCTTGCCCGTCCCCGTGTGGCTCTTCATCTTCGGCATGTGGAACGTCTTCTCCCCTGTTACTCGCCGCTGTTGTCGGCGACGGTGCCGGTGTCACCGGCTGCTGCGGTCTCGCCGGCCTCCGGCGCGGCGGACTCATCCGCTGCCCGGTCCCGGGGCGCCCCGCCCCGGGAGGCGACCGCGGCGACCGCGGCGGCCTTGGTGGCGCGGTGCGGCGCGAGCACCATGATCATGTTTCGACCGTCCTGCTTGGGAGCGGCCTCGACGTACCCCAGCTCCGAGATCTCGCTCTCGAGCCGGCGCAGGAGCCGGTAACCCAGCTCCGGGCGGCTCTGCTCGCGACCGCGGAACATGATCGTCACCTTGACCTTGTCGCCGGCCTTGAGGAACCGCACCACGTGACCCTTCTTGGTCTCGTAGTCGTGCGGATCGATCTTCGGCCGGAGCTTCATCTCCTTGATGACGGTCTGCTGCTGGTTACGCCGCGCTTCGCGCGCCTTGAGTGCGCTCTCGTACTTGAACTTGCCGAAGTCCATGAGCTTGCACACCGGCGGGCGCGCCATGGGCGCAACCTCGACCAGGTCCAGATCGACGTCCGCGGCCAGCTGAAGGGCGCGCTCCAGCGGGACGATGCCCACCTGCTCACCCTCGGGGCCGACCAGTCGGACCTCACGTGCCCGGATCTGCTCGTTCACGCGTGGTTCGACGCTGATGGGGCCTCCTCGAGTCGGTTCTTCATGCGTGTCCGACCCTGCGGCTCCCGGTTGGGAGCCGACCCGGAAAGCAGAAGGCCCCGGCACATGCCAGGGCCCGCTCGACCGGTCGGCACGATCACAGGATCGCGCATCCCGGCCCGGGACATGCCCGGAACCGGAGACCGGACCCGGCCGCCGTAGTCGGCGACTCGGGTGGGAGCAGGCGCCCCACTTTCATGGCCGCCCGCGCAACGCGGACAGCCTGGTCGACTCGACCACACTACACCCCGGGTAACCGGGCCCCCAAACCGACCCGCCCCTGTGCCGGCTCGACCGTGCGCTGGCTCTTCCCGTGCCGGGACTGGTGCACTCCCCCGCCGGCGCCACGGTCAGGAACCCGAGTTCGCGCCCTGTCGAGCTGAACCGTCGACGCCATCGCCAAGAACCGAGGACGCAGCGACCCGTTGACGCCCTCAGCTCCAAAGGGCACGACGAACAGTCACTCGGACCCCGCCCTATCGACCTGAACCGTCGACGCCATCACCCATGAACTGAAGACGAGGCGATCCGTCGACGCCCTCAGCTCGACAGCGACCGGCGGCGTTGCGGTCCGGTCGACGTTGGGCTGGGGCTGGCCGGGGACCGGTCGGGACGGAGGTGGGGGCGGGTCAGCGGGTGGCGCGGTCGGCGACGGCGGTCAGGTGCGCCTGGTGCAGGCGACGCAGGGCACGGACTCCGTCGACGGCGAGTTGCTTGTCGGCGGCCTGGAGGGCGACCACGGGCAGCAGGTCGTCGTCGTAGAGCTCCAGGGCGGCCCACGGTGCGCCGCGGTCGAAGCGTACGCCGCGGACGACCTCCCAGGGCAGCTCGTACGAGCCGATGATGTTGCGGACCCGGATGCGGTGGGCGTCCGCCTCGACCCGGGGGCGGGTGAACAGCAGTGTGCCGAGGGCGAAGAGGACGCCGAGCCCGATCATGGCGAACTGGTCGCCGCGCTGGAAACTGCCGTAGCCGTTGCCGGTCGGGCCGGTCAGCGTGGTGGCGATCAGCGCGAAGACGACGACGAGTACGGCTGCCGAGATCCAGCAGACCAGCCGGATGCGGCGCGGTCGCAGGCGGATCCGCTCGGTGCCGTCCGCCGGCTCGCGTTCGCTCGTGCCGGCACTGACCTGCGTCGCGTCCCGCCGCTCACTCATGTCCCCAGTTTGCCATCCGGCCCCGGCACGTCGTCCGGCGCCACACGGACCACACCGTCGTCCCCACCGGGCCCGACCTCGGCGACCGGGGAGGCACGTGGAGCCGGGGGCGGAGGTGGGGTGCCGGTGGCGGGGGCGGTGGCGGCGCGGGGGCCTCGGCCGGCGACCAGGACGGCGAGCAGCGTGAGCACGGCACCGGCCAGGACCGGTAGCCGGGCGCCGGGGCCCTGCGGCAGCAGCACGTCCAGGAGCAGGGCGCCGACGAGTTGGCCGCCGACCAGGGCCAGGCCGGTGCGCAGGACGCCGGCCGCGCGGACGCCGATCACCAGGGCGGCGACGATGCCGACGCCGAGCAGGCCGCCGGTGTAGAGGTGCCAACCGCTCGGCCAGCTGACGGACGGGCCGGTGAAGGCGCCGGCCAGTGCGGCGACGAGCAGCACCGCCGGCGTACTCACGACGAAGTTGACCGCGACCCCGGCGGCGGCCGAACCGGCGGCGGAGATCCGGCCGTTGAGCGCGGCCTGCAACGCGACGGCGACACCGCCGAGCACGGCGAGCAGGAGCACGCCGACGGCCAGGTCACCGACGGGTCGACCGGTCTGGGCCAGCGCCACCGCGGCCACCCCGAACAGCGCCCCGGCGACCCGGGGCGGGGTGAGCGGCAGCCGGCCCACCGGGGCCAGGCCGGACCGGTCCGAGGCCAGCCCGCCGAGGCTGCTGCCGGCGACCTGGGCGATGGTGAAGACCGCGACGCCGAGCACCGGCACGGCGTAGGCGGCGAGCACCACGATGGCCGCGCCGCCCAGCCCGCCGAGGTACGACCACCAGGGCATCCGGGCCCGCCGCAGCGCGACGAGCCCGGTCCGCATGGACGGCAGCACCAGCAGCCCGACCAGCACCAGCAGGCAGCCGCCGAGGTTGTTGACGACCGCGCCCAGGGTGGCGTTGCCGGTCCGCTGCCCCAACTCGGCGTTGACCGCGCCCTGCGCCGCCGACGCGACGCCGCCGAGGGTGACCAGGACGAGCGCCAGCGCCGCCGGGCGCGGTCTCACAGCCGGCAGGCGTGGATGTTGGTGACCAGGATCGCTCGGGCGCCGAGGTCGTAGAGCTCGTCCATGATCTGGTGTACGTCGTCGCGGAGCACCATGGCCTGCACCGCCACCCAGCCCTCCCGGTGCAGCGGGGAGACGGTCGGCGACTCGATGCCGGGGGTCAGCGAGCTGGCCCGGTCCAGCAGACCGGCTGGTACGTCGTAGGCGAGCATCACGTAGCGGCGGGCCACCAGCACCCCGTGCAGCCGGCGCAGCAACTGCTCGGCCTGCGGGTGGGAGGTGGCGCCGGCGCGACGGACCAGGACCGCCGACGAGCGCAGCAGCGGCTCGCCGAAGACCACCAGCCCGGCCTGGCGCAGGGTGGCGCCGGTCTCGACCACGTCGGCGACCACGTCGGCGACGCCGAGCCGGATGGCGTTCTCCACCGCCCCGTCGAGCCGGGTCACCTCGGCCTTCACGCCCAGCTCGGCCAGGTGCCGCTCGACCAGGCCCGGGTACGCGGTGGCGATCCGGTGGCCGCCGAGTTCCCGGACGTCGTCGACGTCGTCGGGGCGGGCGGCGAAGCGGAAGGTGGCCCGCCCGAAGTTGAGGTCGACGATCTCCTCGGCCGGCGCGCCGGAGTCGATCAGCAGGTCCCGGCCGGTGATGCCGACGTCCAGGTCACCGGAGCCGACGTAGGTGGCGATGTCCTTCGGCCGCAGGTAGAAGAACTCGATGTCGTTGGGTTCGTCCCGGCAGACGAGGTCCTTGGGGTCGGTGCGCTGGCGGTAGCCCGCCTCGCGCAGCATCTTGGCGGCCGACTCGGCCAGGGCGCCCTTGTTGGGTACGGCGACACGCAGCATGACGGAGTGCTCCTTCGATCGGGTTGAGGTCGACGGCGGGGCACTCACAGATGTCGGTAGACGTCCTTCAGGTCGAGACCGCTGGCCAGCATCAGCACCTGGACCTGGTAGAGCAGCTGGGAGATCTCCTCGGCGGTGCGCTCGGGCCCCTCGTGCTCGGCGGCCATCCACGACTCGGCCGCCTCCTCGACGACCTTCTTGCCGATGAAGTGCACACCCTTCTCCAGGGCGGCGACCGTGCCGGAGCCCGGGGTGCCGGCGGCGGCCTTGGCCTGCAGCTCGGCGAACAACTCCTCGAACGTCTTCACGGAATCGGATTCTCTCAGTCGCCCTCGGTCGCCGTGACCACGGGTCCGGTGCCGACCGCTGGGCGGGACCCGAATTCCCTACCGACATGGTGGGACACCCCTTCGACGTCCGCCGATGCGGGTCGTACGCTGTGCGCCATGGTCAGCACTCCTCGCCTCCTCGCGCTCGCGGCCGCCGGCTCGGTCCTGCTCGCGGTCAGCGCCTGCGCGCCCGAATCCGCACCCGCCCCCCAGCCCACCGCGTCCGCCGCGTGCGACAAGGAGAGCCTGGTCACCCGCACGCCGGGCAAGCTCACCATCGCCACGGACGAGCCCGCCTACCAGCCGTGGTTCGTCGACGACAAACCCGACAACGGCGAGGGTTTCGAGTCCGCCGTGGCGTACGCGGTGGCCGAGAAGCTCGGGTACTCCCGCGCGGACGTGGTCTGGACCCGGGTCAAGTTCGAGACCGCCGTCGCTCCCGGGCCGAAGGAGTTCGACTTCGACATCAACCAGTTCTCCATCACCGACGAGCGCAAGCGGGCGGTGGACTTCTCCGCGCCGTACTACCTGGTGCGGCAGTCGGTCATCGCGCTGAAGTCGTCCCCGATCGCGGGCAAGAAGTCCCTGGCCGACCTGCGCGACGCCAAGCTCGGCGCCCAGGTCGGCACGACCAGCTACCAGGCGATCACCGACCTGGTGAAGCCGACCGTCGAACCGCAGGTCTACAACAGCAACGACGACGCCAAGAAGGCCCTGCAGAACGGGCAGATCGACGGACTGGTGGTGGATCTGCCCACCGCGTTCTACATCACCTCGGCCGAGATCGACGACGCGGTGATCGTCGGGCAGTTCCCCCAGGTGGGTTCGCCGGAGGCGTTCGGGCTGCTGCTGGACAAGGACTCCCCGCTGACCGGCTGCGTCAGCGGTGCGATCGGTCAGCTCTCCGGTGACGGTGTGCTGAAGCAGTTGGAGCAGCAGTGGCTCGCCCAGGTGGCGGGGGCACCCGAACTCACGTGAGCACCCTCACCCACGATCCGTCGCCCGCGCAGCGGGCCCGGGACGCGTACCGCCGCCGGCAGACCGTGCTGAGCGTGCTGGTCGCCGCCGCCTCCACGGCGGCGATCGGCACGCTGCTGGCGGTCGCGGTGACCGGGGCACCGGGCTGGGACCGGGTACGCGAGTCGTTCCTCGATCCGGAGATCGCCCGGGACGCGCTGCCCCGGGTGCTCACCGGGCTCTGGCTCAACGTCCGCCTGCTGGTCTGCTGCGCGATCGGCGCACTGCTGCTCGGGCTGCTGATCGCCGTCCTGCGGACGTTGCGCGGGCCGGTGTTCTTCCCGATCCGGGCGCTCGCGGCGGGCTACACGTACACGTTCCGCGGCCTGCCGCTGATCATCGTGCTGTACGTGCTCACCCTCGGCGTGCCGGGACTGCGGTTGCAGGGCATGCCGCCGGTGCTGGTGCTGGGCGGGTTGGCGCTGGTGCTCACCTACGGCGGGTACCTGGCCGAGGTGTTCCGCGCCGGCATCGAGTCGGTGCACTCCAGCCAGCTCGCGGCGGCCCGCTCGCTGGGGCTCACCTATCGGCAGACGATGCGGCACGTGGTGCTGCCGCAGGCGGTCCGGCGGGTGGCGCCGCCGCTGCTCAACGATGTGGTGGCGTTGCAGAAGGACGTCGGGCTGGTGTCCCTGGCCGGGCCGATCGACGCGGTACGGGCCGCGCAGATCGCCACCGCCCAGACGTTCAACTACACGCCGTACATCGTGGCCGGGGTGCTCTTCGTCCTGCTCGCCATCCCGCTGATCGCGGTCACCGACCAGGTGACGTTGCGGGCGGCCCGACGCCAGTCCGGAGGCTGACCGTGGACGTGTTGCGGTGTCGGGGGCTGCGCAAGGAGTTCGGTGGGCGGGTGGTGCTGGACTCGCTGGACCTGACCGTGGCCGAGCACCGGGTGGTGGCGTTGATCGGGGCCTCCGGCTCCGGCAAGTCGACGCTGCTGCGCTGCGTCAACCTGCTGGAGGAACTGCACGACGGGACGATCGAGCTGGACGGCGAGGAGATCACCGCCCCGGGCGTGGACCCGGACCGGGTACGCCGCCGCATCGGCATGGTCTTCCAGTCGTACAACCTCTTCCCGCATCTGAGCGTGCTGGACAACGTGACGCTGGCCCCGCGTCGGGTGCACGGACGGTCCCGGACCGACGCCGAGACGCACGCCCGGGAGCTGCTGGAACGGGTGGGGCTCGGGGACCGGGCCGACGCGTACCCGGATCGGCTCTCCGGCGGCCAGCAGCAGCGGGTGGCGATCGTGCGGGCGCTGGCCAACTCGCCCCGGCTGCTGCTGCTCGACGAGGTCACCTCGGCGCTCGACCCGGAGCTGGTCGGCGAGGTGCTCACGATGATCCGCGACCTCAAGACCGACGGCATGACCATGGTGCTGGCCACGCACGAGATGAGCTTCGCCCGGGACGTGGCCGACCAGGTCTGCTTCCTCGACGGCGGCCGGGTGGTCGAGTCGGGCCCGCCGGCCCAGGTGTTCGGGGCGCCGACGCAGCCGCGTACCCGGCAGTTCCTGGCCCGGATCATCGAGGCGGGTCGGCTGCCGGGCTGAGCGGCGTCGCGTATCGGGCATCGTGACGACGGTCACCTGCGCCGACCGGCAGGTTTGTACCCTTGATTGGGTACAAACCGACCATGACGACGTCTGTAGAGGTAGCCGTGACCCGTTCCGCTTCCGACCCCGTCGACGTCGCCCACCTGCGGAAGGTCCTCGACGGGCCGTGGGCCGAGGTCCGCGACGCACACCGGAACAAGCTCGACGCCCGCTTCCTCCCGGTCTACGGGGAGAGCAGCGAGCAGGCCCGGGATCGGATCAGCCGGCTGCTCCCCGAGCTACCCGCCGAGATGGGCATGGCGACGGCCTTCCCCACCGAGTACGGCGGCCGTGGCGACATCGGCGCCTCGATCGTGGCCAGCGAGATGCTGGCGCAGGTCGACCTCTCGCTGATGGTCAAGGCGGGCGTGCAGTGGGGGCTGTTCGGCGGGGCGGTGCTGGCGCTCGGCACCCGCCGGCACCACGACGCCCACCTCCGGGACATCGTCGCGGGCGACCTCCTCGGCTGCTTCGCGATGACCGAGACCGGTCACGGCTCGGACGTCCAGCAGCTGCGCACCACCTGCACGTACGACCCGGAGACGCAGACCTTCGACCTGCACACCCCACACCAGGCCGCCCGCAAGGACTACATCGGCAACGCCGCCCGGGACGGGCGGATGGCGGTGGTCTTCGCGCAGTTGATCACTGGCGGGCAGCGGCACGGCGTACACGCCTGGTTGGTGCCGATCCGCGACGCCGACGGCACCCCGATGCCCGGCGTGACCATCGGCGACGCCGGCCCCAAGGCCGGGCTGCTCGGCGTGGACAACGGGCGGCTCAGCTTCGACCACGTGCGCGTGCCGCGCGACATGCTGCTGGACCGATACGGCCAGGTCGCGGCGGACGGCACCTACGCCAGCCCGATAGCCGACGACTCCCGACGCTTCTTCACCATGCTCGGCACCCTGGTCCGGGGCCGGGTCAGCGTGGGTGGCGCGGCGGCGGCGGCGACCAAGTCGGCGCTGACCATCGCGGTCCGCTACGGCGACCTCCGCCGTCAGTTCGGCACGCCCGACGCCGACCGTGAGGTGCTGCTCAACGACTACCTGGCTCACCAGCGCAAGCTACTGCCCGCGCTGGCCACCACGTACGCGCTGCACTTCGCCCAGGCCGAACTGGTGGCCGCCGTCCACGAGGTGCAGGGCAGCGACGAGCCGGTCGACGAGCACCGGCAGCGGGAGCTGGAGTCGCGGGCCGCCGGCCTCAAGGCCGCCCAGACCTGGCACGCCACCCGGACCATCCAGATGTGCCGCGAGGCGTGCGGCGGCGCCGGCTACCTGGCCGAGAACCGCCTGCCCGGCCTCAAGGCCGACACCGACGTCTTCACCACGTTCGAGGGCGACAACACGGTCCTGCTGCAACTGGTGGCCAAGGGACTGCTCACCGGTTACAAGGACGAGTTCGGTTCGCTGGACGGCTGGGGGCGGGCGTCCTTCGTCGCCGAGCAGGTCCGCGAGATGGTGCTGGAGCGTACCGCCGCGCGGGCACTCATCGAGCGGCTCGTCAGCGCCGTGCCCGGCCGGGACGAGGAGGTCGCCGTCACCGACCGGGGTTGGCAGCTCTCCGTCTTCGAGGACCGCGAGAAGCACCTCCTCGACGGCGCCGTCCGGCGGCTGCGCAACGGCGCGAACAGCAAGCGGGACCGGCCCTTCGACATCTTCAACGACGTGCAGGACCACGTCCTCACCGTCGCCTCCGCGCACATCGACCGGGTGACGCTGGAGGCGTTCGTCGCCGGCATCGAACGCACCACCGACCCGGCCGTCGCGGCCCTGCTCTCCCGCGTCTGCGACCTGTACGCCCTCAGCGTCATCGAGGCCCACAAGGGATGGTTCCTGGAGCACGGCCGGCTCACCCCGGCCCGCGCCAAGGCGATCACCGCAGTGGTGAACAGCCTGCTCAAGGAGCTGCGCCCGCAGATGCGCACGCTGGTGGACGGCTTCGCCATCCCGGAGGCGTGGCTGCACTGCGCCATCCTGCGGGAGGAGGGCGACCGGCAGGAGGCGATGGCCGCTCACGACCGGTTCCCGACTGATCGGTAACGGATCGCGGACAGGGTGATCACCAGCGGTACCCCATCCTGGGGCGACACGCCTCACCGACGGGAGACCTCCTGGTGATCTGGATCATCGAGAGCAAGAGCAAGCTGAGCCGCGTGTTCGCGGCCGACCTCACGCGCCTGCAGGCCAACGAGGCGGTCGCGGCACACGTCGCCCGGTCCGTGCTGAACAGCAAGATCGCTGAGATGCAGACCCCGCTCGCACCCCCGCTCGCACCCGGCGAGCCGGTACTCGTCCTCGCCCACTCCGGCTACGCGCTCGACGACCGGCACCACGAGGAGCGGCCCTGGGTCGGCGGGCGCTGGCTGGACGAGTTCGTGCAGGACGTCACGGCGAAGTTCACCCCGGCCGGCATCAGCGGCCGGACGCTCTGGTTCCTCGTCTGTCACACCGGGCACGACGTCACCACGCTGGGCACGCTGCTGGCCGCCGCCGGGGTGAACGACGTGACGATCTACATGCCGACGGACTTCATGTACATCAGCAAGAACGGCATCCCGCACGTCCTCAAGAGCGATGCCGACCTCGAATCCGTCAACAAGGACGTCGCGAAGTGGGACGGCGACTACATGAGCATCACGGGCTCGCAGCCCACCGGCGCCTACTGGGCCGGCTGCACGGTCCGCAACCAGGTGGTCACCACGCTGGGCGCGAAGACCGTCGAGCAGGCCGTCCGCGAGCAGTTCGACCCGGACGAGGACGAGGCCTGAGCCGCCGTCGCCGGGGACCCGGACGCGGCCCCCGGCGACAGACGGCACTCGTGGCGACGGCTGTCTCAACGAGGGCCGGTCCCGATTCACGGCGTTCGTCGCGTCACGCCGACCAGCGTCGCCAGTCGCGCGACGTCGGCCGCTGCTGGTGAGCCCCGGGCGATCTCGGCGATCAGCGTACGAGCCAGCGGACGGCACCGGACCTCTGCCGGTGCCGTCCGATGCGCCTCGACCAGCGTGCGGCCGGCCCCCCGCATGTCACCCGCTTGGAGGTACGCCCGCGTGGCGTCGAGGAGGTAGGCCGCCTGATACTCCCCGGGCAACCGCCGCAGCAACCCCCGTCGCAGGATGTTCTCGTGCCGGAACAGAGCGTCGCCGACATCACCGAGTTCAGTCGCCACGACCATTCGGGCCATCTCCACTGCCGTCATCCCGAAGGTGACGTGGCAGTCCGCACCCCCGTCTCGGATCCGGTTGGCGATTCCAGCAGCCTGCTCGATCGACGCCACCGCACCAGACGTGTCCGAGGCGGCGGCAGCAGCCATCGCGGCTTGCAGCAACAGCGTGCCCCGCACGGACAGATCTCCCGCTCCCGCCTGCCCCTGGTCGAGACAGCGTTCCGCAGCGATCGTTACCGCAACCGCGAGTTGGTTCCGGCCTGCTGCCCGTAAGGCTTGACCGAGTGGGATTGCAGCGGTTGCCGCCAGCAACGGATCGAGGTTCGCGACGGTCACTGCCCGGTCTGCCACCAGCCATGCCAGAGCGACCTCGCCGATCTTCACCGACACTAACGAGGTGATCCGGTACGCCTGCACCAGGAGTTCGACTCCTGCCCGGACATCGGACCGATGTGTGTGCTGCACGGACGCCAACAGCTCCGGAAGAGTCCGCAACACCTGCGGGTAATGAGCGTGGTGATAGGTCAACCAGGCATGCGTGACCTGTCGCCGAACCTCTTCGACAGCGCTCGACCGGCTCGATGCGCTGGGTCGAAACACGTCATGGCAGGCGACGACGGCATAGACCTCGTCCAACCCGTCGGCTCTGTCGCTGACCGTCGATGAGAGCCCACCGACGTGGCGACCAAGCAACACGGAGGGATCAACCCGCAGGACCCGCGCGATCTCCTCGATCAGGGGGTACCGGTCGAGAGCACGGGCACCTCGCTCCACCTTGTCGACCCAACTCTTCGACTTTCCCAGCCGATCGGCGAGCATCTGCTGGGTCATTCGCCGCCGCACCCGCCACTGCGCCATGCGGCGCCCTATCGGCACCTCACTCCGCACGACGGCCCCGGCCGGCCCGACGCACGCGGGTTGTCTCCTCGGCCGGTATCCGCTCCGCTTCGGCGAGATCGAGAATCCGCTGCTTTGCGGCCTCCCGCTCGGCCGCCTCGATCTCTTCGCCACGGCTCGCTGATGCCCGACGGTCTCTGCTGCCCATTTCCCGGCCCTTCGACGAGGGCGCGGCGGCAAGAGGATGGAGGATGATAACTGCTGCCGCCGTCACCCTCGATCATCCTGAGATCACGGAGAGCAAGTCGAGCGAGTCGCCTCGTCCGCTACGGCATGCCGGACAGAGCGAGTTCGCGGACAGCCGCAATGACCTCGTTGGTCAGCCGTCGAGACGCGGAGGCAACGGCTATCTGATCCGCCGCTGCCAACGTCTCGCGGGCCGCTGTCAGGTCGCCAGCCTGCCCCTGTGCGATGGCAAGGTGCACGAGGTTGCGCCCGTGCCAATCCGCTCCGGCCGCCTCCTCGCTCACCCCTGCGACACCCGTCATCAGCAATTCCAGCGCTCGGTCGTTCGCACGGCTGTCGGTCGCGCCGAGGTAGCGCCACGCGATGCCGTGCTGCACGGCGAAGAACGACCGCGTGTACCAGTAGCCCCACGGGGACAATGGCCCCTCCGCAGCCTGGTCGGCCAACTCGGACGCCTCGGCCAAGCAGCTACTCACTTCGGCGGCAGCCGCGCCCGCCATAGCCAATCCTCTAGCCTCCTGACCTGCGCAGTAGGCTCGCAGCGCAGCATCGACGCTGTCGTCCCGTCGAGCGGCGCGGGACAGTCCGACCATTGCCGGCAGATCACCCTGCCACTCCGCTTGGTGGCCCTGAAACGACAGCACAGTGGCGACTAGATTCTTGTTGCCGGCCTCGTTCGCCCATTGCAGAGCCCGCGCATGCCAGGTAGTCGCCGCACTCGCGTCCCCTCGGGCGATACCCAGCCATCCCGCGAACTGTGCCCACTGAGCAGCCATGTCCACCATCTCGGCTCTCGTCCCCACAGGTGCGTCGCGCAGCAGGGACACCACCGTGTCGAGTTGCATCCGGACCGCTCCCATCACGGGTCCAGACCCGATGGCATCCTCCAAGAGGCGGTAACCCGCGAGGAGATTGCCGAGAGCGTTGACCGCAGCGGAATCGACGTGGTGGGGCCGCAGCGCCGCAAATGCCAGCCGCTCCCCCACCTCCGGAGCCGTCGACACCATCCCGGCCAATGCTCCCTGTGCCTGGAGCGCCCGGTCCAGCCGGGCCGCGATCTCCACGGTGGGTTTGGTCTGCCCCGACTCGAACTGGTGAATCAGGCTCTTGCCGTGGTTGACAACGGCGGCCAACTGTCGCAGAGAAAGCCCCCGCTCCTCACGCAACCGCCGCAACTCAGCAGCGAAACGCGGGTCCACAATCGTGCTGGCACGTGGAGGCATATCCCGGTCCCCTCGTCGTCCGGACCTGTCCTAGGACTTGGCGTCGGGATCCGCCGCTTCACGCTGAGAAATTCGCCTCTGCTGGTCGTTGCCGAAAGGCCACGTTCCGATCCGCGTAGGCACCCACCCAAGAAGAGAGGTTGCGGTTCCCAGCGACATCCTCCACCGATTCATTGATCAATTGAAGCGCCGGCTCGCAGTTCTGCACTGACCGCCCGTCACCCCTCCGGCGACGGAGGGGTGACGGGCGGTCAGGCGCCGAAGCCGACGCGTTGGTTGCCGGCGGTGGCGACCTGCCGGACGGCCAGCGCCGCGTCGAGTGCGGCGACGGTGGCGGCCCAGCCCTTGTCCTCGGCGGAGCCGGGCAGCCCGGCCCGGTCGCGGGCCTGCTCGATGGTGTCGACGGTGAGCACGCCGTGTGCCACCGGCTTGCCCTCGTCCAGCGCGATGCGGGTCAGCCCGTCGGTGACCGAGCGGCAGACGTAGTCGAAGTGCGCGGTCGCGCCACGGATCACGACGCCGAGCGCGACCACCACGTCGCAGCGGCGGGCCAACGCCTGCGCGACCACCGGCAGCTCCACCGAGCCGGCCACCCGGGCCGTCACGGCCCGCGCCCCGCACGCCTGCGCGGCGGCGACCGCCCGCTCCAGCATGTGGTCGGTCAGCTCACCGTGCCACCGTGCGGCGACCACTCCCACGGTCATCCCGGACGCGTCGACCGGGGTCGTCCCCGGCTCGCCGAAACCCGCCATCTCGCCTACGCTCCGATCTCTTTGCCGGCGACCGGACGGCCCATCGGGGCCTCCGACACCTCGTCCAGGTCGAGCAGGTGCCCCATCCGGTCCCGCTTGGTGCGCAGGTAGCGCACGTTCTCCGGGTGCGGGCGCACCGGCAGGCCCTCACGGCCGGTCACGGTGAGCCCGTAGCCTTCCAGCCCGGCCCGCTTGGCCGGGTTGTTGGTCAGCAGCCGCATCGTGCGGACCCCGAGGTCGTAGAGGATCTGCGCGCCGGTGCCGTAGTCCCGGGCGTCGGCCGGCAGGCCCAGGTCCAGGTTCGCGTCGACGGTGTCCCGGCCCTGGTCCTGCAACTGGTACGCCTGGAGCTTGTGCAACAGGCCGATGCCGCGTCCCTCGTGGCCTCGGACGTAGAGGACCACGCCCCGCCCCTCCCGGGCCACCCGCTCCAGCGCGGCGTTGAGCTGCGGCCCGCAGTCGCAGCGCACCGAGGCGAAGACGTCGCCGGTCAGGCACTCGGAGTGCACCCGCACCAGCACGTCGCGCCCGTCACCGATGTCGCCGATCACCAGCGCCACGTGCTCGGCCGTGTCGTACTCGCTGCGGTAGCCCAACGCCCGGAACACCCCGTGCTCGGTGGGCATCCGCGCGTCGGCGACCAGCTCCACCTGCTTCTCGGTGCGCCGTCGGTAGGCGATCAGGTCGGCGATGGTGATCAGGGTCAGCGAGTGTTCGGCCCGGAACTTCTCCAGGTCCGGCAACCGCATCATGGTGCCGTCGTCGTTGACCAGTTCGCAGAGCACGCCGGCCGGACGCAGCCCGGCCAACCGGGTCAGGTCCACGGCCGCCTCGGTGTGCCCCGGCCGACGCAGCACCCCGCCGGTGCGGGCCCGCAGCGGCACCACGTGACCGGGTCGGGCCAGGTCGGCCGGGCCGGTGGCCGGGTCGGCGAGCAGCCGGATGGTGTGCGCCCGGTCGGCGGCGGAGATACCGGTGCTCACGCCCTCGCGGGCGTCCACGGTCACCGTGTACGCGGTCTGCCGCCGGTCCTGGTTCGTGTGGTGCATGGGCGGCAGGTCGAGCCGGTCGCACTCGTCCTCGGTGAGCGGTACGCAGATGAAGCCGGAGGTGTGCCGCACGGTGAACGCGAGCAGTTCCGGGGTGGCCAACTCGGCGGCGAAGATCAGGTCGCCCTCGTTCTCCCGGTCCGCGTCGTCGGTGACGATGACCGGTCGACCGGCGGCGATCTCCGCCAGCGCGTCCTCGATGCGATCGAAGGTCATGCCGGCACTCCGCTTCGCTCCGTGCCGCCATGAGGCAGCGCCTTACTGCACCGATGATTCGCTCGCTGACGCTCGCTCATGCCGGCACTCCGCTTCCGGTGGAGCGCGCGGTGAGCAGGCGCTCGACGTACTTGGCCAGGACGTCGGTCTCCAGGTTGACCGGGTCGCCGACGGTCCGGCCGCCGAGCGTGGTCAGCGAGAGCGTGGTGGGGATCAGGCCCACGGAGAACCAGTCGTCACCGACCTCGGCCACCGTCAACGACACCCCGTCCACGGTGATCGACCCCTTCTCCACCACGTACTTGGAGAGTGCGGCGGGCAGCCGGAACCGGACCGTCTCCCAGCGCGGCGCCGGTTCCCGGGAGATCACCTCGCCCACCCCGTCGACGTGCCCCTGCACCAGGTGACCGCCGAGGCGGCTGTTCAGTGCGGCGGCGCGTTCCAGGTTGACCGGGTCGCCGGCGCGCAGCGCGCCCAGCGCCGTACGCCGGAGCGTCTCGCCCATCACGTCGGCGGTGAACACTCCGCCGTCGACCTCCACCACGGTCAGGCAGACGCCGTTGACCGCGATCGAGTCGCCGTGTCGGGCGTCGGAGGTGACCAGTGGGCCGCGTACGGCGACCGTGGCCGAATCCTGTGCCGTCGGGGTGATCCCGACGACCTCGCCCAGTTCCTCGACGATGCCGGTGAACATGCCTAGCCCTCCCTCTTTCGGGGCAGCGCGGTGATCCGCAGGTCGGGACCGATCTGCGTAACGTCGGTGAGTTCCAGGTCGATGGCCTCGGCGATGGTGCTCACACCCGCGTCGACCAGAGCGGCGGGTCCGGCGCCGAGCAGCCGGGGAGCGAGATAGCCGACGACGCGGTCGACCAGGCCGGCGGCGAGGAACGCCCCGGCCAGGCGCGGGCCGCCCTCCAGCAGCACGGCGCGTACCCCGCGCCCGTGCAGCGCGGCCATCAGCGCGAAGAGGTCCACGCCGCCGTCCGGGCCGGTGCCCACCTCGGCGGCGGTGGCGATCCAGGTCCGGGCCGCACCGTCGCGGACCGCGGCGTCGGCCGGGGTACGCCCCGCCGAGTCGACCACCACCCGCAGCGGCTGCTGGATGGCGAGGCTGCCGTCGCGCAGGTTGCGGACGGTGAGCCGGGGGTCGTCGGCGAGCACGGTGCCGACGCCGACGACCACCGCGTCGACGGTGGCCCGCAGCGCGTGCACGTCCATCCGGGCCGCCTCGGAGGTGATCCACATGCTGGTGCCGTCGGCCGCCGCCGAACGGCCGTCGAGCGTCGCGGCGTACTTCCAGATGACGAAGGGCAGGCCCCGGCGCATGGCGGTCAGCCAGGCGATGTTGCCGCTCTCCGCCTCGGTGCCGCGTACCCCCAGGTCGACCCGGACCCCGGCGGCCCGCAAGGTCGCCGCGCCGCCGGTGGCGACCGGGTTCGGGTCCGGTACGGCGATCACCACGCGGGCGACCCCGGCCTGGACCAGGGCGGCGCTACAGGGGCCGGTGCGGCCGGTGTGGTCGCAGGGTTCCAGGGTGACGACTGCGGTGCCGCCCTTGGCGCGCCGCCCGGCCTGGGCCAGCGCGACGATCTCGGCGTGCGGTCCGCCCGCGTACGCGTGGAAGCCCTCGCCGACCACCTCGCCGTCGGCGTCGAGTAGGACGCAGCCGACCACGGGATTCGGACTGGTCGTGCCGAGTCCGCGCGCCGCGAGCTCGATCGCGCGACGCATCGCCTCGTCGACGGAGACGCTCGCCATCACCTGGCCCTGCCCTCTCGCTCTGCTCGCGCGGGCAGGAAGATCGACTCGCGAGCAGGCGGCGCAGATCCGGGTACGGCACAGCCGCCCCCGGCAGACGGTGGGCACGCCGAGAGTCCGGCGAACCACACGCCCGTGCCGTCCCGCGCGCTGTCTCCCATCCGGACTGTCTGGGTGCGGACCAGCCGCCCCCAACCGTCGGCCCCGGATTCTCACCAGGTCCACCGGGCGGACGAACCGCTCCCGGGTCGCGGGCTTACCACGGTCGGACCGTGGATCACCGCCGGTTCGGAATTACACCGAGTCCCGCCAGCGCGTGGTGGGTACTGAGGGAAGTCTTACACGCTTCGCAGGGTTCTGCGCCACCCCGGCGAGCTACTTCACATGTCGGTGACCGGGGTCGGCGACACCCCGACGGCGGTCCACCGCCACGTACGAGCCCGGTTGGCTCTTGGCCACGGTCTTCATCTCCGAGGCGATCGTCATCGCCTCCAGGGGGTCGGTGAGGCGTTTGTCCCGGTCCGAGACGGAGACCCCGATGGAGAGCGTGACCAGCGCGGCCCGCCGGACGTTGCCCCGCCGGTCCTTCAGCTCCACGTAGCCGCGTTCCCGGTCGGTCGGGTCGTAGAGCGCGTCGGCGGCCGTCTCGAAGTCCGCCGAGACCCGGGAGGTGAGCGGCAGGACCTGCTCCGGGGTGCAGACGAAGACGAAGTCGTCGCCGCCGACGTGCCCGAGGAAGGCCGGGGGCAACGCGACCGAGACCACCGCCCGGTGCAGGCTGCGGGCCAGCGCCGAGATGAAGCCGTCACCCCGGGAGAAGCCGTACCGGTCGTTGACGCTCTTGAACCGGTCGACGTCGATGTAGCCGACGGCGTAGTCCGAGCCGACCCGGATCCGGTCGGCGATCTCCCGCCGGATCCGGCTGTTGCCGGGCAGCCCGGTCAGCGGGGAGACCTCGCGGAACTCCTTGTTGCGCCGCAGCGTGGAGCTGACCCGGGCGACCAGCTCGGCGGTGTCGAAGGGCTTGACCAGGTAGTCGTCGGCACCGGCGCTGAGCCCGTGGACCTTGTCCACGGTCATCCCCTTGGCGGTCAGCATGATCACCGGCAGCGCGGCGGTCATCGGATCGGCGCGCAGCCGCCGGGTCAGTTCCAGGCCGTCCACCCGGGGCATCATCAGGTCCACCACGGCCAGGTCCGGCCGCTGCCGCTCGATCAGTTCGAGCGCCTCCT
Source organism: Verrucosispora sp. NA02020 (assembly GCF_013364215.1). Taxonomy (NCBI): domain Bacteria; kingdom Bacillati; phylum Actinomycetota; class Actinomycetes; order Micromonosporales; family Micromonosporaceae; genus Micromonospora; species Verrucosispora sp. NA02020. The sequence continues at coordinate 2,536,836 of NZ_CP054923.1, read as the reverse complement.
GACCGTCCCCGGCGAGCACCACCTCGAAGCCGTGCAGTCGCAGGTTCACCTCGACGAAACGGGCGATGTCCCGGTCGTCGTCGACGACCAGGATCACGTCCTTGTGTTCCCCGGCCGGCTCCACCTCAGGCTCCGGGCGCCGCGCGCTCCGCCAGCGCACGCAGTCGGCGTACGGCCTCGGCCGGGTCGTCCGCGCCGTAGACCGCAGTGCCGGCGACGAAGGCGTCGGCACCGGCTGCCGCGGCCTGCTCGATGGTGTCGGCGGCGATCCCCCCGTCCACCTCGATCCGCAGTTCGAGATGGCCGGCGTCCACGTGCCGCCGGGCGAGGCGGACCTTCTCCAGCAACTGCGGCATGAACCGCTGCCCGCCGAAGCCGGCCTTGATGGTCATCACCAGCAGCGTGTCGAAGCTCGGCAGCAGGTCCAGGTACGGCTCGATCGGGGTGTCCCGGTCGATCGCCAGGCCGGCCTTGGCGCCGGCTGCCCGCAGGTCCTTGGCCAGGGCCGCCGGGTCGTCACACGCCTCGGCGTGGAAGGTCACGTTGTACGCGCCGGCGTCGGCGTAGCCGGGTGCCCAGCGCTGCGGGTCCTCGATCATCAGGTGCACGTCGAAGGGCAGCCGGGTGGCGGCCCGCAGGCTCTGCACGACGGGCAGCCCGATGGTCAGGTTGGGCACGAAGTGGTTGTCCATCACGTCGACGTGCAGCCAGTCCGCGGCGTCCTCGACGGCACGGACCTCTTCGGCGAGACGGGCGAAATCGGCGGCGAGGATACTGGGCGCGACGATCGGCGGCGGTACGGTCACTGGGCCAGTGTACGAACGCGCCCGACGGTCGCGGCAGCACGCCACCAACGGGGACGCCCGGTGACTCGGGCGTGACCATTGGTGCAGAATGACCCCCTTCGGACCAGTGGAACCGGACGAAGCGGGGACTTGACTGGCCAATGGTCCGAATCGCGGCAACACTCCATCGGGGACGGTGACGGTAACGTGCAGGCCGGTGGGCACGGGAGCCGACAGCCGGGCGACGGTTCCCGGAAAGGGCGGACGATGCGACGGTGGCTCGCGACGCTGGCGCTGGCCGGCGCGGCGGCGATGGTGCTCAGTGGCTGCGTACGGCCGGGCGGGACGGACGGCGACATCACCAACGGTTGGCCCGCCCTGCGGGCGCCGACGATGTTCGTCCCGGCCACCGGTGCCTGCCTGCCCCGGATCACCCCGATCGTGCAGGCGGGCACATACGAGACGGTGGACTGCGCCCGCAACCACCTCGCCGAGGCGGTCCACGTGGGCACGTTCACCGGGTCGGACGCGCGGGGACGGCGACCGGAACCGGGCTCGGCGGCGCTGCGGACCGCGCGGGCCGAGTGCGACCAGCGGGCCCGCCTGGTGCTCGGCGGCGACTGGCACACCGCACGACTGACGATGAACATCGCGCTGCCCTCGGTCTCCGCCTGGAACGGCGGCGCCCGGTGGTTCCGCTGCGACCTGAGCGAGACCGACAGCATCGACAACACCCGCCCGGTCAACCGCACCGGCAGCCTGCGCGGTGCCCTCATCGGCGACTCGCCGCTGGTGCACCGCTGTTTCGACCCGAAGCTGATCGGCGACAACCTCAACTACATGGCACCGGTGCTCTGCACCGAACCGCACCGCGCCGAATTCGTCGGGGTCTACGTCGAGCGGGACATGAGCTGGAAGGAGTTCGTCGACTCCTCCGCCCGGGCGCACCAGCGGTGCATGGAGCTGATCGCCTCCTTCGCCGACGTACCGAACAACGCCGACCTGCCGTACCGTGCCGGCTCGATCTTCTATCCGCCGTCGCAGCGCGAGTGGGAGGAGGGCGACCGGGGAGTGCGGTGTTTCCTGTGGAGCGACGACCGCAAGCTGACCGGCTCCATGCGCGGTGTCGGCCCGCAGGGACTACCCGTCACCTGACCACGGTGCCGTATGCTGCCGCACCGTGGCGTGCCGTGTCCGCGGTCACGGCCACGCGCGGCAGGAGGTCGACGGGGGATGCGACGGTGGTGGATCGGGGTCGCGCTGGGCGCGGTGACGCTGGCGCTGGCCGCGTGCAGCACCAGACCGGCCGGCATCGACGGTGACCTGGTCGACGACTGGCCGGTGATGGCCGCGCCGGAGGTGTTCACCCCGGCGGCGCAGACCTGCCACACCCAACCGCAGGACGTCGGATACCTCGGCGGGTACGCGCCGGTGGACTGCGCGCAGCCGCACCGGGCCGAGACGCTGCACGTCGGGCGGCTGACCGGGGCGGGCGGGACGGCTCCGCCCGAGGCCGGCAGCCGGGCGATGCGCACCGCGTACGGCGAGTGCGACCGGGCCGTCCGGGGCGTGCTGGGCGGCGACTGGCGGACCGCCCGGATCGGGCTGACCGTCGTCTTCCCGTCGCCCCGGGCCTGGACCGGCGGGGCCCGCTGGTTCCGCTGCGACGCCCACGAGATGCGCGGGCTGGACACCCCCAACCCGGTCCGCCGCACCGCCAGCCTGGCGGGCACGCTGGAGGGGTCGTCGCCGTTGCGGCACGGCTGCTTCGAGGCCGAGACCAAGGGTGACGACGTCACCGAGATGGTGGCCGTGAAGTGCAGCGCCCGGCACCGGGCCGAGTTCGTCGGGGTGTGGAAGGCCCCGGCCACCAGCTACTCGGCGTTCCTCAAGGACAGCGCGCGGGCGCACCGCGCCTGCCGCAGTCTGATCGCGAAGTACGCCGGCGTACCCGACGACGGCAACCTGCAATACCGCGTCGGCACGATCTATTACCACCCCTCCGAGCCGGACTGGCGCAGCGGCGACCGTGGGGTGCAGTGCTTCCTGTGGCTGCACGAGCGCACCCTGACCCGGTCACTCAAGGGCGGCGGCACCCGGGCCCTGCCGATCACCTGACCGGCGGGCCCGGGGCGCTTCGCCCATGCCCGGCAACGCGGTGCGGCGAGGCTCAGGTGCGGCGCAGCAGAGCCAGGAACATCGCGTCGGTGCCGTGCCGGTGCGGCCACAACTGCACGGTCGGCCCGTCGCCGAGCCCGGGCATGCCGGCCGGCAGCAACGGCCGGGCGTCCACGAAGTCCACCGGTGCGCCGCAGCGGCGGGCCGCCTCGGTGACCGTCACGTGCGTCTCCACCACGTGCGGCGAGCAGGTCACGTACGCCACCACCCCGCCGGGGCGTACCGCCCGCAGCCCGGCGGTGAGCAGCTCACGCTGCAACCGGGTCAGGGCGGGCAGGTCCGAGGGCTGGCGCCGCCAGCGCGACTCCGGCCGGCGACGCAGCGAGCCCAGGCCGGTGCAGGGCGCGTCGACCAGCACCCGGTCGAAGTGTTCCTCCGGCAGCTTCGGCTCGCCGCCGACCAGCCGGCCGTCGGTGTGCAGCACGGTCACCGGCAGCCCCCGGGTCGCGTTCTCGACCAGTCGGGCCCGGTGCTCGGCCACCTCCACCGCGGTCAACCGCGCGTCCCGCTGCGCGGCGATCGCGCCGAGCAGCCCCGACTTGCCGCCGGGACCGGCGCAGAGGTCGAGCCAGCGGCCGTCCGGCCCGTCCAGCGGCGCGGCGGCGAGGGCGTCGGCCACCAACTGGGACCCCTCGTCCTGCACGTGCGCCCGGCCGTCGACCACCGCCGCCAGGTCGCCGGGGGCACCGCCGCCGAGATAGACCGCGTACGGCGAGAAGGCGCCCGGAGCGCCACGCACCTCGTCGGCGAGTTCGACCGGGTCGGCCCGGCCCGGCCGCGCGCACAGGTGCACCGGCGGGCGCTCGTTGTCCTCGATCAGCAGTCGGGTGGTCTCGCCGAGGTCCCCGCCGAGCGCCTCGGAGAACGCCCGGACGATCCACTGTGGATGGCTGTAGGCGAGGGCGAGGTGACCGATCGGGTCGGTCTCCAGCGGCGGTGCCAGCCGGGCCACCCATGCCTCGTTGTCGCGCTCGGCGACCTCGCGCAGCACCGCGTTGGCGAAGCCGGTGGCCCCCGGGCCCACCACCCGCACCAGGTCGACGGTGGACGACACCGCCGCGTGGGCGGGCACCCGGGTGTGCAGGAGTTGGTACGCGCCGATCCGCAACGCGTCACGGACCGGCGGATCGATCCGCTGCACGTCCCGACCGGCGGCGGCGGTGAGGATCGCGTCGAGCGTGCCGACGTGGCGCAGCGTGCCGTAGGTCAGCTCGGTGGCGAAGGCGGCGTCCCGGCCGATCAGTCCCTCGTCGCGCAGGATCGCCGGCAGCACCAGGTTGGCGTACGCGTCGTCCCGGTGCACCGCCGCGACCGCCTCGTACGCGGCGTGACGTGGCCGGTCCGCGGCGTTGCGCCCGCTCCGGGGGCCACGGCGCTCGGGCCCTCGACGAGCGGTGGTCTCCCTCACGCGAACTCCTCCCCGGTGGCGACCCGGACACCGCGTGCCCAGTCGGTCGCCGGCATGACCCGCTTGCCCGCCGCCCGCACCTCGCCGAGGCGGACCGGGACGGTGGCCGTGCCGGCCAGCACCCGCGCCTTCTCCACCAGCAGCTCACCGGGCTTGAGATCGGGGCCGTCGGGTGCCGGGGTGACCGGGCCGAGCTTCACCCGCTCGTCCCGGAAGGTCGTCCACGGGCCGGGCGCCGGGGTGCAGGCGCGGATCCGGCGGTCCACCGCGAACGCCGGGTCGGCCCAGCGCACCCGGGCATCCTCGACGGTCAGCTTCGGGGCCAGCGAGACCCCGTCGGCGGGCTGCGGTTCGGCGCGGGCGGTGCCGTCCTCCAGCGCGTCCAGCACCGCCACCAACAGCCCTGAACCGCTGTCGGCCAGCCGCTCCAGCAGGTCGCCGGAGGTGTCGGCGGGTCGGATCTCGTCGGTCAGGGTGCCGTACACCGGCCCGGTGTCCAGCCCCTCCTCCAACTGGAAGACGCTGGCCCCGGTCAGCTCGTCGCCGTGCAGCACGGCGTGCTGCACGGGTGCGGCACCCCGCCAGGCCGGCAGCAGCGAGAAGTGCAGGTTCACCCAGCCGTGCCGGGGGATCTCCAGCGCCACCGGGGGCACCAGCGCGCCGTAGGCGACCACCGGCACGCAGTCCGGTGCCAGCTCGCGCAGCCGCTCCAGGAACTCCGGCTCCCGGGGACGGGCCGGGGTCAGCACCTCGACGCCGTGCTCGTCGGCCCAGGCGCCGACCGGTGAGCGTTGCAGGCCACGACCGCGTCCGGCCGGGGCGTCCGGCCGGGTGACGACGGCCACCAGCTCGTGCCGCGAGGCGGCCACGGCGGCGAGGGCGGGGACGGCGACGGCCGGCGTACCGGCGAAGATCACGCGCATCGACTCACCGCCCCAGACCGAAGGGGCTGCCGCTGCCGTGCGGGCTCAGCTTCACCGTGGGCGGCGCGGCGACGTCGTACCACTCGGCCTGCCGGATCGCCTTCATCGCCTCCTTGCGGCCGGCCTGGTCCAGCCGGTCGATGAAGAGCACCCCGTCCAGGTGGTCGGTCTCGTGCTGCACGCAGCGCGCCATCAGGCCGGTGCCGACGATCTGCATCGGGTCGCCGTAGCCGTTGAAGCCCTTGGCGATCACGTTCTGCCGTCGCTTGGTGTCGAAGTACAGCCCGGGGATGGACAGGCAGCCCTCCGGGCCGTCCTGCTCCTCCTCGTCGGGGAACTCCAGCACCGGGTTGACCAGGTGACCGAGCACGTCGTCGACGTCGAAGGTGAACACCCGCAGGCCCACCCCGAGCTGCGGCGCGGCGAGGCCGGCGCCGTTGCGCTCACGCATGGTGTCGGTCAGGTCGGCGACGAGCGAACGCAGCTCGACGTCGAAGTCGACCACCGGATCGGCCGGCGTGCGCAGCACCGGGTCCCCGAACAGACGGATGGGCTGAACGGTCACGCGGGTCGGCTCCTTAACGGTGGGACGGGAGTGCCGTACCAGTCTACGGAGTGCCCGCGGAGGTGCCGGTCGGCGCACCACGATCGGCGTGCGGCGCCAGCTCGCCGACGGTGACCGGCAGCGTGTCGTACCCGCGCAGGGTCAACCGGGTGCGGTGGCGGGGGGTGCCCGCCGAAGCCAGCCCGGGCAGTCGCCGCAGCACGGCCGGGAACGCCACCTGCGCCTCCAGCCGGGCCAGCCCCGCACCGAGGCAGTAGTGCGGGCCGGCACCGAAGGAGAGCGGGCCGAGCTGGGCCCGCCACGGGTCGAACCGCGCCGGCTCAGGGTACCGCCGGGGGTCGCGGTTGGCCGCGCCGAGCAGCACCAACATCCAGCTGCCGGCGGGCACCTCGACACCGCCGAGGCGGACGGTCGCGGTGCTGGTCCGGGTGGTCAACTGCACCGGCGAGTCGAAGCGGAGCAGCTCGTCGACGTACGCCGGGGCGTGCTCCGGGTGGCGGCGCAGCACGTCGGCCTCCCGCGCGTGCGCCAGCAGCACCGCGAGGCCGTTGCCGAGCAGGTTGGTGGTGGTCTCGAAGCCCGCCACGAGCAGCACCACCAGGTTGGCCAGCAGCTCCTCGCCGGAGAGCCGGTCACCGGCGTCGTGCGCCTGCACGAGCGCGGTGGTCAGGTCGTCGGCCGGCTGTCGGCGGCGGGCCGCCACCAGCTCGGTGAAGTAGTCGCGCAGCTCGGTGGCACCGGCGTCGGCCACGGCCAGCTCCGCCGGGGTGATCTCGGGTTCCAGGACCCCGGTCAGGTCGGCCGCCCACCGCCGGAACAGCGGACGGTCGGCGGACGGTACACCGAGCAGCTCGCAGATCACCGCGACCGGCAGCGGGTAGGCGAACTCGGCCATGAAGTCGACGGGTACGCCGTCGCGGCCGGCCGCCGCCATCGCCGTGATCAGCTCGTCGGCCTGGGCGGACACCACGTCCCGCATACCCGCGATCCGGCGCGGGGTGAACGCGCCCGCCGCCAGGCGCCGCATCCGGCTGTGGTCCGGCGGGTTGGTCCGCAGCATCGACCGGGCGATCGACGACAGCGCCGGGCTCTCCCGCCACTGCGGCAGGACCTGGTCCCGCAACTCGCCGTCGAGCACCTGGAAACTCGGGTCCCGGAGCAGTTCGTCGGCCTCGGCGTACCCGGTCACCACGAACAAGCCGGGACCGGCCGGGACGACGTGCCCGAAAGCACGCATCCGCTCGTACGCCGGATAGGGATCGACCCGCCCGGTGGGCGACATGAGTAGCGCGAGCGTGCCGGCGGCGTCCATGGCGGCCTCCTGCGGGTCGGGAGGTTCCATCATGCCCGCGCCGCACGGCGGCGGTTCACCCCGCGGTGCCGGACTCCCCCGCCAGCACCGCGTCCCCGCCGAGCAGCGCGTGCTCCGGCAGCGGCAGGCGGATGTCGTGGGCCGCCTCCCAGTCGTGGATCAGGCTGGGCCGGGCCTGCGCGGCGAAGTAGTCGACCGCGCTCATCCCCCCCACCACGGGCTCGTCGACCTCGGCCACCAGCCGGCCGGGCACCAGCCGGAACCCGCCGCGCAGCGCGGCGCTGAGGCGACGGTGCCCGTCCACCACGAAGAAGTACTCGCCGGTGTAGCCGATCTCCAACGGCTCCAGGGCGGTCTCACCGGCGGCGACGACCTCGTCGACGACGCTGGAGTCCCAGAGCCCGCGCAGTTCCGTCACGTCCTCGGTCGGGTAGACCCGGGCCGGGTCGAGCAGCAGCAGCGGCGGCGCGGCGCGCAGCACCTCCGGGGCGAGCCGGCCCTCGTACGCGTCGACGATCCGCTCGATCACCTCGCCGGCGGGCGCCCGGGTGGTGTCGCAGACCAGGTCGTAGTTGCGCAGCCGGGCCTTGTCCACGCCGTACCGGACCACGAAGCGGTTGCGCTCGCTCTCGCTGCGTTCCCGCAGCTTGGCCTTTGCCTCCTCCATCGAGGTGTAGCTCTCCGCCGGGCCGGAGGGCCGCAGCAGCACCCGGCGGGCCGCCTCACCCGGCTCGGTGATCATGTGCACCTTGAGCGCGTCGGTGAAGAAGTGCCAGGCCAGCCGCGAGTCCATCACCAGGCTCTCGCCGGAGGCGGCGATGTCGCGCTGGAGCTGGTCGACGTAGCCGTCGACCGCCTGGTCGAGTTCGGCGTGCAGGTTGAGCTGGAGCGCGGTCATCTGACGCTCCTGGGCCATCTGCCGGTACAGGTCACCGACGCTGACCCGGCGCAGGCCGAGCCGCTCGGCGATCACCACCGACACGGTGCTCTTGCCGCTGCCGAGGTCACCGTTGAAGACGATCGACTGACGAACGGTCACGACTGGTCCACCCCTGATCACCGGCTGTACTGGATCGTCATCGATATCGCGCCGGACCGACCCGGTCCCGCCGTCACCACGCCGACCCGCGACAACTCCGGCTCCACGTGCCTGACGCCGCGTCACGACCTGGACTCGTCGTGCGCCCCGGCATGACGGGCGATGCTACCACCTTGACCACGGGACTCCCGCGCGCGCAACTCGGGAGCGGCGCGTCGACACCACACGCGAGGATCAGGTCACATCCGGCGACCGACAGTCACTCAGCGTCACCGTTCGGCGTCAGAACAGCGTGAGCGGGTCGACCTGGAGGCGTACCGGTTCGGCGGCCTTGCGGGCGGTGCGCGACCCCGCCGCCGCGTGCAACGCCTCGGCCATGGCCGCCGCCCGCGCCCGGGGCACCCGGACCAGCATCCGTTCCCGGTCGCCGTCGGCCGGCACCGGGCCGAGCAGTTCCGCCTCCTCCGGCAGCCGCGCCTGCGCCAGCAGGTCGGCCACCGCCACCGGCAGCCCGGTCACGCTGGCCATCCGCATCGCGGGCGGGAAGCCCAACTCCCGCCGCTCGGCCAACTCCCGGGCGGCGAACCAGCCCGGATCCCACCGCAGCAACGCCTGCACCGGCGCCAACGCGCCGTCGGCGACCACCACCACCCGGCCGCCCGCCGCCGCCGGCCGGGCCAGCGCGGCAGCCGCCGCCCACCGGCGCAGCGCCTCCTCCCCCGCCCGCAGGTCGGCCCGGGTGAGCATGGCCCAGGTGTCCAGCAGCAGCACCGCGCCGTACCCACCTTCGGCGACCGGTTCGGCACCCGGCGTGGCGATCACCAGTCCGGCGCCGCCGGGCACGTCGGCCAACACCTCCTCCCGCCCGGAGGTCCGGACCGCCACCCCGGGGAAGGCCCGGCCCAACTCCTCGGCGGTACGCCGGGCACCGGTGACCGAGGCACGCAGCCGCCGTCCCCCGCAGTGCGGGCAGGCGTACGCGGCGGCGACCCGGCCGCACCAGCGGCAGGCCGGCGGCCGACCGGCGGAGGACAACGCCAGCGGCCCGGCACAGTGCGGGCAGCGGGCCGGGGTCCGGCAGTCCTGGCAGGCCACCGAGGGCATGTAACCCCGACGGGGTACCTGCACCAGCACCGGCAGATCCGCCCGCAACGCCTCCCGGGCCGCCGTCCAGGCCAGGCTCGGCAGCCGCGCGGTCGCCGCGCCCGGATCGCGGGCCAGCTGCGGGTCGTCGCCGGTCGGAGCGACCGCCGGGGTACGCGCCCGCAGCACCGCCCGGTCCGCGACCACCTCGCGGGCCCAGCCGGTCTCCACCAGCAGTTGCGCCTCGGCGGTACGCGCGTAACCGCCCACCAGCGCCGCCGCGTCGTCGAGCTGGGCCCGGGTGAGCAGCACCTCGCGGGCGTGCGGGTACGGGGCCCGCAGCTCGGCGTGCAGGTCGTCACCGTCGTCCCAGACGGCCACCAGACCGAGCCGGGCCACCGGAGCGAACATGGCCGCCCGGGTGCCGATCACCACCGGGGCGGTGGAGCGGCGGGCGGCCAGGAAGGCCCGGTAGCGACGGGCCGGTCCCGACGCGGCGGAGAGGCAGACGTGCCGCCCGGCGCCCAGCGTGGCGGTGAGCGCGGCGTCGAGCCGGTCCAGGTCCCGGCCGTCGGCGACCACCACGAGCGCACCCCGGCCGGAGGCCACGGTGGCGGCGACGGCGGTGGCGTAGCGGGCCGCCCAGTCCTCCCCCGGCAACGCCGACCACACGGCCCGGGGCGACCGCCCCTCGGTCAGGGCGCGCAGCAGCGCCGGTCCGGCCGGGTAGTCCCGCCACCCACCCGGATCGGGTGTCTCCGGGGTGGGGGTGGCTTCGGTGACCGACGGCGCCTGGTCGGGGGGCGGGGTGAGGATCTCCTTCTCGACGCGGGCGTGCCGGGGCGGCACGGCGAGGCGCAGCACGTCGGCGAGGCTGCCGGCGTACCGGTCGGCGACGGCCCGGGCCAGCCGTGCCACCTCGGGTGCCAGCACCGGCACCGGCGAGACCACCTTGGTCAGGTACACCGGCTTCGGGTGGTCGGAGCGGTCGGCCCGTTCCAGCACCCAACCGTCGACGAGTTGACCGGCGAAGCGGACCTTCACCCGCGCGCCGGGGACCGCGTCGTCGGCGAGGTCCGACGGGACCAGGTAGTCGAAGAGCCGATCCAGGTGCGGCAGCGGTACGTCGACACAGACACGAGCGACCGGCGACCCGTCAGCGGGTCGCCGGTCGTCACTCCTCGTGCCGGTCAGGCTCCTGCGGCCGACTTGAGGTCGGCGGCCCGGTCCGTGTTCTCCCACGTCAGATCCGGCAACTCCCGACCGAAATGCCCATACGCCGCCGTCTGCCCATAGATCGGACGCAACAGGTGCAGATCCCGAATGATCGCCGCCGGACGCAGATCGAACACCTCAGACACCGCCCGCTCGATCGACGCCACCGACACCGTCTCCGTACCGAACGTCTCCACGAACAAACTCACCGGATGCGCCTTACCGATCGCATACGCCACCTGCACCTCACACCGCTCCGCCAACCCCGCCGCCACCACGTTCTTCGCCACCCACCGCATCGCATACGCCGCCGACCGATCCACCTTCGACGGATCCTTACCCGAAAACGCCCCACCACCATGCCGCGCATACCCACCATAGGTATCCACAATGATCTTCCGACCCGTCAACCCCGCATCACCCATCGGACCACCGATCTCAAACCGGCCCGTCGGATTCACCAACAACCGATACCCCTCAACATCCAACCCCAGGCCCTCCAACTCCGGCCCGATCACATGCTCCCGCACATCCGGAGCCAACAACGACTCCAACGAGATGTCCGCCGCATGCTGCGACGACACCACCACCGTGTTCAACCGCACCGGACGCAGACCCTCATACTCGATCGTCACCTGCGTCTTACCATCCGGACGCAGATACGGCACCGTCCCGTCCTTCCGCACCGCCGACAACCGACGCGCCAACCGATGCGCCAACGCGATCGGCAACGGCATCAACTCCGGCGTCTCCGAACACGCAAAACCAAACATCATCCCCTGATCACCGGCACCCTGCGCATCCAACGCCGACTCCGACGAACCCGTCCGCAACTCAAAGGCGTTATCCACACCCTGCGCAATATCCGGCGACTGCGCCCCAATCGACACACTCACCCCACACGACGCCCCATCGAAACCCTTCTTCGACGAGTCATACCCGATACCCAGAATCGTCTCCCGCACGATCGACGGAATATCGGCATACGCCTTCGTCGTCACCTCACCCGCCACATGCACCTGACCAGTCGTGATCAGAGTCTCCACCGCCACACGGCTATGCGGATCCTGAGTGAGCAGGGCATCGAGAATACCGTCACTGATCTGATCAGCGATCTTGTCCGGGTGGCCTTCCGTGACCGATTCGGACGTAAAGAGGCGGCGTGACACGCTTGTGTCAGGCTCCTGCGGCCGACTTGAGGTCGGCGGCCCGGTCCGTGTTCTCCCACGTCAGATCCGGCAACTCCCGACCGAAATGCCCATACGCCGCCGTCTGCCCATAGATCGGACGCAACAGGTGCAGATCCCGAATGATCGCCGCCGGACGCAGATCGAACACCTCAGACACCGCCCGCTCGATCGACGCCACCGACACCGTCTCCGTACCGAACGTCTCCACGAACAAACTCACCGGATGCGCCTTACCGATCGCATACGCCACCTGCACCTCACACCGCTCCGCCAACCCCGCCGCCACCACGTTCTTCGCCACCCACCGCATCGCATACGCCGCCGACCGATCCACCTTCGACGGATCCTTACCCGAAAACGCCCCACCACCATGCCGCGCATACCCACCATAGGTATCCACAATGATCTTCCGACCCGTCAACCCCGCATCACCCATCGGACCACCGATCTCAAACCGGCCCGTCGGATTCACCAACAACCGATACCCCTCAACATCCAACCCCAGGCCCTCCAACTCCGGCCCGATCACATGCTCCCGCACATCCGGAGCCAACAACGACTCCAACGAGATGTCCGCCGCATGCTGCGACGACACCACCACCGTGTTCAACCGCACCGGACGCAGACCCTCATACTCGATCGTCACCTGCGTCTTACCATCCGGACGCAGATACGGCACCGTCCCGTCCTTCCGCACCGCCGACAACCGACGCGCCAACCGATGCGCCAACGCGATCGGCAACGGCATCAACTCCGGCGTCTCCGAACACGCAAAACCAAACATCATCCCCTGATCACCGGCACCCTGCGCATCCAACGCCGACTCCGACGAACCCGTCCGCAACTCAAAGGCGTTATCCACACCCTGCGCAATATCCGGCGACTGCGCCCCAATCGACACACTCACCCCACACGACGCCCCATCGAAACCCTTCTTCGACGAGTCATACCCGATACCCAGAATCGTCTCCCGCACGATCGACGGAATATCGGCATACGCCTTCGTCGTCACCTCACCCGCCACATGCACCTGACCAGTCGTGATCAGAGTCTCCACCGCCACACGGCTATGCGGATCCTGAGTGAGCAGGGCATCGAGAATACCGTCACTGATCTGATCAGCGATCTTGTCCGGGTGGCCTTCCGTGACCGATTCGGACGTAAAGAGGCGGCGTGTCACGGCACTCCTAAGTTGTGGACGTCGTTCCGCGGCAGTCTAGTCACTCACCGCCGAGCGCCGGTCGATGGTCAACAGGTGGATCGTGGTCAGGCGGCGCCGTCGGCGAGCCGGGAGACCACCAGGTCCCACACCTCGTCGGCGAGGTCCTCCTTGGACTGTTCGGGCATCTGGGTGACCGAACCGTCCGCACCGATGACGGTGGCCGCGTTGGTCTCGGCACCGAAGACCTTGTCCGGCCCGACCTCGTTGATCACGATGAGGTCGGCCCGCTTACGGGCGAGCTTGGCCCGTCCGTTGGCCTCGGCGTCGCCGGTCTCCGCAGCGAACACCACCAGCAGCTGCTCCGGTCGGCGGCTCCGGCCCAACTCGGCGGCGATGTCCGGGTTGGTCACGAGCGCGATGCTGGGCGCGGTGCCGTCGTCCGACTTCTTGATTTTGCCAGGCGCGTACGTCGCGGGACGGAAATCGGCCGGAGCCGCCGCCATCACCACCGCGTCGGCGTCGACGGCGGCCGCGAGCGTGGCGTCACGCAACTCGCCGGTGGTGCCGACGCGGACGATGTCCGCTCCGGCCGGGTCGGGTAGCTCGACGTTCGCCGAGATCAGCGTGACCCGGGCACCTCGGGCGACCGCCGCCCGGGCGAACGCGTAGCCCTGCTTGCCGGAGGACCGGTTACCGAGGAAGCGCACCGGGTCCAGCGGTTCACGGGTGCCGCCGGCGGTGACGAGGACATGCCGGCCGGCCAGGTCGGCGGGGGCGTCGACGCCCCGGCGGAGCGCGCGGCGGGCGACCGCGAAGATCTCGGCCGGATCGGGCAACCGGCCCTTGCCGGTGTCGGCACCGGTGAGCCGACCCACCGCCGGTTCGATGACGCGTACGCCCCGGGCCCGCAACGTCGCCACGTTGGCGACGGTCGCCGGGTGCTCCCACATCTCGGTGTGCATGGCCGGCGCCAGCACCACCGGGCAGCGGGCGGTGAGCAGGGTGTTGGTGAGCAGGTCGTCGGCGAGGCCGTGCGCGGCCTTGGCCAGCAGGTCGGCGGTGGCGGGTGCGACCACCACCAGGTCGGCCTGCTGACCGAGGCGGACGTGCGGCACCTCGTGCACGTCGGACCAGACGTCCTCGGAGACCGGTTGACCGGAGAGCGCCGCCCAGGTCGGCGCGCCGACGAACCGCAACGCGGCGGCGGTCGGCACGACCCGGACCTGGTGGCCCGACTCGGTGAACCGGCGTAGCACCTCGCACGCCTTGTAGGCGGCGATGCCGCCACCGACACCGAGGATGATCCGGGCGCTCATCGACGCGCGGAGCCTACGGCTGGTCGGTCGGCTCGGCGGTGAGTAGGCCGGCGTTGATCTCGCGCATCGCGATCGAGAGCGGCTTCTCCTGCGGGGTCGTCTCGACCAGCGGGCCGACGTACTCCAGCAGGCCCTCGCCGAGCTGGCTGTAGTAGGCGTTGACCTGACGCGCGCGCTTGGCCGCGAAGATGACCAGCGCGTACTTCGACGTCGTCTTCTCCAGGAGCTCGTCGATCGGCGGGTTGGTGATGCCTTCGGGGTTGGCGATGGATCCCACGGATTAACCTCTGCGTCTTTCGCACGGACCGCGTGGCACGCGGGGCCGGCGCTCAACCGCGCGGACGCGGCCGGGCCGAAGCCAGGAATGAAGAACCGATCAACCCTACCAGCTCGTCCACCACGCGCTCGGTGCGGTCGTGCGACACGCTGCGGTCGAAGGACGTCAGGACGGCCGTACCCGGACGGCGGCCGGGCGGATGGAGTAGGACGAGTCGCGCGTCGGGTACCACCGCGCGGACCAGCAGCGCCCCGTCGAGGTCGAGCGGCAGCAGGACCGGCGCTCCGGCGGCGAGCCGGTCACGCACCGGCGCCAGCTCCGTGCCACGCCGGTACGCCCCGTAGCGGCTCCATTCCAGCAGTTCGCCGCGGGCCACCCGGCGGTCGAACTCCCGCGGGGCGAGGAAGTGCCGGTGGACGCCCTCCATCTCGCCCTCCCGGCGGGGCCGGGTGGTGACCGCGAGCGGCGTCCACACAGACGGAGAACGCGCCCGGACCAGCTCGACGACACTCTCCCTACCGGCGCCGGATGGGCCGGCCAGGACAGTGAGCCGAGCCGCCGGGCGCGTCTCGTCATCCAAGCTCACTGCTTGTTTCTACACGCAGCCGTGCTCAGTTGGCGGCGAACTCCCCAAGCAGGGCCTTGCGCTGCTGTTCGCCGAGGCCACGCAGGCGACGGCTGTCGGCGATCTTGAGCTTCTCCATGATCTGGGTGGCTCGGATCTTGCCGATTCCGGGCATCGCCTGCAGCACGGCCGACACCTTCAGCTTGCCGACGACATCGTCGGACTCGGCGCGCGCAAGAACGGCTCCGAGGGTGGTCTTGCCCTGCTTGAGCTGCTCCTTCAGCTCGGCACGGGCTTTGCGGATCTCCGCAGCCTTCTCCAGCGCGGCTGCGCGCTGCTCAGGGGTCAGTGACGGGAGCGGCACCAGTTCTCCTCAGGTCCCTATCGCGACGGGCGGGACGCACCGCCGCATCTGTGAAACGTGGTGTCGCTGTGAACCAAGGGGTTCCCAGCGCGGGGAAAACTAGCGGTCAACGGAGCTTTCGGCAACGTGGGCACGCGATGATCACCGCAAAGTGACCGAGCCGTCAGTCAGTCATGACATCGCCAGGGCCGCCCGGCAGTCCGCCACGGCGCGCTCCGCCGCGGCCCGCAGCGCCTCCGGCCGTGGGCCCGCTCCCAACACCTCCCGGGAGTACGAGGGCAGCACGGAGGTAAGGGCCGAACCGAAGACGACCCGTAGATCGTCGGCCGTGGCGCCCTGTGCGCCGAGCCCGGGTGCGAGCAGCGGACCGTTCACCGCGGAGAGGTCGCAGCCGGTTTCGCCGACCGTCGCACCGACCACCAGGCCGATGCTCCCCAGCGGGGCGGCACCCGCGTTGAGCTGGGAAATCTCGTCGATCACGGTCTGCGCGACGGTGCGCCCGTCGGCACCGCGCGCACGCTGGACCGAGGCGCCCTCGGGGTTGGAGGTGAGCGCCAGGACGAAGACTCCGCCGCCGTGCTCGACGGCCAGCTCGAACATCGGAGCGAGCGAGCCGACCCCCAGGAAGGGGCTCGCGGTCACCGCGTCGACATACATGGGACTGGATGGGTCCAGGTACGCCGAGGCGTACGCGCGGACGGTCGAACCGATGTCGCCGCGCTTGACGTCCAGCAGAACGAGCGATCCGGAATCTCGTAACTGTCGGATAGTTGACTCAAGTACCGCCACCCCTTGAGACCCGAACCGCTCGAAGAAGGCCGACTGGGGCTTGACCACCGCAACCCGGTCACCGAGGGCGTCCACGACGGTCCGGGCGAAGCGTCGCAACCCGTCGACGTCGTCGTCGAGCCCCCACTTCGCCAGCAGTTCCGGATGGGGATCGATGCCTACGCAGAGCGGACCCCGCTCGTCGACCGCCCGGTGCAGCCGCGTGCCGAAACTCTCCATCAGCCAGCTTTTCCTCTCGTCCTCAACCTGTCGCGCTCGTCTACTCAACCTGTGTCCCTGATCCGCGACGATCTACTCAGCCCGCCCTGATAGCTGCCGCGACACCGGTCGCCACCCGTGCCAGATCGGCGTCCGAGGTGACGTACGGCGGCATCGTGTAGACCAGATCCCGGAACGGCCGCAGCCACACGCCCTCGGCCACCGCGGCGGCGGTGGCGGCGGCGACGTCCACCTCGTGGTCCAGCTGCACGACGCCGATCCCGCCGAGCACCCGCACGTCCGTCACGCCCGGTGCGCCGCGCAGCGGCTCCAGCCCGTCATGCAGGCCGCGCTGGAGCCGCGCCACCTCACCGGCCCAGTCACCGGCCCGCAGCAGTCCCAGCGAGGCGTTGGCGACCGCGCAGGCGAGCGGGTTGCCCATGAACGTCGGGCCGTGCGCCAGGACCCCGCCGGTCCGGATGCCCCGCGCCACCTCCGCCGTGCAGAGCGCGGCGGCCAGCGTCAGGTAGCCGCCGGTGAGCGCCTTGCCGACGCACATCACGTCCGGGCTGACCCCGGCGTGCTCGGCGGCGAACATCGTCCCGGTCCGACCGAAGCCGGTGGCGATCTCGTCGAAGATCAGCAGTACCCCGTGCGCCCGGGTCACCTCCCGCAGCACCCGCAGGTAGTGCGGATGGTGGAAACGCATCCCACCGGCCCCCTGGACGACCGGCTCGACGATCACCGCCGCCAGTTCGTGGGCGTGCCGCTCCACCGCCTCCACCAGCGCCGCCTCGTACGCCGGGTCGGGATCGGACGCGAAGCCACCGGGCGGCACCGGCGCGAACACCTGCCGGGGCAGCACGTCGCCCCAGAGGTGGTGCATGCCGCCCTCGGGATCACAGACGCTCATCGGGTGGAACGTGTCGCCGTGGTACCCGCCCCGCCAGGTGCCCAGCCGGCGGCGCTCCGGCCGACCGACGGCCCGCTGGTACTGCAGGCACATCTTCACCGCGACCTCGACGCTGACCGACCCGGAGTCGGCCAGGAACACGTGCGCCAACCCCTCCGGCGCCAACTCGACCAGGGTCCGGGCCAACCGCACGGCCGGTTCGTGGGTCAGCCCGCCGAACATCACGTGGCTCATCCGGCCGAGCTGGTCGGTCACCGCCGCGTCCAGCACCGGATGCCGGTAACCGTGGATCGCCGACCACCAGGACGACATGCCGTCGACGAGCGTGCGGCCGTCGGCCAGCCGCAGCCGTACGCCCTCGGCCTCCGTCACCAGGTACGGCGGCACCGCCGGCGGCAGCGCCGCGTACGGGTGCCAGACGTGCGCCGCGTCGGCGGTGAGGATCTCCTCCGGCGTCATCCGCCCTCCCTCTCCACGCTGCCCATGCCCACTCCCGCCTCCGGTAGCGGGGACTCGCCGTCCGCGCGACCGCCCCGCACTCCCCTGTGGCCCCTTTGCTCTGCTTCAACCCACGCACTGGTTCTCGGCTGAAACCGATGCGTGGGTTGAAGCAGAGCAAAGGCCGCGCGGAGGCACTCCTCCGGCCGACCGGCCGGACCCCACCGATGCGCCCGTCGAAGCAGAGCAAAGGCCACGCGGGAGCACCCCACCGGCCGACCGGCCGTACCCCGCCAGCGCGCGGACGGACTCCGGGGCACGGAGGCACGACGGTGTCCGGGGAGAGGCGGGCCTTCGGGGAGAGGCGATTGCCCCGGGTGAGGCGAGCATGCCGAGGTCGGCATGGTGGGGGCGGCGGCGCCTGGTGTTCGTGGCCGTCCGCTCCGGCGGGAGCGGGGGTGGCGCCGCCGCCTCATCCGGCTCACGACCCGGTCGTGGCCGGAGCCGGGGCAGCCGCCGCCGCGCGGGCGACCGCGCGGGGCAGAGCCGGCCCCCGGTAGATGAAGCCGGTGTAGAGCTGGACCAGACTGGCGCCCGCGTCGAACATCCGGGCGGCGTCGTCGGGGTCCACGATGCCGCCCACGCCGATGATCGGCAGCCGGCCACCGGTCTCGGTGTGCACGAAGGACACCACCTGCCGGGCCCGGTCGGCCAGCGGGCGGCCGGAGAGCCCCCCGGTCTCGGCGGACCGGGCCTCGTCGGCCGGGGCGAGCCCGGTGCGGCCGAGGGTGGTGTTCGTGGCGATCACCCCGGCCGCGCCCCGGGCCAGGCAGACCTCCAGCAGCTCGGCGATGGCCGCGTCGGTCAGGTCCGGCGCGATCTTCACCAGCACCGGCTTCTCCCCCACCAGCGCGGCCAGCAGCGCATCCAGGTGGGCGCGGTCCTGCAACGCGCGCAACCCCGGCGTGTTCGGCGAGGAGACGTTGACCGCGAAGTAGTCGCCGTGCCCGCGCAACGCGTGGTACGACGCCCGGTAGTCCTCCACCGCCTCGTCCAGCGGCGTCACCTTCGACTTGCCCAGCGAGATCCCCAGCGGTACGCCGAGCGGACGGGGCAACGCCGCGAGCCGGGCGGCCAGCGCCTCGGCCCCGGCGTTGTTGAACCCCATCCGGTTGATCACGGCCTCGCTGTCCGGCAGCCGGAACAGCCGCGGCCGAGGGTTGCCCGGCTGCGGGTACGCGGTGACCGTGCCGACCTCGACGAAGCCGAAGCCGAGCGCCGGCCACGCCGGCAGCGCGGCACCGTCCTTGTCCATCCCGGCCGCCAGGCCGACCGGGTTGGGGAACCGCACCCCGAAGACCGTACGGGGGGCGGGCACGGCGTACCGGGCCCGCAGTGCCGCCAGCGCGACCGGCCGCCCGGAGAGGGCGGCCAACCGGCGCAGCGTCCACTCGTGCGCCGCCTCGGCGTCACCACCACCGATGCGGAACAGCCCGCGCCGCAGCGTCCGCTCGAAGATCACCGGCTGGCCCGCAGAGTGGCGTGCAGGTCCTGCAACGGGCGTACCTGCATGTCGCCCCGGATCAGGGCCTCGATGCCCATCACCGCAGCGGCGGCACCGGGCACCGTGGTGACGCACGGGATGTCCGCGGTCACCGCCGCGCTGCGGATCTCGTACCCGTCGGAGCGGGCACTCGCGCCGGAACCCTGCGGAGTGTTGATCACCAGCGCCACCCGACCGGAGCGGATCAGCGAGACGGCGTCGTCGTCGGCACCGGCCTCGTAGTGCTTGGCCGCCAGCTCGCAGGCGATGCCGTGGCGGCGCAGCACCTCGGCGGTGCCGCTGGTCGCCACGATCTCGAAGCCCAGGTCGGCCAGGCGCTTCACCGGGAAGATCATGCCGCGCTTGTCGCGGTTCGCCACCGACACGAAGATCTTGCCCTGGGTGGGCAGCGAGCCGTACGCGGCCGACTGGGACTTGGCGAAGGCGTGCCCGAAGGCGGTGTCGATGCCCATCACCTCGCCGGTCGACTTCATCTCCGGACCGAGCAGCGAGTCCACCCCCTTGCCGGCCGGCGTGCGGAACCGCTTGAACGGCAGCACCGCCTCCTTCACCGCGATCGGGGCGTCCGGCGGCAGCGAGCCACCATCCCCGGTCGCCGGAAGCATGCCCTCGGCGCGCAGCTCCGCGACGGTGGCGCCGAGCGCGATCCGGGCCGCCGCCTTGGCCAGCGGCACCGCCGTGGCCTTGGAGACGAACGGCACCGTCCGCGAGGCACGCGGGTTGGCCTCCAGCACGTACAGCGCGTCGTCCTTGAGCGCGTACTGCACGTTGAGCAGGCCGCGTACGCCGATGCCCCGGGCGATCGCCTCGGTGTACCCGCGCACCTGGGCCACGTGGGAACTGGCCAGGGTGATCGGCGGCAGCGCGCACGAGGAGTCGCCGGAGTGGATGCCGGCCTCCTCGATGTGCTCCATGATCCCGCCGAGGTACACCTCACCGTCGGCGTCGCAGAGCGCGTCCACGTCGATCTCGATGGCGTCGTCCAGGAACCGGTCCACCAGCACCGGATGGTCCGGCGAGATGTCGGTGGCCCGCCCGATGTAGTCGCGCAGCGTCACGTCGTCGTAGACGATCTCCATGCCCCGCCCGCCGAGCACGTACGAGGGGCGGACCAGCACCGGGTAGCCGATCTCGTCGGCGATCCCCTTCGCCTCCTCGTACGAGGTGGCGGTGCCGTGTGCCGGCGCCCGCAGCCCGGCCCGGGCCAGCAACGCCCCGAACGCGCCACGTTCCTCGGCCAGGTGGATCGACTCCGGGGAGGTGCCCACCACCGGCACCCCGGCGTCCTTGAGCCGCTGCGCCAGCCCGAGCGGCGTCTGCCCGCCGAGCTGCACGATCACCCCGATCACGCCCGGCCCGCCGGCCTCCCGGCCGGAGGTGTCCTCGGCGTGCCAGACCTCCAGCACGTCCTCGAACGTGAGCGGCTCGAAGTAGAGCCGGTCGGCGGTGTCGTAGTCGGTGGAGACCGTCTCCGGGTTGCAGTTGATCATGACGGTCTCGAACCCGCCGGCGCCGGCCGGACCGGCCGGCGCCTCCCGCAACGCCTGGACCGCGTGCACGCAGGAGTAGTCGAACTCGATGCCCTGCCCGATGCGGTTCGGCCCGGAACCGAGGATCAGCACCTTCGGCCGCGCCGAGCCGACCACCTCGGTCTCGGAGTCGTACGAGGAGTAGTGGTAAGGAGTGCTCGCCTCGAACTCGGCGGCGCAGGTGTCCACCGTCTTGTAGACCGGCCGGACGTCCAGCCGGTGCCGCAGCGTGCGTACCCCGTCCTCGGCGGCCAGCTCCGGACGCAGCACGGCCAGCTGCCGGTCGGAGAGCCCGGCCCGCTTGGCCCGGCGCAGCAGTCCGGCGTCGAGCACCGGCGCGGCCACGATCTCGGCACGCAGCTCGACCAACCCGGCGATCTGGTCCAGGAACCACGGGTCGATCCCGCCGGAGGCGGCGCTGACCTCGGCGATCGAGGCGCCCAACCGCAGCGCCCGCTCCACCGTGTAGAGCCGGCCGTCGTGCGGTACGCCCAACGCCGCGAGGGTGTTCTCCTTCGTCGCGTCCGCCGGGTCGGGCAGGGTCCAGAAACCCGTCGCCTTGGTCTCCAGCGAACGCATCGCCTTGTTCAGCGCCTCGGTGAAGTTGCGCCCGAGGCTCATCGCCTCGCCGACGGACTTCATCGTGGTGGTCAGCTCCGGGTCCGCGCCGGGGAACTTCTCGAACGCGAACCGGGGGATCTTCACCACCACGTAGTCGAGCGACGGCTCGAAGGCCGCCGGCGTCTTGAGGGTGATGTCGTTGGGGATCTCGTCCAGGGTGTAGCCGATGGCCAGCTTCGCGGCGATCTTCGCGATCGGGAACCCGGTCGCCTTCGAGGCCAGCGCCGAGGAACGCGACACCCGGGGATTCATCTCGATGACCACGATCCGGCCGTCGGCCGGGTTGATGGCGAACTGGATGTTGCAGCCGCCGGTGTCCACGCCGACCTCACGCAGCACCGCGATGCCCAGGTCACGCAGGTCCTGGTACTCCCGGTCGGTCAACGTCATGGCCGGCGCCACGGTCACGCTGTCGCCGGTGTGCACGCCCATCGGGTCGACGTTCTCGATCGAGCAGACCACCACCACGTTGTCGTGGCGGTCCCGCATCAGTTCGAGCTCGTACTCCTTCCAGCCGAGCACGCTCTCCTCGATCAGCACCTCGTGCACCGGGCTGGCGTCCAGCCCGGCACCGGCGATGCGCTCCAGGTCGGCGTCGGTGTGCGCCATGCCCGAACCGAGGCCGCCCATGGTGAACGACGGCCGGATCACCACCGGCAGACCCAACTCACCGGCCGTCTCGCGGACCTCGTCCATCGAGTGGCAGACCCGCGACCGCGGCACCAGCCCGGCCGGGTCCTCGATCCCGATGCGTACGCCGGCCTTGGCCACGATGTCCTTGAACAGCTGCCGGTCCTCACCGCGACGGATCGCCTCGACGTCCGCGCCGATCAGCTCGACGCCGTACTTGTCGAGCACACCGGCCTCGTGCAGCGCCACGGCGGTGTTCAGCGCGGTCTGCCCGCCCAGCGTGGGCAGCACGGCGTCCGGCCGCTCCTTGGCGATGACCAGCTCCACGAACTCCGGAGTGATCGGCTCGACGTAGGTGGCGTCGGCGAACTCCGGGTCGGTCATGATGGTCGCCGGGTTCGAGTTGACCAGGCTGACCCGGATCCCCTCGCTGCGCAGCACCCGGCAGGCCTGGGTGCCGGAGTAGTCGAACTCGCAGGCCTGCCCGATGATGATCGGCCCGGAGCCGATCACCAGGATGTGCTTGAGATCGGTCCGCTTAGGCATTCGTACGCCCCTCGCTGTGGGTCCGGCCCTCGATCAACTCGGCGAACCGGTCGAAGAGATAGTCCGCGTCGTGCGGACCGGCTGCCGCTTCCGGGTGGTACTGGACGGTGAAGGCGGGCACGTCCCGGGCCCGCAGCCCCTCGACCACGTTGTCGTTGAGGCAGAGATGGCTCACCTGCACGCCGCCGAACTCGGTCTCGATCACCTGGTCCGGCACCACCGCACCCGGCGTCACGCCGGGCACCTCCACCGCGAAGCCGTGGTTGTGGCTGGTCACCTCCACCTTGCCGGTGACCCGGTCGATGACCGGCTGGTTGATGCCCCGGTGGCCGTAACCGAGCTTGTAGGTGCCGAAGCCGAGCGCCCGCCCCAGGATCTGGCTGCCGAAGCAGATGCCGAACAGCGGCATCCGCCGCCGCAGCACCTCCCGGGCCAACCCGACCGGCCCGTCGGCGGTGGCCGGGTCGCCCGGACCGGGCGAGAAGAAGACCGCGTCCGCCCCGGTCGCCAGCAGGTCCTCGATGGACGAGTGCGCCGGCATGACGTGCGTGGTCACCCCACGGGCGGCGAGCCGACGCGGCACGTTGCGCTTGATCCCCAGGTCGAGCGCGGCCACCGTGAACCGGTGCTCGCCCTCGGCCCGCACCACGTACGGCTCCGCCGTGGTCACCTCGGCGGAGAGGTCCGCGCCGAGCATCTGCGGCGACTCGCGTACCCGGGCCAGCAGCGCCCGCGGGTCGTCCTCGACGCTGGAGATACCGACCCGCATCGCGCCGCGCTCGCGCAGGTGCCGGGTCAACGCCCGGGTGTCCACCCCGCTGATGCCGACGATGCCCTCGGTGCCGAGCCGGTCCTCCAGGCCACCGGTGGCCCGCCAGTTCGAGCTGGCCCGGGCCGGGTCACGCACCACGTACCCGGCCACCCAGATGCGTCGTGACTCGTCGTCCTCGCCGTTGACCCCGGTGTTGCCGATGTGCGGGGCGGTCTGCACGACGACCTGACGGTGGTACGACGGGTCGGTCAGCGTCTCCTGGTAACCGGTCATGCCGGTGTTGAACACCGCCTCGCCGAAGGTCTCCCCGACGCTGCCGTACGACTCGCCGTGGAACGTGCGACCGTCCTCCAGGACGAGAATCGCGGGACGCCTACGACTCACTTGATTGCCTTTCCGTCCAGGACCGTCGCCTCGCCACGCAGGAAGGTCGCCACGATGCGACCCGGCAGCGTCATCCGGGCGTACGGGGTGTTGCGGCTACGACTGGCCATCTCGGCCGGCTCGATCACCCGGCGGACCTCCGGGTCGACCAGGGTCAGGTTGGCCGGTATGCCCGGCGCCGGGTCGTGCCCGTGCTCGGTCAGACCGGCGATCCGCGCCGGCGTGCGCGACATCCGCTCGGCGATCAGGTCCCACTCCGGGCCGAGCACGTCGAGCGCGATCGACAGCGCCGTCTCCAGCCCGAGCATCCCGGGCCGGGCGTACGCCCACTCGCACTCCTTGTCCTCCACCGCGTGCGGGGCGTGGTCGGTGGCCACGATGTCGATCACCCCGTCGACCAGGGCGGCCCGCAGGGCGGCGATGTCGGTGGCGGTCCGCAGCGGCGGGTTCACCTTGAAGACCGGGTCGTACGACCCGGCCGGGCTCCATCCGTCCGCGACCTCCGGGCTGGCCAGCTCGCTTCCCCCACCGACCAGAGTGTCGGTGAGCAGCAGGTGGTGCGGGGTCACCTCGGCGGTGACCCGTACCCCCCGGGCCTTCGCCTGGCGCAGCACCTCGACGCTGCCGGCGGTGGAGACGTGGCAGACGTGCAGTCGGCTGCCGACGTGCTCGGCCAGCAGCACGTCCCGGGCGATGATGGCCTCCTCGGCCACCGCCGGCCAGCCGGTCAGGCCCAGCCGGGTGGAGACCTCGCCCTCGTGCATCTGCGCGCCCTCGGTGAGCCGGGGCTCCTCGGCGTGCTGGGCGATGATGCCGTCGAACGCCTTGACATACTCCAGCGCGCGGCGCATCAGCCGGGGGTCGGCGACGCAGTGCCCGTCGTCGGAGAAGATCCGCACCCGGGCGGCGGAGTCGGCCATCGCGCCCAGCTCGGCGAGGCGCTCACCGGCCAGCCCGACGGTGACCGCGCCGATCGGCTGCACGTCGACCAGCCCGGCCTCCCGACCGAGCCGCCACACCTGCTCGACCACCCCGGCGGTGTCCGCCACCGGCGAGGTGTTCGCCATCGCGCAGACCGCCGTGTACCCGCCCAGCGCCGCCGACCGCGACCCCGTCTCGACCGTCTCGGCGTCCTCCCGGCCCGGCTCGCGCAGGTGTGTGTGCAGGTCGACCAGGCCCGGCAGGGCGACCAGCCCGGCGGCCTCGACCACGGTCGCGTCCGGCGCGGAGAGCCCCGCGCCGGCCTCGGCGACCACGCCGTCGCGGATCAGCAGGTCGGTCGGTGCGGCACCGAGCACGCTGACGTTCCTGATCAGGTACGAGTTCACCGGTTGTTCCCCCCGAGCAGCAGATAGAGGACGGCCATCCGCACGGAGACCCCGTTGGCGACCTGTTCGACGATGGTGGAGCGGGGCGAGTCGGCGACCTCCGGCGTGATCTCCATGCCCCGGTTCATCGGACCGGGGTGCATGACGATCGCGTGCTCCGGAAGCCGGCGCATCCGCGGGCCGTCCAGGCCGTAGCGGCGGGCGTACTCGCGGGCGGACGGGAAGTAGGAGTCGCCCATCCGCTCCCGCTGCACCCGCAGCATCATCACCACGTCCGACGACGGCAGCACCGCGTCCAGGTCGTAGCAGACGTCGGTGCCGGGAGCGAGGGCGGCGACGATGTCGCGCGGGATGAGCGTCGGCGGCCCGACCAGGGTCACCTTCGCGCCGAGCGTGGACAGCAGCAGCACGTTCGAGCGGGCCACCCGGGAGTGCAGCACGTCGCCCACCACCGCGACCGACAGGCCGGCCAGGCGGCCCAGCCGGGAGCGCATCGTGTACGCGTCGAGCAGCGCCTGCGTCGGGTGCTCGTGGGTGCCGTCACCGGCGTTGACCACCGAGCCGTCGACCCAGTCGGCGAGGCGGTGCGGGGCACCGGAGGCAGGATGGCGGACCACCACCGCGTCGGCGCCCATCGCCTGGAGGGTCAACGCGGTGTCCTTCAGGCTCTCGCCCTTGGCGACGCTGGAACCCTTCGCGGAAAAGTTGATCACGTCGGCGCTGAGCCGCTTCGCCGCCGCCTCGAAGGAGATCCGGGTACGGGTGGAGTCCTCGTAGAACAGGTTCACCACCGTCCGGCCGCGCAGCGCGGGCAGCTTCTTCACCTCACGCCCGGCCACCGCGGACATCTCCCCGGCGGTGTCCAGGATCTGGGTCGCGGTCTCGGCGTCCAGGTCGGCGCCGGAGAGCAGGTGCCTGATCACGAGAGGGCTACCTCCCCGTAGAGACGGACCTCGTCGGCACCGTCAGTCTCGGCGAGCGTGACCTTGACGCTCTCGGCGAGGGCCGTCGGGATGTTCTTGCCCACGTAGTCGGCGCGGATCGGCAACTGCCGGTGGCCCCGGTCGACCAACACGGCGAGTTGCACCGAGGAGGGCCGTCCGAGATCGCCGAGCGCGTCCAGCGCGGCGCGGACCGTGCGGCCGGAGAAGAGCACGTCGTCGACGAGGACCACCCGCATGCCGTCGATGCCGCCGGCCGGGAGCTGGGTCGGACCGACCGCCCGGGTGGCGTTGCGGCGCAGGTCGTCGCGGTAGAGCGTGATGTCCAGCACGCCGACCGGAACGGAGACGTCCTCGAAGGCGCTGATCCGCGCGGCGAGGCGCCGGGCGAGCGGGGCGCCACGGGTCGGGATGCCCAACAACACGGTGTCGCCGGCGCCCTGGGTCTTCTCGAGGATCTGGTGTGCGATCCGGTCGACGACGCGTTGCACGTCGGCGCTGGTCAGGATCACCTTCACCGAGGGTTGTCGCGGCGGCGACGAATGGGCAGCCGATGGGTAGGCCACGGCGGACCTCCTTCCCCGCCTCACGGGACGGGTCGTTAAAGGACGTCGGGTACTCCGGACCGGTCAAGATCGGCCGGCGGAGGGGCTTCGGCCACGTTACCAGTGGTCGTCGCCGCGACCACCCTCGGGAGCGAGTGGTCCCGGCCACGCACGGCGTGACCGTACGCGTATCGGTTCAGCGGGCAGAACGGGACAACTCACCCGGAGCCTCCAACCGGCGGCTCTCGACCACTTGACCGGGTGTACGAATCCCCGTACCGTCACGCTCCGTAGCGATCGCTGGGAGAACCCCGAGCAGCACTGGGAGTGTCCGAATGCCCTCTGAATACGCCAAGTCTCTGGGCGCCCGCCTGCGCTCCATCCGCCAGCAGCAGGGCCTGTCCCTGCAGGGCGTGGAGGAGAAGTCGAACGGGCGCTGGAAGGCGGTGGTGGTCGGCTCGTACGAGCGCGGCGACCGTGCCGTCACCGTGTCCCGTCTGGCCGAGTTGGCCGAGTTCTACCGCGTTCCCGTATCGGAGTTGCTGCCCGACGGCAGCGGAGTGCGGCACGAGCCCACCAGCAAGATCGTGCTGGACCTGGAGCGGCTCTACGACGAGGCCAGCGAGGAGCTCGCCTACGTCGCCCGGTACGCCCGCGCCATCCAGCAGCAGCGGGGCGACTACAACGGTCGGGTGCTGTCGATCCGCGCCGACGACCTGCGCGCCCTCGCCATCGTCTACGACGCCTCCCCGTCCGGCCTGATCGAGCGCCTGACCGAGCACGGTGTGCTCGTCGCCGACCCGCGGGCGTTCTTCGCCTCCTGACCCCTGACGACAAAGGGGCCCTGCCATCCGGCATGGGCCCCTTTGTCGTAGGTCCGGCTGTCGCGGGACCGGTTGTCGCGCCGGCCCTGGTGCGTCCGGCCTGTCGGCGGGAGCGTTCAGCGGGTCGCGTACTCGGCGATCCGGCCGAGCAGACCGTTGAGGAAGCGTGGCGAGTCGTCCGTCGACATCTGTCGGGCCAACTCCACCGCCTCACTGATCGCCACCGCGTCGTCGATCTCGTCGATGTAGAGCAGCTCGTAGACCGCGATCCGGGCCAGGTTCCGGTCGACCGTCGGCATCCGGTCCAGCGTCCAGCCCTCGGCGTAACTGGCGATCAGCTCGTCGATCCGGTCCAGGTTCCCGGCCACGCCCTCGACCAGGCCGACCGCGTACCCGAGGTGTTCGGGATGCGGCTTGTCGAGCCGCTCGATGTAACCGGCGAGCACCTCCACCGGTGGACGATCACGCAGGTCGGCCTCGAAGAGCACGTCCAGCGCCCGCTTGCGCGCCTTGCGGCGCGCCGGCATCTGCTGTTTGGGACCCTCGGCCATCAGGAGGCGCGGCCGAGGTAACGACCGTCGCGGGTGTCGACCTTGATCTTCTCGCCGGTGGTGATGAAGAGCGGCACGTTCACGGTCGCGCCGGTCTCCACGGTCGCCGGCTTGTTGCCGCCGGTCGAACGGTCACCCTGCAGGCCGGGCTCGGTGTAGGTGACCTCGAGCACGACCGAGGTCGACAGCTCGATGTACAGCGGGACGCCCTCGTGCGTGGCCACGATCGCCTCGGCCTCGGGCAGCAGATAGTTGGCGGCCTCGCCGACCGTCCCGCCGGGCACCGTGATCTGGTCGAACGTCTCCATGTCCATGAAGACGAAGTCCTCGCCGTCGGCGTAGAGGTACTGCATGGTGCGCTTGTCCACGGTCGCGGTCTCGACCTTGGTGCCCGCGTTGAAGGTCTTGTCGACGACCTTGCCGGAGAGCACGTTCTTCAGCGTGGTACGCACGAACGCACCACCCTTACCGGGCTTGACGTGCTGGAACTCGACGACGGCCCAGAGCTCCCCGTCGAGGTTGAGTACCAGGCCGTTCTTCAGGTCGTTGGTGGTGGCCATTTCCTGCCTTGATCATCAGCTGGCGGACAGACCTGACAAGTCTACTCGCCGCCGCCCGACCCGCTGCCCGCCGCCGTCCCGCTCACCCCGCGACCCCCGATCCGGCGGCCACCCGGTCCCGCCAGTCGGGGCGATCGGGCAGGGCCCGGAGGACCACCGCACCCATTCGATCGTCACGGCCGGTAGCGTCGCCGTTCCCCAGGATCACCCCCCCCACGCCGCCTTTGCTCTGCTTCAACCCACGCAACGGTCACCGTCCGCGTTGATCGAACCCGGACAGCGGAGACCACGCCCCACATCGCCCCTGTTCAGCAGCTATTGCGTGGGTTGAAGCAGAGCAAAGGCCAGCGGGACCACCACGACCGCCGCTCCGGGCAATCACTCAGCGCGACCGTCACTCCCGGCTACCGTCACGCCTCAGCGCCGGAGCGGGTATCAATCTCGGCCACGCGCCGGGTCAGCGCAGCGGGCCGGGTCAGCGCAGCGGGCCGGGTCAGCGCAGCGGGCCGGGTCAGCCGTCCTGGTCGAGGTGGGTGGCCAGGTGGTGCAGGGCCAGGCGGTAGCCGTCCACGCCGAGCCCGCAGATGACTCCCGTGGCCACCGCCGAGACCACCGAGTGGTGCCGGAACTCCTCCCGAGCGTGGATGTTGGAGATGTGCACCTCGACCAGCGGGGCGCGCAACAGGGCGCAGGCGTCCCGGACCGCGATCGAGTAGTGCGACCACGCGGCCGGGTTGAGCACCACGGCAGCGCCCTCGTCCGCCGCGTCGTGCAGCCAGCCGAGCAGTTCGTGCTCGGCGTCGGTCTGCCGGACGGTGACGCTCAGTCCGAGTTCGCGTCCGGTCGACTCGCAGAGCTCGACCAGGTCGGCGTAGCTGGTCACGCCGTAGACGTCGACCTGACGCGTGCCCAGCCGCCCCAGATTCGGCCCGTTGAGCACGTAGACCTTCATGGGGATACCGCCCGGTATGCCTCACGGAGCAGGTCGTCGTCGGGGCCTTCGAGGATGGCCGGGCGGGCCAGCCCGTCGAGCACCACGAACCGCAGCCGGCTGCCCCGGGTCTTCTTGTCGACCCGCATCGTGGCCAGCAGCCCGGGCCAGGCGTCGGCCGGGTACTCGGTGGGCAGGCCGAGTGCGGTCACCACGTCGCGGTGCCGGCGGGCGGTGGACTCGTCCAGCCGGCCGGCCAGCCGGGCCAGTTCGGCGGCGTACACCAGGCCGACCGCGACCGCGTGACCGTGCCGCCAGCGGTACCCCTCGGCCTTCTCGATCGCGTGGGCGAGGGTGTGCCCGTAGTTGAGCACCTCGCGTACGCCCGACTCGCGCAGGTCTCCGGCGACCACATCGGCCTTCACGCGGATCGCGCGTTCGATGAGTTCCCGGACGACCGGGCCGGTCGGGTCGGTGGCCGCCGCCGGTGCCTGCTCGACCAGGTCGAGGATGGCCGGATCGGCGATGAAGCCGCACTTGACCACCTCGGCCATTCCGGCGGCCAACTCGACCGGGGGCAGGCTGTCCAGCGTGGCCAGGTCGGCCAGCACCCCGACCGGCGGGTGGAAGGCACCCACCAGGTTCTTGCCGGCGGCGGTGTTGATGCCGGTCTTGCCGCCGACCGCCGCGTCGACCATGCCGAGCAGCGAGGTGGCCACCGGCACCCAGCGGACCCCGCGCAGCCAGCAGGCCGCCACGAAGCCGGCCAGGTCGGTGACGGCGCCGCCACCCAACCCGACGACCGCGTCGGTACGGGTGAAGCCGGCCTCACCGAGCCGGTCCCAGCAGTGTGCCGCCACGTCGACGTGCTTGCCGGCCTCGGCGTCCGGCACCTCGATGGCGAGCGGCGTCACACCGGACGCGGCCAGCCGGGTGCCGATCGCGTCGGCCGACTCCTTGAGCGCCGCGGTGTGCAGCACCGCCACCCGGGTCGCGTCGGGCAGCAGCCCCGGCAGCGTGTCGAGCAGGTCCCGCCCGACGAGGACGTCGTACGGCCGTTCGCCGCCGACCGGGATCCGGGTCACCTCGTCCATCGCGGGAACCTAACCCTCCGTGCGCAGCAGCTGCGCGATCTCGGCGACGATCTCCTCCGGCGTCCGGCCGTCGGTCACGACCGTGTGGGTGGCCACCTCGGTGTAGAGCGGCCGGCGCTGGTCCATCAGGTGTTTCAGGGTGGCCCGGGGGTTGATCGCCAGCAGCGGCCGTCCGGCACCGAGACCGACCCGCTTGACCGCGTCGGGCAACTCGACGGAGAGGTGCACGACCCGGTGCCCGACCAGCGCGGCCCGGTTCTCCTCGGCGAGCACCGCGCCACCGCCCAGGGCGAGCACGCCGGAGCAGGAGGCCAGTGCCGCCGCCACCGCGGCGCGTTCCAGGGCGCGGAAGTGCGCCTCCCCCTCGTCGAGGAAGATCTCCGGGATCGGCTTGCCGGCGAGCCGTTCGATGTCGGCGTCGGTGTCGCGGAACTCGACCCCGAGCGCTTCCGCCAGCCCCTGCCCGACGGTGGTCTTGCCCGAGCCGGGTGCGCCGACCAGGACGCAGACCGGGCGGGTCGGAGCGGTCACCGGATCACCAGCGCGTCGAGGTAGCCGGTCAGGTTACGCCGCATCTCGGCGATCGAGTCGCCACCGAACTTCTCCACCGCCGCCTCGGCCAGCACCAGCGCCACCATCGCCTCGGCGACGACGGCGGCGGCGGGCACCGCGCAGACGTCGGAGCGCTGGTTGATCGCGGTGGCCGGTTCGCCGGTGGTCACGTCCACCGTGGCCAGGGCGCGGTTCAGCGAGGAGATCGGCTTCATCGCGGCCTTCACCCGCAGCGGTTCACCGGTGGTGATGCCGCCCTCCAGCCCGCCGGCCCGGTCGGTGACCCTCCGGACGCCGGTGGCGGTGGGCATGATCTCGTCGTGGGCCTCGGAGCCCCGGGACCGGGCCTGCTGCCAGCCGTCGCCGATCTCCACACCCTTGATCGCCTGGATCGACATCAGCGCGGTGGCCAGTCGGGCGTCGAGCTTGCGGTCCCACTGCACGTGGCTGCCCAGGCCCGGCGGTACGCCGTACGCCAGCACCTCGACCACGCCGCCGAGGGTGTCGGCGGCCTTCTTCGCGGCGTCGACCTCGGCGACCATCCGGGCACTCGCCTCCGGGTCGAGGCAGCGCAGCGGGTCGGCGTCGATGCGCTCGGCGTCCTCGGGCCGGGGACGCAGCCCCGGCTTGACGGCGACCGGACCCAACTCGACCACGTGCGAGACGATCTCGACGTCGAGGGCCTGACGGAGCAGCGCCTTCGCCACCGTGCCGACGGCCACCCGGGCGGCGGTCTCCCGCGCGCTGGCCCGCTCCAGGATCGGCCGGGCGTCGGTGTGGCCGTACTTCTGCATGCCGGCCAGGTCGGCGTGACCGGGCCGGGGCCGGGTCAGCGGGGCGTTGCGGGCCTGCCGGGCCAGCTCCTCCGGATCGACCGGGTCGGCGGCCATCACGGTGCGCCACTTGGGCCACTCGGAGTTGCCGACCCGCATCGCGACCGGACTACCGAGCGTCACGCCATGACGCAGGCCGCCGATGATCTCGATCTCGTCCTGCTCGAAGGCCATTCGCGCACCTCGGCCGTAGCCGAGCCGGCGACGCGCCAACTCCCCGGCGATCTCGGTGGAGGTCACCTCGATCCCGGCCGGCACCCCCTCCAGCATCGCGACGAGAGCGGGCCCGTGTGATTCCCCTGCGGTCAACCAGCGCAACACAGCGGCCAGTCTGTCACGCCCGGTGCCCGCCGACGCGCACCGCCCGCCGCGTCCCGCCCTGCGGACGCGGCGAACGGCACGCCGAGACCCGATCGGTCAGATGCCCCGGCCGCGCTTGTGCAGCGTGCGCAGCACGGCGTCGGCGCGGACCACCCGTCCGGCCACGGCCAGGGCCAGGTACGCCCGGGGTTCGCGCGGGTTGCGGCGGATGGTGCGCCGGGCCCAGCGCACCGCTCCGCGACGGTCCCCCGAGGCGGCTCGGGCGAAGGCGATCTGCCCGGCGACCCGGGCCTCCCCCGCCGGCTGGGTGGCGAACTCCGGATACCGCTCCAGCAACCACTGCAACGCCTCGGAGATGGTGTCCCAGCGCTGGGCGAAGTACGACCGCTTGTGCCAGCGCACCGTCACGTACGGGGCGCGCAGGTTCACCAGCGGGGCGCTACGGGCGGCCCGGAGCAGGAACTCGTAGTCCTCCGCGTAGCTGCCCGGGATCTCCTCGTCGACCAGCCCGAACCCGTCGCGCAACGCGGCCGCGCGGATCACGAAGGTCGACGGGTGCAGCTCGGTCATCCGGTCCCGCAGCAGGTCGGCCAGGCTGATCGAGTCGCGGTCCAGCACCCGCTCGACGGTGTGCCCGTCGTAGGTGACCCGGATGCCGCAGCTGACGAACTCGGCGCCGGGCACCGCGTTCAGCGCGTCGACCTGTGCCAGCAGTTTCCCGGGCAGCCACTCGTCGTCGTCGTCGCAGAAGGCGATCAGCTCACCGGTGGCCACCAGCGTGCCCGAGTTGCGGGCCCCGGCCAGCCCCGGCGTGCGGGTGTTGGTCACCACGCGGACCGTCCGGTCCGGGCCGGAGAGATTGACCAGCGACGGGTCCGGCTCGGACTGGTCGTAGACCACGACCACCTCGACCGGGCCGGGATAGTCCTGCGCCACGATCGCGCGGACCGCGGCCCGCAGCAGCTCGGGGCGATCCCGGGTGGGCACCACGGCGCTCACGCTCGGGTAGGAGGTCATCGGTTCCGCCTTCCGTTCGGACCGGGCCCACGCCACGGCCGCCACCACGGCCGGTGACGCCGCTGCGCGGCCTCGGCCACCAATTCCTCGACGATGGTCCCCACCCGGCGGACCGCGGCCCGCTGCCCCTCGACCGCCTCGGCGTCGACCGTCACGGCGAACCGGGACCGGTCGGCCCGACCGGCGGCGAGCGCGTCGAGCAGCTCCTGCCGGGACTCGCAGAGCGCCACCAGCCCGGCCGCACCGAGCCGGCGGGCGAACAGCAACTGGTGGTCGTCGACGTGCTCGCCCCGGGTCGGGTCGCGGGGCACCACGAT
Source organism: Verrucosispora sp. NA02020 (assembly GCF_013364215.1). Taxonomy (NCBI): domain Bacteria; kingdom Bacillati; phylum Actinomycetota; class Actinomycetes; order Micromonosporales; family Micromonosporaceae; genus Micromonospora; species Verrucosispora sp. NA02020. The sequence goes on along the minus strand of NZ_CP054923.1, from coordinate 2,503,256 downwards.
CGGCATGTGCCCGTGCCGGCGCGCCTCCAGGATGGTGGCCGGCCCGCCGTGGCAGACCACCAGGTCGGCCCCGGCCATCGCGGTCTGCAGCTCGGCGTGGCCGAGGAACGGCACCGCGTCGGGCAGCCCGTCGGCGCGGGTGTGCCCGTGCTGCACGGTCAGCACCACCTCGCCGGCGACCTCGCCGTGCCAGTCCCGCAGCCAGTCGACCAGCCGGTCGAAGGGGTGCTTGTCGGTGCCGACCGCGACCAGGACGTGGGTGCGGCCGTCCGGGTGCGGCCCGCGCGGCGCGGGCACCCGGCCCGGCTCGACCCGGGTGGGGCGCGGGCGTACCGGCGCGACCCGGTGCGCGTCGCCGGCCGCGCTCACAGCAGCGTCCCGACGACGGTGGCCTCCGGGTACTGGCGGCGCTGCTCCTCCCACTGCACGAGCATCGCCGACAGGAACGGGCGGCACAGCCGGGCGGTCAGCGTCGGCGTGTCGATCCGGTCGTAGACCTCGATGTAGACGGTCGGGATCCCGCGCAGCCGGGCGAGCACCACGAACGGGACGGCCACGCCGGCCCCGGTGGTGACCACCGCCGCCACGTTGCGCCGCCGCAGCACCCGGGCCGCCAGCACCGCGTTGCGCAGCAGGTTGCGCACGTTGCGGGTGGTCGGATGGTACGCCGGCACCAGGTCCTCCCCGGCGAGCAGCGACACCGCCTCCGGGGTGTCGAAGGTGACCCAGCACCGTCGCCACGTCTCGTACCAGGGCCGTAGGGCCAGCAGCTGGGCCAGGTGCCCGCCACTCGAACCGACCAGCAGTAACACCGGCTGCTGGTCGGACCCGGGCTCGTCGATCTTCGCGTCCACGCGACTCCCCACAAGTTCGCTTGGAATTCCTGTCGGCGCCACGCAGCAGCAGACCACACGTCGCCCGGCGGTGAAAGGTGTGACCGGGTGTGACGTGATCTCCGTACGTGGCGGTTGCGGTGGGCCGAGTGGCCGACCGGCCGCCGACCATCGTCACCACCTGGAACTTTCTCGTCACTGTCCGACATCGACAGTGTGGTGCTGCGGATGGATCAGCCGCTATGTCGTTTCTCGATGACGTCCAGCAACGCGGGATGCAGTGCCGGATTCCACCCCGCCCCGGCGTCCGCGAGCCGCCAGGTACGCAACCACATCTCCACCAGGTAGGCGTCGGCGACCAGCCGCTGCCGGGCCGGATCCAACCCGAGGGCGGCACCGTGCCGGGCCAGCCCGGCGTCGACCTGCCCGGCGGCGTGGGCGGCCGGTTCGCCGCGCAGCACCACCGACCGCTGGAACGCGTCGTGGGCCAGGTCGAATCCGACCGGCACCTCCGGCCCGCTGTGCTCCCAGTCCCAGGCGACGAGGTCACCGTCGTGCCGACCGAGGTTCCACGGCACCCAGTCGCCGTGCCAGTGGCCGAATTCCACGTCCACGTCGCCGTACCGGTGGGCCAGTGCGGCGACGGCGGTCACCGCACGGTCACCGACCCCCTCGGCCGCGGCGGACCGCTGTGCCTGCTCGGCCAGCCGGGCCAGGAACGCCGAACCGGCCAGCGGCCGGGAGGCGGTCGCCGGCCCACCCCGGCGGGCCACCGCGAGCAGCGCCGCGACCTCCGGCGGCCCGTCGACCGGTACGCCCCGGATCCGCGCCGGCAGCGGCTCGACCACCGCCACCACCTGCCCGGCGAAGCTCAGCTCGGTGAGCAGCCGGGGGGTGCCCGGATGCCCGCCCACCCCGGCCGAGGCGGCCACCTCCCGCAACGCCGCCGCCTCGGTGGTGACCAGGGCGCGGGTGGCGTCGTTCCAGCCGATCTTCGCGTAGCCACGGGGCGCACCGGTGCGGTCGAACAGTTGCAGGGTCGGCTTGTGGTTCGGATCCGGTGGGCGGACCCCGCACGCCGCGTACAGCGGCTCGTCGCCGAGCGCGGCGGCGACCCGGGCGGCCAGCAGCGCCTCGGCCGGGTCCAGCCCGGTCGGCACCGCGACGGTGAGCACCGGGAACGAGGCCCGGTCGACGATGCCGACCCGGGCCGCCGCACCGAGCGCGGCCCGCACCGCCCGCACCTTCGCCGGCCGCAACGCGTTGTACGCCAGCAGCGCCGCCGCGGTCACCCGGGGCGCACCCAGCGGCAGCAGGAACCGGGCCCGGGCGATCGACGGGACGACCGCGTACCGGGCCACCACGGTGTGCCCGGCGGGCGGCCCGGCGTCCACCGAGAGGGCGATCCGCTCGTCGCCGAAGACCGCCCGGGTGACCCAGCCCAGGCCGTCGTCCCGCGAGCGGGGGTCGGCCGTCGCGGTGGCCGCCGTGGTCACGCGACCCGGTCCGGCCAGTCGAGCGACAGCCCCAGCCGCTGCCGCAGCGCCTCGTTGTGCGGGCGGTAGTACTCGGTCAGCTCGGCACGCAGGTCCGCCTCCAGCGGTGCCGACCGCCGGTCGTTGTAGACCTTGAAGTCCGGCAGGTCGAAAGCGGGCAGGCCGAGGAAGTCCAGGGTCCGGCGGTAGGTGGCCCGTGCGTCGCCGTACAGGTCCTCGCTGGGCAGGAAGAGCAGCTGCGAACGGTCGAACCGGTCCAGCCACGGCTCCAGGTGCTCCAGGTAGCGGCCCCGGGCCCGGTAGGTGTGCCAGTCGTACGGCTCGCTGAAGTACTCCGGCTCGGCGATCAACCGCTCCCGCTCCCCCGCCGTACGCTCCGGCTCGGCGGCCAACGCGGCGGCGAAGTCCAGCGGCTCCACGCCGTTGGTCCGCCGCTCCTTCCAGTGCGAGTACGCCCGCTCGACCGGGTCCCGCAGCAGCACGATCAGCTTCACCGTCGGCATCAGCGCGGCGACCCGCTCGGCGGCCAGCGGATGGAACATGTACAGCGGTGCCGCCTCGCCGACGCGGACCGGGCCGCCGTGGCGGCTCTCCAGCGCCTCCCGCTGGCGCAGGGTCGGGAAGTGCGAGCGGTACCACGCCTCGCCGCGACCCCAGTGCTCCTCGAAGTAGTGCGAGGACTTCGTGTTCCAGGCCGGGAAGAGCCGGGGCACCAGCGGATGCTGGATGAGGTAGTTCCACAGCGAGGTGGTCCCGCCCCGCTTGGTCCCGATGATGAGGAAGTCCGGCAGCGGACGCCGGTCGCTGGTGCGGACACCGTAGTCGACGAGGCTCTCCCGCACCCGATTCGTCACCTGGGTCGGCACCAGTTGCTTCACCCGGTCCCGGATGGACGACACGACGACCTCACCTGCCCTTCGACGGCGGGGGCGGGGTGCCCTGCGGCGACCCGCCCCGAATCTGCACCATGGTCGCCCGGATGCCGCGTCGCACCCGGGGTAACGTCAACAAGCCGACGCAGCCGGCGGCCAACACGGCCACCGCCACCAGGAGGCCGGGAATGCCCCGACCGCCCACCACCAGGCCGGCGACCGAGGCCAGCCCGACGCCGCCGACGGTGGCCGCCGCCGCCCGCAGCATCCCCGCGTCGACCAACGGCTGGCGTACCACCAGCCGGGCGCAGGTGACCGCCGTGAGGTTCTCGGTCGCGATGCCGGCCGCCCAGGCCAGGGCCGCGCCGGTGGCGCCGTACGCGGGGATCAGCACCAGGCCGAGACCGACGGTGACCACCAGTCCGGCCAGCGCGCCGGCCAGGTGCAGGCCGCTGCGCCCACCCATCAGCAGCAGGCTCTGCACGTTGCCGACGCCGGTGTTGATCAGCATCGCCAGGGCGAGCACGGTCAACGCGGCGGCACCGGCGGTGAACTCGGGACCGAACAGCGCCAGGAAGGCCGGTCCGAACACGGCGAGCAGCAGGTAGACCGGCCAGGACAGCACCAGCCCCCAGGTGGTCAACTGCCGGTGCACGGCCGCCGCGGCGACCCGCTCGCCCCTCCCGAGCAACCGCGACAACTGCGGCGAGACCGCCACCCGCAGGCCCTGCATCGCCAACTGCCCGGCGAGGACGTACCGGCCGACCGCGCCGAAGACACCGGCGTCGGCCTGGGTGGCCAGGGCCGAGGTGAGCAGGACGCCGACCCACATGCTGCCGGCGTCGATCGCGGCGGAGGCGGCCCGAGGCAGCGCGAACCGCCAGAACGTGGACCAGTCCGTGGGCTCCGGACGCAGCCGGACGCCGCGACCCACGCCCAGCGGCCGGGCGACCATCATCAGACAGACCAGCAACCCGACGGCGGCCGGCACCAGCCAGCCCGTCATGCCGGCGACCAGCCCGCCGCCGACCAGCAACGCCATGCCGACCAGCGCCGGTCGGGCCACCGGCAGCAGCAGGAACTGCACCGCCACGTACGAGCGGATCGGGCGCACGCACCGCACCACGGCCAGCAGCAGGTTCATCGCGACCACCACCGGCACCGCGACGAACGTGACCACCAGCAGCGACTCCCCCTCCGGCCCGAGCAGCCGCCCGGCCAGCGGACCGGCGAGCAACGCACCACCGATCGCGATCAGCACCGCGAACAGCAGCGGCGGCACCAGGGCCACCGGCAGCACCCGGGCGGCGTCGCCACTCGCCCCGGCCCGGCGCCGGGGCAGTGCCCACATCAGCCCGGTCTCCGCGCCCAGGGTGCAGACCGCGGCGGCGACGGTCACCACGCCGATCGCGGCGAAGAACGCGCCGGACCCGGTCGTGCCGTACCCCCGGGTGATGACGACCGCCAGCACGAAGCCGAACAGGCCACTGGTGGCGGCGCCGACCAGCCCGGCGACACCGCTGCGGACGCTGCGCCGGGTCTCGGTCGCGCCGTCGTCCCGGCCCGGATCCGTTCCGGCGGGCCGGTCCCCGGCCGGGGAACTGGTGGTGACGGTCATGTCGGTCGCACCGCCGGTCGTGGTCGTGGTCGGGACCGCCTGTCCGCGCGGTGCACCTCCCGTTCGGTGAGCGCCATCGCGAAGCCGACCGCGAAGAAGGCGACGGCGAGGTTCTGGTTGGCCATCCCGTAGAACGGCACCTGCACCAGGCAGACCACCGGGACGATGGAGAGCCACTGCCCGGCTGCCGAGGTGGCGCGGGCACAGACGAACGCGGCGACGACGAACCAGGCGAGGAAGCAGAGCAGCGCGGGTACGCCGTGACTGAACAGCACCATCCAGAGCTGGCCCTGGGTGCCGATCGGCGCGTCGGCGGAGACGGTGTCGACGTTCACCGGGGCGCCGTAGCCCAGCCACGGTGAGTCGCCCACCCGGCGCAACACCTCCGAGTAGAGCGAGAACCGGTCGGTGTTGGTGTCGCTGGACTCGACCCGGTTCCCGATCAACTCGGTCACCGGGATGAAGAGCGTGACCAGGCCACCGACCAGCACCACGCCGACGATCGAGGCCGCCACCCGGACGTTGCCGCGCAACGCGGCGCGCAGGCCGAGCACGGCCAGGCCGGCGCCGAGGCTGAGGAACATCGCGCGGTTGAGCGTGAGGAAGGCCGGCACCAGCGACAGCGGCAGCGAGGCGAGCAGCGCCCAGCGCAGCAGCCCCCGTCGGCGCAGCATCGTGAAGGCGACCACGCAGGGCAGCGTGATCGCGTACGCGCTGCCGTAGTTGTTGGTGTACGCGAAGGGTGCCGCCGGCCGGAAGATCGGGTTCAACGACCGGGCGCTGTACTCGGCGGTGGCCAGGTGCACCATGTCGTTGATGAACGGGGTGCCGGACACCCCGCCCGGCAGCAGCACCTCGACCGGCGTGGTCATCTCGAACCTCGGCACCATCACACCCAGCCAGCCCAGCACGACCAGCCCGAACCAGAACGCGCAGAGCGGCACCAGGACGGCGGTCTGGTCGGGGCGTTCCCGGGCGACCGCGTAGACGTAGACGCCGACCACCACCGCGGTGAGGTAGAAGCCCAGCCGCAGGGCGAAGGTCAGCAACGACACCGGCGACTGCAACTGGGTGACGCTGACCAGCACGATGGCCAGGAACAGCAGCCAGATCCCGGTGGCCGGCGGCAACGGCACCCGCCCTCGGGTGACCAGCAGCACGAACAGCAACGCGCCCAGCAGCGGCCAGCCGAGATAGAAGAATCCGGCTAGCCACCAGATCGGCACCAGCCCGAACATGGCGATCAGCGGCCACAGCGGCAGCCGTGGTGGCGGGGCGAGGACCGACGGGGTGTCGGCGGCTGCCGGCGGCGCCGGCTCGGTGGCCGGCGGTGCCTGGATCACCGGCACCGCCTCAGCCTCGGCCGCTGCGCGAGAGCACGAAGCCGAGCGGATTCACCCCGGCCGCCCGCAGTCGCTCGGCGAGCCGACGCAAATCGGTCTGCCTGGTCCGGTCCCGCTCGACCACCACCACCGCGGTGCCCTGCCGGGCCACGGCCACACCCCGCTCGTCGGCCTCGGCCGGCGGGGCGTTGTAGAGCACCAGACGCTGGTCCGCACCCTGACGCCAGGTGCCGAACCGGACACTGCCGGCGCCCACGGTCACCTGGTCACCGGTGCTCACCTGACCGTTGACGACCGGGGTGACGCTGGCCTTGGCGGAGGTGACCCGGGGAATCGTGATCGTCGCCTCCGGGTCGGTCGAGGGACGCGCACCCGGCGGGTGCGGCGAGGGACGGCGGATGATCTCGGTGGGCGAGTCGTCCGGCCCCTCCATGCTGACCGGCCGGGCCGGTGCGGTGCGCGGCTTGGGCACGGTGGGCCGGCTCGGGTCGATGCTGGGCGGCAGCCGGTCCCGGTCGGCCTGCACGGCGGCGCGCAGCCGGTCGATCCGGCCGCTGTCGTCGGCGACGAACACCTCGCGACCGGCCACCGCCAGCGCCACGGCCAGCCCGGCGGTGATCGCGCTGGCGTCCTCCCGGGCGGTGACCACGGCGACCCGGGCCGGATGGCGTACCCGCTCGGCGATGGCCATCGCGACGTAGCGCACGTCCGCGTCGACGGCCCGCCCGCGCAGGCCGGTGTACCGGATGGTGCCCAGCAGCGGCAGACCGGTGTTGTCCTTGGCGTCGACGACGGTCCGCACCCGCCGGTCGAAGGACTCCCAGGCGAACGCGAGCACCAGACCGATCAGGGCACCACCGAGCAGCCCGGCGGCCATCAGCATGGGTGCGTTGCCGGCCGCCGAGGTCAGCGCCCGCTCGGCGGACTGGGTGACCCACCCCGGGTTCACGTCGACGGCGGCGATCTCGGTGCGGGCGGAGTTGAGCTGGGTGAGCTGGTTGTTGATCGCGCTCAGCTCGGCGACGGCCACGTTGCTGGCGGCGGTGTCCCGGGAGTTGTTCACCCGTCGCTGCGCCGCCGCCTGCTGGGTGGCGACCTTCTCGATGCTCTCGTCGTACGAGCGGAGCATCTCCTCGCGCTGCCGCTCGTACATGGCCCGCCGGACGTTCAGGTAGCTCTCCGCGGCGAGGTTGGCACCGAGCACCGCGTCGTCGGCGCTGCGGGCCTGGTAGACGAAGCGCAGGATCTGCCCACCGGTGGGCACCTCGACCTCGAGGGCGTCGCGGACCGAACGCTGGTCCGAGCCGAACTCGTCGGCCAGCTTCCCGACCACCTCGGTGCCGGTGGCGATGCGGCTCTCCACGTTCATGTTCACCGCGCGGTCGGCGTTGGCGCCGCTGGGCGTGAACGCGTCGGTGACCACCGGACGGACCGCCACCACCGCGTTTGCGCTCACCGCCGACGGGGCCAGGAACGCGTAGCCCGCGGCGGCCAGCAGCCCGAGCGCGGCGACCGCGCCGACCTGCCGGATCCGGTGCAGCGGCACGCGCAGCACGTCGCTGATGGTGACGGAGCGGGGCGACGACTCGGCGTTCGCACCGTCGTTGGCCCAGGGGCTCGGAGCGGCATCAGTCATTGAACTTCTTCACCGTTTGTTGTGGGTTGCCGATGACCACGACTCCGGGCGGCACGTCCGTCCGCACCACGGTCGCAGCCCCCACCACGCTGTCCCGGCCGATCCGTACACCCTTCATGACCAGCGCGTGCGCGCCGATCCAGACGTTGTCCTCGACCGTGATGGGCGCACGCGTGGCCGGGGTGGGCGGATCGTGCCGCTGAGCCGGTGGCAGGTTGTGGAAGTCATTGTCCAGCAACTCGCAGTCGGACAACAGGCACCGATTCCCGATCGTCACCGACGTCCACGTGCCCACCCATGTCGCGTTGAGCAGGCAGTCGGCCCCGACGCGCACCTCGCCCGGACCGGCGAAACGGACCAGCTTGTTCACCCTGGTCCGGTCACCGATGGTCACGCGGACCCCGCGCCGCAGCCGAATCCGTCCCCGGATCTCGACGTCCCGCCCGAGGGTCAGGCGCGGATAGCGCAGGGCGTACCAGCGACGCTTGATCGCGAAGACCATGCGCACCACGAATCCACGCCGGATGCCGGTCAACGGTCCTCCCCACGTTCCGTGGGCCGGCGACGGTGGATCCGCCGCCGGCCCAACATGAACAATTTACCGAGGTTACATTACGAACAGTGAACGCTACTGCACGGAGAAGAACATCGACGACGTCGACCAGGTGAGCTCCGTGGTAGCGGTGGCGATCACCGTAGCCTCGGCACCGGTGGCCGCCGCAGCGGGGGCCAGGGTCGGGTCGAAGGGCACGCTGCGCAGCGACCCGTCGGTCGCCCCGTAGACGATCTTCCCGTTCACCCAGGCCATGCCGCGTACGGACGACCAGGTGATGCCCGTGGTCGGCACCGTGAACTCGGTGGCACCCAGGTAGTTGCCGTCGATCTCGAAGAACCGGTAATACAGGTTGTTCGTCCCGGTCCGGGTGTAGTAGAGCCGCCCGTCGAGGAAGAACGCCCCGTTCAGCTGCGCCGGGTTGAACCAGTCGTTGTAGCCGGACGCCTCCCACGGCACACCGATGGTGGTGCCGTTGAACATCGAGATGTCGATCCGACTGCCGGTCGGCGAACCGGAGACCAGCCGCGACCAGTAGATCCGGTCGTCCACCCGCCAGGTCGCCCCGGCACCGGTGTAGTTGGCCTGGCTCACCGTGGTGGCGGTGCCGAGGGTGCTGCCGTCGAACGGCACCTTCGCCACCGAACCGCTACCGACGTTCAGGTAGAGGTGACCGCTGGCGGCCGTCGGAGGGTTGCGCGGAGTGATGGTGCGTCCACCGCTGACCGGGAACATGCCCAGCCGGCCGTGGTACTCGTTGCCCATGCCGTCGGAGTTGTGCCCGAAGTACAGGCCGTCCGGACCCCGCCAGAGGACCGGCACGGTCGAGCCCCACGAGCTGGCGCCCGAGGGCAGGGCCGAGCCGCCGCTGCGACGCGGGTTCCAGTTCACCGGCATGCCGGTGGCCGAGTTGACCGCGCCGATGCCGAGCCGGTCGATCGCGCCGTTGCCCGCCTTGTCGCTGGCGTTCGGGTTGTTCAACCAGCGGAAGTGCCCGCCGAGGTAGATGATGTTGTCGGCCACCTCGACCGAGGTGATGGTGTCGTTGCCCGTGAAGTTGGCCCAGGTGGCGTTCTGACCGCTGCCCCGGGCGGCGGTCTCGAAGCGCACCAGCACGTCGCAGTACGCCGACGGCCAGCCCGCGCCGCCGTTGGTGCCGACGACGAACCAGCTGCCGTCACCACCGAAACGCACATCCTGGACGTAGTGCACGAAGGTGGTGGGTGCCGCGCACGGCGCCACGAACCGTTCGCTGCTCCAGTCGATCACGCTCGGCGTACCGGTCAGGTCGATCAGCGCGATCTGGTTGCGCGGCAGGTCGTTGACGAACATGAAGTTGCCGCCGACCACGAGCGTGTTGCCGTCCGGCGACACGTCGATGGCCCACGCGTACATGCTCGTGTCGTGTCGACCGACCGAGGTGTTGATGTTGAAGGTCGGGTCGATCGCACCGGTGGTCGCGTTCAGCCGCCCGAGCCCGGCGTGCGCCGTGCCGTTGAGCCAGTTGAACGCGCCGGCCACGTAGAGCCAGTTGCCGTGCAGCACCAGGTCGCGCACGGTGCCACCGTCGGACCGGCCCACCCAGCTGTCGATGATCATGCCGGTGGAGGGGTCGAGCGCCACCAGGTTGCGGCGGGCCACCCCGTTGACGTTCTTGAAGACGCCGCCGACGATCAGCGTCCCGCCGGGACCGGCGATGAGCGAGTTGACCGCCCCGTCGAGCACCGGCAGGAAGGCGGTGGAGATCGTCCCGGTGGTCCGGTCGTAGGCGAAGAGATAACGCTGGGTGATCCACGGCGTACTGACGGTCTGCCGGATCTGGGTGAAGCTTCCTCCCACGAACACCGTGTTGCCGACCTGTGCGAAGGCACGGGCCTCACCGTCCCGCGCGTGCGGGGTCTCGTCGGCGGGGTTCGCGGACACCAGAGTCGCCGGTTCGGGAACCGGCACCACGGCGGCGGATGTCGCGCTGGGCACGGCCAGGACGGCCGCGACGGTTGCTAATGCGACAGCCCCTGCCCGTACGCGCTTTCGGCGGGTGTTCCGCCACGGGAAGGAGATTATGGGCACGCTGCGCCTCCAGGGTGGACGGGAATGTGCGTTGCGTAGCTTCTCCCGTTCGCCCCGGAGGCGACATCCGCCGATTGGGCGGTCAGTTCATCCAGTTGCAGACAACACCGCGGGCGGTCGCATGTCGGACAGCACCTCTTCGGCACCGGACCGCCCGCGGGTTACCTCAGGTCAGCGGCTGCCTCCGGTGGGTTGCCGAAGGTAACTGTCGCGTCCGGCGGCGGCGAATCCGGCCACCGCGCTGGGGTCCTGGTTCATTGTCATGTTGCAGACGTTCGTCGTCTTCGTCATCCCCGGAGAGTTGAAGTAGATCGCCGCCTTGATTTTCGGATGCGCCTTCAGCGCCGCCGGGAATTCCTCGAACCACCGCCGCTTGGCGTTCGGGTCGGCGCTGTCGAAGTTCGTGCCGAACTCGGCCAGCATCCGGGGCTTGCCCTTGCCGATCCCGGTGTCGTCCAACCAGCGGTAGAACGAACCGATCGTGGTGCTCGGGCTCTTCCAGGTCGTACTGCCGTTGCAGACGTGGAAGTTGTACGGATCCCAGGCCACCCAGTCGACGTAGGCGTCACCCGGGTACAGGCCGGCGTACCGGTTGTAGTGGCCGGACCAGCCCATCATCGTCCAGACCCACACCGCGTTACGGACCTGCGCCGCGGCGAACCGGTCGTGCACGTACCGCCAGGCACGGACGAACTCGGCGTCGCTGCCCTTCTCCGGCTCGTCCTCCGGCTCGTGGTCGAAGCCCATGAACACCGGCACCCCGGCCGCCTTGATCCGGCCGGCCACGTCGTCGATCGTCTGGTCGTACCGGCCGCTGTAGACGTCCCGCCAGGTGAGCACCGTGCCGGACGAGAAGACCCGGCTCTCCCAGGCGAAGAACATCAGCCGACCCTCGCGCATCTGCTGCTGCTGGTACGCGTCGGGGAAGGCACCGTTGCTGCCGCTGTTGGAGAAGTCGTGGTAGCGGTGCACGATGTCGAACGTCCGCCCGACCTGCTTCTCCACGTCGGTGATCGCCTTACCGTGGTCCCATCCGCTGCCCGCCCCGGAGGGTGAGTACATCCCCCACCAGGCACCGCAGGACGGCACCAGCTTCGCCGACACCTGACCGCACGCACCGGGGTCCGCCGGTGGCTTGGTCGGCGTCGGGCTGGGCCGGGCCGGGCTCGGGCTCACGCTCGGCGACACGGTCGGCGAGGCGGGTGGACGGGTCGGCAACGCGGCCGAGGGCGTCGGCGAGACGCTGGACGGGGCGGGTGCCGGACGCGTACCCGCGTCGTAGCGCAACACCAGGCGGGGACGGACGTCCGGGTTGCGGTTCTCCCCCGACGCCCAGTAGATCCGGCTGCCCAGCCCGGCCTGTGCCAGCGACACCGTCCAGGTGCCGTTGCCGGTCACCAGTTTGGAGACGTCCCACTCGTTGAAGCCCTTGCCGACGCCGGACACCGCGTCCAGGGCGGCACCGACCTGACCGGGAGCCGGCCGGGCGGCCCGGGCGTCGAGCCCGGAGTCGTGCGCGGTCACCGCCGCGTCGAACGCCTGCCAGGAGTGCACCCGCAACGTCGCCCGGATGTTCGTCGCGTTCGCGGGAAGTGAGGTCACCGAGAAGGCGAGGACCGCCTGCCGGTCCCCACGGGGGTTGCCGTCACACGGGGCGGCGCAGGTGGCCAACGTCGTCTTGACGCTGTTGTCGCCGTCCTGCGGAACGCTCGTGGCGGTGGTGTCGAACACCACCGGTATGGAGAGGTCGTCGTCGGCGATCAGGGGCACCATGGTCGCGCCGATGCCGAGTACGACCGTGGTGCCGAGGACACCGAGCACCACGGCCTTGCGCCGGGGGCCCTGATGCCGGATGAGGCGGTGCAGTCCGCGCCTGGTCACTCAGACTCCTTGTGAATTCGGCGATAACGCTGTGGAGCGTATCGGCGTACACAACAGAGCGTGTGAATGACCGGGGAACCTAAGCGCGTCTTAAAGTTCGCCTAAGCCGACGCTGCGACACCGCGCCCGGTCGGAGCTGCGGCAGCGTACCGGCAGTCTGGCGACTCAGCACCGGCCGATCCGCAGGTCAGCGCCGCAGCGGGGACCACATCTCAGCGCCGAGCGGCGTCGCATCCGGGCCGGGATCGATGATCTACCCCAGTGACGACCGATACGCAAGTCCGCGCCGGGCGATGCCGCGACCCAGCGGTACGGGCGCACTCAGCGGCACGGGCACGACGGAGGCCCCCGACGTGGTCGGGGGCCTTCGGTGCCGCACGTGCGGCTCAGTTCGGGGCGGCCTGCTTCGCCAGCGCGACGAACGACTGCCAGGCGGTCGGCGCGAACCGCAGGGTGCCGCCGTCCCGGTCCTTGGTGTCGCGGACCAGCACGACGGCCCCGACCCGGCCACCCTCTTCACCCGGTTCCTCGCCTGGGCAGCCCCACGCCGCCACCCCGGACGGCCCCACCCCGGACGCCCCGACCACAGGCGGCGAAGGCACTCGATCCAGGATTTAGTGGCTTCCCGAGCAGAAGAAGGCCACTCGATCCTGGATCGAGCGGTCAGTCGACCCGAGATGCGGTAAGCGCGCGACGGCCAAGCCGACCACACGGCGGTCAGTCGACCTGAGCAGCGACCCGAGCGGCGGTCAGTGCGGTGGCCATTGCGGCGCGGGGGGCGGGAACGCCGGTGAACTGTTCGAACTGGCCGACGGCCTGGGCCAGCAACAGGTCCAGGCCGGAGACGACCGGGCAGCCGGCGGCAGCGGCCGACGCGGCCAGCGGGGTCGGCCACGGGTCGTAGATGGCGTCGAAGAGCACCGTGCCGGGACGCCAGCGCACCACATCGGCCAGCTCGTCGGCGGCGCCCTTCGGCACCGTGGAGATCAGCAGGTCGACGTCGGTCAGCTCCGCCGCGTCCGCCCAGGAAGCGGCGGTCAGCGTCAGGCCCAGCGCGGTCGCCACGGGCGCCAACTCGTCGACGGCCACCGGGCGGCGGGCCACCACGGTCACGCCGGTCGCGCCGAGTCGGGCCGCCGCCGCCAGCGCCGCCCGCGCCGTGCCACCGGCACCCAGCACCGTGACGGACGCACTCGCGCGTACGCCTGCGGACGTCAGCACGTCGACCATGCCGGTGACATCGGTGTTGTCCGCGTACCAGGTGCCGTCGGGGCGGCGTACCAGCGTGTTGGCCGCGCCGACGGCGGCGGCGACCGGCGAGACCTCGGCGGCGACGGTCAGTGCCGCCTCCTTGCCGGGCATCGTCACCGACAGCCCGGCCCACTCCGGGCCCAGCCCGGCGACCAGGTCCGGCAGCTCCGCCGCCGCGCACTCGATCCGGGTGTACGACCAGCCGGTGAGCCCGGCGGCGGCGTAGCCGGCGTTGTGGATCACCGGGGAGAGCGAGTGGGCGATGGGCTTGCCCAGCACTGCCGCCCGCCGTGCCACCACCGTCACAGGACGCCGTTCTCCTTGGCCTTCTCGATGTTGCGCTCGTGCTGGCTGTAGTCCTTGGTGAAGGCGGAGTTGCCTTCCTTGTCGATCGCCACGAAGAAGAGCCAGTCGCCGGGGGGCGGGTCCATCGCGCCTTCCAGCGCTTCCTTGCCCGGGTTGTTGATCGGCGTCGGGACCATGCCCGGGAGCTTGCGGTTGTACGGGTTCTTCGGGTTGTCGAGGTCGCTCCGCGTCATCTGGCCGGAGGTCTTGCCCTCCTGCCCGATCGACTCGAAGTAGTAGTTGACCGTGACGTCCATCTCCAGGCAGCTGCAGTCGAACGTGCCCGAGTAGACCCGGTTGTAGGCGACCCGGGCGACCCGACCGAGGTCCTTCTTGGTGCCGGCCTCGGCCTGGGCCAGCGACGCCACGATCAACGCCTCGTACGGGCTGATCCCGCCGCGTTCCTTCTGCACCCGGTCGGCGAAGTTCATCTGCCCGGTGACGGAGAGGAAGTGGTCGACCATCTGCCCCAGGATCGCCTCGGCGGTGGCGTTCGGCGGGATCTCGTAGGTGTCCGGGAAGAGGAAGCCCTCGATGGACTTGGCGGACTTCTTGCCGTCCTCCCGCTTGAACCACCAGTCCGGTACGCCCAGCTTCTCCGGGTCCTTCGCGGCGGCCTCGAACTCCTTGACCGGGATGTCGGTCTGCTCGCTGAGCAGCTTGAAGATGCTCTTTGCGGTGCGCCCCTCGGGGATGGTGAGCCCGTTGACGATCCGGTTCTGCGGGTCGAGCATAGCGGCCAGGGCGTTCGCGCCGCTCATCTCCTTGCGCAGCTTGTACGTGCCGGGCTGGATGTTGCGGCTGCGGGAGTTCTCCTGCGCCGCCTCGGTGAACGCCTTGGTGCTCTTGATCACGCCGGCGTCGCGGAGCACCACGGCCATGTCGGCGAGGAACGCGCCCTGCGGGATCTGGATCGTCACGTCCTCGGTGCCGTCGCCGTCGAAGTCCGGTGTGACGAAGTAGCTCTGGATCCGGTCGAAGCCGTAGAAGGCGCCGCCGCCGATGCCGCCGAGCAGCACCAGCGCCAGCAGCAGGGCGAGCACTGTCTTGCCCTTGCCGCCACCGGACCGGCCGCCGCGCTTGCGGCCACGCCGGTGCTTGCCCTTGTCCCCCCGGTCCTGCTCGTCGAACCCGAGGTCCAGATCGTCCATCATTCGGTCCGCCTCCGCTGCGCGTCCAGCCAGCTCTGCAGAATCTCCACCGCGGCGGCCTGGTCGACCACCGCCCGTTGTTTCTTCCCCCGGACACCGCGCTCGGCAAGCCTACGACTGGCCACGACCGTGGACATCCTCTCGTCAGTCAGCGTCACCGGAACAGGCGCTATCACATCGGCCAGTTGTCGAGAGTACGCCTTCACGTGCTCCGCTGCGGGGCCGTGTTTACCCGCCAGGTTGACCGGTAGGCCCACCACCACCTCGACCGCCTCATGTTCGGCGACCAGTGCGGCCACCTGGACGAGGTCCGTCGGTACCGCGTCTGACCTGGGGTTCTGATCCCGCGAGAGGGTGACCAGAGGGGTGGCGAGAACCCCGTGCGGATCCGACCGGGAGACCCCGATCCGGACCTGTCCGACGTCCACGCCCAACCGCACACCGCGGGACAACCCGGTCACGCTTCGTCACCTCGCCCGGAATAGGCGGCAGGGCGGACCGGGTCGGTCCGCCCTGCCGTCAGGTACTGAGGAATCACGCCTCGGCGACCGTCTTCTCCACTGCGAGCAGGAGGTTCGGGACCTCCGACTCGGGCAGGCCGCCCCCCTGGGCCAGGTCCGGGCTACCACCGCCGCGCCCGGAGAACGCCGCCTTGACCAGATCGTTCGCGGCGACACCACGGCTGCGGGCGGCCGAGTTCACCGCCACCACCAGGGACGCCTTGCCGTTCGCGCGGGCCGCCACCGCGACCACGCCCGGCCGGGCCGCGTCGATCCGGCCCCGGATCTCCTGGGCCAACGTGCGGACGTCGTTGCCGGCCGCCCCCTCGGGCGCCTCGATGCCGACGTAGGCCACCCCGCGCACGTCCCGGGCCTGCGCGGCGAAGGCCGCCGCACCGCCGAGTACGAGCTGGGCGCGCAGCTTCTCCAGTTCCTTCTCCGCGTCGCGCAACTGGGTGACGGTCTGCTCGACCCGGTCCGCCACCTGGTCGGAGGGGACCCGGTACAGCTCGGCGAGCCGGGCCACCAGCAGGTGCTCGCGGGCCAGGAAGTTGAACGCGTCCATGCCGACCAGCGCCTCGACCCGACGGACGCCGGAACCGATGGACGACTCCGAGAGGATCTTGACCAGACCGAGCTGGCCGGAGCGGGCCACGTGGGTGCCACCGCACAGCTCGCGGGCGTAGTCACCGACCTCGACCACCCGGACCTGGTCGCCGTACTTCTCGCCGAAGAGCGCCATGGCGCCGATCCGGCGCGCCTCCTCCAACGAGGTGACGAAGGCGTGCACCTCCAGGTCCGCCAGGAGCACCTCGTTGACCTGCTGCTCCACGTCCCGCAGCACGCTCGGCGCCACCCCGGTCGCGGTGTTGAAGTCGAACCGCAGCCGACCCGGGGCGTTCAGCGAACCGGCCTGGGTGGCGGACTCGCCGAGGAAGTTGCGCATGGTCTGGTGCACCAGGTGGGTCGCGGTGTGCGACCGGGAGATGGCCCGTCGACGGCTGGAGTCGATCTCGGCGTACCCGGTCTCGCCGGCCCGCACCTCGCCCCGGAGCACCCGGGCCCGGTGCACGATCAGCCCCGGCACCGGCTGCTGCACGTCGAGGACCTCGACCTGCCCGCCGCCCACGGTGATCATGCCAACGTCGGGCTGCTGCCCGCCGCCCTCGGCGTAGAACGGCGTGGTGTCCAGGACCAGCTCGACCAGGTCACCCTCGACCGCCGCCGCACGCGGCCCGTCGGTGCCGAGCACCGCCCGCACCGTCGACTCGCGGGAGACCTCGGTGTAACCGGTGAAGGTCACCGGACCACCGGCGTCGAGCACCGACCGGTACGCCGACAGGTCGGTGTGCCCGGTCTTGCGGGCCTGCGCGTCGGCCTTGGCGCGGGACCGCTGGTCGGCCATCAGCCGCCGAAAGCCCTCCTGGTCGACGTGGAGGCCCTGCTCGGCCGCGATCTCCAGGGTGAGGTCGATCGGGAAGCCGTACGTGTCGTGCAGCTGGAACGCCTTGTCCCCGGAGAGCGCCGGCCTACCCGCCGACTTCGTCTCGCTGATCGCGGTGTCCAGGATCGTGGTGCCCGCCCGCAGGGTCGCCAGGAACGCGTCCTCCTCCGCGTACGCGTACGCGGAGATCCGGTCGAAGTCGGCGGCCAGCTCCGGGTACGACGGGGCCATGCAGTCCCGGGCCACCGGCAGCAGCTCGGGCAGCGCCCGCTCCTGCCAGCCCAGCAGTCGCACCGCGCGGATCGCCCGGCGCATGATCCGCCGCAGCACGTAGCCACGGCCCTCGTTGGACGGGGTCACCCCGTCACCGATCAGCATCAACGCGGTGCGCACGTGGTCGGCGACCACCCGCAGCCGGACGTCGTCGGGGTGCGACTGGTTCGCCGCGTGCCCGGAGTGCGTCCCGTACCGCTTGCCGGTCAGCTCGGCGGCCCGGTCCAGGATCGGCCGGACCTCGTCGATCTCGTACAGGTTGTCGACGCCCTGCAGGATGGAGGCCATCCGCTCCAGGCCCATGCCGGTGTCGATGTTCTTCTTCGGCAGCTCACCGACGATCCGGAACTGCTCCTTGTCGAGCACGTCCGCGATCTCGTACTGCATGAAGACGAGGTTCCAGAACTCCAGGTACCGGTCCTCGTCGACCTCGGGGCCGCCCTCGGCGCCGTACTCCGGCCCACGGTCGTAGTACAGCTCGGAGCAGGGGCCGGCCGGGCCGGGAATGCCCATCGACCAGAAGTTGTCCTTCTTGCCCCGGCGCACGATCCGCTCGACCGGCACCCCGACGCGCCGCCAGATGTCGTACGCCTCGTCGTCGTCCAGGTAGACCGTCGCCCAGACCCGCTCCGGGTCCAGCCCGAAGCCGCCCGCCTCGACCGGCTTCGTGGCCAGGTCCCAGGCGAACGGGATCGCGCCGTCCTTGAAGTAGTCGCCGAAAGAGAAGTTGCCGTTCATCTGGAAGAACGTGCCGTGCCGGCTGGTCTTGCCGACCTCGTCGATGTCCGGCGTGCGGATGCACTTCTGCACGCTCACCGCCCGGGAGAACGACGGCGTCTGCTGCCCGAGGAAGTACGGGACGAACTGCACCATGCCGGCGTTGACGAACAGCAGGTTCGGGTCGTTGATGGCGGGCAGCGGAGCGGACGGCACCACGGCGTGGCCGTTCGCCTCGAAGTGGGCGAGATACCGCCGCTTGATCTCCGCCGTCTTCATCGCTGGGGTTCCTCCGGAAAGATGTCTCTGTCACCGATGCGCGGCTCGTCGCGCACGTCGGCGAACTGGTCGTCGAACGCCTCGCCCTGGGCGAACGCCTCGTGGATCTCGTGCTCCCGCTCGGCCATCCCGGCGCGTACGTCCGCCACGAAGCTACGCAGTTCCTCGACGAGACCGCCAGCGGATTGTGACAGGTTGTCGGCGATCCCCGCCGGGGTGTAGGCGTGCGCGGCACGGGTCGCCTGGCGCACCACCACCACGCCGACGGCCAGACCGATGCCCAGCCAGAACAGCCGCTTCATGCTCGTACCTCCGCCGTCGGTCAGCGGTTGCCGCGCCGGGCGGCGCGCCGCTGGGACTTGATGGTGTCGCGGACCTCGCGCTCGGTCTCGGCGCTGCGCCGGGCCGAGGCGGCCTTGCGCACGCCGTAGCCGAAGGCGGCCACCTTGACCAGCGGGTTGGCGGCGGCGGCCGAGACGACGGTGACCAGGTTGGCGACGTTGGCGCTGATGTTCTGCGCGTGACTGGTCATGGTGTCGACCTTGGCGAGCTGGAGGTTCACCCCGTCGAGCGACGTCTGCACCTGTTCGAGGGTGACGTTGACGTTCCGCACGGTGGTGTTCACGTCACCGAGCAACGGCCCGGTCCGGTCGTTGAGGTCGTTGATCATCTGGGTGGTCGCGTCCACGGTGTGCCGCAGCCGCAGGATGGGCAGCGTCAGGATCAGCACCAGCATCGCGAACGCGATAGCCGCGATCAACGCCGCGACCTCCAAAAAGCCCACGCCTGTCCTCCTCAACACGGTCCCGGGACACCACGGCCCACGAGACGTACGACCTTCTCGCCCACGCCGTCATCGGTGGCCCGCCTCGCGCCTGCTGGCAGCGGGCGGGCCGCCAGATGCAGACCCTACCGTCCGTGATGACAATCGGCTCAGGACGGTGGTGACGGCGTCAACTCGCCCAGCGGATCGTCGGTCAGCGTCGGGTAGGGATCCTCACCGGTCAGTGACGGATCGGTGTCCGGCTGTGGCCTGGTCCGCTCGTCGTCGATCGCATTGCGGACCTTCACCGAGACCAACGAACCGGAGCACTCCTCGGCTGCGGTCGACGGGTCGGGCGACGGCACGACCGCCGGCTCACCGTCCACCGGCGGCGGTACGCAGGTCGGCTCCCGGACCCACAGGTCCAGCGTCAACTCGTCGCGCCGCCAGCAGGTGTAGCTGCCCTTCTCCTCCTGCCCCGGGCAGTACGCGGGCTGCCAGGGCTGCCAGCCGTCGCGGCTCAGCGCGTCCTCGTACACCTGGGCCGTCTCCTCCGGCGACCGCTCGGAGGTGGCGGTCCGCTCACGCAGCCGACAGTCGAGCAGGCACCAGCGACTGCCGCTGGTGAAGTCCTCCGGCTGCGCCGCGGCCCACTCCGGCACCTCCAGCTCGTCGAGCGAGACGAAGACCGGGTCCCGGTTCATCGCCTGCACGCCGAAGAAGGCCGGTACACCACCGAGCAGGAGCACGGCGACCAGGGCCAGCAGCAGCGTACGGCGACGCTGGCCGGCACCGGCCTGACGGCGCGTCTCCGGGTCGGCCTCCAGTGCCTCCTCGTCGGGCCGGTCGCCGTCCCCGTCGTCCGGGTCGGTGGGTCGCCGTAGCGCCGGATCCGGTGCGGGCCGGGGCCCGGTCGGGTCGGCGGAGGGCACCACGGCGGCGGCCCGGGCCACCGCAGGCGCCTCCCCGGAACGCGGCGGCGGGGGCACCGGTGCGGCACCGGACGGCTCGCGGGCCGGGTCCCGTTGTGGCGGCGTGGCCCGACCGGCCGGCCGGTCGTCGGGGCGGGGGGCCGACGCGGTGGCGCGGGCCACTGCGGCCGGCGGTTCGCCGGGACCTGCGGCGGGCGGCGACGGACGGCCGGGCGCAGCACCGGACACCGGACCGGCGTCCGGACGCCCGTGGCCACCCTCGGGTCGTCCCGGACCACTGTCAGGCCCACCACCTGGACCGCCCTCGGGGCGCGCCGGACCGCCGTCGGGGCGACGGGGGCCCGCGTCAGGGCGTGCCGGACCGCCGTCGGGGCGGCGCGGTCCCCCCTCCGGGTGGGGCGGGCCAGCGGGCCGGGCGGCACCGCGCGCGGGTCCCGGTGGCATGCCGCCGGGACGGCCCGGTCCCGCGCCGGGACCTGCCGCCATCGTCTCGGGGCCCGTCGCGCCACGCGGCGGCCCAGCGTCCGGAGGCACCGGTCCGCGCGGCGCAGAGCCGGCGTCGGGGGGTACGGCACCACGCGGCGGCCCGCCGTCCGGCGACACCGGTCCACGCGCCGCGGTGGCGTCCGGGGACAGCGGTCCACGCGCCGCAGGACCGGCGTCGGGGCGTGCGCTGCCCCTCGGCGGCCCGGGGGGCATGCCGTCCGTCGGAGCGGTGCCACGCGGGGGCCCACCCGGACCGCCGTCCGGGTGACCGATCGGTCGGGCGCGGCCCGTGGACGCCTCGGGTCCGGGTCGGCCGGGGACTGCCCCGGGCCCGGCCGGTCCGGCTCCACCGGGTGGTTCGGCCCGGCCCCGCCCGACCGGTGGCCCGTCGGGCCGACCACGATCCACCGGCGCTCGGTCAGGGCGACCACGATCCACCGACGTGCCGTCGGGGCGACCACGACCGGCGCGCGGTGCGTCGGGGCGGCCGTGCTCGGCCGGCGACCCGTCGGGCCGACCACGGTCGGTCGGTGGCCCGTCGGTCGACGGTCCGTCGGGGCGCGCACCACCGGGGCGTACCGGCGCGGCGTTGCCGGCTCCGGGAATGGCTGCGGCGGGCCAGCCCGGGATCCCGCCCGGTTCCGTCTGGTCGTCCGGCATCGCGCGCGAGGGGCCGTCCGGGTCACGACGACCACCGAGCATCGCCGTACCGCCGGACGGGGTACCGCCCGAGTGCCCGGCCGGACCGCCGGGCGGGGTACCGGGCCGTCTCTTGACCGTCGGCAGTGCCGGATCGGTGTGGTGTCCCCGCCCGGCCTG
Organism: Verrucosispora sp. NA02020; assembly: GCF_013364215.1. Classification (NCBI taxonomy): domain Bacteria; kingdom Bacillati; phylum Actinomycetota; class Actinomycetes; order Micromonosporales; family Micromonosporaceae; genus Micromonospora; species Verrucosispora sp. NA02020. Next base: position 2,481,994 of record NZ_CP054923.1, on the reverse strand, counting down.
CCGCAGCCAGTCGGCCGGCCGTTCCGGACGCCCGGCCCGACCGTCACCGGGCCGGGCCGCGAACGGCCGTTCACCGGTGTCACCGGGCCGTGACACGTACGGACGCTCACCCGTGTCAGCCGGCCGGGACACGAAGGGACGCTCACCGGTGTCAGCGGGCCGCGAGGCGAAGGGCCGCTCACCGGTGTCGCCGGACCGCGACGCGAAGGGACGCCCACCCGTGTCACCCGGCCGGGCCGCGAACGGTCGTTCGCCGGTGTCGCCCGGGGCGGGAGCGCGCCCGGATTCGTCGGCGGCCCGCCGCCCCTGGGGCGGCGTCTCCTGGACGTCGGCCGCGCGGCGGCCCCGTACCGGTGTCTCGGTCTGCTCGTCGGTCCGGCGCGCGGCCGGTGGCGTCGCCGGTTCCTCCAGCGCGGCGCGGCGGCCCCGGAACGAACTGTCGGTGCCTGCCGGAGTAGCGGTGCGGGTCTCCGGCGGGGCGACAGGAATCGCCGACGGGTCGCCGGACGGCACGCCGGGGATCTCCGGCGCGTTGCCGGACAGCGGGACGATCGGTTGCTCTTCCTCGGGCTCGGCGGCGCGGCGCCGTCCACCCCGGCGGCCTCCCGCCGGCTCGGCGGAGGGCCCACCAGCGACGGCGGGGCCACCGAGGCCTCCGCTCCGGCCGCCGGCGGTCACGTCGGGGTCGGTGCGGTCAGCGGTACGCGGACCAGCGCCCGGATCCGGCGGCGTGCCCCGGGCGGGACCGCGCGGGACGGTCCGGCGCGCGCTGGCCGGAATCCCGCTGGGCCGCCCGGAGGGGTTCCGCCGTGGAGCGGGCTGATGCGGGGCGGGGCCGGCCGGTCCACCGGACTCGGGCCCGGTCGGCACACCCGGGACCGGGCCGGTCGGCGTGCCAGGGACCGGGCCGGTCGGCATCGCGGAGGTGGGACCGCCCGGCGCACCCGAGGGCGGCTCGGCGGGTCCGGGACGCCCACGCCAACCGGGCGGACCGCCCGCCTCGACGGACGACCAGCCACCGGTCGGCTCGCCCGTCGGGCCGGCTTCCCGCCGCCCGCCGGGCGGCGGGACAGCCGCGAACGGCGGTCCACCCGGGGCCCGGTCGCCGTGTTCCGTCGGCGACGGACCGGCAGCGAACGGCGGCCGACCTGGAGCCCGGTCGCCAGGTCCGGCGGGTGGCCGGGGGCCGGAGGCCGGAGGCGCGGCGGCGGCCGGCCGGGGCCCGCTAGCGGGCGAAGCAGGGTGAGGCGGACCTGCCGGAGACGGACCAGCGTGAGGCGGACCGGCGTGAGGCGGACCAGCCGGGGGCGGACCAGCGTGAGGCGGCGGACCGGCGGGCGGCCGGGGGGCCGGTGCGCCAGGCCACGGCCCGTCGACCGGACGGGAGCGTGGTGTCTCGGTCGGGAGCCGGCGGGGCGGAGCAGCCGGTGGACCGGCGGACGGATCCGGTGCGCCGGGTCCGGGCGGCATCGGGGCCCGGCCGCCGGGCGGCGGCGGGACTGCTCCGGGAGGTGGCGGGACGGATCCGGGAGGCGGCGGCGGAACGGACCCGGCCGGTGACGCCGGGCGTCCGGCGGGCGGCTGCCCCGGACGGACCGGAGGTACCTGGCCGGGACGGTCGGTGACCGGCGGTGCCGGCGGGCCGGGGCGGGCGCCGGGGCCGTCCGGAGGCGGGGCGACCCCGTCCGGGCCGAGTTCGCCGCGCTGCTGCTTCGCCGAGCGCAGGTCGTCGATCCAGCCGAAGTCCTCACCGGGGCCCGGGTCCTCCGGGGCGGCCTCGGGTTTGCTCCGGCCCCAGCGGCGGCCCTTGGGACGCCGCTCCTCCTGGCCGTCCTCCGGTCGCTCCGACGATTTCACTGTTGACCCTTCCCGTCGGCGCTGCGGCCGACCTCATCCGCCGCGTGGGCGTCCGTGCCCGTGGACGGGCCGCCGTCGACTCCGGACGGCGGCGTCTCGGCCCGGTCCGTCGGCGCCGCCCGGTCACCCGTGCTCTCCGCCGGTACGCGGGCGGGCGCGGGCAGCCCGCGGACGATCCGGCGCAGCAGCGGCAGCCGCGTGGCCACCGATCGTTCCGCACCGTGGTGGCTCGGCTGGTAGTAGTCGGTGCCGACCAGGTCGTCCGGCACGTACTGCTGGGTGAGCACGCCCCGCTGGTCGTCGTGCGGGTAGCGGTACCCGATGCCGTGGCCGAGCCCTCGGGCGCCGGCGTAGTGGCCGTCACGCAGTCCGCGCGGGACCGGGCCACCCCGACCGGCCCGGACGTCGGCGATCGCCGCGCCGATCGCGGCGGTGGCCGAGTTCGACTTGGGGGCGGTGGCCAGGTGGATCACCGCCTGGGCGAGGTTGAGCTGGACCTCTGGCAGGCCGACGTACTCGACGGCGTGCGCGGCCGCGGTGGCGACGCTCAGCGCACCGGGATCGGCCATGCCGACGTCCTCGCTGGCGAAGATGACCAGCCGTCGGGCGATGAACCGGGCGTCCTCACCGGCGACCAGCATCCGGGCCAGCCAGTGCAACGCGGCGTCCACGTCCGACCCGCGCATGCTCTTGATGAACGCGCTGGTCACGTCGTAGTGGGCGTCACCGGCCCGGTCGTACCGCACGGCTGCGGTGTCCACCGCCCGCTCGGCGGTGGCCAGGTCGATCCGGCCGGCGCCCAGCGCGGTCGCCGACCCGGCTGCCGCCTCCAGCGCGGTCAGCGCCTTGCGGACGTCCCCACCGGCCAACCGGACCAGGTGGTCCTCCGCCTCGGGCTCGCAGACGAGCGCGCCGCCCAGACCACGCTCGTCGGTCAGGGCCCGGCGCAGCAGCGCGCGGACCGCCGCGTCGTCGAGAGGCTGAAGGGTGAGCAGCACGCACCGCGACAACAGTGGCGAGATGACCGAGAAGTACGGGTTCTCCGTGGTGGCGGCGAGCAGCGTGACCGTACGGTCCTCGACGGCGGCGAGCAGGGAGTCCTGCTGGGTCTTGCTGAACCGGTGCACCTCGTCGATGAAGAGGACGGTCGGCGGGCCACCGGTGCGCCGCTGCCGCCGGGCGGTGTCGATCACGGCCCGGACGTCCTTGACTCCGGCCGAGAGCGCCGACATGGCCACGAACCGCCGGTCGGTGGCGGCGGCCACCAGGTGGGCGATGGTCGTCTTGCCGCTGCCCGGCGGGCCCCAGAGGATGACCGACATCGGCGCGTTGCCGGCGACGAGTTGCCGCAGGGGCGCTCCCGGGGCGAGCAGGTGGTCCTGACCGACGAGTTCGTCCAGGGTGGCCGGGCGCATCCGGACCGGAAGCGGCGCGTCCGGACCGGCCGGAGTGAAGCCGCCGACGCCGCCGGAACCCGTCGGCGCACCGGGTGCTGCCGTGGGTTCACTGAGGGTGAACAGGGCGTCGGACTCCATCACGAGAACAGTACCGGGCTCGACCGACAACGCCGGAATCGCGCTGCCGGTCGAGCCCGGGGTGATCGTTCTCGGTCAGCCGCGCCCCGGCCGGCGGCCCCGGTACCAGCGGCCGCCACCGCCACCGCCGCCCCGGCCGACGCCGGCCAGGAAGAGGGCCAGCAGCAGCAGGCCGATCAGCACGAGCGTGTTCCAGTTGAACAGGTCCGGTGCGCCGAGGTCGGTGTCGAGCAGGTCGAGCAACAGGGCGAAGCCGAAGACCGCAGCGGCGGCGATGGCGAGCATGTCGTTCCTCCGGTGGGGGTTCCAGTAGGTTCGGCGCGGGATGTACCCGATCGGTCGGCTCGCCAATCTCCACCCTGGATGCGAGCCGCCCCGCAGCGCCCCCACCTAGGCTGTTGCGGTGATCATCCCTGCGGAGGCGCTGGTGGGCCGGGAGGCGATCCTGACCGCCGTGGACCACCACCCCTTCTTCCGGCACACGGTGCCGCGCCACGCCCCGGTGCGCGGCTGGCGACACGAGGGGGCGGTGTGCTGGCTGCTGTCGTCGCCACAGTCGACGGTCTGCGCCGCCGTGGGGCCGCCGGACGCGGCTGTCACACTGGTCGCCGCGCTGGCCGAGGAGCGGACGCTCGACCCGGGCCAGTGGGTGCACCTGCCCCGGCGGGATCCGGCCACCGACCGCGCCGGTGCGGTCGTGGCGGCGTACCGGGACTGGGACTTTCTCTGGACGACCGGCGCGCCGCCGCCGCAGCCCGGTGAGGAACACGTGGTCCGCCTGGACGCGGCGGACCATCCGGCGCTGACCGCGCTGATCGACGCGGCGTTCCCCACCAGTACGGCGCGGCCGGGCGATCCCCGGATCGTCGACTGGTACGGCATCCGCGACGGCGACCGGTTGATCGCCGCCGGGGCCGACCGGACCCGGGACGAGGTCGGATTCCTCGCCGGGCTGGTCGTCTGCCCGACACACCGCAACCAGGGGCTGGGCGCGGCGCTGACCGCCGGCATGACCCGGGCGTTGTCCCGGCGGTACGACATGGTGGCGCTCGGCGTCTACCCGGACAACACCGGCGCGATCCGGTTGTACCGGCGGCTCGGCTACACCGGCGCCTTCCCGCTCACCTCGGTCCGTCTCCCCGCACCGGCGGACGCCCCGGCGGACGCGCGGGCAGCCCGCCAGGCCGGCAGATAGAGCGGCGCGGCCACGGCCAGCACCACCGCGCCGACCAGCATCGCCGTGCCCACCCCGGCCCGGTCGCCGACGAAGCCGAGCACCGCCCCGCCCAACGCTCCCGCCGGCATGGCCACCATCGAGTTCACCGAGATCACGCTGTTGCGGTAGGGACCGTCCACCTGCCGGTGCAGCAGTCCCATGTGCAGCGGATTGGACGCGCCGTGCACGGCGTAGCAGGCGATGAACGCGATCAGCACGCCGACCGGACCGGCCAGCAGGGCCATGCCGACGACCGTGACGCCCTGCACGATCCGCAGCAGGGCGGCACCGGGTGCGGCCCCCAGCCGACGGATCAGCAGCGGGGTGAGCGCCGCACCGCCGGCCGACGCCAGCCAGGCCACGGTGTTGGCCGGACCGAGCAGGGCGGCGGCCCGGTCCGGGTCACCCACCACCTCGGCCAGCCGCACCGGCAGCAGGCCCTCGAAGGTCATCATGCCGAAGCCCCAGAACAGCTCGACCGCGACCAACGCGAGCAGCACCCGGGACCGACGCAGCAGGCCGAACGCCTCGCCCACCATCCGCGGCGCCGCGCGGACCGAGGACCGCAGCGCACCCGCGCCCGCCGCCGGGCGCTGCTCCACCAGCAGCGCCAGCAACGCCACCAGCGCGACGGCCTGCAACAGGACCGCGATCACGATCGGCGTGGTGAGCGCGCTGACCGGACCCACCGGCCCCAGCGCCACCAGCCCGCCGCTGAGCAGCGCACCGGCCGCCATCGACAGGCCGAGGACCGCGCCACCCTGACCGAGCCCCTTCTCGTACGCGGCGTCCGGGTCGGCGGCGAGCGTGCTGTTGACGTACCAGGACTCCAACGGCCCGCTGTCCAGGGCTCGGAACACGCCCTGCAACGCCCAGACGGCGGCCAGCAGGGCGAAGGAGTCGGCGACCACCAGCAGGGCCAGCGACACCAGGCCGACCACGTTCGCCACCACCAGCACCGGCCGGCTGCCCAGCGCGTCGGCGAACCCGCCGGTCGGCAGCTCCAGGGCGAGCACCACCACCCCCTGCGCGCCGACGGCCAGGCCGATCTGGGTCAGGGTCAGGCCCCGCTCCTGCATCAGCAGGATGGTCACCGGGATCATCAGACCGACCGGTAACCACCGGAGCCCGTGCAGGACCAGGAAACGACGGCGGATCTGGAGCACGGACAGGTCGCTCGTCACCGCTTCTCCCCCATCAGCAGCGGGTGGCTGGCCAGGACGACCTGCACCTGCTCGGCGCCGGGCGCATCGGGATCCGCCTCGGCGTGGTAGCGCTGGAGGATCTGCAACAGCTCCGCCTGGAGTTCCTTGAGCCGGGCCGCCGGGATGGTCATGAAGACGTCGCTCATGCCGAAGGCTTCGCGCCACTGCGGCGACCACTGGTCGCGTACGGCGAACCATCGCTCGGCGTGCTCGACGAAGAGGCGCACCTGGTCGGCCTGGATCCACTCGATCGCGGCCCGCGCGTCCGGATCGTCGTCGAAGTCGGTGCTCTCGAAGCTCGTGACGTCGTGCGCGGCCCGCCACCAGCGTTGCCGCCCGGCGCCGCGGTCGGTCTCCTCGACGACCAGCCCGACCTCGGCCAACTGGCGCAGGTGGTAACTGGTCGCGCCGGTGTTGGTGTCCAGCAGCTCGGCGAGGGTGGTGGCGGTCGCCGCCCCCTTCACCCGCAGCGCACCGAGCAGCCGGTTACGCAGCGGGTGCGCCAACGCCCGGACCTGCCGATGATCGATCCGCACCCGTCGCGGTGCCGGCTTCTGCACGTCTCCCATGACCACACCGTAGCGGTGCACAGTTCTTATGCACAAGTATTGTGCATAGAGATCGTGCATCCGGGCGGAGCGGTGTTCGTGGTTCGACTCAGACGGCGAGAAGCTCGGTGACGCCACGCAACCGCGTCCGCAGGAGCGTGGCGGCGCGCGTGGAGTCCAGGCGCACCTCGCCGGGACGGAGCACCCCGGCAGCGACCCCGGTGGTGGTGTGCAGGCCGGTCGGGTCCAGGCCCTCCCGCCGGGCCACCAGCAGACCCAGCTCGGCCCGGCTGACCGCGTCGACCCCGGCCACATTCAGCGGACCGGCGTAGTCGGACTCCACCAGTTCGAGCACGGCCGCCGCCAGGTCGCCGACATCCACCGGGCAGCGCAGTTCGTCACTGAACAGGGCGGCCCGCCCGGCCTGCGCGTTCCGGCAGAGCCGGATCTGCGGACTCCCCTCCCCCAAGATCAGCGAGGTACGCACCAACACCGCGCCCGGGTCGACGGCCCGCACCGCCGTCTCGGCGGCCGCCTTCGCCGCACCGTACGGGTAGATCGGGCTGGGCACATCGTCATCGGCGTACGCCTCGGAACGGCCGGCGTGTAGCGCGTCGCTGGACAGGTGCACCAGACGCGCACGCGACGTGGGCCGCCCCGTCGGCGTACCGGTAGGGGGTGCCGACCACCGCGTCCGGGCGTACCCGTGTGACAAGCTCGCGCACCGCGGCCCGATCGGTCACGTCGATCCGGTGTGACACCACACCGGGGACCTCGACCTGCCCCGAGTGGTATGTGCCGACCACATCCCACCCGACAGCGACCGCCCGCCGGCACACCTCACGGCCTAGGAACCCGCTGCCACCCACCACCAGTAACCGCACCGACCTGCACCCCCTGGACCGCTCCGCGACGCGCCGTGAGGTCGGCGGGGTGCTGCCCCACCGACCTCACGCGGTGTCGGTCAGGTGGGGTCGGCGACCGGGGCGGCCGGGCCGGCGGTGCCGGTGTGCGGGACCTGGGCCGGCTTCGGCTTGGCGTCGATACCGGCCTCGGCGCGCTGCTGCCCGGTGATCGGGGTGGGTGCGCCGGTCAGCGGGTCGAAGCCGCCGCGCGTCTTCGGGAAGGCGATGACCTCGCGGATCGAGTCGACACCGGCGAGCAGCATGCAGACCCGGTCCCAGCCGAACGCGATGCCGCCGTGCGGGGGCGGGCCGTAGCTGAACGCCTCCAGCAGGAAGCCGAACTTGTCCTGCGCCTCCTCCGGCGTGATGCCGAGCAGCTCGAAGACCCGCTGCTGCACCTCACGACGGTGGATACGGATCGAGCCGCCGCCGATCTCGTTTCCGTTGCAGACGATGTCGTACGCGTAGGCCAGCGCCCGGTCCGGCGCCTCCTCGAAGCGGTCCATCCACTCGGCGTTCGGCGAGGTGAACGGGTGGTGCACGGCCGTCCAGCCACCATCGTCCGTCTTCTCGAACATCGGCGCGTCCACCACCCAGCAGAACGCCCAGGCGCTCTCGTCGACCAGACCGGCCCGCTTGGCGATCTCGATCCGGGCCGCACCGAGCAGCTCCTGGGCCGGGCGTGCCTCCGGGCCGGCAGCGAAGAAGACGGCGTCGCCCGGCTTGGCGCCGACGGCGTCGGCCAGCCCGGCCAGGTGCTCGGCGGAGAGGTTCTTCGCCACCGGCCCGCGCGGCTCGCCGGTCTCGGCGTCCAACACCACGTACGCCAGTCCCTTGGCACCGCGCGCCTTGGCCCAGTCCTGCCAGCCGTCCAGTTCCTTGCGGGTCTGACCGGCGCCGCCGGGCATCACCACCGCACCGACGTACCCGCCCGCGTCGATCGCCCCGGCGAAGACCCGGAACTGGGTGCCGCGCAGGTAGTCGGTCAGCTCGGTCAGCTCCACGCCGTAGCGCAGGTCCGGCTTGTCCGAGCCGTACCGGGCCATGGCGTCGTGCCAGGTGATGCGCGGGATCGGGCGCGGGATCTCGTACCCGGCCAGGTCCGACCAGAGGGCGGCGGCGATCTCCTCACCGAGGTCGATCACGTCCTCCTCGGTGACGAAGGACATCTCGATGTCGAGCTGGGTGAACTCCGGCTGCCGGTCGGCCCGGAAGTCCTCGTCGCGGTAGCAGCGGGCGATCTGGTAATACCGCTCCATGCCGCCGACCATGAGCAGCTGCTTGAACAGCTGCGGGGACTGCGGCAGCGCGTACCAGCTGCCGGGTTGCAGGCGGACCGGGACCAGGAAGTCGCGGGCGCCCTCCGGGGTGGACCGGGTCAGCGTCGGCGTCTCGATCTCCAGGAAGTCCCGCTCGTGCAACACGCCACGGGCGAGCTGGTTGGCCCGCGAGCGCAGGCGCATCGCCCGGGCCGGGCCGCCCCGGCGCAGGTCGAGATAGCGGTACTTGAGGCGGACGTCGTCGCCGGCCACCACCTGGTCGTCGATCGGCAGCGGCAGCGGAGCGGCCTCGGAGAGCACGTCCAACTCGGCGGCGGTCACCTCGATCTCGCCGGTCGGCAGCTCCGGGTTCTCGTTGCCCGCCGGGCGACGGGTGACCTCACCGACGACCTTGACGCAGTACTCGTTGCGCAGCGCGTGCGCGTCCTCCTCGCGGAAGACCACCTGGACCACGCCGGATGCGTCGCGCAGGTCGACGAAGATGACACCGCCGTGGTCGCGCCGGCGGGCCACCCACCCGGCGAGCGTCACCGTGGTGCCGGCGTCCGTCGCGCGCAGGCTGCCGGCGTCATGGGTACGGATCACGACGTGCGTCTCCCTCGTCTGGCTCTACGTCCGTTGCTCCCGGCATTCTGTCAGCCCTCCCCCGTCCCCGTTCCCCGGGTGCAAGGAAGGGCCCCCTGTTAACGCCTCGTGCATAGCAGGGGTCCCCTACTAACACCAGCGCGCCGGTTGGCGTTAGCAGGGGACCCTTCCTATACCGCAGGCGTTAGCAGGGGACCCCTGCTTACAAGCCGGGCGGGCCGCCGGAGGAGGAATCCGGCGGCCCGCTGGCGGAGGAGAAGGTCAGATACGTGAGTACGGGTCAGTAGACGCTGACGCCGTACCGGCTCAGCACCGGTCCGATGGGCTGGAAGAAGGTGGTGCCGCCGATGCTGCAGTTGCCGCTGCCGCCGGAGGTCAGGCCGAGCGCGATGGTGCCGCTGAAGAGCGAGCCGCCGCTGTCGCCCGGCTGGGCGCAGATGTTGGTCCGGATCAGGCCGCGCACCTGGCCCTCGGCGTAGTTGACGGTGGCGTTGAGGGCGGTCACCGAGCCGCTGCGCACACCGGTGGTGCTGCCGGAACGCTGCGCCGACTGGCCGACGTACGCGTTGCCGGAAGCGGTGATCTCCCGGTAGGTGCCGTTGTGGAGGTAGACGTTGCCCGGCTGCACGACGCTCTGGTTGGCGTAGCGGACGATGCCGTAGTCGCTGCCCGGGAAGACGCTGCCGGTACGCGAACCGAGCAGCGCGGTCTGCGCCGAGTTGCTGTACCAGTTCGCGGCGATGTTGGTGCAGTGGCCGGCGGTCACGAAGTAGTAGGTGCTGCCGGCGCGCACGTTGAAGCCGAGCGAGCAGCGCCCGCCACCCTGCGCATAGATCGCCTCGCCACCGGAGATGCGGGTGCTCAGCACACCGGCCTGGGCCTCGATACGGACGGCGCCGTTGGTGCGGGCGGCGGCGGCCTTGACCTGCTCCAGCTTGGCGCCGGTGACGGTGCTGTCGACGGAGACGACGACCTGGTTGGTGGCGGGGTCGGTCCACCAGGCGGTGCCCGGGATCGCGGCGGAGCGCTCCAGCACGGCGGTGGCCCGGTTCAGCTCGGTGGCACCACGCGTGACCAGCTTCGGGGTGGCGCCGGCGGCGGCCACCTGGCGGGCCGCGACGGCGTCGGTCACCGCGACGACCATGGCGCCGCTGGCGTCGGCGTAGGCACCCGCCGCGCGGTCGCCGAGGCGGTCGGCGAGGGCGGAGGCCGCGTCGGGTGTGGCGGACGCGGGCGCCGCCTGGGCCGGGGCACCGGCCAGTACGCCGGCGACCAGAGTTCCGGCGGCGGCGACGGAGAAGACGCGGCGGAGCATTGACCTTGTGGGTCGCATGTAACAGCCTCCCGGTAGGGGGTTTCGTGCCCTGTCACGTCGACAGGAGCGGGGGCAACTCGGCCACCTGGGGAAATGGCCAAGCGAGGGAAAGTATTCACACATTTAAGATCGTCAACAAGCCCCGCCTCCGGCCGAATCGACCAACCACCCCCACGTCACCTCTCTGCAACATTGTGGACACAGACGGTCATCTATACGCTCTGTTCACCGCCGCCACCCGGCAACCGTGAACCGGAGGCCACCCATGACCCTCGTCCGACGCGCGCTGGCCACCCTCGCCGCCGCCACCGTCCTCGTCCTGCTCGCCACCGCCCCCGCCCTGGCCGCACCCGGCCCGGAACCGCCGTTAGCCGGAGAGCCGGGTACGTCACCATCCTGATCGGCGCGAACGACGCCTGCACCGGCCAGTCGCTGCTGGCCAACCCGACCTCCACCGCCCAGACCGAGGTGGACCGACGCCACCGGGTACGGCAGCGGGTGATCGACTTCAACGGCCAGTTCGCCGCCGCCTGCGCCGCGTACAGGCCGAACTGCCGGTACGACGGCAACGCGGTCTTCGGCTACCCGTTCAGCCTCTCCCCGCTCTCCGCCTGGGACTACTTCCACCCGAACGCCAGCGGCCAGCAGGTCCTGGCGAACGTCTCCTACCCCGTCGGCTTCGCCTGGTCGCAGCCGGGCACCACCGCCGGAGGCCGGCCGGGCACCACCGCCGGAGACCGGCCGGGCACCACCGCCGGAGACCGGCCGGGCACCACCGCCGGAGACCGGCCGGGCACCACCGCCGGAGACCGGCCGGGCACCACCGCCGGAGACCGGCCGGGCGTCATCGTCGACGGGCGCCCGGGCCCGGACGCGGCACCACGTCACGCGCGTCGGTGACGTGGTGCCCGTCCGCGCAGTGCAGTTCCACCCCGACCTCGGCGCCGCAGTCGCGGTGTCCGACGCTCAGCGGCGGCCCCTCCGGGTCGGCGAGGTACCGGTCCCCCCAGGCCAGCACGGCGACCAGCACCGGCCACAGATCCATTCCCTTGGGGGTGAGCCGGTACTCGTGGCGCAGCCGGCTGCCCGGCTCGCGGTACGGCTCCCGCCGGAGCACCCCCTGCGCGACCAGTGTGGCCAGCCGGTTGGCCAGCACCTGCCGGGGGACGCCGGTGCGTACCCGCATGTCGTCGAAGCGGCGGACGCCGCTGAACACCTCGCGGAGCACCACCAGGGTCCACTTCTCGCCGAGGACCTCCATGGCGCGGGCGACCGTGCAGTTGTCGATCGACCAGTCCAGGGCCACGGGTCTCATGCCCGCCAGGCTAGGTCTGATTGACAGACCCAGCAAGCCCTGACAGGCTGCGTCCATGACGCAGATGCAGGGGGCGACGCGCAGCCGCACCTTCTCCTGGTCCGACCCGGGCCTCAACGCCGACCAGGTCGGCCGGCGCAGCGGACTGGAACTGCTCCGCGCGATGATCGCCGGGGAGCTGGCCGCCCCACCGGTCATGCACCTGATCGACATGTCCCGGATGGAGGCCGAGGAGGGCCGGGTCGTCGTCGAACTGGAGCCGCAGGAGTTCCACTACAACCCGCTCGGCACCGTGCACGGCGGCGTGCTCTCCACGCTGCTGGACACCGCCGCCGCGTGCGCCGTACACACCACGCTGCCGGTCGGCATGGGCTACACCTCGCTGGACCTCAACGTGAAGTTTCTCCGCCCGGTGACCGTCCGCTCCGGGACGCTTCGCTGCGAAGGCACCGTGCTGCAACGCGGTCGACGGACCGCCCTGGCCGAGGCCCGGCTGACCGACGGGCAGTCCCGCCTCGTCGCGCACGCCACGTCGAGCTGCCTGCTGCTCCCCCTGGAGTGAGGGCTCCGCCGCTGCCGGCCGCTCGGCCCGACGTTAGGAAGGGCCCCCTGCTATACGCGAGGCGTTAGCAGGGGGCCCTTCCTTACATCCGGGTTCAGCTGACCAGCGGTGTCAGGTCCGCCCGAGGCGGCGACCACTCCCCCGCCGCCGCGACGACCTGCTCACCGGAGCGGATGTCCTTCACCTCGTCGGGGGCGCCCTCCGCGCCCGGGAACCAGACGTACGGGATGCCGCGTCGCTCCGCGTACCGGATCTGCTTGCCGAACTTCGCCGCGCTCGGCGACACCTCGGTGGGTACGCCCCGCGACCGCAGCGCCTCGGCGACCCGGTTGCTGTCGGCCCGCAGCTCCTCGTTGGTCACCGCCACCAGCACACAGGTCGGCACGGACCGGGAGACGGTCAGCGCCTCGGCGCCGAAGAGCAGACCGAGCAGCCGGGTCACCCCGATCGAGATGCCCACCCCGGGGAAGCGGGTGGTCCCGGCGCTGGCCAGGTTGTCGTACCGGCCGCCGGAGCAGATCGAGCCGAACTTCTCGTACCCGATCATCTGCGTCTCGTAGACCGTGCCGGTGTAGTAGTCCAGGCCACGGGCGATCCGCAGGTCGGCCACGCAGAGACCGGGCGAGTGCGCGGCGGCGGTCTCCACCACGGCGGTCAGCTCCGCGACCCCCTCGTCCAGCAACGGGTCGCTGACCCCGAGCGCGCGGACCGCGTCGGCGAACGAGGCGTCCGGCGCGGAGATCTCGGCCAGCGCCAGACATGCCTTGGCCTGCGCCTCGCTCGCCCCGGCCGTGGTCGCCAGCAGCTCCGTCACGCCGGCCGGGCCGATCTTGTCGAGCTTGTCGACCGCGCGCAGCGTCGCCTCCGGGTCGGTCAGCCCGATGCCCCGGTAGAACCCCTCGCAGATCTTGCGGTTGTTGACCTGGATGCGTACCGGCGGGATCGGCAACGCCCGCAACGCGTCGCCGATGACCAGCGGCATCTCCGCCTCGTGGTGCCCGGCGAGGGTGTCCCGGTCGACGATGTCGATGTCCGCCTGGAGGAACTCGCGGTACCGGCCCTCCTGAGGGCGTTCGCCCCGCCACACCTTCTGGATCTGGTAGCGGCGGAACGGGAACTGGAGCTTGCCGGCGTTCTCCAGCACGTACCGGGCGAACGGCACGGTGAGGTCGAAGTGCAGGCCGAGGGCGTCGTCACCGGCCGGACCCTCCGGATCGCCCTGGAGGCGCCGGATCACGTAGACCTCCTTCGAGGTCTCCCCCTTGCGCAGCAACTGGTCCAGCGGCTCGACGGCCCGGGTCTCCAGCGGCGCGAAGCCGTACAGCTCGAAGGTGGACCGGATCCGGTCCAGGACGTACTGCTCGATCATCCGCTGGGCGGGCGTCCACTCCGGGAAGCCGGAGATGGGCGTGGGCTTGCTCATGATGCTCCTTCGGCACCCGCGCGAGCGGCGCGGGGAGGTCCTGGTCCGCGGCGACTACAGGCCGCGGGTGGGGGCCGCCGGTCGTCCGCCGCCCATCCCGGCCACCTCGACGAGGTACGGGTTGGTGGCGCGCTCGCGGCCGATGGTGGTCGTGGGGCCGTGGCCGGGCAGCACGACGGTGTCGTCGGCGAGCGGGAGGATCTTGTCCCGCAGGCTGGCGACCATCGTCGGCATGTCGCCACCGGCCAGGTCGGTGCGGCCGATCGAGCCGGCGAACAGCACGTCACCGGAGAGACAGATCTGCTCGGCCTCCCACGGCGAGCCGGCGCCGGGCAGCCGGAACAGCACCGACCCGCCGGTATGGCCCGGTGCGTGGTCGACGGTGATCTCCAGACCGGCGAGGCTGAGCGTCGTCCCGTCGGACAGCTCGGCGACATCCTCCGGCTCGGCGTACGGCAGCCGGCCACCGAAGAGCTGGGTGAGGTCCATCGACAGGGCCTTGGTCGGGTCGGCCAGCAACTCCCGGTCCGCCGGGTGCACGTACGCGGTGATGCCGCGCGCGCCGCACACCGGCGCGACGGAGAAGGTGTGGTCGAGGTGCCCGTGGGTGAGCAGCACGGCCGCCGGGTGCAGTCGATGCTCGGCGAGCAGCGCGTCGAGCCGGTCGATCACCCCGATGCCGGGGTCGACCACCACGCACTGCTCCCCCGGCGCGGCGGCGACCACATAGCAGTTGGTGCCGAAGGCGTCCGCGGGAAAGCCGGCCACGAGCACGTCCGCTCCCCTTCCGTCGAGTCGTCCTCGCCAGCAGCCTACCGGCGTCCCCCGGCGGGCTCGGGCCGGTCGTCCCACCGGCGCGCGGGGGCAGTGACGGACTCCGATGCGGATGTGCACCGACCTCGTACACGACTTTCCCAGCCGGTACCCGTACACTCTGGCGGGCGTGTGGCGTGGCGCACCTGCCGCCCGACGGGTACGCGACCACCAGGTGACGACCAGGGTAGAGGAAAGGGGAGCACGGGTGGCTTCCAGCAGGGACCGGCAGCGCAAACTGGCGCGGGCCAAGCTCGACCGGCAACAGGCCCGCCGGGCCGCCACCGTCAGGCGCCGCCGACGGATCCGAGCCGGTGTCGGCACCGCCCTGATCCTCGTGCTCGTCGTCGCCGGTTCGGCGTGGGCGCTGGGCGCCTTCGACAGCGAGCCGACACAGGACACCGCGAACGACGAGGTCTGCCTCTGGACCCCGCAGAACACCGAGGGCAACCCGAACCTCCGCCAGGTCGGCGAGCCGGCCGCCACGGGCCTGCCGGTGACCGGCACCCAACCGATGACGATCACCACCAACCAGGGCGACCCGATCTCGGTCGAGCTGGACCTCGCGAACGCCCCGTGCGCCGCCGCGAGCATCGCCCACCTGGCCGGGCAGGGCTTCTACAACGACACCAAGTGCCACGAGATCACGGCCGACGGGGCGGTGCGCTGCGGCGACCCGAGCGGCACCGGTCTCGGCGGCCCGTCGTACTCGTTCCACAACGAGAACGTGCCGACCGCCCCGGAGGCGTCGCCCAGCCCGTCGCCGGACCAGCCGCCCACGTACCCCAAGGGCACGGTGGCGATGATCAGCAACCCGCCGGGTGCCAACGGCAGCCAGTTCCTGATCTTCTTCGAGGACTTCACCACCGCCGAGCCGAGCTTCCCGGTCATCGGCCGGGTCACCGGCGGCCTGGACGTGGTGGAGAAGATCGGCGCACTGCCGACCGTGGAGAATGAGGCTGGGGAGAAGGTCAAGCCGAAGGACGACGACGTGGTCATCCAGAGCCTGACCGTCGGCGAGCCGGGGCTGGACCCGGCGTCGCCGGCCGAGCCCACGCCGGCGGGCACGGCGAGCCCGGCGGCCTCCGGCGCGCCCGAGGCCAGCGCAAGCGCCGGCTGATCGGTAATCGGCGGTTCCACCCGCCCCAGCGGCATCCACATACAGTCCAGGAGGATCGAGGCGTGACGTCCACCAGAGAGCGGCAGCGCGCGGCGGCCCGCGCCCGGCTCGAGAAGGAGATGGCCGAGCGGGCCACGCGGGCGCGCAAGCGCCGCCAGACCCAGGCGGTGGTCGGGGCCGGAGTGGTCCTGCTGCTGGTGGTCGCCGGCACGGCCTGGCTCGCCACCAACCTGATCGGCGACGACAGCGGCGGCGACACCGCCGCCCAGGGCGGCAGCACCGCGGAGTGCGGCTGGGTGGAGATCCCGGCGGGTGAGCGGACCCCGACGACCAAGGACGTCGGGTTGCCGAACGCCGAGCAGAGCCGGGTCGGCACCCAGACCATGACGATCACCACGAACCTCGGCCCGATCACCGCGCGGATCGACCGGTCGGCGGTGCCCTGCACCGCAGGCAGCTTCACCCACCTGGCCGAGCAGAACTTCTTCGACAACACCAAGTGCCACCGGCTGGTGACCGAGGGCATCAAGGTGCTCCAGTGTGGCGACCCGAGCTCCACCGGCGACGGCTGGCGCGAGACCGACGGCACCGGCGGCCCGGCGTACCGCATGCCGGAGGAGAACCTGCCCACCGACAAGCGCCCGCCGTACGAGGCCGGCGTCATCGCGATGGCCAACTCGGGCCAGCCGTCCAGCACCGGCAGCCAGTTCTTCATCGTCTACGGCGACTCACCGCTGGACCCGAACTACACCGTGCTCGGCACGATCACCGGCGGGATGGACATCGTCAACGACGTCGCCGCCGCCGGTGACGACGGCGCGTTCGCCCAGCAGGCCGGCGGCGGTCACCCGAAGAAGGAGATCGTCATCACCGACCTCACCATGAGCGACGCCTGACGCCTCGGTTCCACGCGAGAGCGCCCGCCGGCTGAGCCGGCGGGCGCTCTTCGTCGTCCGGTCGTACGCGTCAGGCGCCGGAGGTGACCCGGTAGGCGTCGAAGACCCCGTCGACCTTGCGGACGGCGGCCAGCAGATGCCCCAGGTGCTTCGGGTCGGCCATCTCGAAGCTGAACCGGCTCACCGCCACCCGGTCCCGGGTGGTGGTGACGGTGGCGGAGAGGATGTTGACCCGCTCCTCGGAGAGCACCCGGGTGACGTCGGCGAGCAGCTTGTGCCGGTCCAGCGCCTCCACCTGGATGGCGACCAGGAACGTCGAGGCGGAGGTGAGCTTCCAACTCACCTCGACCACCCGTTCGCCCTGGGCGCGCAGGTCCTCGGAGTTGGCGCAGTCGTCGCGGTGCACGCTCACCCCGCCGGACCGGGTGACGAAGCCGAACACCGTGTCCGGCGGCACCGGGGTGCAGCAGCGGGCCAGCTTGATCCAGACGTCGCTGACACCGCGTACGACCACACCCGGGTCGTGGCTGGAGGCCCGGCTGCGCGGCGGCCGGGTGGCCACCGCCGTCTCCGCGATGTCCTCGGCCGCACCCTCCTCGCCGCCGTAGGTGGCCATCAGCTTCTGCACCACGGACTGCGCGGAGACCTGGCTGTCCCCCACCGCCGCGTACAACGACGCCACGTCGGCCAGGTGCAGGTCCCGGGCGATCGCCATCAGGTTGTCGGAGGTGAGCATCCGCTGCAGGGGCATGCCCTGCTTGCGCATGGCCTTGACGATCGCGTCCTTGCCCTCCTCGATCGCCTCCTCGCGCCGCTCCTTGTTGAAGTACTGCCGGATCTTCGTCCGCGCCCGGGGGCTCTTGACGAAGCCCAACCAGTCCTGCGTCGGCCCGGCCGTCTCCGACTTCGAGGTGAAGATCTCGATCACGTCGCCGTTGGACAGCGTCGACTCCAACGGCACCAACTTGCCGTTGACCCGCGCCCCGATGCACTTGTGCCCCACCTCGGTGTGCACCGCGTACGCGAAGTCCACCGGCGTCGACCCCGTCGGCAACGGGATCACGTCGCCCTTCGGGGTGAAGACGTACACCTCCTGGCTGGACAGGTCGAACCGCAACGCGTCCAGGAACTCGCTCGGGTCCGCCGCCTCCCGCTGCCAGTCCAGCAACTGCCGCAGCCAGGTCATCTCGTCGATGTGCGCCGGCGGACCGACGATCTGGGTGCCCTTCTCCTTGTACTTCCAGTGCGCCGCGATGCCGAACTCCGCCGTACGGTGCATCGCGTACGTGCGGATCTGCATCTCCACCGGCTTGCCGGTCGGCCCGATCACCGTGGTGTGCAGCGACTGGTACATGTTGAACTTGGGCATCGCGATGTAGTCCTTGAACCGGCCCGGCACCGGCTGCCAGTTCGCGTGGATGACACCCAACGCCGCGTAGCAGTCCCGCACCGTGTCGACCAGGATCCGCACACCCACCAGGTCGTAGATGTCGTTGAAGTCCCGACCCCGCACGATCATCTTCTGGTAGATCGAGTACAGGTGCTTCGGCCGACCCGTCGTCTCCGCCTTGATCTTGGCGGCCTTCAGATCCACCTGAACCTTCTGGGTCACCTGCCGCAGCAACGCCTCACGCTGCGGCTGGTGCTCCCCGATCAGCCGGTTGATCTCCTCGAACCGCTTCGGGAACAGCGTCCCGAACGCGAGGTCCTCCAGCTCCCACTTGATGGTGTTCATACCCAGGCGGTGGGCCAGCGGGGCGAGGATCTCCAGCGTCTCCTTGGCCTTCTGCTCCCGCTTGGGCGCGGGCAGGAAGGAGAGCGTCCGCATGTTGTGCAGCCGGTCGGCCAGCTTGATCACCAGGACACGCGGGTCCTTGGCCATGGCGACGACCATCTTGCGGATCGTCTCGGCCTTCGCCGCGTCGCCGAGCTTGACCTTGTCGAGCTTGGTGACGCCGTCGACCAGCAGCGCGACCTCGCCACCGAAGTCCGTCCGCATCTGGTCCAGTGAGTATTCGGTGTCCTCGATGGTGTCGTGCAGCAGCGCGGCGACCAGCGTGGTGGTGTCCATGCCCAGGTTGGCCAGGATGGTGGCCACCGCGAGCGGGTGCGTGATGTACGGGTCGCCGGACTTGCGGTACTGACCCGAGTGCCACCGCGCGGCGGTGTCGAAGGCCCGTTGCAGCAGCCGGGCGTCCGCCTTGGGATGGTTCTCCCGGTGCGACGAGATCAGCGGCTCCAACACCTCGCTGACCTGCGAGGACTGCCACGGCGCGTTGAACCGCGCCAGCCGCGCCCGGACCCGTCGGCCGGTGGGCGCGTTGGAGAGCCCGAATCCGCTGCTCGGCAACGGGTCACCGGTGGTCGCGACGGACGCGCCGTCGGACGCGGTGGGGACCGCCACGTCGCCGCTGGACGGCACCCGGCCGGGTGCCCCGGCGACGGCCGGTGTGGCGCCGTCGGGGTCGGTCAGCGAGCCGTTCGCGTCACCTGTCGGGTGCACCGTGCCCTCCACCGGAGGGACGACATCGTGGGACACCGGCCTCCTCACCGCTCGCCGGGGAAACACCGACCGTGCGTCGGCCGGTCTGGTCTCGCGCCTCTCGGACGGCTCACCGTCCGGTCAGCAATGGGCAATGCTACCCGCACCGACGGTGCCCTGCCGCTCCGCCGGACGTACCGTGCCGCCTCCGTCGCCGGGGGCGGGTCGGTTCAAACGGTCAGCAGGGCATGGACGGGACGGGGCGCCAGTTTCGCCCGCCCGCCCAGGAAGGAGAGCTCCAGCAGCACGGTGAAACCGGCGACCGTGCCACCGGCCCGTTCCACCAGGTCCAGCGTGGCCGCGGCGGTGCCGCCGGTGGCGAGTACGTCGTCCACGACCAGCACCCGGTGCCCCGCCGTGAAGGCGTCCTGGTGCACCTCCAGCGTCGCCTCGCCGTACTCCAGCTCGTACGAGGCGGCGTACGCCGGGCGGGGCAGCTTGCCGGCCTTCCGCACCGGCACCACACCGACCCCGGTCGCGTACGCGATCGCGGCGGCGACCACGAACCCCCGCGCCTCGATGCCGACCACCGTGTCGAAGGAGTCCCGCCCGTGGTGCGCGACGATGCCGTCGATCACCGTCCGGAAGGTCTCACCGTCGGCGAAGAGCGGCATCAGGTCCTTGAACATGACGCCCGGCTTCGGGAAGTCGGGCACATCGAGCACCCGGCTGGCCACCAGCCGGGCGGTCTCCGGGCCGCTGTCGCCGCGTACCGCGCTGCTGTGGGTCTCCGTCACGACGCTTGGTCCCTTCCGCCAGACAACGGCGCCCTGCACGCTGCTCGCACAGCATGCAGGACGCCGTCGTGTTCGTCCCTACCGGGTCGGTCCCGGCCCGGTCAGCGCCGTTTGGCGCCACCCGGGCGGTTACCGCCCCCACCGCCGGGGCGGCCACCACGGGCCCCGCCGGAACGCTTGCCGGCCGGACGCGCGCCCACCTTCGGCGCGGCGGCACCGGCCAGGGCGGCACCCGTCTCGGCGGTCACCGGCTCCTCGTCCGCCTCGATCGCCTCGGTCGCCGCCGCCTTGCGGGAGCCCTTGGCGGGCGTCTCGCCCTTGGTGATCCCGGCCCGCCGGGCCTGCACCCGCTTGTTGTGCGCGTCGATCCGCGGGTCGCGGTTCTTGAGCACCACCAGCAGCGGCGTGGCCAGCGTGATCGAGGTGATGAAGGCCATCGCCATACCGACGAACAGCACCAGACCGAGGTCCTTCAGGGTGCCCGCGCCGAGCAGGCCGGCCCCGATGAACAGGATGGCACCGACCGGGAGCAGAGCGACCACCGAGGTGTTGATCGACCGCATCAGGCTCTGGTTGACGGCCAGGTTGGCCGCCTCGCCGTACGTCTGGTTGTTGTTCGCGGTGATCCCTCTGGTGTTCTCCTGCACCTTGTCGAAGACCACCACCACGTCGTACAGGGCGAAGCCGAGGATGGTGAGGAATCCGACGATCGTCGACGGAGTGACCTCGAAGCCGACGATCGAGTAGATGCCGGCGGTGAGGACCAGGTTCATCAGCAGCGAGAAGAGCGCCGCGATGGCCATGTTCAGCTCGAAGCGCAGGACCAGGTAGACGGTGACCAGCGCGAGGAAGATGACCAGACCGAGCAGGGCCCGGTTGGTCACCTGGCTGCCCCACGCCTCGCTGACCCGGTTGCTGCTGATCGACTCCGGGTCGATGGTGAACTGCTGGCCCAGGGCGGTCTTGACCGCCTGGACCTGCTCGCCGTTCAGCTCGGTGGTCCGCAGCTCGTAGAAGTTGCCGCTACCACCGCCGACCTGCTGCGCGGTGACCACCTGGCCGCCCTGGGCAGCGACAACGTCCTTCGTGGCCGCCTCGGCGTCCTGGAGGGTGCCGACGCTGGTCGGGATCTGGAACGAGTTGCCGCCGGCGAACTCGATGCCGAGCTTGAACCCGGTGAAGATGACGCTGGCCAGCGCGATCGTCGCCAGCACCGCGGCGATGGTGAACCACATCTTGCGCCGGCCGACGATGTTGAGGCCGGCCTCGCCCCGGTAGAGGCGAGCTGCCAGACCGTTCTCAGCGGACATGTCACGCCTCCTTGGCGCGCTGGTTGCGGGGCTGGGTCGGCGCCGAGCGGGCGGGCAGCACCCGGCCGAGCCCGCTGACCCGCGGGGACAGGAACGCCTTGGTGCTGGCGAGCATCGTCATGATCGGGTGTCGGAACAGGAAGACCACGAGCAGGTCGAGCACCGTGGCCAGACCGAGGGCGAAGGCGAAGCCCTTCACCGTGCCGACCGAGACGATGTAGAGCACCACCGCCGACAGGATGGTGATGGCGTTCGCCGAGATGATCGTCCGGCGGGCCCGGATCCAGGCTCGCGGCACCGCGCTGCGCGGGCTGCGGCCCTCGCGGATCTCGTCCTTGAGTCGCTCGAAGTAGATGACGAAGGAGTCCGCCGCCACACCGAGCGAGACGATGATGCCGGCGATGCCGGCGAGGGTGAGCGTGAAGCCGATCTGCCGGCCGAGGAACACCATGGCGCCGAAGAGGAGCAGCGCCGACGCGACCAGGCTCAGGAAGATGACCGAGCCGAGCAGGCGGTAGTAGAAGAACGAGTAGATGATGACCAGCAGCATGCCGATGCCGGCCGCGAGCAGACCGGCCCGCAGGTGGCTGGCGCCCAGCGTGGCGGTGACGTTCTGCTGCTCCTGCGCCTCGAAGGTGACCGGCAGCGCGCCGTAGCTGAGGTAGCCGGCCAGTTCGCTGGCCTCGGCGTTGGTGAAGTTGCCGGTGATCTGCGAGCTGCCGACGAGCACGCCCTGGATCTGCGGCGACGAGATGATCTGGTTGTCCAGCACCACCGCGACCCGGCAGCGCCCCTCGTCACCGAGCGCGGAGGCATCGCAGGCCTGGCCCTCGTTGTTGAACGCCTCGCGGGTCAGCGCGGTCCACTTCTCCCCGCCGCTGCGGGTGAAGTCCAGGCTGACCACCCACTGGCTGGTCTGGTCGCGCACCGCGGTGGCGCTGCTGACGTCGGTGCCGAGCACCTTCGCCACGTCCAGCAGGTTCTTGATGGAACCGGCCTCGCAGGAGACCGCCTGCTGCTCCGGGTCGGAGATCGAGGCCGGCGGCCGGTCGTCGAGCTGGAGGCAGCTGATGGTCGGCACGTTGAACTGCATCTGCGTCGGCAGCACCGCGACCTCGCGGCCGGACAGCTCGGCGAAGGGCGCGAGCTTCTCGGCCAGCGACGGGTCGGCCGCCAGGTCCGCCGGGGCCTGGAGGCCGGTGGCGGCGGCCCACGCCTCGGCGCCGACCTTCTGCTCGACGGCCCGGCGCTGCTCCTCGACGCTCTGCGGCACGTCCTCCTCCGCGCTCGGCGAGGGCGAGGGGGTCGCGTCGGGCGACTCGGTGGGCGTCGGGGTCGGCGCGCCACCGCCCTGGCCACCGGCCGACGGCGAGGGGGTGAGCTCGGCCTCGGGGGTGGGCGACGGGTTCGCGGCGGCGTCGCCGGACGGCGTCGGCTCGACGGCCCCGCTCGGGGTCGGCGCCGGGGCCTGGACCGTGCCGCTGCCGTCGGCGATCTTCAGCACCTTGCGGAAGCGCAGCTCGGCGGCGCTGCCGACCTCGGTGAGGTCGCGGTTCTCGCCGGGCAGGGAGATGACGATGTTGCGGTCGCCCTCGGTGATCACCTCGGCCTCGGCCACGCCGTACGCGTTGACCCGGCTCTCGATGATCTGGCGGGCCTGTTCGAGGTTCTCCGCCGTCGGGGCCCGGCCGTCGAGGGTGTTGGTGGCCTCCAGCGTCAGCCGGGTACCACCGACCAGGTCAAGACCGAGACGAGGCTCGAGCCGGTCCTTCCAGCCCCCGCTGGCGCCGGCCGAGAAGAACACCAAAAGGTAGAGGACGATGAAGATGGCCCCGAGTACGGCCAACTGCCGTCCCGGGCGCATCTGTCCCTGAGGTGGTGCCACGGCTGTCCTGTCTCCCTGTACGGTCGCGCCGCCGCGGGCGCGGCGGCGGGTCGGCCGGCTGCCCGGCCCACGGTCTGCCTTCCGACGGCGCCCGGGCCGGCGCCGCCGCCTCGGGTGGTCGACGCGGGCGCGTGGACCGGTCGAGCCGGAGCACCGACGCCCGGCGTCGGCCATCTATCCAGTTGTCACACGCGCGCCGCGTGCGGCGACCACCCGCTCGGGGACGCGTGCGGGCGGCTCCATCCGGGCATGACCGCCGCGCGACGGTCGACCGGGTGGTCGGTGCTCAGTCCTTGACGGTGTCGCTCTCCTCGACGGGCGACTCGACCGGTCGCTCCGCCTTGGTGACCACCCGGGCGATCGCCGGACGGGCGTAGCGGGTCTGCACTCCGGGAGCGATCTCGAGCAGGACGCTGTCGTCCTCCACGCCGGTGACCGTGCCGTAGAGCCCGCCGATGGTGACCACCTCGTCGCCGACGGAGAGGCCGGTCTGCATCGCCTCGGCCTCGCGGCGGCGCTTCTGCTGCGGGCGGATCATCATGAAGTACATGACGCCGAAGAGCAGCGCGATCATGAGGATCGGCGTGAAGCCCGCCGCTCCTCCGCCTTCTGCTGCGTAGTGCACGGTTGTAGACCTTCCCATTGGCCTCCGTCACGGTGCTGACACCGAGCGGAGGCGGATTTTCACATCCTGTGCGGACCGCGGCGAGTCTAGTCGCTCTATCTGGGAACGCCGAATGCGGCACAGATCACGAACAGATCACGGCTGGTCGCTGTCCACGGAGAACAGATCGGGCACAGCGGCAGCCTCGGCCCCAAATGTACCATTCGGGGGTGTACGTCCCAGGTGGTGCCAGGCGGCATCGGTCGCCACCCGGCCGCGCGGCGTACGGGCCAGCAGCCCGGCCCGCACCAGGAACGGCTCGCAGACCTCCTCCACCGTGTCCGGCTGCTCCCCGACGGCCACGGCCAGGGTCGACAGGCCGACCGGGCCACCCCGGAACGAGTCCACCAGGGCGGTCAGCACCGCCCGGTCGAGCCGGTCCAGGCCGAGCGCGTCCACGTCGTACACGGTCAACGCCGCGCGGGCCGTCTCGACGGTGACCACCCCGTCGGCGCGTACCTCGGCGAAGTCGCGGACGCGGCGCAGCAGGCGGTTGGCGATCCGGGGGGTGCCCCGCGACCGGCCGGCGATCTCCACCGCCCCGTCGTCGGTGATCGGCACGCCGAGGATCCGGGCCGAGCGGTGCAGCAGCAGCTCCAGTTCGGCGGGGGCGTAGAAGTCGAGGTGGGCGACGAACCCGAAGCGGTCCCGCATCGGACTGGTCAGCAGACCGGCCCGGGTGGTCGCCCCGACCAGCGTGAACGGCTCGACGTCGAGCGGGATGGCGGTGGCGCCCGGCCCCTTGCCGACCACCACGTCGACCCGGAAGTCCTCCATCGCGCTGTAGAGCAGTTCCTCGGCCGGCCGCGCGATCCGGTGCACCTCGTCGATGAAGAGCACGTCGCCCTCGGCGAGACTGGTCAGGATCGCGGCCAGGTCGCCGGAACGCTCGATCGCCGGGCCGCTGGTCACCCGGATACCGGTGCCCAGCTCCGCGGCGACGATGTTGGCCAGGGTGGTCTTGCCGAGGCCGGGCGGCCCGGAGAGCAGGATGTGGTCCGGTGGCGAGCCGCGCCGCATCGCGCCCTGCAACAGCAGGTCGAGCTGGTCGCGGACGCGGTGCTGGGCGATGAACTCGTCCAGCCGCTTCGGCCGGACACTGACCTCCGCGTCGCGCTCCGCCTCGCTGACGTACGCCGAGACCAGCCCGCCGTCGGGCGCGGTCACCGGGACCGACCCAGCAGCCGGATGGCCTGCTTGAGCAGCACCGGCACCGGCGGCGTGGGACCGTCCACGGTCTCCGCGACGGCGGTGACCGCCTGGTCGGCCTGACCGGCCGTCCAGCCGAGCCCGATCAGCGCCTGGCGGACCTGCTCCGGCCAGGCCCCACCGGTGACCCCGGCCGCGCCGTCGGCGCCGACGGCCACCGGGCCGATCCGGTCACGCAGCTCCAGCACCAGACGCTCGGCGCCCTTCTTGCCGATCCCGGGTACGCGGGTCAGCGCGCCCGTGTCGGCGTTGGCGATCGCCTTGCGTACCGCGTCCGGGGTGTGCACCGCGAGCACCGCCTGGGCCAACCGGGGCCCCACCCCGCTCGCGGTCTGGAGCAGCTCGAACAGCGCCCTCGCGTCGTCGTCGGCGAAGCCGTAGAGGGTGAGCGAGTCCTCCCGCACCACCAGGCTGGTGGCCAGCCGTGCCGACTGACCCACCCGCAGGTCGGCGATGGTGCCGGGGGCGCACTGCACGGCGAGGCCGACGCCACCCACCTCGATCACCGCATGGGCCGGGCCGGTCGCGGTCACCACGCCGCGCACACTGGCGATCATCTCGCTCCTCCTCGTCTCGCCCGGTCCGCCGCGACGGCCAGCTTGGACCGGGTGCCGCCGCGCCACACGTGGCAGATGGCCAGCGCGAGGGCGTCCGCGGCGTCGGCCGGGCGCGGCGGCTCGGGCAGCCGCAGCAGCCGGGTGACCATCGCCGTGATCTGCGCCTTGTCCGCCTTCCCGGAGCCGGTCACCGCCGCCTTCACCTCGCTCGGCGTGTACGTCTGCACCGGCAGCCCGGCGCGCGCCCCGGCGAGTACGGCGATCCCGCTGGCCTGCGCGGTGCCCATCACCGTACGCACGTTGTGCTGGCTGAACACCCGCTCCACGGCCACACTGTCCGGCCGGTGCTCGGCGACCAGCTCGGTCAGCGAACGGTCCAGATGCAGCAGGCGGGCCGGCAGCTCGTCACCGGGATCGGTGTAGACGACGTAGTAGGCGATCAACGTGCAGGGCTTCCCGGGGACCCCCTCGACCACGCCGACCCCACACCGGGTCAGCCCCGGGTCGACGCCGAGCACCCGCACGCCGCCTCCTCCCCCGGCCACCGGCCAGTACGTGTGTTCGACACCCTACCGATGCCGTCCGCGAGCCACGCTCCGGGACACGCCCGGCACCGTCGCACCACGCCACCGGAGTCGCCGTGTGGCCCGACCCGGTCTCATCCCCACCAGAACAGCGAACCGAGCACGGTGTAGAGCGCCACCAGCGCCAGACCTTCGAGGTGATTGACCGTGCCGTCGATGGTCACGAAGACGACGAGCAGGGCGGCCACGATGACCGCGACGATCTGCAACGGCGGGAAGATCAGCGTGAACTCGCCGGCGCCGAGCAGCGGGGCGATCAGCATGAGCACCGGGGCCAGCATCAACGCGACCTGGAGCGCGCCCTCCATGGTGATCGCGGTGGCGGTGTCGGCGTCGCCCCGCAGGCTGAGCTGCACCGCCGGGGCGAGCTGCGACAGGTTGCCGACGGTGGCCACCAGGAAGAGACCGACGAAGGCGGCGTTGAGGTTCATCGCCTCGGTCGCCGGCAGCAGGGCGTCCATCAGCCAGTCCGCCTCGAACGCGATGAGCAGACCGGCCACGGTCACCAGCACCAGTACGCGCGGCAGCGGCCACGTGCCCACCTTGGCCTCACCGGCCCCGTTGTGCACCGGCGGCGGCGCGTCGGCGTCCTTGCCGAGCCGGAACGGCAGCGACACCACGAAGACGGTGAGCAGGGCGATCGCCACCACGTAGGAGACCGCGGTGGTGTGTTCGGCGGCGGGGGTGCCGAGGTTCACCGCGATCGCCGGGGTGATCAGGGTGGCCATCAGGAGCACGAGCATGACCCGGGTGACCTTGGCGTGCCGACCGTCGATGCTCATCGTGCCGTTGCGCAGCCCGCCGGCCAGGTAGGACATTCCGTTGCCCAGCAGCAGCAGGTTGAGCACCGACCCGATCAGCGCGGCCTGCACCACGGCCACCAGGCCGGCGCGGAGCGCGAAGATGCAGATGATCAGCTCGGGCAGGTTGCCGACCACGGCCTGGAACGTGCCGATGGCGGCCGGACGCATCCGGCCACCGAGCTGGTCCAGCGACCGCCCGAGCACCGCCGAGGCGAGGGTGATCGCGGCCAACACGACGAAGAACCGCAGCACCGGCGCCGCGCCGCTGAGATGGGCCAGGGCCGCGAGCATCGCACCGAGTGCGGTCGCACCCCACAGGAACAGGTCCACCAGGCGCCCGACGTCCCGGCGGGGTTGATCGATCTCGGCCGCCGGCGTCTGCATGATCGCACCTTATGGGGCGGCACCACCGGGACCACCATCTCCGGTGGCCGGTGTGACCCGGACGACGGCGCCCGGGTCACCGTGGCGACGCTCAGTGCTTGCCGTAGTGCTCCCGGGTCTCGCGGATCGCCTCCTCGGCCGCCGCGCGCTCCTGCGGCGTGGCGCCCCGCTTGGCGGCCATCCGCGCCCGCAGCAGCTCGAACACGATCGGCAGCACGGACAGCCCCACGATGGCGATCAGGATGAACTCGATGTTCGTCTTGACGAACGGGATCTGGCCCAGGAAGTAGCCGAGCACCGTCACGCCGGTGCCCCAGAGGATGCCGCCCACCACGTTGTAGATGACGAAGGTGCGGTAGTTCATCCGGCTCACCCCGGCCACGATCGGGGTGAACGTCCGGACGATCGGCACGAAGCGCGCCAGCACGATCGACCGGGCACCGTACTTCTCGAAGAAGTCATGGGCCTTGAGCAGGTTCTCCTGCTTGAACAGTCGCGAGTTCGGGCGCCGGAACAGCGCCGGCCCGACCTTGCGGCCGAACAGGTATCCCACCTGGTCCCCGGCGATGGCGGCGATGGTGATGAGCAGGCACACCAGCCACAGCGGATACTTGAGGTACTGGCCGTCGGCGACCAGCAGGCCGGTGGTGAACAGCAACGAGTCACCCGGCAGGAAGAACCCGATCAGCAGGCCCGACTCGGCGAAGACGATCACCAGGATGCCGATCAACCCGAAGGTCGAGATCAACCACTCCGGATCGAGCCAGTCCGGGCCGAGAGCCAGGGTGGTGGTGATGGGCGTCGACACGGAGACCTCCGAAGACCGCGGCATTCGTCCCGACCGCCGCGGGACGCCCGTAGTCTAGGCCGCCTTCGATCGCCCCGGTGCCCGACATCAGCTCACACCGATCCGCGCAGGTCACGGGCGTTGCGGCGGGTCGTGAGCCGTCCTCTCGTACCAACGCGTCCCGCCGCGCCGCACTGCGGACCGTGCCGTACTTCCGGACCGGCCCGTGGTCGGGGCCGTGCCGTGGTCCGGGCGAGGTTCCGGCTTGTGGTCAGCGGGCGGTGATGCCCTCCAGCACTTGGTCGACGACCTTCTCCGGGAGGGTCGTCGTGTCGAGGTCCGGGTTCCAGTTCATCACCCGCTGGATGAGCATCGGGCCGGTGAGCATGGCCATGGTGACCTCGACGTCGAGGTCGGCGCGGAGTTCACCGTCGCGTACGCCGCGTCGCAGCACCTCCCGCATCACCGCGCGGCGCGGCTCGATGATGTTCTGGTAGAGCGCGTACTGCTCGGGGTCTCGTTTCACCACCGGCACCAGACACGGCATGATCTTCGCCGCGCGCGGGTCGATGTGATGCCCGATGGCGCTGACCAGGGTGATCAGGTCCTCGCGGACGGACCGACCAGTCGGCTGCGGCGGGTCGCCCTTGAGCGTCCGCAACGCGTCGCTCAGCAGCGCGTTCTTGCCCGGCCATCGTCGGTAGATGGTGGCCTTGCCGACTCCGGCCCGGGCGGCGATCGCCTCCACCGAGATCGCCTCGATCGTGCTGCCCTCCGCCAGCAGATCCAGGGTCGCCTCGACGATGGCCTCGTCCGCGCGGACGCTCCGCGGCCGACCGGGCGGTCGCGGGGCGTCCGCGCTGCTCGTCATGCCGGCATTGTTCCTGACATCAGGGCGTACCGGCCAACTCGGGCTCGCCGACCGGCGTCGGCGCTGCGGCGGCGGCCCGCCCCGGCATCCAGCGCAGCGCCACCGCGACACCGGCCGCCGCGACCAGCGCGGCGAGTACCGCAGACAGGTGCATGGCCGAGACGAACGCGTCGTCGGCCGCCGCGATCACCTGCGGCGCCGCCGGTCCGAGCTGACCGGCCACGCCGTACGCGCCGGAGATCGACTCCCCGGCCGCCGCCCGTGCCTCGGCCGGCAGGTCCGCCACGGTCGGGGCGATGCCGGTGCGGTACCCGGCGGCCAGCACCGAGCCGATCACCGCGACACCGAGCGCGGCGGCCACCTGGCGGATGGTGTTGCTGACGGCGGAACCGACGCCCGCCTTCTCCCGGGGCAGCGCCGACATGATCGACTCCGTGGCGGGCGGCATGATGTTCGCCATCCCGGTCCCCTGCAGGAAGAAGACGACCAGCACCACCCAGATCGGCGTGGTGGCGTCGACGAAGGCGAACGCGCCCAACGACACCGTGGTCAACAGCAGTCCCACCGCCGAGACCGCCCGTGCACCGTACCGGCGGACCATGGTGGCGCTACGGGGCGCGAAGACCAGTTGGGCCACCGCGAACGGCAGGAAGAGCAGGCCGGTCTGCAACGGGCTGTAGCCGCGTACCAGTTGCAGATAGAACGAGCTGAAGAACATCACGCCCATGGCGGCGAAGAAGACCAGCCCGATCATCGCCACCGGCGCGGCGAAACGCGGCACCCGGAACAGTCGTACGTCCAGCGACGGGTGGCTGCTGCGCCGCTCGTACGCGACGAACCAGGCCAGCACCGCCAGGCCGCCGAGAATCGTGGCCCAGACCAGCGGGCGACCGAAGCCGTGCTCGCCGCCGTCGATGATGCCGAACGTCAGGGTCACCAGACCGACGACCGAGAGCAGCACACCGACCACGTCGACGCGCCCCGGCGCGGGGTCCCGCGACTCGGGCACCAACAGCGCTACCAGGACCACGCCGAGCGCCGTCACCGGCACGTTGATCAGGAAGACCGAGCCCCACCAGAAGTGCTCCAGCAGCAGTCCGCCGAGCACCGGGCCGATCGCCACCGCCAGCCCCACCGCGCCGGCCCAGATACCGATGGCCCGTCCCCGCTCCCTCGGGTCGAAGACGTTCGAGATGATCGACAGGGTCGCCGGCATGATCGCCGCGCCGCCGACCCCCATCAGTGCGCGGGCCGCGATCAGCTGGGTCGGGCTCTGCGCGTACGCGGAGAGCAGCGAGGCCAGTCCGAAGAGGACCAGCCCGATCAGCAGCATCCGCCGCCGCCCGGCCCGGTCACCCCACACGCCGAAGGTGAACAGCAACCCGGCGAAAACCAGCGTGTACGAGTTGATGGACCACTCCAGTTCACCCTGGGTGGCCCCGAGCCCGTGCACCGGGTCGGCCAGCGTACGCAGGGCGACGTTGAGGATCGTGTTGTCCAGGACGACGACGAGCAGGCTGATCACCAGCACTGCCAGGATCGCCCACCGCCTCGGGTGCCCGGTGTTCTCGTTCGGCTGCATCCCCCGACACCCTTCACATTTCGATACGGCCAAGTACCGTAATCCCCCCCGAGCCTAGGCCCCCCAATTTCGATACGGAACCGATCCGTATTCACTGTGACCCCGATCACCCCCTCCCCCCGCACTCCGCAACCCCCGCCGGGCCGGATGCAAGGAAGGGACCCTTCCTATACACCAGGCGTTAGCAGGGGACCCCTCCTTGCACCCACCCCCACCCCGCTGGACCCCCGACGCAAGGAAGGGTCCCCTCTTAACGCCTCGGCGCGTGGGCACGGGAGAAGCGAGGAGGTGGGTTGATTTGTTGCTGCCATAGCGACAACAAATCAACCCACCTCCGGTGGGCATGCCTGACCAGGCGCCGCTTATGAGGCTTTTGTCGGCTCCTGGCATCAGGGCGGCGGAATTCGTGGCGGGCGGAGGACGTTGTAATCGGGGACTGGGCACGCAGGGCCAACGCCCGAGTACGGCTACGCCGGATCCCCACGGGAATGGCCCGCCTCCGCCAGTCGTTACACCTGGACCCGGCACCGCGAGCGGCCACCACGCCCCGCCAGCCAGGGCCACCCCCAACAAAGCCACCAGCGCCTGACGGCGTCGGCACCGCCACCCCCCTGCGGTGTCCCACCCCCGAATGGAGCTACCCCCATGAACACCATGCTGCGCAACAGCGTCCTCGCCATCGCCGGACTCACCGTCGCCGGCGGCCTCGCCGCCGGACCCCTCAACCACAGCACCACCGACACCACACCGACCAACCCCATCACCGCCGCCATCCAGGCCGACAAGCCCGACACCACCACCCTCATCCCGCACGGCGTGCAGGGCACCCAGTCCCACATCGACCTCGACAACGAGCAGATCGCCAACGCCAAGGCCATCATCGCCGCGACGAAGAAGGCCGACATGAACGAACGCGCCGCCGTCATCGCCATCGGCACCGCATTCCAGGAGTCCAAGCTGCAGAACCTCGGCCACCTCGGCGCCCGCAACGACCACGACTCCCAGGGACTGTTCCAGCAGCGCCCCTCCTCCGGTTGGGGCACCGTCGAACAGATCACCGACCCCGAATACTCCACCCTCGCCTTCCTCAAGGGCCTCAAGCAGGTCGACGGCTGGCAGGACATGCCCTTGACCGTCGCCGCCCAGACCGTCCAGGTCTCCGCATTCCCCGACCACTACGCCCAGTGGGAACAACAGGCCGCCGACCTCGTCGCCGCACACTGGAACAGCTGACCCACACCACCACGACGAGCGTCCTCGCCATCGCCGGACTCACCGTCGCCGGCGGCCTCGCCGCCGGACCCCTCAACCACAGCACCACCGACACCACACCGACCAACCCCATCACCGCCGCCATCCAGGCCGACAAGCCCGACACCACCACCCTCATCCCGCACGGCGTGCAGGGCACCCAGTCCCACATCGACCTCGACAACGAGCAGATCGCCAACGCCAAGGCCATCATCGCCGCGACGAAGAAGGCCGACATGAACGAACGCGCCGCCGTCATCGCCATCGGCACCGCATTCCAGGAGTCCAAGCTGCAGAACCTCGGCCACCTCGGCGCCCGCAACGACCACGACTCCCAGGGACTGTTCCAGCAGCGCCCCTCCTCCGGTTGGGGCACCGTCGAACAGATCACCGACCCCGAATACTCCACCCTCGCCTTCCTCAAGGGCCTCAAGCAGGTCGACGGCTGGCAGGACATGCCCTTGACCGTCGCCGCCCAGACCGTCCAGGTCTCCGCATTCCCCGACCACTACGCCCAGTGGGAACAACAGGCCGCCGACCTCGTCGCCGCACACTGGAACAGCTGACCCACACCACCACGACGGCCGGCACCCCCAACAGGGTGCCGGCCGTCGACGGATCCACGACGTTAGGAAGGGTCCCCTGCTATACACCAGGCGGTAACAGGGGGCCCTTCCTTACATCAGGACAGCAGGGCGTCGAGGGCCAGGTCTACGTCCTCGGGGGTGGTGTAGAGGTGGAAGGAGGCGCGGACCCGGCCGGCCCGGACGGCTGCGCGTACCCCGGCCCGTTCCAGCTTGTGCTGCGCGTCGGGCACCTCCACGGTGACGATCGCGCTGTCGCCGGGCGGTCGCCCCAAGCCGGTGAGGAACCGGTTGGCCAGCGCCACGTCGTGCGCGTACACGGCCGGCACCCCGATCTCCAGCAGCAGTTCCAGCGCCGGGGCCGCGCCGACCCAGTTGAACCAGGACGGCGAGATGTCGAAGCGGCGGGCGTCGTCGGCGAGCCGCAGCGGCGGCCCGTAGTAGGAGGCGTGCGGGTCTCGGCCCGCGTACCAGCCGGCGGCGTCGGGCCGCAGCCGCTCCCGCAGGGCCGGATCGAGGTACGCGAACGCGGTGCCCCGCGGTCCCATCAGCCACTTGTAGCCGCCGGCCACGACCACGTCGGCCCGGCTCGCGTCGAACGGCAGCCAGCCGCACGCCTGGGTGGCGTCCACCACGACGAGCGCGCCGTGCGCTCGGGCCGCCGCGACGATCTCGTCGTACGCGGCCACCGTCCCGTCGGCGGACTGCACCAGGCTGAACGCCACCAGGTCGGTGCTGTCGTCGATCGCGTCGACCAGCCCGTCCAGCGGTACGGTGCGAACCTGCACGCCCCGTTCCTCCTGCACCAGCCACGGGAAGAGGTTGGAGGTGAACTCGACCTCGGGAACGACCACCCGCGCCCCGGCGGGCAGTGCGGCGGCGACCGGGGCCAGCATCTGGGAGACGACGGCGCCGACCGACACGTCTGCCACCGGCACCCCGACCAGCTGGGCGAACGCGGCCCGGGACCGGTCGGTCGTCTCGCTCCAGCCCTCCCACGAGCCGCGTCCGGCTCGCCACGCCGCGAGCGCGTCCTGCAACGCCTCCCACGCCGGGTCCGGCGGCAGCCCGTAACTGGCGGTGTTCAGCCATCCGGGCTGTGGTTGCCACAGCTTCTGTGCCTGTTCCAGTTCCACGCCCCGACGTTAGCCCTGGTCACGCCCGCGCCCCAGCGCCAATCCGCGCGCCCTGGCTCCCGACCCGCGCTAAGGGCCTGCGTTCCGAGAACCGTTCCGGCACCCGTGTCGTGCAGGCCGAGCAGGGTCAGCTCACGTTGGCGGGGCCGAGGACGCTCTTGAGGTCACCCATCAGGGCGGTGGTGGCGGCGACCCGGAACAGGCCGAGTCGCCAGGTCTCGACGCGCCCGCTGCGGTGCAGCTTCACGTGCACCTCGGTGTCGCCGGGATGCAGCAGCAGGGTCTCCTTGAGCCGGTCGGCGAGCGGTGGCGTGAGCCGGTTGACCGGAATCGTCAGGGTGACCGGTTTGCTCGCCGGGTTGCTGCTGACGTCCGGCAACTGCATGTCCATCGCCATGATGCGGGGGGTGTCGTCGCGCCGGTCGATCCGGCCCTTGACCACCACGATGGCGTCCTCGGCGATGTACTGTCCGATCACCTCGTAGGTGTTCGGGAAGAACAGCGCCTCCACCCCACCGGCCAGGTCCTCCAGGGTCGCCGAGGCCCACGCTCGGCCCTGTTTGGTGACCCGACGCTGCACGCCGGAGAGGATGCCGGCGAGGGTGACCACCGCGCCGTCGGGCACGGTGCCCTCCTCGGACAGGGTGGCGATGGTGCAGTCGGCCGCCGCGTTCAGCACGTGTTCCAGACCGAACAGCGGGTGGTCGGAGACGTACAGGCCGAGCATCTCGCGTTCGAACGCGAGCTTGTCGCGCTTGTCCCACTCGCCGTCGCTGATGACGGGCATGACCGTGGTGGTGGTCGCCGTCTCGGTGTCGCCGAAGCCCGAACCGAAGAGGTCGTACTGGCCGACGGCCTCCTTGCGCTTCACGTCGGCGTACGCGTCGATGGCGTCGGCGTGCACGGTGAGCAGCGCCTTGCGCGAATGCTTGAGCGAGTCGAACGCCCCGGCCTTGATCAGCGATTCGATGGTCTTCTTGTTGCAGACCACCGCGTCCACCTTGGACAGGAAGTCGTAGAAGTCCGCGTACTCGCCCTTCTCGTCGCGGCACCGCATGATCGCCGCCACCACGTTGGCGCCGACGTTGCGGATCGCGCCGAGGCCGAAGCGGATCTCCTTGCCGACCGGGGTGAACGGCCCGGCGGAGGTGTTCACGTCCGGCGGCAGCACCTGGATGCCCATCCGGCGGCACTCCGACAGGTACATGGCCATCTTGTCCTTGTCGTCGCCGACGGAGGTCAGCAGCGCCGCCATGTACTCGGCCGGGTAGTGCGCCTTCAGGTACGCCGTCCAGTACGACACCAGCCCGTACGCGGCCGAGTGCGCCTTGTTGAAGGCGTACCCGGCGAACGGGACCAGCACGTCCCAGACCTTCTGGACGGCCTCGTCGGAGTAGCCGTGTTCGCGGCAGCCGTCCCGGAACGGGCCGAACTCCTTGTCGAGGATCTCCTTCTTCTTCTTGCCCATCGCCCGACGCAGCAGGTCGGCCTGGCCGAGCGTGTAGCCGGCGAGGATCTGCGCGGCGCGCTGCACCTGCTCCTGATAGACGATCAGGCCGTAGGTGGGGGCGAGGATCTCCCGCAGCGGCTCCTCCAGCTCCGGGTGGATCGGGGTGATCTCCTGGAGGCCGTTCTTGCGCAGCGCGTAGTTGGTGTGCGAGTCGACGCCCATCGGGCCGGGGCGGTACAGCGCCAGCACGGCGGAGATGTCCTCGAAGTTGTCCGGCTTCATCATCCGCAGCAGCGACCGCATCGGCCCGCCGTCGAGTTGGAACACGCCCAGGGTGTCGCCCCGGGCCAGCAGCTCGTACGCGGGCTTGTCGTCCAGCGGCAGGCCCAGCAGGTCGAGTTCCTTGCCGTGGTTGAGCTGGATGTTCTTGACCGCGTCGTCGATGATGGTGAGGTTGCGCAGGCCGAGGAAGTCCATCTTCAACAGCCCGAGCGACTCGCACGTCGGGTAGTCGAACTGGGTGATGATGACCCCGTCGGAGTCCCGACGCATCAGCGGGATGTGCTCGATGATCGGCTCGGCCGACATGATCACACCGGCGGCGTGCACACCGGTCTGCCGGATCAGCCCCTCGATGCCCCGGGCGGTGTCGATGACCTTCTTGACGTCGGCCTCGGACTCGTACATGCCCCGGATCTCGCCGGCCTCGGCATACCGGGGGTGCTTCGGGTCGAAGATGCCTTCGAGCGGGATGTCCTTGCCCATCACGGCCGGCGGCATGGCCTTGGTGATCCGGTCGCCGACCGCGTACGGGTAGCCGAGCACCCGCGCCGAGTCCTTGATCGCGGCCTTCGCCTTGATCGTGCCGAAGGTGGCGATCTGCGCCACCTTGTCCTCGCCCCACTTGTCGGTGACGTACTTGATCACCTCACCGCGCCGACGCTCGTCGAAGTCGATGTCGACATCCGGCATGGAGACGCGCTCGGGGTTGAGGAACCGCTCGAAGATCAGCCCGTGCGGGATCGGGTCCAGGTCGGTGATGCCCAGCGCGTACGCGACCAGCGAACCGGCCGCCGAACCCCGGCCGGGGCCGACCGCGATGCCCTGGTTCTTGGCCCACTGGATGAAGTCGGCGACCACGAGGAAGTACGACGGGAAACCCATCTGGATGATGACGCCCAGCTCGTACTCGGCCTGCACGACGTGGCCCTCGGGGATGCCCTGCGGGTAGCGGCGGGCCAGGCCGACGAAGGTCTCCTTGCGGAACCAGGACTCCTCGGTCTCGCCCTCGGGCACCGGGAAGCGCGGCATCAGGTTGTGGAACTCGAACATCCCGGTCGGGTCGACCCGCTCGGCCACCAGCAGCGTGTTGCGGCAGCCCTCCAGCCAGACGTCGGAGCCGTCCACACCGCGCATCTCGTCGGCGGACTTGATGTAGTAGCCGCTGCCGCCGAACTTGAACCGGTTCGGGTCGGCGACGTTGCTGCCGGTCTGCACGCAGAGCAGCACGTCGTGCGCCTCGGACTGCGCCTCGTGCGTGTAGTGCGAGTCGTTGGTGACCACCGGCGGGATGCCCAGCTTGCGACCGATCTCGACCAGCCCGTCCCGGACCCTCTTCTCGATGTCCAGGCCGTGGTCCATCAGCTCCAGGAAGTAGTTCTCCTTGCCGAAGATGTCCTGGTACTTCGCGGCGGCCTCCAGGGCCTGCGCGTCGTGGCCGAGCCGCAGCCGGGTCTGCACCTCGCCGGAGGGGCAGCCGGTGGTCGCCATCAGCCCGTCGGCGCACTCGGCCAGCAGCTCGGCGTCCATCCGGGGCCACTTGACGAAGTAGCCCTCGGTGTACGCCTTGCTGGTCAGCGTGAAGAGGTTGTGCAGGCCGGTCTTGTTGCGCGCCCAGATCGTCTTGTGCGTGTAACCGCCACTGCCGGAGACGTCGTCGCTCTTCTGCTCCGGGCGACCCCAGCGCACCCGCTTCTTGTGGAACCGCGACTCCGGCGCCACGTACGCCTCGATGCCCAGGATCGGGGTGACCCCGGCGGCCATGGCCTGCTTGTAGAAGTCGTTCGCGCCGTGCATGTTGCCGTGGTCGGTCATCGCCACGGCCGGCATCCCCTGCCGCTTGACCTCGGCGAACAGGTCCTTGAGGCGGGCCGCACCGTCGAGCATCGAGTACTCCGTGTGCACGTGCAGATGCGCGAACGAATCGCCCACGGAGCCCCCCGGGTCGGATGATCGAGACGGTCGGGGCTAACCCTAACCCTGCCGCCGGAGGCCGTTCCAGCGCGCCGCGCACCCCCGGTCCGCCGAGGTGTCGCGGATCATGCTGGCCCGATACGCGCGGCCGACCCCACCGACCCGACGAGGTAGCGGCCGCGCCCCCGTCGACCAGGCCCATCACCGTGTACGACCAACCGCCCGCCCACCACCACCCGACCTCCCACCACCCGCCGCCCACCACTCCGCCGCCCACCACTCCGCCACTCGCCCCGCCGATCATGGAGTTGTGGCAGTTCCATAACGCGCATACCAGTACATATCCGCGACCTCGACTCCATGATCGATGAGCTGCGGAACCACAGAGCCTGGCGACGGGAAGTCAGGTCGGCACGGCCAGCTCCCCGCTGGACCGTCTGCACCAGAGCGCGCTGTGCCGAGAGTGGGCGGGCGCAGCAGATGACCAAGGAGTTTGCGCCCTCGACACCCTCCTTCCGTGATCAAAACTTCTTGATCAACTGGGGCCAGCCCCACGGGGCAGGGGCAGAGCGGGGGGCGGGGGCGGGGGGCCGGGGGGGCGGGGCGGGGCGGGGGCGGGGTCTCGTTTGTGGCGAGGAACGCCTCGCGCTGACACCATGTCGCGTGGCGGACACTATTGCGCGCTGGACAATGCTGTGTGGCACACACTATCGTGTGACGCATGGTCAGCGACGACGTCCTACGGACACACCTCCAGGAGCTACGCCGGGGAACGGTGGTGGTGGCCAGCCTGGTCGCGCTGCGTCGACCCGACTACGGCTACGCACTCCTGCAACGGCTCACCGGGCACGGCTTCCCGGTGGACGCCAACACGCTCTATCCACTGCTGCGCCGGCTGGAGGAGCAGGGGCTGCTGAGCAGCGAGTGGAACACCGAGGAGAGCCGGCCGCGCAAGTTCTACCGCACCAGCGAGTCCGGCGAGCAGGTGCTGCGCCGGCTGCTGGACGACCTCTCCGCCGTACAGACCTCCCTGACCGACCTGATCGAAGGAGCCCGGAGATGACGACCTCCCTGACCGACCGGTATCTCGCCGCCACGCTGCGTTCCGTGCCGACCGGACGGCGTGCGGAGATCGCCGACGAGTTGCGCGCCTCGATCGCCGACATGGTCGACGGCCGGACCGCCGCCGGGCTCGACGCCACCACCGCCGAGCGCGAGGTCCTCACCGAGCTGGGCAACCCGGCACAGTTGGCCGCTCGCTACAGCGACCGGAGACTCCAGCTCATCGGCCCGGAGTACTACCCGGCCTGGCAACGCCTGATGATCGTGCTGCTGAGCACCGTGCCCGCCGTCGTCGGCGTGCTGATGGGCGTGCTGGAGGCCACCACCGCCGAGAACCCGGCCGGCGCGGTCGGCGAGGGCATCGGGGCGGCGTTCAACGTCGCGGTGCACATCGGCTTCTGGGTGACGCTTGTCTTCGCGGCGATGGAACGGTTCGGCACCCCGCTGCACCTGCCGGAATGGACCGTCGACCAACTACCCGAGGAACCCGTCGAGCGGGACGTCAGCCTCACCGACGTGGTGGCCTCGATCGTGTTCCTGGTCCTGTTCATCGCCTTCCTGCCGTGGCAGCAGTTCCAGCGGGTGATCGGTGACGGCGACCGGCTGCCGATCCTCGACCCGGCGCTCTGGACGTTCTGGCTGCCGGTGTTCCTCGTGGTCCTGGTCGCCAGCATCGGTCTGGAGTTCGCCAAGTACCGGGCCCGCCGGTGGACCTGGCCGCTGGTCGGCGTCAACGTCCTGCTCAACCTGGGCTTCGCGGTGCCGGCGATCTGGCTGCTCCAGGACGAGCGGCTGCTCAACCCGGAGTTCGTCGACCGTTTCGCCTGGCTGCGCGACGGCGGCCT
Source organism: Verrucosispora sp. NA02020 (assembly GCF_013364215.1). Classification (NCBI taxonomy): domain Bacteria; kingdom Bacillati; phylum Actinomycetota; class Actinomycetes; order Micromonosporales; family Micromonosporaceae; genus Micromonospora; species Verrucosispora sp. NA02020. Next base: position 2,442,983 of record NZ_CP054923.1, on the reverse strand, counting down.
CGCCACGGTCAGCCGGATCAGCATCGTGGTGATCGTCGTGATCGCCATCTGGGACGTCGCCGACAGCGCGGTCAAGGCGTACCGGGCCGGACGCTGATCCGACAGTCGGGTGAGGGCGGGACGCATAGCGGTCCCGCCCTCACCGGGCGTACACCTCAGGGGAGAACGGGCAGCTCTGGACCGTCGCCCGTACGATCATGAGCGCTGGAACCGACGTGCAACCGAGGGAGCGGCCATGGAACTGATCATCGGATTGCTGTGTCTGGTGGTGATCGTCGTAGCGGTGCTCGGCTTCGGCGTGTCGATCTACAACGGGCTGGTCCGGGCCCGCAACGCGTACCGCAACGCCTTCGCGCAGATCGACGTGCAGCTGGTCCGCCGGCACGACCTGATCCCCAACCTGGTGGAGACCGCCAAGGGATACCTCAAGCACGAGCGGGAGACGCTGGAGGCGGTCATCTCGGCGCGCAACAACGCCGTCAACGCGCAGACCGCCGCGTCGGCCGCGCCCGGCGACCCGGCGGCGATGCAGCAGCTCAGCGGCGCGGAGAACGCGCTGAGCGCCACGCTGGGCCGACTGTTCGCGCTCTCCGAGGCGTACCCGGACCTCAAGGCCAACCAGAACATGATGCAACTGTCGGAGGAGCTGACCTCCACGGAGAACCGGGTCGCCTTCGCCCGGCAGGCGTACAACGACTCGGTGATGGCCTACAACAACAAGCGCGAGGTGTTCCCCGCGAGCATGCTGGCCGGGATGTTCTCGTTCGGTCCGGCGGCGCTGTTCCAGCCGGACGACCCGACGCAGCGCAACGCCCCGCAGGTGTCGTTCTGAGGCACCGATGAACTTCTTCGAACGACAGCGCAAGGTACGCCGGCTGTCGACCCGCCTGGTCCTGCTGTTCGTGCTGGCCGTCATCGGCATCGTGGTGGTGGTGAACCTCGCGGTGGTGTTCGCCTTCAACGTCGGCACCAGCAACCCGCCCCAGCTCGCCGGGATGATTGTCATGGTCACCGTGGCCACCGTCGCCGCGATCGGGCTGGCCGCGACGCTGCGGACGCTCACGCTTCGCGGCGGTGGCGGGAAGGTGGCCCGTGAGCTGGGCGGGGTCCCGGTTCCGGCGGACACCACCGACCCGGAGATGCGGCGGCTGCGCAACGTCGTCGAGGAGATGGCGCTGGCCTCCGGCGTACCCGTGCCCGAGGTCTACGTGCTCCCGGAGGAGACGGCGATCAACGCCTTCGCGGCGGGGTGGAGCCCCTCCGACGCGGCCGTCGCGGTCACCCGGGGCGCGTTGCAACGGCTCAACCGCGACGAACTCCAGGGCGTCATCGCCCACGAGTTCAGCCACGTGGTCAACGGCGACATGCGGCTCAACATCCGGCTGATGGGCCTGCTCTTCGGCATCCTGTTCCTGACCGTGGTCGGTCGGGGCCTGGCCCGGGCCGGCGCCCTCGGCGGCGGACGGAGCCGCAGCAACAACAACGGTGGTGCCCTGCCGTTCATGCTGGTCGGGCTGGCGTTGCTGGTGGCCGGGTACATCGGCGTGCTCGCCGGCCGGCTCATCCAGGCGTCGGTGTCCCGGCAGCGGGAGTACCTCGCCGACGCCTCGGCCGTGCAGTTCACCCGGCAGACCAGCGGCATCGCCGGGGCACTCAAGAAGATCGGTGGCCTCTCCGACGGCTCCGAGCTGCGCACGCCCAAGCGCGACGAGGTGGGGCACATGCTCTTCGGCGAGGCGGGCCGGGCGTCCTGGCTCGCCACCCACCCGCCGCTGGCCAAGCGGATCCAGGCGTTGGAGCCCTCGTTCGACCCGAACGAGCTGCGGCAGCTCGCCCAGCGCTGGGCCGCCGCACCGCCGTCGGGACGGCAGGAGGACATCGCCCTCGGCCTGGCCCCGAGCGGTCCCGGCACCGCGCCGGGCCGTCGTGACTCCGCCCGCCCGGCCGCAGCGGCGCTGCCGGTGGAGGGCACCCGGGTACGCGTCGCGCCGGCCGAGATGCTGGGCCGGGTGGCCGCACCCACCGAGACGGCGTACACGCACGCCGCAGCGATCCTCGACCGCATCCCGCAACCGCTGCTGGACCGGGCCCGCAACCGGGACTCGGCCGCGCCACTGGTGCTCGGGCTGCTGCTCGCGGCCGAGCCGGACGTACGGCGGCACCAGTACGACGCGATCGCCCGGCAGCACGGTCAGGCGCTGGCCGACGCCGCCCTGCGGGAGGCCGACGAGGTGGCCGGACTGCACCCGATGCTCCGGCTGCCCCTGGCCGAACTGGCGTTCCCGGCCCTGCGCGCCCGTACGAACGGGGAACTGGAGTCGCTGATGGCGGCCGTGTTCACGCTGATCCACGCCGACGGCGCGATCAACGTGTCCGAGTACTGCCTCTCCCGACTGCTGCTGGCCGAGATCCAGGAGTCACTCAAGCCGGACTCCCGGTGGCGCACCGACCGGCGTACGCTCACCGACTCCCGTTCCGCGGCGGCCCACCTGCTCGCCCTCCTGGCCCAGGTCGGGCACGGTGACCGGGCCGCCGCCGAGCAGGCGTTCCAGGCCGGTGTCGCCACGCTGCTGCCCGGCACCTCCCTGCCGTACGCGCCGCCGGAGAACGGCGTACACGCGTTGGAGACCGCCTGGCCGGTGCTGGACGGACTACGTCCGGGCGACAAGGAGCGGCTGGTCGCCGCCGTGGTGGCGGTGATCAGCCACGACGGGATGATGACCGTGCCGGAGATCGAGCTGCTGCGGACGATCTGCGGCCTGCTGCACTGCCCGCTGCCGCCGATGGCCGGCGACGGCATCGGCTGACCGCCGCACCACCCGCCGGTCGGGCCCGTCAGGGCGCGACCGGCGCGGCGACCGGACGGCGGTCCTGCCACTCGCGGGCCAGCATCGCGTAGATGACCTCGTCGGCCCACTCCCCCTTGACGTACTCGTTCTCCCGCAGGTGCGCCTCGCGCCGCATACCGAGCCGGGTCAGAACCTGGGCGGAGGCGGTGTTGCGGGCGTCCAACCGACCGACGACCCGGTGCAGGTCGCACCGGTCGAAAGCCAGCGCCAGCATGGCCTGGGCCGCCTCGGTCGCGTAACCGCGTCCCCGGTGGTCCGGGTGCAGCAGGTAGCCGATCTCGCCCTGCCGGTGTTCCGCGCTGGTCCAGCACAACAGCACGTCGCCGACGAGTTGCCCGGTCTCCCGCAGCACCACCGCCAACTGGATCGCGTCGCCCTGTTCCCGCAGCGCGGTCCGCTGCTGCCGCCGCGCCAGCACCTCGCGGGTGCCGTCGAGGTCGAGGGGTGCCTCGCTGTAGAGGTAGCGGTGGGCGGCCGGGTCGGCGAAGTAGGCGTGCAGGCCGGTCAGATCGGACGGCTGGAAGGGCCGCAGGTGCAGTCGCTCGGTCTCGATCGGCAGGTCAGGCGTCAACACTGGGGCAGCGTAACCGGCGTGGCACATCCCTCATCCGGCCGCCGGAGGTGCCCGCCGCCCCACCATGCGGCGGGATGGCATTCTCAGCAGGTGACCACCGAGAGCAGCGACGACTGGCGGCGGCCGGGCCCCACGCCTGAGCAACGGCGCCTGGACCTCTACGCCGGGCTGGCCGCGACGGTCATCGCCCTGTTCAGCCTCACGCTGGCCCGCAGCACCGGCACGTTCCTGCTCGGGCCTCCGCCGTCCTGGCTCGAACAGATCCTCTGGACCGTCGCGGTGCCGCTGCCGCTGATCTGGCGACGCCGGTACCCGGTCGTGACCACGCTGGCCGTGTCCGCCGCGTTCATCGGTGCGCAGGTCCGGGCCGTCCCCGAGTGGCAGCTCTCCCAGTGGGCGCTGTTCGCCGCCATCTTCACGCTCGGCGCCTGGGGGCCGAACCACCGGATGTCCCGGCGGCTGCGGATCGGCATCATCGCCGCCATGTTCGCCTGGCTCGCCATCGCGTACTCGATCAGCCTCGACGAGATCACCCCGGACTCCTTCGAGAACGCGCTCGGGCCGGTGCCGCCGGTGCTCGCGGCGATCGTCACCGGTCTGCTGATCAACGTGTTGTTCTTCGGGTTCGCGTACTTCTTCGGCGAGACCGCCTGGATCGCCGCCCGCCGGCAGCACGAGCTGGCCGAGCAGGCCGAGCGGCTGCGCCGGTCGCAGGCGGAGGCCCGGCAGCACGCGGTGGTCGGCGAGCGGGTCCGGATCGCCCGGGAGCTGCACGACGTGGTCGCCCACCACGTGTCGGTGATGGGTGTGCAGGCGGCGGCGTGCCGTCGGGTCTTCGACAAGGATCCGGCCAAGGCACGGACCGCGCTCACCTCGATCGAGGAGTCGGCCCGGACGGCGGTGGACGAGCTGCGCCGGATGCTCGGGGTGCTGCGTGCCCGGGACAACGGCCCGGAGGGCACCGGGCAGCCCGCCGGGGTCGACCGGATCGCCACCGTGGTCGACCGGGCACGGGAGGCCGGGCTGCACGCCACGTTGGGCGTGTACGGCGACCCGACGCCGCTGCCCGAGTCGGTGTCCCAGGCCGCGTACCGGGTGGTGCAGGAGGCGGTGACCAACGTGTTGAAACACGCGAGCGGGGCGACCCTGCTCGACGTCCGGGTCCGTTATCTGGCCCAGGAGATGGAGGTCGAGGTGACTGACGACGGACGGGCCACCCGCCCGGCGAACGACGACGGGTTGGGGCTGGTCGGGATGCGGGAACGGGTCGCCACCCACGACGGCGAGCTGGAGGTGGGCCCGCGTACCGGTGGTGGGTGGCGGGTGCGGGTCCGGTTCCCGCTGCCGCTGGCGGCCGGGAGCACGCCGTGACCGGGGCGACGCCGCCGGTCCGGGTGCTGCTCGCCGACGATCATCACCTGGTGCGGACCGGTTTCCGGGTGATCCTGGAGATCGAGGACGACATCGAGGTGGTCGGCGAGGCCGCCGACGGGGAACGGGCGGTCGCCATGGCGCGGGCGCTGCGTCCGGACGTGGTGCTGATGGACGTCGAGATGCCCGGCGTGGACGGGTTGGAGGCCACCCGCCGGATCAGCACCGAGACGGACGAGCCGGGCGGCCCCGCCGTACTCATGCTCACCACGTTCGACCGGGACGACTACCTGTTCGCCGCGCTGCGCGCCGGGGCGAGCGGGTTCCTGCTCAAGAACGGCACGCCGGAGTCGTTGGTCGACGCGATCCGGGTGGTGGCCCGGGGAGACGGTCTGCTCGCCCCGGAACTCACCCGCCGGGTGATCGCCACGTTCGCCCGGCCGGGCGGCGCGACCGGGACCGTCGGCGGTCCCACCCCGGAGGAGGCACTGAGCGACCTGACCCCCCGGGAGCGGGAAGTGCTGGTCCTGGTGGCCGGCGGAGCCAGCAACGCCGAGATCGCCACCGCCCTGCACCTGGGCGAGGCCACCGTGAAGTCGCACGTCAGCCGGGTGCTGGCCAAGTTGGGTCTGCGTGACCGGGTGCAGGCGGTGGTCTTCGCGTACGAACAGGGGGTGGTCCGGCCCGGCGGGTGATCTCCACCCGGAGGAGGAGCCCGGATTTCCGTCGACGGACGGAGGGCAGTCGAGGACCGAACTCCTAGCGTGGAGGACGTGACCCCTGTACTCCGCCTCGACGGCGTCGACCGCAGCTTCGGCGACCGCCAGGTGCTCAAGAATGTGTCCTTCGATGTCGTCGCCGGGCGGATGACCGGCTTCGTCGGCGGCAACGGCGCCGGCAAGACCACCACCATGCGGATCATCCTCGGTGTTCTCGCCGCCGACTCGGGCCGGGTGACGTGGCGGGACGCGCCGCTGAGCCGCGAGATCCGGGGACGGTTCGGCTACATGCCCGAGGAGCGCGGCCTCTATCCCAAGATGAGCGTCCGTGAGCAGGTGGTCTACCTGGGCCGGCTGCACGGGCTGACCGCCGAGGGCGCCCGGCGCGCCACCGACGACCTGCTGGAGCGGGTCGGGCTCGGCGAGCGCGGCGACGACCTGCTGGAGACGCTGTCGCTGGGCAACCAGCAGCGTGCCCAGATCGCCGCCGCCCTGGTGCACGACCCCGAGGTGCTGGTGCTCGACGAGCCGTTCTCCGGGTTGGACCCGATGGCCGTGGACACCGTCGTGGCCGTGCTGCGCGAGCGCGCCGCCGCCGGTGCCCCGGTGCTCTTCTCCAGCCACCAGTTGGATGTCGTCGAGCGGCTCTGCGACGACCTCGTGATCATCGCCGACGGGTCGATCCGGGCCGCCGGCAGCCGTGACGAGCTGCGGGCCGCGTACACCACGCCCCGCTACGAGCTGGTGGTGGAGACCGACGCCGGTTGGCTGCGGGACCAGCCCGGGGTGACCCTGGTCGACCTGGACGGCGCCCGGGCCGTCGTCGACCTGACGCCCGGCGCGGACGAGCAGGTCGTGCTGCGCGCCGCGCTGGAGCGCGGCGCGGTCCGCACGTTCCGTCCGGTCACGCCCTCCCTCGCCGAGATCTTCCGAGAGGTCGCCCAGTGAACACCATGCAGGCCACCCGACTGGTCGCCGCCCGCGAGATCCGGGTCAAGCTGCGCGACCGCACCTTCCTGATCAGCACGGTCGTCTTCCTGCTGATCGCCGCGGCGGCGACCATCCTGCCGCCGCTGTTCTCCGGCGGGCCGTCCACCGTGGCGGCGACCGAGGCGGCGGCGGCTCCGCTGCGCGCGGCCGGTCTGGAGGTACGCGTCGTCCCCGACGACGCCGCCGCCGAGCAGGCCGTCCGCGACGGTGACACGGACGCCGCAGTCGTCGCCGGCCCGAGGGTGCTGGCCATGAACGACGCCCCCAACGACGTGGTCAACGCGTTGAGCACCCGGCCTCCGGTCGAGTTGCTGAACCCGGACGCGATCGACCCGCTGCTGGCGTTCCTGGTGCCGTTCGCGTTCGCGTTCATCTTCTTCATCACCTCGCAGACCTTCGGCGTGCAGATCGCGCAGAGCATCATCGAGGAGAAGCAGACCCGGATCGTGGAGATCCTCGTCGCGGCCGTACCGGTCAAGGCGTTGCTGGCCGGCAAGATGCTCGCCGGCACGATCCTCGCGCTCGGTCAGATAGCCCTGGTGGCCCTGGTCGCGGTGGCCGGCATGGCGTTCAGCGGCAGTACCGACATGATAACCCTGCTCGGCCCGGCGATCGGCTGGTTCATCCCGTTCTTCCTGCTCGGCTTCGTGCTGATCGCGGCGATGTGGGCGGCGGCCGGTGCGCTGGTCAACCGGCTGGAGGACATCGGTGGGGTGTCGACGCCGGTGCAGCTCGCGGTGATGCTGCCCTTCTTCGGGGTGGTCTTCCTCAACGACAACCCCACCGCCATGACGGTGCTCTCCTACCTGCCGTTCTCGTCGCCGACGGCGATGCCGCTGCGGCTGTTCGCCGGGGACGCGGCGCTCTGGGAGCTGTTCGCCTCGCTGGCGCTGCTGCTGGTGGCGGCGGCCGGATTCCTGCTGGCCGGGGCCCGCGTCTACGAGGGGTCGCTGCTGCGGACCAACGGCCGCACCTCGCTGCGGACCGCCTGGCGGGAGCGCGAGACGATCGGCTGACCGTCCGACCCGCGCCACGCGCCGGCGGCCCCGCACGGGGTCGTCGGCGCGTCGCCGTCAGCGCGTCGCTGTCAGCGCGCTCGGGCGAGGGCGAGTTACGGCAGGTCGTGCCGTCAACGCCCTCGGGCGAGCTTGAGGTGCGGCAGGTCGCGGGTGAACTCGCGGAAGCCGACACCGAGGTACAGGCCCCGGGCGGCCGGGTGGCCCGGAGCGCCGAGGCAGGCGACCAGCATGCGGCGTGCCCCGGCGGCGCGGGCGAGCTGCATCCCGTAGAGCTGCAAGGCGGTGCCCAACCCCCGCCGCCGGAAGTCCCGGTGAGTGCCGACGGGTTCGAACTCGGCGGTCCGCGTGGCCTCGTCGAGCCAGACGATCGCGGTCGCGGCGAGCGTGCCCTCCGGCGCCTCGACCAGCACGTGCAGGTCGGCACGGTAGGGCCAGGTCCGCTGCACCCGCGCGCAGGCGGTGTCGGTGAAACTGGACCGGGGCCAGGCGTCCCAGTGCGCCCGGGCCAGGGCCACCGCCGACAGGTGCTCGGCGGTACGCAGCCGGAAACCCTCGGGCAGCACCGGCTCCGGCACGTCGACCAGCTCCCGCGCGTTGAACTGCACCCAGGAGCCGGTGTCGGAGGCGGTCTCGGCGTCGAACACGTACCCGTGGGCGACCACGGCGGCCCGCGACGCCGCGTCCCCGACCTGCACGGTCAGTGCGCGGTCGACGTCGCCGGCCACCTCGTCGTACCAGTCGAGGACCTCGGCCAGCAGCTCCGGCCGGTCCGGATGCGCCTGCCAGATCAGGTTGGCCCGGGTGACCTCGCGGAACGTCCCGTCGCTGCGCGCCACCCGGTGCGGCAGGTACGCCCACCCCCACGCGGCCAGCCGGTCGTCGACGAACCACAGCCGGTGCCGCCAGTACCGGTGCAGGGCGTCGTGGTCCTTGGCCCAGCCCCAGGCCAGCTCACCGACGGTCGCCTCGCCGTTGACCAGCTCCGGCCGCAGCTCCATCACCTGCTGGGCCAACCCCTGCATCAACCGCAGCTCGTGCAGACCGAGATCCGTCATCCGGGCACCCTCGCAGGACCCCGGCCGGGCTGTCGAGGCAATTCGGTGCCGCCGGGACCGCCGTCGAGGTCAGCAGGGGACGGTGGACCAACCGGCGGGCAGGCGCGGCGTCGGCCAGCCCGGGTCGGGCCGCCAGGCCGCCCAGGACTCGTCCCACCAGCGCTCACCGGCATCGAGTAGGGCCGCGATCCGGTCGCCTTCGGCGCGGATCGCCTCCCCCATCCCCGGGTAGCGCCCCTCCACCAGCCGCTGGGCGAAGATCTCCACATCCTTGAAGACGTACCGGTCGGCGTCCGCCGCCCACCACAGGTCCAGCTCGTGGTCGAGGGTGTCGACCCCGATGGGGGTACGCCGGAACGGGTCCTGGAGGTTGAAGTACCACCCGGCGAAGTCGCGCTGCGGGCCGGACCAGAACACGTCGACCGAGTGCGCCTCACCGGGGCGCTGGAGCATCAGCTTGCCGTGTCCGGTCCAGGCGGTGTGCCCGGCCGCCTGCCACGGGTGCCGTCCGCACGGGAAGGTGCCCTCGTCGGGAAACCCGAACTCGGCACCCGTCGGCAGATAGAGCGCCAGCAGGTCGGCGGAGTCCTCGACGCAGATCGTCGGCACGGCGAACCAGACCTCACGGCCCTGCTCTTGACCACGCTCTTGGTCACGGCCTTGCTCACGCTCTTGCTCACGGCCTTGATCACACTCTTGGTCACGGCCTTGATCACGCTCGATCGGGGATCGAGTGCCTTCGCCCGCACCCCGAGACCACTCGATCCCGGATCGAGCAGGCCGTGACGCCGTTCGCGGCACCTCGAAGCGCAGGATCTCCCGGCGGACGACCACGTCACCGGGATGGAAGCGTCCCGTCTCCGTCACCGCTCCTCCAGCGTGTGTGCTGGTCAGTCCCCCGCCAGCTCCGGCCGATGCTCCCTGATCCACGCCTGCACATCCGACTTCCGCCAGACCTTGCCCATGGCGAGCACGGCAAGCGGCTCCGGGAAGTTGCGCTGGTTGGCGATGACCGACGCGCGCTGCCGGGAGACATTCCCCAACATCTCGCGGATCTCCGACACGCCGACCAGCTCCATAGGTTGACAATGACAGCGACGATCACTCTCGACACCGACAACTACGGAGCCTATTGACACAGGCAATAGCTAGCGACAGCATGGGAGTATGCGCACGCCCCACCCGCCGCCTGCTCGACGTGAGCCGCTGGGTCGGCTGCATCCCGTGTACCAGCACCTGCCCGACCGGCCCCGCTGGACGTGTCGAGCCTGCTCACGGGACTGGCCGTGTCCGGCGGCCCGGATGCTGCTGCGGGTCGAGTACGACCTCGATCGGGTCGGTCTCTCCGTCTATCTCGCCGGCCAGTTGTTCGACGCCACCGGCGACCTGCTGCGGCTCACCGAGGGCCCGCTGCCGACACCCGGCGAGTTGTACAACCGCTTCCTGGCCTGGGCGACCCCACAGTCCTGGCGAGCACCATAGTCCCGGCGAGCACCACAGTCCTGGCGGCAGCCACAGGCCGGGCAAACGCCGGAGCTCGGGCGGCAGCCACCGCCCCGGCGACAGCCACCTGACCCGGCCGGAATGTCACCCGTGGCTGGTAGAAGTCCAGCACCCGCCGACCTGAGGAGCACGATCATGGACGTACGCGACGCGGCCCAACGATGGGCCGACGCCTGGGCCACGGGCTGGCCCGCCCAGGACGGGGAACGCATCGTCGAGTTGCAGGCCGAGCAGGGCGACCACTGGGCGTCGATGTTCCGCCCGTGCCGGGGCCGCGTCGGGCTGCGCGCCTACGTCGAGGAGTGCTTCGGCGAGGAGGCCCGACCGGCCGAGGTCTGGTTCGGCGTTCCCCGAGTCGACGGCGACACCGCGACCGTCGAATACTGGGCGATCACCTACCCGTACGACCAGCCGGTCACCCTCTCCGGCTGCACGGTGGTCCGTTTCGACGCCGACGGTCTGGTCGCCGAGTCCCGCGACTACTCGCACGCCAAGGAGGGCAGCTTCCCCCCACCCACCGGCCTGTTCGCCGACCGCCAACCATAGATCTTGGACAGTTACCGTCCTCGCGAGACGGCAACTGTCCAAGATCTCCGAGATGGCGACGCCGGACGCGCGGATCGGCACGGGCGGCGGAGGCTCAGCCCCCGGCAAGAGCAGCGGAAGCTCAGGTCTCGGGCAGTGTCTGCATGGTGCGCAGCGGGGAGAAGACGACCCAGAGCACCCCGAGCAGGGCGCCGAGGGCGGCGATCCAGAGGGCGGGACGTACCCCCAGCGTCGCGCCGAGTGCCCCGCCGACCAGGGCGCCGATCGGCCGGATGCCGTGATTGACGGTGCGCCGGAAGCCGGAGACCACGGCGAGCATCGCCACCGGAGTGGCCGCGATCTGCACCGAACCGACCGCGATGTCGAGAATCATGACGCCCAGCGCGGACACGAACTCGGCGGCGAACAGCAACGCGAGCACCAGCGGCTGCGGTCCCGTGGCCAACGGCACGAGCAGCAGCGGGGCCGGGAACACGACGAAACCGAGGAGCACTGCGGGGCCGATCCCGATCCGGCGGCTGACCGGTCCGGTGACCGTCGCGCCGAGCAGTCCGCCGACCGCGCCGGCCCCGATGACCAGGCCCAGCATGCCCGGTGAGACACCCAGCTCGGTGGTCACGTACAACACGAACAGCGCGGCGAACATGAAGTTGAACAGGTTGAGCGTGGTGGTGCCGAGCAGAGTCGCCCGGAGCACCTCGGAGCGGGCCACGTACCGGACACCGGCGGCCATCCCCCGGGCGGAGTCGCTGCGGACGGAGTGCTCGGTGACCTCCGTCCGGCTCAGAAAGACTGCCGACACCAGGTACGTGACGACGCCGGAGAGGAGCGCGAACGGGGCGGTGAGCACCTGCACCAGCACCCCACCGAGGCTCGGACCGGCCACGTGCGCCATGGCCCGGCTGCCGTTGACCAGACTGTTGGCGTCCACGTAGTCCGCTCGCCGGACCAGTGCGGCGAACAGGCTCTGGTGCGCCACCTCGAAGAAGACCGAGAGCGTCCCGACCAGGAAGACCATGGCGCAGAGCAGCAGCAGGCTCAGCACGTCCGCCCACCACAGCACCGGCACGGCCAGCAGCAGGACCGCCCGGCCGAGGTCGGTGACGATCATGACCTGGCGTCGGTACGGGTACCGGTCCACCCAGGCGCCGGCCGGCAGGGAGAAAAAGAGATTCGGCAGCAGCGAGGCGGCGGTCAGGTAGCCCATCTCGGCAGGTCCGGCGCCGACCGCGAGCAGGGCCAGCAACGGTACGGCGAGCATGGTGATCTGGTCGCCGAAGAGTGAGACGGTCTGCGCGGACCAGTAACGGCGAAACGCCGTCCGCCGGAGCAGCCCTGGGAGGCGCGGCCGACGCGACCGAGGCGGCGGTGCGGCGTCGGCCAGGACGGGAGTCTCCGTCACGGCCCTTCTCCGCCCGCCGGTTCCTGCGCCGGGGCGGCCCCACGGGGCAGCGCCATCTGGACGAACGTCACCGGGCGGGATCCGGGCGGGCGTTTCGCCGGATCGCCGATCCGTTCGTCGTACCGGGCCAGCAGCGCGTCGACCGTCTCCGTGATCTCGCGGAGCTCGGCGGTGGTGACGTGCAGCAACGCGTCACCGAAACCGGCGGCGGCCCGCCACTCGGTGGGCTCGTCGGCACGGATCGCGAGGTAGTCCCGGGCACGTTGCAGATAGATGTCGACCATCGCACTGTTGATCTCGTCCGTGGCGGCTCGCATCGCCGGGTCGTCGGAGTCGTCGTCCCAGGACGTGTACTGGGTGGTGGCCCGCCAGGGCCGTTCCCGGCCGTCCGCCCCGGGAACCCGTTCGGCGAACCCGTACTTGGCGAGCTGCCGCAGGTGGAACGAGCAGTTCGGCACGTTGTCGTCCAGCCGGGCCGCCGCCTGCGTCGCGGTCATCGGCCCTTCGCCGCGCAGCAGCCCGATCAGACGCATCCGCAACGGGTGCGCGTACGCCCGCAGAGCACGGGGGTCGGTGACTGTGATCGATCGTCGGGGCACCTCTTCGGTCATTACTAGAGGATGCTTTAGAAAGATATCTCTAGCAAGTGCCCACCCACTCCCGGATACGTGAGCCGTTGGATCGCCCAGGAGTCGCTGCCGACCCTGTTCCCGCTGCGGCCGGTGGCCTGACGGACAGCGGACGGCCCGGCACCCGATGACCGGGGCCGGGCCGTCCACGGATGCGTCGGCGGTGCGGCGGATCAGCCGACCGCCTCCATCACCTCGTCCGAGACGTCGAAGTTCGCGAAGACGTTCTGCACGTCGTCGCTGTCCTCCAGGACGTCGATCAGCTTGAAGATCTTGCGGGCGCCCTCCTCGTCCAGCGGCACGGTGACGCTGGGAATGAGCGAGGACTCGGCCGACTCGTACTCGATGCCGGCGTCCTGGAGTGCGGTGCGTACGGCGATCAGGTCACCCGGCTCGGAGACCACCTCGAACGCCTCACCCAGGTCGTTGACCTCCTCGGCGCCCGCGTCGAGGACGGCCAGCATCACGTCGTCCTCGGTGGTGCCCGCCTTCGGCACGATCACCACGCCCTTGCGGGAGAACATGTACGACACCGAGCCGGCGTCGGCGAACGAGCCGCCGTTGCGGGTCAGCGCGGTGCGCACCTCGGTGGCGGCGCGGTTGCGGTTGTCGGTCAGGCACTCGATGAGCAGCGCGACGCCGTTCGGGCCGTACCCCTCATACATGATCGTCTGGTAGTCGGCGCCGCCGGCCTCCAGGCCGGAGCCGCGCTTGACCGCCCGGTCGATGTTGTCGTTCGGGACCGAGCTCTTCTTGGCCTTCTGGATCGCGTCGAAGAGGGTCGGGTTGCCGGCCGGGTCACCGCCGCCGGTCCGCGCCGCGACCTCGACGTTCTTGATCAGCTTGGCGAACATCTTGCCGCGCTTGGCGTCGATGACCGCTTTCTTGTGCTTGGTCGTCGCCCACTTTGAGTGGCCGGACATCTGTTACCTCCGTTGCTACCCGCCGTCTGCATCGACCGCACCGCGCACGCCCTGCTCCGCACCCGCGCACGCGGTGGTGCCGGTCAGCTCTGGTGGAAGCCTGGCGGCCAGATGGCCCTGCCGAATCTCGACAATCCTACCGACGTGCGGCAGGTGGTCGTCACCCGCCGCACGTCGGCCGCCGGCCCGATCTCTCCCGAGCTTCACAGATCAGACAAAAGCCACTGGATCGCACACCCGCCGCGTCGCCGAGCACCGCCTGCTCGGCCCGGTCCGGGTCGGTGCGGCGCTCGACGACCGCCGCCTCGATCTCGGTGAGCAGCGCGGTGAGCGCCTCGGCGCGCGCGGCGGCGGGCGCGATCCGTCCCGGTGCCGTCGGGTCGACGGAGTCGCCTTCTTGGCGGCTTCCCGACAGATGACGCAGAGGTCGCCGACGGCGCGCATCGCAATTCCCCTAAAACCGCCCGACGATCCTCCCCGGCACATCCGGCAATTGCCGAGGATCCGCCAAACGGGCATTCTTCCGGCCCCCGGGCACGCTTCTTCCGACTGGCCCGGCTGCCACACACTGTCGCTGTCGTGAGCAGCACACCGACCCCGGGAGGCGATACGTGCTGGAGGAATTCGAGGAATTCGGCCGCGATCTGCCGATGATCGGCAAGGGCGGCGTCAGCGCGCTCAACAAGTTCTCGCTCATGGTGGAACTGCCATACGCGCAGGATCTCGACCTTCCGCCCGAGCACAAACGCGCCGTGGGGGCCCGGCTGTACCGCAGTGTCGCCGAGGTCTTGGAGGCCGCCGAACTGTACTCGGTGCAGCACCTGCGGCTGGACTGGTCCGACGGCAACATCGGGATCGTCTACGACGACTCGTCATTCGGCTTCCGGATGGCGATCCGGCGCGACCTGCGCATCATCCTCGAACGGCCCGGATCGTCGCTGCGCCTCTTCCACAATTGGTACCGGGTGTTCATGCCCTACATCCAGGGACTGGTGTCGCGAATCGCCATCGACCTGTCCGACATCCTCCATTCCGATTTCGACCTGCAACCGATCCGGACCAGTTACCTCTTCTCCCTGCTCACCTACGATTTCATTCCGGTACGCGCACCCCGTCCGGTCAGCAGCCACCAACTGATCGGCAACCTGCTGTCGCACCGCCCCGGCGAGGACGGCCGATTCCTCTCCGTACCCAGCGGTGGTGCGGCCGGGCCGCTGCGCACCGGCCGGCTCGACGTGGAGATCTCCAACTTCCGGGAGGTCGCCCCCGACGTGCACGTCCGCGAGATCTACGACATCCAGGCCCCCTCGAACCAGGGCTACCGCGGCATCTGGCTGGACTTCTACTGCATCTCCGAGACCGTCGGCGACGGTGACCCGGCTCTGGAGTCGCGCATCGCCCCACGGCCCGAGTTCCTGCTGGAGCAGTACACGGTCCCGTACCGCGACTTCTTCCGGGACCGCGTCGTCAAGGGCTTCCTCGCCGACTTCTTCAAGGACTGCGAGTTCTCCTGCGCCGTCGGGACCATGCCGTGACGCAGGAGACGCTCAACGTCATCCAGTTCGCGGGGCTGGTGGCCACCTTCGTCTGCAGCATCGCCGCACTCTTCCTGTCCTGGCAGAACAACCGCTCCTCGGACCGGGAGGTGCGGGTCGCCGCCGAACAGCTACGTGCCTCGATCATCCCCGTCCCGATGATCCAGGACTCCCGGCTGACCTGGCGCGGGCAGACCCTGGTGGTGCTCTCCGTCCGGCTCCGCAACGTCGGTGCCGGGCCGATCCTCGGCATCCAGATCGCCGGCATCCGGATCGACCGCACCAGCCTGGCGTTCGAGGCCCTGAGCGCCCCGAAGGCGGACGTCGTCATGCCCACCACGGACGTCGAGCAGCGGCTCCGGTTCGTCGACCCACCGCAGATCGCGCAGCCGAGTCTGGTGCTCGTCGAGATCGAGTACTTCGACGTGCTGGGCAACCACTACCAGCAGCCGCTTCCGTTGACGGTCGTCTCCGGCACCGGCAGCGGCGCCATGGCCGGAGTCCGTCCGGCCCGCATCAGCCGGAACCCCTAGAGAGGCAGTCGCGGATGTCCAAGCTCATTCTCGGCCGGGCAGTCGTGCGTCACCTGGAACCCGAGCCGCTGTCCAAGAGCCAGTTCGCCCAACGGCGACCCAGCGACACCGGCGTACGCGCCCGCCTCGGCCTCGGCGAGGAACACATCGTCGACGACGCCGAACTGGGCCCGGTGGTCGCCTCGGACGACGACAGCCACCTGATGACGATCGCGCCCACCGGAGCCGGCAAGGGCCGGGACGTGATCATCCCGAACCTGCTCACCTACGAGGGTTCGGTGGTGGTCATCGACCCGAAGGGCGAGAACTACGACGTCACGCACGAGCACCGCCGGACCGTGCTGGGCAACGAGATCGTGCTGCTCGACCCGTTCGGTGCCAGCCACGGCGGCAGCGACGAGCGGGGTTCGCTGAACCCGTTCGACGTGTTCGGCGCGCTGCGACGCGACGACGCCGCCGCCGAGGAGCCCGAGGACTTCGGCCGGTTGCTCTCCGACATCCTGATGGGCGGCATCCCGTCGCTGTCCGACCCGTTCTGGGACGAGATGGCGCAACTACTGATCGCCGCGCTCGCCACCGACCTGATGACCGGCCAGCCGGACCGGCCCGACACCCTGCAGGAGCTGCGTACCCAGCTCTTCGAGTCGGAGCTGCGCTACCGGCTCGCGGTGGCGCTCGACACGCGGTCGACGTCGATGCCGCCGGGCACCCGGCAGGAGTTCGAGATGCTGCTCAGCATCGCGGACGCGGAGAAGACCTTCAGCGGGATCGTGGTGACCGCCGCCCAGCAGCTGGCCGCCTTCAGCTCCCGACGCACCGTGGACGCCACCGCCCGGACGAGCTTCGCCCTGAGCGACCTGACCGACCCCGAGCGCCGGATCTCCATCTACGTGGTCATCCCGCCGCACAAGCTGCGGACCCACCAACGCCTGCTGCGGGCCTGGGTGGGATGCCTGCTGTACTACGTGATGAACAGCCGGTCGATCAACCAGTCCCGGCTGCTGTTCCTCATCGACGAGGCGGCTCAGCTCGGCCGGTTCTCGCTGCTCCAGGAGGCGATCACGCTGCTGCGCGGGTACGGGCTGCGCACCTGGACCTTCTGGCAGGACCTCGCGCAGTTGTCCAACCTCTACGGCGTCGCCGCCGAGACCATGATCAACAACTCGGGCGTGCTCCAGGTGTTCAGCCCGGCGAACTTCGGTGCCGCCACCGCCCTGTCGCTGCGGATCGGGTGCAGCGTCGGTGAACTGCTGCAACTCGCCCCGGACGAGCAGGTCATCGCGTTCAAGAACGAATGGCCCACGAAGATGGAACGCTTCAACCACCTCACCGACCCGGTGCTGCGCGGCTGGGCCCGCGCCAACCCCCGACACGGCACCCCACCACCGCCCGGGTGAGGCGTACGCCCGGGAGGTGGTCGAGCCGTCCGCGCGGCGCGGTCGAGCCGTCCGCGCGAGCGTGGCCACACCCGTGGTGGAGGTCGCGCACTCCGCGCGAAGGCGGCCCCCCGGGTGCGTGGTCGACCCGCCCGCGCGCGCGGCCACGCCGGTGGCCTGCTCGATCCGACGGCGCGAGCGCGTCCCCGTAGTGCGGTCAGCCCGCCGCGCGGACCAGGTCCACGAAGTAGGCGTGCAGCCGCGCGTCGCCGGTGAGTTCCGGGTGGAACGAGGTGGCGAGCAGGTTGTCCTGGCGTACGGCCACGATCCGCCCGGCGGCCGGGCCGGCGGTGACCGTGCCGAGCACCTCGACGTCGTCGCCGACCCGCTCGACCCACGGGGCGCGGATGAAGACGGCGTGCAGCGGGCCGCCCTCGACCCCGGCGATCTCCACCGGTGCCTCGAACGAGTCGACCTGGCGGCCGAACGCGTTGCGCCGGACGGTCATCGAGATGCCGTCGAAGCCCCGCTGGTCCGGGCGGCCGTCGAGGACCTCGGTGGCCAGCATGATCATGCCGGCGCAGGAGCCGTAGACCGGCAGGCCGGCGGCGATGCGCTTGTCGATCGGCTCGCGCAACTCGAAGATGTCCACCAGCTTGCTGATCGTGGTGGACTCCCCGCCGGGGATGACCAGGCCGTCGACCGCGTCCAGCTCCGCCGGCCGGCGTACCGGTCGGGCCTGCGCGCCCGCCCCGGTCAGGGCGGCGACGTGCTCGCGGACGTCGCCCTGCAGGGCGAGCACACCGATCACGGGTGCCGTCACAGGCGTTCCTTCCGAGGTGTTAGCAGGGGTCCCCTGCTATGCACGAGGCGTTAGCAGGGGGCCCTTCCTTTCACGTCACCAGCCGCGGTCGGCGAGGCGGTGCGGGACCGGGATGTCGTCGACGTTGATGCCGACCATCGCCTCACCGAGCCCCCGGGAGACCTTGGCCAGCACGTCCGGGTCGTCGTGGAACGTCGTCGCCTTGACGATGGCGGCGGCCCGCTGCGCCGGGTTGCCGGCCTTGAAGATGCCGGAGCCGACGAAGACGCCCTCGGCACCGAGCTGCATCATCATCGCCGCGTCGGCGGGGGTGGCGATGCCACCGGCGGTGAACAGCACCACCGGCAGCTTGCCGCTCTCGGCGACCTCCTTGACCAGCTCGTACGGCGCCTGCAACTCCTTCGCCGCGACGAACAGCTCGTCGGTCGGCAGGGTGGAGAGCCGCCGGATCTCCTGGCGGATCTTGCGCATGTGGGTGGTGGCGTTGGAGACGTCACCGGTGCCGGCCTCGCCCTTGGAGCGGATCATGGCCGCGCCCTCGGTGATCCGACGCAGCGCCTCGCCCAGGTTGGTCGCCCCGCAGACGAACGGGACGGTGAACGCCCACTTGTCGATGTGGTTGGCGTAGTCGGCCGGGGTCAGCACCTCGGACTCGTCGACGTAGTCCACGCCGAGCGCCTGGAGGATCTGCGCCTCCACGAAGTGCCCGATCCGGGCCTTGGCCATCACCGGGATGGAGACCGCCTGGATGATGCCGTCGATCATGTCGGGGTCGCTCATCCGGGAGACCCCGCCCTGGGCGCGGATGTCGGCGGGGACCCGCTCCAGCGCCATCACCGCGACCGCTCCGGCGTCCTCGGCGATCTTGGCCTGCTCGGGGGTGACCACGTCCATGATCACGCCACCCTTGAGCATCTCGGCCATGCCGCGCTTGACGCGGCCGGTGCCGACGACCGGGGTGGCACTGCTGGTCGGGGAAGTCATCTGGGACAGGCTCCTCAGGCGGCTCGGGGCGGGGGCAGCGCAGATGCTACGCGCGGCGCGACGCCCCTCCGACAGCCAATTCCAGGCGTGGTGGCCTGCTCTGTGGCACCGGTCACCCGCCTGCCGGGAGACCGGCGCAGAGAGCAGATCAGCGGGTACGCACGTCGACGGCGGGCACGGTCAGCGTCGGGTCGTCGATGTCGAAGTAGCGCGGCCAGGTGTGGCGCCGCCCCATCCGCAACAGCCGCACCAGCGGCCGTCCGCGCGCCGAACGGGCGTCCCGGACCAGGTCGGTGTGCACCTGCCGGGCCAACGCGAGTCGCCGGCTGGCCGCGATCACCGCGTCGCAGTCCGGGTCGGCGGGATCGAGTTCGACCGCACGCAACTGCCGGGTCAGGTCGTTCTCGGCCGCCTCCCGCTCGTCCGGGCCGGCGTCGAGCGCGATCCGCGCCGCCGCGTACAGCTCGACGCCGTACCGCCGCTCCGCCAGCACGGCCGCCGCAGCGGCCCGGCGCAGCAGATGGGCGTCCAGGGCCCGCGCGGCGAGCTGCGCACGGGACTGGAGCCGCTCGACCCGGCCGGCGGTCCAGATCAGGTACGCCGCCACCAGGGCGACGACCACCGTCGCGCCCACCACCCACCACATGCCCGGCATCGTAGTGCTGCTCCCGTTCCTCCCGGTCAGTCCGGCCCCACCCACTCCTGGTCGATCACCCGCCCGTCGGTCGCCTCGATCGCCGCTGCGTATACCTCCAGAACGCGCCGGGCAACCACGGGCCAGTCGAAATTCGCCACCACCTGGTGCCCGCAGGCGGTCAGCTCGGCCCGCTGGGCGGGATCGTCCAGCAGCTCGGCCAGGCGCCCGCGCAACGTCACCGCGTCACCGGTGGGGAACAGCCGCCCGGCCCGCCCGCCGTCGAGCACCCGGCGGAAGGCGTCCAGATCGCTGGCGACGACCGTGGTGCCGGCGGCCAGCGCCTCGGTGAGGATCATGCCGAAGGACTCGCCGCCGGTGTTCGGCGCCACGTACAGGTGCACACTACGCAGCATCCGGGCCTTCTCCTCCTCGGAGACCAGCCCGAGGAAGGTCACCCGATCCCGAAGATCGGGCGGAAACTGGTCGAACAGGTCGTCCCGGTCCCCCGGTCCGGCGACCAACAGACGCAACCCGGGGCGTTGCCGGGCCAACTCCACGAACGCGTCGCGCAGGATCGGGAACCCCTTGCGGGGCTCGGTGAACCGGCCCAGGAAGCCCAGCGTCCCGCCGTCGCCCGGCGCGTACTCGCCCGGCCAGCCCGGCAGCGGCGCCACCCCGGCGAACTTGGCCACCGCCACCCCGTTGGGGATCTCCACCGCACCGCCGTCCAGGTGCTCGACCTGCACCTTGCGGGCCAGCGCGCTGACCGCGATCCGCGCGGTGATGCGTTCCAGCACGATCTGCAGGACGCCCTGGGCGACCGAGAGCACCCGGGAGCGGGTCATCGCGGTGTGGAAGGTGGCCACCACCGGCCCCCGCGCGGAGAGCACGGCGAGCATGGAGAGGCTCAACGTCAGCGGCTCGTGCACGTGCAGCACGTCGAAGTCGCCCCGGGTGATCCACCGGCGCACCCGGGCGGTGGACACCGGGCCGAACGCGATCCGGGCCACCGAGCCGTTGTACGGCAGCGGCACCGACCGGCCGGCCGGCACCACGTACGGCGGCAGCGGCGAGTCCTCGTCCGCCGGAGCCAGCACGCTCACCTCGTGGCCGAGCCCGATCAGCGCCTCGGCGAGATCCATGACATGGTTCTGCACCCCGCCCGGCACGTCGAAGGAGTACGGGGAGACGATGCCGATCCGCATTGCGTCCCGCCCCCTCAGTCCAGCCACATCCGCTGCAACATGTGCCAGTCTTGCGGATGCCGGGCGATGCCCGACGCGAGACCGTCGGCGATCCGCTGGGTCAGCGTACGGACCCGCTCGTCCAGCGAGCCCTCCGCCGGCCCCGGCAGCGGCAACGGCCCCTCGATCGAGGCGCACGCCGTATCCGCTTCGTACCACAGCGACGCCACGTACAGCGGGGCACCGGTGCGCAGCGCCAGCAGCGCCGGACCGGCCGGCATCCGACTCCGGCCGCCGAAGAAGTCCACCTCCACGCCCCGGGCGGAGAGGTCGCGGTCGGCCAGCAGCGGCACCACCGCACCGGCCTGGAGCCGGTCGGTCAGCACGTCGATGGGCTGACGGTCTCCCCCGGTGGTGGGCAGGATCTCCATGCCCAGGCCCTCCCGGAAGGCCACGAACCGCTCGAAGACCCCCTCCGGCTTGAGCCGCTCGGCGACGGTGGAGAGCGGCCACCCGTTGGCCGCCACCCAGGCACCGGCCAGGTCCCAGTTACCGGCGTGCGGCAGCGCGACCACCGCGCCCCGCCCGGCCGCCACGTCGGCGGCGAGCATCTCGGTGCCGTCCAGCCGGAAACCGGCGAGCACCTGCTCCCGGCTCAGCGACGGCAGCCGGAACACCTCCATCCAGTAGCGGGAGTACGACCGCAGGCCCGCCCGGACCAGCTCGTCCAGCTCCTGGTCGGGCAGCTCCGGACCGACCACCCGGCGCAGGTTGGCGCGCAGCCGGCTGGCACCCCTGCCCCGACGGCGGTGGGCCCGGTCCGCCACCGCGTCGAACGCCGCCGCCGCCACCGGCCGGGGCAGCACCCGGACCAGCCGCCAGCCGGCGACGAACCCGAGTTCGGTGAGGTTCACCTGAGCTGGGCCTGCCGGTAGACGTACCGCATCCGCTGGCCGACGGTGAACAGCGACACCGCCGCCAGCAGCCAGAGCGCGATCGGCAGCGCCGCCGGGTGGACCAGCGCGGCGAGCACGCCGCCGACGCCGACGATCAGCAGCCGCTCCGTACGCTCCGCGATGCCCACGTCGCCGCTCATCCCGAGCCCCTCGGCGCGGGCCTTGACGTACGAGACGAGACCCCCGGCGGCCAGGCAGATCAACGCGGCGGCCATGCCCCCGCGGTCCCCCTCCCCGGCCAGATAGAAGGCGACCGCGCCGAAGACGGCACTGTCGGCGACCCGGTCCATGCTGGAGTCGAGGAACGCGCCGAACTTGGTGGACCCGCCGCTCATCCGGGCCATCGTTCCGTCGAGCAGGTCGGTGAGCGCGAAGACCGTCACGATCAGCGCACCGGCGACCAGATGGCCGCGTGCACCGAAGCCGAGTGCGCCGATGAGCACTCCGACGGTGCCCGCGACGGTGACCGCGTTGGGGGACACGCCCGCGCGCAGCAGGCTGCGGGCGATCGGCTCGACGACGCGGGTCATCCCCGCGCGGGCCGACACTTGGAAGATCTTCGCCATGGCGGTCCCACGATAACGGTCGGCTCCCTGGCCGACGACACCGCCGGTCCGCGTGGCAAGGCTTGTGTCGGTCCGCCTGCGGGTGTGAGATCGAGCAGTAAGGTGACGCGGCTCACCCGACCACCCGTTGACTGCACGCTGCGGAGCGGTCCCCCGGAAGATATCGCCGCAGTACCCGCCCGGGCCGCGTCTCCGTCGCGCGCGGCGGTCGCCACCTACCACCACCGGTTGAGGGAGGTGCGCCCCGATGGCGCAGAAGAGTCACGACAAGGGGGCCGCCGGCGGTGTGCCGGCGGTGACCGACCCCGCCAGGATCCGCAACGTGGTGCTCGTCGGGCACTCCGGGGCGGGCAAGACGACGCTTGTCGAGGCGTTGCTCGCCGCCAGCGGCACGATCGACCGGCCGGGTTCGATCGCCGACGGGACGACCGTCTGCGACCACGACCCCGCCGCCGTACGCCAGCAGCGCTCGGTGGCGCTCTCCTGCGCGCCGCTGCACCACGACGGGATCAAGGTCAACCTGCTGGACACGCCCGGCTACGCCGACTTCGTCGGCGAGTTGCGGGCCGGACTGCGGGCCGCCGACGCCGCCCTGTTCGTGGTCTCCGCCGTCGACGGCATGGACGCCGCCACCGCCGCGCTCTGGGAGGAGTGCGCCGCCGTCGACATGCCCCGTGCGGTGGCCGTCGCCCGCCTGGACCACCCGCGCGCCGACTTCGACGAGGCGGTGGCGCTGTGCCAGCGCGTCTTCGGCGACAACGTGGTCCCGCTCTACCTGCCGATGCTCGGTGACGACGGCGAGTCCACCGCCGGCCTGCTCGGGCTGATCACCCGACGGGTCTTCGACTACACCGCCGGCCTGCCCGCGCAGGTCCGCGAACCCGACCCGGAGCACCTGCCGGCGATCGCGGAGTCCCGCGACGAGCTGATCGAGGGGATCATCGCGGAGAGCGAGGACGAGACCCTGATGGACCGGTACCTCGGCGGCGAGGAGATCGATCCCGCCCTGCTGGTCGAGGACCTGGAGAAGGCCGTCGCCCGAGGTCACTTCTATCCGGTCGTGCCGGTCTGCGCGGCCACCGGCGTCGGGCTGGACGTCCTGCTGGAGGTGCTCACCGCCGGATTCCCGTCCCCGCCCGAGCACGACCTGCCGCCGGTCACCGGCGTCGACGGCTCGCCCCGCCCGCCGCTGACCTGCGACCCGGACGGTCCCCTGGTCGCCGAGGTGGTCAAGACGACCGTGGACCGGCACGTCGGGCGGGTCTGCGTGGTACGCGTCTTCTCCGGCACGCTGACTCCGGACCGTACCGTGCACATCGCCGGACACGGCCTGGCCGAACGCGGTCACCCGGACCACGACGCCGACGAGCGCGTCGCCCACCTCTACAGCCCGCTGGGCGCCACACTGCGCGAGGTCGGTGTCGCGGTGGCCGGTGACATCTGCGCGATCACCAAGTCCGGCAGCGCGGAGACCGGCGACACCATCTCGGCCAAGGACGACCCGCTGCTGATCGCCCCATGGGAGATGCCCGAGCCGCTGCTGCCGGTGGCCGTGGTCGCGAAGACCCGCTCGGACGAGGACGCGTTGGCCCGCAACCTGGCCCGGTTGGTGGCGGGTGACCCGACGATGCGGCTGGAACGCAACCCGGAGACCCACCAGGTGGTGCTCTGGTGCATGGGCGAGGCACACGCCGACGTGGTCCTGGACCGGTTGCGCGCCGGCGGGGTCGAGGTGGACACCGAACCGGTGCGGGTGCCGATGCGGGAGACCCTGACCGCACCGGCCCGTGGACACGGCCGGCACGTCAAACAGTCCGGCGGGCACGGCCAGTACGCGGTCTGCGACATCGAGGTGGAACCGCTGCCGCGCGGAGCCGGCTTCGATTTCGTCGACCGGGTCGTCGGCGGCGCCGTACCGCACCACTACGTCCCCTCGGTCGAGAAGGGCGTACGCGCCCAGATGGAACGCGGGCTGGTCGCCGGTCACCCGGTGGTGGACCTGCGGGTGACCCTGGTCGACGGCAAGGCACACAGCGTCGACTCCTCCGACGCGGCGTTCCAGACCGCCGGGGCGCTGGCCCTGCGCGACGCCGCCGAGCAGGGCGCACCGGTCGTGCTGGAGCCGATCGACGAGGTGACGGTCCGGGTCCCCGACGGCAACGTGGGCGCGGTGATGGGCGACCTCTCCGGTCGACGCGGCCGGGTGCTCGGCACCGAACCGGACCCGGACGCCGAGGGCCGCACCCTGGTACGCGCCGAGGTGCCCGCGACGGGTCTGCTCCGGTACGCGGTGGAGCTGCGCGCGATGACCGCCGGCACCGGCACCTTCCACCGCCGCTTCCTCCGCTTCGACTCCCACCCCACCCCCTGACACCACCACCGCCGCCGCACGCACGCCGCCGCACGCCCGCCGTCGTCGCGATCATGGACTTGTGGCTGTCCATTGGTCCGAATTTGGCCTTTTGGGAGCGCCACAACTCCATGATCGGCGCGAGGTGTGGTCAGGGACGGGCGATGGGGAGCATGGGGCTGGGCCAGTAGGGGCGGTCCACCTCACGCAGGGCGGCCGAGCGCAGGGCGGCGAGTCGGCGTTCGACCTCGGCGAAGTGATCCGGGCGCAGCGGACCGAGGGCCAGGGCGGCGGCGTTCTCCTCGACCTGGGCGACCGTACGGCACCCCGGAATCGGGATGGTGCGGTCGCTGCGGGCCCAGATCCAGCCCAGCGCGCCCTGCGCCAGGGTGCGCCCGTCGGCGGTCAGCGCCGCCCGCACGGCGTGCACCCGACGCAGCCACTCCGGCGCGGGCCGCCCACCCCGGAACCACTCCAGCCATCCCGAGGTCATCCCCCGGACGTCGTCGTGCGGCAGCGTCGAACAGTGGTGGTACTTGCCGGTGAGCAGCCCCATCCCCAGCGGCCCCCGGTTGACGCTGGCCAGGTCGTACTTGTCGCAGACCGCGAGCAGGTCGGGGGCGTCCCGGAGGACCGACAGGCTGTGCTGGACGACCGCGCCGTGCCGGGCGTCCTGACCGAGCGCGACGGCCCGGTCGACCCGGTCGGTGCTCCAGCCGTACGCCCGCACCAGCCCGTCGGTGACCAGGTCCTCCAGGACGCCGATCAACGCCTGCGCCGGGGCCACCGGCAGGTCGGCCAGGTGCAGTTGGTACAGGTCGATCCGATCGGTGCCGATACGGCGCAGCGAGTCCCGTACCGCCCGGTGCAGGTATGCCGGGGACGCGTCCCTGCCGGTTGCCTGCCGGGACCGCTCGTCGAACGTGTACCCCCACTTGGTGGCGATCACCGCCTCGTCGCGCCGGCGGCCCAGGGCCCGGCCGAGGAGCCGTTCACCGTGCCCGGCACCGTACGAGTCGGCGGTGTCGAAGAGGGTCACGCCGAGGTCGAGGGCGCGGCGGACCGCCCGGACGGACTCCTCGTCGTCGACCGCCCCCCAGCCGAGCGGGGTGTGTCCCTCGGACCAGGGGCCAGCGATCGCCCAGCAGCCCATGCCGAGGGCGCTGACCTCGATCCCGCTGCGCCCGAGCGTCCGCGTCGACTCCGCCACCGGCGCATCGTGCCATCTTCCGGACAGGGTTTGACAGACATCCAGCACGATCATCCGTACGGGGGACCGTCTCCCACGGATCACCCCTGATCGACCCGGATCCGCCCCGTTTCGTGCCCCACCCGGACGACCTGCGGATCGGCCCGGATCCGGTTTCCCTCCCCGCCCCCTTTGCTCTGCTCACCGATACGCATCGACTTCAGCGCGTAACCGTTGCGTGGGGTGGAGCAGAGCAAAGGCGGCGCAGCGGTAGCGGTCGGCGCACACCTCGCCGGACCCAGGGCGGAGGCGAGGCGCGGAGCCCAGGAGTGCCGGAGGCGCGGCGCGAGAGGCGCGGGTGAGGTCAGGTCGGCCAGGCGCGTACGAGCAGGTCCCGGGTGTCGCCGAGCAGTTGCGGCAACACCTTGGTCTGCCCGATCACCGGCATGAAGTTGGCGTCGCCGCCCCAACGAGGCACCACGTGCTGGTGCAGGTGGGCGGCGATGCCGGCGCCCGCCACCCCGCCCTGGTTCATCCCCAGGTTGAAGCCGTGCGCATTGCTGACCTTGCGGATCACCCGCATGGCGGCCTGGGTGAACGACGCCAGCTCGACCGTCTCCGGCTCGTCCAGGTCGGTGTAGTCGGCCACGTGGCGGTACGGGCAGACCAGCAGATGCCCCGGGTTGTACGGATAGAGGTTGAGCACCACGAAGACGTGCTCGCCCCGCGCCACGACCAGGCTCTCCTCCGCCGACCGGGCCGGCGCCAGGCAGAACGGGCAACCGGAGGGCTGCTCGTACCCGCCCTCGGGTCGGTCCTCGCCGGAGATGTAGGTCATCCGGTGGGGCGTCCAGAGCCGGTCCAGCCCGTCGGCCATGTCCCTGTCGCTGTGCTCGTCCGCTCCCCCAGTCACACCGGCGATCCTACGGCCCCGACGGGCGGGTGCCGAGCCTCGGCCCGGCACCCGTCGTGAGCGCAGAAGCGGCACGCGTCGTGATCAGTGGAGCGGCACGCGCTGTGATGTGAGGAAGGGTCCCCTGCTCTACCGCAGGCGTTAATAAGGTGCCCTTCCTTACATCTGGGCGGAGGGGCCGACGTTGGTGCGGGTGCGGACGACGTCGAGTACGTGGGAGACCGCCTCGTCCAGCGGCACCCCGTTGCGCTGCGAGCCGTCACGGTAGCGGAACGAGACGGTGCCGGCGGCCACGTCGTCGTCCCCCGCGATCACCATGAACGGGATCTTCTGCTGCTGGGCGGTGCGGATCTTCTTCTGCATCCGGTCGTCACCGGCGTCCACCTGGGCGCGGACGCCCTCGGCGCGCAGCGCGGCGACGAAGCCGTGCAGATAGTCGGCGTGGTCCTCACGGATCGGGATGCCGACCACCTGCACCGGGGCCAGCCAGGCCGGGAACGCCCCGGCGTAGTGCTCGGTGAGCACGCCGAAGAACCGCTCGATCGAGCCGAACAACGCCCGGTGGATCATGACCGGCCGCTGCCGGGTGCCGTCGGCGGCCTGGTACTCCAGACCGAAGCGCTCCGGCAGGTTGAAGTCGACCTGGATGGTGGACA
This sequence comes from Verrucosispora sp. NA02020, assembly GCF_013364215.1. Classification (NCBI taxonomy): domain Bacteria; kingdom Bacillati; phylum Actinomycetota; class Actinomycetes; order Micromonosporales; family Micromonosporaceae; genus Micromonospora; species Verrucosispora sp. NA02020. Next base: position 2,415,701 of record NZ_CP054923.1, on the reverse strand, counting down.
TCTGCCAGGTCCGGCCGATGGCGTCCTTGGCCTGCACGGAGATCTTGGGGCCGTAGAAGGCCGCGCCACCCGGGTCGGGCACCAGGTCCAGGCCGGACTCCTCGGCCGCCGACCGCAGCGCCTCGGTGGCCCGCTCCCAGTTCTCGTCGGTGCCGACCGACTTCTCCGGGTTGCGGGTGGACAGCTCCAGATAGAAGTCGTCCAGCCCGTAGTCGCGCAGGAGTTCGAGCACGAAGGCGAGCAGGGACTTCAGCTCCCCCGCCATCTGCTCCTCGGAGCAGAAGATGTGCGCGTCGTCCTGGGTCATGCCGCGCACCCGGGTCAGGCCGTGCACCACACCGGACTTCTCGTACCGGTAGACCGTGCCGAACTCGAACATCCGCAGCGGCAACTCGCGGTAGGAGCGACCACGGGACCGGAAGATCAGGTCGTGCATCGGGCAGTTCATCGGCTTGAGGTAGTAGCTGGCGCCGTCCACCTCCATGGGCGGGAACATGCCGTCGGCGTACCAGTCGAGGTGCCCGGAGACCTCGTAGAGGTGGCCCTTGGTGATGTGCGGGGTGTTGACGAAGTCGTACCCGGCCTGCTCGTGCTTGATCCGCGAGTAGTTCTCCATCTCGCGGCGGATGATGCCGCCCTTGGGGTGGAAGACCGCCAGGCCGGAGCCGAGCTCGTCGGGGAAGCTGAACAGGTCGAGGTCCGCGCCGAGCTTGCGGTGGTCGCGCCGGGCCGCCTCCTCCAGCAGCTTCAGGTACGCCTTGAGCGCGTCCCGGGTCGGCCACGCGGTGCCGTACACCCGCTGGAGCTGGGGGTTCTTCTCGCTACCCCGCCAGTACGCGGCGGCCGAGCGCATCAGCTTGAACGCGCCGATCAGCCGGGTGTTGGGCAGGTGCGGGCCCCGGCACAGGTCGGACCAGCAGACCTTGTCGGAGTCGGCGGCGAGGTTGTCGTAGATGGTCAGCTCGCCGCCGCCCACCTCCATCACCTCGGAGGAGTCCAGCCCCTCGCCCTTGACGTCGATGAGCTCCAGCTTGAACGGCTCGGCGGCCAGCTCGACCTTGGCCTCGTCGAGGCTGTCGAAGCGCCGCCGCCGGAACCGCTGTCCGGACTTGACGATCTCCTGCATCCGCTTCTCGACCTTGGCGAGGTCGTCCGGCTGGAAGGGCTTCTCCACCGCGAAGTCGTAGTAGAAGCCGTTCTCGATCGGCGGACCGATGCCGAGGCGGGCCTCGGGGAAGACGTCCTGCACCGCCTGGGCCAGCACGTGGGCGGTCGAGTGCCGCAGCACGTCGAGCCCGTCCGGCGAGTCCAGCGCGACCGGCTCGACGGCGGTCTCCTCGGCCGGACGCCAGTCCAGGTCGCGCAGGGTGCCCTGCGGGTCGCGGACCACCACGATCGCCTTCGGGCCGGTGGTGGGCAACCCGGCCGCCGCCACCGCGTCGGCCGCCGTGGTCCCGGCGGCGACGACGACGGGGTCGGCCACGGCGGGGGTACGGGGTGCGGACACGGGTGAACTCCTCGCAGCAGATGTGACGGAAAGGTGCCGGTGACGGCTCACCGCGATGGTATCGGTCGGCGTGGTGGCCACCGTCCCCGACACCGTAGGGGACGAATCCCGCCACCGTTGAACCTTTTCGGCCCGGGATCCGAACTACCAGGTGTGGCCGGAGCCGGTTCCGGCCACGTCGATGTGGAGGGGAACCCAGCATGGCGATGACGCGCGGCGGCAGCCGTCGACGCCGGGGCGCGCTGGTGGCCGCCCTGGCCACGGCCGGGGTACTGCTTTGGCCCGCGAGCACGGCGTGGGCCGACGGTGTGACGTTCACTCCGGCCGAGGCCCAGCAGGGCAACTCGGTCAAGCTCGAGTTCGTGGTGCCCGACGAGCGGCCCGGGGTCCGGACCGAACGGATCGAGATCCGGATGCCGGTGGAGACGCCGGTGGCCGAGGTGTATCCGCTCTCGGTGGAGGGCTGGGCACCCGCGATCACTCCCCGCAAACTGGACGTCCCGATCGCGGGCATGCACGGCCCGGCGACCGACGTGGTGACCGCCGCGTTGACCTGGACCCGGGCCTCGGGGCCGGCGGCGCAGGGACCGGCCCGGCTGGTGTTCTCGATGGCGCCGCTGCCGCAGACCGAGCAGGTGCAGTTCGCGCTGACCCAGACCTACGCCGACGGCCTCCAGGTGCACTGGGGCAACGGTCCCGGCCAGCGTCCGCTGCCCGCGCTGACCCTCACCCCGGGCGACCCGGCGTACCCGGGTGCCGCCCACGGCGCTCACGGCGCGGCCCCCGGCGGGGCCGCGCCGGGCGATCCCGCGCCGGCCGCCGCCACGCCCGACGAGGGCCCGAACGCCAACAGCCTGCTCGCCGCCGGCCTGGTCGCCGGTCTCGGCGGCGGCGCGGTGATCGGCTGGCTGATCAGTCGACGCCGCCGCCGCACCGCCGAGGAGATCGACCGGTCGGTCCTCGACGAGCAGCCCACCGCCGAGCCGACGGCCGACGCGGACCCGGCGCAGCGCCGCGACGACGAGGTGGTCGAGGCCGGCGCGAACCGCTGAGGGTCGGCCTCGTCGTCGTACCAGCTTGGCGCGTTGTCGGGTGGGCCGCAACGACGTACCGCGCCACTCCGAGTACCGTTCTGGCGTGGCCACCGTCCTGCTGGTCGAAGACGATCACGTCGTACGCGGCGCGATGCTTCGTTCCCTCACCGACCGGGGCCACGCTGTGCACGCGGTCGGCACCGCGCTGGACGCGCTGCGCCGGGTGGCCGCCGAGACCCCCGATCTGGTCGTGCTCGACCTGGGCCTGCCGGACCTGGACGGGTCGGACGCGCTGCGGATGCTGCGCGGCATCACCGACGTACCGATCATCATCGCCACCGCCCGCGACGACGAGCAGTCCGTGGTGAAGCTGCTGCGGGCCGGCGCCGACGACTACATGGTCAAACCGTTCACCGGCGCGCACCTGGACGCGCGGATCACCACCGTGCTGCGCCGGGTCGGCCGCGCCAGTCGCGGCGTGGCACCGGCCGTGCACAGCGTCGGCGGGCTCCGGGTCGACGTCGGTGAACGCAGCGCCCTCCTGGACGGTGAGGCGCTGGCGCTGACACGTAAGGAATTCGACCTGCTGGCCTATCTCGCCGCCCGACCTGGCCGGGTAGTGTCCCGGCGGGAACTCTTGGAGGAGGTATGGCGGCAGCCATCGGTCGGCGAGGACCAGACAATCGACGTGCACCTGTACTGGCTACGCCGCAAAATGGGCGAGTCCGCGGCGAAACCCCGCTACCTTCGCACCGTGCGGGGGGTGGGCTTCCGGCTGGTGGCGCCGGACTGAGGCGCTCGCTGGCGCTGCTGACCGGCGGCACCGGCATCCTGCTGGCACTGGCCTTCCTGATCCCGCTCGGCCTGACCCTGGGCGGCCAGGCCCGCGACGAGGCGATCGCCGACGCGGCCCGGCGCAGCGCGCTGGTCACCGGCGCGCTCGCGGTGAGTACCCAGCCGGTGCTGGTGGAGCGCGCGATCGAGGCGAGCGGCGTCGACCCGGCGACCCGCCCGGTGGTGCACGGTCTCGACGACGTGGACGCCGGGGCCGGACGCGCCGACGCAGGCCAGCTCGACCGGGCCCGCGCCGAGGGACGTTCACTGGTGGTCGACGTCGACGGCGGGGTGCTGCGGCTGGACCCGGTGGTGCTGGGCGACCGGACGGCCGTGGTGGAGGTCTTCGTCTCGGACGAGGCGCTCGGCGGTTCGGGCCGCTGGTGGCTGCTGGTCGGAGTGGCCGTCGCCCTGGTGGGTGCCGCCGTGCTGGTGGTGGACCGGCTCGCCGCCCGTACGGTCGACGCCACCCGGGGGCTGGTCAAGGCGGCCCGCGCGGTCAGCGACGGCGACCTGGGCGTACGCGTGGAGCCGAGCGGCCCGCGCGAGCTGGCCGAGGCCGGGCACGCGTTCAACCGGATGGCGGAGCGGTTCGTCGCGGCCCGCACCGAGGAGCGGGAGCTGGTGGCGGACCTGTCCCACCGGCTGCGGACCCCGCTGACCGTGCTCCGGCTCGACGCGGAGGCGCTGGAGTCCGACGACACCAGCGTGGACGCGTTCAGCCAGGCGGAGCTGGACCACCGACGCGGCATCCGGCGGATCCGGCAGGCGATCGTCACCCTGGAGGGTGAGATCGACGTGCTGATCAAGACCACCCGCAAGGCGGTGGCCACCGAGGCGGCACCGGCGATGTGCGACGTGAGCGAGGTGGTCCGGGACCGGATGGTGTTCTGGGCGGCCCTCGCCGGCGACCAGAACCGCCCGCACCGGGTGGTCGGCGCCCAGTTGCGGATCCCGGCGCCGGTGCCCCGGGCCGAGTTGGCCGCCGCGCTCGACGCGGTGATCGGCAACGTGTTCCGCTACACCCCGCAGGGCACCGCGTTCGAGGTGGCGGTGTCCCGCCGCGACGGGTACGTGGCCATCCGGATCGACGACGCCGGGCCGGGCATCGCCAACCCGGATCGCGCGCTGCGCCGGGGCACCAGCGACCAGGGCTCCACCGGCCTCGGGCTGGACATCGCCAAGCGGGTGGCGTTGCAGGCCAACGGTTCGGTGAGCATCGACCGGGCCCGACTCGGCGGCGCCAGCGTGGTGATGCTGCTCGCCGACCCGGAGGCGACGCCCCGGCAGGTCAGCCGGTTCGGCCTGGTGGGTCGGATGGCGCGGGAGGCGCGGGAGCAGAAGGGCAGCGGCCGGCGCTGGCCGAGGCAACGGCCCACCGACGGCTGACGACGGCACGAGCCGCCGGGTTGTGCGGCGGCACAAGTCTTCCTTAGATCCGAATTAACGACGTCCCATTGGCCCGGTACGGGTGTCAGGATCAGGTCCGAAACCAGCAGTTCCGCCGGCCTACCGCTCCCAGCGCACATCGGCCGGCGGAGCCGTGCGCGCGGCGGGAGACACGGTCCCCCCACACCTCCTCCCGTCGCGCGCACCTCGATGCCTCCGCCGGTCCCGACCGGGGTCGGCCGGGACCGGGGACGTCCCCACGGACCGCGCGGTCAGTCGCGCGCGGCGGCCAGGTAGGCGTCGATCTCCGCGATGATCCGCTGTTTGCCCGCCGGGTCGAGGAACGAGGCGGCCACCGCGTTGCGGGCCAACGCCGCCACCTGCTCCGGGCCGGCGTCGAGCAGTCGGGCGGCCACCGCGTACTCGTCGTCGAGGGTGGTGCCGAACATCGGCGGGTCGTCGGAGTTGATCGTCACCAGCAGCCCGGCCTCGACCAGCGTCGGCAACGGGTGCTCCTCGATGACGGCCACCGCCCGGGTCCGGACGTTGGAGGTCGGGCAGACCTCCATGGCGATCTGCCGCTCGGCGAGGTACGCCAGCAGTTCCGGGTCCTGTGCGGCGGAGATGCCGTGACCGATCCGCTCGGCGCCCAGCTCGCGCAGGGCGTCCCAGACGGTCTGCGGGCCCGTGGTCTCCCCCGCGTGCGGCACCGAGTGCAGCCCCGCCGCCCGGGCCTGGTCGAAGTAGGGCTTGAACTGCGGCCGGGGCACCCCGATCTCGGGGCCGCCCAGGCCGAAGCTGACCAGCCCGTCCGGGCGCTCGTCGAGGGCGATCCGCAGCGTCTCCTCGGCGGCCGGCAGGCCCGCCTCGCCGGGGATGTCGAAGCACCAGCGCAGCTCGATGCCGAAGTCGGCGGCGGCCCGCTTGCGGGCGTCCTCGATCGCCTCGCAGAACGCCGGTGCCGGGATGCCCCGGCTCACGTGCGAGTACGGCGTCACCGTCAACTCGGCGTAGCGCACCTGCTGGCGGGCCAACTCCCGGGCCACCTCGTGGGTGAGGATCCAGACGTCCTCCTGGTCGCGAACCAGGTCGACGACGCTCAGGTACAGCTCGACGAAGTGCGCGAAGTCGCGGAAGACGAAGTAGTCGGCGAGCAGTTGCGGGTCGGTGGGGACCGGCGTACGCCCCTCGTGGCGGGCGGCCAGCTCGGCGACGATCCGGGGCGAGGCGGAACCGACGTGGTGCACGTGCAGTTCGACCTTGGGCAGTCCGGCGATGAAGGTACGCAGATCGGTCACGTTTTCTCCTGGGCGATGACACCGGTACACCGGCGACGACGACGGTCCGTGCGCAGTCTTGCAGGCCGTCGGCGCGATCAGGGGGCGGCACGTCCAGCCGGGTCGGGCGCGCGGCCCGGCCTCGGCACGGACGCCAGGGGTCACTAGGCTCGGTCGCATGGAGCAACGCACCTTCCCCCGGATGGGCCGACAGGTCGGCGTGGTCGGGCTCGGCGCCTGGCAGCTCGGCGCCGACTGGGGCACGGTCACCGAGGACGACGCCATGGCGGTGCTGGACGCCGCGGTCGACGCCGGCATCACCTTCCTGGACACCGCCGACGTCTATGGCGACGGCCGCAGCGAGCAGCTCATCGGGCGGTACCTGGCGGCCCACCCGGACGCCGGGCTGACGGTGGCCACCAAGATGGGGCGTCGGGTGGCACAGACCCCCGATGCGTACATTCTGGACAATTTCCGTGACTGGACCGATCGTTCGCGGGCCAACCTCGGCGTCGACACGCTGGACCTGGTGCAGTTGCACTGCCCGCCGACGCCCGTGTTCGCCACCGACGCGGTCTTCGACGCCCTGGACACCCTCGTCGCAGAGAAGCGCATCGCCGCGTACGGCGTCAGCGTGGAGACCTGCGACGAGGCGCTCACCGCGATCGCCCGCCCGGGGGTGTCCAGCGTCCAGATCATCCTGAACGCGTTGCGCCACAAGCCGCTGGAGCAGGTGCTGCCGGCCGCCTCGGCCGCCGGGGTGGGCGTCATCGCCCGCGTACCGCTGGCCAGCGGGCTGCTCTCCGGCCGGTACGACGAGCGGACCACCTTCGCCGCCGACGACCACCGCTCCTTCAACCGGCACGGGGAGGCGTTCGACGTCGGCGAGACGTTCTCCGGCGTCGACTACACGCTCGGGCTGGAGGCGGTACGCCGACTCGCCCCGCTGGTCGGCGACGACCGGACGATGGCCCAGTTCGCCCTGCGGTGGGTGCTCGACCAGCACGGGGTCACCGTGGTCATCCCGGGCGCCCGCGACGCGGACCAGGCCCGGGGCAACGCCGTGGTGGCCGGTCAGCGGCCACTGTCGACGGACGAGCAGGCCGCCGTCGCCGCCGTCTACGACGAGCTGATCCGTCCGCAGGTGCACCAGCGATGGTGACCGGGGAGGTGGCCGGCGGCACGGGAAGCCCGGTGGCGCAGAACCCGGCCCCGCCGGAGCGGATGAGCGGCTGGTTCCGACTCACGCTCGGCCTGCTGGCCGTGGTGGTCGGGGCGGTCTGGACGGTGCAGGGCCTCGGGTACGTCGAGGACGGCCTGATGACCGATCAGCGGATCTGGGCCGTACTCGGTCCGCTGCTGGCCCTCGCTGGTGTGGCGCTGCTCTGGTGGGGCATGCGGGCCCGGACGCGGCGCTGACCGACGGATGCGGAAAGCCCCGCGTCCGTACGGAACGCGGGGCTTTTGCACCTGGGCGGGGACAGCCTCGCCATCTGGCGGCCGGCGGTCGCCGACCGGTGCGTCAGAGGGGGCGGACCTGCTCGGCCTGCGGACCCTTCTGGCCCTGGGCGATCTCGAACTCCACCCGCTGGTTCTCCTCCAGCGACCGGTAGCCGCTGGACTGGATGGCCGAGAAGTGGACGAACACGTCAGCACCCCCGCCGTCGACGGTGATGAAGCCGAAGCCCTTGTCAGCGTTGAACCACTTCACGGTTCCCTGCGCCATGTGTATCTCCTTCTAAAACTGGCGGCCGAGCACGCCGTGCGGCCGGTTGGCCGTTTTCGAGCAGCGGCGCCTGAGGCGGCCCCCAATGAAGGAGACTTCTCTCAACCCACGCCATCTCTCAACAGCGTGGAACAGCAAACCACGTACGCAAAAACTCTGCACAGCCTACCCGACGAAATTCTCCGACATGTGACCTGACGGATGCGAAAGATCCGCTGTGCGGCATGCGCGAGGTAGGGCAAAAGGCCCCCTCGACCGGGTTACGGACGAGGGGGCCGGGTCGGTCTCGGGCACGGCGAAGCTAGTCGGGCCAGCGGCCGGTCAACCGGCGTACGCCCACCGCGCCGCCACGGTCCACGGCCGCCCGGACGACGGAGAAGATGGCGCCCTGCAACGCCGCCGCCGCGAGGATCTCGCCCCAGTGGCGGTCCTCGTCGACGGGATCGGGGGCGTCACCGTCGCCGGCGGTCATCTTCCACACCTGCCGGAAGATGGCACCCGCGAGCGCACCCGCGGCGATGCCGGCCACGATGCCCACCGGCCGGTAGGCGACCTTGCTCAACCCCTTGCTCACCCACGCCTCCCTCGAATGATCATCAGCACCACGGCGGTCACGATCGCACCCGCCGCGAGGGCGACGAACGGCGCCGGACCGTGCCGTCCCCGCACCGGCGGATGGGTCAGCGCCGCCTGGCCACGGACCCGGGCGACGGTCAACGCCGCCTGCTCCCGGACCCGCTCGCGGGCCTGGTCCGCCGAGGACTTCAACCGCTTCTTGACGTCGGCCTTGGCGGCCAGCGCCTCCACCGTCTCGCCCAGCTCGACCCGGGTCCGCCGGATCTCCGCCCGCAGCGCGTCAGGGTCACCGGTCCCGTTGCCGTGCCCGTTGCGCGTCCCGTTGTGTGTCATGCCCGTCCCCTGTCCTTCACCGCCGCGCTGACCACGTCCACGTCGGCCCGCAGGCTCTGCACGGTCGCCTGCGGCACCGGCGGCACCGCCTGGCTGACCTGCTTCTTGCCGAGCAGCGCGAGGACGCCGGCGATCAGGAAGACGACCGCCGCCACGATGAGCGCGGCCGCCCACGCCGGTAGGACCAGGGCCAGCAGCAGGATCGCGGCGGTGATCAGCGCGCCGAGACCCAGGAAGGCCAGTGCGCCGCCGCCGGCCAGCAGGCCGACGCCGATACCCGCGTGCTTGCCCTTCTCTGTCAGCTCCGCACGGGCCAGCGCGAGCTCGTCCCGGACCAGGCGAGACACCTGCTCCGTCGCCCGCTGGACCAGCTCGGCGGTGGAGGGCTCGCTTCCGTTGTGGGATGTACGGACGTCAGCCACGTCAGCCATGCTGTCCCCCTCTCGTCGTCACCGCGCTGTATGCCCGAAGTAGCCGCCCGCCAATCCTGTCTGCGAAGAAGGAGCAGGGCGTCCCGCACGAGGTCCCCGGTACACGTTCCGTCAAACCTTCCCGGCCCGTCCCGTTCGGGCGTCCGCACCCGATCGGCGTCAGCGACGCGCCTCGACGGGCTCGTCGGGACCGACGAAGGCTTCGCTGCGGGCGTCGCCGTCGTCGCTGCCGCCGAAGAGGCGGGCGTCGTCGGGGACCTCCCCGTCCTCGAAGCGGCGGACCCGCCGCTTGGGGTTCACCCACTGCCACGGCAGCGAGCCGGCACCGTCACCGACCTCGGTCCGCAGCCGTGGCAACGCGGTGGGCCGCTGGTCGCGTACCCAGGCCACCATGTGCTCGCGGACCAGGCAGCGCAGGTCCCACAACGCGCCGGCGCTGGCGGCGCTCACCAACGCCCGCAGCTTGACCATGCCGCCGGTCGCGTCCGTCACCTGAAGTACGCAGACCCGACCGTCCCAGAGCTCGGTGCCCTCGACCAGGCGACGCAACTCCTCCCGCATCGCCTGCACCGGGAGCGACCAGTCGACGTCGAACTCCGCCGTGCCGAGCACCGCCGCCTCGGTCCGCGTCCAGTTCTGGAACGGGGTGCTGGTGAAGTAGGAGGTGGGCAGGATCAACCGTCGGTCGTCCCAGATCTGCACCACCACGTAGCTGAGGGTCAGCTCCTCGATCCGGCCCCACTCCCCCTCGACCACGACCACGTCGTCCAGACGGACCGCGTCGCTGAAGGCGAGTTGCAGGCCCGCGAAGACGTTGCCGAGCAGGCTCTGCGCGGCCAGCGCGGCGACGATACCGACCACACCGGCGCTGGTCAGCACACCGGCACCGATGCCGCGGACGGCCGGGAACGTCATCAGCATCACGCCGACGGTGAGCACCACGATCACCACGATGGTCACCCGGCGCAGCATGACGACCTGGGTGCGGACCCGGCGGGCGTGCCGGTTGTCCGGCACGTCCACCCGGAACCGGGCCAGCGCGGTGTCCTCCACTACCACCAGCAGCGAGGTGACCAGCCAGGCGGTGGCCGCGATGACCGCGAGCACCAGCATGTGCAGCAGCGCCTGCCGCCACCCGGTGCCGACCGCGTAGCCGGTGCTGAACCGGACGGCGAACTGCACGGCCAGCACGGTGGCCGCGATCTGGAACGAGCGGTGGGCGTGCTCGGTCAACTCCATCAGGAGTCGTGACCGGTGGCCCCACCGCCGGATCGAGCGATGCACCACCTCGACCACGGCGATGGCGATCGCCGCCGCGGCGAGCGCGGCGACGACCGTCACGAGGTAGCTGTGCACGTGTGGTTCTCCTTCCGGACCGACAACAAGATCCACGCAAAGGGGCAAGTCTGCCCCGGACCGTCGAAACCGGCCACCGCAGCGGTGCTGCGATGGCCGGCGTCGGGACGGAGTACCTCAGACCTTGCGGTAGCGGGCCTGGAGGAAGCAGTACAGGCCGAAGGCGGCGATGCCCAGGCCGACGAGCGACAGCAGGATGGTGCCGAACGCCTGGTCCCGCAGCGTCCGCAGGGCGGCGTCCAGGCCCCGGGCCTTCTCCGGGTCGTAGTTGACCGCGGCCAGCACGACCAGCACTCCGGTCACCGCGAACGCGCTGCCCCGGGCGGTGTAGCCGGCCATGCCGAGCCGCCGGGCGAGCTGGGTGGTCTTGGCGTTCATCTCGCCGGTCTTCAGCCGCTTCATGAACTTCTTCTTGACGCCGTAGATGAACATGCCGACGCCGACACCGATGAGGACCAGGCCGGCGAGACCGACCAGCCACCGACCGCCGGTCGACTCCATCAGACGGGCCGTCATCTCCTCCTGCTGGGAGGCGCTGTCGGAGTTGGCGTTGGAGAAGACCTTCCAGGCCGTCCAGGCCAGCCAGAGGTAGATGACCGCGCGGGCGGCGGAGAAGACCCGCTCCTTGATCCGGTCGTTGCCGCTCTCGGTCTGGTGCCCGACGGCGGCTTCGAGGGCCTGCCAGATCGCCATGGCGACCATGCCGACGGCGATGGCGATGACCACGAATGTGCCCATCGGCTGCGCGGCGAGTGTCCGCAGCGCGCCGGACTGGTCACCGTCGTCGGAGGAGTTGCCGAATGCGATCTGCAACGCCAACCAACCGAACAACAGGTGCACGATCCCGTAGCCGATGAAACCGGCCCGGGCGAGGAGTTCCAGCCACCGGCTGTCGGCCGTACGGGCGGCGGTGGCTTCGGCGTTCCGGGTGAGAGACATGGGGCCTCAATCTCCGGACGCGAAGATTTCCAAACGTGTCCCGCCGCCGCGGGGAAGCGACGGCGGGACGGACGGATCGGACGGCTGTCGGCGTCAGCCGGAATTGCGCGAGATGCGTACCTTGACCTCGGCATCGGTGACGCTGTCCAGGGTGACCGCCAGGCCGCCGACATCGGCGGCCTGCTGGCCGACGGTCAGCGACAGTTGCTCACCGGCGACCTCGATGGTCACCACGTCGTCCTGGGCCTCGACGAGCCGGGCCTCGACACCGAGAATGTTGGCGCGCGCGTCCACCCCCCGGTCGAAGGTCACCGTGCAGGCGTCCAGCCCGCAGTCGGTGCGGGCACCCTCGGAGCTGCACCCCATGAGCAGGGCGGCACCGAGTGCGAGTCCGGCCAGCAGACCGGCCGACTTGCGGGTGGGGACCCTCCAGGCGAGGGTGCGCCGGCGGTGGCCGGCGAGCGATCGGTTCGTCACCGCCTCAGCGTACGAGACGTAGGCGAACGGGCCCGGCGTGCCGAACCGGCGGTGGACAATGGGTCGGTGAGCATGCTGGTCGAGGAGAACGCCGCCAAGCACCGTTACGAGATCCTGGTCGACGACGCGCTGGCCGGGTTCACCACATATCTTCCCCGGGGGGAGGCGCTGGTCTTCACGCACACCGAGGTGGACCCGGCCTTCCAGAACAGGGGCGTCGGCACGGCACTGATGCGCGGCACCCTGGACCAGGTCCGCGCCCAGGGGCAGCGGGTGGTGCCGCAGTGCCCGTTCATGCACGCCTACATCGAGCGCCATCCCGAGTACGCGGACCTGGTCACCAGCCCCGCGTGACGGCGGTCCCACCCAGCAGCTCGGCCACGGCCCGACCGGCGGCCCGGGTGGCCCCGTGCGTGGCGACGTGCACCGCGCCTGTGACCAGTGCGGGCACCCCCAACTCCACCACCACGGCGTCGGGCCGGTCCGCCAGTACCCGGTCGACGGCAGCCCGCATCCAGTCGTGCCGGTGCAGGTCGCGCACCACCAGGACGAGCGGTCGGCCGGCGGCGCCCAAGGCCGGGTCGGCCGGCACCTCGCCCCGCGCGTAACGGGCACTGGTGGTGCCCGGCACCAGCGCGGTCAACGGCGCGGCCACTCCCCACGGGGTCTCGGCCCCGATCGCGATGTTGTGCGGCGGCTGGAACTCGACCACGTGCGCGGGGGCGGCCAACGGCAGCGCGACACCCCCGTCGGCACGGGTGACCCGGAGCGCCCGCCGCGCGGCGACCAGCCCGACGCCCGACCCGCCGGCCGGCACCGGGACACGTCCACCGGCCGTCCGGGCGGCCACCGTCCAGGCTGCGAGCTGACCGACCCGCTTCGCCGCCTCGGCCAGCCGCTCCTCCGGCAGGTCCCCGGCCACGACCGCGTCCACGATGGCGTCGCGCAGGTGCCGGGCCGTCTCCTCGTCGGCGTGCTCACCGCCGACACAGATCGCGTCCACCCCGGCGGCCAACGCCCGCACCGCCGCACCGGCGAGGCCGTACCGGCCGGCGACCGCCTGCATCTCCACCGCGTCGGTCACCACCACGCCGTTGAAGCCCATCTCCTCGCGGAGCACGCCGCCCAGGATCCGGGTGCTCAGCGTCGCCGGCAGCTCCGGATCCAGCGCCGGCACCAGCAGGTGCCCGGTCATCACCGCCTGCACGCCCGCTTCGACGGCGGCCCGGAACGGGGCCAGCTCGACGGCGTCCAGCCGATCCCGGTCCCCGCTGATCCGGGGCAGGTCGTGATGGGAGTCCACCCGGGTGTCGCCGTGCCCCGGGAAGTGCTTGGCGCAGGCCGCCACGCCGCCCGACTGGAGTCCGTGCACCCAGGCGGTGGTGTGCCGGGCCACCACGGACGGATCGGCACCGAACGAGCGGACGCCGATCACCGGATTGTCCGGATTGGAGTTGACGTCGGCGTCCGGCGCGTAGTCCAGGGTCACGCCCAGCGCGGCGAGTTCGACACCCAGGTCGCGGGCGACCTCCTCGGTCAGGGCCGGGTCGTCCACCACGCCGAGAGCGAAGTTGCCTGGCCGGGTGCTGCCCCGACCCGACTCGATGCGGGTGACGTCGCCCGCCTCCTCGTCGATCGCCACGATCACGTCCGGCCGCTCCGCCCGCAGCCCGGCGGTGAGCGCCGCCACCTGCTCCGGGTCGACGACGTTGCGGCTGAACAACACCACCGCGCCGAGGCCGTCGCCGAGCCAGCGGCAGACCCACGCGGGCGGTACGGTGCCGACGAACCCGGGTTGCAGGACCGCGGCGGCCAACGCCGCCAGATTCCCGTTCGCTCGCTGAAGATTCGCTCGCTGACGCTCGCTCATGCCCGCCCTCCGCTACGCTCCGGGCCGCCATGAGGCACCACCGCACTGCACCGATGATTCGCTCGCTGACGCTCGCTCATGCGGTCGCGTACCCCCGTCATCCTCCGCCGCGGACTCCCCCCGCCACCCGGCGGTGCAGCAATGGTCACACCGTGCCACCGAATAGTCAATAAACCTTACAGTTGCCTTGGGAGCGCTCTGCCAGCAGAGTGCGG